>CAVTBG010000007.1:0-91457 GCA_963732895.1 uncultured Pseudomonadota bacterium | reverse complement strand
ATTTTATCAATGACTTAGCCCGATTTTCGGGTGTCGTTTCGGGGCCGTCCGGGGGCGGCTGACAATGCCTACAGAAGCCCCCACTCTCGGCGTCAAAGCCCTCTTCTTCGACGTATTTGGCAGCCTGGTCGACTGGCGAACCTCAGTGGCCCGGGAGGGGGAACGCATCCTTGGCCCGCTCAGCCACAGGCTCGACTGGCTGGCCTTCGCCGACGCTTGGCGGGGGGAATACCAGCCTGGGATGGAGGAGGTCCGCGCTGGCCGCATCCCGTTCTCCAAGCTCGATGTGCTGCACCGCCTCAACCTGGAACGCATCCTGCCACGCTTCGGCCTGACCGGCGTAAATGAGAACGTGCTGGCGGAGTTGAACCTCGCCTGGCACCGGCTCGACGCCTGGCCGGAGGTGCCGGCGGCGATGGCGCGGCTCAGGCAGAAATTCCTGATCGCGCCTTGCTCGAACGGCAACATCGCGCTCATGGTTGACCTCGCGCGCCGCAACAATCTGCCGTGGGACGCCATTCTCGGCTCCGATGTGGCGCGCGACTTCAAGCCGAAGCCGGGCGTCTACCTGGCCGCCTGCGATGCCTTCAACCTCGAGCCGGCGCAATGCATGATGGTGGCCGCACACACCCACGATCTCGTCGCGGCGGCCAAATGCGGCCTGCGCACCGGCCATATCGCGCGGCCCAACGAGTTCGGCCCCGACACCGGAGAACCGGCGCCGACCGCGCCGGTCAATATCGCCGGCAAGGACCTGGCCGATCTCGCCGACAAGCTGGGGGCTTAGAGAACTAATACAAGAAGACTGCCGGAGAAGGACGAGATGGCCGAACGATTTTCCGAAGAAGCAAAAAACTTTCGTCTGCTCGGCCATGATCCTTCCGCGGCCTGGGGCGGCGGCAGTCTGGTCGAGGTCAAGAACGGCTTCGCCTATGTCGGCGCCGTCGGCGGCTCCAGCTTCAACGGGCCGGAAGGCTTCACCGTCCACGACGTCTCCGACCCGCGCAAGCCACGCAAGGTCGCGGAAGTGCGCTCGCCGCCGGGCACGCATTCGCACAAAGTGCGTCTGGTCGGCGACGACCTGCTCTATGTAAACGCCGAGCGGTTGGGCGGCGATAAGGGCAATGCCGCCCGCACTGGCTTCTTCATTTTTGATGTCCGCAATCCACACGAGCCCAAGCAGGTCGGTTTCTACGACATGCCGGGGAAGGGGCCGCATCGCTTCGGCATCGACCACGAACGCCAGTTGGCGCTGCTGCCATGCAGTGCGCCGGGCTGGAGCAAGCGCGTGATCTGGACCCTCGACATCAAGGATCCGGTCAAGCCCGAGCTCGTCAGCACCTGGGGCCTGCCCTGGCAGAAGAGCGAGGACGGCGCGCTCGGCGATACGGTGCAGTTGGACTCGACCTGCACCGTGCACGGGCCGCCGGTGATCCGCGGCAACCGCATGTATGCCGGATTTTGGGGCAACGGCGTTGCGGTCATCGATTGCAGCGATCTGCGTGACATGAAGCTGGTCGGCCATATCTCCTGGTCGCCGCCCTTCCACGGCAGCACCCACACGGTCTGGCCGGTCGGCGACCGGCCCTATCTGGTGGTCACCGACGAGGCACGCGGCAAGCAGAAGATGTGGGATAGCCAGTTCATGTGGGTGATCGATATCCGTGCGGAAAACAACCCGATTCCGGTCGCCACCTTTATGCCCGACCGTGAGAAGTATTTTAACCGCCCCGGGAGGTACGGCGCCCACAACATCCTAGAGGACATCCGCTCCGAGGGGCCGTGGGCCAACCTGGTGTTCCTGACTTATTTCAACGCCGGCTTGCGCGCGGTCGACGTCAGCGATCCGCTGCACCCGAAGGAAGTCGGCTGCTATGTGCCGGAAATGCCGGAAGGGCAGGAGGCAATCCAGTCGAACGACATCGGCCGCGATGAGCATGGCCGGCTCTATCTGATCGACCGCTGGGGCGCCGGCATGCACATCGTCGAATACACCGGGTGAGCGCACTTTTCGGGATCACGCGCTAGCTCACCCGGCAGTCCCGCAGTATTTCCGATTTGAACGCGAGACCATGACCGGGTCGTTCTGGGGCAGTAATCATGCCGTTCGCGACCGGCACGGGGTCCGCCCAGAGGTCCGCCGAAAGGCCCATCTCTTCGATCCAGATGCCGTTGGGAATGGACGCCAGCAATTGCACGTTCAATTCGGTAAATAGATGCGGCGCGATCTTGATCCCTTTTGGCTCGGCGATCGCCGCGGTCTTTCTCAGGTCGGTGAAACCGCCCCGCATGGGGTCGGGCTGCAGGATGGGCAACAACGGCTCTTCGAAAAAGGGCCTGAGATCGAAGCGCGTGAAATGCGTTTCGCCGCCTACGATGCGAAGGTCGAGCGCGCGCGCTATCCGCTTGTAGCCGTCGAAATCGTCCGGCCTGACCGGCTCCTCGAGCCAATAGATGTCGTACTCCTCGAACTTGCGACCCATCTGGATGGCGATATCGGCGGTCCAGCCCATGTTCACGTCGATCATGATGTCCACGTCGGGTCCGACCGCCTCGCGCATGCGCCGTACGTTGTCGAGGTCGCGCTTCAGATCGTTCGTATGTGCGACCTGCATCTTGATGGCTCTGAATCCCAGATCCTTATAGTGCAGCGCCTTTGCGATCATGCCATCGCCGCCGGTGCCGCGGAAACAGCCGCTGCCGTAGACCGGCATCTCGCGTCGCACGTGACCCCACAGGCGGTGAAGGGGCAAGTTGGCGCGCTTGCCGACGGCGTCCCACAGCGCGATATCGAGCGCAGACATGGCCATTGTCGTGATGCCGCCGCGCCCGAACGTCGTCGTGTAGGTCCAAAGGTCGTCCCAGATCGCCTCAACAGCGGTGGCGTCCTTGCCGAGGACGCGCGGCAGGATGCATTCCTCGAGGCACGCCTTGATCGTGTTGACGATCGGACGGTGCACAAGCAGATAGCCCATGCCAACGATGCCGCCCCGCGTCTCGACGTCCAGCGCCAAGATATTCCTGGTGTCTCCGAACGGGTGACCTTTGAGCCAAGGATCTTGCGGCCACGGCACATGCAAATGGGTCAGGCGGACGGCTTTAATCGTCATGTCGGTCATTGTCGGCACCCTTGAAAACACGCTGGTAGGTCGCCAGCCCAGGCAAGGCCAGGGAAAGTTAAACCCCATAAGGTTAGCATATCGTCCCCGATGCTCTTTGGCCTGCGGGGGCGTGCGATGTTGAGGCCGCTGCCTTTGGGTTTCTTTTGGGGCATGATGGAGGGGGCGAACGGTTGACGGAGGCAAAATGGCCAGTGCGGACCATGTCAATGCGGCCGCGTTCGGCTGCAACACCTATGCCTACATGCTGTCGCACACCGCAGCGGACTGCATTGCGCATCTCGCGGACCTTGGCTTCCGCGAGTTCGAACCGATGGTGCATCCGGGCCATCTTTGGCCGGCGGAGATGACCGCTGACAAGCGTCGCACGATGCGCCGCATGCTCGAACAACGCGATTTGCAGCTCACCACTATCAACCTGCCGAACATCGACATCAACATCGCCAGCACGACGCCGGAAATGCGGGCCTATTCGCTTGATCTTTTGGCTGAGACGGTGCGGCTCGCCGGCGATCTCGGCGCCCGCGGCGTGGTGATGAGTCCGGGCAAGGCCAGCGCATTGCTCCCGGCCAAATCCGACGTGTTGAGGGGTTATTTCTTCGCCGCTCTCGATCGTCTTGCTCCGATCGCGAAGTCCAGCGGCACTGCTTTGTGGATTGAAAATGTGACGGTTTCTTTCTGGCCGAGGGTCGGCGAAATCGTGGATGCGTTGGCCTTATACGGCAACGACGATATCCCCATCGTCTATGACATTGCGAACGCGTATTTCATCTGCGAGGATTTTGTGGGCGGTCTGCAAACGTGCCGCGACCGGCTCGCGCTGGTGCATCTTTCGGACACAAGCCGCAAGGTCTATCGGCACGATCCGGTCGGGGCCGGCACGGTGCCGTTTGCAGAGGTGCCGGCTGCGCTCGCCGCGGTTGGCTACCGCGCGCGCCCGATGTTGGAGATCATCTCGCCGGACGCCGACGGCGATATTCTGGCCAGTGTCGGTCGGCTGGCGGCGCTCGGCTTCGGGCCCGCCGCG
Organism: uncultured Pseudomonadota bacterium; assembly: GCA_963732895.1. Classification (GTDB taxonomy): domain Bacteria; phylum Pseudomonadota; class Alphaproteobacteria; order Rhizobiales; family Xanthobacteraceae; genus Pseudolabrys. The sequence goes on along the minus strand of CAVTBG010000007.1, from coordinate 87,311 downwards.
TAAAATTGCTGTATATGGCCGACCGCGAGACTTAGTGCACGCACCGCCCGCCTTGCCTCAACCGCCCTCCAATGATTTATGGAACCCATTAGCTTGCAGACCGGGGCGCGCGCGTGACAACTAATCCTGTAATCATCGCCGGCGGCGGCATTGGCGGGCTGGCGACGGCCTTGACCCTCCACCAGATCGGAGTGCCCTGCGTCGTGTACGAGGCGGTGCGGGGCCTGCGCCCGCTCGGCGTCGGCATCAATTTGCAACCGAATGCGGTGCGCGAACTCTACGACCTCGACTTCACGCAAGCCGATCTCGGCCGGGTGGGCCTGCCCGCCAAGGAATGGGCGCTGGTCGGCCTCAACGGGAACGACATCTATTCCGAGCCGCGCGGGCTCTCCGCCGGTTACAACTGGCCGCAATATGCGGTTCATCGCGGCCAGTTCCACATGCTGCTGCATGCCAAGGTGGTGGAGCGGATTGGGCCGGAGGCGGTCGAGCTGGGCAGCCGCGTGGCCGGCTACCGGAAGAATGCCGACGGCAGCGTCAGCGCGCGCGTCGAACACGCCGATGGCTCGACCTCCGAGACAAAGGGCGCCCTGCTCATCGGTGCCGACGGCATCCACTCGGCGATCCGGGTGCAGATGCATCCCACGCAGCCGCCGATCCACTGGGGCGGGGCAGTCATGTGGCGCGGCACGACGTGGGGCAAGCCGATCCGCACCGGTGCGTCCTTCGTCGGCCTGGGCACGCACCGCCAACGGGTCGTCTTTTATCCGATCTCTCACCCTAATCCGCGCACGGGTCTCTCGATCATCAATTGGATCGCCGAGGTCACGACGGATAACGCCGATGGCTGGAACCAGCGCGGCTGGTTCCGGCAGGTTGGCGTCGACGAATTTGTCCACTACTTCGACGATTGGATTTGGGACTGGCTCGATGTACCCGCCATGATCAGGCAAGCGGACTCGGTCTTTGAAAATCCTATGATCGACCGCGATCCCGTGCCGACCTGGCGGGACGGTCCGGTGGCGCTGATGGGCGATGCCGCCCATCCCATGTATCCGACCGGCTCCAACGGCGGGAGCCAAGCCATTGTCGATGCCCGCATCCTTGGCGCCGCCATGGTTGAACACGGGGTCACCGAGGCGGCGCTGGCCGCTTATGACGACAAGCTATGCGGGCCCATCTCGCAGCTCGTCCTGCGCAATCGCGGCGCCGGGCCATTCGGCCTGCTCAACATGGTCGACGAACGTTGCGGCGGTACGTTCGGCAATATCGACGATGTCATCCCGCCTGCGGAGCGCGCCGAGTTCATGGCGGGCTACAAGGCCGCCGCGGGCTTTGCCATTGAAAGCCTCAACAAAGCGTCACGGACGATTCCGGACGGGGCGCGTGCCCGTGCAACCGCACGCGTTGTCTGAACAATCGTTCCAATCCCCGAGACGGTTGGCGAGCCGCGGCCGCTAAAGCCTGCGCGTTAACGCTCCAGCGCCACTTTTTTCGGGCCGCCGCGTCCGCGCCATTTGGCGAGAATGGAGGGCATGAACAGCGAGATGATCAGCGCCACCCACAGCGCGTTGCCGATCGGCGACGAGAACAACACGAGGATATTGCCATCGGCTTCTTTAAGCGCGCGCAGGAAGTACTGCTCCATGAGCGGCCCCAGGATGACGCCGATCAGGATGGCGGCAACGTGATAGCCGGTCTTGCGCGCGATATAGCCGATGATGCCGAACACCACCGCGAGTCCAATGTCGAACATGTACTCGCGCGGAACGAAGGCGCCGAGCAACGAGAATGCCAGAATCAACGGCACCAGATAGGCGATCGGCACCATCGTCACGTGTGACATGTAGCGCGCGATTGGCAGCGCTGTCGCCAGCATCAGCAGATAGGTGACCGTCATGGCGGTGAACACGCCATAGCCGATCTCGGGATGGAGCTGGAACAGGGTCGGACCGAAATTGACGCCATGATATTGCAGCACGATCATCATGATGGCGGCCGTCTCGCCGCCTGGAATGCCGAGCGCTAGCAATGGCACCATGGTGCCTGAGGTGACGCCATTGTTGGCGGATTCCGGTGCGATCAGTCCCTCGGGATGGCCGGTGGTGTAGAGCTCTGGCGTCTTCGAGAAGGCGCGGCTCTGCTGGTAGGCGACGAAGCAGGCGATGCTGGCGCCTGCGCCGGGAATAACGCCGACGATGAGGCCGATGATGCTGGTCCACACAATGTGCCACCAGCGCGTCAGCGCCATGTTCATGCCTTCGAACGTCGCCGCCCAGCTGCCGTGCTGGATGTTGGTCTGGTTCTCCTCGCTGACGATGGAGCTCTGCTCCATGATCAGGAACGCTTCCGAAACCGCGAATAATCCGACCAGCGCGGGGATGATCGGCACGCCATCGTAAAGCTCGAGAAAGCCAAACGTGGCGCGCGGCGTCTCATAGACGGGATCGGAGCCGATGAAACCGATCATCAACCCGAAGAAGCCGGCGATCAGACCTTTCCAGGGGTCGCCGCTGGCGATGGTGGCGATCAGGGAGATGCCGAACAACATCACAACAATGAGTTCGACGCTGTGCATATAGAAGCCGACCCGGGCGAGGACCGGCATGGCAAACAGCGCGATGATGGTTGTCAGCAGGCCGCCGAGACAGGACGAGATGAAGGATATTGCGAGCGCCTGCTGGCCCATGCCCTTCTTGGCCATCGGATAGCCGTCGAGCGGCGTCGCGGCTGCGCCGGCGGTGCCCGGTATGTTGACCAGGATGGCGGGAATGCCGGCGCCCATGTGCGACGAGCAGTAAATCGCGATCATGAAGATCAGCCCGACCTCGACCGGCATCGCCAGGGTCAAGGGCAAGAGGACGATGATCGTGTTGGCCGCGCTGAAACCGGGTAGCGCTCCGACGATCATCCCCAGGAACACCGAGGGGATGATCACCCACCAGAAAGTAAGACTGTGCAGAAACAGATGGCCGAAGGTGGCGATCTCAGCCATGGAAGAAGACCTTCTGCATCAGGATTTCGAAGGGGCCGTGCGGAAAGCGCGTGTTAAAGGCAACGATGAACAGCAGATAGCCCGCGATCACCATGACGAAAGAGACGATGGCTGCGAGGCCGAGCCGCCGCGCTCGGTTAAGAATGGCGATGCAGATAAAAAGGTAGAAGAACGTTGTTATGGTGAACCCGCCCCACTGGATCACGTAGATATAGAGAAGCGTGAGCGCGAGAATGGCGGCGCGGCCGCTGGTGATATCCGCGTGCGAGACGAAATCGCCAAAGCCGAACGTCACGCGCCCCCGTTGCCGCTCATAAATCTGCTTTGCGACGAAGGCGATGCATAGGACCAGCAGGACAGTGCCAACGAAGAAAGCGCTGACCTGCGCCGTCCATGGCGACTCGAGGATGGTCGAGAAGTAGTAGATGGTGAAGGCGATCGCGGCGATCGGAATAATGAGCTGCGCACCGATCGGACGGGGCTCGCTGTCGCGCGACGGCGTGGTGTCTGCCATTTCAGTTGGCCTTGAGGGTTTTCGTTATCGCGGTGTCGCCCCACCGCTTGAGGTAAGGCCGGCGCGCGTTTACGCGGCGCGCCGGCCTGTCGTCACACTCGAGGAAACGGCGATCAGCCCTTCTTTTTGCTCTTGCCGGTCAGCAGCGGCTTGTAGTGTTCGCCGAGCTTCAAGGTCTGCTCGGCGAACTTCTGGCAGGCCTCGAGACCGCCGTACTGCAGGAACGCCGGATCGCTGCCGGCCTTCTTGATCAGGTCGATGAGCTCCGGATCTTCGGAAGTCTTCTTGAGTGTCTCCTGCAGCATCTTGAAGGCATCCGGATGCTTGTCGATCGCCTCCTGTTTGATGGCAAAGGCGCGCGACGACAACATGGGCGGCAGATCGGTCTTGTAGTGCGCGTTCATGGTCGGCGCATTGTTGAGTTTGGCGGGCAGCGGATTTGAGTCGCCGAAGATCACCAGCGCACGGGTCGTATCGCCGCTGACCACCACGGACGACGCCGGTAGGGCGCTGAAATCCACCTCGCCTGTAAGGGCGCCGGCAATGGTGTTCTTGCCACCCGACAACGGGATCAGGTTGAATTTGGCGCCGGTGTGCTCGGCGAGCGCCAGCACGCCGATTGAGGCGGGATGCGCCAGACGGCTGGTGCCGACATTGAGCTGACGCTTCTTGCCTTCGGCCACGAGATCGTCGATCGTCTTGAACTTGCTTTTGGCGCTGACGAAAATGCAGCCCGGATCGCTGTCAATCTTGCCGAAATAGACGCAGTCCTTCACCGCGAAGGTCGGCTTCTTCACGACCCAGTTCAGCAACTCCGGCCCCATGTTGCCGAACAGCAGGTTGTAGCCATCGGGCGCTTTCTTTCCCATGTAGATCTCATAACCGACGCGGCCGGAGGCGCCCGGGTAGAAGCCCGGTTGGAAATTGGTCTTGAGATACTTTTTCCAGACCGTCGTGACGGCGCGGAACAGCCGGTCGGCGCCGCCGCCAGCCCGCGTCGGAATGACGACGTCAATGTTGTTCTCAGGATAGGCCGCGAGCGCCTGCGTGAACGGGCCGAGCGCGGTCATGGCCGCGCCCCCGCCAAGCGCCGTCTGCAAAAAGATCCGCCGCGACGGGCGATATGTGCCGCTCATCTGGAATTCCTCCCTATGGATTCTGGTTCGCCATTTATTGATGGTCGGTGACTCGAGGTGACGCTTGGCCGCAAGCTGCCGTCGGCAACCAGCGCATTCAGTCGGGCCCCCGAAGCGAACTCTGGTAGGACGCAAAGGATAACAGGCTGCGAGGCACTCGCAAAGGCGCAGGTAAGCCGTGCACCGGGAGGCCGAGCCGCCGCGGGCCCTTGGAAGAAGATGGCTGCCGGTGCCGACAGCGACGCCGTTGCGCAAGGAAGCGCGCTATCGACGGCGTCTATGCCCGCTATGCAGACAACAGTGGCCGCCTTTTGCCATTCGTCTTGCACGGCAGTGCGGCGGTGCTCGCCTGGAAACTAGCCCCGATAGATCGGCTCCGGTTGGGTAAAGAAGCTCAGCAGGATGTGATAGACGATCGCGTAGTTCTTCTGGTGAAAGCTCGCGTGCGAGATGCCCGGCATCACCGCAAACTGCTTGTCCGGATTGGGAAGCTTGGCGAAGAACTTGAGCAGATCCTCAATCGAGGCGATTCCGTCCCATTGGCCGCGCATGATGATGGTCGGCACCTTGATCTTCTCGGGGTCGACCACCGGCAGCCGCGAGCACATGTCGACATAGGTGCCGGTCGGCACCGAATCGTCGAGCGTGGTGATGGCGTCGGCGAAGGCCTCGATCACCGCCTCGTCGGCGGTGCCGGGATGGTCGCGGGTGAAGATCGAATGCACGAAAGCCTTATCGATCGGACGGCGGTTGCTGGCGAGGAACTCGGGCAGCCTCTTGCGCCGTTGTTCCAGGGTCGGCGAGCCTTCGCCGGTCCACACCATGGCATCGAGCGCCAGCCGTGCCACCATCTCCGGATGTTGCTCGGCGAACATCGCCGCGCGCAAGGCGCCGGACGAGATGCCATAGACCAGCAGGGGACGCTTGCCCCGGTGCTTTTGGATATAAAGCGCGGCGGCGTAGCAGTCGTCCGCCCCTTGCGAAATCGGCGCGTTGTTGTCGCGGGTCTTGGTGGAGCGACCGTAGCCCTCCATGTCGACGCACCAGCAGTCAAAGCCGTGCGACGCAAACCAGTCCATAGCCGACGAATCGGACCGGCCCGGCACCTGCAGGTCGAAGGTCGGCGTCGAGGCCATGGATGAGCCGTGCACGAACAGGATGGTGCCCACGCTCTTGGCCGGATCGCCGGCGCATTTCTCCCACAGGAACAGTTTCACGTCGCTGCCCTTCTCGGTCCAATGCTCCTGGCCCTTGATGTCGGCAGGCTTGGTCATGTCATCCATGATGAAACTCCTATGTGTGCCGGGCCAATTCGTGTCTGGACCATGGACGCGATGAGGTTGCCGGAGCGCCTCGTTGACGGGTCGCCGGCGCGGATCGACGGGTTGCCGGAAAAATAGGCGGGAGGACCGCGCGCGGCGCCATATTCTCGTTCCGCCGGACCGTGTCAATCGGTGCGCCTGACGGCCATTGAACGATGATCCACAGTTTCACGCGCCGCCAAGGCCAATCGTGGCGAATTCATGCCGTTTGGCGGCTTGCCACCCTTTGTGCGCTGCGCTAAGCCTCAGCCGCTCCCGTCCTTGAAGCAATTCCAAACACGGCAAGGGCTTTTTTGTGCGGGGCTACGCGCCGGTTATGGCGCTTGGCGGTCCGGGGCGGGCGTATATCCGGGGTCGGGGGGCGAGGTGGTACGCTGAGGTCGCCTATGCACGCATTGCTGCTCGATTACCTGCCTCTGGTCATCTTCGTCGCGATTTCGCTCGTGATCGGGCTCGCGCTGCTGATCGCACCCTTCATTGTTGCCTATAAGCAGCCGGATCCTGAAAAGCTGTCCGCCTATGAGTGCGGATTCAACGCTTTCGACGACGCGCGCATGAAGTTCGACGTGCGCTTCTACCTGGTTGCCATTCTTTTCATCATCTTCGACCTCGAGGTGAGCTTCTTGTTCCCGTGGGCGGTGGCGTTCCGTGAGATCGGCCACTACGGCTTCTGGGCGATGATGGTGTTCCTTGGCGTTCTGACCATCGGATTCATATATGAGTGGAGGAAGGGGGCGCTGGAATGGGATTGATCGCGCCATGACCCTGGTAGCACCCGCACCACAAGGCATTGTCGATCCGCGCACCGGTCAGCCGGTCGGCGCCGACGACGCCTTTTTCAACGACGTCAATCGGGAACTGTCGGACAAGGGCTTCCTTGTCACCGCGGCCGACGACCTGATCACCTGGGCGCGTACCGGCTCGCTGATGTGGATGACCTTCGGGCTCGCCTGCTGCGCGGTGGAGATGATGCAGATGTCGATGCCGCGCTACGACGCCGAGCGTTTCGGCTTCGCCCCGCGCGCGTCGCCCCGCCAGTCCGACGTGATGATCGTGGCCGGTACCCTCACCAACAAGATGGCCCCCGCGCTGCGCAAGGTCTACGACCAGATGCCGGAGCCGCGCTACGTCATCTCCATGGGCTCCTGCGCCAGCGGAGGCGGCTACTATCATTATTCGTATTCCGTGGTCCGCGGCTGCGACCGCATCGTGCCGGTCGACATCTATGTGCCCGGCTGTCCGCCGACCGCCGAGGCGCTGCTCTACGGCGTAATGCTGTTGCAGAAGAAGATCCGCCGCACCGGCACGATCGAGCGCTGAACGGAGAGGGTATGGACGTAGAGCAGCTCGAACGGGTCGGGGAGGCCATCCAGAACGGCCTCCGCGCTTCGGTCTCCGGCTATGAGATCGTGCGCGGCGAGTTGACGGTGCACGCGTTGGCCGCCGACGTCGTGAAGGTCGCGACCTTTCTGCGTGACGCCACGCCGTGTCAATTTTCCTGCTTCATCGACGTCACGGCGGTGGATTGGCCCCAGCGCGAGAAGCGTTTCGACGTCGTCTATCATTTTATGTCGCCGCGGCTGAACCAACGCGTGCGCGTGAAAGTGCAGACCGACGAGGTGACCCCGGTGCCCTCGATCATCGAGGTGTTCCGCGGCGCCGACTGGTTCGAACGCGAAACCTACGATCTTTACGGCGTCTTGTTCACGGGCCATCCGGACATGCGCCGCATTCTCACCGATTACGGTTTCGAGGGTCACCCGCTGCGCAAGGATTTCCCGCTCACCGGCTTTGTCGAAGTGCGCTACGACGACGAGGAAAAGCGCGTCGTCTACGAGCCGGTGAAGCTGAACCAGGAATTTCGTACCTTCGATTTCCTCTCGCCCTGGGAAGGCACCGATTACGTGCTGCCCGGCGACGAGAAGGCTAAGCCTGAGAAAGGGTCGTAATGAATCCGACCCTGAAACCCGGTCTGAAGCATTCGTTCTCCTACACCGTGCCGGAGAACAAGACGGTACCTTTCACCTATCCGGAATCGCCGATCATCGCGAATATGCCGCGGGTGTTCGCCACCGGCTTCATGATCGTGCTGATGGAATGGACCTGCGCCCAACTGCTCGAGGCGCATCTTGATGAAGGCGAGGGCAGCGTCGGCACCCATGTGGACGTCAGCCACGCCGCGGCGACGCCGCCCGGCCTGACCGTCACCGTTGACGTGGAATTGGCCGAAGTGCTCGGCCGCAAACTCGTGTTCAAAGTCAGCGCCCATGACGGCATGGATCTGATCGGCGAAGGCCGCCATGAGCGGGTCATCGTGCGGTGGGACAGCTTCAATGCCAAGGTGGCGGATAAGGCGAAGGCCGCGAGGGAGCTGGTGCACTGATGGCTGAGACCGCCTTACGCAACTTCACCATCAACTTCGGGCCGCAGCATCCGGCCGCGCACGGCGTGCTGCGCCTGGTGCTGGAGCTCGACGGCGAGATCGTTGATCGCGTCGATCCGCACATCGGCCTCTTGCACCGCGGCACCGAGAAGCTGATCGAATACAAGACATACTTACAGGCGGTCGGCTATTTCGACCGGCTCGACTACGTCGCGCCGATGAACCAGGAGCACGCGTTCTGCCTGGCCATTGAGAAGCTGCTCGACATCAAAGTGCCGTACCGCGCCCAGCTCATCCGCGTGCTCTATTCCGAGATCGGACGGCTCTTGTCGCACCTGCTCAATGTCACCACGCAGGCGATGGACGTCGGCGCGCTCACCCCGCCGCTGTGGGGCTTCGAGGAGCGCGAAAAGCTGATGGTGTTCTATGAGCGCGCTTCCGGCGCGCGCATGCATGCCAAGTATTTCCGCCCCGGCGGCGTGCATCAGGACCTGCCGCAGAAGCTCATCGACGACATCGACGCCTTCTGCGATCCGTTCCTGAAGGTGGTCAAGAACCTCGACGATCTGCTCACCGGCAACCGTATCTTCAAGCAGCGCAACGTCGACATCGGCGTGGTCAAGCTGGAGGACGCCTGGAACTGGGGTTTCTCCGGCGTGATGGTGCGCGGCTCAGGCGCCGCCTGGGACCTGCGCCGGGCGCAGCCCTACGAGTGCTATTCCGAGCTCGAATTCGACATCCCGATCGGCAAGAACGGCGACTGCTACGACCGCTATCTCATCCGGATGGAAGAGATGCGCCAGTCGGTGCGCATCATGAAGCAGTGCATTGCCAAGCTGCGCAGCAAGGAAGGCCAGGGCCCGGTCACCGTGGACGACCACAAGATCGTGCCGCCGCGCCGCGACGAGATGAAGCGGTCGATGGAAGCGCTCATCCACCACTTCAAGCTCTACACCGAGGGCTATCACGTGCCGGAGGGCGAGGTTTACGCCGCGGTCGAAGCGCCCAAGGGCGAGTTCGGCGTCTATCTCGTCTCCGACGGCACCAACAAGCCGTACAAGTGCAAGATTCGCGCGCCCGGCTTTTCCCACCTGAGCGCCATGGATTTCCTCACACGAGGTCACATGCTGGCCGACGTCTCCGCCATTCTCGGCTCCATCGATATCGTGTTCGGGGAGGTGGACCGATGAGCGTCCGCCGTCTCGCCCCGCCGGAAGTGCAGCCCAAGGAGTTCGCCTTCGACCGGGTCAATCTGATCTGGGCCAAGGAACAGCTCGACAAGTACCCGCCCGGGCGCCAGCAGTCTGCGATCATCCCGCTTTTGTGGCGTGCGCAGGAACAAGTGGGCGGCTGGTTGCCGGAAGCGGCGATCCGCTATGTCGCGGACTTCCTCGGCATCGCGCATATCCGCGCGCTCGAGGTCGCCACCTTCTACACCATGTTCAATCTGATACCGGTCGGCAGAGTTCACGTGCAGCTTTGCGGCACCACGCCATGCCGGCTGCGCGGGGCAGACGATCTGGAAAAGATCTGCCGCAAGCGCATCGGCGACCAGATGGAAGTGACCGAGGACGGCAAGTTCTCATGGGTTGAAGTCGAATGCCTGGGCGCCTGCGTGAACGCGCCAATGGTGCAGGTCGGTTCCGACTTTTACGAAGACCTTGACGCCGACCGCTTCGGCAAGCTGCTCGACGACTTCGCCGCCGGCAAGACGCCGAAGCCGGGCCCGCAGGGCGAGCGGCACCTGTCGGAGCCGATCTGCGGTGCCACCACGCTCACCGACCCCGCGCTCTATGCCAAGCACGGCCAGGCCGCGGCGGAATCGAAATCGGAAGCCAAAGGCAAGAAGCCGGCGGCCAAAGAGAAATCGAAATAACCACGATGCTCGCTGACAAGGATCGCATTTTCACCAACCTCTATGGCCGCCACGACGCGGGCCTGAAAGGTGCGCGTGCGCGCGGCTCCTGGGATGGCACCAAGGCCATTCTGGAAAAGGGCCGCGACGCCATCATCGACGAGATGAAGGCTTCCGGCCTGCGCGGCCGCGGCGGCGCCGGTTTCCCAACCGGGCTGAAGTGGTCGTTCATGCCTAAGAAATCGGACGGCCGCCCGCATTATCTCGTGGTCAACGCCGACGAGTCGGAGCCCGGCACCTGCAAGGACCGCGAAATCATGCGGCACGACCCGCATTTGCTGGTCGAAGGCTGCCTGATCGCCGGCTTCGCCATGGGCGCCAACACCGGCTACATCTACGTTCGCGGCGAGTTCATCCGCGAGCGCGAGCGGCTGGAAGCCGCGGTCGAAGAGGCCTATGCCGCCAAGTTGATCGGCAAGGGCAACGTCCACGGCTGGGACTTCGACCTCTACGTCCACCACGGCGCCGGCGCCTATATCTGCGGTGAAGAGACGGCGCTGCTCGAAAGCCTGGAAGGCAAGAAAGGCCAGCCGCGGTTGAAGCCGCCGTTCCCGGCGAACGTCGGGCTCTATGGCTGCCCGACCACGGTCAACAACGTGGAATCGATCGCGGTGGTGCCGGACATCATGCGCCGCGGCGCCGCCTGGTTCGCGTCGTTCGGGCGCCCCAACAACACCGGCACCAAGCTGTTCTGCATTTCCGGCCACGTGGAGAAGCCCTGCAACGTCGAAGAGGTCATGGGCATTCCGCTGCGCGAATTGATCGAGACCCATGCCGGCGGCGTGCGCGGCAGCTGGGACAATCTGCTCGCGGTCATTCCCGGCGGTTCGTCGATGCCGCTGATCCCGGCCGGCGAGGTCGGCTGCGACTCGCTGCTCATGGATTTCGATGGCTGCCGCGACAAGCAGTCGGCGCTCGGCACTGCCGCCGTGATCGTCATGGACAAGTCCACCGACATCATCCGGGCGATGGCGCGCATATCCTATTTCTACAAGCACGAGAGCTGCGGCCAGTGCACGCCGTGCCGCGAAGGCATGGGCTGGATGTGGCGCGTGCTCACCCGCATGGCCGAGGGCCGTGCGCAGAAACGCGAGATCGACATGCTGTTCGAGGTGACGAAGCAGATCGAAGGCCACACGATCTGCGCCTTCGGTGACGGCGCCGCCTGGCCGGTGCAGGGCCTGCTGCGCCATTTCCGGCCCGAGATCGAGCGGCGTATCGAGCAATACACGCATCACGCCGACGACGAAGGTGTGCGCGATCCCGAGCCGGTGGCGGCGGAGTGAGATTGATGACCGAGGCTCGCCATCTTGCGGAATTCAACGTCGCGCGGATCCGCTATCCGCTCGACGATCCGCGCATGGCCGAGTTCGTCGACAATGTCGAGCGTGTCAACAAGCTGGCCGAGCAGATCGAGGGATTCGTGTGGCGGCTGCAGGACGAGAGCGGCAACGCCATGAGCATGACCGTTTATGAGGACCCGGCTATCCTGCCCAACCTGACGCTGTGGGAGAACGAGCAGGCGCTTGAGCGCTTTGTCTGGCAGACGGTGCACGGCAAGTTCTACCGGCGGCGCGAGACGTGGTTCCAGCGAATCGAGACACCGCTGGTGATGTGGTGGGTACCGGCTGGCGAGCGGCCGGACATGGCGGAAGGCGTCAAGCGCCGCGATCATCTGATGGCGCGCGGACCGAGTGATTACGCCTTCGGTTGGGAAAGCTTGTCCGAAGCAACTTTGTGGAAGAGCCAACGCGGCATGAAAGTTAACGAGCGCGCGGCATGACAAAACTGATCGTCGACGGCAAAGAGATCGACGTCCCGCCGGAGTACACGTTGCTCCAGGCCTGCGAGGCCGCGGGCGCGGAAATACCGCGCTTCTGCTTCCATGAGCGGCTGTCGATCGCCGGCAATTGCCGCATGTGCCTGGTCGAAGTGGTGGGTGGACCGCCCAAGCCGCAGGCCTCCTGCGCCGTGGCCGTGAAGGAATTGCCGCCGAAGAAGGACGGCACGCCGCATGAGGTCAAGACGCGCTCGCCGATGGTGAAGAAGGCGCGCGAGGGCGTGATGGAGTTCCTGCTGATCAACCATCCGCTCGATTGCCCGATCTGCGATCAGGGCGGCGAATGCGACCTGCAGGATCAGGCCATGGCCTATGGCGCGGATGCGAGCCGCTTCGCTGAGAACAAGCGCGCGGTCGAGGACAAATATATCGGCCCGCTGGTCAAGACCATCATGACGCGCTGCATCCAGTGTACGCGCTGCATCCGCTTCGCCAGCGAAGTCGCCGGCGTGCCCGAGCTCGGCGCCATCGGGCGCGGCGAGGACATGGAGATCACCACCTATCTCGAACACGCCATGACCTCGGAGCTACAAAGCAATGTGGTCGATCTCTGCCCGGTCGGCGCGCTCACCTCCAAGCCCTATGCGTTTTCGGCGCGCTCCTGGGAGCTGACCAAGACCCAGTCGATCGATGTCATGGACGCGCTCGGCTCGGCGATCCGCATCGACACCCGCGGCCGCGAGGTGATGCGCATCTTGCCGCGCGCCAACGACGACGTGAACGAGGAGTGGATTTCCGACAAGGCCCGCCACGTCGTCGACGGCCTGCGCACCCAGCGTCTGGATCAGCCTTACCTGCGGGTCAACGGCCGGCTGCGGCCGGCAACCTGGCGTGAGGCCTTTGTGGCGATTGCCGAGAAGCTGCGTCCAGTCGACGGCACGCGGGTTGGCGCCATCGTCGGCGATCTCGCCGCCGCGGAGGAGATGTACGCGCTGAAGGATCTGCTCGGCCGTCTTGGCAGCCCGAACATCGACGCGCGTCAGGATGGCTCCGTGCTGGACCCGAAATGGGGCCGCGCCAGCTATCTGTTCAACGCGACCGTCGCCGGTATCGAGCAGGCCGATGCGCTGCTGATCGTCGGTTCCAATCCGCGTCGAGAGGCCGCGGTGCTCAACGCCCGCATCCGCAAGCGCTGGCGGCAAGGGCCGTTCCCCATCGGCCTGATCGGTGAGAAGGCCGATCTCACCTATCAATACGACTATCTCGGCGCCGGCGCGGAGACGCTCGCCGGGCTCGGCAAGAGCAGCTTTGCCGAAGCGCTGAAGGCTGCGGAGCGGCCGCTGATCCTCATCGGCGCCGCCGCGCTGGCGCGGCCCGATGGCGCGGCCATCGCGTCGCTTGCCGCCAAGGCGGCGGTTGAATTCGGCGCCGTCAAGGACGGCTGGAACGGTTTTTCGGTTTTGCACGCGGCCGCCTCGCGCGTCGCGGCGCTCGATCTCGGCCTGGTGCCCGGCGAGGGCGGCAAGGCCGCAGCGCAGATGGCCACGGGCGGCGTCGACGTCTTGTTCCTGCTCGGCGCCGACGAGATCGAGGTCAAGGCGGGGCCGTTCGTCGTTTACATCGGCACTCATGGCGATCGCGGCGCTCATCGCGCCGATGTCGTTCTGCCGGGCGCCGCCTATCCGGAAAAGTCCGGCATCTTCGTCAACACCGAAGGCCGCGCCCAGATGGCGGAGCGCGCGGCGTTCCCACCGGGCGAAGCGCGCGAGGATTGGGCGATATTGCGCGCTCTCTCCGACGTGCTCGGCTGCAAGTTGCCCTACGATACACTCGCGAGCTTGCGTCAGCTCATGGTGGGGGCTCACCCGCATTTGATGCGTGGCGGCGAGATCGCGCCCGCTGACGCTTCCGACGTCGAGAAGCTGGCCCAACGCGGCGGCAACGCCGACAAGGCGCCGTTCGCCTCGGCGGTGATCGACTTCTATTTCACCAATCCGATCGCGCGCGCTTCCGCCATCATGGCCGAATGCTCGGCACTGGCGCATGCGGCCACCAAGACGGCGGCGGAGTAGGGACGATGGACTTCTTTTGGACCTACGTCTGGCCGGTGATCGTCATCGCGGCGGAATCCGTGCTGCTGCTGGTGCTGCTGCTGGTGGCGATCGCGTACATTCTGCTGGCCGACCGAAAAATCTGGGCGGCGGTGCAAATTCGGCGCGGCCCCAATGTGGTCGGGCCCTGGGGCTTGTTCCAGTCCTTCGCCGACCTGTTGAAATTCGTGTTCAAGGAGCCGGTTATTCCAGCCGGCGCCAACAAGGGCGTGTTCCTGCTGGCGCCGCTCGTGACCTGCGTGCTGGCGCTCGCCGCCTGGGCGGTGATCCCAGTCAATCTCGGCTGGGTGATCGCCGACATCAATGTCGGCATCCTTTACGTCTTCGCCATCTCCTCGCTGATGGTCTACGGCGTGATCATGGCGGGTTGGGCGTCGAACTCGAAATATCCGTTCCTGGCGGCGCTGCGTTCGGCGGCGCAGATGGTGTCCTACGAAGTCTCCATCGGCTTCGTCATCATCACCGTGCTGCTGTGCGCGGGCTCGTTGAACCTGAGCCAGATCGTCGAGGCGCAGAACGGCCCCTACGGCGTGTTCTCGTGGTACTGGCTGCCGCTGTTTCCGATGTTCATCGTGTTCTTCATCTCGGCGCTGGCCGAGACCAACCGGCCGCCTTTCGATCTGGTCGAAGCGGAGTCCGAACTGGTCGCCGGCTTCATGGTCGAATACGGCTCCTCGCCCTACATGATGTTCATGCTCGGCGAATACGTCGCCATCGGCACGATGTGCGCCATGGGTACCATCCTGTTTCTCGGCGGCTGGCTGGCGCCGGTGCCCTTCGTGCCCTTCACCTGGGTGCCCGGGGTGATCTGGTTCGTGTTGAAGGCGTTTTTCCTGTTTTTCATGTTCGCCATGGTCAAGGCCATGGTGCCGCGTTATCGCTACGACCAGCTGATGCGGCTGGGCTGGAAGGTGTTCCTGCCGCTGTCGCTGGCCATGGTGGCGATCGTCGCCGCCGTCATCCAGTACGGCGGTCTGGCGACCGCCGCGGTGATGAAGTGAGGATGCGAAAGAACCCATGACGGTCGTCGTTTGCATCATTGGGGCGCTTGTTGGAGTGGCCGTGGCGCTCGGCGCCCGCAGCTGGGCCTTGCCGTACGTGCTGCGCTCGCAGCAAGCGCATACCCAAAACGGCAAGCTGACGTCGCCGGCAGCGGGTTTCCCGCGCGATGCGCAACTCGCGCGCCAGGTGACGATTTTTGTCTACCGCTACGTATTTCCGGTGGTCTTCGCCGTCGTCTTCGCTTTTGCGGCGTATGAAATCTACAATGGAGGCTCGCGATGAGACTCGACCGCGCAGCCAAGTCGATTTTCCTGATGGAGTTCGTGTCCGGCTTCGTGCTGGCAATGCGCTACTTCTTCAAGCCGAAGGCGACGCTCAACTACCCCTTCGAGAAGGGGCCGATCTCGCCGCGCTTCCGCGGCGAGCATGCGCAACGTCGCTATCCCAACGGCGAGGAGCGCTGCATCGCCTGCAAGCTGTGTGAGGCGATCTGCCCGGCGCAGGCCATCACCATCGAGGCTGGCCCGCGCCGCAATGACGGCACGCGGCGCACCACTCGCTACGATATCGACATGGTGAAGTGCATCTATTGCGGCCTGTGCCAAGAGGCGTGCCCGGTCGACGCCATCGTGGAAGGGCCGAATTTCGAATTCGCCACCGAAACCCGCGAGGAGCTCT
The DNA here is from genome assembly GCA_963732895.1 of uncultured Pseudomonadota bacterium. Lineage (GTDB taxonomy): Bacteria > Pseudomonadota > Alphaproteobacteria > Rhizobiales > Xanthobacteraceae > Pseudolabrys. Next base: position 71,475 of record CAVTBG010000007.1, on the reverse strand, counting down.
ATTACGACAAGGAGCGGCTGCTCGCGAACGGCGATCGCTGGGAGCGCGAGATCGCGCAAAACATCGCGCTCGACGCGCCCTATAGGTGAGCCGCTGATGATTGTCACCGCACTTTTCTTCTATCTCTTTGCCGGCATCTGCGTGGCGAGCGCCTTCATGGTGATTGCGTCGCGCAATCCGGTGCATTCGGTGCTCTATCTCATCCTCGCCTTTGTCAACGCGGCCGGCCTATTCGTGATGATGGGCGCCGAGTTCCTGGCGATGATCCTGATCGTGGTCTACGTCGGCGCCGTCGCGGTGCTGTTCCTGTTCGTCGTCATGATGCTAGATGTCGACTTCGCCGAGCTTAAGAAGGGCGTGCTGCAATACCTGCCGATCGGTGTCGTCATCGGTGGCATCTTCCTGGCCGAACTGCTGCTGGTGGTCGGCTCCTGGGCGATCGGGCCCGGCGTGCCGCATGCGATCGCGGCGCCGATCCCGGCCAATATCCCGAACACCGAGGCGATCGGCCTCGTGCTCTACACCCATTACGTCTATTTCTTCGAAATCGCTGGGCTCATCCTGTTGGTCGCCATGGTCGGCGCCATCGTGCTCACGCTCCACCACAAGCCCGCGGCCAAGCGCCAGAACATCGCGCGGCAAGTCGCCCGCACCCCGACCGCCTCGATCGAAATTCGTACCGTGCGGCCGGGACAAGGCCTGGGAGGCGGCGCATGACCATCGGCCTCGGCCATTATCTTTCGGTCGCCGCGATCCTATTCACGCTTGGGATCTTCGGCATCTTCCTCAACCGCAAGAACGTGATCGTCATCCTGATGTCGATCGAACTCATTCTGCTTGCGGTCAACATCAACCTGGTGGCGTTCTCCACCCATCTCGGCGACATCGTCGGCCAGATTTTCGCGCTGCTGGTGCTGACGGTAGCGGCCGCCGAAGCCGCCATCGGGCTGGCAATCCTGGTGGTGTTCTACCGCAACCGTGGCTCCATCGCGGTTGAAGACATCAATACGATGAAGGGCTGAGCGCATGATCCCGAAATGTGGGAACCGGTTTTCGGACAAGGTCATACGCAAAGAGAAGATGGCGGATATGCGACGTGACCAGTTTGGTTGGATGAAGGGCTAGGGCAGCGGTTATGTATCAAGCGATCGTCTTCCTGCCGCTGCTCGGCGCTATTCTGGCCGGGATCATTGCGCTCGCCGGCGCGCGCGCCCGTTTTCCGGGCGAGGGGCCGTCGGGTCTCGACGACCATGCCGCTCGTCACGCCGCGCATCATCATGTCGAGGCGGGTCACCAAGTCGATGGCGGCCACGACGACCATCACTGGCCTGCCGAGCCTGCCGCCGCGGGCTCGCGCACGACCGAACTGATCACCACCACCTTCCTGATGATCTCGATGATCTTGTCGTGGATCGCCTTCGTGCAGGTAGGCTTCGGCCATCACGACGCGCGGGTGCAGATCTTCCCCTGGATTATCTCCGGCGACCTCACTATCGACTGGGCGCTGCGCATCGACACGCTGACCGCGGTGATGTTGGTGGTGGTCACCACCGTGTCGGCGCTCGTGCATCTTTATTCCATCGGCTACATGGCCGACGATCCGTACCGGCCGCGCTTCTTCGGCTATCTGTCGATGTTCACCTTCGCCATGTTGATGCTGGTGACGTCGGACAACCTCGTGCAGCTATTCTTCGGCTGGGAAGGGGTGGGGCTCGCGAGCTATCTGCTGATCGGATTCTGGTATCAGAAGCCGTCGGCTTATGCTGCCGCCATCAAGGCCTTCGTCGTCAATCGCGTCGGTGATTTCGGCTTCGCGCTCGGTATCTTCGCCGTCTTCATGCTGACCAAGTCGGTCGCCTACGACACCGTGTTCGCGGCGGCGCCCTCGCTCACGGCCAAGACCATTCCGTTCTTCGGCTGGCATCCGGATGCGATGACGATCATCTGCCTGCTCTTGTTCATGGGTGCCATGGGCAAGTCGGCGCAGTTCCTGCTGCACACCTGGCTACCGGACGCCATGGAAGGCCCGACTCCGGTCTCCGCGTTGATCCACGCCGCCACCATGGTGACCGCCGGCGTGTTTATGGTGGCGCGGCTTTCGCCGCTATTTGAGCTCGCGCCCGACGCGCAGACCTTCGTCACCTTCATCGGCGCCACCACCGCGGTGTTCGCGGCGACCATCGGCCTGGTGCAGAACGACATCAAGCGCATCATCGCCTATTCGACCTGCTCGCAGCTCGGCTACATGTTCGTCGCCATGGGAGTGGGGGCCTATTCGGTCGGCATGTTCCACCTGTTCACCCATGCCTTCTTCAAGGCGCTGTTGTTCCTCGGCTCGGGCTCGGTGATCGTCGCCATGCATCACGAGCAGGACATCCGCAACATGGGTGGCCTCAAGGACCGCATCCCGATCACCTATGCGGCGATGCTGGTCGGTACCCTGGCGCTCACCGGCTTCCCGCTCACCGCGGGGTATTTCTCCAAGGACGCCATCATCGAGGCCGCCTTCACGGGGCATAACCCGATGGCATTGTACGCCTACGCCTGCACCGTCGGCGCGGCGCTGCTGACCTCGTTCTATTCGTGGCGGCTGGTGTTCAAGACCTTCCACGGCGAGCCGCACGACCGCCAGCATTGGCGCGATGCCCATGAGAGCCCGCTGGTGATGTTGATCCCGCTCGGGGTTCTGGCCTTCGGCGCGCTCTTCTCCGGCTTCCCGTTCCGGGCCGTTTTCGCCGGCAATGGCGTGGAGGAATTCTTCCGCACCTCGCTGTTCTTCGCGAAAGACAACCATGTGCTCGAGAACATGGAGCATATGCCCCAGCTGCTCACATTGCTGCCGACGGCGATGATGGTGGTCGGCTTCGCGGTCGCCTGGCTGTTCTATATCCGTCGGCCGGACCTGCCGGTTGAGCTCGCCCGCCAGCACGAGGCGCTCTACAAGTTCCTGCTCAACAAATGGTACTTCGACGAGCTCTATGACGCGATTTTCGTCAAGCCGGTGAAGTGGCTGGGATACACGCTCTGGAAGGGCGGCGACGGCTGGCTCATCGACGGCTTCGGTCCCGACGGCGTCTCGGCCCGTGTGCTCGACGTCACCCGCAACGTCGTGCGGCTGCAGACCGGCTATCTCTATCACTACGCCTTCGCCATGTTGATCGGCGCGGCCTTGTTCATCACTTGGTTCATGTTCGCGGTGCACTAAGCGCACCGCAGGAAAACGCTATGAATTGGCCGATCCTCTCCGTAACCACCTTCCTGCCGCTGGTCGGTGTGTTTTTCATCATGCTGCTGCGCGGCAACGAGGCGCTGGCGCGCGGCACCGCGCGCTGGGTGGCGCTGTGGACCACGCTGGTCACGTTCGCCGTCTCGCTCTTGATGGTCTGGCATTTCGACCCCGCGTCGGCGGAATTCCAATTCGTCGAAAAGCGCGAGTGGCTGGGCGTCGCCTCCTATCATATGGGTGTTGACGGTATTTCGCTGCCCTTTGTCATCCTCACCACCGCGTTGATGCCGATCTGCATCCTGGCGAGTTGGACCTCGATCCAGAAGCGGGTGAAGGAGTACATGATCGCGTTTTTGGTGCTGGAAACGCTGATGGTCGGCACCTTCTCGGCGCTCGATCTGGTGCTCTTCTATCTGTTCTTCGAGGGGGGCCTGATCCCGATGTTTCTGATCATCGGCATCTGGGGAGGTCCGCGCCGGGTCTATGCCAGCTTCAAGTTCTTTCTCTACACGCTGCTCGGGTCGGTGCTGATGCTGCTCGCCATCATGGCGATGTACTGGAGTGCCGGGACCACCGACATCGCCGTGCTGCTGCGCCACGGATTCCCCATCGGCCTGCAGAAATGGGCGTGGTTCGCCTTCTTCGCCTCGTTCGCCGTGAAGATGCCGATGTGGCCGGTACACACCTGGCTGCCGGACGCGCACGTCGAGGCGCCGACCGCAGGTTCTGTGATCCTCGCCGCCATCCTCTTGAAGATGGGCGGCTACGGTTTCTTGCGTTTCTCGCTGCCGATGTTCCCGGCGGCGAGCCACGATTTCGCGCCGCTGATCTTCACGCTGTCGGTCGTCGCCATTGTCTACACGTCATTGGTGGCGCTGATGCAGGAGGACGTGAAGAAGCTGATCGCCTATTCCTCGGTGGCGCACATGGGTTTTGTCACCATGGGCATCTTCGCCGCCACCACGCAAGGTATCGCCGGCGGCATCTTCCAGATGATTTCGCACGGCATCGTGTCCGGCGCGCTGTTCCTCTGCGTCGGCGTGGTTTACGACCGCATGCACACCCGCGAGATCGCCGTCTATGGCGGCCTCGTGAACCGCATGCCGCTTTATGCCGCGATCTTCATGGTGTTCACGCTCGCTAATGTCGGGCTGCCCGGCACATCCGGTTTCGTCGGCGAGTTCCTGTCGCTGCTCGGCACCTTCAAGATTAACACCTCGGTCGCGACCATCGCCACGCTTGGCGTCATCCTGTCGGCTTGTTATGCGCTCTGGCTCTACCGCAAGATGATTTTCGGGCCGCTGAAGCCGGCCATGGCCGGCATCAAGGATATCGGCTGGCGGGAAGGGCTGATCTTTGCGCCACTGGTGGCGCTAACCATTCTATTCGGCGTTGCGCCCAATCTAGTGCTGAACATGTCGTCGGCGTCTGTCACCCATCTGCTTGCCCGCTATGAGCAGGGCGTCAAAGCCGCCGAAGTCGAGCAGGCTGCTGCCAAGTTGGCGCGGGCGTCCGAGGCCAGCCAAATCAAGACCGTGAGTGTCGCCCGATGAACGAGATCACGACCCTTCACGGGCTGATGCCGATCCTGCCGGAACTGGTGCTGGCGGTCGGCGCCATGCTGTTGCTGATGATCGGCGTTGCCGGCGGCGAGCGCAACTCCGCCGTCGTCAACGGCCTAGCCATCCTGGTATTGCTGGGTGCCGCCGGCGTGCTGCTGGCGATCCCGCCCGGACGCTACACCATGTTCGGCGGCAGCTTCCTGCTGGATGATTATGCCCGCTTCCTTAAAGTGCTGACGCTGGTCGGTTCCGCTGGCGCGCTGCTGTTGTCGATCGACTATCTTAATCTCGAGAAGCAGCAGAAGTTCGAATACGGCTCTCTGTTCCTGCTGTCGACACTCGGCATGCTGCTGCTGATTTCGGCCGCCGATTTGATCGCGCTTTATCTCGGCCTCGAATTGATGTCGCTCGCGCTCTACGTGCTGGCCGCGTTCAATCGGGAGAACGCCAAATCGACCGAGGCAGGCCTGAAATATTTCGTGCTGGGCGCGCTTTCCTCCGGCATGCTGCTCTATGGCGCGTCGTTGATCTACGGTTTCACCGGCACCATCAGCTTCGCCGGCATCGCTAAGGCGACCCATGCCGGTGCCAGCATTGGCCTGGTGTTCGGCCTGGTGTTCCTGTTCGTCGGCTTTTGCTTCAAGATTTCGGCGGTGCCCTTCCACATGTGGACGCCCGACGTCTACGAGGGAGCGCCGACGCCGATCACTGCTTTCTTTGCGTCGGCGCCGAAAGTCGCCGGCGTCGCTATCTTCGTGCGCGCCAGCTTGATGGCGTTTCCAGGGGTTGCCCACGAATGGCAGCAGATCCTGACTTTCGTCTCCATCGCCTCCATGTCGCTCGGCGCGTTCGCGGCAATAGGCCAGCGCAATATCAAGCGACTGCTGGCTTATTCGTCAATCGGCCATATGGGCTACGCGTTGGTCGGGCTTGACGCCGATAGCGTGCAAGGCGTGCAGGCAGTGTTGATTTATATGAGTATCTACGTGTCGATGACGCTCGGCACCTTTGCTGTGGTTCTGAGCATGCGGAGGGACGGGAAGGCGGTCGAGGCCATTGCCGATCTCGCCGGCCTGTCGCGCACCCATCCGACGACCGCGCTGTTCCTCCTGATCCTGATGTTTTCGCTCGCAGGCATTCCGCCGATGGCCGGCTTCTTCGCCAAGTTCTACGTCTTCCTCGCGGCCATCAATGCCGGGCTGTACGCACTGGCCGTTATCGGGGTGGTGACCAGCGTGATCGGCGCCTACTACTACTTGGTTATCGTCAAGACCATGTACTTCGACGAGCCGGTCGCCGACTTTCGGCCGATGCCGCTGTCGCTGGGCTTCGTGCTCGGCGTGTCGGGGCTGATCAACTTGTTTTTCTTCGCCTATCCGGCGCTGCTGGTGGATGCGGCGACGGTGGCGGCGAAGTCGCTGTTCTGACGCGACGCAAAAATTGAGATGAACCGCGAAGCCACGGGCCTGGCGGGGGTCCGGCACAAACATTACGAAACGCTCGGCTCCACCAATGCCGAGGCGCTGGCACTTGCGCGTGCCGGCGACCGTGGGCCGTTGTGGATCACCGCGGCAGCGCAGACCGCCGGCCGCGGGCGTCGCGGCAACACTTGGGTGTCGAAGCCCGGCAATCTCTACGCCACGCTTCTCCTCACGGAACCGTCGACGCCGGCGCAGGCGCCGCAACTGTCGTTCGTTGCGTCGCTCGCACTGCATGACGCCGTCGCACAAAGTGCCGCGCAACTCGGCCCGGCACTGAAGGTAAAATGGCCGAACGACCTGCTGTTCGGCAGCGCGAAACTCGCCGGCATCCTGATCGAGGGCATGAACGAGCCTGACTTCACAGTGGTCATCGGTATCGGCGTCAACTGCGCGCACCACCCCGCCGACAAGGCGTTTCCCGCAACCGATCTTGCCGCCTCCGGCGCAATGGTGGCGCCGGACGACTTGTTTGTCGCGCTCCGCGAAGCAATGAACCGCCGTCTGAGCCAATGGGCGCGCGGGGAGGCCTTTGCCGCTATCCGGGCCGACTGGCTCAAGCGTGCCGCCGGCCTCGGCCAGGAAATCCGCGTACGCCTACCGGAGCGTGAGTTATCCGGACTGTTTCAGGGGCTCGATGACGCCGGCCGTCTCTTGGTCCAAAAAGCGGGCGTCGTCACGCCTGTTACCGCCGGCGAAGTGTTCGGGTTTGGAGACGTCTCACAATGACCCAGGGCGCCCAGGAACTGGTGTTCGCGCCGCTCGGCGGCGTCGGCGAGATCGGCATGAATCTCGCGATCTACGGGCTCGGCGACGAGCGCCGCCGGCATTGGCTGGCCGTCGACTGCGGCGTGTCGTTCGCAGCGGAAGAGCATCTGCCGGGCGTCGACCTGATTCTGCCCGACATCCGCTTCCTCGAAGAAGAGCGCAAGAACCTCGTCGGCATTGTGCTCACCCATGCCCACGAGGACCATTTCGGTGCCTTGCTCGAATTGTGGCCGAAGCTGAAGGTGCCGGTCTACGCCACGCCGTTTTCGGCCGCGCTGCTACGAGCCAAATGCGCCGGCGAGCCGAACGCGCCCGACATTCCGGTCACAATCCTCGCCTGCGGCGGCCGCTTCCAGGCCGGGCCCTTCGACATCGAGCTTGTCACTATGTCGCATTCCATTCCCGAGGCGAATGCGCTGATCATACGCACCTCGCGTGGCACCGTGCTGCACACCGGCGACTGGAAGATCGATCCGACGCCGATCCTCAACGACCCAACCGATGAGAAGAAATTGCGTGCGCTCGGCGACGAAGGCTGCCTCGCGCTGATCGGTGATTCCACCAATGCGGTGCGCGAGGGTGCCTCGCCCTCGGAATCCGACGTCGCCCGAGTCTTGGCCGAGCTGATCAAATCGGCTCCACGCCGGGTGGCGGTCACGACCTTCGCGTCCAATGCCGGGCGCCTGCGGGCGGTCGCGGATGCCGCGCGCGCCGCCGATCGCGAGGTGGTGGTGATCGGCCGCGCTATGGAGCGCATCGTCGCTATCGCGCGCGAGACTGGCCATTTTGACGGGGTGCAGGATTTCCGTTCCATCGACGCTTACGGCTATCTGCCGCCCGACAAGGTGGTTGCGCTGTGCACCGGCAGCCAGGGCGAACCGCGCGCCGCGCTCGCCCGCATCGCCGAGGACCAGCATCCGGACGTCACGCTCTCGAAGGGTGACCGCGTGATCTATTCCGCCCGCACCATTCCCGGCAACGAAAAGGCGGTCGGCCGCATTATCAACGCGCTGATTGATCAGGGCATCGAGGTCATTACCGACCGCACCCATATGGTGCACGTCTCCGGCCATCCGCGCCGTGAGGAGCTCAAGGCTCTGATCGGCTGGGTTAAGCCGAAGATCCTGGTGCCGGTGCACGGCGAGGCGCTGCATTTGCACGAGCACGCCAAACTTGCCCGCGCGCTCGGCATCAAACAGGTCGTGCAATGCCGCAACGGCGACCTGCTACGGCTTGCGCCCTCGGTCGGTATCATCGACGAGGTGCCGGCCGGTCGCATCTACAAAGATGGCCATCTCTTGGTCGACGCCCAACAGCGCACCGTCGCCGACCGCCGGCGGCTCAGCTTTGCCGGCGCCATTTCGGTGGCATTGGCGCTCACCGAGAAGGGGGAGATGGTTGGAGATCCGGAGGTCGACCTCATCGGTATCCCTGAGCGCGACCGCGCCGGCGAGCTGCTGGAAGAGGTGGTCTACGATGCGGTGATCGAGACTTTCGAACTCGCTGCCACGCGGCCGCCGGCGCGATCCCGACAGCGTGGCTGAGGCCATCCGCCGCGGCGTACGCTCGTCGGTCGCCGGCCGCTGGGGCAAAAAGCCCATGTGCCACGTGCACGTGCTGGCGGTATAATCGCCGCCGCCGGGGCGTTCAGTAGAGGTTATTCATGATCGGCCGTCTCAATCACGTCGCCATCGCGGTCAAGGACATCGCCAAGGCAAGCAAAGTCTACAAGGACACGCTCGGAGCGGAGGTCTCCGAGAAGGTGCCGCAGCCCGATCACGGCGTCTCCACCGTGTTTATCACGCTGCCCAACACCAAGATCGAACTGCTCGAGCCGCTGGGCGAGGGCTCACCGATCGCCAAGTTCCTTGAGCGAAACCCGGGCGGCGGCATTCATCACATCTGCTATGAGGTCGACGACATCCGCGCCGCGCTCGATACGTTGAAGGCGCAAGGCGCGCGCATGCTCGGCGATGGCGAACCCAAGATCGGCGCTCACGGCAAGCCTGTGCTGTTCCTGCACCCGAAGGACTTCTGCGGTACGCTGGTCGAGCTTGAACAGGCCTGATTCATCGACATGAGCACCGCTGTCGTCTTCGCGATCTATTTCGTCCTGTGGTGGCTGTCGCTGCTCATCGTGCTGCCGTGGGGCGCGCACAGCCAGGACGAAAGCGGTGAGGTGACGCCCGGCACCGATCCGGGCGCGCCCTCGATCAGCCGGGTCAAGAGCAAGCTGATTTGGGCAACGGTGGTTGCCACCGTGCTGTTCGGCATTCTGTGGGCCGTCTATGCGGTCGGGTTCATTCCCGTTGACGTGATCGCGGCGATCAACGGCCCGCACAGTTAGCGAGTGGAAGAGACGCGTCCTACGTCGGGGACACGCTTTTCGGCATCACGCGTAGGCACAAAAAAAGAGAGCAGGGCGCGTGCCCTGCTCATCTTATCGTCATGTCCTACAGCCTCGACTGTTGTTGCTTTCGCTTTTTAGGCCGAGGCGGCTGCGTTCGCCGCGCCAAGGACTCGCTTCCCTCCCAGACTTGGACCGCACGCAGGAGCCGGGGTTCTCGTTGCCCAAGGTCTCCATCCACACGGACAAATGCACGCTAGCCGAACAGGTTGGTGCTGTCACCATGAAAACGACGGGAGATTGTCAAATACACGTTGTGGCCAGAAATATTTGTGCTTTCGGTCGGCATCTTCATCCAATGGTTGCGCGCGGCCGCCATCCGCACTGCATATTTTTCGCGCACGGTGCGGTGCGCGGCAATATTTGCGTGCCAACAAATCAGAACCCAGAGGGCCTGCGGCGCGTTGCTCTCAGTCCTGCATTGCGGGTTGTGTCCCCGGAGGCCTCGCGTCCCACGCGTAGCCGAGTTCTACAGAAAAAGCAAAGGTTAAACCTAAGTTCACGTTTGCAGCCGTATGGTAAATCGAATCTGAACGCGTCGGCGACGCCGGTTCTAGCCGCCTTAACAAAGCTGCCGCGTCGCGAGCAGCGCAAACGGGGAAAGCGTTGCATGTGCGGAATTGCGATTGCCATCGACTGGTCCGACGCCGAACTCACTGTCGAGCGACTGATCCAGCAGATTCTTCATCGCGGTGACGTCACCGATCCCTTGCTGTCGCCGCGGCCCAATACGACCATGGGCACGCGCCGCCTGCGCATCGTCGATGCCGCCCATGCGTTCCAACCGCAGATTTCGTTCAGCGGCCAACTTGCGGTTTCCTTCAACGGCGAGATCTACAATCACGACGAACTCCGACGAGATTTGTCCGGCCTGGGCGTCGAGTTCAAGACCGAATCCGATACCGAAGTACTCGCCAACGCGCTGCAGATCTGGGGCTTCCGCGCGCTGGAGCGCGTCGTCGGCATGTACGCCTTCGTCGCGGTCGACATTAAGACTGGCGAATTCCTAGCCGCCCGCGATCCCTTCGGGGTCAAGCCGCTTTACGTCATCCAGTCGGCCACCGGCTTCCTGTTCTGTTCGGAAATGCGGCCGCTACTGAACACGGTCGAGAGCGGCGACGTCATGCTGCTGCCGCCGGGTTACGCGCTGTCGCGCAAGAAAGCGTGGCGCTTCAATTCTCCTGTCTATCCGCGCCGCGATGCGCCGCGTGCAAATGACATCAAGGCCCTTGACAAGATTCTCGCGGACGCGGTGGCAAGCCGCATGCCGCCCGGTTTAGCCGTAGCGACCTTGTTCAGCGGCGGCATCGACTCGACGCTAATCGCCCATTACACGCGCCGCTTCCGCCCCGAGGCGCCGGGTTATTTCGTCGGCGGCACCGACGCCCCCGACTATCCCTTCGCCGCGGGCTATGCCGAGCAGAGCGGGCTGGATCTGCGCACGGTCCCGGTCGATGCAGAGAGCGACGCGGTCTTCTCGATGATTGATGAGGTCATCGAGGTCACCGAGTCCTTCGAACCCAATCTGGTGCGCCCCGCGGTTTGCGCACTCAAGGTCGCCGAGCGCATGCACAACGACGGGTTCCGCGTGGCGCTGTGCGGGGAGGGCGCCGACGAATTGTTCTGCGGTTATCCCCCGCTCGAGATCGCCTTCAATATGGGCAAGGCCGAAGGCACGCCGATCCGCGACGAGGTTCTCGACCTAATGCATCGCGTCAGCCTGCAGCGGGTCGACCGCTGCTCGATGCGCTACCAGGTCGAGGTGCGTGAGCCGTTCCTCGATCCCGCCGTCGTCAACTACGCCCTCAACGTCGACGCCAGCGCGCTGGTGCGCGAGATCGACGGTGTGCCGGTCGGCAAGTCGCCGCTGCGCGACCTCTACGATCTTTACCCGGATGAACTGCCGATCAGCATCCGCAACCGCAGCAAAATGCCGTTCGACGGCGGCGCGGGCCTCGATGTCAGCCCGCAGAATTCGTCTTGGAAGCGGCGCTTCAATGAAATGATCTCCGACCGGGAACTCAACGATGGCCAGCGGCAATTCGCGGACTTTAATATCCAGTCGAAGGAAGAACTGTACTATATCCGCAAGCTCTCGCAGGCCATGGACGTCAACCGGGTGCCGCATTTGCGCGACCGGGCCTGGATTTCGTTCCCCGTGATGCAGCACATGGAAAAGTTGAAGGCCTACGCGCATTTCAGCTTGTAGTCCGGCTTAGCAGCAAGGTTCGAGAGGTAGGGGGCCGTCTCGCGGCCCCTTGTCTTTTCCCGGCCGATCCGCTTTGTCTCGGCCCTTAGCCCTCGAATCCCGGCCCTAAAACCATGCGCCTGTCCCGTTACTTCCTGCCCATCTTGCGCGAGCCCCCAAGAGAGGCGGAAATTGTCTCCCATCGCCTGATGCTGCGGGCGGGCATGATGCGCCAGGAGGCGAGCGGCATTTATGCCTTCCTGCCGCTGGGCCTTCGTGTGCTGCAGAAGATCTGCCGGATCGTGCGCGAAGAGCAGGACCGCTCCGGTGCCATCGAGCTGCTGATGCCGACCATTCAGTCGGCCGAGCTATGGCGCGAGAGCGGGCGCTATGACGCCTACGGCAAGGAGATGCTGCGCATCAAGGACCGCCACGAGCGCGACATGCTCTATGGGCCCACCAACGAGGAGATGATCACCGAGATCTTCCGGGCCTATGTGCGCTCCTACAAGGACCTGCCGCTCAACCTCTATCATATCCAGTGGAAATTCCGCGACGAGGTGCGCCCCCGTTTCGGCCTGATGCGCGGCCGCGAATTCCTCATGAAGGACGCCTATTCCTTCGACGTCGACCAGGCGGGCGCGCAGCACTCCTACAATAAGATGTTCGTGGCATATCTGCGCACCTTCGCGCGTCTCGGCTTGAAGTCGATCCCCATGCGCGCTGAAACCGGCCCGATCGGGGGCAACCTTTCCCATGAGTTCATCATCCTGGCGCAGACGGGGGAGTCGGAGGTGTTCTGCCACAAGGACTATCTCGACATGCCCGTCCCCGGCGACGACGTGAACTTTGATGACGTCGCGGCCTTGCAGACGATCGTCGACCAGTGGACGTCGCAATATGCGGCCACCTCCGACATGCACGAGGCGGACAAGTTCGCGGCCATTCCCGCCGCCGCCCAGGTGTCCGCGCGTGGCATCGAGGTCGGCCACATCTTCTATTTCGGCACCAAATATTCCGCGCCCATGAAGGCGGTCGTCGCGACCGGCGAGGGCGGCGAGGCGCCCGTGCACATGGGCTCCTATGGCATCGGACCGAGCCGGCTCGTTGCGGCCCTGATCGAAGCCTTCCACGACGACGCCGGCATCATCTGGCCGGAAGCGGTGGCACCCTTCAAGGTCGCGATCCTCAATCTCAAGCAGAGCGCGGCCGAGACCGATGCCGCCTGCGAGCAGCTTTACCGGGACCTCACCGCCAAAGGGGTAGAGGTGCTTTACGACGATCGGGACGAGCGCGCGGGCGGGAAATTCGCGACCGCCGACCTGATCGGCATCCCTTGGCAGGTGCTGGTGGGGCCCAAAGGCCTCGCCGAGAGCAAGGTCGAGCTGAAAAAGCGCGCCGACGGCAGCCGCGAGATGGTCAGCCCGGCGGCGGCGCTGGATTTGCTGACGCGGTAAGTTTTCTTTGCGTCGAAACGGCGCCAAAGGAGCAAAAGTCCCTCAAAAATTCCTGTGTTCGGACAAAGACTTTCACCCGAAGGTGGGCTTGAAAGCGCCCGAATCGTGTGAAAATCCGGCACCTAGGAACCAATCACCGATGACCGAGCCTACCGGGACGCGGCCCTTCTCCCCGTTCGAATGGATGCTTTCGCTGCGCTACCTCAGGGCGCGGCGCAAAGAGGGTTTCATCTCGGTCATCGCCGGGTTCTCCTTCCTCGGTATCGTCCTTGGCGTCGCCACCCTGATCATCGTGATGGCGGTGATGAACGGGTTTCGCCACGAACTCCTGGGGAAGATCCTCGGGCTCAACGGCCATCTGTTGATCCAGCCGCTCGACAAGCCGCTGACCGATTGGAAGGAGGTCGCGGCACGCATCGACAAAGTCCCCGGCATCAAGCTCGCCGCGCCCATCGTGGAGGGCCAGGCGCTCGCCTCCTCGCCATTCAACTCGGGTGGCGTGCTGGTCCGCGGCATCAGGCTTCAGGATCTGGAGAAGCTTCCCTCGGTCGCCAAGAACATCAAACAAGGCACGCTCAAAGGCTTCGACAGCGGGGACGGTGTGGCGATCGGCCGCCGCCTTGCCGACCAGCTCTCGCTGCGCGCCGGCGACAAGATCACGCTGGTGGCGCCGCGCGGCGCGGTGACGCCGATGGGCACCATGCCGCGCATCAAGGTCTACAAGGTCGCGGCCGTGTTCGAGGTCGGCATGTCCGAATACGACTCCTCGATGGTGTTCATGCCGCTCGCCCAGTCGCAGGCCTATTTCAACCACGCCGGCGATGTCACCGCTATCGAGGTCTACACCGACAACCCCGACCGCGTGGACACCTACCGCAAGGCGGTGCAGGCCGCCGCCAAGCGGCCGATCTTCATGATCGACTGGCGTCAGCGCAACGCCACCTTCTTCACCGCGCTGCAGGTCGAGCGCAACGTCATGTTCCTGATCCTCACATTGATCGTGCTGGTGGCCGCGCTCAACATCGTCTCGGGTCTGATCATGCTGGTGAAGGACAAGGGTTCCGACATCGCCATTCTGCGCACCATGGGGGCGACGCAAGGGGCCATCATGCGCGTGTTCCTGATTACGGGCGCCTCAATCGGCGTGGTGGGGACCCTCGTCGGGCTGCTCCTGGGCGTCGTGGTCTCGCTCAACATCGAGACCATCCGCGAATTCCTGTCTTGGCTCACCAACACCGAGCTATTCTCGCCCGAGCTCTATTTCCTTTCACACCTGCCCGCCGACATGGATACCGGCGAGACCACCGCCGTAGTGATCATGGCGCTGGTGTTGTCGTTCCTCGCCACGCTCTATCCGTCATGGCGGGCCGCCCGCCTCGATCCGGTGGAGGCGCTGCGCTATGAGTGAGACGATGGTGGAAGAAACGCGCGTCGAGGCGGGCGAAGAGCGGCAGGAAGTCCCCATGCTGTTTCTGCATGGGGTTGAACGGCATTACCGGCAGGGCGAGGGCACTCTCGACGTGCTCACCGGCGTGGAGCTGGCGATCTGGGCCGGCCAGTCGGTGGCGTTGGTAGCGCCTTCCGGCGCCGGCAAGTCGACCCTCCTGCACATCGCCGGGCTGCTGGAGCACCCCGACCTGGGCGAGGTCTATATCGACGGCCAGGGCACCGCGGCGCTCGCCGACGCCGAGCGCACCCGTATCCGCCGCAACGAAATCGGCTTCGTCTACCAATCGCACCACCTGCTGCCGGAATTCTCGGCGCTGGAAAATGTGATGATGCCGCAGATGATCCGCGGCCTTGGTCGCCCGCAGGCGCGCGAGCGGGCGGTCGAGCTGTTGAGTTATCTCGGCCTGGGCCAGCGGCTCGAGCACAGGTCGGCGGAGCTGTCAGGCGGCGAGCAGCAGCGCGTCGCCATTGCCCGCGCGGTCGCCAATGCTCCGCGTATCCTTCTCGCTGACGAGCCGACCGGGAATCTCGACGTGCACACCGCCGAGCACGTCTTCCACGCGCTGAACCAACTCGTGCGCGCCTCCGGCCTCGCCACCATCATCGCCACCCACAACATGGAGCTCGCCGGCCGTATGGACCGGCGTGTGACCTTGCAGGACGGGCACGTGGTGGAGTTGGAGTGACCAAATTACCGCCGCGCAGACGCTGTCTGTCGTGACGGAATGCCGCCTCCTGAGGGAGCCTATTTTTTGCGATAAACAGGGCGGTTATCACCCTTGGGATGTGTTTCCAATGCCCTTGTAAATTCCTTGGCAAGCACCTTGAAGGGCCGAAAATATAGATCGGCGGCGTCCTGGATGTCCTTCTTAACGGTCGCCAACACTCGCCCTGATGTGGAGTCACGTTTCACGAGAGTGTGCGGAGCGCCCGGATCGGAAAACTTAGACATGGCCGCCTCCAATTTACAGACTCGCCACTATCTCTTTTAGAAGCTTCCACACTTCGACGAAAATAAAAAACACGAAACAGACCATATCGGCCAAAAACAATAAAACGTCGACTAGGGCGCGGACTCATAAACGCATAACCAAATCCGAATCGATGCGAGCTTGATGAAGGCAAGGTCGTTGGCCGCTAGTCTGTCATACCGAGTTGCGACGCGCCGACATTGCTTAATTTTGTTGAAAAAACCGTTCGACCAGATTACGCGCCCGATAGAGATATGGGCTGAAGCAGATTGCCTCTTTGCGGTTCCGCTTTGGCGGGATGTTGGCCCACGCGCCTTGCTCGCTGGCAAGCGCCCTGATCCAGTCGGCATCATAGCCGCGATCCGCCAATAACATTGTTTGGGGACGCAATTCGCCCAAGAGTACCGAGCAGAGCCGATTGTCGTGCGCCTCACCGGGCGTGAGCCCGAGTTGCACCGGCAGGCCATTGGTGTCGACGACGGCTTAAATCTTGGTCGTCGGCCCGCCACGCGAGCGGCCTATGTGTTGCTGACTATTGCCCGCGATGCAGGCTCCATGCTGATGCACGCGCACGATGGACGTATCGATCATCTGCACCGCAGCATCATGCATTGTGGCCAACGAATCCAGGATCTGGTCCCAGACCCCACCCGTCCTCAACGAACGAAGCGATTGTAATAGGTCGTATAAGGGCCAAAGGCCTTCGGCAGGTCGCGCCATGGCGCGCCGGATCGTAAGACCCAGAATATGCCGTTGAGAACGCGCCGGTCATTAGTACGCGGCACGCCACGGGGCTTATTCGGAAGGAAAGGCTTGATGGCAGCCCATTCAAAATCTGTGAGTTCGTAGCGCATGATTCGAGGCTTCGGTTTGGGAGTTTAAATCACGCATCCGCAGCCGATCTCAACCCCGTCTTGGGGTCCAACAGTCCGTTCTTTTTGGTCGCTTTCGGGGAGAAGCGGAAGTGGGCTAGAATGAAAAAGCGGCGGCCTCGGTCGAAAATGACCCGTGTCGGTCGTGGCGGGCTCGGCGCAGAGCTATGCGGGAAAGTGGGTGATGACGGAGTGAGATAGGCGGCGTATCGAGGCGGGTGTCGAGCCTGCCAGAACCTCTCAAGGAGAGCGATACGCCATGAACGAGGCTAGCAGCGTGCTGCGGCTTCGTCAGCCCGAAGACATCGACGATCCCCTGACCAGTGTTTTGCGAGCCGGCGCCCGAAAGCTGCTGACCCAGGCTGTCGAATGCGAGGCGGCGGCTTTTTTGGCCAGTATGCAGGACCTCAAGCTCCCGGACGGCCGCAATCGGATTGTCCGGCACGGTCACGCACCCGCGCGCGAGATCCAGACAGGCATTGGCCCAGTCGAGGTCCGGGCGGTGAAGATACGGGATCGTGGCTCCGTGGAGGATGCGGACCGGATCCGGTTCTCGTCGGCGATCCTGCCGAAATGGGCGCGGCGAACGCGGAGCCTGGATGCGCTGTTGCCGGTGCTTTACCTCCGCGGCATCTCCACCGGCGACTTCCAGGAGGCGTTGGCGGCGCTGCTCGGCAAGGAGGCGCCGAACCTGTCCCCGGCGGTGATTTCCAGGCTGACGGCGGAATGGCAGGCGGAGTACGAGCGTTGGCAGAAGCGCGATCTGTCGGCCCGGCGGTACGTGTATGTCTGGGCTGATGGGGTCTACCTGCAGGCCCGGATGGAAGACAACGCCGAATGCATGCTGGTGCTGATCGGCGCCACGCCCGAGGGCAGGAAGGAACTTGTCGGCTTCCAGGTGGGCGCTCGCGAAAGCGCGCAGAGCTGGCGTGAGCTGCTGATCGAAGTGAAGCGGCGCGGGTTGCAGACTGGTCCAGAAATCGCGGTCGGGGACGGCGCCCTCGGCTTCTGGAAAGCGATTGAGGAGGTGTATCCGGGAACACGCCACCAGCGGTGCTGGGTGCACAAAACCGCGAATGTCCTGAACAAGGTCCCGCTGTCCGTGCAGGCCAACATGAAAAAGGACCTGCGCGAGGTCTACCTGGCTCCGAACCGCGCTTCGGCCGAGGCCGCGATTGACGTGTTCGTCGAGAAATACGGGACGAAATACGACAAGGCGGCCGCCTGCCTGATCAAGGATCGCGGGGCGCTGCTGGCGTTCTACGACTTCCCCGCCGAACATTGGGACCACCTGCGCACGTCGAATCCGATCGAGAGCGTGTTTGCCACGGTTCGGCACAGAACGGTTCGAACGCGTGGCTCGCTGTCATCGACGAGCTATGCGGGATTTTGGGTGACGGCGCGATCAGGCGGCGCGGTTAGATGACGCTTCAATCACCTCGATGCCGTCTTTGAATTTGACACCTCCAATGACTTTCGGCAACTGATTTTGGCCTTGCAGCCGCCGCCAGGTTTTCGAGGCGGCCATGACCAGTTTGAACACCATCAACTTCGCCGTCGTTGACGATAGCGAACCGCGCGTGCGAACCGTCCGGTGCCGAACGGTCGCAAACACGCTCTCAATCGGATTCGACGTGCGCAAGTGCTCCCAATGTTCGGCCGGGAAGTCGTAGAATGCGAGCAGCGCCTCGCGATCCTTGACCAGGCAGGCAGCTGCCTTGTCGTATTTCGTTCCGTACTTCTCGACGAACACGTCGACTGCCACCTCGGCCGAAGCGCGGTTCGGAGCCATGTAGACCTCGCGCAGGTCCTTCTTCATGTTGGCCTGCACAGACAACGGGACCTTGTTCAGAACATTCGCGATCTTGTGCACCCAGCAGCGCTGGTGGCGTGTTGCGGGATACACTTCATCAAGCGCCTTCCAGAAGCCGAGCGCGCCGTCCCCCACCGCGATTTCCGGGGCAATCTGCAATCCGCGCCGCTTCACTTCGATCAGCAGCTCACGCCAGCTCTGCGCGCTCTCGCGAGCGCCTACCTGGAACCCGACAAGCTCTTTCCGGCCCTCGGGCGTGGCGCCGATCAGCACCAGCATGCATTCGGCGTTGTCCTCCATCCGGGCCTGCAGGTAGACCCCGTCAGCCCAGACGTACACGTACCGCCGGGCCGACAGATCGCGCTTTTGCCAACGTTCGTACTCTGCCTGCCAGTCGGCCGTCAGCCTCGAAACCACCGCCGGCGATAGGTTCGGCGCGTCCTTGCCGAGCAATGCCGCCAATGCTTCCTGGAAATCGCCGGTGGAGATACCGCGGAGATAGAGCACCGGCAATAGCGCATCCAGGCTCCGCGTTCGCCGCGCCCATTTCGGAAGAATCGCCGATGAAAACCGAATCCGCTCCGCATCATCCACGGCGCCACGATCCCGTATTTTCACCGCCCGGACCTCGACTGGGCCAATGCCCGTCTGGATCTCGCGCGCGGGTGTATGACCGTGCCGGACGACCCGATTCCGGCCGTCCGGGAGCTTGAGATCCTGCATACTGGCCAAAAAAGCCGCCGCCTCGCTTTCGACAGCTTGGGTCAGGAGCTCTCGGGCGCCGGCACGCAAAACACTGGTCAGGGGATCGTCGATCTCTTCGGGCTGACGAAGCCGGAGGACGCTGCTAGTCTCATTCATGGCGTATCGCTCTCTCTGGGAGGTTCTGGCAGGCTTGGACACCCGCCTCGATACGCCGCCTATCTCCGTCATCACCCACTTTCCCGCATAACTCGTCATCGACCACCGCAAAGCTGATGGTGTTCAAGCTGGTCATGGCCGCCTCGAAAACCTGGCGGCGGCTGCAAGGTCAAAACCAGTTGCCGAAAGTGATCGAAGGTGTCAGATTCCAAGACGGCATCGAGGTGATTGAAGCGTCCTCAAACCGCGCCGCCTGATCGCGCCGTCACCCAAAATCCCGCATAGCTCCTCGGCGCAGCCGCCTGATAGAGCGGGCGTTATTACAAAATGTTCATGTAATTGCGATTGCGTCATTCGTTGGCAACAGTAGTATTTCCCGGTGGCATTTATCGCGGGGGAGCACGTTCCAATGAAGCTAATATTAAGGACGTTAGCCGCGTGCCTGGCTGGCATATTCCTCACTTTTAATGCTGCACAGGCATCCTCATACACCTATGTCGGGTCATGGATGCTCGGGGCGGGCCCTGATTGGGCCACCAATCCAGCGGTTTTAAGCGGGGTAGAAACCGCCGCACTGCTTTTCGGAGGTACCGCAAGTGATTACGTGATTTCGACTGTCGACTCAAACGTCGCCAACGTAAATTTTTCGACATGGTTGGACGGTTGGAATGACGCCAACACATATGCGAATAACGGCACTCCGGCGTCTGACACTTTCTCCTATTCTGCGTTTGGACCAGGCTACAATGATTGCGGCGGCAGCGACATAACCCTTTGTACCCAAAGTGCGTACAGCGCCTACGTTAATGATCATTTTGACGGAACAGATGCGGCATTTACTAACTTTGCTTTTAGGGTCTCTGCGACCCCACTCCCAGCCACGCTCCCGCTCTTCGCCTCCGGCCTCGGCGGGCTGGGTTTGCTCAGCTGGCGCAGGAAGAAGAAGGCTAAGGCGCTCGCTGCGTAGTCGAAAACATGAATTGAATTTCTGAGAGACCGCCGCGCTGGCGGTCTTTCTTTTTGTTGCGGCGCAAGAGTCTGCTTCTGGCCGATTGTGTTGAAAAAGTCGAAAGTTGAGCCAGAATAAAAACCGTCAAAATGACTTCGTTATCTTTGCTCGGCTCAGATTGACACTGCAATTCCATTTAGAGACTGCCGCGGTCGTCGGAAGACAAAAGATGAGGTTCCCCGCGTCCGCTTTGACCTGCCACTGAACTTTCATCCAGCGGCAGTTAGAGTCTCAGCCAATGTTGCGGATAGCCAGAACCACAAAGCCACCGATGCCAACGAGCGCCGTGGCGACAGTTTGTTTGTTAAGGCCGAAAGAATCTCGCGTTTCGACCCAAGCACCCCAAACCACTTTGTCGATATAATCTGTGCCCATAGCAAAGCCTCCCATCGCTCTTGACGCATGCCAAGAGCTTGAGAGCCAAGCCATGATAAAGGTTTGTTAACTATTGGCCGCAGCGGCCTGCCACATTTCAAACTGACCCACTACCCGTCCTTGACCCAGGAACAAACAATGAACTATGTTCCCTCTCCGTTCTTGGGGAGAGAGTCATGTTCAAAGCTGTCATTCAGGAAGCTGCCGCGCTTGCTTCGCTCAGCCTGTTCATCGGCATGATCGCCATCTGGTCGCAGGTGCTGGGGAGCCTTTGACCCCTTCTGTCATTCCGGGGCGCGAGCGTAGCGAGCGAACCCGGAATCCAGGGGCCATTTGTGAGGGCTTTCGTGTCGCCCCTGGATTCCGGGCTCGCGGCCTTGGGCCGCGCCCCGGAATGACGCGCGGGTGAACACGCCGGAGGATGACGGGGAAAGGCAGCGGCGTTGCGCCGGTGAGGGTGGACTTAGCGAGCGCGCCTTCCCACTCTGGTCACGAAGAGGAATCACGCCGTGGCCGATCTCGATTTTGTGCACCTGCACGTGCACTCGTCCTATTCGCTGCTCGAAGGGGCGCTGCCGATCGCGCGATTGGCCGAACTCGCCAAGGCCGACCAGCAGCCCGCCTTGGCGCTTACCGACACCGACAACATGTTCGGTGCGCTCGAATTCTCCGAGAAGCTCTCGGGTTATGGCATTCAGCCCATCGTCGGCTGCGCGCTCGCGATCGACTTCGGCGACGTCGAGCATGGCTCGCGCACCGCGCATGCGTTACCGGACCGCCAGCGCATCGTGCTGCTGGCCGCCCGCCAAGCCGGGTACCGCAGCCTGATGCGGCTCAATTCCCGCGCCTTCCTTGACACGCCAGCGAATGAGCCGCCGCGCCTCCAACTCGACTGGCTGAAAGGGGAAATTGAAGGCGTCGTCGCGCTCACGGGCGGGCCGGGCGGGCCGCTCGATGCGGCGATCGCCGCCGGACAGAGCCAACTCGCCGCTGCGCGCCTCGACGCGCTGATCGACCTGTTTGGCGACCGGCTCTATGTCGAATTGCAGCGCCACGGGATGGCCGCCGAGCGCCAGGCCGAGCCGATGCTGGTCGAACTTGCCTATGCCAAGGGTATCCCGCTGGTCGCGACCAACGAGCCTTACTTCGCCACGGCGCAGGACTACGAGGCGCACGACGCATTGATCTGCATCGCCGAGAGCCGCGTTATCTCGGAAACGGATCGGCGCCAGCTCACGCCGCAACATCGCTTCAAGACCCGCGGCGAAATGGTTGAGCTGTTTAAGGATTTGCCGGAGGCGGTGACGTCGACGGTCGATATTGCCGAGCGCTGCGCGTTCCGCCCCAAAACCCACAAGCCGATCCTGCCGCGCTTCTCGGTCGGCGAGGACGGCCACGCGGTCGACGAAGCCGCTGAACTGCGCCAGCAGGCCGAGGAGGGGCTCACCCGCCGGATCGCCGCGCGCGGGATTGCGGACGGCCACTCGCAAGAGGAATACCGCGAACGGCTCGAGTTCGAGCTCGGCGTCATCGAGCGCATGAAATATCCCGGCTACTTCCTGATCGTGGCCGACTTCATCAAGTGGGCGAAGTCGAAGGACATCCCCGTCGGCCCGGGGCGCGGCTCAGGCGCCGGGTCGCTCGTCGCCTATTCGCTCACCATTACCGATCTCGACCCGATCCGCTTCGGCCTGCTGTTCGAGCGCTTCCTCAATCCCGATCGCGTGTCGATGCCGGACTTCGACGTGGACTTCTGCCAGGACCGCCGCGACGAGGTGATCCGTTACGTGCAGGAGCGCTACGGCCGCGATCAGGTGGCGCAGATCATTACGTTCGGTACGCTCCAGGCGCGTGGCGTGTTGCGCGACGTCGGCCGCGTCCTTCAGATGCCCTACGGCCAGGTCGACAAGCTGTGCAAACTGGTGCCGCAGAACCCGGCCAATCCAGTGACGCTAGCCAAGGCCATCGACGACGAACCCAAATTGCAGGCGGAAGCCGAGAACGAGCCCGTGGTCAAGCGCGCCTTTGCCATTGCCAAGAAGCTGGAAGGCCTCAACCGCCACGCCTCGACCCACGCCGCCGGCATCGTCATCGGCGACCGCTCCTTGACCGAACTGGTTCCGCTCTACCGCGATCCGCGTTCCGACATGCCGGTCACACAGTTCAACATGAAATGGGTGGAGCAGGCCGGCCTGGTGAAGTTCGACTTCTTGGGGCTCAAGACGCTCACCGTGTTGCAGAAAGCGGTCGCGCTGGTGAAGCGGCGCGGCATCGACATCGATCTGGCCGACATTCCGCTCGACGACCAAAAAACCTATGAGCAACTCTCCCGCGCCGAGGCGGTCGGCATATTCCAACTGGAAAGCGCCGGCATGCGGCGAGCGCTGCTCGACATGCAGCCCGACCGTTTCGAGGACATCATCGCGCTGGTCGCGCTCTACCGTCCCGGCCCGATGGCCAACATCCCGACCTATTGTGCCCGCAAGCACGGCCTGGAGACGCCGGACTACATTCACCCCAAGCTTGAGCCGATCCTGAAGGAAACCTTCGGCGTCATCGTCTACCAGGAACAGGTGATGCAGGCCGCGCAAATTCTCGCCGGCTATTCGCTCGGCGATGCCGATCTGCTGCGCCGCGCCATGGGCAAGAAGATCATGAAGGAGATGCGGGCGCAGCGCACGCGCTTCGTCACCGGCGCGACCTCCCGCGGCATCGACAAGTCCCAGGCCGACGCCATCTTCGACCTGCTCGAGCGCTTTGCCGAATACGGCTTCAACAAGAGCCACGCCGCCGCTTACGCGCTGGTCGCCTACCAGACCGCCTACATGAAGGCGAACTACCCGGTTGAGTTCCTGGCCGCGACCATGACGCTCGACATGAACAATACCGATAAGCTTGCCGAATTCCGCGCCGAAGCCGAGCGCCTCGGCATCGAGGTGGCGCCGCCCTCGATCAATCGCTCATGCGTGCCGTTCGAAGTCGACCATAACACCATCATCTATGCGCTCGCCGCGCTCAAAGGCGTTGGCGGACAGGCGGTGGAGGCGATCGTCGAAGCACGCGGGCAACGCCCGTTCTCCGATCTCGCCGATTTCGCCGCTCGCATCAATCCGCGCGCGCTCAACAAGCGGGTGCTGGAGAGCCTCGCCGGCGCCGGGGCCTTCGACGCGTTCGAGGAAAACCGGGCCCGCGTCTTCGCCGGCGTCGACATGGTGCTGCGCCAGGCCCAGCACGCGCACGAGGCGGCGTCGGTCGGGCAGAACGAATTATTCGGCGGCGGCGATACCCGCGAGCCGATCGTGTTGCCGCAGGTCGAGCCCTGGCTGCCGCCGGAACGCCTGCGCCGCGAACGCGACGCGGTCGGGTTCTATCTCTCCGGCCATCCGCTCGACGACTATGAGGTCGTGCTGACGAAACTGCGCGTGCAGTCCTGGGCCGACTTCTCGCACGCAGTCAAAAGCGGTGTCACCGCCGGCCGCGTCGCTGCCATCGTGGACACGCGCACCGAGCGGCGCACCCGCACCGGCAACAAGATGGGCATCATCCAACTGTCCGATCCGACTGGAACCTATGAGGCGGTGATCTTTTCGGAAGGCTTGGCCGAATACCGCGACTTGCTTGAGCCCGGCCGCGCATTGCTGCTGTTTCTGTCGGCGGAAGTGCAGGGCGACGAGGTGCGCGCGCGTATCCAGTCGGTCGAGCCGCTCGATGCCGCCGCCGCCAATCTGCATAAAGGTCTGCGCGTATTCCTGCGCGACGACAAACCGCTCGACGCGGTGGCCAAGCGCCTCGAACCGGTCTCGCGCAGCACCGCGCCCAACGGCGCCGGCGAAGTCTCGATGGTGTTGCAACTTGCCGAAGGCGCCGAGGTTGAGATCAAGCTGCCGGGCCGCTTCAAGGTCTCGCCGCAGATCGCCGGCGCGCTCAAGGCGGTGCCCGGCGTGCTGCAGGTCGAGGCGCTGTAGGCCTTTTCTTTCTTTATTCCTCCCGTGAAAGGGCAGGGTCGGCTCGCGCCTTGCGGCGTTGCGCTCGATGGGCTCAGGCGCGCCTCGACGCCGCAAAACCGCAGGGCCTCAATTCGCTTCCTGCCGGTGTCCGGCAAGCCGATCGAGTAACCGGTACGCCTGGTACGGGCCGGTCGTGGTGAACACCCAGACCGAACTGCAACAGACGGTTTCCAAATTGCGCAACGGCATCGTCATTAAGGCGTGAAGGCGCCACTCAAGGCTGCAGCCGTTTGGCCTCGCCCTGCGCGGCATTGCGCTCCAAGAAGCCGAAGCAGCTCTTGGCCGCCTCCTGCATCAGGGAGGCGGCCTCGTGGCGCCGACGGTGCAACAGGTCATACTCGGAGAGAAAGAACGAGACCTCACATTTGCGCTCGTCGGCTTCCTTGCCGATCGCGCGGGCCGTGCTGGCGCGCAGCTGGTCCGGCGTGGTCTCGCCGAGAAACAGTCCGACCAGCAGCCACGTCCAAGAATTATGATTGAGCGTCTGCGCGTTGCGGCGCAGTTCCGGCGTGTCGTGTTCGCCCATGCGGGAGCGCGCCACATAACGCATGATCACCGAATAGACCGCTCCGGGATTCGTCCGGATGGCGCCGCCAAAGCCTTCCGCGGCAGCGGCGAAATCGCCGAGCGCAAATGCGGTATAGGCGCGGCCTTCGAGATGGATCGGGTTGCCGGGCTGGACCTTGAGCAACGCGTCATATTCGTTGAGCGCGTGCTTGAGGTCCCCCTTCTTGCCCAAAGCCATTGCGCGCGCCGAATAGACGAGCGCCGCAGCCTGCGGCGAGTTCGGCTGGATGCTAAGGGCCTTGTCATAGTCGGCCATGGCATTGTCGTAATCCTTCTGCGCGACGCGCAACTCGCCGCGCGCGAGATAGGACAAGAAGTCGTTGCCATTGAGCCGGATCGCGGCATCGAGGTCGGTGCCGGCGCCGTTCAGATCGCCCTGCTCCATGCGCAATTGCCCCCGCTGCCGGACGAACGTGGAGACCTTGGGACCCAGGCGGATCGCCTCGTCGTAATCCTGACGCGCGTGGGCGAAATCGTGCATCGCCTTGTAGGCCCCGCCGCGCTCGAAAAAGACCCAGGGCTGTTGCGGCGCGAGCCCGGCCGCGCTGTTGTAGTCGGCAAGGGCATGCGCGTAGTCTCGCTTGCGTTTGTAAGCGCCGGCGCGATTGACGTAAGCCGCGACGTTCTTCGGCTCAATCGCGATTACGGCGGAAAAGTCCTTGATCGCGGCGTCTAAGCCGCCCTGCCTAAATTCGGCAATGCCGCGAATGCGCAGCGCCTTGGCGCGCGTCGCCGCCGAATTCGACGGGTTGTCGATAATGGCCGTGCAGCCGACGATCCAGTCGGTATTGGGCGCCCCGCAACCCGGCGGCAACGGTCCGGCACTCGCGCTCACCACCACAAGTGACGGCGCCGCCAACAGTCCGGCACACAAGGAACGCAACCGAGCCCTTATCGTCACGGTCTGCCCCCGCTGGGATGCACACTACTGTGTCGCGCCCGCCCGCAGGCAGGTTCACCGGTTCCGCCGGAAACGGCGGCCGGATTTAACTTGATGGACATACGCTACTACGAGCTGTTTCTCGTAGCCAATCCGTCGTCAGGCATCCCTTAGGTTGAGTTCTGGTGGGACAATTGGATTTGGCGGTTGGACGCAAAATCATAAAAGCATTTTGGTCGCTATCGGCGAGAAGCTGATATTCCAAAAATGGGCAAATGTCGCGAACGATCCTTGGCGGATGTTTGCGGGTCCTTCGGGTCATTGGCAGAAAATTTCACCGAAGCGGGTAGTCATTTCGGTGCCGACTAGGTAGCATTAGCCAGTTTATTGATCCGGATTAAGTGCGGGCTCGTGCCTGCCGGGCGACAGTTTTTATGTTTGCTGCCAGGACAGCGGGGGGAAATGGCAATGCGTAATTCGATGATCGTCATGGCGGCCCTGGCGGTCGCCGCTGTGGCTGCGGGGCAGCCCCAACGTGTGGCCGCGCAAGCGGCTCCGGCAACCGCGTTGACAGCCCGGAATAGCGGGCAAACCGTCGAGCTGAGCGCGGAGACGGAAAAGCAGAAGCAAGAGAAGGCGCGCCGGCTCCAGCAGCAGAGGATGCAGCAGCAGCAGAGAGCGCGTCAGCAGCAGCAGCAAAGAATGCAGCAGCAGCGAGCACATCAGCAGCAGCAGCAGAGGATGCAGCAGCAGCAGCAGAGAGCGCGTCAGCAGCAGCAGCAGAGGATGCAGCAGCAGCAAAGAGCGCGTCAGCAGCAGCAGCAGAGAATGCAGCAGCAGCGAGCACATCAGCAGCAGCAGAGGATGCAGCAGCAGCAAAGAGCGCGTCAGCAGCAGCAGCAGAGGATGCAGCAGCAGCAGAGGATGCGCGCCAAGAGCGCGTCAGCAGCAGCAGCAGAGAATGCAGCAGCAGCGAGCACATCAGCAGCAGCAGCAGAGGATGCAGCAGCAGCAAAGAGCGCGTCAGCAGCAGCAACGAGCGCATCAGGTGCCGCAGCAGAGGATGCAGCAGCAGAGAGCTCACCAGCTTCAGCAGCAGAGAATGCAGCAGCAGCGAGCGCACCAGTTGCAGCAACAGAGAATGCAGCAGCAGCGAGCGCACCAGTTGCAGCAACAGAGGATGCGGCAGCAGAGAGCGCGTCGGATGCGACATGGCCCCGGGACCCACCAGGTCGTGCGCCGGCATAATCCACGACCTATCATGCATGGCCCTGGGGTTCGGCGAACAACCGTTGCCGTCCACAATCGGCGCGGCTATTGGCGCGGCTGGCGTGGCCCACGCAAAATCGTGATCGTTCGTGGACGCCGTCGTGTCTTCGTCAGGCACCGGTGGCGCACGCTGGCCCCGATCGCCGCGCTTGCACCGTTCGTGTTCGGCGCCAGCACCCTCTACGCCGATGGCTATGTGTCAATTCCGCGGCCGGTGTGCACCGGCTACACGGTCGATGGTTGTCGTCTGCGCTGGACCGAGGTGCCGGCCGAGGACGGCGGCTTCGAGGTTCAATGCGTACAGTATTGCCCAGAGCCCAATCGCACCGCCAGCGTCCTGGAGCTTTCCGAAGAACCGCCACCATCATCGCCAGAATCGATGGTCGACATGCCGACGGAGCCACCGCCTGCCGAAACGTTGGCGCCACCCGATACCGATGTGGCTCCTCAGCCGCCAGCGGTTGCCGAAACGGCGATGGAGCCGCCGCTTACCGAAGCGCCGGCGCCACCCGCTGCCGATGTGGCTCCTCGGCCGCCAGCGGTTGCCGCAACGTCGACGGAGCCACCGCCTGTCGAAACGCCGACGCCACCCGCTGCCAATGCAGTTCCTCAGTCGCCGCGGGTTGCCGACGCGACCCCACAGGCTGCACCCGGGCAGGAGAACGCGGAGCGTACCGGCTGCGAGCTGGTGATCCATGCCGAGCCCGGGCTCAAAGGCTTGTCGGCACCGACCGGTGACGACCAGGCTTCTCTCGGCGACCACGGCTGGCAGAACCAAATCGCGTCGATCGAGATTAAGTCCGGCACCTGGGACTTCTTCACCCAGGGTGACTATGGTGGCGAGATGATGCGGCTGGGTCCCGGCACGTATCCGGCGCTCGATCCGAAATGGAGCAAGCACATCGGCTCGTTCATGTGCTCGGCACCCGCAGCGGGCACGGCCAGCAAATAGGCCGATGCGACGGTGCCGTCCTTGATCACCCTCTCATTCCTGCAAAAGGAGAGGGTGGTTTCGGGGGGAGCGGACGTCGCTCCGGCACCGCGAAAGTTCCGTTCGCGGCCCATCGCGACACTTCGTGGCGACGCAACAATTCGGTCGCTTCCGGGGCGAAGCGGACATGGCCGGACACGTTGCTGGTGGCATTCAAATCGCGACTGACCCAAAGCGAACATACGGACTATTTAGATAAGCGGCTCGCCTATCCTCGTGCGCCCTGCGATCCCCGAACGAAATGGGCCATTTAAATCCTACGTTCGGGCTTACGACAACCGCCCGGTCAGTTGTCCCGAAGCCAAGCGTTGTCTCGCTCCTAATGGAGTAGAGACATGTCTTGCGGCAGCCCAAGCGGCAGTCGCTGAAGCACCGACCAGACTGTAAAGCAATGATGCCGTTCACAATGGTTATTTCTGGGCGGATTGCAGTGGTGCGGAGACGACCCGCGCGTACCAAATCGCCGGTTTCAACGCCGCCAGCGGTGCAGTCGGGCTTGTGACCGAATTCTCCGACGTTGCCGCTACTCCGCTCCCGGCGCGCCTCCCGCTCGCCGCCTCCGGCCTTGGCGCGTTGGGTTTGCTTGGTTGGCGTAAAAAGCGGAAGCAGGCTGTCGCTCGGTCTTTCTTACGAGTGACAAGAAAAAGGCCGCGCAAATTAATGCGCGGCCCGGCCCCGTCCCCTTGGAGTCGGGAGGCAACGTGTGGCGCAGCTCCCCAAGGTTGAGCCAACGCGAGTGTATGCGGTTCGTCATTAAAATTTGGTAATCGCGGCGAAGTAAGAGGAAGGCTATGGCTATCGTGGCCTGATCTAAAGCTATCGTGGCCTGATCGAAAAATACCTGACCAAAATTCGAAGAGACCGCGGCGATGAGGTCGCTCTTTTGGCGCCGATCATGTTGCAGTGCAAGAGTCCCGAACTGGCCCTCAGCGTCAATTCGTGGCGACGCGACAATTCGGTCGCTTTCGGGGCGAAGCGGACTCTCGGGGGTCTGTGGCCCTGATCGGCCCAGTCGTAATTGACCGATGCTGTTGAAAAAGGCCTCGCGCTAAAGGGCGAACAGTGATTCCGTCTGTCTGGGGCTTTCGGCTGCGGAGGTTTGCCATGATGGGCCGGCAGAGGGGCGATCAGAGCCAGCTTTTCTATCTGTTCAATCTTGAGCGGCGCATTCCGGCAGGCCATCTGCTGCGGCGGATCAACCCAGTCGTGACGGGAGTGCTGGCTGACCTGGGCGAGAAGCTGGCGCCGTTCTACAGCGAGATCGGCCGGCCTTCGATCGATCCCGAACTGATGATCCGTATGTTGATCGTGGGCTATTGCTATGGCATCCGCTTCGAGCGGCGGCTGTGCGAGGAAGTCGAGCTGCATCTGGCCTATCGATGGTTCTGCCGGCTCGATCTCGACGATCCTGTGCCCGACCACTCGACCTTCTCGGTCAACCGCTACGGCCAATTCCGCGACGGCGACATCCTGCGCCAGGTGTTTGAGGCCGTGGTGCGGGCGTGCATAGCCGCCGGTCTGGTCAAAGGCGAAGGATTCGCCGTCGACGCCAGCGTGATGGAGGCTAACGCCAGCCGCTACCACGGCAAGGCGCCGGACGAGATCGAATGGGCGGAGCCCGAACGCCAGACGCGCGCGGTCAAGGAATATCTCGCAGCACTCGAAGCCGAGATTGAACCCAATCCCGACCGCAAGCCGCCGAAGGTTATATCGCCGAGCGACCCTTGCTCGGCATGGACCGCCAAAGCCAACAAGCGGGTGCAGTTCGGCTATGGGCTCAATTATCTCATCGACATCGAGAACGCGGTCATTGTCGACGTCGAGCCGACGCCAGCGCGAACCTACGACGAGGTCGAGGCCACCAAGACGATGCTCGATCGCACCGAGCGATGCTTCGGTATAAAGCCGAAGCGGCTCGCCGCCGACACGGCTTACGGGACTGGCCGTTTTCTGGGCTGGCTGGTCGGTCGCCGGATCGCTCCGCACATTCCGGTTCGCGATGCCAGCGGGCGCGACGATGGCACCTTCTCGCGCAGCGACTTTCGCTGGGACCGGCACCGAGGCGTTTACGTCTGCCCCAACAACAAGGTCCTGCATACCACCGGCACCGTGTACGATGGCACCTTGCTCCGCTATCGCGCCTCAAAGTTCGACTGCGATGTCTGTCCGCTCAAGATGAAGTGCTGTCCCAACACGTCCGCGCGCCACGTTCCCCGCGATTTGCAAGAGGACGCCCGCGATGTGGCGCGTCGGCTGATACGCACAAAGGCTTTCCTCAAGTCGCGTGATGAGCGCAAGCGCGTCGAGATGCGCTTTGCTCACCTCAAGACCCACCATGGCTTCGAGCGAATGCGGCTGCGAGGTCTTTCCGGAGCGCGCGACGAGTTCCATCTCGCCGCCATCGTGCAGAACCTCAAGACCATGGCGCTCCGCGCCCTCGGACCGCCGCCCAACCGGCGGCAAGCGTCGTTTGCGTAAGCGTCCGGTGCCAAGGCTGCCGATCGAAGTTAGCGTCAAGCCGGCGCCAATCGGGCGGCCCTAAAGGCAAAAGTCGATTAGGTGCCAGCCCATCAAGATCGCTCCAGGGCGGTTCCCAGCCGAAACGCCGCCTTTTTCAACAGCATCGGCCAAAAGCGGACAACAAGGGAGAGCTATTCACCATCCGGCGTCATCGCCATGATGTGATCGAATAACCGGCCGGTGCCGAAGATGCAGCGCAGCTTCTTAATGCCTTCCGCGCCCTTGTTGGCTGTGCCGTCGATTTCGTACCCGCTAGCGACGGTCCTTACGGCCCCCACGTCGATCTGCCGTGGCAGAACACCATACATGCCGGCCGCTTCGCCCTTGCAGCGATCCTTCATCGCGACGTCGGAGACGCCGGCACTCGCCCCGCCCGGCGCTCCGGTGATTTCGATCGTGACGCGGTAACGGCAGTTTTCGTTCCGGCGAGCAGCATTGCGCATCAGGTAAACCTGGATGGTGTAATTTCCCGATGCGGAGAGATTGGCGGCATATTCATTGCCCTTAGCCGACCCAATAAACGCAGCGGTGTCCGAGCCGGGAGCCCATACGTTCATGTAACAGGATCGATTACCTGGGCTGAAAAGCACGGACATCACCTGGCCTGCGGACGCGCCGACGACATACTTGACGCCGTCATAGCCGCGGATCCTGCCGCTCAAAGTTGACGAGGTTGTCCCGCGCTTGAACCGAACGGCCTCAACTCGGTCCGCGGCCGCGGCGCACGACATTGTCGCAACGAATAGCGTTAGACCGTACCCAACAATGAAAGATTTCATTCCGATCTTCATCGCCATGATAGCTTACGCGATATTCAGCGGAATGTCGATTTATGGCGCTCAGCGACAAGTCGCATGTCGACCTTGAATGGCCGCTATCGGGTGCATAGCGGACATTGGTCGAAATGGTTTTTGTCGGCACCGAACATTTAATTGGACTAAACTAAAGCTGATCGCGGATTGACCTACGTCAAGGGAATCCCGCCACGGATCAATTACTAGGCTGCTGCTGGGCACTCCTTGCCGATATGTCTGACGCAATTCGATGCGGGGCAATATGGATTCCGTTGAGACGAGCACGTGGGTCATAGACTGGGTATTGAGTTTGCCCATGATATTGCTGACCGTGATTTTCCATGTCTTCGGCCTCGCGTTGATCAATGACGCGGCCATCCGCGTTCTGAAAGATATCCCGGTACGGCACCGCTTCATGTATAGGTTCGCCGTGGTCATGACCATCGCTGTGTCGCTGATGATCGTGCTCCATGCACTTGAGGCACTCGCATGGGGGCTGGGCTATGAGATGCTGGGCCTATTTGCGAACTTCAGGTCGGCGATGCTCTATTCTCTCGGTACGATGACCGGCTTTGGTGCCGCAAACCTCTCGCTGCCGCCGAACTGGTCAATGATGGGTGTTCTCCAGTCGCTGGCGGGACTTCTCCTGTTTGGGCTAACCACGGCCTTCATGTTCGCGATAGTCCAGGCGGTCTGGCCGGTTCGAACGGGCACGCAGATGAAGTGACGCCGGCCCGTGTTTGATCGCTGGCGCATCTGCAATGCGCCAAGCCGCCCACTCGCGCTGATCGCCATGTAGTGTCGAGGGATCAACGAGCGGGATTGTCAACGAGCAGGATTTATGAGTACACGGCCCGGAATTCATGCTGTGCGCTGCCGCGATGGCATCGGCTGCGATGACCCGGCCGCCCGCCAAACAATAGGGGCGGCGGAACCGTTGCCTTGCTCCGCCTCATCCTGAGGAGAAAGGTCGGGCTTGCCGCCGTGGCCCCGCAGGGCAAGGGCGGGAGGAGCGGTGCTTGCATCCCGGAATTTGTCCCTATATAAGCCCCGGCATATCACTCACGCGGACGTATGGCTCCGGCCCCAACAACTGGGCCGATCAGGCCGTCCGGTGGCCCGAACTCGGGCTCACAACCGTCCGCGGCGGACCAACCGGAGAAGACTTATGTCGCTTCCTGACTACTCCATGCGTCAGCTCTTGGAAGCTGGCGTTCATTTCGGCCATCAGGCCCACCGCTGGAACCCGAAGATGGGTAATTTCATCTTCGGCACCCGCAACAACATCCACATCATCGACCTCGCCCAGACCGTGCCGTTGCTGCATCAGGCGCTGCAGGCGGTGAGCGACACCGTCGCCAAGGGTGGCCGCATCCTTTTTGTCGGCACCAAGCGTCAGGCGCAGGACGCCATCGCCGACGCCGCCAAGCGCTGCGCCCAGTACTACGTGAATTCGCGCTGGCTTGGTGGCACGCTGACCAACTGGAAGACCATCTCCGGCTCGATCTCGCGCCTGCGCAAGCTCGAGGAGATGCTCGCCTCCAACGAGGCCGGCGGCTACACCAAGAAAGAACGCCTGACCATGCAGCGCGAGCGCGACAAGCTCGACCGCTCGCTCGGCGGCATCAAGGACATGGGCGGCATTCCCGACCTGATCTTCGTGATCGACACCAATAAGGAAGACATCGCGATCAAGGAGGCCCGGCGCCTCAACATCCCGGTCGCCGCCGTGGTCGACACCAATTGCGATCCCGCCGGCATCACCTTCGTCGTGCCGGGTAACGACGACGCCAGCCGCGCCGTCTCGCTCTACTGCGATCTGATCGCCAAGGCGGCGATCGACGGCATCTCGCGCGCGCAGGGCGAACTCGGCATCGATGTCGGCGCGCAGGAAAAGCCGGTGATCGCGGAGCCGGTGCCGGTGGTGCCCGCTGCAGGCGATCTTGGCTTCGAGCCGCTGCCGGGGCCGCGCGGCGTCGCCGACGATCTCAAGAAGCTGCCGGGCATTTCAGGGGCGATCGAGAAGCAACTCAACGACCTCGGCATCTTCCACTACTCGCAGATCGCCGCGTTCAGCCCGACCGCCGCGCACAATGTCGGCGAAGAAGTGGGGTTGCCCGGCCGCGTCGATGGCTGGGTCGCCAAGGCCAAGGAACTGACGGCGGAAACCGAGTAATCCTGCTGTTATGCCAGACGGTTACGCCGTGTAGTTAGTGAAAAATATGAGGTTTGCGCCGGCCGCCGATTGGGCGGCCCTCGGCGGATGAAGGAACAGGTTATGGCAAATATCTCGGCCAGCATGGTCAAGGAACTGCGCGAGGCGACCGGCGCCGGCATGATGGATTGCAAGGCGGCCCTCACCGAAAACGACGGCAACATGGAGGCCGCGGTCGACTGGCTGCGCAAAAAGGGTCTTTCGAAAGCCGCCAAGAAGGCCGGCCGCGTGGCCGCCGAAGGGCTGATCGGCGTCACGGTGAAGGGCACGAAGGGCGTGTTGGTCGAGGTCAATTCCGAAACCGACTTCGTCGCTCGCAACGACCTGTTCCAGGGCTTGGTCAAGATGGCCGCCGATGTTGCGCTCAACGTCGGCACCGACGTCGAGGCGATCAAGGCCGCCAAGGTCGGCGACATCACTATGGCCGATGCCATTACAGACACCATCGCCAAGGTCGGCGAGAACATGACGTTGCGTCGCGCCGCTTCGCTTGAAGTGGCCCAGGGCGGCGTCGGCCAATACGTGCACAACTCAGTCAGCGATGGCCTCGGCAAGATCGGCGTGCTGGTCGGGCTCGATTCCCCCGGCAAGGCTGATGAACTCACCGCGCTCGGCCGCATGATCGCCATGCACATTGCCGCTTCCAATCCGCAGGCCGTCGACGCCTCGGGTCTCGATCAAGCGGTGGTTGCGCGCGAGAAGGACGTGCTGGCGGACAAGTTCCGCCAGCAAGGCAAGCCCGAGAATGTCATCGAGAAGATCGTCGAGTTGGGCCTGAAAACCTTCTACAAGGAAGTCTGCCTGCTCGAGCAGGTGTATGTCCACGA
Source organism: uncultured Pseudomonadota bacterium (assembly GCA_963732895.1). Lineage (GTDB taxonomy): Bacteria > Pseudomonadota > Alphaproteobacteria > Rhizobiales > Xanthobacteraceae > Pseudolabrys. Next base: position 36,969 of record CAVTBG010000007.1, on the reverse strand, counting down.
TACCTCGAAGACCGTGGCGCAGGCCCTGAAAGAGGCCGAGAAGACCGTCGGCGGCGCCATCAAAGTGACGGGCTTCGTACGTTACGGGCTAGGCGAGGGCATCGAGCGCGAGGAGAGCGACTTCGCCGCCGAGGTGGAGGCCGCCCGCCGTCAAGGCTGAAGCGGCGGCCGGTGGTTTCCCGGACCGGCCGCGCGTTGTGTAGAATGCCATCGGTGCCGCTGATTCATGGCGGATGGACTGGTACGCGAGGACGAGCGAACCCATGACTGACCCGGTCCACCGGCGCGTGATCGTCAAGTTGTCAGGGGAAGCGCTCAGTGGGGCCAGCGGTTTTGGCATCGATCAGGCAACGGTCGAGCGGCTGGCGACCGATCTCGCCGCTTGCGCCCGGCTCGGCGTAGAGCTCGGCGTGGTGGTGGGCGGCGGCAATATCTTTCGCGGCGTCGAAATCTCGGCGCGCGGGGTGCCGCGCCCGGTCGGCGACACCATGGGCATGCTGGCGACCGTGATGAACTGCCTCACCCTGGAGGCGGCGATCGAGCGCGCCGGCTGCGAGGCGCGCACCTTGTCGGCGATCGCGATGCCGACCGTGTGCGAAACTTACAATCGGAAACGGGCGCTCAAGAACCTCGGCAAGGGGCGGGTGGTGCTGTTGGGGGCCGGAACCGGCAACCCCTATTTTACCACCGACACCACTGCGGTTCTGCGCGCCGTCGAGCTCGAATGCGAGGCGGTGCTGAAAGCGACCAATGTAGATGGCGTCTACAGCGCCGATCCCAAGAAGGACCCCAAGGCCAAACGCTTCGAGCGCCTCACCCACCAGGAGGCGATCGAAAAAGATCTGCGCGTCATGGACGGCACCGCCTTCGCCCTTGCCCGGGAAAACCGTATGCCTATCATCGTCTTCTCAATCGCTGCGCCTGGCGCCATCGAAGAGGTGCTGCGCGGCAAAGGACGCGCAACCACCGTCGGCTAGCGCCTCGATCGCCTAAACAACGCGCCGGGGTGGGAGCCGGATTTTGCGAGCCAATTCGCTCAGCCGGCCTCAAATTTGAAAAATGACCTCCGCTTCGCTGCTGAAAGATTGACGACACGTGTTTTGAGGATCGCTATGGCAAATGCAACGCACGATCTTGAGGAACTCAAGCGCCGCATGCACGGCGCGACCAACGCGCTGAAGACCGAATTGTCAGGCTTGCGCACGGGGCGCGCGTCCGCGCACTTGGTCGATCCGGTCCAGGTTGAAGCTTACGGCTCGCATATGCCGCTCAACCAGGTCGCGACCGTCACCGTGCCGGAGCCGCGGCTGATTGCCGTGAATGTCTGGGACAAATCGCTCATGCATGCGGTCGAGAAGGCGATCGTCAATTCCAATCTCGGCCTTTCGCCCGCGACCGAAGGGCAGGTGATCCGCCTGCGCATCCCGGAGCTCAACGAAGATCGGCGCAAGGAACTGGTCAAGGTCGCCCACAAATATGCCGAGGCCGCCCGCGTCGCGATCCGCCACGTCCGTCGTGACGGCCTAGACGTTGTCAAGAAGCTGGAGAAGGATCACGCCATCAGCAAAGACGATCACGACCGGTTCTCGGGCGAGATCCAGAAGACGACCGACGGCGTGATTACAGAGGTCGATCAGATGCTGGCGGCAAAGGAAAAGGAAATCCTCACCGTCTGAGGGAACTGCATGTCCGAGGCCGAAGTTCCGCTGGGGGGTGCCCCTCCGTTCCACGTGCCCCGCCACGTCGCGATCATCATGGACGGCAATGGCCGCTGGGCCGCGGCGCGCGGGCTGCCGCGGGTCGAAGGTCACCGCCGCGGCGTCGAGGCGGTGCGGCGCACGGTGCGCGCTGCCGGCGAGATCGGCATTTCCTATATCACCATCTTTTCCTTCAGCGCCGAGAACTGGTCGCGGCCCGCCTCCGAAGTGGGCGAGTTGATGGGGCTCTTGCGCCGCTTCATCCGCAACGACCTCGCCGAGCTGCATCGCAGCAATGTGTGCGTGCGCATCATCGGTGAGCGCGAGGATCTCGACCCTGACATCGGCAGGCTGCTGGTCGAGGCCGAGGAGCTGACCAAGAACAACGACGGTCTGACGCTGGTGGTCGCGTTCAACTACGGCGCCCGTCAGGAGATCGCGCGGGCCGCGCGCCGGATCGCGCGCGAGGTGGCGCAAGGCCGTCTCGACCCGGCGGCCATCACCCAAGAGACCGTCAGCGGGTTCCTTGATGCGCCTAATATCCCGGATCCCGATCTCATCATCCGCACCAGCGGCGAGCAGCGACTGTCGAACTTCCTGCTCTGGCAGTCCGCCTACAGCGAGCTCGTGTTCGTGCCAACCTATTGGCCGGACTTCGACCGCGCCACGCTGGAAGCTGCAATCCGCGAATATCAGCAGCGCGAGCGCCGGTTCGGCGGCCTGGTCGCGAAGACCGGGTCCTGACCGCAGTGCCCGGCTCCGATCCTGTACCCAATCCTGGCGAAGCCGCGAGTCTAGCGTCCGCACCGGGACACAATCTGACGCTGCGCGTCGTTTCCGCTGTGGTGCTGGCGCCGCTGGCGGTGGCGGCGGCTTGGTACGGGGGCTGGCCCTTCGCCTTGTTCTGGGGCGCCGCGTCCGTCGCGGTGCTGTGGGAATGGATGACGCTGGTTGCGGGGCCCGGACACCGGCTGATGTTTTTCTCCTGCGCCAGCGCGCTCGCGGCCGCTGCCTTGGTCGGCTGGCGCGACCGGCCGGTGGTTGCGATCCTGCTGGTTGGTCTGGGCGCCCTGGCCGCGGGCATCTTCGCGCCACAGGGGCGGCGGCGCTGGGTCACCTCCGGCATTGTCTATGCCGGCATCATGCTCCTTGCGCCCGTGCTGCTGCGCCGCGACGGCGCCTATGGATTCGAGGCCATGGTCTTCCTGTTCGCGCTGGTGTGGACGACGGACATTCTCGCTTATTTCGGTGGCCGCACCTTTGGCGGCCCCAAATTGTGGCCGGCGATCAGTCCCAAGAAGACCTGGTCGGGCGGTATCTGCGGCGCGGTTGGCGCGATGGCGGTCTGCGTAGCCGGTGCTGCCTGGCTTAAAGCGGGCGATTTGGCGGCGATTGCGATCCTGGCGCTCATCCTCTCGGTGGCGGCGCAGGCCGGCGATTTTTTCGAATCTTGGGTCAAGCGCCGGTTCGGGGCCAAGGACGCCAGCCATTTGATCCCCGGTCATGGCGGGGTGATGGACCGCCTCGACGGCTTCTGGGCCGCCGCCCTGGTCGGTTGCCTGATCGGGCTCGCCCGGGGCGGATTTGACGGCGCGGCCCGCGGCTTGCTGGTATGGTGAGGCTATGACCGTACCTGGCCTTGCCCGTTCTCAGCCGCGGCCCGCTGCCGAGCTGCGCAGCGTGACCATTCTCGGCGCCACCGGCTCAATCGGCACCAGCACCGTCGATCTGATCAAACGCAACCCCAGCCGCTACCGCGTCGAGGCGGTCACCGCCGGCCGAAATGCCGGCCCGCTCGCGCAAATTGCGCGCGATGTCGGCGCTCGCATGGCGGTGGTCGCCGATGAGGCCGCCTATGCCGACCTTAAGGCAGCGCTCGCCGGCACCGGCATCGCCGCCGCCGCCGGCGAGGCGGCGCTGGTCGAAGCGGCGGAGCGCGACGCCGACTGGGTGATGGCGGCGATCAGCGGCGCCATCGGTCTCAAACCCACTCTCGCCGCCATCGAACGAGGCGCAACCGTCGCGCTCGCTAATAAGGAGTGCCTGGTCTGTGCTGGCGGCCTGTTCATGCGCCGTGCCGCTGCCGTCGGCGCGACCGTGCTGCCGGTTGATTCCGAGCACAATGCCGTGTTCCAGGCGCTCGGCGCGGGGCCGCGCGAAGACGTCAAACGTGTCATCTTGACCGCTTCCGGAGGGCCGTTCCGCACCTGGACGCTGGACGCTATCAAGGCGGCTAGCCCTGAGCAGGCGCTCAAGCATCCCAATTGGTCGATGGGCCCCAAGATCACCGTCGATTCAGCGACCATGATGAACAAGGGTCTCGAACTGATCGAAGCCCAGCATCTGTTTGCGCTCGATCCGGACGAACTCGACGTGCTGGTGCATCCGCAGTCGGTGGTGCATGGGATGGTCGAATTCCGGGACGGTTCGGTGGTGGCACAACTCGGCACCCCGGACATGCGCACGCCGATCGCCCATTGCCTGGCCTGGCCGCAACGCATCGACGGGGCGGCGGCGCGGCTTAATCTGGCGCAGGTGCGTCAATTGACCTTCGAGGATCACGACCCGGTTCGTTTCCCCGCCATTGACCTCGCACGCCGAGTCATGGAGACCGGCGGGGCGGCCCCGACCGTGATGAACGCCGCCGACGAGGTCGCAGTGGCCGAATTCATCGCCGGGCGTATCAGCTTCCCCTCAATTGTTGCTCTGGTAGAGGCGACGCTGGAAGCCGCTGGTAAGCGCGGGATCCTGGCCGACCCGACGGCGGTCGACGAAGCGCTTACTGTTGACCATGTTGCCAGAAGGCTGGCCCGGGAGACTTTGCCCGAAATTGCCGTAAAGGCATTCTAGTAAAGTTTCAGTAAGGTTTAGGGTGGCGTTTAGCGCAGGACGAGGGTGGTCGGGATGGGTGCCGAAATCATGGGCGGCTTGAGCGCATTCGGCGGAGGAATCGCCGCTTACGTGATCCCCTTCCTGTTCGTACTGACGATTGTTGTGTTTTTTCATGAGCTTGGCCACTTTCTGGTGGCACGCTGGTGCGGCATCAAGGTGCTCAGCTTCTCGCTCGGCTTCGGGCCGGAAATCGCCGGATTTAATGACCGCTACGGCACCCGCTGGAAGCTCTCGGCCATTCCGCTCGGCGGCTATGTGAAGTTCCTCGGGGACGACAACGCCGCCAGCACGCCCGACCGCGCGGCGGCGGGGGCCATGAGCGAGGAGGACAAAAAGGTCAGTTTCCATTACCAGCCGGTCGCGTCCCGCGCCGCCGTTGTGGTCGCCGGACCGCTGGCCAACTTCGTCCTGGCGATCGTTATCTTTGCCGCCATTTTCATGGTGGTCGGCAAGCAGAGCACGAGCGCGCGCGTTGACACCGTGCAGCCCAACAGCGCCGCCGCCGCCGCCGGCTTCAAGCCTGGCGATCTCGTCGTCGCGATCGACGGCAGTAACATCGCCAGCTTCACTGAGATGCAGCGCATCGTCAGCGTCAGCGCCGGCGAGCCGCTTACCGTCAAGGTCGAGCGCGACGGCAAGCTGGTAACGCTCAATGCGACGCCGCAACTGCGCAAGCTGAAGGACCGGTTCGGCAGCGAGCATACTTTGGGCGTGCTCGGCATAAGCCGCTCCATGAAGCCGGGCGACATCAAGACCGAGAAGATGGGACCGCTGACCGCCATCGGCGCCGGCGCCAAGGAAACCTGGTTCGTGGTGGACCGGACGCTGTCCTATATCGGCGGGGTGTTCGCCGGCCGCGAGGCGGCCGACCAGCTCGGCGGCCCCATTCGAATCGCGCAGGTGTCCGGTGAGGTGGCCTCCATAGGCTTCACCGCGCTGATTCACCTGGCGGCGGTCCTCTCAATCTCAATTGGCCTGCTGAATTTGTTTCCGATTCCCCTGCTCGATGGGGGTCACCTTTTGTTCTATGCAATCGAAGCGGCCCGCGGACAGCCATTGTCCGACCGCGCCCAGGAAATGGGCTTCCGGATAGGGCTCGCAATCGTTGTGATGTTGATGATTTTTGCAACGTTTAATGACATCTTGCACCTTGCCACCTCGTAAGCGTTGCCGCCAAGCAACTTTTTGAGGGGAAAGGGAAAGTCGGGTAGGGAAGTTCGTTTGCAGCCAGCCTCAAACGCTGTAAAAAGCACCCGAAAGCCAGTCCGGCTGTCTGCCGAACAGCGGTAGGGGGCGGCCGCAAGGATAAAAAAGGGCGCGTTGCGCATGGGAATTAGTGTGCGATTGCTACGGGGACTGGCCGTTACTTGCTTGGTCCTTGGCAGTATCCTTGTCGGTGGCGGGGCGGCGATGATCGCGACTTCACAGTCGGCGGTCGCGCAGACCGTCAATTCGATTGCCGTCGAGGGCAACCGGCGCGTCGAAGCGCAGACCATTCGCTCCTATTTCCATGCCGGCCCGAACGGCCGCCTGAGCCCGGTCGAAATCGACGAGGGCCTAAAAGCGCTTTACGCAACGGGCCTTTTTGCCGACGTCCGCATTCGCCATGTCGGCGGCCGTCTCGTCGTCTCGGTGGTCGAAAACCCGGTGATCAACAAGGTCGCCTTCGAAGGCAATCACAAGGCCAAGGACGCTCAGCTTGAGGCTGAAATCCAGTCCAAGGCGCGCGGCACCCTGTCGAAGCCGATGGTGCAATCCGACGTCCAGCGCATCATCGAAATCTACCATCGCTCTGGCCGCTTTGACGTGCAGGTTGTGCCCGAGATGATCCGGCTGCCGAACAACCGCGTGAACCTGGTGTTCAAGATCACCGAGGGTCAGAAGACCGGCGTGAAAGAGATTCGATTCGTCGGCACCCACGCTTTTTCGTCGTACCGGCTGAAGAGCGTGATCAAGACCAGCGTCAGCAACTGGCTCAGCTTCCTGCAGACCACCGATATCTACGATCCCGACCGCGTGGAGGCCGACCGCGACCTCTTGCGCCGCTTCTATCTGAAGAACGGCTATGCGGACGTGCGCATCGTGTCGGCGACCGGCTACTACGACCCGAAGGAAAAGGGCTTTATCGTCACCTTCAAGATCGACGAGGGGCCGAAGTACCACATCGGCAGCGTCGACGTGGTCTCGAACGTACACGCGATCAGGCCCTCGCTGCTGCGCGGCGAGATCGCGCTCAGCCCCGGTGACACTTACAACGCCGACCTAGTGCAGAAGTCGGTCGAGGCGATGACCATCGAGGCCGCAAAACGCGGCTATGCCTTCGCCACCGTGCATCCGCGCGGCGACCGCAATTACCAGAAGCGGCTTGTAAATCTGGTGTTCGTGGTCGATGAAGGCCGGCGCGCTTACATCGAGCGAATCGATATTCACGGCAATGCGCACACGCGCGACTACGTCATCCGCCGTGAGTTCGACATCGGCGAAGGCGACCCCTACAATCGCGCCCTGATTGATCGCGCCGAGCGACGCCTAAAGAATCTCGACTTCTTCAAGACGGTCAAGATCACGACCGAGCCCGGCTCGGCGCCCGACCGCGTCGTTGTGAACGTGGATGTGGTGGAAAAGCCGACCGGTCAGTTCTCGATTTCCGGCGGCTACTCGACCGCCGACGGTTTCCTCGCTTCAGTCAGCGTTGCCGAGAAGAACCTGGGTGGCCGCGGTCAGTACGCCAAGGCGTCGGTGAGCTACGGTCAGAACGTACGCGGCTTCGGTCTGTCATTCGTCGAGCCCTATCTGTTTGGCTATCGCATGGCGGGCGGCATCGACCTTTATGCCCGCCAGAACCTGGCCAACAGTTATATATCTTATGATACAAAAACTTACGGCGTGAAGTTGCGGCTGGGCTTCCAGCTCACCGAGAATCTCTCGCTGCAGCCACACTATTCGCTGTACAGGCAGGAAGTTTCGTTCAACACCAACCCGCAATACGACGACTGCATCTTGTCGCCGGCAGCGCCCATCAACGGCGGAACCGGCGTGAAGCCCTCCGACCCGTGCTACGCCAACGGCGAGGCCGCGCTCGCCGTGCGTAAGGAACTGGCGCAGGGTCCGGTGTTGGTGTCGTCTGTGGGCTACACGCTGGCCTATAACACCCTCGACAACAACAAATCGCCGACCAGCGGCCTTTTCGCCGAGTTAAAGCAGGACGTCGCCGGTCTCGGCGGCGACGTGGACTACATCCGGACCTCGGGTGAGGCGCGTAAATACTACGAAGTGCTGCCGGACGTGGTTGGCGTGCTCAAGCTGCAGGGCGGTCACATCGCGGCCTGGGGCGGCCAGGACCTGCGCATGTTGGACCACTTCTTCATGGGTCCGAACTTGGTGCGTGGCTTCGCGCCCGCTGGTATCGGTCCGCGTGACCTTACGCCGGGCGGCACAAACGATGCCCTCGGTGGAAGCCTCTATTGGGGCGCGAGCTTGGAATTCCAGACGCCGCTCTACTTCCTTCCGAAGGAAGTCGGCATGAAGTTCGCGACCTTTGCCGACGCCGGCTCGTTGTGGGATTACAAGGGGCCGACTAGCTGGGATGCGACCGGCGAAACGCTGCAAGTCGGGCTCGACAGTATATCGGATATCCGTTCGTCGGTGGGTGTCGGCATTATCTGGGACTCGCCACTCGGCCCGCTGCGCTTCGACCTCGCTTATCCGCTGACCAAAGCCTGCGCCACTGCGTCGGACGGGACTTCAGTCTGCGACAAGACCCAGATCTTCCGCTTCAGCGGCGGCGCGTCATTCTGATCTTGGCCGCGGGTCGCGCGGCGGCAGGGACGGCATGAGCGATCCGGACTTCCTGCGAGCGGGCCGTAGCCTAGATGTCGGTGAGATTGCGGCGATGACCGGAGCGGCGGCGGCAGGGCTCGCCGGCCGGCGCATTATCGGCGTCGCGGCGCTCGAGCGCGCCGCGCCGTGGGATCTGAGCTTCCTGGACGATCAACGATTTGCAGCGGCGGCCGCCGCGACGCGAGCGGGCGCCTGCCTCACCACCAAAGCCCTTGCCGGCAACCTGCCCCCGCGGGTGGCGGCTATTGTGGTCGACGACCCTTACCGTGCGTTCGTCGCTGTGGCGCGGGCGCTGTTTGTGGACGCCCTTCAGCCGTCCTCGCTTTACCCTGTCGGCGGCAGGGCCGGCGCCGAGGTGCACCCGAGCGCGCGGCTGGAAACCGACGTCACCATCGAGCCCGGGGCGGCAGTCGGTCCGGGCGCAGAGATCGGTTCCGGAACGGTGGTCGCAGCCAATGCAGCGGTCGGCGGCGAAGTGCGCATCGGCCGCAACTGCTTCATCGGTGCCGGCGCCACCATCGGCCATGCGTTGATCGGCGACCGGGTCCGCATTCAGGCCGGCTGCCACATCGGCCAAGATGGATTCGGCTTTCTGGCCGGCGGGGACCAGGGCCGCCTCAAGGTCCCCCAATGCGGTCGTGTCATCATCCAGGATGACGTCGAGATCGGCGCCGGCACCACCATCGATCGCGGTGGCATCCGTGACACGGTCGTGGGCGAGGGCACCAAGATCGACAATCTGGTCCGGGTCGGCCACAATGCCAGCATTGGGCGGCACTGCATGGTCGTGGCGCAAACCGGTATCGCCGGCGGCGCGAGCCTTGAGGACCATGTTGTCCTGGAGGCGCGGGTCGGCCTAAATGATAATGTGACGATTGGCGAGGGGGCGCATATCGCCGCCTCCAGCATCGTTCAGGACGACGTGCCGGCCGGCGCCCATTGGGCCGGAGCGCCCGCGAAGCCGGCTAAACAGTGGTTCCGCGAAACAGGTGCGCCCGAACGGCTCGCGCGTGATACACGCGGCGCCGCGGCGGCAAGGGGCGAATGAGACGATTGCCATGAATGACGTTGTGACAGATTTGGATGCGGTTGGCATCGCCAAGATCCTCAAGCTGCTGCCGCACCGCTACCCCTTCCTGATGATCGACCGCGTTATCGACATCCGCGGCAACAAGAGCGGCGTCGGCATCAAGAACGTGACGATCAACGAGCCGCAATTTCAGGGGCACTTTCCTGAAAACCCGGTGTTTCCGGGCGTGCTGCTGATCGAAGGTATGGCGCAGACCGGCGGCGTGTTGTGCCTCGTCGGACTCGGCGTCACATCCTCGCGCTCGGTCTATTTCATGACCATCGACAAGGCCAAATTCCGCCGGCCGGTCGTGCCCGGAGATACGGTCGAGTTTCATATGAGCTTGCTGGCTAATCGGCGGAATATGTGGTGGTACAAGGGCGAGGCCAAGGTGCGCGGCCATGTCGTCGCCGAAGCCGAAGTCGGCGCCATGCTACTCGAGCCGGGAACGCAAGCATGATCGACCCCTCGGCGCGGGTCGCCGCCGGCGCGAAGGTCGGACTCGACGTATCGATCGGCCCTTTCTGCACCATCGGTCCCGATGTGACGCTCGGCGAGGGTTGCCGGCTGGTGTCGCACGTCAGCCTCTCCGGCCACACTACGATCGGCCCGCGCACGACCATCTATCCCTTCGTATCGCTCGGCACGCCGCCACAGTCGGTGAAATACCGCGGTGGTCCGACCAAGCTCACAATCGGCGCGGATTGCGATATCCGTGAAGGCGTGACCGTCAACATCGGCACCGAGGACGACCGCGGCATCACCGAAATCGGCGACCGCTGCTTCCTCATGGTCAATTCGCACGTCGGCCATGACTGTCAGTTGGGCAACAACGTCATCATGGCCAACAACACCGTGCTTGGCGGACATGTCAGCGTTGGCGACAACGTGGTGTTCGGCGGCGGCGTTGCGGTGCGCCAATTCGTGCGCATCGGCGAGGGCGCGATGATCGTGGGGCTTAGCGGTGTGCGCGCCGACGTCATTCCGTGGGGGATGGCGCACGGGCCGCTCGCGAATCTGGTCGGTCTCAACGTCGTCGGAATGCGCCGCAATGGCGCGGCCAAATCAGATATCCTGAAAATCCGCCGCGCCTATCAGGCGTTGTTTTTCGGCGCGGGTGAATTCCGCACGCGCCTTGAAACCATCGACCTCGAATTCGGCGGCGATCCGCACGTGCGCAAGATCCTCGACTTCATCCGAGCCGGCAAGCGCCCGCTCACCATGGCGATCAGACGCAACGAGGGCGACGAGGAGCTATGAACTCCGGCGCGGCCACGCGGCACGACGGTCCGCTCGCGCTCATATGCGGCGGCGGCAGTCTGCCGCTGACGGTCGCCGATGCCGCTGCCGGCCAGGGCCGACAGGTGGTGCTGTTCCTTATTCGCGGCATTGCCGATCCGGCCCTAGCCGCGCGCTATCCGCATCACTGGCTCTATCTCGGCCAGGGCGGAAAATTCCTGCGGCTGGCGCGCGCCGACGGCTGCCGCGACGTCGTTTTGATCGGCGCGCTGGTGCGGCCGGCAATTCGGCAGATTCGTCCTGATTTCTGGCTGCTGCGGCGAATCCCGACTCTCGTTGCGGCCTTCCGGGGAGGCGACGACTATCTGTTGTCGGGCGTCGCCCGCATGTTCGAGAGCCAAGGTTTTAATCTCGTCGCCGCTCACGAGGTGGCGCCGCAAATCCTGATGCCGGAAGGTGCGCTGGGGCAACTCGCGCCGTCCGCGCGCGACCGTGACGATATCGCCCTCGGCTTCGCCTATCTCAACGCCACCGGGCCTTTCGATGTCGGGCAGGCGGTCGTGGTTGCCGACCGCCGCGTGCTGGCGGTGGAGGCGGCCGAAGGCACCGACCAGATGCTTCAGCGCGTTGCCGAGATGCGCAAGAGCGGCCGCCTGCGCATCGCTGCCGGTACCGGCGTGTTGGTCAAGGCGCCGAAGCCTGGGCAGGACCGGCGTTTCGACCTCCCCGCCATCGGCCCGCGAACGGTCGAAGGCATCGCTCATGCGGGACTTGCCGGCATGGCAGTCGCGGCCGGCAGCAGCATCGTCGCCGAGCCCGAGCGGCTGGTGGCGGCGGCCGAGCGCGCCAAGATTTTCGTTATCGGCGCGCCTGCCGCCCCGCAAGGATAGACCGATGGCGGCCGCGCAGGATTTGACCGCTTCCGCGCCACACGTCTTTCTGGTCGCCGGCGAAGAATCCGGCGACCGCCTCGGCGCCGCGCTGATCGCGGCCTTGCGCGAACGCACGCAAGGCCGGATTCGTTTCTCCTCCGTCGGCGGCACGCACATGGCCGAGCAAGGCGTGCCAAGCCTGTTTCCGCTTGGCGATTTGGCGATCGTCGGCTTCTCCGCCATCCCGGCCAAGCTGCCGACGATCGTCAGCCGCATTCGCGAAACCGCCGACGCGGTGGTGACGGCCCGGCCCGACGTGCTGGTGATTATAGATAGCCCCGACTTCACCCATCGCGTGGCCAAGCGCGTGCGCAAACGCGCACCAGGCATCCCGATCGTCGACTACGTTTGTCCCTCGATCTGGGCTTGGCGGCCTTGGCGCGCCAAATCGATGCGCGCCTATGTCGATCATGTGTTGACGCTGCTGCCGTTCGAGCCGGCCGAACTCGAACGCTTGGGCGGCCCGCCCGGCACCTATGTGGGACATCCCCTGATCGAGCGGGTGGCCGAGTTTCGACCCAACGCGCAAGAGGCTGCGCGGCGGCTCGCCGATCCGCCGGTGCTGCTGGTGCTGCCGGGTAGCCGCGGCGGCGAAATCCGTCGCATGGCCGACGTGTTCGGCGCTGCCGTCGGTCTGGTCGCCGAGCGCTTCGGTGCGCTTGATGTCGTGGTGCCGGCGGTGCCGCGGCTCGCCGATACCGTGCGCACGGCGGTCGCCCGCTGGCCGGTGACGGCGCGCGTCGTCAGCCAGCCGAGCGAAAAGCTCGCGGCCTTTCGCACGGCGCGGGCTGCGCTCACCAAGTCCGGTACCTCGACGCTCGAACTCGCGCTTGCCGGTATTCCCATGGTGGCTGCCTACAAGCTTTCGCTGATCGAGGCGGGCATTGGCGGCCTGCTAATCCGCGTGCCGAGCGTCATACTCGCCAACCTGGTGCTGGGCGAGGCCGCGGTACCTGAATTCCTGCAATTCAAATGCACTCCGGAGCGGCTCGCCGGGGCGCTCACGGCCCTGCTGGGTGACACGCCTGAGCGGCGAGGCCAGGTCGATGCTTTGGGCCGCCTCGATGCGATCATGGGTCTCGGTGGCGAAGGCCCCAGCGCTCGCGCCGCCGCGATCGTGATGGACGTCCTCGCTCGCGTCCGGCCGCCTTAACCAACCGTATCGCGAACTCGTTGGCATTCGGTCCGGCAACGGCGTAGATTGGCTGCAAGCCGGCCGCCGGGCCCGGGTAACTTGATCAAAAATCTAGGGTTTTCCCCGTTGAGCATACTCCCGCGCGCCGCCATCACTGCCGTCCATGGTTACGTGCCGCCGGATCTGCTGACCAATGCACAGCTCGCCGAGATGGTGGATACGAGCGACACCTGGATCACCGAGCGCACCGGAATCAAAGAGCGGCACATCCTGAAGGGCGACGGGCTCGGCACTTCGCACATGGCAGCCGAAGCCGTGCGCGGCCTGCTCAAGAAGACAGGCACCGACCCGGCCGAAGTCGACCTCCTGATCTGCGCCACCACGACGCCCGATCTGCAGTTTCCGTCGACCGCCAACCTTATCTGCGACATGGTCGGCGTACGCAACATCGGCTCGTTCGACGTGCAGGCTGCCTGCTCCGGCTTCCTTTATGCGCTCACCATCGGCACGCAGTTCATTGCTACCGGCGCCGCGCGAAAAGTCGTGGTCGTTGGCGCCGATAAGATGTCGTCGATCATCGACTACACCGACCGCGCCACCTGCGTGCTGTTTGGCGACGGCGCCGGCGCGGTGCTGCTGGAACCCGAGCCGAGCGGCTACGGCATCATGGACGCGCTGATCCGCTCGGATGGCGCCGGCATGATCCATCTGCACCAGAAGGCCGGTGGCAGCCGCATGCCGGCAACTGCGGAGACGGTCGCCAAGCGCCTGCACTACGTCCACCAGGAAGGCGCCGCGGTTTATAAGTTTGCCATTGCGCGTATGGCGGAGGTTGCCACCGAGATTATGACCCGCAACAACCTGCGCGCCGACATGATCGACTGGCTGGTGCCGCATCAGGCCAATAAGCGCATCATTGAATCGACGGCCGAGCGGATGGGCCTGCCGATGGAGCGCGTGATGGTGACGATCCAAAAATACGGCAACACCACCAACGCGACGATACCGCTCTGCCTGTGGGACTACGAGCCAAGGCTCAAGGCCGGCAACCGCATGGTGCTCGCCGCCTTCGGCGGCGGCTTCACATGGGCCGGTATTTACGTGCAGTGGGCCTACGATGGGGCGAGCGCGCCGAAGCTCAACGGCAACGCCGCCGCCATGAATGGAAAGGGCGGCTGAACCGCCGCCCTTCGCATGGTCTCAGCTTCGACGCCGCTCACTTCCTGCGCGAAATCGGTACGTAGTCGCGCTTGGCTGCGCCGGTGTAGAGCTGACGCGGGCGGCCGATCTTCTGCTTCGGATCCTCGATCATTTCCTTCCACTGGGCGATCCAGCCGACCGTGCGCGCCACCGCGAACAATACGGTGAACATGGTGGTCGGGAAGCCCATCGCCTTCAACGTGATGCCGGAATAGAAGTCGATGTTCGGATAGAGCTTCTTCTCGACGAAGTAGTCGTCGTGCAGCGCGATCTTTTCGAGCTCCATGGCGACGTCGAGCAGCGGGTCGTCCTTGATGCCGAGCTCGGCCAGAACCTCGTGGCAGGTCTTCTGCATGATCTTGGCGCGTGGGTCGTAGTGCTTGTAGACCCGGTGACCGAAACCCATCAGACGGTAGGGATCGTTTTTGTCCTTGGCGCGCCTGATGAATTCCGGAATGCGGTCGACGCTGCCAATTTCGCTCAGCATGTTGAGCGCGGCCTCGTTCGCGCCGCCATGCGCGGGACCCCAGAGACAGGCGCAGCCGGCGGCGATGCAGGCGAACGGATTGGCGCCCGAGGAGCCCGCGAGCCGCACCGTCGACGTCGAGGCATTCTGCTCGTGGTCGGCGTGCAGGATGAAGATGCGGTCCATGGCGCGCGCCAGCACCGGATTGGCGTGGAACTCCTCGGTTGGCACCGCGAAGCACATGCGCAGGAAGTTCGAAGCGTAGTCGAGGTCGTTCTTCGGATACATGAACGGCTGGCCGACATGATATTTGTAGGCCATGGCGGCCAGCGTCGGCACCTTGGCGATCATGCGGATCGAGGCCACCATGCGCTGGTGCGGGTCGGAGATGTCGGTGGAGTCGTGGTAGAAGGCCGACAGCGCGCCGACCGAGCCCACCATCACCGCCATCGGATGCGCATCGCGGCGGAAGCCCTGGAAGAACCGCATCATCTGCTCGTGCACCATGGTGTGGCGCGTGACGCGGTAGTCGAAATCGGCCTTCTGCGCCGGCGTCGGCAGCTCGCCGTAGAGCAGCAGATAGCAGGTCTCCAGGAAATCGCCGTGCTCGGCGAGTTGCTCGATCGGGTAGCCGCGATAGAGCAGGACGCCCTCGTCGCCGTCGATATAGGTGATCTTGGACTCGCAGCTCGCCGTCGAGGTGAAGCCGGGATCGTAGGTGAACAGGCCGCTCTCGCTGTAGAGCTTGGCGATGTCGACCACGTCGGGGCCGATCGAGCCGCTGTAGACCGGGAAGTCCCAGCTCTTGTTGCCGACGGCGATAGTTCCCGTCTTTTTGTTGGCGTCCGTCTTGGCGTCCATGGTCGAGCCCTCGAATTGGCGGCGAGCAGTGCGCTTGAAATTGTCATTACGGCCGGCGTGGCGTGGCCCGGGAGGCGCGCGCGGAGGTATCCGACCATTGTTTGGGTAGCCCATCCCCGGGTGCGCTGCAAGACGCGCCAGGGTGGCCGCTTGCCCGCAATGTGGGCACGGTTCCACCCGCTTTCCCCGGGGATGGACGATTTGTAACGTGGGTTTTAGGTCTCGGCCTGGTCGCGCAGCCGGGCGAGGCTTTCGGCCGGGCCGAGTACCACCAGCACGTCGAAAATCGGCGGCGAAGTGGGGCGGCCGGTAAGCGCCGCGCGCAGCGGCTGTGCCACGGCGCCGAGTTTCCTTCCAGTCCGCTCGGCAAAGCCGCGCACGACAGTTTCTACCGCGTCCGCCGTCCACTCGGAGACGGCTTCCAGTTCCGGCAGCAGTGCACCGATCACGCCCTTGGCTTCAGGGGTCAGCAGCGCCTTGGCCTTGTCGTCGATCGCGAGCGGGCGGCTCGTCCAGACGAAGCGCGAACCCTCGAACAGCTCGACCAGCGTCTTGGCGCGCTCCTTCAGCCCCGGCATGGCGCCCATGAGTTGCTCGCGTAGCGCCGGCGTCATTTTGCCGGCCAGTTCTTCGCCGCCGGCGATGTGCGGCAGCAGGCCCTCAAGCGCTTCGATCAGGTCGGGGTCGGCCGACTGGCGGATGTAGTGCCCGTTGAGGTTTTCCAGCTTGGCGAAATCGAAGCGCGCGGGCGAGCGGCCGATTGCGGCCAAGTCGAAGGCGGCGATCATTTCGTCGGTCGTGAATATTTCCTGGTCGCCGTGCGCCCAGCCGAGCCGCACCAGGTAATTGCGCATGGCCTCCGGCAGGTAGCCCATGGCACGGTAGGCGTCGACGCCGAGCGCGCCGTGGCGCTTGGACAGCTTTGAACCGTCGGGCCCGTGGATCAGCGGAATGTGCGCCATCACCGGCACCGACCAGCCGAGCGCCTGGTAGATCTGGGTCTGGCGAGCGCCGTTGGTGAGATGGTCGTCGCCGCGGACGATGTGGGTGACGCCCATGTCGTGGTCGTCGACCACCACCGCAAGCATGTACGTCGGCGTGCCGTCGGAGCGCAGCAGCACCAGGTCGTCGAGATCGGAATTCTGCCAGGTGACGCGGCCCTGTACCTGGTCGTCGACGATGGTTTCACCGGTGAGTGGCGCCTTCAGCCGGATCACCGGCTTGACGCCTTCCGGCGCCTCGGAAGGTTCGCGGTCGCGCCAGCGGCCGTCATAGAGCTTGGAGCGGCCCTCCTTGCGGGCCGCCTCGCGCATGGCGGTGAGTTCCTCCGGACTGGCGTAGCAGCGGTAGGCCTTGCCTTCGGCGAGCAATTGCTCGGCGATCGCCCGGTGGCGCTCGGCGCGGGAGAACTGAAAGACAGGCTCTCCGTCCCAGGTCAGCCCGAGCCAGGAGAGCCCGTCGATGATGGCGTTGATGGCGGCGACGGTCGAGCGCTCGCGGTCGGTGTCCTCGATGCGCAGCAGCATCTTGCCGCCGAAGTGGCGCGCATAGAGCCAGTTGAATAGCGCCGTGCGGCCACCCCCGATATGAAGGAAGCCGGTGGGCGAGGGGGCGAATCTGGTCACGACGGGTTCGGTCATCGGGCGCCCTGTACCACAATTGCCGGGAAAATCGACAGCGCAAATGCTCAAGGAAATGCCATTGAGCCGGACGTCCCGGCGTGGCATAGCCCGCCACGGCGAGGCTCCCGGCACGGGGCCGAGCGTGACAGTTGGCGCGACGAGGAAGCATGGCGAAGGACGCAACGGCGGGGGCGGATCAGGCAGCGGCGGACGCCGGCCGCGACTTCATCCGCGACATCGTCCAGGCCGATCTCGACGCCGGCCGCGTGAAAGAGGTCATCACCCGCTTTCCACCCGAGCCCAACGGCTATCTCCATATCGGCCACGCCAAGTCGATCTGCCTGAATTTCGGCGTCGCCGAGGAGTTCGGCGGCCACTGCAACCTGCGCTTCGATGACACCAACCCGGCCAAAGAAGAGCAGGAATATATCGACGCCATCAAGCGCGACGTGCGCTGGCTGGGTTTCGACTGGGGTGAGCACCTCTATCATGCCTCGGACTATTTCGAGCAGCTCTACACCTGGGCCGAGGACCTTATCGGCGCGGGGCTCGCTTACGTCGACGACCAGACCCCGGATGAGATCCGCGAGAACCGCGGCACGCTCACCGAGCCGGGCAAGAACAGCCGGTTCCGCGAACGCGGTGTGGAGGAGAACCTCGACCTTTTCCGCCGCATGCGGGCCGGCGAGTTTCCGAACGGCGCGCGGGTGCTGCGCGCCAAGGTCGACATGGCGTCCGGCAACATCAACCTGCGCGACCCGGTGGTCTACCGCATCCTGCACGCGCCGCATCCGCGCACCGGCACCACCTGGAAGATCTATCCAAGCTACGACTTCGCGCACGGCCAGTCCGACGCCATCGAGCACATCACCCATTCGATCTGCACGCTGGAATTCGAAGACCATCGCCCGCTCTATGACTGGCTGATCGAGCACCTCGACGTGCCCTCGCGCCCGCGCCAGTACGAATTCGCGCGGCTCAATTTGACGTACACGGTATTGTCGAAGCGCGTGCTGACGACGCTGGTGCGCGACGGTCATGTGTCCGGCTGGGACGATCCGCGCATGCCGACGCTTGCGGGCTTGCAGCGGCGCGGGGTGCCGGCGGCAGCGCTGCGCGATTTCGTCAAGCGCATCGGCGTCGCCAAGGCCAACAGCACGGTCGACGTTGGCATGTTCGAGTTCTCCATCCGCGAGCAGCTCAACAAGACGGCATTGCGGCGCATGGCGGTGCTCAAGCCGCTGAAAGTGGTGATCAATAACTATCCGGAAGGCGAGAGCGAAGAGCTCGAGGCGATCAATCATCCCGACAATGAAGCCGCCGGCACGCGCAAGCTGACGTTTTCGCGCGAGCTCTATATCGAGCGCGACGACTTCATGGAGGACCCGCCGAAGAAGTTTTTCCGCCTGGCGCCCGGCCGCGAGGTGCGGCTGCGCTACGCCTATTTCATCACCTGCCGCGAGGTGGTCAAGGATGCTTCCGGCAACGTGGTCGAATTGCGCTGCAGCTACGATCGCGCCACCAAGGGCGGCAACGCGCCCGACGGCCGCAAGGTGAAGGCGACCATCCATTGGGTGTCGGCGGCCGACAGCGCGAAAGCCGAGGTGCGGCTCTACAATCCGCTGTTCACCAAGCCCGACCCGAAAGGCGGCGAGAACTTCACCGACGACCTCAATCCGGACTCGCTCGAGGTGTTGAGCGAGGCGCGGCTCGAGCCGGCGCTTGCGGGCGCGCCCGTGGGCGAGCCGGTGCAGTTCGAGCGCCAGGGCTATTTCTGCCGCGACAAGGACTCCACGCCCGACAAGCCGGTGTTCAACCGCACGGTTGGTCTACGGGATACGTTCGCCAAAGACATGGCAAAAGAGAAGGCCGCCGGCTAGCTGCCGACGCTCCGCGCTGCCGACGGCGTCAGCCCTCAAAAATCAGACAGGTGGTCGTGCCGTGGGCCAGCAGGCGCCCATCGCTATCGGTGACTCGTCCTTCGGCGGTGCCGACGCGGCGCCCTCGGCTCAACACGTTGCCTTCCGCCTTGATCGGGCCTGTCTCCGGCGTAATGGGCCGCACGAGGGAAATCTTGAACTCAAGCGTCGTCTGGCCGACGCCTTGCTCCAAGGTCGACAGGACGGCGAGCCCCATGCAACTGTCGAGCAGCGTGGCCGTGAAACCGCCGTGGACGGTGCCGAACGGATTGAGCAGCGCACCGCTCGGCTGCGCGGTAACGACGACGCGCCCGCTGACCGCCTCGGTCACGTCATAGCCCAGGGTCTGAGCGATCGTGTTGAGGGGTAGCGTGCCGTCCACGAGCCCCTGGACGAACGCCAAGCCGCTCATCGCTTTCTGCCGATCGGCTCTGACGGTTCCATAGGTCTTGCTGGCGGCAAGAGGCGGCATCGGTTTCCCCGGACCCGGCGATCGAATGCAATAGGTCTGCCTGTCTAGGCAAGCCATCGCCGCGCACCCACCCGATTTCTGGGAGCGGCGTTCGCCGGCAACTGGACCGTTCGCATCGGCTGCAAGCGTTCACAACCGTTCTCCTAGCCACAAGCGGCCAACAACCTACGATAGTGCCCGCGCAAAACCCCGCGTGAGCGTTATCGGGGCGTCAGTCCATGGCCCAAAACCACCGACATAACGGCCCGCCAGGCGAGGGCTCCCGCGCCCGCGCCAAAGCGTGGGCAGCCGGGCTCGAGGCCGCGCGCCGGCGGGCCGGGCTGGCGTTGCCTGACGGCGTTACGGACGCTGCCGACCGCATGGGCCGGCTCGGCGCGCAGTGGATCGCCGCCGAGCTTGCGCCCGGGCGGTTGGCGCCTTGGCTGCCGGTCGCTTTCGGTCTCGGGATCGTCATCTACTTTTCCGCCGACCGCGAACCAGCCTGGTGGGCGGCGCTGTCATTGGCCTGCGCCGGAGTTGCCGTCGCTGTGTGGGCGAGCCGTCATGCCGCCGGCTTCCCGCTGGCGCTCGGCTTTGCCGCAATCGTCACTGGATTTGCCGTCGCGACCTTGCAGACCACGCGCAACGCACATCCGGTGCTGGCCTATCCGACCTGGGGCGCACAGGTCGAAGGTTTCGTCGAAACCCGTGAGGAACGCGCGCGCAGCGACCGCATCGTTGTGCGCGTGCAGACGATTGCCGGACAAGGCATCGCTGCGAAGCTTGAGCATGTGCGCGTGGCCGTGCGCAAGGGCACCGCGCCCGCGGTGGGCAGCTTCGTCGCCTTCAAGGCGCATCTTTCGCCGCCGCTACAGCCGTTGCGTCCTGGCGGCTACGATTTTGCCCGCGACCTCTATTTCCAGCGCATCGGCGCTTCCGGCTTCGTGCTGGGCGCCATCCGCACCGTATCGCCCCCGCACGCGCCCCACTTTTGGCTGCGTTACGCCGCGCGCCTCGATTCTTTACGCGAAGCCATCAACCGGCGCATCCACGCCATCCTGCCCGGCGACCGCGGCTCCATTGCCTCTGCGCTGATCACCGGCAAACGCAACGCCATTTCGGAGCCGGTGCGGGAAGCCTTCTACGTCTCGAGCCTCGCCCATGTGCTGGCCATCTCCGGTTTCCACATGGCGGTGGTGGCGGGCATCGTCTTCTTTGTGATCCGCGCCTTGCTGGCGCTCTCGCCATCGCTCGCCAGCCGCCGCCCAATCAAGAAATGGGCCGCCGCCGGCGCGCTGCTGACAGGCGCGTTTTATCTGTTGCTGTCGGGCACCGGCGTTTCGACGCAACGCGCTTTCATCATGACCGCCATCGTGCTCATCGGCGTCATGCTCGACCGGTCGGTGTTGACCTTCCGCACACTGGCGGTCGCCGCCTTCGCGGTCCTGCTGTTCACCCCGCAGGCGGTGGTGCACCCGAGTTTCCAGATGTCGTTTGCGGCAACCTTGGCGCTCATCGCCGCCTATCGATATGGCTGGCCGTGGCGCGCGGATGCCGACACCTCGGCGGCAGCGCGCGTGGCGTTGTGGGGCTGGCGTGAGATCGGCGGCGTGGTGCTGGCCTCGTTGGTCGCTGGCCTCGCCACCACGCCTTACGCCGCCTACCACTTTCATCGGCTGGCGCCTTACGGCGTGCTCGCCAATCTGTTCGCCATGCCGGTAGTCTCGGCCTGGGTGATGCCGATGGGCATTCTTGGCTGGAGCGGCGCGGCGCTGGGTGCCGCCGCGGCGCTGTGGGCCGTGACCACGCCGCTACCCGATATACTGGTGTCGGCCGACGGTCAGAGTGCCGCCGTGCGCGGAGCGGATGGCCGGCTGGCGATCCTGCACACGGGCCGCGATACATTCGCTGTCAAGGACTGGCTTGAGGCCGACGCCGACCCGCGCGACATCAAGGACAAGACGCTCCATGAGGGGGTGCGCTGTGATGCCATCGGCTGCATTGGCACGCTCAAGGGCGGGCGGCTAGCGGCCTATGAATCGTCGCCGGATGCCTTCGCCGAGGATTGCATCCGCGTGGGTGTGGTCGTCAGCAGGCGCTCCGCGCCGGGGGCCTGCGCGGGCAAGTTGGTCGACCGCGACGTCTGGCGCGCGCGCGGAGCAATCACGCTGCGCTGGAACGGCGATCATTACGCTGAAACAGACGCCCGGCCGGTCGGCTATGACCGGCCATGGTCGCATCCGCCGCCGGGCGTCGCCGCCAAGCGCACGAAGCGTTCAACCGACGCCACGCCGAAGCCGGAAAACCTGGAGGAGGGGGATTAAAAGCGCGTTTCCCGGATGCAACATAGGGTGCAGCGAAGCGGAGCGATGCGACGCAGACCAAGGACCTTTGTGAATTCGGGATTTGGAACGGCGTCGGATCAGCAGCGCAATATTTCGCTTTCACTCGTATTGCGCAGCATCCGGGGGCACGCCGCGCCCTCAATACCGTCTGAACAGGCCGACCAGCTTGCCCTGGATGCGCACGCGATTGGGCGGCAGGATGCGCACCTCGTAAGCGGGGTTGGCCGGCTCCAGCGCGATCGAGGCGCCCCGGCGCCGGAAGCGCTTGAGCGTTGCCTCTTCGTCGTCGATCAGCGCCACCACAATGTCGCCGGTGTCGGCGGCTTCCGAGCGTCGGATCAACGCAATGTCGCCGTCGAGAATGCCGGCTTCGATCATTGAATCACCCCGCACTTCGAGGGCGAAATGTTCGCCGCTCGACAGCATGTCCGGCGGCATGTTGATGACGTGGCTGCGGGTCTGGATCGCCTCAATCGGCGTACCGGCGGCGATGCGGCCCATGACCGGCACCGCAATCGGCCGGCTGTCGTTGATCGCCTCGTCGGTCTCCGCGATCTGCCGCACGCGGCCGAGATCGCCCTCGATCACGCTCGGCGTGAAGCCGCGCGAGCGGCCGGACATGCCGTGAGCGACCGAATCGGGGAGCTTGATGACCTCGATCGCGCGCGCCCGGTTGGCCAGCCGCCGGATGAAGCCGCGCTCCTCTAGCGCCGTGATCAAGCGGTGGATGCCGGACTTGGAACGCAGGTCGAGGGCGTCCTTCATCTCGTCGAAGGAAGGCGGTACCCCGGTCTCGGTCAGGCGTTCGTGGATGAAGCGCAAGAGCTCAAATTGCTTGCGGGTCAGCATCGTTTTCTCCCCGTCCGCCGCCTATCCCGGTGCCGTACGCCCGTAGGATGGTCGCGAAAACAAATCATGAACGAACACTATCTGTTCGATATGTGTTCCGCAAGGATTTAATTTCCAGTGAAGAAGTCGAAAGGCCGTTATAGGCCGAGCTTAAGGATGACGCACGGTGAGCCGGCTGGCGCCGCCGGTGCGGACGGAGCTCGAATCACCAGGCAATCAGCCTGCGCCAAGAGGGCCATCTGGGAGCTGTCCTGGGCCATCAGCGGGGTCGCCACCGGGCCGTCGGGGCCTTCCTCCAGGGAAGCGCGCAGATAGTCCTGCCGCTCGTCGTTTTGCGGCAGATCGCGGCCGAGGCGAGCCGCTTCTTGCCTCAGTTCGACATCGGCGCGCCCGGCAAGCCGCCGGATCAGCGGCACCAGGAACAGGTACGAGCAGACGTAGGACGAGACGGGGTTTCCGGGCACGCCGAGCACCTGCATGGCGCCGAGCTTGCCGTGCATCATCGGCCGGCCGGGTCTGAGCGCCACGCGCCAGAACGACAGGTCGAGTCCTTCGCTGGCGAGCGCCCGCTGCACCAGGTCGTGCTCGCCGACAGAGGCGCCGCCAGTGGTCACCAGCACGTCGGCGCCCCAAACGCGCGCCTCGCGCACTTTGGCGGCGATGTCCTCGATATTGTCGCGGGCAATGCCGAGGTCTTTGACTTCGGCGCCTTCGCCGCGCGCCAGCGCGGAGAGCGAGAAACCATTGGAAAATACGATCTGGCCGGCCTCCAATGTGGAGCCGGGCGGCACCAGTTCGTCGCCGGTGCCGGTGATTGCGATCTTCGGCCGCCGGTGCACCGGCAAGCCGGGGTGATTCATGGCGGCCGCCAACATCAGGTCGCGGTCGGTGAGGCGGCGGCACTTCTTGAGGAGGACTTGGCCTTCGGAGAAATCGAGCCCCTTGCGGCGGACGTTGCGGCCGAGCGCGGTGGGCTTCTCGATCGTGACGGCGTCGACCTCGCGCCGGGTTATTTCCTGCACCACGACGGTGTCGGCGCCGTCTGGTATCAGGCCGCCGGTAAAGATGCGCGCAGCTTCACCCGGCCCGACCGTACCCTCGAATGGGTGGCCGGCGGCGACCTCGCCGATGACCTTCAGCGTTACCGGCGCGCTGGCGACGTCCTCACCGCGCACCGCGTAGCCGTCCATGGCCGAGACGCTGGCCGGCGGCTGTGTGCGCAGCGCCGCCACGTCTTCGGTGAGCACGCGGCCGAGCGCGTCATTGAGCGGCACCGTCTCCGCCGGCAGCGGCCCGGCGTCGGCCAGCACACGCCGTAATGCCTCGGCAACGGCCATCAACGCCATTATCAGGATTCCACGCGGTAATGACCGGACTTGCCGCCGTATTTTTCCAGCAGGCGAATGCCCTCGATGCGCATGCCGCGCTCTACCGCCTTGACCATGTCGTAGACGGTGAGGCACGCGATCGACACGGCTGTGAGCGCTTCCATTTCGACCCCGGTCTGTCCGGTCACCTTCACCGTCGCCTGAATCAGAAAGCCGGGCAATGAATGCTCGGGATTGATCTCGATCTCGACCTTGGTGATCGGCAGCGGATGGCAGAGCGGAATCAGCCCATGGGTACGCTTGGCCGCCATGATGCCGGCAAGGCGTGCCGCGCCGAGCACGTCGCCCTTCAGCGCATTGCCGGCGATGACCAAGTCGAGCGTCTCCTTGCGCATGATCACCTTGCCCTCGGCGACCGCCACGCGCTCGGTCTGCGCCTTGGCCGACACGTCGACCATGCGGGCTTCACCGCGCTGGTTGATGTGGGAGAGGGGAGTCTTCGACGGCGTAGCCGGCGCCGCCTTGCGCTTGGCGGAACGCGCCGGTGATTTCTTGGCGCGTGCCATGGCCGTTATCCCGTTGCCGCGCGATGGGGGACGCGAGTGAGCAAGGCGCGCGTGGCGGCGGCGACGTCGCCCTGCCGCATCAGGCTCTCACCGATGAGGAAGGTGGAGATGCCGATGGCGTTGAGCCGGGCGAGATCGGCGGGCGTGTTGAGCCCGCTTTCGCCGACCACGATGCGCTCGCGTGGGACCATCGGCGCCAATCGCTCGCATGTCGCCAGTGTCGTTTTGAAGGTGCGCAGGTTGCGGTTATTGATGCCGATCAACCTCGACTTTAACTTTAAGGCACGATCAAGTTCATCTTCCTGATGAACTTCGATCAAAACATCCATCCCATTGTCAAAAGATGCATTTTCAATTTCGGCGGCAGCCCGGTCATCGACCGCCGCCATGATGATCAGGATGCAGTCGGCCCCCATCGCGCGTGATTCCGCCACTTGATAGGGCTCGTAGATGAAGTCCTTTCGCAACGCCGGCAGGCCGGTGGCGTCCCGCGCCTGGCCGAGGAACTCCGGCCGGCCCTGAAATGAAGGTGCGTCGGTGAGCACCGAAAGACAGGTGGCGCCACCCGCCTCATAAGCCTTGGCCAGCGCGGGCGGATCGAAGTCGGCGCGGATCAGACCCTTCGACGGGCTCGCCTTCTTGATCTCGGCGATCAGCGCGTACTCGCCAGCCAGCCCTTTGCGTTCGATCGCCTTCAGGAAGCCGCGTGGCGGCGCAGCCGCCTTGGCCGCCGCTTCCAATTCACGCAACGGCCGCACGCGCTTTGCTGCCGCGATTTCTTCGCGCTTGTAGGCTTCGATCTTGGCGAGGATGTCGCTCATCATGCGATCGCCGCGTTCGAGACCCCGATCAGCCGGTCGAGCCGGCCTTCCGCTTCGCCGCTGTCGATCGATTTCGCCGCGAGCGCGGCACCTTCCTTCAGGTCCTTGGCCTTGCCGGCCACGACCAGCGCCGCCGCGGCGTTGAGGATCGATACGTCGCGGAACGGTCCCGGCTTGCCTTTCAGCACGTCGAGCAGCGCTTTGGCATTGTAGTCGGCATCGCCGCCGCGTAGCGCATCCGACTTGGCGCGCGGCAGCCCCGCGTCTTCGGGCGAAATCTCGAAGGTGCGAATTTGGCCGTTCTTTAATTCGGCCACACTGGTCGACCCCGAAGTGGTGATCTCGTCCAGACCGTCGGAGCCGTGCACGACCCAGATCGAACTCGGACCCGAGGTTCTTCAGCACATGCGCCATCGGCTCCACCCACTGGCGCGAAAAAGTGCCGATCATCTGGCGCTTGACGCTGGCCGGGTTCGACAACGGCCCAAGCAGGTTGAAGATGGTGCGGGTGCCGAGTTCGACCCGCGTCGGGCCGACGTTCTTCATGGCCGGGTGATGCGTGGGTGCGAACATGAAACCGATGCCGGCGTCGCGGATGCAAGTGCCCACCTGCTCGGCGTTGAGATCGATCTTGACGCCGAGCGCCTGCAACACGTCGGCGGCTCCCGATTTCGACGACAGCGCGCGGTTGCCGTGCTTGGCGACTGGCACGCCGGCGCCGGCAACCACGAAGGCCGCGCAAGTCGAGATGTTGTAGGAACCCGAGGCGTCACCACCGGTGCCCACCACGTCGACCGCCTCCGGCGGCGCCTTCACGCCCAGCATCTTGGCGCGCATGGTGGTCACCGCGCCGGTGATCTCGTCGACGGTTTCGCCGCGCACGCGCAAGCCCATCAGCAGCGCGCCCATCTGCGAGGGTGTCGCTTCGCCCGACATCATGCGGTCGAAGGCGGAGGCCGCTTCTTCGCGCGTCAGGCTGGCGCCGGTCGCCACCTTGGCGATAAGCGCCTTGAAATCGTCGGCCACGGCTTTCCCCCTTGTTATTCTGCCGCGTGCATGGGCGTGCGCTGCCGGCCGGTTTTGGCGTTCCAGGCGGCGGCGATTTCGAGAAAATTCTTCAGCATCAGATGACCGTGCTCGGAAGCGATGCTTTCCGGGTGGAACTGCACGCCGTGCACGGGCAGGCTCTTGTGCATCGCGCCCATGATGAGGCCATCCCCCGTCTCGGCGTTGACGGTGAGATCGCCGGGCAGGCTCGCGCACTCCACCACCAGCGAATGATAGCGCGTCGCCTTCAGTGGGCCGTTGATGCCGCGAAAGACGCCCGTGCCGCTATGGCGGATTTCCGAAACCTTGCCGTGGATGGGCGTCGCCCGCACCACCTTGCCGCCGAAGGCTTGGCCGATGGCCTGATGGCCGAGGCAGACACCCATGATCGGCACGCTGTCGGCGGCCTTTTCGATGAGATCGAGGCAGATGCCGGCGGTGTCCGGCGTGCCCGGGCCGGGCGAGAGCATGATGGCCTCCGGCTTCGCCCCCATGACATCAGCCACCGAAATCTTGTCGTTGCGATGGACCACGACGTCCGCCCCCAAGCTGCCCAAGTAATGGAACAGGTTGAAGGTGAAGCTGTCGTAGTTGTCGATCAGGACGATCATTTTTCTCGGCCCACCTCAAGGTCTTAGACGTGGCTCCGGGGAGGGGTCAAGCGCACGGACCCGGCCGGCGCCAGCCGTTGATCCATAGATGTAATGCTCCCGACACACAACCATGTCGATTATAGTCGCCGGCCCAGTCAACACTGTCCCAGGGGAAATCGCCATGGCCCGATTTGCCGTCGTTATCGCCGCGGCCGTTACGCTGGTGAGCGGCGCGTTAGCCGCCCGCGCCGAGCCAGTGTCCGCGCTGCCACTATGCGCGCAGAAGCATTACACGCCGCAGACCCTGGACATGAGCCGGCGGATCAACCTCGGCCAGCTCAAGAACCAACTCGCCTTCTATGCTTGTTCCGGCGCCTATGACAGCGACCTCAACAAGGTTCTCGGCGCCGCCAGCGCTTATGTGGCGCAGCGCGCCGCGCAAGTGAGCAAGCCGGCGATCGTGCTCGACATCGACGAGACGTCGCTCAGCAATATGGCGATCGAGCTCATCGACGATTTCGCCTACATCAACGGCATCGCGTGCACGCTCGATCCGGACAGCAAGCCTGAGAGGCCCAAGCTGATGGCGCCGTGCGGATTCGGCAGCTGGGTCGGGCTCGGGCGCGCCCCGGCCATCGACGGAACGCTCACGCTGTACAAGGCGGCCAAGCAGCACCAGGTGGCGGTGTTCTTCGTTACCGGGCGTCATGAGAGCGCGCGCGCCGCGACCGAGGAGAACCTGAAGCTGGCGGGCTACGAAGCCTGGGACGGCCTGACGCTGCGCCCCAGTTCCGACAATCGCACGGTGTCCCAATACAAGTCCGAGGCGCGCGAAAAGATCGCCGAACAGGGTTACACGATCATCGTCAATGCCGGCGACCAGAACAGCGATCTCGCGGGCGGTTACACCGAGCGCTCCTACAAGCTGCCCAATCCGTTCTATTTCATTCCGTAATCGCGCAGGGTTGCGCCCGATTGTGCGTTTAGAAGCGTGTGGAACGGTCGCTCTCGTATCGCCGTCCCGGCTATGGCCATTCAGGAGGTCTCTTGTTTACGCAAACGCCAAGCGCTTCATCGCACCGGTATCTTTCTTGCGCGGACAGACTGGTTGCCTTGTGGCAAGACTTCTTGCTGTTGGTCGGCCGCATCATGATTGGCTGGATTTTCTTTCAATCAGGCTGGGGTAAGCTCGGAAATATTGTAGGTGTCGCGAAAACATTTCCACGGCGCGGCCTCGCCGAGTGGTTGGCCTACGTCTCAGTTCCGGCGGAGTTCTTCGGCGGGCTTTTTCTAATCGTGGGCTTCGCCACACGCTACACCATCATCGTGATGCTGATCTTCACGATCGTCGCGTCATTCAGTTCGCATGCATACTGGGGCGCTCCGCAAGCGCAGCGCGCGGCGCAGGCATCCAGCTTCTGGAAGAACGTCGCGATAATGGGTGGCTTAATCGTGTTGTCGGTCAGCGCAGCCGGTCGGCTCAGCCTGGACAACTTTCTGTCCCGTAAAAAGTGACTTTTTACTGCCCGCGCTTCGCCGTGCTGGCAAAGCGGCGGGCTTCCTCAGCCGCGCGGAACAGGGCCTTGGCCTTGTTGATGCACTCCTGCTGCTCGGAGTCCGGATCGCTGTCGGCGACGATGCCGGCGCCGGCCTGCACGTACATCTTGCCATCCTTCACCAAGGCCGTGCGTAGCACGATGCAGGTGTCCATCTCGCCGGCGGCGGAGAAATAGCCGACGCAGCCGGCGTAGAGCCCGCGCTTTTCCTTCTCCAACTCGTCGATGATCTCCATCGCCCGCACCTTGGGCGCGCCTGAGACCGTGCCGGCGGGAAAACCGGCGGCCAGCGCGTCAAGCGCATCGTACTTGTCGTCGAGCTTGCCTTCGACATTGGAGACAATGTGCATCACGTGGCTATAGCGCTCGACGAAGAATTGGTCGGTGACGGTGACGGTGCCGATCTTGGCGACGCGGCCGACGTCGTTGCGGCCGAGGTCGAGCAGCATCAAGTGCTCGGCGCATTCCTTGGGATCGGCGAGCAGTTCTTTTTCCAGTGCCTTGTCCTCGTGCGGGGTGGCCCCGCGCGGCCGCGTGCCGGCGATAGGCCGGACGGTGACCACGTCGTCGCGCACGCGCACCAGAATCTCCGGGCTGGAGCCTGCGACCGAGAAGCCGCCGTAGTCGAGGAAGAACAGAAACGGCGCCGGGTTGGTGCGCCGGAGCGCGCGGTAGAGCGAAAACGGCGGCAGCGTGAACGGCGCCTCGAAGCGCTGCGCCAGCACGATCTGAAAGGCATCGCCGGCGGCGATGTATTCCTTCGCGTGGGCGACCATCGCCTTGTACTCCTCCGGCGGGGTGTTCGAGGTCGCCGGCACGTCGAGTGGGCCCTCGTCGTAGTCTGCCAGCGACTTGTCGAGCGGTTTGTCGAGCGCGTCGACGATGGCCGAAATTCGCTCCGTCGCACGGGTGAGCGCGGTCTTGGCGTCGACGGTCTTGTCCGCGCGAACCGGCGTCACCACGATCAGCAAATCCTTGACCGCGTCGAACACCACGACGATGGTCGGGCGCACCAGCACGGCGTCGGGAATGCCGATCGGATCGGGATTGGGCTCAGGCAACTCCTCGATCAGCCGCACCGTGTCATAGCCGAGGTAACCGAACACCCCGGCCGCCATCGGCGGCAGGCATTCGGGCAGCGCGATGCGGCTTTCCGCGATCAGCGCATGCAGCGCCTCCAGAGGCGTCTGCGGACAGGGGGTGAAGTCGTCGAGATTGTTTCGCGCCCGGCGGTTGATTCCAGCCGTGGCGCCATTGGCGCGCCAGATCAGGTCGGGATCGAGCCCGATAATGGAATAACGCCCGCGCACCGCACCGCCTTCTACCGACTCCAGCAGAAAGCTCATCGGCTTGCCGCCGCCGAGCTTGAGGAAGGCGGAGACCGGCGTTTCCAGGTCGGCGACAAGCGTGGTCCAAACCACTTGCGGCTCGCCGCGCTGATAGCGTTCGGCGAATTGGGCTTCCGACGGCTCGATCTGCATGGGGATCAGCTGCCGGGTTCGCCGCCGACCACTTGGTTCAACGCGGTTTGATTGATGCTGACGCCCATCTCGTTTTCGATGTGCGCGATGTAGGCCCCGATGATGTCGTCCGCATAGGCGGTCTGGAGCTGTTCGGCGATGGCGCGAGCGCCCGGCATCTTCGGCTCGAACTTGGGTTCGGTGACCTTGCTGACCTTGAAGACGTAGTACTCGGTTTCTGTCTGGCCTTGCGTGACGCCCGGCACGTCCTTCGGCGTATTGAAGGCGGCCTGGGCCAGCCGGGGCGGAGCGAAGCCCGGCTTGCCGCGCTGGATGTCTGTCGCCGTCTGCACCTGCAGCTTGTCGACGTCGGCGAGCTGTTTGAGCGTGCTGCCGGCCTTCAACTTGGCGAGCGTTGCATCCGCCTTGACCTTCAGCCGCTTGGCGATCTCGTCGTCGCGCCAGTTCTTGGCGGCCTGGTCCTTCACGGTATCGTAGGCGCGATCGTGCGAGGGGGTGACGCCGTTGACCTCGTAATAGAGGAAGCCGCCGGTCGGCAACTGCAGCGCCTCGTTGTCGACACCGACGTCGCTCGAGAATGCCGCGTTCACGACGTTCGGAGTTTTCGGCAGGTCGGGGACCGGTTTGCCATCGGGACCATTGCCCGCGCGATCGGCCGCGTCGACGACGCGGGTTTTGAGACCGAGCTTCTTGCCCGTTTCGGCGAGCGTCGCGCCGGAGGCTTTTTCATCCTCAATCTTGTCGCGCAATTCGCCGATCTTGCCGCGCGCTTTGCGCTGGGCGATCTCTTTTTTGATCTGCGCCGCGACATCCGCGTAGCTCTTCTGCTCGCCGGGCTCGATCTTGCCCACGGTCACCAGCACGGTGCCGAAATTGCCCTTGATCGGCTCGCTGATCTCGCCGCTCTTGAGCGCGAAGGCGGCCTTGGCGACCGCCGGATCGATGATCGCGGACTGCGCCACCATCCCGATATCGGTGTCGGAGGCTTTCAAGCCCCGCGCCTTGGCGATGTCGTCGAAGGTCGCGCCCTTGGTAATCTTTTCGCGCGCGGCTTTGGCGTCGGCTTCGTTCGGAAACAGGATCTGGCGCACCTCGCGCTTTTCCGGTTTGCCGTATTGCGCCTTGCGTTGCTCGTAATAGGCCTTGGCCTCCGTGTCGCTGACGCCTTCCGGATTGGCGAGCGCCTGCGGTGACAGCGCGAGCAGGGTGATCTTGCGGTATTCCGGCGCGCGGAACATGGCCTTGTGGGCGTCGTAGTACTTCTTTAGCGCATCTGGCGTCGGTGTCGGAATGGTGCCGGCTTGCCCGGGTCCCAGCGCCAAATACGCGACGTCACGCTGCTCGTTGCGGAACTGGTCCAGCGCCTTGACCGCGATCTCCGGCACCCGCATGTCGCCGCTGACGCTCTGGGCGATCTGCCGGCGCAGCATCACGTTGCGCTGCTCGGCGACGAAACGCGCTTCGGTGAAGCCGGCGTTGCGAATGACATCCTCGAAGCGCTGGCGGCTGAACTTGCCGTCGGGCCCGTTGAAGGTCGCGTCGGTCTGGATGCGTTGAGCGATCGCCGCGTTGCTCAGGCCCAGCCGCATGTCCCGGGCCTGCTGGTCGAGCGTCGTCTCGGCGACCATCTGACCGAGGATCTGCCGGTCGAGCCCGAGCGCGCGCGCCTGATCGGAGGAAACCGGCTTTCCGAGCTGGCGCGAGATCCGCTGGATGCGGTCGTTATAGTATTCGCGGAATTGCTCGATGGAAATTTCGCTTGAGCCGATCTTGGCGACGTCGTTGCGACCGTAGCCGCGGAAGATGTCGCCGATGCCCCATATCGCGAAGCTGATGACCAGGAAGCCCATGATAGTGGCCATGACGGCCTTGCCGGCCCAGGTCGAGGAGGCTTTATGGATACCGCGGAGCATGGGCGCGCTTCTTCGTGTTTGAGCGTAACAGAGCTTGTAAGTAGATGATCTGGCTTGCGTTTCGCGCCTGATGAGCGCGGCGCGCGCATCATAGGGATGAGGCCCACAGCTTGCAACACAAGAGGGATCGGTCGCTGCCGGGCGCGCGACTGGCGCCGCCGGCGCGGCTCTGATAGCGCAATCAGCCGCACGGACAAAAGGAAACTCGAATGGCTGGGGCAATTCGGCGTCCGCTGGTGGCGGGCAACTGGAAAATGAACGGGCTTGCCGCCTCCGTCGCGGAACTCGACAAGATCATCGCCGCCGCCAGCACCGATGGGGCCGACCTGATGGTGTGCCCGCCGGCAACCTTGCTCGCGCGCTTTGCCGAAGCCGCCCGCGGTTCCGTGCTCACCATCGGCGGCCAGGATTGCCACCCCAAGCCTTCCGGCGCCCATACGGGCGACATCTCGGCCGAGATGCTGGCCGATGCCGGCGCGCGCGCCGTGATCGTCGGCCATTCCGAGCGCCGCGCCGACCACCACGAAACCGACGCCGAGGTGTGCAAGAAGGCACTCGCCGCCTGGCGGGCGGGGCTAGCGGCCATCGTCTGCGTCGGCGAGACGCGGGATGAGCGCAAGGCGGGCAAGACCCTCGACATCGTCGGGGGCCAGCTCGCCCTGTCCCTGCCGGACGGCGCCACTGGAGGGAACCTGGTGGTGGCCTATGAGCCGGTCTGGGCCATCGGCACGGGGCTCACCCCGACCCCGGCCGACGTGGCGGAGGTCCATGGCTTCATCCGCGAGCGCCTGACCGAGCGTTTTAGCGGGGAGGGTGCCAAGGTCCGCATCCTCTACGGCGGCTCGGTCAAGCCGGCCAATGCGCAGGAACTGCTCTCGATCGCGGACGTAGACGGCTCCCTGGTCGGCGGCGCCAGCCTGAAAGCCGAGGATTTCCTTGGGATTGCCGCAGTTTACCGCTAGCGGCGGTTCGGAGCCGGGACACCAGCGCGGGGTGGAAATCGCCGCGGTGATCGTGTAGACACCGCCGCGACTTCCTATATCACCGGTAGGATGCCGCCCGGGCAGGAACCCGGACCGGTGGGCTTTGAGCGGATCTTCGAACGGATTGTGATCTGATGCAGCAAGTCATCATTGTCATCCACCTGATGCTGGTGCTCGCCCTGATCGGTGTGGTGCTGCTGCAGCGCTCGGAAGGCGGCGGGCTCGGCATCGGCGGCGGCTCGGGCTTCATGACCAGCCGCGGCACCGCCAACGTGCTCACGCGCGCGACCGCCATTCTGGCCGGGCTGTTTTTCACCACCAGCCTGATCCTGTCGATTCTGGCCGGCATGAACCGCGCGCCGACTTCGATCCTCGGCGGCTCTAGTTCGGCGCCGGCGACCAGCGCGCCGGCCGGTGGTGCGCCCCCGCTCGGCAGCAAGAGTGGCGGCGGCCTGCTCAACCAACTCGGTGGGGCGCCAGCCAAGCCGGCTGCACCAGCCGCACCAACCGGGCCGCAGGTACCGGAATCGAAATAACAGCGGACGCCCAGGGGGCCGGGGAACCGGCCCCTTCCGCGTTATGGGGTCACCCGATGCCCCCGAGCTAATCTTAGGAAGAACATGAAACGACCGAAGCAAGCCTCTGCCGTGATAGGAGTTTTCTACCCTACACACAGGCGCAGGGCAGCTTCACGGTTTTCGCGCTCGTCGAATCGATTCGGGCGCACTAAAGGTTAAGCCCCATGGCGCGGTACATCTTCATCACCGGCGGCGTGGTCTCCTCACTGGGTAAGGGTCTTGCTTCCGCGGCGCTCGGCGCGCTGCTGCAGGCGCGCGGCTACAAGGTCCGCCTGCGCAAGCTCGACCCCTATCTCAATGTCGACCCCGGGACCATGTCGCCGTACCAGCACGGCGAGGTCTTCGTCACCGACGACGGCGCGGAGACCGACCTCGACCTCGGCCATTACGAGCGCTTCACCGGGCACCCGGCGAACAAGCAGGACAACATCACCACCGGCCGCATCTACCAGGACATCATCGCCAAGGAGCGCCGCGGCGACTATCTCGGCGCCACCATCCAGGTGATCCCGCACGTCACCAACGCCATCAAGGACTTCGTCCGCGAGGGCAACGACGACTTCGATTTCGTGCTGTGCGAGATCGGCGGCACCGTTGGCGACATCGAGGGCCTGCCGTATTTCGAAGCCATCCGCCAATTGGGCAACGAACTGCCGCGCAACCACGCTGTCTATATCCATCTGACGCTGTTGCCGTTCATCCCGAGCGCGGGCGAACTCAAGACCAAGCCGACCCAGCACTCGGTCAAGGAACTGCGCTCGATCGGCATCCAGCCCGACATCCTGCTCTGCCGCACCGACCGGCCGATCCCCGAGGGCGAGCGGCGCAAGCTCGCGCTGTTCTGCAACGTGCGGGAAAGTGCCGTCATCGAGGCGCGCGACGTCGACAATATCTACGCCGTGCCGGAGGGCTACCACGCCGCCGGCCTCGACCGCGAGGTGCTCTCCGCCTTCGGGCTCGATCCGGCGGGCGAGCCGGACCTCGGACGCTGGCGGCTGATCAACGAGCGCATCCGCAACCCGGAAGGCGACGTCACCATCGCCATCGTCGGCAAGTACACGGGGCTCAAGGACGCCTACAAATCGCTGATCGAGGCGCTGTCGCACGGCGGCATCGCCAACAAGGTGAAGGTCAACCTCGACTGGATCGAAGCCGACGTGTTCGAGAACGAGGACCCGGCACCCTTCCTCGAACAGGTCAACGGCATATTGGTGCCCGGCGGCTTCGGCCAGCGCGGCGCCGAAGGCAAGATCCGCGCGGCCCAGTTCGCGCGCCAGCGGCAGGTGCCCTATTTCGGCATCTGCTTCGGCATGCAGATGGCGGTGGTGGAAGCGGCGCGGAACCTGTGCGGCATCGCCGAAGCCAATTCCACCGAATTCGGCCCGACGCCGGAGCCGGTGGTCGGCCTGATGACCGAATGGCTGAAAGGCAACGAACTGCAGAAGCGCACGACGGCCGGCGACCTCGGCGGCACCATGCGGCTCGGCGCCTTTCCCGCAAAGCTCGCGCGCGGCAGCCGGGTCGGGGAGATCTACGGCGTAACCGACATCTCCGAGCGCCACCGCCACCGCTATGAGGTCAATACCGCCTACAAGGACCGGCTCGAGCAGCACGGGTTGCGCTTCTCCGGCATGTCGCCCGACGGCATCCTGCCGGAGATCGTCGAATACGACGACCACCCCTGGTTCATCGGCGTTCAGTTTCACCCCGAGCTCAAGTCGCGGCCGTTCGAGCCGCACCCGCTGTTCGCCTCCTTCATCGGCGCGGCGGTGGAGCAGAGCCGGCTGGTGTAGCTGCTGTTTGCTCGAAAGCCTTTTTTGCGATTTTACATTGACTGCGACGACAGCGGCGGGTGGCTGCTAACTGGCGCGCCGCAAGCCACTCGCGAAAAGCCCGCGCGCGGCCGCGAGGCCGGCGCGCGAGTTCGACCGTTTAGAACGCCACCCGCACGCCGCCGGTGGCCGAGACGGTGCGGGCGTGGTCGGACGTCGCCGTACCTTCGAGCGCGCCGAACACCGTCATGCGCTCGCCGATGCGATAGTCGAGGCCGGCGCCCGCCACCACGCCCACCGTGCTGTTCTCGCCCGGCGCGGCAAACGACAAGTCCTGCCCGATCAGCACCGTGTTGACCGTGGTACCGCCGAGCCGCTGCAGCGCGATCACGCCGCCATGCACGCGCGCGGTCATCACGCCCGCCGACATCGGCATGAGTTTCGACACTTCGACCTCGCCGCGCTCCTCGACGTCTTGCAGGCGGCGCGAGTTGACCACGAGGTTCTGCGCCGAGCCGCTCTCGCTGTAGCCGTCGATGAAGCCGGCGACGTAGCGCACGCGCGCCGTCGGCGTCACGCTGTAGCCGCCGCGCAGGTCGAAGCGCTGGCCGAGCGTGAACTCGGGGCTGACGTACCAGCCGTCATAATCGGCGGTCGCGGTCTCGAAGCCGCCGGCCGCCAGGTTGTTGTTGACCCGCCGCGAGGACGAATTGCGCATGCCGCCGGCCTGGACCGTGACGTTGACGAAGGCCGAGCCCCAGTCGTAGCGGCCGTAGACGCCGGCGAAGCCGTAATCGGTGTCGATAGTTTGCGAGGACTGTTCGACCGAGACGCGGCCGGCGCCGCCGCCGATGAAGGCGCCGAGCAGCAGGTCGGGGCGCACGCGCCGGTCGATGCCGATGGCGCCGCCCCAGGCCGAGGTGGTCGAGCGCAGGGCGGGCCCTTCGGCATCCTGCCGGCGCGCGCTGCCGAAGCCGCCGGCCCAGGCCACATAGGGCGACGCCTGATAGAAAGGCCGCGCCTTGAAGGACATGTTGTGGGCCATGGCGCCGCCGTGCGCGCCGCTGTAACCGAGCGCGGCGAAGGCGGCGTTGACGCGCCGGGCTACGCTGTGAGTTGCGACGCTCGGGCCCTCGGGCGCGAAGGTTGCCGCCTGGATGGCCGTGCCGCCCGCGCCGCCGCCGCCGCCGGTGCGGTCGGCGATCAGCGAGGAGACGCCGCCGCTGAAATCCATCAGCGCGCGGTCGGTCTCGCCGAAGCCGGTCGGATCGAGGATGGCGATCTGGTTCGCGGTGTGGGCGACAGGCGCGTCGCCGCTGACATTGATGGCGCCGGTGAAGTTGTCGAGCGTCAGCAGCGAGGAGATGTCGCTATCGGTGCGCACGTTCACCACGTCGTCGCCGCCGCCGAAGTCGATGGCGCCGATGATGCGCGAGCCGGGCAGCAAAGTGAGGGTGTCGGCATTGGGCGAGAAGAGAAGCGCCGTGCCGTTCGGCGCGCTGATGGTGCCGGAGTTGGTAATATTGGCGGCGACTTCGCCGGCGACGGCAAACCCGCCGCTGGCCGATGCCTGGATCAGCCCCGCGTTGTTGAGCGTGAGCGTGCCAGCGTCGATACCCACAAGACCGCCGATGATTCGGCCGGTGCCGGTATTGCTGACATTGGCCGTTCCCGCAAGGACCGCGTTCCCGTTGATGCCCGTTGCCTGGATCGGTCCGGCATTGTCGAGCGTGAGAGTGCCACCACCGCGAATGCCAATGCCGTCAAACACACCGATAATTCTGCCGGTTTCGGAATTGGTGACATTGGCCGTG
>CAVTBG010000006.1:0-795068 GCA_963732895.1 uncultured Pseudomonadota bacterium | reverse complement strand
ATGTCGCCGCCGACCGGCGTCCAGGCAAGCCCGGTGGCGACGCCCGGCACGCTGGTGCGCATGGCGAGCTCGCTCTCGAACTGACGCTGGCCGAGGATTTCGGTCAGGTCGCCGGCATCGATCTTGATCGGACCCGATGAGCCTTCCGCGATGCGCACCGCGGCATGGCGCAGCGCCTTGCCGATCTCGCGCTCGAGGTTTCGCACGCCGGCTTCGCGCGTGTAGGCGTGGATGATCTCGCGCAATGCGGCTTGCGTGATCTCGACCTGACCTTCCTTGATGCCGTTCGCCTCCATCTGGCGCTTGACCAGATAGCGTGCGGCGATCTGCAGCTTCTCGCCTTCGGTGTAGCCGGCAAGACTGATGATCTCCATACGGTCGCGCAACGGCCCGGGGATGGTGTCGAGCATGTTCGCCGTGGTGATGAACACCACGCGCGACAGGTCGAACGGCACCCCGAGATAGTTGTCGCGGAAGGTGTTGTTCTGCTCCGGATCGAGCACCTCCAACAGCGCCGACGACGGATCGCCGTGGATGCCGGCGCCGAGCTTGTCGATCTCGTCCAGCATCATCACACAGTTACGCGTTCCCGCCTTGCGGATACCCTGGATGATGTTGCCGGGCAGCGCACCGATGTAGGTGCGCCGGTGGCCGCGGATCTCGGCCTCGTCGTGCACGCCGCCGAGCGACACGCGCACGAACTTGCGGTTCATCGCGCGTGCGATCGACTGGCCGAGCGAGGTCTTGCCGACGCCCGGAGGGCCGACGAAGCACAGGATCGGCGCCTTGCCGGCAGGGGCCAGCTTACGCACGGCGAGATATTCGACGATGCGCCGCTTGATCTTGTCGAGACCGTAGTGGTCCGCGTCAAGAATGCGCCGCGCCTCGGCGATGTCGATCGGGGTTTCCTCCGGCAGCTTCCAGGGGAGCTCGATCAGCCAGTCGAGATAGGTGCGGGCCATGCCGTATTCCGCCGCGGCCTCCGGCATGCGTTGCAGCCGGCGCAGCTCCTTGCGGACGTGCTCCTCGACCTCCTCGGGCATGCCGGCCTCGGCGATCTTCTTGTCCAGCTCGGCCAGTTCGGCGGCCTTGCCTTCCTCGCCTTCGCCGAGCTGCTTCTGGATCGCCGCCATCTGCTCGCGCAGCAGCACTTCACGCTGCCGCTCGTCGAGCGAGGCCTTGGTCTGCTGGCCGATCTCGGCCGACAGCCGCAGCACCTCGATGCGGTGGGCGAGCAGCTTCGAGACCTTGTCCACGCGCGCGGCGATGTCGATGGTCTCGAGGATCTCCTGCTTCTCCTCCGGCTTCACGTCCATGTAGGACATGGTGAAATCGGCCAGCGAGCCCGCGGATTCGATCGACTGTACGGCGCCGATCAATTCCCTGGGTGCCTGTGGCAGCAGTTCGAGCGCTTCCAGCGCCTGGCCGCGCAGATGCACGAGCCGGGCTTCGGTCTCGGAGCTCTCGGTTTCGGGTTCGGCGATGCGCAGCACGCGCGCGACCATGAACGGCCAGCCGCCGAGGAACTCGACGATCTGCACGCGCTCTTCGCCCTGGCAGACCAAATGGTTGCCGCCATCGGGCGTGGTGATGTAGCGCGCCACGCTTGCCGCGGTGCCGACCCGGTGCATGTCGATGGCGGTCGGCTCGTTCACCTCCGGATCGCGCTGCTTGAGGATGACGACCTGGCGCTGGTCGCGCACGGCCTGCTGGGCGGCGGCGACAGACTTCGGCCGGCCCACGGTGACGGGCATCACCATGCCGGGGGACAGCACGAAGTTGCGCACTGGCACGACGATCATCGCGTCGTCCGGCAACGGGGGCAGATTGGGTTGCGCGCGTTCCTTCTCGGGCTCGGGGCCCTGAGAGGCGCCGCCTTGCTCCAATGAACGCATGATTTCTGTTTCAGCCACGACTTGTACCTGCTTTCTCCAGCGTAACGAGGAGGCAACCATCGACCATCGCGCGGTTGACCGCGGCATAACGCCCGGCTGGCAGGCGGATGCGCCGCTCGAACCGCCCCTGTGGCAGTTCGAGGCGATGGATGACCGCCGTCCGCAGCTCCTTCGGCAGCACGCGGGCGCCGGCGACGACGAGATCGCTGCCGTCGATCGACGCCTCTACCTGCTCGGGATCG
This sequence comes from uncultured Pseudomonadota bacterium, assembly GCA_963732895.1. Taxonomy (GTDB): domain Bacteria; phylum Pseudomonadota; class Alphaproteobacteria; order Rhizobiales; family Xanthobacteraceae; genus Pseudolabrys. The sequence continues at coordinate 792,931 of CAVTBG010000006.1, read as the reverse complement.
ACCCCGGGCAGGGCGACCAGCACCAGAACGGTGCGGTCAGTTTCGAGCACGTCGACCGGCGGCTCCCAGGCCAGCAGCCGGCTACGTGAGCGCGCCGGCCGGAAAAACTCGCGATTCATGCGTTCGGCGCGGGCGAGCATGTCGCACGCTTCCGACCACATCCAACTGTTGGGGAAATCCGCCATGGGTCACCTTTCGTTCTCATAGATTGTGTCCGGAAGCCCGATTTTCAATGAGGGGCCGCCGGCTCGGCGGGAGAGGTGCGAATTGGAGCCGAGAATGGGCCGTTTGGGCCACCGCGATGGGTCCAGTCTTGGGCTGGCGGTGCGCGGCGGTTTTGAGGAAGATCGCGCGAGAGCCCGCGGCATGGGAGGAAGCTCACCCCGTGGCAGGCGCCCCGCAAACGGTCGTTGTCCTCGGCGGCACCGGTTTCTTCGGCCGGCGCGTGGTCCGCCATCTGCGCGACCACGGTTTCGCCGTACGCGCGGCCGCGCGCCATCCCGAGCGGGCGTCGGCGCTGTTTCCGCAAGTCGCATCGCTCACGTGGGTGCAGGCGGACGTCGATGACGAGGCTTCGGTGGCGCGAGTGGTTGCGCGCGCCTGGGGGCTGGTCAACGCGGTCAGTCTTTATGTGGAGACCGGCGGGCGCACTTTCCAAAGGGTGCACGTCGAGGCGGCGGCGCGGGTTGCGGCCGCGGCGCAACAGGCCGGCGTTCAACGGCTGATTTAGGTGTCCGGGCTCGGCGCTGATCCGCATTCGTCATCGGTCTACATCCGCAGTCGCGGAGAGGGCGAAGGCGCCGTGCGCGACGCTTTTCCCGGTGCCATCATCATCCGCCCGTCGGCGATGTTCGGCGCGAAGGACGGTTTCACCGCGGCTATTGCCAGGATGTTGGAGGTATCCCCGGTCTTTCCACTGTTCGGTTCAGGGGCGATGCGACTGCAGCCGGCATTTGTCGAGGACGTGGCCGAGGCGGCGGCGCGCATCATGGCCGTGGCCATGCCGGCGCCGCTTTATGAATTCGGCGGGCCCGACGTGCTGACCTACAAGACGTTGCTGCAGATTGTTACCAGTCGGCTCGGCCTGCGACGGGCGTTTCTGCCGATGCCCTTTCCGCTCTGGCGGTTGCTTGCTTCTGTCGCCGAGCGGCTGCCTAATCCGCCGCTGACCAGGGGCCAGGTCGATTTAATGCAAGAGGACAACGTCGTTTGCGGCCGATGGCCGGGCTTCGAGGCGGCGGGAATTGTGCCGGAGGCGCTCGGAACGGTTCTGGGCGGGAAAAGCGCTACCGGCTAGGCACCTGCGACGTTTGCGCCCAATGGCGCAGGGCGGCGCTTTGTGGCCTTATTCCTTCGACACCTACTTGCGGCGTGCGGCTTGCTCGCCTTTATGCTGTGTCGCAGGCTCCGAATCAGACCATCGCCTTGACCATCGCCAACGAGCCAAGATCGCCATTCCATGACGACCATCGATCCCGCGCATCCGCCCGCCGACGAGCACGACGACATCGTCTACCCCTCCGCAGTTCCGTTCGTCCTGATGCATCTCGCGTGTTTCGCGGCGATCTGGACCGGGGTTACTTGGCAAGCTGTCGCCCTGGGCGTCGGGCTTTACTGGCTACGTATCTTCGGCATCGGCGCCGGCTATCACCGCTACTTTTCGCACCGCGCCTATTCGACCGGCCGCGTTTTCCAGTTCATCCTGGCGGCGCTGTCGCAGTCGACGACGCAAAAGAGCGTGCTGTGGTGGGCGGCCAAGCACAGGCACCATCACCTCCATTCCGACACCGAAGCCGATGTGCACTCGCCGCGCCACCGCGGCTTCCTGTACAGCCATCTCGGCTGGATCTTTTCACGCCGGCACGACACGTTCGATCCCGTGAAGGTCGAAGACCTGATGCGCTATCCTGAACTGCGCTGGCTGCACCGGCACGAGAAGGTGCCGGGCTTGATGCTGGCGGTGCTGTGCTGGGTGATCGCCGGCTGGCCGGGTCTGGTCGTTGGCTTCTTCTGGAGCACGGTCGCGGTCTATCACGCCACCTTCTGCATCAATTCGCTCGCCCACGTGCGTGGCCGCAAGCGCTATGTCACCGGCGACGACTCGCGCAACAACTGGCTGCTCGCGATCTTCACCATGGGCGAAGGCTGGCACAACAATCATCACGCCTGCCAGAGCAGCGTGCGCCAAGGCTTTCGCTGGTGGGAATACGACGCGACCTTCTACATTCTCACCGTGATGTCCTGGTTCGGCGTGGTGTGGGATTTGAAGAAACCGTCGGAAGCGATCCTGCGAAACGAGCAGAAACTCGGCTCGCGCGTCATCGACCGCGCCGCCAAGCAACTGGCAGCGAGATTCAATTCCGAGCGCATCGCGGCGCTGGTCGCTTCGGCGCTGGAAAGCCCGTCGCTGTCGTCGCTGCAACAGCGGCTGGCGAACGCGCAGCATCAGGCGGCGGAAATCCTCGCCAATACGCACCTGCCACACTTGCCGACCCGGGCGGAAATCGGCGCCCAGGCGCGCGCCATGTTTGTGCGCACCCACTCGTTCGACGACATCGTTGAGCGTGCCTATCAGATGGTACTGGCTGGGATCGGCGCCCGGTTGTGCGCCTTGCCGGAGCCGGCGTGAGGCTGGGACTTGCCGCCATCCGGTATATAGTCGCGTCGGGCGAGGGCGGCTGAGACGCGCGACATGAGCAACAGCGACAAGGTTCTGGTGACCGGAGCGAGCGGATTCGTCGGCTCGGCGGTGGCGCGCAAGTTGACGGAGCGCGGCTTTGCGGTGCGCGCTCTGGTGCGGGACACCAGCCCCACCGACCATCTAACCGACCTCGATCTCGAGTTTGCGAAAGGCGATCTGCGCGACGCGGCGTCTGTTACCGAGGCCATGCGCGGTGTGCGCTATGTGTTTCATGTCGCCGCCGACTACCGGCTGTGGGCGCGCGATCCGGACGAGATCGTGCGCAACAACGTTACCGGCACTCGTACCATCATGGAAGCCGCGCGCGACGCGGGCGTCGAGCGCATCGTCTATACCAGCAGCGTCGCCACCCTGAAGTGCCGGCAGCAGGGTGCTCCTTCCGACGAGACTATGTCGCTTGAAGAAAACCAAGCGATTGGCGCTTACAAGCGCAGCAAGGTCGCGGCCGAACGGCTGGTCGAGCGCATGGTGGGCGAGGGGCTGCCGGCGGTGATCGTCAATCCGTCGACGCCGATCGGGCCCTGCGATGTCAAGCCGACGCCGACGGGCCGCATCATCGTCGAAGCCGCCGCCGGGCGCATGCCCGCCTTCGTCGATACCGGACTCAACATGGTGCATGTCGAGGATGTCGCGGAAGGCCATATGCTCGCCTTCGACAAAGGCCGCATCGGGGAGCGCTACATTCTCGGCGGACAGAACGCGACGCTGTCCGACATCCTCGCGGTTGTGGCTCGCGAGAGAGGCCGCAAGCCCCCGAGGGTGAAGATCCCGCGTGGAGCCATCGTGCCGCTGGCGTTGGCCGCGGAGATGGTGGCGCGGCGCACCGGGAAAGCGCCGTTCGTCACGCTCGACGGCTTGCGCATGTCGAAGAACCGCATGTTCTTCACTGCCGCCAAGGCCGAGCGCGAACTGGGTTACAAGGCGCGGCCTTACGCCGAAGGCATCAAGGACGCGATCTCGTGGTTCCAACGCTCGGGCTATCTGCGGCGCTGAACGACGGCGCGGTTGTGGCTGTGCCGGCGTCGGAATATCCGCCAAGACGCCGCCGCGATTGTTGTAGGGCCTCTACGAGTTCTGGATCGGTCAAGGCTTTCAGCTCGCCGGCATAGCGGTAACCGGGCGCGTGGCCGGGAAAGTCGTCGCGGGTTGCCGGATGGGTGTAGATTTCGACGAGGCCGTCCGGCAGGAGCGGCAGCAAAGCGGTGAGGCGTTCGGCATTCATCGCGCCGGTCCAGCGCAGGCCGAACACTGCGTCAGGTGTCGTTAGTCCCGCGCGCCTGGCCCAGCCGCGCAGGATCGCCGTCCAGGGCGCCATCAAGCGTTCGGACAAGGCCGGTGGCTCCTTATCGATACGGGCGACGATTTCCGCCGGCTCGGATGGCACGCGCAGCGCCCGTATGCCGTAATTGCGCCCGACCGAGAGCACTTCTGCCGCGATGATTGGATGCACATGAAAGTGTTTGTGGGCATTGACGTGGTCGAGCGCGAGCCCGGTCCGGCGGAAGGCTTCGAACTGGGCCGTGATCTCCGCCCGCAATTGCCGCCGTACGCGCGGGATCAAGGCGATGTCGAAGGCGAGCCGCACCATGTCGCGGCGTAGCCGACCGCTCCTGTCGACCAGGTCAGGGATGTCGTCGGGCTTTGAGGCCGGCGCGCCGTCGACCAGCACCAGATGCAAGCCCACGCGCAAACTCGGCAGCCGCTTGGCCAGCGCTATGGCTTGCGAGGCGGCCGGGCCCGCAACCATCAGGCTGGCGGCGCTCAACACGCCGTTGCGGTGCGCCTCCTCGACCGCGGCATTGACTTCTTCGGCGAGACCGAAGTCGTCCGCCGCGATAATGAGTATGCTCAGAGCTGAACTCCGCGCCGCTCGCGTAGGAAGGCGAAGAACTCAACGGCCTCGCGCAGCCGCCGCCTCAGCATCTCGCGGCTCTGCGCCATTTCCATCACGATGGAGGCGATCTTGGGCGCGCGGAAATAAAACGCGCGGTAGAACTCCTCCACCGAGTGGAAGATTTCCGAATGGCTCAGATGCGGATAGGAGAGCGGCGCGAGCTGCACGCCGTGCTCGTCGACCAGTTCCGCGTTCGAGGTATCAAGCCAGCCGTTCTCCACCGCCTGCTTGTACAGGAAGGTGCCGGGATAGGGCGCCGCCAGCGAGACCTGCATGGTGTGTGGATTGATCTCGCGCGCGAACTTGATGGTCTCTTGGATGGTCTCTTTGGTCTCGCCCGGCAGGCCGAGAATGAAAGTGCCGTGGATCTTGATGCCGAGATCGTGGCAGTCCTTGGTGAAGCGGCGTGCGACTTCGACGCGCATACCCTTCTTGATGTTGTGGAGGATTTGCTGGTTGCCGGATTCGTAGCCGACCAGCAAGAGCCGCAGCCCGTTGTCGCGCATCACCTTGAGTGCGTCGCGGCTGACATTGGCCTTGGCATTGCACGACCAGGTGACGCCCAGCTTACCCAGCTCGCGGGCGATCGCCTGCGCGCGCAAAGAATCGTCGGTGAAGGTGTCGTCGTCGAAGAAGATTTCCTTCACCTCGGGGAAGTTCTTCTTCGCCCAGGCGACTTCCTCGACCACGTGCTCGACGCTGCGGGTCCGGTATTTGTGGCCGCCGATGGTCTGCGGCCACAGGCAGAAGGTGCAGCGCGATTTGCAGCCGCGGCCGGTGTAGAATGACAGATACGGGTGCTTGAGATAGCCGATGAAATATTCCTGGATATTGAGGTCGCGCTTGTAGACCGGCGTGACGAACGGCAGGTCGTCCATATTCTCCAGCAGCGGCCGGTCTTCGGTATGTTGGATATTGCCGTCGCGGTCACGGTAAATCAGGCCGGCGATGTCCTTGAGCTCGCGGCCTTCCGCCACTTCCTTAATGGCGAAGTCGTATTCCTTGCCGGCGACGAAATCGATGCCTTCGGCCTTCTTCAGGTTGCCGAGCGGATCGACCGCGATATTGGCGCCGACCAGTCCGACTTTGAGATTCGGGTTGACCGCCTTCATCGCATTGGCGGTCTTGATGTCGGAGGTGAACGTCGGTGATGAAGAATGCAAAACCGCCAAATCGTAGTTCTTGGCGTCATTCAGCACTGTGTCGAGCGAGATGCCGTGCGGCGGCGCGTCGATCAGCTTGCTGTCCGGGACCAACGCGGCGAGCTGAGCGAGCCACGTCGGATACCAGTGCGACTTGATCTCGCGCCGCGCCTGGTAGCGCGAGCCGGCTCCTCCATCGAAGCCTTCAAAGGACGGCGGCTGCAAAAACAAAGTGCGCATAAGATTCCCTTAGTGAGGATCGGTGACCAGCGTCTCGTCAACCACCCGAAAGCGGTTGCCACGCCATTTGACCGTCGCCCCGAAGAAGCTGGCGACATAGACCGCGAACGACATCAATTCGTGTAGCGGGACTAGCAAATAGTTGCCGGCACGAGCCGCAAACTGGCGCTCCAAGCGCCAGCATAGAGCCATCCGGCAGGTTAGCGCAATTGCCGCCAGCGCGAGCGCTTGGCCACCGCCGCCCAAGAACGCCGCGGCGAGCGCCAGCGCGAACGGATGTGTGATGACGCCCCCGGCATAGCCGGCCGGATCGATGCTCTTGATGGTGCGCGCGTAGCGGATTTGCGCGGCAAGCAACTGACGGGCGGAAACGTCACTGCAGACGTGGCCGAGCGCGAAGGGCGGCACCGCCACTTCGAGGTCCAGTTCGCGCACTGCCTGGCCGATGGCGTAGTCGTCCGAGAGGTGATCGCTGAAGGCGCGGAAGCCGCCGATCCGCCGCAAGGTATCGTGCGAGAGGGCGATGGTGGAGCCGAAACAGGGCTCGCCGAGTCCGGTCGCAAGCGCAACGATCACATTGGGTAGAAAGTGGGTGTTGATGCCCATGGCGGCGAGCCGCGCCCACAGGCTGCCAACGGCGACGCCGCGGTAGAGGCAAGTGACCGCGCCGATGCCCGGCTGTTGCAGTTCGGCGATCACGGCGGCGAGGTAATCGGGGCCGACTTCGATGTCGCTGTCGATCAGCACTAACGTTTCGTGGCGGGCATGATCGGCCATATTGATCAGGTTGGAGACCTTCAGGTTGCGCCCGTGCACCAGCGGCTCGACGTGCAGGTCGATCGCGCAATTGGCGCGCGCGGCGATCACGCTCTTGACCGCCTCGATCGCCGGATCCTCGGGGCTGCTGATGCCGCAGACGATCTGCACGGGCGCGCTGTAGTGCTGGTCGCACAGCGCGGTGAGCCGCTGTTCCAGGCCCGGCTCATGGCCGCACAAAGGCACCAGAATGGTCACCGGGACGGGAAGCGTCTCGAGGCTGTCGGCGCGGGAGCGGAAGCGGGAGATCAGGAAGCCGGCGAATAGTAGATAGGCACAGCCCAGTGTCGCGCCCGCCAGGAGCGCATCCGCGCTCCAACGAAGAACATCAGCCGTTGTCAGCATGCCCGCAGGTCCCGCACGTCGTCACAACCAATTCAGGCCCTGCCGTAACGGCGCTCGAGCGCTGCCGGCGGAAGATACACTAGTTCGTGGTTGCGGCGAAGGACCCGGGTACCGGCAGCAACAGGATTCGTGGCCATAATTAGCAGGAAAATCAGGGTGTTCTCGCCCAAATGGTGCAACCCGCTGGACCGCTAATAGGCCGGCCGGATGACCTCTGCGGCGGGTTCGAAGCCGTAGCGGCTCATCAACCGCACAACCTGCGCGCTTCGTTGCGCCGTGCCCAGGCACCTGTCCGCGCGCAGGGCAGCTATGTTGTCTAGGGTGGGATGGTCCTCGAGGTAGGTCGCCAGTTGCCGCAGAGGGGACTGAACGGCGCGGTTGAGATGGCTCGCCCAGCCGACGGTGGCTCCCTGCGGCTCCCTCAAGGGGGCGCGCTAATTCCACAGGTGGAGAGTGATGATTGGCGTGCCCGGCTCGATCCGGGCGCCGGTGGAAAGCGGCAGCGGTACGTCCACCCGGGTGCGCTGGATGCGGAAGATGCAATCGACAGCGTCAGTGTACTCGAAGAAACGCTGCCAGCGCCGAAGCCGGCGGTCCCAGCCGAAAACGGCATTTTCGAGCCGCCCTTGCGAGGGTGGGCTTTGCAAAGCTATGTATATGAATAAAATCTGATTTTGGGCCCGCTCATCGGCCAGCGCGGTAGCCGAGCGAGCATTCCGGACCGGCCTGAACCAAATCGGCCGCCACACATTGTGCCCAGGGTTTCATGCGGTCAGGTGCGCTTTCCCTCCATGTTGATTGACGCCATCGCCGGGCTTGCCTTCGGGATCTGGGCCTATCTGATCGTAGCGCGCGGGGGATTCTGGATAGGATCTGTGCGTGACGACACGCTACCTGTGGCGCCGCCGGTTTCGCTGGCGACTTGGCCGGCGGTGGCGGTGGTGATCCCGGCGCGTAACGAGGCCGACGTGATTGCAAGAAGCGTTGGTTCGCTGCTTGGGCAGGATTACGCGGGTTCGCTTCGCGTCACCGTGGTCGATGACGACAGCGACGACGGTACCGGCGAGGCGGCCAAGGCGGCTGCCGTGGCCGGACCAACTTTGACGGTGGTGCGCGGCCAGCCGCTGCCGGCCGGCTGGACTGGCAAGCTGTGGGCGGTGAGCCAGGGCGTCGCCACCGCGCTGGCGCAAGAGCCGAGACCGGACTTCCTGCTGCTGACCGATGCCGACATTGCCCACGCGCCCGACAACGTGCGCGCGCTGGTGGCCCGCGCGCGCGCAGGCAACTACGTGCTGACCTCGCTGATGGCCAAGCTGCGTTGCGCGAGCTTGGCCGAACGGGTGCACGTGCCGGCCTTCATCTATTTCTTCCAGATGCTCTATCCGTTCCGCTGGGTGGCGCAGCCGAAGGCCGCCACCGCCGCGGCCGCCGGCGGCTGCATGCTGGTGCGCGCCGACGCGCTGGAGAAGGCCGGCGGCATCGAGGCCATCCGCCACGCGCTGATCGACGATTGCGCGCTCGCGGCGAAGATGAAAACGGCCGGCCCGATCTGGCTCGGCCTCACGGAGCGCGCCCGCAGCCTCAGGCCTTACGACGACTTCGCCGAGGTCAAGCGCATGATCACGCGCTCGGCCTACGCGCAGCTTCACTACTCGCCGCTGTTGCTCGTCGGCACGCTTCTCGCAATGACTTTGGTGTTCATGGCGCCGCCGCTGTTCGCGATTTTCGCGACCGGATTGGCGCGCTGGTTCGGGCTCGCGGCCTGGGCGCTGATGGCGATCTCAATTCAGCCCACATTGCGGTCTTATCGATTGTCGCCATTGTGGGGCGTCGCATTGCCGGCCATCGCGTTGTTATATACGTATTATACGCTCGACTCTGCCTACCAGCACGCGCGCCGGCGTGGCGGCCAGTGGAAGGGACGCGCGCAGGCCAATATGGCGAGCTTGCAATGACGACCAGTGCGGAATTCAGATCCGGCAAAGGATCGCACGACGAGAATTTTCCGGTTGCTTCGGTGTTGATACGGAAGCGGCATCGTCCCGCCGTGCTCGCCTTCTATGAGTTCGTCCGTGTCGCCGACGACATTGCCGACCACGTCAGCATGAGCCCGCCGGAAAAGCTCGCCCGTCTCGACAAGCTGGAAGCAAGCCTGCTTGGCAAGGACGACGTCGAGCCGCAAGGCGTCAGCTTGCGCAACGTGCTGCGCCAACGGGGTTTGAGCGCGGTACATGCGCAGCATCTGCTGCAGGCCTTCCGCCAAGATGTCACCAAGCTGCGCTACAAGGATTGGGACGACCTGATCGACTATTGCCGGTTCTCAGCCATGCCGGTCGGCCGCTTCGTATGCGACGTACACGGCGAGCCGCAATCGGTCTGGCCAGCGAACGACGCGCTGTGCGCCGCTTTGCAGGTGATCAACCACATTCAGGATTGCGCCAAGGACTACCGCGATCTCGACCGGGTCTATATCCCGCAGGATGCGCTGGCAGTCGACGGGCTCGACGTGACGGCACTGTGTGAGCCGCGCGCCAGCCCCGCCTTGCTGCATTGCCTGCGCGGGCTGGCCGAGCGCACTGCTGCGCTGCTCGAAGAGAGCCGGCCGTTCGCTCTGCTCATCAATGATTCACGGCTCGCCATGGAGGTCGCCGCCATCCAGAAGCTGGCAGAACGGCTGATCGAGGTGCTGCGCGTGCGCGATCCGCTGAGCGAGCGGGTGCATCTCTCCAAGCCAGCGATGCTGGGAATTGCGCTTAGAAGTGCCGCCTGGGCGTCGACGCAACGGCTGTTCGGCCATGCCGGCGCGAGCGTACGGGCGCCGGCGCGGGGGTCCTGATATGCTGCAGACTGCCAGCCAACAGAGCGAAAAAATGGCCGCGGCTGCCGGCCGCGCCAAAGGCAGCTCGTTCTATATCGCCATGCGTGTTCTGCCGCGCGTGCAGCGCGAGGCCATGTTCGAGATCTATTCGTTCTGTAAGGCCGTGGACGACATCGCCGACACCGAGGAGGCTTCGCGCGAGCAACGGATCGCGCGCCTCAGCGACTGGCGCGAGCGGATCGCCACGCTCTATGCCGGCGGCGCGCCGGCGGGATTGGAGGCGCTGGCGCGCATCATCAAGCAGTTCGGTCTACGCGAGGAGGACTTCCTGGCGATCATCGACGGCGTGGAGATGGACGCCAAAGAAGACATCCGCGCGCCGTCCTATGAGACGCTGGATTTGTATTGCGACCGGGTTGCCAGCGCGGTCGGGCGTCTGTCGGTGCGGGTGTTCGGCCTCAACGAGCAGGACGGGCCCGCGCTCGCGCATCACCTCGGCCGCGCGCTGCAGCTCACCAATATATTGCGCGACATCGACGAAGACGCCGGGATCGGCCGGCTATATCTGCCGCGCGAAGCTTTGGAACTTGCTCACATCGAGAGCGGCGATCCGCAGACCGTCGTTGCGAACCCCAGCCTTGCCGCCGCCTGCGCCTTTGTCGTCGAGCGCGCGCGCAGCCACTTCCGAGAGGCTGACGCCATCATGGCGCGCTCGCCCCGCCGGCTGGTGCGCGCGCCGCGGTTGATGGAAATGGCCTATCGCAAGATGCTCGACGGCATGGTGGCGCGCGGCTGGGCGCGGCCGCGCACGCGGGTGCGCGTAAGCAAACCGCATCTCATCGGGATCGTGTTGCGTTATGCGTTCATTTGACACTGGTACCGTTCACATCATCGGCGCCGGCCTCGCGGGGCTGGCGGCGGCTGTGCGTCTTTCGGACAGCGGCCGCACCATCATCGTGCACGAGGCCACCAACCAGCCGGGCGGGCGCTGCCGTTCCTATTACGACCAGCAGACCGACATGGTGATCGACAACGGCACCCATCTGGTGCTGTCCGGTAACCGTGCGGTGCTGGATTATGCGCGCACGACAGGCGGTGCGGCGACGCTCGAGGAATTGGGCGCCGATTTTGCCTTTATCGATCTCGCCAGCAGGGCGCGATGGACCCTGCATCTCAGCAATGGCATGTTTCCTTGGTGGGTGTTCAACAAGCATCGCCGCGTGCCCGGTACTAAGCCGTTGGATTACGTCGCGCTGGCGCGGCTGCTCTGGGCCTCCGACGACAAGCCGCTGAAAGAGGTGATCGATTGCAGCGGACCGCTCTACAAGCGGCTGTTGGAGCCGTTCTTCCTGGCGGCGTTGAACATCAAGCCGGGCGATGGTTCGGCCAAGCTCGCGAGCAGGCTGGTGCGCGAGACGCTGGCGCTTGGCGGGCAGGCCTGCCATCCGGTGATCGCGCGCGAAGGCATCGGCAAGGCCTTCGTCGAGCCGGCGCTGGCCTTCCTCGACAAGCGGGGGGTGACGGTCGCTCTTCAGCACGCCCTGCACGAATTCCATTTCGATCAGAGCCGCATCAGCGAGTTGGTTTTCGGCGACGAGACCGTGCCGCTCCGCAGCGCCGACAAAGTCATCCTCGCCGTGCCGGCCTATGCGGCACAGAACTTCCTGCCAGGCCTCACCGCGCCGTCATCTTTCCGTGGAATTGTGAACGCACATTTCAGAATCGAACCGCCGAAAGGCGCGCCCACGATGATCGGGCTAATCAACGCTATGAGCGAGTGGATCTTCACCTTCGAAGGCCGCGTCGCGGTCACCATCAGCGACGCCGGCGAATGGTTCGACACGCCGCGCGAGAAGCTGGCGCAGGATATCTGGCGCGAAGTTGCGGCAGTCCTGGATATGTCCGCTGAATTGCCGGCTGATTTGCCTCCTTGGCAGCTCGTGCGCGAGCGGCGCGCGACCTTCGCCGCCACGCCGGAAGAAAACGCCAAGCGCCCCGGGCCGGTGACGTCGTGGAATAACCTGTTTCTCGCCGGTGACTGGATCGATACCGGCTTGCCCGCAACGTTGGAAAGCGCCGTGCGCTCCGGCAACACCGCCGCCGAGTTGGTGCATTCGTCGGGGAGGGTGGCGGCATGAGCGAGGTCGCGACTCGCGCCCCCACACGTCAGGCGGATATCGACGCCGCGCTCGACACCGCCACCATGGCGGCGACCCGCGCGCTGCTCGACCGCCAGCGCTCGGACGGCCACTGGGTGTTCGAGCTCGAAGCCGACTGTACCATTCCCGCCGAATACGTGCTGCTGACGCACTACCGCGGCGAGGACGTGAACGCCGAGCTCGAACGCAAGATCGCCGTCTATCTGCGCCGCGTCCAGAGCCCGAAGCACAACGGCTGGCCGCTGTTCCACGAGGGCGGCTTCGACATGAGCGCCAGCGTGAAGGCTTATTTCGCGCTCAAGATGATCGGCGACGACATCGACGCGCCGCACATGAAGCGCGCCCGCGAAGCGATCCTGTCGCGCGGCGGCGCCATCAACAGCAACGTGTTCACCCGCGCGCTGCTCTCGCTCTTCGGCATCCTGCGATGGGAAAGCGTGCCGGTGATGCCGGTCGAGATCATGCTGCTGCCGGCGTGGTTTCCGTTTCACATCTCGAAGATTTCCTATTGGGGACGCACGGTGATCGTGCCGCTGCTGGTGCTGCAAACCTTGCAGCCGCGCGCCAAGAACCCGCGCGGCGTCACCATCGACGAATTGTTCCTGCAACCGCCGCAGACCATCGGCCCGCCACACAAGGCGCCGCACCAGAAATGGATATGGTTTTCGGCTTTTCGCTTCATCGACATGGTGCTGCGGCCGCTGAGCAAGGTCGCGCCCAAGGCCATGCGCCGGCGGGCCATCCAACGCGCGGTCGATTTCGTCAGCGAGCGGCTGAACGGCGAGGACGGCCTCGGCGCCATCTTCCCGGCGATGGCCAATGCCTGCCTGATGTTCGACGTGCTCGGCGACAAGGCCAACGCAAAAATCGCCCGCGACTCGCTCGACAAGCTGCTGGTGATCAAGGACGACGAAGCCTATTGCCAGCCCTGCGTCTCGCCGGTGTGGGACACGGCGCTGGTCGCGCAGACGCTGCTCGAAGTCGGCGGCACGGAAGCGAACGAAAAGGCGCGGCGCGGCCTCGAATGGCTGTTGCCCTTGCAGGTGCTCGACGTCGAGGGCGACTGGATCGCGCGGCGGCCGGGCCTGCGCCCCGGCGGCTGGGCCTTCCAATACGCCAACCCGCATTATCCCGATCTCGACGACACCGCGGTGGTGGTGATGGCCATGGACCGCGCCCGCCGCGCGGCCGGCGCCGGCAACGAGTTCGACGGCTCCATCGACCGCGCCGCCGAATGGATCCGCGGTATGCAGAGCGGCAACGGCGGCTGGGCTGCCTTCGACGTGGACAATATTTACGACTATCTCAACAACATCCCGTTCGCCGACCACGGCGCGCTGATCGATCCGCCGACCGAGGATGTCGGCGCGCGCTGCGCCTCCATGCTGGCGCAGCTTGGCGAAACCCCGGAGAACAGCGACGTGGTCAAGCGCGGCGTCGATTATCTGCTCGGCACGCAGCTCGAAGATGGCAGTTGGTACGGCCGCTGGGGCATGAACTACATCTACGGCACCTGGTCGGTGCTGTGCGCGCTCAACGCCTGCGGGCTTGGGCGCGAGCATCCGGCGATGCGCAAAGCGGCGGAATGGCTGACCGCGATCCAGAACCCGGATGGCGGCTGGGGCGAGGACGGGTCGAGCTACAAGCTCGATTACCCCGGCTATGAGCCGGCGCCGAGCACGGCCTCGCAGACCGCCTGGGCGCTGCTCGGCCTGATGGCTTGCGGTGAGATCGATTCACCGGCCGTGAAACGCGGCGTGAGCTATCTGCTCGAGCATCAGGGCGACGACGGCTTCTGGGACGAGGCGCGTTTCACCGCCACCGGTTTCCCGCGCGTGTTTTATCTGCGCTATCACGGCTACGCCAAGTTCTTCCCGCTGTGGGCGCTGGCGCGCTACCGCAATCTCACGCGCAGCAACGAGCGCAAAGTGGCGTACGGAATGTAATTGGGCACCGCCCTAAACAAAATGCCCGGCGCAAGGCCGGGCATCACGCAGTTCGTATTCCTTCAGAGCCAGCGCTATTCCGCCGCTTCCATGGGGACTGGCGCTTCCTTGGCGCGCGCCTTTTCCTCCCGGATCTCGCCGAGCTTTTGCTCCACATGGCGGGAGAAGACGTACTCCGCCGGACGCTGCTGCGACAGATCGATATCCGCCGCCATCGCCCCGTCGGTCTTGACGCCGTTGCGCAGCTTCAGGAGCTTCAGCGGATGCGCGATCGAGTCCATGACCGCGGTCGCCTCGAAGCCCGAATGCACCATGCAGTCGGCGCACTTCTCGTAATGGCCGACGCCGTAGGAATCCCAGTCGGTCCCTTCCATCAGCTCTTTGAAAGTCTTGGCATAGCCTTCGCCGAGCAGGTAGCAGGGCCGCTGCCAGCCGAACACCGTGCGCGTCGGATTGCCCCATGGCGTGCACTTGTAGGTCTGGTTGCCGGCGAGGAAATCGAGGAACAAGCCGGATTGGCTGAACGACCACTTCTTGCCGCCGTTGCCGCGCTTGAAAATGTCGCGGAAGAGCTGCTTGGTCGTCGTACGGTTGAGGAAGTGCTGCTGGTCCGGCGCACGCTCGTAGGCGTAGCCGGGCGACACTGTGATGCCGTCGACGCCCATCTCCATGACGCTGTCAAAGAAGCGCGCCATGCGCTCCGGATCGGCGTTGTTGAACAAGGTGCAGTTGATATTGCAGCGGAAACCTTTTGCCTTCGCCGCCTTGATCGCCGCGACCGCGCGGTCGTAAGTGCCTTCCTGGCACACCGACTTGTCGTGATCTTGCTTGTCGCCGTCGAGATGCACCGACCAGACGAAGTACGGGTTCGGCTCGTAGTCCTTCATGCGCTTTTCCATGAGAAGCGCGTTGGTGCACAGATAGACGAATTTCTTGCGGGCGATGATGCCCTTGACGATCTGCGGCAGCTCCTTGTGCAGCAACGGCTCGCCGCCGGCGATCGACACCACCGGCGCGCCACATTCGTCGACCGCCTCGAGCGCGTCCTTCACCGAGATGCGCTGGTTCAGAATCTCGTCCGGATAGTCGATCTTGCCGCAGCCCGCACAGGCGAGATTGCACCGGAACAACGGCTCCAGCATCAACACCAGGGGATAGCGCTTGCGTCCCGCCAAATGCTGGCGAACGACGTAACTACCGACAGTCAACTTCTGCAGGAGAGGAATGCCCAAGACTACCGTCCTTACCTATTTTGCTGCTGCTTTCCACGTCGAGGAGTTCGACGGGAACGCGGAATTCCATTTGTTCTTCTTCACCGGGGAGGGTGGTCACCTCCACCGGCGACGCGATCTTGCCCAGGGCGTTGATTGCGTCCATGACCATCACCTCGGGCGCCGAGGCCCCTGCGGTGATTCCGACCGTTTCTACATTATGCAGCCATTCGGGCTGAATTTCACTACCGTCCGCGATCAAATGGGTGGGGGTACCCGCTTCGATGCCGATTTCGCGTAATCGGTTCGAATTGGAACTATTCTTGGCTCCCACCACAAAGATAACGTCGACCCGCTTGGCAAGTTCTCTCAGCGCCGTCTGGCGATTTTGTGTCGCGTAGCAGATGTCCTGGGTGCCGGGGCCCATGACGTCCTTAAAGCGCCGGGTGAGCGCGGCGATGATCCCGCGGGTGTCGTCGACGCTGAGTGTGGTCTGGGTGACATAGGCGATGGGGGTGTCGTCGGGCAAATCCAGCGCCGCGACGTCCTTTTCGTTCTGCACCAGCAGCACGTTGCCCGGGATCTGACCGAGCGTGCCCTCGACCTCCGGGTGGCCGACGTGGCCGATCAGCACCACGGTGCGGCCCTGGCGCACGTAGTGGCGGCCCTGGCTGTGCACCTTGGAGACCAACGGGCAGGTCGCGTTGAGCACGTGCAACCCGCGGTTTTTGGCCTCCTCAACCACGCTCTTCGCGACGCCATGGGCGCTGAAGATGGTGATGCCGTCGGGCGGCACTTCGGAGAGGTCTTCCACGAAACGGGCGCCGCGCGCCTTCAGCGCGTCGACCACCCACTTGTTGTGGACGATTTCGTGCCGGACATAGACCGGCGGTCCATATTTTTCGAGCGCGCGTTCGACGATCTCGATCGCGCGCACGACACCCGCGCAAAAGCCGCGCGGCTGAGCAAGAATAACCTTCATGCAATGCCCCCCTTTGCGCCCGCACTGGGCGCAAACTCGTTGCTCGGCCAAGCCGTGTCCTTGGTGCCGAACACCTCAAACACCTTGGTGACGATGCCGTCGGCATCGAGCCCAGCCCTCGCATACATAGCTTGCGGCGAATCCTGATCGATGAAGATGTCCGGCAACACCATGCTGCGTACCTTGAACCCGGTCTGGTCGAGCGCTCCTGTGTCGGCCAGGAAATTGAGCGTATGCGCAGCGAAGCCGCCGACGGCGCCTTCCTCGATGGTGATCAGCAACTCGTGGTGGCGCGCAAGCTGGTTGATGAGCTCGGTGTCGAGCGGTTTGGCAAAGCGCGCATCAGCCACGGTCGTTGAAATGCCACGCGCGGCCAGTTCATCCGCCGCCTTGAGGCAGTCGGTCAGCCGCGTGCCGAGCGACAGCAACGCCACCGTCGTGCCTTCGCGCACGATGCGTCCCTTGCCGATCTCGAGCGGCACGCCCTCTTCGGGCATCGGCACGCCGACGCCATTGCCGCGCGGATAGCGGAGGGCGGAGGGGCGGTCGTCGATCGCAGCGGCGGTTGCCACCATGTGCACCAACTCGGCTTCATCAGCTGCCGCCATCACCACGAAGCCGGGCAGGCAGCCGAGATAAGTGACGTCGAAGGAGCCGGCATGAGTTGGCCCGTCGGCGCCGACCAGCCCGGCGCGGTCGATGGCGAAGCGCACCGGCAGCCGCTGGATGGCGACGTCGTGCACCACCTGGTCATAGGCACGCTGCAGGAAGGTCGAATAGATCGCCACGAAAGGTTTGTAGCCTTCGGTCGCGAGCCCAGCCGCGAAGGTGACGCCGTGCTGCTCCGCGATGCCGACGTCGAAGGCGCGCTCGGGGAAGGCCTTGGCGAAAATGTCGACGCCGGTGCCGCCCGGCATCGCCGCCGTGATAGCGACGATCTTGTCGTCCTTCTTCGCCTCCTTCACCAGGCTTTCGCCGAACACCTTGGTGTAGGAGGGCGCGCCCGCCGCCGACTTCTTCTGCTTGCCGGTAGCGACGTCGAACTTCACCACGCCGTGGTATTTGTCCTGGGATTGTTCGGCCGGGGCGTAGCCCTTGCCTTTCTGGGTGCGGATGTGCACCAGGATCGGCCCGTTCTTGGCGTCGCGCACATTGGTCAGCACCGGGATTAACTGCTCAAGGTCATGGCCGTCGACGATGCCGACGTAATAGAAGCCGAGCTCTTCGAACAAGGTTCCGCCGGTGACGAAGCCGCGCGCCAGTTCTTCGGCCAGGGCCGCCTTATCACGGAAGAAGCGCGGCAAATGGCCGGCCACCTGCTTGCCGAAGTCGCGCAGCGACAGGAAAGCCGGGCTGGACAGAAGCCGCGCCAGATAATTCGACATGGCGCCGACCGGCGGCGCGATCGACATTTCGTTGTCGTTGAGGACGACGATAAGGCGGCGGTCCATGGCGCCGGCATTGTTCATGGCTTCGTAGGCCATTCCGGCCGAAACGGCGCCGTCGCCGATGACCGCGATGACGTTGTTTTGCTTCCCGGAGAGGTCGCGCGCGACCGCCATGCCGAGGCCGGCGGAGATCGACGTCGAGGAATGCGCGGCGCCAAAGGGGTCGTATTTGCTCTCGGCGCGCTTGGTGAAACCGGACAGGCCACCGCCCTGCCGCAGCGTGCGAATACGATCGCGGCGGCCGGTGAGGATCTTGTGCGGATAGGCCTGATGGCCGACGTCCCAAAGTACGCGGTCGCTGGGCGTGTCGAAGACGTAGTGCAGAGCAACAGTGAGTTCCACGACGCCGAGGCTGGCGCCGAGATGGCCGCCTGTCGCCGCGACTGTGCTGATGGTTTCGGCGCGCAGTTCGTCGGCGAGTTGCTGCAGCTTCGATACTTCAATGCGGCGCAGGTCGGATGGGCTCTTGATGGTGTCGAGGAGAGGGGTGCCCGCGGTGACGTCGAAAATCGGTTTGGGCGCTGTCATTCGTGGCTAATCCTTCAACAAAAGGGTCGGGGGAGATGGGGCGTTTTCCCCGACGCGGCCTCGGACTGCCGCCCACGAGAACGTTATGCGCGCCTCGAAAAGGCTACTCAGTCACGATTAATCAAGGTCGGTGCCAAAGGTTCCAGTTTTCGCCTTGATTTTGGGCTGTTGGAACCCAGGAAACAATGGGTTCTCGCTAAAATCGCGCGCATAGGTGCCTTTCCGCGGTAAGTGTGTGCAAAATGCGGGCGTCCAAAATCCTTTTGGCAAGTCAGTTGGTTAGCTTTGCGGCGGCGCTTCTTGGAGGCAGCGGTCATGCGCCGGGGCGAGGACGGATCGGCGGGCCGGTGTTGCAGCAAGGCTACATCCGTATATCCGCCGCATAAACGGTAGCGGCAGATTTGGCTCGTCGAGGTCGCCTGCCGTCTGCCCCGCCACTTCAGTCCCTGAGTGGGCACTATTATCGGTCTGCCCCGCGATGCTCAGGCGCCGACTTCTCCGCGGAAATCGCCACCGATGCAGCCCTGCTCGACCAGCCGCGGATAGTGCCGACGGAAATCGGCCATGATGGCGTCAACCGGAATGTCTTCGAACGCGCCGCGGTCGTTAAGATATTCCATGTGCCGGCGGCCGCCCGGGTCGAAGGGATGGAAGAGGGAATCGTTGACGCCGTCGAATTCGAGCGGCGCCAAGCCCGCCCGCGCGCACAATGCGCTGTCGAAGGCCGGCGTGCATTTGACCCAATGACCGTCGATCAGCAGTTCCGTGTAGGAGTGCCAATAAAACGTGTCGCTCTCGGTCAGCGCGCGCAGCCGCTTGGAGGTCAGATGGTTGCGCACGTCGGCAAAGCCGGGGCGGGCGGCAATGCCCGCGGCGCGAGCGCAGCCGGCGAGCAACGCGGACTTGCCGATACAGAAGCCGCGTCCGGCGGCGAGCACGCCACTCGCGCGGAACACGGCCGGGTCGGTGTAATCGAGATAGGGATCGTAGGCTATGCGGTCGCGAACGGCGTTATAGAGCGCGACAGCGCGCGCCTTGTCCCCTTGCGCTTGTCCGGTCGCCGCGCGCGCGAAGGCGCGCACATCTCCGTTGTCGCTGTCGATGAATTCGGTCGGCTGCAGGAAGTCGCGATTGGCCATTCCGATTCCGTACGGTCGCTTGCTCAGCGCCCCTGATAGGCCGGCGTATGCACGACCAGGCCGTCGAGTTCTTCCGTCACCTTGATCTGGCACGACAGCCGCGAGGTCGGTTTCACCTCGAAGGCCATGTCGAGCATGTCTTCTTCTTCCGTCGACGGCGGGCCGACGATCTTGCTCCACTTATCGTCCACGTGCACGAGGCAAGTAGCGCAGGTGCAGGAGCCGCCGCATTCGGCGACGATGCTCTCGATGCCGTTGCGCATCGCCGCTTCCATCACGGTCGATCCGATCTCGGCCTCGACCGTGTGCGTGGCACCGTCGTGCTCGATGAAAGTGATCTTCGCCACGGTCTGTTTTTGCTCATGCTGACGAGCGGCCGGCTCGACATTCAGTTGATCGCTCATGCGACACCCAGTTTCTTCTGCAGGTTGGTCGACGAGGTCGTGTATTGGAACACGAGCCGTTTGTCGGGATAAACATAGTGGTAGGCCTTTTGCGCCATCAGCGCGCCTTCGTGAAAGCCGGACAAGATCAGCTTGAGCTTGCCGGGATAGGTGTTGATGTCGCCGATGGCGAACAGGCCGGGCGTGCCGGTTTCGAACGTGCCGGTATCGACCGGAATCAGGTTTTCCTGAAGGTTGAGGCCCCAGTCGGCGACGGGGCCGAGCTTCATGGTGAGCCCGAAGAACGGCAGCATGGCATCAACCTCGACGCGGCTGACCGTGCCGTCCTTTTCCTTGATGCTGCAGGCGGCGAGTTGGCCGTCAGGCCCTTCCAGGTCGGTGACCTGGCCGATCTTCAGGTCCATGTCGCCGGCGGCGACCAGCGCCCGCATCTTGTTGACGCTGTCGGGCGCGCCGCGGAATTCGTCGCGCCGGTGCACCAGCGTCAGCCGCTTGGCGATCGGCTGCAGATTTAGGGTCCAATCGAGCGCGCTGTCGCCGCCGCCGACGACCAGCAGCCGCTTGTCGCGGAAGGCGTCCATCTTGCGCACGGCATAATGCACCGACTTGTCTTCGTAGGGCTCGATGCCGTTGATCGGCGGCCGCTTAGGCTGGAACGAGCCGCCGCCGGCGGCGATCACCACGCATTTGGCTTCGAAGGTCTTGCCGTCGTCGGTGCCGACGCGGAACAGCGGATCGCCGATCTTCTCCAGCGTTGTCACCATCTCACTGAGATGAAAGGTGGGGCCGAACGGCTTGATCTGCTCCATCAGCGCTTCGGTCAGGCCGTTGCCGGTGATGTAAGGAATGCCAGGAATGTCGTAGATCGGCTTTTCCGGATAAAGCTCCGCGCACTGGCCGCCGGCGCGGTCGAGGATGTCGACGAGGTGCGCTTTGATGTCGAGCAGCCCGAGCTCGAACACAGCGAACAGGCCGACCGGCCCCGCACCGATAATCAGGACGTCGGTCTTGATCGTCTCACTCATTCTGCTTGCTCCGGCACCCGCCGGCTCCCCCGTAACTGTTTTTCGCTCGGCCCGGCCGATTTGCGCCCGATGCCGCTAGCGGAAACCGGCATTATCCGCAACAGCTCCGTCAGGTTCTGCTCCGGGGTCTTGCCGGTGGTAACGAGCTCGGCCGCGGCTTTGGCGTAGAGCGGCTCCCGACTTCTCAGAATCGCGACCAGGTCCTCCATGGCGCGGGCGCTGCCGGCCATCGGCCGCATGTCGCCTTGCTCCACGACGCGCTTCATGTGCTCGTCGGGAGCGGCGCGCACCCAGACCGTGAAACAGGAGGCTAGCAGCAGCTCGAGCGTGCCCGGCTCGGTGACGATACTGCCGCTGGTCGCCACGACGAAGGCGCGGTGCTGGCGCAGCACGTTTTCCAGCGCTTCGCGCTCGGCGCGGCGGAAAGTCTCCTGGCCGAACATGTCAAAGATTTCACTCAAAGGGGCGCCGGCCATGCGCTCGACCTCGCGGTCGAGCTCGATGAAGGGTACCTCCAGTTGTGCCGCCAGCAGCCGGCCGAGCGTCGACTTGCCGCCGCCGCGCAGGCCGATCAAGGCGACGCGCCGGTTGCGCAGATCATCGGAGCGCTCGCTGAATTGCCGCAGCAGCACTTCGCGCGCTTCGCTCAGCACAGTGGGTGGCAGCCTTTCGAGGAACTGCGTGAGCAGCACGAGATCGAGCGCCGGCTCGGCGCCTTCATTGACTAGTTGTGTGACCGGCAGGCCGAGTGCGCGGGAGATCCGCCGCAGCAGAACGATCGAGCCGTTGCCCTTGCCCGTCTCAAGCTGGGCCAGATAGCGCTCCGAAACCTTGGCGTGCTGCGCCAGGACCTTGCGCGACATGCCGCGCTGGTTGCGCAGCATGCGAACACGCTCGCCAAGGCGATGCAGGTAGGCGTCGGTGTCGCGGCGATAGGCGGGTTCGGGCGTCGTCATCGGCGGTCCGGGATGCGGTCCTGAATTATATTGCAGATCAATATGCGGCAGGCAGGACCAGATTGCAATGGTCCATTTGCTGCTTTTTCAGGGGAAAATCAACGTATTCAGAGGGTTTTGCGGGTGAGCCCCGGCCTGTGGAGGAGGCACCGCTTTCTGCCAGACGGACCGTTGTCGACT
This sequence comes from uncultured Pseudomonadota bacterium, assembly GCA_963732895.1. GTDB lineage: Bacteria > Pseudomonadota > Alphaproteobacteria > Rhizobiales > Xanthobacteraceae > Pseudolabrys. The sequence goes on along the minus strand of CAVTBG010000006.1, from coordinate 770,997 downwards.
ACTGAGGGAAGTGCTATTTCTATGCAAAATAATGCATGAAGACCGCGGCGAAGGCTGCCGAAAGCCGAGCCGGGTTCTGACGCGTGCGCAGAACGAATTCAGCAGGGATCAGGCAGGGCTCATGACCACAATCGATTATCGGACCGAGCCTTCGCGCTATCGCCACTGGCGCATCGAACTGGACGGCGAGATCGCCTATCTGATTATGGATGTCGACCAGGCTGGCGGCCTCGGCGATTACGAGCTCAAGCTCAATTCCTATGACCTCGGGGTCGACATCGAATTGAACGACGCGGTGCAGCGGCTGCGCTTCGAGCATCCGGAAGTGCGCGCGGTCGTGATCAAGTCCGGCAAGGACAACGTGTTCTGCGCCGGCGCCAACATCCGCATGCTGGGAAAGTCGACCCATCAGCAGAAGGTAAACTTCTGCAAGTTCACCAACGAGACGCGGCTCTCGATCGAAGACGCCAGCGACAATTCCAAGCAGATCTACATCTGCGCCATCAATGGCAATGCCGCCGGCGGCGGTTACGAACTGGCGCTCGCCGCCGATCACATCATGCTTGTCGACGACCGCCGTTCCGCGGTGGCGCTGCCGGAAACGCCGTTGCTCGCGGTGCTGCCCGGCACCGGCGGGCTTACCCGAGTGACCGACAAGCGCAAGGTGCGGCGTGACCGCGCCGACATGTTCTGCTCGATCGAGGAGGGCATTCGCGGCAGCAAAGCCGTCGACTGGCGGCTGGTCGACGAAGTGGTGCCCAATTCGAAATGGAAAGACGCGGTGGCTGCGCGCGCCCATGAAATCGCCGCGCGCTCCGATCGCCCGAAAGACGCCAAGGGCATCAAGCTCAATCCGCTCGACCGAAAGATTGAAGCGGATCGCGTGACGTATTCCCACGTTGACATCGAGATCGACCGCGCCCGCGGGCTCGCCAACGTGACCGTGCGGGGCCCTTCGCACGATGTGCCGGCTTCGGTCGAAGCGGCGCATGCGCTGGGCGACAAATTCTGGCCGCTCACGGTGGCGCGGGAACTGGAAGATGCGATCCTGCACCTGCGCTCCAACGAGCGGGAGATCGGCGTGGTGCTATTCCGCACTGACGGCAACGCGCAGGGCGTGCTGGCGCATGATAATTTCCTCATCAAGGCCGACAGCGACTGGCTAATGCGCGAAATCCGTCATTACCTGAAGCGCGTCTTCAAGCGCATCGACGTCACCGCCAAGAGCTTTATCGCGTTGATCGAGCCGGGCTCCTGCTTTGCCGGCACGCTTGCCGAGCTGGCGTTCGCCGCCGACCGTTCCCTCATGCTGATCGGCACCCGCGAAGGCGACAACCAGCCGCCGGCGGCGATCACGTTGGGCCGAGCGAATTTCGGCCTCTTTCCCATGGGCAATGGGCTGACGCGCCTTGAGACGCGCTTCCTCGGCGAGCCCAAACTGATCGGCACGCTGAAAGCTCGCATCGGCGAGCCGATCGAAGGCGAGGAGGCCGCCGAACTCGGTCTCGTCACCATGGCCTACGAAGATTTCGATTGGGACGACGAGCTGCGCATCCTGTTGGAGGAGCGCGCGAGCTTCTCGCCCGATGCATTGACCGGCATGGAAGCGAACCTGCGCTTCGGCGGGCCCGAAACCATGGAAACCAAGATTTTCGGCCGTTTGACCGCCTGGCAGAACTGGATCTTCCAGCGGCCCAACGCCATCGGCGAGCAAGGCGCGCTCAAGCTCTACGGCTCGGGCGTGTCGCCGACCTACAACAGAGAACGAGTTTAAGAGCGCGTGCGCATCGCGCTGCGCGCGGGAAACCACTGGAGGGATAACAATGGCAATGGACGCAGTCGACTATGACGGCCTGATCCCCAATAACGTGGGACTCGGTCAGGACGTGCGCGTGAAGCGCGCGCTGGAGAAGTGGCACCCGGGCTACATTGGCTGGTGGATGGACATGGGACCGAAGGGCTTTCAGAACGCGCTGGTCTATCTGCGCACCGCGGTCGGCGTCGATCCCAAGGGTTGGGCCAAGTTCGACTATGTGCGGATGCCGGAATACCGCTGGGGCATTCTGCTCGCGCCGGCACGCGAGGAGCGCAAAATTCCCTTCGGCACGCACAAGGGCGAGGCCGCCTGGCAGGAAGTGCCCGGTGAATACCGCGCCATGTTGCGCCGGCTGGTGGTGATCCAGGGCGACACCGAACCGGCCTCGGTCGAGCAGCAGCGTCATCTCGGCAAGACCGCGCCGTCGCTCTACGACATGCGCAATCTGTTCCAGGTCAACGTGGAGGAGGGCCGTCATCTGTGGGCGATGGTCTATCTGCTGCAGAAATATTTCGGCACGGATGGCCGCGAGGAAGCGGAAGCTCTGCTCGAGCGCCGCTCGGGCGATGCCGACACGCCACGCATGCTCGGCGCCTTCAACGAAACGACGCCGGACTGGTTGTCGTTCTTCATGTTCACCTATTTCACCGATCGTGACGGCAAGATGCAGCTCGAGGCGCTGGCGCAATCCGGCTTCGACCCGTTGTCGCGCACCTGCCGATTTATGCTGACCGAGGAGGCCCACCACATGTTCGTGGGCGAGACCGGCGTCACCCGCGTCATCCAGCGCACCTGCGACGCGATGAAGGAGTCCGGCATCGCCGATCCTTATGAGATCGAAAAGGTGCGTAAGCTCGGCGTTATCGACCTGCCGACCATCCAGAAGAAGGCGAACATGCACTTCTCGCTGACGCTGGATCTGTTCGGCAACGAGATCTCGACCAACGCCGCCAACGCTTTTCACGCCGGCCTCAAGGGCCGCTATCGCGAGGATCGGCTGAAGGACGACCATGAGCTCGAGAGCGGCACCTATCCCGTGCTGCGCTTTATCGATGGGCAGATCAAGAACGACGACGCGTCGGCCTTGTCGGCGCTCAACATGCGCCTGCGCGACGATTACGTCGCCGACTGCCAGGTCGGTGTCGACCGTTGGAACAAGGTGATCGCTGACGCCGGTATCCCGTTCGAGATCAAGCTGCCGCACGTCGCTTTCCATCGTCACATCGGCGAATTCTCGCGCACCAATGCTGACGCCGACGGAAAGATCCTCTCGCCCGCCGAATGGACGCATCGGCGTACCGATTTTCTGCCCTCCGAATCCGACAAGGATTTCATCGAGAGCCTCATGCAGCCGCAGTTCGAGACGGGCAAATACGCGAGTTGGATCGCTCCGCCCAAGATCGGCATCGACAACAAGCCCGGCGACTTCGAGTACGTGAAGATCGCGGATGCGTGAACTGTTCTTCACCTCCCCCTTGCAGGGGGAGGGAACAGTTTGTGCCTACCGCCCCGCCGAGGCCGCCAAGTCCTCATCCCGCAGCTTGAAGCGCTGTATCTTGCCAGTGGCGGTGCGCGGGAGATCCTCGCGTAATTCGATCCAGCGTGGGAATTTCCACGCGCCGGCTTTTTCCTTGACGTGGATCTTCAGCGTCTCGAGCAGGCCATCGTCGGCGGCGTAGCCGTTCTTCAAGACAATGTAAGCCTTCGGCTTGATCAGCCCGTCGGCGTCAGCTTTGCCGATGACGGCGGCCTCCAGTACGGCTTCATGCGAGATCAATGCCGCCTCGACGTCGAACGGCGATACCCACATGCCGCTGACCTTGAACATGTCATCGGTGCGCCCGCAGTAATAGTAGTAGCCGCCCGGGTCGCGCCGGTACTTGTCGCCGGTGTGGGTCCACTCGCCGACAAAGGTGCGCCGGCTCTTGGCGCGCTGGTTCCAATAGCCTTCGCCGGCCGACGGCCCGCGCACGATCAACTCGCCGATCTCGCCGGCGGCGACGTCGCAACCGTGCTCGTCGACAATGCGCGTGTCGTATCCGGGAACCGGCCTGCCGGTTGAGCCGTAACGAATGTCGCCGGGCCGGTTGCTCAAGAAAGTCTGCAGTAGCTCGGTGGAGCCAATGCCGTCGAGCACGTCGACGCCGACCACTTCGCGCCAGCGTTCGCCGATATGGGCGGGCAGCGCTTCGCCGGCCGACACACAAATACGAAGCCGGTCGGAACCGGCCCCTTGGCAGATTTCCTTGTGCGCGAGCAGGGCCGTGTAGAGCGATGGCACGCCGTAGAACACGGTCGGACGATAGCGCCGCATGATCTCGAACACGCCTTCCGGCGTTGGCCGGTGCGGCCACAGCACCGCGGTGGCGCCGACGGAGAGCGGGAAGCTCATGGCGTTACCGAGGCCGTAAGCGAAGAACAGCTTGGAAGCCGAGTGCACCACGTCGGCCTCGCTGATGCCGAGCACGCCCTGGCCGAACAGTGTGGCGGTCGTCATCAGATTGGTGTGGACGTGCTTGACGCCCTTGGGATCGCCGGTCGAGCCCGAGGTGTAGAGCCAAAACGCGACTTCGTCGGAAACAGTGTCGGCGACAAAGGGCGTGTCGCTCGCCGCCGCGATCACATCCTCGAAGCGATGCACGGCGCGGTCGGGGAAGGCAGTTTTGTCGGCGTCGCTGCCGCCGACTCGGATGATGGTCTTCAGATAAGGCAGCGCGTCGATCAGCGGCGCAATCGTTGGAACGAGCGACTCGGCCACCACCAGCGCCGACGCCCGCGAGTCCGCCAGCATGTAGGCGTATTGCGCCGCGTTGAGGAAGGTATTGAGCGGAATGGCGACGCAGCCGGCCCGGATCGTGCCCCAGAACGCCACTGGAAAATCGACGGTGTCATGCATGAGCAGCGCGACGCGGTCTTCACGTTCGAGGCCTACGGCGCGCAACGCATGGGCGAATCGGATGCTGCGTACCTGCAAGTCGCCGTAGGTGAGGGAACGCTCGGGATCGATGAAGGCGATCTTGCCGGCGCGGCCTTGCGCAATATGGCAATCGACGAAATCGGTGACGGCGTTGTAGGGGCGGCGCTCGGTGAAGTCGTTCAGCATGCCGGCCCCCTGCCTTCAGTCCTCGAAAAGCCGCGTCAACAGCCGCCGCGCCAGTACGCCGGCGACGCGTCGACGGTAATGACCGGGCGTGAAGGTGGTCTTCATCGGCATGATCTGGTCGCGCACCAGCGCGTCGAGATCGTTGATCAGGCGCTCGCCGATGCCGCCGCCGCAAAGCGCGGCGGTTCCGGCGAGCAGTACCGGACGCGGATTGGTGCCAGTGAAGCCGATGCGCAAACTCGTGAGCGTGTCGCCCTCGCGCTTGAGTGTCACCGCAACGCCGGCCACCGGATATTCGATCGAGCGGCGGATACGGATCTTGTCGTAGGCCGAGCGCAGGCGGGGGGTGTTCCTGGCGCGCACCGCGGTGACGATCTCGCCTGGACGGAGTGACAGATAATATTTGCCGTCGCCTTGCGTCTCGGTCACCGGCACGTCCTGACGGGCGAAACCGATATAGAGCTGTTCGAGCGGAATTGTGCGTTTTCCCGCGGGTCCGGCAATGTCGAGTTCGGCGCTGAGCGTGAGCAGCGCCGGCGCCAGATCACCGGAGTAAGTTGCGAAGCATACACCGCGGCTTTTCGGCGCTACATGGCAGATGGTGCCGGTGGTCTTCAGGCAGTGGTTATTGGCGCTGCGCCACCATTCGCTCTGATTGTAAAAGATGCAGCGCGTATCGAGGCAGAGATTGCCGCCGACCGTGCCCATGTTGCGGTGGGTCGGACCCGCGATGTGGCTCGCGGCCTGCGCCACCACTGGATAGTGCTTGATGACGTCCGGGTGTTCGGCAAGCTGCGTGAGCGTGACCGAGGCACCAAGCTCGAGCGAAATTTCGTCTGCCTTAATTGCGTGCAGCTCTTGCACCCGGTTCATGTCGATCAGCACCGGCGGCGCCAAGATGCCGCGGCGGATATTGACCACTAGATCGGTGCCGCCGCCGAGCGGCTTGGACCCCGGATGCTGCGCGCGCGCGGCCAGCGCTTCGTCGAGTGTGGCCGGCTGAAGGATGCGGAAGTCGGGCAGGGCGTCCATTAGGCGGCCCCGTTCTTCTTGGTGAGCGCGCGCCGATGCTTCTCCAGCGCCTCGAACACCCGGTCGGGGGTCACCGGCAGGTCGTTGAAGCGCAGACCAATGGCGTCAGCGATGGCGTTGGTGAGCGCCGGCAGGAACGCCGCAAGCGAGCCTTCACCCGCCTCCTTGGCGCCGAACGGGCCGTGCGGATCGATGCTCTCGACAATGCCGACTTCGATCGGTGGCGAGTCCTGGATGGTCGGCACCCGGTAATCGAGCATGTTGCCGGTGATCATCAGCCCGTCGTGATAGGCGACCTCCTCGCTCATCGCTTGGCCCATGCCCATCCACACCGAGCCCTGCACCTGGCCTTCCACCGTCAGCCGGTTGAGCGCCTTGCCGCAGTCGTGCGCGACCCAGACCTTGTCGACGGTGACGACGCCGGTTTCCTTGTCCACGCTGACTTCCACCACTTGCGCCGAATAGGAATAGCCCATGGTGCCGCCGATAGCCGCGCCGCGGTATTTCTTACCACCGTGGGATTCCGGGATGGTGGAGTAGTTGCCGGTGACGGTGATGGTGCCGGAATCCTTCAGCGCTTCCACCACCACCTCGTCGAAGGTGGCGCCCTTGTCCTGCGCGCCCGCGCGATAGATTTCGCCCAGGCACTCGATGTCCTCAGGCTTGGCCTCCAGCTTGCGGGCGGCGGCGTTCACCAGCAGCTCTTTGAGGTTGCGCGCGGCATCGAGCGCGGCATTGCCGACCATAAAGGTGACGCGCGACGAGTAGGAACCGTTGTCTTTCGGTACCACTTCGCTGTCGCCGGTGACGACGCGCACGCGCGACAGATCGAGGCCGAGCACTTCGGCGACGGTTTGCGCAAGAATCGTGGTCGAGCCCTGGCCGATGTCGGCAGCGCCGGAAAGCACCACCAACGAGCCGTCGAAATCGAGCTTGATCTTGACGGTGGCGTGCGGCTCGCCGGTCCAGTTCACCGGCTTGGAGGCGCCCGAGATGTAATGCGAGCAGGCCATGCCCAGGCCCTTAATGACGGCTTTGCCTTTCGGCATCTTGCCTTTGCGTTCATTCCAGCCGCTCTCGCGCTCGACCCAGTCCATGCATTCCGGCAGGCCGTAAGAATTGATCATTAAATCATTGTCGGTGAAGCAGGGCGCATTGAGCAGATTGGCGCGCCGCACCGCGAAGGGGTCGAGGCCGAGCTCCGTTGCCATTTCATCGATCAGGCTCTCGAAGGCGAAACGCACATCGACGGTACCGTGGCCGCGGAAAGCGCCGCAGGGCGGTGTATTGGTGAGCACGCGCTTGCCCACGTACTTGATGTTATGGAGGTCATAAATGGCGTAAAGCATCGAGCCGGCATAGAGGATGGTCACCACGCCGTAGCCGGAGTGCGCGCCGCCACGTTGGTCGCATTCGCACTCGACCGCGGTGATGCGGCCGTCCTTGCGCATGCCGATCTTCATGCGGATGTCGGTTTCCGGTCTCCCGCGATGGGTGATGAAAGTTTCCTCGCGATTGGTGACGATGCGCACAGTACCTTTGGCTTTGCGCGCCAGCAGCGCTGCGATCAACTCGACGTTCAGCGTCTCGGTGCGGCAGCCGAAGCCGCCGCCAACATGCGGCTTGACCACGCGGATGCGCGACATCTCCATATCGAGGATCTGCGACAGCATGAGGTGCACGTAATAGGGCACCTGCGTGGAAGCATGCACCGTCATGCGCTCGCGCACCGCATCGTATTCGGCGATCGCGGCGTGCATCTCCATCTGGTTCTGGCAGACCTCGGCGCAGTTATAGGTGCCTTCGCGAACTAGGTTGGCCTCGGCGAAGCCCTGCTCGGTCGAGCCCAGCTCGAACAGCACATCGCGTTCGACATTGCCGGGCTTCTTCTCGTGCAGTTGCACGGAATCGGGCGCCAGCGCCGCCCGCGTCGTGTAGTAGGCCGGCAGTTCGTGCACGGTCATGCGGATGGCGGCCAAGGCTTTGCGCGCGGTGGCGTCATCGACCGCAGCGACGGCTGCCACCGGCTCGCCGCGATAACGCACCTTGTCGCGCGCCAGCGGAAATTCTGTGCGCGCGATCGGCAACACGCCGAAGCCCTTATCACAGTCTGCGCCCGTGACGATCGCTCTGACGCCCGGAATCGTCAGCGCCTCCGATACGTCGACCGACAGGATTTCGCCGTGCGCATAGGGGCTCCGGTAAATGCATCCGGCCAATTGACCGGGCGCCAGGATGTCGGCGGTGTATTTGGCGCGGCCGGAGACCTTCTCCGGCCCGTCGATCATCGGCACGTAGTCGCCGATGTTGTGCGCCGGGGTGGTGATGTTCATGGGGATACCCCTTGCGCGTTTAACGCGGCGGCGTATTTCACCGCCTCGATGATCTTTACGTAGCCGGTGCAGCGGCAGATGTTGCTCCCGAGCGCGTCCATGATCTCGGCGTCGCTGGGGTTGGGATTGCGCCGCAGCAAGCCCGCCGAAGCCATGATGAAGCCTGGCGTGCAATAGCCGCACTGCGAGCCGAGCTTTTCATGGAAGCCGCGCTGCGCCGCCGATAGTTGCCCGTCATGGCCGAGCGCTTCGACGGTTTCGACGCGCTTGCCTTGCACGGTCGATGCCAATGTGAGGCAGGAGAGCACCGGCTTGTCGTTAATGAGGACCGTGCAGGCGCCGCATTCGCCGCCGTCGCAGCCGGTCTTGGTGCCGGTCAGCCCGATCTGTTCGCGCAGGAAATCGAGCAGCAGCAAATTGTCCGCGACCGCGTCAGCGCGGTCACGGCCGTTGAGCGTGAACTCAAGCAGCCGAGGCAAGGCGTCTCTACTCCCCTCAAGCGGCGCGAATTGGAGATTCGCGCTTCGTCTTGTTGGGATTAGGACACAACAGCGCCTTTAGCCCCTCCAGACCCATTACCGGGAATGGCTGGAACGGTTTCGAGGCCGGCTGTGGGAATCAGCCAAATTTGGCAATGACTTCGGCCGGGATGGGGACTGCGCCGATCTTGTCAGGATTATCTTTGTCGCGCGCCGCCCAGACCCGGGTCTCGCTGCCCTCGACCGCCGGTTGCCCGCCGACGGTGATCTGATGGGTGACGTCGAAGCTGGAACGGCGGAATTCGGACACATGCGAGGCGATCTCCGCCATGTCGCCGAACTTGGCGGGCATTCGGAACTCGGCGCGCGCGTCCACCAGCGGAATGCCGATGATGCCGAAGGTGGACGCCAAATCTGGCGGCCTAACGCCGAGGGCGGCGTCGAACAGCAGCCAGGTGCTGGTGTCGAAGAACTCGAAAAAGCGGCTGTTGAACACGATGCCGGCGGGATCGCAGTGGCCCCATTCGATCATCATCTCTCTGCGGAAAACGAACGAAGTCACGCGTCTCAGAGCCCCCGGATCCGGTTTGTTGGCCGCCTTATAGCGGGTGGCCGCAGAGCGGTAAAATGCCGCTGAAGCGAGCGCGGAGACGCCCGGCCGGGCAACGCGAGCGTTCTCCTGCCTAGGGTGCCGGAAGGAGAATGTTGCGGACTTCCAGGGGCTATTTTGGAATTATCTTCTTATTTTTCGCCACTTATTGCGGCTGAGCAGAATAAGCTTCTATTTAAGGGCTCGTTGGTTGCGACCGAAAGAGCCCCCGAGCATGATCCCGATCCCGAAATCCGCTCCCTTCGCCGAAGAGGAGATCGCGCTGCTCAATCGCGTGATGGAGCCGGCGAGCCCTGTACAGCGAGCGTGGCTGGCGGGTTTCCTGGCCGGGATCGATCATACGGCGGCGAATGAGCAGCCGGCGCAGCCGCCGCGCGCGGCCGAGCCGCTCACTATCGTTTTCGCCAGCAAGTCAGGAAATTCGGAGGCACTCGCCGGCGACGTGGCCAAGCAGGCACGCAAGCTAGGCTTCAAGCCGCGCGTCCTCGACATGGCCGAACTGGACCTCAACGATCTCGCCAAGGCCAAGCGGCTCATCGTCATCGCCGCCACCTGGGGCGAAGGCGAGTTCTGCGCTATCGGCAAGGCGGTCGACGAGCGGCTGGCGGCGCTAGGTGGCAAGCGCGTGGTCGATCGCATCGATTGCGATCTCGATTTTGCCGAGCCGGCTTCAACATGGATCGGCGGCGCGCTCAAGGCGTTGGCGCCGGAAGATGACGGCCGTGGCCGCGTCATCGAAGTGGATTTCACTCACAAGCCGGCCGCTGCTGCGACAAGCGATATCGTCGAGGCCGAGGTTATCGAGCACGTGAATCTCAATTCCTCGCGCTCGGAAAAGGAAACGGTGCATCTCGCGCTCCAGTTCGACGGCGCGGCGCCCGCTTACGAGCCTGGCTCCTCGCTCGATCTCTACGCCGAGAACGACTCGGCTTATGTCGACGAGCTCATGGCGCTGGCGAAAGTTTCGGACGATGGTTTGCGCGGCGAGTTGATCGCCTCGCGCGATGTCACCACGCTGTCGCTGAAGTCGCTAGAGACGTTCATGGAGCAAACCGGTCACGCCGAGGCCAAAGCGCTGATTGACGGGGGCGCGGTGCGCGGTTGGATCGCCGGCCGCCAGCTCATCGACTTGGTCGAAGCGTTTCCGCTGACCCACAGCGCCGAAGGTTTGCGCGCCCTGACGCGGCCGCTCAGCCCGCGCGCCTATTCGATCGCTTCGTCGCGCCGCGAGTTCGAGGACGAGGCGCATGTGTTGATCTCCGCCGTGCGCTACAATCTGCACGGCCGCGCGCGAAGGGGCGTCGCCTCCACCTACGTCGCCGAGCGGCTCAAGCGCGGCGACCGCGTGCGGGTGAAGGTGAAGCCGAACAAGCATTTCGCGCTGCCATCGCTTGACCGCGACATCATCATGGTCGGCCCCGGCACCGGCGTCGCGCCCTTCCGCGCCTTCGTGCAGGAGCGCCGCGCCACCGAAGCCACCGGCAAGAGCTGGCTGTTCTTCGGCGACCGCAGCTTCACCCACGACTTCCTCTACCAGCTCGATTGGCAGGAGGCCCTGAAAGACGGCGCACTGACCCGCATGGACGTCGCCTTCTCGCGCGACCGGCCGCAGAAGACCTACGTGCAGCAAAAGCTGTGGGAGCGCCGGCGCGAGCTAGTCGACTGGCTGGAAGGCGGCGCCTACTTTTATGTCTGCGGTGACGCCAAGGCGATGGCCAAAGACGTGCGCACGACTCTCACAAGCGCCTACGCCGACGTGAAGGCGCTGTCGCCGGAAGCGGCGGCCGAAGTGGTCGCCAAGCTTGAGCGCGAGAAGCGCTATCTGCAGGACGTTTATTGAGCTCTTTTGCCCCAATGACCGACGAACTCTCCCGCAACGAGCACATCAAGGAAGCCAGCGCCTACCTGCGCGGCACGCTGGCTGAAGGGCTTACCGAGGAAATCACTGGCGCGATCGTCGAAGACGATCAGCAGCTCGTCAAATTCCACGGCATGTATCTGCAGGACGACCGGGATCTCCGCCCCGAGCGCACCCGCAAGAAGTTGGAGAAAGCGTTTTCCTTCATGATCCGCGTGCGCATGCCGGGCGGCGTGGTGACGCCGCAGCAATGGCTCGCGCTCGACGGGGTCGCGCGCAATTACGCCAACGGCACAATGCGCCTGACCACGCGGCAGACGGTGCAGCTTCACGGTATCATCAAGTTCAACCTGAAATCGACGCTGAAAGCGATCGACGCGGTGCTGCTCGACTCCATCGCCGCCTGCGGCGACGTCAACCGCAATGTGATGGCCAACCCCAACCCCCATCAGTCGCCGGCGCATGCCGAGGCGATTGAGCTGGCGCGCGCCATCTCGTCGCATCTAACGCCGCAGACGCCGGCCTATCGCGAGGTTTGGCTCGACGGCGAGCGCGTCGCCGGCGGCGAGGAGGAGGTGGTCGAGCCGATCTATGGCAAGACTTATCTGCCGCGCAAATTCAAGACGGTAGTGGCGGTGCCGCCCTCCAACGACGTCGATGTTTTCGCTCATGACCTCGGCTTCATCGCCATACTCAATAAGAGCGGCAAGGTCGAAGGCTGGAACGTCAGCGTCGGCGGTGGCATGGGAATGACCCACGGCGAGCCTGAGACCTATCCACGCACCGTCGAAATCATGGGTTTTTGCCGCACCGACAACGCAGTGAAGATCGCCGAGGCGGTGATGACCGTGCAGCGCGACTGGGGCGACCGCGGGAACCGCAAGCACGCGCGGTTGAAATATACCATCGAGGACCGCGGGCTCGACGCCTTCCGCACCGAGGTTGAGCGCCGCGCCAGGACGAAACTCGGCAAGGCTAAACCCTTCAAGTTCACCTCGACCGGCGACCGCTACGGCTGGAGCGACGGTATCGACGGCCGCGCTCATCTGACCTTGTATGTGCAGAGTGGCCGCATCGCCGACCGCCCCGGCGCCATGCAGATGACCGCGCTGCGCGAAATCGCCAAGATCCACGACGGCGATTTCCGCATGACGGCCAATCAAAACATCATTGTTGCGAATGTGGAAAGCGGCCAGCAGAGCGAGATCGAACGCATTGCGCGCGAGGCCGGTCTCATGGCGCCGTGGTCGGGCCTGCGCCGAAACGCGATGGCTTGCGTGGCGCTGCCGACCTGCGGGCTGGCGCTTGCCGAGAGCGAGCGCTATCTGCCCGAGTTACTCGATGCACTGGATCAGAAGCTCGCGTCGCATGGTCTTTCGGCCGACGACATCGTCATCCGCATGACCGGATGCCCCAACGGCTGCGCGCGGCCCTATCTCGCCGAGATTGGCTTCGTAGGCAAAGGACCGGGTCGTTATAACCTCTATCTCGGCGCAGCCTTCGACGGCTCGCGGCTGTCCAAGCTCTACCAGGTAGACGTCGATCACGACGGGATCGTCGCCGCGCTCGATCCGCTGTTCGCGGCCTATGCGACCAAGCGACAGTCCAGTGAACGGTTCGGCGATTTCTGTATCCGCGCGGGCGTTGTGGAGGCTACCGGCAACGGCCGCGACTTCCATGAGCGAACAGGTGCTCGGCCGCTTGCGATTTAAGACGTCTCGGGAGCGTCCGCCGGCCGCGCGGACGATGACGTTATGGACTGAAGTGCTGATGATAAAGCAAGGCCATGATGATGATCATCAGAATCGCAACGAGGCCTTGCCAAAACAACAGCGGGTTACGCTGCACGAGCGGTATTGTTGATGACTGGAGATAGGCTTTGTTGGGATGCCGGAGATCGAAGACAAACTCTGATAGTTCGTCGTAGCGCTGATACGGGTCGGGATGCACCGCCTTTCTGAGCGTGCCGTCAATCCATGCGGGTATATCGCTGCTTTCATCGAGAACCGACTTGTACCTCAACTTTCGCTGCTGCGATTTCGTTCTGGCTTTGGGAACGTCAGCGCCATACGGCAGCCGGCCCGTCAGCATCTGATAGGCAATGACTCCGAGAGAAAAGATGTCCGATCGGTTCGAGCCGCCTTCGCCAAGGAAGTACTCGGGCGCCGTGTATTGCACCGTGCCCAGGATGGCGGTGTGCGTATCCAGAGGCGGGTCGTCGGTAATGCCGGACATCCGCGTCGAGCCGAAATCGATGATTTTCACGGTGCCGGTTCGGTCGATCATGATGTTGTCCGGCCGGAGATCCTGATGCAACATCTCCATCCGGTGGAAGGCCTGCAGGCCCATGGCGATTTGCTCGACGATGCGGCGCACGGCTTCGAGGCCCGGCTTCGGATTGTCGATTATCCATTGCGTCAACGTCTGCCCATCGATGAATTCAGTCGCGACATAGAGATAACTGCGCTTTCTCGACTGGAGACGTGGCTTCAATACATGCGCGCTGTTGATGCGGCGCGCGACCCATTCTTCCATTCTGAACCGCCGCAAGTGTGCCGGATCGGCCTGGAGGTCAATGGAAGGTGTCTTGATGACAACGGTCTCGCCGTTTGCGGTATCGATCGCGAGATAAATGTGGCTGCGACTGCTGCCGCGGATTTCCCTGACGATCTGATAACCGTCGATGACGGTTCGCGCTTCCAGCAGTGGGGGGCAGGGCAGGTCTGCCTCCGGCCCGATGATGTCGCTGGGCTCGCTGTCCGGCAATTCATCGATTCGAACAATCTGTACGGTCAGATTGTCGTGGCTGCCTTGCCGAAAGGCCTCGTCGACGATGGTCCTTGCGATGGCGTCCAGATCATCGGCGCCACCTTGCACGGTGTCGGCGATAAAGTGCTGATTTACGTACTCGTAGACGCCATCGGTCGCCAGGATGAAGGTGTCGCCTTTTTCGACCGGAATGGCCCGATAGTCGATCTCGACCTGATGGTTCATACCCAAGGCGCGGCCGAGATAGCTTTGTTGCGACGAGACGACGACCCGATGGTCTTCGGTGAGCTGTTCGAGGGCCTTTCCCATCAGCCGGTAAATTCGCGTGTCGCCGACATGGAAAAAATGCGCCGTGGTCGACCGGACGACCACCGCGCTGAGGGTGCAGACGTAACCTTTGTCATGGTCGTACGGATACTGGCTTTGCCGGGTCTGCGCGTGCAGCCAGGAATTGGTCGCCGAGATCACGCGTTGCGCGGAAGTTTTGACGGGCCAGGTATCCGATGTGCAGTAGTAATCCGACAGGAAGCTTTTGACGGCCGCCTCGGCGGCGATCCGGCTGACTTTGCTGCTGCTGATTCCATCGGCGAGCACGATCGCGATGCCTTTGAGGCTCAGGAGCGGCTCGTCCGGAATCAACGCGCCGTGGAAATCCTGATTGACCTCCTTCCGGCCCTTGTCGGAGTGCTGGCCGATCGATATCGCGAGGGTGCCCGACATGTCGTGGACCAAAGAACGAGCCTCAACCCGGGTGGGTTGAGGCTCTACGTTAGCAGCAAATTGCTGTTAGGCGGCAGTCTTGAGCGAAGCGACGCGTTTGGGCGCAGTCCGCACGTGGGTGGCATAGAGGGTGAGGCCGGTGAAGGAAATGCCGCCGACCAAGTTGCCGAACGCCGTCGGGATCTCGTTCCAGATGAAATAATCCATGATCGAGAATTTGGCGTGCAGCATCAGTCCCGCCGGGAACAGGAACATGTTCACGACGGAATGCTCGAAGACCATGTAGAAGAACAGCATGATCGGCATCCACATGGCGATGACCTTGCCGCTGACATTGGTCGACACCATGGCGCCGACCACGCCAGTCGAGACCATCCAGTTGCACAGCATGCCGCGTATGAACAGCGTCGCCATGCCGGCGGCGCCGTGCGCCGCGTAGCCGAGTGTACGGGCCTCGCCGACATTGCCGATCACGGTGCCAACCTTGTCCGGCGCCTGCGTGAAGCCGAACGTGGTGACAAACGCCATCATGAAAGCCACGGTCAAAGCGCCGGCGAAGTTGCCGACAAAGACCCAGCCCCAGTTGCGCAGGACGCCACCGACAGTCACCCCCGGCCGCTTGTCGATCAACGCCAGCGGTGTGAGCATGAACACACCGGTCAACAGATCGAAGCCCAGCAAATAGAGCATGCAGAAGCCGATCGGAAACAGTACCGCGCCAGCAAGCGGCTGGCCGGTATGTACGTTGATCGTCACCGCAAACCAGGCGGCCAATGCCAGAATGGCGCCGGCCATGTAAGCGCGGATTACGGTGTCGCGGGCCGACATGAAAATTTTCAATTCGCCAGCGTCGACCATCTTGGTGACGAATTCCGAAGGAACGAGATAGGACACGAGACCCCCTTTAGCATCGTTGCAAGCCGGTACCGTCGAGGTCTCAGCAATACGCGTGCCAACCGCGACACCGTGGCGTGCGGGCATCCCGTGCCCGCCGCGGTTTCGGCGCAGGTGGCGGGCGTTGCTGAGATGTCGGCTCTGCAGCCGCTGGTGCGCCGCCCGTCGGCGTCTTTCCGATGCACAATATTCGACCTGCCGTGCGCAATTTCCATGCAGTACGATCCGTGGCTTCCTAAAAACAGCGGACAAATCATGTGGTTATCGAGTGGCATGTCGATTGCGACGTCGTGGTAGGCACGAGGCAGGCGGGTGCAAAGAATGTGGAGAGTCCGTTAGGCGACGTCCGTGCCAAGCACGGCAAGCGCGCTCCGGACCGGCCGTTCGCCTAGTCATCGAGTTGGGGCCACTGAGTTGAAGAAGAGCGATTGCTGTCAGACCGTCGTCTACTAGAGGATGCTACCCGTGGAATTGACTCGCACGCCCACCGAAGCCCGAGCCGGCCGCATGCAGAAACTGGCACGGTTGCCGGTGTTTCTGTCACTCGAGGGAAAACGCGTTCTGCTCGCGGGCGGCAATCAGGCGGCGGCCTGGAAGGCCGAACTGTTATCGGCCACCGGTGCCCAGGTTGAGGTTTATGCGCACGAGCTTTGCGACGAGCTGCGCGAACTGATTGAGGATCCGCCGCGGGGCGGCATCGCTTTGCGCGGCCGCGCCTGGGCCTTCGGCAGCTTCGAGGGCGTGGCAGTCGCCGTCGGCGCTTTCGAGGATGATGCCGGCGCGGGCGAATTTGCCGCTGCCGCGCGCGCGGCCGGTGTGCCAGTCAATGTCATCGATAGGCCGGCGTTCTGCGACTTCTCCTTCGGCTCAATCGTCAACCGTTCGCCCTTGGTCATCGGGATCTCGACCGACGGCGCCGCGCCGGTGTTCGCGCAAGCTATCCGCGCCAAGCTGGAAGCTTTGCTTCCGCAAGGCTTTGCCACGTGGGCGGCTGCTGCGGCACGCTGGCGCGCCGGTGTCAAAGCGTCGGGATTGTCTTTTGCCGGCCGCCGCAGGTTCTGGCAGCTTTTGACAGCGCACGCGATTGCCAATCCTGACAATGATCCGCGCGAAACCGATTTCGAGCGCTTCATTGCTGAAGTGTCGGGGCAGGGAACGAGCGTTGAAAACGGTTCGGTGACGTTGGTCGGCGCCGGTCCAGGCGATCCGGAACTACTGACGCTACGGGCCGTGCGCACGCTGCAGTCAGCCGACGTCATCCTGTTCGACGATCTGGTGTCGCGCGACGTGCTCGACTTTGCCCGTCGCGAGGCCAAGAAGATGTTGGTGGGCAAGACCGGCTACGGCCCGTCCTGCAAGCAGGATGACATCAACGCACTGATGGTCTCGCTCGCCCGGCAAGGCAAGCGCGTGGTGCGGTTGAAAGGGGGCGATCCATTGATCTTCGGCCGCGCAGGCGAGGAGATCGAGGCCTGCCGGGCGGCCGGTATCGCGGTTGAGATCGTGCCCGGCATTACCGCGGCGCAAGGGGCGGCGGCAAGCCTCGGCATTCCACTCACCGACCGCGATCACGCCCGCCGCCTGCAGGTCATCACCGGCCACGCCAAGAATGGCCAGTTGCCGGCCGACATCGATTGGCGGAGTCTTGCCGATCGGACCACTACGACCGCAGTCTATATGCCGGCAAAAACGCTCACCGCTCTGGTCGAACATGCACTTGCCGAAGGCCTCGACCCGCAAACGCCGGCGCTCGCTATTGCGCGCGCGACGCGGCCCGACCAACAGGCGATCGCCACCGCGATCAGCGCTCTGCCGGAGCGGCTGAGGGAAGCCGCTTTGCCGGGACCGATCCTGGTGATCATCGGCCGCGTCACCGCGGCGTCAGCGCGCAACATAAAGCTCAAAGCCGACACCGCCGCCTGATCGTCAGCGCCGCGCCGCCTTCTTCGATTTGTAGTTAGCGATTCTGTTGGGCGCCAAGTAGGGCTTGAGCCCGCGTGGATAGGCCCATTCCACCACTTCCTGCGCGCGCATTTCGACCGGGGCCGAGCGGCGGCGCTTGCGCATGGCGTGCGCTGGTGCGACCGGCACATGCGGCGAAAGATCAAGATCGAACAACAGCCAGTCGAGGTCTTCCTCCGCGATCACCCAGCGCTCCGGCGCATAGCGCGTGAGCGAGAACGGCCGCGAATAGGATAGTAGCGATTTCAAGCCGCTCGGCAGCGCGTATTCGTGCGCAAAGGTCATCGCCACCTCGCGCGCGCTGCGGTAGATGGGATCGCGCCAGCGCAGGATGGCGTGGTTGGTCTTGCTGATCGCGCCCCAAAGCCCGCGCTCCTGAAAGAGCGTGACGATGTGGTCCTGATCGGTCGGCCGCGCCTGCAGATCCAGCAGCCAGGCCTTCTTGCCGTGATAGGCGAGCGCCGCGCAGGCAAATACCGCGGCTTCGGCACAATGTGCGACTCCCGTCTCGAGCACCCGGCGCGGCGACATCGCAGTGTCGCCGTTGGGCTCGAAATTGACGGGCATGCGGTCGAGGAAGTCTTGGATCTTATGCGCGTTGTCGAGTCGCGCGTAGACCCGGTGTTCGGTCGGCGTCAACAGCGCGCGCAACCGGTTGCGATGGCGAACGGTGGTCATGGCGCCGGCAATCTAGCGCATTGGCCGTCAGAGGGAGCCGAAAACCGGCGTGGTTCCACAGCTTTGCGCGGTCGCGCTGCCGGAGAATCAGCACCGAATGCCGCAATTGGTAGCGCCTCCTTCAGCGGATGCTGTACCGAATTGGCACGACGATCGGTATGCGTTGGCCGGTGAGATCGGACGGCGGCGGCGGCAGAGGCGCGGCGCGGTGGGCAAGCGCGAGCGTTGCGCGGTCGAGCAGCGACGAGCCGGAGCTGCGCAGGATACGGATGTCGTGTACGCCGCCGAGGCGGTCGACGTTGAAGGCAAGTTGCGCTACGCCGTGCTCGCCGCGCCGTTGTGCTTCGTCCGGGTAGCGCTTGTAGCGTTCGAGTTGCGCCAATAGCCGGGATTTCCAGTTCGGCACTGCGTTCGAATCGTGGCGCGCGGCCCCTAGCGCGGGCGCCGCCGGGCGGGCGGCATGATGCGCTGCCGTGCTCGGTGCGCTGGCGAGACTAGCGCGACTGGCGTGGGGGTGGCGGCGCTTGGCGTGGCGCGGCCGTTCGGTGGGGCGTGGCGGCGGCATCACGGTGGGCATCGCGTCCGGCGTGGGAACTGGCTTTGCGTCAAAAGGTTGCTCTGCCGGTTTTGGCGGCTCCGGCGTGATCTCAGCCTTTTCGATTGGCTTGGGCTGCGTGGGTTCTGATTCGGGCTCGGGCTTGAATTCAGGTTTGGGTTCAGATTTTGGCTGCGCCTGGACTTGCGGCTGCTGTGGACCTGGTGGCAAGGCACTCTTCTTTTTTGCCGGCGCGGCCGGTGCCGGCGCGAGATCGACCAGAATCACCGGTCCACTCGCGATGGACGCGATATCGGCATGCCAATCGAGCAGCGCCATAGCGCCGGCGGCGTGCGCGCCGAGCACCAGCGCGAAGCACGCGCTCCAGCGTGCGATGGTCCCGAAACGGCGTGTGCTCATGGCGGCGGGCTCTGCGACTGCAATCCGACCAGCGCCACGTGCAGATAACCGGCGCCGCGCAAGCTGTTCATCAAATCCATCAGCGCGCCGTAGGACACGGTCTTGTCGGCGCGGAGATAGACTCGCTGTGCTTTGTCGCCGCCCGTGACACGGTCGAGCGCCGCCGCGAGGTTGTTGCGTGCGACGGCATCACTGTCGATCAACACACTGAGATCGGGCTTTAATGTTACGAACAACGGCTTGTCGGGGCGCGGTGCTTGTTCGGCGTTGGCCCCCGGCAGGTTGACCGCAATGTCCACCGTCGCGAGCGGCGCCGCGATCATGAAGATGATCAACAACACCAACATCACGTCGATGAACGGCGTGACGTTGATCTCGTGCAGTTCGTCGAGTGTTTCCTCGCCGTGGTCGAGACGCACCGTCATGACGCCCCTACTCCGCCGCCGCGGGCCGGCGCAGTTCGGCCAGCGCTTGTTCGATAGCGCCGCGGTCGAGATCGCGGCTCACGAGGCGCAAGATTTCGGCGGCGACGTCGGCCTGCTGCGCGCGGTATCCGGCAGTCCAGCGTGAGAACATGTTGTACATCACCACCGCCGGGATCGCCGCCACCAGTCCAAGCGCGGTGGCGAGCAACGCTTCCGCGATACCGGGCGCGACCACTGCCAGATTGGTCGTGTGTTGTTTGGAGATGCCGATGAAGCTGTTCATGATGCCCCATACGGTGCCGAACAGCCCGACGAACGGCGCGGTGGCGCCGATGGTGGCGAGCCAGCCGGTGCCGCGGATCATGCGCCGGCCGCCGGCGGCCTCGATCCGCGACAGCCGCGACGCGACGCGCTCCTTGACGCCGTCCGTCACCAGCGCGTCGGTGGAAAGCTGCAATTCGTGTTCGGCTGCTTGGGCGAGCGAAAGCGCCTCGCCGCCGACGTCCTGCAGGTCGGCTATCGCGTCCGCCAGCGAACGCACGTCGTCGAATGCGCGCAAGGCGCGGCCGAGGCGCAACCGTGCGAGTACGAGTTCGATCGCCTT
Organism: uncultured Pseudomonadota bacterium; assembly: GCA_963732895.1. GTDB lineage: Bacteria > Pseudomonadota > Alphaproteobacteria > Rhizobiales > Xanthobacteraceae > Pseudolabrys. The sequence continues at coordinate 750,759 of CAVTBG010000006.1, read as the reverse complement.
GGCAAGCCAAATGGTCCAGCTCAGTACCGAGGCAAAGGCGAGCCCCACCATCACCGCTTTCACGACGATGTCGGCATTCATGAACATGCCCCAGGGCGAGAGGTCGCGCGGCAGTTGAAGCGCGATGGCGGGTGCCGACGGCGCCGCTGGGGCTGGTCCGCCGCTGCGCAGAACGCTGGCAGCGGGCGCAGGTGTCGCTGACGAGTGGGCCGCGGGGCTTTGCGCCAAGACCGGCGTGGGGAACAGCGCCATTGCAACAAGGGCCGCGAAAACCGGCCGGCGCAGTCGGAATTTGTCGGATTCGAGCGTCATTTTGCCAGCGATTGGTCCATATCTGCGGTCGGTCTGAGGCATTAAGTTTTAGTTTAGCACTGTGGCGCCATTGGGCGGCAGGCCAATCGACAATATGTCCTTATAAGTCAAGGCTCAGGTGGCGTTTCACGTGCCAAAACTAGGGTTGCCGACGCCTGAAAAATCACATTTCGTCCCCATTTTGCTCCCCTTCGCGGCCGAATTAGCCGTTACCTCCAGCCAACGATCTATTCAGAGAACGCGGGGGATTTCTGCAATGAAGAAGGCATTTATCGCGAGCGCCATGGCGCTCGCGGCATTCGGTTTATTGTGCAACATGCCCGCCGCGCGGGCGGGGGAGGGCGCCGCCGTCGCGGTCCAGGGCCAACCGGCTGCCGCGATCAACATCGCACGCATCAAGAGCGTGCTCAAACTGACGTCGGCGCAGCTCGCTTATTGGCCGGCGGTCGAATCCGCCTTGCGCCGGGTCGCGCGCGAGCAACAGGCGAGTTCGGGCGGCGGCTTAGTTCACCGAATCAGTCACCGCGTGGTGTCGATCGTAATGACCGGCGCCGCGATCCGAAGGCTGGCGTCGGCGGCGCGGCCGTTGATTGCCCGCCTCGATGACAATCAGAAGCTGGCTGCGGCGCAGTTGGCGGAAGAGATGGGGCTGGGATCGGTCGTTGCCGCGCTCAATTGAGCGCGACCTTTGCCTTTGAAAACGAAAGCCGCCCCGTCGAGGCGGCTTTTTTGTGGTCTGGCGCAAGCCAATCGTGTCAGCGGTAGGAAACCACCTCGCCGCCGTAGTATGGGTAGTATCGGTCGTGTGGGGTGAACAACCCGCGCCGTCTGAAACCGCAGCCGCAGTTCACGCCGCGCACATTGCGATAGACGGTCACGTGCCGGACCGTGCCGCCACCCTGAACGTTGACCACCTCGCGGCGGTAGACGTTGCGCCAGCGGTTGATGGTGTTGGTCCGATGCAGCACGACATCACGCACGATGGTGTTGGTGCGATGTACGATCACTTCGCGGTCGATGATCGGCCGTACATGCACGATCAGGCGATTTTCCTGAATCAGCCGGGTCCGGCCGCGCACCACGCGCGTGTGGTTGACGACACGGCGGTAGGTGCGGACGACCGGTGCGCCGCGCACGTAGCGGCGAATGGTGTAGGAAGAGTCCGGGCGTCGGCAATTGCAGGCGGAGTCCCAGTGGTAACCACCGCCTGCCAGCGCTGGACCCGGATTGATGCCCGCCAGCCCAAGGACAAGCAGGGCACCGTAGAACGCCTTGCAAAGATGTTTCATGTTCAACGCCTCATTAACCATATAAGTATTGTCACCATAATGAGTTTTTAGCCATTAACTATGTTTGTAAAGGATTAATTAACCGGCGTTTCCGGTCTGTTTCCTGTCTGTGGTCTCCGGTCGCAGGCGGTGCGTCACCCAAACGAATAGGCCCCGGGGCGGGGCCCCGGGGCCTAAAGCGCAAGATGTAGTGGTGTGTTGCCCGACTACTTCCCCATCTCTTTCTTGAGCCGCGCTTCGGCTTCCTTGACGAGGCTGAGGTCGGAATGGGCCTTCACGTCCACGTGCTTCTTGGTGAAGCCCAACTTCTGTACGACGTCGACATTCTGCTGCAGGGCGTCGAGATCGGGCAGCAGATTGGGGTCGCGATAGGTATCGTGCTTGGTGAACATCCAGCCAAAGCGGCTCGCCGGCGCCTTGGTCAGCTTGGAGGCGATTTCGGCTGCGGCGGCGTGGTTCTTGGGGTCGAGGTACCAATGCACCACCCGCAGCATGTCCTCCATGAAGTCGACCAGCTGCGCGCGGTGCGCGTCGATGAACGGCTTGCGTGCCGTCCACACGATCATTTGCGTCTTGCCCAGCGCCTGGTCCTGGGTGAACAGCACCTTACCGCCGGCGCGCAGCTTGGGATTAAGCGCGAAAGGAAGCACTGCCGGAATAAGGTCGGCCTTCTTCTCCAAGAGCATGGCGGGCATCGCCGGTAGCGGGCCTTCGACGATGGTGTAGTCGCGTTTGGCTTGCAGCCCGTGCTTCAGCAGCATGGCGCGGCTGGCGATGTCGACGGCGCTGCCGGCGGCATTGGTACCGATCACCTTGCCCTTGAGGTCCTCGACCTTGTTGATGCCTGAGTCCTTGCGCACGTAGTACTGCTCGGAGAAGTAACCCGGCACGCCGTCCTGAAACTCGTCGGCGATGACGCGGATGTCGTCCATGCCGGCGTTGGCGATGGCGATAGCCAATGTCGAATAGGCGAGATTGGAAATCTCGATCTCGTTATTCGCCAACGCTGTGACCATTGGCGGCGTGCCGCGAAAATGGATGGTCTCGAGCGTATAGGACTTGCCGAGATGCTTCATCAGGTCCTTCTTGTAGAGAAGGATCGACGCCCAGTTGGCGACCGGCGCCACCCAGGACATTCGGATCTTCACCGGCGCCGCGTTGGCGACGGTTCCGGCGGCGATCAGGCCGAGTGCGCACACGCCGGCCAAGGCGAGCTTGTGAAAGCGCATCATTTCCTCCCAGTGTTACCCACTTGCTCGTGACGTTATCGGCAAGCTTGGCTTGTTATGATTGATCGAGATTGTCGGGGTTCAAACTGATTTTGGCAAGCCTTCGCGTTGCGGGCTTTACCCGTCATCCGGTACAAATCGCCGGCAGCGGCGGATTATTAGATGGTGCTCGGCTCGTGCGCTTCCGGGTGCCAGATCAACAGCCGTCGCCGGATCACCGCCATCACCTTGACCAGGCAATAACCGACTATGGCGATCTCGACGATGCCGGCGAACACGCCAGTCGAATTGGCGAAACGCGAGGCTTCCATCATCGCGCCGCCGAGCCCGTAGCCGCCCATCAGCATCTCGGCCACCACCGCCACGATCAGTGACAGTGGCAGCGCTACCTGAAGGCCGGTCATGATTTGCGGAAACGCCGCCGGCAGCACGACCTGGCTGAGCACCTCGCGGCTGTTCGCCCCCATGTTGCGGGCCGACCAGATCAGCTCACGTTCCACACCCTGGATGGCGATGACCGTGGCCGCAATCACTGGGAATATGGCATCGACCACCACGATCGTGATCTTGGACACGTCATAAACTCCGAGCCAAAGGATGATCACCGGCAGGAAGGCAATCTTCGGCATTGGAAAACCGACCGACACGATCGGGTCGAAGAACCATTGCGCGATTTTGCTGCGCGACATCGCCACGCCGATGGCGACGCCGCCGACCGCCGCGATGCAGAAGGCGGCAAGCGCCCGGTAGAGAGTCAGGCCGGTGTTGAGCCAGAGATCGCCCGATGTGCCGTCGTCCCAGATGCGCCCGACCACCATGCTGAAGGCCGGCAATTGGAAATGGGTAAAGGTGCCGCTGCGCGCCAAGAGCTCCCAGGCCGCTAGCAGCATGACCACGGAAAACATGCGCGCGGCGCCCGACATCATCAGTCGGCCTAGCCGCATTGCCAGTGGCTCCGGCACGTCGGCCGACGTTACCGTCCGCCGAGTCAGGCTGTTGTCTAAGCTCGCCATTGCAGCACCCGCCGGGTGATCGCGAGATAAATCCGGTCGGCCGCGAATCCGAGAAAAGCCACCGTCAACACCACGGCATACATGGCGTCATAGGTGCCGTTGGAGCCGAGCACGCCGATGAGATATCCGAAACCCTTGTGCGCCACGATCAGCTCGGCCGACACCAGCAGGATGAACGACAGCGCCAGCGCGGTGCGGATGCCGTTGAGCAGCTCCGGCATAGCGCTTGGCACGACCACATCGCGTAAGACGCGCAGGCGGCTGGCGCCCATGCAGCGCGCCGACCACAGCAAAGTCTGGTCGCTCGAGCGCGCGCCGTTAAAGGCGCCGATGGTCACCGGCAGCATACAGCCGAGGAAAATGAGCAGGATCTTGGAAGCGTCACCGAAGCCGAGCCAGATCACGGTGACCGGGATCAGCGCCGACTTCGGCAGGGGATAAAATATCTCGACGATGGGGGCGACCAGGATATTCACCGGCTTCCACCAGGCCATGAAGATACCAAGGAAGCCGCCGATAATGATGGCGAGCCCAAGGCCGGCGCCAGCGCGAAATAGGGAGGCACCGCCGTTGTGCAGGAGCTCGCCGTCCTCGATCATGCCGATCCACGAGCCGATTACGCTCGACAACGAGGGCAGCGCGTCCGACGACACCAGATGCAGGCGGGCGGTCAGCTCCCAGATTATCGCCAGGAGCAACAGCGGCGAATAGCGGAAGAAGGTTTTGGCCGCGGCGTTCATGGGCGCAGTCGCCTTTCGGCGTGCACGATGCTGCGCGGGCTCATTGCCCGCTCCCGCGCGCCGTGCGGTCTCCCTGCGCCTTGATCGCTTCCTCGCGCACCAGGTGCCAGAGTTCGTCAACCTTTTCGACGAATTCCTTTTCCTTGAGCACGTCCTCGTTGCTTTTGTCGAACTTGGTATCGACGATAGTCTTGATGCGCCCCGGCCGCGCCGACATCACCGCGACCCGGTCGGCGAGATAAACCGCTTCCTGCACGTCATGGGTGACGAAAATCACCGTCTTGGGGGTGCGCTGCCAGATGCGCAGCAATTCGCTTTGCATCAGACCGCGAGTTTGCGCGTCGAGCGCGCCGAACGGCTCGTCCATCAAGAGTATAGTGGGGTCGAAGGCCAGCGTGCGCGCAATCGCGGTGCGCTGCTTCATGCCGCCGGAAAGCTGGGAAGGGTAGCTGTCCTCGAAGCCGGAAAGGCCGACCAGGTCAATGAAGTCCATGGCGCGCTTTTCGCGCTCAGGCTTAGGCATGCCCTGGCGTTCCAGCCCGTAAAGGATGTTGCCGCGCACGGTCTTCCAGGGAAATAGCGCGAAATGTTGGAACACGATGCCGCGGTCGGGGCCGGGCCCGGCGATCGGCTTGCCCTCCACGGTGATGCCGCCGCGCTCGACCGGCAGAAAGCCGCCGATCAGGTAAAGCAGCGTCGACTTGCCGCATCCGGACGGCCCCAGCAGCGCAACGAATTCGCGGTTGGCGATCTCGAGCGACACGTCGTCGAGCGCCAACACCTCGCGCCCGCGCGGCGGACGATAGACATGGCTGACACCGTCGATGACGATCTGGGCGGGACCCGGCATGGTGAAACTAGAACCTCCCTAACGGCCGCCCCCTGTCAAGCGTTGTCATCGCTGTTTCCAGGGCGGCGGTATATTTGTTATCGCATGACCTTATCCGAAAAAGCAGCGCCCATGTACGCCGAAACACTTTTCGAAAATACTTTCTGTCCTGTAATGTAGGACATCAAACCAAATCAAAACGAGAGGAAACGTCAGTGGCCGACCTGCTCACCGAAGCCCGCCACGAGCTCGCGCTCGCCAACCGGATGGTCGCTAATGAGGGTGTCATCGACGCCTTCGGCCATGTCAGCATGCGCCATCCGAACAATCCCAACCGCTATCTGCTGTCGCGTTCGCGCGCGCCGGAACTGGTCTCCCCCGAGGATTTCATCGAATACGACCTCAACTCACAGCCCGTGCGCGAGCCCGGCGTCGGGCAGTATTCGGAGCGTGTGATTCACGGCGAAATCTACAAGGCGCGGCCGGACGTGAATTCGGTCTGCCATCATCATGCGCCGGCCTTCATGCCGCTGCTCGCGACCGGCACCGACTATGTGCCGGTGTTTCATCTCGGGGCGGTCGGCGGCATCAAGCCGCCGTTCTGGGATCAGCACGATGAGTTCGGCGACACCAATATGCTGGTGGTCAAGCCGGAGGAGGGCGCCTCGCTCGCCCGCGCGCTCGGCAATCACTGGATGGTGCTGATGAAACGCCACGGCGTTACCGTCGCCGGCGTCGGTGTGCGCGATTGCGTGTTCCGCTCGATCTATTCGACGCGTAATGCCGAATTCCAGGTGCAGGCGCTGACCATCGGCCAATCCATCGAGTCTCTGACGCCCGGTGAGACCAACCTGTCGGGTTCGATCAACAAGAAGACCACGGGACTGGAGCGCTCGTGGGAATACTGGTCGATGCGGGTCGCCAGGAACAACGGGCTGCCGAAGGCCGGCAAGGCGGCGAAGTCGGCGGCTAAGCGCGCGCCGTCGCGCAAGAGCGGCGCGACTAAGAAAGCCAAAAAGGCGAAGGCCAAGCGCCGGTAAATGGGGCGCCAGCCGTCATTGGCGTGGCGTCTTCGCTGCGCTAATGGCGGCGAGCATGACGGCGCGGCCTTGAGCGAGGGTCGCGCGTACGCTCCCGTTCTTGCCAATCGCGCCCATCTCGCGTTGGCGCTTGACCGTGGCGTCGACCATCAACGGGTCGAGGCCGAGTTCGCGCAGCGTGACGGCGGATTCCTCCATCTCGGCGGCGCGGCGCTCGCCGTGGCTTGCCATGCGTTCAAGGTTGTAGTCGCCCATCTTTTCGAAATCGAGCGCCGGATAATTGTTCTTCATCGAGACCAGCACCTCGTCAAGCAGTCCGGCGCGCGAAGCAGCGAGATAACATTCGAGCGTCAGCGCCTCGATCCCCTTGATCATCACCGAGCGGATCATCTTGATCGCCGCCGCCTTGCCGGTGTCGGGGCTGACGATCTTGAGCTTCATCTCCATTTCTTCGAGCAGCGGCGAAATCGTCTCCGCGTGCGGACCGGCAATCAGGAGCGGGGTCTTGTGACGCGCCGGATGGATCGGCGCGATCACCGCCACGTCCACATAGCGCGCCTTCTCTCCGAGCAGTTTGGCGGTGTCTTGCTTGCGGCCGGGCGAGACCGAGTTGATGTCGAGATACCAGGGATTGCCGATCAAGTTTGGTTCGACGGACTGCGCCGCCTCGTAACTCGAAGCCGCCGTCACCGCTGAAATGATCATGTCGGTATCGCGTACGGCATCCTGGGCGGAGGAGGCCAATCGCACGCCCATCTTCTCGCCGGCCGCCTTCAGTTTATCGCCTTCCGGCTTCGGGAATAATATGTCCCAGACGGCGATGCGCTCGATGCCGCCTTCGCGCAAGCCGGAGGCGATGGCTTGGCCGGCCTCGCCGAAGCCGATGAAGGAGATGCGCGGGGTGTTGTGGCCGGTCATGGGGTGTCCTGCGTCTTTTCGACTGAGTTATACGTAACTCGCCGATTGCGTATAACTCCTATCTTGCGGTTTGCGCCACCTCAGGCGTCCCATGGGTATGGAACGACTCGATGGTCTGCAGGCCCCAGGCCTGGCCCTTCTTGCGTTCCTCCTCGGTCCAGGTGATCGGCTTCCAGTCCGGCGCCAGAATGAGCCGAGCCCCGGCGTTGGCGACCTCGACCCGATTGCCGCCCGGCTCGTAAACATAAAGAAAGAAGGTCTGCTGGACGGCATGCTTGTGCGGGCCGGTCTCGATGAACACGCCGTTTTCCAGGAACACGTCGGCGGCAAGCAGAACCTCTTCGCGTGAATTGAGCGCGTAGGTGACGTGGTGGAAGCGTCCGCGCGAACCGGTGTGATCGCGCGTATAGGCGAAGTCGTAGGACTTGTTGGTCACCGTCATCCAGATGCCGGCCTCGCTGCCGTCGTTCATCACGATGCGCTCGGTGAGCTTGAAGCCGAGATAGTCCTCGAAGAACTTGCGGCAGCCGGAGATGTCGGCGGCCAGCCCGTTCCAGTGGTCGAGCCGACGCACATTGCAGCCGCGCGCGGGAAATCTTTGCGCTTGGTTCTTCAATGACGGTTTGAGTTCCGGCGGCGGCTCGTACCATTCGGTCTCGTAATAAAGTTCGATGTCGTGACCGTCCGGGTCCTTGCACACAAAGGTCTTGCCGTGGCCGAGATCGCCGTCGCTCCAGCCGACGTCGAAGCTGGAGCCCTTCAACGCAGCGGCGCGCCGCTCCAGCGCTTGCGGTGAGCGACAGCGATAGGCGACGTGACCCATGCCATTGGTCTTCGATGCGGTGAGCTTGAGCGTATAGCGCTCATAGTCGTCGTAGGCGCGCAGATAAACGCTGTCGCCCTTCTCGCCGCTCTGAGTCATGCCCATGACGTCGATGAAGAACTCGCGGCTTTCGTCGAACTTTGGCGTGAGCAGTTCCAGATGGCCGAGATGGGCCACGTCGCAAATCGGTTCGGGCTGCATGTGCATCCTGTCTTGTTTATAGTCAAAGCTCTCCGCTGGCACGGGTGAACACCAGCACAAAGTTGTTGGCCGGCATCGCGACGGTGTCGGCGAGCGCCAGGCCGGCGTCGCGTCCGAGCGCTTCGAGATCGCCGACGTTGCGCACGCCCCAATCCGGGTTGCGGGCGCGCAGGCTAGCGTCGAATGCGGCATTGCTTGGCGCGGTGTGTTCGCCGCCGCGCTTGAACGGACCATAGATGAACAGGTGGCCGCCGCCGCGCAGCAGGCGGCCGGCGCCCGCGATCAAGTTCTGCGATACCGTCCAGGGAGAAATGTGCAGCACATTGTTGCAGACCATGGCGGTCAGGGGTGCGCCGCCACCATTTTCACCTTGCCAAATCCAATCCGGGTTCATGAGGTCGATGCTTTGCGGGGGCCGCAGGTTGGGCAGGGCAGCTTGTTGGCCCCAGGCGGCGATGCTGACGAGGTGGGCCGGCGCGATGTCGCTCGGCCACCATGTCAGGCTCGGCGAACGTCGGGCGTATTCGGTCGCGTGCTGACCGGTTCCGCTGCCCAGTTCCAGGACATCGCCGGTCTCCTTGTCCAGGATGTGGGACAGCGTCGACCAGATCGCATCGTGATTGCGGTGGAAAGCCGGGCCGTCCAGCCGGCCGTCGGCCGCCGGCGGCAAGCTATCCTTTCCGTATTCCACGACGAATTTCGACATAGTTGCGTCCGGCAACGATTAACGTAGGGCACTTAGCCCTTATGGCTTTCCGCGGTCAAAGGCGAATCGCTGAACAAATAGGCCGCCGGAAGAATGGCCCTGTTTCGTTGTTTTTATTGCGGTAATCGGGCACACTCCCGGGATCGGTCGGACCGTTTTCGGTTCTCGCCGCGTGGGGCGACGCGGGAGAGCGAAACGACGGCGGCAATGCCGCATGTCGATAGCGAAGCCGGCCAAAGGCGAAACGCCGAAGAAAAAACGAGGGAGGATAACGATGCGCAAGCGACACCTGATTCCCGCCTTGCTAGCCACGGCCGCCTTGTCGCTGCCGGGCGCAGCGCTGGCCGAAGACATGACTCTGACACTCGGCATGCCGACGACGCCGCCAAACGTCGTGCACATGCCGGCGATCGTCGCCAATGATCTCGGCCTGTTCAAGAAGCACGGTCTCACGGTCAAGATCGTCGCGCTCGACGGCGGCGTGAAGGTCTTCCGCGCCATGCTGGCCGGCAACCTCGACATCGCTCAGTCGCCCGGCACGGTCACCTCGATCGCCATCTCCAAGGGCTCGAAGGTCAAGGCGATCCTCGGCACGCTCTATAAGTTCGAGGCCTCGATGGTCGTGCGCGACAACGTCAAGACCATGGCCGACCTCAAGGGCAAGCGCATCGGTATCCAGCAGCCCGGCGGCTTCGCCGACATCCTGAGCAAGAACGTGCTGCGTGCCGCTCACATCAATCCGAAAGACGTCAACTTCGTCAGCATCGCGACCGAAGACGTGCCGGCGCTGGTCGCCGACCAGGTGGACACCGCGATCCTGCATGTCGAGCAGGAAATGCTCGCCAAGGAGAAGGTGCCGAGCCTGCACGCCATCGCGCGCATGTGGGAGCTGTCGCCGAAGCAGATGTACACCTACTACGGCGTGAAGGAAGAAACGATCAAGAAGCAGCCGAAGGCGCTGCAGGCGTTCGTCGATTCCGTGATCGAAGCCACTCGCATCATGTACACCGACAAGGCCAAAGTCTTGCCGATCATGATCAAGCACACCGGCTATCCGCCGAAGGTTGTCGAGCAGACCTATTACTTCCTGGTGAAGAGCTGCATTTGGGACGCCAACACCGGCCTGTCGCCGGCGCGCGTCAACTTCACCTCTAAACTGATGGAAAAGGTCGGCAACATCGCCAAGGGCAAGGCACCGACCTACGACCAGATCGTCGATAAGGAATTCGCCGAAAAGGCGATCAAGAAGCTCGGCGTCTGGAAGGGACCCGTTTGCCCGACGGCGGCGTTCTGAGCCGGCGGGAACGACGAACGACAAGGACGGGCGCCGCCGGCTGACGGCGGCGTCCACCCGCAAGTCAAGTGGGCGCCCGATTGCGGGCCGCTCGGGAGAGGAATTCGGAGAGGCATTCGATGAGCGTCGCCAATGAGGTTCATGCCGGCCAGATGTCGGCCGGGCAGCAGGGCACGGCAGTGGTCAGGGCAGCGCCCTGGTGGCAGCACCGGGCGGTGTTCCGTTACGGCTTCCTCGCGCTGATCCTGATCGTCTGGCAGATCGTTGGGCCGCACATCAGCCCGATTTTTTTCACCTATCCGAGCAAGATCGCGGTCGCCTTCTGGGAACTGACCATCAATGGTGACTTGCCTTACTACTTGTCGCAGAGCCTGGAAGTGATGTTCTACGGGCTCTTGTCGGCCGTCGTGGTCGGCATTCCGGTGGCGATCGCGATGGCTCGCGTGCGTTGGCTGGATTGGGCGTTGGATCTGCCGATCAATGCGCTTTACGCGACTCCCATGGTCGCGCTCGTGCCGCTACTGGTGCTGTGGTTCGGCATCTATCTCAAGGCCAAGATTATCGTCGTGTTCCTGTTCGCCGTGTTCCCGATCCTGATCAACACCTATCAGGGCGTGCGTGAGTGCGACAAAAACATGCTGGAGGTCGCGCGCTCCTTCCGCTCGGGCGAATGGCAGGTATGGCGCGACGTATTGTTGCCGTTCGCGTTGCCCTACATCGCCGCGGGCATCCGGCTTGCCATAGGGCGTGGACTGGTCGGCATGGTGGTGGCCGAGTTCTACACCACCATTTCCGGTCTCGGCTTCATGATCACGCGCTACGCCAATAATTTCGAAATGGACAAGACCTTCGTGCCGGTGATCATGCTGATGATCCTGGGCGTTTCGTTGACCACCGGCCTGAAATGGGTGGAGCGGCGCATCGCGCCCTGGAGCCACGCCAACCGCTGAACCTTCGGTCTCGGCGCCGCCGCCCGCGCATTGTGCGCTGGCGGCGTGGACCTATGGCGTATTGTCATTGTCATAGGAGTGCGTGACACTTGCCTCGTTCTTTTGCGGGGTCCGCTTCATGACCGAGAGCCCGGTTTCTCGCGGTTTCAGTGGCCGGCGCGGCAGCGCCGGCGTCGATGCGCGGCTGCCGCCGGGGCAGCATCTGGTCACCGACTTTCCGGTGCTCTCGGCCGGCCCGACGCCGGAGCCTGACCTCGCGAGTTGGCGCTTCACGATCGAGGACGGAGATTCGCCGATCGGCGAATGGAGTTGGGCCGAATTCAACGCGCTGCCGCAGACCGAATTGACGGTCGATATTCACTGCGTCACCACCTGGTCCAAGTTCGACACGAGTTGGCGCGGCGTTTCGATCGATACGCTGCTGGAGGCGGGGGGTCTCTCCGAGCCGCCGGGCCCCTTTGTGCTCGCCCATAGCGAGGGCGGCTACACCACCAATCTGCCATCCGAGGATCTGGTCGACGGCAAGGCCATGGTGGCGACCCAGTTCGGCGGCGAACCGCTCGATCCCGAGCATGGCGGGCCAGCGCGGCTCCTGGTGCCGCATCTCTATTTCTGGAAGAGCGCGAAATGGGTGCGCAAGCTGCAATTCCTCGACGATGACCAGCGCGGTTTCTGGGAGGAGCTTGGCTATCACAGCTATGGCGATCCCTGGCGCGAGCAGCGTTATGACGGAGATTGAAACCGCCGCGCGGTTGCCGCGGGCGCGCCTGCAATGGATGACCGTGACAGTGCGCGACGTCATTGACGAGACGCCGCGCGTGCGCAGTCTCGTGCTCGACGTGCCGGATTGGCCCGGCCACAAGGCCGGCCAGCATGTCGACGTGCGGCTCACCGCCGAGGACGGCTATCAGGCACAGCGCGACTATTCCATCGCCTCGGCGCCGGAAACGCCCGGCGTCACCATTACCGTCGAGCGTATCGACGAGGGTGAGGTGTCGCCTTATCTTGCGGGCGAGGCCCGCGCCGGCGACCGGTTCGAATTACGCGGACCCGTCGGGGGCTATTTTGTATGGACGGCCGCGCTCGGCGGTCCCTTGTTCCTGGTGGCGGGCGGCTCCGGCGTAGTGCCGCTGATGGCGATGCTGCGCCACCGCTCCGCGGTGAGAAGCGCCACGCCGGCGACCTTGCTTTATTCCTCGCGCACGGCCGCCGACATTATCTACCGCGCCGAGCTCGACCGGCTGGTTGCGGCGGGTGACGGCTTGAAGGTGGTGCACACAGTAACCCGCGAGAAGGCCGTCGGCTGGAATGGGCTCATGCGCCGCATCGACCGCACCATGCTGCAAGAGGCCGGCTTTTCGCCGGATGCCGGCGCCCGCTGCTTCGTCTGCGGGCCGACGCCGCTGGTGGAAGCGGCCGCGCGCGACTTGCGCGACCTCGGTCATCCGCCGCGCCTGATCAAGACCGAGCGCTTTGGGCCGACGGGCCGATGACAACAACGAGAGCGATCCCATGACCATCGACCGGCAAACCGACATGGCGCTCGACGGCAATGCCGTCGGCGGGCTGCTCAGCGAACTGTTCGCCTGCGAGATGACCGTGGCGCGGCTCACCCGCGGTGGCTGCGGTGCGGTCAGCGAGATTGGCGCCATGCCGGACTATGGCGGCGCGATGGGCGCCATCCTGCGCTGCGCGCATTGCGACACGGCCTTGTTGCGGCTGACGCATACCCCGGCCGGACTTTGGTTCGACATGCAGGGCACGCGCCGGTTGTTTGTCGCCGCGCAGACGTAACGTTCGGCGCACGATCCTAAGGTATGAGAATCGTGCCGTCGCCACGGGGGCGGAGTTGGCCTATGATTGTCGCTCTCGATCATGCACGGAGGCGACCATGATCCTCGGCCTGTCCATTGCGACATTCACTATTTTGCATGTCATCATCAGCCTTATCGCTATCGTCAGCGGTGTGTACGTCGTCATTGCCATGGTAGGCGGCAGCAAGCCTGCGGGGTGGACGGCGCTATTTCTGCTGACGACGGTGCTGACCAGCGCGACCGGCTTTCTGTTTCCGATCGCTCATTTCACGCCGGCCGTGGGCACCGGCATCGTTTCGCTGGTGGTGTTGGTGTTCGCGCTTGTGGCGCTCTACGGCAAGCACCTCGCCGGCTCCTGGCGCTGGATTTATGTGGTGACGGCGATCGCGGCGCTTTATTTCAACGTGCTGGTGCTGATCGTGCAGGCTTTCTTAAAGGTGTCTTTCCTGCATCCGCTGGCGCCAAAAGGAAACGAGCCGCCGTTCCTGATCGCGCAGACGGTGGCCCTATTGGTCTTTGCCGCACTTGGAATTGCCGCAGTGATCAGGTTCCACCCCGCGCCACTGCGGTCTACCTAGGATGAAATCGCCGGCACCAGGCTAATGGTGCAGCCGGTCGAATTGCAGTTCAAAAAGGATGTCCGAGCAGGGACAGAAGCGCGGTGGCGCGCTCGCCGACGCGGGCATTTGGTCGAGCCAGTCGCGGCAGGCTTGTCTGGACGGGCACGATTCGCAGCGGCGCAGGGCGGTGAAGTAGCTGAGACACAGTCCCGGCAGCACAGCGCCCGCAGGGTCGAGATCAAGACGCCGCATCATTTCGCGCAGATAAACGGGTCGATCGGCATTAGCCGCCGCCAGGGCCATCATCGCAGCCTTTCTTTTTGAATTGACTAATAAATAGCCGGCGGCGGTCGGCCGGCCATGATCTGGATCAAGAGCTGCTTGATTTTAGAGGGCGGGGCTCGGGTTTCGGCCGTTGGCCGCGCCGCTTCACACGTCTTCCGGCTTGTCGACGTATCGCAGGCCGGCCTTCTCCAGCAGCTCGCGCATCTTGTACATGTCGAGGCCGAGCACGCCGGAAGCTAGCTGTTTGCGTTTGGCGTCCTCTTCGTCGTGTCGCTTCTGCGCCTTCTGCGCCACCTCGACCGCGAGCTTGCGCGGCACGATGACGACGCCGTCGTCGTCGGCGACCACCGCGTCGCCCGGCTCGACGTTGACTCCGGCGCAGACCACCGGAACGTTGACTGCGCCCAAGGTCGCCTTCACCGTGCCTTTGGCCGAGATCGCCTTCGACCAGACTGGAAAGTTCATATCGTGCAGCGGCCGCACGTCGCGGCAGCCGGCGTCGATGACCAGGCCTTTGATGCCGCGCGCCCGCATCGAGGTGGCGAGCAGTTCGCCGAACATGCCGTCGGTATTGTCGGCGGTGCATCCCACCACCACCACGTCGCCTTTCTGGCACTGCTCGATCGCCACATGCAGCATCCAGTTGTCGCCCGGTTGCGCCAGGATAGTGACGGCGGGGCCGGCGATCGACGCGCCGGCATAGATCGGTCGCATGTAGGGCTTCATTAGGCCCGAGCGGCCCATCGCTTCATGCACAGTGGAGACGCCCAATGCCTCGAAGGTGCCGACTGCATTGGAATCGGCGCGTTGAATGTTGCGGACGACGACGGGTTTCATGGTGTGATTCCTCAAATTGGGAGATGCGCGCGTCAGCCCAGTTCGAACTCCACCGTCGGGAACAAGCGCTGATAGGCCTCGCCATAGGTCATCGGCACGCCGGTGTTGCGCGACCCCTGGATGCCACGGTTGAGCGCCACGCGCTCGTAATAGTGCCAGAGGTGCTTTTGCGCTGCGAGGATCTGGAACGCCTTGTATTTCGTCTCCCAAACCTCGTCGATCTTGAGGATCACCTGCGGCTTGAAATTGCACTGCTCCGGCTGGTGCGGCTCGAACAGCAACACCGGCGGCGCGGAGTACTTGTACTTGGCGCCGGGCTTGTGACCCATGGCCTGCGCGACCACACGCGTTTCCTGCGCGAAGTGTGCGGCGTTGGGATGGTCGAAATTATAAGGGTCTTCCAGCGCGTGGGTGAGCACGAAGGACGGGTTAAGCTCGCGATAGATGTCGACCATGCGGTCGAAGTGGGCTTCCGTCAGCTTGAGCGGGTAGTCGCCGCAGTCGAAGAACTCGATCTCGGCGCCGAGCAGCGCGGCGGCGCGTTCGGCCTCGTCCTTGCGGCCGGCCTTGACCTTTTCGAGCGTAGCGCCGGCCTCCTTCCAAGCGAACTGGCTCTCGCCGCGCTCGCCGTAGGAGAGGCACACGATCTTCATCTTGTAGCCCTTGTTGGCGTGCAGCGCGATCGCCCCGCCCGCGCGCCAGACGAAATCGCCCGGATGGGCGGTGATGACGAGCCCGGTCTTTTGGTCGGCCATGGGTGTTACGAACTCCGCTCTCTACGTAAGGTGGATGATGAAGGCCCTTTTTCGTGGCTCAGAAGCCACCGTGGCGGGCGGCCTCGATCGCCTGGGTCAAGAGCCGCATGAAACTTCTGAGGTGGCGCCGCATCGCGGCTTCCGCGGCGTCGGTGTCGCCCGCGCAGATGGCGTCGACGATGGCGTGATGTTCGGTGAGTGATGTATCGGGCCGGCCCGGCAACAGGATGACCCGGTATTGCAGCCGTACCAGATGTGATCTCAGCGTCTGCAAGATCCGGTTCGCGGTGGCGTTGCCGGCAATGCGCTGGATTTCCCGGTGCAGCGCCGCGTTGCTCTCGGAGAAGCCGGCGTAATCGGCGCTCTCGACCGCGCGGCGCATCTCTGTTTCCACCGCACGCAACGCCGCGTGATCGGCAGCGGCCGCGTGCAAGGCGGCCTGTCGCGCCACCATGCCTTCGATCGCAAGCCGCGTTTCCGCGATCTCCAGCGCTTCCTCGTCCGACACCGCCCGCACGCGCGCGCCGCGATTGGGCTCGCGCACCACCAAGCCTTCCTGGTCAAGGGCGGCCAGCGCCATACGCACATTGGCGCGGTTGACGCCGAAGTCGCGGGCGAGGTCGGCTTCGATCAGCCGCTCATTCGGCAGCAACTGACCGCGCGTGATGGCCTCGCGCAAGCGCGCGGTGACATCGGAAGAGGCGTTAATCGGCAGGGTAGGGGTGCTCATAAGGACGCGATCAACAATTTCGTTGACAGGATTGTTGACAATCTTTGGGCTACGGTCAAGTTTCCCAAACGCACGGCGGTGGACAAGACGTTGCGCCGCCGGCGCGCGTCCCGACCCTTTCTCGTGCTCCCGCTTTAAAGTGTAGGACGTCCTGCCATGCCCGCTCCCACAACCTTGCGCGTCGCGATCGGCGACTATCCCCACACCCTGCCGTTGAAGCGCGGGGAGATCACGTCGCCTTGGCTCACGCTCGACTTCGTCGAGGTGAAGCCGATGCACAAGGCATTCAAGCCGATGGTGCGCGAGCACGCCTTTGACGCGAGCGAACTGGCGCTGGTCACCGCGCTGCAGGCCAAGATCTACGACAAGGGACTTAAGCTCTTGCCGGCAACGATGCTGGCGCGCTTTCAGCACGGCACCGTTCTGCACAATGTCGAGCGCGGCCGGCTGACACCCGCCGATCTCGCCGGCAAGCGCATCGGCGTGCGCTCCTATACCCAGACCACGGGCGTCTGGATCCGCGGCATCCTGCAAAATGATTGCGGCGTGGACCTCAGCGGTGTGCAGTGGGTGACGTTCGAGGATGGTCACCTTGCCGAATTTCCCGATCCCCCCGGCGTGATCCGCGCCCAAGCCGGCCAGGACATCACCCAGATGCTGATCGACGGCGAGATCGACGCCGCCATTTATGGCGCCGCCATGCCGAAGGACGACCGGCTGAAGAGCGTCATCCCGGGCCCGGAAGCCGCTGGCCGCGAATGGGGCGCCAAGCACGGCCTGGTGCCGGTCAATCACATGGTGGTGGTGCCGGACGAACTAGCGGCGTCCAAGCCGGAGGCGGTGGCCGAGCTCTATCGGCTATTGGAAGCGAGCAAACAGGCGGCGGGCCTTCCGGCGGCGGGAGGTCCTGACCTGGCGCCGTTCGGCAAGGACGCCAACCGGCCAGCGCTTGAGCTGCTCATTTCTTATGCGGCGCAGCAAAATCTGCTGGCCCGGCCGTTGGCGGTCGATGAACTCTGGTAGGTACGCGAGATTTAGGGCTCTTTTCGGCACGGACCAACCCGATTGAGGGACCGAAACTGGGTTTCGTTTGCGCATAGGTGGCTAGTTCTGCCGAAAAATTAGCCATACTATAGTGACTGAAAACTAGGCAGCCACCAGCCAATTGTCGACAATCTAGCCAAAACAACAGCTTAGCGGTGGGATAGCCGCTTGGCACAGGGCTTGCGAACTCCTCCATGCGCGGAACGTCGCTGGGCGTCCGCGCGTGTCCAAATGCAGGGGATTTCGCTCATGCTTAAAACTGTAAAGGCGGTCGCTTCGCGGCCGAATGCCCGGCGGTGGCTATCGGCCGCTGCTGGTTTGGCGTTGGCAGCGTCTGGTTCGATCAGCGCCGCCCATGCCGCCGATACTATCAAGGTCGGCATTCTCCATTCGCTCTCCGGCACCATGGCTATCAGCGAGACCACGCTGAAGGACGTGATGCTGATGCTGATCAAGGAGCAGAACGCCAAGGGCGGCCTGCTCGGCAAGAAGCTCGAGCCGGTAGTGGTCGATCCCGCCTCGAACTGGCCGCTGTTCGCGGAAAAGGCCCGCGAGTTGATCTCCAAGGATCATGTCGCGGTCGTGTTCGGCTGCTGGACCTCGGTATCGCGCAAGTCCGTGCTGCCGGTGTTCAAGGAACTCGAACTCGATCCTGTTCTACCCGGTGCAGTACGAAGGCGAAGAATCCGAGCGCAACGTCTTCTACACCGGCGCCGCTCCGAACCAGCAGGCCATTCCCGCCGTCGACTATCTGATGAGCAAGGACGGCGGCTCGGTGAAGCGCTGGGTGCTGGAAGGCACCGACTACGTCTATCCGCGCACCACCAACAAGATCCTGGAAGCCTATCTCAAGTCCAAGGGCGTGAAGCCCGAAGACATCTTGGTCAACTACACGCCGTTCGGGTTCTCCGATTGGCAGACCGAGGTCTCCAAGATCAAGAAGTTCGGCTCCGCCGGCAAGAAGACGGCGGTGGTCTCGACCGTCAACGGCGACGCCAACGTTCCTTTCTATAAGGAGCTCGGCAACCAGGGCATCAAGGCCACCGACATTCCGGTGGTGGCGTTCTCGGTCGGCGAAGAAGAGCTCGCCGGTCTCGACACCAAACCGCTGGTCGGCCATCTCGCCGCCTGGAACTACTTCGAGTTGATCAAGACGAAGGCCAACGCCAAGTTCATCAAGGAATGGCACGCCTTCACCAAGAACCCGAAGCGCACCACCAACGACCCGATGGAAGCCCACTACATCGGCTTCAACATGTGGGTGAAGGCGGTGCAGAAGGCCGGCACCACGGACGCCGACAAGGTGATCGCCGCGCTGCCCGGCACCAAGGCGCCGAACCTCACCGGCGGCATGTCGACCATGCTTCCCAACCACCACATCACCAAGCCCGTCTACATCGGCGAAATCCGCGGCGACGGCCAGTTCGACGTGGTGTGGAAGACAAAGAAGCTGGTGCCCGGCGATGCCTGGTCCAACTACCTGCCGGGCTCGAAGGATCTGGTCTCCGACTGGGTCAAGCTCAAGTGCGGCAACTACAACACCGTGACCAAGAAGTGCGGCGGCCAGGGCTCCTGATCGCGTCGCGCTGAATGACGGCACGCGATCTCGAAAAGATCATGCGCCACGAAAAGGGGAGGCGGCCTCACCGCCGCCTCCCGGCTCCCTTCGAAATGCTCTGGACGCCGGGAACGCTGGAGATGAGTAGTTTTCACGATCGCCTGATCGCTCTTGCGCTCGCGCTTTGTATGGTCTTCGCCGCCGCGGTGGCGCACGCGGGCCCCTACGAGGACGCGCTTGCCGGCTTCACCGAGGGCTCGCTGCACGACACCGGCGAGGCCATCGACAAGGTCATCGCCAGCGGCAGTCCGCTCGCCAAGCCGCTGCTCGAGGCGCTGCAGGACGCGCGCCTGATGTTCAGCGCTGAAAAGAAGACGGTCTTCATCAAGACTAAGGACGACAAGCTGACCGACGCCGCCACCGGCAAGCCGTTCACCGGCACTCCGCCGGACGACATCGACAACGTCATCGTCAACAATCGGCTGCGCAACATCATCAACGCCGATCTCGGCGCGCTCACCTTGATGTCACCGAACGCGAATACCCGCTACGACGCGGCGCAAGCCGTGTTCAAGTCGCGCGACGAAGCAGCGCTCCCTAATCTCGATAAGGCGCTCGCCAAAGAGAAGGACGCGCGGGTGAAGACCGCGCTCGAGCAGGCACGCGCCGCCATCATCCTCAGCCAGAAGGATGCCAAACCGGAGGCCAAGGTCGCCGCCATTGCCGTGATGAGCGAGCGCGGCGATCAGGACGCACTCGGCCTGCTCGACGGGCTGGCCGCCGGCCAGCCGCCGACGGTGGTGCAGGCGGCGGCCGCGGCCAAGTCGACGATCCGCCACACGTTGGAAATGTGGAACATGGTGCAGAACGCCTGGTACGGGCTCTCGCTCGGCTCGGTGCTGTTGCTAGCGGCCATCGGCCTCGCCATCACCTTCGGCGTCATGGGTGTCATCAACATGGCCCATGGCGAGATGGTGATGCTCGGCGCCTACACCACCTACGTGGTGCAGGACCTGATCCGCAATTACAATCCCAGGCTGTTCGACTACTCGCTGGTGATCGCGCTGCCGCTCGCCTTCCTCGTTTCCGGCGCCGTCGGCGTGCTGGTCGAACGCACCATCATCCGCTTCCTCTACGGCCGCCCGCTGGAAACGCTGCTCGCCACCTGGGGGCTGTCGCTGATCCTGCAGCAGGTCGTGCGCACTTCCTTCGGCCCGACCAACAAGGACGTCGGCAATCCGTCCTGGATGAGCGGTGCCTTCGATCTCGGCCAGATCACCATTACCTATAACCGCCTGTGGATCATCTGCTTTGCGCTCGCGGTGTTCGTGGCCTTACTTGCCATGCTGCGCTTCACCCGGCTCGGCCTCGAAATGCGGGCGGTGACGCAGAACCGCGCCATGGCCGCCGCCATGGGCATCCGCACCGCGCGTATCGATGCGCTCACCTTCGGGCTCGGCTCGGCGATCGCCGGCATCGCCGGCGTGGCGCTGTCGCAGATCGACAACGTCAGCCCCAACCTCGGCCAGGGCTACATCATCGACTCGTTCATGGTGGTGGTGTTCGGCGGCGTCGGAAACTTGTGGGGTACGCTGGTTGGCGCGTTCACACTCGGTGTCGCCAACAAATTCCTTGAACCCTTCGCTGGCGCCGTGCTTGGCAAGATCGCCATCCTTGTCTTCATCATCTTGTTCATCCAGAAGCGCCCGCGCGGCATGTTCGCACTTAAGGGCCGGGCTGTGGAGGCATGACCAAGTCCTTCCCGCTCACACGCCTGATCGACCGCGGCTCTACCGTCTTCCTGGTACTGCTCGGTACCTTCGCCGTCGCCGTGCCCGTGCTCAATCTCCTAGTGCCGGCCGGCTCCGGTCTACATCTGTCGACGTATTACGTGGCGCTGTTCGGCAAATACATCTGCTACGCGCTGCTGGCGCTTTCCATCGACCTTATCTGGGGTTACGCGGGTATTCTGTCGCTCGGCCACGGCGCCTTCTTCGCGCTCGGCGGCTACGCCATGGGCATGTACCTGATGCGTCAGATCGGCACCCGCGGCGTCTATGCCAATCCGATCCTGCCCGACTTCATGGTGTTCCTGAACTGGCACGAACTGCCGATCTACTGGTACGGCTTCAACTGGTTCATCTACGCCGCGGTCATGATTCTGCTGGTGCCGGGGATGCTTGCCTTCGTGTTCGGTTGGTTCGCCTTTAGGAGCCGCGTCACAGGCGTCTATCTCTCGATCATCACGCAGGCAATGACCTATGCGCTGATGCTCGGCTTCTTCCGCAACAATTTCGGCTTTGGCGGCAACAACGGCCTCACCGACTTCAAGGATATCCTCGGCTTCAACGTGCAGGCCGACGCGACCCGCAACGCGCTGCTGGTGAGTTCCTGCGTGGCGCTTGCCGTTGGTTTCCTGATCTGCCGCGCGATCGTGACGTCCAAATTCGGCAAGGTGCTGATTGCCATTCGCGACTCGGAATCGCGGACCCGTTTTATTGGCTACCGGGTCGAGAATTACAAACTGTTTGTGTTCGTGCTGTCGGCTTGCATGGCCGGCGTTGCCGGCGCGCTCTACGTGCCGCAGATCGGCATCATCAATCCGAGCGAATTCACCCCGGCCAATTCCATCGAGGCCGTGATCTGGGTGGCCGTCGGCGGCCGCGGCACGCTGACCGGCGCGGTACTCGGCGCCGTTCTGGTCAACTACGGCAAGACGCTGTTCACCAGCGGGGCGCTGGCCCCTTACTGGCTGTTCGTGCTGGGCGGTTTGTTCGTCCTGGTCACGTTGTTGCTGCCGCGCGGCATCATCGGTACGCTCAATTATGGCCTGGGTCTGCGCGCCGACGCCAAGTCGGCTGCGGCGGAAGATGGCGAGGACGCCGCGGTCGCGCCGCCCGGTAGCGCCGCCACGCGCGCAGCCGAGTAGGGAAGCCAAGCCATGGACGTCAACACGACCTCCGCACTGCTTTATCTCAACGGCATCACCGTCTCGTTCGACGGGTTCAAGGCACTTAATGAGTTGTCCTTCGTGATCGAGCCTGGCGAGATGCGCGCCATTATCGGCCCCAATGGCGCCGGCAAGACGACCATGATGGACGTGGTCACCGGCAAGACCCGGCCTGACGCCGGCGATGTCTATTTCGAGCAGGGCGCCTACGACCTTTCCAAGCTCGACGAAACGCAGATCGCCGAGCTCGGCATTGGCCGCAAGTTTCAGAAGCCGACCGTGTTCGATATGCACACGGTCGAGGACAATCTGCTGTTGGCGCTGAAGAATGACCGCGGCGTGCGCGCCACCCTGCTGTGGGAGAGCTCGAGCCCGCAACAAAAGCGCATCGACGAAATTCTGGAGACGATCCGGCTTGGGCCTATGCGGTCGCGCGTCGCCGGCAGCCTGTCGCACGGGCAAAAGCAATGGCTGGAGATCGGCATGCTGCTGGCCCAGGATCCCAAGCTGCTGCTGGTCGATGAGCCGGTCGCCGGCATGACCGACGTCGAAACCCATCAGACCGCGGAGTTGCTCAAGGAGATCAACCGCGACCGCACCGTGGTGGTGGTAGAGCACGACATGACTTTCGTGCGCGAGCTTGGCGTCAAGGTTACCTGCCTGCACGAGGGAGCGGTGCTGGCGGAAGGCACCATCGACCAGGTCTCGGAGAACGAGCGCGTGGTCGAAGTATATTTGGGAAGGTAAGTGCCACGCCCCATCCTTCGAGACGCGAGCTTCGCTCGCTCCTCAGGATGAGGCTACTAAGAAGGCACCTCATCCCGAGGAGGCCCGCAGGGCCGTCTCGAAGGATGGGGTGACGGAAAGCGAGTTACGATGCTTGATGTAAGCTCCATCGACCTCCACTACGGCGCAGCGCAAGCGCTGCGTGGTATTTCGCTGAAGGCAGAACTCGGCAAGGTGACCTGCGTGCTCGGCCGCAACGGCGTCGGCAAGACCAGCCTCCTGCGCGCCGTCGTCGGCCAGCATCCGGTCAGCGCCGGCTCGATCAAGCTCGCCGATACCGACATCACGAATTTGCGCACCGCCGACCGCGCCCGGCGCGGCGTCGCCATCGTGCCGCAGGGACGCGAAATTTTTCCGTTGCTGACGGTGGAAGAAAACCTGGAAACCGGCTTCGCGCCGTTGCCGCGCGACCAGCGCAGCGTCCCAGACGACGTGTTCTCGTTGTTTCCGGTTCTGAACGACATGCTCAATCGCCGCGGTGGCGACCTCTCCGGGGGCCAGCAGCAGCAACTCGCCATCGGCCGCGCGCTGGTGATGCGGCCCAAGCTGTTGCTACTCGACGAACCGACCGAAGGCATCCAGCCCTCGATCATCAAGGACATCGGCCGGGCCATCAGCTATCTGCGCTCGCTCGGCCAGATGGCGATCGTGTTGGTGGAGCAGTATCTCGACTTCGCCCAGGAGCTTGGCGACAATTTCGCTGTGATGGACCGCGGTTCGATCGTTTATGCCAGCGACAGGGCGGGCATGGACGAGACAGCACTCAAACGCGCCATGGCGATATGAGACCGGAGACCACCGCAGCGGCAGTTGAGACCTTCGCCGCCAACCGCGCCACCGGGCGCGTCGCGCTTTCCGTCGCGGCGGCGGATGGGCGCACGCGCCGCGCCCGCGTGCACGAGGACGGCTCGCTGCGCGTGCGCTTTCCCAACGTGAGCGGCGATCCGCTGGAGGCGGTGATCGTCAACACCGGCGGCGGCATGACCGGCGGCGACCGTTTCTCCGTGGCACTCGATGTGGGGGAAGGGGCGAGCCTCGTTGCCGGCACCACCGCGGCCGAAAAGGTCTACCGCTCGACCGGCGCCGACGCCGAGATGGAGGTCGAGCTGTCGGTGGCCGCTGGCGCACGGCTCTGCTGGTTGCCACAGGAGACAATCCTGTTCGACCGCGCCCGGCTGTCACGCCGGATTGACATCGACCTTGCCGAAGGCGCCTCGCTGGTGATGGCCGAGTCCGTCATATTCGGCAGGGCTGCGATGGGTGAGACGATGGCGCAGGGTGCGTGGTTCGACAGTTGGCGTCTGCGCGTCGGTGGCAAATTGGTGTTCGCCGAAAATGTGCGGCTCGACGGCGCCGTTGCCGACAAGCTGGCGCAGTCTGCGGCCGCGGCAGGCAATATCGCGATTGCCACAGTGTTGATCTCGCCCGGTGATGACTCGACACTAGCCGCCGTGCGCGCGCTCGACGACCAATTCAGCGGCGGCGTCGGCATCTCGGCCTGGAGCGGCATCGCGGTGGCGCGGCTATGCGCGCGCGACGGCGCCGCGCTTCGCCACGATCTGATCGCATTGCTGGCCTCGCTCGGCGTCAGTGTGCCGCGGCTGTGGCTGCAATAAGGAACGTATCGCGCATGATCCCGAAAAGTGGACACCGGTTTTCGGATAAGATCATGCGCATTCGTAACATGAGGAAACGATGAACCTGACGCCCCGGGAAAAAGACAAACTGCTGGTCGCGGTCGCGGCGATGGTCGCGCGTCGCCGCCTCGAACGTGGCGTCAAGCTCAACCATCCGGAAACGGTGGCGCTGATCACCGACTTCATCATGGAAGGCGCGCGCGACGGGCGCACCGTCGCCGACCTGATGGAGGCCGGCGCCCACGTTATCACCCGCGCCCAGGTCATGGATGGCATCGCCGAGATGATCCACGACATCCAGGTGGAAGCGACTTTTCCAGACGGCTCCAAGCTCGTCACCGTGCATAACCCGATCCGTTGAAAGGACTGAACCGATGAAGCGTCTCATTCCCGCCTTGCTCGTTCTGGCATTCGGTGCGAGTCCCGCCTTCGCCCATGTCGGCGCCGGCTCGACGGCCTCGTTTGCTGCTGGTGTCGCTCATCCGTTAACCGGCATCGACCATGTCACCGTCATGGTGGCGGTCGGCCTGTGGGCCGCGCTCAAAGGCAACCGTGCGCTGTGGGTGTGGCCGGCGACCTTCGTTGGCGTGATGCTGATTGGCGGCGCGCTCGGCATGGCGCATGTGCCGCTGCCGTTCGTCGAGCCGGCGATCCTTTCGTCAGTGGTTGCGCTCGGGTTGATGGTGGCGCTGGCCGTCGATCTGCCCATTTGGGCGGGAGCGCTTACGGTCGGCATCTTTGCGCTGTTCCATGGCCACGCCCACGGCACCGAAGTTGCCGAGAACATCAGCGGCATCGAATATATGGCCGGCTTTGCGCTTGCCACCGCGACGCTGCACGCGGTCGGCATCGGCTTGGCGCTCGGTCTCACCGAGGCCCGCATGCGTGGGCTCGTGCGAGCCGCTGGTGCCGCTTGCGCGCTGATCGGCATTGCACTGTTCGCCGGGGTGATCTGATGATTCCGGGCGAGATGTTCATCCAGCACGGCGAGATCGAGCTCAACAAGGGCCGCAAGACGGTGACCCTCGCCGTTTCCAACACTGGCGACCGGCCGATTCAGGTCGGTTCGCATTACCACTTCTTCGAGTCCAATCCGGCGCTCAAGTTCGAGCGCAAAAAGGCGCGCGGCATGCGGCTCGACATCGCCGCCGGCACCGCGGTGCGCTTCGAGCCGGGCCAGACCCGCGAGGTGACGCTGGTCGCGCTTGCGGGCAAGCGCGCGGTCTATGGTTTCCGGCAAGGCGTGATGGGGAAGCTTTAGGTGGGCCGGATGATGCAGGCCCCCAAAAGCCATAACGGGCAGACCGTCGTCTGCCCGTCACAAGCTCTCGGATCCCAGCCCGGCGCGGCCGTGAGGCACGCGTGCCCGGACAGTAGCTGTTTGAGAGCCAGGGCCGGCAGTCATGGACCGCGGAATGCTGCAAGCAGAACCCCACGTCCCATGGCCGCTTCGGTCATGGCGGTTCATCCGTGTCCGACAGAGCCAGAGATGGATAACCTGCGGTGAATGCTACGCTGCTCTGCGTGTGGCGCAAGACTTTTGGAACCATGCGCATGGCTGTGGATAACTTTGAGGATGAAAAAGGGCGGTCACAATCGGCGCGATGCGTGACCGCGGGGGAGTGTGAACGATGGCGATCAAAATAAAGCGCGCGGCCTACGCCGACATGTTCGGGCCGACGGTTGGCGACAAGGTGCGGCTCGCCGACACCGATCTCGTCATCGAAGTGGAGAAAGACTTCACGACCTACGGTGAAGAGGTGAAGTTCGGCGGCGGCAAGGTGATCCGCGACGGTATGGGTCAGTCGCAGATGACGCGCAAGCAAGGCGCGGTCGACACCGTCATCACCAATGCGCTGATTCTCGATCACTGGGGCATCGTCAAAGCTGACGTCGGCTTGAAGGACGGCCGCATCGCGGCGATCGGCAAGGCGGGTAACCCGGACATCCAGCCGGGCGTCACCATTGTTATTGGTCCTGGCACCGAGATTATCGCCGGCGAAGGAAAAATTCTGACCGCCGGGGGTTTCGACGCCCACATCCATTTCATCTGTCCGCAGCAGGTTGAGGAGGCGCTGATGTCGGGCGTCACCTCTATGCTGGGCGGCGGCACGGGCCCTGCCGCGGGCACGAACGCGACAACCTGCACGCCCGGTCCTTGGCACATCGGGCGCTTGATCCAGGCGTCAGATGCTTTTCCGGTCAATCTCGGTTTCGCCGGAAAGGGCAATGCCTCGCGTCCTGCGGCGCTGGAAGAGCAGGTCAAGGCCGGCGCCTGTGCGCTCAAGCTGCACGAAGACTGGGGCACCACGCCGGCTGCCATCGATTGCTGCCTCTCGGTCGGCGACGCCATGGACGTGCAGGTGATGATCCACACCGACACGCTCAACGAGTTCAGGCTTCGTCGAGGACACCATCAAGGCGTTCAAGGGCCGCACCATTCATGCGTTCCACACCGAAGGCGCCGGCGGCGGTCACGCCCCCGACATTATCAAGGTCGCGGGCCTGAAGAACGTGCTGCCGTCCTCGACTAATCCGACGCGACCGTTCACCCGCAACACCATCGACGAGCATCTCGACATGCTGATGGTGTGCCACCATCTCGATCCGTCGATCCCGGAAGACCTGGCGTTCGCCGAAAGCCGCATCCGCAAGGAGACCATCGCGGCTGAAGACATCCTGCACGACATCGGTGCGCTATCGATGATGTCGTCAGACTCGCAGGCGATGGGCCGGGTCGGCGAGGTCATCATCCGCACTTGGCAGACCGCGGACAAGATGAAGAAGCAGCGCGGCAGGCTGAAGGAAGAGAAGGGCGACAACGACAATGCGCGTGTGAAGCGCTACGTCGCCAAGTACACCATCAACCCGGCCATCGCCCACGGCATGTCGAAGCACATCGGCTCGATTGAAAAGGGCAAGCTCGCCGATCTGGTGATCTGGTCGCCGGCCTTCTTCGGCGTGAAGCCCGAGGTGATCATCAAGGGCGGCTCGATCGTTGCCGCGCAAATGGGCGATCCCAACGCTTCGATCCCGACGCCGCAACCGGTGCACTACCGGCCGATGTTCGGTGCCTTCGGCAAGGCGCTCACGGCCTCGTCGCTGATGTTCGTCTCCAAGGCGGCGGTGCGGGGCAAACTCGGCGACAAGCTCGGTGTCGAGAAGGAACTGGTCGCGGTCGAGAACACCCGCAAGATCGGCAAAAAGAACATGATTCACAATTCGGCGACGCCGCAGATCGACGTCGATCCGGAAACCTATGAGGTGCGCGCCGACGGCGAGCTCTTGACCTGCGCGCCAGCGGAGACCCTGCCGATGGCGCAGAGATATTTCTTGTTTTAACGCGTCAGTGCCCGATCCTGTGCCAGGTCTCCGAGCCGCAGATCAAACCGAAGCAGCCATCGACTTCGAGAACGCCGTCGTCGTGGGGCTTGAGCTTGCCGTCATAGGAGTGGCCGTTGTCGGAGTTGTAGATGCGGCCGCTCCAGCGTCCTTTGCCGTCCGGGGTCATCGTGAAGATGCGCAGGCCGACAATGCGGCGGTGGCGCAGGCGCGGGTTGGGATTGTCGACGTCGACCGGCGGTTTGCCGGTCTTGGGGTCGATCTTGTCCTTGATCCAGATAATGGTGCCGCACATCTGCTTGCCACAGTGTGCGATGCGGATGTGGGCATCCCGCTTTTGGGTGAGCCAAATGCCGGTTGGTTCGGCGGCTTGGGCGCTTGCGAGCGTCAATCCGGAAAGCAGAGCGGCAAGGGCGGTCGGCCGGAGGTGCATAAAAGGCTCCTATAGGGACGAGCGGAAGCGGCGGGGCCGTGCCTATGACACGACCTTCATGGCATAATGACGACGAAGCGCGTAAGGCAAGCGGGCGCGCTGGTAATTGGTGCGAAGGGATCAGGCGATGCGGCGGGTTGCGGGTATAAAGCGGTCGGGGGCGTGGGACGCCGGTCTCGCGCGTGACCGCGTCGTGCTCGATGCCGGCGACCGCCAGCGCCGGCGCATCGTGCTGACGGCTGAAAAAGGTACCGAGCTCCTGCTCGATTTCGCCAAGCCGGTAAGCCTGCGTGACGGCGATGGCTTGGTGCTTGATGATGGATCGGTCGTGCTGGTCGCCGGCGCGCCGGAGGACCTGATCGAGATCGCCGCCAGCAGCGCGCGCGACGTGGTGCGGCTCGCCTGGCATCTGGGGAACCGCCACACCGACGTGCAAGTCATGGGCGACAAGCTCCGCATTCGGCGTGACCACGTGCTGGAGGACATGCTGCGCGGCCTCGGCGCGCAGTTGACCTCGCTCGCCGCGCCGTTCGATCCAGAAGCCGGCGCGCCGCACCAACATGGGCACGGCCATGGCGGGTAAGAAGACGGGTATGAAGTCTTCTGCGCGTGCGCAAACGCTCCGCCGCTCGTCCCCGAGCAAGCGCGGACCCATGCTGGATTCCCGCTCGCGCGGGAATGAGCGGGAGGCCGCACTCCCGTCGCCGGCCCTCTACCGACTGATGGCCTGGCTGTCGCCGGCTTACCCGATCGGCAGCTTCTCCTATTCC
Organism: uncultured Pseudomonadota bacterium; assembly: GCA_963732895.1. Taxonomy (GTDB): domain Bacteria; phylum Pseudomonadota; class Alphaproteobacteria; order Rhizobiales; family Xanthobacteraceae; genus Pseudolabrys. The sequence goes on along the minus strand of CAVTBG010000006.1, from coordinate 721,914 downwards.
AGCGGCATCGAATGGGCGGTGGAGACCGGCGACATCAAGGACGCGGAAACTTTGCGCGCTTGGCTGGGCGTCATGCTCAGCGAAGGCGGCGGGTTCTGCGATGCGGTGTTGTTCGCCCACGCTCACCGCGCGGCCGCACAAGAAGGCGACAAAGACTTGCGCGGGGTGGCGGAACTCGCTGCCGCCCTGGCGCCGACCAAGGAACGTCATCTGGAAACGACCGCGCAGGGCAACGCCTTCATCGAGGCAACGTGCGCCGCATGGCCGTGCGCGGCGCTCGACCGACTCAAGGTCGTCTGGGCTGGAGCGGTGGCTTATCCGGTTGCGGTGGCGGTTGCCGCCGCTGGTCATGGCATCGTGCTTGAGGCGGCGCTGGCCGCCTTCCTGCAAGCGCTTTCCGCCAACTGGGTCTCGGCCGGCGTGCGGCTTATTCCACTTGGCCAAACGGATGGCCAGCGCGTGCTGGCGGCGCTTGAACCGCTCGTCACCCAAACCGCGCTGCGCGCGCTCACCGCTCAACTGGACGACATCGGCAGTGCCGCCTTTCGGGCCGATCTTTCCTCCGCCCGCCACGAAACCCAATACACGCGGCTCTTCCGCTCGTGATCTGTTGAAAACCGCCGACGATACTGATTAGTAGCGCGCCATAAGGACGCAACCACCATGAACACCCCTCACGGACCCTTGCGCGTCGGTGTCGGCGGTCCGGTCGGCTCCGGCAAGACTGCGCTGATGGATGCGCTGTGCAAGAAATTGCGCGATAAATATCAGATCGCCGCCATCACCAACGATATCTACACCAAATGGGATGCCGACTATCTGGTTCGCTCGGGCGCGCTGGAAGCCGAGCGCATCGCCGGTGTCGAGACCGGCGGCTGTCCGCACACTGCGATCCGCGAGGACGCGTCGATCAATCTCGCCGCCGTCGCCGACATGCGCGCCAAATTTCCCGACCTCGATCTGGTGCTGATCGAGTCCGGTGGTGACAATCTCGCCGCTACTTTTTCACCGGAGCTCGCCGACCTCACGATCTACGTCATCGACGTCGCCGCCGGCGACAAGATCCCGTCGAAGGGCGGTCCCGGTATCACGCGCTCCGATCTCCTGGTCATCAACAAGGTCGATCTTGCGCCCTACGTCGGCGCATCGCTCGAGGTAATGGAGCGCGACGCCAAAAAGATGCGAGGACAGCGGCCCTTCGTCATGACGAACTTGCGCACCGGTCAGGGCGTCGAGGAAATAACCAAATTCATCGAACAAAAGGGTGGGCTAGGCGCATGAGTAAGAATAAGTCTTCTTCCCGCGAGCGCCTTGCGGCTGCACTCGCCCGCATCGACGACCCGAAAGGCGAGGGCGCGCGCGCCTGCCTCACAGTCTATCGAGAGGGTGCTCAAGCCGCGGCCGAGGCCGCCGACGCCCGCGCCAAGGCCGGCATTACGCTCGGGCCGCTTGATGGCGCGATCCTCACCATCAAGGACCTGTTCGACGTCGCCGGCGAAGTGACTCGCGCCGGTTCCAAAGTGATCGCCGAGGAAGGCAGGCCGGCGGCGCAGGACGCCCCGGTGGTGCGCCGCCTGCGCTCGGCCGGCGCGGTTATTGTCGCCAAGAATAATATGAGCGAATTCGCTTTCTCCGGTGTTGGCGTCAATCCGCATTATGGCACGCCGGGAAATCCGGCCGACCGCAAGCGTGCGCCTGGCGGCTCCACCTCTGGCGGTGCGGTCGCCGTTGCCGATGACATGTGCGAAATCGCCATCGGCAGCGATACTGGCGGCTCCTGCCGCACGCCGGCTGCATTCTGCGGTGTCGTCGGCTACAAGCCGAGCCGCCAGCGCATCCCGACCGACGGCGCATTCCCGCTTTCCTACACGCTCGATTCCATCGGCCCGCTGGCCAAAGGCGTTGCCGCTTGCGCGGCCGCCGATGCGATCATGGCGAACGAAGGCCCACAAGCATTGCACGCTGTGCCACTCACCGATCTGCGCATCGGTATTGCGCAAGGCATGCCGCTTGAGGCGCTTGACGACGAGATCGCCAAAGGATTTGCGACAGCCCTCGACGCGCTTGGCAAGGCCGGCGCGCGACTCTCCGATGAAGCGCTGCCGGCCATCGACGGCATGAACGAGGTTAACAAGCGCGGCGGCGGCATCACCCCGACCGAGGCTTATGCCGTCCACCGAGATCGGCTTGCGCGCCGCGGCGACGATATCGATCAACTCATTCGCCGGCGCATCGAGCGCGCCAAGGACAATTCCGCCGCCGACTACATTGACATGACGCGGCAGCGACTGCATCTGATCCGCGACATGAATGCGCGCATGACCGATGTCGATGTGCTGGCCATGCCGACCACCGCGATCGTTGCGCCGCTTCAATCGGATCTTGAAAAGCCCGAGGACTTCGCGCGCCGGAATGCCATGTGCCTGCGCAATACCTCGATCTGGAATTTCTTCGATTGCTGCTCCATTTCGCTGCCGCTGCCGAAGCAGGGCCGGCAGAACGTCGGGCTGATGCTGGTTGCGCGCAACGGCCACGACGATCAACTGTTCCGTATCGCCGCGGCGGTGGAGAGGCTCTTCGGATAGCCTAAAACGCCCGCAGCGCCTCCAGCAGCAGCTGGTAACGCTCCGAGCCGAGCCGCTCCATCAGTCCGGCTTCGTGCTCATCCGAAAGCGCCTTGGCCCGCGCCAGTACGCGCTGGCCGTCGCGGGTCAGCCGCAGGGCGTGGCGGCGGCCGTCGGCGGACGAGGGCAGGCGCTGGATCAGGCCGCGCTGCTCCAGCCGGTGCAGGAGCCGCACCAGCCGGGCGCGCTCAATGCCCAGGGTGACGGCAAGCTCCGCCTGCGACAGCCCGCGATTGGCGTCGACCACCACCAGGACCGAGAACTGTGCCGGGCTGATGTCGATCGATGCCAGCCGCCCGATGAAGTCCTGGAAAATCCATACCTGCGCGCGCCGCATGAAATAGCCGAGCCGCTCGTTGAGCAGGTCGAGTTGGATCGTCGGCTTATTGCTGCGCCGCACATACGTCGTTTTGTGCAAGGGGGCGACGCCGGTGGCCCGCCTGGCGGGGCGCTTTGCAGGAGCCATCGGCAAGGTCCTCAATCACCGGCCGCGCGGGGCGTCTGGTCCCGCAGCGCGGAACGATAATGCTTGTTGACGAAAATTGTTGTCCACGTCAACAATATGCTGCGACAGAGAGGGACCGTGCAACCACAAATAGTGCGCGTCGCCGCCGTCGATGCGGCGTCATTCGCGCTTGTGATGACCGGAAAAAATCCGGCATCATCCGGCACAAAGGCTAAGTACAGGCTGACATTCAGGGCCTGATGGGAGGAATTCAACATGAAGCGCAAATCGCAATCGACCACGAATCTGACACGCCGCACCTTCAATGCGGGCCTCGGTGCCGCCGGCTTCATTGCCGGCACCGCGCCCTTCAATATCGTACGTGCCGCCAATGCGCCCTTGAAAGTGGGCGTGCTGCTGCCTCGTTCCGGCGTGCAGGCCGGCATCGGCCAAGACTGTTGGCGCGGCGCCGAGTTGGCAAACCCCATCCTCAAGGATCTCGGCTTGCCCGAACTGCACATCATGAGCGGTGATACCGAAACCAAGGTGGATGTCGCCCGCTCGCGCGCCGAACAGCTCATCGGTCAGGGCGCACAGCTCCTGATCGGCGCCTTCGATTCCGGTCAGACCACCGCGATCGCGCAGGTCGCCGAGCAGAAGGGCATCCCGCTCGTCATCAACATCGCCGCCGCTCCGCAGATCACCGAGCAGGGCTACAAGTTCGTGTTCCGCAATTTCCCGACGGCGGCCATGATTCTCGGTGACGCCTTCGCCAACCAGCTTGAAGTGTTCAAGCAGGCTGGCGCGGCGCCGAAGTCGGTCGTGTTCATGCACGTCAACGACACGTTCGGCACCGCCATGTCGAAGGGCATCGGCCACGTCATGCCGCACTTCAAGATGCCCTATAAAATCCTGCAGGAGATCCCCTACGACCCGGCGGCGCGTGACCTCTCGGTTGAAATAGCCAAGGCCAAGGCTTCAGGCGCCGAAGCGATCCTGGCGGTCAGCCGCCTCAACGACTCCATCCTGCTGACCCGCGAAATGGTCAAGCAGCGCTGGTCGCCGACGGCGATCCTCAGCATGGGTCCGGGCTGGTATGAGGATCAGTACCTCAAGACGCTCGGTAAGCTGTCCGACGGACCGCTTAGCTTCGTGCCCTGGTACGACCCCAACAAGGCGCTGGCCAAGACGCTGGAAGCGGCGATGGCCAAGAAATATCCGGGCCTCAACCTCAACACCAACCAAGTCTACACCTTCGAGGCGCTGTTGACGGCGGCCGACGCATACAAACGCGCCGGCTCCGCCGATCCGAAGGCATTGGCCGAGGCAATCCGCAAGACCCACATCACCAACAATGTCAGCCCCGGCGCCGGCATCATGTTCAACGCCAAAGGCCAGAACGACAAGCTGAAGGACAGCGGGATCCAGAACCGCGGCGGCAAGACGGTGACGGTGGCGCCGAAGGCGGCCGCGAACGCCAAGGTCGAATGGCCGCTGAAACCCTACGACAAGCGCGGCTGATGCTGCGCGTCGCGTCAATGCTCCGGCCGTGACCAACGGCCGGAGCTTCGCGTTACTGGGATCGATCTCTTGCCCGCCGAAATCTATTTCAACGTCGCCATCGGCGGCATCCTGACCGGCCTCGTCTACGGCCTGATGGCGCTCGGTCTGTCGGTGATCTTCGGCGTGGTGCGCGTGGTCAATTTCGCCCACGGCGAGATGATGACCATCGCCATGTACATCGCGATCGCGCTGTTCTCGGCCTTTCACCTCGACCCGCTGATAATGCTGGTGCCGATCGCGGCGGTGATGTTCGGATTCGGCTATGTGCTGCAGAAGGGCCTGATCAATCCCTTCATCACCCGGCCCGAGCACGGTCAGTTTCTGCTGCTGGTCGGCATCGGGCTGATCATCTCCAATGTGCTCTTGATCCTGTTCGGGCCGGACGCCCAGAATGTGCAGGTCGGTTACGCCTTTGACAGCTTCCAGATTGGCCCGATCATCATCGACGCCACCAAGCTCTACGCGGCGATCGGTGCCATCGTGGTGGCGGTCGCGCTGTTCGTGTTTTTTCAGTACACCCGTCTCGGTACCGCCATCCGCGCCTGCGCCGACAACTACACCGGCGCGCTGGTGGTCGGCCTCGACGTCAAGCATCTTTATGCCCTGACCTTCGGCCTGGGGGCGGCCTGCGTCGGCGCGGCCGGCACCATGCTGCTCTTGATCTTCGACGTCACGCCCGCGGTCGGGCCGTCCTACACGCTGCTCGCTTTCGTCATCGTCATCACCGGCGGCCTCGGCTCGATGCCGGGCGCGCTGATCGGCGGCATCCTGATCGGGCTCACCGAAGCCATGGCCGGCCTGCTGTTCAACCCGTCGGCCAAGAGCATGTTCTCCTTTGGCATCTTGGTGCTGGTGCTGCTGTTCCGCCCGCAGGGCATCATGGGCAAGAGGGCGGCATGATCGCGCATCTGTTCGACGACCTGCCGCGCCGGACGGTTGTTCTGCTCGCCGTCCTACTTCTATTAGGCCTGACGGCACCACTCTACGCTGGCGACTATCTGCTCACCGTGCTGATCCTGATCTTCTACTTCGCCTATGTTGGGCAGGCATGGAACATCATGATGGGCTTTGCCGGACAACTGTCCCTCGGTCATGCACTTTATGTGGGGCTCGGCGCCTACACCGCGGCCGCGCTCTATGTGCACTTCGGCATCGGACCCTGGATCGGCCTCCTGGTGGCGGTGCCGGTCGCCGGTTTGGCCGGCGCCGTCATCGGCTTTCTGGCGTTTCGCTTTAGGGTCGGCGGGGTCTACTTCGCCATCCTGACCATCGCCTTCGGCGAGTTCGCCCGCGTCGGCTTTGACCACCTGAGCTGGACCGGGGCATCTGCCGGGCTGTTCCTGCCGGTCAAGCAATATGCCCACAACAATCTCTGGCTGCTGCGTGGGCATCCGGTGATGTTTTACTACATCCTGCTCACCGCTACCGTGCTCGCCTTCATCGGCTGCCGCATGCTGCTGCAAAGCCGTGTCGGCTATTTCTGGCTTGCAATCCGAGAGGACGAGGAAGCCGCGCGCGCCCTCGGCATCGACACCTTCCGCTACAAGATGGTGGCGGTTGTGATCTCCGCCGGCATGACGGCGTTCGCCGGCGTGATCTTTGCTTTCTATTACAACAACCTGTTTCCCGAGCAGGTGTTCAATATCGGCCAGTCGATCGAGATCATCCTGGCGCCGATCGTCGGTGGCGTTGGCACCTTGTTCGGTCCGATTCTCGGCGCCTTTTTGTTGACGGGGCTCGCCGAGACACTGACCCGTGTGCTCGCGGTCATCGGCGTAGATCTGCCCGGCGCCAAGCAGGTATTCTACGGCTTCTGCCTGCTACTGGTGATCATGGCGCTGCCGGATGGCGTGTGGCCGTGGCTCTGCCGGCGTCTGGGACTGATGGGAAAGCCGAAATGAGCACGCTTCTGTCAGTGGAAGATGTCAGCAAACGCTTCCGCGGCCTGCTCGCGGTGGACCAGGTCGGCTTCGAGGTGCCGCAGGGCGGCATCTTCGCTGTGATCGGCCCGAATGGCGCCGGCAAGACGACGCTGTTCAACATGATCGCCGGTGTGTTCGCACCCGACACCGGTAGCATCACATTCGCCGGCAAGCGCATCGATGGCCAGCCGCCCGACCAGATCTGCCGCGGCGGAATCGGCCGCACCTTTCAGATCGTGCGGCCGTTTCCGGCGCTGAGTGTGGAAGACAACGTGACCATCGGCGCGCTGCTGCGCCGGCGCAACCCGCGCGAGGCAAAGGAATCGGTCCATCTCATTCTCGATCGGCTCGATCTTTTCGAGAAGCGTCATCAACCTGCGGCGTCCCTGACTTTACCGGATCGCAAGCGGCTGGAGGTGGCGCGCGCCGTCGCCACCGAGCCGAAACTCCTGCTGCTGGACGAAGTCATGGCGGGCCTGCGGCCCACCGAAACGGATCGCATGGTTGAGGTCTTTCGGCGGCTGAACAAGGATCATGGCGTCACCATCCTGCTGATCGAACATGTGATGCGCGCCGTGATGGCGCTCGCCGACCGCATTCTGGTGCTGCACCATGGTGCACGGATCGCCGAAGGGGCACCGGCGGAGGTGGTGCGCGACCCCGCCGTGATCCACTCCTATCTGGGCGCGGAGGATGTCGCATGATCCCGAAAAGTGGGAACCGGTTTTCGGACAAGATCATGCGCAAGGATCGAGTCTAATGTTGACGGTGGAGAACCTCGACGTCTTCCACGGCGACGCCCAGGCGCTCGACGGCGTGACGCTCGAAATCGAGCAGGGCGCGATCGTAGCCATCGTCGGCGCCAATGGCGCCGGCAAGACCTCGCTGATCCGTACCATCGCAGGCATGCACAGGCCCGCGCGCGGTCGCATCGTTTATTGCGGGGAGGACATCGCCGGCTGGCCGAGCTACAAGGTTTGCGATCTCGGTATCGGCCAGGTCGCCGAGGGCCGGCAGGTCTTTCCGGCGCTGTCGGTGGCCGAGAACCTGGACATGGGCGCGATGGTGCCCCGCGCCCGTGCGACCCGCGCGCAGAATCTCGAGAAAGTCTACGCCATGTTCCCGGTGCTGGCCGAGCGGCGCAACCAATCAGCGGGCACGCTGTCGGGCGGCGAGCAGCAGATGCTTGCCATTGGTCGCTGCCTGATGGGCGCACCTGAACTCGTGATGTTCGATGAGCCGTCGCTGGGTCTGGCGCCGGCGATCGTGCAGAATGTGTTGAAGACGGTGCGTGACCTCAACCGCGAGGGACTGACCTGCGTGCTGGTGGAGCAGAACGTGGCGGTCTCGCTCAAGCTCGCAAGCCACGCCTATGTGCTGGAAAACGGCCGCATCACGCTCGCCGGTTCAGGCGAAGCCCTGCTCGGCGACGACCGCGTCCGCCAGGCTTATCTCGGGCTGTAGGCGAGTGTCCCGAATCCGAAGTTCGTCAATTCATTCGGCTTGTTCTGTACGAACTTCGGATTCGAGAGGACACTAGCAACTTTACGATACTGATACGGCTTTGGATTTGAAGTCCGTCTACGGACTCGCGGCAAGTGATGTAACAGACTTCAAGTCCGCCGCACTAGGGCGGCGATTTCCCCGCCGCGTCAGAAAATCGAGCGCCGCCACCCTGAGGCTGAGCGGGCGGTCCGGGAAGCTGGCGCGCAAAAGCTTGAGCGCCTCGGCGTCGGTCGCGGGGGAAAATTGCATGATCCAGGCGGCCATCCGCTCCGGATCCATGGCCGGGGAAAGCGTTGAACGCTCGAACGGTAAAACTTGGCCCATCGGTTTTGGTCCCGTGCGATTTCTTGCGAAAATCGCGTGTTTCGAGGCCCGGCAACCGCAGTTTGCAGTCATCCCATTAGCAAGTCGTTAACGAAAAATGGCCGCCGGCGGTTCCATCCGCCGGCGGCCATTTCGGCAAGAGCTGAGCGCTATTTCAGCGGAGGCCCGATGGTCACGGTGAGGGTGCCGACGCCCTCGACCGCGCATTCCAGCTTGTCGCCCGCGACCGTCGCCGCCACGCCGGCCGGGGTGCCGGTCATGATGATGTCGCCGGCGACCAGTTCCACCATTTCCGACAGGTTGGAGATGATTTCCGGCACGTTCCAGATGAGCTGATTGAGGTCGCCATCCTGCCGAAGCTGGCCGTTGCACTTGAGGGTGATCTTGCCCTTGGCCGGATAGCCGATCTCGCTCGCCGGCTTGATCGCGCCGCAGGGCGCCGAATGGTCGAAGGCCTTGCCGATCTCCCACGGCCGCTTCAGGTCGCGCGAGGCGATCTGCAGGTCGCGACGGGTGAGATCGATGCCGACGCAATAGCCGTAGATGCAGTCGTTAGCCTTGGCGACCGGGATGTTGCGGCCACCGCTCTTGAGCACGACCACCAGTTCGACCTCGTGATGCATGTCCTTGGTCAGCGAGGGGTAGGGCACCGTGCCCCCGTCCGGCACGACCGCGTCGGCGGGCTTGGCGAAATAGAACGGTGGTAGCCGTTCGTCCTGGCCCATCTCGCGGATGTGCTCGACGTAGTTGCGGCCGACGCACCAGACGCGGCGAACCGGAAAAACCTTGTCGGTGCCGGCGACCGCGATGCTGGCTTGCGGCGGCGGCGGAATAACGTAGTGACTGTCAGAGGCCATGATCGATTGCCGTATGATTTGGTTGTGTTTCCGGGAAAACCCGAAACGCGGGACCGCGCCCGGGAAAGGCGGCCATGGGGGTATCAGGTGGGGCGCGCCGCCGTCAACGGCCCGACTCCCAACCCTTAAGACGCCGCGACCACGGCCTCCGGCGCCTGTGATTCCTGCTCCTTGAGCTGGAGGCGGTAGAACGAGGCATAGCGGCCGTTCCGGCGCAGCAGTTCGTCGTGCTTGCCGGATTCGGTCACGCGGCCGCTCTCGACCACGTAGATGCGGTCGGCGTGTGAGACCGTGTGCAGCCGGTGCGCGATGGCGATCGTGGTGCGGCCCTGGAACAGATGCTCCATGGCTTCGCGCACCTGCAGTTCCGATTCCGAGTTCGAGCGCGGCGGTAGCTTCGTCCAGCAGGATGATCGGCGCGTTCTTGATCAGCGCGCGCGCAATGGCGATGCGCTGACGCTGGCCACCGGAGAGCTGCAGGCCGTGTTCGCCCACCGGCGCATCGTAGCCGCGCGGGAACGACATGATGAAGTCGTGCGCGTAGGCCGCCTTGGCGGCGGCCACGATCTCGTCCTCACTGGCGCCGGGTTTGCCGAAGGCGATGTTTTCACGAATGGTGCCGCGGAACAGAAACACGTCCTGCCCGACATAGGCGACGTGCTGGCGCAGCGAGTGGCGCGACACCTGGCCGATGTCCTGCTCGTCGATGACGATCTTGCCGCTTTCCCGCTCGTAGAAATGCATGATCAGGTTGAATACCGTCGACTTGCCGCCGCCGGACGGGCCGACCAGGGCGGTCAACTTGCCGGGCTCGGCCACGAACGACATGCCGCGCAGCACGGACTCGTCGCCGCGATAGCTGAAACTCACGTCGTCGAATTCGAGCCGCGGGTTCTTGATCTGCAGCTCCGGCATGCCGGCGTCGCTCGGCTCGCTCGGCGGGCTGTCGAGCACCTCGAACAGGACGCGCACGCCGACCAGGGCGGTGTTGAGTTGGAGGTTGAGGCGCGCCAGGCGTTTCGCCGGCTCGTAGGCGAGCAGGAAGGCAGTGATGAACGAAAAGAACTGGCCGGGCGTCGCGCCGTTGTCGATGACGCGGTAGCCGCCATAGGTGATGGCGATCGCGATGGCGACGCCACCCAGTGTTTCCATTAAAGGGCTGGCGCGGTTGGAGACGCGCGCCATCTTGTTAGCTTCGTACTCGACGGTGGCGACGTGACGGTCGAAGCGCTCGCGCATCGCGTCTTCGAGCGTGAAGGCCTTGACGATGCGGATGCCCTGCAGCGTTTCCTGCAGGGTTTCTATGATGCGTTCGTTGCCGTGGTACTGGCTGCGCCCAATGGCGTAGATGCGGCGGATCAACTTGCGCAGGACGAGAAACGCCGGCGGCGCGACCACGAAGCTGAAGAACGACATCAGCGGGTCCTGGATCACCATCACGGCGACCAGCCCGACCAGCGAGAAGAAATCGCGCCCGACCGAGGTGATCATCAGGTTGATCACTTGCGTCGCGGCGGCGGCGCCGGCAGACAGCCGCATGATGAATTCGGTCGAATGCCGTTCCGAGAAGAAGGCGAGACCCTCGTTGAGCAGCTTGGCGAATACAGCGCGCTGGTTGTCGGCGATGATACGGTTGCCGATGCGCGACATCATCACGCTCTGGCCGTAGGTCGCGACGCCTTTGGTGGTGAACAGCACCACGGTGACCGCGCCCAGCATGATGATGCCGGGCAGGTTGTGATTGATGTAGGCCTCATTGATGACGTCGCCAATCAGGTAGGCGCTGAACGCCGTGCAGCCGGCCGCGAGCCCCATCAGCGCGAAGGCGATGACGTATTTCTTCCAGTGTACCAAGCCCTGTTCCAGGAACAGGCGGCGCACCAGCGCCACCGCGCTGTAGCGCGGGTCGTCGGACGCCGAATGTAAGGGGTCGTTCATTCACCCTCGAAAATGGCAGAAAGGCCGGCGTTTCCGGGCGGGTTCCGCCGCCTGCCGGCTGATTAAGCGCTTCCTTGCCCGTATCGGAGGGAATTTTCAAGTTGGAAAGGCGGCGAAAAACCGCCCTTTCCGGAAGAGGTTACATTGCGTCAGCCGGCGGCGCCGCGGCTGCTGCTCATGAGCCGGCGCTCCCAGGCGAGGGCATGTCCGACAATGGTGTCGAGGTCGTCGAATTGCGGCTGCCAGTCCAGCGTCCGGCGAATCCGCCCAACGTCGGCCACCAGGGCGGCGGGATCGCCCGAACGGCGGTCGGTCACCTCGACCGGGAAGTCGCGGCCGCTGACGCGCTTGACCGCGGCCAGCACGTCCAGCACCGAAGCGCCATGGCCGTAGCCGCAATTGAAGGTGGCGCTGGCGCGGCCGCGGCGTAGATACGTAAGCGCCGCCGAATGCGCGCGCACCAAATCGCTGACGTGGATGTAGTCGCGGATGCAGGTGCCGTCCTGAGTTGGGTAGTCCGTGCCGTAGACCTCGATCTTGGGCCGGCGGCCGAGCGCCGTCTCGCAGGCGACCTTGATGAGATGGGTGGCGCCGGCGGTGGACTGGCCGGTGCGCTGCTGTGGATCGGCGCCGGCCACATTGAAATAGCGCAGCACCACGAAGCGCAGATCGTGCGCGCGCGCGGTGTCGTGCAGCATGATTTCCGACATCAGCTTCGAGCTGCCATAAGGCGAGATCGGACGAGTCACGGCATCCTCGCGCACCGGCGAACGCTCGGGGTTGCCATAGACCGCGGCGGTGGAGGAAAAGATGAAATGCCGCACGCCGGCCGCGACCGCCGCCTGCAGCAGCAGGCAGGTGTTCATGGTGTTGTTGTGGTAATAGCCGAGCGGATCGGCGACCGAATCCGGCACCACGATGGAGGCGGCAAAATGCACGATGGCGGTAACGCGGTGGGTCTCGATAAGCTTGGCGACCAGGTCGCGGTCGCCCGTGCTGCCGACCACGATCGGTACGGTCGCCGGGATCAGGAAGCGAAAACCTGTGGATAGATTGTCGAGCACGACGACGTCTTCGCCGATGTCCACCAGCGCGTGCACCATATGGCTGCCGATATAGCCGGCCCCGCCAGTCACCAGGATCGTCATGTGCCCTCCACCGCTGTGCATATCCCTCTACGTCGGCGCTGTGAATGGGCGATTATCGCAAGCGAAGACGCCACCGTGCTTCTGGCGGCATGATTAACAAGGCGTGTATGGGCCGCGGCACCGCGAAAATGGTCGACATTCTGTTCATCAAGACCTCTTCGCTCGGCGATGTGATCCATCACATGCCGGCGCTGACCGAGGCGCATGCACGCCGGCCCGACGCGCGTTTTGCCTGGCTGGTGGAAGAGGCCTATGCGCCGCTGGTGCGGCTGCACCCGGCGGTCGCAGAGGTCATTCCGGTCGCGTGGCGGCGCTGGCGTCGATCGCTTTACACGCCGGCGACGCTCGGCGAGATCGGTGCCGGTCTGCGCGCCGTCCGTGCTCATCGATACGACGAGATTATCGATACGCAAGGTCTGGTGCGAACCGCCGTCATGGCGCGCATGGCGCGCGGCCGGCGGCATGGCTACGACGGCGCCAGCATCCGTGAGCCGCTCGCCTCGGCTTTCTATGACATCCGCCACAGCGTCAGCCGCGCGCTGCACGCGGTTGATCGCAATCGCATGCTGACCGGTCTTGCGCTCGGCTATATGCCGCAGGGCGCGCCGGATTTCGGCCTCGAGCGAGCCCGTTTCGCCGCGCCAAGCGAACGCTATGCGGTGCTGCTGCATGCGACCGCGCGGCCCGAAAAGGAATGGCCCACGGCACACTGGATCACGCTCGGCTCTGCGCTGGTGGCGCGCGGGCTGACCCCAGTCTTGCCTTGGGGCACCGATACCGAACGTGCGCGCAGCGAAGAGATCGCCGCGGCCTTGCCGCAGGCGCGGGTGCCGGAGCGCCGCCCGTTGGACGCTGTGGCTCGCCTGATCGCCGGCGCCGAACTGGTGGTCGGGGTCGATACCGGGCTGCTGCATCTCGCCGCCGCGCTTGGCGTGCCGCTCGTGGCGATCTTCGCCGGCAGCGAACCCGGCCTGACCGGTCCGGTGGGCAACGGCCCGATCAACGTGCTCGGCACGCACGGCGCGGCCCCTCCGGCGGCGCAGGTGATCGACGCGGCGGCGGGATTGACGCGCTGATTGGAGCGTTTCCAGGCGAAGTGGGAACCGGTTCGCCGTCCGGAAATGCGACAAAGAGCTAAACCTAGGCCGCGCCGGCGCGCAAGAGATCGTGGAAGTGCACGATGCCGACCGGCTTGCCGCTTTCGATGGCGAACAGCGCGGTCACCTTGCGCGTATTGAGAAGTTCCAGCGTCTCGCTGATGAGCTGATCGGGCCGCACGGTCTTAGGCCCGCGCGTCATCACCGCGTCGACGACGGCATCGAGCAGGTCGGGGCGCATGTGGCGGCGTAGGTCGCCGTCGGTGATGATGCCGAGCAGATGTCCGCGCGTATCGACAATGCCGACGCAGCCGAAGCCCTTGGTCGTCATTTCGATGATGGCGTCGGACATGCGGGTGCCGAGCGGCGCAAGCGGCATGGCGTTGCCGGTATGCATGACGTCGCGCACCAGCTTGAGCTGCGCGCCGAGCTTGCCGCCGGGATGCAGCAGGCCGAAATCGACGGCGGTGAAACCGCGGCTTTCGAGCAGCGCGATCGCAAGCGCGTCGCCGAGCGCAAGCTGCATGATCGAAGATGTGGTCGGCGCAAGATTATGCGGGCAGGCCTCGCGCGCTTGCGGCAGCGCCAGCACTACGTCGGCGGTCTTGGCCAGCGTCGAATCCGGGTTGGCGGTCATTGCGATCAACCCGATCTGGAAGCGGCGCGAATAGTCCGTGATGTTCTTCAGCTCGACCGTTTCGCCGGACCACGACAGCGCGATGATGACATCATTGTTGGCGATCATGCCGAGATCGCCATGGCTGGCCTCGCCCGGGTGCACGTAAAGGGCAGGGGTGCCGGTGGAGGCAAACGTGGAGGCCATCTTGCGCGCCACGTGGCCGGACTTGCCCATGCCGGTGACGATCACGCGGCCTTGCGCGGCGCGGATCAGTTCGACGGTGGCAACGAAGGTCGCGCGCAGTCCGTCACGCAGCGCTGTCGAGAGCGCGTCGATACCGCTCGCTTCCGCTTCGAGCGTGCGCAAGGCGGAATTGATCGCATTTGGCGTGCCTTCACCGGCTTCGCCGGCGGGCTGAGGGATGGCCATGGGTTCGCAGCGGTCCTTCAAGATCGGGTTCTTTGATAGCACGAAACGCCAACCCTAGTCAGGTTTGCCGGGACGGGAACCGGGTAACGGCATGGGCGCCGCTATGTGCCTTGTTTGCGCTGCGCGAGGACGTCGCGCACGGCTTTAAGCACGGTTTCCACGGCCACGTCGCCGGTCTTGCGGTGACGGACCGCGTCATTGCCCACGAGTCGCGCGCGATCGCGGGCGGCTTCGTCGCCGGGCGGCTCCAGGATGGCGGCGATGGGGTTGAGCGGCTTCCAGTGCCAGGGGCTGGTGGGCCCGAATATCGCTACGGTGGGAGTCCCGATCGCGGCCGAGACGTGCATCAGGCCCGAATCATTGGTGACTGAGGCATCGGCCGCGGCCAGCGCCAGGATGGCGTTGCGCAGGTCGTTGCTTGTGAGGTCACGGACATGATCGCGCATTTGGGGGCCGGCGGCCGCAATCTCGCGCGCAATTGGACCTTCATTCGGCCCGCCCAGTACCCAGACCGCGACGCCGTCCTCGGCCAGCGCGCGTGCCAGCGCGGCATAGTGCCCGGGCGGCCAAGCCTTACCGTCGCCCACTGCGCCAGGCGAGAGGGTCACGATTGGCCGGCTCTCACCGGCCAAGTCTTGCCGTGCGCGCCAGGCGGCCAGTTCTTCGGCCGGCACCTTGAGTTCGGGCAGGGGCCACTCCGCGGGCAACCCGGCGCCCTTGGGCAGCGCCAGGGCGCCCATCTGGTCAATCATGCGGGGCAGTTCGCGCTCGCCCGGTCGCAGATCGTTGATGAGCCCCAGCCGGGCCTCGCCGAAGAAGCCGGTGCGCACCGGTATGCCGGCCAGAAAGGGCGCGAGCGCCGCCTTCCATTTGCGCGACATGATGAGCGCGTGGCCGTAACGGGCCGCGCGCAGCTTACGGACCAGTTCCCATTGCAAGGCAACCCCGAGCCGGCGCCGCGGAAGATCGGCGACGATCACTCGGCGCACGCCCGGCATGTAGTCGGCGAGCGGTGCGCACAGGCTGCTGCTGACCATGTCCACCGGGCGGGCGGGATCCTGGTCTTGCAATAGTTTTACCACCGAGTGGCAGCGGACGAAGTCGCCGATCCAGACATAGGGTACAATCAGGACCGGCTGGGGCGCTCGCAAGGAATCCTGGTTCATCGGTTCGGCGCCGTTCACCCCAATTTCACGGATTTTGGCCAGGCAGGGCAGCCGTTAGCCCGAGGGTTCCTGCCTGTCCAGCCGCAATTTTTACCCTCTCCTGACCCAATTGCGGGCCGTTGCGCCGCAACATTGCGCCGGTGGCGGGAGTGGGGCAAAGGATGGCCTTTGGGCAGTCCTGTTGCGGTAAAGGGGCAGGGATGATTTTGGTCACCGGCGGGGCCGGGTTCATCGGGTCGAACGTGGTCGCCAGCCTGGACAAGGCCGGCGGCGCCGATATCGCCGTGAACGACGTCCTCGGCGCCGGCGACAAGTGGCACAACCTCGCCAAGCATCGGATCGCCGATTTCGTGCCCCCCGCCGACCTGACCGCCTGGCTCTCGGGTCGCAGGCTCGACGCCGTCATCCATATGGGCGCCATCTCCGACACAACCGCCACGGACGGCGACGTGGTGATGGAGAGCAACTTCAGACTTTCGCTTCGGCTGCTCGACTGGTGCACCGAGACCGACACGCCTTTCATCTACGCCTCCTCGGCGGCCACCTACGGCGACGGTACCGACGGCTTCGTCGACGACTGGTCGCCGGAGGCGCTTGCCAAACTCAGGCCAATGAACCTCTATGGCTGGAGCAAGCACCTGTTCGATCGGCTCGTGGTCGACCGTTACGTGAAAAAGGAGAAGCTGCCGCCACAGTGGGTGGGCTTGAAGTTCTTCAACGTCTATGGGCCGAACGAATACCATAAGGGTGCGATGGCGAGCGTCCTGTCCAAGGTGTTTGCCACCGCCAAGGCCGGCAAGCCGGTGCGGCTCTTCAAATCGCACAAGGAAGGCATCGCCGACGGCGACCAGCGGCGCGACTTCATCTACGTTGACGATGCCGTCGCAATTCTGCGCTGGTTTCTCGATACGACTTCGGCAGATGGCATCTTCAACGTTGGCACCGGCAAGGCGGAAAGCTTCCGCGACATGATCGGCGCCATGTTCAAGGCCATGCGCCGCGCGCCGAACATCGAATATATCGATATGCCGGAAGCGATCCGTGGCCAATATCAGTATTTCACGCAAGGCAGCGTCGAGAACTTGCGCCGCGCTGGCTGTGATGCCGGCTTCACCCCGATCGAGACCGCAGTCGCGAAATATGTGACCGACTATCTCGATAAGGACGACCGTTACCGTTAGCGCATGATTCCGAGAAGTGAGAACCGATTTTCGGATAAGGCCATGCGCCAGGAATAAGTCAGATGTTCGATTTCGATAAGCATCTCGCCGGCATTGCCGGACAGACCGTGCTCTGCATCGGCGATCTGATGCTCGACGAATTCGTCTACGGCGAGGTATCGCGCATCTCGCCGGAAGCTCCGACGCCGGTGCTGGCGGTCAAGCGCAGCGAATCGATGATCGGCGGCGCCGGCAACGTGGCGCGGAACCTGGTGTCGCTCGGCGCGCGTTGTGTCTTTATCGGCGTGGTTGGAGAAGACGACGCTGGCCGCTCGCTCACGGAGGCGCTCGACGGCTATCCCTTGATCGAAGCGCGGCTGGTGGTCGATCCCGCGCGACAGACCACGCGCAAGGTCCGCTTCGTCTCCGAACATTTCTCGACGCACCTGTTGCGCGCCGACTGGGAGATGGCGGCGCCGATCGACCACGACAGCGAGGATGCGCTGATCGGCTTCGTTGTCGACGCCTTGCCGAACGCCGGTGCGATGGTGTTGTCGGACTACGCCAAGGGCGCGCTGACGCCGCGCGTCGTCCGCGCCGTCATCGATGCCGCCAACGAATTCGGTAAGCCGGTCGTGGTCGACCCGAAGGGCCGCGACTACGGCATCTATCGCGGCGCCACGCTGATTACGCCCAACCGGCAGGAACTCGCCGACGCCACCCATAGCGACGCCCGCACTGACGACGAGATCGCCGCCGCCGCGGCCGAACTTGGAAAGAGTCTCGGCGCGCGCGCCGTGTTGGTGACCCGCAGCGAGGACGGCATGACGCTCGTTGCCGAAGAGGGACCCGTGCATGTGCCCGCCTATCCGGTGCGCGTGCGCGACGTCTCCGGCGCCGGCGATACCGTGGTCGCTGTGCTCGCCGCCATGCTGGCGATTGACGCCGATTTCGAATCCGCCATGCGCGCCGCCAACGCCGCCGCGGCGGTCGTTGTCGGGAAACGCGGCACCGCCACCCTGACGGTGGCTGAGTTGCGCTCGCGCATTCTGCCGGCCTCAACGCTCGCGCCGGAAGAAAAGATCGTGTTCGATTGGGCGCAACTCGACGAGCACCTCGCCGAATGGCGGCGGCAAGGCTTGCGTATCGGCTTCACCAACGGCTGCTTCGATCTTCTGCATCCCGGCCACGTGCGCTTGCTGGCTGCCGCCCGCGCGGCTTGCGACCGGCTGGTGCTGGGCCTCAACGGCGACGCCTCCGTCGCCCGTCTGAAAGGGGCGGGCCGCCCGGTGCAGCCGGTCGAGGCGCGTGCGGAGGTGCTGGCCGCGCTCGAGGCGGTCGATCTCGTCGTCGTGTTCGACCAGGATACGCCGCTCGATCTCATCGCCCGTATAGAGCCGACCGTACTGGTCAAGGGCGGCGACTATAGCCGTGAGCAGGTGGTCGGCGGCGACATGGTCGAAAGCTGGGGTGGACAAGTCATTCTGGTCGATCTGGTGCCGGGCCATTCGACCAGCGACATGGTCAAGCGCACGCGCGCGCCCAAGGTGGGGTGACGCCAAGCGTCCTGATCGACCATGACTGAAAAACTTACCGCTGCTGAACGGGAAAAGCTCTTGGTGCGAGAGTTTTTCGCCGACGCCAAAGGCTTTTTCGTCGAAGTTGGCGCCAATGACCCGAGGCAGGGCTCGCAAACTTGGCATCTTGAACAACTCGGCTGGCGCGGCATCCTGGTCGAACCGCAGCCCCAACTTGCCGCGCGGTTGCGCGAAACCCGCAAGGCGCAGGTTTTCGCGGTGGCCTGTTCCTCGCCGAGCAATGCCGGCCGATCCCTCTCTCTGCACGTCGCCGGGCCAATGTCGGCGCTCGACCGCGACCGCATGGCGCCGGGCGCCATTCCTGACGCCATCATTAAAGTGCCCGTGCGCACGCTTGACGATCTCCTGATCGAATCTGGTGCGCCTACGCCGCTGCAATTCTTGTCTGTCGATGTGGAAGGACACGAGATCGAAGCGCTCAGCGGTTTCGGCTTTGCGCGCTGGCGCCCGCGTCTCATCTTGCTCGAAGACCACGTGTCCGATCTCGCCAAGCACCGTTTCATGCGGCGTGCGCACTACCGCCTGGTGCGGCGCACCGACACCAATGGCTGGTATGTGCCGAACGAAACTGACCCGGGGTTCGGCTGGCGCGACCGGTGGGAGGTGTTGCGCAAATATTATCTGGCCTTGCCTTGGCGTATGCTGCGTAACTTTTCGCGCCGCTTGCGCCAGCCATACAAGGACCGTCGCGCGATGCGCGACCGCATGGGCCGTGCAGGCTAGACTGGCTTAGTCGGAAGAGCCGGGAAGGTCCGGCGCAAGGGGATGGCAAGGGGATGGCATGCCGAGGCTGAGCGTCATCATCATCGCACAGGACGAGGCCGCCAATATCGGCGCGTGCCTCGACAGCGTCGCTTTCGCCGACGAGCGCATCGTGGTCGATAGCGGCAGCACGGATGACACGGTGGCGATTGCGCGAGGCAAGGGCGCCCGTGTCGAGTACCATGCCTTCGAGGGCTTCGGCCGCCAGTTCAATTACGCTCTGTCGCTGGCCGAGGGTGAGTGGGTGTTCTCTATTGACGCCGACGAGCGAGTGGGCCCGGCGCTCGCAGCCGAATTACAGCAGGCGATGCGCGAGGGCGCGGCCGACGGCTACGAAATGCCACGACTCTCCACCTTCTGCGGCCGCGAGATGCGTCATTGTGGCTGGTTCCCAGACTATGTGTTGCGGCTGTGGCGGCGCGGCCGCGCGCGCTGGACCGAGGATCTGGTGCATCCGCACCCGGTCTGCGATGGGCCCGTGGTGCGCCTCAAAGCGCCGCTCGACCACCATCCCGTGCTGCGAATCGAGCAGGCGCTGCGGCGTATGGACCACTATTCAACGCTCGCCGCCGACATGCTGATCGCTCGCGGCAAGCGCGTCTCATTCTTCAGCGGCATCGGCCACGGTTTGTGGATGTTCTTGCGCACCTATGTGTTGCGGGTCGGCTTCCTCGACGGCCGCGAAGGCTTCCTGCTGGCGGTCGCCAATGCGGAAGGCACCTACTACAAATACATGAAGGCGTGGCTGGCCGGACGTCGCGGGAATTGATGCTCGACGAAGCCGGCGTTCGATCTCCGATTGTCCGATCGTGTAGCCTAAAAACCCAGTGATGCGATTGAGCGGCGCAAGTCGACGTCTTCGTGCGGCTTCAGGCCGCCGCGCCCCGAAACTCCGGGACCGCATCGCGCAGAACGCTGTAGATGGCGGAACGCTCGCCGTGCGCCAGACCTTGCTCGAGCCGCGCAAGCCAAGCGCGGATCGCCGGCAGCGAGGGTTCCACCGGCCGCGCGGCGACAATGCCGGGAATGCCGATTTCCGAACTTTCTTCCTCGCGCGCGAATAGGATTTCGTGCAGCCGCTCGCCAGGGCGCATGCCGGTATAAGTGATCTCGATGTCGCGGCCGGGCTCGAGCCCGCTGAGCCGGATGATGCGTTCGGCGAGATCGACGATTTTGACCGGCTGGCCCATGTTGAGCACATAGACCGACGCGTCGCGGTGCTTTGAACTGAGCGCGTGACTGGCCGCCGTAACGACCAGGTCGCAGGCCTCGCGGATGGTCATGAAGTAGCGAACCATATCGGGATGCGTAACCGTGACCGGGCCGCCCGCTTCAATTTGCGCCTTGAACTTGGGCACGACCGAGCCGTTGGAGGCCAGCACGTTGCCGAAGCGCACCGAAATCAGGCGCATGGCGTTCCCACTGTCCGCGCGGCCGGCGAATTCGCTGTCGAGGGCCTGGCAATACATTTCCGCCAGCCGTTTGGTGGCGCCCAGCATGGAGACGGGTTCGATCGCCTTATCGGTGGAGATCATCACCATGGCGGCGGCGCCGGCGGCCGCCGCCGCGTCGGCGACATTCATCGAACCGAAGACGTTGGTTTTGATCGCTTCATCCCAATCCCGCTCAAGCAGGGGCACGTGTTTAAGCGCGGCGGCATGGAACACGAAGTCGGGCTTGAACTGTCTGATCAAGTTCATGACGCGACTGCGGTCGCGCACGTCAGCGATGCGCCCGGCGATATCGGCCTTTGACTGCTTGGCGCTCAGCGCTTCCAGGACCGCGTGCAGCGCCGGTTCCGAATTTTCGATGACCAGAAGGCGAGCGGCGCCGAAAGTAACCAGCCGGTCGCAGATTTCCGAGCCGATCGAGCCGCCGCCGCCGGTCACCACCACCGACTTCCCGCTGACGAAGCTTTCCAGCCGTCCATAGTCAATGGTGACACTCGGGCGCAGCAGCAGGTCTTCCACGGCGACCGGCGCCAGTTGCATGGCCGGACCCGGGGAGTCGAGCGAAGGCAATTGGTTCACCGTCAGGCCAAGCTTGCGGGCGCGCACGAGGATCGATTCCGGGCGCGCTTCCGGCGAGAGCGCCGAGGGCGTCATCACCAGGCGAGCGACCCGCGTGCCGCGACCGGCGAGGTCGCTGACAACGGTTTCCACGTCATCGACATCGCCGAGCACCGGGACGCCGCGGATCGATTGCCCGCGATCGGCGCGTGACGGCGACAACACGCCGACCGTCCAGATGTTCTTGACCGCGCCGCTTTCGACGGCGCGCAGCAGGACTTCGACATCGGCGGCGCGGCCGAGAACGAGGGTCGGGGTGGCGTCCGCAATCCGCGCGCGTTGAATCATGCGCGTGTAGTGGAAATAACGGTAGGCGACCCGGGAGCCCCCCAGAAAGAATATCTGCAGGAACCAATAGAGCAGAATGGTGATTTTGCCGAAGAAGAACTGGCCGTACACGTTCGGCGCAACCAGGACGTAATCGACGGCAAGTAGCGTACCGGCCAAGACCGTGCTGACGCGGAAGATGTTGTAGAGGTCCGGCAGCGACGTGAACCGCCACTTGTTTCGGTGCATGCCGAAGATGAAATAGACGGCCGCCGCATAGGCGACAAAAAGCGGCAGATAGGGAAGAGCCGGGAGCTTGGCCGAAAGCTGCGGCTCCTCGAAGCGCATGACGAAGGTGAGGACGATCGCGGCCGCGGTGGCGACGACGTCGTGCAACATGATCAATATCTGGCGCGGCGTCAGGATCTGCGGTCGGCTCATATGAGGCATTTCCAGGCTCAGCTCGGCATCATAGTAGCGTATCTGCCCAGATTCATCAGCCGGGCGGGAGACTACAACAGGTTGATTGGTCTAGCTAATCTGGCCCGGAATTGAAAGTCGCGTCTGGGCCAATAACACCGCGCCAGCCGATCATCGCCGTGAGACCGCCGCGGGCGAACAGCTTGCCACCGACGTCGTCAAGCTGACGATGGACGAGACATTGTCCGCGCTGCACCGGTCGATTACTTTTTTGCGTCGCTTTTTTCAACGTGCTGGACCGAGCGTCCTTGTAGCGCAACGCGTGCCATGTGCGAAGTCCGAGCACGGCCTTGGGGCGTTTGTCGGCGCTGGCGACATCGGCTAATGCTAACGCATGACTGTGGATTTTGGCTGCCTTGAGGTCCGCCCGTGGCCGGTTTGATTTCCGTTATCGTGACGACCTACCGCCGCGAGGATGCGCTGGCGGCGGTGTTGCGCAGCCTGTCGCGCCAGACCGATCCTGACTTCGAGGTGGTGGTCGCGGACGACGGTTCCGGCCCCGCCACCGGCGAACTGGTGGAAGCCTGGAAAACCAAGCTCGGCCATCCGCTGACACATGTCTGGCACGAAGATCGCGGCTTCCGCGCCGCCGAAATTCGCAATCGCGCCATCGTGGCCGCGCGCGGCGATTACTGCATCTTCCTCGACGGCGACTGCATCGCGCGGCCGGACTTTATTGCGGTGCATCGCCTTTTGGCCGAGCCGAGCCGGTTCGTCACCGGCAACCGGGTGCTGTTGTCGCCGGCGCTCACTGCGCGCGCACTGCGGGATAACCTCACCCTTGAGTCCTGGGGCATGCACCGCTGGCTCGCCGAGCGCTTGCGCGGTGGGGTCAACCGGCTGTCCGCCCTGCTGCGTTTGCCGCTCGGGCAGTTACGCCGGCTGCGGCAGCGGGCCTGGCGCGGCGCGCGCTCGTGCAATCTCGCGGTATGGCGATCCGACCTCGATCGCGTCGACGGCTTCGACGCCGACTATAGCGGCTGGGGCAAGGAGGATTCCGACATCATCGTGCGCTTGCTGCATGCAGGCGTGCTCCGGAAGGACGGAGTGTTCGCGACCGGCGTGTTACACCTGTGGCATGCGGAGGCGGATAGGAGCGCATTGCCCGCCAACGAACGCAAGCTCGCGGAAATGCTGACCAGCGACCGCATCAAGGCGCGACGCGGCGTATCCCAAATCAAGGCCGGCGTTTCGACGGTCATGGCGGCAGTCTGAGCGATGGCCGAAAGCGCACTCGTTAGGGCTTTCGACCGGGAACGGCTCGCTGACGCCGCGGACTGGCTGGCCGTCGCCGTCGCCGTATCGCTGCCGTGGTCGACTTCGGCCACGAGCATTCTCATCGTGATCTGGTTGCTCGTTTTAATTCCGACCCTGAGCTGGCCGGACATGCGTCGCGAGGTGTTGACGGCCGCCGGCGGTTTGCCGGTGCTGCTGTTCCTGCTCGGCGCGCTCGGCATGGCCTGGGCGCAGGTGCCGTTCGCGGCCCGGCTCGGCGGGCTCGATGGCTTCGTCAAGCTGTTGGTGCTTCCGCTGCTGATGGTGCAGTTCCGGCGCTCGGACAAGGGCGATCGTGTCCTCTTCGGGTTCCTGCTCGCCTGCGTGGCGCTGCTGATCGCCTCTGTGGCGGTCAAGATCTGGCCGGGACTTTCCTGGGGTTCGCACAATGACGGCGTTGCGGTGAAGAATTACATCGTGCAGAGCGCCGAGTTCGCCATCTGCGCGGCCGTATTGTTCGACATTGCAATCGCCCGCGCGCGCGTGCGGCGGTGGAAAACGGCGTTGGGGCTGTTGCTGCTGTTGTTGGCATTTCTGGCCGACATTTTTTTCGTCGTCACCAGCCGGACGACGTTGGTCATCTTGCCGGCTTTGATGCTTGTCTATGGATTTCGTCGGTTCGGCTGGAAGGGCTTGCTCGCGGCTGGCGCGGCCGGCATCGCCGTTGTCGCGGTGGTGTGGACAGCATCGCCCTATCTGCGCGGCCGGGTCGCGAGCCTCTATACCCAAACCGAGGCCTTCGAGACCAGGGATATCAGCACGTCAACCGGTGAGCGCATCGTGTTTTGGACCAAGTCGCTGCATTTCATCTCCAGCGCTCCGCTGCTTGGTCATGGCACGGGCTCTATAACGGCAATGTTCCGGGCCGATGCGATCGGCCGCAGTGGTGTGCAGGGCGAGGTTTCAACCAACCCTCACAATCTCACTTTTGCCGTGGCCATCCAGATCGGCATTATCGGGGCGGTCGTGCTCTGGGCGATGTGGCTTGCTCAATTGGGGCTGTTCCGAGGACCTGGGCTGCTGGCGTGGATCGGGCTTGTGGTGGTGGTGCAGAACCTCGTCGGTTCGCTCTTCAATTCGTTCATCTTCGATTTCACCGAGGGTTGGCTCTACATTTTCGGCGTCGGCGTTGTGGCCGGCATGCTGAAGCGGCAGCAGGACATTAAGCGAATCCCGAAGGGCTGAGCCGCCGGTTCGGTGACTTAACGCTTGCGCTGCGAAAACTGGACCAGCAATAGCCCGACAAGGACGCAGCCCGCCAGGGCCGCCGCCGCGTGAAGGGTCAAGCTGGCCGTCAGCAAGGTCGTCAAAGCGAGGCCGATCAGCAAGACGTTAACGACGAACATGCGGGCGACGACTTCGTAGACACTGAAGCCGTTATCGAGCGCGCGCTGATAGAAGTGGCTGCGGTGCGCTTCCATGACTGGCTCGCCTTTGAGAAGACGACGCAACAGCGTGATGGTCGCGTCTGCAAAGTAGTAGAGCGGCAGCAGCAGGGCGGCAACCAAGTGCCCACCGCCCGCCACCAGCAATAACAGCCAACCGAGCAATAAACCGACCGGCAGGCTGCCGACGTCACCGAGAAACAGCCGCGCCACCGGCTTGTTGAACGGCGCAAAACCGATCATCGCGCCAAATAGCGCCACAGCCACGGCCGTGGCGGAGGGCGGCAGCGCGCCCATCGCGCCGAACAGAACCAACGCGGCGGTGACCGAAACGACTTCTGTCACGGTAATCCAGTCGATGCCGTCCATGAAGTTGACCACGTTGACGAACCACAGGCCGCCAATGAGGAGCCCGGCGCGTTCGATCCACCAGGGAATTTCTGGAACGGCGCGAAACTCGGCAGGCAACGCGGCGATGACCACGCCAACGGCGGCGCTTTGCAGGATCAGCCTTGGGACCGGCCCCAGGGGGCGCACGTCATCGATGGTGCCAAGCATCGCCAGTCCGAGCGTCGCGCCAAGCAAGGCTTCGAGGCGAAGTGACGCATCCAGGGCGCCGGGGGCGAATAGAGCAAGGCCACCGATGACGAGGATGATGGCTGCAACGACCGCGATGCCGCCGCCCTGTGGGGTGGGTTCGCGATGCGACGAGCGGGCGTTCGGTCGCGCCAAGGCGTAGCGGACGAGCAAAGGCCGCAAGATCACGATGAGCGCCGCGCTGATAAGCGCGGCAGCGATGGCCAGTATCACCAGTTCGGGGCGGAGGATGGTCATCTCGATCACGGTGCGGCGATGAGTCCGATCAGTGGAGAAGCTTGCGATAGAGTTCGGCGATGTCGGCGCCGATCCGGGCGTTGGAAAATTCGCGCTCGACCAGGGTGCGGCCGGCGGCGCCAAACTGCGCGCGCAAATCTGCGTCTTGCGCCAGCTTCGCGATGGCATCGGCCAGGGCGGCTTCGTCGTCAACCGGAACCAGGAGCGCGTTCACTCCCGGTTTGGCCACCTCGCGGCAACCCGGGACGTCGGTCGCCACGATCGGGCGCCCGCACGCCGCTGCTTCCAGCAGGCTCTTCGGCAGTCCTTCGCGCCGCGACGGCAAGACGGCGATGTGGGCCCGCGCCCAGACGGTTGCAATATCCGACACGTGGCCGAGGAGTTTCACGCCGGATTGCCTGCGCCACTCGGCGATTTCCCGCGATGGAATTGAGGCAGGGTTGGCCGTATCGGGATCGCCGGCGATCAGGAGCTGGATGGGCTGCCCGAGGTCGGTGAGTTGGGCCTGCGCGCCAATCAGGCTGCGGAGGCCTTTGTCGGCCAGCAGCCGGCCAACATAGGCAGCGGCAATCGGCTCCGATGGTTCCGGCAGCGGCCGCAGCCGATCCGTGTCGACACCGGAGCCGGGGATCAGGAAGACCTGGGCGGGCTCAATTCCGATCTCGGTCACCGCCGCGTGATCGTCGGTATTCTGCACTAATACGGCGGTGCCCCGAGCCCCGAGCAGGTGGCGCAGGAAAGGCCGCAGCACCGCGCGTAACAGTCGTGCCTTGAGTGTATTGGAAGTGAACGCAAAGCCGAGGCCAGCAAGTGCCGACAGCCGCTTGGCCGGCAGCCCGGTGCCGGCGATCGCTCCTACGATCGAGGGCCAAAACGCCACTTGATGGACGAGGTCGGGAGCAAGATTCCGGTAGACGGAACGCACCTGGATCACGGCCCGGAGGAAATCCACCGGGTTGGTGCTGCCGCGCCGCCACGTCAAAGGATGCAGCGCGAAGCCCTCTGCCTGGATGGCCGCGCCCCCGTCGACGACGCGAGTCGCCACATGCACCTCATAGCCGGCATCCCGCGCCGCCCGCGCCATCGGCAGGCGGTGCGAGAGGAAGTACCAATCTTCGGAGACGAGATAGAGCAAACGTGCCATCGTCTTCCTTGTTGCTCGGCGGCGCGGGCGACTAGATCGCCGCTGCCATCCAGCGCTTGTGCCATGCCTGGAACATCAACATCGTCCATAGTGGATACTGCCAATCCTGCCGGCGCGACTGATGTTCGGCAAACATGCCGCGAACCAGAGCGACGTCGAATAGGCCGGTGCTCTGCAAGGCAGTCTCGCTGAGCAAGTCGTCGGCCCACTCGGACAGCGGTCCGCGGATCCAGTCTCCGATCGGGATCGCAAATCCGGCCTTCGGGCGCTCGATCAGCGCTCTCGGAACATAACGCCAAAGGACTTGCCGCAACAGCCACTTGCTCGTCGACCCGCGTATCAGCGCGTTGCGCGGAAGCCGCCACGAGTACTCGATGACGCGGTGATCGAGCAGCGGCACGCGCGCTTCGAGGGATACCGCCATGCTCGCTCGATCGACCTTTGTCAAAATGTCGTCGGGCAGGTAGTGGATCATATCGAAGAAGCGAAGGCGCGCCATTGCATCGGGCATGTCTTTGGCGATCGCCGGGTCGAACCATCGGCCGCGTGGCTCGCTCGTGCCGGGCATGAGGGCCCTGGGATCGGGCCATTGCGCGATCATCTGTGCGTAGACCTCCGCGCCATCGCCTAGGCCAAGAAGCGCCGCGGCTTTATGAATCTTGTTGCCGGCAAAGGCGGTCTTGCGTCCTTGTTGACTGAGGGCAAGCAAGGCATCCCACATCGCTGGCGACGCGATCCGTAGCCCCTTGCCAATTGCCCGTGACAAGGGCTTCGGCACGATCCGGTCCCATTTCGCGATCCGGTCGACCCATTGGTGACGCACATAGCCGCCGAAGCATTCATCGCCGCCGTCGCCCGATAGCGCCACGGTGACATGGCGTCTGGCCAGTTCCGACACGAGAAAGGTCGGGATTTGCGACGAGTCAGCAAACGGTTCATCGTAGATTTCGGGCAGGCGCCCGGTTACGGCGAGCGCGTGCGCGGGTTCAACAATCAGTTCCGTGTGATCGGTGCCCAGATGACGAGCGACGGCGTTGGCATGCTCCGCTTCATTGTAGCGCTTATCGTGAAAACCGATGCTGAACGTTCGAATCGGTTGCGGCGATTGCGCCTGCATCAGTGCGGCCACGGCGCTGGAATCGATCCCGCCTGAAAGAAAAGCGCCAAGTGGGACGTCGGAAATCATTTGCCGGCCGACCGCATCTGCGAGCAAGCCTTGCAGTTCGTCGACAAGTTCGTCGTCGCTTCGGCTCTCTGGTTCCCGCTGCCCCGTGGCCGCGATATGGCGAATATCCCAATAGCAGGAGATCGCCGGCTCGCCCTTCATCGAGACGCTGAGCACGTGGGCGGGCAAGAGCTTGTATGTATGCTCGTAGATGGCAAGCGGCGCGGGCACGCAGGCGGAACGCATATAGGCTGCGACCGCTTCTGGATTGATGCGCGCAACGAACGCAGGATGTGCCCGCAGTGACCGCAGCTCCGAACCGAACAAAATTGTGCCGTCCGGCAAGCGGGCCCAGTAGAGCGGCTTTATGCCGGCGCGATCGCGCATCAACCAGAGGCGACGTTCGTTGCGGTCCCAAAGCGCGAGCGCGAACATGCCGTTGAAGCGTTCGACGGCGCCGCGCGTCCCCCAGAGCGAAGCGGCCTCCAATATGACCTCTGTATCCGAATGCCCTCGCCACGCGACTGCCTGCTTGGCCTCTATTTCGCGGCGCAGATCCTCGGTGTTGTAAAGCTCGCCGTTATAGGCGGCGACCCAGCGTCCATTGGACGAATGCATGGGCTGCGCCCCGGCGGGTGAGAGTTCGACCACCGCGAGCCGGCGATTGCCGAGCGCGATGCCGGCATCGCAATCGGTCCAGACATCGCCCGCATCGGGACCCCGATGGACGAGCGTGTCCGTCATCGCCGCGGCGCGTTCGACGAGCACGTCCGCACGGCTTGGCTGCGGCGTTAGGATACCCGCAATGCCGCACATTTTAGCCGAAGCTCCGCACCGACGATGGCCGAATTCACGATCGCGCCGCGCACCGGCACGCACACTCTAACGGCATTTCCGCTGCCGTGGCGGCGTGGATCGGGGGCAGCGCTGATGCCGGGCCGGTTGCCACGTCGAATTTCACCGGCTTGCGCCGCGCCGAGACAGGAGATGGCCACATATGGTTTAGCAGTCATTGGGGCTTGCCGTTTGACGAAAGCGATCCGGGTGCTTCGTGGGCTTCAATAGGACGAAAATCAACTGCATATTTGAGGCGCGCGACTGCACATAAGCGGCAGGCGACGCCAAGAAGATGGCTCTTTGAGGCGCTCCGGCGCAGGAATGTCTCCGGGCAAGAATCCAGTTGCAAAATTCCTCAAAATAGCTTTTGTCGTGCACAAGTTGCCGTCCGGCAGCCTAACCCAGAACATGTCCGACGCGCCTATCAGCTGAAGTTCTGCGGTCACTTCTACCATCCGATACGACACCAACCAAGATCAGGGCAACCGGCGTACGGCGATGTTTTACGAATTGGCCGTGAATACTTGGGGTCGCGAGGAAATCGACGCGATCCAACGAGTCATTGAATCGAACCGTTTCACAATCGGCCCCAACGTGGCGGCCTTTGAGCAAGCCTTTGCCGAGTATCACGGCCGGAAATATGCCGTGATGGTGAATTCGGGGTCTTCGGCCAACCTGCTGTGCGTGGCGGCGCTCTTCTATAAGAAAGGCCGTCCCTTGCAGCGAGGGGACGAAGTCATCGTCCCCGCCATCTCCTGGGCCACCACCTATCACCCGCTCCAACAATACGGCCTCAAGCTGAAGATCGTCGACGTTGAGATCAATTCCATCAATATGGATATCGCCCAGCTCGAGGCCGCGATGGGGCCACGCACCCGCGCGATCGTGGGCGTCAGCATTTTGGGTAACCCGGCGGCGCTTGACGTGATGCGACGTTTCGCGGACGAGCGCGGCCTGTACTTCATCGAAGATAATTGCGAATCGATGGACGCCGAACTTGGTGGCCGCAAGGCCGGCACATACGGTCACTTGTCGACGTTCAGCTCGTTCTTCTCGCATCACATCTCGACCATGGAAGGCGGGATGGTGACAACCGACGACCGCGAACTGTTTGAGCTCGTCAAGTCGATGCGCGCGCATGGTTGGGTGCGCGACCTGCCGGCCGATTCGGTCATCTTCGAGAAGCGCAGCGACGACTTCTTCGAGGCTTATCGATTCATTCTGCCCGGCTACAATGTTCGCCCGGTCGAAATGAGCGGGGCGATCGGCCTGGAGCAGTTGAAGAAGCTGCCGGGTATGACCGCCGAACGTCGCAAGAATTGGGCGTTCTTCCAGAAGCTGTTTGGCGGGGATAACCGCTTCATCATCCAACGGGAGAACGGCAAGAGCTCAGCCTTCTCGTTTACGATGGTGCTCAATCCGGAAGCGGGCCTGTCGCGCGACAAGATCATGGCCGCGCTGAAGAAGGCCGATATAGGCTATCGCATTATTACCGGCGGCTGCATCACCCGGCACGACGTCATCAAGCACTACGACTACGAGTGCATCGGCGGCCTGCCGAACGCGAATCTCATTCACGATCAAGGGTTCTTTGTCGGGAACCACCCGTTCGATCTGACCTCTCAGATCAAGCGGCTGCAGGAAGTTCTCGACGAGGCGACTCGTCAATAGAATCTCGAAGAGGCAGGAAAAAGATGGCGACGAAGAAGTCCATTCTGATTACTGGCGGCGCGGGCTATTTGGGGTCGATCCTGGTGCCGGCCTTGTTGGCGGCCGGACATCGGGTCACCGTGGTCGACAATTTCATGTGGCTGCAAAACAGCCTGGCCGACTGCTGTGCCAATCCGAACTTCGATGTGATCAATGGCGACGCCCGTTCGGCGGATCTGATCAAGCCGCTCGTCGCCAAGGTGGATGCGGTGATTCCGCTCGCCGCGCTGGTCGGCGCGCCCTTGTGCAACAAGGATCCGATCGCGGCCACCACGACCAACCGCGATGCGGTCGATATGCTGTGCAAGATGCTCTCGCCCGCTCAACAGGTGATCATGCCGATCACCAACAGCGGCTATGGCGTGGGCGAGTCCGGTAAATTCTGCACCGAGGAGACGCCGCTGCGGCCCGTTTCGCTTTACGGCGTGAACAAGGTCGAAGCCGAGAAGATCGCCCTGCAGCGGGAGAATTCGATCAGTCTGCGGTTGGCGACCGTATTCGGCATGGCGCCGCGGATGCGCGTCGACCTGCTGGTCAACGATTTCGTCTATCGGGCCGTGAACGACCGCTTCGTCGTTCTGTTCGAAGCGCATTTCAAGCGCAACTACATTCATATCCGCGACGTCGCCCGCGCCTTCATGCACGGTCTCGATAATTTCGAGAAGATGAAGGGTGAACCCTACAATGTGGGCCTTTCGGATGCCAATCTCTCGAAGGCCGAGTTGTGCGAACGGATCAAGGCGCAACTGTCAAAATTCGTCTATTTGGAAGCGCCGGTGGGGGAGGACCCCGACAAGCGCGACTACATTGTCTCCAACGAAAAAATCGAGGCGACCGGCTATAAGCCAATGTATAGCCTGGATGAAGGAATTCGCGAACTGATCAAGGGCTACCGGATGATTCGCGACCGTGTTTACGGGAACGTGTAATTGGAATTATATTACTATCTATGGTCCTGCGCGTTCGAAGAGCTAACAATTGAACACGACGACAACCTACGACATCTTCATCACCCATGCTTGGCGTTATCACGACGACTGGGTGAAGCTCTCAAATCTGTTTGATGCAGAAAAGTCGATCAAATGGCGCAACTTTAGCGTACCCTGGTACGATCCTGCGCTTGACCCAAATACGGATCTTGGGGCCCGGGCCGTGAGGGCCTGGATCGATGGCCAAATCCGCCCGGTGGTAGGGGTGGTGTTGCTAGACAGTGTCTACAAGGTGAAGAGTGCGCGAAAGTGGCTCGACCTGGAGGTCGAATTGGCCCACGCGCACAAAAAGCCGGTTGTCGCCATGCCGGCTCACAGTGCGACTGAGGTATCTGAAGAGGCGGCGGCTGCCGCCGATGCCGTGGTCGGTTGGGACGTTGGCGATATTATTGCGACTTTCGAGCGCCTTCAGGCGTTTCAAGCGCATTGAGGGACATAACAGGATTCAGTACAAGTCCGGCGCCGATTTCTTGAGTTTCAAACAGACTTAATGTATGTTTTCGGTTGTTACGGTGTGAGAAGTCAGCCCTCTAGCGGATCGATTCGATTTTGGTCGGCCGAAGCCTAGCGAGTGCTTGTCGGCGGCGCATGTGTTGAATGCGCGGCGCCGGCTTAGCGCAGCGCTCTTGTGGGGAGATCGACGCAATTGACGGCATCAGTAGCGGTTTCAGCGCGCAAGGGTGACAAGATCGCCAAAATGGATGGCACGCGCGTGCACTTCAGCACGCAGCAGTGCTTTCGATTCGACGATAGCGCCGCAGAGCGCATCTGTATCGAGCGCCTCGCCCAGTTCCTCGACAGTAAGCCGGGCCTCGCGATTTTCGGCGGCGGCAAGCTATTGGCTGCTCTGCTACAGCATTTCCCCGAACTGCGAACGAAGATAAAGGGCGTCATTCCCTTCAAGAATATCGCGACCGATGCTGCTGCCGATATGCCTCGGCTGCAAGCTGATGCGCTGCCAAGCGACGTCTCGACAGTGTTCCTTTGCGAGACATCAACACTGCCGCGGGTGCAGATGCGGAAGTTGTTGCCCGAGGGAGTTGAGATCGTTGAGCCGGGGGTGCTTGCGGAGATCGCCCGCGACGTTGCGCCCCTGCGGGCGTGGACGCCGGTCGAACGGCACATCTATCCGACCGATATTCCCGACGTCGTGTTGCCCGAGGGTAACGACCTCGTCTTGATGGATTGCCCGGCGCGTAATCTGGCATTGATGCCTAATGGATTGGCATACGTGAACAACGCTTTGAAGAAGGCGGGCATTGCGTTTTCGGTGTTTGATCTGGACATTGTCGCCTATCATCGCTTCCACATTCAGCGACTTTTCGACGCGGGTGGTCGCGTCGTGTTGCCGAGCGGGCGCGTGCTGCCGATCGACCCTTGGCAGGCCGAACACTATGATCTCTGGAGCATGCCGGAGGTCATCGACTATTTTATGCCGATCATCGCCGAGGCGGCCGACGAACTGGTGCGGGTAAAGCCCAAGGTACTTGGCTTGTCGGTCCAGCAATGCAGCGAGGCATTTTCGCGGCGGCTGGTCAACCTCGTGCGCGAGCGGCATCCGGACGTCGTGGTAATCGTCGGCGGGTTCAGTTGCTACAACGCCGACATCGGGCTGAAGTCGTTTCCTGAAGCAGACTATATGTGCATCGGCGAAGCCGATCTTACGGTCGGGCCGCTGGTGGAGGCCTTAGTGCGCGGCGAGCGCCCGGCCAACGTCGCCGGTGTCGTGTCGCGATACGATGACCCGAACGTGCCGTTTATTCCCGCGCCGATGCCGCACAATCTGTCCGCGCTTGAGGCGCCGAAGTACGAGTGGTTCAATATTAATCTCTACCGTAATTTCAACGGCTATCAATTGACGCCCATCATCGCCAGCCGTGGCTGCCGGTGGTCACGTTGCACATTCTGCGCCGAACGTTTCTATTGGCGCATCCGCGATCCCAAGGAATTCGCTGACGAAGTCGAGTGGCTTGCCAGCCAGGGATGTACGCTCTTCATGTTCAATGAGAGCGATCTGAACGGAATGCCTGAAAAGGTGCTGGAGATTTGTGACGAAATCATCGCTCGCAATCTCAACGTGAAACTCACGGGCCAGTTGCGCATCAATAAGAAGAGCGACCGGGCGTATTTCCAGAAGTTACGTCAGGCAGGCTTCGTTGCCTTGCGGTTCGGTGTTGATGCATTCTCTGCAAACACGATGCGTCTTCAGAAGAAGGGCTATACGCCCGATATGGTTTCCCAGAATCTCAAGGATTGTTGGGAGGCGGGGATCTTCACCGAGGTCAACTGGGTGATTGGCGTCCCTGGCGAGACGGATGCGGACGTCGATGAGGGCATTGAGCTCATTCTGCAGAATCGTGTTTACATCGGCCGACTCGCCAACATAAATCCATTGATTTTGGTCAACGGCGGGGTCTACTGGCTGGATCCGGAAGGCCACAACATCGTCTTCCGCCAGCCGAAAGAAGAGGTCTATGCAAAGCATCCGCGTGTGATTCCGGCAGACCTTTGGTATTCGACGGAGCCGTATATCGACGCCCAGGTCCGCAAGGAGAGGTTTGAGAAGATCGTCTTGGCGTTGCACGACGCTAACTTCCCGGTCGGCGACTGGGCCGCGCGCGTGATCGAAGATGTCAAGTATGCGCGCGACCGCAACCGTGCCGGCGGGGCGAAGTCGAGCGCTTCGGCGGGCAAGTCCACGGCGGACACCGAAGCGGCCAAATCGGAAGCCAAGTCCACCAACAATAGCAAGAAGTCATCTTCATTTAGCGAGTCCCGCGATGACAAGCCGGGGGTTGTCGGCCGGGAACTGCCGCGGCTTGTCCGCTCGATCGATACCCACAAGATTGTGTTTTACAAGGGCCTCTTTTACGCTCTGCCCAAGTCTCTTGGCGACATGGATTTGACGGAGGTGGACGCAACGTCGTTGCCGGGCGTTGTCGTCAATTCCGACGAGCAAGCAGTTCTTGCCGAGCTCGATCTTGTGACGCAGTGGGCTGACTTGCGCGGTCATTTCGATGCGCAGGAGAAGCAGCGGGCGCAAGGTAGCTACCTCAGGGCGGACAGTGCGTTGGGGGAGGCCGAACGCGACGAACTTGGTGCGCGCCCGGCGATCGTCAAGCTTGAAAACCAATACTACGCCATCGAGCAAGAACAGATTCAAAGCGCGTTCTCGACCAGTAGATCTGGCGGGAAAAAAGTGCGTTCCGTCGCGCAACCGGTCCCCCGGACGATATGGCACAAAGTCTTTAGCCTTCTACCCCCGGGCGCTCAATACGAAGTGCGCCAGGCGGTGCTGGCCGAGAGGTGGTCCGGCGTGGCGGCGCCCGAGCGCGAAAATGCAGGCCGGCTGAGCAACCGCCAGCTTGCGGGAGCGGCTTTGTGGCGCCTCTGCAAACGAGTGGCCACCAGCGGCATCGGCTGCCTGTTCGCCGTAAACCGCCCGCTCATCAAATACGGGACGGTGATCGAGGGAACGGGAATTGTCATTTACAATGCAGTGGGCAAGGACGCGACCCCGGAACTGTTGCGCACGATTGGGAACTACAATCTCGTGCAATTCGACGGGAAATTCTACGGTGCCCCGCATGGCATCTCCCTGGATTGGCAGGACTTTGATTCCGCCGATATTCCAGGCCTGATTGTTGCGAATACCGCCAAGGAAGCAACACGTCTCATTGAACGTACCATCGGTCATGAGCGCTCGTCGCAATATGGTGTCGGCTCGAGTGAGATAGTCACGGGACCAGCAGGCGAATTCTTTGCCGTGCCTCAGCACTTGGAAACCATCGGCGAGTACAACATTATCGGCTACGAGGGTTGGATTTATGGCATGCCTCAGGCGCTAGGGCAGATCGATCTGACGGAGGTCGACGTTACCGAGCTGCACGGCGTTATCAAGGATGTCTCGCGAGACGTGGTCGTCAATGAGATCAACGATCTCTATGAGCAGCAGAGGGCCGCGGCTGCTGAATAGTGGGCCGGCCAAGCGTGTGTTGCGCTACGAGGCGCAGCCTACGCGCATGTTCGGCAGTTACAACGTAACGGCTCACTACAGTGATGGAACGTCGGAAGCTCTGTGCTACGGCACGCCGCATTTTTGCTTGGGCGAGGCCGCGCGCCGCAATGCTGAACTCCTTCATGACGGGGGCGGGCGCAACCACGATGCCACGAAACGCGATTGAACCGTTCGGCCAGAGGACTTCCGTGACGGCGACGTCAGGGGTTCTTGAGTATTGCGATCCGCAGCAATGGCAGACGCACCGGTTCGGCTTGCCTGAAGCCCGCTGGAACGCACTGGCAGGCAAGGTTGTCTGGATTACCGGCGCGGGGACAGGATTCGGGGCCGCGATCGCGACCATTCTCGCGGCAGCCAAAGCACGCCCGGTGCTGAGCGGACGAACACGGGAGAAGCTGGAGGCCGCGCGCGAGGCGATGCGTTCGCTTGACGTTGACCCATCGGCGGCTCTGATTCTGCCCTGCGACGTGACCCGGGAAGCCGATCTGCGCGCCGCTGTTCAGCGCATCGAAGCCGATGCGGGTGCCCTGCATGGGCTTGTTGTCTGCGCGGCCTTACCGCAGCCGAGGGTCAGTGCCTGGCCTCTCAGGGACCTGCCTTACGAGCAATGGCAGGCGATGCTGGCCACTAATGTTACCGCCCCTTGGCTCACCGCGCGGACGGGGATGCCCCTGATGCTGCGTACGCGGACGGCGCGCGTGGTGCTCCTCACGTCGGAGGCCGGCTGGGCCTCGACCCCGGGCGTGGGATCATACAACTTGACGAAGTCCGCGCTCAACGCGCTTGGCGCGTCACTGGCGGCCGAGACTGCAGCGAGCGATCCGGAAGCCGACGTTCAAATAAACGTTCTGAACCCGGGCGAAGCGCGCAGTGAGATGAATCAGGGTTCGACGGTAAGCCCTTACACGGCGGTGGCAATGACGCTTGCACTCATTTCCCATCCGCCAGGCGGCCCCAACGGTTGCTTTTTCGCCCGCGACGGACGTCACCTGGAATTCGCATACGCCAGATCATGGACCAAGCCAGTCTTGTGATCGCCGAATCGTGCGAGCTGACCAAGGCGTAACCGCCGGAATTCGCTAATTTGGAAACGTCGGTCGGGGAGGACCCCGACAATCCCGACGACATTATTTATAACGCAAAGATTGAGGAGACCGAGTGCAGGCTAAAAGTCAGCCAGCACGACGGAATTCCTAAGGAAATCAAGAACGCTCGTAAGATCCGCGACCGCGGCTACCGAACGCGTGGCCGGGTCCATTTTACGTTAAACGGTTGTATTAGTTATAAATATCTATTTAAGCGCTAAATTTTTTATGTATGGTTGTATTCGACTGTCATTACTATTCAACCGGTAGATGATGTTTGATTCCTCACAAGTGACCTTGCTGGCTTTGACGTTGAATGAGGTGGACGGGGTCAAGGCGATAATGCCGCAGATCGACCCTCGGTGGGCGAGCCAGGTTATCATTGTAGATGGCGGCTCGACGGACGGCACGATTGAGTGGGCGAGGGAGCACGGTTACGAGGTTTACGTCCAGAAGAAGAAGGGCATTCGACATGCCTATTTGGAAGTTCTCCCGCTTATACGCGGAGAGATCGTTCTGACATTCAGTCCAGATGGAAACTGCTCACCCTCGGCAATTCCGTTAATCCTCGAGAAGATGCAGGAAGGCTACGATCTGGTTATCGGAAGCCGCTATGTTTCAACAGTCCATTTGTTTGAAGTTGTAAGTATCGCGGGGGTAGTGTCGGCTTTCGCCCAAGCAATTTCGTTCGATAGGACAAAAATGGCGATTCTCTCTCTCCTGGTGCTGACTATCGTCGCGATAAATCAGAATAAGAAATCGTCCCTTGAGGTCATCGCTTCAGCCATGGAAATAGATGCTGTGCACGCAAGACTGGATGCTTGGTTGGATACTAAAGGATATAAGAACTCTCGTTGGATCGTGGCCATCGTGCCTAAGAAGCATCGCCCAGAATTCGTTGCGCGATTGCTTGCTGGTCAAAATGTTGGATCCTGGGCGACGTGGTCTGGCGATCCAAACCACTATTATCAGCTCATCACCGGCGTTCTTCGGGGGAGAAATGATATTCCAGTTGGGAGAACAATCCCGTTTGTGATCTGCAATTATGACCAGACTTGCGTAAAAAAGACTTTGACGACTCACTCCGGTGGAGTGGCATTTTCACTCTTAGACCAAAGAAATATCTCGAATGCCCCAATTAAAGTCACTATGAAGCCAGTCGTCATAAATTTTTCGACTATGACTTCGGATCCCGTCATTCCAACTTTTGAAT
The DNA here is from genome assembly GCA_963732895.1 of uncultured Pseudomonadota bacterium. Classification (GTDB taxonomy): domain Bacteria; phylum Pseudomonadota; class Alphaproteobacteria; order Rhizobiales; family Xanthobacteraceae; genus Pseudolabrys. Next base: position 684,285 of record CAVTBG010000006.1, on the reverse strand, counting down.
TAGTCAAATGACGCAAGGACAGGCTCTGAACGTCGAGCTTCGTTCCGAATGGGCCAGTCATAGCCTCGACCGAAGCCCCTTCCAAGGAAACGCCGACGCAGGTCAAGTGGATGGCGGTCGACCGTTACAATGTCGCGGTCTTCTCGGTTGGGCCATCGCCACAGTGCCGAAACGACGAAGCCGCGACGCCCGGCAAACCAAATGCGCTTCCGAGCCAGCGAAAGGGAATAGGGATCCGCGCTATCGGCTATCATTCGCAGCTCTCGTGAATGCGCGCGCTCGAGCACAGGCGCCCTTCGGCTAGACGGTCGTCCGGCCTCTTCGCAGGCTTAGCCCGCTGTTGGTGCGATGCCTTCGAAAATATTGCGTTCGACGATACCGCAGATGATATGCGCGATGACTATGTGGATCTGCTGGATCAGGGGCGTTTCCGAGGATGGAACGGCCAGCATATGGTCGCACAACGGCGCCATGGCGGTAGTCGCGCTGCCGGCGAAGCCGACCGTCGTGACTCCGATGTCGCGGGCCGCCCGTAGCGCTGCCAGCACATTGGGCGATCGTCCGGACGTCGATATGGCGATCAAAACGTCGCCTTGCCGGCCCAAGCCAAGCACCTGCCGTTCGAACACCTTCTCGTATCCATAATCGTTGCCGATGGCTGTCAGAACTGAGCTATCGGTTGTCAACGCAACGGCTGGTAAGGGACTACGGTCGAAATTCAAGCGCGATAGAAATTCGCCTGCGATGTGCTGGGCATCGGCGGCGCTGCCACCGTTTCCGGCTATCAGCAGCTTGCCTCCGTTGCGCAAGGCATCCGTGATGCTGCTCGCAACCGCCAAGATGGCATCGTGAAGCGTTCGATCCTCCGCAGCCCGGGCAAGGGTGTCGCGGGAGTGTTTGAAATGCTCAAGAACGATATCTTCGCTGGAGAGACTCATGGCAAGCCTATTGGGGTCGTGTGGTAGCCACTCCCTGCCGGCGCAAGCGGAAGCCCCAGCGCAAGCCCAGGAGTGGGGTGTGGATCGTGCGTTTTCTGGCTCAGCGGTACTGAACAACTCTGTCAAAAGCAAATCAGTAATTGGGTTGTTTTTGAAGCAATGCCGCGGGCCGGAAAGAATAAAAGAACTGACGCGCCTGTACAATTAGCCTGATTTCAGTATTGCTCATCGATCCCGCGCGTACTTCCATGGATGGACAATGCGCCAATAAGGGTCGGTGCCTGTTCTATTCGCGATCTGACCTTGTGGTTCGAGCTGATTTTCCCCGAGACGCGCAGATTGCCAACTTGGGACTTGCAATTGGGCCCTGCGTCAGCGAAAAACCCGCTTCAGCCCGCGGCTTGGGGAATATTGTGCAAATGGCAGCCGAACTCGACCGTTCACTGATAGATTCGAATACAGAAGCTTGGATTTATCGGGAGCTCAGCGAGGATTTGGCGGGGGTCGGGTTGCTGCTCGGGTAGCGCCAGATTGCCGGCTATATGCACGACCGCAACGGGCGCTTCGGAATTGCCGGCGGGGAGGCGAGAAGGCCCCCCTAGAGGTGCCGTCGGTAGCCTGACTCTGTCTTTGACGGACGCGATGCCACGGACCTCTACTTGCCTTGAAGACGTGGACGTCCTTGTGCTCGCGGGGGGCTTGGGTACGCGCATCCGCCCGGTGCTGGGTGATGTGCCCAAGTTGCTAGCCCCGATATCGGGCCAGCCGTACCTCTGGTACCTGCTCAACTGGCTGCGCCGCTTTGGCGCGAAGCGCGTGGTGCTGGGGCTTGGTCACGGTGCGGAAGCGATCAAGGAATATCTCCGCCAGCATCCGGCGCGGGAACTCGCGGTCGAAACCGTGATAGAGCCGGGGCCGCTCGGCACTGCCGGGGCCATCCGGTTCGCGGCGGACCAGTTGCACACGGATCCGGTGGTCGTCATGAACGGCGATAGCTTTGCTGACGCCGATTTGTGCGAACTACTAGCGCGGCATGCCGCGAGCGGTGCACCGGGCACGATATTGTGTGCCGAAGTCGAGGACGGGGGCCGCTATGGGCGGATGTCCGTCAACGGGGAAGGACGGATAGAGGCCTTTGTGGAAAAGGATCCAAACTACAAGGGCCGGGCCCGCATTAATGCGGGTATCTACGTGTTCTCCCGCTCTTTGCTCGACAACATGGCTGCGGGGGAAGCGGTCTCGCTCGAGCACGACGTCTTTGCTCGACTTCCGGCCGGAACGCTGGCTGCTCATGTCGGTCGTTTCAACTTTATCGACATCGGCACGCCGGAATCCTTGAGCCGCGCGAACGATGAGACCGATTCTCTATTCAGACTAGATTTGTCAGAGATGTTGAAATGATCATCAGCCGCACCCCGTTTCGAATTTCGTTGTTTGGCGGCGGGACCGACTATCCGGCGTGGTTTCGCGAGCATGGCGGGGCCGTTATCGGCACGGCAATCGACAAGTACTGTTACCTGAGCGTCCGGCATTTGCCGCCGTTTTTCGAGCATCGGTCCCGCATCGTCTATTCGCAAATCGAGCTGGTGCGTGAAACCTCCGAAATCCAACATCCGGCCGTGCGTGGGATCCTCGATCATATGGGCGTGAGCGAGGGCCTTGAAATCCACCACGACGCTGATCTGCCGGCGCGGTCCGGCCTTGGGTCGAGCAGTTCGTTTACCGTTGGGCTGCTCAACGCGCTCTATGCCTTGGACAGCAAGATGGTGCCCAAGGATGCTTTGGCAAAAGAGGCCATACATGTCGAACAAAATGTACTGAAGGAGAATGTCGGCTCGCAGGATCAGTTGTGGGCCGCTTTTGGCGGTTTGAACCGCATTGAATTCAATCCCGATGAGAGTTTTACGGTTTCGCCGATGGTCGTCTCGCGGGAACGGCGTGCTGAGCTGATGCGGTCGATCATGCTGTGCTTTACGGGGTTCTCGCGTTTCGCATCCGACTTTGCGCACGATCAGATTCAAAATATTAAGAGCCGGCAGACGCAGCTGCAGCGGATGCGCGCCATGGTGGACGAAGCCGGGACGATTTTGAGTGACCCGAAGGCGCCGATTGCCGACATCGGCGAGCTGCTTCACGAAAGCTGGTGTTTGAAGCGCGAACTGGCTGACAGCGTTTCCAACAGGCAGATCGACGAGATCTACGAAGCCGGTCGCAATGCGGGCGCCGTCGGGGGCAAGCTACTCGGTGCCGGCGGCGGCGGGTTCATGATCTTTTTTGTCGATCCCGAGCGGCGGCAACAGGTGAGGGAGCGACTGAAGGATCTGATCCATGTCTCCGTCGACATCGACGATGACGGCAGCAAGATTGTGCTCTACCAGCCGAATGGTCTTTAGACGTGTCCGGGGTCGAGTTAAAAAGCCGGCGGCTCGTTGCCGAGAATAGTAAATGGAAAATATTTTTCGATCACCTGGCCGATGGACACGGAAACGAGGTCCGTGATTACGCGGTGGTTGCAGGTCAAGTCGTGGCGGCGAATCAGGTGACCGGCGTGGCGGTTCTGCCCGTGGTCGAAGATGGTGTCGTCTTGATTTATAGCCATCGTCATGCGTTGGGGGCCCAAGTCTGGGAGGTGCCGCGCGGCTTTGTCGATGCGGGTGAGACTCACGCTCAAGCAGCCCTGCGGGAGCTGACTGAAGAAACCGGGCTCCATTGCGAACCTGCTGACCTCGTTCCACTAGGGTTTTACGCTCCCGAAGCGAGCACCATCGCCGCGCGTGGAGCGTTGTTTGCGGCAATGCGAAGCCAGGGCAATTTGAAGGCCCCAACCGATGAAATCGGTCTTGACGAAGTTCGCGCCTTCACGATGAACGAGGTCGAAGACCTGGTGTCGCGCGGCGAAATCGAAGATGCCGGAACTCTCATCGCCTACTATCGCTACTGTAGACTTGCGGGTGTTAGATAGGCAGCTCAATGGGCGCGGGCGTTCACCCAATCGACACTGAAGGCGTGTGGTGCCAATCGTTTTGCGCCGTGCAGCGCGGAGCGCCGGCATTGTTTTTGGATCGCGACGGGGTCGTCGTCGAGGAGACCGAATATTTGTGCAAGATCGCTGATATCCAGGTGATCGACGGGGCGCCCGCACTCATCGCTGCCGCTAACAAGAAAAGCATTCCCGTTGTCATGGTCACAAACCAAGCTGGAATTGGACGTGGCTATTACGACTGGAATGCGTTCGCGGAGGTTCAGCACGAAATCATCGACCGGCTAGCCGCCCAAGGAGCGCGGCTGGATGCGGTCTATGCTTGCCCGCACCATCCCCAAGGAAGGGGGGCCTTCGCTCACCCGGACCATCCCGCCCGCAAGCCCAATCCCGGAATGCTTACGAGCGCTGCTGCGGACCTTGGTCTGGATCTCAGCCGGTCTTGGCTTGTCGGCGACAAGGTCAGCGACATCGCTGCCGCAAAAGCCGCCGGGTTGGCGGGTGGGATGATTGTGAGGACCGGGTACGGTCGTGACCAACAGCTAGACGCGGCGGCACTCGGGACGCCAGCGTTTGAGGTAAGGGTGGGGGACACGCTGGCCGATGCCGAAGCGTTGCCGATATTCGCTGGTCGCGATTAGGTCCGCAAAATGTCTTGTGGACGGCATGCAAGCGGTCCCCTCTTGGCCTTCTGGTCTCTCAGGCCAGATGGCGGCGGTTCAAATCACTCGGCCAGGGCCAAGGCTTTTGTGGCGGCAACGGATTGCTGTAAACTGCAAAGGCGGATTTTGGGCCGGTAGAATTGCTTTTTTTTGGCCATATAAAGTGGGGTAACTAGTGGTTGGTTCTCATGCAAGTGTCTAGCGAGCGTGATGTGCGCCCTGTTCGGCCGATCGTCATTGGTGCTCCGCGAAGTGGTTTCTCGCTCCTTATCCAAGTCGTGAACTCCCTTCAGCAGCTCGGCTCAAAGCGGCCCAAACTGCCAGCGCGCGCCGTACTACTGAATAAGCTTGTGGATCTCACGAGTTGGTATCTGACGAGCAGGTACAAGGAGACGTTCGCGCGCTTCGGGATTGTACGGGACTTGATTTTCAACGGGGAATTCCACCTCGCGGTCGGGGGCCCGAAGTGGGTCGACAAGGACCAGCCGACGCGCGCTTGCATACGCAAGTATTTCGGTGTGCGCGGAATGGGCGACTTTCTGCTGGTGACCTCGCATCCCCGCGAAATTCTGGAATACCATTCGGTCCTTCACTCCCATACGTCGCCATCCTTGTGGGTCAACGAGCCATACTATGAAGCGTGCCCGAAGTTGACGTCGATCAGAAACCCCATCGGCATCATAAATTCCGCCTCGTTTTCCCTTAATGCCATGGCCAGCGAATACATTCAGAGGTTCATGGGCAACGCCAACGAGGATTTCATCCGGCAACGGATGGGCCTGTACAAGCTGACCGATCTTGATGTCGTGAGGGGCCTTGTTCAATTCCTCCGCAACTATCTTGATGAGTACTTTCTCGTGCGCGATCGATATTTCGTCATGAAGTGGGAGGACCTCATACAGGCGCCGGCGGAAACGATCCAACGTGTTGCTGGCTCACTTGGCATTACCTGTAGCTACCGACAGGCCGAAAAGATCTGGCGCCCGATGGATCACATAAATCTTCTACAGTTTCACAAGCACAACTACCGGCACGGAAAAGGCATCGTCGGCGACTGGAAAAACAGCTTGGTCAATGAGCACATGGAGCTTTTCCGAGAGTGCGACTTTGATCGATATCTCAAAGAACTGGGCTATCACCCGACGCCGGATTTAGACCATCGTGAGTATTCGCCGTACCAAAAGCTAGTCGAGCGATACATTCGCCGTAATGAGGTTTACCGCAATACCGGCGATGAAAGCCTGTTTGGGCTCTCCTTCAACAAAAGCAATATCGATGCGAGCAGTTTCGGATTCAAATCGTATCCGCAACGAAAGTGGACGCACGTGGAACGATCGACGCTGGCGCGCGAGGAGGTCGTCGAGGCGATCTCCGATGTCGCGGAGGAAAGCTGTGAGCAGGTGAATGAGCTGTACGCCATGGTTCTGAATGGAGACTTCACAGACGGAGAGACACGGCGACAAACTATATCGGAGATCAGAAAATGCACCCTGGCGCTGATGCAGGGTACGGAGGATGTGCAAGGTCTCCTTCTCTGCGATCAGGTATTCAATTCGCCGGGGTCGGTGCAATGACACGCGTGGCCGACGTTCGTCTACGGAACTTTATTGTGACGAGTCGTGGTGTTACCGCGACCCGGTGGATATCATTCGTTCTTGCATCCCAGCCAAATGTATTCGCCGCTCACGGACATTTTCCAATCGCGTCCGTGACGGGCGGCCACTTTCAACGCGAAAGAACGTCGGACGACACCCATTCGTTGTCTGAAGGCGGCGACATGCGCGAGTTCTATGACTCGCATTCGCTTGCCGAAATTTTTGACGCCTATCGATCGGCGCGCCCGGATGCACACGCGATTGGTAGCGTCCATAGCTTTACATTGACAGAATTGCTGGGTCGGCTCGCCAAGCTCAAAGGATACCCGATTGCAGTCGCTAACATCGTGCGGCATCCGATCTCGTACATCGATAGCCATTTTGCACTGGTCCGTAGGGCGGAGATGTTTCCCGCGGTTTACGCAGGCTATGCCACCGACATGTTCCCACGGGCAGTCGAACAATTTCAGGAACTCTATCTCGTCGATTGTCCTAGTTATCGCGAGTTCCTGGCTCTGGCGGTAAGTTGCCTCAGTGCCATCAATGTGTCCGACGATCTCAGTCACATCGATTACCGGCACGTTCAGATGGAGTTGCTTACGACGGACGCCGTTGCGCTTGGAGAATTCTGTCAGAGTTTGACGGGCCTGGTGTATCCGCAAGAGCAGCTAGAATCTTTCATCGCGCAAGGCGCAATCAACCGCCATCGGCCCGCGTCGCGTAGCAAGGATCCCCGGTCAATATATGAGGGCTGGCCGGAATGGATGAGAGACTTAGCGGCAGTCATGCTGAGCGAGGCTGTGCTGCAAAAGTTCGAAGGGGCCGGCTATGACGTTGAAATGCTGCGACAGCAGGCGCCTTCGATCGGCGTAGAGAAAATAAAGGCGCGATCGCTGGCGGATCGGCTGCAGGCCATGGACCCGAACCATCCGTTGTTGAGAGGTCTGAACAGTGGCGGCGCGGCGCCGGGTATGCCGGTCACGGAACCGGTCCTGTACGAGGAGGGCTATCGCGGTTTTAATCTTGTCAAATATGGCCATAAAGTCTACGCGCTGAGTCAAAAAATTGGAGCGGTGGATCTAAGAGTGGACGCGGGCTCACTGGAAAAGCTTTACGGACCGGACCAGGTTATTGTTTCGGACAGCATTGAATCTCTGAAGGACCGCATCAGCGTGATTGGCCGTACAAGCCGCGTAGTGCGACTAGTCATACGGCTACGCCGGGCGGTTCTGCGCAGGATATTGCCAAGGTAACCGGGGGGCAGCCTGGCCGAAGAGTTCCTACGCGAGGACTGGCTGCCGTTTTCGTCGCCGGCCGAGTTCGGCTTCACCTAGGTGGCGGTGTCGACGTTCGCCTGCTCATTTAGGCTTTTGACTGCGTTCACGAAGGGTCTGTTCCCTTCATGCGCTACCTTGTCGTATTCGCCTAAGGTGCGCGTGAACTTGGATATCCACTCGGCACGATCCGAAAGCTTCATTATTCCAATTGTTCGCGAACTCGCGATTTCGCCATCCCACAACATCGCCCCATTTTCGATGGGGTGATCGCTGAACTTTCGTGTAATAATTGGAACTTGCCCCCGCATGACGGCACGGTAAATTCGCATCGGGCTGGAATAAGGCCATTCTTCTGTTTGCGGTGGGTTGATATTGAACAAATAGTCGGTCTCGGTAGGGCCAAAAGAAAAAGAGCTATCGTGTAATTTGATATCGCAGGCAGGAAATGCCGAGGGGGCGTCCTCGAATGAGGACTTCCCAATAGGGGCGTCCATACAACCTACATGGTTCATCGCGCCGACGAGGTTCGACAGGACCTTCTTTCGAAATGGCGTAATTGTTCCGGTCATTGAAAAACCGAATGGAAGTGTCAGAAGACGATTTTCTTGAGCGCCGGAAAGCGGTCCAAACTCCGGATAGATCATCAGGGACGGCGCACTAGCGCCTTCGTCTTCCTCAATCAGCTTGTCGACCGCAGGCTGAATTTTGGGATGAACCGAGACGACAACGTCGCAAGACTTAATCGCGCGGGTAAAACCGTCATACCGTAACTGCATATAACTCGGCTGTCTTCTGCGCTGCCTTCGAATGGCGCTCAGGAAGAGTGATCGCCAATCGCGTGGGCCACCAAAATAATTGAAGGTTCTTGTCAGGCCAACGCCAAAGAGAGAAACAGGCGTGATGAATTCGGTGGCAACTATGACGATTTTTGTATTCGGAAAGCGCCGTCGCGTTTCTTCGATCGCCAGAATATCGATGCCGTTGGAGAACTCATCGATTAAGATGTTGACCCGATTATTCTTGAGTTGCCTCGTAAGCTTGATGGAAAAATTCGCAGATAAGCTCTTATAGAGACAATAAACAATCTCGTTGATTCCTAGCACGCTCCGATGATTTCCGACGACGATATAGACATCGTTCTCCATATTTCCTCGCTAGAAATTTCGCCTACCGCCCTCAAATTACATCTCTCGCGCTCTTACGGTAGATTATATTTTGCCATCGCAACGTGGGTGATGCGCAAGACCTTCGCAAAATTACAGTTTTTCGCGCTTGAGTGCAACTAGACCGAATTGACACTACGCGGAAATTCGGGCGTTCGGTGTATTTATGACCGGCGAATCGCGGCCGACAATGTCAACGCCGATACTGATTGAGCATTTCGTCGACCGATCCTGAGTCCACAATCTCGCCCGCGCGAATGAGTACCGCCCGATTGCAGATCGAGCGCAGTAATTCCGCACTGTGCGAGGCCAACACCAAAATGCTGGATCGCTCAATCAAGTCCTTCAGTCGTTGATTTGCTCGAGCCAGGAACTTCTCGTCGCCGGCGGCGATCCATTCGTCCATCAGAAGTATCTCGCTGCTGAGCGTGGTCGCGATCGAAAAGAGGAGGCGCAGCATCATGCCGCTCGAATACGTTTTTGTTGGCAAATCCAGGAAGCTGCCAAGTTCGGAGAATTCACTTATGTCGTCGATCCGGTCAACAATCTCCGCGCGTGTGAGTCCCATCAAAAGGCCGCGCAATTGGATGATCTCTCGGCCGGTAGCTTCCTCATCGGACCCTAGGCCAATATCGAACAGGGGGACGCGTCGGCCTTGAACGGTAATCTTGCCCGAGGTTGGCTTGTAGATGCCGGCTAGTACTCGCAATAGGGTGGATTTGCCCGCGCCATTGTGGCCTATCAAGGCCAATCGGTCACCGTTGTTCACCGACAACGAAATGTTGTTCAGGGCGCGCACCACGGTTCGCTCGTCGTTTGGCCGTTTGCCGACGAAGCCGCCCACGGTGGAGCGGATCGCCGATTTCTTTAAAGAGCGTGCCGATCCCTGATAAAGGACGAAGTCGACTCCGACATTCTCGAGTGTGATTGAGACCATGAACTAGCCAGTTTTCAGTTCGAATGCGCCATGAAATGTATCCTGCATTAAAGCCAATAAGCGACGCGGTATTCGTACCGGCTGTAAAAAGCCGTGCCGGCAATCAACGAAATCAATGCGCAGCCACCGGCAATTAGCCATTGCTTCGGTTCGGGGGCGTGATTCATGAGAGGGGCGCGGACTATCTCGATAAAGCTGAACAGTGGATTGAGCTCGGCGAGTGCTTGATGCGAGCCGAGTGCGGAAGGTGACCACATGATCGGAGTGACGAAAAAGAGTAGTTGCAATACCGATGCGACGATCTGCGGAATATCGCGAAAGCGCGTGCAAAGGACGCTAAAGAATAACACGAGGCCGACCACGAACAGGAGCATGATCGCGTAACCAATAAGCGACAGCAGAACGATCGGGGACAGTTGCCACCGAAAGACCGCCCAAACCACTATGATAATGACGAAATTGTGCAGGAAGATGATGATGTTCCGCCAAAGCAGCCGCATGATGTGAACCGGCAGCGGGATGGTATATGACTTAATGAAGCCGGAGGCGGTGATGAAGACCGAACAGCCTTCAATAATGCTCGTACTGAAGAAATTCCAGACAATCATGCCGATCGCCAGGGATGGAAGGTACGTCGAAACGTCCTGATGAAACAGTCCAGCATAAAGCACGCCGATCGCGAACACCATAATGCCCGTACTGAGGGTCAGCCAGAATGGCCCGAGAGTCGTGCGTCGGTATCGAAATCGGATGTCGGCCCAACCGAGCGTCCGCCAGACGTCGTGACGTTCAAGCGTCGTGGCAATGTCTAGAAGGGCTTGGGACGCCATCGCGTGGAGGATTTTTATGTTGTTTGGGTGGAAGCCGGCCGGACAAATAGCTCGGGCGGTCAATGCGGTCAAGCTTTCCGGAAATCAGGGTCTTTGACTTGCTGTAGCCACCAGCAATTAGGGCACTTGGGTCAAAACTGAACGTCGCCCGGGGCCTCTGACGGCGGGGCGGGCGACCCTTTCTGGACCTAGCGGCGAGGCTAGGGTAATGATATTACAGCGGTCGAAGGTCATTTACATCAAATGTTGAAGGGGATTCGCGCACTCGCGCGGCACATGCACTACTGCGTGCGGGAAATAGAGGCGGACGGCGGTTTCGGTTATGCAGAATAGCGTGACGGCGCCGGAAAGTTTGCGCATTAGCATTATTACCCCCTGTCGCAATGGCGCGAAGTTCATCGCCGAAGCCGTTGAAGGCGTTAAACGTCAGGGCATTTCCGGGGTCGAGCACATCGTGATGGACGCGTGCTCGACTGACGGGACGCTGGAGGTGCTGGCAAAGTACCCCGATGTCACGGTCGTTAGTGAGCCCGATCATGGTTCGCACGACGCCATGAACAGAGGTTTATCTCGAGCCAGCGGAGATATCGTTGCGTTCCTAAACGCGGATGATTTTTACTTGCCGGGGGTGCTTGCCGCGGTGAGGGAGGCTTTCCGCGATCCGGACGTCGACGCCGTGGTCGGGCGCACGGTCATGTTCACCGACACGGATGGCCAAAAGGAAATTGCCTATGTGCGGCCGCATGAAAAAGGCCGCGGCTTTTGGCTGTCTGAGCTGACGCTTGGCGTCCCGGCGATCAACGGCTGTTTTTTTCGGCAGCGGGTTTTTGAACGTTTTGGCAATTTCAATAATGACTATGACTTCGGTGCCGACCGGCACTTCCTTATCCGCTTGGGACTAGCTGGCATTCGGTCGGTTTGGCTTGATCGGACGGTCTTGTGTTACCGATTGCACGGTGGGTCGCGCACATTCAATCGTGAAATGCGCAACCTGCTGGCGATCCATCGCGAGCACTTTAGAATGTCATGGGAGTTGGCCGGTAAAGTTGGCGGCGCCGCGCATCGCCTTTTGCTTGCTTGGCACGCGTTTGAAGGCGCAAAGCTCGGCCTGCGCTGCGCGCTGCGCCAATTGTGGCGCGAGGCGACGGCGACGTTTTTGACGCTCACGCGACGCGACCCAATCTGGGCTTTTCGGTTGCCGCGCGCGGTCGCATCTTTGATGGCGGTGCGCGCGCAGGACTGGCGGGCGAAGAAGGCGGCGCCGGTCTGTTTGTCCGACCTCCTGCGATGAGAAGACCGATTAGCGACGGTTCAAGCCGAAGCCAGTGCCGCAAGCCGCTGCGCCGCTCAGGGAGCAGAATCCATCGTGCGCGATCAGTGACCCGTCTTCTTGCGTCCAATTGGTGGGCAACACGATGAGCGCTATACAGCAGCAGGTTGACCGTGTAGCGATGTTTGCTTTTTGGGGGCGTAGGGGGGCACTGTGCCGGTTCACTCTCAACCTGACACAATCGCTGACGGCGGCGGGGGTGCCGGGGTCGACCATATCGGTTGCTCGCGGGAATGAGCTGTTCGCGGAGTTTGCGCAATTCGGAGACCGAATCTTCCCGATTGATACATTTTTCTCGACGCTTGGCGCTCTGGCTATTCCGCGGTTGCTGCGTCTGCGCCGTGAGCTTGAAGCGCGCATGATCGCCGACCGCACACGGGCGTTTGTCTCGCTCATGCCGCATGTGTGGTCGCCGCTCGTCACATCCGTGTTGAGGCGCAACAAGATCCGGCATGTCGCCGTGGTGCATGATGCCGAACCGCATCCCGGCGACCAAACGGCCGTTCTGCTGCCCTGGTTGTTGCGCGAGGCTCGTTCTGCCGATCGGGTCGTGACGTTAAGTCGGGCGGTTGCCGACCGCCTCATCGAGAGCCGGCGCATCGCGCCCGACAAGATAACCGTACTTTTTCACCCTGATATAGGTTTTTCACCTGTGCCGATGGCGCCGCCGCGACAGGGTGCCTTGCGAGTGCTCTTTTTGGGTCGCGTCCTGCCGTACAAGGGCCTGCCGTTGTTGGTCGATGCCGTTGATCTTCTACGCCAGCGCGGCATTCCAGTGCATCTCGGCGTATACGGGGCGGGCGATCTTGGTGCCGAGTTGACGCGGCTTGGTCGGTTAGGGGCTGAAGTCGTGAATCGATGGATTGCCGAAGATGAGTTTGCAGCGATCCTCGGTCAGTTCGACGTTGTCGTGCTGTCGTACACGGAGGCAAGTCAGTCCGGTGTCGTCGCGGCGGCATTTGGGGCAGGCTTGCCAGTGATCGTAACGCCGGTCGGCGGCCTTGCCGAGCAGGTTGTGGAAGGCGTCAACGGCCTCGTTGCTGCTAGCGTGTCGCCAAGCGCTGTTGCCGAAGCCATTTCGCAACTCGTTGAGGACGGTGAAATGCTCCGGAGACTGCAAGAGGGCATCCGTGCGACTGCCAAGTCCCGTTCGATGGAATCATTCCGTGACGCGTTAGTCTCGGTCGCGCTTGGTAGTTTGTGAGCGCAGGATCCATTGATTCAAGCGATCGATTCTACGGTGGGGTTTTCGGAGCGGGTCGCCACGCGTAAAAGATAGTGCCAGATAGGGGGCGGCATTCGGTGCAAAATATCTCGGGGCGAAAACGCGCGATCCTCGCTCATTCCGAACGCGTGGCGGCGGAGCGCCAGCTGTTTCGGCGCAAGGCGGCTTTTTTCCACTCTGAAGATCTCCGCTATCTGAAGTTCCTGATTCCGGAGGGGTTGCGTGTTCTTGAGATCGGCTGCGGTACCGGCGATGTACTGGCCGCGCTCAAGCCGAGCTATGGGGTCGGAGTCGATTTCAGTCCCGCCATGATTGCGCAGGCGGAGACGCTGCACCCAGATTTGGGGTTTCGGGTGGGCGATATTGAGGATCCCGCGTTCGTCGCGTCTCTCCCCGGTCCTTTCGACGTCATTCTGATCGCCGATACGATCGGTTCGCTCGATGATTGCCAATCGACGCTTGAATTACTGCACCAGCATTGCACGCGTTCGACGCGGTTGGTCGTGGTCTACTATTCACACTTTTGGGAGCCATTGCTGTCGGTCGCTGAATGGATCGGATGGCGGGCGGCTCAGCCGCGCCAGAACGTGATGTCGCCCGCCGATATCCATGCGCTGGCGGACCTCGCCGACTTTGATCTCGTCAAGGCCGAAAGACGGCTGCTGTCGCCGATGCGGTTGCTGGGAATCGGACGTTTTCTCAACCGCTTTGTCTCCATGTTGCCGATCATCCGCTATCTCAGCTTGCGGCAATACTCCGTGTACCGTTCAGGGCGGCGCTCCCGGGATGAGGCGCCGAAGTCGGTGACCGTGCTCGTTCCCGTGCGCAACGAGCGGGGAAACATCGAGCCTGCCGTTACAAATCTTCCGCGCTTCTGCGACGACATGGAAATCCTCTTTGTCGAGGGCAATAGCAAGGACGGCACCTATGAGGAGGTCGAGCGCGTTATAGCCGCGAACCCCGGCCGGGACATCAAGCTGATCAAGCAGCCGGGCAAAGGCAAAGGCGATGCGGTTTTCACCGGCTTTGACGTGGCGCGCGGCGACGTCTTGATGATTCTCGACGGCGATCTCACCGTTCCTCCCGACCAACTGCCAAAGTTCTGGGATGCAATCGCCAGCGGTAAAGGCGAATTCGTTAATGGCTCGCGTCTTGTCTATCCGATGGAGGACGAAGCCATGCGGTTCCTCAATCTGGTCGCCAACAAGCTGTTCTCCATCGCCTTTACGTGGCTACTTAGCCAACGCTTCACTGACACGCTGTGCGGCACAAAGGTGTTGCGCCGCGCGGACTATAAACGACTAAAGGCCGGGCGCGCATATTTCGGCGACTTTGATCCATTCGGTGACTTCGACCTCATTTTTGGCGCGGCGAAGTTGAACCTGCGCTGCATCGAAGTGCCGATCCGTTATGCCGCGCGTACGTATGGCGAGACCCAAATATCCCGGTTCAACCATGGTTTTATGCTGATCCGCATGGTCATTTTTGCGTTCTTCCGTATCAAGGCGCTTTGATGCGGGTGCGCGGCTTCAGTCGTGTTTTCGGTAAATCGTGATCTGCGGATTGATGTGGCCCCACACCAGCGGAAAGGATTGCGGAGAAAATCTAGGCGTGAACCGCATTGCGATAGACAGGTCCGGCTCAACCCTGACGGAGGCGGGATAGCGCTCGACACGAACCAGCCACCGGCAGCCGGGTGAATTGATCTTGTACCGGTCGAAACGGAAAGGTGGCACTTCGAACGGCACCAGTTCCCTGGTCGTCAAGCAGATGGCGTCGGACTTGGAGACGTTGGCGTTGATCCACCTCGCGGCGGCAAGCCGTGTTGAGAACGTGGCGCTATTTTCGTCGTAATAGGCGAGCTTCAATGGCGCAGCCTGCACGGCGGTGGCGGCGGCGCACAGGACCAGAATTGGGGCGCGGAGCGGCCATGGCCAGGCCGAGAGGAACATCAGCGCCATCGGAAGCTCATATGGCATGTAGCGGAAGTTGATGGTCCATGTGTCGAGATTAGCCGTGAGGCTGCTGATGACACACACCGGCACGAGCAACGCGATCGCAAATAACCGTGGAGGGAGGGGCCCCGGATCAGGTGCCAAGCGGCAATTGCGCCGGCCAAGATCGTGAAGAAAAGGCCGAAACCGGAGAATAACGACGTATAGATGAAATTGGCCAGTACGTGCAAGTTCAAAGTGGGATGGAACCAGCTTGCCGCCGCTGCGCGCTCGGCCTGCGCGGCGTGCCAGTTGAGAATATAATAAGGATTGGTCGCGATAAATACGAGGATCGCGAAGGCCGGCACCCGTAAGAGAACTGTCGGCTTGATCATTTTTTGCAAGGCCATGAATGCCAGCGCGCTCCATAGGACCGCAGCGAACACCGCGAAAGTCATGGCCGAGCCGACGGCAAGCCCTAAGAAGGAAGCAAGCAAAAGTTCAGCGCCGATTTTCAAGCGTCGACGCATGAAAGCGCGTGCGAGAACGAGCAAAGCCGCATTGACCCATAACAAGGCGTACCAATGCGGCTTAATCACCTGCGAAAACATGATAGTCGCCGGGCAGAACAGGTAAATCGCGAGAGCGGCCAGGGCGACGGCGTTTGGCGCGAAATCGCGCAAGGCGATGAACAGAAGCAAGGCAGACAAGGCGAATGCCGCCAGCACGAATATTCTGCCGGCGATCCACACGCGATCCATCGCCTGAGGCTGCTTGAGCATTTGTTGGAAGGGCCCGACGTGGATGATGCCCAGCTTCGTCAGCACAAAATACCAGGCTCCGAGCGGATAGAGATAGGCGCCGCCATATTCGTAAATGCCGGGATCGAACTGCAATTGGCCCGGCTTAATGCGCGCCAGCGCCATGATGTTAAGAACTTCATCCGCATCAATTGAATACAGTTTGAATCGCACCATCCACAAGTCGAGCGATTCGCGGCGCGGAGTTTTGGCGCCAATCACTTGGTTGCGCATCAGTCCGGAGTTGTCGACGACATTGCTGGTGACGCGGTAGTCGCGAATGAACGGAAGATCGTTGATGCGCGCTCCGTAGTCGAGCGCAAGTGCTTGTAAGACGAGAAAGAAGCCAATCAGCACAAAGACCGGCCACGCCCGGCGAAAGATGGTGCGGGCCGGCGGCATTCAGGCGGTTGGCATCGCGATGGCGTTGATGCTGCCGCCGTCCGCGATCGATTGCGTGAGTTGCCGGGGATCGGACGGAAGCGGGTGGTGTAATGTGAGATCATACAGTCGATAGCTGAGACCGTGTAGAAGAGAGAGTAGGTTTTCCGCACTGTCGCCAGCCTCGGCCAAGATATAGGGCGACAACTCGAAAATGATCGCAGGATGGTCGCGGCGCAGCACATTGAGCCCGCCGCGCAGGACCGCGCCCTCATGACCGTCGACATCGAGTTTAATGAAGTCAACGCGTTCAATGCCGTTGCGTTCCGCCAGTTGATCCAGCGTGATCGCCTCGGCGCCGGCGGTGGCTTTCGATTGTGCGCGCAATTTCGGATGCACGGAGCGGCCGTGTAGCGGCCAGCTTGCGTAGATCTCAGCCGGCAGTTTGTCGTCAGCCGATGCGACCAGCATGGCCTGCCGCACATTGACGACGGCAGCGAGTTCGGGGTTCAAGTCCAGGTTCGCCCGAAGCCGTTGTGTCGCCCAGGCGGTCGGCTCGACCGCGATGACGCGGCCCCGGGGGCCAACCAAGCGGGCAAGAAAAAGAGTATGGGCGCCGATATTGGCGCCTATATCCACCACGATCATACCCGGCCGGACGAGTCGAGAATAGGCGGCGATGGTGCGCCGTTCAAACCCCCCCAGCAACCAGATGGCGAAGTCGATTCCCTCACCGAGATCGAGAGCCCACTGGATGCCAGATCGATTTGCCACGGTCAGCGTGCCGCGCCCGGCGAGCCTGGGCAATGCGGTTATTGTCCGCTGAAGGGTTGCGGCGAGCGCGATCTTGGCTCGAGTGGTGAGCATCGGCGAGATGGTATCGCGGTGGCAAGGGAAGCAACTCTGAAATACTACAGTATTTGGACAGCGATGCAATTCAGGCCATTTCCGTTGCCGAACAGCCGGCGCACCGGCTAAAGAGTGTAGCCAACAAAAGAGAGTCATGGAGCGGGCGTGCCCCATAGTCGCAAAATCGCTGTTATCGGCCTTGGATATGTGGGCCTGCCCGTTGCCGTGGCCTTCGCCCGTTCCGGGGTGGCCGTGATCGGCTTCGACATCGACGTCAAACGCGTCGCCGAATTGCGCGCGGGCTGCGACCGCACCCGCGAGGTCGAAGCAGCAGATCTTGCGCAGCCGACACTATCCTACGAAACCGATTCAGCCTGCCTGGCGGCCGCCGACTTCTATATTGTCACGGTGCCGACTCCGATCGACGGCGCGCGCCGGCCTGATCTCGCCGCCATGCTCGCCGCTTCGACGACCGTCGGCGGTGTGTTGAAGAAGGGCGATATTGTCGTTTATGAATCCACTGTCTACCCCGGCGCAGTCGAGGAGGACTGCATGCCGGTGCTGGAGAACACGTCCGGTCTTGCCGCCGGCCGCGATTTCCATGTCGGCTATTCGCCGGAGCGCATCAATCCGGGTGACAAAAAGCACCGTTTCGAAACCATCAAAAAGGTCGTTTCGGCGCAGGATGCGTCGACTCTTGATATCGTTGCCGGCGTCTATGGTTCGGTGGTCGAGGCTGGCATCCACCGCGCGCCCTCGATCAAGGTGGCCGAAGCAGCCAAGGTGATCGAGAACACCCAGCGCGATCTCAACATCGCCTTCATGAACGAGCTGGCGGCTATCTTTCATCAGCTCGACATCGACACCGGCGATGTGCTGGCGGCGGCGTCGACCAAATGGAATTTTCTCAACTTCCAGCCCGGCTTGGTAGGAGGTCACTGTATCGGCGTCGATCCCTATTACCTAACCTATCGCGCCGAGAAAGCAGGCTATCACCCGGAGATCGTGCTGGCTGGCCGGCGCATCAATGACGGCATGGGCCAATGGATCGCGCGCGAATGCGCGCGCCGCCTCGCGTTGCGCAACTGCACGAACTGCCTCGTGACGGTCCTCGGCATCACCTTCAAGGAAGATGTGCCAGACACCCGCAACTCAAAGGTCGTCGATGTCGTGCGCGAGCTACAGCGCTTTGGCATGCGTGTTCAGCTCCACGATCCGCTTGCTGGCGCCGACGAGATCGAGCGCGAATACGGCATTGCGCTTACGCCGCGCGACTCGCTGAAGCCCGCGGACGCGGTCATTCTCGCGGTCGCGCATCAAGAGTATCTTGGCGAGGGCTGGCCGCTGATGCAAACCCTGCTCCGCGACGGCAGAGGCGCCGTGCTTGACGTAAAGTCGAAGCTCGATCGCGAACGTAAACCGGAGGGCATCGATTTATGGAGGCTGTGAGTCCGATCCTGGTCACTGGCGCTGCCGGTTTCATCGGCTTTCACGTCGCGCGGCGGCTGCTGCAAGACGGGCAGGGCGTGGTCGGCCTCGACAATGTGAACGACTATTATGATCCGAATCTGAAAGAGGCGCGGATTGCGGAATTGTCGAAATTCGATCGTTTCGAATTTGCCAAACTCGACCTCGCTGACCGCAGCGGCATGGCCGCGCTGTTCGCACGACACCGCTTTGCCCATGTCGTTCATCTCGCCGCGCAGGCGGGCGTGCGCTATTCGCTGATAGATCCTCACGCGTATGTGGGCGCCAATCTGGTCGGCTTCACCAATATTCTGGAAGGTTGCCGGCACAATGGTTGCCAGCACCTGCTTTATGCTTCGTCATCGTCGGTCTATGGCGCCAACACCCACATGCCGTTCTCCGTGCACGATAACGTGGATCACCCACTCAGTCTTTACGGTGCCTCGAAGAAGGCCAACGAGTTGATGGCGCACGCTTATGCGCATCTTTTCCGTTTGCCGACAACAGGCCTACGATTCTTCACCGTCTACGGGCCGTGGGGCCGACCGGACATGGCCATGTGGATTTTCGCCAAGGCGATTTTGGCCGGCGAGCCGATCAAGCTGTTCAACAACGGTGATATGCGCCGCGATTTCACCTATATCGACGACATCGTCGAGGCGATCGTGCGGCTGGTGGATCATGCCCCGGCGCCCAACCTATCCTGGTCCGGGGAACATCCCGATCCCGGCTCAAGCACGGCGCCCTGGCGGGTCTACAATATAGGTAACAACAACCCGGTCGAGCTTCTGGAGGTGGTGCGCCTGCTGGAAGAAGCGATCGGCAAGAAGGCCAAGCGCGAGCTGCTGCCTATGCAGCCCGGCGACGTGCCGGCGACCTATGCCGATGTCGGCGACCTTATGCGCGAGGTTGACTTCAAGCCAGCGACGCCGATCGGCGAGGGTATCGCCCGCTTCGTTGACTGGTATCGGGATTACCACCGCCTTTAATTTGGCATTGTGGGGCAGGGGATGACAACACTATGGCGGATCGCGTCGCGCTGATTACGGGTGTCACGGGCCAGGACGGCGCTTACTTGGCGGAGCTGCTGCTGCAAAAGGGTTATGTCGTCCACGGAGTTAAGCGGCGATCGTCCTCGCTCAATACACAGCGTGTTGATCACCTCTATGTCGATCCGCATGTCGAGAGCACCAGGTTCTTTCTCCATTACGGCGATATGACCGACGCGACCAACCTGATCCGGCTGATCCAGGACACGCAACCTACCGAGATTTATAACCTCGCGGCCCAAAGCCACGTGCAGGTCAGTTTCGAGACGCCGGAATACACCGCCAACGCCGATGCGCTGGGCACGCTGCGCTTGCTCGAAGCCATCCGCATCCTGCGCATGGAAGAGCGCGTACGGTTCTATCAGGCTTCGACTTCGGAGCTCTATGGCTCCTCGCCGGCCCCACAGAACGAAGCGACGGCTTTCGCGCCGCGCAGCCCGTACGCGGCCGCCAAGCTCTACGCCTATTGGATCACGGTGAATTATCGTGAAGCCTATGGACTGCACGCGTCCAACGGCATTCTATTCAACCACGAGAGTCCGATCCGCGGGGAAACATTCGTCACCCGCAAGATTTCCCGAGCGGTGGCTGCCATCGAGGCCGGGCAACAGGATGCGCTTTACATCGGCAACCTGAATGCCCGGCGCGACTGGGGCCATGCCCGTGATTATGTCGAAGGCATGTGGATGATGCTCCAGCAGCCGACCTCGGACGACTACGTGCTCGCGACCGGTGAAACGCATACGGTGCGGGAGTTCTGCGAGCGCGCTTTTGCGGTCGTCGGCCGCCGTATCCGATGGCAGGGGGAAGGGATCGGGGAAGTCGGTGTCGACGATGCGAATGGCAAAACCTTGATCCGGGTCGACTTGCGCTATTTCCGCCCCACCGAGGTGGACATGCTGCTCGGCGACGCTTCGAAAGCTCATGCGAAGCTCGGTTGGAAGCATCGCGTGAGCTTTGAGGAACTGGTCACGCAGATGGTGACTGCCGATCTTGCGGATGCCCGCCCCTTCAGGGCCGATTGACGCCGTCAGCGATCGCCGTACGGCTCGCACGCTGCGTGTCGAGCACCCAGACCATGCCACCGAGCACGCCGAGGATCAGGTAGCTCGCGCCGAACAGGATGGAGACGAGCAGCCCGTCGCTTTGCGGCAGGCCGGCATAGGCGAAAGCCGCCACCATGGCGCCTTCACGTACGCCCCAGCCGGCTATCGAGATCGGCACGACCGCGATCAAAGCGACCGGCAGGACAACGAATATGGCGTTGGCGAGCGATAGGTTGGCGCCGACGGCATGCGCGACGCACCAGGCCGACAGCGCCGTCAGGAAGTGGATCAGCACCGATATTGAAAAGATCGGAATCAGGGCGCGGGGGGTTCGCAGAATGCCGGAAGCGATCGTGGCGCTCGCGGCAAGGTGTCGCGTCAGGGACCAGCGCTGAAGGATGTGCCAGCGTTCCCAGCCGAGGATGAGGAAGACAAGCCAGCCACTAAGGCTGCCCAGTCCGATCACAAGTAGGGCGATGCGGCCGACCGGATCGTGCACCATCGCGAAAGTCCAAGGTAGGCAGAGAACCACCAACGAGGCGAGAGCGACAAGACCGATCACCCGGTCGAGCAGCACCGAATAGCTCGCAACCAGCCAATTGGCTTGCTTGCCCACCAGCCAGATACGCATAGCGTCACCGCCGACGCTGGATGGGAGCGTCTGGTTGAAGAAAGCACCGATCATGCTGAAGCGGAACAACTGTGCGAATTGGATGGCGGCCCCGCACCTGAGGACGATTTGCTGCCAACGCAACGCCAGTAATACCGTTTGTGCCAGGAGGGTGGTCACGGCCAGCCCCAACCAGTCGAGGCGGATTTGCCGAAGCCGGTCGGCGATTGTCCCCACGTTGACCAAACGAAGGGCAAAATAGAGGAGCAGGCCCGATACGGCGGCCTTCAGCAGCAAGGAAATCGCCTTCCGCATGGTAGGGTCCTGGGTCGCTCCGGGGCGTCTCTTCACCAGAACCAGACCGGTTGCCGGTTCGTCGGCGCGAAGTCAAGAAGGCCCGAATTTGCTGGCTGAGATTTCTACGGCGTCCATGTTGGGAATTGATGTGGGCAGTCTACGGGACCGCGCCAAGGCTACGAATGAAGCGCTATCGCCATCTGCCCCGTCGATGGAAAGCGGCCATTGTGGCCGATAGACGTCTGAACGACCGTGAATTGCCACCTTAATGACCTTTGCTGGTCGTGTCCTGCTGGACCGGAGCACAGGAATAAGTTCATGAGGTGATCTCGATCGGGCCGGCAAGGCTTGACCTTTATCCTCGGGACGGGGTACTCGTGCCGCTACGCAAACAAAGGACGGGTTAAACAATCATCCGCCTCCGCTGCGACTTTGCGCACGCTTGTCCGGCTCCAGAAGGTGTTGTCGAGATTGCGGCTCACATCGGATGTTCGGGGTATTCATTTGATTTCTATTGCTAGGCGAATTGTAATCTTTCAGAAATCTTCGTCGCCGCCAAATCGTGGGGCGCAAATTTAAGAGAGTCCGGTCTCGACGGTATTTGGCCAGCGGCAGCTTGCGTGAACCCCAACTCTCAGGAAGGCAAATGGACGCTCTGTTTGTAAATCCGGACTCTTCCGTAAAGGCTTATCAGGAGCTGGCGAAGACCTATGCCGCAATTGAGCCGCCGACCTGGTCGCTCTTGCTTGCCGAATCCTGCCGATCCAAGGGATTTGAAGTCGGGATTTTGGATTGCGACGCTGAGCGGTTATCGCTCGAAGCAACGGTCAAACGCATTCAGGACTTGAAGCCCCGCCTGCTGGTCATGGTTTTGTATGGGCAGAATCCGAACTCCGGCACGACCAGCATGATCGGAGCGATTCAGCTCGCCCGCGCAATCAAGGCCGCGGGTTTGTCGATGCCGGTTTGCTTTGTCGGATCGCACACCAGCGCCTTGCCGAAGGAGGTTCTTGGGTACGACTGCGTCGACATCGTGCTGCTGAATGAAGGCGTCTACGCGCTCCACAATTTGCTGCGCAGCGATCTGAAGGACGACCTCCCGTCCATAAAGGGGATCGGCTACAAGGTGACGAATGGTCCGAAAGGGCCGGCGCTCATTTTGAATCCGCCCGAGCGGGTCGTGCCGCAGGACCGGATGGACGAGGACTTGCCCGGTTATGCGTGGGACCTCCTGCCGTTCCGCGAAAAACCCTTGGACATGTACCGCGCGCATTTTTGGCATGCGGGTTTCGATCATGGGAAGCGCACGCCGTTTGCCGCGATCTACACCTCGCTCGGCTGCCAGTTCGCCTGCAATTTCTGCATGATCAACATCGTCAATCGTGTCGACAGCAGTGACAATATAGATGCGTCCCACTCGCGCGGCATGAGGTTCTGGAGCCCGGCATGGGTGGCACGGGAAATGCGCAAACTGGCGGAGATGGGCGTCGAGACGCTGCGCATCAGCGACGAAATGTTCTTCCTGAACCGGAAATACTATCTGCCAATCCTCGAGAACTGCATAAACGAACAATATGGGTTCAATATGTGGACCTATTCGCGCATCGACACGGTCCGTCCGAATGTGCTCGAGACTTTCAAGAAGGCGGGCGTTAACTGGCTGGCGCTGGGGGTCGAGGCGGGCAACCAGGTCGTCCGCCAGGAAGTCTCGAAGGGGAGCTTCAAGGAAGTCAACATCCGCGATATCTGCAAGACGATATCGGACTCCGACATCAACATCATTTCCAACTACATTTTCGGGTTCCCCGAAGACAACTTAGAGACCATGCAGGAGACGCTGAATCTTGCATTGGAGCTCAACACCGAAATGGCCAACATGTATCCCTGCCAAGCGCTGCCCGGCAGTCCGCTGTACCACACGGCCCTACAGAACGGATGGGAACTCCCTGGTACGTTCGAAGGATTCGCATTTCTCTCTTACGAGAGCGCGCCGATGCGCACCAAATATGTCTCGGCTGCGGACGTGCTGAGTTTCCGCGACAAAGCTTGGCAAACCTATTTCACGAATTTGTCTTATCTCGACGTCGTGGAGAAGCGCTTCGGTGAAACTGAGCGCCGTAACGTCGAGGATATGACGAAGATCCGATTGAAGCGGAAGCTTTTGGGAGACTGAAGCGTAATGATCATTGCGAGGCGTTGTACTTCTCGATGGGGCCTGGCTTGAACAGGAACACCATCGACCTGAAGGAAAAGGCCGCGTGGGTCTGGCGCGAGACGCTTGCCATCCATCGGCGCGCGCCGGAAACGCGTATCGCGTCGTCGCTTTCCGCCATCGAAATTTTCGTGGCGCTCTATTATGGCGACATTCTCTCCTTTCAGCCGTCCGACCCGCGTTGGGAGCAGCGTGATCGCTGCGTGATCAGCAAAGGGCACGGCTCCATATGCATGTACCCGATCCTCGCCGACCTCGGCTTCTTCCCCAAGGAGGAGCTTTTTCGTGTCTGCAAGGCGGGCGGCATCCTGGGCGGCATTCCCGACCCGATCATTCCGGGCTACGAAACATTGAATGGCTCGCTGGGCCATGGCCTTGGGGTCGGGGCTGGCATGGCCCTGGCGCTCAAGCGTAAGGGCAGCGACCGTAAGGTCTTCGTCGTCTGCGGCGACGGGGAATTGCACGAGGGCGCCAACTGGGAGGCGATCATGTTCGCCTGTCAGCATCAGCTCGATAACTTGCACATGGTCGTCGACAACAACAGCACGAGCATGCTCGGTTACACCGACGACATCGTGTCTCATCATGGTCTGGTGAATCGGCTCGAGGCGTTCGGGTGGCACTGTGCGGAAGTCGACGGGCATGACGTCCTGGCGGTCCAGGAAAACCTCGTCCAGCTCAAATCGATGTCAACGGGCCGGCCGAAGGCATTGGTCGCGAAAACGATCAAGGGACGCGGTGTGCCCGGGCTCGAAAACGAGCCGCTGTCCCACATTCTCGCGCCCAAGCCCGAATTGATCGATTTGCTGCTGGATCTTTCCCATGACAGTTAAGCCGCGGGCGATGCGCGATGCGCTGCTCGACCGGGTGCATCGCGCCATGGCGGTCGACGATACGATCTTCTTCGCGTCAGCCGACTTCGGCTCCCCGGTGCTCGATCGGATCCGTGCCGATTTCCCCGATCGTTTCGTGAATGTCGGGATCGCTGAGCAGAACCTGATCAACGTTTCCGCCGGGCTTGCCCTCGAGGGCCACAAGGTCTTCGCCTACGCCATTGCGCCCTTCATCACTATGCGCTGTTTCGAGCAGATTCGCGTGAGCTTGGCGCTGCTGAGCGAAGTGCGGCCGATGAACGTCAATCTGATCGGTGTTGGCGCCGGCTACAGCTACGTCGTGTCGGGGCCGACCCACCAGTGCTATGAAGACATCACGCTCATGCGGGCGATGCCGAATTTCCAGGTGATGTCGCCCGCGGACCACATCACCGCGGCGGCGCTGTTCGATGTCTGCGCCACGCAGTCGGGACCGAAATACCTGCGACTCGACGCTCAGGTGCTGCCGGTGATCTATGACGGTGAGCCACCGGAAATCCTCGACGGCTTCCACATCCACCGCCGCGGCGGCGGCGTCTGCCTCGTTGCCACCGGCTACATGCTCCACACCGCGCTAAAAGTGGCCGAGAGGTTGAAGCAGGAAGGTGTCGATGCCGGCATCATCGATCTGTTCAATCTGTCTCGGTTTTCGGGCCCGCGTTTCCGCGAGGAATTGGGCAGGTATCGCTACATCGTCAGCATGGAGGAGGGTTTCGCCGGGCGCGGCGGCCTCGATGCCATGCTCTACGATTTCCTGTCGAGACATGAACTCGCCGCCAAGATGCTCAATATCGGGGTCGAGGGAAAATACCGCTATGAGCTCGGTACCCGCTCGGAGTTGCATGAACTCGTCGGTATCGGGGCGGAGGTTGTGAGGCAGCGCATCCTTGAATTCCTTGGCGTCGCCGAGGAGCAAACCAATGGCGTTGCCTGACAGGTCTAGTCTGAGTGGCAGATCGGTCCGCGGCGAACGGGTTCCGTAGCGCTCGTGCCGGCGGGCTGGATCGCCTCTGGCGCGGCCGGTATACATGTCAGACGAACGCCAACGCACAAAAGGTACGAGACGATGACCGCTCCAACCCTGGCAGACCTGAAGGTCAAGCTGTTCACGGACGGCGCCGACAAGGCGCAGATCGTGGAGATGGCCAAGCAGCCGTGGATCGCCGGTTTTACGACCAATCCCTCGCTGCTCAAGAAAGCCGGCGTGAGCGACTATGAGGCGTTTGCCCGCGATCTGGTCGCCGCGGTTCCCGACCGACATATCTCGTTCGAGGTGATCTCCGACGATATTCCGGAGATGGTGGCGCAGGCGCGCATCATCACCACGTGGGGCGAGAACGTCCACGTCAAGCTGCCAGTGACCACCACGCGTGGCGAGCCGCTGTTCGAGGCTGTACGCAGCCTTTCGCGCGACGGCGTCAAGATCAATATGACGGCTATCTTCACTGACGAACAGGTCGAGCGCGCCGTGGCAGCGCTCGACGATGGCGCGCCAGCCTGTGTGTCGGTGTTTGCCGGCCGGCTGGCTGACTTCGGCGTCGACTACCGGCCGATTATGCAAGGCGCGGTGACGCGCGCGCACAAGACCCGCAACGTCGAGATCATCTGGGCCTCTACACGCGAGGCTTTCAATGTGGTGGAAGCAGACGCCATGGGCTGCCATATCATCACGGCCCCGGCGGATGTGCTGAAGAAGCTGCCGTCGATCGGTACCAAGACGGCGGCTGAACTCTCGCTCTCGGCGGTACAGGCGTTCAGGGACGATGCCATAGCGGCCGGCCTGCGCCTCGATGGGACGGCGTCACGGGCGGCCGAATAGGGTGCGGCGGACGCCGATGTAACGCTTTGAATCAAAACGTGTTCAGCCTCTTTCCGGGAATTGTCGCCAGCCGCAGCGCAGCATGCTAAGGGTCGGCGAGGGGTTATTTCGTCGGCCAGGGGACGCTTCCGGACCATGACGCAGACCAGAAAACCAGACGCCGAGCATCCTTTACGGATTGGCGTTATTGGCGTTGGCGTCATGGGCAGCAACCATGCCCGCGTTCTTGCCGGCCTGCCGGGCGTCGAACTCGTCGGGGTCGCCGATCCCGACCGCAAGCAGGCCGAATTTGTCGCCAACACGCTCGGCTGTGCCGCGGTCGCGGACGTTGAGGAACTGCTCGATCTTGGTATCGACGCGGTCACCATTGCCGCGCCCACGCATCTGCACCATCCGATCGCGTTGACCTGCATCGCCCGCGGCGTTCACGTCATGGTGGAAAAGCCGATCGCCTCGACGGTCGAGCAGGGGCGCGACATCATCGACGCCGCGCGCGAGGCCGGTGTCACGCTGATGGTCGGCCACGTGGAGCGGTTCAATCCGGCGGTGGAAGCAGTCAAGGACGCCATCCGCAACGAGGACATCCTCTCGATCGCCATCACCCGCGTCGGTCCATTTCCGCCGCGCATGTCGAATGTCGGTGTGGTGATCGACCTCGCGGTGCACGACATCGACCTCATCCGCTGGTTCACCGATTCAGATATTGTCGAGGTGCAGCCGCAGCTTTCGAACGCGGTGGCCGAGCGCGAGGACATCGCGCTCCTGCAGTTCCGCACCGCGTCCGGTGTGCTCGCGCACATCAACACCAACTGGCTGACCCCATTCAAGGCGCGCAGCGTCACGGTCGCGACCCGCGGCAAATACGTCACGGCCGATCTGCTCACCCGGCAGGTGACCGAATGCTTCGGTTTTCAGCCCGACGGCAGCTATTCCATGCGCCATCTTTCGGTCGGTCATGCCGAGCCGTTGCGCTCGGAATTGCTGGCCTTCATGCGCGCGGTGCGGTCCGGTGCTCCCGCCGCGGTGACCGGCGAGGAAGGCGTGGCCAGCCTGGAGATCGCGACCCGTTGCCTCGATGCACGCCCCGCTCATATAGACGCCGCGCGCCGACAGGCGCCGCGCGTGGTTGCCGGTTGAACGGCGGCGCCGGAAATACCTGATCATGAATAAACGCATCGAACCACCCCCGATTCCGTTCATCGACGTCGCGGCCCAGCGCCGCCGTCTCGGCACCGTCATCGACGCCGCGGTCGCGGGCGTGCTCGACCATTGTCAGTTCATGCTCGGTCCGGAGGTGCCTGCCTTTGAGAGCGCGCTCGCTGCCTTCTGCGGCGCTAAGCATGCCGTCACCTGCGCCAGCGGCACCGACGCGCTGGTGCTCTCGCTGCGCGCCAAGGGCGTCGGCCCGGGCGACGCCGTCATTTGCCCGTCGTTCACCTTCTGCGCTACCGCGGAAGTGGTAGCCCTGGTCGGCGCCACGCCGGTTTTTGTCGATGTCGAGGCCGGCACCTTCAACATCGATCCGAAGGCCATTGCCGGCGCCATCAAGGTCGCCAAAGCGGCGGGTCTTGTGCCCAAGGCGATCATTCCGGTCGACCTGTTCGGCCTGCCCGCCGACCACGCGGCGGTCGCTGCAGTTGCCGAGGCCGAGAATCTGTTTGTGCTCGACGACGCGGCGCAGGGCTTTGGGGCAAGTATCGGCGGCCGTAAGCTCGGCACCTTCGGCACCATGACCGCAACGAGCTTCTTTCCGGCCAAGCCGCTCGGCTGCTATGGCGACGGAGGCGCTGTGCTCACCGATGATGAGGAAGTCGATGCCTTGCTGCGTAGCCTGCGTATGCACGGGCAGGGCAGTGACCGCTATGACAATGTCCGCGTCGGTCTGGCCTCGCGGCTCGACACCATCCAGGCCGCTATTTTGCGCGAGAAGCTGAAAATCTTCCCGGAAGAGATTGAGGCGCGCAATGCCGTAGCCCACCGGTACTCGGAAGCCTTGACCGGCGTCGTGACCGTGCCGACAGTGCCGGACGGTTACGTCTCAGTCTGGGCACAATACACCATTCGCCTCGAGCCCAGCCGCCGTCACGCCTTTGCCGCCGCGCTCAGGGCCGAGGGCATTCCGACCGCGGTCTATTACCCGATCCCGCTGCACCGCCAGCAGGCCTACAAGCATTATCCGGTAGGCGAGGGCGGTTTGCCCGTCAGCGACCGGCTGGCGGACGAGGTCATCAGCCTGCCGATGCATGCTTACCTTGATGCACCGACACAGGATCGCGTCATCGACGCCGTGCGCCGCGTCCTGAAGCAATAATCGAAAAGAGACGGATTTTTCGGCGGACCGCGCAAATTTGAAAATTCCACGGCTCCTTCAAAAGACAGAAACTTGGTAGAATTATTCGAATCTTGAGGTCTCCGGGCCTTATCGCTTAGCGACATTGCCATATGCGTCTGTGCCGACCCGCCCGATGCGATTATCAAGGGCATGGGCGGCGCCGGCGAGGCTGAGCGAGAGCACTGCGCGACCGGCGACGACGTCCGGCCGATGGAAAGGACGCGCGAGGGTGAGTTTTGATGGATGACCGCGCCCGTGGCAGCAGCGAAGTGAAAGCGCCGCTCTCGGCCGAAACCTGCGCTGCGTTGCGCATTCTGACCCGGCCAGTCGGCGATGGTAGCCCGGCGCTGCTCGAATACCTGGAGGCGATTGGCGTCGACGATCATCGCGCCAACAAGCCCTTCCGGCTGCCGGTGCAAGAGGTCGACCGGCCGACTTCCGGCTTGCGCCGCATTGCTGGCATCGTTGTAGGCGGAAGCCTGCGTTCGGGCGATGAGGTTGCCGTCCTGCCCTCGGGGCGGACGACCAAGATCATGATGATCGTCAAGGGCGGCAACGAAACCGAAGCCGCCGAAGCGGGCGAAAGCGTCGTCGTCGCGCTCGCCGATGACATCGACATCGCCCCTGGCGACATGCTGGCCGCCGCGCGCGCGCGGCCGCAGGTCGCCGACCAATTCGCCGCACACCTCGTCTGGATGTCGCGCAACCGGCTACAGCCGGGCCGATCCTATCTGATCAAGATCAACCACAATACGATCGTCGCCACGGTGACCGAGCTCAAGCACCGGCTCGACATCGACACGTTGTCGCAGCTTGCCGCGAAGTCGTTGGGGCTCAACGAAGTCGGCCTCTGCAATTTGTCGGTCGCCCGGCCCATTGCTTTTGACCCGTACGTTGATAACCGCGACACGGGCACCTTCATCCTCGTCGACCGCTATACCGGCGAGACGGTCGCGGCAGGGTTGATCGATTTTGCGCTGCGGCGCGCCAGCAACATTCATCACCAGCACTTGGTCGTCAGTAAGGCCGAGCGGGCGCAGCTTATGAACCACCGTCCAGCCGTACTATGGTTCACTGGCCTGTCGGGCGCTGGTAAGTCGACCATCGCCAATCTGGTCGAAGCCGTACTACATGAGCGCGGCGTGCACACCCTCCTGCTCGACGGCGACAATGTACGCCACGGCCTCAATAGGGATCTCGGATTCACCGAGACCGATCGCGTCGAAAATATTCGCCGCATCGGTGAGGTCGCCAAGCTGATGACAGACGCCGGCCTGATCGTGCTGTGCTCGTTCATTTCGCCATTCAAGGCGGAGCGGCGCATGGTGCGTGAATTGGTGGAAGAGGGCGAGTTTCTCGAGGTTTTCGTCGACACCCCGATCGATGAGTGCATCGCGCGCGATCCCAAGGGGCTTTACCGGCGTGCGCTGGCCGGCGAGATCAAGAATTTCACCGGCGTCGATCAAGCCTATGAAGTGCCGGAGCGTCCCGAATTGCACCTCTTGGCCGGGAGCGGCGATCCCGGCGTCCTGGCTGAGGACATCATTGCCGAATTGATGCGGCGGGGGATCGTGCGATCTTCTGGAGGCGCTTTGGCGGATAGCCGGTGACGTGCTAGCTGCTCGTCATGGACCTGAGGTTGCCGCCGAAACCCGACCGGGTGTAAGACAGGCCTGCCCATAGTCGATTTCGGATCGCGCTCCCTGGGGCATGAGCGCCCTCAGAAATCAGTCCCATAGGCTGCATCTCCCGGTCCTTGCGGGTCCAGGTCGGAGCAGGCTATCCCCGTGCAGGGGACGCAGGCGGCCCGTCCTGTGGGCGGCCTCGAATTCGCGTACGTGGAATTGATATGATGGAAAAAAAGGAGTTTCGAGCTGCCGGCGCGCTCGCCGCGGTTTTCTCGGTCAGGCTTCTCGGCCTGTTCATGATCTACCCGGTGTTTGCGGCCTATGCCCGGCAGCTCGACGGCGCGACGCCCTACCTGATCGGAGAAGCGTTGGGTGTCTATGGCCTCAGCCAGGGGCTCTTGCAAATTCCCTTCGGCCTTCTGTCGGACAAAATCGGCCGCAAGACCATGATTGTGCTGGGGCTGCTCCTATTCGCGCTCGGCAGCGCGGTGGCGGCCATGTCGAGTTCGATCGGCGGCGTCATCATCGGCCGCGTGTTGCAGGGCGCCGGCGCCGTCGGTTCGGTGATTCTGGCGCTGGTCGCTGACCTGACCCAGGAGGAGAACCGCACTAAGGCGATGGCAATGGTCGGCATCACGATCGGCTTTTCCTTCATGATCGCGCTCGTTGCCGGTCCGATCGTGGCGCGCTTCATCGCCGTGGACGGCATCTTCTGGTTGATGGTCGCGCTCGCCTTCGTCGGCATCGCCATCACCTTGTTCGTTGTGCCGACGCCGCCGCGCCTGCGTGTGCACCGCGATGCGGAAGCCGTGCCGGCCCTGATCGGCTCGGTACTGAAGAACCGGGAATTGCTGCGGCTCGACTTCGGCATTTTCGCCCTGCACGCCATGCTGACCGCTAGCTTCCTGGTGGTGCCCGGCCTGCTGCATGGTTCGCTCGGCGTGACGAGCCATGACCAGTGGATCGTTTATCTGCCGGTGTTGCTGGTGTCGGTCGCCGTGATGGTGCCGGCGATCATCGTGGCCGAGAAGCATCGCCGCATGAGGGGCGTCTTCGTCATTGCGGTGGCAGCGCTCGCCGTCAGCCAGGCCATGCTCTATGTCGACGCGCGCAATTTATACGTTCTGCTTGCTGCGCTGACGGTCTTTTTTTCCGCCTTCAACGTGATGGAAGCCAGCCTGCCGTCGCTGATTACCAAGGCGGCGCCGCCTGACGCCAAAGGCACCGCCACCGGCATCTATTCGAGCTCGCAGTTTCTTGGCATCTTCATTGGCGGCATCGTCGGCGGCTGGGCGAACCAGACCGGCGGCAGCGCCAGCGTGTTTGCCTTAACGACGGCGCTCGCGCTCATCTGGCTCATCGCGGCCGCCACCATGGCTCAGCCAAGCTATCTGACCACCCGGCTGGTACGGATCGCCGACGGCGCCGACGCCAAGACGTTGGCCGCGCGCCTGCGCCAGGTGCCGGGCGTCGCCGACGCGGTTGTGATCGCGGAGGAAAAGCTCGCCTATCTCAAGGTCGAACTCCAAGGCCTTCGATGCGGCGATGGCAGAGTCGCTGGCGGGGGCGTAGGGGAGCTCCGCCTCAATCCCGCTTGTAGATATCGTCGAGGCGCACGATATCGTCCTCGCCGAGATAACTGCCGGTCTGGACCTCGATCAGTTCGAGAGGGATTTTGCCCTGGTTGGCGAGGCGATGAACGGTGCCGATTGGAATGTAGATCGACTCGTTTTCGTGTACGGCGCGGGTTGCCTCGCCGGTCGTCACTTCGGCGGTGCCGCGCACCACGACCCAGTGCTCGGCGCGGTGGCGGTGCTTCTGCAATGACAGCATACCACCGGGATTGACCACGATGCGCTTGACCTGGAAGCGATCGCCGAGATCAATCGACTCGTAGTAGCCCCAAGGTCGGTGACCGCGTTTGTGCTCGGTCGCCTCCTTGCGGTTTTCGGCCTTCAGCCGGGCGACCAGTTCCTTGACCTGCTGGCTGCGCGCGCGCGGCAGCACCATCACCGCGTCGGCGGTGCTCACCACGACGAGGTCCTTGACGCCGACCACCGCCGTCAACCGCCCATCGGAATGGATGATGCAATCCTGTGCATCCTCGGTGACGACCGGACCGTGCGTGACGTTGCCGCTTTCATCGCGCGGCGTGATGTCGAACAGCGCGTCCCAACTGCCGATATCCGACCAGCGGAAATCGCCGGCCACCACGGCGGCGCGGTCGGTCTTCTCCATCACTGCATAGTCGATCGACTTCTGCGGCGCGCGCGCGAAGGCCTCCGGGGCGAGCCTCACGAAACCGAGATCGGTTGTGGCTCCGGCGACCGCGGCTTGGACCGCCGCGGCCATCTCCGGCTCGAGCCGCGCCATTTCGTCGAGCAGCACGTCGGCGCGGAACAGGAAATTGCCCGAGTTCCACAAATAGCCGTCGCGCACGTAGCCGGCAGCGGTGGCGGCGTCGGGCTTCTCGACAAAACGCGTGACCGCGTGCACGCCCTCCGCGCCAAGCGCTTCGCCGGGCAGAACGTAGCCATAGCTGGTCTTCGGCTCGGTCGGCTTGATGCCGAATGTGACGATGCAGCCCGCCTCGGCCGCCACCCGGCCGGCGAGGCAGGTGGCCCGGAACTCAGGAACGTCGAGAATGATGTGGTCGGCCGCGAGCGCGAGTACGATCGCTTCCGGATCACGCTGGCGGGCGACCGCCGCCGCCGCCGCGATGGCGGGGCCCGAGTCGCGCCGCAGCGGTTCGATCACGACAGTTGCTTCAATCCCGATCGCTTCGGCCTGGCGGCGGGCAAAGAAATGAAAATCTGGGCCGGTGATGACGATCGGGGCTGCGAACATCGGGTCTTGCACCCGCAGCAGCGTTTCCTGATAGCTGGAGCGCTCGCCGACTAGCGGCAGAAACTGCTTGGGCAGGGCGTCGCGCGATACCGGCCAGAGCCGGGTTCCGGCGCCGCCAGCCAACAAGACGGGTATGATTGGAGAGGTCATCAGCGGACGGTCATAATTAATATTTTCTGTATAGCAATTTGAGCCGGTCTTAGCCATAGCAATCCGACGGCGCAACCCTCACGAAGCGGCGCACATCAGTTGGCCAGGTAAAAAGCGCCGAATGGTGAATGCCGCGCGGCTGAAACCAAGAGATTTCGGATGGCCGGGCGTCCTGATAGATTGCCACAAAGTCGTCGGGCAGCCGCGTGTCAAATGGGGGCACACACCAAAAATGTTCGAACATCTCATTTCGATCGTCGTGGCGCCAATCGTTCAGTTTATTTCGGTTGCCGGTTACCTCGGCGTCGCCGTGCTGATGGCCATCGAGTCGGCGTGCATACCGCTTCCCTCCGAGGTAATCATGCCGTTCGCCGGATATCTCGTGTCCGTCGGCCAATTCAGCCTAATCGGCGTTGCGACCATGGGCGCGATCGGATGCAACGTCGGCTCGACGTTGGCGTATTACGTCGCCGCCAAAGGCGGGCGGCCGGCGTTCGAGCGCTGGGGAGCTTACGTCCTTGTCAGCCATGCCGACATCGAGCGCGCTGAAAGGTTTTTCAACCGCTACGGATCGATGACCGTCTTTGTCGGTCGTCTGCTGCCGGTGGTGCGGACCTTTATCGCGTTTCCAGCCGGACTTGCACGGATGCCGATGCTGAAATTCCAGGTCTTTACGTTTCTCGGCTCTTGGCCGTGGTGTTTCGCGTTGGCTTATATCGGCTACGTGTTGGGTGATCGCTGGCACAGCGATCCGACCTTTCGCAGGATCTTTCACGAGTTCGATGCCGCCATCGTGGTCGTCGTCGTGGCGGGTGCCGTATGGTTCGGTTGGTCCCGGTGGCGCGAGATTAGCCGCCGCAAGGTCTAGGCATGACGGCCTCGGACAACCGAGACTGTATTCCCGCACGGCGCGCGCGTTCCGAGTTTTCCGGCGACGGCTATGCCCCGCCCATGTCGAAACCGATATAATGAACGCTTCAAACGGGGCGGTTGATTCTGCCCCCCGCCTGTTTACCGACCGAAGCCCCAGCCGGCAGGATTGATCGATGATTAGGCGCATCCTCACGGTCGGCGGTTTCACCTTGCTGTCACGGCTGACCGGCTTCGTCCGCGATATCATCCTGGCGGCGATCTTGGGCGCCGGGCCGGTGGCCGACGCCTTCTTCGTGGCGCTGCGATTGCCCAACCAT
Source organism: uncultured Pseudomonadota bacterium (assembly GCA_963732895.1). Lineage (GTDB taxonomy): Bacteria > Pseudomonadota > Alphaproteobacteria > Rhizobiales > Xanthobacteraceae > Pseudolabrys. Next base: position 649,865 of record CAVTBG010000006.1, on the reverse strand, counting down.
TTCCGCGCCATCTTCGCCGAGGGCGCCTTCAACGCCGCCTACGTGCCGGCCTATGCGCGCATCCGCGAGCAGGGCGGGTCGGGGCGGGCAGGGCTGTTCGCCGACCGGATCTTCACTCTGTTGCTTGCGACCCAACTCGTGCTGCTGGCGGTGGCGCTCGTGTTTACCCCAGCCGTCATCGATGTGCTGGCGCCGGGCTTTGCCCACGATCCCGAGCGCTATGCGCTGGCGGTCAAGCTCACCCGCATCACCTTTCCGTATCTGCTGCTGATCACGCTGGTGACGCTCTATGGCGGCATCCTCAACACGATGCAGCGCTTCGCCGCCGCTGCCGCGGCGCCGATCTTCCTTAATCTGTCGCTGATCGTGGCGCTCTTGCTCGCCGCCTTCTTCCCCACAGCCGGCCATGCCGCAGCATGGGGCGTGCTTATTTCCGGCGTCTTGCAGGTGTTGCTGGTCGGCGGCGATACTTGGCGCTCGGGCGTGCTGCCCGGTTTGCGCTGGCCTGAGCTCAACGCCGACGTGCGCGCCTTCTTCCGCGCGCTGGGGCCGGCGACCGTCGGCTCAGCCGGCGTGCAGCTGGCGCTATTCGCCGATACCATCATCGCCAGCTTCCTGCCGGCCGGGGCGCTTTCGGCGCTCTATTACGCCGACCGGCTCAACCAGCTCCCGATCGGCGTCATCGGGATCGCCGCGGGTACGGTAATACTGCCGGAAATGGCGCAACGCATCGCGGCCGGCGACGACACTGGGGCGATGCATGCGCAGAACCGCGCCGTTGAGTTCACCTTGCTGCTGGCGGTGCCATGCCTCGCCGCCTTTGTAACCGTCCCCGACCTGATTATACGCGCGCTGTTCATGCGCGGCGCTTTCACGGCCGCCGACGCGGTGGCTGCCAGCCACACGCTCGCGGCTTATTCGATCGGACTCTTGCCCTTTGTGCTGATCCGCAGCGCCGTCGCGACCTTCTTCGCCCGCGGCGACACCGCGACCCCCGTCAAGGCGGCGCTAGCCGCAGCCGCCGTCAATATCGGCTTCAAATTCCTGCTCATGGGCCCACTAGCGCAGGTTGGCCTGGCGCTGGCGACATCAATAGGCGCTTGGATCAATCTCTGCCTGGTGGTGTGGTTCGCCCACCGCGCCGGTCATCTCCGTGTCGACCAGCGCTTGCGGCATTCGGCGGTGCGGCTGACGATTGCCGGCCTGGTGCTGGCGGCCGTACTGTTCCTGGCCTACACGCCGGTCAGCGGCTGGCTGGAAGGGTTGGACCGTCATGTACGCGCGGTCGCCATCTTGGCCGCGCTGGCGGCGATCGGCGGCGCGGTCTACGGCGGACTGATTGCGGTATTTTTCGGGCGCGGCTGGCTCGCTGCGTTTCGCGCCAAGCGCCGATCCTGAAACGAAATTTCGTCGTCCGCTCGGGCCGTGGCGCGAGGTAGACATCGCTATCTGCCGGGTCTATGGGGACGGGTCGGGCTGCGCTTCGCGCGGCCCGATGAGCGCAGGCACTGCATGAACCCCACCGCACTGAAGGCCGTAGGGCCGATATCTTGGCCCGTTTCCATTCCGCTGCGCCGCGCGCTGTTGCCGTTGGTGCTGGCCGCTTTGTTGGCTGGCTGCGGCGAGCGCCAGCAGCAGGCCAAGGCGCCGCCGGCGCCGACGGTCACCGTCGCCAACCCGGTCAAGCGCACCGTTACTGACTACGATGAATATGTCGGCCGCTTCGCCGCGGTGGATTCGGTCGAAGTGCGGGCGCGCGTCTCCGGCTATCTCGACGGCATACATTTCAAGGACGGGCAACTGGTCAAGCAGGGGGACCTGCTGTTCACCATCGACAAACGCTCGTTCCAGAACGCACTCGATCAGGCGCGCGCGACATTGACCCAGGCCAAGGCCAGTCTGTCTTACGCGCAGGCCGATCTTGAGCGCGGCCAGTCGCTGGTGAAGGAAAAGACCATCACCCAGCAAACCTTCGAACAGCGCACGCAGGCCGCCCGCATCGCGCAAGCGCTCGCCACCCGCGCCGAGGCTGCGGTGCGCCAGGCCCAGCTTGATCTGCAGTTCACCGAGTTGCGCGCGCCGATCGACGGCCGCATTGGCGCACGGCAGGTGTCGCCCGGTAATCTCGTCACCGGCGGCACCTCCGGCAACACCACGCTGCTCGCCACCATCGTCTCGATCAACCCGATTTACTTCGAGTTCACCTACGATGAAGCGTCCTTCCTGCGCTACAAGCGGATGGGCGCCAGCAATGACGATATTGCCAGTCATCGCGCACACGTGCCGGTGACGCTGAAGCTGATCGACGAAAAGACCTTCGACCACCGCGGTGACATGGATTTCGTCAACAACGTGATCGATAAGTCGACCGGCACGATCCTTGGTCGTGCCGCGTTCGAGAATCCGGCTGGCCTGTTCACCCCCGGCATGTTCGCGCGCGTGCGCGTGCCGGCTTCAGCGCCCTATGAGGCGTTGCTGGTTCCCGATATTGCCATCGCCAGCGAGCAGTCGAAGAAATACGTGTTGGTCGTCGACGCCAAGAGTGTCGCGAGATCAAAATACGTGACACTCGGTCAACTTGTGGGGAATCTGCGCGTGATCAAGAGCGGGCTTGCGCCCGACGATAAGGTCGTCGTCAACGGCCTGGCGCGCGTGCGCCCCGGTCAGACGGTGAAAGCGCAAGAACAAAAGGCCGCGCCCACGGGAACGCCGGCGGCCAGCGTCAAGCCATCCACACACGTCCAGGCGGATTGAGGCGGGGCGCCATGCCCATTTCGCGGTTCTTCATCGATCGTCCGATCTTCGCCTCGGTCGTCTCGATCTTGTTCCTGATCCTTGGCGGCGTCGCGTATTTCCGGCTGCCGGTCGCGCAGTATCCCGAGATTGCGCCACCGACCATCACCGTCAGCGGCCAGTATTCCGGCGCCAGCGCCGAGACCGTGGCCGACACCGTGGTTACGCCGATCGAGCAGGCGGTCAACGGCGTGGAGGGGATGCTCTACGTCTCCTCGAACTCGACCGCCGACGGCAAATTCACGATCTCGGTGACCTTCGACGTCGGCACCGATCTCGATACCGCGCAGGTGCAGGTGCAGAACCGCGTCGCCACCGCTATTCCGCGGCTGCCGGCGGCCGTGCAACAGGTCGGCATCACGGTCGATAAACGCTCGCCCGACATTCTGATGGTGGTGAACCTTTTTTCGCCGGACAATTCGCGCGACGCGGTGTTCATGTCGAACTACGCGAATTTGGAGATCACCAACGTGCTCACCCGCGTCGACGGCGTGGGCTCGCTGGTGATCTTCGGCGCGCGCGACTATGCCATGCAGGTCTGGCTCGATCCCGACCGCCTTCAGTCGCTAAACCTGACCGCTAGCGACGTCGTCGCCGCCTTGCGCGGCCAGAACGTGCAAGTCGCCTCCGGCGAGCTCAATGCGCCGCCGGTGCCACATCAACTCGCCTTCCAGATCGCTGTGCGCACGCAGGGGCGCCTGACTACGCCGGCCGAGTTCGGCAACATCGTCATCAAGCAGACGCCCACTGCGGTGGTGCGGCTCAAGAACGTGGCCCGCGTCAAGCTTGAGGCCCAGAACTACGCCTCGAACTCCTACCTCGACCGCAATCCGTCGGTTGCGCTCGCCGTGTTCCAGCGCCCTGGCTCCAATGCGCTGAAGACCGGGGACAACATCCGCAAGGCGATGGTGCAACTGGCTAAGAACTTCCCAGAAGGGATGAAGTACACCATCATCTACGATCCCACCCAATTCATCCGCCAGTCGGTCGAAGCGGTGGTGCAGACCATCCTGGAAGCGATGGCGCTGGTCGTGTTGGTGGTGCTGCTGTTCCTGCAGACCTGGCGAGCCGCCGTCATCCCGATCCTGGCGATCCCGATCTCGCTTATCGGTACTTTCTTTGTGATGAGCCTCTTCGGCTTCACGCTCAACAACCTGTCGCTGTTCGGGCTGGTGCTGGCCATCGGCATCGTGGTGGACGACGCCATCGTCGTGGTCGAGAACGTCGAGCGCAACATCGAGTCCGGTCTGTCGCCGCCAGAAGCCGCGCGCAAAAGCATGGACGAAGTGGGTCGCGCGCTGATTGCGATCGCGCTGGTGCTCACCGCCGTGTTCGTGCCTTCGACTTTCATCACCGGCATATCCGGCCAGTTTTATCGTCAGTTCGCACTTACCATCGCCGGCTCAACGGTCATTTCGCTGATCGTCTCTTTGACTCTGTCACCGGCGCTGTGCGCGCTGCTGCTCAAGGGCCGCGATGCGCGGCAACGCGTGTATTGGTGGGGTTGGCCACTGCGCGCCTTTTTCCGCATGTTCAATTCGAGCTTCGACCGCTTAGGCAACGGTTATAGCTGGCTCGCTGGCAAGGTCGTGCGCTTCGCGCTGATCATGCTGGTCATCTACGGCGGCGTGATCGCCTTCGGCCTCAACGAGTTCCGCAAGACGCCGCAAGGCTTCATTCCGCAGCAGGACCGGGGCTATCTGATTGTGGCGGCGCAGCTCCCGCCGGGCGCTTCCCTCGCGCGCACCGATGCGGTGATGAAGCGCGCGTACGATATCGCCTCAAAGCAGCCGGGCGTTGCGCATGCCATCCGCATCGTCGGCTTTTCCGGCGCGACCTTCACCAACGCGCCGAATTCCGGCGCCATGTTCCTGGTGCTCGATCCGTTCGACAAGCGTGCGAAAGACCCGCGCAAGTCCGCCGGCGCCATTCAAGGCGCCTTATTTGGCAAGCTATCTGCTATCCAAGATGCGTTCACGATTGTGGTTCAACCGCCTTCGGTGAATGGCATTGGTACCTCGGGCGGCTTCCGCATGATGGTCGAGGATCGCAGCGGTCTCGGCTCGCAGGAACTGCAAAAGGCGGTCTTCGCAATGATGGGCGCGGCCGGCAAAACCGCCGGTGTCAGTCACGTGTTCTCGCTGTTCGAGACGCAGACGCCGCAGCTCTATCTCGATATCGACCGCACCAAGGCGCAACTGCTCGGCGTCAGCATTCCCGACGTGTTCAGCACGCTGCAGATCTACCTCGGCTCGATCTACGTCAACGATTTCAACTTGTTCGGCCGCACCTTCCGGGTGCAGGCGCAGGCCGACGCGCCGTACCGGCTGGAGCCGAAGGATGTGCTCGCCTTGCGGGTGCGCAATTCGTCGGGCGAGACCGTGCCGCTCGGCTCCTTCACCACCGTGAGCAACATCGCCGGCCCGTACCGTGTGCCGCGTTACAATCTCTATCCCGCAGCTGAACTCGACGGTCAGCCGGCGCCCGGTTACAGCCAGGGCCAGGCCATCAAGATCATGGAGAATCTCGCCGCGCACGTGCTGCCGCCGGGTTTCTCCTACGAATGGACCACGCTCGCCTTCCAACAAATACGCGCCGGAAATACCTCGATTTTCGCCTTCGCCTTGGGTGTGGTGTTCGTATTCCTGGTGTTGGCGGCGCAGTTTGAAAGCTTGACGCTGCCGCTCGCGGTGATCCTGATCGTGCCGATGTGTCTCGTCGCCTCCATCGTCGGCGTCGTGCTGCGCGGCCAGGACAACAACATACTGACGCAGGTCGGCTTCATCGTGCTGATCGGGCTCGCCGCCAAGAACGCCATCCTGATTATCGAATTTGCCAAGCAGCTTGAAGATCGTGGCCATGAACGTAAACTCGCCGCCCAGGAAGCGGCGCGGTTGCGGTTCCGCCCGATCCTGATGACATCGCTCGCCTTCGTGCTCGGCGTTTCGCCGTTGGTCTGGGCGGTCGGCGCCGGCGCCGAACTGCGCCAGGTACTCGGCACCACGGTATTTTCCGGCATGATCGGCGTCACCGCCTTCGGCCTGGTATTCACGCCTGTATTCTATGTGGTCGCGCGCTGGATCGCCGCGCACCTATCGCGCCGCCGCGGCGGCGAAGTAGAGCAGGCCGCGGAATGGTCAATTCGGCTATGACCGCGTCGCCGGTGGCGAGCACGGATCGAGCGTGCTAAGTCGCACGCCCCACCGACTAAAGCAGAGATTGTTCCTCACCATGAAATTCGGATTCGGTCAGGCGCTCCGGCGCAAGGAAGATGCCCCGCTGCTGCAGGGCAAGGGTTGCTACGTCGCCGACGTAATGCCGGCGGGCGCGCTGCACGCGGTTGTCGTGCGCTCGCCGCACGCCCACGCCCGCTTCACCATTCATGACCTCGCACGCGTGCGTGCGATGCCCCGCGTTCGCTTGGTGCTGACCGGCGCCGAGGTATCCGACCTCGGTCCGATGCCCTGCCTCGGCGTACTGCCGGGTGTCGAGACCGACGTGCGGCCTTATCCGGTGCTCGCGCGCGACGTGGTGCGCTACGTCGGCGATGCCGTCGCTTTCGTGGTGGCCGATACGCTCGAAGCGGCGAAGGATGCCGCTGAGGCCATCACCATCGACTGGCAGCCGCTACCGCATATCATCGGCGCGGTCGAGGCGCTCAAGCCCCGCGCCCTGTCGGCCTGGGAGGGCCAGTCCAATCTCGCTTATGAGGTCGAGGATGGCGACGCCGACGCCACCAAGCAGGCCTTCGCCCAAGCCGCGCGCGTCATCGAGACAACCATCGTCAATCAGCGGCTGGTGACCAACTACATGGATACCCGCGGGGTTGTCGCTGAATACGACGGCGAGCGCTACACGCTCACGCTCGGCAGCCAGGGCAGCCATGTCATTCGCGACGTCATCGGCGGGATGGTGATGAAGTTGCCGCCCGAGCGCATGCGCGTCATTACCAACGATGTCGGCGGCGGCTTCGGCACCAAGCTCTTTCCCTACCGCGAATATGCGCTCGCCGCAGTGGCGGCCGAGCGAACTGGCAAGCCGGTCAAATGGGTGTCCGACCGTAGCGAGCACTTCCTCGCCGACAGTCAGGGCCGCGACAACATTTCCACCGCACGGCTGGCGCTCGACGCCAACAATCGTTTTATCGGCCTCGAACTCGATATCGTCGCCGACATGGGCGCCTATCTGCACTCGTACGCGCCCTACATCCCCTGGCTCGGCGTCGGCATGGCGACCGGCGTCTATGACGTCCCGGTTGCGCACGTGCGCCTGCGCTCGGTCTACACCAACACCGTGCCGGTCGATGCCTATCGTGGCGCCGGCCGTCCCGAGGCCGCCTATTTGATCGAGCGCGCGGTGGATTCCGCCGCGCGCGAGCTCGGCGTGCAGCCGGACGTGTTGCGCAAGAAGAACTTCATCAAGCCGAAGGCGATACCTTACACCACGCCGACCGGCAAGGTCTACAACTCCGGGGATTTTGCCGGCATCATGGCGCGCGCTCAGGAACTTGCCGACTGGGGCGGCTTCAAGAAGCGCGCGGCCAAGTCCAAGCGCATCAGCCGCCTGCGCGGCATCGGCCTTGCCACCTATATCGAGGCCTGCGGCAACAACGGGCCGGAAACCGCCCATGTGCGGTTGGAAAAAGACGGCAGTATCACCGTGCTGATCGGCTCGCAGTCGAGCGGCCAGGGTCATGCCACCTCGTACGCCCAGCTTGTCGCCGAGCGGCTCGATTTGCCGCCCGAGCGCGTGAATGTGATCCAGGGCGACACCGACCTTATCGCCTCCGGCGCAGGCACCGGAGGCTCGAGTTCGATCCCGATCGGCGGTGTGTCGGTCGACCGCGCCAGCAAGACACTCGGCGACCAACTCAAGGAGATCGCCGCGGAAGCGCTGGAAGCCTCCACCGGCGATCTTGAGATCGCGGACGGCGCCATACGGGTCGCCGGCACCGACAAGGTCATCACCTTTGCCGACATCGCCGCCCATCCGTCGGCAACACCGGAGCGCCTGGGCGCGGCCAACGAATTTGGCAATGAGCCGCCAACCTATCCCAACGGCGCCCATATCGCCGAGGTTGAGGTCGATCCCGATACTGGCGCCACCACAATCGTCAATTACGTCATCGTCGACGATTTCGGCCGCACGCTCAATCCGCTGCTGCTGGCAGGCCAAGTGCATGGCGGCGTTGTGCAGGGCATCGGCCAAGCCCTGATGGAGGACACGGTCTACGATCCCGCCTCCGGCCAACTCTTGAGCGCAACGTTGATGGACTACGCACTTCCGCGCGCAGGCGACGCCCCGTCCTTCGTGTTCGAGACCCGCAACGTCCCGTGCCAGACTAACCCGTTGGGGGTCAAAGGAGCGGGAGAAGCCGGCGCCATCGGCTCCTGTCCGGCGCTGATCAACGCCGTTATCGACGCCCTTTCGCGCAGTTACGGCGTCCGTCATATCGACATGCCGGCGACGCCGCATAAAGTTTGGGCAGCGATCCAGGCCGCCAAGACGAGACAGTCCTGACGGCAGCAGATCACGAACTCGTGAGCACCTGCGTCAAACGGCCTCCACGGGAAAGCCGGAATAGCGCCTTTACGCTGGTGTTCGCAGGTTACTCCGCGATTCACCATGTAAAGGAATCCCCATGAAGTTGACGGCAGTCATTTCGGTCGCTGCGCTGGCGGCGGCCGCACTCGGCACGACGGTTCTGGCCGCGGAAAACCCGATCCTCGCGCGTCAGGAGTTGATGAAGGCCAATGGCAAGCACGCCAAGGCCGGTGCCGCCATGGCCAAGGGCGAAAAGCCGTTCGATCTTGCTACGGCCAAGAAGATTTTCGCCACTTTTGAAGCGTCGGCGCAAAAGATGCCCGACCTGTTCCCCTCCGATTCCAAGACCGGCCACAAGACTACGGTCGCCCCCAAGGTCTGGGAGGACATGGCCGACTTCAAAGCTCGCTTCAAGAAGCTTGGCGACGACGCCAAGAATGCGGAAGCTTCGGTCACCGATCTTGCCAGCTTCAAGACCGCCTTCGGCGCCATCGGCAAGGATTGCGGCGGCTGCCATCGCGAATACCGCATCAAGAAGAACTGAAGCCGGGCGGCCTCGCGAGATAGTTAAGGGCGGTGCGCCGCAAGGGTGCGCCGCCCTTGGGCTATGAATGTGGAGTTGCCGATGGGAGCCCCATGCTACGCAAATTGATCGTTGCGGCTGCAGCGCTCGCCGCCATTGGCGTTGCCAGCTTCTGGATCCTGACCGCGCCGCGATCGACATCGGCTAACGCGCTGGCTCCGCACACACCCGATCTCGCCAATGGCAAGACGCTGTTCGAAGTCGGCGACTGCTCCTCCTGTCACGCCACTCCAAAACAGAAGGATCGCACCCAGCTCGGCGGTGGGCGAGCGCTGAAGACGCCGTTCGGCACATTCTTTCCGCCCAACATCTCGTCTGACGCAAAAGACGGCGTCGGCGGCTGGAGCGAAGCGCAATTCGTCACCGCCATGCATGATGGCGTGTCGCCCGGCGGGGCGCATCTCTACCCGGCGTTCCCGTATACGTCTTACGCGCACATGACCTTCGCCGACCTGCGCGACCTGTTCGTCTATATGAAGACCCTGCCGGCGGTCGCTGGCCGGGCGCCAGCGCACAAACTCGCATTTCCATTCACGGTCCGGCGCGGCATCGGACTCTGGAAGCGGCTGTTTCTCGACCGCACCATCTACAAGCCTGATCCATCGAAATCAGCGCAGTGGAATCGCGGCGCTTATCTCGTCAACGGCCCCGGCCATTGTGCCGAGTGCCATAGCCCGCGCAATATGTTCGGCGCCGTCATCACGAGTCAGCGTTTCGCCGGCGGACCCAATCCGGAAGGCAAGGGCTGGGTGCCCAACATCACGCAAAAAGGCCTCGCTGACTGGTCGGTGAAGGACATCGCCTATCTGCTTGAAACCGGAACGACGCTCGATGGCGAACTCGGTCGGCTCCAGCATGACCGAGGTGGTGGACAACACCGCGCTGATCAGCGACGCCGACCGCACCGCCATGGCGACCTACATCAAGTCGCTGCCGCCGGTCGACGGTCCGCCGAAGCCAAAGAAGTGATGGCGGCCGTCGCGGCGCGCCTTGCGTTATTGCTGCTTCTCCGGCGGGACCGTGTTGCCGCGCTGCATCGGCCCTTCGTTGCCGTTGTGGGCGCCGCTGCTGAACCCGCCGTTGGGCGGCGACGCGGAATCTTTGTTTGACGTCCCGTCGGGTTCGCCTTTCTTGGGCTGGTTCTCCGTCGATGCCCCGCTGCCTACGGTGTAGGGTGTGACTAGTTTCTTCTTGTTCTGCTTGTCGCCGGTCATGTCGGCGCGGTTGCCGGCCGTGGTGGCGCTTGCGGCGTTCGGCGGCGTCTGGCCGCTGGCACTCGTCGCAGTGAGCAACGCGGCCGCAAGCACCGACATTCCAAAGGTCTTCACTGGCATGTCCAAGCCTCCTCAGCGCGCATGAATCAAGCGCCCGGAACCCATCCGCGGGTTCATCCGGTGAGAACGTTTGGGCGAGGGGGTGGTTCCGACGGGCGCGGCGCTTCAGGCCTGAAAAGCCTTGAAGGTGATGATGGTGTAGGTGTCGCGGATGCCGGGGATGCACTGCACCTTCTCGTTGACGAAATGGCCGATGTCGGTGCCGGCGTCGACGTAGAACTTCACCAGCAGGTCATAGTCGCCAGCGGTGGAGTAGATCTCGGAGGCAATCTCGGCCTCGGCCAGTTCGTTGGCCACTTGGTATGACTTGCCGAGATCGCATTTGATCTGAACGAAGAAGGGGGTCATCGAGATCCTCCGGCCGGCGTCGATCGCGCCGCTCCACATTCCACTCGTTCCCGTGCAAGCGGGAACCCAGAATTACAGCTGTGGCGTCGGGGTCATTTTCGCCCTGGGTCCTCGCTTGCGCGAGGACGAGCGGACCGATGGCCAACTCCGCACCACAACACTAGGGCAATCCAGCAAAAACGCGGGCTTCTGGCAAGCCGAGGCCGGCGCGCGGCCCGCCCTTGCCTTGGCCAGCGGGCCGGACTAGGTAAGGCCGCAGCAATCTCGTGGGGTGCCCGGAGCCGCCGGGCTGAGAGGCCGAAAGGCCAACCCAACGAACCTGATCCGGGTTATGCCGGCGGAGGGAATAGAGATGCACAAGACTTCTGACTTGCCTCCCGATTTATCTCGAGACGTATCGCCAGGCGCCGCCGACATGGCGCAGGCCGCTGCTGCCGTGCTCGAGCGCCTGCGCGCGCGCGGGCCCAAGGTGCACTGCATCACGAATGCGGTGGCGCAGAACTTCACCGCCAATGTGCTGCTCGCCGTGGGTTGCGTACCGTCGATGACGCTTTCGCCTGAGGAGATCGGCGCCTTCGTCGGGCGGGCCGATGCGCTGCTGGTCAATCTCGGCACCTTCGACCGCGAGCGCCGCGAAGCCACCGACATCGCGGTAGACACCGCCGGCCAGGGCAAGGTGCCCTGGGTGCTCGATCCGGTCTTTATTGACCGGGCCGCCCCGCGCGCCGCCTTCGCCCGCGCGCTGGCCGGTCGCGCGCCCAGCGTGGTTCGGCTCAATGCGAGCGAATTCGCCGCACTGGCGGACGTGGAGGCAACGCCTGAGACGCTCGCGGCTTACGCCCGCCAGCACGCGACCGTAATAGCGGTGTCGGGCGAGACGGATCTCGTTGGCGACCGTTCGCGGCTCGCCGCGCTGGCCAATGGGCATCCCTTGATGGCCAAGGTCACCGCCATGGGCTGTGCCGGTTCGGCGCTGGTTGCGGCGTGTCTCGCCGTCGAGCCCGACCCCTGGCGCGCTGCCGCTACGGGGTTATTGCTGATTGGCGTTGCCGGGGAACTCGCCGCGGCCCGATCGGAAGGGCCCGGGAGCTTCGCGGTCGCCATTCTCGATGCGCTTTACCGGCTCGATGAGCCGGCCCTTCTTCGGCACGCACGGGTGACATGATGGACGTCGATTTGCGCCTCTACGCTCTGGTCGATCCGGCGGTTGCCGGCGGCCGAACGTTGTCCGATCTCGCCGGCCGCATCGCCGGCAGCGCGACCTTGGTGCAACTGCGCGACAAACATTCTTCTACCCGCGCCATGGTGGAAGAAGCGCGCGCGTTGCGCAGCGTGCTGGCGCCGGCGCAAATTCCGCTCGTGATCAATGATCGCGTCGACGTGGCACTGGCCGCGCGCGCCGACGGTGTTCATATCGGGCAGGATGACATGGCGGCGCAGGACGCGCGCACGCTTCTCGGCCGCACCGCCATCATCGGCCTCAGTCTCAAGACAGTGCGCGACGCGGAGACCGCGCCGCTTTACCTGCTCGACTATGTCGCCGTCGGCGGCGTCTACGCGACCACCTCAAAAAAGACAGGCTCGCCGCCGATCGCCATTGCGGGTTTGCGCGAGGTGGTGCAGGCCGTGCGCAAGCGCGCGCCTGGCTTCCCGATCTGCGCTATCGCCGGTATCGACTCGAGCAACGCCGGCAAGGTGATCGGCGCCGGCGTCGATGGCGTCGCGGTGATTTCGGCGATCTCGAAAGCCTCCGATCCGGGCATGGCGGCGCGCAAGCTGCGCGACGTCGTGGACCGCGCGCTCGATCGGCGAGGGCAGGGATGACGGCGATCGCCTTAACCATCGCCGGCTCGGATTCGAGTGGCGGCGCCGGCATCCAGGCGGACCTGAAGACCTTCGCCGCGCTCGGGGTCTATGGCGCGAGCGCCATCACCGCGCTCACCGCGCAGAATACGCAGGGCGTCCGCGCCATCCACGACGTGCCGCCGGATTTTGTCGCGGCGCAGATCGATGCCGTGTTCGCCGATCTCGACGTTGGCGCGGTCAAGATTGGCATGTTGTCGCAAGCCGCGACAATCGAGACGGTGGCGCAGGCGCTCGATCGTCATCATGTGAAGAACGTCGTGCTCGACCCGGTGATGATCGCGTCCTCCGGCGACCGCCTGCTAGCGAACGACGCAGTCGAAGCTTTGCGCCGCCTGTTGGTGCCGCGCGCGCGCGTGATGACGCCCAATCTACCGGAAGCCGCGCTGCTGCTCGACAACGAGCCGGCACGCGACGAATCCGAAATGGAACCGCAAGCGCGCGCGCTGATTGAGCGCCTCCATGCGCAAGCCGTGCTGATCAAGGGCGGCCACGGCAGCGGCGCCGAAAGCGTCGATCTGCTGGTGGAGGGGGGCGCGGTGACGTGGTTCGCCGCTCCGCGCGTCGCCACCAGAAACACCCACGGCACCGGCTGCACCTTGTCGTCGGCCACTGCCGCGGGTCTCGCCAAAGGTTTCAACCTCACTGCCTCGATCCGGGCCGCCAAAGATTACGTTACCGCGGCCATTGCGGGCGCCGACAAGCTGGGCGTCGGCCACGGCCACGGCCCACTACATCATTTTCATGACTACTGGAGGAACGCATGACCACCACCCGCCGCCACTTCACGCTTGGCGCCGGCGCCGCCTTGGTCGCCGCGCCGGCCGTCGCGCGCGCCGAGACGATGAAATGGCGCATGGTTACCTCCTGGCCGAAGCGGTTGCCGGGCCCCGGGATGTCGGCCGAACGCATCGCTGAGCGCATCCGCAAGCTTTCGGGCGGGCGTATCGACATCACCGTCTACGCCGCCGGCGAAGTGGTGCCGGCCTTCGGCGTGCTCGACGCGGTCGGCAACGGCGTCGCCGATATCGGCCACACCGCAGCATTCTACTGGCAGGGCAAGATGCCGGCGGCGGCGTTCTTCACCACGGTTCCGTTTGGTCTCACTCCCAATGAGCACGTCGCCTGGATTGACGCCGGCGGCGGCCAGGATTTATGGGACGCGCTCTACAAGCCGTTCGGCGTCAAGCCGTTCATGGGCGGCAACACCGGCGTCTGCATGGGCGGATGGTTCCGCCACGAATTGAAGAGTCTTGCTGATCTCAAAGGCGTGAAGATCCGCTCGCTTGGTCTCGGCGGCGAGGTCTATCACCGCCTTGGCGCCACGCCGCAGACCACGCCACCGGCGGAAATCCTAACCTCGCTGCAATCAGGCGTGCTCGATGCCGCCGAATTCGTCGGCCCCGGCTCCGACATCGCGCTCGGGCTCTATCGCGCGGCGCCGTTCTATTACTACCCCGGTTTTGACAAGCCGAACGGCACCGGCGAATGCATCGTCGCGCTAAAAGCGTGGAGCGCGCTGCCCGACGAATTGAAAGCGGTGGTGGCACATGCCTGCGCGGCGGAAGCAACCTATGCCTTGGCGGAGATGGAGCGGCTCGATGCTGTCGCGCTTGAAGCGTTGACGGGCCAGCACAATGTCAGGCTCGCCGCCTTTCCGGCCGACCTGGTGACCGCCGCGCGCAAGCAGGCGGCGGATGTGCTCGGCGACCTAGCCACGCGCGGTGCGATGACCGCAGAGGTCCACAAGTCGTACGCTGCTTTCCGCGCCCGCACCGCGCCCTGGTCGCGGGTGTCGATCGAGGCCGTGCTCAGGGCGCGGGAGGCGTGACCGCCGAATCTGGGGCTGGACGAGCCGCGGGCGGCAGTCGGACCCTCGCGAGGTGCTCTTGGCCGCCCGTTCCACTGCTCATTCCAGCGTCGAAAAGCCAACAATTTCATCTATCAAAGCCTGGGCCGGGATAGTAAGCTTGCCCGTTCAATTTGAGGAGCAAGAGTGATGCGTTACCGAAGGCCGTTTTTGATGCTTGCGACCGCCCTATCCGTCCTTACGGCAGCGTCGGTTGCACCCGCCAACGCTGTGGAGTTGCCTTGCAGCACAGCCAAGCTGATCGTGCCGTGGGGCGCGGGCGGCGATACTGACATCATCTTCCGCCTCCTCGTCGACGAGGCGAACAAGCAAGGCGCCAAGCCGCGCTTGCAGGTCATCAACGTGGGAGGCCAGGGCGGCAACAAGGGCGCGAAAGATGCCAAGGCTGCGGCGCCCGACGGCTGCACCTTGTTCGCGATTCATGACAGCGCCATCATCAGTTACCTCGCCGGACGCGTCAATTTTACCTGGGACGCGTTCGATCCAATCGCCAGCGTTTCGTACACGCCGTCGGTCATCGGCGCCAATGCCGGCACGTCGTACGGCAACATGAAGGAATTCGTTGCCGCCGCGAAGAAGGCGCCCGGCACGATCACCGCCGGCGTGACGCTTGGGTCCACCAGCCAGTTCGTCTTCCTGCTGATTGAAGATGCGGCGAAAATAAAATTGAAGTACGTGCCGTACGAAGGCACCCGCCAGCGCCTTACCGCGCTGCTCGCCAAGAACATCCAGATCGGCGAAATGAACATCCTGACGGCGAAGCAATACATGAAGGAAGGTTCGCTCAAGGGTCTCGGCATCGCCGCGGAAAAACGCGATCCGCTCGCCCCAGACCTGCCGACGCTCAAGGAGCAGGGAGTCGACGTTGTGTACGGCCTGACTCGCGGCATCGCGGCGCCCAAAGGCACCAAGCCCGATGTCATCAAGTATTGGGAAGACGTCATCAAGAAGGCCGCCGAAAGCAAGGCAGTCGAAAGCGCGCTCGGCAAGAAAGGCACCTCCGTCGTCTTCCGCGGGCCGTCCGACTACGCCAGCTTCTTCAAGAAGTCGTATGCCCAGTACGAGAAGCTCGCGATCGCGATCGGGATGTACAAGAAGAAATAATCGTCTGTGAAACGCGCGGGCGGTGCGCATGGGCATCCGTGCCGGGCGCGCCGCTCGCCGGCTTGCCGGAGGAACGGACGAGTGCGCCGTCTCAGCCTTGATGCCATCGTCGCGGCGGTGCTGTTGACCGCGGGAGGGGTACTCTTCTGGGATACCTTCCAGTGGCGGCACACGCCGTTTGCGACCATGGCTTCCAGCGTGTGGCCGCGTTTTGTCCTGGTCGTGTTCTTCGCGCTGTGCGCCATCTACCTTGTCAGGTCGCTTGCCAAGGGGCCCAGCAGTGAGAGAAAGCAAACCTTGGGCGGCTGGATAGCGCATTATCGCAACCCGCTGTGGTGCTATGGGCTGTTCCTGCTGTTCCTGTTGACGATGCCTCTTTTCGGCATGCTCGTAGGCGGCATCTTGTTCGTGTGGTCCGTGCAGGTGGCTATCGGCGAGCGAACCGCTCGCGCGCAACTGCGGAATGCGGCGATCGCGATTTGCTCGGTCGGCTTCATGTGGCTGGTCTTCACCTATGCCATCGGCGTCATCTTGCCGGCTGGTTCACTCATTCACATCTAACGCGGCGATCGACGATGCAGCACCTGGATCACGTGATCGCAGCGTTCGGCGCGGTTCTTGAGCTCAGGAATCTGATCTTGATGACGATCGGTGTCATCGCCGGCCTGATAGCCGGTGCGATTCCCGGCTTCACGATCGCGATGGCGATCGTTCTCACGCTTCCCTTCACCTTCGGCATGCCGCCGGTGCAAGGTCTGTCGACCATGCTCGGCGTCTTTGTCGGCGGGTTATCCGGCGGGCTGATGTCGGCGATTCTGATCGGCATTCCCGGCACGCCTTCTGCCGTTGCCACGACTTTCGACGGCTTCACGATGGCGCGCGCCGGCAAGCCGGGCCTCGCGCTAGGTATCGGCGTGTGGTCGTCATTCTTCGGCGGGCTTTTGAGCGCCGTACTGCTGTCGGTGTTGGCGCCGCAACTCGCGCGCATCGGTCTTGAGTTCGGGCCGTGGGATTTCTTCTCGCTTGTTGCTTTCGCGCTGACAATCGCCGCCAGTCTTTCAGACGAAGATCTGCTCAAAGGCCTCATTTCAGGTGTATTCGGTATACTCGTCGCCTCGTTCGGCGAAGATCAGATTAATGGCGTCGCCCGATTCACCTTCGGTATTGATGCGCTTGAGCAAGGCTTTGCGTTTCTGCCTGTGCTTGTCGGTCTGTTCGCGTTCAGCCAATTGATGTCCGATCTGCGTGATCCCGGCACGGCCACCGAAGCGCTCACCGCGCGCGGCGCGACCCATGTCAAGATCGAGCATGTGGGCGCGATCAAGTCGATCTTTGAACACTGGGCGCTTTGGCTGCGCTCGTCGCTGATCGGCGTTTTTGTCGGCGTGCTGCCGGCGGCCGGAAGCTCGATTTCGAATATCCTCGCTTACGACCAGGCCAAGAAGTCCTCCAAATACCCTGAAAAGTTTGGCACCGGAATTCCGGATGGAATCATCGCGTCGGAGTTGGCCAACAACGCGACCGCCGGCGGGGCCCTCATCACCATGATGGCGCTCGGTATTCCAGGCGACGCCGTGACCGCGGTCATGCTCGGCGCGTTGCTCGTCCACGATATCGCGCCAAGTCCCACTTTCATCAGCACGCAACCGCAGCTCGCCTACGCCATTATCGTGGCTTTCTTCCTCGCGCACTTCATCATGGTGGCGTGCCAGTCATTCTCTCTGCGGCTGTTCGTGTTGATCATGCGCGTACCGCTCTATGTGCTGGCGGCGGTGATCCTCGCTTATTGCGCCATCGGCGTTTTCTCGCTCCACAATGTCGATTTCGATATGTGGACGTTATTTATTTTTGGCGTGATTGGCTACGCGATGGTGCGGCTGGGATTTCCATTGACGCCGATGATCCTTGGTGTCGTCCTGGGGCCGATCGCGGAGGTGAATCTCTCTCGGTCGCTCGCCACCAGCAGCGATCTGGCGCTGTTCCTGACCCGGCACTGGTCTCTGTTCTTTATCGTCCTGTCAGTGTTCTCGTTGCTCTATCCGTGGTTCCAGCGTGCGCGCGGTCGGCAGAAATGGACGCTTCTTTATGCGCCGGCGCTTTCGATCGCGCTCGCGCTGCCGCTCTTTCTCATGGGCGGTTGGGTACGACCAATCGCCGCAGTGGCGCTTTTGGCTTTTGGGGTTTGGCTGATCTGGCGTCGCTGGCGTGAAGGCTGGAGGCTCGACACCGGCATTGCCGGCGCCACGCCACTGCATCAGGGCTGAGGTCGCGCGAGGCGGTGCGACGCGTCATGCCGTTGTTGTGCCGCCATTGTCGCGGTTGACGTTCGCGCTATTCATCAATCCAGTCGTTTGCTCACCAGTCGTTAACGACTAGGCGAAGCCGGTGTTGCGCATTAGCGACTCCGAAACGATTGCGTGTCGGATCGATATGGTTACGACCTATAGTTAACCCCACCTTTACGATTTTCAGGCTTTTCTGGGCGGCAAGGCGTGGTCGTGCGGACGCTGTGTCCGCGCGTCTGGAGGATCCGAACGCAGCTTGCGTACGTCATCGGGTCGATCAGGCGAGATCGCCAACTTGCAACCTTAGTATCCTAGTAAAGGGCCGTGCCAAATGACGACCAAATCGATCCGAAGTGGTCTTGCAGCTGTCCTCTTGCTGATAGTTGCGCCGCTGGCCGCCCGCGCGGCCGATCTTCCATCTCAATTCTACAAGGCTCCGGCTTATGTACCTTCCGAACCGATGTATGCGAACTGGTCGGGCTTCTATGTCGGTCTCAACGGCGGCTATGCTTGGGGCGATGCTGACATATCCAACTCGGCCGCCAGCTTCACGACCAACACGAACGACGGCTGGCTGATCGGCGTGACCGCTGGCTACAACCTGCAAACCGGCACTTGGGTCTGGGGTCTTGAGGGCGACATCGACTACGCCCTCATCAAAGGTAATGCCACGAACACCGTCACCTGTGGCGCAGGCTCGTGCGAGGTCAAGAACACGTGGGTGGCGACCGCGCGCGCGCGCATCGGTTACGCCGGCTGGAACAACTTCATGCCCTACATCACCGGAGGCGGCGCCTTCGCCGGCTTGAAGGTCGAACCGTCGAACGGCAGCAGTTCGACCGACACGACCATCGGCTGGACCGCCGGCGCCGGCTTCGAATACGCCTTCAGGTCGAACTGGAGCGCCAAGATCGAATATCTCTATGCTGATCTCGGCAGTTCCACGTGCGAAGCCTCGGTCTGCGGCCTCGATACCAGCGTCGAACCGAAGATCAATATCGTGCGAGGCGGTCTTAACTATCGCTTCTGAGCGCCGCCGCTCGAACGAACTGGAAAGCCCCGGGCCCTTGAACGCCCGGGGCTTTTTCGTTAGCCGCCGCCCGCCGTTTACCGGGATTGAACCATCCGGCGCGTGCGTGCGACCGACAAAGGAGAGCGGATTAACCCGGCGTTTATCGCACGTGCCGAAAGGGCGCCGATCGGCCGGATTAATCTAAACATCAACACAATGTTGACCAAAGGGGCGATAGCCTTTCAGGCTGACAAGGACGAGCCCCGTGGCTTCAAAGGCGAGGCGGCCCGCGTGAAGGCGCCGCACAGCGAGGCGACCATGGTGAGGATGCAGGATCTTCCGCTCGACCTCGAGACCTTCCGCGCCAGCCGCGTGAGCGACTACCAGCGCGGTGGCGAGCAGTTCGTCAACGCCATTCGCATCGTCGGGTTCGACCGCGCCGCGCACGCCATCGGCGCCCACATCTACAGCGCGCACGGCGTCGAATGGATCATCCTCGAGCAGGCGGCCGCCCAGGAACAGCCGGTGTTCGAGTGCCTGTGGTTTCACGACGACTGTGAGCGCACCGCAACGCTGGCCGGCGCCGAGGAGCGGCTTTACCGCCACATCGCCGAAAGTGACGAGCACGCGCTCAACGCCTGACGGTCGCGCCGCAATTCCGCCTGAAAGCCGCTCGGTCTATCTCATCGCTTTATTGCGTTGCCCGGCGTTTTTACGCCGCCGATATTCCGACGCCATCTAAAAGACGCCGGCCGCGCCGATTGTCCTCCATGACCGGACGCTGATACGGCTATCATGGAGGGTCTGATGAAACGGTTTGTCTACGGTGTTGCGGTGTCGGCGCTGGTCCTCGGCACCGGTGGGCTTGCGGTGGCGTGCGAACAGCACGCGCACAGCGCGGCCCTTCAGAGCCCGGCCGGCGCGTCGCAGGCCGCCGCCACCGAGCGCGGCTATGTGATCGCGCAGGCGCAGCAGGAGCCGAGCACCACGGGTGAGGACAGCAAGGAGTCCAAGCCCGAGGGCGAAGACCAGAAGTAACCGCGCCAGCAAATGCGTCAGTAACCGCGTCAGTAATCGCGTCAGTAATCGCGTCTTGGCGCCGCGGCCGTGCGTCTCCGAGCGGCGCGGCGCCTTTCTTCCCCCTGAGAGGGACGCGATTTGCCCCCCGGGCCGGCAACGGCCCGGGGGATCTTATTGAGCCTCAGCGCCGTGGCGCGAGGATCGCCGTCATGCCGGAGCGAAGCGTCGCGATCGGCCACAGCAAATTGTCGATGAGGGCGGTTTCACGTCGCTTGTGGAGACCGAAATAGTTCCGCAGTGTGAGCGAGCGGACCTCGAAGCCGCATGCGTTCGCAATCTCGCGAAGTTCGGCGGGCGTGTACTCGCGATAGTGGCCCATTCGATAGGCCGTGATCCGGTCGTAGGGGTTGCGCCCCATTATCATTCTAACCCGGTGCCGCCATTGCACGGCATTGGGCGTCTGAATCACGATAAACCCGTTCGGCCTCACATGGGGTCTGAGATACGTGAGAATTTTCTCGGGCATCGTGTAGAGATGCTCGATGACCTCGCAAAAGGTGATGATGTCATAACGGTCGAGGCCCAGATCGTGATCGGCGGTCTGAAAGTCGTTCAGGTCGAATTCGAAGTGCTTGCGGGTCTTGCCCTGTAGAAACCCCATTCTGGCCGTGTCGGCAAAGCCGAGAGTGTCGACGGTCAATGCGGGAAAGCTGGTCTGCAGCATGAGCGTCTGGAAGCCCGGGCCGATATCGAGCGCGGTGGCCGGCCCGGCCTCGGCGCGCTGATCCAGCAGCTCGCCGACCGTATTGAGAAGGTATGCGTATCGCTTCGAATGGCTGTCGATATAGGTGTCCTTGCTTCTGGCATTGAGCGGCCAATCGAACGATTTGAGCTGCAGCGCATCGGCCATATCGAGGACGTCCCGGTACGTGAACGGGCGTCGTATGGGTTCGGCCGTCTCCATTCCATGCTCTCCAGTCGTGCGCTCTGATACGCGATGCGGGCCGGGCACTTTAGCCGGATTTCGGCGCGCGCAAAATGTAACTGCGCCAAATCCGGCTTTGCCTCATGCCACAGTCGGCAGCGTCGTGCCTGCCGACGTGCTTGGCGTCGTCTGATACGCGCTTGAGCTGCTCGAGCCCATCAGCGACGTCGAACCGCTGATCGCGCCCGGCGCGGCGCCGGGCAGCGGCGAATCGGGATCGACCTGGGCGGCGATGCAGCCGCGGGTTTGCTGTACACAAACGCAACGGGGCCGCCGTGAGACGGAATAAAATCCGTGACAGCGTGACGCTGCTTGGCTAGCGTTGCGGCATCGTCGACGGGCTGTGGCCGCGGCCGGCGACTTATCCCCGCACAATCTCAAATCCACCGACCAACGCAATGGAGCTTTGCCATGGCGAAACGCACGCGCGTGCGCACCCGCACGCGCGCCGGCACCAAGCCGGCTGCCCGGAATAAGCCTGTTACCGCGAAGAAGGAGAGGGCGCCCGTCAAGCTCGACGGCCGCTGCTTGAGCCGCCGCATCGAATTCACGCCGCGCCTGACGGCGCATATCCGCCAGCGCTATGAGGAAGCCGGCGACAGCCCCGAGGTCATCGCCCGCAGTGTCGGCGTCGCCAAGGGCACCATCCAGCGGCTGGTGCGGGAGCAGGGCTGGACGCCCGCCGAGCAGGGGCCGCGCGATCTTTCGCGCGCGGAACAACTGGCGGCGGAAGCCAAGGCATTGGCGGCTTCAAGTGGCGAAGCGCCGTTGGTCCCCACTCCCAGCCCCTCCCCGCAAGGGGGAGGGGTGCAACGTGCCGCGCCGCCTGAGCAAGACGGCGCTCCTGAGCAAGAAGCCGTCGACATCGACCAGCAGATCGAGCGGCTGTTGCGGCTCGTGAGCGCCGAGATCGGCGTCTACGAGACCATGCGCGGACAACTCAAAGGCGAGCCGCAAGGCCAGCGCGAAGCGCTGAAGACCGCGCACAATCTTGGCTCGCTCACGTCAACCCTGGACACCTTGCGGCGCATGCGCGCCGGGCAAACCGTGATGGCTTCTCATGACGACACCGACGACGACATCCCCACCGATATCGATGAACTCCGTGAGGCGCTTGCGCGTCGCATTGAAGCGTTCATGGCAAGCCGGCCGGACGACGGCGATGCTGCGGGCAATGAGCCCGCGCGAACTGACGGCGCTTGAGCGCGACTTCATCACGCTGGCGCACCGCCACCAGGAGCCGCCGCTGGTCGCCGCCAACGGCAAGCCCTGGACCACCTGGATGGTGCTGGCCGGCCGCGGCGCCGGCAAGACTCGCCTTGGGGCGGAGTGGGTGCGCGCGCTGGCGAAAGGCGAGGGGCCTTACGCTGAGCATCATCATCTGCATATCGCGCTGGTCGGCGAGACCGAGCACGACGCGCGTGAGGTGATGGTGGAAGGACCGGCCGGCCTGCTGCGTTCTTCTCCGCGCCGCGAGCGGCCGAACTGGACGCCTTCGCGGCGGCGGCTGGAATGGCCGAACGGCGCGGTGGCCTCATGCTTCTCGGCGGAGGAGCCCGAGCAGTTGCGCGGGCCGCAGTTCGACGCCGCCTGGTGCGATGAGCTCGCCAAGTGGAATCATCCCGACGCGACGTTCGACATGTTGCAGTTCGGCCTGCGCTTGGGGGAGCGCCCGCGCCAGCTCGTCACCACCACGCCGCGGCCGACCGCGCTCATCAAACGCTTGCTTGTCGACCCGCGCACGGCGGTGACGCGCGCCGCGACGCACGCCAACGCCGCCTTCCTGGCGCCCGCTTTCCTCGACGAGGTGCTGGCGCGCTATGCCGGCACGCGGCTGGGGCGGCAGGAGATCGACGGCGAGATCATCGAGGACCGGCCCGACGCGCTGTGGACGCGCGTCATGATCGAGGCGGCGCGCGTGAGGCAAGCGCCGCCGCTGATGCGCGTCGTCGTCGGTATCGATCCGCCGGTGTCATCGCTCGAAGGCGCCGACCTCTGCGGCATCGTGGCGGCGGGCCTGAGCGAGGCCGGCGTCGTCTACGTGCTGGCGGACGCAAGCGCGGGCAGGCTACAGCCCGCCGGCTGGGCGCAGGTCGCGATCGCGCTTTACCGGCGCTTGAAGGCCGACGCCCTCATCGCCGAGGTCAACCAGGGCGGCGACATGGTGCGCGCCGTGTTGCGGCAGGTGGACCGCAGCGTGCCGGTGCGCGAAGTGCACGCCACGCGCGGCAAGTACCTGCGCGCCGAGCCGGTGGCTGCTTTGTATGCGCAAGGGCGGGTGAAGCACGTCGACCCGCCTTTGAACGCGCTCGAAGACGAGATGTGCGACTTCGGCGTCGCGGGCTTGTCCACCGGCGCTTCGCCCGACCGGCTCGACGCGCTGGTGTGGGCCATTACCGCGCTCACCTCGCGCGGATGGGAGGGGCCGAGGATTAGGAGGTTGTAGGAGGGGCCGGTGGGGCCGCGCACGCTCTTTGCCTCTCCCCGCTAGCGGGGAAGCGACGTTCGTGCGATAGCCGCGCTTTCTTCAGGCCACCACTGGTATTAAAGATCAAAATAGCATTCTGCCGTCCGATATCCGGATCGCCACATGGGAGAACCTTCTCGCTGCCCTTTTCCTCACGCCACCGTCGACACCGTGCTGCCGCTCGACGTGCTCGATGTCGAACTCGCCGCCGCCTGATACGCGCTTGAGCCGCTCGAACTTGTCGACGTGGACGAACCGCCGATCGTGCTGGGCGCAGCGCCGAGCAAGAGCGAGCCGAGATCGACCTGCGCTGCCGCCGCGGCGTTGTGGTTCACCGTGAAGCCGAGACCTGATGCGCTCGCCAGCAGGCCGTCGATCTGCTGAAGCGCGCTGTCGAGCGCGGCCTGGTCGGGCCGGGTCAACGCGGTCTGCACATCGGTGTTCTTGAGGAAGGCGCCGATCTGCGATCCAAAAGTGTTGACGTTGGCGAGGCCGGGGGCGGAGCCGACGTTCACGGTCGCGTTCAGCAGCACCTTGAGCGACTCGCCGATGTCGGTTCGCCCGCGGTCGACGCGCTCGTAGCCGACGACGACCTTTTGCGTGCCTTGCGACACCGTGACGGTGCCGTTCTCCACCGGCTTTCCGTCGATAGTGACAAAGGTCGGCTTGTCGACGAAGTGCTCGATGTCGGCGGTGACGGCTTTAAGTGTGGTGCTGCCGGGAACGGCGTCGGCATTGTCGCGCGCGCTGACCAGCGCGTCACGCAATGTGCTCAGCGCCGCCTGGATCTGCGCGACGCTGGCGCGGCCGCCCGCAAGCGATGACAGCGTGGAGCCGGCGATGAGGCGGCTCGACGCGCTCGAAGCGTAAGCGCTGCCGCCGCCGGAAAGCCCCGTCGATCCGAAGCCGCCGAACACCGTGTAGCCTGAGAAATTGACCTCTGAGCCAATCACCGGCGAAGTTCTCCCGATCCCGCCGCCACCCTCCTTGGCCGCGCGGATACAAACGGTATGGGTGTAATTGAGATCGGTTGAAGATAACCGGCTGGCGCGCGTGTTAATTGATTAAAGTTTTATCGGCCGTTGTAACAGGGTGGCATGAATTGCCGTGCTACTGGCATGCCGATGTTTCTGGTGACAACTCGGCCCCGTCAATTGCGGGGCCGTTTTCTCGAAAAAAAGCCCCGGGCCGCTCGCCCGGGGTTTTTCTTTCGTGACGCGCGCTCCCCACCGGGGCCAGCCTGCGCGAGGGGCGGGGGCGTCATCGGGTGGATCGGCAGCTCACTTCTTCGGCGCGACGATCTTCTGCTTCTGTTCGCCGAGCTTGTCGATGCCGCACGTCACCACGTCGCCGGCCTGCAGAAACTGCGGCGCCGGCTTCATGCCCAGCGCCACCCCCGGCGGCGTGCCGGTGATGATGATGTCGCCCGGCTCCATGACGAAGAATTGCGAGCAATACCACACGATGTGTTCGGCGCCGAAGATCATGGTCTTGGTGTTGCCGGTCTGCCGCCGCTGGCCGTTGACGTCGAGCCACATGCCGAGGTTTTGCACGTCCTTGATCTCGTCCTTGGTGACGAACCACGGCCCGATCGGCCCAAAGGTCTCGCAGCCCTTGCCCTTGTCCCACTGGCCGCCGGAGCGCTCGATCTGGAAGGCGCGCTCGGAGACGTCGTTGGACAGGAAATAGCCGGCGATCGCCGCCTTGGTGTTCTCCTTGGTCAGGTAGCGCGCGCGCTTGCCGATGACGATGCCAAGCTCGACCTCGTAGTCCAGCTTGGTCGACTTGCGCGGCGTGATGGTGTCGTCGTTCGGCCCGCAGATGCAGGTCGTCACCTTGTTGAAGATGATCGGCTCTTTCGGAATCGGCATGCCGGCTTCCGCGGCATGGTCTGAATAGTTCAGCCCGATGGCGATGAAGTTCCTGACGTTGCCGACGCAGGGGCCGAGCCGCGGCTTGCCGGCGACCCGCTTCATGCGCTTCAGGTTGGCGTTCTTGATCTTGGCGAGCCCGCCGCTGGCGAGCATCGCGCCGTCGATGTCTTTGACGATGCGGGACAGATCGCGGATCTTGCCATCGTCGGCGATGATGCCGGGTTTCTCGCGGCCGGGTGCGCCGTAGCGAACGAGCTTCATTCTTCCATCTCCTTGGGGCGTTGCGTTTGTTTTATTCCCCCGTCGGGGGGCAGGTGGCGGGGCTTGCGGCCCGGTGGGCATGGTGAAAACGGCCGAAAAAGGCAGTCCGCACCATGCGATGTGAGGCAAATCGCGGCGGATATTGCGCTGGCGCCGGGCGGTGAGCAACCCGGTTCGCGCGCGATTTTCGCGTGTTCGGCCTGAAGGCGGGGATCAGTGCGGCTGATGCCGGCGGCGCAGCAGCGCCAAAGCGGCGAAATAGATCGCTAGCCCGGCGGCGATGACCAGCATCCAGTTCTGGGCGTTGAGCCCGAGGACCCGGCAACTGCCGACCAGCCAGTGCAGCATCGTCTCTGTCCGCCGATCAATGTCCGCTGCGTCAGGGCTCGTGCCTCGGGTCGTCCGCGGACTGTTGGACCGTCCCGCACTGTAGGCCGCGTCGCCGCTCGGCCGGATAAATTGCGAATAAAATGAGCAGGGTTAGGCGGAACCGCGGCGGTAACAAATGTCGGCCGCCCGCGACAACATCTTGGCGGACCTGGAGAATCCCGCAGCGGCCCGCGCATGGTGAACAAATACTAACGGCAATGCCCGGCTTTCGATGTTCAGTTTTACGGTCGGATAAAGGGCGCCGGATAGGGTGCATGCCATCGACCGCTCGAGCGACGGGCTCCGGGAAAGACGCCCGGCCGGCCGCCCGGAACGAGTGGAGGAAAGCAATGGAAGAACGTCGCAAGGTTCAACGCCACCACGTGCTCAAAGCCGGCAGCATCGGTTTCAACCTGGCCGCCGCCATCGACTGCCGGATACGTAATTTGTCGCCGGCCGGTGCCTGTCTCGATGTCGCCAGCCCATTCGGCATTCCCGACGATTTCGTGCTGATGGTCGAAACCGATCATCTCCACCGTGCGTCGCGCGTGGTCTGGCGCATTGGCAACCGGATGGGCGTCGAATTCCGCCCGGAGGCGGACGAGACGCCGCGCGCGGCGTAGCGGCTGCGGATACAAAGTGCAGGCGGTGGGCGGACGCCGGAAGCGCCAGCCCGCCGTCGTTGAATCAATCTTTCGGGTTCGCTCCCTCGCGCGCGTTCTCCAGCACGCGTCCAGTCATCGCGTCGACGCCGATCTCGCGCCAGTGCTTGCCACGGCGCATGTCGAAGGAATAGCGCAGCCCGCTTCCGCCGCGTTCGTGCTCAAGTTCCTCCTTCACGATCTTTCCCGGAAAGGCCTTAAGTGCGATCGCCCGGGCCTTGCTCATGGCGATCGTGGGTCGATTGGCTAGGGCCGCTTCCGCACTGGCAAGGGTAGGCAACATTGCCACGGCGGTGGCCAGTAGGGCCGCGCCTGCCATTCCCAGCGATCTCTTGTGCATATGCATGTAATTGCTCCATGTCTGGTAGAGGCGGCAGCCTGATCAAGCAGGGCGACTGCCACGATGATCCCCTGGAGCCGATATAGGAGCGGTACTTTGCACGGGTCTCTTCGGCCGCATACAAATCGATAAGGCTTCCTGGGCCCACTTTACAAATCTGTAAACCGCAAGACAGGGCGTCGTGAGTTTGACTGGCTAGGGTGAGCGCGCGGCTTGCTGAACAGAGCGAGGCGCGGACGCCGCTATTGCGAAAATCCATTTGCACCCAGTTGGAGCTGCCGATGTCGACTATTGTCGCTGAAATACCCACTCTCGCCCAAAATCGGGTGCCCTCGGTCACCGTCGATTTCTGGCTGATCAAGCTCATGGCTGTGACCGTCGGCGAGACCGCAGCTGATTATTTGAGCGTTCATCTGGGCCTTGGCCTCTCCGCGACCTCGCTGATTATGATCGGGTTCCTCGCGGTGGCTCTGATGTTGCAATTCGCGCAGCGCAAATACGTACCGTTGCCCTATTGGCTCGCGGTCGTGCTGATCAGCGTGGTCGGCACGCTCGTAAGCGATTATCTGGCCGACAATCTAGAAGTGCCGCTTGCCACCACCAGCATTATCTTCGCCGTCGTGCTGATCGCGATCTTCGCCTTATGGTATGGCTATGAACGGACGCTCTCCATTCACACCATCTACACGACACGCCGTGAGGCGTTTTACTGGCTTGCCATTCTTTTCACCTTCGCGCTCGGGACTTCCGCTGGTGATCTTGCCGCTGAGGGACTCGGGCTCGGATACCTTCACGCGGGGCTTGCCTATTCGGCGGTGATCGCCGTGATCGCAGTCGCCTATTACGGCCTTCGCCTCAATGGCATCCCGGCCTTCTGGCTCGCCTATATCCTGACCCGGCCTATGGGTGCGTCCTTCGGCGACTAGTTCGCGCAACCGCATTCAAACGGGGGACTTGGCTTAGGGACCACTTTCACCAGCCTTGTGTTTCTGGGCTGCATTGCCGCCACTATTATCTATATGAGCCTCACCAAAGAGGGACTGGAGGGGGCGAGCGATCGCAGCTCTTAAAGATCGCCAAAAGAGTCTTTTCCAAGTGCACGGTGCATTTCGCTTGATCCAAGCAACACAAGTGGCCTACCTAAAACACAATGCGGATACTCCTTATCGAAGACGATCAACGGACCGCCGATTACATCGTGCGCGGATTTTCCGAAAGCGGCCATCGCTGCGAAGCTCTAGCGAACGGACAGGACGGCCTCTACCAGGCTACCCGTGAGACCTATGACGCCCTCGTGGTCGACCGTATGTTGCCGGGGCTTGATGGCTTGTCGCTGGTACGCGCGTTGCGTGCCGCGAATGTGATGACGCCTGTCTTGTTCTTGACGTCTGTTTCCGGCGTGGATGACAGGGTCGAGGGCCTGGATGCGGGGGGCGACGACTATCTTGTCAAGCCTTTCGCCTTTTCCGAACTGCTTGCGCGCGTCAACGCACTTGGCCGGCGCCCTCCGGTCCAGGCCGAGGTCACCAAGCTTTGCGTGCACGATCTTGAGCTCGACCTTCTGCGCCGCCGGGCCTCTCGAGAGGGGCAGCCCATCGGGTTGCAGACAAAGGAGTTCGAATTGCTTGAATTCCTGATGCGTAACGAAGGCCGCGTGGTAACCCGCACCATGCTGCTGGAGCAGGTATGGGGCTTCAACTTCGATCCCAAGACCAGTGTAGTCGAGACCCATATCAGCCGGCTGCGCGCCAAGATCGATAAGCCGTTCCATACGCCCCTTTTGCACACGGTCCGGAATACCGGATACTCCCTGCATGCGCCGTCTTAGCCTCCTGCGCAGCACGCCTTTCCGCCTCGCGCTTGCTTTCGCGGTATTTTTCATATGTGCGTTCCTGCTTGCCGGTCTTGTGACCATCGATCTCATCAAGCGTGAACTCGACACGCGCTACGACAACCGCACCCGAGAGCTGTTCCATGTGATCTCGCAAGCGTTCGCGGATAGCGACATCCAGGATGTGATCGATTCGACCCGCGTGCACATCGCTGCTACTTCCCATAGGCGCGACATTTTCCTGCTTCAGGCGGCCGACGGAAAGGTGCTTGCAGCGAACATTCCCGTGGTATCAATATCTGACGGCTGGTCGAAGCGCCCCGGGGCCGATTTGGGCATCCCCGGCGATCACCGCTACCGGATTTTCGCTGGACGCGTTGGGTCCAATCGGCTTGTCGTCGGCACGGGCAACCAGGAATCAGACGAACTCCGGGAAATCGTCTTCGTCAGCTTTGGCTGGGCTTCGATTGTCATGATCGCGCTCGCCATCGGCGGTGGCGCGCTTATCGCATCCCGCGCTCAGCGCCGTCTCGATGCGGTACGGGATACCATGGGGCACGTATCGCATGGCGAACTCACCGCCCGTATACCGCTCCTCGGCAAAGGTGATGACATCGATCTCTTGTCACAGGACATCAACATAGCGCTGGAGCGGCTGTCGGCCGCGGTTGAAAGCATGCGCCAGGTCAGTAGCGACATCGCGCATGACCTGAAGACGCCGCTTAACCATCTGAAGATTACGCTCGAAGAGGCAAGGCTAAGCGAGGCGACTGGCGGTCAAGTCGGCGGCATGCTCGAATCCGCGCTGGCCGAAGCCGATCAGATAAACCAAATCTTCGAAGCGCTCCTGCGTATCGCGCAGATCGAGGCTGGAGCGCGCAAATCACGCTTTGCCCAAATAAACTTGACCGAGATCTATGCGTCACTTGCCGAAGTCTATCGCGATGTAGCGGAAGATGCCGGGCACACTCTAGTATGTGATTTCGACCTGGGTGGAAAACACATGACCTTGGGCGACAAGGAACTTCTCACCCAGACGTACTCCAATCTCATCGAGAATGCGATCCGGCACTGTCCCCAAGGTGCGGTCATTCGCCTTTTGATCAAAGCCGAGGGTGATTCGATCATCACAAGCGTTGAAGATAATGGCCCCGGCATCCCGGAAGATGAACACGAGAAGGTGTTCCGGCGCCTTTACCGTCTCGAAAAAAGCCGGACGTCACCCGGAACTGGCCTTGGCCTCAGTCTCGTCAAGGCGATCGCCGACCTTCACGCGGCGGAAATCCATCTCGAAAATGCCCATTCCGGATTGCGCGTCGTCGTCCGATTCGCTGCACAACCGGACCTGGCAGGCTCAATTGCATGAACCGACGCGGCCGCTTCGTTCTGGCAAATTTGTAAACCAACATATTCGTGTGAAGCCATTCTTACAAATATGTAAGCCACAAGAGATTCAGCCGTAACGTCTCCGTGGCTAGGTCATGAACCAAAGAGACGCGCGGCAATGTGCGCGCCTCGTCCATAAGTCATGGCTCACGAGAGGTCTCATGAAACCCGCGCCCGCCGACTACGCGACCAAGGTCCCCGAGGTCACCCTCATTTTTTGGATCATCAAGATAGCCGCGACGACATTAGGTGAGACCGGGGGCGATACCGTAACCATGACCATGAAGTGGGGGTACCTAGCGGGCACGTTGCTTTTCCTTGGCGTGCTTGTCGCCCTCGTGATCGCGCAGATCAAGGCGAAGAAATTTCATCCCGTCGTTTACTGGGCGACCATTGTTGCCTCAACCACGTTCGGCACCACGATGGCCGATTTTGCCGATCGGTCGCTTGGCATCGGTTATACTGGCGGCTCTTCGCTACTGTTCGTGCTGCTGATGGCTACGTTGGCGATCTGGCATTGGTCCGAAGGGACCATCTCAGTGAATACCGTCAGCACGCCCGGGGTCGAGGCCTTCTATTGGGCGGCCATCACTCTGTCGCAGACCCTGGGTACCGCGCTCGGTGACTGGCTCGCGGATACCGGTGGGCTTGGTTACGAAGGGGGCGCGCTGGTGTTCGGGGCCGGCTTGGCGGTGCTTGCCGCCCTTTATTATCGGACCCAAGTCTCGCGCGTTTTCCTGTTCTGGGCCGCATTCATTCTTACGCGACCGCTAGGTGCGACGGTCGGAGACTTTCTAGACAAGCCGATAAGTCATGGCGGGCTTGATTTGAGTTGTCCGCTGGCATCCGCAGTAATCGCACTGTTTATCGTGTTGTGCGTCGCCGCGCTGCCGCAGCGGGCGGGACAGCACCCCAGAGCCATTGGAGACTGAGGATGCGCCGGCCAGCCGCGCGGCCTAGAACGCCCCGTTGAACACGCCGCCGTCGATCAGCAGGTTCTGCCCGGTGATGTAGCCGGCGCGGGTCGAGCACAGGAAGGCGCAAGCGGCGCCGAATTCGGGCGGCTCGCCGAAGCGCCGCGCCGGAATGCCAGCCATGCGCGCGGCCGAAACCTCAGCGACGCTCTTGCCCTGCTTCTCGGCGGTGGTGGTGAGCGTGCCGCGCAGCCGGTCGGTGTCGAAGGCGCCGGGCAGCAGGTTGTTGATGGTCACGTTGTTGGCCGCGACCGAGCGCGCGACGCCGGCGAGGAAGGCGGTCAAGCCCGCGCGCGCGCCGGAAGAGAGGTCGAGCCCGGCGAGCGGCATCTTCACCGAGCCCGAGGTGATGTTGACGATACGGCCGAACTTCCTCTCGCACATCGGGTCGATCACCTTTTGGATCAGCTCGATCGCGGCGATCATGTTGGCGACGACGCCGTCAATCATTTGCTGGCGGGTGAGTTCGCGGAAGTCGCGCAGATGCGGGCCGGCGTTGTTGTTGATCAAGATGTCGGGGGTCGGGCAGGCGGCGAGCAGCGCCTTCTGGCCTTCCGGCGTGGCGACGTCGGCGGCGACGGGGATGATCTTGGCGCCGGTGGCCTTGGCGATCTCGGCGGCGGCGGCTTCCAGCGTGCCGCCACTGCGGCCGTTCATCACGACCTCGCAGCCGGCTTCGGCGAGCGCGTGCGCGCAGGCGCGGCCGAGGCCGCGGCTCGAAGCGCAGACGATGGCCTTGCGGCCGGCAATTCCAAGATCCATGGGGTCCTCACTCGACGGGAATGACGTGTTGGGCGAGAGTGTTAGAGGCTGGGGCAGGGGCGTCAACCCGTGTGGCTGACGCTTTCCCTGGCGGTGGGCGACAGGCGGCGCGCTTCGACCGACCGTCGAGGATTTCTACGGGATCAGCAGGATCTTCCCGAAGTGCTGATTTGCGCGCATGTACTCCTGCGCCGCCTTCGCCTGCTCAAGCGGATAAACCTTCGCGACGGGGAGACTGAGCTTTTTGGCCCTGACCGCGTCGGCGAGGTCCACCCACATCGCGCGCGTTTCCTCGCGCAATTCTTCGACCGAGCGCGTGCGGTGCGTCACTCCAATATAGGTAATGCGGCGGTTGGCGTGCAGATCGAAGTCGAACTCCGCCTTGCCGCCGCCGAGCCGGCCGACGTTGACGATGCGGCCGAGAACAGCCGTGGCCTTCATGGTGCCGTTGAAGATGCTGCCGGAAACCTGATCGACGATCAGGTTGACGCCCTGGCCATCGGACGCGCTCAGCACGAGATCCGGCCAGTTCGGATCCTTCGTATCGACGGCAAGATCGGCGCCGAAATCCTTGAGCCGCGCGCGGCGATCTGCGCTGGTCGATGTTCCGATGACCAGTTTCGCGCCGAGCAGCTTGGCGATCTGTAAAGCCATCAGTCCGACGCCGGAACTCGCCCCCTGGATGAGAACGCTTTCCCCGGGCTTCAGGCGGCCATTGGTCACCAGGGCGTCATGCATGGTGCCGAGGGCGACGGGCAAGGTTGCCGCGTGTTCGAAGGTCATGTCGTCAGGAATGGACACAACCCGTCCCCAATCGCATACCGCGTACTCGGCGTAGCCGCCCGAGCCGGCGCACATGACGCGATCGCCCGGTTTGAATGCGCCCTTCGTTTCAGCGCCGACCTCGACCACTTCGCCGGCCCAGTCGATGCCGACCGTGGCGCCGGTGGTGCCGTGGCCGCCTTGCCCGCGCGCGGCGGCGAGGTCCGCTCGGTTGAGGCCGGCCGCCTTTACCTTCACAAGAAGCTGAAATGGCTTGGGCTTCGGTTGTGCGATGTCCCTGACCTCGAGCCCGTTTTCCGTCGCTACGCCCGCTTTCATTGCCACGTCTCCTGTCCCGGATGGGCGACAATCTATAGCCGCTGAACATCAGGTCAAACGAAGCTTTCGGCCTCGGTCGATTGACATCTTCCGCGCTTCTCGTGTTGAGCCGGCACCGGCGATCACCGCACGCGATGTGGCGTTATCGACATTTCTTCGTGTGCGGGAGTCGGCTCGCGGCAGCCGAGCACGTAGAGGAAAGCACCGAACGGCCCGGCGTAGGCCGTCAGCAGGACAAAGCCCCATTTCAGCACCACTGGTTCTGGCGTCGATTGGATATCGATGGCGACGAAAATGATGGCAGCCGCCGTGAACAAGAACCACAGCAGCATGGCACCATCGAGCATTGAACGTCTCCACTTGTGCTCTCGAGTCGTGATCGAAGCAGCGCCGGCTCGCCAGATTGGGCCGGCGCTGCGAGAGCGGCTATCGGTCAGCCACCGATGTCTTTCTTCTTTTGCAGGTATTCGTCGCGGTTGATGTCGCCGCGGGCGTAGCGTTCCTCCAGCACGTCGAGGCCGGACGAACGCCGCGGCGGCAGGTGGTGCATGCCGGACGATGCTGACGAGCGCACCAGCCAGGTGACCAGCGCCACGATGGCGATCAGGATGATGATCCAGATGATCATACCGAAGCCTCCGTATCCGCCCATCATGCCCCATTGCGGCCCGTAACCGTATCCCATGGTCATTGCTCCGGTTGCACGAAGCCGTTGTGGCGGTTGAACGCGAGACGCTGCACCAGCGCGTCCTTGTCTTTGGTGACGATGTCCGCGACGATGGTGTCGGCGTCCTTCTCCTTCACGTCGCCCACCTTGAGGTTCGGATTGCGGATCATCTGCTCCAGGTAGCTCTTCACCTGATCAGTGGTCAGGTTGAGGTCGCGCTGGTTGCCGTAGTAGCCGCCGCCGTAGCCGGGGCCCATCATGCCGGGGCCCATGCCGTAGCCGGGGCCGTAGCCACCCCTCATGCCGTAGCCCGGGCCGTAGCCACCCATCATGCCGGGACCCATGCCATAGCCAGGGCCGTAACCGCCACCCATCATGCCAGGGCCGTAATAGGGCTGAGCCTGAACCGCGCCGGCAGCGATGAGTGCCAGGCCGGCGGCAAAAATGCCGCAACGAAGTTTGCGCATAGCGTGTCTCCTTGATTTCAGTGTTTCAATGTCGTGTCAGCGCCCATGCGGCGCGTGGTCGGATCAATGCTCGGCCGATCAGTTGCGGCAGGGCCCGTAGTAGCCGGTGTTCTTGTCGGCGTCGGTCTGGTGCCAGCACAGTCGTTTGCCGCGGTAGGCTTGGCCGCCACGATAGCTGCGGCCCTCGGGGCCGTAGCCGTACATCATGCCGGGACCGTAGCCGTATCCACCGCCATAGCCGGGGCCCATCATGTATCCGCCACCACCGTAGCCGGGACCCATCATGTAGCCACCGCCGTAGCCGCCCATTCCGGGGCCGTAGTACGGCTGAGCCTGTGACGGAACGCTGGCGCCCAGCGTCGCCGCAGCGATCGCGAGCAAAAGAATTGTACGCATTGTGGTTCTCCTCAAGTATCGCGCCGTCGATCGTTTATCGAACGCGATGAAGTTATCGTCGTTGTGAATCCGAATTGGTGGAGCTACGCCGCGTGGATGCGCGGACGTGCGCCATCAGCCGCACCGCACGGGCGATGCGGTCGATTCAGACGATGGACTTGGGGATATCGGGATCGAGGGCGACCGGATGGCCGACGAGGTCATGGTGGGTCTTCCGAAAGGAGGCCATCCGAAACGAAAACGTCACGGGGATGACGGCAACATTGGGGGCTAGGCTCACGATGTTGCATGTCCCACAACACTTGAGATGATTGTGCATGGGATGCTGCGCTTGGCCGGAATCGACTGCGCCTGCAACGACGTCAGCCGAATGGACGTCGCATTCGGAGGCCTCGGCGCTGTCGTGATGGTCTTGCGCGATCGCCGCCACCACGCCTGCAGCATCGCTCCAGGCATAGACCGTCACCCCGTTGAAAACGAGGGCCAGCGCCATCAGCCAGATGCCCAATCGATGCATATAATTTAAGCTTTATAATAGTAGCGCGTTCGGTCCAGTGAGTTTTCCGCGTCCATTTAACGGCCCTGAGGCGTTGAAGTACATTGACTTAGGTCAATTGCCGTCACCATTAACGCCTGCGAAGGCCGAATCCGTTAGAGAAAATAGCG
Organism: uncultured Pseudomonadota bacterium; assembly: GCA_963732895.1. Classification (GTDB taxonomy): domain Bacteria; phylum Pseudomonadota; class Alphaproteobacteria; order Rhizobiales; family Xanthobacteraceae; genus Pseudolabrys. Next base: position 614,901 of record CAVTBG010000006.1, on the reverse strand, counting down.
AATTGTCATCGAAGGAGCATACAGCGTGAGATTCATTGCAATCGTTGCGGCCACGCTGCTGCTCGGCGCCGCGCCTGCGGCAGCTCATAGCGGCCACCACTTCTCCGCCGGAGAGCCCGGAAATCCCAAGAAGCCGGCGCGGACCATCAAAGTGTCGATGCGGGAAAAGGGCAAGAAGATGTTCTTCGTGCCCTCGCGCATCGTTGTTCACAAAGGCGAGCAAATTCGCTTCGTGCTGTTCAACGACGGTATCGAGAACCACGAGTTCGTGCTGGCGACGGTGAAGGAGAACCTCGCGCACGCCGCCGCCATGAAGAAGCATCCGCATATGGCGCACCACGATCCCAATGCTGTCACGCTGGCGCCGTTCAATGACGGCAAGCTGCTTTGGAAGTTCAGCAAGGCCGGCACCTTCGAGTTTGGCTGCCTCATTCCCGGGCATCGCGAGGCCGGCATGTATGGAACAATCTTTGTGAGATGAGCTTCGCAATTGGCCGGTGAGTATGGCCTAGGTCACTGGCCAGCCATTCTGTCGCCTGACTGTCGCACAGCGTTGCTACCTCCAAACCGGCACAAGGCATTTGATTCGCGAGGGGAACATGCTGCGCGATCCCGATCGTCAGGTGATGGAAAAGGCCTATGCGCGTTGGGCACCGGTCTACGACGCACTGTGCGGGCCGGTGTTCCTCAATGGCAGGCGTGCGGCAGCGCAGGCCGCCCGCGACGTCGGCGGGCGGATCCTGGAGATCGGCGTCGGCACCGGGCTATCTTTTGACGACTACGATGCGTCCACCGAGATCACCGGCATCGACATTTCAGAGCCGATGATCACGCGCGCGCGCGAACGGGCCGCGAGCGGGCGCTACCCTCAGGTCAAAGGCCTGGCAGTGATGGATGCGCACGCCCTCAAGTTCGAGGACGCGAGCTTCGACTGCGTCGTCGGCCAGTTCGTCATTACGCTGGTCGAGGATCCCGAGCGCGTGCTGTCTGAATGCACGCGGGTGGTGCGGCCGGGCGGGCAGATCATCCTGGTCAATCATCTTTATTCGGAGCGCGGTTGGGCGGCCACGGTCGAACGCCTCCTGGCGCAGAGGGCGCGGCGGCTGGGCTTGCGCCCCGAATTCCCGTTCCAGCGGCTCGCCGATTGGGCGCAATCGCACGGCGGCGCCGAGTTGATCGAGCGGCGCAAGGTCAAGCCGTTCGGCGTCTATACCTTGGTTCGTTTTCAGCGTGCGTTAACCCAAACCGCTGCCGCATGACGCGCCGCGCGCGCTGTCACAAAACTGCAATCGACACGTGCTAGACGCCTTGCGATATGAAGATGAGCAGAAAGAGCATCGTCTCGTGACGGACGTCGCCACGAAGCGATATCGCGCGCTTTTCATCTCGGACGTGCATCTTGGCACGCGCGGCTGTCAGGCCGACAAATTGCTCGACTTTCTCCGGCTTCACGATGCCGATACCGTTTACCTCGTCGGCGATGTCGTCGACGGTTGGGCGTTGCGTTCATCCTGGTACTGGCCGCAGGCGCACAACGACGTCGTGCAGAAGCTGTTGCGCAAGGCGCGCAAAGGCGCCCGGCTGATCTACATTCCCGGCAACCACGACGAATTCCTGCGCGGCTACTACGGCACCCATTTCGGCGGCATCGAGGTGGTCGAGCACACCGTGCACGTGGCCGCCAATGGCAAGCGATATCTGGTCGTGCACGGCGATATCTTCGATCTGGTCGTGACGCAGGCGCGCTGGCTGGCGCTGCTGGGCGACAAGGCCTACGAGATCGCGCTCACCGCCAACCGGCTGTTCAACATCTTGCGCCGGGTGCTGGGCGCGCCATACTGGTCGCTGTCGCAGTGGGCGAAGCTGAAGGTGAAGAACGCGGTGAACTACATCGGCGCCTTCGAGAAGGCGCTGGCGACCGAAGCCAAGCACTACAATGCCGACGGCGTGATCTGCGGCCACATCCACTACGCCACCATCCACGACGACTTCGGGCTGCACTACATCAACTGCGGCGACTGGGTGGAAAGCTGCACCGCGGTGGGCGAACGCATGGACGGCACCTTCGAGATCATCACCTGGACCGAGGCGCTGCGCGAGACGGCGCCGGCCGAGGCGGATGAAGAGACCGAACGCAGGGCGCAAGCCGCCGCGTGAGCCTGGACAACGCATGAAAATCCTGGTCGCCACCGATGCTTGGCACCCGCAGGTCAATGGCGTGGTGCGCACACTCGGCCAGACCGCTGAAGAAGCGCGCGGCTTCGGCGTTGAGATGGATTTCCTCAGTCCCGCTGAATTCCGTACCTTGCCGCTGCCGAGCTATCCGGAGATCCGGCTGGCGCTGATCGCACCGGGCGCTGTCGAGAGGCGGCTCAAGCGCGTGCGGCCCGACGCCATTCATGTGGCGACGGAAGGGCCGATCGGTCACGCCATGCGGCGCTTCTGCGTCAAGCGTGGCCTGCCGTTCACCACCAGCTTTCACACCCGCTTTCCCGACTATCTGGCCGAGCGGCTGCCGATGCCGGCGCGCTGGACCGAGGAATTGACGTGGGGCTACCTGCGCCGCTTTCACGGCGCCGCCGCCGCCGTGCTGGCGGCGACGCCGACGCTGACCGCCGAGCTCGAAGCGCGCGGCTTCAAGAATGTCAAGCTGTGGTCGCGCGGGGTCGACGCAGAACTGTTCCGGCCGCGCGAGCGCAGGCTGCTTGATCTGCCGCGGCCGATCTTTCTCACCGTCGGCCGCGTGGCGGTGGAGAAGAACCTGGAGGCGTTCCTGTCGCTCGATCTGCCGGGAACCAAGGTTGTGGTGGGCGACGGGCCGGCGCGTGCTTCGCTGGAGAAGGCCTATCCGGACGCGATGTTCCTGGGCGCCCGCCAGGGCGAGGCGCTGGCGGAGACTTACGCCGCCGCCGATGCGTTCGTGTTTCCGAGCCGCACCGACACGTTCGGGCTGGTGCTCTTGGAGGCGCTGGCGAGCGGCGTGCCGGTGGCCGCGTTCCCGTCGCCGGCGCCGCGCGACGTGCTCGGGAGCGCGTCGGTCGGCGTGCTGGATGAGGATCTGCGGCGCGCCTGTCTCGGCGCATTGGACGTTTCGCGGCAGGCCTGTCGCGACTTCGCCCTGACGATGTCCTGGGAGCAGAGCGCGCGATTGTTCGTCCAGCACGTCACCGAAGCGGCGAGAGGGGTTCAAATAGCGGACGCGGCGGCGGCCGTGGCCGCCTAGGCCCAGCCCAGGCTCAGTCAAGGATCAATCAAGGCTCAGTCAAGGCCATGACAGGTTCGGCGCGGCGCGCTACCCTCGCCCACATGACCATCGCACACACCCTTCCCACCGCCGCCGATGTCGCGCGCGCCGCCGAGCGCCTCAAAGGCGTCGCGGTGCGCACGCCGCTGTTCAATGCGCCCGTGCTCGACGATCGCCTCAAGGCGCGCGTCTTCCTCAAACTTGAAACGTTGCAGCGCACCGGCTCGTTCAAGTTCCGCGGCGCCTATAACAAGATCGCGTCGATCCCGCCGGACAAGCGCACGGGCGGTGTCGTGGCTTATTCGTCGGGCAATCACGCGCAAGGCGTGGCGGCGGCGGCGCGCCTGTGTGGCATGCGCGCGACCATCGTGATGCCGGCCGACGCGCCGGCGGCCAAGCGTGAGCGTACCTTGGCGCTCGGCGCCGAGATCGTGCCTTACGACCGTGACACCGAAGACCGCGCGGCCATCGCCGAACGCATCGCGGCGGAGCGCGGCGCCACCCTGGTGCCGCCTTACGACGATCCGCTGATCATCGCCGGACAAGGCACCGCCGGCCGTGAAATGATGGAAGACCTCGCCGCGCTCGATCTCGCGCCCGACATCGTCCTGGTCGGCGCCTCTGGCGGCGGGCTCGCGGCCGGCATTGCGCTTGCCGTCAAGGACGCAGCGCCGGAGACCGCGATCTATGCGGTCGAGCCCGAGGGCTTCGATGACACGCTGCGCTCCTTCAAGAGCGGAGAACGCGAATCCAACGCGCGCATGAGCGGCACCATTTGCGACGCGCTGATGAGCGGCACGCCGGGCGCACTTACGTTCCCGATCACGCAAAAGCTGATCGGACAGGGCGTCACCGTCAGCGACGACGAGGTGGCGCGCGCCGTCCGTTACGCCTTCGAGGAGCTGAAGCTGGTGGTAGAGCCGGGCGGAGTGGTGGGCCTCGCCGCACTTCTTGCCGGCAAGCTCGACGTCAACGGCAAGGTGGTGGCTGGCGTTTTGTCGGGCGGCAATGTGGATGCCGCGCTGTTTGCCAAATTGATTGCGGGCTGAGCTTTAAGTAAACAACGCGATGCGCTCGTCCTCGGTTAGCGCCATGATGGCGGTGAGGGCATCTTCTGCAGACGTGAGGGTCGTCGCGTCGACCGGCTCTGCCGCGCCCAGCGACGCAGGCCGACCTATTGTCCTGGTTTCGAGTTCGGCCGCGACCACCGCCTTGATCTCGGCTTCGATCTCGAAAACAGGCCCCTGGCGCGCGCTCGGTTTGATGGTCGCAGCCGGTGGCAGGCGGGATGCGCTCGCTTCCGCGGTGGAAGACGGCGGTGGCGGATTTGCATCGTTGACCGCGGGGGCCGGTTCGAGCGGCTCCTCGATCCAGCGTGCGGCCGCCGGGCGAGGCGGTGTTGCAGGCGCCGCGGCCTCCGGCGCCTGCGGCGAGTCCGCGGCCGGTCGTGATGGCAGCAGCTTGCGGAGACGGCGTTGCAGGATGTCGAGCAAGGCGGCGAGCTGTTCCGCTTTGGGCGCCGCGCCTCCGCTCTCGATCCGCGCGCGCGCCGTGCGCATGTCGTCGAGTACGCCGCTCAATTCATGGTGCAGCAGGTCGACCTCAGGCGGGGCCTGCCGCGGCCGCACCTGCGCCTCGATGCGCTCGATGGCGGTAAGCAAGATATTGGTCTCGGTGCTGCGGCTGCGGCGGGCGTGTTCGACAAGGAAGCTTCGGCCGCGCGCACTTTCAGAGAGCGCTTCGAGCAGCGCCTGATATTCGGCCTCTTCTAGCGCGTCGGCCGGCCGCGTATAGGCCAGCGCGATAGTCTGCTTCGACATGGGCATCCCGTTGCCGACAGTTTATCAATCGAACGGACTGATTCGCTCGTAAAACACCAGGGACCGACTGGGAAATGTATTTATTCCAACCGCCCAGGTTCGGTTTCTCCGGCCGCTTGGCCGTGTTTTACGCCGCGCTTTTCGTTCTTATGGGCGTGCAACTGCCGTTCTTGCCGGTTTGGCTCAAAGCCAAGGGGCTGGACGTTGGCCTGATCGGGGTCGCTCTCGCGGTGCCGATGATCGTGCGCGTGGCGGCGGTGCCGCTGGCGACTCGGGCAGCCGACCGGCGCGACGCCTTGCGGGGGGCACTGATGGTCGCCGGTGTGGCGAGCTGTGCCGGCTATGGATTGCTCGCACTCGCCCCCGGCACCGCCGCCGTACTCGTCACCTACGCCCTGGTCGCGTTTGCCTTCACGCCGGTGATGCCGCTTGCCGACACCTATGCGCTTCGAGGACTGACGGCGCATGGCCGCGTTTACGGGCCGGTACGGCTGTGGGGCTCGGCCGCCTTCATCGCCGGCTCCTTCGCCGCAGGCCTTGCAAGTGACGCACTTCCCGCGCGCGATCTGATCTGGCTGATCCTGGCGGCGAGCGTCGGACTGGCGCTGGCGGGATTGGCGCTGGCGCCGCTCCCCAGCGCGGGCGCCCACGATGTCGCGTCAGCGGCCGTGCCGCGCAGCCTGTTGCGCGATCGCGCTTTCCTGGCAGTGGTGGCGGCGGCCGCCCTGATCCAGGCGAGTCACGCAGTCTATTACGGCTTCTCGGTGCTGGCTTGGCGTGCCGAGGGGCTCGACGGCGCGGCTGTTGCCGCGTTGTGGGCGCTCGGTGTCGTCGCTGAGATCGTGCTGTTTGCCCTGCAGGGCCGGTTGCCGCCGTTTTTTCAGCCCACCGTGCTGCTGATGGCGGGTGCGTTCGGCGCCGCCGTGCGCTGGGCCGGCATGGCGCTTAATCCGCCCGCCGCCGTGCTGCCGTTTCTGCAGATACTGCATGCGCTGTCGTTCGGCGCCACTCATCTCGGCGCGCTGACCTTCATCACGCGCCACGCACCGCCAGGACAAGGCGCTACCGCGCAAGGTTATCTCGCGATTGCGCTCGGACTGGCAATGGCCGCGTCGATGGGGTTGGCCGGTTGGCTCTATGGTGCTTTCGGCGCCGCCGCCTACGCCGCGATGGCGCTAGCGGCTGTCGTTGGCGGCGGCTGCGCGCTGATAGCGCAGCGAACGCGCCACGTAGCGGTGCCGTGAACGGATATGGCGGCGGACGCGATGCTGCGCGGTCTGCACGGCGCAACTCGGCACGATGTTGTAGAGGGCGTGACCCTGCAGATAAATCATGCGGCGCGACAGCCCACCATGACGGTTGATCCAGCGGCGCACCCGCGACGGATAAACTTTCCATAACTCCCGGGTGCCCAGCTCGCTGGTGACAGGCCGGCCGTCACGGCCGGGTAACCAGGCGGCGTGAAAACCGAGCACGGCGCGTGGCGTCGCGCACATACGGCTCCGCGGGATCATGCCGAGGACCAGGGTGCAGGCTGACAGGCAATTGCCGTCGATGACGACCTTCTCGCCGGAGGAACGCAACATCGCAAAGGTCTGCAGATAATGGCCAATCTGGCCCCCCCGGTCCTCGGAGATGCGCATGGTCGCCGATGCCGGCATTGCATACGCGGCCAAGAGCATGGCGGTAAGCAGCAGTCCCCGAATCTGCATCGGCCCGTCCCCGCTATCGTTGGCCCCCTGCCTCTCCAAGGATGGCAGGTTGTTTACGAAAGCTTAATACATGGGTGGGTGGGACGGAAAGGCTTGGTTAACCAAAAGACGGGGACAGTCCGTGAACAAAGTCAGGTATTTACGCCTGGGCTGCGGTCAGTGCAGGCGAGGGCAGGGTTCCATCTCGATATTTTCGGCTGCCTCGATGCACTGGTCGGCGAGCCGGGTTAGCTCGCTCGCGATCGATTTCGTTCCAGCTTTCAAAGGCGATTTGCCGGCAAAGTCGTGCATGGGCTCGCAACCGCTCGGCGATCTTGGACGCCGGCAGTGCAGGGCTGGAGGAAAAAGCGGAGTTCCGCGTTTGCATGGTGCGGCTTATGCCCGCATTGCATGGGGCCCGCATTGAGGAAGATCAACCGCGACGGAACCCGTCGCCGAGTTCAACCCCAGAGGGCGTGAGTCGCGGGAAAGACCAGGCTGTCGCGATAAACGAGGCCGCCCGGCCGGTCTTTTTCCAGGAGCAGCGGACCGTCGAGGTCGACGAATTGCGCGGTTTGCGCCAGCAGCACCGCCGGCGCCATCGCAAGCGACGTCGCCACCATGCAGCCGGCCATGATGGCAAATCCTTTCTTGCGCGCGTCGGCCGCCATGGCGAGCGCTTCAGTCAGCCCGCCTGCCTTATCGAGCTTGATGTTGACCGCGTCGTATTTGCCGGCAAGCCCCGGCAAGGAGGCGCGGTCATGGGCGCTTTCATCGGCACAGATCGGGATGACGCGCTTGAGGCGCGCCAGCAGGGCGTCGCGTTCCGCCGGCAGCGGCTGCTCGACGAGCGCCACACGGGCTTGCGCACAGGCGGCCAAATTGGCTTCGAGGTTTGCCTCGTCCCAGCCCTCATTCGCGTCGACGATCAGCGTTGCCTGAGGCGCGGCCGCGCGCACCGTGCCGATGCGGGCGGGGTCGCCGTCGGCGCCGAGCTTCACTTTCAACAGCGCGCGGCCGGCGGCGCTTCTGGCTGCTTTCGCCATATCGTCCGGGGTCCCGAGCGAAATGGTAAGCGCGGTGGTGAGCGGGCCGGGGGTCGCGAGGCCGGCGAGTTCATACGCCCGACGCCCGCTGCGCTTGGCCTCAAGATCCCAGTGTGCGCAGTCGAGTGCGTTGCGGGCAGCGCCGGCGGGCATAGCCTCCTGCAATGCTTCGCGGGTGAGCCCGGCGGCAAGCGCCGGCCGCATGGCTTCGATCGCCGCTACGACGCTGTCAACCGATTCGCCGTAGCGCGCATAAGGCACGCATTCGCCCCGGCCACGTGCCTTGCCGTCGCCCAGTTCCGCGACCACCACCACAGCTTGCGTCTTGGCACCGCGGCTGATGGCGAATCCACCGCAGATCGGCCAACTTTCGATGGAAACGGCGAGGGTAAGAGGCATCTGCGGCCGAGATCGGGTATAATGATCGGATATCGTCAAACCCTCGACAGGTTCGCCTGCGATGGTCAAGTATCCATTTCCTCGCCCTGGGCCGGCTGGCCCGAGCGACGGGGGTGACGTCATCTTGCGGCCGAAACGAGGGTGGCCCTCGTAAAGACCGTGCCGGCCGTCCCGTCGTGGGCGGAGAGCGACATCAGGGGTCATAAGCTGTGAGCGACGTGCTGCTTGAAGCTACCTCCGAAGGCGACCGGCTCAGAATTCGCGGCCGGCGGCGACTGGATCGCCGAGAACGCCCGCCAGCTCGAAGCGCAAGTCGACGGCGAGATCAAGCGCAACACCGAGGCCCGGCACGTCGACATCGACATGGGCAAGGTCAGGCGGCTCGATACGTTCGGCGCCTGGCTTCTGGAACGGCTGGTGCGGGCCTTTTCCACCCGTGGCGCGGAAGCGAAGGTCAGCGGACTTCGCGACGACTACAAACCGCTCATCGATGAACTGCACGCGGTCGAACCGGCGAAGCCCGAGGCCAAACGGCGCAACGGCCTCGTCTATGCGCTTGGCTCCATCGGGTTCAGCATCGTCTCGGTCGGGCATATGCTCGGCGATATCGCCAATATGATCGGCGCGCTCGCCGTCGCCATCGGCCGGGTCGTCGTCAAACCGCGCCGTTTTCGCTTCACTTCGATGGTGCATCAGCTTGACAATGTCGGCTGGCGCGCGGTGCCGATCATCCTGCTGATCACCTTCCTCATCGGTGCCATCATCGCGCAGCAGGGAATCTTCCATTTCCGCAAATTCGGCGCCGACATCTATGTGGTCGACATGGTCGGCATATTGGTGCTGCGCGAGATCGGCGTCTTGATCGTCTCCATCATGGTGGCCGGCCGCTCGGGCAGCGCCTACACCGCCGAGCTCGGCGCCATGAAGATGCGCGAGGAGATCGATGCGCTGCACACCATGGGTTTCGATCCGGTCGAAGTGCTGATCCTGCCGCGCGTCGTCGCACTGATCATCGCGGTGCCGATCCTCACCTTCCTCGGCTCCATGTCGGCGCTCTATGGCGGCGGCCTGGTGGCCTGGCTCTATGGCGGCATCGATCCGGACATTTTCATCCAGCGCCTCAAGGAGGCGATCACCATCGATCACTTCGAGGTCGGGCTGATCAAGGCGCCATTCATGGCGCTGATTATCGGCGTCGTTGCCTGCGTGGAAGGGCTGAACGTCAGGGGTAGCGCGGAATTGCTCGGCCTGCAGACCACGGCCTCGGTGGTGGAATCGATCTTCCTGGTGATCGTGGTCGACGGTCTGTTCGCCATCTTCTTCGCGTCGATCGGGATGTGAGCCAATGGGCGCAATGTTGGCCGGCAACGGACACAAAGAGACTGTGATCGAGGTGCGCGACCTGGTGGTCGGCTTCGACGACCACAATGTGCTCGATCACCTCGATCTCGACGTCTATCGCGGCGAGATTCTCGGCTTCGTCGGCGGTTCGGGCGCCGGCAAGTCGGTGCTGATGCGCACCATCGTCGGCCTGCTGCCGCGCCGGCAGGGCACCATCAAGGTGCTGGGCGTCAATCTCGCCGAGGCGAACGACACCGAGCGGCAGGCGGTCGAGCGGCGCTGGGGCGTCTTGTTCCAGCAGGGCGCGCTGTTTTCCTCGTTGACCGTGCGCGAGAACCTGCAATTCCCGATCCGCGAATATCTCAAGGTCTCGCAGCGGTTGCTCGACGAGCTGGCGCTGGCCAAGCTCGAAATGGTCGGGCTCGACGGCAGTGTGCTGGAGAAGTTCCCTTCCGAACTTTCGGGCGGCATGACCAAGCGCGTGGCGCTCGCTCGCGCCTTGGCGCTCGATCCCGACATCGTCTTCCTGGACGAGCCGACATCGGGCCTCGACCCGATCGGCGCCGGCGATTTCGATAGTCTGATCGCGACCCTGCAGCGGACTTTGGGTTTGACGGTATTCATGGTAACGCACGACCTCGACAGCCTGCACACGGTCTGCGACCGCATCGCGGTGCTGGCCGACGGCAAAGTGATCGCGGCCGGCACCATGGAAACCATGCTCGCGTCGGAGCACCCGTGGCTTAAAGAGTATTTTCGCGGCAAGCGGTCGCGGGTTGGGCACGCCGGCGAGACGACTGCCCGCGTCTAGTGCCGACGATTTGAAGTTCCTGCACCAGTTCCAGCAACCTCTTCCAGGAACTTCAAATCGAAAAGCGGCATTGGAGTTCACTAGAGTTATTGACTTGCTAGTGCCCCTTTGCTTCCGAAGTTCGTGTCAGAAAGTGCTCCAATGTCTCGCGAATTTCGGAAATGGGGCACGAGTTTTGCGTTTCGCGCATAGCTTGGGGGGCCGGGGGCCGGGTTTCCGACAAATTCCTGCGCCAGGAACACGGCCTGATCCGACCGGCAACCGGTTTGAGCGTTGCCGGCAATGGGCTTTCGAACGGGACAGTCATGGAAACCAAGGCGAACTATTCATTGATTGGGCTGTTCACGCTGGCGGTCATCGTCGGCGTGTTCGGCTTCGTCTACTGGTTCCAGAGCGTCGGCGGCGGTGGCGCGCGCGCCTATTATCGCGTGGTGTTCGACGGCTCCGTCTCCGGCCTGACCACCGGGGGTCCCGTGCTGTTCAACGGCATCCGGGTCGGTGAGGTCACTGGCCTTGCGCTCGATCCCAAGCACCCGGAGCGGGTGGTCGCCAACATCGCGATCCAGCAGTCGGTGCCGGTGCACAAGGACACCGAGGTCGGCATGCAATTTCAGGGGCTGACCGGCATCGCCTCGCTGTCGCTCAAAGGCGGCACGGCGGAGTTGCCGGCGCTCAGCGGCACCAAGGATAATCCGGCCGAGCTGGTGGCGCCGTTGGCCGCGACCCAGGACGTGACGCAAACCGCGCGTGACGTTCTGAGCAAGCTCGACAGACTGTTGAGCGACAACCAAAAGGCGCTGCACTCCGCGCTCGCCAACATCAACGCGTTCACCGGCGCGCTCGCCGACAACTCCAAGCACATCGACAGCACGCTCGCCAATGTCGACAAGTTCAGCGCCATGCTGGCCCACAATTCCGACCGCATCGACAGAATTGTCGAAGGCATGCAGGACTTGACCGGCGGCAAGGATGGCAAGAGCGGGCAGATCAACGAGGCGGTGCGCTCGATCCGCGGGCTTGCCGAAAAGCTCGACAAGCGCACAGCCGCGGTGACCGACGGCCTCAGTGATCTCGCCACTAGCGGCAAGCGTCAGCTCGACGCGCTGTCGAACGAGGCGCGGCGGACGCTCGGCACGCTCGATCGCACCATCAAGAACATCGACAAAAACCCGAGCCGGCTGATCTGGGGCGGCGACTCGAAGCCGGCCCCGAGCCGCTGACCGACGATGCGCGGCCACCGGGCCGCGCGAGCCTTGGCCGCGCCGTTCAGTCCATGCGGCCGAAGACGACCCCGTCCGGGGAGGGTGCCAGCGCGTCGGAATCGAGCTCGACCACCTCGGCCGTGCCTTCCTCGATGGCGCGGCGGCGCAGTATCCAGTAGCCGATGACGCCGATCACGACGAAGGAGACCGCGGTCGATACCAGATCGTCGAACGAGAACAGCACGTAGAGCGACATCGCCGCCAGCACCGCCCGGGTCAGCCGGTCGTTCATGACGCTATCGGAGAACTTGGCCTGCACGCTGAAGGTCAGCCCGATGGTGGCGACGAAGACGAGGTAGGCGGCGCCGAGCTGGTCTAGGCCCGGCTTGATCACCAGTTCGGGATGGATGAACACGGCGACCATCAGCGTGAACAGCGCCATGCAAATCTGAAACGAGCGCCAGAGCGTGGTGTAGAACGAGGCACCGGCGATTTTTGACGTGATCGCGGCGGTGATCGACGTCGGCGGCGTGAGTTCGCCGAACACCGCCACGAAGAAGGCGAAGAAGTGCACCACCCACGGGTTGATGCCGGCCTGCATGAAGGGCGGCGCGATCACGATGGCGACCAGGATGTAGACGGGCGCCGGCGGCAGGCCCATGCCGAGCACGGCGCCAAACAGGAAGCCCATGATGACCATGGCGGCGAGGCTGACGCCGGCCGCCTCGACCATCAGGAAGCCCAGCTTGGTCGGCACGCCGGTGATCACCAGCGAGCCGGTCATGATCGAGAGCGTCGCCAGCAGCAGCGTCAGGTCGGCGATCATGTCGACGTAGGAATCGAGGAAGCGCTGCAGCGGGGCGAAGAAGTCGCGCCACGACCAGTTGTTGAGCGTGGCGATGATGTGGACCAGCAGCATCGCCGCTCCGACCACGCAGAACATGTCGAGTGCGGCGAACTGCGGCGCCATGAATAAGGCGGCCATCAGGGAGACCAGCCCGCCGACGGTGACGATGAAGGCGATCAGGTTGACCTTGTCGCGCCAGTCGAGGCCGCGCGCCTTTTTGTCGATCACCATGCGGGTGCGGTAGTGGATCGCCAGGAGGTAAACCGACACGGCAACGGTGATGTAGTAAATCAGCGCCGGCACCCAGCCGCGCGCCACCACCTGAAAATAATCGACACCGAGAAACTCGGCCATGAGGAAGGCGGCGATGCCCATCACCGGTGGCATTAGTTGTCCGCCCATGGAGGAGGCGTTCTCAATCGCAGCCGCGGTCGCCGGCGGCAGGCCAGCGCCGATCATCGCCGGAATGGTGGCTGAGCCGACGGTGATCGAATTGGCCGCGCCCGAGCCGCTCACGGTGCCGATCGCCATCGAGCCGATCACCGCCGACTGCGGGATGGCGTGGTGCGAGCGCACGGCGATGCGCTTGGTCGCGCGCAGCAGCGAGTCGACGCAGCCGAAACCGCGCAGCAGGCCGAGCACCAGCAGGAACGAGCCGACCAGCGTGAGCGCGAGCTGCGGCAGGTTGGAGAAGATGCCGGTCGCCATTTCGACGCTGGAGGCGGCGATGACGCGGTCCCACGTCATGCCGGCGTGGTAGAACATGCCGGGGACCACGTAACCGTAGACCGCGTAGAGCGCGAGCACGATATTGAGAATAAACAGCGGCATATGGCGCTTGCGCGCGTATTCGAGGATCAGCAGCACCATCAAGCCGCCGATCAGCAGATCTTGGAAGTTCGGAATGCCGGCGCGCTCTTCGCCCAGCGCCCGGTAGTTCGTTCTCATGTACCAGGCGCAATACACGGCGAATGCGCAATAGGCGCCGGCGATCACATAGTTCAGCCAGCGCGGCAGTTTGGGATAGAGCTGGTTGGTGCGCAGCGCCTGCAGCGTGAAGAGAATATACGTCACCGGCACCATGGTGACGGCGAGGATCACTGGGCCGCCGGCACTGGTCCAGTAATAGTAGAACATATAAAGCGCGAAACCGATCGCGGTCGCGTAGTAGATGGCTTCGAGTACCAGCGGCGATCGAAAGCCGGCCGGTTCGGTCATGGCGGAAGCCGTCGTCGTGGACTTGCTCATGAGTTCTATCTCTTCAAGACGGGGCTACAGCGTTACCAGACGGAGCGGCCGCCGATCCCGGTGGCCTTTTGTGGCGCAACGATGCGGGGCGGGCGCGCCGTCGGCGCACCCGCCCCTTTTGTGAGCATCACGCGATCAGGCGATCAGCCATTGCCCTTAGCGACGTTGGCGTCCCACTTCTTGTCCCACTTGCCCTTTTCCTTCAGGTACTTCGCAAGCCCGGGATGAATGGGAACGAGCTTCCAGGTCGACTTCAGCGCGCGCGCCTCGAACTCGGCCATCTTGCCGCCGGAGATCTCACGGAAGCTCGGGTCGAGCTTGGCCAATTCGTCGGAATGCGCGTCGATGACCTTCAGCATCTTGTACATGTCGTCTTCCGGCACGTTGAGGCCGAGGTCAAAGCCCCAGTAAGTGGGGATCAGCGTGATCTGTTTGACGTAGTCGTCCTTCTTGTGGAAGTTCGATGGCGGCACCTCGACGGTGTCGAGGCCGTGCTTTTCGAGCACCTCGATCTCTTTTTTGCTTGGATTGAGCGCCGCCCAGTCGACGGTCAGCGAAGCCTCCGACAGCCACGGCGGTGGGGTCTTGCCGCCGGCGGCGTAGATGATCATCGCGTCGATCGTGCCGTTGGCGAGTTGAGAACCGGCGGTCGCGAGGGCGACCTCGGTGTAATGGTGCTTGACGCCCATGGCGGCCAGCGCGTTCTCAACCTGCTTGCGGGTATCGAACGGCGCGGGGCCGGTGAACACCGGTTTGCCGGCGAGATCGGCCCAGGACTTGATCTTGTCGCGGTTGCTCGCCTTGATCGCCAGGCCGACGTCGAGCGTGTAGCACCAGAACGATTGCACGGGCGTGCGCTTGACGTGCGACTTGAAGCCCTTGAAGCGTTGGTTGTTGTTGGCGAACTCGTTCAGCGCCACGTCGGAGCCGTAGTAGCCGTCGAACTGGTTGAGGGCGAAGCCCTTCACCGTGCCGACGGCGCCCGGCGTCGGCAGCACCGTGATGCGGTACTCCGGCATGTTCTTGTTGAGGATCTGCGACAGCACGACCAGCGCCTTGCCGCCTGACGAGCCGGCCGGGCCGGTGCCCCAACGGATATCCTTCGGCGCGGCCGAAGCCGTGCCCGACATCCCAACCAAAGCAAAAGTAAAAGCTGCGAACAATCCCGCAGCGACGCCCGGCGCAACTCGTGCACGGACGGAGAATTCGCGTTTCCGCATGGCTCTTTTTCCTCCCAGAGTAGCCGTATGTTCATTGGCGCCAGTGTCGACGCCAGAAAGAAAACCTCCGCTCCGCCGCTTATTCATTTCAAGGCGGTGCTTGGTCGCACGCTCTTTGGCCACCGTATCGCCCCATAAGCGGCGGCGGCGGATCGTACTATCCGCTAGATGGGCAGCCATGGCAATTCGAAATTTTGCTTTTAGGACCGCGATATAGCGCTATTCGAGCGATCGTTTGCGTGGTTCCGCCCAATAATTGTTCAATGCATTTTCAGCATTTCAAAAAACGGCTGCACGTCGTGCCGCGCTGCGAAAACCGGTCGCTTTCGCACCGATCTTGCGCACCTCGCCGCACAAAAAACGACCGCCGGGCAGCGCCGGCGGTCGTTGCTATTGTAATTGCGTGTTGGCGCGACCTTACTCCAAACGTCCCGCCGCGTGCGCCAACATGGTGTAAACCTTACCGGTCTCCGAGGTGAGATAAGTCCTCGCCATCATCCCGCTCGGATCGTCGCGCGAGGCATCTTCCAGCAGCCGTTCGAAGTGGTTGATGTAGCCGTCGACGGTCTGCTTGAACTCGCGGTCGCCGCGATATTTGCGGCGGACCTCGTCGAATGCCTTCTGGCCTTGCAGGGTGTAGAGCCTGCGCGTGAAGACGTTTCGTTCGCCGCGCTTGTATCGATCCCACAAATCGGCGGCGGCTTCGTGGTCGATCATGCGCGCGATGTCGACGGACAGCGAGTTCCAGCAACTCGATCGTGTGGCGCGGCGAGCGTTCATCGGTGCCGCGCACCGGCTCGCGCGGGAAATCACGCGCCGGCGGTTCCGGCTCCTGTGAAGCGCGATTGAGCAGGTCGCTGAGCCAGCCGCGGTTGCTGCCGTCGGTTGGGGCCGGCGTCGCGGCAGGCGAGGGCGGCTCGGTCCGGCGCGGCGCCGGTGTGAAGCCGGGGATCTCGTTACGCGGTTGGCTCGGACGCGGTGGGGCGCTGCGTGCAGGCGGCTCGGGGCGCAGCGGCGGCGGTGGCGGTTCGCTGCGCGCGCCGAGTTCGCTGCCGCGGCCGCCAACCACGGCGAGCGTCGGCTCCTCGCGCGCCGGCCGGCGCATCGGCTCGGCGGCGTCGATGTTGCGGCCGTGGCGCGCGACGATGCGGTTTAGCTCGGCGAGCGCCTCGATCTGGTCGACGATTACACGCCGCATCTGCGCGGCGCTTTCCGCCGTTTCCTGTGGCAGCTCGAAGATGCCGCGGCGCAGCTCGGTGCGGGTGGTCTCCATCTCGCGCTGCATTTCCGCGGCCATCTCCTTCATATTCTCCATGACTTCGGCAAACTGGCTGCCGGCGTCGCGGAACAGAGAATTCGAGTCGCCGAGCGCCTGCTGGTAGACCGAGCGCATGGTCTCGACCGTACGCCGGCGTTCCTCCTCGGCGTTACCGCGGATGCGGTCGAACTGTTCGCTCAGCGTGCGCGCACTTTCCTGGTTACTCTCGGAGACCGCGCGGGCGACGTCAGCGGCCTGGGTACGCATGTGCTCGTACTGCTCGCCGATCATGCGCGTGCCCTCGGCGCTGCTTTCCAGCATGGCGTGGGCGACGTCCTCGGCATGCTCGCGCACGCGTTCGTACTGATCGCTGATGGCGCGCGTGCCCTCGGCTGTGGTTTCCGAGACCATGCGGGCGACGTCGCGGGCGCGAGCCGCGGCCGCTTCCAGCGATTCGTCGAGCAGGCCGGCGAAGCGGCTGAGCCGCTGCTGGATATCCTCGGTGCGGGCGTCCATCGCCTTGACGAGGTCGTCGATCTGGACGCGACGTTGACTGACCGATTCCTCGGTGCGCTGATTGCTGCGGTCCATCATCTCGAGCGACTGCGACAACTCACGGCCGTGCTCATCGAACTGATTGGCGAGCTGGCCGAGATCGGTAACGAGATGGGCGGTAACTTCGCGGAAGCCCGTGATGTTGTTTTCCACCCGCGCGGTGACCTCGGTAGTGGTTCCGGTCACTTCGTTCATGGCGGTGACGAATTCTGATACCCGCAACATCAGGGTGTTTTCCAGCGAGCTCATATTCTCATGCGCGCCGGAGAGAACCTCCTGCAGCATGGTGTTGGCCTCGCGCAACCGCTCGAACAGCGCAATGCTGTCGGACCGCAGCATGCCGTGGGTCTGCTCCATCGCCTGAACGGCGGCTTCGGCGCTGTCCTTCGAGCGCGCGATCACCTGCTGGGTGGTCTCCTGCAGGTCGGTGAGGGTGTGGTTGACCGCATTGGAGGCGTTCTCGCCGGCTTCGTTGATGAGGTTGGAGATTTCGTTGCTGTTGTCGAGCACGGAACGCGAGAACGACAAGCCCTTCTCCTCAATCGCGCGTAATGCCTGCTCCGTGGCGTTGGTGATCTCGCCGGAGAAATGGTCGCCCCTCTCGGTCAGCGCGGCGATCACGCCACCGCTGCGGTCGGAAAGCAGGGTGGTCAGTTCCTCGGCGCGCTGGCCGATCGCGGCGGCGATCTCGTCGCTGGCGCCCCGCAGGGTGCGCTCGGCTTCGCTTGCGCTGCCGCGAATGGCCTCGGTGGTCGACTGCGTCAGATCACCGAGCGAGCGCTCGGCGTCCATGGCATTGACCTTGATCGACTGGGTCAACTGCTCCATGCGCGCATGCACGGCGTCGGCGGCCTGCTTGGTGCGGTTCTCGATGTGCTCGGCCACCGCCTCGGCGCGGCCGACCAGCAGTTCCTCGAAGCGGTTGATGCGGGTATCGAGCGCTTCCGCAACGTCGTTGCCCCGCGTCGTGATGGTATCGGCCGCAGTGGAGATGTGCTGGCCGACGCGCTGGTCGAAGCTTTCGAGGTGCGCGCGCATGGCTTCGGAGACGTCCATGGTGCGCTGGCCCAGCCGTTCCACGAGTTCTCCACCGTAGGTTTTCACGGTGCGGTCGAATTCGGTGATGTGGCGGGTTATCAGGTTGCCGAGCGTGGAGGCGTCGCGCGAGATCTTTTCGGTGAGCTCGGTGCCGCCGTGCTGGAACATATCGTCGAAGGATTTCAGCCGCGTGAGCAGCATTTCCTTGACGGCTTCGCCGCGCGAATCGATCGTGCTGATCAGCGTCTCGGTACTGTCACGGAAGTCCTCGGCGACCGCCGTGCTGCGGCTGTTGAGCATCTCGTTGACGCGGTTGCCGGTCTGCTCCATGTGACCGACGACCTCGTCGCCGCGCTTGCCGAGGTTGAACACCAGCGAGTCGCCGGTGTTCTGCAACGTCCTGTGGAGGTCTTCCGCCCGCGTCGACATGTCATCGACCACGCGCTTGCTGGTCTCGGTGAGTGCGCTGGTGAAAGCCTCCGACCGAACGCCCATGTCTTCGATGGTGATTGCCGCGTTCTGCGCGAAGCCGTGGGCAACCTGGTCGAGCCGCGCGCCCATCATCTGTTGCAGGCGGGCGGCAAGATCGTCGAATTCCTGCGCGACCGTGTCACCCTTGAACTTGAGGCTTTCGGTGAGCTGCTGATTGGCGGCAGTGATGATTTGGGTGACGTGGTCGGCCGAGGTGGCGATCGACTGCGCGGTCCGCTCGCCGGCGTTGGTGACCGCGCTGGTCGAGCGCTCGCTGGTCGATTCCAGCCGCTCGAGCAGGCTGCTGCCGCGCTCGCTCAGGGCGTCGATCATGGAGTCGCCGGCGTGGCCGAGGGCGAGCGTGATGTATTCGCCTTTCTCGGTCAACGAACGGGTGACGCGCTGCGCCACCTCCTGCACCTTGTCGGCGACCAGATCGCCGACAGAGGTGATGTCGTGCGAGAGGTCGAGGTGGACGCTGGAAATGGCCGTGCGCACGTGCTCGGCCTGTGCCACGAGCGTCTCGCGTTGGTTGGCGAGGTCGCTGAGCAGGCCGCGGATGCGGACTTCATTGTCATTATAGGCGCGCTCGATGGCGGAGACTTCGTTGTGCACCAGCGATTCCAGCTCTGCGGCGCGGGCCAGCGCCCGTTCGACGCCGTCGCCCATAGCGGCGACTTCACGACGGATGGCTTGGCCGACCGACATCACGGACTCGGTCGCGGCGGTTTCCGGCTGCGCCAGGCGCAGCGCCACCGCTGCCATGGATTCCGCGACCTCGCGCATCTCGTGCGAGCGGCGGATGAGCTGGGCGAGCACGTAGAACGCGACGACCGGCAGCGCGACCGCGGCGATGGCGCCGACGACGATCAGCGCGCTGACGCGCGGACTGGTGAAGAGCCCCTGCAGTTCGGGGCGGAACAGGAAGGCGGTGCCGACCGTGCCGGCGACCCAGGCGACGGAGGCGATGGTCGCAAGCATGAACGGCGTGCGCGAGGCCGGACGTTCGTGCAGCGCCTGAAGCATCTGACCGATATTGGCGCGGTCGTCATTGGCCGGGCGGGGCGGCGTTTCGTCCGCCTGCCAGGACGGCTGCGGCTGATCCACGGAAAGCGCGAGCTCCGCGTTGGCCGACTTCTCGGCGCCGTTGTCCTCGGTGGGGGATTTGACCGCCGGGGCCTTGTCGCCTTCGCCGTCGCCGAGCTTGAGCGCGGCCTCTATGGCGTTGAGGGTATCAGCCATTGGATCTTCGGATTTCTGGGGGCTGTTGGCCATTTCGGTCGTCGCCTCGTTTGAACGCCGGACTGCTAGTTGCGGCCCGCTTCGGACATAACTTCGGGCCGCGCGACGAGCGCGGGAACCTGTGGGGTCCGGCGCTTCCGTCCCAAGTCCATCTCATGGCGCCGGTGCGTTTATCCTATCGGCTTGGCCGTACGAAAGAAACCAGTCCGATCAAGAGTTTCCCATCATCGTTAACTTCTTATTCACCATGATTTTGAAGTTCTTAGGGATGTTGGGCCGGCCAAGTTGGCGGCCAAAATGGGGCGCGGATGCGGCCAAAAGCATCTGGGATTGACGCCATCCCCGGCTTCCTGGCGGCGCGGTTGCCGGGCTGTTAACCACCGCCCAAACCGGCGCCGACGCATTTACCCCTTATTGGCCGCGTCTGCGGCAAGCTCCCCGCAACGGCTCATGGGCAGCAAGCCCGAACCAACGAAGGGTCTGGGGAGGCCCGCAAATGACGCAAATTGCTATCAGCCTGACGGAAACCGCCGGGTTCGCGGTTGACGAGGCCCCGGCCGACGCGCCGGTCATCGACCGCGTTCATCTGGCCCGGATGACCTACGGCGACCGCGGCCTCGAGCGTGAACTGCTGGAGCTGTTCGACCGTCAGGCGACGATCCTGCTCGCGCGCATGCGTGACAGCGATGCCGCCGCGCTCGCCGCGCTGGCGCACACCTTGAAGGGCTCGGCGGCCGGCATTGGCGCCGCCGGGGTCGCGCAGGCTGCTGCTGCGGCCGAGGGCGCGGCCGCCGCGCCGCAGCCGGAGCGCGCCGCCGCTATCGATCGGCTGGCCGCTGCGGTTGCTCGGGTGCGGCCGGAGATTCTGGCCTTGTTGGAAGGCTGAGCGAAGGGATAGCGCCCCTGGGCGAATGCCTATATAGGAAGCCCGCCCGCGCCAATTCCGGTGTGCGGCTTCCCCATTATCCACGCGAGCGGCCGTCTGTTCATGCCGAAGATCACCTACATCGACTCCGAAGGGACCGCGCGCACGGTCGACGCCGAGGTTGGCTCAACCGTGATGGAAACCGCGATCCGCAACAACGTTCCCGGCATTGAGGCCGAATGCGGGGGCGCCTGCGCCTGCGCGACATGCCACGTCTATGTCGACGACGCGTGGCGCGAGAAAACCGGCGAGCCCTCGCCGATGGAAGAAGACATGCTCGACTTCGGCTATGACGTCAGGCCCAATTCGCGGCTGTCGTGTCAGATCAAGGTCGTCGACGATCTCGACGGCCTGGTGGTTCGCACGCCGGAGAAGCAGGCGTAAGCAAATATTTCCGCTCATTCCCGCGTGATCGGGAACTCAGATCCGGGTCCCCGCTTTCGCGGAGACGGACGGGAGGGTAGCGTGCCCCGATGAGCACGACGACCATTAAAACCACCTGCTGCGTGGTCGGCGGCGGGCCGGCCGGCATGATGCTTGGCTTTCTCCTGGCGCGCGCCGGCGTCAAGGTCGCGGTGCTGGAAAAGCACGCTGACTTCCTGCGTGACTTCCGTGGCGACACCATCCATCCTTCGACACTCGAATTGATGTACGAACTCGGCCTGCTCGATGACTTTCTCAGGCTGCCGCATTCGCGCGTCGAGCGTCTGGGCGGCGAGGTGGGTGAGACCACCATCATGCTGGCGGATTTCAGTCACCTGCCGACGCACTGCAAATTCATCGCGCTGATGCCGCAATGGGATTTTCTCGACTTCCTGGCCGATCACGGCAAGCGCTATGCCACCTTCGATCTGCACATGCGAACCGAAGCCACCGGCTCGATCGAGGAGGGCGGCCGCGTCACCGGCGTGCGCGCCAAGTCGCCGGATGGTGAACTCGAAATCAGCGCTGATCTTGTCGTTGGCACCGACGGCCGTCATTCGACGTTGCGTGAATGCGCTGGTTTCCATGTCGAGGACATTGGCGCGCCGATGGACGTGCTCTGGTTCCGCGTCTCGCGCCGCGAGAGCGACACCGCCGAGACGTTCGGCCATATGGAGGCCGGGCGCATGTTGGTGATGCTCAATCGCGACGACTACTGGCAGTGCGCCTATGTCATTCCCAAGGACGGCTACGCCGCGGTAAAGGCCAAGGGCCTCGACGCCTTCCGCGAGAGCGTCGCGTTCATGTCACCGTTCCTGCGCGACCGGTTGGAAGAGATAAAGCGCTGGGACGATGTGAAACTGTTGAAGGTCGCGGTCGACCGGCTGCCACGCTGGCACAAACCCGGATTGCTCTGCATTGGCGATGCCGCGCACGCCATGTCGCCGATCGGCGGGGTCGGCATCAATCTGGCTATCCAGGACGCGGTGGCCGCGGCCAATATCCTGGCCGCGCCGCTCAACGATGGCCGCATCACGGAAGCGCTGCTGGACGCGGTGCAGAAACGGCGCACCATGCCGATGCGCATTATCCAATGGCTGCAGGTGCAGGTGCAAAACAATGTGCTGAACGCGGTGCTTAGGAGCAGCGCGCGGCCGAAGCCGCCGTTCCCCGTCAGGCTGCTGAACTGGTTTCCGCTGTTGCAGCGGTTGCCGGCGCGTATCATCGGGCTGGGGATCAGGCCGGAGCATGTGCGGACGCCGGAGGCTGTGCCGGCGCGCAACGCATAGCGCAGCCATTCAAGGGCCGCGGTATTTCCACTGCTCGAGCCGCGCAATCGCCTCTGCTGTCAACGGCCTTGGTCGGCGCGTCGTCGCATCGAGCATGACCATGGTCGCACGCGCCGCCGCAGCGCATTCGTCGCCGGCGAAGACGCCCTGCACCACGGTGAACGAGCTGCGGCCCAATTCGGCAAGGGCGGTGCCGATGACGACGTCGCCGGGCCAGTGCAGTTCACGCAGGAAGTCGACTTCCTGGCGCACCAGCACATAGGTGGCGTTGGGGACGCCGATGCCAAGGTCGGGATCGCGGAACAGGGCGACGCGGCCACTCTCGAAATAGGTCGCGAACACGGCATTGTTCACGTGGCCTTGCGCATCGAGGTCGCCGAACCGGATGATGTCGCTCACGCGGTGCGGATAGTCGGCGAGTTGCGGCGGCGGTTTCTTGGGCCGCGATGAGAAATGTTCGCTCATGACCGGATTTGATCAGGGCGCGGCCGCAGGCGCGACCGTGGCAGTTTGACCGCTGCGCTTCAGCGCATCGGCCACGAAGCCGGAGGCCTTCATCTCTTCGATGAAAGTGCGCAGATAGGCCGCGGCGGTAAGGCGTCCCTTCGGCGTGCCCATCGACTGCTTGATTTCCATAAAGGGCTCGTCAATCAGTCGTACGTCCGGATGATCCTTGGCATAGGCGAGCAGCGGCTGTCTCACGCCGGCCACGACTTCCAGCTTGTCTGTTACGAAGAGTTCGATCATGGCGCGGCCGCCGCCCGTCGAAGCGCGGACAATCGTGGCGTTCTTGATGGTGCGCGTGAGATAGAGATCATAGGCCGAATTGACGCCGACGGCGATCCGGATGCCGGGTTTGTCGACATCGGCGACTGAATTCAGGCTCGAATCCTTCGGCACCATGTAGTTGCCGTAGATAATCACATAAGGTGCGGTGAATTCGATCTCGGCGGCGCGCACCGGCTCGTTGGCGACAAAGGCGACATCCACGGCGTTGGCCTTGATGGCCTCGAATACCTTGCCGGCGGCCTCGAAGGGGATGAGTTCGACCGGCACGCCAAGCCGCTTGCCGAGTTCGCGGGCGAGCTCCGGCGTGACGCCCTTGGGCTTTCCGGTCGCTTCGTCCTTTTGCGCCAGCACGCTATTCCCGAGATTGATGGCTGCGCGCAGCGTCCCGGTCGGCGCAAGTTCTTTCAAGACGGCAGCGTCGGCCATGGATAAGGCTCCAATCGGTTGATCAGGCCGCAGCGGCCGCCGGGCCTCAAGAATTCGCGCTCCGCTTAGCACGCCAAATTTCCGGTTTCACCGGGGGGTGCTCCCGGGGAGTGGCCTTGGGCGGTGCCGGCGTGCGAAGATGGCGCCATGTTCGTCACTTTCTTCCAGGAACTCAAAAGCGCCGGCGTGCCGGTGAGTTTGCGCGAATACCTCACCCTCATGCAGGCGATGGAGGCGGACCTCGCCGCGCGGCGGGTGGAGGACTTCTATTATCTGTCGCGCGCCGCGCTCATCAAGGACGAGCGCAACCTCGACAAGTTCGACCGCGTGTTCGGCCACGTGTTCAAGGGCCTCGAACTGATGAGCGACGCCGTTGAGGCCGAAATCCCCGAGGAATGGCTGCGCAAGCTCGCCGAGAAATATCTGACCGAGGAAGAGAAAAAGCAGATCGAGGCCATGGGCGGGCTCGACAAGCTGCTGGAGACTTTGAAGAAGCGTCTCGCCGAGCAGAAGGGCCGCCACCAGGGCGGCAACAAGTGGATCGGCACCGCCGGCACCTCGCCGTACGGCCACGGCGGTTACAATCCCGAAGGCATCCGTATCGGCGGCGAAAGCACGCACAAGCGCGCCGTCAAGGTGTGGGACAAACGCGAGTTCAAGGACCTTGACGACGAGGTCGAGCTCGGCACCCGCAACATCAAAGTGGCGCTGCGCCGCTTGCGCAAGTTCGCGCGCACCGGCGTTGCCGACGAGCTCGATCTTGACGGCACCATCAAGGGCACCGCGCACAAGGGCTATCTCGACATCCACATGCGGCCCGAGCGCCACAACGCGGTGAAGGTGTTGCTGTTCTTCGATATCGGCGGCTCGATGGACTGGCACATCAAGGCGACCGAGGAACTGTTCTCGGCGGCGCGCACCGAGTTCAAGCACATGGAGCATTTCTACTTCCACAACTGCTTGTACGAGAAGGTGTGGAAGGAAAACCGCCGCCGCTTCCAGGAGACGACGCCGACCTGGGACGTGATGCACACCTATCCGCACGACTACAAGGTGGTGTTCGTCGGCGACGCCTCGATGTCGCCTTACGAGATCACCGCGCCGGGCGGCTCGGTCGAGCATTTCAACGACGAACCGGGTGCCACGTGGCTGGAGCGCGTGATGCGCACCTATCCGGCGGCGGTGTGGCTCAACCCGGTGCCCGAGAAGGAATGGGACTACACCTATTCGATTCAGATGGTGCGCCAGCTCATGGGCGGGCGCATGTATCCGCTGACGCTGGATGGGCTCGACCGGGCGATGCGAGAGCTGGTGAGGTAGACACGGGGTGATAACAAATGGATCTCGATTATTTGTTAGCCGAACAAGGCTTTCATCCAAAGAGTGAAAAAATACTAATTCTCCGGCATAAGCCTGGAAAATATGATTCTAGCGAATTTAGAGCCAATTTTATTTCGTTAATCAGCGAACATCCGGAACTCTTCAACGAGTACCAATCGACCCAGAACCCCGGGGTCGAGGCAAAGTTTAAGAAGGCGCACTACATAGCATCGTTTGTTAGTCATACTCCTCGCCAAGCGCTTTTCGTTGGTATGTTTCGAATTGCGTCTTCGCGCCCATGGACCAAGAAAAAGTTTTGGCAAAGTCGCGCCTACAAAGAACTCGGTAGACGAGGAATGAGAGGCTTTGCCGACAAACGACGGCACATAACGAAGTTCAGGCTTAAGGAGGTTGATCGACTTCGGGAACTAAAAGGAAAATTAATTATCGACTGGCCTGGCAAAGGGCCGAGCGCTGATCGGAGTTGGGCGCGTTGGATGATTGAAAAGAACAAATTTTCCATACGAGCGATTCTGGAAGAGAGCAAGCTGATGCAGCCCATGCCGGATTGGACGGAGATTGTATGGCCATATTCGCGATTAAAAACGTTGCCCAAAAGCTGGCAAGATAAATTGTCGCAGTGGCGTGGCGTCTATTTCATTTTCGACGAAGCACTCAACAAAGGCTATGTAGGGTCCGCGTACGGCGAAGAAGACATTTTGCAGCGATGGAAGGCGCATTTCCGTGTGGGCGGCGACGCGAAATATCTACGACGGTGCAATTCAGATAATCTGGTATTCAGTATCCTGGAAATAGATTCTCATGTGCGGGCAGTGGAAGAAATTCGAGAAAAAGAACGGTCCTGGAAACGGCGTTTGCATACTTTGTATCCAAAGGGATTGAACGCGAACTGGTGATTTCACTCCAACTCCACCCGCAAGTTTCGCCCCGACCGCGCGCGCCGTAGCGTCGCCAGCGTCACCGACGTGTTCTCCGGATCGAGAAGGCGGTCCAACTGCCGCTGGCTGGTCTTCATGCCCGCCGCCATTTCGGTCTTGCTCAGGGCCGTCTTGTCCATCGCCACCTTGATTCGATCGGCGATGATTTCCTTGATGGCCGCGTCCTCGGTTTCGGCGAGCAGGTCGTCTTTGGCGAGGAATTCATCGAACTCTCGCTGCGATTGATTGTTCCGTTTTTCATCTTGCGTGCCGTTCTCTTCATTATTCGATTTCCCGTTTCCGTCCGAGCGCGAGATCGATGTCGCGTTACGGAGTCTTCTGCGTCTTCTTCTCGAATCTGTGCA
Organism: uncultured Pseudomonadota bacterium; assembly: GCA_963732895.1. Taxonomy (GTDB): domain Bacteria; phylum Pseudomonadota; class Alphaproteobacteria; order Rhizobiales; family Xanthobacteraceae; genus Pseudolabrys. Next base: position 588,993 of record CAVTBG010000006.1, on the reverse strand, counting down.
GCAGGCTTGAGAAACACGGCTAGTGCGCTGAGTTGGCGGATTACGCTTCAGCGGTGCTACCGCTCTCCTGCCTCATCCGCGATCGGCACCTGGTCGACTTGATGGCCGTGCTCGTCGACGACGGTGACGAACCAGCCGCCCCAACGGAAACCCGGCATCACCGCGCCGAGTCTGAGATCGCGCGCCAACGCGACCGCGTCCTCGCGCGCAGCCGCGGGGCCGGGGAGGTCGATGCCTTGGTGGTTGTTGAGCACTTGATTGCCGTCGGTGAGGCGGAAGAAATAACGGGCCATGCGCATGCCTCGTGGAACTTGCTTGAATGGGTTTAGATCGCAACGCTAACACCTCATTCCAGCATGGTCACGCGCGGTGCGGGCGCCACAGACGAGCTTAATCATGAGCGCCTTGGCGCGCGCTTACGTATGTTTCCGGAGCCTCATCGCCGGCCTGCTTGCGCTGAATCAATGCGCGGCCGGCGTTTTCTGGCAATTTACGTCATGAGCGTTGAGGAGAATCCAAGCCATGATGGCGCAGGTGCCCAAACAGAAGCCCGAAGCGGTGCCCAATTGTGCGGTCAGGGCCGAAAAGTTGGGGCTTTCGACGGTGCCGGCGGCATGGCCGAGCGGGGTGTCGTTACTTGCCCAGGCTTACGACGATTACCGGCGCCGTGAGGTAGATCAGGTTCGCGCCGGCAGGCTCATGCACTCTTAGTTTGGTCCAATTGCCGCCCGAGATTTGCCTAGACGCAGACGATTTCACTCGCGTCAATTTGGCGAAGTCGCGCGGCTAAGGCATGATTCCAAAAGACCTTCCCCGATGTGGTCGGGGATGGGAGTTTTGCGCGAGATCGTGCGCGAACAAGAGTTGCGCCGGCGGGGGCGGCGTGCCCCGGATCCGCTTTCGTCGTCGGTAGCGCGATGTAAAGTGCGGTCCGGGGTTTCGCTTTTGCCGCTACACCGCGACCGAATGCCGCTTCTGGCCGGTCTTGAGATAGGCGTCGAAGGCGGCCGCGGCGATGCGCACGTAGGGACGGCCGCGTTCGGAAATTGCGACCCGCGCGCCGCTGATTGTCAGCAGGCCATCGTCCGCTAGCGGCGCGAGCGCCGCCAACTCGTCCGCAAAGACCGCCGCGCCGCCCGCGACCGTGTCGAGATCGACTTCGAGATCGCACATCAGCCGTTCGATGATGCGTCCGCGCAGCCGGTCGTCGTCGCTCAAGGCGAGGCCCTTCACCGTGGCGAAGCGCCCGCCGCCAACGCTGCGCAAATAACCCGCCAGGTCCGGCGCGTTCTGCACGAAGCCCTGCGGCAGCTTGCCGATGGCGCTGGCGCCGAGGCCGATCAGCGCGCCAGCGTCGTCGGCGGTGTAGCCTTGGAAATTACGGTGCAGCCGATGCTCAGCCGCGGCGATCGCCAGTTCGTCGCCGGGCAGGGCGAAATGATCGAGGCCGATCAATTGATAGCCGAAACTTTGCAAGGTCTCGGCGGCGACCTGGGCCTGCTCCAGCCGCGCTTCGACTCCCGGTAGCTCTGCCTCTGCGATCAGCCGCTGATGGGTCTTGAACCACGGCACATGGGCATAGCCGAACAGCGCCAGCCGTTGCGGGTTGAGCGAAGCCGAAAGCTCGGCGCTGCGCGCCGCCTCGCGCGTGCCCTGGCCGGGCAGGCCGTACATAAGATCGATGTTCAGGCTTTCGATGCCGGCGTCGCGCAAAGTCTCCGCCGCGCGTTCCACCATCTCGAACGGCTGTACGCGGCCGATCAGTTGCTGCACGTGCGGCGAAGCATCCTGCACGCCGAGGCTCGCGCGGTTGATGCCGATCGCGGCAAGCGTCCGGACAAGCGGCCGGTCGAGCCGGCGCGGGTCAAGCTCGACAGCGTGTTCCTTCAACGCCGACAAATCGAACAGCGAGGCGAGCCGCGCCGCGATGGTTTCCAGCCATTGCGGCCCGAGGATCGACGGCGTGCCGCCGCCCCAATGCAGACGCGTGAGCCTGCGCCCCTTGAGCGTCGACAACAGCGTGATCTCTTCGAGCAGTCGTTCGGCATAAGCGTCGATGGGCTGGCGCCGCCGCACCGCGCGCGTATTGCAGCCGCAGTAATGGCAGAGCTCGGTGCAGAACGGCACATGAAGATAGAGCGAGAGCGAGGCCTCGCGCGGCAGCGCGCCGAGCCATTCGGCGTAGCGCTCCGGACCAACCTCGGCGCTGAAATGCGGCGCGGTCGGGTAGGAAGTATAGCGCGGCACGCTACGCTCGGCGAGGGCGAGGGAGGAGTTCATGGGACCTCTATTGCGCCTCGCGCGGCACCCAGTCGCCGTCGGCCTTGGCGTAAGTGCGCTTGACCGCGGCCCAGGCGATCATGTGCGTGCGCTGCTCGCGGTCGGATTCGCCGGCATGGGCGCGGTAGGCGTCGTTGAATGTCTCGCGGTAGATGTCCTGGGCGTGCTCTGGAAGATGGTTGCGCACGGGGGGCAGCAGATCGGAATTCGAGCGGTAAGGCATGCGCCCTCTAGTGTTCGCTGCCGATTTTCGGCCCCCGCCGGGATGATGGCGAAAGCTAGCGAGCCGGTAGCAGGCGCTCATTGCGGTAGATCAATCCGTGGCATGGGATTTTCGCGCGCACGTCTAGGCTATGGATGGCGCTGGACCCCTGCCTAGTGCTGCGGCAACATGTCCTGAACGGCCAATTTTTCTCTCGTGGGCTGCTGGCGGGGCTGAAGCCGCTATGCGCATAATGGGAACTGTGCATAACTGGAAAAGTTGGTGCGCTGTCCGCTCGACCCAATTCTTGGCGCGGCCGACAATGATTTGAAAACGAGGTCCGGCCCGAAGGGGGAGAGGATGAACCGTAAATTCGCTGTTGTTGCCGCCGCGCTTGCGGCGTTTGTTTTTATGGGTGCAAGCGCACACGCAGGCTCGCGTGGGCTCGCGCATGCACTCAACCCCTTCGATACGCCGATCAGCACCGCCGGCACCGTTGCCGGCGCCGGCACCACCGCGGTCTATTTCGGCATCAATCATTGGAACTGGGACTGGAACGCTGCGGCGGCCGGCATTTCGCAGGCGGGCGCCATGACGATCACCACAATCGGTTGCGCCGCCATCTCCCCAATGATCGCCACGGTCCTGGTCAAACGGCCGCTCACCTATCGCGAAGCGGGCAAGCTGACGGTCGGTTGCGTGATTCCGTTCATCGGGCCCATGATCGTCGATGCGCTCTACGACGCGCATCCGGAATGGGAGCACGTGCACCCGGCGAAGGTGCACTACGCGAAGAGGCGCCACCATAAACGCAAGCGTCACTGAGTTCGCTTCGAGAGAAAATGAGCCGCTCGTTCCCCGACACGGGGAGCGGGCGGCTTTCTTTTCTGGCGGTAAGCCGCGCTGCGACGATATGCGAGTTGGCTAGCCCCGCTTGGCGATAAACAGCCCTTCGGTGAGACGGAAGGTGAAGTCGCCGTCCTTCTCCTGTGGGTCGAGGGCCGCCTTCACCGCCGGCGTCGCTTGTGCGAGCATGGAACGCAGCAACGCCAGCATGGTGGCGTCGTGGCGCGCCGCCCAGGGTCCGAATTCCATCGTCTTGTCGATCTGCTCGTCGTGATTGACCGTGAGGCTCGCTTCCTTCAGCGCGTCGCGCCACTCGTCCATGGTCCACGCGCGCAGATGGCTGGGGTCGCGGAACCGCTCGAAGGCATTGATGTAATCGCCGACGCTCCCGGGTGGCGCCACATTGTCGACCAGCGCGAATACTCCGCCGGGCTTGAGCACGCGGCGCACCTCGGCAAGGAAGGCCGGGATCGAATCGAAGTGATGCGGTGCGATCCGGCAGGTCACCACATCGAAGCTCTCGTCCTCGAACGGTAGCGCCTCGGCCTTGGCGTAGGCGGCGCGCACATTGGCGAGCCCGCGCTTTTCCGCCTCGTCCTTCACCAGGTCGAGCATTTCCTGGGTGATGTCGGTCGCCCACACGCGCGCGACATGGGGCGCGAAAGCATAGGCGACGTGGCCGCCGCCGGTGGCGACGTCGAGCATGCGCCAATCCTTCTGCGGGGCCGTGAGGGTGACCATCCGCTCCAGACTCTTGCCGAGCTTGTGCGGCTTGCTGGTGAGATAGGTAGCGGCGGTCTTGCCGAATTGTTCCTGGACCAGGGTCTTGTTCATGGGCGCGGGTTCCGAATTCTGGCGGCTGACGCGCGCCTACATACGCGGTCCGCGCCTCGGAGGCGAGATGGGTCTTTGGAAAAGCTGTTTTTCCGGTTCAGGCGGAATCGGTGCGCTTCCAGGAGGCTTCGGCCGGCTTGTCGCGTTTGGCGCGGTCGCCGCCGCTCAGGTCGTCATAGCCGTGGCGGCTTGAATAAAACAGCAACGCCATCAGGCCGCCGCCGACCAGCAGCGCGAAGGCTGCCCCGCCAATAATGGCGAGCCAGCCGATGAAGGGAATTTCGCCATGGAGATGCATCCAGCTTGTGCCGGCGAACCAGAACGCCAGCACCAGCAGCGCGAACAGCGGGATTACGGCCAACCAACTGCGCATGCCAACACATATAGGGTGGGGGCGGGGCCTTGTCACGGCGGCGTTGGCGCCCGGCCATCCGCCTGCCGCGGACATGATTGCGGCACCCGGCCGTTCCGGCCGGGCGCCATCCTCGAAATTTTCGATGCCGGGCTACTTTTCTTGCGACTCGGCGCCGGAACTGCCCGGGGTCATCGGCTTGCTGGCGCTCTCGTCCGCCTTTGCGCCCGTGGTCTCCGCCTGTCCGCCCTTGTAATAGGCGAAGCTCGGCGCGTTCTTCAGCTGGTTCTTGGTGTAGCTGACCGTGATCTTGTCGATCGTGCTCGAACTCTGCTTGCGCTTGACGTTGAGCGCCCGGAACGGCAGCGCCACGTTCTTCTCGCCGACACCGAGGAAGCCACCGACGCCAACGACGATGGCGGTCACGCGGCCGTCTTTGTCAATCAGCACGTCGTTGACGTCGCCGATCGATTTCTCGTTCGGCCCATAGACGTTCGCGCCGATCAGCTTGGTGCCGCGCCATTCGTCGGCGTTCTGGGCGTGCATGAAGCCGGCGGGCTGGGCGTTAGCGCCGTTCTCAGCCATGCCGTTCCGGTCGGTGTTCGACATCGCGCCGTGCGGGGCCGATTGCATTTGCTCGTTGTTGGGCGCCGGCTGCTGCTGCGCGAACGCCGGGGTCGCCAGCAACGCAGTCAGTGCGGCGGTAGTCAGGACACGCTTTAACATCGAAAGACCTCCTTATTCCTCTGATCAAAAATGCAAAAAGCGAGGCAGCCTACGCGCAAGCCGCACCGCGTGAAACGTAAAACGCGGGACTGGCGTCCCGCGTTCCATCAAAAAGAGCTGCTCGGTTGCGCTGCGCCGCCGCTTAAGTCTAGTCGTTGGCGGCGCGCGCCTCGCCTGCCGCACCGAGGTCGGTATGATCGTCTTCGTTGGCCGGCCTGCTCGGCGCAAGCGTGTCTTCAACCGGCATGCCGCGGCGCAGCGCCGAGCGCATGGCGGTGAGTTCGCTTTGCAGCCGGGCATTGTCCTTGCGGGCGGCTTCCAGCGCGCCCTCGATCACCGCGCGCTCAAGGCGCTCGCGCTGCAACGCGCTGCCGAGATCCTCGACCCGCTTCTCGATGCTGGTGCGCACAACCTGCACGTCCGCTTCGAGGCGTGCGTTGCGATCGGTGAGGGCGGCTATCTTCTCCTCCGCCCGCGTCACCGCGGTGTCGCGCGCTTTGAGTTGCTTGGTGAGCCCGCTATTGCGCTCGGCAAGCGCGTTGCGGGCTTGCTCCAGCTCCTTGACCTGGCGTTCGCGCATCTCGTGCGAGGCCTCGATCTGACCCAGTCGCTTCTCGGACGCGTTGCGCGCAATCGTCGCTTCGACCGCCTTGCGGTCGAAGGCGCGCACTTCCTCGGTGCGCGCGAGCACGTTCTGCCGCGCCTCCGCCAGCAGCCGCTCGGCCGTCGCCGCGCGCGAGCTCAGCGCGTCGAGCCGCATGGTCAAGGTGTTGCGCTCGGCCTGGTGCTGCTCTTTGGTTTCGTCGAGCGCGGCGGCGAGCCGGCCGCGTTCAGCGTAGGCTTCCGCGAAGCTTGACTCGACCTTGCCGAGCTGCGCGCGCGTGGCGGTAAGCGCATTTTCGCTCTCGGTCAGGCGGCGGGTAAGGCGAGCGTTCTCGTTGAGCTCATGATCAACCGCGGTCTGCAGCGAGCGCCGGTCATCTTCCAACAGTACCAGCTTCTCGCGCGCGGCTGCGAGTTCACCTTCCAGATCGACGATGTGCTTCTCGGAGGCGTCCAACTGCTCCTGCGCGCCACGGCGACTTTCGCTTAAGGAGCGGCGCTGTGCGCTTTCCTGCGCGAGCTGGCGTTCGAGTTCGGCAATCTGGGCGCGATTGGCCGAAATCTCGTTGCCAAGTTCGAGCCCGTTGCTCTCCAGCGAGCGGTTTGTTTCGTTGGCGAGTTCGAGGTTCTCGCGCAGCCGCTCGGATTCCGCCTCCAGCGCGGTGGCCTTCTTTTCGATATCGTAGAATTCCGCGCGCAACGTCTCGTAGGCGGTTCGCGATTCCGCCAGCATGCCGGAGAGGCTGAGCGTCTGCGATTTCTCTTCCTCTAACGCGCGCAACGTGGCGGTGAAGGGGCTGACCAGCTTGTCGAAGGCTTCCTTGAGCTCGTCGAGTTCGCCGATCTTGCGGCCGGCGTCGCTCAACAGGTTTCGTAGGGCTTCGTTTTCCTCGCCCATGCGCGAGCCGACGTCGGATGTGGTCTCAGGCGTCGCCTGCGACTCGGCCCCGTTTCCGGTCGGCTGGCCTGCAGGCGCCGGCATCGCGGGTGCTCCGCCTTCGGCTTTACGGCCGAACAATTCCGTCAACCTTGCCATTCCAACGCCTCCAACGCGACGCATTCCACATTTACGGTATTAGGATATTATAAACCATCGCGGATTGAAACCGTGGCGGTGGTTCCCTCCGGTCTTATGCCGTGCCGCCCTTCAGCATGGTTAACGGCAAACCACGCGTGCAAACGGACGCCCTTCCGCGCCTTTTCCTGGAACCCCATTATGACCCTCGACCCCGCAGGCCCCGCCGCAAACGGCGACCTCTCTTATAGCTACCGGCCGTCGCTGCTCGGCGCCCCCTGGGAGTTCACGCTTACCGAACACGGGATGAACTGGTCGGCCGGCGGCCGCTCGGGCCGCGTGCGCTATCGCGACGTACGCCGCCTGCGCCTTTCGTTCAAACCGGTGAGCATGCAGACCCACCGTTTCCTCACCGAAATCTGGGCGGAGGGCGCGCCCAAGCTCGAGATCGTATCGTCGTCCTGGAAGAGCATGGTCGAGCAAGAACGGCGCGACGGTCCCTATGCCGCCTTTGTTGCCGAACTGCACGCCCGCATCGCGCGCGAGGGCGGGCCGGTGCCGGTGCGCTACGACCAGGGCGCCAGCCCGCTCGTCTATTGGCCGGGGCTGGTACTTTACACAGTGGTCGCGCTGGCGCTGGCCGCTGTTTTCGTACGCGCGCTGGAGGTGCATGCGATCGGCGGCGCGGCCTTCATCGGCGCATTCGTTGCGTTGTTTCTCTGGCAGGGCGGCAACTTCTTTCGCCGCAATCGGCCGGGGACGTATCGCCCCGAGGCATTGCCGAAAGAATTGATGCCGCGGGTTTGATGCAACGAGAACTCGCGTTCGATTGCGGCGGATGTCGGACGGTTAAGCCCGATTGCGGCGCGGCCGCGGCGGCTTCATGGCGCCAGCGGCGCGCGGCGTCACGGCCCGGTCGCGCGCTCGTGAAGAGCACCATCGCCCTTGTGACTTCAATGTGGATTGCAGGTGATCGCTTGGTCGAATGATATCGGCATCAACAAGAGATCGTTCTTGTTCAACACACATGGAGTTGAAACGATGAATACCATCACCAAGATCACCGTCGCAGCCGTTCTCGCCATCGCGGCCGCCACACCTGCTTTCGCGAAAGAGACGCCGGTGCATCACACGAATGCGATGTCGCACGCGCAGCAGAGCGAGGGCACCCGCGCGCAGGCGTACGCGCCGCAGACGCAGCCGACCTTCGACCCGGCCGCCAACGTTGCCGACTACTGATCGCGCCGTCTCCCCGCTGGCGTCGATCACGGAAGGGGGCCGTCGCGAGACGGCCTCCTTCATGCCATGTTGCTGGCGGCAACCGGCTCCCGCACCACCAGCACCGAGCAGCGCGCGTAGCGCACGATGTGTCCGGCATTGGAACCGAGAAAATAAGTGCGCATCGCCGGCCTGTGCGAGCTCATCACGATCAGATCGGCGCCGGTCGCTTTGGCCTCTTCCAGCACTTCATGATAGATGCCGCCCTGGCGCACGGCAAAGGACACTTGCGCGCCGCTGAGCCCTGTGTCGCGCGCGATTTCCGCAAGTGCCTCTTCCGCCGCCTTGCACTGCTCGGCCTCGAAGTCGGGCGGCACGTATTCGACCAGCATGCCGGAGGTCAGCGGTACGACGTGCACCAGCCGCACCGTGCCGCTTGCCGCGCGCGCCATGTTTACCGCGGTTGCAACCGCGGGCTTGGCAAGTTCCGGATCGGCGATGTCGACCGGCACCAGGATTTTCTTGTACATGCCGTCACCCCCATGGTTTCGCGCGGGGGACCATCATGACACGGCTCGTCCGCGGCGCGAAGCGGTTCAGCCCTCGGCGGCGTCCAGCGTTTTGGGGCTGACGAACCGCTCGAGACGCCCTGATTGTGGATGCAGCCTGTTCCAGTCGTCGAACGCGAAGTCGATGATCACGAGCCCCGACGTCGGCAGCTTCTCCCGCAACCTCTCGCGCGCCTCGACGTCGCCGGAGGCGATCAGCATCAAGGCAAGTTCGTGCAGGCCGGGATTGTGGCCGACGACCATCAGCGTATGCGCCTTGGCTGGTATATCTTTGATCGCCGCCAGGATGGCGTGCGGCGTGGCGTCGTAAAGCTTTTCCACCGACGTCGCCGCCGGCGCCGGCTTGAATGCGCTTTCCGCCGACTTCCAGGTCTGCTGGGCGCGCGCGGCGACCGAAATCAGCACGCGGTCCGGCGCCAGGGCGTGCGCGGCCATATAGGCCCCGATTCTGGCTGCATCCTTGCGGCCGCGCTCGACGAGGGGACGGTCGCGGTCCGGCGCCCCGGGAATGGAGCGTTCGGCCTTGGCGTGACGAAACAAGAGGAGACGGCGCATGGCTAGTATCCCGGTTCCGACGTTCGTATGCCGTTTCTGTGCGCTTCGTTACGAACGTCGGAATCGAAAGAACACTAGCAATGATATAATTCTAGTGTGGCTTTGGATTTGACGTTCCGCGAAAGAGCGTGCCGCGAATCGAGGCCGAACGTCAAATCCGCCACACTGGTGACTTAGCTATCGGATAAGGATTCGCAAACAGGTGTGCGGGCGAGGGGAATCGTGAGGGGAATCGCTTTCGATTCGGCTTCAGTTTAGCATGCGCGGCCCTGCGGCCGAGAGCGCCGCTTTGACGCAAGTTCAGATGACGAAAATCGGGATTCGATGATCGAGCAGGATAGCACGGCGGGCACCTGGTACGATGCGACACGCGTGGCGAGTGGCGAGCGCCCGCAGCTCACGTTCGACTTCGATGTCGATGTGTGCGTCGTCGGTGCGGGACTTGCCGGCCTGACGGTGGCGCGCGAGGTGGCGCGGCGCGGTTGGTCGGTGGCGGTGCTGGAGGCGAACCGCGTGGCCTGGGCCGCATCCGGGCGCAACACCGGTTTCGTGCTGCCGGGCTTCAACCAGGATATCGAAGCCATGGTCGAGCGTATCGGGCTCGATCACACCAAGCAGCTCTGGGCGCTGTCGGAGCAAGGGCTCGCCTATGTGCGCCGCGCGATCCAGGAGACCGGCATGGCTGGCGTCGATCCGGTCGACGGCTGGCTACACGTGTCCAAGACCGACGACAGCGGCAAGGAAAGCCGCGCCTATGTCGAGCGGCTGCGCTGGATCGGCGGCGAAGTCGAGGCCTGGCCGGCCGAGCGCGTGCGCAGTGTTTTGCCGAACCCGCGCTATTTCAGCGCGGTGCACTATCCGACCGCGTTCCACATCCATCCGCTCAATTATGCGCTGGGGCTGGCCGCCGCCGCTGAAGCGGAAGGCGCGCGCATCTTCGAGCACACGCCGGCGATCTCGATCGATCCGACGGGCGTACGTAAGCGCATCGTCACGCCGCACGCGCGGGTGCGCGCGCCGCACGTGGTGCTCGCCGGAAACGTCGATCTCGGCGCGCTGCTGCCCGAGCTCGCCGCGACCTTGCTGCCGATCAATACCTTCGTCATGGTGAGCGAGCCGATCGGACCTCAGTTGTCGCAACTGATCCGTTATCGCGGTGCGGTCAGCGACACCAACCGCGCCGACAATCATTACCGCATCGTCGGCGACAAGGAGACCGGAGAGCGGCTGCAATGGTCGGGCCGCATGCGAGTCTGGGAAGCGAACCCGCGCAAATTCGCGCGCGCGCTGCAGGGCGACATCCGCCGTACCTTTCCCGATCTCGGCACGGTCGAGATTGCGCATTTGTGGCGCGGCACACTCGGCCGCTCGGTCCACCGCATGCCGCAGATCGGCGAGCTCGAGCCCGGGCAATGGGTGGCGAGCGGGTTCGGCGGGCACGGCCTCAACACCACCGCAATGGCCGGCGAACTGATCGCGCGCGGTATCGTGGAGAAGGACGACACTTGGCGGCTGTTTGCGCCCTACGAACTGGTGTGGGCTGGCGGTGCCCTCGGTCGTGCGGTGGCGCAGGGGCTCTATTGGACGCGCAGCACCGGCGACAAGGTCGCGCAAGCGCTGGCGCAGCGCCGAGCACGTTCGCGCGCGCGCAAGGTAGCGCGGCAGGCGGCGCGGACGCAAGCGGCGGAGTAGGGGGCTTCGGTTAGTGTCGGCTGTCGTCCTCCGCGCAGGCGGAGGATCTAGTAAATCCTGATGGGTCAGTGATTGCTGGATCAGCGGCCTGCGCGGGTGACGACGGCAGAAGCTAAGGCGGCTCATCGTCCCTCTCTTCTCGCCATAAACGCCAGCCGCTCGAACAGGTGCACGTCCTGTTCGTTCTTCAAGAGCGCGCCGTGCAGCGGCGGGATCAGCTTCTTGGGATCGCGCTCGCGCAGTAGTTCCGGCCCGATGTCTTCGACCATCAATAGCTTCAGCCAGTCGAGCAATTCCGAGGTCGAGGGCTTCTTCTTCATGCCCGGCACGTCGCGGATCTCGTAGAACAACCGCAGCGCTTCCGAAACCAGCCGCTGCTTGATGCCGGGGAAATGCACCTCGACGATCGCGTGCATGGTGTCAGTGTCGGGGAAGCGAATGTAGTGGAAGAAGCAGCGGCGCAGGAACGCGTCCGGCAGTTCCTTCTCGTTGTTGGAGGTGATGACGACGATCGGCCGCCGGCGTGCCTGCACGGTCTCGCCGGTCTCGTAGACGAAGAACTCCATGCGGTCGAGCTCCAGCAACAGGTCGTTGGGAAACTCGATGTCGGCCTTGTCGATCTCGTCGATCAATAGAACCGGGCGCTCGTCCGCGACGAAGGCGTCCCACAGTTTGCCGCGCTTGATGTAGTTGCGGATGTCCTTGACCCGCTCGTCGCCGAGCTGGCTGTCGCGCAGGCGTGAGACGGCGTCATATTCATAGAGGCCTTGCTGCGCCTTGGTGGTCGACTTGACGTGCCACTCGATCAGCGGCGCCCCGATCGCCTTGGCGATCTCCAGCGCCAGCACGGTCTTGCCGGTGCCGGGCTCGCCCTTGACCAGGAGCGGCCGCTCCAGGGTTATCGCGGCGTTAACGGCAACCTTGAGGTCGTCGGTCGCCACGTAGCCTTTGGTGCCTTCAAAACGCATGGATTTCCTCATGTTTTTCGCTTCGAGACTAGCGCATGACCCCGAAAAGGGGGAACCGGTTTTCGGAAAAGATCATGCGTAAAAAGCGCAAATTGCATGGCGGGGGATGGGATCAAGGCGATATGGCGGGCCGCAGGCGCATTTAGCCTCTCGGCAACGTGAATGCACGGTGATGGCAACGTGAATTCCGTTCTCGCCCAAAGGGTATATGTCAGGTTCCAGATCAACGGGAGGAACCCATCATGCGACGCCTGCTGCTTAGCCTCATCCTTGTGCTAGCGGCGGCCGGTACGGCCGGCGCGCAAGGCGCGATGGCGCAAAAGCCGGGGCAGGCGGTGGCGACCTTCGCCGGCGGCTGCTTCTGGTGCGTGGAAAGCGACTTCGACAAGGTCAAGGGCGTGATCTCGACCACCTCGGGCTATACCGGCGGTCATGTCGCCAACCCGACCTATCATCAGGTTTCCGCTGGTGGAACCGGCCACGCTGAATCGGTTGAAATCGTCTACGATCCGAGCGTCGTCAGTTACAGCCAGTTGCTCACTTACTTTTGGCACCACGTCGACCCGACGGTAAAGGACCGTCAGTTCTGCGACGCTGGGCATCAGTACCGCACCGCCGTTTTTGTGCACAACGCGGCGCAGCGAAAACTCGCCGAAGAATCGAAGAAGAAGGTCGCAGCCGAGCTCGGCAAGCCAATCTACACCGAGATCGTCAATGCCGGCCCCTTCTACAAGGCCGAGGAGTACCACCAGGATTTCTACAAGAAGAACAAGTTGAAATACGAGTTCTACCGATGGAACTGTGGGCGAGATCAACGGATCAAACAGATCTGGGGCAGCGTAGAAAAGGGAGAAGGCTGATATGATTAACAGGCGTGCCCTTTTGACGAGCGGCGTGGCGCTTGCCGCGCTCATTGTCGCAGGCAAATCCGGCGAGGCAGGACAAATGACTACCGCGACAGAACAAGATATCGACTGGGCCAAGCTTTCCGACATGGAGTGGCGCAAGCGGCTTACGGCGGAGCAATACATCGTGCTGCGCGGACGCGGCACCGAGCGCGCCGGCACAAGCCCGCTGTTGCGAGAGCACCGCAAGGGCACTTTCGCCTGTGCGGCCTGCGACCTGCCGCTGTTCTCATCGACCACCAAGTTTGAGAGCGGCACGGGCTGGCCGAGCTTCTACGAGCCGCTGCCGAACGCGGTCGAGACCAAGACCGACCGCTCGTTCTTCATGAAGCGCACCGAGGCACACTGCCGGCGCTGTCTCGGTCATCTCGGCCACGTGTTCGACGATGGCCCGGCCCCAACCGGCCTGCGCTACTGCATGAACGGCGTCGCGCTGAAATTTGAACCGGCGTTGGCGTCCTCGAGCTGATCTGTCGCGTGCTTGGCCGGCCGCGAAAGCGGCCGAGGCAGGCGCGCGATGCCCGGCAAAATCTGCCTGTTAGCGGCAGAAAAAACCCAAAGCGGCGGCCTCCAGAGGCCGCCGCTTTCGTATAAGACGTTGAAATAATGCATATATTTTACTGGCACGCGGCTTGCGAAAGCCGATTCTGAAAAGTGTGCCGGCCGCCGGCCATCCGGCGAGGGTGCCGCGCTTAAAACGTGGAGAATTGTTATGGGTGTTTTCGGTGCGCTCAATACCGCGGTCAACGGGCTGCAGAGCCAGTCCTACGCGCTACAAAACATCTCCGGAAATATCGCGAACTCGCAAACCATCGCTTACAAGTCGATCGGCACGAGCTTCATCAACATGATCCCCGACGCGCCGGCGAGCCAGCAGACAGCCGGCGGTGTGAGCGCGCAATCGGTGCCGTCCAACAGCGTGCAGGGCGCAATTCAGAATGCCGCTGTCGGCACCTACATGGCGATCAGTGGCGACGGCTTCTTCGCCGTCAAGCAGCCGACCGGCAGCACGGGCACGACCGTACAATTTGGCGGTACCGATCTCTACACCCGCCGCGGCGACTTCTCGTTGGACAAGAACGGCTATCTGGTAAACGGCTCCGGTTATTTCTTGGAGGGCATTCCGGTCGATCCGACGACCGGCAACGCGATCGGCAGCGCGCTGGCGCCGCTGCAGCTTGGGAGTTCGTTCCTGCCGGCGACCGGAACCTCCACCATCAACTACGGTGCCAACCTGCCGAGCTACCCGAAGACCAGCAACGCCGATACCTCGGTCGCGCAGTCCGAATTGCTCACTCCGGCGGACTTCGGCACCGACCCGACCACAGCCGGCACGGGCACCGTCGTCGGCAGCGACAACACGACCTTCCTGAATGAATCGCTCGATGGCGGCGCGGTCACGGCCTATGATGCGTCCGGCCAGGCCGCCAACGTGCAACTCCGGTGGGCCAAGACCGATGCCACCGTCTATGGCGGGAACGACACCTGGCAGCTTTTCTATCAGACCGATTCCGCCGCGACCGGCTCGACCGTTGGTTGGAACAACTCCGGCACCGATTTCACGTTCAGCTCGAGCGGAACTCTCACCAGCCCGTCCTCCAACTCGGTTGCATTGACGGGCGTGAGCGTCGACGGCGTCACGCTTGGCAATTTGACGCTGCAGCTCAACGGTCTGAGCCAGTTCGCCGACTCCAGCGGCGCCGTGACCGTTAACACGCTGCAGCAGGACGGCTATCCGGCCGGCCAATTGCAGACGATTTCGGTTACCAAGGATGGCCGCATCGCCGGCACCTTCACCAACGGCAAGACGGTCGATCTGGCGGAAGTCCCGCTGGTGCATTTCGCGAGCCCAGACAACCTGAAGCAGCTCGACGGCGGGGCTTATGCTGCCACGGGCGATTCGGGCACGCCGCTGATTGGGGCAAGCGGCAAGATCGTCGGCAGTTCGCTCGAGGGCTCCAATGCCGACATCGCCGACCAGTTCACTAAGCTCATCGTGACCCAGCAGGCTTATTCGGCCAATACCAAGGTGATCACGACCGCCAACCAGATGTCCCAGGAGTTGCTCAGCATCTTGCGTTAGCCGTCACGGGCTTTCGCAGTCACCATGAAGCCGTAGCGCATGAGCCTGACTGACGCACTATCCTCGGCCTTGACCGGCCTGAATGCGGCGCAGACCGGACTGTCGCTGGTCGCGGGCAACGTCGCCAATGCGCAGACGCCCGGTTATGTGCGCAAGACCGCAACGCTCGTCGCAAACTCGACCGGCGCCGTTGGCTCATACGTACAGGTCGCGTCAATCAACCGCGTGCTCGATCAATTCGTGCAGACGCAGTTGCGCACCGAGTCGGCGGGTGCCGCTTATGCCGACCTGAGGTCGAACGTCTACGATCAATTGCAGAGCATCTACGGGGATCCGAGCTCGAGCAGCACGCTTGAGAGCGTTTACAACAATTTCACCACCACGTTGCAAGCGTTGACGACCAGCCCAGGCGATCGGCCGACCCAGATCGCGCTCATTAGCGCCGCCCAGCAACTGGCGCAGACGCTCAATCAGACGACGTCGGGCATCCAGACCTTGCGCAGCCAGGCCGAACTCGGACTGTCCGACGACGTGACCCAGGCCAACAGCGACCTGCAGCAGATCGCCGCGCTCAATCTGCAGTTGGGCCGTTCCCCGCAGGCCGATTCGGCGACCGCCGCGCTGGAGGATCAGCGCGACAGCTACATCGACGACCTGTCCAAGCTTATGGACATTCGCGTGGTCAAGGGTAGCAACAACCAGGTCACGATATCGACCACATCTGGCGTGCAACTCGTCGGCACGCAGGCGTCGACGCTGTCATTCGACGCGCAACCCACGGTCAACGCGCAATCGAAGTGGAGTGCCACCGCGGCTAACCGTACGCTCGGTACGATCACGTTGACCTCGTCGGGCGGCACAAAGACCGATCTGGTCGCGACCGGTGCGATCCGATCGGGCGAGATCGCCGGTTATCTCGATATGCGCGACAATGTGCTGGTGCAGGCGCAGGCGCAGGTCGACCAGTTCGCCGCCGCCTTGTCGAGCGCGCTATCGGACACGCAGACCACCGGCACGGCAGCCACCGCCGGCGCCCAGACCGGCTTCGACGTCGATATCGGCAGCCTGCAGAACGGCAATTCCATCAGCCTCACCTACACCGACAACTCCAGCGGCACGCAGCACCAGGTGACCTTCGTGCGGGTCGATGACACGTCGGCGTTACCGTTGTCGAACACCGCTACGACCAATCCCAACGATACCGTGGTCGGGCTGGACTTTTCCGGCGGCATCGGCTCGGTGATCACACAGATCAATGCGGCGCTTTCCGGAACCAATGTCACCGCATCGAATCCGAGCGGTACGACTTTGCGCGTGCTCGATGACGGCGCTCCCAACCTTTCGGACGTCAACGTGTTGTCGACCACGACCACCGCTACGTCGCTCACCGGCACGGTCGCCTTGCCGTTCTTCCTCGACGGCGCCACGCCCTATACCGGTGCCATCACCTCGACGGCGGCGGAGAGTGTCGGCCTGGCCGGCCGTATTACGGTCAACCAGGCGCTGGTCAACGATCCGTCCGCACTCGTGAACTATACGACCGGCCTCGCGGCTAGCGACTCTACGCGGGCGAATTTCATCTACGACCAGGTGGTCAGCGCGTCGCACGACTACGCTCCGTCCGCCGGCATCGGTACGGCGACCTCGCCATATAGCGGTACCCTTAACACGTTCCTCCGCCAGTTCATCAGCCAGCAGGGGCAGGCCGCCAGCAATGCCAATAGCCTCAAGCAAGGCCAGGACGTGGTGCTCAATTCGTTGCAGCAGCGCTTCAACTCGGCCTCAGGGGTCAATATCGATCAGGAGTTGAGCAATCTTCTCACTCTGCAAAACACTTACGCCGCCAACGCCCGGGTCATGAGCGCAGTCAAAGACATGCTCACCGCGTTGTTGCAGATCGCAGGGTAACATGACGGTCAGTTTAATCGGATCGACGACAAATCAGCTCGTGCAATCTGTGATCAGTATGCGATCGCAGTTCGAGGACCTGCAGCGCCAGCTGAGCACGGGACTAAAATCGGATACCTATTCCGGCCTCGGCCTCGACCGCGGCTTGACGGTCAGCCTGAACGCGCAGTTGTCCACGATCAGTGGCTTCGGCACGACCATCGACAATGTTATGACCCGCCTCAACGTGGCGCAAACCTCGCTCGGCGCCATGTCCGACGTCGCCAGCAGCATGCGCGCGGCATTGGTGCAGGGTACTGGCAGCACCGGCAATACCAACACCGCGCAACTGAGCGCGCAATCCTCGCTGCAGCAGCTAGTTGCCGTGCTCAATACCCAGGCCGGCGACCGCTACATTTTCTCCGGCCGTGCCACCGATCAGCCGTCAACCGATAGCTATGACCACATTCTCAACGGCGACGGCGCCCGCGCCGGCCTGACGCAGGTCATTTCCGAACGAAGCCAGGCCGACCTTGGCGCCAGCGGTCTTGGCCGGTTGGTGGTCAGCTCGCCTACCGCGACGTCGGTGCAGGTTGACGAAGATGCGGTCTCGCCGTTCGGCTTCAAACTTGGTTCGGTCAATTCGAACTTGGGCAACGCCACCGTGAGCGGCCCCAGCGGTTCGCCCGCCTCGCTGTCGGTCGATCTGACCGGCCAGCCCAGCGACGGCCAGACGATCACGTTGGGCCTCAATCTGCCCGACGGGACGACCACCAATCTGACGCTGACGGCGACGACCGCGTCGCCGCCCGACACCAATCAGTTCACGATCGGCGCCACGCCTGCGGCGACGGCCGCGAATCTGCAGAGCGCCCTGACCACCACACTCGGCACGCTCGCCAATACGACCTTGAAGGCGGCCTCCGCGGTGCAGGCGTCGAACGAGTTCTTCGATGCCGACGCCAACAATCCGCCGCTGCGGGTTAACGGCCCGCCATTTGACACCGCAACCAGTCTGGTTGCCGGAACGAGCGCCAATTCGGTGATCTGGTACACCGGCGAAGCCGCCACGGACCCGGCCCGCGATTCGGCCACCGCGCGCATCGATCAGTCATTGGTGGTGAATTACGGTACGCGCGCTGATGAGACCGGCATCCGCAATCTGGTGCAGAATGTGGCGACGCGAGCCGCGCTCACAATCTCGCCGAGCAACCCGAACGCGGCCGGCCTCGTCGGGGAACTCGATTCGCGGTTGACGAACAACATCAACGGCGCTGGCGGAGTCCAGACCGTGACGGATATCGAGGCGGACCTCGCCGGCGTGCAGACGTCGCTGCAGAACGTGAAAACCAGCCACCAGCAGACCAGCAATACGTTGGGTTCGTTCTTGCAGCAGGTTGAAGGTGTTTCCAACGAGCAGGTGGGTGCCGAGCTTTTGACGTTGCAGACGCGCATGCAGGCCTCGCTGCAGACGACCGCCACGCTGCTCCACACCAGCCTGGTCAATTTCCTGTAGAGAAAAGCCTTTCGCTTTGGGCAAAAAGAAGCCGCGGCCTGAGCCGCGGCATAGGGCTTTACGGTCGGTGATTTCGGATCAGCCGCGGCCGAGCAGCCCGGCCGCCAGCTCGCGATTGATGTTGATCAGCGACACCAGGTTGTCCGGTTTGGGGTCGATCAGCACCGCCATGGTCTGTTTGAATACAAAAAGGCCGAGATTGGCGATATTCTGGCGGACGTTGGCCGGCAATGGATTGTCCGTACTGGTTGCCGACGTCACAAAGATCGACCATAGACGCCGGTTGTTGACCAGCGCCGCGTCCAGTTCGGAGCGCTTCGAGTCCCAGGCATCCCGCACAGCTTGCAGTCGCGCCGCTGCATCGAGCAGCAGGTCGGCTTCCAGCTCACGCGGATTCCCGGTTTTTTTCGCGATTGAGCTGTAGGCTTGCGCCGCGTTTTGCATGATCGAGCAGCTCCCCTTCGTAGTCGATCAGTTTCTTGGCGCTCTTGAGCGCCTTGTACATTTCGCCGGCCAGAATGTAGTTGCTGACCGCTTCGATGTATGGCCATGAACTGGGCGCAGCCTGAATCAGGTCGCGCATGAGGGCGAAATAGCTTTCATGATGCATGCGCGGGTCGCGCGCCGTGTACATGAGCTGAACCACGAGATAGATCCGTTTGGCGGGGGTGTCCGCCCGATCCGGCGTCATGATGTCTTTTTCGCGCAGGATCGGCGCCTGCCCTTCCACCAAGAGCCTTGTGCGCTGGTCGCCATTGGTGACCACGCATTCGCCGATGATCAGGCGCTCGCCGGGTTTCAGTTCGACTTTGAGGCCCATTTGTCGCCGCTCCTTTGCGGCCGCCTGGCCGGCGCGGTTTCAGGAGATTCGTTCGCCTGGCGCCGCGTCGATTATTGGAACAGCCGCAGCACGTTCTGGTCGGACTGTGCCGCCAGCGAGAGGGCCGTGCTCGAAAGTTGCTGCCGGGTTTGCAAGGCCAGCAGGTTGGCGCCCTCTTCGTTGCTGTCAGCCAAAGTCAGACCGTCGGCGCCGGTATTTAGTGTATTGACCATAGCTTTGGTAAAATCTTGCCTAACCTGAACGGTCGCCAGATTGGAGCTCAGAGCTTGCGCCTGCGAGCGCACCGTCACAAGCGCGGCCGATAGCTGGGTGGATGCAGTGCTGATGTCCGTGCCTGTCGCCCAATTATTTGCCGCCGCGTTAATGGCCAGCGCCCCGTTGGCCGTGTCGGTGACGCCGGTGATTGTGACGGTCGAGGTGCTGGTTTCGTTCAGTTTGACGGTGAGATTGTCGCCATTGAGCAGATTGATGCCGTTCAGCCCTGAGTTGGAGGCGAGCTGATCGATCTGGGTAAGAAGTGCGGTGTATTGCGTCGCCAGATCCTGGCGCACGGCGGTGTCAGTGGTCTGCTGTGCCTGCACGGCCAGCGATTGCGCGGACTGGACCAGCCTGGTTATCGCCGTCAGACCGTTGTTGGCGGCCTGAATCGTGTTGATCGCCGTCGACATGTTGTCGAGCAAGGAGTTCAGGTCGTTGGCGCGGACGCTGAGGCTCTGGGCGGTGAAGAAGTTGACGGGGTTGTCGAGTGCGGAATTGACCCGCTTTCCGGTAGCCAGCCGGTTCTGGGTCTGGGTGATCAGGTCCGAGGTCTTTTGTAATGACAACAGGTTTGAACGGACGCCGCTAGAAAGGACTATGTCGCTCATGGCAATCCCCGTCTTCGTCGGGCCAATCGTTGCCGGCCCGATAGTTCCTTGAGAGAAAGTAAATTGTTAAGGTTAATCGATCCTTACCAGTGAAATTAAATATTCGTTAACCATGACCCGCGGGACGAAAAAAACGGCGGCCCGAAGGCCGCCGTTTCGTTTCGTTTGGTCGGTCGGTCGACTTAGCCGAACAGACGCAACACGTTCTGGTCGGCCTGCGAAGCAAGCGACAGAGCGGTGGTCGAGAGCTGCTGGCGGGTCTGCAGGGCCAGCAAGTTCGCGCCTTCCTGGTTGGAGTCCGCCAACGTGAGGGCGTCGGAACCGGCCTGGAGGGTGTTGATCGTCGCCTTGGTGAAGTCCTGGCGGACCTGCACGGTCGACAAGCTCGAGCCCAGGGCCTGCGATTCTGAACGAAGGGTCGTCAGCGCGGCAGTCAGATCGGTCGAGGCCGCGGTGATGTCGGTGTTGGTCGCCCAGTTGCTGGTAGCGCTGGCGATGCTCAACGCGGCGTTGGCAACGGTCGTGCTGGTATAGTTGACACCGCTGACCGTGACGCTTGACTGCGCCGTACCCGACTTTTCGTTCAGGATAACGGTGAGGTTGTCAGCGCCGAGCAGGTTGATGCCGTTGAAGCCCGAATCACTTGCCAGCGAACCGATCTGGGTCAACAGGGATGTGAACTGCGTCGACAGGCTCGCTCGCACCGTCGTGTCGGTGGTCTGCTGGGCCTGGCTGACCAGGGACTGGGCAGACTGCACCAGCTTGGTGATGGCCGTGATACCGTTGTTCGCGGCCTGAATCGTGTTGATGGCATTCGCCTGCGCGTCGAGCAGGCCGCTCAGGTCGCTGGCACGGTTGTCCAGGGCCTGGGCGGTGAAGAAGTTCAGCGGGTTGTCGAGAGCCGAGTTGACCCGCCGACCGGTGGCCAGCTTGGTCTGGGTGCTGGTGATGAGGTCCGACGTCTGCTGCAGCTGCAG
The DNA here is from genome assembly GCA_963732895.1 of uncultured Pseudomonadota bacterium. GTDB lineage: Bacteria > Pseudomonadota > Alphaproteobacteria > Rhizobiales > Xanthobacteraceae > Pseudolabrys. The sequence continues at coordinate 568,058 of CAVTBG010000006.1, read as the reverse complement.
CAGGTTGGCCCGCACGCCAGCGGAGAGGATGATGCCTGACATTACAAGGTACCTTTCTGGTGAATTTGCCTACTGGCAAGACTTCAAGTCTTCATGCGATCTCGAGGATCGCGTCCGTAATCGCATGGGCGCCACAAACGGCCCGTAAAAAAACGTGGTTAACGGTTTCTCACTTGTTTACCGTCACTCGGCGAGTTTTAGGCGTGTATTGTCTGCAGATATCGGAAGCCGCAGCGCTGCGCGAAAAAGCGCGAGGCGTAGACCGCGGGAAGCGACCGGCAACAGTTGTATTTTGTTAACGGCGCTGCGGTATTTTTCTGATCCACTTGGACGAAGGGCCATGGCGGCAATCAGCGCATCGACCGCGGCGTATTACAATTCGCTGTCGGCCTCAAAAGGGTCGGACTGGCTCTCGGGCGCCGTGACCGCGATCAAGAACTCGTCCAACCCGGCTGGCATCCTTGGCGCGCTCGCGAATTCCGGCAGCGCCGGTACGATCAGTGGCTTTCTCGGACAAAGCTCGGCTTTCGCCAACAACTTTGCCACTATCGCGCAGACAAACGTTACCAACTACGGCAGCTACTACGCGCAAATCGCCAGCGGTAATCAGCAGTCGGCGGTGCAAAAGAAGATCGTTCAGGCGCTCAAGGCGCTGAGCTCAGCGCAGAATCAGGTGAAGCCGCACAATACCCTGCCGTCCTTCATCTACCTCGGCAATGGATCGTCGATCGACACAAACAACAACATCCTCACCAAGTCCAACGGCACTCAAATCGACATCGCGACTGGCGCGGAAGTCATCGACCCAGCGAGCATCATCCAGCTCGCCAACGGATCCTATCTCAATACCCAAACCAATATTCTGACATTGACCGACGGCACCAAGATCGACACGGTGACCGGCTTGAAGGTCGATACCTCGGCTTGAGCGAGACCGCGGTCCCTCGATCCGGCGCGGCAGCCTTCTCGAATAGATTTGGTGTTAGAGGCTGCGGCTGATCGCCAGCGGCTGGGCCGCATTCCGGCTGGGTGCATTGGCGCGGCCGCTGGCGCCGTAAGTCTGCGGCGCGCGCTTGCGGGCGAGTTCGCCGGAAACGCCGCGGATGATGCCTTCCGAGACCGCATGGGCGGTGGCCACCACCGTGAGATTGGTCTGCAGCAGCGCCTGAAAGCGTTCGTGGCGGCGGCGCAGATCTTTGAGCGCGTCCGGCAGCGCGCGGACGACAACGGCCTCGGCTGCCTTCAGCCGTCCGCTTTGGGCCGCATAGCCACGGGCGAGTTGCGACTTGGTCTCGTCGAGCGCGAGTGCCGCATGCAGGCGCCCCGCGCGCATATGCGCCGTTTCATCCTCGACCGTCGCGATGAGCCGATCCATGATAGCGCTAAGATTTTTGATCGCCTGTGCGGCTTCGCCGGCGCTGGCAATGTCGGTTGGCTCTGCTGGGGCGTTCACTTGCCGACCTCCTGTTGAGCGAGCAGCGTATGATAAACCTGATCAGCGATGCCGATGCCGCCGGCTTTGGCGAATGACTTGGCGTAGGACTGCGTCAGGAACGAGCGCCAAACGCCGGTCGCGCCGCTGCCGCCGAAGGGGCCGTCGCCGTCAATGCCGGTGTACATCTGTTTGAACATGGAATTGAGGAACACGGCTTCAAAGTCCTGCGCCGCCGCGCGCGCCTTGGCCTGGTTCTTGGTGGGCTTGGGCGTGCCGGTCTGGCCGGCCATGATCAGGTCGGTCGGCGTCAGGCCGGGGGCGGGAAGGGCGAAGCCGGGCATTACATCACCACGATGTCGGCTTGGATGGCGCCGGCCGCCTTGATCGCCTGCAGGATGCCGATCAGGTCGCGCGGGCCGATGCCGAGCGAGTTGAGGCCGTCGACCAGTTGCTGCAGCGACACGCTGGTCCTGACCACGGCCAACCCCTTGCCGTCTTGCTGCACGCCGATGCGTGTGCGCGGCACCGTCGTGGTGCGACCGCGGGAGAACGGCGCCGGCTGGCTGACCTGCGGCGATTCGGTGACAGAGACCGTGAGATTGCCCTGCGCCACCGCGACCGTGGACACGCGCACATCGCTGCCCATGACAATGATGCCGGAGCGTTCGTCGATCACGATCTTGGCTTCCTGGTCGGGCTCGACCCGAAGCTGCTCGATGTCAGTCAAGAGCGACACCACGTTGCCGTGATAGCTCTTGGGAACGTTAATGCCGATGGTTCCGGGGTCGAGTGGCTCGGCGGTCGGCGCGCCGATGAAGTCGTTGATCGCCACTGCTATGCGCTTGGCGGTGGTGAAATCGGGGTTGCGCAGCGCCAGACGCAGTTGACGCAGACGATTGAGCTGGAACTCGATCTCACGCTCAACCAGCGCGCCGTTGGAGATGCGGCCGACGGTCGGCACACCGCGGGTGATCTTGGCGGCCTGGCCTTGGGCCTGGAAGCCACCGATGGCCACCGAGCCCTGGCCGACCGCGTAGACATTGCCGTCGGCGCCGAGCAGCGGGGTGACCAGCAGCGTGCCGCCCTCGAGGCTTTTGGAGTCGCCGAGCGCGGAGACAGTGACGTCGATGCGTGTGCCCTGGGTGGCGAAGGCCGGCAGGTTCGCGGTCACCATTACTGCCGCCACGTTGCCCGTGCGCAGGTTCTGACCGCGCACATTGACGCCCAGCCGTTCCAGCATCGCCTGCAGCGACTGCTTGGTGAAAGGAATGTTGTTGAGGGTGTCGCCGGTGCCGTTGAGCCCGACCACCAAGCCGTAGCCGATCAATTGATTCTCGCGCACGCCCTCCACATTGGCGAGATCCTTGATACGCGACGTCGCCCCGGCGGTCTGCGGGACCGCCAAGGTGGCGAAAGCCACGAGTACCGCCAACAGGACGGCCTGCCACGTCTTCGTCATCACTCTCCCCAATGTGACGTTTGACTGCCGACACCAATGCGAGTGCCGTGCCAACCGCTGCCATGATCGTAACACCTTGGTCAAAAAAAGTTTTTCGGTTTGGTCGCGATGGGGACGAGCGCCGTTGCCCGGCAGGAATGATCGGGGGCGGCAATTTTTGCCGCTCTCTTTACTGAGCATTAACCATGGCGGCCCAGGCTGGCTGGTATCAAGGGACCGATTACGTTTGCCGGTCGGGGATCACGCCATGCGCATTAGTGGAACGAACGGGACCGCCGCCGCCAAGGCGTCCTCCGGTGCCCGGCGCGCGACCGGCGGAGGCTTTTCGGTGGGCGGGCAAGCCGGGGCACGCCAATCGGTAGCGGCCGGTTCCCTGCGGGCGATTTCGACCGTCGATGCGCTTCTGGCGCTGCAGGGTGTGGACGACTTCACCGCCCGCAAGAAGCGGGCGATCGTCAAGGGCCGCAACGCGCTAGACGCCCTCGATTCGCTGAAGGTGGAACTCCTCGACGGCAGTCTCGACAATTCCACGCTCGCCCGGCTGAAAGTGGCGGCGGAAGGGCTGACCGAGGAGACCGGCGACGCCCAACTCAACTCGCTGATGCGCGAAATCGACCTGCGGGTGTCGGTGGAACTCGCCAAGGCCGGGGCGAGCTAACCTTACTCACAACCAGCATGGCCTTGCCGACTCAGTTGGCCGGCCCAAGTCATTGGGCCGTCATCAGAATTCTGCCAAACGCTCCGCCTGTATTCGGATGTTGTCCGGATCGCGGTGCGCGTATATAAGCCTGCCGCACCGGGAGGGTGGGCTTCGGATTCAAGAACATAAGAAGACACAAGGGAGTCAGTGGGATGTTGGCCAAGACCAAGAGCTACCGGCCGTCGGACAAGGAGCCGTTCATGAATGAGCGCCAGCGCGAGTATTTTCGCACGAAATTGCTGGCCTGGCGCGAGGACATCTTGAAGGAAGCCAAGGAAACGCTGCAGCACCTGCAGGAAGAGAATCAAAATCACCCCGATCTCGCCGACCGGGCGTCTTCGGAGACCGACCGCGCCATCGAGCTCAGGGCCCGCGACCGCCAGCGCAAGCTAATCGCCAAGATCGACGAAGCGCTGGCCCGCATCGACGACGGCACCTATGGCTACTGCGAGGAGACCGGCGAGCCGATCTCGCTGCGCCGGCTGGAGGCAAGACCCATCGCCACCCTCTCGGTGGAGGCGCAGGAGCGCCACGAGCGGCGCGAGCGGGTCTACCGCGACGACTGACGCCGGCTCGAAGGCGGCTCACCAACACGCAATGCCCGGCCGCCGAGCCGGGCTTTGTCGTTTTCCGGGCGTCGTACGATTGGTCGGCGCGCTTCTCGAAAATACCGCGGCCCCCGGCTGGGGAGAAGCCGGGGGCCGGGCGTTGCCGCCATTTCCGTTCGCGAACCGAAAATGGCGTGGGAGCTCAGGACGTCACGAAATCGTCTGCGTCAAAACCCCATTGCCGGCGGGCCGTTCAGGAACCCCGCGCCAGCCTCCAATTGTCGCCTCCACTCCCCGGCCGGCCGGTTGCCCGGCGGGCCTAACCACTCCCCGGCAGGCGGGAAGGGCAATCAAGATCCGTCGTTTTTCCCGGTGAAGGGGCCGACCTGTTTGGCGTTTGCTCGTGCGTCGACATAAGCAAGGGTCCGCTCTGCGGCCTCCGACCTTGTCACCGGTCACGCGTACCCTAGAACGGCAGCAGCACGTCCAGCACCTGCGAGCCGTAGCGCTGCTGCTGCACGTCGGTGAGCTGACCGCGGCCGCCATAGGCGATGCGCGCTTCGGCAATCTTGCTGGACTCGATGGTGTTGTCGCTCTCGATATCCTCCGGCCGCACGATCCCACCGACGATCAGTTCGCGCATCTCGAAGTTGACACGGATGTCCTGCTTGCCCTCGATCACCAGGTTGCCGTTGGGCAGCACCTGCGTCACCACGGCGGCGACGTTTGTGGTCAAAGCTTCCGAGCGGTTGACCGAACCCTTGCCATCGAGCGCGGTGGTCGAGTCGGTGTTGGCGATACTCCCCGGGATCGGTGAGCCGAACAAAGGCAACTTGCTCCAACCGAACAGGTTGCTCACGGTGGTGTCGTCAGCGTTGGTGCGGCTGCGCTGCGTCTCATTGGCGATGTTGGCCTTGTCGGTGATGTTCACCTTCACCGTCAGGATGTCGCCGACCTGGTGCGCGCGTTGGTCCTTGAAAAAGGCGCGCGAGCCGTTGCGCCAAAGCGAGTTGGGATTATAGGACGCCGGCTGCGCCGCCGGCATCGGCATTTGGACTGGCTTATAGCCCGGCCGCGCGGTCGGATTCTTGATCGCCGATAGTTTTGGCGCCTCGCCGATATTCTTGAGTTGGTCGATTGCGGCGCAGCCGCTCAGCAGCGATGCCGCCGTCGTCGCCAGCAGCACACCACGCATCACAGGTAGACATTTCATCGGCTTCGCTTTCACAGTTGGAATGGATTTGGAATTCGACGGCCGAGGCCATGCGGCCATGTGTTGGTCGAGGTGGAGGAACTTGCCGGTTTCGTCGTCCGGCACGCGCTCGGGTCCGGCCAATTCATGGTGCTGTCCCAAGATTACGGTTGCGCATGATCATTGCTTCCTCGCACGCCGTCTTTTCCAGGTTTCGATGATCGTTCGTTCGCAAAGCATGAGGTCAACGAACGCCATCGATGGAGCCGGTGGTTTGAGGGCCATGCCCGGCGGCGGCGATCTCCATCGCGCCAGTGCCGATCATCACCTGGCCGGAGCCGACAACGACGCCGTGCAGTGTGCGTTTGGTTTGTTCGTTGAGCACACCGATGACGTCACCCTCGGCGCCGCTTTCGGCGGCGCGGCCGCGCACCGTCAGCAAGATTCCGGGCACTCGATAGATCATCGTCACCATGTCGTTACGACGCACCAACACGGGTTTCATCAGGTCGGAGGCGCGCAGCGGCCGGCCTGGCTGCAAGCCGTGGCGGGCGGCGAGCCCCACCGCATGGTCGGGGTCGGTGATGGCGTCAGGCGGGATTTGGCGGCGCGGGCGGCGCGCCATCACCACGTCGCCCTGTTTCACCGCGTCGCCACGCGCCAGCGTGCGCGCGAGCGTCGCCACTTCTTCCATGGCGGTGACGTGGCCGGTCAGCCGCAACGGTCGGCGGTTCGGGATCGCCACCACCGCGTCGAAGCGGGTGGTGCGTGGGTCATATGTGATGCGCGCGATGCGTGGGTCGTCCGTGATCGTCGGTTCGACATGCACGGCCTGTACCTCGTTGTCGAAGCGCAGAGCCAGGTTCTTCGGATTGCCGAGCGAAAACTGCGTCGACAGTGCGGCGGCGAGGCGGCCCTCGATTTCGCTTGGGGCAATGGTGCGACTCGCGCGCGTCACCGTCACCTCGTGCACGTTGCCGGGATCGAGCCCCACCAGTGCGTGGGCGCGCACCGCGGTGAGCACGGTTTGCGCCGAGACCACGCCAGTCGTGCCAAGATCGGGCGAGCGGAAGATCGGCACGTTGGCGACGATGCCTGCATTCGCGATCAGATCGCCGATGCGCACGATATCGCCAGTGACGGTCACCGCCGATTTCAGGCGCGGCCTGGGTTGGTCGGCGGCGTTGGCTGCTGCCGACAAGGCCAGCATCGCGACGACGGCGGATGCGGTGATAAGTTTTCGCATCATGGCCATGCCTCAGTGCATCAGGTTGGCGGTCGACGACAGCATCTGGTCGGCTGCCGAGATCACTTTGGCGTTCATCTCATAGGCGCGCTGGGCCGCGATCAGGTCCGAGATCTCGCTGACCGCCTGCACGTTGGCTTGCTCGAGATAGCCCTGTTGCAGATTGCCGAAGCCTTCGAGGGCCGGCGTGCCGTCTTGCGGCGCGCCGGAGGCCGGCGTTTCGAGATAAAGATTGTCGCCGATGCTTTCCAACCCGGCCTTGTTGATGAAATTGGACAGCGCGATCTGGCCGATCTGGCTTTGGGCGGTTGAGCCAGGCAGTGTGACCGAGACTTGACCCTGCGAATTGATCGACACCGAGGTCGCGGTTTGCGGAATAGTGATGCCGGGCTGCACGACGTTGCCCTGGGCGGTCACGAGCCGGCCCTGCGCGTCAAGCTCGAATGATCCATCGCGCGTGTAGGCGGTGCGTCCATCCGGCGTCAGGATCTTGAAGAAACCTTCGCCGCGGATGGCGAGGTCGTAGTTTTTGCCGGTCTGTAGCAGATCGCCCTGCGTCATCAGGCGCGGCGTGCCGACGGTCTTTACGCCGGAGCCGAGCTCGATACCGGCGGGCAGGATCGTGCCCTGCGAGGACGTCTGGGTGCCCACACGGTTGACGTGCTCGTAGAGCAGATCCTGGAATTCCGCACGCTGGCGCTTGTAGCCGGTGGTGCGCATGTTGGCGATGTTGTTGGAGATGACCTGGACGTTGAGTTCCTGGGCCATCATGCCGGTAGCTGCGGTATTGAGTGCACGCATGATCTATCTCCTACTGCCCCCGGGTTAGTTCGGCGCTGCGGCGAGCTTGTCGATCGCCGTATTCTGCAGGTCATTCTGCTGCGAAAGCAGCGCGGCTATCTGCTGGTAGCTGCGCGTTACCTCGATCATGTGCGTCATTTCGAGAACCGCGCTGATGTTGGATTGCTCAACAGAGCCCTGCTGCAGGCCCGACTGCGTGTCCGGATCGGGTGTCACGCCTTGGGGCGCGGCGTAGTAGCTGTTGCCGTCCTTTTGCAGTTGAGCGAGGTTGGTAAAGCTGACCACGCGCAGGTGGCCGCGCACGGCCTCCGCGTTGCTGCCTGCTGTGCGCACGCTGATGGTGCCGTCCTTGCTGATGGTGATGCCGCGGTCGGTGGATTGGAAAACGATCGGGCCGTTATCGCCGAGCACCGGATCGCCGACGCTGGTCACCAACTGGCCTTGGTTGTCGATCTTCAAGGCACCGTTGCGTGTATAGCGCTCACCGTTCGCGGTTTGCACCGCCAAGTAGCCGCCGCCGTCGATGGCGACATCAAGCGGGTTGCCGGTGCGCTCGAGCTGACCCTGCTTCCAGTTGATCCAGGTGGCGCGATCGCGCACGAAATTGACCTGGCTGTCCGTCCCCGGCAGATCGCCAGCACGGGCGGTGGGCGAGATGTAGTCTTCGAACAGGGCACCGTCCGCCTTGAAGGCGGTGGTGTTAAGGTTGGCGATGTTGTTCGCGATCACTTCGAACTGACGCCCGAGCGCGACCTGGCGCGATAGTCCGACCAGAAGGGTGTTCTGCATCGGTGACTCCCCATTTGCTCCGGCAGAAACCCGAGCCCTCCCAAGGCCGGTCCTGCCGCATCGATTGCCGTCGGCTCTCCCAAGCCGGTGGCTGCCGGAGAGAGTGCAGCCGCCGTGCCAAACGATAAAAGTATTATAAATCAATGTCTTATATGTATTGAGAAGCGCGCGCGGAGGGGCAAAAAACGCCCCTGCGGCTGCTCTTGCCCGGCAAAACTTGCCGCCTCAGGGACTTTGGCAAGATTCTGTTAACCATACCGGCCTACCTTCAAAATTACGGGGCGCGTGAGGCTTGCGCGATCGGCAAAGTTTCCAGCCGGAACTGCCGTTTGCCAGCCCAATAAACCCAAATGTGGCGCGGGACATGAAGTGATGGCGGCCAAGGGAAAGAAACAGGCTGACGCAGAGCGTGACGAGGCGGACGAAGACACCGGCGAGACCAAGACCAAGAGCAAGAAAAAGCTTCCCATCAAGCTCATCGGGATGGTGGCGGCCGGCGTCTTGGTGCTCGGTGGCGGCAGTACCGCCGCGTACATGTATTTCAGCAAGCCTGCGCACCATGCCGAGAAGAGAGCCGAGGCCAAGCCCGCGGTCTTCGTCGATATGCCCGACGTGCTGGTCAACCTGTCGAACAGCGGTGGCGACCGCACGCAATATCTCAAGGTCAAGATCACCCTCGAATTGCCGAATCAGAGCCTGGCCGAGAAGATCAAGCCGCTGATGCCGCGGGTGATGGACACCTTCCAAACCTATTTGCGCGAATTGCGGCCCACCGACCTCGACGGATCGGCCGGCCTCTACCGGCTCAAGGAGGCCTTGACCCGCCGGGTCAACGCCGCCGTCGCGCCGAGCCACATCACCGCCGTTCTATTCAAAGAAATCGTCGTACAGTGACGGCTTGAGGCCCATGGCGCCCAACGACCCAGTTGACAAAGACACGCTGGCCGCCGAATGGGGCCAGGCGCTGCAGGCCGAGCAAGGCTCATCGTCGCAGCCTGCCGATCTCGATCCGGACGAAGCCGCCGCGCAATGGGCGGCGATGGTCGATGAGAACGGCAGCGCGCAAGGGGGCAAAGGCGGCGCCGAACGCATCCTCAACCAGGATGAAATCGACAGTCTGCTCGGCTTCTCGCTCGCAGACGTAACGCTCAACGACAACTCTGGCATTCGCGCCATCATCGACTCGGCGATGGTGTCTTACGAGCGTCTGCCGATGCTCGAAATCGTCTTCGACCGCTTGGTGCGGCTGATGACGACATCCTTGCGCAACTTCACCTCGGACAACGTGGAGGTTTCGCTCGATCGCATCACCTCGGTGCGCTTCGGCGATTATCTCAATTCGATTCCGCTGCCCGCAATTTTGGCGGTGTTCAAAGCCGAGGAGTGGGACAATTTCGGGCTCGCCACCGTCAATTCGAACCTGATCTATTCGATCATCGATGTTCTGCTCGGCGGCCGACGCGGCGCGTCGGCGGTGCGCGTCGAAGGCCGACCTTACACGACGATCGAGTCAAATCTGGTTAAGCGAATGATCGAGGTGATCTTGGCCGACGCCGAGCTTGCTTTCAAGCCGCTGTCGCCAGTCAAATTCAACATCGATCGACTGGAGACCAATCCGCGCTTTGCCGCCATCACGCGGCCGGCCAATGCGGCGATCCTGGTGCGCCTACGCATCGACATGGAAGACCGCGGCGGAAATATCGAACTGCTGCTTCCCTACGCGACCATCGAGCCGATACGCGCTGTCCTGCTGCAGATGTTCATGGGTGAGAAGTTCGGCCGCGATCCGATCTGGGAAGGCCATCTCGCCACTGAGATTGCGCAGGCGCAGATCGGCGTCGAAGCTGTGCTTTACGAAGCGAGCCTGCCGCTCAAGCAGATGATGGAGCTCGACGTCGGCGACACGCTCACCCTCGAGATGAAGCCAGATGCCTTGGTGACGGTGCGCGCTGGCGATATCACGCTCACGGAGGGCCGCATGGGGCGGGTTGGCGATCGCGTTGCCGTGCGCGTGGCTAAACCATTACGCAAGCCGCGCACCACCTTCGCCATGTTCGAGAACGCGGAAAACGCGACCACCCGGAGGGAAGCGCCGTGAGCTACAATTTCGGTTACGCGGTCGAGAGCATGGTCTCGGTCCTCCTGCTGCTCACGATCCTTTATTGCGTACGGCTCAATAAGCAGCTCCGCCTGCTCAAGGCTGACGAGCAGTCGCTGCGCGCGACGATTTCCGAACTCGTGACCGCGACCGAAATAGCCGAGCGCGCCATCGCCGGACTGAAGTCGACCATGCGCGACGGCGAAAAGGCACTGGGCCCGCGGTTGCAGCGGATGGAGGATCTGTCGGCCGAACTTGATCGCCATGTCGCGGCAGGAGAGGGCCTACTTGTCAAATTGTCGCGCATTGCCAGCATTGCCGCGCCCGAGGACATGCTGGTGCCGCCGCCCCCGGTCAACGATGTCAAGGCCGTGTCGGTGGCAGCCCAGATGCTAGTCGAGCGGGCGCGCGCGCGCCGTGGTGGCATGGCGGCATGATCCGCTTCGCGCGCACGATCCGTCTGCTGCCCCTTGTCATTCTCGCGGCGGTCAGCCTGTTCGCGCTAAAAGTATCGGGGCTGTTGTTCGAGGGCGGTTACACGTTGGGCGAACGGCTGGTCGACCGCGGCAAGCCCCAGATGACGGTCACGACCGCCGACAGCGTGCCGGCCTATCCGAAGATCGTTATGGCCGATGGCAAGAGCGAGCCGGCGCCCGGGTCCAACGCTGCGTCAGCTGACGGGCGATCGTCCTGGGCTCAGCAGATGTTCAATTATGGAAATGCCAAATCCGATATCACGGGCTCTGTGCCCAAACCGGAGAGCGGGTCGAAGCCCAAGATGGGCAAGATGCCGCCCGCGCCGACCAAGCTCGAACCAGGCAACGATTCGGGCGCGATGGGCATAGGCCGCATTTCCTCGGCGGGCGAGCGGGCGATCCTCGAGCGGTTGCAGCAGCGTCGCAAGCAACTCGACAAACGCAGCCGCGATATCGACCTGCGCGAGAGCCTGCTCAAGGCCGCCGAAAAGCGGGTCGAATCCCGGGTGAACGAACTCAAGGAGCTGGAAAAGAAGATTAATGTCGCGATCGGAAATCGCGACAAAAATCAGAAGCAGCACTTCAAGAGCCTGGTCGACATGTATGAAGCGATGCGGCCAAAGGATGCCGCGCGCATCTTCGACCGGCTCGATCTCAGCATCCTGGTTGAGGTTGCCACCGGGATGAAGGCGCGCAGCATGTCGGCCGTCATGGCCCAGATGGCCCCGGAAGCGGCCGAGCGGCTCACTGTCGAGCTCGCCAATCGCGCCAACGCCAGTGACGCCCCGATGATGTCCAGTCCGGACAAGTTGCCCAAGATCGGCAGCAGCGCGGGCGGCCAATAACCGGCACACGGTTAAGGCGCCGTTAAACGCCCTTGCCTAGGCTATCGCGACCGGGAGTTTCGCCGGCTGGAAGAGTACATGACGGCTTGGTCTGACAGCCCTATCGGGATGCCTGTTCATGCCCGCGTCCGGCCGCGCGCGCGCGGCCGGCGCGCGCGCGCCGGCATGCTGTCGGCGTTGCTGGTGGTCGCGGCCGCGCTGATTACCTGGCCGGCCCGCGCCGATGATCCGGTCCAGGGCCGGGTCTCGGCCACGACCGACCACGGTTTCACGCGGCTCGTCTTCACGTTTGACCAGTCGGTGGCGGCCCGCGTCAGCCTCACTTTTCCGATCTTGATCATCCGCTTCGACAAGCCAGTGGCGGTGTCGGTGGACCGGCTGAGCGAAGGCGCACCCACCTATATCAGCGCGGCGCGCCGCGACCCCGACGGCACCGCCGTCCGCATCGCGCTGGTGCGCAACGTGAAGTTTCATGTCATCCCGACCGGCGAGCGGTTGTTCGTCGATTTGCTGCCGGAAAACTGGAGTGGCCTGCTGCCCGGGCTTCCGCAGGATGTGATCGCCCAACTGGCGCGCCGCGCCGGCGAGGCCGACAAATTGATCGATAAGGCACGGCTCGCCGATCAGAAGGCGTTGGCCGAACCGATCCGCGTCAAAGTCGCCACCCAGCCGACGTTCAGCCGTTACGTTTTCGACCTGCCGATCGCCACCCATGTCGATCCCGAGCGCGGAGAGGGTACTTACTCGCTCCATTTCGACAAGCCGATCAAATGGGATCTGGCGGATGCGCTAGCGGCGCTGCCGACCACCTTGAAATCGATTGACAGCGTGCGCACGAGTCAATCTGCGGTGGTGCGCTTCAAGCTAAACGGTGACCCGCAGGTGCATACGTTCCGCGACGGCCACAGCTTCGTGGTCGATATCGGCCACGGCGGCGTCACGCCGAAGCAGGCGCTGGAGGCGGGCGGCACGAAACTGGCGGCAAGCGAGCCGGGCGCGCCGGCGATTTCGTCGCCCGAGACGATGCCAGCCGAAGGGGGCAAGTCGGCCCAAGCCGCCAATCCGGCCGCGATGGCTCAGCCGCCTTCGGGCAACGGCGATGCGCCGCCGATGGTGGACATGCCGGGGCCCGGCGCGCCGGCCGGCGCTCGACCCGCGCTGCCGCGATCGCCGGCGCCACGAGTTGCGATGACCCCTCCTGAGATGAAGAATCCGGCCGTGACGAAGCCGGACATGCACAAATCGGAGATGGCCAAATCCGAGATGACCAAGCCGGATATGGCCAAGCATGACATGGCCAAACCCCAGGTCGCCAAACCCCAGATCGCGAAGCCCGAAATGGCCAGGCCGCAGGTGGCCAAGCCAGAGATGGCCGAGGCTACGCCGAAAGTGATGTCCGAGCCGCATATGGTCGAGCAGGCCGCGCCGTCAAAGCATAACGGGCGCGCGCTCAAACCACTCGAACCTATTGCCCCTGCGCCGCCAAAGATTGCGCAACATATGACTGCGCCGACGGAGCAAGCGAACGCACAAATGCCGGCGCCCAATCCGAAGGCGCCGGTGGTCGCCGGTTTGCACCGTGATGGTCAAACATTGAAGATCGAGTTCCCGTTCGCAGTGCCGACCCCGGCCGCGATATTTCGCCGTGACGACATGTTGTGGCTGGTGTTCGACAATCCGGCCAAGATCGACCTCGGGAAGCTTTCGGCCGAATCCGATGGCGCAATCCTCGGCGCAACGGTCAAACGCAGCCAGGACGGGGTCGCGGTCGTGCGCATCCGTCTCAGCCGTCCAAGGCTGATTAGCGTCGACAGCGATGGGCCGGCCTGGATGGTGACCATCGCCGACACCATTACGACCGCCAGCAAGCCGCTCAGCGTCGACCGCAGCATGATCGCCCGCGATCGCGCCAATCTGGTCGTTCAATTCAAGAATCCCGGCAAGCTGCACCGCCTATACGATCCGGAGGTCGGCGACCACCTTTTGGTGATAACCGGGCTCGCTCCGGCGCGGGGATTCTTGCGCTCGCAGGATTTCGTCGAACTCGCCACCTTGGCATCGCGGCAAGGCGTGGTCGTACGGCCGATCGCCGATGATGTGACCGGCAAAGTCGGCAACGACAATGTCACCTTCAGCCGCCCCGGCGGTCTGGTGCTGTCGGCCGCGATGGACGCGCAACAACAGTCGGCGGCAAGCTTTCGCGCGACCACCTTTGACAACCAGCTCTGGAGCCTCGACCGCGATGGCAGCTATTACGGGCGCCAGTCGGATCTGATCCGGAAGGCCGCGGCAGCGTTGCCGGGACGACGGCGGGTGGCCCGGCTTAATCTCGCGCGCTTCTATCTCGCCCGGCACATGTCGGCCGAAGCCATGGGCGTACTCAACGTGGCGTTCACCGGCGATCCTGACGATGTGACCGGCAGTGTGCTGAAGTCGGTCGCCAGTATAATGCTGAACCGGCCCCAGGACGCGCTCAAGGATCTGTCGCATCCGCAGGTCGGCAACCAGCTCGACGCGCCGATCTGGCGCGCGATTGCTTTTGCGCGCCAGGGCAAATGGGCCGAGGCACACAAGCTGTTCAGCAACGTGGAAGCCACGGTCGCGGGGTTGCCGCTCGAATTGCAGCGCATGGCGCTGCTGGAGGCGCTGCGCGCAGCGGATGAGACGCGCGATTTCAGCCAAGCGGAGCGGCTGGCCAATCTGTGCGACGGCATCGGCGTCTCTTCCGATATGACGCCTGAATTCGACGTATTGGTTGGCCGTTTGGATGAAGGGCTCGGCCGCAACGATGACGCACTAGCCAAATACCAGGCTGCCGCGGAGTCGGATGCAGGACCGGCCGCCGCGGAAGGTCAGTTGCGTGAGATCGAACTGCGCTATCGTCTCGGCCAGGTCTCGCCGAAGGACACTGTCAATGCGCTGGAGACGCTCACCACCGTGTGGCGCGGCGACGCTATTGAGGCCGAAGGCCTGCGGCTGCTAGCCCATCTCTACACCAAGGAAGCGCACTACCGGGCAGCCTTCCACGTGATGCGGGTGGCGCTCTTGGCGCATCCCAACTCCGACCTTACACGCAAGATTCAGGATGAGGCAGCGGCCACGTTCGAAAGCTTGTTCCTGTCGCACAAGGGCGACACGCTGCCGCCGATCGAAGCGCTGGGGCTGTTCTACGACTACCGTGAGTTGACGCCGATCGGCCGCCGCGGCGATGAGATGATCCGACGGCTCGCCGACCGACTGGTGGCCGTCGACCTGCTCGACCAGGCAGCGAAGCTCTTGCAGCATCAGGTCGATCACCGCTTGCAAGGAGCGGCGCGCGCACAGGTGGCGACGCGCCTCGCGGTGATCTATCTCATGGATCATAAGCCGGACCGGGCGCTCACGACGTTGCAGTCGACGCGCACGGCGCAGCTCAACAACGAACTGCGCGATCAGCGGCTTCTCTTGCAGGCGAGGGCGCTATCCGACCTCGGCCGTTACGATCTGGCCCTGGAGGTGATCCAGGATATCAAGGGCCGCCAGGCGATGCGGCTGCGCGCCGATGTCTTGTGGGCCGCGCACCGCTGGGACAAGGCGGCCGAGCAGATCGAGTTGATGTACGGCAACCGGTGGCGCGACTTCCAGCCGCTGAATGCGCGCGAGCGCTTCGACATCCTGCGCGCGGCGATCGGCTATGCGCTGGGGAACGACATGCTCGGGCAGCAGCGTTTCCGCGAAAAATACGCGGCCAAGATGGCGAACGGATCCGACGGACACGCCTTCGACGTGGTGAGTGCGCCGATCGGCACCAGCAATCCCGAATTCCGCGCGGTCGCCACCCACATCGCCAGCCTTGACACGCTCGATGCGTTCCTGAGTGACATGCGCAAGCGCTACCCGGATTCAGACGCTATCTCGACGCAAGGCGAGGCCGATAAGGAGGCGGCGCCAAAACTGTCGCCGCCCGCGACGGCGCCGCCCAAGAACGCCAAGCCCGGCGAGGGCGCCTCAAAAAAGGCGCCCGGGACAACGTCGAAGGAGGTGCCCGAGAAAATGCCGAAGCGGCCGGCGTCCGGAAGCTCGGCCGCCAAAGCGCCGTCTCGGCCCACTCGCGCCGCCGCGTCGGCGCAGCCGAAGGAGCCGCAAGGAGCGCCGCTGGCGCCGAATGCGCCAACCGGGTCGATCAGCCGGCGGTGAGAGGGCGGGGGCGCGCCAGTGCAGCGGCCGCTTGGACGTGATTTCGGGACATCAAGTGGGGCCTTGGGCGCCGCGCCGCGAGGCGTGCGATCACAGGCAACCGGCGTTTAGCTCCCGTAGCTTTGGATCAGACTTCCGGCGACCAGGCTCCACCCATCCACCAGCACGAAGAAGATCAGCTTGAACGGTAGCGACACGACGACCGGCGGCAGCATCATCATGCCCATCGACATCAGCACCGAAGCTACCACCAAGTCGATGATCAGAAATGGCAGGAACAGCAGAAAGCCGATTTCGAAGGCACGCTTGAGTTCGGAGATCATGAAAGCCGGCACCAGGACTCGCAACGACACGTCCTGTGGGTCTTTCGGCACCGGCTGGTTCGACATGTCGACGAACAGCTTGAGATCCTTCTTGCTGACGTTCTTTTCCATGAACGCGCGCAAAGGCAGCGTGCCGCGCTCGAACGCCTGCTCGGCGGTGATCTGATTTGCGATCAGCGGCTTGACGCCGGTGTCGTAGGAGCGTTGCAGCGCTGGGCCCATGACAAAGGCGGTGAGGAACAGCGCTAGCGACACAATCACCGCATTGGGCGGCGCGGTGGCGGTGCCGAGCGCCGTGCGCAGCAGCGACAGCACGACCACGATGCGGGTGAACGAAGTCATCATCACGAGGATGGAGGGCGCCAACGACAGCACCGTGAGCAGCGCGATCATCTGGATCACGCGCTCGGTCAATCCGTTGCCTTGGGCAAAATTGACGCTGATCTGCTGCGCGACGGCTGGTGTGCTCGTCGCCGCGATCGTCAGCCCGACTACTCCGATCACCACCGTCGACAGACGGACGCGGCGATCGAAGCTACCTGTCACGATTTGCTTGATGGACGGCCGAGCAAGCTGGCCATCTCCTCTTCCAGATTGTCGTAGAGATTCTTGTCGGCGGTCGGCGCGGGCGTCGGCATAGGTTCGGACTTGGCTTCGAATTTCGGCTCGACCTTCGGCGCTATCTTGGGGTCGGGCTTGGGCTCTATCTTTGGCTCGGGCCTCGCTTCTACGCGGGGCTCGAATTTGACCTCAAACTTGGATTCGAATTTGGGTTCGGCCTTCGGCTCGAACCTGGGTTCCGGCCG
Organism: uncultured Pseudomonadota bacterium; assembly: GCA_963732895.1. GTDB lineage: Bacteria > Pseudomonadota > Alphaproteobacteria > Rhizobiales > Xanthobacteraceae > Pseudolabrys. The sequence goes on along the minus strand of CAVTBG010000006.1, from coordinate 551,164 downwards.
CGGGGCGGCTGGCGCATGCGTCGGTGTGGCAAACGGTTCCGTTACCGGCGGCCGTCCTTCCGGCACCGGCGCACGGCGCAAAGCAGCTTCGAGTTGCTTCGCCATCTCCGAGAGATTGTGATCGGCCGTGGCTGTCGGCGCGGGCTCGGCGGCCGGGGGCGCAACGCGAGGTTCGCTACGTCCTGTCGGCGCGCCCGGTTCCGGCGGTGTCAGTTTCGTCGAAAGCTCCGCGGCAAGACCGCTCAGGCTTTCGGCTGGACGGGCCCGTGCACCAGGTTCGGATGGCAGCCAGGGCTCTTCGGTCGCCGGCGCGCGTTGGGGGCGTGGCGGAGCCACCAGCGGCGGCTCGCTCGCCGGCTGCAACGGCCAAGCGGTTTCGGCGGCTGGCACCGCGCGCACGGGGGGCTCTAGTGGCACGGCGGGCCTCACCGGCTCGCGCGGCGCTTCGCGGGCTGCCGCGGCCCGTACGATGTTGGGCTCGATCACCACGTCGGTCGGACCGCCGATCATTACCAGATGTTCGACGTTGTCGCGGCGGATAAGCACCAAACGCCGCCGGCCGTCGACGCTTGCCGCGTCGATGACCGCCAGCCGTGGCTGGCGTCCGCGCGCCCCGGCGTTGCCCAGCCGGTTGGCGCCGAAACGGCGCACAACCCAGGCGGTCAGCCCGATCAGCGCCAGCACCACCAGGAAGGCGATAAAGAAACGGGCAGCCAATGGCAGCTCCGAGCCGAACAAGTCGAACATTAATCGCGCTCCCTACGTCGGACTTCGGCTCGCCCGATTGGTTAACGTTCTAGGCACTATTTGCCGCCCCGAATACTAACAAACTCTTAACAAATAAAGGCCTTTTTGACACGACCTCCATATGGCGGCCTATTTATCGTAGTTAACGGGTCCTAACCGCCCTTCCCCTCAATTCGACGCAAGTTAACCGGCCATTAACCATAGTCCCGGCAAAGTCTGCCTAGCGCGGCGATGCTGCGGGAAGGGGCGCAATCGGGGCAGTGGGGAAAGGCAATGGGATTCGGAATAAGTGACATGCCGATTCTGTCCATGCTGCGCACGCGCATGGAGTGGTCGCAGGCGCGCCAGAAGGTACTAGCCGAGAACGTCGCCAACGCCGACACGCCCGGGTTCGAATTGAGCGACCTGGTGCCGCCGAAATTCAAGGAACCGAATCAACTGGCTGCCCCTCAGCTTTCCAACGTCGCGCTTGTCCGGACGGGGCCGCTCCATCTCGCCGGATTCGCCGGTGCCAGGTCCGACTTCCGGTCGACCAACGAAGGCAACTTCGATGTCCAACCGACCGGCAACGCGGTCAATCTCGAGGACCAGATGATGAAGGTGGCCGGCAACCAGGCGGACTATGAGATCGCGACCGCGCTCTACACGCGCAGCCTCAATCTCCTCAAGACCGCGCTCGGCAAGCGCTGATCGATACAGCAGGGAGGGCAGTCGTGGACTTTTTCAAGACGCTCGCGGTCGCAGCATCAGGTTTGCACGCCCAGGCCGGCCGCATGCGCACCATCGCAGAAAACATCGCGAACGCCGATTCGACCGCCACCACCCCCGGCGGCGATCCCTACCGGCGCAAAATTCCGACTTTCGAGGCCGAGTTTAACCGCAAGCTTGGCGTCGAAGAGGTGGTACTAGGCAGGGTGCAACCCGATCAGTCCGCGTTTCATGTCAAGCACGAGCCGGGCCACCCGGCCGCTGACGCGAAAGGCGACGTGAAATACCCGAACGTCAATTCTTTGGTTGAAATGACCGACATGCGGGAGGCGCAGCGGTCCTACCAGGCCAATATCAACGTGGTCACAGCAACAAGACGCATGCTCCAACGCACCATCGATATCCTCAAAGCCTGAAAGCGTTTTGCGGAAACACAGAATCACGCGCAAGCGAAAGAAGGAATGAACCGTCATGGCCTCACCGCTCGCCGCCGCCAGTACCTACGCCAATATCGCGCGTCTTGCCGCTGATCCTCAGCGTTCGCTCGGCGCCGGAGTTGCCGGTAACGGCGGCGCGCCGGGCAGCACGAGCTTCACCTCCGTGCTCAAGGAGGCGCTCGATCATGTCAACGAGCTCGGCCACAAAACAGACACGCAGATGCAGGCGGCGGTCAATGGCAAGGCGAACATGGTCGATGTGGTGACCGCGGTGTCGGAGACGGAGGTCGCAATCGATGCCGTGGTGGCGGTGCGCGACAAGGTGATCAATGCCTACGAGGAAATCATGAAGATGCCGATCTGACGCGCGCGGCATTGCGCCGGTCCGTGGCGGATCGGCATAGAACAACAACCTAAAGGACTGATATGACCGGACCGGAAGTTCTCGACATCGCCCGAGAAGCTATTTTAACGTTGGTTGCGATTTCCGCCCCGGTCATGCTGGTGGGACTGGTGGTCGGTGTCGCCGTGTCGCTGTTGCAGGCGCTGACGCAGATTCAAGAAATGACGCTTGCCTACGTGCCGAAGATACTGGCGATTTTTTTCGCGCTGTTGATCGCATTGCCGTTCATGGCGGAAAAGCTGCACGCCGAGATGCTTCGGATCGCCGCCCGCATCATCAGCGGCTAGCTCGTCGGCCATGTCTGGCCCGAAGGCGCGACGCGCTGCGCTTATGCTTGAAGGTCCGGGGAATGCCTTCAGGGTGCCGGCTTGCAGCCAAGATGCGGATGTCCGGCATGGCGGCAGGGCCGTCGAGGCGAGAAAGCAGCAAGAAAATAATATGCGGGACTAATGCAGATCGATCTCTCATTCCTGCCGACGCTGGCCGCCACCTTTCTGCTGATATTCGCGCGCATCGGCACCATGGTCATGCTGCTGCCGGGCATCGGCGAACTGACGATGCCATCGCGCGTGCGGCTGGTCCTGGCGCTGGTGTTGACCCTCGTCCTCCTGCCGCTGCACGAAAAGGCCTATGCGGTCGATCTCCGGGCGACGCTGGCGCCCGTGGTCACCATGCTGATCGAAGAGGTCATGATCGGCATTATTCTGGGGATGACGGCGCGGCTGGCGGTTTCTGCGTTGCAGGTTACCGGCACCGTGGTAGCCCAGCAACTTGGGCTCGGCTTCGTCACGACCATCGATCCGACCCAAAATCAGCAAGGCGTGCTGGTCGGCAATTTCCTCACAGTGCTCGGCATCACGTTGGTTTTCACTACCGATCTGCATTATTTGGTGATCGCCGCGCTCAATGACAGTTACAATATCTTCAAGCCAGGCGAGCTCCCGCTGGCTGGTGACGTCGCGCAGCACATCACCCGTGTCATCGCCGTTTCTTTCCGCATCGGTATCGAGCTCGGCGCGCCGTTCTTGGTCTTCGGTTTGTTGTTCAATCTCGGCCTCGGTGTGCTGTCGCGGCTGATGCCGCAGATGCAGGTGTTCTTCATCGGCCTGCCGCTGTCGATCATGCTCGGCCTGTTGCTGTTTACGCTGGTGATCGGGTCCATGATGGGCACCTTCGTTCACTACCTCGAAGGCGTGCTCGCCGGCATCGCGCTCAACTGAGGACAAGGGCGCCATGGCCGACGAAGCCGACGACTCCGAGAAAACAGAAGACCCCACACAAAAGCGGCTGGACGAGGCGCTCCAGCGCGGCGACGTCGCCAAGAGCCAAGAGGTCGGCACCTGGTTCATGATGGCCGGCGCCACACTGGTGCTGATGGTTTTTTCCGGTGGCCTGGGCGCCGATATCAGCGGGGCCATGCGCGGACTGATCGCCAATTCGTTTCAAATTCGTGTCGACGCGACTGCGCTGATTCATCTTTACACGACCATCGGGACAAAGTTGCTGGCGGCGATGGCCGTGCCGGTGCTGCTGTTAATGCTGGCGGCGTTGGCCGGCAACATGATCCAGCATCGGTTGGTGTGGTCGGCCGAGGCGCTGATGCCGAAGCTGTCCAAGATTTCGCCCATGCAGGGGGTCAAGCGCCTGTTCTCCATGCAGGCGGTGGCCAACCTCATCAAAGGCATCGTCAAGATCCTGGTGTTGGGCGCCGTGCTCACCGCGCTGTTGTGGCCGGATCGTTTTCGCATCATGGCGCTGGCGCGCACTGATCCGGTAGCCATTCTGCCGCTCGCTCGCACGCTGTCGATCAAGCTGATGGGTGCGGTGGTTGCGATCATGGCCGTGGTCGCGGCGGCCGATTTCCTGTTTCAGTATCGGCATTGGTATCAAAAGCAGAAAATGTCGGTCAGGGAGATCAAGGAGGAGTTCAAGCAGTCGGAAGGCAATCCGGTCATCAAAGGTAAGCAGAGGCAATTGCGCCAATCGCGCCAACGCAAGCGTATGATGGCACAGGTACCCAAAGCGGCGGTGGTAATCACCAACCCGACCCACTATGCCGTCGCGCTGCAATACGAGCGCGGCATGGACGCGCCGGTCTGTGTCGCCAAGGGTTTCGACGCCGTGGCCCGCAAGATTCGCGAAATTGCGGAGGAACATCGCATCCCTCTGGTCGAGAACCCGCCGCTGGCGCGCGCCCTACACGCAACCGTCGAGATCGACCAGGCGATTCCGCCGGAACACTACAAAGCGGTTGCCGAGGTGATTGGTTATGTTATGCGCCTGCGCCGGGCCGTTATCCGCTAATATGCGATGCTCGGGATTGCGCCTCGCAGGCCCTTGCGTGCATGGGCCCGCTTAAGGCAGTTGGAGGATCGGGCGCCGGACAAGCGCCGGCGAAACAGGATTCGGCACCGATATGGCAGGTCAGGATCGCATTACGCGGACGCTGGCGCAGGACCGCGGCGATGGGGAAGGGCGGCAGGCCTTCGACCAGAGCCAGAGCGCCCTGCGCGGCGGTTCGATCGGCATGGTCCTCATCGTCGCCGTGTTGCTGGTCGGCGCGGCCGTCGGGCTGATCTATGTCGGTCGCGGCCACGCCGAGAACTACATCTTGGCCTTGCTTGCCTTTCTCGGCACCGTCGGCGTTTTCGCACTGTTCGCCCTCGCCGCAGGCGTTATGCGGTTTGGCGGCCGTGAGCAGGGCAACCCGCTGCTCAAGACGGTAGTCGACAATGCCTTCGACGGCGTGGTGGTGACCGATCTCAACGGCCGCGTCTTCTACGCCAATTCCGCCTACCTTAGTCTGATCGGGGCCGCCGGCGCCGCTGATGTGCGGCCGATCGAGCGGGTGTTCATCGGCGACCCGGATGTTTCCGAGTCGATCTACCGCCTGCTTAAGGCGGCGCGCGAGGGCCGCCGGCTGCAAGAAGAGGTGCGCGTTGCCGGTCAGGCTGGCGAGGGTGGTCGCTGGCTGCGCATGCGCGTGCGCCCGCTCGGTGAGAGCAAGCGCGACGCCCGCCTGACGGTTTGGTCGATCGCCGACGTCACCCGCGAGCGTGAACGCCAGGAGAACGTGTTTCAGGAGTTGCAGCACGCCATCGATTATCTCGACCACGCGCCGGCCGGCTTTTTCTCGGTCGATGCCGCCGGCGACATCGTCTATCTCAACGCCACCCTGGCGAACTGGCTCGACCACGACCTCGCCCAAGTGGGGACCGGTTCGCTCAAACTCAGCGACGTCGTCGCCGGCGAGGGCGCAGCGCTACTGACTACGCTCAGTGCCGCGCCCGGCGAGGTGACGACCGAGGTGCTCGATCTCGACCTAAAGACCCGCACCGGAAAGCCGGTGCCGGTGCGTTTGTTTCACAAAGTCGCATTCGGCGCCGATGGCACACCGGGTGCCTCGCGCACCTTAGTGCTCAACCGCGCGCGCGACGCCGGCGACGATGCCCAGCGCGCGGCAGAAGTGCGCTTCATGCGCTTCTTCCAGAACACCCCGATGGCGATCGCCACCGTCGACAAAGCGTGCGGCATTGCGCGCAACAACGCGCGCTTTGCTCATGCCTTCGAGGACATCCTCAAGAGTGACGAACGCTCGATCCTGTCGGTGGTGGTCGAGCGCGACCGGCCGGCGCTGGAAGCGGCGATTACCAAGGCCGCCGCGGGCGAGGGCGATATCGCGCCGGTCGAAGCCAAGGTCGCCGGCAAGAGCGAACGCTGGGCCAATTTCTTCGTCTCCGCGGTCGAGGAGGCTGACCGCGACGGCGAGGCGGCCATCGTTTACGCGCTGGAGACCACGGCTCAACGGACGCTGGAAGACCGCATCAACCAGCAGCAGAAGATGGAGTTGGTCGGCCAGCTCGCCGGCGGCATCGCGCACGACTTCAACAACGTGCTTTCGGCCATCATGATGGCGACTGATTTCCTGCTTAATTCGCACCGGCCGACCGATCCGTCCTTCAAGGACATTATGCAGATCAAGCAGAACGCCAACCGCGCCGCCGCTTTGGTGCGGCAACTCCTGGCGTTCTCGCGCAAGCAGACCCTGCGGCCGCAGGTGCTCGACCTCAACGAGACGCTGAGCGATCTCGCCATGTTGTTGCGCCGGCTGCTTGGCGAGCGGGTGACGCTCAGTCCAGCGCTCGGACGCGATCTGTGGCCGGTGAAGGCGGACCTGTCGCAGTTCGAGCAGGTGATCGTCAATCTGGCCGTGAACGCGCGCGATGCCATGCCAGAAGGCGGCAAGCTCACCGTGCGCACCGCCAATGTCACGGCGGACGAAAGCGCCGGCCTTGGCTACAAGGGCATGCCGCGCGCTGATTACGTGCTGGTCGAGGTCAGTGACACCGGCACGGGCATCCCACCCGAGATCATCGACAAGATCTTCGAGCCGTTCTTTTCGACCAAGGATGTGGGCAAGGGCACCGGGCTGGGCCTGTCGACAGTCTACGGAATCGTCAAGCAGACTGGCGGCTTCATCTATGCCGACAGCGAGCCGGGCCGCACGTCGTTCCGTATCTTCCTACCGCGCCACGTGCCTGGCGCCGAGGAGTTGGCGGCGGAGAGCGCGGCGTCGACGATCGCCGCCGCCGAATTTGCGGTCGAGAGCGCGGCGCGTGCAGCGAGCGCCGATCTGACCGGGCAGGGCACAATCCTGCTGGTCGAAGACGAGGAGGGCCTGCGCGCGCTCAACGCCCGAGGCCTGACCTCGCGCGGCTACACCGTTCTCGAGGCCGGCAACGGCGTGGAGGCGATCGAAGTGCTCGACGAGCACGGCCATGTTGACTTGGTCGTGTCCGACGTGGTGATGCCGGAGATGGATGGGCCGACGCTGCTCAAGGAACTGCGCCGCCGCGACCCGAACGTTAAGATCATATTTGTGTCCGGCTATGCTGAGGAGGCCTTCAGCAAGAACCTCCCCAGCAACGAGCAGGGCAAGGAGCAATACGCCTTCCTGCCGAAGCCCTTCACCCTTAAGCAACTGGTAGCTGCAGTGAAGCAGACCATGTCGCCGTGAGCGGCGCGAGGGAAATGGCCGGCATTTGCCGTCTTTTCGCGTTCTCACATTGTTAATTGGGTGGCACGCTGGCGCAGTTTCTTGATTTACGCGTTTATTCGTTGACCAAATGCCGAAATCAGTCTATTTGCCCGCCCCTGCAACCTGGTTTTCGGCTTCATCTTGCTGCCACGCTCCCGGCTTTGGGCTGCGACTCAAGAGATCTCCCAAAACTCGGACAGTTGCACGTCAGCGCGGCTCGCGCGGGCGATCAACGGAAAGGCGTGAAAGGAACTCTGAATGGCTACCGGAACTGTGAAGTTCTTCAATACCCAAAAAGGCTACGGCTTCATCCAGCCGGACGACGGCTCCAAGGATGTGTTCGTGCATATCACGGCCGTCGAGAAGGCCGGCATGCGCTCGCTAGTCGAGGGTCAGAAGGTCACCTTCGAAATCGTCACCGAGCGCGGCAAGCAGGCCGCCGGCAACCTGCAGTCGGCCTGAGCGCTACGCGAAAAACTTCGCTTTGAGACAAAGCCCGGCGGTGACGCCGGGTTTTTTTATTTGCGCGCTTATAAATTTGGCGCGTGTGAGCAGGACAAGACGGCGCTCGCCGTGATCCAGTGCCCACGGGAGCGACGCGCTTCATTGGGAAGGAAGGTAACATGGACATCATTGTTTGCGGATCGCGGCCGTCGCGCAAAGTCGGGCCGCCGAGCTTCACCGGGACGGTGTGGCAGGACCCGATCATCCAGGCGCCTGAGCCGGCGATCCTGCGCGCGGCCTGGGTGCGCTTCGAGCCGGGCGCTCGCACTGCCTGGCATACCCATCCGCTCGGCCAGACCCTGCACGTCGTCTCCGGCGTCGGCCTGGTGCAGAGCTGGGGCGGGCGGATCCGCGAAATCCGACCCGGTGATACGGTCTGGATTCCCCCCGATGAAAAACATTGGCACGGTGCCGCGCCCGATCACGCCATGGAGCATCTCGCGATGCAGGAGGCCAAGGGCGGCGAGCACGTTGTCTGGCTGGAGCCGGTGACGGACGCTCAATACGGCGCCAGCAAGGCCGATTGAACGGTTCCCACAGCGGCAAAAGGCCGCCGGTTCGCTCGCCGGAATAGCGCCACGTCACCGGTGTTGTCTCATGCCGATGGCGGGGCGACGGGCTTCCGCCAACAACGGGAGAGACACCCATGACGGCTTTTCGGGTCGGCACGCCGCTTGCGGCGTGCTTAGCGCTATTCTGCGTCGCGCCGGTGGCGCAAGCTGCGGAGATGAGTTTCTTCGTATCCAGCCACGGACCTGGCAAAGGCGCAGACCTCGGCGGGCTTGCCGGCGCCGACAAGCATTGTCAGCAATTGGCGGCGTCGGTAGGGGCAGGGGCAAAGACTTGGCAGGCATATCTGTCGACGCAAGGCGATGGCGCGGTCAACGCCCGCGACCGGATCGGCAAAGGGCCGTGGACGAACGCCAAGGGCGTGGTGGTCGCCAAAGACGTCGCCGATCTACACGGCGCCAACAACCTGACCAAGCGGACCACACTGTCGGAAAAGGGCGACGTTATCAATGGCCGCGGCGACAAACCCAACCGCCACGACATCCTTACCGGCTCACAGATGGACGGCACCGCTTTCCCGCCCGGACAGGACCGGACCTGCCAGAACTGGACCAGCAGCACCAAGGGGTCAGCCATGCTCGGGCATGCCGATCGCATGGGTCTGCGCGACGATGCGCCCTCGCATTCGTGGAACTCGGCGCACCCCTCGCGCGGCAAAGATGGCGGCTGCAGTCAGGCTGACTTGCGCTCGACCGGCGGCGACGGCCTCCTGTACTGCTTTGTGGTGAATTGACGGGGGCAAAAACCAGGCAGCCGCAGGCGAGGGCAGGAACGCTCTCTTCCGGGCTGTCGGCGATAGCGACCGGTCAATCGGTCGGTAGCCTGCATCCCCGTTCGAACGGAACTTCTTAACCGTTTGGCCGCTAGAACGTCCGGTCGTTGGGCCGGACGTGGCGTGCCATGCCCCGAGCCGGATCAGCGCTTGGGACGGACGGCGCGATGACGGGACTGCAGAACCTTCTGCTACTTGGCGGCGAAGCGGTGCTCTATTTCGTTGTGCTTGCTGCGCTCCTGCGCGCGCGCAACCGGATCGGGGTCGGCGCCTTTTTCTGCGCGCTCGGGGTGATGCACTTCCTCGAAACCTATCTCGCCAGCATCTTCTACGTCTCGCTGCCATTCGGCATCGTCACCTCACCGGGTTCAACGGTGCTGTTTACTGGCAAGCTGATGATGTTGCTGCTGCTCTACATCCGCGAGGACGCGGTGGTGGTGCGCCAGCCGATCTACGGGCTTTTGTTCGGCAACGTGCTCCTGTTCGCACTCGCCTTCATCCTGCGCCATCACGTGCTGGTGACGCTCACGCCCGACCGCAGCGCCAATCTCCCTTTTCTGAACGAACTGGGTGCGCTGATGGTGTGGGGAACGGCGATCCTGTTCTTCGACTGCATCCTCATCATCTTGCTCTATGAGCGCTCGCGCGCCTGGTTGGGCGACCGTGTGTTTCCGCGCCTGCTCCTTGGCAGCACGCTGGTCCTGAGTTTCGACCAAGTGGCGTTCTGGACCGGTCTGCATATGCTCACCGGCGCCAACCTGCCCGTTCTGGTCGGCGGCTGGATCGCCAAGATGGGCGCGGCCGTATTCTACAGCGCGATGGCCGCGATCTATCTTGTCTATTTCGAGCGGCCGCTCGGGCGCCGACACAGCGAGCCGCGCCTCTGGGATGTGTTCGACACGCTGACCTACCGCGAGCGCTACGAGGACCTGCTGGCTCGTTCGGGCAGCGACGCGCTGACAGGGGCACTCGACCGCCATTCGCTGGAATCCTATGGCCGCCGCGCGGTCGAACATGCCGCTTCCGTTGATCGGCCGCTGTCACTGCTGCTGATCGACATCGATCACTTCAAGTCGTTCAACGACCGCTTCGGGCACGCTGCCGGCGACCGCAAGCTCAAGCAAATCACCGCCGCGATCATGACGGCGGCGCGCGTGAGCGACTTCACCTATCGTTTCGGCGGCGAGGAGTTCGTCGTGATCGCCGACGGCATCGGCAACGACAGCGCGAGAGCGCTGGCCGAACGCATCCGTGCCGCGATTGCCGATCTCGCGGCGTTCGATCCTGTAACCGTGAGCGTTGGGATTGCCTCGTGCCCCGATGACGCCGCCGACTACGACGAGCTGTTCGACGTCGCCGATAAGTGCCTTTACGAGGCCAAGGCCGCCGGCCGCAACCGCGTGGTCGGCGGTTGCCTGCCTTCGGAGCAGTTGCCGCTCGGGTTGGCGCAGGCGGGTTAGTCCGAACCGGCCCTCGTCAATTCTTCATGGCGGGGCCCTGTACGGGCCATCCGCGTCTTGCTTGAATGTGGCGCTTTAGAACGGGAATGCCCGCGACGTTCGTGGGCACTGCGCCGGAGAGTTTCCATGCGCTATCAGCTCTATTACTGGCCGGAGATTCAAGGCCGCGGCGAGTTCGTGCGGCTCGCGCTGGAGGACGCCGGCGCCACTTACGATGATGTCGCGCGCAAAGGGCGCGGCGAGGACCGCATGATGACGATCATGGCGGGCCGCAACGAAAAGCGCGCGCCCTACGCGCCGCCATTTCTGAAGTCTGGCAAGCTAACCCTCGCGCAGGTCGCCAATATCCTGTTCTATCTCGGGCCGCGGCTGAAACTCGCGCCCGCCGACGAAGCCGGCCGGCTTTGGCTGCACCAGTTGCAGCTCACCGTCACCGATTTCGTCAAGGAGATCCACGATACCCACCATCCGCTCGGCTCGGCGCTGTATTACGAGGAGGCGAAATCCGAGGCGAAGCGCTACACCGAGAGCTTCCTTAGTCGCCGCGCGCCGAAATATCTCGGCTACTTCGAGGTTGTGCTGAAGAAGAGCGGCGGGCCGTGGCTGCTCGGCCGCAAGGTCACCTATATCGATCTGGCCATGTTCCAGTTGATCGAAGGGCTGCGTTACGCCTTTCCCAAGGCGATGAAACGTCTCGATCGCGACGTGCCCGGCCTCGTCGGCGTGCACGACCGCGTCGAGAAACGCCCGAATATCAAGGCTTATCTCGCCTCGAAACGGCGCATCCCATTCAACGAGGACGGCATTTTCCGGCGTTATCCGGAGCTGGATGAATAACGATCGTCACCCATGTGCCGGCAACGGCTTGCGGTCGATCGTCACCGGCTTGGCCGAGATCAGCGCAAAGGCGATGACGCAAGGGATGCTGCCGTTGTTGATCCAGTTGTGCACCGTCCCGCGCTGAACCAGCACGTCCCCTGCCTTTAGACGCACGGTCTCATCGTCAAGCACCATGTCGATTTCACCCGACATCACCACCGCGTAGTCGATGGAGTCGGTACGATGGTTGCGTGGCGCGACACCGGGACCGAAACTGACCACGCGGAACACCGAGCCGCCCTCGATGGTCGTGCCTATCTTCTTGCCGGAAGGATCCTCGTTGCCGTCGTTTATGGCGGGCAAAGTGTCGGTCGACCAGATCACGCTGAACTCGGCGCCGGCGCGGTGCGAGAACACGTTGTGTACCTGTTCGTCGATTAACACCTTGGCTTTGCCTTTCGCGTCGTGGCCGGTGACGACGCGGCGGAAGGTGAGGTTCATCGGTTCGTTCTCCCTGAGGTTTTTCGCATTCTCGTTATTATATCTCGGTCGGTTCCGCGACCGGCTTCTTGCCGCTCTCGTGCCACAGTAGGAAGAGCCCGGAGCCGACCACCACCACCGAGCCGGCAAGCAGCGTGAGCGAGGGGATGTCGCCCCAGAACACGAAGCCCAGCACCATCGCCCACACAAGCGAGAAATAATAAAACGGCCCGACCGCGGCCGGCGGCGCCAAAGTCAGCGAGCGGGTCCACAGATATTGGCCGATGCCGTTGGCGACGCCATTGATCAGCATGGCGGCGAGATCGCGGTGGCCCGGCCAGACGAAGCCGGCGACCGGCAAGGCCAGCGCAAAGATGATGGTGAGGAACAGCATCGAATACATCGTCAGCGTTTCCGCCGACTCGGTCCGGCTCATCCCGCGCACGGCGGCGGTGACGCTGCCGTAGAGCACCGCGTTGGCGACCGCGAACAAGGCGCCGATGCGGAAGGTGTCGGCGCCGGGCCCGGCCACCACCAGCACGCCGGCAAAGCCGATGACAAGCGCCAGCCCGCGCACCTTTCCGACCTTCTCCTTCAGCCAGAGGGCGGCGGCGAGCGTGGCGAACAGCGGCGCCGAAAAGTTGATCGCCGCGGCGCCGCCGAGCGGCATCAGCCCGACCGCGATGGTGATGCAACTCTGCGCCACCGATTGCGTTGCGTTGCGGGCGATGTGCCCGCCGAGACGGCGCGTGCGGAACACGGCCAAGCCTTTTCGCGGCAGGATCAGCAGCGCGCACACGAGCAGCGAGCCGAAGCAGCGGAAGAACAGCACTTCGGCGAAGGAATAGCTCGCCACCTGCCATTTCGAGATCGCGAACGAGGCCGAGAACAGCAGCGTCGCGCTGATCATGAACACGATCCCGAGCGGGACGCAGTCGTTGCGTGCGGGGAGTTCGACGGGAGTCACGATGTCTCGGGGTTGGTGCCGGCGGGGCGCCCTGCCTAACACGCGGGCCGGGGCCGGGTCAGGGGCCCGAGCGAATATCCGCTTTGCGCGGGGAGGGCATTCGGCATGGCGAAAGCGGGGAGGAGTTCCCGCAGCGATCGCCACCCCGCTCGTCCCCGCGCGAGCGGGGACCCAGTGAGGTGTGCTCAGTCTCGCTTTGCTGGATTCCCGCTTGCGTGGGCGATGAGCGGGAGAGGTCCGCGCCAACGGACGATGCGCTAGCGAATCTTGTCGTTCTTTTTCCTGCCCTTCCTGCCTTTGCCCACCTTGCTCGTCTTGCGCAGGCCCTTGCTGGCGCAGGCCATGCATCTGCAGCCCTTCGGCGCCAGCAGCAGGTCGAAATAGTCCTCGCCGTAGTCGATGGTGATCTCCTCGCCCGGCTCGATCCGGCGCGAAGCGGCGAACTCCAGCTTGCCGGTGCGGCGCAGGACCGCTTCCGCGTTCGGCTTGCAGGCGTGGTTGATGTAGCGGCCGAGGTTGCGGCGCGAGGCGCCGTCTATGGTCCACTGCTTGTTGATCTCGAACAGATAGCGGTTCTGGCCCTTGCGCTCGATCTCCCACGCCTGTTCGGCTGAGATGCGGCGGCCGCGGTATTCCACGATCGTCTGACCTTTGCGGATGGCTTCGGTGGCGAACAGGCCAAGACCGGTCTTGGCGCGGCCGACGCGGAACGGCCTCGATGAGGTACGGGACATGTTTTTGTTGGTTGGGACGTCGGACTAGCGGGCGCGCCCGGTCTTTTTCCTGGTTGTTTTTCTGGTTTTGCTTCTGGTCTTGCGCGCGGCCGCCGCCTTGCGGGCGAGGCGGGCCTCGCGCCGCTTGCGCTTCTCCCGCAGTTCCTTGGCGTGGCGGGCACGCCGCCGCCGGCAGCGCGAGCACTGGCAGTTGGCGCGGCCGATCACGTTCTTGAGGTAGTCGGTGCCGTAGTCGTAGACGATCTCCTCACCCGGCTTAATATCGCGGATCGACTTGATGAAGACGCGGCCGCGCCAGGTGATCGATTCTGCGTTCGGATTGCAGGAATGGTTGGCATAACGCGCGACGTTGGCGCGCGGGGTGCCGTCGATGGTGCGGTTCTTGCTGACTTCGTAGAGATAGCGGTTGCCGCGCCGCTCCGCCTTGTCGGCCGTTTCAGTATCAAGGATCGGGCCCTTGTACTCGGCGATGCGGGTGCGTTTCTTGATCGGCCGGGTGGCGAACAGGCCGAGGCCGGTGCGCGCGCGGCCGATACGGAAAGGTCTGGGAGCCATTCGGTTACGACAGATTCGTTTTAAGTCAAAGACAGGAAGCGCCAATGCCAGATGTTATGCGCTCGGTCAATGCGACGGCCTGCTTATAAAGCGATCAGGTGTGGGTATGTCGCGGACGCAGCCCCATCTTTGCGCCGGAGCCTCACTGAGCCAAGATGCCGGCGGGGGTAGGCAGGAGAAAAGCGAGATGGTGCAGGTATCTCAAGCGGAACGCTGGCCCGCGCTGCCGGCCGCGAACTGGCGGGACACCCGCGAAACACTGCATCTGTGGACTCAGGTTATCGGCAAGATCCGCCTCACGCAGACGCCGTGGCTGAACCATTCCTGGCACGTGGCGCTCTATGTGACCGCGCGCGGGCTGACCACCGGGCCGATGCCGGACGGGGGGCGCAGCTTGCAGATCGATTTCGATTTCATCGATCATGTGCTGCGGCTTTCCTCGAGCGACCGGCAGACGCGCGAACTCCCGCTGAAGCCGATGGCGGTGGAGGGCTTCTACGCCGCCGTGATTGAGGCGCTCGTCGCGCTCGGCTTCGATATCCGCATCACCACCATGCCCTGCGAGATCGCCGACGCCATCCCGTTCGACCGGGACCGCACGCACGCTTCCTACGACGCCGACTACGCCAACCGGTTCTGGCGCGTGCTCTTGAGCGCGCACGAGGCGATGAGCGAATTCCGCACCGCCTTCCTCGGCAAGGCGAGCCCGGTGCATTTCTTCTGGGGCTCGTTCGATCTCGCGGTGACGCGGTTTTCCGGCCGCCGCGCGCCACCGCACCCCGGCGGCGTGCCGCACCTTCCCAACAGTGTGGCGCGCGAGGCCTACTCGCACGAGGTGTCGAGCGCCGGCTTCTGGCCCGGAGGCGGCGGTCCGATGGAGGAGGCCGCGTTTTATTCGTATGCCTATCCGGCGCCGGAGGGTTTCAGTGCGGCCAAGGTGAGGCCGGACGCGGCATATTTCTCGACTGAGCTCGGCGAGTTCCTGTTGCCTTACGAAGCCATGCGCAACGCGCGCGATCCCGACCAGGCGCTGATGGATTTTCTGACAAGCACCTATGACGCGGCGGCCGATCTGGCGAAATGGGACCGCGCGGCGCTCGAATGCGCGATGGGGGAGGCGGGGAAGTGCAGGGTGGTGTAAGAGAGCGGGCGCCCATCCGCCGCAATGAGGGGACTACTTGAATGGATAACATCACCATCGCCATTGAAAGCGTGCCGAAGCCTGCGAAGGAACTCATTGAAGCGTTCCGGGAGGCGCCGACCCCGATTATCAGCGACAACCTCGCGCGGCTGCCGGGCGCGGTGGGCCTCAGGCCCTTTCACAAGAGCGGCCAACTGGTGGGGGTCGCCTTCACCGTGAAGACGCGGCCGGGCGATAACCTCGCCATCCATAAGGCGCTCGAACTGGTGGGGCCGGGCGACGTGATCGTGGTCGACGGCGGCGGCGACGAAACCAGAGCGCTGGTCGGCGAGATCATGAAGAATATCGCGCAGTGGCGCGGCGCCGAAGGCTACGTGATCGACGGCGCCATCCGCGACGCCGGGGCGCTCGCCGCCGACACCTATCCGATCTTTGCCCGCGCCGCGATCCACCGCGGGCCCTACAAGAGCGGGCCGGGCGAGATCAACGTGCCGGTTTCGATCGGCGGCTCGGTGATTGCGCCGGGCGATATCGTGGTCGGCGACGAGGACGGCGTTGTTTCGTTTCCGCAATCAATCGCGGCGGAACTGCTCGACAAGGTGAAGGCGCAGATCAAACGCGAAGCCGACACGCTCACCGCGATCCGCGAGGGCCGCTACCAGGGCAGCTACGGCAAGAGCTAACGTTATTGTCATTCCGGGGCGCGGCCGTAAGGCCGCGAACCCGGAATCCAGTCAAATGCGCGAAGTCTGCAGCTGGATTCCAGATCGCGCGCAAGAGCGCGCGTCCGGAATGACAGAAAAGAGGGAGGACAACACCGATGAGCCAGAAGGCCGAATTTCACAATCTCGACAAGCCCGACGACGGCCTCATGCGCGAACTCGCGGCCGGCGTCACCACGCGCATCTTTGCCGGCGAGCAGGCCATGCTGTCGGTGGTGACCATCGCGCCCAACGCGGAAGGCACGATGCATCATCACCCCGAGGAGCAATGGGGCGTGTGTCTGGAAGGCTCCGCCATTCGCTATCAGGGCGACGAGGAGATCCCGGTGAAGCAGGGCGACTTCTGGCGCACGCCCGGCAACGTGCCGCACACCATGCGTGCGGGGCCGAAAGGCTGCCGCGTGCTCGATATCTTCTCGCCGCCGCGGCCGGAATACAGGAAGCCGGGGAGCGGGTTTGCGTGAGGGCGCTTTACCCTCTCCCCGCTACGCGGGGCGAGGGAAGTGAGCGTGCCGTACGCTCATGCCTTGACTATTCACATTTCAAACAGCCACGCGCCATCGCCCGTATTGTTTGGTCGGCGCCGGGTGCGCCCTCTTCCATCCAACCGGATGCCGGGCTTGCCCGCTATCCGGCACGTTAGGTGTCCGCCGCCTTCGAAAATGAACCGAGGGCGCGCGGGACGCTGTCGGGTCCGGGCGCACTCAAGTTCACGCGAGCGTGCGCAAACTGAAAGTGCTCAGACCCACGGGCCTCGACGCCTCGCGACATCGAGGCTTGTCGAAGCTGATAGTGCCGCAAGTCCGCCAGTCCTTCGGCGTCCCGCGCGCGGTGTTTGTAGGTTTGCTCCGCATCGCCCCCGGTGGACTTACCTTTCAGGCGACCCTGCCTCTCCTTTCGAATTGGCAGGCCGCCTATCCACCGCTGTTGGCCCAGGTCGTCGCTGCGGTCCAGTGACCGGATGCAACGCGACGCCATCACGGGGGCCGGTTGACACGCGGCTGGCGCGCCGGGACGGTGCGGCTTGGACCGCCGGCTGGGGAATTCAGCGCCGCATCTCCGACGCCCCCGAACCGGCCACCGCTCCCCGCCCCGCGTCTGGAGACTGCAGACCCCTCGGTAGCGAAGGGCGGGATGGAAAGGAATATAAGCCCGGACTAAAAGCCGTCAAGTAAAAATAGGGAAAAAAATCCGCATATTATACTTGACGGACCCACTTTCCCCTGATACCTTGATATCATTCAAGGAGTTGGGAAAATGACTTCCGTCCTATCAGCCAAGCACTTTCACGACGAAGCCGCCGCCTATGCCTATCTGGAAGCCCAGATTTGGCCGGGGGGGCCGGTTTGCCCGCATTGCGGCGGGACCGACCGCATTTCCAAAATGACCGGCAAATCGACCCGCCTTGGCGTTTTCAAGTGCTACCAATGCCGCAAGCAATTCCGGGTGACTGTCGGGACCGTGTTCGAATCAAGCCACGTTAAGCTGCATTTGTGGCTACAAGCGGTCGCCCTGCTGTCATCCTCGAAAAAGGGCATCAGCAGCAACCAGCTTTCCCGCGTCTTGGGCGTCACCCTGAAAACCGCTTGGTTCATGTCGCACCGCATCCGTGAGGCCATGCGCGACGGCAAGCTGGCCCCGATGGGCGGCAACGGTTCAATCGTCGAAATGGATGAGACCTATCACGGCCAACTGGAAACCCCTCGCGTGCCAAGCCGCGAAGCGGTACAAGCAGAATTGGCTGAAAGGTGGTGTTGGTCCTGCCCGCAAGCGTGCGATTATCTCGCTTGTCGAGCGTAACGGCAGGGTACGTTCGTTCCACGTCGAGAACGCAGATAAGCTGACCGTTACCAACATCGTCAATGACAACTTACACCGCGAGACCAGCGTCTTTACCGACGAAAGCCGCATCTATGGCAGCCTAAAAGATCAAGTCGCCAAGCACGAAACCGTCAAGCATGCGCGCGGCGAATATGTGCGCGGCGACGTGCACAGCAATACCGTCGAAAGCTATTTCTCGATCTTCAAGCGTGGCATGCGCGGTACTTATCAACATTGCGCCCAGAAGCACTTGCACCGGTACCTTGCGGAATTTGATTTCCGGCACAATCATCGTATTGGACTTGGCGTGAACGATGACGCGCGGACCAATCACATTCTGACCGGCATCGTCGGCAAGAGGCTGACCTACCAAACAACTCATAAAGGCTAAGGTCGAATGGGTACCAAGCCCAAAACTCGCAAGACTGTATGAAAATTTATCCCCGTCTTGGGGCGGAGTTATCCCCGCGCGGATAACTTAGTTGGCGGGTGAGCCGACGGCGTAACCTGGCGGGACGCTTACGCGCGACCGTGACGCCGAACGGTGGGCGCCGCCGTGCCAATCCGTCCTACAGGCTTGCGCGCACTGGCGACCAAACGAGCGGAGGCATATCTATGCGGGCGAGTGGCCGCGCCGCATTAATGCAGGCGTGGCATACGGTCGACTTGATACCGCGTCGTCAAAAAGAGCCAGGAAGAGGAGGCAGGATCATGATCCGTCTCGACGACAACATGAAGCGCGCGCCACACGGCCTGTTCTACATGGAAAACGCCGGCGGCACGCACGCCGAGCCCGCGCCGCCGATGGCGCCGTCGCTCGCGGACGAGCACCAGCCGAGCTGCTTCGCGCAGGAAGAGGAGCGCGGCGAGGGCTGGCACGGCGCGGGCGCGAGCGGCCAGTTGGTGAAGGACGTGAAGCCGACGTTGTGAGCGGTTGGATTAGACCGGAACAGGCCTCCCGTCGTCATGGCCGGGCATAGCCCGTCGAAGACGGGCGTGAACGCCCTTATGTCCCGGCCATCCCGACCAGGTGAGTACTGTGCCTTCAAGAACGTCCAAGCGCGTGCTATATTGCTTATATGACGAAACTTCTCCGCGACGTGCTTAAGCAGGTCGAGCAATTGCCCGAAGGCGAGCAGGATGCCGCCGCCACGGCCATGCTCGATTACCTCACGCACCGGCGCGACCTGCGCGTCTCCGACGAAGACCTCGCCGAAATCCGCCGCCGGCGCGCCGATCCGGACCGCAAGCTGGTCTCGCACGAGGAAGCGCGCGAGCGCATTCGGCGGCTGGGCGCGTGAAACTGATCTTCGACGATCTGGCGCTGGCCGATCTCGAAGGTATTTACAACTGGATCGCCAAGGACAACCCGGCCGCCGCCAAGGCCGTCGTCGAACGCTTATTCGAGAGCGTCGAGCATCTCGCCACGTTTCCGAACATGGGGCACGCCGGCCGCGACGGAGGGACGCTCGAATGGGCGGTGCCGCGGTTACCTTATATTGTGGTGTATGAGGTTCGCACTGAGCAGAATGAAATAATCGTGGCGGCAGTTGTTCATGGCGCGCGGGATCGTAACGGAGAGCATGAATAATGCGCTACGCGATCGTGATCGAAAAGGCGGACGGCAACTATTCGGCCTATGTGCCGGACTTGGCCGGCTGCGTGGCGACGGGCGCGACGGTGGCCGAGGTCGAGACCGAAATCCGCGCCGCGATCTGCTTTCATATCGACGGCTTGAAGGAAGAGGGCCTGCCGGTTCCGGCGCCGACCAGCATCGCGGATTACGTCGAGGCGTAAAGCGTATCGCCGTCATCCTGAGGTGCGAGCCGCGTGAGCGGCGAGCCTCGAAGGATGATCGGCCAAATTCCCAAAGACCGTGGCCGTCGTCCTTCGAGGGCCGCGCGGCGCGCGGCCACCTCAGGGTGACGGGTCAATGCGCAACCGCGCCGGCAATGTTGAGGTCGGTCGCCTGTTCGCGTTCCTCAGCCGCCGCGGGCAGGACTTAGCGCTCACGGTGAAGCCGACAAGGAAGCGGGTGGGGGAGATGGCGGTGGTGGGGAGATGCACGCGTTAGCGAAAGCGTAACGCGCCGGCTTGCCGAGAGTGGCGGAATACGCTTGGCTATTCCGCGTGCGGGGGCTCAGCGGGGGGGCGTTGCCATGACCGACGACAGGCTGCCAATCGTCTTAAAGGCCGGACTGCGCGTCGGCCTTATCTGCTTTGTCTGTTCCGCAGTGGGCGCGGTCGCCGCTTACGCGAAATTGTCCGAGCAATATCCCCGCTCCCTGTCGTTTCATCATCTCTTCGAGATCGACGGACGCACGGCCGGCTGGCTGTTCACCGCGTTCGCCGTGGCGCTCGCCTGCATTGGGTTGCTGGCGGTCGTGCGCGGCTGCCCGAGGCTGATACTCGACGAGACCGGCATCTCGTTCAGCCGCTGCTTGGGCAGTCCCGTGCGCATTCCGTGGAACCGGTACGGGCATGTCGCGGTCAAACGCGCGGTTGTGCCGAGCCCGAGACGGAGCGCCGTCGTCGACATCGTCTATGTGGTGACCACGAACGGACAATGGATCGACGTCGGCAACTTCTGGAAGGCCAGCGACCTCGAAGATGCCATCCGGCGCACCGCCGCGCGGGTGAAGAGCGGCGAGGGTCGCGAGCGGATAACGCCGCGTCCCCGCGGCGGGCCTCACACCGCGCCGGCGATGTTGAGGTCGGCCGGCTGTTCGAATTCCTGAGGGCGCTCGGCCAGGACTTAGCGCTCACGGTGAAGCCGACGCGTAGGCGGGTGGGAGAGATGGCGGTGGTCGTTTCATAGGGCGCGTTAGCGAAGCGGTGCGCGCCGGGTGCGGTGAGTGGCGGAATACGCTTCGCTATTCCGCCCTGTGGGCTGAGGTCTACAAGCGATTTTTCGGGCTACCCGAAGGGAGCATTTCAAGTGGCTTGCCGGCCAACTAGCGTCCAAAGAAAAAACGTAGGTAAGTTGGGCTTGGTTCCGACGTGTTCGGCACCATTTATCCACTATGCGAGCTGAAGGCTATATTGCTTAGCGTAGACGTTCTGAAAAAATAAGCTTGGTTCTACGAAGGCTGCCCTCGCCACCTGACCCCCAAAACTCGACAATTTCAAAATTTCTACGAGCGCGTTCACCGGCATATTGGCTCAGATCGAGCATGTACGCGTCGTAGACGCGGTTTGGGCGATCACGTACGGTAACTCGAGATTTTACATGATGAAGAAATTTTAGATCGACCAGTTCTGAAACTTGTTCGACTTTGTCATTATGCAAATCTTTATCGATTAGAAAACAATTAGCTTTAGCATGATCTACGCAGAACGAACTAACATTTCCAAATTCTTCAAGCAGTGACTCTCGATCTGTGCCGGTGTCTCTTGTGAAATCCTCTCTCTTAAATGCATCGTACTCGCCTGCGGCCTTATTTACGTCTTCCGCACCTATCCTTTCACCGCGCGCGAGATCATGGCGGCTAGTTCTCTCAAGTGCAACGTCGATCGCTCTTCGAAATATCGAAAGAAAATCTCGCGCGACACCGCCGCTGGCTAGGACCAATCTGTCCCAGAGCCGCGTCGGCCGAATATTATGTGGTGCCTTTTGGATTTTGCGCGTGTCAGAGTGTTTATGGCAGGCTCGACAAAATATTTTGCGCCTTCGCGCGTCGAGCGGGTGGATTCTTCAACAATTTGAGAAAGCTGTTGGACGCGTGACGAATCTAGCAGGGCCATAGGTTTCCTCTTTTAGGCAACTTTCTGTTGTATAAGATTTGTTGTCAATCTGTTACATGCCGCGTGGCCGTATTTCGTAGCGAGACCCCCATGAACGCCCCCACCAAATCCCCGCTGCCCCCGTACACCCACACGCCGCTGTTCCCGCTCGGGCCCGACACCACGCCCTACCGCAAGCTCGACGTCGGCGGGGTCAAGGTCGAGAAGGTCATGGGCCGCGACATGCTGGTGGTCTCGTCCGAGGCGATCAAGGCGCTGGCCGAGGCCGCCTTCACCGACATCAACCACCTGCTGCGGCCGGCGCATCTCAAACAGCTGCGCGCCATCCTCGACGACCCGGAGGCGACCGCGAACGACAAGTTCGTCGCCTATGACCTGCTGAAGAACGCCAACATCGCCGCCGGCGGCGTGCTGCCCATGTGCCAGGACACCGGCACCGCCATCATCATGGGCAAGAAGGGCCGCAACGTCTTCACCGACGGTTCCGACGAGGGCGCGCTGGCCGAGGGCGCGCGCGACGCGTACCTGAAGAAGAACCTGCGCTATTCGCAGCTCGCGCCGCTCTCCATGTTCGAGGAGACCAACACCAAGTCGAACATGCCGGCGCAGGTGGAGATCTACGCGGAGGGGCAAGAAAACGAAGGTGCCTACAAGTTCCTGTTCATCGCCAAGGGCGGCGGCTCGGCCAACAAGACCTTCCTGTTCCAGGCGACGCCGTCGATCCTGACGCACGATCGGCTGCTGGCGTTCCTGAAGGAGAAGATATTGACGCTCGGCACCGCGGCGTGCCCGCCGTATCACCTGGCGATCGTCATCGGCGGCACCTCGGCCGAACTCACGCTCAAGACGGTGAAGCTCGCCTCCACCAAATATCTCGACAATCTGCCGACCAAGGGCAGCGAGGGCGGTCATGCCTTCCGCGATCTCGAGATGGAAAAGGAAGTGCATAAGCTGACGCAAGCGATGGGCGTTGGCGCGCAGTTCGGCGGCAAGTATTTCTGCCACGACGTGCGCGTGATCCGGCTGCCGCGCCACGGCGCCTCGCTGCCCATCGGTCTCGGCGTGTCGTGCTCGGCCGACCGCCAGGCGCAAGCGAAAATCACCAAGGACGGCGTGTTCCTGGAGGAACTCGAGCATCATCCGGCGCAGTATCTGCCGGAGGTGGATGAGGCGACGCTCGGCGGCGAGGTGGTCAAGGTCGATCTCAACCGGCCGATGAAGGACATTCTCGCGCAGTTGTCCAAGTATCCGGTGAAGACGCGGCTGTCGCTGTCCGGGCCGATGATCGTCGCGCGCGATCTCGCCCATTCCAAATTGCGCGAGCGGCTGGAAAGCGGGCAGGGGCTGCCGGACTATTTTAAGAACCACCCGGTCTATTACGCGGGGCCGGCCAAGACGCCGGACGGCTACGCCTCCGGCGCGTTCGGGCCGACCACGGCGGGGCGCATGGACTCATACATCGAGCAGTTCCAGGCGGCCGGCGGCTCCATGATCTCGGTGGCGAAAGGCAATCGGTCGGCGCAAGTGCGCGAAGCCTGCAAGAAACACGGCGGCTTTTATCTGGCCTCGATCGGCGGCGCGGCGGCTAACCTCGCCGAGCACTGCATCAAGAAGGTGGAAGTACACGAATACCCCGAGCTCGGCATGGAAGCGATCTGGCGCATCGAGGTCGAGAACTTCCCCGCCTTCATCGTCATCGACGACAAGGGCAACGATTTCTTCAAGGAATTGAATTTGGGGTAGGATCGTCTCCCCCCAAAGGAATATCAAACGCGCTCAAATGCGCTCAAATGCGCTGTTGGCGAATCGGGAAACGCCGTGTCAGCTTCGCTGCACGTATTGCGTTGACACCGAAAATAACACTACGCCAACGGGAATTAGCCCAAGCATCAAAGGGGCGCGGAATGACGCCTGTTATCGACTTCGATGCGCCGGATCTCGCCGGCGAAATCGAAGACCTCAGCCAATACGATCTCGACCACCTGCCGTTCGGCGTCATCCTGCTCGACCGGGAGGGCACCATCCAGTTCTACAGCGAGACCGAGCAGCGGCAGTCCGGCTATGACGGCCGCCCCCTCGGAAAAAACCTGTTCGACATCTCGCGCTGCTTCGGCAACGAGGATTTCCGCGGCCGTGTCGTGCGGGCCCAGGAGGCGGGCAAGGTCGATCTCGAATTTGGCTGGCCGTGCGACTTCGGCGATCCCATGCGCGAACTGCGCATCCGCGTGCAGTCGGCGCGGCGGGGCGGGCTGTGGCTGTTCATTGAGCGCGACGAGGGCAAGTCGCAATAGTTGTCGAAATAGTCAGCGTGCGTCCTATCGAGCGCGCATCCGAACGGGGCGCGCGCCTCAGGCGCCGCCGGATGCGTCACATCGTTTGACGCCGCCTCATTGCGTCTCATTATCTCGTTGCGTCTCATTATTACGTATGCCCCGATTGTGGGCGCCCGGGCGCAGCGTGCATATTTTGCTGCAACGCAAACGTCTATTTTATAGCTCTGCGACAATGCGGCCCGCGCATTAACGGGCGATGCATGCTGCAATGCATCCGATGGTCTTGGCCGTGCCGGCATTGGCCGCCCTAAACGAAAGTGGCATTGAGACACCTTGCTGTCGTCGGCTATGGCCTAGAAGGGCTGGTTTCCGACCGCGGGTCCCGCGGCCATCCGAAGACCGGCGCGCTTTGTGGAAAGGATGGGGGCGCAGCAAGCAGCAACCCCCAAAAAAATCCATTCGATAACAGGAAGCACAATTCGAGGGGCGACTCGAATGAACCTCATAGGGAGGAATTGACATGGCATTTTCTCACGACGATCACGGCGTATCTCGACGTACGCTGTTGCAAGTTGGCGCTGGCTTGGCCGGTGGCGCGATGCTGCCGCCGATGTTCACGCCGGTGTTCGCTGCGGACCATCCCGCGATGGGCACCTGGCCGGCCGGCACGCAAGGGGCGGACGTCACCATCGGCGCCACGGTGCCGCGCACCGGCGCCTATGCGGTGCAGGGCGAGGACGAACTCAAAGGCGTCCAACTCGCGATCGAGCACATCAACGAAGGCAATGCGCTGATCAAGAAGATCGCGCCCAAGGTCACCAAGGGCCTGCTCGGCAAGCAGGTGAAGCTGGTGGTCGCGGACTCGGGCGCCAAGCCGAACAATGCGGTGCAGGAGCAGCAGCGCTTCATCAACGAGAACAAGGTCATCGGCATGTACGGCGCGACCTCGTCAGCGGTTGCGGTTGCGCTCAACCACTTCGCCGAGCGCGAGAAGGTGCTCTATCTGGTCGGCATTTCCGGCTCCAACGACACCACCGGCAAGGACTGCGTGCGCTATGGCTTCCGCCAGTGCTTCTACGGCCAGACGGCCGCGGCGGCGATCGGCCCGGTGCTGATCAAGCAGTTCGGCAAGAACCGCAAGGCCGCGTTCATGACGCCGGACTACACATACGGTCACACCGTGACCAAGTCGGTGAACGACTATCTGAGCTCGCACGGCGGCTGGAAGATGGTGACCAACCAGGTCTCCAAGCTCGGCACGCAGGACTTCAGCCAGTTCCTCACCAACATCGCCAACTCGGGCGCCGAGTTCATCATCAACGTCAACTGGGGCCGCGACGCGGTGCTGTCGGTCCAGCAGGCCAAGCAATTCGGCCTCACGCCGAAGATGAAGATGGTGATCCCCTACCAGATCCCCTTCCTCGCCAAGGAAGTGGGGCCGGCGCTCACCGAAGGCGTTTACGCTGCCACCGACTTCTGGTGGACGCTGGAAGACAAGTATCCGCTGGCCAAGATGTTCGTCGAGGCCTTCGACAAGAAGTATGGGTACAAGCCTGAGTGGGGCGCCAACAACGGCTATATGCAATTCGCCATGTGGGCGCGCATGGTGTCGGAGGCCGGCAGTTACTATCCGCCGGACGTCATCAAGGAGTACGAGAAGGGCGAGACGTTGCCGTCGACGGTGGGTGACGTGCACTTCCGCCCCGAAGACCACCAGCTGGTCCGTCCCGTCATCATCGTCCGCGGCAAGGCGCCGAAGGCCATGAAGAACAAGGAGGACTACTGGGAGGTGCTCGAGGTCGTGCCCGGCGCGCCGCTGATGCAGAAGCCCGACGCGTTCGGCTGCAAACTCGGCTCGTATACCTGACGGCTGATAACAGAAATGCCTTCTCCGCACCCTGCGGTGCGGAGAAGGCGCACTTTTCGGTCATGGCCGGGCAACAGGCGCGAAGCCCCGCCTTCGCGTCTTGAAGTCCGATTACTTGCCTGTTGCAAGTAGGCACGGATGCCCGGCATAAAGGCGGGTACGATGGTGCCGGGACTGAAATGCATCGCAACAATTTGCGGACGACAGCGTGGTCAACTGGGCTAATTTTTTCTCGCAATGCTTCAACGGACTGGTGCTCGGCGCGCTGCTCGCGCTGATCTCGTCCGGCCTGACCATTATTTACGGCACGCTCGGCGTGCTCAATCTCGCGCACGGGGCGATGTTCATGCTCGGCGGCTACGCCGGCTGGCTCGCCTACAGCTATACGCATTCCTTCGTCTTTGCCATTATCGCCGGCTCCCTGTTCGTCATGCTGGTCGGCGTGGTGATCGAGCGGGTGATCATCCGCCAATTCTATACGCGGCCGCACGAGGACCAGATCCTGGTCACCTTCGGCCTCGGCATCGTGTTCGTCGAAACCATCCGCTTCTTCTTCGGCAGCCTGTCGAAGACGGTGCCGCCGCCGCCGTCCTTCGTCGGCATCGTCAATCTCGGCTTCATGCTCTATCCCACCTACCGCATCGCGCTGCTCGGCATCGTGGCGGTGGCGCTCATCGTGCTCTACATCGTGCTCTACCGCACGCGCATCGGCATGATCGTGCGCGCCGGCATCGAGGATTCGGTCATGGTCGATGCGCTCGGCATCGACGTCTACAAGGTATTCATGCTGGTGTTCGGCATTGGCGCCATGGCGGCCGGCTTTGCCGGCATCGTCAACGCACCGGTAGTTTCGATCGCGCCCGACGTCGGCGAGGAAATCCTGGTGCAGACCTTCGTGGTCGTGGTCATCGGCGGCGTCGGCTCGTTTCCGGGCGCCGTGCTCGGCGGCCTGATCGCGGGCGAGATCATAAGCATTACCTCGATGTTCAATCCCGGTTATTCGTACGTCATGCTCTTTGTGGCGATGACGCTGGTGCTCGTGCTGCGCCCTTATGGCCTGCTCGGCACAGCCGGCCGCGAGTGAGCGCGGTTGCACCATGACTAGACGCCGCCCCTTTGTCGTCGAAGCGCTGACCGCCGCCGGTCTGATCGCCGCGCCTTTCATCTTGCCCTATCTCGGGTTTGCGCCGGCCACGGTCAACCGCATCCTGGTCTGGGGACTGTTCGGCCTCGGCTTCGACATCCTGTTCGGCTTTACCGGGCTGCTGTCGTTCGGCCAGTCGGCCTTCTTCGGCACCGGCGGCATGGTCGCCGCTTATCTGCTCACGGTCATCAACTTTCCGGAAGTCCTGACGGCCGTATTCATCGGCACGATCGTGACCGCCGTCGTGGGCTATCTGGTCGGACTGGTCGCGCTCAGGCGCACCGGCATCTATTTTGCCATGATCACGGTGGCCATTGCGGAAGTCTTCTACTTTGTCGAATTCAATCCGCTCTCGGCTTATACCGGCGGCGAAAACGGGCTACCCGGCGTGCCGACGCCGACGCTCTATCTCGGCTTCACGACCATCCAGTTCAACACCGATAAGTCGCTCTATGTGTTCCTGGCGTTTTGGTATTTCGTCGGCATCGTGCTTGCGCTGCGCATCGTGCGTTCGCCCGTCGGGCGTATCTTGACCGCCATTCGCGAAAATCCGCTGCGGGCGCAAGCGGTCGGCCACAACATCCACGCCTACAAGCTCACCGCCTTCGTCGTCGCCGCGGCCTATGCCGGTTTTGCCGGTGGCCTGCTCGGGCTGATGCAGGGCTTCATGCCGCCGGACGCCTTCACATTCGAAACGTCCGGCCAACTCGTCATGCAGACCGCAATCGGCGGCGCGGGCACGCTGTTTGGCCCGCTGGTCGGCGCCGTCGTCTGGCTCTATCTGAGCGACTTCTTCCAGATGACGCTGCATCTCGGCGCCACCTGGAAGCTAGTGCTGGGTCTCGTCTTCGTGCTGTTGGTGGTCTTCCTGCGCCGTGGCATCGTCGGGGGCTTGGTCGATCTCGCCGGCTGGATACGGCGTGGCGGTCACGCCGAAGAGCCGGTCGAGCCCGATATCGAAATCAATGACGACGATACGGAAATCGGCTCGTCCGCCGCGCCGGCGGCGTTGGGGTCCGCAGTGTCGACGAAATCCGACGTGATCCTGCAAGCGGCGGGCTTAAGCAAGCGCTACGGCGGCGTGGTCGCCAACGACGACATAAACTTCGCGGTTCAGCGCGGCGAGCTGCGCGGCATTATCGGGCCGAACGGGGCCGGCAAGTCGACTTTCTTCAAGATGCTGACCTGCGAAATCCGTCCGACATCGGGCCAAATCACGTTCGAAGGCCAGGACATCACCGGCTTCGACGTGACGCGGGTATGCCAGCTCGGCCTGACCAAAAGCTATCAGGTCAATCAACTGTTTAATCGTCTGACTGTGCGCGAGAACATCATCATCGCGGCGCTGGCGCAGAAACGTGGCTCCTTCAAACTCGATCTCTTTCGCCGCGTTTCGAAGGTCGAGGGCCTCGATCGGCGCGTGGAGGAGACGCTGGCGCTGGTCCATCTCACCAAGCGCGCGGATCGGAAGGTGTCGGAACTCGCTTACGGCGAAAAACGGCGGCTCGAGATCGGGCTGGCGCTGGCGACCTCGCCGTCACTTCTGCTGCTCGACGAGCCGCTCGCCGGTATGAGCCCGCGCGAGCGGGTTCAAACCGTCAAGCTGCTCAAGGCGATCGGGCGCGGTCGCACCATGATCGTCATCGATCACGACATGGATGCGATCTTCGAACTGGCGGAAAAGATCACGGTGCTTCGCGAGGGCTCGGTGCTGGTGGAGGGGACGCCGGAGGAGATCAAGGCCAACGCAGCGGTCCAGGAAGCCTATCTCGGCGGAGTGCATGAAGTATGAGCCTGCTCGAGGTCACAGGACTGAACAGCTACTACGGCGACTCGCACATCCTGTTCGACGTCGCCTTGCGCGTGGAAGCGCACGAGGTGGTGGCGCTACTCGGGCGCAACGGTGCCGGCAAGAGCACCACCTTGAAGAGCCTGATGGGCGTGGTGCGGCCGCGCTCGGGCACGGTGAATTTCGACGGCGCCAACGTCGCCGGCCGGCCGGCGCATACCATCGCCCAGGCGGGCATGCAACTGGTGCCGGAGGAGCGGCGCATCTTCGGCAGCCTCGACGTCGAGGAGAACATCGTTCTGGCGAGCCTAACAGCGGCGAACGCCTGGCCGCTTGAGCGCATCTACGGCATTTTCCCGCGGCTCGCCGAGCGGCGCAAGAGCCGCGGCACCGACCTTTCCGGCGGCGAGCAACAGATGCTGGCGATAGCGCGCGCGCTGGTGCGCGACCCCAAGATCATCCTGCTCGACGAGCCGTTCGAAGGGCTGGCGCCGGTGATTGTGCGCGACCTGATGCTGGCCTGCCGGCAGTTGGTGAAGGAAGGCCAGACTATTGTGCTGGTCGAGCAGAACCTCGCCGCGACGCTTGCGCTCGCCAACCGCGCCTACATCATCAATAACGGCCATATCGTGCACGAAGGCCCGACGGCCGAGATCAAGGCCGACCCGGAAGTGTTACAGCGCCATCTTGGCGTTTGAAGCGCCGCGTGCGCGTCCGCGCGTCGCCGACGAGCGGCAACGTCTCTCCAGCGACCGACATCAATCAGACTGAGCATGTGCCGTGCCGTTGCGACGCTGCGCGCGGAGATTCGATACGTCGGCTATCGGCCGAACCGGCAGCGGATCCCTTGTGCGCCGTGCCCGCACACGGAACGATCACCATAAAAACTCGCAAAGATTGAGTGGATTTTTTCAGAATGCGTACGAGGCTCCTATGGAGAGAGTCCTATCCTTGAAAGAAAACCAATTGACGCGGCCGATGACAACGCAAGGGAGAACAGCGTTAATTTCATCATTCAAGGGTTGTGTAAAACGACGCAGGGGAGCGTTTTTCATAATCACAATCTGTGATTGCGGTTCGAATTGCAACACCGTTATTTAAATTGTGTAGCGCTGCTTCGATACAACGTGCGCGATGTTGTTCCACGCCAAAAGTTTTTTAAGGTTTGGGCGCAGTTCTGCGGAGTGATGATTTAATCCAAATCGTCTCTCCAATAGGCGTTGCCGCTTCAACGCAACCGATGCTTCGCAAAGCACCGGCCGTTGTGGCGTAGGGGAAAAATGATCGAGCAGCGTTGGCGGTAACGGCCACTCAAGAGCGATATTGACAACGCGGCGCACACGCAGGTCATCGATCTGCGTAACTGATAGGGGCGCCCGGAAGTTCAGCACTGCTCATGTTGGACAACCGCTCTGCTCGCGGAAAAGGTGTTGAATGCATGGGCGAAAGCGGCTTCAGGGACGTCGACGTGCAGCGCCATCGCCGGTGGTTGTCTGCGACCGGTCGGGCCTCGTTTTGCCGGTGTCAATCCTTGAAAACGGCCGCGACCTGATCACAATGCGACTAGCATTGACACTCCTGACCAGCGTCGCCGCAGCCGTGCTGGCTTTTCCTTTGGCGGCGAAGGCACAACAGAACCCGCAGCAGAATCAGGACCAGGGCGCGCGGTCGAATGGGCCGGAGCTGAATTGGCCGTGGGCGATCAACCCGCAGCCGAAACAGACGGCTCGGCCGGCGCCGTCAAATACGCCCGAACTGAACTCCGGCGTTTCGCTTTCAGAAATATACGACGACAATATCTTCGCCACGCGCACCGACAAGACGTCCGATTGGATCACCATCATCAATCCGTTCGCCAATCTGCGTCTGCGCGGCGAGAAGGGCGAAGTGAATCTCGGCGGCAGCGCGTCGATCGGCCGCTATGCGACCTACAGTGACGAGAATTACAACGACTACAGCGTCTATACAAACGGGCGCTACAATTTCTCGCCAATGCTGAGCGTCACTGGTGGTGCGGCTTACGATCATCAGCACGAGTCGCGCTCTTCTCCCGATGCTCGCCAAGGTGTGACGCCGACAATCTACAATGTGACGCGAGCTTTCGGCGCGGCATTGCTCAAACTCGACGAGAAGAACTCGGTGCGCGTCGGCGGTACCTTCGATCATTTCGACTACGACAATGTTGCCGCAATCGGGGGCGGCACGATTAACAATGAGGACCGCGACCGCGACATGGTTGCGGTCGGCACCCGGGTTGGCCACTGGCTCGACAAGTCGAACGAAGTGTTCGGCATGTTTACCTTCGATAGCCGCGACTATCGACTGCCAATGGACGATTATGGCTATCAGAAAGATTCCAATGGCGTGCGCTTCTCGGCCGGCCTGCATCATCGGGTGAGCGGGACCCTCGACGGAGAGGTCTATGCCGGCGGTATCTACCAACGCTACGATGATCCGCGTTTTGGCACTGTATTTGTGCCGGATTTTGGCGGGCAAGTGAGGTGGACCGGGCTCCCCGGCACCACGATCTTTGCCAAGTTAGAGCGCACGATCCAGGAGACCGACGTCCAAGGCGCTTCCGGCTACGTGCAGACAGAGGGAAGCGTCAGTGTCCAACACTGGATCCGGCCGGACCTGCGGGTGGAGGGCCGCGCGTCTTACGCGCTCGACAAATTCGACGGGATTTCGCGCACCGATCAGGTGCAGTCCTACGGCATCGGCATTCGCAACTACGTGACGCCAAATTTCTATATCGGGGCCGACATTTCGCGCACGACGCGGGACTCCTCGGACCCGGATTATAGCTACATCGACTCGCGTGCCATGGTCACCGCCGGCCTGGCGCAGGAGCCGGCCTACAAGGCCGAAGACTTCAAGAAGCCTGAGGTACCGCTCGACGCGCAGGGCCGTTTCTTTGTCGGCCTTCAGACGGGCGTCGGCAATCTCGAGACCAAACTGCTGGGTTCGCGCGGCAGTACCGGCACGCTGCAGGCCGACTTCGGCGACGAGACCTGGGCCAGCAGTGTGTTCGGCGGCTACGGCGTTTATCTAGGCAACTGGTACCTTGCACTCGAAGCCGACGTGGGAAAGTCGACGGGAGGCTGGGATCACGAGCACGTGCCGAACGAGCGGGTCTATTCGGTCGAGCGTGATTGGGAATACGGCTTGTCCGGCGTGATTGGTCGCACCTTCGCCGGCGGGACCATGCTCTACGGCAAGGCCGGTGTGGTGGCGGCGCAATTCAACACCGACTATCAGCTCAACAACCGCGGCACCAATGACCGCCGAACCGAGCCCGGCATCCGCGTCGGCGTCGGCGCCACCGCGCCGATCACCGGCAACCTGGCGGTGCGCATCGAGCACACCTATTCGGCCTTCAATAGCTATAACATCGACTGCTGCATCGCGCCGCCGGCGACCGGGACGCCGGACAATTTCACCAACGACGAGGTGCTTAACTCGTTCGGGCTGGTCTACACATTCGGCGGCGTGCCGGGAGCGATGACCTCGGCCGACATCAGCTATCAGGGCTTGTACGTAGGCGGCCAGGTCGGCCAAGACGCGCTGTCGACTTGGATGACGGGCCCGCGCGATGCTGGCACCACGCGAACGGCCAATTTCGGCGACCTCGGCTACACCGGCGGTGTGTTCGGCGGTTACGGCGCGCAATTCGGCAACTTCTATGTCGGCGGCGAGCTAGAGGCCGAGCTCGGCAAGGTGCAGAGCAATCAGGAGCGCGTAGGCGGGGGCCGCAGCTTCGCGTTTGAGAAGCAGTGGAGCTACGGCGCCAGCCTGCGCGGCGGCTACGTGGTGAACAACACCGCGCTGTTATACGCCCGCGTCGGCGTGGTGCAGACCCGTTTCAACGTCGATTTTTCACGTGGCAATAACAGTCTATCGTCGCACTACGACGAGACCGGTTTGCGGTTCGGTGGCGGCATGGAGTTTCCGGTGGCGGACAATTTCATCGTCCGGTTGGATTACACCCACACCAGTTACCCGCAGATCGAAATGGTCACGCCTCCGAGCAGCGAGGTCGAACAGTTTCGCCCGAAAGACGATCTGTTTCGGCTTGGTGTTCTGCACCAATTCGCGGGGCAATAAGCGCGAAGCCAACCCAGAGTTGAATTTCACGTAGAAAATCTTGTCGCGCGTCGCATCTTCGACATTTTGTTTGACGGAAGTCAAAGCACAGTCGTTGCCATGTGGTTTGGTCCTCTCACATGCGACGGAGAGGAGTTTCCAATGCGAACAAATGAGATAAAGCGATGGCCGGTGGTGGCTTCGGTCGCCATCGTTGCCGCAGCGCTCACAATCAGCCTGACACCGGTGTACGCGCAGAAGCATAGCGGCGGCTCGAGCCATAGCGGGACCGAGCACTCCGACAGCGATCACGGTAGCAAGGGCGGCCAGCGTGGTGGTCAGGGCATGGGCCGTGGCGGCGGCGGCAGCCAGTCCCTCCGCGACGTTTTCCACGAAATGGAATCCGGTTCGACGACCGAACATTCGTCGGCGACCAGCGAAGACCACGGTTCGTCGAGCAAGGGCGGCAAGAAGGGCTCGGCCAGCACGGCGAAGAAGGGTTCGACTGCCAGCGGCAAGAAGTCCGGCAAGTCCACAATCAAGGCGACAGAGGAAGAAGAGTCCGATCGTCCGGCCTGGGCCGGAACGTCCGGCCGTGACAGCAAGCCAGGCCGCGGTAACGTAGCCTCCGGCACCAAGAAGGGTGACGTCTATGGCGACATGTACGTGCTCTTGCGTGACGCCAACGGCGTTCCGATTCTGAAGCAACTGGCGGACGGCACTTGGGTGGTGCAGCCGGTCGACAAGGACGGCAACGTGCTGCCGCTTGATGTCGAGGGCAACCTGATCAATCCCGATCTGGCTATCGCAGTCGAACTGGGACGGCTCAACGTCGGCCGTTCGCCGCTGACCGTGCTGAGCACGCGTTATGAGGAGGCTCTGGCGGCTATCAACGCGGCCAACTCGGTGACTCTCGACGCCAGCGGCCGGTTGTTGCTCACCACCGACGGTGTGACCAAAACGATCGACGCTCCGCTGGAGAATTTGGCGCTCTATGTCGAGTTGCTCAACACCGGCACCATTACCGGCGTGACGGACACATCCAAATTCGCGAGCAACATTCAGTACCTTGTGGACGGCACGAAGACCTCGACGGACTTCGTCTCGGCGGCGTCGTTCCTGGCGGCGGCCTCCGACAAGACCAGCACGCTGACGATCGACAAGGTCGTGGACATGAACACGATCCTGGGCATCACCGGCTCGTTGACCGATACAACCGGCGCGACATATGTCGACTATTCGACCTACAGCTACGATCGCCAGAGCATCTACGCCGACGTGACGGTCAACGTACTGGTCAAACAGCCGGACGGCAGCTATGTGCCGACCGTGGTCAATGTCTATGACACGCTGTTCAACAGCACCGCGTACACGGGCACCAGCGTCTCCGGCTTCACCCAGGCTGCCGACGACGCCCTCAAGGTGATCTCGTACGTCCACGACAACGCGATCCCCGAAGGCGAGTGACGCGTCCTCCGACAATCGAATTCAAGACGAGGCCGGGGCCCGCAAGGGCCTCGGTTTGTATTTGCACCCGGCGGAAGGCAGCCGCCGTTCAAAACCCGGTGGCGAAGCGCGCCATTACGACAATGATGGCGACCTGCATGCAGCCCTGCACCGCCACCACGCGCACGTAAGTCTTCATCCAGCGCGCCAGCTTGGCGTGATCGGGCGACGGCTTCTGGATCTCGAAAAAGAGCTTGATGTTCATCGGCAGCAGATAGCCGAGGCCCTGTACCGTTAGCACGGTGACGATGGCGAGCGCGGCGATCACCCACCCGAATTCCGGATAGCCGAGATTAAGAAAGCCGAGCCTTGCCGCTAGGAACCAGCCTGCGGTGGTGGTCATGGTGGAGATGGTCGGCATCAGGACCAACGTGCGCGGCATCAGGCCGGCAATCATCGCGCGGCGAGTGTCGAGCGAAACCCGGCGCATCACCGGGCCGACGACGAAGCCCATGAACAGATCGATGCCGGTCCACAGCGCGCCACTCATCACGTGCACGAAGTCGAGGAACCAAAGGCTGGAGCCGACGATCGCCGCGATCATCGCGGCCAAGCCCGCCACGGCGACCATAAGATATGCGGGCCGTAGCGGCGAGGCGACAGGCGCGGGCGGCGCGGCGTAGAGGGACTCGGCCATGCGGCGCCTTCCGGATTCTGACGGTCCAGGACGCTAGCGAGGTCAAACCCGCTTGCCAAGTCCACTGTCAAGTTCATTGCCATGACCTGAAGCGCGCGGCCGCCGCGGCGGCGCACTTCACGCATAGCGAACCCCTGAAAGTCAGATCGTCGTGTTCAGGGACGGCGGCGACCACCACTCGGGGCGGGCGCGCTCGCTGTCGTGTTGCGGCGGCCGGGCATCTGCCATCTCGCGCATACGGCGCAGCACGAAGACGCGGATCGCCGACGACAGATTGGCATGGCTGCGTTCGGCGTCGACCTTGCGCAGCAGGGCCGACGTACTGATGCGTTCGCCATCGGCGAGATCGCGGAACGCGTCCCAGAACGGCTGCTCCAGGCTTACGCTGGTCTTGTGGCCGTGGATGACGACTGAGCGCTTGATGATAGGCGACTTCATAGGGCTCCCCCTTGCGAGTTCCTGGTTGGCCGCAGATGCCCGGCGGCAACCGGCGACGGCGTAACGCGCAACGTCACGTTCGGTTCCGGGAACAAAATGATTTGTGTCGGGTGCGCCCGCGCCTCACTTTGGGCGCTGCCGCGCCGGCAGTTTTCCACCGAACTTGCGGCGGACTAGTGTGCCTGCCCGCGCTTGTCCGGTGCGCGCGGTGCCGGCGGGGGCGACTTCCGCGATGGTCGTGTGGCAGCTCATGCACCGAAAGGCGTTGAATTTCTTCAAATCTTCCCGTGACTTGATGGCCTCCATGGCGACGCCACAGACGGGGCAATGGGGGACGATGGGAGAAGCGGCAGGGGCGGCACGCCGTGATCTCATTGTTATTTGACGGTATTTGATGTGCGCGCGGCGCCGGCTCGCTTTGATTCAAATCAAAACAAATGGTGGTCGAGCGGCTGCAGTCTCGTTCCGCGAATGTGATCTATCTCAATGCCAGGACAATAAGGCCGCACGACTCTATGAACATGTGGCTGGAGATCTCGACTGCACCGTTCGACCGCGATCTCGAACTCGCTGTCATCGACACCGGAGGCGCTCATGCGCTGGTATTTCCGTGCCGGCGGATCACGGGCGGCTGGATGAGCGCCGGCACGCGCGAGCGGCTCGACGTACATCCGACCCACTGGCGCGAATGGCACGGGCGAGACCTGTTCGACGGGGCGGCTGCGGAGGAATGACGGAAAAGGTCGGGATAGAAGCGGGCCGTTCAATACGCCCGGCGCTTGCGTTCACTGGGCCCTGGATCGGAGATTTTTGCCTCTTCCTCAGCCAGCAGGCGCTGCAGGATCTGGCGCCGCAACTCGTCGGTCTCCTTGGCCAGCAGCCGGCGGAAATGCTCGACATTTAATCGAGCGACCGTACGGTCCATTGCGCCCTCGCGCTTTGATATATTCTTGGACAGGCATATTAGGCGCGTGGCGCGCGCTTCGAAACCCCTTTCTGGGGCGGGGCCGGCCGCTCCGGGTGCCGGCAGGCGCCGTTAAGGCTCTTGCGAGGACGAGGGAGCCTCGGTGGTGATGACCTCGCCGCAGTCAGGGCATTTATAGCTGCGCAGCTCGGGGTGGCCGGCGACGGCGGGCATCACGCGGGCCAGGTCCATGGGGAGGGCGCAGGCCGGGCAGGAGGGCGAAGCGGATTCAAGCATGGGCCAGTTAAGCGGTTGCGCCGGTTTTCCGGCAACTAAGGAGCTTCCCGTAGTTGGCGCTCGTGCCGATCTCGTGGGTGGGTGAGGGCGGGGGCGGTCCTTGCGCGCCCGCTACATATCGATTTCGGCGCGCGCCAGGAGGTAGCCGAGGAGCCACTGGCATCCCAGGACCGCGATGGCACAGAGGCCAGCAAACAGCATGTGGTTCATGGCGCGCACTCTTAGGACTTTTACGCAAGGCCAGTGAGAACAGAGTTAACTATCGGCTAACGATGAGGGCCGGCTGGGCAGCGCTACGCCTCAACCGAAAATTTTAGGCGGGCGGGCGGTTCGCACCGAATCGGCGCGAACTCCCTGGAATTCTTCACGCGGGCACGGGCGCTCCTGATCGGCAATTGCTGCGGCGTCATCCAATCGACAGCGGCGCAGAGCGCGCAGCGGAAAATGGCCAGCGATGGCGTGCCCCGGACAGGAGGCAGGGTGGCGACCATTTTCGCCGGGCCGCCACAAGCCACGCAATCTCGCAGGGGCGGGTTGGATTCGGGTGCTGCCATCGTTTCTCTGCGTCCACGCCGTCGTGGCCGCTCTGTTCGAAACGAGCATCGCAAAGGACCGATAAAAATTTGTTCATGCCGCCGTACGCAATTTTAAGGATTATGGCGAAAATACACGAGATAGCTGCAAATTCGGCCTGCAGCCGCAGCTTGGGTCACTCGTCGACGATCTGAATCTGGGCGCAGCGCGCGCAATGGAAATACCTGGTCGAGGGGTGATCCTGCTCGTAGGGCCGCCCGTGCGATGGAATTTCGACGAGGACGTTCAGTTCCCCGCCGCAGACGGCGCACTCCATGTGTCGGCCGCGTCGCCCGCGCTTGCCGCGGCTGTTGATCCGAGTACGCATCGTGAAAAAACACCACGCGCGCCGTATTCGTCCCGGTCCTCGCGCAGTGCTGGATTGCCGCTGTCGCAGA
This sequence comes from uncultured Pseudomonadota bacterium, assembly GCA_963732895.1. Taxonomy (GTDB): domain Bacteria; phylum Pseudomonadota; class Alphaproteobacteria; order Rhizobiales; family Xanthobacteraceae; genus Pseudolabrys. Next base: position 513,633 of record CAVTBG010000006.1, on the reverse strand, counting down.
CCCGCCGCGCCGCGGCGGCCTATGACTGTGTTCCGGGGCCCTGCGCCACCCAGTCGACCAGACCGCAGGCGACGCAGCGAAAGATGTCGTAGGCTGGCTGCCCGATCCGTGCGGGCAGGCGGAGGGCGGCCTCCAAATCCGTTCCACAGCGTTCGCAGACCCGTGCGGGGTCGGTTGCCGGTTTGGTCTTGTGGTCGGACACCTCCGCGGCGCTCCCTGAATTCGGCGGTACGGAACCTGTTGTTCCGATTGCTCGGGTGTCGGCGGCGCGGCCGCGCCATAGCGGCTTACCGCTGGCGCTGTAACAATGTGTAATGAAGGGTAATCGTTCCCGGGACGACCATAAGAATGCCGGCCAATTGGGTATCAACGGAGCGGGCGGGCCGCCCGCGGCCGATGTATCAACGGCCGGGGCATCCCATCAATATACTACCATTGCGCGCTGTATACGGGGGGTTGTGGCAGGAAGAGCACACATTTTTTCGGTAGAATATTCTATGCTGGAAAAACTGGTCCTCTCGGAGGTGGATTTATGCCTACCCTGGACAAGACGCGCAGCGCTCTCGCCGTCATCGCCGCGCTGATTGCAACGCCCGTCTTCGCCGCGGATTTGCCCGTGAAGGCGCCGCCGATGGTGCCCGACCCCGCGCCGCTCTGGGCCGGCCTTTACGTCGGCGGGCAGGTTGGCGCCGCCTGGACGCGCGACAGACTGACGGAAACCTCGTCCGTCACGCCGCCGCAGACCGGCAGCGCAACGGAAAACGCCACCAGCTTCATCGGCGGCGGCCACATCGGCTACAATTGGCAGGCTGGCGACTTCGTGTTCGGCCCCGAGGCCGACATCGAAGCCACGACACTGAAGACGACCGACACTTGCCTCGTGCAGGACGCCGGCGTCGGCAACGCGGCGCCCGGCACGTGCTTCCCGCAGCCCCACAGCTTCAGCACCCAGATCTTCTGGCAGGCATCGATCCGCGGGCGCGTCGGTTACGCTTGGAAGAACGCGCTCATCTACGCGACCGGCGGCATCGTCTTTGCCGACATCGAGACGGCCTACACGCAGACGATAGGCGCAGCGGAGTTTTCGGAATCGTTCCGGCGGATCAAGGCCGGCTATACCGTCGGCGGCGGGGTGGAATATGCCTTCGACTCCCATTGGATCGGCCGCGTGGAATATCGCTATACTGATTTCGGCACTGTCTCGGACACGACCGGCACCGCGGCCGGCGCGTTCTGGACCGGCTACACCAACGATCACGCCGTTACGGAACAGGCCGTGCGCGTGGGCGTGAGTTATTTGTTTGGGCCGTGGTAAGGGCGGTTCAACGCCTACTTTTTTCGACGACGCTTGCTTGATCGAGCAGGGAGCGCTTCACCCGCGGGTCGGGGTCATGACGACCTGTATTTCCGGCGTGTATTGGTTCATCGCTCCAGGCGCAGCATCAATTCCCAGTCCGACAACGCCGCCAAGGATGATGTTTCCGGCTGTCACGGCTTGCAAATTCGAGGAGATGACGCCGGCGCCGTCCGCGTAACATTTTTTTGTGCAGCGGACGTTGATGTCGTCCTTGCTTTTTTCGAGTGTCGTTGTCCCCGGCGTGATGATGGTGTGGGTGCCGATGGCGGGCGAAGAGAGGGTGCAGGTGGCCCCCTGAACGCCAGGGGTCGATACCGCCACGATCTGGGTCGTTCCCTTCACAATGGTCGCACAGGCGGCCAACGGCAGGCCGTACAGCAAGGCCATGAATGTCCGGCGCATATTGTTCCCCTCAACCCCGAGGGAATCATGGGCGAGCTGCAACTGAAGTACAACCGGCGGACCTTCGGTTCGTTTTGGCCTTCAAAGGTCGAAGCCGGGGCCTCATGAATCGGACCAAAGGCCAGTACCCACCCCTCGAAAAGAACATATTGCGAACTTGGAACAAATAGGGTACATTGCTCCTACAGTCGATTCCGGCGGGCGGGCCGAAGGGCCGCGTTGTCGGGGAGGGGAATCACGGCCATAAGGAGCGCGAACGATGAGTCAGCCAGCTTTGCGTGTCGTCGAAGGATCGTCCATGGACAAGTCGAAAGCCCTTAGCGCCGCGCTCTCCCAGATTGAGCGCCAGTTTGGCAAGGGCTCGATCATGAAGCTCGGCAAGAACGACAAGAGCATGGATGTTGAAGCGATATCCACGGGCTCGCTCGGGCTCGACATCGCGCTCGGCATCGGCGGCCTGCCGCGCGGCCGGGTGGTGGAAATCTACGGGCCGGAATCCTCCGGCAAGACCACGCTGGCGCTGCACACCATCGCCGAAGCCCAGAAGAAGGGCGGCATCTGCGCCTTCATCGACGCCGAGCATGCGCTCGACCCGGTCTATGCCAGGAAGCTCGGCGTGAACACCGATGATCTCCTGATCTCGCAGCCGGACACCGGCGAGCAGGCGCTGGAAATCGCCGATACGCTGGTGCGCTCCGGCGCCATTGACGTGCTGGTAGTGGATTCGGTTGCCGCGCTGGTGCCGCGCTCCGAGCTCGAAGGCGAGATGGGCGACGTGCAGCCAGGCAGCCAGGCGAGGCTGATGAGCCAGGCGCTGCGCAAGCTGACCTCGTCGATCTCGCGCTCGCGCACCATGGTGGTTTTCATCAACCAGATCCGCATGAAGATCGGCGTGATGTACGGCTCGCCGGAGGTCACCTCGGGCGGCAACGCGCTCAAGTTCTACGCTTCCGTGCGCCTCGACATCCGCCGCATCGGCGCCATCAAGGACCGCGACGAGGTGGTCGGCAACCAGACCCGCGTCAAGGTGGTCAAGAACAAGCTGGCGCCGCCGTTCAAGCAGGTCGAGTTCGACATCATGTACGGCGAGGGAGTCTCCAAGCTGGGCGAGTTGATCGATCTCGGCGTCAAGGCCGGCGTGGTGGAGAAGTCGGGCGCTTGGTTCTCCTGCGACAGCCAGCGTATCGGCCAGGGCCGCGAGAACGCCAAGCAGTTCCTTAAGGCTAACCCCGACGTCGCCGCCAAGATCGAGGCGGCGGTGCGCCAGAATTCCGGCCTGATCGAAGAAGCGATCATGAGCGGCGAGACCGCCGAGGACGACGACGGCGAGGAGGTCGCGGAGGCATAGGACAAAAAAGTTGTAAGGCGTGGCGGCGGCGCCAGTATTCCGCCGCACCAGTTCTGAAGAGCTCAAGTTCTAAAAGCTTAAGGTCTAAGCGTATCGCCCCCGTCGGCACCCGGCTGCGTAAAGTGGCCGCCACCGAGGACGGGGGCGAAGCGTGTTGGGGGTGTGTGAGATAGCAGAGGCGAGCGGCGATCTCGCATTCCCTTTCCCCGCGTGCCGGGAGAGGTCGGCCGCCGTCAGGCGGCCGGGCGAGGGGGGTGTATCCGCAGGTTTCTACCTTGCAGCTAGCCCCCTTATCTCACTCGGCACTCCGGCGCCTCGCCGCGCTCTCCCCCGCAGACGGGGAGAAGAAAGCCCCTCTTCCTGGACTCCTTGACCCCCCGTCGCTAAATAGCAACCGGACAAAACGTCAAGCCGGATGGGCATTTAACGGTCCCGGTGCCATCCCCGCGCGAACCCGCCGGGGCGGCGGGCGGCGGGCGGCGGGCGGCGACAAGGGGCGACAAGCGGCGTGGTTTCATGAGTGGCGTCAACGACATCCGTAAGAGCTTTCTCGACTTCTTCGCGCGCAACGACCACGCCGTCGTGGCGTCGTCGCCGCTGGTGCCGCGCAACGACCCGACGCTGATGTTCACCAACGCTGGCATGGTGCAGTTCAAGAACGTGTTCACCGGCCTGGAAACCCGGCCCTATAACCGGGCGGTGACCGCGCAAAAATGCGTACGCGCCGGCGGCAAGCACAACGACCTCGACAACGTCGGCTACACCGCGCGCCACCACACCTTCTTCGAGATGCTCGGCAACTTCTCGTTCGGCGACTACTTCAAGGAGCACGCCATCGAGCTGGCGTGGAACCTGATCACCAAGGAATACGGCCTGCCCAGGGAGCGCCTGCTCGCCACCGTCTATATCGACGACGACGACGCCTTCAATCTGTGGAAGAAAATCGCCGGGCTCCCCGACGGCAAGATCCTGCGCATCGCCGGCGCCGATAATTTCTGGTCCATGGGCGAGACCGGCCCCTGTGGGCCCTGCGCGGAAATCTTCTACGATCACGGTGAGCACATCCCCGGCGGCCCGCCCGGCTCGCCCGAGCAGGACGGCGACCGCTTCATCGAGATCTGGAATCTCGTCTTCATGCAGTACGAGCAGATGGCCGACGGCCGCCGGCTCGACCTGCCGCGGCCGTCGATCGACACCGGTATGGGGCTCGAGCGCATCGCCGCCGTGCTGCAGGGCACCCACGACAACTATGCGATCGACCTGTTCGCGACCCTGATTCGCGCCATCGCGGAGCTGACCGGCGTCGACGCCGAGGGCCCGCAGAAGGCGTCGCACCGGGTCATCGCCGATCATTTGCGCGCCTCCGCGTTCCTCATCGCCGACGGCGTGCTGCCATCGAACGAGGGCCGCGGCTACGTGCTTCGCCGCATCATGCGACGCGCCATGCGCCACGCCGAACTGCTTGGCGCGAAAGAGCCGCTGATGTTCAAGCTGGTGCCGGCGCTCGCCCGCGAAATGGGGCGGGCCTATCCCGAACTCATCCGCGCCGAGGCGCTGATCACTGAAACGCTGAAGCTGGAGGAAACCCGCTTCCGCGCCATGCTGATACGAGGCCTGGCGCTTCTCGACGAAAGGAGCGGCAGCCTCAAGCGGGGCGACATGTTTGACGGCGACACCGCCTTCACGCTCTACGACACCTATGGCTTTCCGCTCGACCTGACGCAGGATGCGCTGCGCGCGCGCGGCATCGGCGTCGATCTCGCCGCCTTTACCGACGCCATGGAGCGCCAGCGCGAGAAGGCGCGCGCCTCCTGGTCTGGCTCGGGCGAAGCGGCGCAGGAAGCCGTGTGGTTTCCGCTGCGCGAGAAGCTGGGCGCGACCGAGTTCCTCGGCTACGAGACCGAGAGCGCCGAAGGCGTGGTCACCGGTTTGGTGCGCGACGGCAAATCCGTGGACGAGTTGAAAGCTGGCGAGACGGGCGCCATCCTCGTCAACCAGACACCGTTCTACGGCGAGAGCGGCGGCCAGGTTGGCGACCGCGGCGAGATGCGGCGCGAAGGTGTGCGCGTCACCGTCACCGACACGCAGAAGGAAGCGGGTGACCTGTTCGCCCACATGGTCAAATTGGAAGAGGGCACGGTCAAGATCGGCGACCCGTTGCTTCTGGAAGTCGACCACGCGCGGCGATCGGCCATCCGGCAGAACCATTCGGCGACGCATCTCCTGCACGAGGCGCTGCGCCAGGTGCTGGGCGATCACGTGGCGCAGAAGGGCTCGCTGGTTGCGCCGGACCGTCTGCGCTTCGATATTTCTCACCCGAAGCCGATCAGCGCCGAGGAACTCGCGCGCGTCGAAGACATCGCCAACGACATCGTGCAGCAGAACGCGGCCGTCACCACGCGGCTGATGGCGCAGGACGACGCCATTGCGTCGGGCGCGCGCGCCCTGTTCGGCGAGAAATACGGCGACGAGGTGCGCGTGGTGGCGATGGGCGAACCCTCCTCAGGTTCTTTGGGCAATGCGCTTGGCTGGTCAGTGGAATTGTGCGGCGGCACGCACGTCAAGCGCACCGGCGACATCGGTCTGATCTCGGTGGTGGGCGACAGTGGCGTCGCCGCCGGCGTGCGCCGCATCGAGGCGCTGACCGGCAAAGCGGCGCGCCAGGCCGCCAACCACCAGATCCAACTCGTCAAGACCGCGGCTGCGGAGCTGAAGGCCTCGCCCGACGACATCCCGGCGCGCATCGCAGCCCTGCTCGAGGAGCGCAAGAAGCTCGAGCGCGATCTCTCCGATGCCCGCAAGAAGCTCGCCATGGGTGGCGGGGCTGGAGTCGGCAAGGCGGCGGCGGCGGCCGACGGCGTGCGCACCGTGGGTGACATCAAGCTGCTGGCGCGCGCGGTCAGCGGCATCGACGTCAAGGAACTCAAGGGCCTTGCCGACGAAGGCAAGAAGCAGCTTGGGTCAGGCGTTGTTGCATTGGTCGCCACCAGCGAAGACGGCAAGGCCAGTATCGTCGTCGGTGTCACGTCCGATCTTACCGCTCGGTTTTCAGCCGTAGATTTGGTGCGCAAAGCCTCTGAGGTTTTGGGCGGCAAGGGCGGGGGCGGAAAGCCCGACATGGCCCAGGCCGGCGGCCCCGACGGGGCCAAGGCCGAGGATGCCTTGAAGGCGGTGGAATTGGCGTTGGGGGGCTGAACCCCGAAGCCGCCGGTTGCCGAGGTCCCGCTGCCGCCGGCAAGTCAGGCGGCGAGGCCTGCCGCCATTGACCCACCGCAAAGCCGGTCGCGCTCGCGGAATGGTCTAATATCGCTCGCGATTCCAACGGAGTGCCCACTGCGATGGCACGCGACACGATCAAGGATCTGCGCCGGCGCGTCTACCAGGTCCTGGAACAGGGGCCGGTCGGCGACGGCATCAGCGTGATCGTCGACCGCTCGCTGGTGACTCTCATCCTCATCAATCTCGTCGCGGTCGTGCTCGAGTTGGTGCCGAGCCTGCGCCGGGCCGACCGGCCGATCTTCGCGAGCATCGAATATTTCTCGCTGGTCGTGTTCTCGATCGAATATTTCCTGCGCATCTGGTGTGCGGTCGAGCACGGGCCCAACCGGCATCTCTCGCCAACCCGGGCGCGGCTCAAATACGTCCTGAGCCCCGCCGGCCTCGTCGACCTGATCGCCGTTTTGCCGTTCTGGTTTTCACCGCTATTGCCCGACGATCTGCGCGTGCTGCAGGTGTTCCGCATCGTGCGTTTCTTCAAGATCACGCGCTATTCGCCGGCCATGCGCTCACTGCTCGACGTGCTTTACCGCGAGCGGCGCGCGCTGTTCGGGTGCTTAGTGATCGCGCTCGGCACCGCGCTCGTTTCTGCCACGCTCATGCATCTCGCCGAAGGCAAGGTGCAGTCCGACGAGCTCGGCACCATTCCGGACGCGCTGTGGTGGGCGATCGTCACGCTCGGCACCATCGGCTATGGCGATGTCGTGCCGGTGACGGCGCTCGGCAAGCTCATCGCCAGCGGCACCATCTTCGCCAGCGTAATCATGATCGCGCTGCCAGTTGGCATCATCGCCACCGCCTTCGCCGATGAGATCCATCGTCGGCAATTCGTTGTCACGTGGAGCATGATCGCGCGCGTGCCGCTGTTCGCAGAGCTCGATGCCGCCGAAATTTCCGACATCATGGGGTTGCTGCGGGCGCGCGTGGTGGAGCCGGGGCAGGTGATCGTGCACGCCGGCGATCCGGCGCATTCCATGTATTTCATCGCCGCAGGCGAGGTGGAGGTGGCCCTCAAACACGAGCGGCTGCGGCTCGGCCCCGGTCAGTTCTTCGGCGAGGTGGCGGTGCTGCGCAAGGCGCGCCGCTCGGCCACCGCCACCGCACTCACCCGCACCAATCTACTGGTGCTCGACGCCCAGGATCTGCACGCGTTGATGGAGCGCGACCCGCGCATCGCCGAGCGCATCAACGAGGTGGTTGAGAGCCGACTGAGCCGCGAAACGGTGACGCCGAAGGGCGACATCGTGACGGAGGAGATCGAAAGCGCGGTGGAGGAGAAGTAGTTTTCTCTTTCCCTCCCGCGATTGCGGGGGAGGGTAGTCGGTGGAGCCGACCGGGCGGGGGACCGATGAGGCAATTGACCCCGTCCGACTTGCCCGCTGACGCTCGCGGACAATCTCTTTAAAGGGGAGGGATCACGCCATTGTCTTCTTCAGGTTCTCGTCGACCTTGTCGAGGAAGCCGGTGGTCGAGAGCCACTTCTGATCGGGACCGATCAAGAGCGCCAAGTCCTTGGTCATGAAGCCAGCTTCGACCGTGTCGACGCACACCTTCTCCAGCGTCGCCGCGAACTTGGCGAGCGCGGCGTTGTTGTCGAGCTTCGCGCGGTGCGCGAGGCCACGGCTCCAGGCGAAGATCGAGGCGATCGAATTGGTCGAGGTCTCCTGCCCCTTCTGGTGCTGGCGGTAATGACGGGTCACCGTGCCGTGGGCGGCTTCCGATTCCACGGTTTTGCCGTCCGGTGTCATCAGCACAGAGGTCATCAGCCCGAGCGAGCCGAAGCCTTGCGCCACCACGTCCGACTGCACGTCGCCGTCGTAGTTCTTGCAGGCCCAGACGTAGCCGCCTGACCACTTCATCGCCGCTGCCACCATGTCGTCGATCAGGCGGTGCTCGTAGGTCAGCTTCTTCTTCTCGAACTCGGCCTTGAACTGCCTGTCGAACACTTCCTGGAAGATGTCCTTGAAGCGCCCGTCATAAACCTTGAGAATGGTGTTCTTGGTCGATAGGTACACCGGATAGCCGCGTGACAGGGCGTAGTTGAACGAGGCCATGGCAAAGTCGCGGATCGAGTTGTCGAGGTTGTACATCGACATGGCGATGCCGGCGCCGGGGAACTCGAACACCTCGTGCTCGATCTTCTGGCCGTCGGGCGTGACGTAGCTCATGGTGAGCTTGGCGCCCTTGGGCACCTTGATGTCGGTCGCGCGGTACTGGTCGCCGTAGGCGTGGCGGCCGATGATGATCGGCTGCGTCCAGCCCGGCACCAGGCGCGGCACGTTCTTGCAGATGATCGGCTCGCGGAAGATCACGCCACCGATGATGTTGCGGATGGTGCCGTTGGGCGAGCGCCACATCTTCTTGAGGTTGAATTCCTTCACCCGGCCTTCGTCGGGGGTGATGGTGGCGCATTTGATGCCGACGCCGACCTCCTTGATCTTGTTGGCCGCGTCGATGGTGATCTGGTCGTCGGTCTCGTCGCGCTTTTCGACGCTGAGGTCGTAATAAAGGAGATCGATATCGAGGTAAGGATGGATAAGCTTGTCCTTAATGAGCTGCCAGATGATGCGGGTCATTTCATCGCCGTCCATTTCGACGACGGGATTCTTCACCTTGATCTTCGCCATTTTAAAGAGTCACCTTTGAGAACGGGCGTCGGCAACGGTCGTCGGGCTGACGGAAAATTCGGCGCGCGTTCGTTGAAGACGCCGCGCCCGCAGCCGCGGCGAGTTCTATAGCATTGACTCTCTTGCCGCAAAAGCAGCGTCAGAGCGCGGCGATCGCGGCGTTCAACGTCGCACTCGGTCGCATTGCGGCCGTTGCTTTGGTAGAATCTGGCATGTAGTAACCGCCGATGTCGGCCGGCTTGCCTTGCGCGCCGATCAGTTCGGCATTGATCTTGGCCTCGTTTCTGGCCAGCGTCTCGGCCAGCGGTTTGAAGCGGGCTTGCAGTCCCGCGTCTTTGGTCTGCGCGGCCAGCGCCTCGGCCCAATACAGGGCGAGGTAGAAATGACTTCCCCGGTTGTCGATTTGGCCGAGCTTGCGCGCAGGATTGCGGTTGTTCTCGAGGAACTTGCCGATCGCCGTGTCGAGCGTTTCGGCGAGAACCAGAGCCTTGGCGTTCTTGTAGGTATGGCCCAAATGCTCGAGCGACGCGCCCAGCGCAAGGAACTCGCCGAGCGAATCCCAGCGCAGATAGCCCTCCTGCTGGAACTGCTCAACGTGCTTTGGCGCCGAGCCGCCGGCGCCGGTCTCGAACATACCGCCGCCCGCCAACAGCGGAACGATCGACAACATCTTGGACGAAGTGCCGAGCTCCATGATCGGAAACAGGTCGGTCAGATAATCACGCAGAATGTTGCCGGTGACGGAAATTGTGTCCTGGCCCTTGCGTATCCGCTCGAGTGAAAATTTCATCGCTTCGACCGGGGCCAAAATGCGGATGTCGAGCCCCGACGTGTCGTGATCCTTCAGATACTTCTCGACCTTGGCGATGAGCTGCGCGTCGTGCGCGCGGTTCTTGTCGAGCCAGAACACGGCGGGAGTATTGGTCAGGCGCGCGCGGCGCACGCCGAGCTTCACCCAATCCTGCACCGCCGCGTCCTTGAGCTCGCACATGCGGAAGATGTCGCCGGTCTCGACCGGACGCTCCAAGAGCACTTTGCCGTCGTCCGCGACAACGCGGACCGTTCCGTCTGCGGGAACCTCGAACGTCTTGTCGTGCGAACCGTATTCCTCAGCCTTCTGTGCCATCAACCCCACGTTCGGAACCGTGCCCATGGTCTTTGGGTCGAAGGCGCCGTGCGCCTTACAGTCGTCGATGACCGCCTGATACAGCCGCGCGTAAGCGCGATCCGGGATGACGGCCATGGTGTCGTGCAGTTTGCCGTCGGGTCCCCACATGCGGCCGGATTCGCGGATCATTGCCGGCATGGTCGCGTCGATGATGAAGTCGCTGGGCACATGCAGGCCGGTGATCCCCTTGTCGGAGTTCACCATTGCGAGAGCCGGACGCTTGGCGTATTCGGCCGCGATGTCGTCCTTGATCGCCTTTTTCTCAGGCTCAGGCAGCGTCTCGATCTTCGACAAGAGATCGCCGAAACCGTTGTTGAGATTGACGCCAAGCTTCTTCAGCGTGGCGGCGTGCTTTGCGATCACGTCCGAGAAGAAGGCCGACACGGCATGACCGAAAATGATCGGATCGGCGATCTTCATCATGGTCGCCTTGACGTGCAGTGAGAACAGCACGCCTTCCTTCTTGGCGGTTTCGATCTGCTGGTCGAAGAAGGCGCGCAGCGCCTTGGCGCTCATCACGGCGGCGTCGATGATCTCGCCGGCCGCGATCTGCGTCTTGGGCTTCAGCACCGTGACGGTGCCGTCAGCGCCGACCAGTTCGATGCGGACGTTGGTCGCGGCGGGAACAGTGGTCGCGATTTCCGAGCCGAAGTAGTCGCCGCTCGACATGTGGGCGACATGCGATTTGGAGTCCTTGCTCCAGGCGCCCATCTTGTGCGGATTGTTGCGGGCGTATTGCTTGACGGCGCCGGCGGCGCGGCGGTCGGAATTGCCCTCGCGCAAGACCGGGTTGACGACACTGCCGAACACTTTGTCGTAGCGAGACTTGATGTCCTTCTCGGCTTCCGTTGCGGGGTTGTCCGGATAGTCCGGAACGGCGTAGCCCTTGGCTTGCAGTTCCTTGATCGCGGCCCTGAGCTGCGGGATCGAGGCGGAAATGTTCGGCAGCTTCATGATGTTGGCGTCGGGCTTCAGCGTGAGCGCGCCGAGTTCGGCGAGTTCGTCATTGAGCCGTTGCGCCGGGGGCAGCTTGTCGGAGACACTGGCGAGGATGCGGCCGGCCAGCGAGATGTCCTTCAACGTCACGGACACACCCGCCGCGCCCACGAAGGCTTTGACAATCGGCAGCAGGGAATAGGTCGCGAGCGCGGGGGCTTCATCAACCTTTGTCCACATGATTTCGAGATCTGGCATACTTCAACCCTCTGGTCGCCGTGCTTGTTTGGGCCGACCGGAAACTGAACATTGGCGGGCGCTGGGGAATGGCTCCCCCTCGGGCCCTCGAATGAAGTATTCGCGGCGCGGACAATCGCCAACCGGGAATTCGACTGACGGGAGGTCGGCGCGCGCCCTATAGCATCCGCACTAGGCTGGCGAAAGCCGCCCCGCTCGCGATCTTTCCCGGTGCCGGGAGGTCGCTATGGAGCCCGCGCAACGGAGGATTTCATGCCCGGAGCCGGGGACCTTGCCCGCGCCGCGGGCGAGGGCTGCTAACGCAGCACCGGACCGATATGGTCGATGTCGAGCGACGGCACGAAATTTGGGTTGCGATATAACTTGGCCAGTGCCTTTTTATCCAGAGGCTTCAACTTGCTGGCGCTGATCTTCGGGCCCTGGCCGGCAACCCAGGCGCTTTCCCACAACATCGCCAGCGTGCGCGCGCCGTCGGCCATCATCGCAATCGTGTCGTCGCCAAAATTCTCCCACAGCGCGTCGTAGACCGCCACCCGCTTGACGCCGCCGGCTTCGATGTAGGCCTCGATGAGTGTTTTGGGCTGAACGAGCGCGGCGGTTCGGTTCATGAGTTCGATGGTCGCGATAGCGGCCTCTTTGCCGGTGGTAACCAACTGCGGCTCATCGACCTGGGCGAGTGCGGCCTCGAGCCCATCGCGAAGCTGGGGCGTGAAGCGGTCGATCATGTTGGTCTCATAGGCGCTGTGGACCCCGGCGCCGAGATGCGACTTCTCCTCAGACGTAGTGCCGTCGCGGTGGTGAACCGTGACGGTGGTCTCATGGTCGGCGTAGCCGTCGGCCAGCATCGAGCCGTGCAGCGGCTGGCAGGCGTCGCCGACGTAGTGAGCGAGCAGGCCGGCCGCGCAGAGGTAGCTCGTGACGTCTTCGGCCGCGACGAAATCGACCATGGCGTCGAAGAATTGCCAGACGCGGAAGGGCAGTAGGCCGCGCTCGTGTTGCTGGGTGCGACCAGTGTCGTCGTAGAAGTGGCGCCAGAAATCGACGTCGATATTGTCGGTATCCTCGAGACAGAGTTGGATCAACGTCTTGCCGTCGGCGCGTGGCTGATCGACGTCGGCGTAATGGGTCGGGTGTTCCGGGCCGGTGGAGCGGCCCATTCCGGCTGAGCGATCGTCTCGGCCGCCAGCGATCTTTTGCGGGAAGTTTTTCCAGACCAGATCGGGCACATCGGCGAGCGGGATAAAGTCGTCGTTGTCCTTTGCTTCTTTTAGCGCCGCCGAGACATCCTTGGCCGACAAAAATGTCTTTTCGAAGCTGACGCGATCCTCGTTGTCTTTGAACAAGTCATTCAACTTCTTCGGATGGACGATCTCGCAGGCAAATGTGCCGATGCTGTAATGGCCCATTTTCCCCCAATAGGGCTGAAAGCCGGTGTTGTGGTCGCGGACCAGCTCCACATCGAGTAGCTTGCAGACATTGCTGAGGCTTGTCGCCAGCGCGAACTGAAATTGGCCGGGCGTGTCGCCGTGCAGCAGCGTCTGCCCTCCCCACTCGATGCAGAGCGGGCGAGGCAGGGGATTGTCTGTGTCCGGCGTCAAATGCCAGACCGTGCCGGAATCGCCGTGACGGGTCTGCGATTGTCCGTCGGTCGGCGCGATCAGGAAGTCGGAAATATAGTCGTAGCCGCCGACAGATTTGTAGCGGTAGAATAACGCTTTGATCGTTCCTTTCATCTGGCCCGAGGCGGCGCCATGCGCGATGACGCCGGCATCGATGAGACGCAGCGTGATGTTCTGTTCGCTAATGTCGGCCAGTTCGCCGATCTCGCCGATTCCATAGACCTCGGAAGTCCAATCGTTGAGATCGTCGAGCGCGATCAAGCCGACATCCAAGTTCAAGTAGGAGCGGTGGGCGGGGTAATCGGGATAGACCTTGGAAAACAGCAGGCGCGTGTACTGCTTGTCGCTGGCGCGTCCGATCAACACGCGTCGGCCGCGGACGATCGAATAGACCGGCTCGCCAGCGGAGCCACAGACGTGGCGATTGGTCAGCGCATAGGTCAGGTGGCCATCCGATACCAGGCAGCCGACGCTGGCGACGCGCTCCTGCTGCTGGACGTCGACAAGCAAAGGAAAGCCGCCGCCGATGACCGAGTTCGGCCAGTGCCAATCCGGCAGGTCGCTGCCATCCGCTTCTGCCGGGGTGGCTTTGACCACGCAGACTGGCACAGTGCGCCCGTCGGGCAGGTATAGCGTCTTCGGTACCATGTCTTGCGCGTCGAACTTTCCGTGTTCGCCGCCGAAATCCCGTGCGGGATGCCAATCTCTGACGACGACGATGACGCAAGGCCAGGAATAATCGCGGACGCTGGAGTTGTCGAAGCGCCGCTCGCCTTTGGGCAGCGATTTGCGGTTGTCGCGAACTGCGGCTGACCGGTCGTCTGGTGGTCGTGGTTCGTCGTCGCGAATGAGATAAAGGCCGATCGCGGTCCCGATGACGTTCTTTTTGTGCAGGAGATGGTATTGATAAAGATCGCGGGCCTCGAGCAAGTCTTTCACTGACAGGCTTTGAAAATTGGTCCTTGTTTCCAATATGTCCATGACGTCCTCCCAGATCGCCAAGATTTCAATCGGAACAATATTTTACAATTATGACACGAAACAATATTGTTTGCACGTTTTGTTTGATTGGCCATTCGACGCCGGTTTGCAGCTGAGAACGCTCATGCCTGGAGCCGGTACCGACAAGACCCGACGCTGGATCGAGACGCCGGCCCCGGTGGTCGTTCTGGTCGAGCCGCAGCTCGGCGAGAACATCGGGGCGGCCGCCCGCGCCATGGCGAATTTCGGTTTGTCGAAACTGCGCGTGGTCAAGCCGCTGCAGGGCTGGCCCAATGAGCGGGCGCGTGTGATGGCCTCGGGCGCTGACCGCATTCTCGCCGCCGCCGTGGTCTACGACAGCCTCGCAGATGCAATCGGCGACTGCACCTTCGTGCTTGCTACCACTGCGCGCGTCCACGACCAGGCCAAGCCGGTGATGGGCGCGGACCACGCAGCCGCCGCAGCCGCGCCGCGGGTCGCGTCAGGCGAGACCGTGGCGCTGGTGTTCGGGCGTGAGCGGATCGGGCTCGAAAACCACGAGGTGGCGATGGCGGATGCCGTCGTCACGTTGCCTGTCAACCCTGCTTTCGCCTCGCTCAATCTGGCGCAGGCGGTGGTGATCGTGGCCTACGAATGGTTCAAGCGCGCCGGCGGCGGTGATTTGCCGTTCAGCCAGCCGGAGAAATCGCCCCCGGCGGCCAAGCAGCAGCTCGCGTCATTCTTCGCGGATCTCGACCGCGAATTGGAAAAGGCCGAGTTCTTCCGGCCGGAGGAAAAGCGCGGCACCATGACCATCAACCTGCATAACATTTTCCGCCGCATGCAGCTGACCCAGCAGGACATCCGCACCCTGCACGGGGTGGTCACCGCGCTCGTCCAAGGGCGCAAGGGGCCCGCGCGCGGTGGCGTGCTCGACAGCGAGGAGGCGCAGCGCCTGCGCGATCTTATTGCCGAGCACGGCTCCGGCCGGGTGCCGGGCGAACGCGGGCCGGTGCGCGGGCTGGCGCGGCTTCTTCGCAGGAATCCGACAGAGGCAGAGCGTATTTTGTGGCGGGCTCTGACCAATGACCGCCGCTTTGCCGGGCGCGGCTTCAAGCGCCAGGTTCCTGTCGGTCCGCATATCACCGATTTCGTGTCGTTCCCGCTCAAATGTGTCATTGATCTTGTGGCAGGGGAAGAAGCCGACGAGGCGACCAAGGGCCGTGCGGAGAAGCGCACGTATTTGACCGCGCGCGGCTATCGGGTGGTGGAAGTACAGGGACCGGACGTCGAGCGGGATTTGGCGGCAGCGCTGGAGCAATTGGCGAGAATAATCGGCTGAGGCGAGCGCGGTTTAGTTCCCAATTCGTAAACCCGCGCGCGGCGCATTGGCCTTTGCCTGCAACCGACCGGCAACGTCTCGATGCTATGTCACGTCGTGACAATCGAAGGAGAAGCCGATGTTGCGCCCCCTCATTCTGGCCGTCCCCCTGATGCTGCTGGCGTCCGCTTCGGCAAGTGCCGGCGAGCGGATCATCATCGATCACGGCCCCCGGCCGTCGGCCTTCAAGAGCGAAGTGCGGGTGAATGTCAGCATAAATTTCTTCGTGCCGGCGCCCCTCGATGACAGCGACGCCGCAGTGAAAGCGCAGGAACGCGCCCGCCGGATGTTATACGAAAGCGCTGGCAAGGAGTGCGGTCTGTTGCGCGCGGCGATCGCCAGCGAATGCCGGCTGGAAGGGATCAACGTCAATGTGCGCACGAACCCCAGCTACGGTCAGCAGAAGCAAGGGCTGAACGTCGGTGGCAATTTCAACTACCGCATCACCCTCAAATAGGGCGGGACTAGCCCTTGATGGCCTTCACCTGCGCGGCGATGCCGGCGCGCAGAAAAGCGTGGTCGCTGCCGATGGTCATGAACTTGAAGCCGCGCTTGGCCATCGCCAGTGCGCGCTCGGCGTCGCGACAATAGATGCCAGGGATCTTGCCGGCCTTTGCCGCCGCCGCGCAGATCTGATCGATGGCGCGCTCCACCTCCGGTGCGGTCACGTCCTGGGCCGTGCCGCCAGAGAGCGAAGTGGAGAGATCGTAGGGGCCGATGAACAAGGCATCGATGCCGTCGGTTTGGGCAATGTCGTTGACGTTGTTGAGCGCGGTCGGCGTCTCGATCATGGCCAGCGTCAGCGTGCCCTCATTGGCCTCGCGCAGATAGTCGATCGTAACAGTGAGGCCCTGCAGCGCCATGGCGCGCTGAGGGCCCCAACTACGCTCGCCGAGCGGCGGATACTTGGCCACCGTGGCGAAGGCGCGGGCATCGCTCGCACTGTTGATCATCGGCGCGATGATCGCCTCAGCGCCGAAATCGAGCGCGCGCGAGACCGCAGCGAAGTCATTGAGCGGCACCCGCACCACCGGCGCGGCGGCGGCATGGTGCAGGGCGCTGATGCCGGCGATCAGCGAAGCAGTATCCCAGAGCCCATGTTGGACATCGAGCACGACCGCCGGAAAACCGTCGCGGCCGAGCGTCTCGGCGGCGAGCGGCGAGGCCATGGTGCACCAGCCGGCGAAGACGGTTTGGCCGGCGCGTAACGCCCGGGCGAGGGAGAAGGGGGCTTGCGTCATGAAAATACTCACAAAATTCGCGTCGGGGGCCGACTGGCGGTCCCGATTGATCTCAAAACCGGACTTGCGGGCCCCCGAGTTTGCGAGGGCGCTCTATCAGCCCATCTGGATCTGCTTGACCGCTTCGGCCAGCAGTTCGGACATCTTGGCGCGGATATCCTGCTCGGTCATGCCCTTGCCCTCGAGGTCCTTGACGACCTTGCGGACGACATCGTTGTCGCCGGCTTCCTCGAAATCGGCGAGCACGACTTCCTTGGCATAGGCGTCCGCGTCGGGACCGCCTTTGCCGAGCAGGCCGGCGGCCCATAGCCCGAGCAGCTTGTTGCGGCGGGCCATCGCCTTGAAACGCAATTCCTCGTCGTGCGCGAATTTCTTCTCGAAGCCTTCTTCGCGCTTGTCGAACGTCGTCATGCCGCCCTCGTTAACTTCGTTACTTGCGACCGGTCGAGTTGCTCTCCATATCCGGCGCCTTGCATATAGGCGTACCAGCGTCAAGGCAACATAGGTGCCGCCATTGCGGCGAAAATGCGAAGTGGAAACGCCCATGAAGCGCGATTGTGCTGCCCTGACCGATCGGCTAGGTTGACCCCATACCCGGAGCGGTGCCGCGCGGGAAGCGCGCTTCTTATCTCCGGGCATGCCGCCGCGGATTTACAAACGTTTCTAGAGGAGCCACGGCAAATCCGATGGACTTTCACACAACACGGTACACGCCTATGAGCCGCCGTCGCCGAATTTACGAAGGCAAGGCGAAGGTCCTCTATGAAGGCCCGGAGCCAGGGACGCTGATCCAGCACTTCAAGGACGATGCCACCGCCTTCAACGCCAAAAAGCACGAGGTGATCGAGGGAAAAGGTGTACTGAACAACCGCATCTCGGAATATGTCTTCCAGCACCTCAACGATATCGGAGTGCCGACGCACTTCATCCGCCGACTTAACATGCGCGAGCAGTTGATCCGCGAGGTGGAGATCATTCCGTTGGAAGTGGTCGTGCGCAACGTCGCCGCCGGCTCGCTGTCGCAGCGCCTCGGCATCGAGGAGGGCACCCAGCTGCCGCGCTCGATCATCGAATTCTACTACAAGAACGACGCGCTCAACGATCCGATGGTGTCGGAGGAACACATCACTGCCTTCGGCTGGGCGAGCCCGCAGGAGATCGACGACATCATGGCGCTGGCCATCCGCGTCAACGACTTCCTGTCCGGCCTGTTCCTCGGCGTCGGCATCCGCCTGGTCGATTTCAAGATGGAATGCGGCCGGCTGTGGGAAAACGAAGTGATGCGGATCGTGGTGGCCGACGAGATCAGCCCCGATTCGTGCCGGCTGTGGGACATAAAGTCGAACGACAAGCTCGACAAGGACCGGTTCCGCCGCGACATGGGAGGGCTGGTCGAAGCCTATACCGAGGTCGCCAAGCGGCTCGGCATCATGAATGAGGGCGAGCCGCCGCGCGGCGTCGGCCCGGTGCTGGTGAAGAGTTGAACTGAGCGCTTTTGAGCCGATTGAGATGAATTCGGTAAGGATGCTAACCGGGGGCCGAAAGGCCCCCGTTTTGTTCCTGTTCCTATTTGAGCGCATCGGCTCCGGCGTGTGCCGGAACGGCAAGGAATTGAGCCATGAAAGCCCGTGTCACCGTCACCCTGAAGGCCGGCATCCTCGACCCGCAAGGCAAGGCGATCGAAGGCGCACTTCGCTCGTTCGGCATCGAAGGCGTCGCCAGCGTGCGGCAGGGCAAGGTTTTCGATATCGAGGTCGAAGGCGGCGACCCGGCCAAGGCCGAGGCGTTGCTCAAGCAGGCCGCTGACAAGCTGCTGGCCAACACGGTGATCGAGAATTACCGCGTCGAGGTGCTGTAGCCGCCACCGTGGCGAACGTCGCTCGCAATTGAAGAGCCGGACATGGCTGCCTACGCGTTGTACGAGCCGGTCAATACGCTCAAGCCCGTCGCCGACAATGTCTGGATCGTGGACGGGCCCGAAATCCTGATGGGCTATCCCTATCTGCCGTTCTTCAAGCTGCCGTTCCCCACCCGCATGACGCTCGTGCGCCTGAAGGACGGCGACCTATGGGTTCATTCGCCGACGCCGCTGACGGATGCGCTCGCCGCGGCGATCGACGCGCTCGGTCGGGTCGCCTTTCTGGTGGCGCCCAATCTGTTGCACTTCTGGTGGATCGCTGACTGGAAGGCGCGCTACGGCGAAGCGCGCGCCTATGCGGCGCCAGGGACACGGGCGCATGCCCAAAAACGCTTCACCGGGTTTGACGTCGATCTGACCGATGAGCCGCCGCCCGAGTGGCAGGGCGAATTCGCGCAGGTGCTGGTCGCCGGCGACTTCATGACCGAGGTGGTGTTTTTCCACCGGGCCTCGCGAACGCTGATCCTCACCGACCTGATCGAGAATTTCGAGCCCGGGCGGTTCTCTAAACCATGGCTGCGCTGGGCTTGCCAATGGGCGGGATGCTGCGATCCCGACGGCAAGGTGCCGGTCGATTTGCGCACAACCTTTTTTCGCCACCGCGATTTGGTGGGTAGCGCCGTGCGGACTATGCTGGAATGGCAGCCGGAGCGGGTGATTCTGGCGCATGGCAGGTGGTACACGGAAAACGCCGTAGCCGAGTTGAAACGCGCCTTCCGTTGGGCTTTATGACGGGTGCGCGATGCCGAAAAAGCTTGTCCCCGGCGTGATCGGGGACGGGTACCGATTTTCGGACACGACCGCGCGCCAAAGAAAGCGATAGCCGTGGTGCCTAAGTGGTTCCAAACCCAATGAAAGCGGCCATCCTCGTCTTTCCCGGCATCAATCGCGAGCGGGACATGGCGCGCACGCTTCGTCTCGTCTCAGGGCAGGCACCGGCCATGGTCTGGCACACCGAGCCGGAACTGCCGGCCGGAACCGATCTGGTGGTGATCCCAGGCGGCTTTTCCTACGGCGATTACCTGCGCTGCGGGGCGATTGCGGCTCGCTCCCCGGTGATGGACGCGGTGCGCAAATTCGCAGGCGGCGGCGGGCTTGTGCTCGGCGTCTGCAACGGATTCCAGATCCTGTGCGAGGCGGGCTTGCTGCCGGGCGTGCTGATGCGCAACGAGAACCTGCGCTTCATCTGCCGCGACGTCTATTTGCGTGTTGAGCGGTCCGACACGCCGTTCACGCGCGGCTACAATGCCGGCCAGGTGATCCGGGTGCCGGTTGCCCACGGCGAAGGCAACTACATCGCCGACGGCGAGACCATCGCGCGCCTGGAAGGCGAGGGGCGGGTGATCTTCCGCTATTCGTCGCCCGACGGCATGATCGATCCGAACTGGAACCATAACGGCGCCATCAACGCCATCGCCGGCATCGCCAGTGACAAGGGCAACGTTCTCGGCATGATGCCGCACCCGGAAAACCATGTCGAAGACGTGATCGGTCCAACTGACGGCCGCGGGCTGTTCGCGGGATTGGCAGAGGTGTTGAAGAAAGCGGCGTGAGCTTGGATCGAGGTCGTGACGCAAGACGAAATACAAAGGGACCGCGCTACGAAGGAGTTGTTGCGCAAAGCAAAGGTTCTCGCTGTTGAGTACTACAAGCTCACAGGAAAGCCGTTGGGTGTTACCGGCGAAGTTGCTGAATACGAAGCAGCGGAAAAACTTGGGCTTGTGCTGGCCGATGCGCGATCCCCATACTTTGACGCGTTTCGAAACTTGCCGGACCGGATCGAGCGTTTCCAAATCAAGGGACGGGCTGTTGCGTTAGCGGACAAATACCGCGGGCGAGTTCCGACCATCAAACACGATGGGGACTATGAGGCTGTCCTGTTGGTATTGCTGGACAAGGAGACCTTCGACGTTGTTGAAATTTGGCAGGCAGATAGGGATCAAGTGAAAACACGTCTGGAGGTGCCGGGCTCCAAAGCTCGTAACGAGCGAGGCTCACTCGCAATTTCGCAATTTAAATCAATCGCTAAGCGAGTTTGGCCGAAATCGGTTACATAATGATCCCCAACAACACCCCCATCACGCCCGAACTGGTCGCCGAACACGGCCTCAAGCCGGACGAATATCAGCGCATCCTCGATCTGATTGGCCGCGAGCCGACACTGACCGAGCTCGGCATCTTTTCGGCGATGTGGAATGAGCATTGCTCGTATAAGTCCTCGCGCGTGCACTTGCGCGGGCTGCCGACCAGTGGGCCGCAGGTGATCCAGGGGCCGGGCGAGAACGCCGGCGTGGTCGACATCGGCGACGGGCTCGCAGTCGTGTTCAAGATGGAGAGCCACAACCACCCTAGCTACATCGAGCCCTATCAGGGCGCGGCGACCGGCGTCGGCGGCATCCTGCGCGACGTGTTCACCATGGGCGCGCGGCCGATCGCCTGTCTCAATGCATTGTCGTTCGGTTCGCCGTCGCACGCGAAGACGCGGCATCTGGTCGGCGGCGTGGTGGCGGGCATCGGCGGTTACGGCAATTCGTTCGGCGTGCCCACGGTCGGCGGCTCGGTGCGTTTCCACCCGCGCTATGACGGCAATTGCCTGGTCAACGCCATGGCGGTCGGCATCGCCAAGAAGGACGAGATTTTCTACGCGGCGGCCTCGGGCATCGGCATGCCCATCGTCTATCTCGGCTCCAAGACCGGACGCGACGGCATCCACGGCGCCACCATGGCCTCGGCCGAATTCGGCGAGGATTCGGAGGAGAAGCGCCCGACCGTGCAGGTCGGCGATCCGTTTTCCGAGAAGCTGCTGCTCGAAGCCTGCCTCGAGATCATGGCCAAGGGCTGCGTCATCGCGATCCAGGACATGGGCGCGGCGGGCCTCACCTCGTCGTCCACCGAGATGGGCGCCAAGGGCGATCTCGGCGTCACCCTCGATCTCGACAAGGTACCGTGCCGCGAAGAGGGCATGAGCGCCTATGAGATGATGCTCTCGGAAAGCCAGGAGCGCATGCTCATGGTGCTCAAGCCCGAGAAGGAACAGGAAGCCGAAGCGATCTTCCGCAAATGGGGTCTTGACTTCGCGGTGGTCGGCGAGACCACCGACACCAAGCGATTCATCGTGCGCCACCAGGGCGAGGTGATGGTCGACCTGCCGATCAAGGAACTGGGCACCGAGGCGCCGGTGTATCACCGGCCGTTCGTGCTGCAGGAAAAGCTCGCGCCGGTCGATGCGACCAAGATCGAAGCGCCGGTCGGCATCGTCGAAGCGCTGGAGAAGCTCGTCAGTTCACCGGACCTGTGCTCCAAGCGCTGGGTGTGGGAGCAATACGACCACGTCATCGGCAGCAATACCGTGCAGCGGCCGGGCGGCGACGCCGCGGTGGTGCGCGTCGAAGACGGACCGAAGGGCTTGGCGCTCGCCACCGATGTGACACCGCGCTATTGCGAGGCTGATCCGTTCGAGGGCGGCAAGCAGGCGGTGGCCGAATGCTGGCGCAATCTCACCGCGGTCGGTGCGACGCCGCTCGCCATCACCGATAATCTCAATTTCGGCAATCCGGAGCGGCCCGAGATCATGGGCCAGTTCGTTGGCTGCATCCGCGGCATCGCCGAGGCCTGCAAAGCGCTCGATTTCCCGGTCGTGTCCGGCAACGTGTCGCTCTATAACGAAACCAAGGTGGCGGGCGAGGAATTCGGCCGTGCCATCCTGCCGACGCCGTCGATTGGCGGCGTCGGGCTGCTTGAGGATTTCCGGCGTTCGGCGTCGCTCGCCTTCAAGGCGGAAGGTGAGGCGATTCTGCAGGTAGGTGAAACCACCGGCTGGCTCGGCCAATCCATGTATCTGCGCGAGGTGTGCGGCCGGGAAGAGGGTGCGCCGCCGCCGGTCGACCTGATCGAGGAACGCGAGAATGGCGACTTTGTGCGTTCGCTCATTGCCGACGGCACCGCGAGCGCGGTGCACGATCTTTCCGACGGCGGCCTGCTGGTGGCGGTGGCCGAGATGGCGATGGCCTCCAGTATCGGCGCGGTGCTGACCGAGGCGCCGCAGGATATTCCGGCACACGCTCATTGGTTCGGTGAAGACCAGGCGCGCTATCTCGTTACTGTCAAACCTGACCAGGCCGACGCTGTGCTGGCCCGCGCGCGCGAGGCGAGCGTGCTGGTCTCGCGGATTGGCACGACCGGCGGCGATGTGCTGGCTTTGCCGGGGGAGGTGCCAATGCCGGTCGCGAGCTTGCGCGCGCGCTTCGAGGGCTGGCTGCCGGCCTACATGGCCGGCGAGCTCATGCCGTAAAGGCTCGCCCGATCAGTAAAGCGCCCGCTTCAGCGCGCGCCCGCACCGCCGCGTCAGCGCTTGCGGGTGCGACGCAAGGCAGATGATGAGGCGTCCGCCGCCGGGACTGACCTGCGGGCAGAGCACGGCCTGGTCTCGATCGCAGGCGCGGAAGATGGCGAGCCGTTCGCGCATAGGCATACTCTCGATTCTGGCGATCGGGACGGCGGGAGCTGGCATAACGGCCGGCACCGACTGTTCGATGGCGGTGACCGCGGTCCGGCAATTCGGCGTCAGCCGCGCGGCGTGGCTTACCAGACAGGCGAGAGCTTCCGGCCCGCCTGCGGGAACGCCGCGGCAATGGACCCGGAAGTCGCGACGGCAGGTGAATCTGACCGCTTTCAATTGTTGTGGCGTGGGCCGGGCCGCGACCGGCACAGGAACTGCCGGGGGCGGCGGTGCAGCAGCCGGGGGCGGCGCTACGCCGACGGCTTTTTTCGGCGGGCCGGGACGGTGTGGCTCGTCTATCCCGCTCAGCACCCGTTTACACGGGACTGACAGCTCCATGGCGTGTTGGCGCAGGCACACCAGCGCTTCCTTGCCGCCAGGTGCCACGCTGGCGCAATGGGCCAGATAATCGTTGTCACACGCGGCGTTCAGCGCGTCGTTTTGGGCAGCGCTCGGACGGGGCGGCGCCATCTTCGGTGGCGCGGCGACGAGCGCTGGATTCGGTTTCTCAGCAGCGGCGGGCGCTGGCGAAGCGGCTGCCGCGGAAGCAGGCGGCGGTGTCATGGTCGCGCTCACCGCGGTCTTGCAGGCCCCCGACAACTTGGGAAGGTTGCGTTGCAGGCATTGCAGTGCCTCCTTGCCGCCGGGCGTAATGCCCATGCAATTCGACATGTAGTCGGTTCGGCAGGATGCTTTGATCGCGTCCGTCTGCTCCTTTGTCACCAGTGCATGCGCCCCGGATGCGATCAGTGCGAGGCCGAATGCGGAAATGATCGCTGTTCGTGCGGCCGTGAGGACTGGCCGACTGATTGCCAAAATCATGATATCACCCCTGTGTCAGTCCAACCACGTCGAAACCCTAACGCATGGCGAATACCAACTCCAGAAACACGACGGCGACGAGAGGCAAGCCGAGCCACAATATCGAGCCGGCGCGACCTATGATCTGTGTTACGAGTGCGTCTTGATCGCGATCGCCACTCTCTTGACGTTTCAGAATCCGGTCCGGGTCGCAGGTCGAAACGTGTCCGGTATTCGGATATTGTCATCTGTAGAGTTTTGGGCGCAAATGACCCTGATCGAACCTCTCGGATTCGCCGCCGGTTGTACGTGAGGTGGGCGCCCGGTGAGGGCAAAGGAGTTCAGACATGGCGATGGATGCCGGTGAGATCGAGCGGTTGATCAAGGCGAGCATTCCGGATGCCCAGGTTACCATCCGGGATCTGGCCGGGGATGGCGACCACTACGCTGCGACAGTGATTTCACCCTCGTTCGAGGGCAAATCGCGGGTGCAGCAGCACCAATTGGTCTATGACGCGCTGAAAGGCCAGATGGGCGGCGTGCTGCATGCACTCGCCTTGCAGACCGGCACGCCGGATTAGGCGCATGATCCCGAAAAATAGGAACCGGTTTTCGGACCAGATCGTGCGCGGGAAGGACTAAAGCCGATGGCCGGCGTGAAAATTCTCCAGCCTGCCGGCGCCATCGCCCCTACCGGCACCTGGAGCCTGGGGACCCGCGCCGGCGATTTCGTTTTTATCGCCGGCATGCGCGGCATCGATCCGGCCACCAACAAAATGGTCGAAGGCGACGAGGCCCGCGTGCGCCGGGGTTTTCTCAATATGCTTGAGATCGCCGCCTCGGAAGGCGCCAAGCACACCGACTGTGTGAGAATTGTGGTCTATGTCACCGATCTCGGGCGCTTAAGACCGTTGGTGAACAAGGTGCAGGAGGAACACTGGGGCGGCGGTCCCTATCCGCCGCGCAGCATCGTCGCAGTGGCGGGTCTCGCCCAGGGCGATGTTTTCGAGGTGGAAGGGACGTTTTACGCCCCGAAAACGGCCTGAATTTACGCTATCCCCTCTTGGGGTGGCGGCATCTTCTGCGCTACATATAACGGTAAGCGAGACGGTATGACCCTGCGCGCGGCTGCGGCGGCGCGCCAGGCGCTGCGGAAAAGCGGAAAAGGACAAGAATTCCATGGGCATCGAGCAATTCATCGACAATGAAGTGAAGAGCAACGACGTGGTGCTGTTCATGAAGGGCACCCCGCAGTTCCCGCAATGCGGCTTCTCTGGCCAGGTTGTGCAGATCCTCGATCATCTCGGCGTGGCCTATAAGGGCCTCAACGTGCTGGAGTCCGACGACCTGCGCAACGGCATCAAGGCCTATTCGAACTGGCCGACCATTCCGCAACTCTATGTGAAGGGCGAGTTCGTCGGCGGTTGCGATATCATCCGCGAGATGTTCCAGGCGGGTGAGCTGCAGGAGACCCTGAAGGAAAAGGGCGTCGAGGTTCGCCAGACCGCCTAAGGCGCGACCGCGGGCGGGGAAGGCCGCATGGCCAAGGCATCTCTGGTTCTGGCGACCATCATTGATCTCGCCATCGCCGTGCTGCTGGTTGCGGTCTCGGGCTTCTTGTTCGGGGCCGGGCCGGAAAGCCTTAGCGTCAGCGGGGGAGTAGAAGTGATCTACGCCGCCGGCATCATCGCCTGCGTGGTGGCGCCGATCGCGGCCTTCGTGCTCAACGGCATCGGTCGCGTGTTGCCGGCCCAGTTCGTCGCCTGGCTGCCGAGCGTGGGCGTACTGGTGGCCCTGTTGGCGCCGGCACCGTACTGAGACCGAAGCAAGCCTGAACGCGCAAACGAAAACCCCCGCCGAAAGCGGGGGTTTTGTTCTGAAGGCGTGGACGTCGCGAAAACGTCAGCGCGAATAGTATTCGACCACCAGATGCGGCTCCATCTGCACCGCATAGGGCACGTCGGTGAGCACCGGAATGCGGGCGAAGGTGGCGGACTTCTTGGCAGCGTCAACGTCGATGTAGTCGGGCACGTCGCGCTCGGCGAGCGACTGCGCCTCAAGCACCAGCGCGAGCTCCTTGGACTTATCCTTGACCTCGATGACGTCGCCGACTTTGACCCGGTAGCTCGGGATGTTGACGCGCCTGCCGTTCACCTTGATGTGGCCATGGTTGATGAACTGGCGGGCGGCGAACACGGTCGGCACGAACTTGGCGCGGTAAACCACTGAGTTCGAGCCGGCGCTCCAATAGACCGATCATGTGGGCGCCGCTATCGCCCTTCATGCGGATGGCTTCGGCATATATGCCGCGGAACTGCTTTTCGGAGATGTTGCCGTAATAGCCGCGCAGCTTCTGCTTGGCCTTGAGCTGCACGCCGTAGTCGGAGAGCTTGCCCTTGCGGCGCTGGCCGTGCTGGCCGGGGCCGTATTCGCGCCGGTTGACCGGGCTCTTCGGCCGACCCCAGATGTTCTCGCCCATCCGGCGGTCGATCTTGTACTTGGATTCCATGCGCTTGGTCATCGCGTCCTCGTGTCTTGGTTTAATTGGCTGAGGATCGCGCCCTCCTTTGTCCCGGCTTGAGGCCGGGACCGACAGGCTAAGCCTCGAAAGCGCAAGGCCTTGCCGCGGGTCGCGAAACGTTGGCGGCGGGCCGAAACCCGCCGCGCGCCGGGTATTTAGGGGGTTGGGGGCCGGGTGTCAAACGTGGCGCCTGAAGACGGCCGAAGGCGCCGATTCGGGCTGAATAGCGGCCGCAAGCCCCGTGAGTGACCGGGGCTTGTCCAAGCTGCCCCTTGGGCCCATCTTGGGAGCCATCAGGCCGGGACCCTCGGGCAGTCTTGGAACTGCGATGTCGGACTGATCGAGCCGGCAAAGGGGTCCCGTATGGCCGACCTGTTCAGCGATCTATTCACCCAAGCCTCAATCGCCGCTTTTCTCCAGGTCATCATGATCGACCTGGTGCTGGCCGGCGACAACGCGGTTGTCATCGGGCTCGCCGCCGCCGGCCTGCCGCCGGAGCAGCGCGGGCGGGCCATCCTGGTCGGCATTATCGCCGCCACGGTGCTGCGCATCGCGTTCGCCGGCATCGCCATCGAGCTGTTGGCGATCGTCGGCCTGCTGTTTGCCGGTGGCATTCTACTTCTGTGGGTGAGTTGGAAGATGTGGCGCGAACTGCGCGGGCCGAACGCCGACGACACCGAAGCGGCGCTGAGCGCGGGCGAGGCTCATGTGCCCCGCAAGACCTTCGCGCAAGCGGCCTGGCAGATCGTGCTGGCGGACGTGTCGATGTCACTCGACAACGTGCTGGCGGTGGCGGGCGCGGCGCGCGAGCACCCGATCGCGCTGGTGTTCGGGCTCGGCCTGTCGATCGTGCTGATGGGAGTGGCGGCGAACTTCATCGCCCGGCTGCTCAACCGGCACCGCTGGATCGCCTATGTCGGCCTCGCCATCATTCTCTACGTGGCGCTCGACATGATCTGGCGCGGCGCATTGGAGATCCAGGCGCACGCGTTCGGCTAAAAGCCGAACTTTTTCAGCGCCGCTACAAGCGCGGGCGAGGGCGCGCGGTCCGACGTGAAAAAGATCTGCGGTGCGGCCGTGCGGGTGGCGATCGGCCGCTCACGCAGCAGATCGGCGACGCGGCGCGCGATCGCCGGCGCCGGATCGAGCCAGGTCACGGGCCAGGGCGCGAGCTTGCGGAAGCGCTCGGTCAACAGCGGATAATGCGTACAGGCGAGCACGACGGTGTCGGTGCGACGGGAGTCGGTGTCGACAAAACAGCCGGCGATTTCGGCGTCGATGTCGGCCTCGTCGACCGGCGTGCCGGCCAGTTCGCGCTCGGCATAACTCGCGAGATTGGGCGAGCCAACCAGATCGACGTCGCAATCGGCGGCGAATTCGCGGATCAGCGCATGGGTATATTCACGGCTGACGGTGGCCAGCGTACCCAGCACCGCGATGCGCTTGGTCGTTGACTGCGCGCAGGCCGGCTTGATCGCCGGCACGGTGCCGACAAAGGGCACGCTGAAATGCGCGCGCAAATCGCCGAGCGCTAAAGTCGACGCGGTGTTGCAGGCGATGACCACAAGGTCGGGCGTGTGTTGCGCGATGGCCTCGCCGACCACCTGGCGCACGCGAGCGATCAGCGCGTCTTCGGGTTGGCTGCCGTAAGGGAAGCCGGCATCATCCGCCACATAGACGTAGCGCGCGTCGGGCCGCGCTGCGACAACCTCGCGGAAAACGGTGAGGCCGCCGAGGCCGGAGTTGAAGATCAAAATGGTCGCGGGATCGGCGGTCGACATGGTGAGAATGATGGCGGTGGGACGCTAGCGGCGCTTCGTTTACGTTTCGCGAACCAAGTCACGCACGAAAAACGGTGACAATGGGTCGCAGCAGGATTCGCGACTGTCGACCGTTCATACGTCAAGTGGGGCGCAATGCAAAGTTTGAGTGGGATTCGATCATGCAAATTAGACAATTAGCGTTAGCGGCTGGGCTCTTGCTGATGTCGGCGGGCGCCGCCTTCGCGGCGCCGGCCCTGGTGACCGGCGATCTCAATTTGCGCAGCGGACCCGGCACCAATTTCGGCGTCATCGGCGTTTTGCCGGGCGGTGCGACCGTCAATGTGCTCGGTTGCGGCGGTGGCTGGTGCCGCGTCGCCTGGCGCGGCGCGCGCGGTTATGGCTATGCCAGCAGCAACTATCTCGATCTCGGCGGTGGTCCGGTTTATGCGGCCCCTCCGCCGGTCTATGTGGCGCCGCCCGTGGTCACTTTCGGCTTCGGCTGGGGCGGCCCGCGCTGGTACGGCGGCCACTATCGCGGTGGTTACTATGGCGGGCATCGCCATCATCACTGAGGCGTGACGCGGGCGCGCATACCATTACACGCGGGCTAGCAATTGGCCGAGCATGACCAGGCCTTGCGGCCAGAAGCCAAGCTTCGTGTCCGAATTGATGTGGCCGAGCGCGCCGGCATTGCAGAAATCCGCGCCCCAGCTTTCGGCGAAGCCTCGCGCGCGGTCGAAGCTGACGTATGGATCGTCGGTGCTCGCGACCACCAGCGACGGTACCGGATACGGCGCGCGGGGAATCGGCGCGAAGCTGCGCGTCGAATCCGGCGTGCGATCGTCGGATTCGACGTCGGCCGGTGCGACGATAAAGGCCGCGACGATGCGCCCCTTGTTGTTGCGCGCGGCCCAATGTGCGGCGAGCGAGCAAGCCAGGCTGTGGCAGATGAGCACCGCCGGCCGCGTGCCGCCGGCAATTGCCGCCTCGAGCCGGGAAAGCCACGCGGCAAGCTGGGGATTGTCCCAATCGTCCTGCAGGACGCGCGAAGAATTGCGAAAAGCCAGGCTCCAATAAGACTGCCAATGATCGACGCCGGAATTGCTCAAGCCCGGCAGGATCAGGAAATCATAATCGGCCGTGGCGTCGCGCACGGGATCACCGGCTCTTATCATCGCGTATGATCTTGTCCGAAAACCGGTGCCCACTTTTCGGGATCATGCGCCGAAGACCCGCTTGAAGATCGTATCGACGTGCTTGAAATGGTAGTCGAGGTCGAAATTGGCCTCGATCTCCTTATCGGAGAGCTTCGCGGAAACGTCCGGATCGACTTTGAGCAGGCCGAGGAAGTCGTTGCTCTCGCCGCTCCATACTTTCATGGCGTTGCGCTGCACCAGGCGATAGGCGTCCTCGCGCGGCACGCCCTTTTGCGTCAGAGCGATCAGGACGCGCTGGGAGTGGATCAGGCCGCCGAGCTTGTTCAAGTTCTTCTGCATGTTCGCCGGATAGACCAGCAGCTTGTCGACGAGGCCGGTCAGCCGCGCCAGCGCGAAGTCGAGCGTCACCGTGGCGTCGGGGCCGATCATGCGCTCGACCGACGAATGCGAGATGTCGCGCTCGTGCCACAGCGCCACGTTCTCCATGGCGGGTAGGGCGTAAGCGCGCACCATGCGGGCAAGGCCCGTGAGGTTCTCCGACAACACCGGGTTGCGCTTGTGCGGCATGGCGGAGGAGCCCTTCTGCTTCTCGGAGAAGAACTCTTCGGCCTCCAATACCTCGGTGCGCTGCAGATGGCGGATCTCGGTGGCGAGCCGTTCCATCGAGGAGGCGACCACGCCGAGCGTTGCAAAGAACATCGCGTGGCGGTCGCGCGGGATCACTTGCGTCGAAACCGGCTCGACGGCGAGGCCCATGGCCTTGGCGACGTGTTCTTCGACGCGCGGATCGACCTGGGCGAAGGTGCCGACCGCGCCGGAAATAGCGCAGGTGGCAACTTCCTTGCGCGCAGCGACCAGGCGCTCGCGGCCGCGGGCGAACTCGGCATAGGCCTGCGCCAGCTTCAAGCCGAAGGTGGTCGGCTCGGCATGGATGCCGTGCGAGCGACCGACGGTCGGCGTGTCCTTGTATTCATAGGCGCGGCGCTTGAGCGCGGCGAGCAGGGCATCGACGTCGGCGATCAGTATGTCGGCGGCGCGCACGAGCTGCACGTTGAAACAGGTGTCGAGCACGTCGGAGGAAGTCATGCCGGCGTGCACGAAGCGCGCTTCCGGCCCGATGATCTCGGAGAGGTGGGTGAGGAAGGCGATGACGTCGTGCTTCACCTCCGCTTCGATCGCGTCGATGCGGGCGACGTCGAACGTGGCGGCCTTTCCTTTCTCCCAGATCTTCTTGGCGGCTTCTTTCGGCACGATGCCAAGCTCGGCCATGGCGTCGGCGGCATGCGCTTCGATCTCGAACCAGATGCGGAACTTGGTCTCGGGCGACCAGATCGCGGTCATGGCGGGGCGAGAATAGCGTGGGATCATTTTAGCACTTTCGTCCTATGCCACTTACCATGAGGGAGAGGGGCGTCACGCCGCTTCTCCGCGCGCGAGCATGGCCGCGTTGCGGATGGCGTCGATGTTAGCCTTGTAGGCGCCGCCCTTGAACACGGCCGAGCCGGCGACCAGCACGTTGGCGCCGGCGCGCGCCGCGTCCGCCGCGTTGGCCGGCGTCACACCGCCGTCGACCTCAATGTCAATCGGCCGGCCGCCGCAGAGCGCACGCACGGCGGCGATCTTGTCGAGTTGGGACTTGATGAAGCTCTGGCCGCCGAAGCCAGGATTGACCGACATCACCAGCACCAGATCGACCATGTCGATGAGGTTTTCGAGCGTCGCCACCGGCGTGCCGGGGTTGAGTGTCACGCCCGCCTTCCTGCCGAGCGCGCGGATCGCCTGCAGCGAGCGGTGCACGTGCGGGCCTGCCTCCACATGCACGGTGATGATGTCGGAGCCGGCCTTGGCGAAAGCTTCGAGATAGGGATCGCAGGGGCTGATCATCAGATGCACGTCGAACGGCTTCTGCGTGACTGGCCGGATCGCCTGCACCACAGCAGGGCCGATGGAGATGTTGGGCACGAAATGGCCGTCCATCACGTCGACGTGGATCCAGTCGGCCCCGGCCGCTTCGATGGCGCGGACTTCCTCGCCGAGCTTGGCGAAATCGGCGGACAGGATCGAGGGGGCGATCAGCAGCGGACGCATTGTCGAAGAACCTCCAGGGGAGGGCTGTCGGGTAACACGGGGCGGGGCGGCGGGCAACGCAAGCCGCCGGCGTCGGCGTGCCGGCAATTTTGCCCCGGGAAACCGGCAAAATTTGCCGGGCCGAGCGGGCCGGCGGCAGGCGACGAGAGCGCGTCGCCTGTGGACAAGTTCAATGATGGCGCGGGTTTTCCGGTGTCGGCGAGGGTTGGCGTGGCTCTTGCGAGGCTCCTCGCACGGGGCGAAGTCCGCCGGGCGTAGCCGGCGTGCCAAGGAGCGTTAGGGTCATGTTTCCGTTGATCGGTGCCGCTGGCAGTGCGCTATCCATCCTGTCGTCGCTTCTGCAATCGAGCGCGGCAAGCAATACAAAATCCATCAGCAACAATCCGCTGTCGTCGCTCGAGCAAACGTTGACAGGCGGCAGCGGCCAGCAGACACAGGCGGTCGCCGGCTCGGGCCAGGGCGCGGCGCCCTTTTCGAGCGGCACGCTAGCGACACTGATCGCGTTGCAGGGCCAGGGAGTACAAGGTCAAAGCGGTGCTAACGGGCGAGGCGGGCTGTTCTCCCAACTTGACGCGGACGGCGATGGCAAGATCAGCAAGACCGATTTCGAGACCGCGCTCGGCAAAGCGGGGGTCGATGCATCGAGCGCTGACTCGCTGTTCAGCAAGCTCGACGCCAATGGCGACGGCAGCGTCAGCCAGGGCGAGCTGGCGAAGGCGCGCGGCGGCCATCATCACCATCACGCCGGAGGGAAGGGCGGGCTGTCGAGCTTGCTGAATTCGACCGACGCGGTCGGTGCGAGCACGAGCACGGCCGCCAATACCGACGGCTCCAGTACCACGACCATTACCTATGCTGACGGCAGCGCCGTCAGCCTGACCACGCCGGCGGCGGCGCAAGATGGCGGCACATCGGGCGGCAACACACGTACGTCGAACCAGGCCAATCTGCTCGAACAGTTGATCAAGCTGCAGTCGCAAATCACCGCGAAGGCGAGCACCAGCACCGCGAGTTCGGCCATCGCCTAGGCCGGTTCCTCTTAATGCGGTTGCTCTTGCGCGCGCCGCGCCAGCGGCTTGAGCAGATGCGGCAATAGATAGATCGGGAACTGGGCGAGCGCGAAATAGAGCCACGCAAGGTCCGGCACGGCGAAGCCGGTCGCAGTGAGCATCAGCCCCATGTTGCGGCTTGAGGCGATCAGTCCGATCGCCAGCGCGCGGGCACGGCCGGCCCGCCGGAATACCAGCGCGGTGAGCACGATCTGGCCGATCGCGAGCGTGAAGCCGAGCGCGAGCAGGCCGGCGACCAGCAGCGGATCGTTGCGGATGTGCGCGGGAATGCCGTCCATGGCGGCGACCGCGAAGAGCGCCATGGCGAGCACGCTCAGGCCGTCGATGCGCTCGCGCTGGGTCTCGATGAAGACGCTGCCGGCGAACCTTCGGATGACGGCAGCGGTGAGTGCGCTGCCGGCGATGATGGCGAACAGTTTGAGCGCGAAGCCGAGCGGCGAGATCAGGGCCTTGCCGAGAAAGAAATGGCTGAACAGGCCCGCGGTCAGCGGCACGATGGCCGCGCCAAGTAACAGGCTCGCCAACGTTAGCGCGACGTCGAGGCCGAGCAGGGCAGCGACCGCCGGCGACGAAATCAGTCCCGGCGCCGACAATTGCAGCACCAGCATGAAGAACAGGCCGGGCAGGTGCTGGCCGACACCGAGCGCAAGGGCAAGCGTGCAGAGCATCGCCGGCACGACCAGCATGCACCAGGCGACGGCCGCAGCCGTCAGGCCTGGCCGCGCCCAGTGTTGGCGCAATTCCACCGGATCGACGCGCAGGAAGGCGAGGATCAGCATGACGACGATAGAGGGGCCGATATAGGGCTTGAAGGCGGCCGCCAGCGGCGGCGTGGCCAGTCCGGCGAAGATCGAGCCGGCGAGGATGAGCGTGCCGTGGCGACCGATAAGCGAGACCGCGCCCGCGATCGGCGCCAGCAACTTCATTACAAATCAACTCCCGGCAAAAGGCCGACCCTTGATAGCGCCTTAATGAGCGGCGATCTACAGGAGGCGCACTCTTCCCCCTGCCCGCAAGCGCGAAGAGCCCAAAAGGAGGATCCATGGCTCGCACCGACGCCATCGTTCTGGGGGCCGGCATCGTCGGCACATCGGTCGCGTTGCAACTGGCCAAGCGCGGGATGTCGGTCGCGCTCGTCGACCGCGGCGGCGTAGGCGAGGAGACCTCCTACGGCAATTCCGGCGTGATCGAGGGCTCGACCATCCTGCCGCCGGCGTTCCCGTCGAGTCTGTGGGCGGTCGCGCGGGTGGCGTTCAAGCAAGCGAGCGATGCCAATTATCATTGGTCGCACCTCCTGAAGGTGGCGCCCTGGCTGCTGGCGTTCCGCGCCAATTCCAGCTTAAAACGCTTGGCGGAGAACGCGCGGGCGAACCGGCCGCTGTTTGCGCGCGCGCTCGCCGAGCACGAGACACTGATGGCGGAATCCGGCGCCATGCAATACTTGCGCAAGACCGGCTGGATGAAGCTCTATCGCAGCGAGCGCGCCTTCGATGCGCTGCAGGCCGAATTCAATCTGGCCAGGGAATTCGGCCTGCCGCTCGATGCCCTCGACGCCGCGGGCGCGCAGAAGCTGGAACCGTCGCTCAACCCGACTTTCAAGCGCGCGGTGTTCTGGCCGAAGGCGGCGAGCATCAGCAATCCGATCGCCGTGACGCGCGCCTACGCCGCTCGCTTTTCCGCGCTCGGCGGCGTCACGGTTACGGGCGACGCCCGCACGTTGCATCGCAACGGCGATCGCTTCCGGGTGGAGACCAACGGAGGCGGCATCGACGCACCTGAAGCGGTGGTGGCGCTCGGGCCCTGGGCGCCGGATCTGCTTGCGCCGATGGGTCTGAAATTGCCGATGGCGGTGAAGCGCGGCTATCACCGCCACTTCCGGGCGCAAGGCAACGCCACGCTGGCGCGGCCGGTGGTCGACGTCGACTACGGCTATCTGATCACGCCGACGGAGCAGGGCATTCGGCTCACGACCGGCGCCGAGTTCGCCGCGCGCGATGCGGCGCCGACGCCGGTGCAGTTCGACCGGCTGATGCCGGCGGCGCGCAAGCTTTTTCCTTTGGGCGAGCGCGCCGACGACAAGACTTGGATGGGCTCGCGGCCGTGCTTTCCGGATTCGCGTCCCGTCCTCGGCCGCGCGCCGGGGATCAAGGGACTGTGGCTCGCCATCGGCCATGCCCATTGGGGGCTGACATTGGGGCCCATCACCGGCGCGCTCATTGGTCAGATGATGGCGGGCGAAACGCCGTTCTGCGATCCGGCGCCCTATGCGGCGGAGCGGTTTCTCTAGCCGCCGAACTTGTCCTTCCAACTCGGCAGCGCGCCGGGAAAAGGCAGCGCGGTGGCTTCATAAATGCCGCGGGCGATGGCGCGCGCCAGCACATTCGCGGCCAGCATGCCGAGCTCGCTCAGCGAATAAACCGGGTCGGGCAGGGGCTTTGTCCCCATCGCGGCGGCAAACACCACGTCGCCATCGAGCGGCGTATGCACCGGATAGATGGCGCGCGCGAGCCCCGTCTGCGCCATCACCGCGAGGCGCTTGCATTGCGCCTTGCTCAGCTTGGCGTCGGTGGCGATGACGGCCAGCGTCGTGTTCTCGCCCGGCGCGCCCTTGCTGCGGAAGGCGAGCGCGTCCGGAGGGAACGGCTGTGGCCAGCCGCGGCCTCCGAATTCGTCGCCCTGCTCGAAGGGCGCCGCCCAGAAATGCGGGCCGCCGCCGATGGTCATGCTGCCGGCGGCGTTGGCGGCGACGAGCGCGCCGACGGTCAGTCCGTCGCGCGTCATCGCTGAAGCCGAGCCGACGCCGCCCTTGAGATTGACGCTGGTCGCGCCCAAGCCGGCGCCGTCGCTGCCGAGCGCAAAGTCCGCGCCTGCCGAGCGCGTCGCCTCGTAGCCGAGTTCGCGATATGGCGGGTAGCGCCCCCAGTCCTTGTCGCCGCCGGAGAGCAGGTCGAACAAGATCGCTGCCGGCACAATCGGCACCACCGCCTCCCGAACGCGAAAGCCGCGGCCCTGTTCGCGCAAGTAGCTTTGCGCGCCCGAGGCGGCATCGAGCCCGAAAGCCGAGCCGCCGGACAGCACGATGGCGTCGATGCCCTCGACGGTCTGAGCGGGGTCGAGCAAGGCGCTTTCGCGCGTGCCCGGGCCGCCGCCGCGCACGTCGATCGATGCGACCACGGCCTTGTCGAACACGACCGCGGTTGCGCCGGAGCCCAGCTTGGCGTCGCCGGCATGGCCGACCCGCACACCGAGAACGTCTGTGATCAAGTTGTGCGATGATGCCATGCTGTTCGCGTGCCCTCAGCCCCGTGATGATGGGGCTTTATCAAGCTCTTATCACAATTGCGGCATCACGGTCAGGGTGACCTCGCCAATGCCACACTTGTATTATTGCCATCACCGCTCATGAACAGGCATACCAGTCCCCATGCATAGTGACGTCACCCTCGCGGCCGCGCTCATCGCCGGCCTGGTCAGTTTCCTCTCCCCTTGCGTGCTGCCGCTAGTGCCGCCCTATCTGGTGTTCCTGACCGGCACCTCGCTCGAGCGCTTCGCCGACAAGGAGCCGGAGCGTCAGGTCAAGCGCGAGACGGTGACCGCGGCGCTGTTGTTCGTCGCCGGCTTTTCCACCGTGTTCGTGGCACTGGGGGCGAGCGCCAGCGTCGTCGGCTCGGTGATCCGCGCCTATTCCCACCCGCTCGGCATCGCCGCCGGCGTTGTGATCATCGTGATGGGACTGCACTTCCTCGGCATCACCCCGATCGCCTTCCTGCACCGGCAAAAGCGGCTGGATGTCGCCAAGCCGGTGGGGCTGTGGGGCGCCTATATCATCGGGCTGGCGTTTGCTTTCGGCTGGACGCCCTGCATCGGTCCGATCCTGGCCGCGATCTTGGCGGTCGCGGCCTCCGAGCAGACGGTTGCGAAAGGCGCAGGCCTGTTGGCGATCTATTCGCTCGGCCTCGGCATTCCCTTCGTTATTGCGGCCTTTGCCATCGAGCCGTTCGCGGCGTTCCTGGCGCGTTTCAAGAACTATCTGCACCGGGTCGAGCAGGCGATGGGCGCGCTTCTGGTGATCACCGGCATTGCGTTCCTGACCGGCAGCTTGAACCAGATGAGCGTCTGGCTGCTGCAGCTGTTTCCGGGTTTGGGCAATATCGGCTGATGCAAATGAAAAGCCCGCCGAAACCGGCGGGCTTCTCGATGTTGGGCGCCCGTTGTTCGCCGGAGAGTTGGCTGCTTATTGCGACATCTCTTCGTACTTGCCGCCCTTCTGCCAAGCGTAGAACACGTAGTCGAGCTTGGTGATGTCACCCTTCTTGTCGTAGGAGATCGGGCCCAGCACGGTGTCCCACTTGTCCTTGTGGATCTCGGCCGCGACCTTCTTGGGATCCGTGGTTTTGGCCTTCTTAGCGGCCTCCGCCCAGATCTGGATGGCGGCGTAGGTGTAAAGCGTATAGCCCTCCGGGTTGATGCCCTTGTCCTTGAAGCGTTTCACGACCGCGGCTGCGACCGCGCGCTTGGTCGGATCGGGACCGAAGGTGAACATCATGCCGATACCGGCGTCGCCGGTGATCGACCAGAACTCGTCGGTCGCGATGGCGTCGCCGGAGATCATTTGCGCCTTCAGCCCCTGCGACCGCATTTGGCGCAGCATCAGGCCGGCTGAGGTGTGATAGCCGCCGACGTAGACGACATCGATCGAATTCGCCTTCATGCGCGAGACCAGCGCGTTGAAGTCCTTGTCGTCTTTGCCGTAGGCTTCCGTCATCTTGACCTTCACGCCCTTCTTGTCGAGCGTCTTCTTCACCTCGTCGGCGAGACCTTGGCTGTAGGTCTGCTTGTCGTGGACGATGGCGATGTTCTTGCCCTTGTAGTGCGCCGCGATGTAGTTGCCGGCGACCTCGCCCTGCTGGTCGTCACGGCCGCAGACGCGGAACAGATTCCATTTGCCGCGCTCGGTGAACTTCGGGTTGGTCGAGGCGGGGGTGATCTCGATCACGCCGGCGTCGGTATAGACGTCGGAAGCCGGAATCGAGGAACCCGAGCAGAAGTGGCCGATCAC
The DNA here is from genome assembly GCA_963732895.1 of uncultured Pseudomonadota bacterium. Classification (GTDB taxonomy): domain Bacteria; phylum Pseudomonadota; class Alphaproteobacteria; order Rhizobiales; family Xanthobacteraceae; genus Pseudolabrys. Next base: position 476,185 of record CAVTBG010000006.1, on the reverse strand, counting down.
GACTGGCACGTTTGCTTGAACCAGCTTCTCGGCCACCGAGCGCGCCTGCTTCGGATCGCAGGCGTCGTCCTCAATGTCCATCTTGATTTTCTTGCCGAGCACGCCGCCGGCCTTGTTGATGTCTTCGATCGCGAGCGTGGCGCCGTTCTTGAACTGCTGACCGAACGACGCGTATTGCCCGGTCAGCGGACCGGCAACGCCGATGGTGATATCCTGAGCCGACGCCGCGCCGGCAAGCGCGAGCGACAGGCCGGCCGCCAATCCAGTGAGCCGCAACAGTTTCATGATACGCTCCTTTTAGCAGGGAAGGACGTCGGCGGGCCTCAAGGCCCGCAACGGAAAGGCCCGACAGATCATTCTATTCTCTCAGAATTTGCCGGGAAGTCACCACCCGGCGTCTTGTTTCTAAGTTGAATTTTCTCCCGCCGGGTTCCGGTCGCGCCACGTAAAGGGCCCCGTGCGCTCGCAAAGCCAAGGATATTGTCGCGTCATCTGGTTGGTGCGGGTCATCCGGAATGAGATCGAGGCGATTGCCACGAGGTAGAGCGTGTCCATCAAGTAGGACTCCAGCGCCAGGATGTGGGCCTGAAACAGCGCGAAATGCAGAAAGCGCACGCCGGCGCCAAGCATAAGCATGTAGAGGATCACGTACCAGTATGGTCGCCAGGTTGAGGCGATAGCGCGGCCGGCGAGGGCGGCGGCGCTGCCGCCAATGATGCAGGTCACCATCAAGACCTGAAGCCAGGATTCAGTGGCGTAAAGTGCGGTCATGGCCGAGGCTGCCTCATATTAATGCCGACCGCCTTCAAGATAGGCGGCGCGCACTTCGGGCCGCTGGAGCAATTCACGGCCGGGTCCGGACATGGTGATCAGCCCGTTGACCATGACGTAGCCACGGTGCGCGAGCTTGAGCGCATGATAGGCGTTCTGTTCGACCAGGAACACGGTGAGCTTTTCGCGCTCGTTGAGCGCGCGGATGGCGTCGAAGATCTGCTTGACCAGGAGTGGCGCCAGGCCGAGCGACGGTTCGTCAAGCAGCAAGAGCCGTGGCCGGCTCATCAGCGCGCGGCCGATCGCCAGCATTTGCTGCTCGCCGCCCGACAATGTGCCGCCGCGCTGGTACTTGCGCTCTTTCAGTCGTGGGAACAGTTCGAATACCCGCAAGAGATCTTCATCGAAGTGGCGCTCGTCCGTGACGGTGGCGCCCATTTGCAGGTTTTCCATAACCGTCATGCGGCCGAAGACGCGGCGGCCCTCCGGCGATTGCGCGATTTTCAGCCGGGCGATTTCGTGGGCGGGCAGGCCGGTGATGTCGCGGCCGTCGTAGAACACGCTGCCCTCGCGCGGGTGTGGGTCGCCGAAGATGGTCATCATCAGGGTCGACTTCCCGGCGCCGTTTGCGCCGATCATGGCGACGATTTCTCCGGCGTGGATGTCGATGTCGACACCCTTCAGCGCGATGATGTTGCCGTAGTAGGTCTTCACGCCGCGCACGGAGAGGAGCGGCGTGGTGGCGGTGGTGGCTTCGACCGCACTCATAAGCCGGCCTCCGCGTGGGCGTCTTCGATCTCCTCGTCGGCGACGCCGAGATAAGCGGCGATGACTTTGGGATCGTCGCGCACGCCGGCCGGAGCGCCGTCTGCGATCTTGACGCCATAGTCGAGCACGACGATGTGGTCGGAAATCTCCATCACCACCGACATGTCGTGCTCGATCAGCAGGATCGACGTGGCGTGTTCGGCGCGGATGAACAGCAGCAGTTCATTGAGTTCGCCGCTTTCGCGCGCATTGAGACCCGCGGCCGGCTCGTCGAGGCAGAGCAGTACCGGGTCGGCGCACATGGCGCGCGCGACTTCGAGCCTGCGCTGGGCGCCATAGGGCAGGGCGCCGGCCGGATCGTCGGCGCGGTCGAGCAAGCCAATGCGGTCAAGCCAGTAACGTGCCTTGTCTTTGGCGGCCCGCTCGGCGGCGGTGAAAGTGGCGATGCCAAACATGCCGAGCACAGTCAGGCCCGAGGCGCGCATAAGCCGATTGTGCTGCGCGACCATCAGGTTCTCGAGCGCGGTCATGCCCTGGAACAAGCGGATGTTCTGGAAGGTGCGGGCGACGCGCGCGAGCTTGTTGACGCGGAAGTCGAACAGTCGCTCGAGCAGATAGACGTTGCCGTCGGCGTGGGTGAGTTTCAACATGCCCGTGGTCGGCTTGTAGAAGCCGGTGATGCAGTTGAACACCGTGGTCTTGCCGGCGCCGTTGGGTCCGATCAGCGCGGTGATCTTGCCGCGCTTGGCGCTGAAGGAGACGTCGTCGATCGCGACCAGGCCGCCAAAGCGCATGGTGAGGTGCTGGACGGAGAGGATGGCGTCGGCGGCATCAGTCATGACGGGCGCGCCTCCAAGACCAGGATTTGGCGCGTGACTGCCTGACCATATCGGCATCGACATCTTTTTCCCGGCCCAGGAAAATGGAAGGCGTTCGCGTCGCCACTAGGCCGCGCGGGCGCCAGATCATGATCAACACCATGGCGAGCCCGAATACCAGCATGCGGAACTGGGCGAACTCGCGGAATAATTCGAAGCCGCCAAGCATCGCCGCCGCCGCCACAGCGACGCCGATCTGTGAGCCCATGCCGCCCAGCACCACGATCGCCAGCACCAGCGCGGATTTGGTGAAGGTGAAGCTCTCCGGCGAGATGAAACCCTGGCGGGTGGCGAAGAACGAGCCGGCGAAACCGGCGAACATCGCACCCATCGCGAATGCGGTGAGCTTGGTGTTGGTGGTGTTGATGCCGAGCGAGCGGCAGGCGATCTCGTCCTCGCGCAGTGCCTCCCAGGCGCGCCCGATCGGCAGCCGGCGCAGGCGAATGGTCACCATGTTGGTGATCAGCGCCAGCACCAGGATCAAGTAATAGAGGAAGACGATGCGGTGGGTGAACGAGTACTGCAGTCCGAAGAAGTGCGCGAAGCCGTCGTCGCCGCGGGTGAACGGAAGGCCGAAGAAGCTCGGCCGCGGGATGCCGCTGATGCCGTCGGGGCCGTGGGTCAACGTTTGAAAGTTCAACAGCACCAGCCGAATGATCTCACCGAAGGCCATGGTGACGATGGCGAGATAGTCGCCGCGCAGCCGCAGCACCGGGAAGCCGAGAATGATGCCCCAGAACGAGGCCAGGATGCCGGCAAGCGGCAGGCAAATCCAGAACGAGAAGCCGAAATGCTCCGCCAACAGCGCGTAGGAATAGGCGCCGACCGCATAGAAAGCGACGTAACCAAGATCGAGCAGGCCCGCCAGGCCCACCACGATGTTCAGGCCCCAGCCCAGCATCGTGTAAGTGAGGATCACGATGCCGAGATCGAGCAAATAACGATTGTGGTAGAACACGATCGGTAGCGCGATCGCAAAGGCGAGCAACAGCGGCGCCGAAAGCATGGGCAACTGATGGAGACGTGTGCGAAGGCCCGCGGGCAGTCTGGGGCCGAACGCTATGACGCGTTCGCCCAGGATCACCTCGCGCATCAGAGCGCCGATGAAGACTATTCCCACGATGATCCCCAGCAGGCCGGGCCGGCCGGTGAGATAGAGCGCGCCATTCTCACCCGTGTGAGTGCGCAAGCCGACCATCAACGAGAACAGGCCAAAGGCGACCAGCGCCGAAAAGAGTGCGCGCTTGAGCGCGGCGACGGGATCGAAACGGCGCTTGCTGCTCGGGGCGGACACGGACGACACGCCGTTGTGCTCTCTCTCTTAGACCTTTTCCACTTCCGGCCGGCCGAAAAGACCGGTCGGCAGGAAAATTAGCACGATGACCAGGATGGAGAAGGCGGCCACGTCCTTGTACTCGATGGAGAAATAGGCGGACCAGAAGGTTTCGATCAGGCCGATCAGCAGGCCGCCGATCATGGCGCCGGGCAGCGAACCGATACCGCCGAGCACCGCGGCGGTGAACGCCTTCACGCCGGCGACGAAGCCGATGTAGAAGTCGATTACGCCGTAATAGAGCAGATGCATGACGCCGGCGACGGCGGCGAGCGCAGCGCCGATGACGAATGTGTAGGCGATGGTGCGGTTGACGTCGACGCCTAGCAGCGAAGCCATCTTGAGGTCCTGCTCGCAGGCGCGCATGTCGCGGCCGAGCCGCGTGCGCGCCACCAGCCAGGAGAAGATGGCCATCAGCACTACGGTGGTGACCACCACGATGATTTGGACGTTGGACAATTGCACTGTGAAGTCGCCCTGCTGCATCAGCGTGTAGCCGCCATGGATCAACGGCGGCAGCGGCTTGACGCGGGCGCCCTGCGCGACCTGCGCGTAGTTCTCCAGCGCGATCGACATGCCGATGGCGGAGATCAGCGGCGCCAAACGGAAAGACTGGCGCAACGGACGGTAGGCAAAGCGCTCGAGCGTCCAACCGTAGAGCGCGGTCAACGCCATGGCGATCAACAACACCAGGAAGAGGGCAAGTGGGACCGCGGTGATGCCGATGGCGACCAGGCAGAGGAAGGTGATGAGGGCAATGAACGCGCCGATCATGAACACGTCGCCGTGCGCGAAATTGATCATGCCGATGATGCCATAGACCATGGTGTAGCCGATGGCGATGAGTTCGTAGATGGCGCCGAGCGTCACCCCATTGATCAGCTGCTGGAGGAAATAATCCATGCGACCCCTTCCTTCCGCATGGCTGCCCGGCCGACAACCGTAAAAGCCCCGCAATGGCTTAACAGGCGGGGCCGGAAGCGGCAATGTTTCCAGGTGTCGCGTGTGACTAACTTATGGGAGCACGCGGCTCCGCCCGCAGACGAGCGCGGCCGGAGCCCGGGATCGGCGTGTAGCCGTGAGAATCGCTGGCCGGTTTAGTGCAAGCCGCCGAAGACCCAGATCAGCAGCAGGATCGGGATCGGTATTCCGAGCAGCCAGAGCAGCAGATATCGTCCTATGTGTCGCCCCTTGGGTTCATGTCCGTGGGACAGGAAACTCGGACAGGGGCCTTCCGGTTCCGCGTGTGCAGCGCATGTCGCAGGCCGTGGCTTTAGGCTACGGCCTCGCCTATGCTTAGACCTATGGCTAATCCCGCGCTTCCGCTGTTCCATCTCTACGGCGACCCGCCGGACGATTCCGCGTTCGACTTCATCCATATCGAGACCATCGCCTCGCGCTCCTCGGTGCACGACTGGACTATCCGCGCCCACCGCCACCGCAATCTTTTCCAGGTGCTGGTGATCGAGCAAGGCGGCGGCGAGATGAGCTTCGAAACGGCTATTGTGCCGTTCGCGGCGCCGGCGTTGATTCTTGTGCCGGCGACCATCGCGCACGGCTTTCGCTTCAGGCCGCAAGTTACCAATGGCTGGGTGGTGAGCTTCACCGAGGACGTCGCCGATGCCCTCGGCGATCTGTCGGGCGAGGCGCTGGCGCGGCTGAAGGCGCTCGCCGCGCAGCCGCTGGTGCCGCTCAAGGACCCGACTGAGGCGAAGCGGCTGTCGGCGCTTTGCGCCGAGCTCGACGAGGAAAGCTCGCTGGCGCGTGAAGGCTATCGGCTGGCGACGCGGGCGCTCATGGCGCTGGTGGCCATCGAGGTGGTGCGCTTGGCGGCGAGCCGCGCCCGCAGCGGCGCGGTGACGCTCTCGCGCGCGGATGCGCAGGTGGAGCAATTGCGCCGGTTGATCGATGAGTACTACCGCAAGGAACGGTTGATTAGTTTCTACGCCGAAAAACTGGCGATGACGGCCGACCGGCTGAACGATCACGTCAAACGCGCGACCGGCGTCACCGCCGGCCACCTGATCCGCCAGCGCGTTCTGACCGAAGCCAAGCGCCAACTCGTGTTTACCAACCAGCCGATCCACGAGATCGCCTACGATCTCGCCTTTTCCGATCCGTCGCACTTCACGCGCTTCTTCCGCAAGCAGACGGGCACCACGCCGCAAGCCTTCCGCGAGGGCCGGGGGGACTAGCTCACGTTTTCGCTTCCAGTGCGTCGCGGCGGATGACGGCGAAGGCGACGGCCGCGCCGCAGAGTTCGGCGCTGCCGGCCGCACCCATGGCGGCGCGCAGGCCGGACAGGAAGCCGGCGCCGGTCGCGGCTTGCTCGCCGGCGAAGCTCGCGAACAGGTTGCCCAGGATGGCGACGCCCAAGGTGGCGCCGACCATGCGTGCGGTGTTGAGCAATCCCGAGGCGGTGCCGGAGCGCGGTGGCGGCAATGCCGCCACCGCCACGCCATTGACTGGGACGGTGTTCAAACCGAGGCCGATACCGATAACAAGCAGAGCGGCCTCGATCCATAGGATGTCGGTGTCATAACCGACAAAGGCGATCACGAGCGCGCCGAGGCACACGCAGGCCATGCCGGCGGTCATCACCAGACGCGGGCCGAGGCGGTTGGTGAGATGGCCGACGCTCTGCGAGACGACGACGAAGCTGATCGACAGTGGCAGCAGTTCGAGCCCGACGACGAACGGGCTACTGCCGCGTACCGTCTGGAAATAGAGCGGCATGATGAACAGGAGGGCATATATGCCGAAGGTCATGAGCCCGGCGACGGCAAGGGCAGCGGTGAACTGCGGCCGGTGCAGGAATTCCAATGGCAGCAGCGGGCCGGGAGTGCGCCGCTCCACCCGCACGAAGGTCAGCAGCGCGGCGGCAGCGACCGCCGCCAGCGATAGAATCAGCGGCGAGGCCCAGCCCCAGTGCGAGCCTTCGATGGCGGCAAAGGCAAAGGCGCCGAGCCCGACAATGGCAAGGCCCTGGCCGGGCAGGTCGAGGTGGCGGCCTTCGGGCTCCGCGCTCTCGCCGATGGCGCGGTAAGTCAGCACCCAGGCGAGCACGCAGATCGGCAGCACCACATAGAAGATGCTGCGCCAGCCGAAGCTGCCGACCAGCCAGCCGCCTAGCGTCGGTCCAATGATGAAGGCGAGCCCGTTGCAGCTTGCCCAGATGCCCAAGGCGTGGGCGCGCTGCTTCTTGTCGGGAAAGGCGACGGCGAGCAGCACCAGCGACATCGGCAGTTCGAAGGCGGCGCCGAGGCCGCTGATGATGCGCCCGCCGATGAGGGCGCCGATCGTGGGCGCGAGCGCGCAGACGAAAGACCCTGCCATAAACAGCGCGAGGCCGCCGATGAAGATGCGGCGGCGGCCGTAGATATCGCCGAGCGTGCCGCCGGTCAGCAGCAGGCTGGCGTAGACGAGTTATAGGCGTCGATCACCCATTGAAGCGCGCTGACGCCGGTGTTGAGGTCGGTGCCGATACTCTTAAGCGCCAGATTGACGACCGAGGTGTCGATCTGCGCCAGCAGCACGCCGAGCGAGGTGACCAGCAGAACGAGGCGAGGACGTAGCGGCGGCTCGATCGCTTCGCCGCGTGGGACGGCGTGTTGGGCATGGACCGACATGGCGTCGCGCATCCGTTATGTTTGTCCGTTACGCACAGCTAGGCGCCGCGTCTCCGGCCGCCACCCGATTTCCGTTTTGCGGCTGGAAAATGTTTCCCACAGGAAACTCACAGGCTCCTTGGTTAAGCGGCTAACAAGTAAGGTAAAGATTTGGTTTCTTTTGAACTCGGCATTTAATCCGACTACCGATGAAGCACCACCAAAGGAGGTGCCCATGCGTAAACTCTCGTCTGCATCCGTGGCGATGGTCCTCGCGATTTCCGTCTATTTCATGTTGTCTTGGGGCTTCGAGGCCGTGCGCATGCTGACATCGCCGACCTTCGGGCTCGAGAACGTGTGGCGTTCGCAATTCGTGTTCGCGATCGGCAGCTATTTCCATCTGACGCCGATCGGTCTGATCAAGCTCGCCGCATTCTTGGCAACGCTCAAGTTGGCGGTCGCCGCCATCTGCGCGGTGCACATTTTTGACCGCCTCCGCAGCCTGATCAGCGGCAACGCCGACAGCGAAATTCTCGAAGCCGGTTTGATCCTAATAGTGGCGATCAGCATTCTGTCGGTCGGTCCGGCGGTGTGGTCGCAGAACGCGGAACTCGTGCGCGAGAGCGCGATCCAGCTGTCGCTCGCAGCCCTGGCTGCGGCGCTCTGCTTGCTCGAGCGCGCCTACACCCGCAAGAACGACGCTGCCGAGATACAGCCCGATACGGCGAGATCTGCGTTTGACGCGACAATGACGCGGACAACGTCGCGCGCTCGCTTCTGACGATTAAGTGAGCCGGACGCCGTTCGCGGCGGCCGGTTGCACCGGATGACGGCCGTGGGGGCGGCGTCATCCGATGGGGGGCGACGGGGTCATGCTGAATCGTATCATTGCCGAACTAATGCTTTGGGGTATTCGCGGCGGTTTGGCCTGGTTCGTCGCGCATGAGACCGGGGTTTTTGCGGCGGAGAAGCTGAACGAAGTCGCCCGTGCGCTGGGCAAATTGTAGCGCCGCACGCTCCCGTCAGCCTGTCTTCTTAACCTCCGCCATCACTTCGCCCGCCAGCTTGAAGGCGTGGTTGGCGGCGGGCACCCCGCAATAGATCGCCTGTTGCAGGATGATTTCCTTGATGTCGTCGGCGGAAAAGCCACCCTCGGTGAGAGCCGCGCGCACATGCATGCGAAACTCATCCCACTTATCGAGCGCGAGCATGGTGCCGATCACCAGAATACGGCGGGTGCGCTCCTCGAAATGCGGCCGCGTCCACACCTCGCCCCAGGCGGCGCGGGTGATGAACTCCTGGAATTCTTCGGTGAAGGGGTTCTTGTTCGCATTGGCGCGATCGACCCAGGCGTTTCCCAGTACCTTGCGGCGCTGGGTCATGCCTTTTTCATAGCGTTCCTTCTCATCCATGACGTCGGCCTCAGCTCAGAAAATCGAGCACGGCCTTGGTATAGGCCTGCGGCTGTTCCATGTTGGAGATGTGGGCGGCGTCGATGCTGAACAACTGCGCGCCGGTGATCTGCTTCTGGATCGCTTCGCCGGCCGCCGGCGGCGTGGCGGCATCCTGGACGCCGACGATCACCATGGTCGGTGCGCTGATGCTCGGGTTGCTCGGGCGCATGTCCATCGCCATGATCGCCTGGCAGCAGCCGATGTACCCCTTGGGGTCGGTGGCGACGAACATCTTCTTCATGTGCGCGATTGTCTCGGGCGCGCGTTTACGGAAGCCTTCGGTGAACCAGCGCTGCATGTTGGCGTCGACCAGTTGGCCGAGACCCTTCTCGTCAACAAACTTGATGCGATCGTTCCACGGCGCTTTGTCGGGGTAATGGGAGTGAGTGTTGGAGAGCACCAGCTTCTCCATCCTGTCGGGCGCATTGGCGCCGAGCCATTGTCCGACCATGCCGCCCATCGATAGCCCGCACCAATTGGTCTTCTCGATGTCGAGTGCGTCGAGCACCGCGATGACGTCGCGCCCGAAACGCTCCATGGAGTAGGGGCCCGCCGGCACGTCGGACCCGCCGTGGCCGCGGCGGTCGTAGCGGATGACGCGGAAATGCTTGGCGAACTCGGGGGTTTGCGCGTCCCACATGTGAAGATTGGTGCCGAGCGAGTTCGACAGCATCAGCGCCGGCGCGCTGGCGGGGCCCTCGACCTCGACATTGATCTTGCAGCCGTCGTCGACCTCAACCTTCGGCATGTATTTCCCCCTGCATGTGATTGGTGCGCCCGCGCGGGCGGTGTGTAGACGGCCAATTCGGCGTTCGGTTCCACCCTTAAAGGCACTGGCGGCCGCTGCAAAGCCCCTTTTCAGGCGGCCCTTGAGGGCTTAAGCCGGACGTCAGGATGGGCCCGGGCGGCCGCAGTATGAGCACGAGCGTTTTGGGAGACGATAGCTATGGCGATGACCATGACCGGCGAGGTCCAACTTCAAGCCACGCGCGAGGTGGTCTGGGCCAAGCTCAACGACGTGGAGGTGCTGAAGGCCTGCATCCCGGGCTGCGAGGAACTCAACAAGACCTCCGACACCGAATTTGACGCGGTGGCCACCACTAAGATCGGCCCGGTCAAGGCGCGCTTCAAAGGCCATGTGCACCTGACCGATCTCGACCCGCCGAACGGCTACAAGATTTCCGGCGAGGGGAGCGGTGGCGTCGCCGGCTTCGCCAAAGGTGGAGCGACCGTGGCGCTCTCCGAAAAGGACGGTGGCACGCTGCTGTCCTACAATGTGGAAGCGCAGATCGGCGGCAAGCTCGCCCAGCTCGGCCAGCGTCTGGTCAACGGCGCAGCCAAGAAACTCGCGGACGATTTTTTTCAGAAATTTGCCGCGCAGGTTGCAGGCAGCTAGCCTCTCCTGCTCAAAATGAAGGCGAGGCCTTCCGGAAAAGCTCATGCGTCCGCAAAACGTTAGCGGCGGTGTCGACGGGCCGCGCCGACGTGTGTTGCAACCCTGCCGGCCCTGATTCCACCGCGTCGGACTTTTGAATCGCTTGACCAGCTACGGCGCCGGGGTTCAAAGTCTTTCCGGTTCCGGATCGAAATCGGCTCAGTTTCGAGCCCGAGCGCCCGCAGTCCGGGAACGGGCGCGTCGAAAAGAGGGCTTTTTGCCCCGAATTTGGGAGGATGGTCATGCCAACGGTCTCCATGACGGTGAACGGCAAGACGGTTAGCGGCGAGGTCGAAGCCCGCACCTTGCTTGTGCAATTCCTGCGCGAGAACCTGCGGCTCACCGGCACCCACGTCGGCTGCGACACCTCCCAGTGCGGCGCCTGCGTCATCCACATCGACGGCATCGCCGCCAAGTCCTGCACTACGCTCGCCCTGCAGTGCGAGGGCGCCAGCGTCACCACAATCGAAGGTCTGGCCAAGCCGGACGGCACCCTGCACCCGATGCAGGAGGCGTTCCGTGAGAACCACGGCTTGCAATGCGGCTACTGCACCCCCGGCATGATCATGGCCGCGCTCGACATCGTGCGCCGCAACGGCAACGATCTCGACGAGCACACCATCCGCGAGCAACTCGACGGCAACATCTGTCGCTGCACCGGCTACCACAACATCGTCAAGGCAATCGCCGCCGGCGCCAAGGCCATGGCCTAATTGGGACACAAGTCAAGAAAAAGGAGCGTCGCAGCAAGCGGCCAAACAACAAGAAGCGTCTTTCATAACAACCAGGGAGGAAACCGCCATGAGCGCGACCGGCATCGGCGCGGCGGTACGCCGTAAGGAAGACATCCGCTTCATTACCGGAAACGGCCAGTACACAGACGACGTGGTCCGGCCGGGCGAGACCCGCGCCGTGTTCGTACGCTCGCCGCACGCCCGTGCCAAGGTCAGAAAGATCGACGTCAGCGCGGCCAAATCCATGCCGGGCGTGATCGACGTGCTTACCGGCGCGCAGCTTGCCAATGACAAGATCGGCAGCCTGATTTGCGGCTGGATGATCACTTCCAAAGACGGCACACCGATGAAGATGGCGCCGCATCCGGCACTTGCCGCCGAGACGGTGAACCATGTCGGCGACGCGGTTGCGGTGGTGATTGCTGAAACGCAAGCGCAAGGCCGAGATGCGGCCGAGAAGGTGGTGGTCGATTACGAGGTGCTGCCGGCGGTCACCGACCCAGCCAAGGCTAAAGCGGGCCCGCAGATTCACGAGGTGGCGTCCAACAACACCATCTACGAGTGGGGGCTTGGCGACGCCAAGGCGGTCGATGCGGCTTTCGCCTCGGCCAAGCACGTCACCAAGCTAGACATCATCAATAACCGGCTGGTGCCGAACGCCATCGAGCCGCGCGTAGCGCTAGCCGAATACGAACCCGGCACTGACCATCTTACGCTCTGGAACACTTCGCAGAATCCGCACGTGGCGCGGCTGGTGATCTCCGCTTTCGTCGGCATCGCACCGGAACACAAATTGCGCGTGATCGCGCCGGACGTTGGCGGCGGTTTCGGCTCCAAGATCTTCATCTATCCGGAGGAGGTCGTCTGTCTGTGGGCGGCGCGCAAAGTGCGCCGGCCGGTGAAATGGACGGCGGATCGCAGCGAATCCTTCCTCACAGACGCGCATGGCCGCGACCATGTCACCCATGCCGAGTTGGCGCTTGACGAGCACGGCAAGATGTTGGCGTTGCGCGCCAAGACCATCGCCAATCTCGGCGCCTATATGTCGACCTTCTCATCGTCGGTGCCGACCTATCTCTACGCCACGCTGTTGTCGGGCCAGTACGACATCCCGCAGATCTATTGCGAGGTCGATGCGGTCTACACCAACACCGCGCCGGTGGACGCTTATCGCGGCGCTGGCCGGCCGGAGGCGACCTTCGTGGTGGAGCGGCTGGTCGAAGTAGCGGCGCGCGAGATGGGGCTCGACCCCGCCGATCTACGCAAGCGTAACTTCATCAAGAGCTTCCCGCACCAGACGCCGGTGATCATGGCCTATGATGCGGGCGACTATAACGCCTCGCTCAAGAAGGCGATGGAGCTCGCCGACGTGAAGGGCTTCAACAAGCGCAAGCGCGAAGCCGCCCGCCACGGCAAGCTGCGGGGGCTCGGCTACTCGACTTACATCGAAGCCTGTGGCATCGCGCCGTCAAAGGCGGTCGGCTCGCTCGGCTGCGGCGTGGGCCTGTGGGAAAGCGCGGAAGTGCGCGTCAACCCGACCGGCTCTGTCGAGGTCCTCACCGGCTGCCACGCGCACGGGCAGGGGCACGAAACAACCTTCGCGCAACTGGTATCGGAGCGACTCGGCATTCCGATCGACGACATTACCGTCGTACACGGCGATACCGATAAGGTGCAGTTCGGCATGGGCACCTATGGTTCTCGCTCCGGTGCGGTCGGCATGTCGGCGATCGTCAAGGCGCTCGACAAGATCGAAGAGAAGGCCAAGAAGGTCGCGTCCCACGTGCTCGAGGCGTCCGAAAGCGACATCGAGTTCAAGGACGGCAAGTTTACGGTGGCCGGCACCGACAAATCGGCAGCCTGGGGCGAGGTGACGCTGCAGGCCTACGTGGCGCACAAACTGCCTTGGCAGGACGTCGAGCCGGGCTTGTCGGAAGGCGCCTTCTACGATCCGGCCAATTTCACCTTCCCGGCCGGCTGCCACATCTGCGAAGTGGAGATCGACGTCGACACCGGAAAGACCGAAATCGTCAACTGGACCGCGGTCGATGACTTCGGCACCATCATCAATCCGATGATTGTCGAGGGCCAGGTTCACGGCGGCATCGCGCAAGGGGTGGGGCAGGCGCTTCTCGAAGGTGCCGTCTACGACTCGAGCGGCCAACTCGTGACCGGCTCGATGATGGATTACACCATGCCGCGCGCGCACGACCTGCCCTCGTTCAAGGTGGAGACCACCGAGACCAAGTCGCCGTCCAACCCGCTCGGCATCAAGGGCTGCGGGGAAGCCGGCGCGATTGCGTCGCCGGCGGCGGTGATCAACGCCATCACCGACGCGCTCGGCACCGAAGCAGTCCCCATGCCGGCCACCGCCAACACGGTGTGGTCGGCGATGCAGCGCGCCAAGCCGCGCCAAGCTGCCTAACAAGCCGCCTAATCAGGAGAGACCGATGTATAATTTCACCTTCCATCGCCCCACCACGGTCCGCCAGGCGGCCGGCCTGCTTGCACGCAATCCGGAGGCCAAGATCCTGGCCGGAGGCCACTCGCTGCTGCCGGTGATGAAGCAGCGTCTCGCGCAGCCGTCCGCGCTTATCGACCTTTCGCTGGTCGAAGGCATGGATACTGTCGAACAGAAAGGCCGCTCCGTCGTGATCGGCGCCATGGCGCGCCATGCCGACGTCGCCAAATCGCCGGTCCTGCTTGAAGCGCTGCCGGGGCTCGCCGCGGTGCCGGGCTCTGTCGGCGATCCGCAGGTGCGCAACCGCGGCACCATCGGCGGCTCCATCGCCAACAACGATCCCAACGCGGACTACCCGGCGGCGGTGCTGGGCTTAGGCGCTACCATCATCACCAACAAGCGGCGCATCGCCGCCGACGACTTCTTCACCGGCATGTTCTCCACCGCGCTGGAGGACGGCGAGATCATCGTCAAGGTGAGCTTCCCCGTGGCCAAGAAGGCGGCCTATGAAAAGTTCAAGCACCCGGCCTCGGGCTTCGCGCTGGTCGGCGTGTTCGTGTCCAAGCGCGGCTCCGACATCCGCGTGGCGGTGACCGGTGCCGGCTCGCAGGGCGTATTCCGGGTAAGCTCCTTCGAAGAAGCGCTGAAGAAGCGCTTCGCCGCGAAGTCGCTGGACGGCATGAGCATCCCGGCGACGGGCATGAACGCGGACATCCACGCCAGCCCCGAATATCGCGCGCATCTGGTCGGCGTGCTGGCGCGCCGCGCGGTCGCGAAGGCGACGGCTTAAAGCGTCGCGCGGGGCCGCACGGCCCTGCCTTCAACGTCTTCAGAGGGCCGCGCAAAACCGCGGCCTCGGCGCATAACGGCGGCTACCTAGTCGTCCTGTTCCAGCTCGCTCAGCAGATCGTGCAGGTCGAGTGGGTTGGTGAACATCCGCAACGAACCGTCGCGCTTCTGCGGCCATAGTTCCTTCGGCCGGTCCCAGTAGAGCTCTACGCCGTTGTCGTCCGGGTCACGCAGGTAGAGCGCCTCGGAGACGCCGTGGTCGCTGGCGCCCTCGAGCTGGATCTTGGCGACGATCAGCCGACGCAGGGCATCGGCGAGCAGCTTGCGGGTCGGGTAGAGAATTGCGGTGTGGTAAAGCCCAGTGGCGCCGGGTGGGGGCGGGGAGCCGCCCAGGCTCTCCCAGGAGTTGAGCCCGATATGGTGGTGGTAGCCGCCGGCCGAGAGGAAGGCCGCTCCGGGCACGTTGGTGGTCAATTCGAACCCTAGGACGCCGCAGTAGAAATCGAGCGCCCGTTGAAGGTCGGCGACCTTCAGGTGGACGTGCCCGATGCGCACCCGCGGGTCGATTGTTGGCAGACGGAGGGCTTGTTTTTCGAGCTCGGAGGCGTTTGACATGGGTTTAAGGCCTTGGGTGGAAAGCCATTGGGTGGCCGCGGGCGGCCGGGCACCCCACATGTAAGCGGGCGCTACAATCGGTTAAAGTGTCAGCGAGGTGACTAACGCATGTCTCTTACACCGCTCCCCGACAGCATCGACGCGACCTTGGGGCTGCTGGCCAAGGCCGGCTATGTCGCCGACCGCTCGCTTTCAACCGTGCTTTATCTGGCGCTGCGCATGGGCCGGCCGCTGTTCCTGGAGGGCGAGGCCGGCGTCGGTAAGACCGAGATCGCCAAGGTGCTGGCCGAGAGCCTCGGCCGCCGGCTGATCCGGCTGCAATGCTACGAGGGGCTCGACGTCTCGGCGGCGGTCTACGAGTGGAACTATGGCGCGCAGATGATCGCCATCCGGCTCGCCGAAGCGGAAGGCGAGGGCGACCGCGAGCGCATCGAGCATGACGTGTTCTCCGAGCGCTTCCTGATCAAGCGGCCGTTGTTGCAGGCGCTGGAGCCGGATCCGGACGGACCGCCGGTGCTGCTGATCGACGAAATCGACCGTACCGACGAGGCGTTCGAGGCGTTTCTCTTGGAGGTGCTCGCCGACTTCCAGGTGACGGTGCCGGAGCTCGGCACCATCAAGGCGCCGCATCCGCCGATCGTCGTCATCACCTCCAACCGCACCCGCGAGGTGCACGACGCCTTGAAGCGCCGCTGTCTCTATCATTGGGTCGGCTATCCCAACGCCGAGCGCGAATTGAAGATCCTGCGCACCAAGGTGCCGAGCATTTCCAAGAAACTGTCCGAGCAGGTGGTCGCCTTCGTGCAGGGCTTGCGCAAGGAAGACCTGTTCAAGGTGCCCGGCGTTGCCGAGACGCTGGATTGGGCTGGTGCGCTCACCGAACTCGATGTGGTGGCGCTCGATCCGGCGACGGTGTCGGACACGCTCGGCGCATTGTTGAAATACCAGGACGACATCGCCCGCCTCGACGGCAGCAAGGTGAAGGCGCTGCTGGATGAGGTGAAGTCGGAATTGCGGGCGGCGGAGTAGCGTGATGGCCGAAGGCCGCCTCGCGGAAAACATCCTCTACTTCGCGCGCGCATTGCGGGCGGCCGGCTTGCCGGTCGGGCCCGGCGCAGTGCTTGATGCGCTCGAAGCCGTCGATGTCGCGCGCATCGGCAACCGCGACGATTTCTACTGGACGCTGCACGCGGTATTCGTGAAGCGGCACGAGCACACCATCCTGTTCGACCAGGCCTTCAAGCTGTTCTTCCGCAAGCGCGGTTATCTCGACAAGCTGATCGCTGCCATGCTGCCGGAGACATTGCCGAGCGCGCCAAAGCCGCCGGCGCCCGGCGCGCAGCGCATCCAGGAAGCGCTCTATGCCGGAATGAACCAGCGTGAGGAGGAAAAGCAGGAGATCGAGGTCGATGCGAGCCTCACCGTTTCTGACCGTGAGGTGCTGCAGAACAAGGATTTCGCGCAAATGACGGCGGCCGAGATCGCCGCCGCGAAAGCGGCGATCGCGCGGCTCGCGCTGCCGCTCGACATGATCAAGACACGGCGGCTCGCCGCCGCCCGCCGCGGCCATATGATCGACATGCGTCGCACCCTTCGTTCCAGCATGAAGGCGGGCGGAGCGGTGATCGATCTGAAATATCTCGGGCCGCGCGAGAAGGAGCCGCCCATCGTGGCGCTGCTAGACATCTCCGGGTCCATGAGCCAGTACACCCGCCTGTTCCTGCATTTCCTGCATTCCATCACCGATGCTCGCAAGCGCGTGACCACCTTCCTGTTTGGCACGCGGCTCACCAATGTCAGCCGCGCCATCCGCCAGCGCGATCCCGACGAGGCCCTGGCCTCGTGCTCGACGCATGTGTTGGACTGGTCGGGCGGCACGCGCATCGCGTCGTCGTTGCGCGATTTCAACAAGCACTGGTCGCGCCGTGTGCTGAGCCAAGGCGCGGTGGTGCTCTTGATCACCGACGGGCTGGAGCGCGACGCCGACGATACGCTGGGCTTCGAGATGGACCGGCTGCACCGCTCTTGTCGGCGGCTGATCTGGCTCAATCCGCTGTTGCGTTTCGAGGGATTCGAGGCGCGCGCCAGGGGCGTGCGCACCATCCTGCAGCACGTCGACGAATTGCGGCCGATCCACAATCTCGATTCCATGACCGATCTGGTGCGCGCATTGTCGGGCCAGACGGCCAAGGGTTACGATCCGAAGGCGCTGTTGGAGAAGGTGGCGTGATACTTAGGGCCACGATGGAGGTGCATGATGCTCGCACGTGACGAAGACATCCTCAAAGCCGCGGAAGACTGGCGCAAGGCCGGGCGCGGCGTGGCGCTGGCGACGGTGGTGGAGACCTGGGGCTCGGCGCCGCGGCCCGTCGGTTCGAATTTGGTGATCGACGAGGAAGGCAATTTCCTCGGGAGCGTCTCCGGCGGCTGCGTCGAGGGCGCGGTGGTGGCGGAAGCCGTCGACGTCATCGACAACGGCGAGCCCAAAATGCTGGAATTCGGGGTCGCCGACGAGGCCGCCTGGAAGGTGGGCCTGTCGTGCGGCGGCACCATTCGGGTCTTCGTTGAAAAGGTGAGCTAAGTGAAACTTGAACTTCTGCGAACCCTCAATTCCGAGCGCGCCGCGCGCCGCGCGGTGGTGGTTGTCACTGACGTGAAGAGCGGCGAGCAGCGGCTGGTGAAAGCCGCCGACGTCGCCAAGGATCCGCTGAAGGACGTCATCGAGAAACGCCTGCGTATGGCGAAGAGCGGCATGGAGGAAACCTCGCAAGGGCGCGTCTTCCTTACCGTGTATGTGCCGTCGCCGCAGCTCGTCATTACCGGTGCCGTGCATATCAGCCAGGCGCTGGCGCCGATCGGCGCGCTGCTTGGCTATGACGTGACCATCGTCGATCCGCGCACGGCCTTCGCGTCGGTTGAGCGGTTTCCGGACGTCAAGGTGATCGCGGAATGGCCGGACGACGCGCTGCCGCCGCTCAACGTCGACCACTACACCGCCTTTGTCGCGCTCACCCACGATCCGAAGATCGACGATCCCGCACTGCTTCACGCGCTTTCGCGCGATTGCTTCTATATCGGTGCGCTTGGCTCCAAGAAGACACACGCCAAGCGGCTCGAACGCTTGAAGCAGGCCGGTGTGAAGGACGCCGATATCGCGCGCATCCACGCGCCGATCGGCTTAGCCATCGGCGCGGTGTCGCCGGCCGAGATTGCGGTCGCCATCATGGCCGAGATTACGCAGACGTTGCGGCAGAAGGCGGACCGGGCGGAGGCGGCATGAAGTTCGGCGCCGTCCCGGTCAAGGAAGCGCTCGGCGCCACGATGGTGCATTCGATCCGCCAGGGCGATCTCGTGCTCAAGAAGGGCACCAAGATCGGCGAGAAGGAAGTCGAAGCGCTCACGCGCGCCGGCGTCAAGGAGATCATCGCGGCGCGGCTCGAGCCGGGCGATGTGTCCGAAGACCGGGCCGCTGCCGACATCGCTGCCGCTATCAGCGGCGAGGGGGTGCGTGTCGACCGCGCCTTCACCGGGCGCTGCAACCTATTCGCCGAAGCAGCCGGCGTGCTGGTGGTCGACAAGGACGCGATCGACGATCTCAACCGCATCGACGAGGCGGTGACGGTGGCGACGCTGGCCGCCTTCAAGCCGGTGGTGGAAGGCGAGATGATCGCGACCGTCAAGATAATCCCCTTTGCCGTTGCCGGGGCAACGCGCGATCTGGCGGTCGCGGCGGCCGCCAAGGCCAAACCGGTCATTCGCGTTGCGCCCTATAAGGTGCGGAAAGTCGGCGTGGTCTCGACCCTGCTGCCAGGGCTGGCGCCCAAGGTCGTCGATAAGACGTTGAAGATCACGACTGCGCGCATCGCTCCCGCTGGCGCGGCCATCATCGCCGAACGGCGCGTGCCGCACGAGCAGAACGCGCTCGCCAAGGCGATCGACGAGGTGTTGAACGAAGGCGCCGAGCTTGTCATCGTTTTCGGCGCTTCCGCCATCGCCGACCGCCGCGACGTTATCCCGGCGGCGGTGGAAGCGGTCGGTGGCGCCATCGAGCATTTCGGCATGCCGGTCGATCCCGGCAATCTAATGCTGATCGGCAAGGCGCGTGGGCATGCGGTGCTTGGCGCGCCCGGCTGCGCGCGCAGCCCAAAGGAAAACGGTTTCGACTGGGTATTGATGCGCCTGCTCGCGGGCCTGCCAGTGTCGCGCGCTGACGTCACCGGCATGGGTGTCGGCGGCCTTTTGATGGAAATCGTTACGCGTCCGCAGCCGCGCGAAGAACTCAAGCCCGAGAAAGGCCGCCCCATTGCCGCCGTTGTGCTGGCGGCAGGGCGCTCGACCCGCATGGGCACGGTCAACAAGTTGATCGCGGAGATCGGCGGCAAACCGTTGGTGCGCATCGCTGCCGAGCAGGCGCTCGCTTCGCGCGCATCGCCGGTGATCGTCGTCACCGGCCACGAGCGTGACAAGGTGGAGGCAGCGCTCGCCGGTCTGCCGGTCAAGCTGGTGCACAATCCCGATTACGCCGAAGGGCTCGGTACCTCGCTCAAGGCCGGCATCGGCGCGGTACCGGACGACGTCGATGGCGCCATCGTCTGCCTTGGCGACATGCCGCAGGTCGATGCCGCACTGATCGACAAGCTCATTGCCGCCTTCGATCCCGAGCACGGCGCGCTGGTGGTGGTGCCGAGCATCGAAGGCCGGCGCGGCAATCCTGTGCTGTGGTCGCGCCGCTTCTTCCATGATTTGATGGCGATTCAAGGCGACATCGGCGCCCGCCATCTGATCGGCAGCTACGCCGAGGCGGTGGTCGAGGTGCCGGTCGACGGCGCGGCGGCGCTGACCGACGTGGATACCCCTGAGTCGTTTTCCGCGGTCAAGGCCGAAATCGAACGGGCCTGAGACTTCAAATCATTGATCGTCCCGGCAACTCACCCCTTATCTAGAAGGGAAGTGCGGGTAAGGGACGATGACGGACAGCTTCACACCGGTGATGCGAGCCCTCGTGGTCGTGACGTTGCTGTTGGCGTCGGCGACTGTGATGTTGGTCGCCGTCAGTCGGGCGCGTGCGGCCGGGGCGCTGGCCATCGGCTCCTGCGGTGCCTATGGCGAGGCCCACGACTATCACTCGATTAAGCAGGCCCGCGACAGCGCTCAGTCGAAGTGCAACGGCAACAGCTGCCGCGTGGTGACGGTGGTCAAGCACGGCTGCGCCGCTTTCGCGGTCGATTTCGCCAACCCGTGTGGTGGCAACGGCTGGGGCAAGGCCTCGGCGCTTGGTCACGCCCAGAATGTGGCGTTGCGCTCCTGTTATCATGACGGCGGCAGGGAGTGCGTTATCCGCACGTTCTTCTGCGACGCCAAGGGGTAGGGCGGTTTCAAGTCGCCCGCCCGTCATTCCGGCGCGTGTCATTTAGCGCCGGATTCATTCATGCCAAATCTTTTCCGCCCTCAACCTGAGGAACGCTTCTCAGGATGAGGCCGATTGAAGGCTGGGTTTCAGCCAAGATGGATCAGACCCCAGGGCGCGAACCCAGAATCCATAATCCCGGCGCTGCGGCGTATGGATTCCGCGTTCGCCGCTTTCGTGGCCTCCCGGAATGACGGGCAGGGATCTCCGAACCCACGACCATCGCCCTAACCGATTGACCTAACGCAAATTATCCATGCTTGCGCGTGTTATGGTTTTACTTTAGAAAATGACTGACCAGTCAGTCATATTGGATTGCGTGTCGTCATGCGAGAGCGCCGACCCCGTAACGTTTCCGCTAAGCCGCGCCGTAAGCGCGCGGCGGGCAGGGCGTCGGGCCGTCCCGCGGTCACGGCCGGCGCGCCGAAGGCCGCCGCAAAATCCGGCGCTAAGCCGGGCGCCCGCGAGGCGCGCAGTGCCGCCCGGCGCGAGGCGATCCTTGCTGCGGCCCTCGACGAATTCTCCGACCGCGGCTTTGCCGCCACCCGGCTCGACGATGTTGCCAAGCGCGCCGGCGTCGCCAAGGGCACCATCTATCTCTACTTCCGCGACAAGGAGAGCCTGTTCCAGGACCTGGTGCGCGACATGCTGGCGCCGATGGTCGGTATCATCGAGGCGCTCGGCCAGGCCGAACTGCCGATGAACGTGCTTGCGGACCGCATCGTCGATCTGTTCGTGCGCGAGGTTTATGAGACCCGGCGCAAGGACGTCGTGCGCTTGATGCTGCTGGAGGGCCGCCGCTTTCCAAAGCTTGCCGAGTTCTACTATCGCGAAGTGCTCGCTCACATTCTCCGCGCCGTGCGCGGCACGCTGGCGCGCGCCGCCGCGCGCGGCGAGGTGCCCGACGCGGTGGTCAAGTTTCCGCAGATCATCGTGGCGCCGGGGATCATCGCCATCATCTGGTCCGGCCTGTTCGATGCCTACGAGCCGCTCGACGTGCGCGCGATGATGAAGGCCCATCTCGATCTGTTGTTCTCGCCTGGGAGCCGCTCATGAACCGTCTCGTCGCATTGTCACTGGCGGCGCTCGCAACGTTCATGCTTGCCGGTTGCGACAATCCCGACACCGGCGCCCTGCAAGGCTGGGTCGAGGGCGACATGGTGTTCGTCAGCCCCGACGAGCAAGGCCGGGTGGAAATGCTCAACGTGCGCGAGGGCGATCGCGTGCAGAAGGGGAAGCTCTTGTTCACCCTCGACGACGATTTGCAAAAGGCCGACGTAGCAGTACGGAAGGCGGCGCTTATCAACGCGCAGCAGGCCTATAATCGCGCCGAGGAATTGTTGAGATCGGCCTCCGGCACACGTAAGGCGCTCGACGACGCCGACGCGGCGTTGCGCCAGGCCAACGCCAATCTGGAAGCCGCCCAAACGCGGCTGACGCGCCGGCGCGTGTTGAGTCCGGCAAGCGGCACCATTCAGAAGGTCTACTTCCGTCCCGGCGAAACCGTGCAGCCGGCCAAGCCGGTGGTGGCGCTGCTGCCACCGCCCAATCTCAAGATCCGTTTCTTCGCGCCGGAAACCAAGCTCGCCACGATCAAGATCGGCGAAACCGTGGGCGTGAGTTGCGATGCCTGCGCCAAGGGCCTGACCGCCAAGGTGAGCTTCATCGCCCAGAGCGCGGAATACACCCCGCCGGTGATCTACAGCCGCGAGGAACGCGCCAAGCTCGTCTATCTAATCGAGGCGCGGCCGGCTGAACCCGACAAGTTCCGCGTCGGCCAGCCAGTCACGGTCACGTTGCCGCCGGAGGGCGTGACGCCGTGAATGCCGCTGATGTTGTCATCGATGTGCACGGTCTGACCAAGCGCTTCGACGGCCGCGCGGTGGTGCGCGACCTGTCAATGCAGGTCAAGCGCGGCACCATCTACGGCTTCCTCGGCCCCAACGGCTCCGGCAAGACCACGACGATCCGCATGTTGTGCGGCCTGCTCACGCCGGACGAGGGCACCGGCACCTGTCTCGGCTACGACATCCGCACCGAAACCGACAAGATCAAGCCGCGCGTCGGGTACATGACCCAGCGCTTCAGTCTCTACGAAGACCTGTCGGTGCGCGAGAATCTGGAATTCATCGGACGCATCTACGGCATCGCGCGCCCACGCGCGGCAGCGCGCGCGGCGATCGCGCGGCTCGGCCTCACCGGCCGCGAGGAGCAGCTTGCGCACGAATTGTCCGGCGGCTGGAAGCAGCGCCTGGCGCTCGGCGCCTGCACGCTGCCGAGCCCGCAACTGTTGCTGCTCGACGAGCCGACCGCCGGCGTCGATCCGAAGGCGCGGCGCGAGTTCTGGAACGAAATCCACGCGCTCGCCGCCGAAGGTCTCACCGTGCTGGTCTCCACCCACTACATGGACGAGGCCGAGCGCTGCCATGAGATCGCTTATATCGCCTACGGCCAGTTGCTGGCGCACGGCACCGTCGACGAAGTGATCGCGTCCGCGCACCTGACCACTTATTTCGTCAGCGCCGATCATGGCGAGGGTCTCGCCAAGCTGACCGAGGAGCTCACCGGCAAGCCGGGCGTCGACATGGTGGCGCCGTTCGGCACGAGCCTGCACGTTTCCGGGCGCGACGCCGCTGCGCTGGACGCTGCGATCGCGCCCTACCACGCTCGGGTGGACCTCCATTGGCAGCACGCGGCGCCCTCGCTCGAGGACGTATTCATCGATCTGATGGGCAAGGCGCAGGACAACTTCCAATGACCCATCTGATCCCCACCGAAGCGCCGCGCCGTCTGCCGGGCAGCGGTTTTTGGCGCAAGACCTGGGCGGTGCTGGTTAAGGAATTCATCCAGCTCAAGCGCGACCGCGTTTCCTTCGCCATGATCATTATGATCCCGCTGGTGCAGTTGATGCTGTTTGGTTACGCCATCAACACCACGCCGCGCGATCTGCCGACCGCGGTGCTGCTGCAAGAGAAGAGTGACCTGTCGCGCTCGATCCTGGCGGCCCTGCAGAACACCCGTTATTTCAAGGTCACGCAGCTTCCGCGCACCGAAGCCGAACTCGATCGCCTGCTGGCCTCGGGCAAGGTGCTGTTCGGCGTCGAGATCCCCGCCAATTTCGAACGTGACGTGCGCCGCGGCGAGAATCCGTCGATGCTGGTGGTTGCCGATGCCACCGATCCGGTGGCTTCCGGCTCGGCGCTCTCGGCCCTTGGCCAGTTGGTGCAGACCGCGCTTGCGCACGACCACGAGGTGCCGGAAAGCGGAGCGCCGCCGTTCAATATCCGCGTCCATGCCCGCTACAACCCGGCCGCCGAAACGCAGCTTAACATCGTACCCGGGCTGGTCGGCACCATTCTCACCATGACCATGCTGATCTTCACCGCGCTTTCGGTGACGCGGGAAATCGAGCGCGGCACCATGGAAAACCTGCTGTCGATGCCGATCACGCCGTTCGAGATCATGCTCGGAAAGATCGTGCCCTATATCCTCGTGGGTATCGTGCAGGCGACGATGATCATCGCCATCGGCGTGTTCCTGTTCGGGGTGCCGATCCTCGGCAGCATCGGGGTGCTGGCGGCACTCAGCACGCTTTTCATCGCCGCCAACCTATCGATTGGCTATACTTTTTCCACCATCGCGCAGAACCAATTGCAGGCGATGCAGATGACCATCATGTTCTTCCTGCCGAACATTCTGCTGTCTGGCTTCCTGTTCCCGTTCGCCGGCATGCCGGTTTGGGCGCAATGGGTGGGCGAGGCGCTGCCGCTCACCCACTACCTGCGCATCGTGCGTGCGATCATGCTGAAAGGCTCGTCGATTTCCGACCTGCATTACGACGCCGCCGCGCTCACCTTGCTGATGCTGATCGCCATGACCATTGCGGTGACGCGGTTCCGGCGGACGCTGGACTAATTTCGCATCGACCCTCGCTTGCAGGACTGGGGGTGGGCGCCAGTTGCGTACGCGGCGGGGCACGAAGCAAGGCCGGTGCCATCCGTCACAGCCGCTGCAGGAACCCGAGCCGCAGATAAGGGCTTTCACGCTTATCGCTATCGATGGCCCAGCCGACTGCCGCCGACCATTCGGTTGCTCCGGTCTTCAGGCTTGTGATGTGCAGGCCGTAGCGCATTTGGCTGTAACCGTCGCCGCCGTACACCTGTAATTCCGGGCCGGCGTAAAGCAGGTCGAAGGCCCGCCAGCCAAACGCGACGCGCGCCGCATAATTGGGGCCGATGGTGGAGAACGACGCGTCGGCCGCGAGCATGGTGTCGACCGTCGGCTCCTTCCACAATTGCATCGCCAGGGCGAGGCCGACGCTGGTGCCGCGTAAATCGTTGCTCGGATCGTCCGGCCAAAGCCTGTGCGCTTCGAGGTCGAGGCCGGCGAATAGCTTGAGTTCGAAACGCCCGCGCGTGAAGCCCCAGCCGGGCAACACCCGGCCCTTCAATTCGCCGCCGTAAACCGTGACGTTTCCGAGCGCTCCTGAATTGTAACGATAGGCGCCGGTCGAGAGCAGCGTCTTGAGGATGAAGCCGCTGGTATCGAACCCGCCCGGCGCCCACAGCAGGCCGCCATAGGCGAATACGCCGTTGCGCCAGAGGTCACGGCCGGAGAACAGAATGAAATGGGCAAAATCGTCTTCAGCGCCGGAGGCTCGTGCGATCCCCGGCGCGACGCACATGGCACAAACCACGAAGGCCGCGGCGACGGGTATCGCCGCGTGTACACGCCTCCCGCAACGCATCGAGGCCCCCAAAGTGCCCCACAATAAGCCGGCAGCAACCGCTTAGACGCAAATACAACTAAAGCGCGATACTGGGTTGTTGTCTACAACCGAAATAAACGTCCAATGAACGTGTTTTGTCAGATCGCGTGGCGTGCCAGCCGCCGTGGCGCGCTGCCGAGCGTGCGGTGGATCATGGCCGAGAAGGCACTCGGGCTGGCGTAGCCGACGGCGGCGGCGGTGTCGGCGACCGACGCGCCGTCCGAGAGCCGCGCCAGGCCATCGATGGCGCGCAGCCGCGCGCGCCATTCGGCGAAGCCGAGCCCGGTCTCGCTGCGGAAAAGGCGCGCGAGCGTGCGGCGGCTGGCGCCGGCTTCGTCGGCCCAGCGGTCGAGGTCGTGGGCAAGTGCGCAGTCCTCGAGCAGGGCGCGCGCCACCCGCAAAGCGCGCTCGTCGCGCGGCATCGGCACCTCGAAGCGTCGGGCCGATAGGCGCGTCATCTCCGTCAGCATCAACCGAGCGACGATGCCGCCGCGCCCACCCTCGTCGTAGTCGACCGGCTCTTCCAGGAGCGTCAGGATCAGTTCGCGCAAGAGGCCGGAAATCTCGGCCAGCAGCGGCCGTTCCGGCAGCGCGGTGCAGGCCGCCGGCGTAATGTAGACCGTGCGCATCTCGACGTGGCTGCGCATGGCGACGCTGTGCGGCCATTGCGGCGGCAGCCATAGGCCACGGGCCGGCGGCACGATCCAGGCGGCCGCTTCCGTCTCGACCCGCATGATGCCGCTGACGGCGTAGAGCAACTGGCCACGCCGGTGCATATGCAGCGGGATGTTGTGGTTGATCTCCAGGGTGCGCGCCATCACCGCCACCGGGCGGGGGGCGTCGTCCATATTGCGGCGGTAGATGGGGGCTTTTTGCGGCATGGGGCGGCAGATTCCGTGTTGGCCCGATCGCGACGAAAATCGACCTAACATCGCCAAATGGCAAGGGGTATATGGTAGGTCCGATTCCGAGACTGGAGCCGATGAACCCGACCACCTTCAACCCCGCGGGCTACGACCAGGCCACCCGCCGCTCCATCGCCTTCCTCAATCTGGCGCATGGAATGGATCATTTCGTGCTGCTGATCTACCCGACGGTGGTGATCGGACTGGGCGCGGTCTATCACCGCAGCTACAGCGAGATGATCGCGCTCTCGACCGCTGCCTTCGTCGCCTTCGGCGTGTTTTCGCTGCCGGCCGGCTGGCTCGCCGACCGCTGGAGTCGGCGCAACATGATGGCGACATTCTATATCGGTTGTGGGCTTTCACTTGTCGGTGCCGCCTTTGCGCCCAACATGGAAGTGCTGGCGGTGGCGTTGTTCGCGCTCGGGATGTTCGCCTCGATCTATCATCCGGTGGGCATGGCGATGTTGATCGAGGCGTCGCAGGCGAGGGGACGCACGCTCGCCTTCAACGGGGTATGCGGCAATCTCGGGGTATCTCTGGCCGCCGGTATCAGCGCCGGGCTCGCCACCTGGCTCGGCTGGCGCGCCGCCTTCCTGGCGCCCGCCGTGCTCTGTGTCGCGGCAGGCATTATCTATGTACGGCTCACGCCCGATGATGGTCACCACGCCAAGCACCGCAAGTCAGTGCCCGCAGTGTCGCTGACGCCCCGGCTGACGGTGGTGCTGTTCGGGCTATTCATCACCATCACGATGTGCGGCGGCACGATCTTCAACTTGCTCACCATCGCGCTGCCGAAGATCGTCGACGAGCGGCTGGCCGCCAACGTGCCGCTGCTGCTCGCTGGCGGCGTCGCGACCTTGGTGCTGCTGTGCGGGGCGGTGGCGCAGCTCGCGGTCGGGCGCCTGGTGGAACGATTCTCGGCGCACGGGATGTTTGCGCTCATCACCGGGCTCGGCTTTCTCGGAAATCTGTGGGCGGCGAACGCCGACGGAATTCCGCTGATGGTGGCGCTAGCCGTGGCGGTCGCGGCGATTTACGGCCAGGTCACGGTCAACGACATCGTACTGGCGCGCTACACCGCTGACGCGTGGCGCGGCCGCGTCTACGCGGTACGCTATTTCTTGCTGTTCGTCAGTGCCGCCGCCGCCATCGGCATGCTCTCGTTTCTGCACGCGAACGGCGGCTTCCCCCTGGTGTTGGCTGTGAATGCGGGGATCGCGTTCACCGTTTTCGCGACCACCACGGCGCTGGCGCTGCTCGTCACCAGCGTCGAGGGACGGCGGACGGCGGCCGAAGCTGCGGAATAGAAGGTTCGGGCGATACGGGGCGTTACTCCCGCTCTTTCGGCTCGTCGGCGCCCTTTGCATCGCCGCCTTACGGAGAGTGAAGAGCCTACCGCGTCACCGCGGCGATCGTCCGAAACTCAAGAAACTCGTTGCCATCTTTCCGCTCGTCCTCGCGAAAGCAGAGACCCAAGGCTACAAACCAGCGAGGCTGCGCTCGGCAGGCTGGATTCCCGCTTACGCGGGAATGAGCGGAGTTTGTGGGGCGCTCCAAACGTAATAACGCGCGCGTCGCGATCAAGTCGCCGACTCCTTGTCCCAAGCGAGCTTGGGCGCTTCGGTGCCGGCCACCGAATAGAGCGCGCCCGGCGCGTTGCGGGTCTTCTGGAACTCTTCCAGCGTCTGCCCGCGCATGGCGGCATAGATGTGCAGGTTGGAGACGCCGGTCACCGCGCCGAGCTTCTCCAGCATGAAGAAGCTGACGCCGTAGTGGATCATGCCGCGCCAGTCGCGCCGGCGGATCAGGTCACGCTCTTCTTCGGTCAGACCGGCTGTCTCAAAGGCCCTTTCCTCGTCGGCCACGAAGGCGGCGCGCCGCACGGGGTTGATCAGGTCGTGCAGGAATTTGTTGATCCGGAAGCCCTTGACGCTACGCGCCTGGGTGAACGGGTAGGTGCCTTCGAGCGCCTCGGCGCCGGCAAGCTGGTGCGCCATATGTTGACGATGGTTGGCGTAGATGTCGGCCGGCGGTTCGATCGCCTCGTTCTCGTAGACCGCCGTGGCGATGCCGGTCATCGACGGCAAGTAATAGCTGCGGTGTAGGCACTTGATGTTGGCGGACAGCGCGCCGCGCATGATCAGCCACATGATCACCTCGGCGCCTTCCATGCCGCCGAGCCGAGCATAGTCGGCCTGTGTCATGCGGGTGAGGGCGACCGGATCCTTCTCAATCATGTCGAGGAACTGTTGGTCCCACGCGGTGTTGTTGAAACCGGCGCGTTCGCCGTGCACCTGGTGCGAGAGCCCGCCGGTCGCGACCAGCGCCACTTTCAGATCGTCCGGATAGCTTTCGATCGCGCGGCGCAGCGCCTGACCGAGTTTGTAACAGCGCAACGCGGTCGGGATCGGGAACTGCAGCACGCCGATCTGCAAGGGCACGATCGCGCCCGGCCATTGCGGTTCATGCGGCCACATCATCGACAGCGGCGAGAAGCAACCGTGGTCAAGCGGCTTGCCCTGGAAAAACGACATGTCGAATTCGTCGGCCATCAGCGAGGCGCCGATGTGCTGCGCCAGCGCGGCGTGGCCGCTCACGGGCGGCAGGTCGCGGGCGCCGCCTCCCTCGTCGGCGACCGCGTAGTTCTCGCCGATGCCCAGCGCGAAGGCCGAATAGTGGTCGAAGAAGAATGAGGTGACATGGTCGTTGAAGATCACCAGCAGCACGTCGGGCTTGTTGTCGGCGAGCCATTGCTGCACCGGCCTGAACGCCTCGAAGATCGGCTTCCAGGCCGGGTCGTTTTCTTTATGCCGGTCGTAGGCGAAGCCGATGGTCGGCGTGTGAGAGGCGGCAACGGCGCCGATGATCCTGGCCATGACGAGGCAACCCCTATCTGGAAATCACAGCTTGATGCAGACGTTCTTGAGCTCGGTGTAGAACTCGAGCGAGTGCACGCCGCCTTCGCGGCCGATGCCGGACTGCTTCATTCCGCCGAAGGGCGTGCGCAGGTCGCGCAGGAACCAGCTATTGACCCAGACGATACCGGCCTCGATCTGCGCCGAGACGCGGTGGGCGCGGGCGAGGTTGGTGGTCCATACCGAGGCGGCAAGGCCATAATCGAGCGCGTTGGCCCGCTTGATCACATCCTCTTCGGAATCAAACGGCGCGATGTGGGCGCAGGGGCCGAAGATCTCCTCAGTGACGATCGCGGCATCGTCGGGCAGGCCGGTCCAGATGGTGGGCTCGACCCAGGCGCCCTTGGCGAGCTCGCCCGGCATGTTCGGAATGCCGCCGCCGGTGACGATCGTGGCGCCTTCCGCAATCGCTTTCTGATAATAGGACAGCACCTTATCGCGGTGCTCGTGGCTGATCAGCGGGCCCATGGTGGTTGCGCCGTCTTCGGGGCGGCCGAGCTTGAGCTTCTCAGTGCGTTCCTTCAGCGCGGCGACGAACTTTTCGAATAGCGGGCGTTCGACATAAACGCGTTCTGTGCCGAGGCACACTTGGCCGCAATTGGCAAAGCACGAGCGCATGGTGCCCTCCAGCGCCGCCTCGAAGTCACAATCGGCGAAGATGACCGCCGGATTCTTGCCACCCATTTCCAGCGACACCGGGCGGGCGCCATCGGCGGCGGCCTTCATGATGGCGGCGCCGGTGCGCGTTTCGCCGGTGAAGGTGATGGCGTTGACGCCGGGGTGGCGCGTCAAGAATTCACCTGCCGAGCCGGGGCCGAAGCCGTGCACCACATTGTAGACGCCCTTCGGGATGCCGACCGCGTTCATCACTTCGCCCAGGAGGGCGGCGGTCTGCGGGCTTTCTTCCGATGGCTTCACCACAACGGTGTTGCCGCATGCGAGCGCCGGCGCGACCTTCCAGGTCATCAACAGCAGCGGCAGGTTCCATGGGCAGATGACGCCGACCACGCCGATCGGCCGGCGCATGGCGTAGTTGATGGCGCCGGTGCCGTCCGGCGTCGCCATTTCGAAGAATTCGGTGGCCACGTTCTTCACCGTGTCGGCGAACACTTTGAAGTTGGCGGCACCGCGCGGAATGTCGAGATGGCGTGCGAGCGACGTCGGCTTGCCGGTGTCGGCGACTTCGGCCGCGAGGAAATCGTCGAATTGGGCGTTGATGCCGTTCGCTAAAGCATAGAGCAGGTCGCCGCGCTCGGCGGTGGTGATCTTGCCCCAGGGCCCTTGCAGCGCGGCGCGCGCGGCGGCAACCGCGGCTTTGACTTCCGTTTCGCCGGCTTCCGAGACGCGGGCGATCAGCGCGCCGTCGACCGGCGAGCGCTTGTCGAACGTCTTGCCGCTCTCGGCGGCGACGTGTTCGCCGGCGATGAAATTGAGGACGTCCTTGACCGCCGAGACCGACGCCGTTTTTTCCGGTTTGCGTGCGACGTCCAGCATGACCTTCCCCGCGTCGATTTTCGGATTGCTGCCGAAAAGGAAGGTGGTTGCCGGCGCAACTTTTTGCCTTGATCCAGATCAAGACCGGGCCGCGGCCCTTCGTCCGGCGCTCAAAAAAGCGGTGGGATCAGGTCTTCCACCTTGACGCGTGTGCGCTTCTTGACCCGCGCCACGATGCGGCTGCGGTGGCATCCTTTCGGATCTCGACAATAACATAGCAGCGCGACGCGCCTGCCGGACTTGATGAACCCGACCAACTCACCGAGAGCTTCCTGCGGCTCGGGTTTGGCGATGTGTTTGTCATAGATGCGCCAGAGCGTGTCGTAATCGCCGGCGCGGGCAGCTTGGCGGCCTGCCGCCGGGGTGCCAAGCTTTTGCAGATGGATGTAGGCGATGCCGGCCTCGTCAAGCGCGGCGGCAAGTTGCCGCTTGGAGAAGCCGGGCCGGCGCGAGGCGGCGACCGCGCGGGTGTCGACCAACGTGTCGATCTTGGCGCGCTTGAGCTCGCCCATGACCGCAGCCGGCGTCGCCTTCTCGTAGCCGATAGTGAAAAGCGTGGTCATCGGACCCTTACGTTAAACCTCTCGACGGCTATTTGAGTTTGTTAACGGCGCTGTCACGCCCCTGTCATCCTGCGCAGGTAGTGCTGATGCTTACGCGGCGGTGCCTGCCCACGGCCGCAACGGCCACTGCGATGAGGTGACGGCGGATGTAACCGCGCCTTTTCGTTGGTGGTCGTTTCCATTTTTGGGCTCCGTTATTTAGCCTCGCGCGGCGCCGTGAGTTTGGCGAATGGGTAGGCGTTTTCATAGGCGCGAGCGGCGCGTAGCACCATTTCGTCGCAACGCGGCGGGCCGACGATCTGCAGGGCGACCGGCAAACCGTCTGATGAAAACCCGCACGGTACCGACGCCGCCGGCTGCTGCGTCAGGTTGAACGGATAGGTATAGGGCGACCAGTTGATCCACTCGTCGCCGAAGCGGCCGTCCGCCGGCGTCACGCGGCCGGCTTGAATTGCCGGCACCGGCATCTGCGGCGTCAGCAGCAGGTCGTAGCGCTCGTGGAAGCGGAGCATGTGCAGCGCCAGTTCGGTGCGGTGCGTGTGGGCGGAAAGATAGTCGGCGAGCGAATAGCGGCGGCCTTCCTCGGCCATCTGGCGCAAGCCGGGATCCATCTTCTCGCGCTCGCCCGGCGGCACCGCGTCGACCAGCGTTGTGGCGACCGCGTACCAGACCTTCTTCTCCATATCGATCGGCTCGGCGAAACCGGGATCGACTTCTTCGACACGGGCGCCGAGATCGGCAAACACTTGCGCCGCCTTGTGTGCCGCCGCCTCGACGTCGGCGTCGAGTTCCTTGACGTAGCCGAGGCGCGGGCTCCAGGCGATGCGCAGGCCGCGCACGCCGTCATCGAGGCCGATGCGGTAGTCCGGCGCCGGCGTGTTCCAGGCGGTGGTGTCGCGCATGTCGGGCTGGCCGATGACGCTGAGCATCAAGGCCGCGTCTGTGACGGTGCGGGTGAGGGGACCTTGATGCGCCAGCACGGTGAAGGCCGAGGCCGGATAGGCCGGCACGCGGCCATAGCTCGGCTTGATGCCGAACACGCCGCAGAACGCCGACGGGATACGCACCGAGCCGGCGCCGTCTGTGCCGAGATGCAGCAGGCCGAGATTGAGCAGCGCCGCCGCCGCCGCGCCGCCCGAGGAGCCGCCGGTGGTGCGCGTCGGGTTCCACGGGTTGCGGGTGATGCCTGTCAGCGGCGAATGGCAGGCGCCGATCCAGCCGAATTCCGGCGTGCAGGTCTTGCCGAGGATGACGGCGCCTTGCTCCTTGAGCCGCGCAACGGCAGGCGCGTCGTGCGCGGCCGGCGTCGTGGGTGTGGTGAGCGAGCCCTTGCGCGTTGGCATTCCCTTGACGTCGATAATGTCCTTGATGGTAGCCGGCAGGCCGTCGACCAGGCCTTTGGGTTCGCCCTTGACCCATCGTGCTTCCGAGGCTCGGGCGGCGGCGAGCGCGCCGTCCTCGTCGACCAGCACGAAGGCGTTGATCTGTGGCTCGAAGCGCGCGATGCGGTCGAGCGCATCGCGCGCGACGTCGACTGGCGACAATTCCTTACGGCGATAGCGGCGCAGCAACTCGGCGGCATTGAGTTGGGAAATTTCGGTCATTTGCCATTGCCCCCGGTGAGCCGCTCGATCAACGCCATGGCGGCCGCCGGCGCGCGCACCTTGGCTTCGTGGATGAAATAAATGAACACGTCGCGCGGCACCTTCTTCGCCTTGGTCTTGTCGACGCGCGGCAGATCGGCCGGCTCGCCGCCCTGCGCCCAGGTCTTGGCGCGCGCGGCCCATTGGTCGAGCGCCTTGGGCGGATAGCCGGCCCTCAGCTTTTCTTCGCCCTTCTGCAGCCGCGCATAGACGAAGTCGCCGGTGAGGTCGGCGATGGCCGGATAGGTGGCGTGCTCGGCGAATACCACTGGCATTGCGAATTTGCGCAGCAGCGCGATGAAGGCCGGCGTCATGAAGCTGTCGTGGCGCACCTCGATGACGTGGCGCAAGCCGTGGCCGTCGAATTTCTTCGGCAGCAGGTCGAGGAAGGCGCCGAAATCGGCTTCGTCGAATTTCTTGGTGGGCGCGAACTGCCAGAGCAGGGGGCCGAGATGAGCCCCGAGCTCGGTGATGCCGGACTCAAGAAAGCGCTTTACCGAGTTCCCCGCTTCGCCCAGCACCCGCCGGTTCACCGCGTAGCGCGAGCCCTTGAGCGCGAACACGAAATCGTCCGGTACCTCGGACGCCCATTTGCGAAAGCTCGCCGGCTTCATCGTGCCGTAGAAGGTGCCGTTGACCTCGATGGAGGTGAGGTGTTGCGCGGCGTATTCCAGTTCGCGCGCGTGGGCTAGGCCTTTCGGATAGAACACGCCGCGCCAGGGCTCAAAGGTCCAGCCGCCGATGCCTGAGTAGATTTTTCCGGATGCCATGGGCGCGAGTTTATCCGCTGCGTCTGGGCCGCGCGACCCGGAACCTGAAAAAAGCAAAAGGCCCGGGATTTCTCCCGGGCCTTCGTTATTCTTGCAGGAGGTGGATGGACTAGAAATCCATGCCGCCCATGCCGCCGCCCATGCCACCAGCCGGCATGCCGCCGCCCTGGCCCTTCTTGGCCGGCAGTTCGGCGACCATGGCCTCGGTGGTGATCAGCAGGCCGGCAACCGAGCCGGCATTCTGGATCGCCGCACGCACGACCTTGGTCGGGTCGATGATGCCCTTGGTGAGCATGTTGCCATACTCGCCGCTCTGGGCGTCGTAGCCGAAGCTGTACTGGTCCTTCTCGAGGATCTTGCCAACCACGATCGAGCCGTCAGCGCCGGCATTGGTCGCGATCTGGCGAGCCGGGGCCTGGATCGCCTTGCGGACGATGTCGACGCCGTGCTTCTGGTCCTCGTTCTGGGTCTTGATGCGCTTGAGCGCCTCGACCGAACGCAGCAGGGCGACGCCGCCGCCCGGCAGGATGCCTTCCTCGACCGCGGCGCGGGTGGCGTGCATCGCGTCATCGACGCGATCCTTACGCTCCTTCACCTCGATCTCGGTGGCGCCGCCGACGCGGATCACCGCAACGCCCCCGGCGAGCTTGGCCAGACGCTCCTGCAGCTTCTCCTTGTCGTAGTCCGAGGTGGTCTCCTCGATCTGCGCCTTGATCTGCGCCACGCGCGCCTCGATGTCGGCCTTCTTGCCGGCGCCGTTGACGATCGTGGTATTTTCTTTGTCGATCATCACCTTCTTGGCGCGGCCAAGCATGTTGATGGTGACGTTCTCCAGCTTGATGCCGAGATCTTCACTGATCGCCTGGCCGCCGGTCAGGATCGCGATGTCCTGCAGCATGGCCTTGCGGCGATCGCCGAAGCCCGGCGCCTTCACGGCCGCGACCTTGAGGCCGCCACGCAGCTTGTTGACGACGAGGGTGGCGAGCGCTTCGCCTTCCACGTCCTCGGCCACGATCAAGAGCGGCTTGCCCGTCTGTACGACGGCTTCGAGCAGCGGCAGCAACTCCTGCAGGCCCGACAGCTTCTTCTCGTAGATCAGGAGATAGGGATCTTCGAACTCGACCCGCATCTTGTCGGCGTTGGTGATGAAGTAGGGGGAGATGTAGCCGCGGTCGAACTGCATGCCCTCGACCACATCGAGCTCGGTCTCGAGCGACTTCGCCTCTTCGACCGTAATCACGCCCTCGTTGCCGACTTTCTTCATGGCCTCGGCGAGGAACTTGCCGATCTCTTGGTCACCGTTCGCCGAGATGGTGCCGACCTGGGCGATCTCGTCGTTGGAGGTGACCTTCTTGGAGTTCTTCTTGAGGTCTTCGACGATGGCATCGACGGCGAGATCGACGCCGCGCTTCAGGTCCATCGGGTTCATGCCGGCGGCGACCGCCTTGGTGCCCTCCTTGACGATGGCCTGAGCCAGCACGGTGGCGGTGGTGGTGCCGTCACCGGCGAAGTCGGACGACTTCGAGGCGACTTCGCGCACCATCTGCGCGCCCATGTTCTCGAACTTGTCCTCGAGCTCGATTTCCTTGGCGACCGTCACACCGTCCTTGGTGATACGCGGGGCGCCGAACGACTTGTCGAGCACGACGTTGCGGCCCTTGGGGCCGAGAGTGACCTTCACCGCGTTGGCGAGGATGTCGACACCGCGCAGCATGCGGTCACGGGCGTCGACGGAAAATTTGACGTCCTTGGCAGACATTTGAGTTTGCTCCGTTTGCAATCCTCATCCCGCAACGGCGCGGCGCGCCGCCTCGAAGGATGAGGCCATGAATGGTTTACTGCCCTCGTCCTTCGAGACACCCGCCTGCGGCGGGCCCCTCAGAACGAGGATCGCGTTAGGCGGCCTTTTTCTTGGCGGCGGTCAGTTCCAACACGCCCATGATGTCGGACTCCTTCATGATGAGGAGATCCTTGCCGTCGATCTTGACCTCGGTGCCCGACCACTTGCCGAACAGCACGGTGTCGCCGACCTTGACGTCGAGCGGGACCAGCTTGCCGGCCTCGTCGCGGCCACCAGGGCCGACGGCGACGATCTCGCCCTGGCTCGGCTTTTCCTGCGCGGTGTCGGGAATGATGATGCCGGAGGCGGTTTTTTCCTCGGCATCGAGGCGCTTGACGACGACGCGGTCGTGAAGCGGGCGGAACTTCATGGCAGTCCTCCTAAATATTTGGATATTTTAAGTTTTTGGTATCTGGCCGGATCCCCTGCCAACACCTGACCTCCAATTGGGATCGGATTTTGGTGGTCGCAAGAGGGCTCGGCAAAATTTTTAGCACTCATCTCAATTGAGTGCCAACAATCTTTGAAACACTTGCAGAAACAATGGTTAACGCCGGACCCGGACACTGGCGGCGGCCCGCTGATTGGCGCCGAGGAAGGCGCGCGGGCGCCAAGCGGGGCACGCCTGTTAGCAGGCTTCTGAGTTGGCTGCTAACGCCTTGATTTTAAACAACTTGTTTACCTTTTCGGCTTGCAATGAGAGACGCCGGAATTGGAAACTTGTCGTCCTACCGCGACGGAGGACTGGAATGGTTTCGCAAGACTTCTTGAAGCAGGTCAACGGGTACGGCCTCACGACCGCGCACATTCTCTATCGGCGCCCCGATCACCACTGGCTGCTGCAGTCCTACGTCTGGCAGGCCTACGATATGTTCCCAAAGTTTCCCGAGCTGCAGCGCTTTCTGCAGTTCTGGCAGGAGAAGCTGGAGGGGCCGTTGCATTCGGTGCAGGTGGCGCACTGCAAGCTGATCAAGCCGGCGGAGCTGAAGCCGATCGACGGCGAATTCCGGCTGCACTAACGTAGTGCTGAGCGTTTCCGCAAAAAATCGTCCCCGCCTGCGCGGGAACGAGCGGAAGGTATGGCTCGCTTTTCTAGGCCGCCCACGGATTACACGACTTCCCGTGCGCATCCGCGCGCTCTCCTGTCAAATCAATAACGGTGATCTTACGCATTCGAACCTTTCGCGCGCGAAAGAGCGTGCGCGAGATGGCGCATTCCTGGCCCCCGGTATTAACTGGGTGGAATCCTACCTTTTCTTCGGCCAGGCATTCAATCGATGAACAACTATCTACCCCGCATCGCCTTGATGCTCGGCAATGTATTTATCGGCCTCGCGGTGCTGGGGCCTGCTGGCATGATGAGCCCGCTGGCGCGCGGACTTGACGTCGGCCTTCATGACGTCGGGATGCTGGTCACCTATGGCGCGGTGGTGCTCTGCATCGGCTCGCCGCTGATCGCCTGGCTCACCACGCGCGTCGACCGCCGCTTATTGCTGGTCGCGACCTTGGTGCTGGTTGCTTTCTTCCAGGCCGCCTCGGCGCTGGCGCCGAACTACGCGATCCTGCTGCTGTTGCGGCTGTTGCTGGTGGGCGCGGCCGCGATCTTCACGCCGCAGGCGGCAGCCACCGTGGCATTGATTGTACCGGAGCGCGAGCGGGCGAGCGCCATCGCCGTCGTATTTCTCGGCTGGTCTGTGGCCATCGCCGGCGGGCTGCCGCTGGTGACCTTTATCGCTACTCATTTCGGCTGGCGCAGCGCTTTCGGCACGCTGGGCGCGGCCTCGCTGTTCGGCGCATTGCTCATTTATGTCAGCGTACCGTCGGGTCTGCAGGGACGGCCGCTGTCGCTTTCAAGCTTCGGTGTCATCGCCCGCAACAAGCGCATTGTCACCATTCTGGCGATCACGCTGATCCAGACCTCGGGGCAGTTCACGGTGTTCGTCTATCTGGCGCCGCTATTGCAGGGCTTGGCCGGCGCCGGGCCGGCGGTCGCGGGCCTGTACTTCGCGATGTATGGCGTCGTCGGGCTGATCGGCAACGTGATCGCCAGCGCCATCGTCACCCGGTTTGGTGCCCAGCGCACCCTGGCGCTGTTTCTGTTCTCGACCTTCATCGGTCTCCTGGTGTGGGCGGTCGGCGCCGGCTTGCTCTTAGCGATGGGTGTCGGCGTGGTGCTGTGGGCGCTCGGCTTTTCGGCGATCAATTCGATGCAGCAAGCGCGCCTGGCGGCTGCCGCGCCCGACCTTGCCAGCGCTTCGATCGCGTTGAACTCCTCGATGCTCTATGTCGGGCAGGCGGCCGGCTCAGCCATTGGCGGGCTGCTTTACGCAAGCGGTCAACTCACCGCCATGGGCTATGTCGGCACGGCGTTGGTTGCGGCCGGCGCTTTTGTGTTGGCGGCGAGTTGGCAGCGTGAGGCGCCAATTGCGCACGCTACCGCGGCGGCGCGGCCTGTACCCGCTGAATGAGCGTCTCGACCTGCGGCAGCATGGCCTCGACCAGCATGGCGTAGCCTTGCGCATTGAAATGCGCGCCGTCGCGGGCGCGATATTTGTGCGGCGGCAGCGTGAAGGTGAGCGAGGTCACGCCAGCCTCGGCCGCGAGCCTGTCGAACTTGAGGCCGCCGAGGCCGAGCACCAGCACCGCGATACCGCGCGCCCGCAAGGCATGGACCAGTTCGCCGACCCGGGCGTGCACGGTCTTGAGCGAGGCGCCGTTGCTGCGGTCGTTGAGGCCGAATTCGACGATGCAAATGTCAGTGTCCGGATCGATCGCGAGGTCGAAGCGCCGCAGCGCATTCCTGGCCGTGTCGCCGCCGATGCCGGCGTTCTTCACTACGACGTCGTAGCCCTTCGCGCGCAGACGCGCCTGCAACTGCGCCGGGTAGGCCTGCTTGCGCGGCAACAGCCAGCCGTAGGTGAGGCTGTCACCGAAGGCGACGATGTGGATGGGCGCGGCGCGGGCGGCACTCGCGGTCAGCAAGACCGCCAGAGCCGCCGCGAGCATCCGCATCAACTGAGCACTCCGACAATCGCACCCGTGATGCAGGTCGCCAGCGTCCCCGAAACGATCGACTTGCCGCCGAGTGAGATGATGTCGGCGCGCCGCTCCGGTGCCATGACGGTAAGGCCGGCCAGCATGATGCCGAGCGAGCCGAAATTGGCGAAGCCGCACAGGGCGTAGAGCATGATCAGCCGCGAACGCGGATCGAGCGCGTCGGCCGGCAGTTTGGCGAGCTCGACATAGGCGATCAGCTCGTTGAGCACCGTCTTGATGCCCATGAGCGAGCCGGCAGTGACCGCCTGCTGCCAGGGGATGCCCATCAGCCAACACACCGGCGCCATCACGTAGCCGAGCAGACGCTGCAGCGTGATCGCCGAACCCCCGAGGTCCGGCAGTAGACTTAGAATGGCGTTGGCGAGATGCACCAGCGCCACCAGCACGATGAGCATGGCGACGATGTTGAGCAGCAGCTCGAGGCCGGTCGCGGTGCCGCGCACGATGGCGTCCATGCTCGAGTCGGCGATGTGGTCGATCTCGATCGCGCCGATGTCGGCGCGCTCGTCTGGTGGCACCGGCACCATCAATTGGCTGACCAGAAGCGCGGCCGGCGCGCTGATCACCGACGCGACCAGAAGCTGGCCGGCGGCATCCGGAATGACGCCGCGCAGGATAGTGGCATAGAGGACGTACATGGTGCCGGCAATGGTGGCCATGCCGCCGGTCATGATCATGAACAATTCGCCGCGGGCGAGCCGGTTGAGATAGGGGCGTACGAACAGCGGGGCTTCCACCATGCCGACGAAGATATTGGCGGCGGTGGACAGTCCGACCGCGCCGCCGACGCCGAGCATACGTTCCAGTATCCAGGAAAAGCCGCGCACAATAGGCGGCAGGATGCGCCAGTGAAAGAGGAGGGTGGTGAGCACGCTCATCACCAGCACGATCGGTAGTGCTTGGAAGGCAAGCACGAACTCGTTGGCGGGGCTGGTGATGGCGTAGGGTGCAGGTCCCCCGCCGAGATAGCCGAACACGAACGACGTGCCGGCGAGCGAGGCCGCGCTGACGGCGTCGACGGCGTGACTAACGAGTGCGAAGGCCGTTTTGATCTGCGGGACTTCCAACAGCAACGCCGCGGTGATGAAAGTCGCCGCCAGCGCGACGCCTGCGCCCTTGAAGTCCACCGCGCGGCGGTTTTCGCTGATGGTCCAGGCGAAGGCGAGCAGGGCGATGACGCCCAGCGCCGATTGCAAATGCTGCATTGATCCCCCAAAACAATGCCGGCCGGGCGGGGTTGACCCGCGCGGCGATCCTTCGTTCGATACCTTGTCTCCCCGAGTCCGGCAATGACGGAAAGGACGTTCATGCCCCGCATCCGCTTTGATTTTGGCGCCCTCACGCTCGAGGCTGAGCTGCTCGACACGCCGACAGCGAAAGCGATTGCGGCAGCGTTGCCGGTTACTTCGTCGGTGATGACCTGGGGCGAGGAGGTCTATTTCAACGTGCCGGTGGACGTGGCGCGCGAGGCCGATGCACGTGCGGTGGTGACGGCGGGGGAGATCGCCTACTGGCCGGATGGCACGGCAATCGCGATCGGCTTCGGTCGCACACCTATTTCGCGCGGCGACGAAATCCGGCTGGCGAGCCCGGTCAACATCTGGGCTAAGGCGCTCTCCGACGTGAAGGCGCTGAAATCCGTGAAGGCAGGGACGAAGGTGACGGTCAACACCGCTGCCTAAGGCCCGTCCCGCTGCCGGCGGGCGAAGAACCACCAGAGCAGGGCGCCGACAATCGCGACCATGGCGAGATAAATCCATGCATGGCCGCTGCTGTTCCAGATCTGGTCGCCGGTGACGACCAGGAGCGTGGTGATCGGCAGGATGCCGAGCCCGGTCGTCCACAGGAAGGTCCACCAGGAAATCGGCGTGAGGCCGGCGGCGTAGTTGATGACGTTGAATGAGATCAGCGGCATCAGCCGACTCAGTAGCAACACGCCGACGCCCTGCCGACGCATCCAGCGATCCATCGCCATGCGATGACGCTCGTTCATCAAGGCGTCGACGAAGGGGCGACCGAACCAGCGCGTCAGCGCGAATGCTAGAGAGGCACCGAGCATGGCGCCGGTCCAGGTGATGACGACGCCCCAGACCGGGCCGAACAGCATGCCGTTTGCGAAGGTGACGAACTCGGCGGGGAACGGCACCAGGCTGTGCGCGATCATTAGCGCGATGGAGGCCGCCACCGCCCAATTGCCCCAGGACTTGATTTCCGCCTCGATGCCCGCGGGCGTCGGCGCTAGGCCGATGGCGTGGTAGCGCCACGCCAACACGCCGAGCCCGATGATGAGTATCAGCACCAGCGCTGCCGCGATGCGCAATAGGCCGATCCGCTGCGAGGGCGTCAGGTCGCTCAATGGGTGCTCCCGTCGGCGCGCACCTGACCGTGCGCATGAGGGCAATCTACAGCACTTTCGACTAGTCCCCAGCGCGATGATGGAGCACCATCGCCAATGTCAGGTCCCAGGCGTTGCGGATGTTGACGATGGCGAGCAGCTGCAGGGCGCCACCGAGCACGTCGAGGACGATCTCAATCCGCAGACAGATCAGGACGGCCGAAGCTAAAAGCGTAAGATAGGCCACCGCCGGCCACAGGCCGTAGGCGAAATAGTCTTGCCATTAGCGGGTCATGTCAGTGCGCAACACCTGCATGGTGATGGCGCTCGACACGCTCGCCCCGACCAGCGCGGCAACGCCGATGACGACGGCGTAGAACGGCGCATGGTGGTGCGGCACCATGGCGATCGCGGACAGGAAGAAGATACTGGCGAAGTGGATGACGATCGGACTCATGAAGGTGCGTACGCCCGCCTGCCGCTTCTCGGTCAAAAAGCCGGCGCCGAGGGTGGCGGAGACGAACAGCAGCGCGAGCAGTGTCGTACCTGCGGTGCCGACCAGCAGGTAGAACTGGCGCCAACGCTCCAGCGCTTCCGCGGGCCACATGATGGTCATCTCCCCTTGCGCACGACCTTATCCGAGAACCGGTACCCATCCCGGATCAAGCCCGGGACAGGCTTTTTCGGGAACATGTGCTAGCCTCGCCCGACGAACGGCATGGTGTTGGCCATCACCGTCATAAACAGCACGTTGGCGTCGAGCGGCAGGCTCGCCATGTAGACCACCGCGTTGCCGACGTTCTCGGCGGCCATGCGCGGCTCGATCATCTTGCGCCCATCGGGTTGCAGCACGCCCTCGCCCTGCACCATGCGTTCGGTCAGCGGCGATTCCGCATTGCCGATGTCGATCTGTCCGCAGCAGATGTCGTATGGCCGGCAGTCGAGCGAGGTCGATTTGGTCAAGCCGGTAATGGCGTGCTTGGTCGAAGTATAGGCGACCGAGAACGGCCGCGGCGCATGGGCGGAGATCGAGCCGTTGTTGATGATGCGGCCGCCGCGCGGGTTCTGCGCCTTCATAATCTTGATGGCTTCCTGTGTGCAAAGGAACATGCCGGTGAAATTAGTGGCGACAACGTTCTGCCAGGTTTCGTAGGGCAAGTCCTCGAGCGGCACCGGCGGCGCGCCGATGCCGGCATTGTTGAACAGGACGTCGAGGCGGCCGAAACTCGCTTTTACCTTCTCGAACAGCGCGAGAATCGACTCCCGTTTCGACACGTCCGTCGGCACGGCGAGCGCCTGGCAGCCCACGGCGTTGATTTCAGCCGCCGTCTCTTCCAGCGGCCCTGGCCGGCGACCGGCCAACACCAGATTGTAGCCAGCCTTGGCGAGAGCAATCGCCACCGCCTTGCCGACGCCGGTGCCCGCGCCCGTGACCAAAGCGATTTTTGCTGATGCCGTCATTGTTCGTATCCTTCCCGCGCGAATTTTTGCTGCTAACCGAAATAGCACAAAGGCGGGCCGTCGCCAGCCCGCACCAGGCACAAGAGACATGCGGATTTAGCTCGCCAGCGCGGTGTCGGCAGGCCTGAAGGCGCCCGGCAAGCGCAGGCGTTCGGTCAACTCTGCTGGCGGGACCGGCTTGCCGAACCGCAAGCCTTGCATGGAGTGTACCCCGGCTGCGCGCAGGAACAGCTGCTGGTCGGCCGTCTCGACGCCTTCCGCCGTCACCTGCATGCCGAGGCCGCGGCCGAGACTGACCACAGCGTGCACAATGGCGGCGGCGTCGGCGGCTTTCTCGATGGAATGCACGAAGCTCCGATCGATCTTGAGCTTGTCGAAGGGGAAGCGGCGCAGATAGAGCAAGCTGGAATAGCCGGTGCCGAAATCGTCAAGCGCGATCTTGACGCCGAACGCCTTGAGGCGGCGCATCGCGGTCTCGGCAGTGTCGACATTGCCAAGCAGCACGCTCTCGGTCAGCTCGAGCTCGAGCCGGCTCGGATCGAAGCCGGTCTCATCCAGTGTGCGTTCAACGATATCGACGAAATCGATGCGGCGGAACTGGAGCGACGAGACGTTGACCGATACGGTCAGGTTCGGCCAGGCCTTGCCGTCGAGGCAAGCGCGCCGCAGCACCCATGCGCCGAGCTCGATGATCAGCCCGCTGCGCTCGGCGACGGCGATGAACTCGTTGGGCGGAATTGGGCCGCGCTCCGGATGTGTCCACCGACACAGCGCTTCGACCCCGAGCACGGTTTCGCCGTCTTTGCTGACGATTGGCTGGTAGTGCAGTTC
This sequence comes from uncultured Pseudomonadota bacterium, assembly GCA_963732895.1. Taxonomy (GTDB): domain Bacteria; phylum Pseudomonadota; class Alphaproteobacteria; order Rhizobiales; family Xanthobacteraceae; genus Pseudolabrys. The sequence continues at coordinate 433,350 of CAVTBG010000006.1, read as the reverse complement.
GAGGTGGTTTTGCTCGATGGCCTCACGCAAGTCGGCTTCCAGCAATTTGCGGCTGGAGAGATCCGCATCCATCAACGCGTCATAGATGCAGGCGCGGCTGCGGCCCTCATTCTTGGCGCGGTAAAGCGCCATGTCCGCGTAGCGCATGATGTCGGCGGCGCCGGCGCAGTTGCGGTCGATCACCGCGATGCCGATCGAGGCGCCGATGATGATGTTCTGGCCGTTGATGGAATAAGGCGCACAGATCGTGTTGATGATGCGGTGGGCGAGCGACATCATCTTGTCGGCGCCGTCGCCGATTGAGGAGATAACAGCAAACTCGTCGCCGCCGAGACGCGCCACCAGGTCGTCGCCGCGTAGTGTCCGCGACAGCCGAAGCGTGACGTCGCGGATCAGTTCGTCGCCGATCGGATGGCCGAGCGTGTCGTTGACGTCCTTGAAATGGTCGAGGTCGATATAGAACACCGCCGCCGGTGTGCTGCCCTGGCGCACCTGGTCAATCACCGCCTGCAGGCGCTCGCCGAAGAAGATGCGATTGGGCAGGCCACATAAAGGGTCATGCATCGCGAGATGGCGCAGCCGGGTCTCGCCGACAGCGATTGCCGCCGCTGTGCGCCGCATGTAGCGCAGCACGAAGGCGGCGAGTAATGCGAAGCCGGTAAGCGCCACCGCGATGAACGGAACGACGCTGTGCACGATCTCGGCACCGGGTTGTTTCGGGGTCCAGGCGAAACGCGCGATTGGATCGCCACTCGGGCTCCTGAGGTCATAGACGTGGTCGCCGGCCGGCACCGGCCCTGAACCGATGCTGCGCAGATGGGTGAGCTGCAATTGGTCAGCGATGCCGGAAAGGAACCCGCCCGCGATGAACTTCACCGACATCAGGATCGGCGCGCTCTTTGCGGCCGTGCTGGCGGCCGTGCCGACTGTGGCCGCGGCTATCACCGCCGGCTCGCCGTGGATGCTGCGGATCATCGCGGCCTGCGCCCGCGGGAGCGCGACCCCGTCGCCGATGGGGATAGCGGCGCGCAACACAGGCGTGCGACCACGCATATAGGCGAGCATGGACTTGAGATCGGGTACCACCGCGTGGAGCCAGCTCGGCGCCATGGCGCCGCTGCCGGCGCGGGCATAAACCGGCATGTCGCCAGAATTGAAGACGAACACGTAGTCGTGGTTGAAGAAGGTCTGCAGCCAGAGCCCGACCTGGCCGTCGGCCCATTTGAAATCGAAGCGGTCGCGGATGTGCCGGATCGCCGATGGCGAATTTGCAACGCTTTCGACTTCGCGCAGCACGCGGCGGCCTTGCGTATTCAGCGCCTGCGAGAACAATTGCTGTTCGTGCATGATGGCGACGTCGTCGGCGCGCTCGGCCGAGGAAAGTACGGCCACGACGATGCAGATAATGGCCACGGCCACAATCACGCCAAATGGGACCACCACGCTCAAACGTGCGCGGTCCCAAGTGGTGAGCGTACGCTCCTCGACGGCGCGCGGGCGATGGCTGGCAGGCAAGATCGCTGTGTCCCCTAAGACGAGTCCTGTCCTTGTCTTTTCAGGGTTAAGGCTTAGGTGATAAAGCTTGCTATTGGCTTGTCTCGGGGCTTACGCGTGCGTGCGCACGCGTACGACCGGCGCCAATTCGCGCAACGGTGTTAACCGGTAGTAAAAATATAAGTGAACTTTGTCCTCAACCGTCGCCGTAGGGCGGGCGGGGGATGGCCATGTGGGCGGCGCGTAAGGCGCCCGACCAGCGTTCACGCAGATCCTGGAAATAGGGCTCGGTTGGCTCGATGCGGTAGTCGAGCTCGGCGGCGTAGATGTCACGGCGCGCCACGAGGATGTCGATAGGCAGGCCGACGCCGAGGTTGGAGCGCATTGTCGAATCCATCGAGATCAGTCCGATCTTGAGCGCGTCATAGAGATCGGTATCGAAGCTGATGGCGCGGTCGAGCACCGGCTTGCCGTATTTGTGTTCGCCGATTTGCAGATAGGGTGTGTCGGTGGTGCATTCGATGAAATTGCCGGCCGAATAGATCATGAACAGCCGCAACCGTCCGCCTTTGATCTGGCCACCGAACAGGAACGAGACGTCGTTGTCGACGTCGGCGCTGACGAGCGCTTTGCCCTCCATGTTCTGCACGGTGCGGATGGCCTTGCCGACGCGCTGGGCGGCCTTAAACATGCTGGGCGCGTTCATCAGCGTCTCAAGTTCGCCGGTCTCCTGGTTCTCCATGCCCTCCGTCAGGGTGGAGCGTACCGACTGGCTGAGCGACAGATTGCCGGCCGAGGCCAGCGCCATAATGCGCTCGCCCGGCTCGGTGAAGACGTGCAACTTGCGGAAGGTGGAGACATTGTCGAGCCCGGCATTGGTGCGCGTGTCCGCGATCATCACCAGACCGTCATTCACGAGAATTCCACAGCAATACGTCATGGGCGTGAGCGCTTTCCCGGTGTTGCGGGCGAACAGATTACCGTGCTGAACGGGCATGGTCGATGCAGGTCATGAGTACTCCCGGCGGAGATTCGATTCGCGCGGAATCTTATCATTGCCCACGATCTTATCCGAAAACCGGAGCCCACTTTTCGGGATCATGCGCGCTAGCTTTGCGATTGCCGCTGCGCCTGCTCCACATGGACGGCGACTTTCAAGGTCTCGCCAGCGCCGCCATACCGGGTGCCGCGCACCGGCGCCGCGCCCAGATAGTCGAGCCCGACCGCCACCCGCACGTAGGCCTCGTTGGCGCACATGCCGTGGGTCGGGTCGAAGGCGACCCAGCCGAGATTCTCCACATAGGCTTCCGCCCAGGCATGGCCGGCGTCCTGCACGGTGACGCCGTCGCTGCGGAAGAAGTGGCCGCCGATATAGCGTGCCGGCACGCCGAGCTGGCGCGCGGCCGCGATAAAGACATGGGCGAGATCTTGGCAAACGCCGCGCTGGAGCTTGAACGCTTCCGCCGCGGTGGTGGTGGTGTGGGTCGGGTCGGTGTCGAAGGCCATTTCCTCGTGTACGGCGTGCAGCAGCCCGTGCAGTTGCGCCAGCGTGTCGCCGTCGGTGGCGGCGCGCGCGGTCTCGGCGAATTCGGTGATGGCGACGTCGGCCTCGGTGAGGGCGGTCTCGCGCAGGAACAGGCTGGGTGGAAACCGCTCGAGCGTGCCGGCGACGACGCCGCCGGTGTCCTGGGTGTCGACCTCACCCACGACCGCGATCGTCAATTCCTCGAACGGGCCTTCGGCGGTGAAGGAATGGGTGATGTTGCCGAAGGCGTCCTCGTGCTGGTGCAGGAGGCAGTCCTGGGACAGGTCGAGCCGCCAGTTGAGCACGTATTGGCCGTCGTGGTTGCGCGGGGTTTTGCGCAATAGCTGCGTCACGCCGGTGGGCGGCGTGTCGTAGGTGTAGGTGGTGGCGTGGGAGACGCGAATCCGCATGGGGCCTTGAACTGGTCACTTCGTCATGCGCGGGCTTGCCCCGCGCGTCCATCCTTCTTGCGGGAAGTGATGGGCCGAGTCTCGCCTCTGCGTGGTGGCCAGGCAAGGGCGGGAAGAGCGTTACGCTTCAAATTAAACCATACCACAAACCGAGGGCTGGTGGGCGGATCTCATAGCAAGAACTGCTCGGTGATGACGCTGCCCAAGCGGTTGTTCTCGGCGATGAATTCGCCGATGAATTCATGCAGGCCGCGCTGGAAAATGGCGTCCATGCGGCTGTTCTGCAGCCGAGTGCGGATGCCGCGGGCCTGGCGCTGGGAGGGCCCTTGCCGGCCATAAGCTCCGGCGATCTGGTCGAGATTACGCACGATGGCCTCGTAACATGACGCCAGTGAGCGCGGCATTTCCTCGCGCAGGATGAGCAAATCGGCAATGAGCCAGGGTTTCAAGCTCTCGCGGTAGACCCAGTGGTACGAAGTCAGCGCCGAGACCGAGCGCAGGATCGCTGCCCACTGGAAATAATCGAGTGGGCCGCCGACGCGCTCGTCCTCCGGCAGCAGCAGGTGATATTTGACGTCGAGAATGCGCGCGGTGTTGTCGGCGCGCTCCATATAGACGCCGAGGCGGGAGAACCAGTAGGCGTCGTTGCGGAGCATGGTGCGGTAGGCGGAGCCGTCGTAGCGCAGCGAGGTTTCCTGCACCCAGCGAAGGAAGCGCGACAGCTCCTCGCGCGAGCTGATGCCGTTGCCGTAGCGCTTGAGCTCGAGCCAGGCGCCGTTGATCGCCTCCCACATTTCCACCGTGAGCGCGGTACGCACGGCGCGCGCGTTCGAGCGGGCATGCTCGAAGCAGGAGCGGATCGAGGAGGCGTTGGAGCCGGAAAACACCAGGAAGTCGGTGACGTTCTCTTCGTTGGCCTCTTCGTAGACGCGGAAGAAGGCGGCGGCGCAGCCGGCGGTTGCGACGGCGGACTCCCACTCATTGCTGGTGCCGACATAGGAGAGGGGCAGCGCGGACAACCGTTGGGTGGCGTCGAGAATGCGCGCGAGATATTCCGCGCGTTCGACGTAACGCGACAGCCAGAACAGATTATCGGCGGTACGGGAGAGCATTCATACTGACCTGTGGTCCGCCTCTTGGTTCGAGACGCGGTGCTTCGCACCGCTCTTTACCATGAGGCTAGGCATTGCGGTCCACATCCTGAGGAGCGCTCGAAGGGCGCGTCTCGAAGGATGAGGGACTCGTATCGCCGAGCGACAATTCATCCGTCCAACACCCACGTGTCCTTGGTGCCGCCACCCTGGCTGGAATTGACCACCAGCGAGCCTTCCTTCAGCGCAACGCGCGTCAGGCCGCCCGGCACGATGCGGACGCGATCACGCCCGGTCAGGACGAACGGGCGCAAGTCGACGTGGCGCGGCGCGACCCCCGCTTCGACGCAGGTGGGGCAGGTGGAGAGCGCCAAGGTCGGCTGGGCGATGAAGTTCTTCGGCGAGGTCTTCAATTTGGCGCGGAACTGCTCGATCGCGACCTTGCTGGCGGTCGGACCGATCAGCATCCCGTAACCGCCGGAGCCGTGCACTTCCTTCACCACCAGTTCGGGCAGGTGGTCGAGCACGTAGTCGAGGTGGTCGGGTTCGCGGCAGCGCCAGGTCGGCACGTTCTTCAGGATGGGCTCCTCCCCGAGATAGAACTTCACCACCTCGGGCATGAAGCTGTAGACCGCCTTGTCGTCGGCGATACCGGTGCCGACCGCGTTGGCGAGCGTGACGTTGCCGGCCTGATAGGCCGACATCAGTCCGGGCAGACCGAGCACGGTGTCAGGGCGGAAGGTGAGGGGATCGAGGAAATCGTCGTCAAGGCGGCGATAGATGACGTCGACCCGCTTTGGCCCTTGCGTGGTGCGCATGTAGACAATTTCGTCTTTGACGAAGAGATCGCGGCCCTCGACCAGTTCGACGCCAAGCTTGTCGGCCAGGAACGAATGCTCGTAATAAGCCGAATTGAACACGCCGGGCGTGAGCAGAACCACGGTCGGTTCGCGCGCGGCGGTCAGCGGCGCTATCGAGGTCAGCGTGGCGAGCAATTCGTCCGGATAGTTCTCGACCGGCGCCACGCGGTGGCGGGCGAACAGCTCCGGGAAAAGCCGCATCATGATCTCGCGGTTCTCCAGCATGTAGGAAACGCCGGAGGGCGTACGCGCGTTGTCCTCGAGCACATAGAAGGTATCGGCATCGATCCGGACGATGTCGATGCCGGCTATGTGGACGTAAATGCCGTGCGGCACCGATTGCCCGCTCATCTCCGGGCGGAAGGCCGGGTTGCGGAACACGAGATCATCGGGCACCAGGCCGGCGCGCAGGATCTCGCGCGCGCCATAGATGTCCTTGATGAAGGCGTTGAGTGCACGCACCCGCTGGGTGAGGCCGGCTTCGAGCCGCCGCCATTCCGGGCCGGCAATGATGCGCGGGATGACGTCGAAGGGGATCAGCCGCTCCTGGGCCTCCGCCTCGCCGTAGACTGCGAAGGTGATGCCGATCCGGCGAAACAGCAGCTCGGCCTCCCGCCGACGATAGTCAAGCACGTCCGGCGGCACTTCGCCCAGCCAGTTGGCGAGCTCGCCATAGGGCGGGCGGACGTCGCCGTGTCGGCCCATTTCGTCGAAGGCATTCATCATTCCTGAACCCCGGTCATGAATGACAAGGCTTGTCCCCAGGTTCTGCGGCCCTCCGACCGCACGCTCGTCATCCTCAGTTGGTACTTTGCAAGCTTCAGGCCAAGGCGAAACCACTGAAAAAACGCGTATTTTCCTTGCGGTCTGGAGGCGACCGGAGGCATGTGCCTAATTTTTGTGCGATTCCGGCCAAAAGGCAAAGGGGGGTGGTTCCAGGCCCGCTTGAGCGGCTGCGGGTGGCGGGCTAGGTGTTTGAAACCATCAAAAAACGCGATGACCGCCATGACCAGTGCCAGCCCCGAGATCGTCACCGCGGCCGTGCTGGTGATAGGCGACGAGATCCTGTCGGGGCGCACCAAGGACAAGAACATCGGCTATATCGCCGACTTCCTCACCGCGCTCGGCATCGACCTCAAGGAAGTCCGGGTGGTCTCGGACGAGGAGGACGCGATCGTCGGGGCGCTCAACGCGCTGCGTCGCACCTACGCATACGTGTTCACCACCGGCGGCATCGGCCCGACCCATGACGACATCACCGCTGACTGCGTGGCCAAAGCCTTTGGCGTGGCGTTGCCCTACCACCCGGAAGCGGTGGCGATCATGAAGGCGCGGGTGGCCAAGACCGGTGGCGAACTGAACGAAGCGCGCATGCGCATGACGCGCATCCCGGAAGGCGCCGAACTGGTCGCCAACAAGGTGTCGGGCGCGCCCGGTTTCTGGATCGACAACGTCATCACCATGGCGGGCGTGCCGTCGGTCATGCAGGGCATGCTCGACGAGGTGGGGCCGAAGCTGAAGACCGGCACCAAGCTGATGTCGGAGACGATCCGCGGCGACGTCAAGGAAGGCGACGTCGGTACCGAGCTCGGGCTGATCGCCAAGGCGCATCCGGACGCATTGATCGGCAGTTATCCATTCTTCGATGAGAAACTCGGACCCAACACCAACATCGTGGTACGCGCGCGCGATCCCGAGACGTTGAAGACGGTGAAAGCCGCGGTGGAGGCGATGCTGGCGATGGTGCGCGCGCAGGTGGCCGACGCGGCGCGCTGAGCCTTTTCAAGGTCAAGAGAGTCCGATCATGCCACAGAGCATTCCATTGACGCCCGAAAAAGCCTTCCCGGTTTCCTGGGACCAATTCCACCGCGACGCCCGGGCGCTCGCCTGGCGGCTGCACGCGGCCGGACCGTTCGACGCCATCGTCTGCATCACCCGCGGCGGACTAGTGCCGGCGGCGATCGTGGCGCGCGAACTGAACGTGCGGCTGATCGAGACCGTCTGCATTGCCAGCTATCAGGACTACAAGAACCAGGGCGAACTGCAGATCCTCAAGGGCGTGGCGCCGGAGGTGACCTCGATGCGCGGGGAGGGTAAGGGCGTGCTGATCGTCGACGACCTGGTCGACACCGGCAAGACCGCGCGCGTCGTGCGCGACATCCTGCCAGCGGCGCATTTTGCCACCGTCTACGCCAAGCCCATGGGGCGGCCGCTGGTCGACACCTTCGTTACGGAAGTGTCGCAGGACACCTGGATCTATTTCCCCTGGGATACGGGGCTCGCCTTCCAGCCGCCGATCCGCGAGGGCGGTGACTGAGGGGGCAGCGCGCCCGCGCGAATTCGGTTAATATCGCCGGTGAGGTCCGAGGGAACGACCGCCAGGGAGAATGAACATGACCGCCGCTGCCGCCAGACAAGCCGAACCGCAGGACCTGCTCTCGCGCGTCGTGCGCGCGGGCGACGTGCCCTGGCAGGAGACGCGGTTTCCCGGCTGCAAGACCAAGACGCTGCTGTTCGATCCCAAGAGCGGACTGGTGACGCTGCTGTTCAAGATGGAGCCGGGCGCGGAGCTGCCCGATCATGAACATGTCTTGATCGAGCAGACCTATGTGCTGGAGGGCTCGCTGGTCGACAAGGACGGGCCCGATGCCGGCACCGAGGTGAAGGCGGGCGAGTTCGTCTGGCGCCCGGCCGGCAGTAGGCATAGCGCCTGGTCACCGAACGGCGGCACCTTCGTCGCCATGTTCCAGATCCCCAACAAGTTCTTCGAGAAGGACGGCCGCGTGACCGATTTCAAGCGGCAAGGATTGGGAAGACGTGTGGGGCACGTTATTAGCCAAGTGAATTGATGAGCCGCCCGCGTGGTCCTGCCGCCGCGTTGGCGGCGAGGCGAAGCGCTACGCGGACGTGGCGGAATGGTAGACGCAACGGACTTAAAATCCGTTGAGAGTAATCTCGTCCGGGTTCGAGTCCCGGCGTCCGCACCAACTTTCCAAGGCAATAAATTCAATTTTTTTAGTGGCGCCTTTGGCGAAAGAACATACGCCAATAACATGCGCGGGGGCCAACGGTACTCCGCGCCGAAGGGTTGCGATGGGCAAAGAATCCAACCCGCCGACATCGCTGAACTGACTAGCGCTTGTTCCCCCAAATTAACGCCGTGAGCAGCGACGCCCCAATGTCCGCTTTGTCCGCAAGAGCGGCCATTCGACGGAGCAGTAGGCATGTCGGCTAAGGGACGATTGTGTTGAAAAAGTCGAAAGTTGAGCCAGAATAAAAACCGTCAAAATAACTTCGTTAACTTTGCTCGGCTCAGATTGACGCTGCAATTCCATTCAGAAACTGCCACGGTCGTCGGAAGACAAAAGTTGAGGTTCCCCGCGTCCGCTTTCCAAAATAGAGCCTGTGCCGCTTAAAAAATTTGGTCACGGCGTCACTCGGACTTTTTCAACACAATCGGCCAAAAGCGAACCAGGCCGCGAGTGCAAATTTCAAATTATTTCGGCTTTGAGTGAAGTACTACACAAAGCGCAAGGCCTTTTGGGTCCAACTTCAAAGCTATCACTCCTGCGAACAGGTTATTGTCTCTAAGCCTGAAGACATCGAGCCGCCGGCCAAATCCAGCGTGACGAAGGATCAAATATTTACCGAGGGCGTCGCCATGCCCAGCCCCATCACACTGCCATCGTGTCTGATGGATTGCTTCACAGTCCTTTTCCCAAAGCTCGACTTCTCCCGAGTTCGCGTTTTTTGAGGGTTTGCCCTCCGGCGTTGGCGCGTTGGGTCCAGACGGCTTCACGATGGCGTCCGGCTCGGGCGGTCCGGCGCCCGACATCCGCGTGTTCGTCAAGTCCTACGATCCCTGCTCCGAGGATACCTTTCTGGTAATCGCGCACGAACTCGTGCACGTGGTCCAGATCCAGGGCATGACTGGCGGCGGCCGTATCCCTGGCTCGTGGACGGCGTACTACACATCGCACGCGCTTGGCTGCGGGTGGCGCGGATCGGGTTGCGCGAACGAGTTGGAGAAGGAAGCTTATAACTACTCCAACGGCGGCTGCGGCACAGACGGCAAACTCAGGACGTTCGTCGATACGCAGCTATTCGGTCAGGCGCCATGTACGTGCGGGCCTCTGCCGTGGCCGGTACCCACCACCGTTGGGGGACTGACCTACGTCAAAGCGCTGAAGGCCAAGCCGGACCTAGTCATGCTCAGCAGCAGCGTCGGGCGGACATGGTGTTCACTGCTCAACTGGCCAGCGGCAATCATCGCCGGCGCATTCTCTGTTTTCGGGTTCAGCAGCACCGGTGCCGCGATTGGCGCTGCTATCGGCACTGTCCTAGGCGGAATTTTCGGCGGGATTCTTGGCGGGATTCTCGGTGGCCCGCTCGGTGCGGTACTTGGCGCCTGGCTCGGCGCCATCGTTGGCGCGTTGGTGGGCGGTGCGGTGGGTGGAGCAATAGAAGGAATTGTCGACTGGATCGGCGGCTTGTTTTCTGGGCCGTCGGCGCGCATCTGGTTTACGGCCTTTGATGGCACGAGCTGGGTGATCCCCGACATTCCCGTCTCGCAGAGCGGTCATACGTTGACCAGCCGCAAGCCAGCCCTCGCGGACTACAATGGAAAGCTTTGCCTCGTCTATCGCGGAAGTGGCAGCGACGATCTCTGGTACAACGTCTTCGACGGCTCCTCCTGGCTGGCAAACGACATCAAGATCACACAGGGAGGACATACGAAGACCAGCGAGGGGCCGGCCCTCTCAGCCTACAATGGAAAGCTTTACCTCGTCTATCGCGGAAGTGGTAGCGACAATCTCTGGTACAACGTCTTCGACGGCACCTCTTGGCTGGCAAACGACATCAAGATCACACAGGGCGGGCATACGAAGACAAGCAAGGGACCGGCGCTCGCGGCCTACAACGGAAAGCTTTACCTCGCCTATCGCGGAAGCGGTAGCGACGATCTTTGGTACAATGTCTTTGACGGTACGTCCTGGCTGGCGAACGACATCAAGATCACACAGGGCGGGCACACGAAGACAAGTCGCGGTCCGGCACTCGCGGTCTATGATGGAAAGCTTTACCTTGCCTATCGCGGAAGCGGCAGCGCCGAGATGTGGTTCAATGTCTATGACGGCGCCAGTTGGCAAGCGCAGGACACCCGCATTACGCAGAGCGGCCATGTATTGAGCGCGGAGGGCCCGGCCTTGGCCGCTTTCGGTCCGTACCTCTTCATGGTTTATCGGGACAACAGCTAGGAAATGATGTCCGATTGTGTTGAAAAAGTCTGAGTGACGCCGTGACCAAATTTTTTAAGCGGCACAGGCTCTCTTTTGGAAAGCGGACGCGGGGAACCTCATCCTTTGTCTTCCGACGACCGTGGCAGTCTCTAAATGGAATTGCAGCGTCAATCTGAGCCGAGCAAAGATAACGATGTCATTTTGACGGTTCTTATTCTGGCTCAACTTTCGACTTTTTCAACAGAATTGGTCAAAAGCGGAGCTAAATCGCACGCCCGCGATGTGTCAGCGTTTACTCCAATTTCAGACGCCGGCTTCGCGCGGGTACGGTCGTCGGTTCGCTCGGTCCAGCGGCCACCATTGCTAGAGGCCACCAATTCGAGAGCGCTTATTGCATAGAAGTATCCGGCGATCGTATGGCGCCCGGCGCCCCGGCCGAGGCGCATGCTGAAAGATCGAAGAAAATTTGAAACAACTGCATGAGAATCCGAACGTGGCGTATTTGGCGTCCCGGATTCCGTTTTATTAAAAGCGGATTTATTTGATTGAAGGGTTTCTCATAGGCTCCGTCTAACGATCGGGGGACCCGTAGGGGGATGTACTGATTTCAGGAGCCGTTATGGATACGAGAAAACACGGATCCCACCTTGCCGACATCTTGACGTTCCCCAAGATGTCGAAGCGAGGCGAGAGCCAGCTCCAGGCTGTCTTGAACAATTTGCTGCAAGGCGTCCTATTGTTCGATGCCGATGCCCGACTGGCATTTTGTAACCAGCGCTATATCGAGATGTACGGGCTGTCCCCCGATGTCGTGAAGCCTGGTTGTTCCCTCAGGGATCTTCTCGATCATCGATCTGAGGTTGGAACTTTTTCGGGCAATGCGGACGACTATATCGCCCGCCTCGTGGACGAGATTGCGACTGGCGGCACGTACACCGACATGACGCATCTGGGAGACGGGCGCGTCTATTCGATCGTGAGCAAGCCGATCGAGGGCGGCGGATGGCTGGCGACCCACGAGGACGTCACCGAGCGCCAGCGCTCCGAAGAGCGAATTGCGCACATGGCGCGCCACGATGCCCTGACGGACCTGCCCAACCGTGTGTTGTTACGCGACCGGCTCGACCACGAACTCAAGCGCGTCAAGCGCGGTGAGTGTCTGGCCGTTCTCTGTCTCGACCTTGACCAGTTCAAGAGCGTCAACGACGCGCTGGGCCATCCCATTGGCGACGAATTGCTGAGGCTTGTCGGCGACCGTCTGCGGGGATGCACGCGGGAGCCGGACACGGTCGCCCGCCTGGGCGGCGACGAGTTTGCGATCATCATGACGCAGATGGAGCGGCCAACGGACGCCGCCGCGCTTGCCCGACGCGTCAGGGAATCCATCATCAGGCCCTACCAGATCGACGGCCATCAGATCGTCACCGATATCAGCATCGGCATTTCCGTTTCGCCGGAGGACGGAATAGAGCCGGATGTCCTTCTGAAGAACGCCGACATGGCCTTGTATGGGGCCAAGGACGACGGACGCGGCACGTACCGGTTCTTCGAAGCGGAGATGGACACGCGCATGAGGGCGCGGCGGAACCTGGAAATGGATCTTCGCCAGGCGCTCGCGCACAAGGAATTCGAGCTGTACTACCAGCCGCTCGTCAGCCTTGAGACGAACGAAATCACGGCGGTTGAAGCGCTCCTGCGTTGGAACCATCCGGAACGAGGCATGGTCTCGCCGGCCGAATTCATCCCGGTGACGGAGGAAATGGGGCTCATCGTGCCGCTTGGCGAATGGGTGATCGAGACGGCCTGCAAGGAGGCCGCTTCATGGCCGGATAACATCAAGGTCGCCGTCAACCTTTCGCCCGCTCAGTTGAAGAGCCGTAATTTGCTGAAAGTGGTAAGCGAGGTGCTAACGGAAACCTGCATGCCGGCGGGCAAGCTGCAGCTTGAAATTACCGAAAACGTCCTGATGCAAAACACATTCGCGACCCTGGCGACGCTCCATGACTTGCGAAAGCTGGGCGTGCAGATCGCGCTCGACGATTTCGGAACCGGATATTCCTCGCTCAGCTATCTTCGCAGCTTTCCGTTCGATAAGATCAAGATCGATCGATCCTTCATTCAGGACATGTCGAACGGAGCGGAGCCTCTCGCCATTGTCCACGCCGTGGCGGGCCTGGCGAAGTGTCTCAATATGATTTCGACCGCTGAAGGCGTCGAGACGCAACAGCAGCTCGAAACGCTGCAGTCGATTGGCTGCACCGAGATGCAGGGTTATCTGTTCAGCCGCGCCAAGCCTGCCCACGAGGTGGCGCAATATTTTATCGCACCGGCATTGAAGGCGAAAGGCGCGGCTTGACAGGCCCATCAGCGGCGCGCCTTCCGTGCGCTAAAGAAGCTAAAGAAGCTAAAGAAGCTAAAGAAGCTAAAGAAGCTAAAGAAGCTAAAGAAGCTAAAGAAGCTGAAAGAAGCTAAAGAAAAAGAAAGAGTGAGACCGGATGTCCGTCCGGCCTCCGGTTCAAGGTTTGGGGCGAACCCTATGCCCGCTCCCAGTGCGGGGTCGTCGCCGGAGATCGCATGCGGAACCTCCCCGCGGATTCGAAGAACGGGTCTTTCGGGTGTCGCCCTCACTCAAGACCCGCGCGGGCGCAACAAGGCTCGCTTTATTACAGCGAGATGACAGGGGCCGCCTCGCGCCTTACAAAGTGTTAAGGAGACGCGCCTCACAGTGCGTCGGGACGAGCGCTTCGGTTGATAATAGCGGCGCCATATCAGCGAGTTGATCGTTCGAAGAGGCCGGCTGCGAATTCGCGAATTCTGCCGCGATTCGCGGGTTGCTTGTCCACAGCAAGGAAAGCCGCCGCCATGTCACGATCGAACGCCCATTTTACCGCGCCCGTGCTACTCGTTGTGCTGGCCACGGCACTGCCGCTGGCGGGTTGCGGCACGGCGGGAGATCCGCTCGCCGCCACGCTCACTTCGCCCGGACAATACGACTACTACGATTGCCCGGGGATCAAGGTGGCGGCGATAGGAATTGTTAGACGCCAGCGCGGATTAGAGGGGCTGATGGCGCGCGCCAAAAGCGGCCCCGCGGGTGGCTTGATCAGCGCGACCACCTACGAGCCCGAATACATTACTTTACGTGGCAAAATGAATGAGCTGCGGCGTGTGGCCGCCGAAAACCATTGCGACTTCGTCCCGGGGGAGACGCCGCCGGCCGCGCTACCGCCGCCGGGCGGCAAACCGGCCGGTAAGCGCGCGCGCAAGCGGTGAGGGGGCTGTTGCGTGGCCTCACTCGTTCGTCCGCGCGCGAGCGGGGACCTAGGATGAACCGCGATATTCGTGATCGTCGGCCTAGATTGCCGCTTGCGCCGGAACGAGCGGCGTTTGTATCGACCGCGGCTTTACAGGTCGACGCGGCGTAAGCGCAGCGCGTTGCCAACGACGCTGACCGATGACAGCGCCATCGCCGCCGCCGCGATGATCGGCGACAACAGGACGCCGAACACCGGGTAGAGAATACCGGCGGCGATCGGCACGCCGGCCGAATTGTAGACGAAGGCTAGAAACAGGTTCTGCCGGATGTTACTCATTACCGCAGCCGACAGCGCACGCGCCTTCACAATCCCGTTAAGATCACCCTTGAGCAACGTGATGCCGGCGCTTTCGATGGCCACGTCGGAGCCCGAGCCCATGGCGATGCCGATTTCGGCGGCGGCGAGCGCGGGCGCGTCGTTGACGCCGTCGCCGGCCATGGCGACCACGCGGCCTTCCTTGCGCAGCTTTTCGATCACGGCGCCTTTCTGATTTGGCAGCACCTCGGCTTTGATTTCCTTGATGCCGAGCCGTTTGGCGACAGCCTCGGCGGTGGTGCGGTTGTCGCCGGTGAGCATGACCACGCGGATGCCATCCGCGGCGAGCGCCTTCAGCGCTACCGGCGTGGTGGCCTTGATCGGATCGGCGATGGCGATGACGCCCGCCGGCTTGCCGTCGACCGCGAGCATGACGGCGGTGGCGCCTTCGCGGCGCAGCTTTTCGGCTTCATCGCTAAGCGGAGCGGGGTCGATGCTGAGTTCCTTGAGGAAGCTGGCGGTACCTAGCGCCAGTCGCTGGCCCTCGACCATGCCGATGACACCCTTGCCGGCGGGCGCATCGAAGCCGTCGACGGTGGCAAGCTCGATGTTGCGTGCTAGCGCCGCGGCGACGATGGCGGCGGCGAGGGGATGCTCGCTGCCACGCTCGACGCTGGCCGCCAGCCGCAGCACTTGAGTCTCGTCGAAGCCTGCAAGCGGCACGACCGCGGCCACTTTCGGCTTGCCTTCGGTGAGGGTGCCGGTCTTGTCGACCACGAGTGTGTCGATCTTTTCCATGCGTTCGAGCGACTCGGCGTTCTTGATCAAGACGCCGGCCTGGGCGCCTCGGCCGACGCCAACCATGATCGACATCGGCGTGGCGAGGCCCAGCGCGCAGGGGCAGGCGATGATCAAGACGCTGACGGCGGCGACCAGGCCAAAGGCGAAGCGCGGCTCCGGCCCGAACGTCGCCCATGAGGCGAAAGCGATGAGCGCCACCGCAATCACCGTCGGCACGAACCAGCCGGCGACCTGATCGGCGAGGCGCTGAATCGGCGCGCGGCTGCGCTGCGCGGTGGCCACCATCTGCACGATCTGCGACAGCAGCGTGTCGCGCCCGACCTTGTCGGCGCGCATGACGAAACTGCCGGACGTGTTGAGGGTGCCGCCGATGACGCGCGCGTCCTTGTCCTTGCTCACCGGCATCGATTCGCCGGTGACCATGGATTCGTCGACCGATGAATGACCTTCCAGCACGACGCCGTCGAGCGGCACCTTGTCGCCGGGGCGCACGCGCAATTTGTCGCCGACCGCGACGGCATCGAGCGCGACTTCCTCGTCGCTGCCATCGTCCTTAACGCGGCGCGCGGTCGTGGGGGCGAGCTTGAGCAGCGCCTTGATGGCGCCCGAGGTCGCCTCTCGCGCGCGCAGCTCCAGCACCTGGCCGATGGCGACCAGCACGGTGATCATGCTGGCGGCCTCGAAATAGACCGCGACGCTGCCGCTCGGCCCACGGAAGGCGGGCGGGAAGATGCCGGGAGCGAAGGTGGCGACTAGGCTGTAGACGTAGGCCACGCCTGTGCCCATGCCGATGAGCGTGAACATGTTGAGGTTGCGCGTGAGCAACGACTGATAGCCGCGCACGAAGAACGGCCAGCCGGCCCACAGCACCACGGGTGTAGCGAAGGCGAATTGGAAGTAATTGGCGGTCGCCGGCGTCAGCCACGTGTCGGCGGGCATGAAATGGCCGCCCCATTCCACAGCCATCACGGGAAGCGACAGCGCGAGACCGATCCAGAAGCGGCGCGTCATGTCGATCAGTTCGGGATTGGGGCCTGTGTCGGCCGTGGCAAGCTCCGGTTCGAGCGCCATGCCGCAGATCGGGCAGGTGCCCGGGCCCTCCTGGCGGATCTCCGGATGCATCGGGCAGGTGTAGATGGCGCCTTCGATGACCGGCTCCGGTTCGCGCGGTTTCAGGTATTTCTCGGGATCGGCGGCAAACTTGGTGCGGCAGCCGTTGCAGCAGAAGTAATAGGTCTGGCCGCCGTGCTCCGCCTTGTGCTGGGCGGTGGCGGGATCGACGCTCATGCCGCAAACCGGATCGGTGGCGCCGGTCGTTTGCTGATCGGTGTGCTGTTTCGCCAGATACTTGTCGGGATCGGCGGTGAACTTGGTTTTGCAGCCGGCGGAGCAGAAGTAATAGGTCTCGCCGTCGTGCTCGGCCTTTTGCTTGGCGGTCTTGGGATCGACCGTCATGCCGCAGACGGGATCAAGCACGCTGCCCGCAGCCGGAGCGTGGTGATGGGTGTGGTCGTGCTGATGGTCGTGGTCGGCGGCGCTCATGAAGCTCTCGTCAATGGCTTGTACCTTATACCCCTATAGAGTATATAAAGCGCATGAAGCAGACCAGCAAGACCGCAACGCTGAAACGACTCGGCCGCATCGAAGGTCAGGTGCGCGGGCTCGCGCGCATGGTCGAGGACGACCGCTATTGCATTGATATCGTGACACAAATCAGTGCGGCGCGGGCAGCGCTGCGGCGCGTGGAGGAAGAAATCCTGCGTGAGCACGTGGCGCACTGCGTCGAGCACGCCATCACCTCGGGCGACAAGGCCGATCAGCGCCAAAAGGTCGCCGAACTGATGGACGTCATGGGCCGCGCCGGGCGATAAGCCGGCGCGCGGTCCACGTCACTTGGTCGACATGCCGAGTAGGCTGTAGGCAGGGCAGGTGCCGAAGATCGCGGTCAGGATCGGCACCACGCCGATCCAGCCGACCCAGGCCCAACTCGTGCCCGGCGCGATGTAACCGAGCGCGAAGGCAATCAGCGCGATTCCGACGATAATACGCGCGATACGGTCGAATGTTCCGACGTTGAGAGACATGGCAAACCCTCCGACGATGAATTCGCCGGAACCATAGGCGGGTTCCACTGCGGCGCGTTGATCAAAATCAACTTCCACACGCCGCTCATGCCCGCCTAAGCGGGCATCCAGGGCTGTGTGACATTGATTAAGGGTTGGGTCGCCGCTTTCGCGGGGGACGAGCGGGTAGGTTACCCGAACCGCTCCCTTGCCAACGCCGCGCCCTTGCCGAGCGCCACCAGCTTGGCGTCGGCCACCTCGCGCCGCATCGGCGCCATGCCGCAGTTGGTGCTGGCGACGATGCGTTCCTTCGGCACGTATTTCATCACCTCGCTGATGACACCGGCGATTTCTTCCGGCGTCTCGACGAGGTCGCGCGCGACGTCAATGACGCCGGCGAGCACGTCCTTGCCGTCGAGCAGTGACAGCAGTTGCAGCGGCACGTGGCTGTGAATGCATTCGATCGACACCTGGCCGATGCGGCTCTTGGCGAGCGCAGGGAATATCTTTTCATATTGCCGCCATTCGGCGCCGAGCGAATTCTTCCAGTCGATATTGGCCTTGATGCCGTAGCCGTAACAGATGTGTACGACGGTCGTACATTTGAGCCCGTCGGCGGCGCGCTCGAGCGCCTCGACCCCCCAGCCGGTGACCTCGTCCATGAACACGTTGAAGGCGGGCTCGTCGAACTGGATGACATCGACCCCGTCTCGTTCCAGCGCCCGCGCTTCGGTGTTCAACAAGTCGGCAAAGGCCATCGCCATCTTCACCTTGTCGCCGTAATGGGCGTCGGCGACGGTGTCGGAAATGGTCATCGGGCCCGGCATGGTGATTTTCAATTTGCGCTTGGTGTGGGCGCGGGCGTGGCGCGCTTCCGTTGCGTGTACGCGGCCTTTCAATTTCAGTTGCCCGCGCACCTGCGGCACCATGGCTTTATAGCGGTCGGCGCGGATACCCATCTCGACCTTGTTGGCGAAGTCGATGCCGTCGACGAATTCGAGGAAGCCGTGCACGAAATGCTGGCGCGACATTTCGCCGTCGCAGACGATGTCGATGCCGGCGTCCTCCTGGATTTTGATCGCCAGCAGCGTGGCGTCGAGCTTGGCCTGCGCCAGTTCAGGGCCCGACATCTTCCAATGCGGCCATAGCTTGTTGGGTTCGGCAAGCCAGGACGGCTTCGGCAGGCTGCCGGCGACGGTGGCGGGAAAAATCATTACGCTGCTCCCTCTCAAATCATGATCGTTCTTGCTGGATGAATTGACGGACCCCCGGTCCGCAGCCGGATCAGGCGCCGCAAAATCGCGCCGGCGGATTCCAACTATAAAGCCAGTCTTGGCGTGAGAGCAGTCTTTCGCCGCCCAACAAGCGCATGCCGAGATTGCGGATCAGCGCCTCCGGCCCACTCTTCCCATAGATCTTGCCCTGCTTGCGCGAGGCATCGCGGACGCGCTGGGTGCGGGCGGCGCGGGCGGCTTCGTAGTTGCGCAAGGCGTCATGCGGACTGCGGTATTGAGCGAGGCAATCGGCGATCACCGCGGCGTCCTCGATCGCCATGCCGGCACCCTGCGCCAGGAACGGCAGCATCGGATGGGCCGCGTCCCCGATCAGGGTCACCGGGCCGGTGCCGCCACGAAACGACTGGCGGCGCTCGAAGAGCGCCCATTTCAGCCAGCGCTCCGGCAGCGCCACCAGATCGCGCGCGGTCTCCGACCAGGCAAAGCGCGCGAAGTGGCGCAACATCTCGTCGCGTTGTCCCGGTGCCGACCAGCCCGGCTTGTTCCATTCGTCGTGGACGATGCCGACAATATTGATGAGACGGCCGCCCTTGACCGGGTAATGCACCAGATGGGCATCGAGGCCGAGCCACAGGTGCACCAAGGGCTCGCGGAATTCCGGCGCTACCGCATCGGTTGAGACCAACGCGCGCCATGCGGTGCGGTGGCTGAATTGCGGCGGGCGCTGGCGATGCAGGCGTTCGCGCACCTGCGACCACAATCCATCGGCGCCGATCAGCGCGATGCCACGCTCGTCAATGACGTCGTCGCTGCGCCGCGCCCGCACGGTGATACCGTTGGCGCGGGTCGCGAAGTCTTCGACCCTTGCGCCAAGTTCGACGTCGACGTCCTGTTCCCTTTCCGCGGCGTCGGCGAGCGCCGCCTGCAGATCGCCGCGATGGAGCACCCAATAGGGCGCTCCATAGCGCTGCTCGAGCCGTCGTCCGAGCGGAATGCGGACGATCTCGCGGCCGGAGCGGCCGGCCATGACGCGGATCGCCTGCGGCACCGTCGCCAGGGGCGCTAGACGCGGTCCGAGCCCAAGCGCGAGCAAAACGCGGATGGCATTGGGTCCGAGTTGGAGACCGGCGCCGGTCTCTTCGAGCCGCGGCGCTTGCTCGAGCACAGTCGCCCGCAGGCCGGCGCGCGCCAGCGCGATCGCCGCGGTTAGCCCGGCGATGCCGGCGCCGGCGACGATGACGTGACGCTCGGACGCCAAGGAATTGAGCTCCGCGAGATTAGATCACGCCGCTTCGATATGCGGCAGGGCGCATTCCGGCGGACGGGCGGCGTGCGGATCGAGCTTGGAGTCGAAGCGGTAAAGGGTCGAGCAATAGGGGCAGACGGCTTCGCTGTCGTCACCCATGTCGATGAAGACGTGCGGATGGTCGAACGGCGGGGTAGCGCCGACGCACATGAATTCCTTGGCCCCAATCTCGATCACCGGCACGCCAGGATCGTTGTGGAAATGGGGAATGACGTGCTCCGCCATCAGGGAACCTTTCACTATGCCGCCCAGTGCGGTGGAGTTGAAGTTCGTTACATGGCTCGCAGCGAGTTCGTAAACGACCTTCAAATCCATAACCGCACTAGAATCATAAAGTTACTAGTGTCTTCTTCGAATCCGAAGTTCCTACAGAGCAAGCTGAACAATCTGACGAACTTCGGATTTGGGGCACCAGGTGCCACGATTTGCGGCCGCACCATACCGGGGTGGCTGCCCGGTTGCTAGGTGCCGCGACCGCCCGTCAACGGGGAATTCGGGCCGTTTTTTGCGGTTACCGGGGTGATTTAATGTTGTCCGTAAGCCGCTGTTCCGCCAGTTTTCCGGCTCACCATATATCATGACCATGCAAGACGGATTTGCCCCACGGAAGTCGTCGCTTGCGCGCCGGGCCCGGCTGGTACCGGCGATGATAGCGGCTGCGCTATTTGCGGGGCTTGCCGCCTACACGGTGCCGCGCGCGATCGCGGCGCGCGACACACTCACGATGGCCAAAGACCCGGTGCGGATCACAGATCGGGCCCTCGACCAGAAGTTCAACAGCGCTGTCGCCGAGCTCGAGATCAAGGCCGCACTCGCCGATCATGACGTCGATCTCGCCCGGAGCTTTGTCGAACTTGCGGACGCTCGCCATGTCGCGCTCGATCCGGCGGTGACCGATCGGGTGAATGCCGAGGTGGCGGCGGCCTCTTCCACGCGCCATACACTAGTGAGTTTCGCGCGTGGATTCGTCACCGGCGTGCCGGAGGACGGCGCGGCGCTCGCCGGCACCGCACTCGGCGACCTGTTTGTGTTCGGCGATATCCGCGACGCCGCGCGTGAGGGCACCCACTGGGCGCTGGGCGAGCCGACCGACAAGATGATCTTAGGGTTAGCATGCGTCGGGCTCGCGATCACTGCCGGCACCTATGCCACGGTCGGCCTGGCGGCGCCGGTGCGTGTAGGCCTGACGCTTGCCAAGGCCGCGCGCAAGACCGGCCGGCTCGGAGGACGATTGGCTTTGAGCATTGGTCGCATGGTGCGCCAAGCGGTGGACTGGAGCAGGCTGCGTAAAGTGATAACTGGTATGTCGGTAGCCGAACCGGCGATCGCCATGCGCGCCGCGCGCGAGACGGTGAAAATCGAACGCGCCGGTCGGTTGATGGAACTTGCCGCCGACGTCGGCCGCATCGAACGCAAGGCCGGCGCGCGCGCCGCCGTCGAAAGCCTCCAGATGGCCCAGAACCCTAGCGAATTGTCTCGGGTGGCGAGACTTGCAGAGAAAGAAGGCGGCCGCACGCGCGCCATCATCAAGCTGCTCGGGCGCGGCGCCATCATGCTGACCATCGGCACTTTCGACCTGGGCATTTGGATACTCGGTGCTCTGTTCACGCTAGTCGGCTTCGTCGCGTCGCTCAAAGGCATGACCGAGCGCGTCACCTTGCGCGTGGTGCGCCATCGCAAGGCGCGCCGCCGTGCGAGCGAGTCGCCGTGCGTTGCGGCGTTGAGCGCTGCGCACATTTGACTCGTGCGAGCCGTTTCAACCATATGAAAACGGCACCGGCTTCTTGCCGAGCAAGATAGGTGCGAAAAAGACCGGCTCCTATAGGACCGGCTTGAAAAAGTCAGCACTGCATTCCATCATGCGCTCGAACGGAGATAATACAGAACAATAACTAAGACCGGTTAGAACCAAGACCGGTGAGGCGAGGGGCGTCTGCCATCGGTTGTCCAAGGCAAGCCGATTTAGGTTGGGAGGAACGTGTGGGCCGCGGCGATTCATGCATCCGGCGCCGGCTGCGAACAGTCGCGGTGCACCCGCTATGAATAGCCCGCACGACGCCCGCCTGGTGGTGGAAAATGCGAGCCTGCGTTACGGCGCGCTCGACGTGTTGTCCGATCTGAGCCTCGAAGTCGGCAGCCGCGAGATCGTCAGCATCGTCGGGCCGTCCGGCTGCGGCAAGACCACGCTGTTGCGCTGTGTCGGCGGCCTGAACCAACTCAACGCCGGCGAAATCCGCATCGACGGGCAACTGGTCGAGAAGCCGTTGCCGAGCGTCTCCATGGTGTTCCAGCATTTCGGCCTGTTTCCCTGGAAGAACCTGTGGAACAACATCGCCTATGGCTTGGCGCTCAAGCATGTGCCGAAAGACGAGATCGCGCTCCGGGTGAGCGAGGCGATCGAACTGGTGGGCTTGAAGGGGTTCGAAATGTCGTATCCGCACCAGTTGTCCGGCGGTATGCAGCAGCGTGCCGGGCTGGCGCGCGCATTGGTGATGGAGCCCAAGCTCTTGTTGATGGACGAGCCGTTCTCCGCGATCGACGCGCAGACGCGCGAGCAACTGCAATTCGAGATGCTGCGCATCTGGGACGCGCGACCGACGGCGATGATGTTCGTTACTCATTCGATCGACGAAGCGGTGCTGATGGGCGACCGCGTGGTGGTGCTGGCCGGCCGGCCGGCGCACGTGCGCGCGCTGCGCCATGTCGACCTGCCGCGCCCGCGCGATCGCAGCGTCGTTTCGACCCCGGAATTCATCAATCTGCGGGAGCAGGTCTGGCACGACCTGTTCGATCAACCGGCAGGGAATGGAGCACGCGTGCAGTAATAACAATGTGCTCAATAACAGGGAGGAACTGA
This sequence comes from uncultured Pseudomonadota bacterium, assembly GCA_963732895.1. GTDB lineage: Bacteria > Pseudomonadota > Alphaproteobacteria > Rhizobiales > Xanthobacteraceae > Pseudolabrys. Next base: position 410,896 of record CAVTBG010000006.1, on the reverse strand, counting down.
CAGATGCTGAGGAAATCGCTGTTTGGCGTTGTGACCGCGCTGTCGGCCATGACGATTCTCGCGCCCGGTGGCGCTTCCGCCGCCGACATGAAGCTGACGGCCACCGCCATCGGCCGCCCGCCGATCTTCTCCAATACCTTCGCCGACGTCGGCGAGGCCATGGGCTTCTGGAAGAAAGCCGGACTCGACGTGACCTTCCGCTGGTTCCAGCGCGGCACCGACACCGCCAAGGCGGTGGTGACGGGCGACGCGGCTATCGGCTTCACGGCGACGCCGCCGGCGGCGAACCTGATCGCCTCCGGCGCCAAGATCAAGATCGTGGCCGGCATGCCGAACCAGGACTGGGTCATCGCCTCCGACGAGGCCAAGGACTGCAAGGGCCTTAAGGGCAAGACGGTGGCCGCCGACGGCATCAACAATACCCGTTATCTGTATCTGCAGTCGTATCTGGCGACCTGCGGGCTGAAAATCACCGACGTCAAGGCGATCAACCTTGCTAACACGCCGCTGGTCAAGGCGGGCATCGCCAAGCAGGTGCATAGCGGCGTGTTCCACATCGACGAGCTTGCGCAGGTCGAGCACGCCACCAAAAAGTGGAACACCATGGACGTGCCGGCCTCGATCGCGGAAGGCCTGCACTACGCGGTGCTGGTCGCCAACGACAACGCGATCAAGAGCAACCGGGAAGGCATCGTGCGATTCCTGGTCGGCTGGATCGAAACCCAGAAGATGATGGGCAGCAAGGATCCCAAGACCATGGAGAAGGTCGCTGAGATCGCGGCCAAGGCCAAGAATGTCGACAAGTCGGTGGCGCTGAACGCGATCAAGGCGTTCCAGGCCAAGAACTACTGGGTCGACAACAACGGCCTCAACGAGAAGCAGGTGATGAGCCAGGTCAAAGAGCTGGTGAAGGTCGGCTCGATGAAGGCCAAGCCCCCGACCTATGCGCAGCTCGTCGACACGTCGCTTTACGCGGAAGCGGCCAAGCGCGTCGACAAGATGGGAATGATGAAGAAGTGACCCGGTCACGACGGCCGGAAGCGGACGGGTGAGCATGGCAAAATCGGAATCATTTGCCGGCCGCATCGTTCGCTTCCGTGCCGTCAATGCCTGGTGGATCAGGATCGCCTGCTACGCGGCCAGCATCGTGTTGTTGCTCGCGGTGTGGCAGGTTTTCGGCAACAGCTTCGGCGTCCTGTTCGTCCCCTTCACCGTCACCATGAAGCGGCTGTGGGCGATGCTCATCGAGGGCCAGCTCTTGGCCGCACTGTGGGTGTCGGGCCAGCTTTACCTGGTGACGCTCGTCATCAATATCGTGGTCGGCGTAACGGTCGGACTGCTGCTGGCGCGCAGCAAGCTGATTTCCGCGGCGTTCGAACCTTACGTCTACATTCTCTACGCAACGCCGACGATTTCTCTGGTGCCCTTCGTGTCGGTGCTGTTCGGCTTCGGGTTCTGGCCGCGCGTGCTGGTGTCGGTGCTGATCTCCATCTTTCCGGTCCTGCTTGGCACGATCGAGGGTGCGCGCTCGATCCCGCGCCAGCATCTCGACGTCGCCGTCATGTTCGGCTCCAACGAGCGCCAGCTCTGGCGTGACGTGATCATTCCTTACGTGACGCCTTACGCGATGACCGGCATCAAGCAGTCGATCGCGCTGTCCATGGTCGGTACCCTGGTGGCGGAATTCTTCCTCAATCCCGACGGTGTCGCGGCGGTGATGTTGGAAGGCACGACCGTCGTCGACTCAGCCATGGTGCTGGCGATCACCGTGTTTGTGGCGGCCATCGCGGTCGTGCTGGTTGGCGTCGGCGAGCTCATTGAATGGTTCCTGGTGCGATGGCGACACTCAGCAGTGGGTTAGAGGCGGGCGGCGAGCGCCCCCGACGCGCGCTGCCGCGCTGGCTGACGCGCGAGCGCATTGCGCCGATTATTACGGGTCTGGTCATCCTGGTGATCTGGCAAGTCGTGGTGAGCACGCAACTGCCGAGCTTCGTCGGGCGGCCGACCGGCATCATCATGGCGTTCCCCTCGACGGTCGCGAGCAAGGAGTTCTGGATCGACGTGATCGTCACCTTCGGCGCGATCCTGGAGGGGGTGATCATCGGCTCGGTGGCGGGCATCGTGATCGGCGTCGCCATGGGGCGGGTGCGCGAGATCAACTGGTTCCTGTCGACCTATATTCGCGCGCTCTATGCGCTGCCGCTCATCGCTCTGGTGCCCATCGTCATCATCTGGGTCGGCTATTCGCCGGCCTCGCGCCTCATCATCGTGATCATCTCGGTGTTTCTGCCGGTGGCGGTGACCACCGCCGACGGCACTCGTGCCATCTCAAAGGACTTCCTTGACGTCGGGCGCATGTTCGGTGCCCGCACGCACAATGTGTGGTTTGGCATAGCGCTGCCGTCAGCCATGCCGCATATCGTGGCCGGCATCGAACTTGGCTTCGCGCGCGGTATCACCAACGCGATCGCGGTCGAGGTGTTGGCGAGCGTGCCGGGGATGGGTATGTCGGTCTTCACCAAGTCGAACGAACTCAACGAGAACGCCTCGCTGGTCTATGTGGTGTGTCTGGCGGCGTTCGCGGTCGGCGTGCGCGCGTTGATGATCCGGGCCCGGCACTGGATAGCGCCGTGGTATCACCGGTAGAAATCGGTCGGACTCTGCGTTAGAAGGCCGCGCGCTTCGGCGCATATCGCCTCGATCAACAGAGTTCAATCGCGCATGCCGAGTTTCCGACATAACGACGTCGAGATCGCTTATTTCGACGAAGGCGAGGGCGAGCCAATCGTGCTGGTGCACGGCTTTGCCTCCAACAAAGAGATCAATTGGGTCAACCCCGGGTGGATCCGGACCCTGACGCGGGCCGGACGCCGGGTGATCGCGCTCGACAACCGCGGTCACGGCCAGTCGACCAAGCTCTACGATCCCGCCGCCTATGGCGCGCCGGTGATGGCCGAGGATGCGCGCGCGCTCATCGATCATCTGCAAATCGAGCGCGCGGACGTCATGGGCTATTCCATGGGCGCGCGCATCACCGCGTTTCTCGCCGTCAATCATCCCGAACGCGTGCGCTCGGCGATCATCGGCGGCCTCGGCATCAAGCTTGTGGAAGGCCACGGCGGCGTGATGGCGGGCGTCATCGTTGCGGCCCTGCAGGCGCCGTCGCTTACCGATGTCACCGACCCGACCGGCCGTGCCTTCCGGAGTTTCGCCGAGCAGACGAAGTCCGACCTCAAGGCGCTTGCCGCCTGCATGGCGAGCCCGCGCGAGAAGTTGACCCGCGAACAGGTCGCCGGCATTAAAGCGCCGGTCCTGGTTGCTGTTGGAACCACAGACGACGTAGCGGGTTCGGGAGAAGCGCTGGCCGCCCTGATACCGGGGGCGCAATCATTGGCTATTCCGGACCGCGACCACATGCTGGCGGTCGGCGACCGGATCTACAAGGCGGGGGTTCTCGACTTTCTTGAACGCCGTCCCTAACTCTTGAGGTATGCATCCGCAGCGGGGGTGGCCTCGTGGCGTTTGGGATAATGTGATAAAGAATCCGCCGAGAAGTTTGGCGCTGAGAGGTGCCTGGAGAACGAGAATGGCTCAGTATCAGACACGGCCTCAGAAGGCCCTCGACAAGGTAGATCCGGTTTGGGCGCGCATCCGCCTGGAGGCGGAGGAAGCGGCGCGCCGCGAGCCGGAGCTCGCCACCTTCCTCTACGAGAACATCCTGCACCACGACTCCCTGGAAGCCGCGGTCACCCACCGCGTCAGCCAGCGGCTCGATCATGGCGACGTCTCCGGCGAGTTGATCCGCCAGGCCTATGCCGATGCACTTGATGACGATCCGACGATCGGCGACGCATTCCGCGCCGACATCGTCGCCATCGTCGACCGCGATCCGGCCACCAACCGCTTCATGGAGCCGGTGCTCTATTACAAGGGCTTTCATGCCATCGAGACCCACCGGCTGGCGCATTGGCTGAACGGCAAGTCGCGCCGGGATTTCGCGCTCTATCTGCAAAGCCGCTCGTCGGTCGTCTTCCAGTGCGATATCAATCCGGCCGCCAAAATCGGTCGCGGCATCTTCCTCGACCATGCCACCGGCCTGGTGGTGGGCGAGACCGCGGTGATCGACGACGACGTCTCCATACTGCATGACGTGACGCTGGGCGGCACCGGCAAGGAGCACGAGGACCGCCATCCCAAGATCCGTCACGGCGTGATGATCGGCGCCGGCGCCAAGATCCTCGGCAATATCGAGGTCGGCCATTGCGCGCGCATTGCGGCCGGCTCGGTGGTGATCAAGTCGGTGCCGAACAACGTCACCGTGGCCGGCGTGCCGGCGAAGGTGGTGGGCGAAGCCGGCTGCCCCGAGCCTTCGCGCGCCATGGACCAGATGCTTTACGGCGTGATGCTCGACGGCTGAGGGCCGTGGCCCCGCGGTGGCTTGCGCTTCGTGATGCAATGAGGCAAGGAGGCGCTGCCAAAGCGCAAGGAGCGGTCCGTTGGACGTCCAGGAAATCAGACAACTCGACAGCTATTTGAAGAAACTCTTCGGCAATGCGCGCATTCGCGTCGTGCCGCAGGGTGGGGAGTTGGCACAAGTTTTCGCCGGCGAAGACGAACTCGGCGAATTGACCGCCGATGAGGACGAGGGTGAGCGCTCGTATAACTTCCGCATGGTGATCCAGCTCGGCAACGACCCGTCGATCCAGCCGGTGCCGGCGCTCAACGCCTATCTGCGCCATCGCTTCGACAACGAGAACGTCCGCGTCGTCACCCGGCCGAAAAAGACCGACTTGCTGGAGGCCTATATCGGCGAGGAGTTTCTCGGCGTGCTGTTCGTCGAGAACGAGAAGGGCCGGAAGTCGTATATTTTTGAGCTGCCGATCTTGGACGTGGATTTGGTGGATTAGCCAAACGCGCCAAGCTTTTCTGTCCTGTCATCGCCGGGCTTGTCCCGGCGATATCGTTTAGGAGGGCAATGCGTCCCTAAGCGGGATGGCATTATGAGCCCGAGTGCAATCTCGCCATCAGCGCGTCGATGCCTTTGGCCACGCTCTGCCAGTCCGTCAGCCAATCGCGTGGAAAACGGAAGGTGATGTCGGCCTGGCCGATGCGCCGCTCCAACAGGCAATTGCCGGAATTGACTACGCCGCGGCGCGTGCACCGCGCCAGGAAATGCGCCGGCGCCCGCGATTCGAACACCAGTTCTTCGCCCTGATAGGGCGTGCCGTCGCGGAAGCCGCGCAACGTCAGGCCGGGTGGGCCGGCGGTCGGCTGCGCCACCAGATAGCGCGGATAGATCTTCGCCACCCGCTGCATCAGCGGCAGCGTGTCGTCGCCGGATTCGATGCTGACGAACAACCGCCGGTCTGGATTGACCCGCGTGTGCACGGCCGGCTGCGCCGCCGGATCGGGGGGTACAAGCGACGGCCACAAATAGACCATGTCGACGCGCGGCTGCACGCCGGGACGCCGCTGGATGCTTCGGCGGATCGCCGCCGGCTGGATGTTGAAGGTGACGCCTGCGACCACGATCGGCATCGACGGCGCATTGCGCGCGACCGGCGCTTCCGGCCAGCGCGGCCACAGAACATAGGCGACGAAGCAGGCGGCGGCGAACGTTACCGCGGCGAATAAGAGAAGCGGCGCCAGCAGCGGAGTATGCCCGGCCGGCCGGCGGGGCGGGCGGCGGGCTTTCACGGATTTGCCGGGCTGCTCGGCGAGATAGGCCAACGCGGGCTCCAGTTTTCTTGGCGCATGGTCTTGTCCGCAAGCCGGTTCCCATCCCGGATCAAGCCGGGGACAGGCTTTTCGGCACCATGCGCGCACGAATCGCAGGCGATTATGCCACGGGCGCGCGCGCGGATCCCTGGATCGGGCCGGGCAAGGTTGCCCGTTAACCTTTCATTAAGCTTTGGGTGGCGCGTGCGGGCGGGTTTCGGCACAGGTAGAGGCAAGTCCGCGTTGTATCCGCGTTCGAGGCCCGTTCGATGAGCGCACATTCCCTGCATATGTTCCTGATGTTGGCGCTCGGCTTTGCATTTGCCGGGCTGTGCGCTTCAGGCTATCGCCTCACAACCAGCCGGCTGCCGAGCTTCGGCATGCTGCAGGCCGGCCCCAGCGCCGGCACGCTCGCCATGGTTCCGCTATTGATGTTGTCGGCGCCATTCCTGATCATGCGCAATACGCTGCTCGGCCGCCGCCAGGAAGGCCGCCGCTTCGAATTCGTGTTCATTGCCACCCTGATCGCCGGCTTCTGGAGCCTGATGTCGGGAGTGGTGCTGGTGATGGCGCTACAGGCTTGCGGTCTTTTGCTCGCCTGATCCCTTTTCTCGCTTCCGATCTTCGTGCAAACATCTCGTCTCGAAGGAGACGGGAATGGCTATCTACGAGCTCGACGGACAGGCGCCGGAGTTTCCTGGCGAGGGACAATACTACATTGCCGACAGCGCGGTGCTGATCGGCCGGGTGCGGCTAAAGTCTGAGACCAGCGTCTGGTTTGGCGCGGTGCTGCGTGGCGACAACGAGTGGATTGAGCTCGGAGAGCGTTCGCAGATCCAGGACAATTGCACGCTGCACACCGATCCGGGATTTCCGATGGTAATCGGCCGCGACTGCGTGATCGGCCACAATGTCATCCTGCATGGGTGCACCATCGGAGACAACAGCCTGGTCGGCATGGGTGCGATCATGCTCAACGGCTCCAAGGTAGGGCGAAACTGCATCGTCGGCGCCGGCGCGGTGGTGACCGAGGGCAAGACCTTTCCCGACAATTCGATGATCGTCGGCGCGCCGGCGCGTGTCATTCGCGCGGTCGATGAAAAGGCGGCGGAGATGATCCGCAAGGGCGCCGACAATTATGTGCAGCGCTCCACGCAATATACGAAGGGTCTGAAGCGGGTGGTGTGAGGACGCGCCACACGCCTCGATAAAGATCGTCCGCCGGCTGCCCTAGTCGCTGGCCCGCGGCCTTTCAAAAGCAGTGCGGCCGGCCCCTGGGGGAGGGCCGGCCGCTCGCGAACCCGGTCTGGGGACGGGGAGGGGTGGGGACGTGACCGGGAGCGCGATTTCGTTATGTCTGCCTCGTCGTGTAGATCGCCGAGAGCCCCACTCTCGAACTATCGGCTAGCGCGCGGACACCGCGGGCGGCGCCAGTTGCGGTGCGCCGAGTGCGACCCAGACATTGGGGTCGGACTGCGACTGCCGCTTTACGAATAGGTAGCCGGTCTTGTTCCACGGCAGGACGCGGTCGATCTGATTGTCGAGGATGAACTCGCCGTGGTTGGTCTTGACCGTGAGTACAGCGTGGCCGTCATTGTGCTTGTCGCGCACGACGGTGATCAGCAGCGCCTCGCGCGGCCAGCCCGCGTGCATCAACATGCGCCGCTTGAGCAGCACGTAATCCTCGCAATCGCCGTAACCGTCGGTCGGATAGTTCCAGCGCTCCACCACACCCCAGTGTTCCATGTCGGTCATGGGCTTGACGGTCTGGTTGACCCAAAGGTTGACCCTGACCATGTCGCTCCACGCCTTCGACGTGAGTACGACGTCGCGCGGCGTCGACGGCCGGGTGTTACATTGCGGCTTGTATTCGATGCAGAAGTCGATCCAGCCGATCGGCGCACGGGTGTCTTGGCCGACCGAGACGTAGGTCGGATGCAATCCGACGGGCAGCTTCTGCAAGTTTGCATTCGGCGCGGCGGTAGCGGGGACGGCGATAAGCGCCGCCGCCACGACAACGGCCAGTGTCGCCCCCGAGCGACAAAGATGTTTGAAACGCCTGCCCATGTCTTGTGATCCCTTCCCGTCTTATTGGGACCACATTTGCCATAGACGTTTTTCATCGCCGCTAAGTAGAACGAGCCAGTTTTAGAGCAACTCGAATAAATAAATCGGCGAATACTATGAAACTTCAAATCGAATTCTCTTAAAATTCGAACAAATACAATTTTCCTAAAATTTTAGACATTGTGCGCCAAAAGCCCGCAATCACGGGCTTTTGGCGTGCTGAAGGAGGCCTGTGAAGGGGAACAGAGCGGCCGCCGGTGCCCGGGTACGCTCCGTTTGCGGACGCGGCGACGATATGCGGACCGGCGCGGCGGCCGACAATTCGAGAGGTTCCGTTTACCGCTCGCTGACGCTAGCGCACGATCCTGAAAAGTGGGTGCCGATTTCGGGGCAAGATCATGCGCCGGCAAAATCCTGGGAAGCGACCTGATTCAACCGAAAGGGATCAGGCCTCGTCGCCGGTCACGTTCTCTTCAACGAAATCCGGGTGCTGCAGGCGCGTGAATTCGATCGCGAAGCCTTCCTCGATATGACGGATCACACGGCCCTGCGTCTTGCCGAGTGTGACCATGCTGCCGACCACCGGCCGAAGGTCGGGCGCAATGGCGACCGCGGCGCCCGATTGCGACAAGTCGATGATCCGACAGCCCACGTTGCGCCCATCGGTCAAGACCAGCCGCGCAAGCGCCCGCCGCGGGGTGAAGCGGCCATGGCGGCGGTCTTCCGGCAGGTTGAGAATGTTGCGGTTGGCAAGCCAGGTGAGCTGAGCGGCGAGCTTGTCGCGTTTGCGGGAGGTCGCCGAGATGGTCATGGCGAAGCCGTTTTCGATCGTCCGGGCGATGGTGCCTTCCAGCCGGCCGAGGTGGTCGACATAGGCGATCACCCGCTCGCCCGGCTTACCGGCCACCGGTCCGAGGAGCGCCATGCCGCCCGGGGACATATTGAGGACCTGACAGGGAAATTCACGGCGATCCGCCAGCATATAGCGGCCGAGCAGGTTCACCTTGACGCGCTGATGGCGGCGGCGCTCCTCGGCCAAGGGCCGCGATTTCGGCTTGGTCAGTGGCATTGCCATAGCGGGACTGCACGTTCTGGGCGGACTGGTTCGGGAACCGTTAGCCTAGAGGCGCAATGTTAACGTCCCGTTAGCCGCTTCGCTGTCCCGTCGTCTCACGCCCGCCGCTGTAGACGACGAAACCATGGCGCAAACGGCCGCCTTTCGGATCCTGGCCTAAATGCGGCGCTCCCTCAGTCTCGATGTCCTGGCCGATATGGCGCAGGGTGGTGAGCTTGAGATTGGTCACCGGCTTCTCGCCCAGCCAATAGGGCGACTTGATCGGCGCCAGCACGCCGAGGGCGCGGATGCGGGCATGGCCGGTGTGCGCAAGCGGCAGCAGCAGCAGTTCGAGCTCGGCGATATCGCCGTCCTCGGCGTGGCCGCGCAGGCCCGCCACCGCACCCACCTGTTCGTCGGTCACGATGCCGAGCAGATCCTGAATGAGGTCGCGGCTGGTCTCGTCCCAGATCGAGATGAAGGCTTCGCCTTTAATCTCGCGGCAGAACAGCGCGCAGACTCGCGTGCCGGCCAGACGGAACCGCAGTTGCTCGACGAAATCCGCCGCCAGCATGATGGTATCGCCGAGTTCGTGCCGAATCGCGACCGGATCGATGTCGGCGCGTTCGGGCGCCGGACGTGCTCGTCGTTGCCTATTCCAATACGCGAACACGGCTTTGGTTGACGGGTGTCTCATTGGGCCCACCTGTTCCATCGCGAGACGCCGGCGGCGGGTTGATTGTGTCCGTTCGGGACACTTGTGCCGGCGTCTTGTCGCGACAGAGGTGAGGGAGCAGGGGCTGTGCCGCGCGCACGCTAGCGGCCGGCGCCTCATGGGTTAGTGTTAAAATCGCAATCGCGTTGCTAGCGCGCGCGCCGGCGTCTAGCGTCGTCGGCGATCCACACCGGCGTTGCGCCGCGAACCGCACCGCGCGACCGACGCCGCAACTGCTAAGAGCCACGGGGAGGCATGGGTACGTGACAAGCGCCGGCAAGGCGCGAAGCTGACGACCCTGCAAACGCGGCTCCGGGAGGGCGAAAGCCCTCCCTTTTTCTTTCTTTGCCGCTTCTTTGCCAATTCTTCATTCCTTTGGCCTTGCGAGGAGACGGCCAATGGGCGTAACAGGGGCGCTTCCTTAACGGACTTTTGCCTCTTGCAACGCGAACCAGCCTTCAATGTCCCATCGGTGATCGTCAGCCTGCTCGCCATCCTGGCCGCCATTCATTTTGTGCGCACACAGATGCTGACGCTGAGCCAGGACAACTATGTGCTGGCGCTTTTTGCGTTCTTTCCGACCCGCTATGAGGCGACGCTGCTGCCATACGGCGGACTTCCAGGCGGGGTCGGGGCCCAGGTGTGGACATTCTTCACCTATTCGCTAATCCACGGGAGTTGGATCCACTACGGCGTCAATGCGATCTGGCTGTTGCCGTTCGGCAGTGCGGTGGCGCGCCGCTTCGGCGCCTGGCGGTTCATGGCCTTCTTTGCGGTGACCGCGGCGGCCGGCGCCTTCGCCCATCTCATCGCCTACGCGGGGCAGAACGCGCCGGTGGTCGGAGCCTCGGCGGCGATCTCGGGCACGATGGCGGGCGCCATGCGGTTCGCATTTCAGCCCGGCGGGCCGCTGAACTTCCTACGCACCGGTGGTGACTCGGACTTCCGCGTGCCGGCCATTCCGCTGACTGGCGTGCTGCGCGATCCGCGCGTTCTGATCTTCTTGGGCGTGTGGTTCGGCATCAATCTGTTGTTCGGTGCGACGTCGTTGCCGGTCGGCAGCGGACTCGGCGCCGGAGAGGTGGTGGCCTGGCAGGCGCATATCGGCGGATTCCTCGCCGGACTGTTCTTGTTCTCGTGGTTTGATCCGGCACCCGATTCGCCGCATTTCGACGAATTTGATGCAATGCGGCAATAAACGTTGCAGTAACGACCGGCCAGCCCTTCGAAAATCATGACTTGACGGAGCCGGCTTCCAGGCGGGATCGTTCGTCCCGATGGCCTGGTCGCTTCGCGAGTGCCGTTGAGCGCCGGGCTCAAACGGTTGGCGCACGATTGTCTCCGAAAAGCGCAATGCGCTTTTTTCGGAGGCGTGCGCATGGAGGCTGCCATGAATGCGAAAACAATTCTGGCCGCCAAGGGCGGCGACACTATCACTATCGAACCGACGGCGGATCTGGCGGCGGCGGCGAAGCTGCTCGCGGCACACAAGATCGGCGCCGTTGTGATCTACGGTGCCGGCGGACGCCTTGCCGGCATCCTGTCGGAGCGCGACATCATCCGCGCGCTCGCCGAAGAGGGCGCTGACGCGTTGGCGCTTCCGGTCGGCCAAGTCATGACGCGCAATGTCATGACCTGCAGCGAGGACGATGATGTTGCCAGCCTCATGGAGCGCATGACCGCCGGACGTTTCCGCCACTTGCCGGTGCTGCGCGACGGCAAACTGGTTGGTCTGGTATCGATCGGTGACGTGGTCAAGCAGCGGGTCGAGAGCATCGAGCGCGAGTTGGAAGCGCTGCGCGATTACATTCGCACCGCTTGAGGCCGCAACGGCTTTGTCTGCTTATTTGGCGGCGCTGCTGCCATTCCCGCCATAGGACTGCGACAGCGCGGTAACCGCCTCGGTCACCGCGTCGATCGACTTTTCCGCCGCCTCCGCGCCGATGCTGACCGCGTCGGCCGCGCGATGGAAGTCGAACCAGCCGACCGAGCCGAGGCGTGGGCTGATCAGGACGTCGGGCGGGTCGCCGGCGAGCCGCGCGCGCGTTATTCGATCCTGCATAACGTTGAAGGCCTCGATCATCACGGTCGGGATGCCGGGGCGCCCGCGTCGACCGAGGATCTGCCGGCGCAGCGTACGATCGCGGTTGAAGATGCTACGGAAGCCGTTGACCTTGGCGGGAGCCGCGTGCGCGGCTTCGTCGTTATCGTCGGAGCCGTGGCTGGCGATGATGGTGCCGCGGCCGAACAGGTCTGAATTAAGATTGACCGCGATCACCAGCCGTGCGCCAAGCGCGCGCGCGGCCGACACCGGCACCGGATTGACCAGCGCGCCGTCGACCAGCCATCGGCCGCCGATCAGCACCGGCGGGAAGATGCCAGGCAATGCGTAGGACGCGCGAAGCGCGTCGGTGAGACGGCCGCGGGTGAGCCAGATCTCGTGGCCGGTGTTGAATTCGGTGGCGATGGCGGCGAAGCGGATCGGCAGATCGTCAATGCGGGTGTCGCCCAGCGACTCTTGCAGGCGGTGAGCGAGATGGCCGCCGCGGATCAGGCCGGAACCGGTAAGGCTGACGTCGAGATGACCGAGGACGCTCCGCACGGTGAGGCTGCGCGCCCATGTCTCCAGCCCCTCGAGCTGCCGGGCGGCGTAGCAGCCGCCGACGACCGCGCCGATTGAGGTGCCGACGATGACGTCGGGGATGATGCCGTGGGCGGCGAGCGTGCGCACCACGCCGATATGGGCAAAGCCGCGCGCGGCGCCGCCGCCCAAAGCGAGCCCGATGGTCGGCCGCGTCGCCTCCGGCTGCGCCCCGGGCGTCGCTTCCGCCGTTGAGTCAGTGGCGCGTCCGCGCGCGAAAAATCCCTCAAACACCAATACTATCTCCCTGGTCCGATGATCGAACCGGGCCAGCCCTGCGACAAGCCATTCACACCATCATGGTGAAAATTGCTGAAGGAATCTTATGTCGGAAACGTGACAAGCGCCGTTTGGTTCATTGCCGGCGCAAAGGTTAATGACAAATGTAGCGGAAAACGGCGGTTTTTCGAGGGCTACGCGGTCGGCCGGGTCATCGCGAACAGGCCTTCGACCACGGCATATTGATCATAGCCACAGCGTGCGATTGGCTTGAGCGCGGCGGTATCGACGCGTCCGTCGACGATGAAGCGGTCGTCGACGTGGACGCCGAGCACGTGGCCGATCACCACCTGGCAGCCGGCGGGGATGCCGTGGGCCTCGTCGATGCTGACGATCTGGACGAGTTTGCATTCTAGCGCGCAGGGGCTTGCCGCCACCCGCGGCGGCTTCACCAGCCGCGATGGCGCCGCCGCAAGCCCCGCGCGCTCCATCTCGTTCACGCCGTGCTCAAACGGCGCCGATGTCGCGTTCATCGCCTCGCGCAGGTCCCAGGTGGCGAGGTTGCAGACGAATTCGCCGGTCTCCGCGATGTTGGACACGGAATCCTTGCGGCCTTCCGACGCGAACATGACCAAAGCGGGTCGGCTGTTGACGCCGTTGAAGAATGAATAGGGCGCGAGATTGACGTTGCCCTTTAAATCGATGGAGCTGATCCAGCCGATCGGGCGCGGCGCCACAATGGCCTTGAAGGGATCGCCGGCGAGGCCGTGATTGCGCTTGTCGGGCTCGTAGAACATTTCGACCTCAAAAGGGCTTCCGGCTGACGGTCAACTGGTTTTCTTATTGGCGTACGATCTTACCCGAAGATCGACATGCACTTTTCATGGTCATGCGCCAAAACGCGTTACGATCTCGGCGAGCGGCGGACGGTCACGATCCTCCGGCGGTTTCGCCGCACGGCCGATATGCACGAAGCCTGCGATGCGCTCGTTGTCTCCGAGGCCGAGTTTTGTGAGAACGCTGCGATCATAGGCATACCATTCGGTGATCCAGCTTGCAGCAAAACCCATCGCATGCGCGGCGTTCACCAAGTTCATGGCGGCGGCGCCGGCCGACAACTGCTGCTCCCATTCCGGGATCTTCATGTGCGGACCGGCGCGGCTCACAACGCCGATGACCAATGGCGCGCGGGCGAGCCGCTTGCGCTCGAACTCGATCTGATCCGCCGTCGCCTCAGTATGCGCGGCGCGGAAGGCTTCCGCGATGATGTTGCCGGCGGCATCGCGGGCGTCTCCTTCGAATACGATGAAGCGCCAGGGCTTGAGCTTTCCATGATCCGGCACGCGCGAGGCGACGGTGAGCAACGTGTCTATCTCGGCGTCGCTCGGCGCCGGGCCGGTCAATTCCATGGGCTTGACCGAGCGGCGGGTCTTCAGAAGCTCAAGTGCGTCGGGCATTCGCTTGCGTCCTGGTGGGGTTAATCCCTGTCGGGCCGAGAATCCAAAGGCGGCGAAATACGATGCGCGGCGCGGCGCGCGGCAATCGAACGGCTGCGCCTAGCACAGCGTTCGGAGCCTGACAAAGGGGCGTCTCGGCGCGAGTAACGCGGTGCGTTTGCTGCAATTGGGTCGCGTTCCGGCGCGCGGGCGCGGCGGTGGATCGCTGGCGGTGCGCCACAACCTATAGCTTAATCGTCAAGAAATCACTTGCTGAAACGTGGGTCATCGGGACATAGCGCAATTTGCGCTCAGATAAATCGTGTGGAACGATGTAAGGGGGTGACGGTTTTCCTGCGAGCGACTCGGTGCCGGGTGCGCCTAGTCGCGTCACCGTTGGAGGAACGCACTATGACAAAAACAAGGGCGCTCTTGCTCTGTAGCACAGCGGCACTGCTCGCGTTTAGCGCCAACGGGCAGGCAGCGACACCGGCGGCCGTGGATTCGACGGCGGCCCTAGGCGCGAACTCAATTAACTCATATGCGGATTTGCTCGAGCCAATCCCGAACGCGGCCGCGATGTTGCAGGCCGACAATCTGCAGCGCGCGCAACAAGCGCCGCAGGCGCGCGTCCACATCGCGCAGTATCATCATCATCACCACAGCTACCATCACCATCATCACTCGCATTTTCCGTGGGGCGTCTTCCGCGGTGTCGTCGCGCCGCCGCCGGCCTATTATGCGCGCGACTGCTACTGGACGTGGGGGCGCGCTTATTGGAACGGCTATCGCTGGGTGCGCCGACGCGTGCGCGTCTGCGACTGAGCGCGTAGTGTGGCGCGGGCTTCGCCTGTGCATCGCGAGACAGCGCGCCCACAGGAGCAATAAACATCCGTCGTCAATGTCCCGCCGCCTCGGTTCGACCGGGGCGGCGAAACTGTTCTCGGCTGCATTGCCCGCCGGCGGCAGCGCGCGCGCTGCGCCCGAGGTTCGCAAACGCGACCGGATCGACGCAGTTTGTCACGAACTGAACCGATGGCTATGCTCTCATCGCGGGTACTGCGGAGCGAAAAATGGCCGACCTGCTCAATTCTGAGGCGGCGCTGCAACGGAGTGAAGGACTGACGTTGCAGCAGAAGCGCTTGATCGATTTGTCGCGCGATCCGATTTTCGTGTGGGACTTCGACGGCGGCATCTTGGTATGGAATTGCGGGAGCGAGGAACTCTACGGCTACAGCGCTGCGGAAGCGATTGGTAAATCCAAACAAGAGTTGCTGTGCACGAGGGTGCCCGGTTCATCCTTTGATGAGTTGAAAGCGACGCTCTTGCGCGAGGGCCACTGGTCAGGCGAGCTACAACAGACGGCCAAAGATGGGCGCTCGATTGCCGTGGAAAGCCGTATCCAGCTTGAGCCCGTTGACGGCAAGCGGCTGGTCCTTGAAAGCACGCGTGACGTCAGCGAGCGCAAGACCTGGGAGCAGCGTCAAGAATTGCTGCTGCGCGAGCTTGCGCACAGGGTGAAGAACACCCTCGCGATCGTGCAGTCGATCGCCAATCAGACGCTACGCAGCACGCGCTCGCGCGAGGATTTTGTCGCGCGCTTCGGTGGACGACTGGCGGCGTTGTCGGCAGCCCACGACATCCTCACGCAGTCGGACTGGAAGGGGGCTGAACTTGCCGCGCTGGCGCAGGCGCAGCTTAAGCCGCACATCTCCGACAATCCCAAGCAGCTGCGTATCGAAGGGCCGTTGGTGCTGTTGCCGGCCGACATCGCCACGCCCTTCGGGCTGGTATTGCACGAGCTCGCGGCCAATGCGGCGAAATACGGTGCGCTCTCGGTCGAAAAGGGTCAGGTCGACCTGCGTTGGGAGGTGGGCGGCGATGACAGCGAACACCGGCTCACGGTTGTCTGGAAGGAGCGGAACGGGCCGCCGCCGAAGCGCAACGTCCGCGCCGGTTTCGGCAGCACGCTGATCGACAACGGTATTCCGAATGCGACCACGCGCCGCGAATTCGCGAAAGAGGGCTTTGTCTGCACGATCGTGGTACCGCTGGCGCGGGCCGCAGTGCCCTGATCAGGCGCGCCGAGCTGACCGGCGGCGGGGAAACGCGACCGCGAGCGGGGCTGTTCCCTTGATGGCGGCTAGGAGCGGTGGAGGCGATCCTACCGGCTTGAAATCGCCGCGATTTGGCCCGAAAAAGCCGGGGTCATGCGCAGCGAACCCGCCCACACCCGGCTTTGGCCGCCCTTCGCGCTGTTCGCGGGGCTCATTGCCGTTCTGATCGCGGTGTTGGCGGCGCCACCTGCCTTGTGGGCCCAGTCCACGGACCGAAATTCACTGTTCTCGACCGCGCCCAGCAGCGGCTTTGTGCCCAATCCCGGATTGCACGGCGATTTGTTCACCCCGGGCGATGTGCTGGCACCACCGCAGACGCCGCTGACCATGCCGCCGACAGGCGAAACCACGCGGATGGTGCCGGCCGGCAAAGTGGCATTGGGCCTTAGCGCGCGTTTCGGCAAACAGGCGCCTCGGATAGCTGGCGGTCTGGTCTGGCGTGTGTTCGCCGCCAAGCCGGATGCTGACGGCAATTTCAGGCTTCTAAAGGAAGACAGCGGGGCGGCGCCGCTCATCGTGCTGCCGGCCGGAGCCTATATCGTGCATGTCGATTTCGGCCTTGCGACAGCGGTCAGGCCGGTGACCTTGCGCGGGTCGACTGTGCATGAGGTGTTCGATCTGCCGGCCGGGGCGCTGCGGTTGCAGGGCCAGGTCGGTGACGTGAAGATCCCGGCGAGCCAGATTTCGTTCGACGTATTCAAGGGCAGCCAATTCGAGACCGGCGGCGACCACCGGCCGATCGCCCAGCACGTCTTGACCGGACAACTTGTCGCGGTGCCAGAGGGCGTCTATCACGTTGTCTCGCATTACGGCGATGCCAACGCGGTCGTGCGCTCTGACATCCGGGTGCAGGCCGGCAAGCTCACCGACATCACCATCAACCACCGCGCCGCCGCCATCACGCTCAAGCTGGTGACGCAGAAGGGCGGGGAGGCGCTCGCCAACACCGCCTGGTCGGTGCTGACTCCCGCTGGCGACGTGATCAAGGAATTGATCGGCGCCTTTCCGCGCGTGATCCTGGCGTCGGGCGAATACCGCGCCATCGCGCGCAACGAGGACAAGATCTACCAGCGCGATTTCAAAGTGACCCCCGGCGTCGATGGCGACGTCGAAGTGTTGGCGCGGTGACTGCCGTGCGGCGTCTGGAAAGATCGTGTTGACACCGAACGATGCGGCAGAGGCGGCCTTCCTCAGGCTCGATGTGAGTGGAATCGCGCTGCTGCTCGATTTTGACGGCACGCTGGTCGATATTGCGCCGACGCCGGACGCAGTGCATGTGCCCGACGATTTGCGCGATTCCCTGGCGCGACTGCTGGGTTTGACCGGGGGCGCGCTGGCGGTGGTTAGCGGGCGGCCGATCCGCGATATCGACGCTCAGTTTGCACCGCTCAAGCTGCCGGTGGTCGGCGGTCACGGCGCCGAGATGCGCATTACCGATGACGATATCCTCAGCACGGTGACGCCGCTGCCGGACACTTTGCGGCGCCGGCTCGCTGCGGCGGAAAAGCTCGACCCCGGCATTCTGGTCGAGGACAAGGGTTATTCGGTTGCGCTGCATTACCGCCGGGCGCCGGCGGTGGAGGCGCGTCTACGCGCGCATATCGACACCGTATGTGCCGAATTCCACGGCGAACCGATGGAAATGCTGCCCGGCAAGGCGCTGTTCGAAATCAAGCGCCCGGGCGTCAGCAAGGGGGAGGGCGTGCGTGCGCTACTTTCTCATGCCCCATTTGCCGGCCGCACGCCGGTCTTCATCGGTGACGACGAGACGGACAAGACGCTATTTGCGCTGTTGCCCGAATTCGGCGGCATCGGTTTTTCGGTCGATCTCGACTATGAAGGCCTCGTCGGCGTTTTTTCGTCGCCCGAGGCGGTGCGTCGCGCCCTGCAACGGCTGGCAAAAATGGGCGCGGCGCGGCGATGAATGGCGTGCGCGATATTTTTTTGGGGCAAATCAAGGCGGTCTTTGGCCGTATCCAACAAATGAAAGGCCGAACTTTCAGGCCATTTGAACGTTATTCGTTTCATATGGTCGCGGTTGCAGGACTTTTTAATTTGCCGGGTGCGGGTATTCGATGATGTAATACTGAGATATGCGGGGCAAACTGCGAAGACCAAGCGTTTCAATTGTGATTCATGTTCGCAGACGGTTTGGGAGGGCGTACGTCCGGGACAAGTTGGTAATATCGGGGCTGTTTTCGTCAGTTCATGCGCTGTGAAAATTGATTTGGCCGTGGTCGGCCCGCCGCGGAGATTAAGGAGACCGATTTTGTCGCGGCTCGTTGTCGTATCCAATCGCGTCGGTGTGCCGGACGGCAGTTCTCGGGCCGGTGGCCTGGAAGTGGCGATCCGGGCGGCGCTGAAGAAGCGCGGCGGGCTCTGGTTCGGCTGGAGCGGGCGCGTTGGCGAACGCAATGGCGAGGCCAAGACTGTCGTCCAGGACAATATCTCTTACGTCACCGTCGACTTGCGCAAGGAAGACTACGACGAATTTTACAACGGTTTCGCCAATCGTGTGCTGTGGCCGATCCTGCACTACCGGCTCGATCTGGCCGAATTCACACGGCGCGATCTCGGCGGCTATTTCCGCGTCAACGAGCATTTCGCGCGCTACCTCGAAAAGGAGCTTCGGCCCGACGACGTGATCTGGGTGCACGACTATCACCTGATCCCATTGGCCAAAGCCCTGCGCGAGCGCGGGCACAAGAACCGCATCGGGTTTTTCATCCATATTCCGTGCCCGCCACCGGAGATCCTCACCGCGTTGCCCAATCACGAGCAACTCATTCCCTCGCTCGACTACTACGACCTGATCGGCTTCCAGACGGAGTCCGATGCCAGCAATTGCGCGCGCTACCTCACCCGTGAATGCGGGCTCAAGCGCATCGGCAGCGAGCGCCGTTTCAGGGTGGGCGACCGCGTGCTGGAGGTTGGCGTGTTTCCGGTCGGCGTCGAAACCGAGGCCTTCCAGCGGCTGTCACGGCGCGCAGTCGAGTCCTCATTTGTGCGTGAGGTTCTGGAAAGTCTCTCCGGCCGCGCCATGATCATCGGCGTCGATCGGCTCGATTATTCCAAGGGCATTCCGGAACGGATGGACGCGTTTGAACGCTTCCTGACCAACTATCCGGACTGGCGCGGCAATGTGACCTATCTGCAGATCACCCCGCGCAGCCGCAGCGACATTCAAGAATATGCCGAGATCGCGCGACAGGTGGGCGAAGCGGCGGGGCGCATCAACGGCACCTTCGGCGAGGCGTCATGGACGCCGCTGCGCTACATCAACAAGGCGCACAGCCGCACCGCGCTCGCTGGCCTCTACCGCGGCGCGCGGGCCGCGCTGGTGACGCCGTTGCGGGACGGCATGAATCTGGTCGCCAAGGAATACGTGGCGGCGCAGGACCCCGAGGACCCCGGCGTGCTGATCCTGTCGCGTTTTGCCGGCGCGGCGCACGAATTGGGCGCGGCGCTTCTGGTCAACCCTTACGATCCGGAAGGCGTGGCGATGGCTATCAACCGCGCGCTGTCGATGCCGCTGACCGAGCGCCGCCAACGCCAGGCGCAGAACTATCGGGTGCTGATGGAAAACGACATCACGCATTGGGCGGAGCGTTTCCTCGACATGCTGGAGCCGCAGGCGGCGGCAGCCGAGATGCCCACCGCCCGCGCCGCCGGCAGTCGTGGGTGAAATATGCCCGCAGGCGCTTTCGTCTCGGCCGGCACCCGCGTATGATCACAACGAACATCCCACCGTCCGAGGCTTTCTCATGAAACGTACCGTCGCGGCGCTCGCAGCCTTCTCCTTTTTCGCATTGCTGGCGAATGCCGCCGCCGCGGCCGACGCGTATCAAGGCGGCGTGCTGGCCAAGCGTTGGTGCGCGAGCTGCCACGTGGTCGCCGCCGACCAAAAGCGCGGTAGTACACAGGCGCCGCCGTTCTCGGAACTTGCCAAGAAGAAGGGGTTGACGGCATCGTCGATCGCGCTGTTTCTGCTGCGGCCGCACCCGCCGATGCCGGACATGAGCCTCAGTCGCAACGAGGCGGGTGATTTGGCGGCTTATATTGTGGGTCTGAAGTAGGGCGCCTGGCGCCGCCCTAGCTTCCTCGCTTCACATCCGGCGGCACCGCTTCCTCGGCGAGCGCCTTCAACGCGTCGTCGAGCGGCATGACCTGCTGCTTGTCCTGGCCGAGGCGGCGGATCGAGACGGCGCGTTCGGCCGCTTCCTTCTTGCCGACCACGAGCAGCACCGGAACTTTGGCGAGCGAGTGTTCGCGCACCTTGTAATTGATCTTCTCGTTGCGCAGGTCGGCATCGACGCGCAGGTTCAGCTTGCGCGCCGCCGCGGTCACCTCGGCGGCGTAATCATCGGCATCCGAGGTGATGGTGGCGACGACCGCCTGCTTGGGCGCGAGCCACAGCGGCAGATGGCCGGCGTAATGCTCGAGCACGACGCCGAGAAAGCGCTCCATCGATCCGCAGATGGCGCGATGGATCATCACCGGCGCTTTCTTGGAGCCGTCGGGCGCAATATAGAAAGCGTCGAAGCGCTCCGGCAGGTTGAAGTCCACTTGCGTAGTGCCACACTGCCAGTCGCGGCCGATGGCGTCGCGCAGCACGTATTCGAACTTCGGCCCATAGAAGGCGCCTTCGCCGGGATTGATCGCGGTCTCGATCTTCTGGATGTGGCTGCGCGCCTCGATCTGCTTGAGCACATCCATCATGATGGTCTCGGCGTGATCCCATGCTTCGTCAGAGCCGACGCGTTTTTCCGGCCGGGTGGAGAGCTTGACCGTTAGCGTGCCGCCGAAGCCGAAGTCCTGGTAGGTCGATAGGATCAGATCGTTGATCTTCAGGCACTCCTCGGCCATCTGCTCTTCGGTGCAGAAGACGTGGGCATCGTCCTGGGTGAAGGCGCGTACACGCAACAGACCGTGCAGGGCGCCCGACGGCTCGTAGCGGTGCACGATGCCGAATTCGGCCAGCCGCAGCGGCAGGTCGCGATACGATTTCAGCCCGTGCTTGAAGATCTGGATGTGGCCTGGGCAATTCATCGGCTTGATGGCGTAGACGCGCTCGTCCTCGGTGTCGTCGCCGGCAGACGTCGCCTGGAACATGTTCTCGCGGAACCAGCCCCAGTGGCCGGAGGTCTCCCACAGCGATTTGTCGAGCAACTGCGGCGCGTTGACTTCCTGATAGTCGCCCTTCAGGCGGCGGCGCATGTAGGCGACGATCTCCTGGAAGATGGTCCAGCCGCCGGCATGCCAGAACACTGTGCCGGGGCCTTCTTCCTGGAAGTGGAACAGATCCATCTCGCGGCCGAGCTTGCGATGGTCGCGCTTCTCGGCTTCTTCCATCTGATTGAGATAGTCGTCGAGTTCGCTCTGTTTGGCGAACGCCGTGCCGTAGATGCGGGTGAGCATCGGATTGCGTGAATCGCCGCGCCAATAGGCGCCCGCCACCTTCATCAGCTTGAAGGCGTTGCCGATCTTGCCGGTCGAGGTCATGTGCGGGCCGCGGCAGAGGTCGAACCACTCGCCCTGGCGATAGATCTTGATCTGCTGGTCTTCCGGAATGGCGTCGACCAGCTCGACCTTGAAGTTCTCGCCCATGTCGCGGAAGGTCTGCTTGGTCTTCTCGCGCGACCACACTTCCTTACTGAACGGCCGGTCGATCGAGATGATCTCCTTCATCTTCTTCTCGATGACCGGCAGGTCTTCCGGCGTGAACGGCTGGTTGCGGTAGAAGTCGTAATAAAAGCCGTTCTCGATCACCGGGCCGATGGTGACTTGCGTGCCCGGCCACAGGCTCTGCACCGCCTCCGCCAGCACGTGGGCGGCATCGTGGCGGATCAGCTCCAGGGCGCGCGGGTCGTCGCGCGAAACGAACTCGATCTTGGCGTCGCGCTCGATCGGGTCGTTGAGGTCGGTCAGCACGCCGTCGAGCGCCATCGCCACCGTGCGTTTGGCGAGCGACGGCGAAATTGCCTTGGCGACGTCATGGCCGCTCGATCCGGCGGGGTAGGGCCGGGACGCGCCGTCGGGAAACGTCAGGGTGATGGATTTGGCGGATGGGGCGGGCGCAACGCCCGCGCTGCCGACTTGTTCGGCCATAGCGGTCTCCTTTGCTCACTCGCTGCCTACGAATGCAGGTAAGCGTCCGAGCAGGGGGATATAGAAACCGCCGTAACGATGCAAGGTTCGCAACGGGTCAGGCCTTGCAGACGGACCGGCGCCGCCGCGCCGACGATCCCCTGACGGCTTGCACGAGGCGTCGGCGAGCCGCTCGTGGCCGGGGCGGGCGCCGTCCCTCCGAATTGTGGATGGACCACGAAAGCAGCGGCTATTGCGGCGGTTCTTCGTTCGTCCCCCGCCAGCGGCCGTATCGCCATGGCATCCACCAATGCGCGCTTTTGGGTAGTTCGCCCGGCACGAAATCGAGGCCGTGGGTACCCCATGGGTTACAGCGCAGGATGCGCGCCAGCGCCATCCATCCGCCGGCCCACAGGCCGAAGCGGGTAATGGCTTCCTCGGTATATTCCGAGCAGCCCGGCAGATGGCGGCAGCGCGGGCCGATCAGCGCCAGCAGCGTGTAGCGATAGAACAGCACGAAAGCGCGGCCCGCGCGCCGCGGCAGGTGTGCGATCGCTTCGGTCGCCGAAGGTTGTTCGCGCTTAGGTGGTGGGTTCATGGCAAAGTTCAGATTATGGCCAACCTAAAGGACGGAAGTTTCATGTTGAAATCTGCCGCCTTTGTTCCGCCGCCGGTTCGAAACCTCTGCAACTGCGCAACAATTCGCCAAGGCCGCTTCGTATAAGCCACCATTTTGGTCTGGACGCGAATCTGCAGGTTGCTTATTTTTGAGCTTGCCTCATATGGGGGCGAACGGCTGCAAGCCCGACAAGAATGTGGAGCAACCACACGCCAAAAATAAGGGACACGCGGCCAGAAATCGGGGGTCATGATGGGTCGCTCCCTCGCGGCAATCTTCGCGTTGGCGTTGGCCATACCGGTATTGGTGTTGCCGGCCTCTTCCAAGCCTGTCGAACGGAACATGTCGATGCAGTTTTCGCTGCGTCTTGAAGGGCCGGCGAAAATCTGCGGCGATCATTGCCGTCTCATTGTTGCGGCGAGCGGGGCGGTCACGGCCGACACGCCGGTCGACTTCAAGGCCTTCGCCAAGAGCCACAAGCTGAAAGGCGCGCTGGTGGTGCTCGAGTCCGACGGTGGCTCGGTGCACGGCGCCATCAAGCTTGGCCGCGAGATACGTGCACTTCGTCTCGACACCACGGTCGGCCACGTCACCGATCTTGAGCACAAGAAGCCGGGCTTGCTGCGAGCGAGTATCTCGCCGCGCGCCGACTGCGAGTCCATGTGCGCCTTCGTGCTGCTTGCGGGCGTGCATCGCACGGTGCCGGCCAACGCGAGAGTGATGGTCCATCAAATCTGGCTCGGCGATCGCCGCAGCGATCCGACGGCGGCCAGCTATTCGGCCGAGGATCTGGTGCTGGTGCAGCGTGATATCGGGCGGCTCGCGCACTATACCCATGACATGGGCGCCTCCATCGAGGTACTCGATCTTGCGCTGCGCATCCCGCCTTGGGAGCCGATGCATCTGCTGAGCCGAGCGGAGATTGCGCGCACGCGTGTCGCCACCGCCGACCATGACGGGCCGGTAACCGCCAAGGTCGGGGCGACCGGCCGCGCAACGCCGCAGTCGCGTCCAGCGTTGCTGCACGTCACCGGGGGCGAACATGCGACCGAGCTCAGCGAACGCCGCTGGGCGGTCGTTGATCGCGCCGGCGTGGCGACGCTGGCGCGCAGTCAGCCGCTGACGGTGGAGGGCGAAGAGATCGGCAATTTCGATCTGCTGGTTTCCTGCGGCAGCAACGGCCACTATGCGGTCAGCTATGTCGAACACCGGCACGACGTTTCGGATCGTCGGTTGCCGCATGCCGTGCGCAGCGTGCGTGTGGCCTCGGGCAACACCGCGACCGACCTAAAGGTGGTCTCTTCGCGTCGCGGCAGCGATCCCGGCGAGCTCGTCACCTATGCCACCGCTGCGGTGCCGGAGCGGGTGATCGACGCCTTCGCCGGCGCCGGCGATCACTCCATAACGGTGGAGACCCGCAGTATGGGGCTCGTCACCGGCATCCGGGTCGGCAACACCGGCGCCCACCAGAGTTTGCCGCAGCTCGCGGCGGCTTGCCGTCAGGGGCTGGGGGATCGCGCCGATCTGTCGCTCGACCAGACTGGCGGCGAGGTGGTGGAAAAGTAACGGCTACTCTGCCGCCTGCGCCCGCTTGGCTGCGATCTCGTCGAGCGCCTGCACCACTGCGTCGAAGGTGAGCATGGTCGACGCGTGCCGTGCCTTGTAGTCGCGTACCGGCTCCAGCACCGCGAAATCGGCCCACTTGCGGGTGGGCGGCGGGCCGTTCTCCTTCAGCATCCGGCGCATGGTCTCGCGCAAATCGCGCAACTCGTCGGCCTTGGCGCCGATGATATGGTGGGCCATCAGCGAGGAGGAGGCTTGGCCGAGGGCGCAGGCCTTCACGTCATGGGCGAAATCCGTGACCGTATCGCCGTCCATCTTTAGGTCGACGGTGACGGTCGAGCCGCACAACTTGGAATGGGCGCGGGCGCTGGCGTCGGGCGCGGGAAGCCGGCCGAGACGGGGGATATTGCCCGCCAATTCCAGGATTTTCTTATTATAGACGTCGTTCAGCATCAGTCTGTCCGGTTCTAGTGGTCCGATTCCGACATTTACATCCCGCTGGTGCAAGCCCCCGAGCAAATGCCGGAATCAAAGGACCACTAGCAACTATTTGATTCTAGTGGAGCTTTGAATTTGACATTTGATGGGCGGCTCGCCGCAAATGGGTATCAAATGTCAAATTCGCTCCACTAGGGGTGCGGATTGCCTCGGCGCGCCAAACGAATATATAGGGACTGCTGGAAGGGCGCGAGAAGGGGTTCCCCGCGCCGGGCATTGGTTTCGGGCCTTTTTCGAGCCATGCTGAATGGGAATGCAGCGTCCAGGTGTCCGGCATCGGACGGAAAACCGTCAGATGCGGGTTAGCTGACGCGGCCACCCCGGTGACACTCCCGGTGCACCCCTCGAAACGCGATGGGGCATGGTGCCGGTCGAACGGAGAGTCCGCTGATGGACGCGAAGAGTGCCGAGACGGCAATCGAGCCGTGGCCGAAGAAGGGCCTGTCAGATCACGTGCGGGCGGCGCCCGAACCAGTCGGCCCGCGCCCCTCGCGCGAGGAGGCGGAAGCGGCGGTTCGCACGCTGATCGCTTACGCCGGCGATAATCCGGCGCGCG
The DNA here is from genome assembly GCA_963732895.1 of uncultured Pseudomonadota bacterium. Taxonomy (GTDB): domain Bacteria; phylum Pseudomonadota; class Alphaproteobacteria; order Rhizobiales; family Xanthobacteraceae; genus Pseudolabrys. The sequence goes on along the minus strand of CAVTBG010000006.1, from coordinate 385,606 downwards.
AAGGCGTGCTCGACACGCCCAAGCGCGTGATCGACGCTTACGAGGAAATCTACCAGGGCTACCGCGAATGCCCGGCTGACGTGCTCGACCGCACCTTCGGCGAGACCGCCGGTTACGAGGACTTTGTGCTGGTCAAAGACATCGGCTTCAACTCCCATTGCGAGCACCACATGATGCCGTTCTTCGGCAAGGCGCATGTCGCCTATATGCCGACCGACCGGGTGGTGGGCTTGTCGAAGCTGGCGCGTCTCGTCGACGTCTACGCCAAGCGTTTGCAGACGCAGGAGCACATGACCTCGCAGGTGGCGACCGCTATCGAGGAGGTGTTGCGCCCGCGCGGCGTCGCCGTGATGATGGAAGCCGAGCACATGTGCATGTCGCTGCGCGGCGTGACCAAGCCTGGAGCGCTCACCGTAACCACACATTTCACCGGCGCCTTCAAGGACGCCAGTGAGCAGGTTCGTTTCATGACCCTGCTGCGCGGCGGCCGGTAGCGTCCGGTCATTCCGGGGCGGTGCGTTAACGCCAGCCCCGGAATCCGAAAAAGACAGATACATTTCTTGTGGCTTTGGATTCCGGGCTCGCACGCTTGCGCGTGCGTCCCGGAATGACCGCTTGTATAGTGCCGTTCTGCCATCGACCGGGAGAAAGCCTTGTCCACATCACTCGACATCGAAGAAGGCTTGGCCTTCATTCCCAAGTTCGACGCCGACGGGCTCGTGACCGCGGTGGTGACCGACGCGCGCCAGGGTGACGTGCTGATGGTCGCGCATATGAACGAAGAAGCGCTGGCCAAGACCATCGCCACCGGTGAGGCCTGGTACTTCAGCCGCTCGCGTCAGAAACTGTGGAAGAAGGGCGAGACCTCCGGCCACGTGCAACGCGTCGTCGAACTACGCGTCGACTGCGATCAGGACGCGGTCTGGCTGCGCGTCGAGCAGCAGGGCCCCGGCGCCTGCCATACCGGCCGGCGCTCGTGCTTCTACCGGGCCGTGCCGCTTGGCCAGATCGGCGATATCCGGCTCGAGTTCCGCGACGGCGACAAGACCTTCGATCCGAAGGCGGTTTACGACAAACCGGAATGAGCCATGAGCCAGGCCGCATCATCCCGCGTCGATCTGCGTCTGGAGGCGCGCGAAGGCGGAATTGTCGCTTTTCTCACCGTCGACAACCGCACCAAACTCAACACCCTCGATCGCACGTTGATGATTGACTTAATCGGCAAGGTTGATGCGATCGCTGCACGCGACGACCTGCGCGCGCTGGTGCTCTCAGGCGCTGGCGACAAGGCGTTCATTGGCGGCGCCAGCATTCCGGAAATGGCGGCGCTCGACCGAAACAGTGCGCGCGACTTTATCACATTGGTGCACAAGACCTGCCATTGCCTGCGCCGGCTGCCGGTGCCGGTGATCGCGGCGATTGATGGTTACGCGCTTGGCGCCGGCCTCGAAGTGGCGGTGTCATGCGACCTTCGGGTGGCGACGGTCCGCGCGAAGTTCGGTATGCCGGAAGTGAAGGTCGGGCTGCCGTCGGTGGTGGAGGCGGCGCTCATTCCGCCGCTCATCGGTTTCGGCCGCGCGCGCGAGTTGCTGATGCTGGGCGGGATCATCGACGCCGACACCGCGCTGCGCTGGGGGCTGGTCGAACGGGTGGTGGCGCCGGAAGCGCTCGGCAGGGAAGTCGAGTCCATTCTGGCAGCGCTGCTGGCCGTCGGTCCGCAGGCCCTGCGCCGGCAGAAGGCGCTGATGCAGGCTTGGGAGAAGCTACCGCCCGATGCCGCCATTCAAGCCGGCATCGATGCCTTCGTTGCGACGTACGACACCGACGAGCCGACGCGGCTCTTGTCCGCGTTCGTCAGCCGCAAGCGGGATTAGGTCGCGAACCTAACCTCCGCTCATTCCCGCGTAAGCGGGGCTCCAGGAGGTTTTTGCGCTGGGTCCCCGCATTCCGCGGGGACACGCGGTTGAGACGTGCGCGCCCTCAGTTCGTCACGTTCAATCGCTCCAGCAGCGCTTGCGCGCGCGCTAGATGCGGGCGGTCGTACATCTTGCCGTCGATGCCGACGGTGCCGGCACCGGGCTTGGCGGCGAAGGCCGCGATGATGGCCTTGGCTTTTTCGATCTGCTCCGGCCCGGGCGTGAATACCTCGTTGATCACCGGCACTTGCGCCGGATGAATCGCCAGCCGGCCTGTAAACCCGTCGCGGCGCGCGAGTTCAGTGTCACGGCGCAGGATGTCCGCGTCGCGGAAATTGACGTGGATGGTCTCGATGGCCGGCACCCGCGCGGCGGCGGCGCCATAAAGGCACAGGGAGCGGGCGAGGCGATAAGGCTCGGTGAGCGTGCCGTCAGGCTCGCGGTTGGCCTCGGCGCCGAGCTCGGCCGCAATGTCCTCCGGTCCCCAGGTGAGGCCGATCAGCCGCGGGCTGGAGTCCCGATAAGTGCCGGCGGCGAACAAGCCAGCGGCGGTCTCCACCGCCTGAGCGAGAATCTTGATGTGACCCTCGGGCAGGCCCGCAATGGCCTCGCGTGCGGTCAACTTGGCGTCAAGATGGGCGACGGTAGCGGCGCCTTCGGCCTTGGGAAACAGCACGGCGTCCGGCTTGCCCGGCACGATTGCCGCGAGGTCGGCGTCGGTCATGCCGGTCTCGAGCCCGTTGATGCGCACCAAGAGGCGCGGGCGATCCTTGGCCGCGCCGGCTTTGATAAGGAACTCGAGCGCGGCCTGGCGCGCCACGTCCTTGCGCTCGGGCGCAATCGAATCCTCGAGGTCGAGGATGACGCCGTCGGCGCCGCTAGCGAAGGCCTTGTCGAGCTTGGTCCCGCCATCGGCGGGAACGAACAGAAGGGAGCGCATGCCGGCCGAACCTTGGTTACCACTGAAGCCCGAGGTGTCATGGCGGAGGGGGCCATCATTGGCAAGAGGCCGGGCCGGGCCTGACCGGCGGGTGAGCAACCATGCGCGATCGAAGGGAATGCGGTGCTTCTTGTTCGGCAAGACCTGCGCGCGTCGTCAGGCCGGGATCGTCAAGCTGGTTGCGGGATCTTCCGGCCCGCTGACGAGCCAGCGTTACTCCTGTCGCCGACGCTATTTTTTTGCGCCGGGTATCCTCCGATCGGAGGACGCGCTGCGTTCGCGATGCCGCTAGAATTATACACGGCGCGACGCTTGACCGGGTCTAATTCGTCGCGCGGGAAACCGATGGGCGGCCGAGGAACCAGAGGTTCCTTCAACAAGGAGACAATAGGTGATCAAGCGCACCCCGAAGTCCTTGCAACGGCCAACTCGACTGGCCTTGACGCTGGCCGCCATTGTCATGGCGACCGCGATTTCAAACGGTGCGTCCGCGCAACATCATCATGGTGGTGGCCATGGGCATCACCCGCCGCACACCGTGCCCTGGGTAGGCAAAAGCAATACACCGGTCGCGGCGCGGAGCGCAACAGTGAGCAGCTCGAATGCGGCGCGTCGCGCAACAGTGGGCGGCGTGAATACGGCGCGGAGCGCAACGACGAACCGCGCGAACCTGACGACGCAACGCCGTTAAGGGATGACGCGGCGGTCCCGCGGTCCATTGTCGGCGCATGAGCGTGTTTCACTTGAAGCACGCGGCGCATGATTGCGCCGCTTGAAGTCTGGCCCGCGCTAGCCGTGCGGGATTATCGACGCGGGAATTATTGCCTCGGGCGCGCTCGCCAAAAGTTGCACCAGCAAGGTCGGCACCGCCGAATTAGGGTAGGCGTCACGCCTCATCACTTCGGCCGCATACGCATGAACACCTGACGCTGGCATTCGGCAACGAGCGTGCCGTCCTGCTTGAAGGTCTTGTGGTGGAATTCGACGATGCCGGCCCCCGGGCGCGACTTCGATTCGCGCTTGCCCAGCACGATTGTTTCGCAATGCACCGTGTCGCCCTCGAACAGCGGCGCAGGGAAACGCACTTCCTTCATGCCGAGATTGGCGATGGTCGTGCCGACGGTCATGTCGGAGACCTGAATGCCAATCATCAACCCGAGCGTGAACAGCGAGTTCATCAGCGGCTGGCCGAATTCGGTCTCCTCCTCGCAGAAGTGCCGATCGATATGCAGCGGCTGCGGGTTGAGCGTCATATTGGAGAACAGCATGTTGTCCATCTGGGTCACCGTGCGGGTGAGAGGATGTTCGTAAGTGCGGCCAACCTCGATATCTTCGAAATAGAGCCCGCCGCGCTTATGCCGCTGGATCGTCGCCGTCATCGCCATTCTCCACGCTCCACTGTCACCGGCCGCCCCTTGCGGGCGCCGTTAACCTCTCGTTTACCATAATTGCCCATGGTCGCGAGGCCTTCACATTCAGTGGCGTCGATTAGGACGAAACCCGCGGCCCGGGCAAGGCCCGTAAGACTGAAAACTAGCCAATGTCGGTCGCTTCCATTATCAGCAATGCGGCCTCGAAGATCACCAGCGCCATCGGCGAGGCGGCGCGGTCCACCGGGATCAGCTTCGAATATCTGGTCACCACCGCCCAGATCGAAGTCCCGGTTCGATCCGAAGGCGCAGGCTCCGACCTCCTCGGCTTCCGGTCTCTACCAGTTCATCGACCAGACCTGGCTCGGCACCCTGAAAAAAGCAGGGCCTTCGCTCGGGCTCGGCCAATACGCCAACGCCATCAACAAGACTGCGGACGGGCGCTATACCGTCGACAATCCCGACATGCGCGCGGCGATCTTGCGACTGCGCCATGATCCGACCGCGAGCGCGCTGATGGCGGGCGCCTTCACGCGCAACAACGAGACGCACCTTGCTTCGACGATCGGTCGGCAGCCGAGCGAGGGGGAACTTTATATCGCGCATTTCCTCGGTTCCGCCGGCGCCGGCAAGCTGATATCGGCCGCCGCCAATCGCCCGCAGGCCAGCGCCGCGAGGATGTTTCCGCACGCGGCAGGCGCCAATCGTAGCGTTTTCTACAACCGGCAGGGTGCCAGCCGCAGCGTCGCCGGCGTCTATCGCGAGCTCAACAGGCGCTACCAGATGGCGCGCACCACGGCGTTCAACATGGGCCTCCTGCGCGGCACTTACGATCCGCTGACCGGGGCCGCATCCAGAATCGCTTCCATTTCTGGCCCCGCCCCCGCCTCCGCCTCTGTGCCGCCGGCCATGCCGGAACTTACGCCTGTAACGCAGGCGCTTGCCGCCGCGCGGCGCGCGCGGCCGGGCGTACCTGATCCGGCGGGCTTCACCCAGGCTTTTGCCGTCGCGCGTCAGGACCCGCCGTCGCCGGCGCCGCCGGCAAGCAACGGCATCCCGCTGTTCCGGACCATGTTCAGTGATCGCGGCGGCGCGCCCGTGACACCCGCGGTCCAGCGGTTGTGGGCGACCACCAAGGCCGCGCAATCGAGCGAGGCTGCGGTCAAGGCGGCTGCCGCCCAAGGCCAGCTCAATCCGCTCGATCTGTTCGTCGACCACCCGCGCGATCCCAAGGCGCTGTTCGGCAATGGGAAGGCGTGAAAACAAAGGCTTTTCGGCGCGATCGTCGTTAACAGCAACTCAAAGTCTATGGTGAACGCTTTGTTAAGTGGTATGCGGTTAGGCTTCGCATTGTGTCGTTCTACCGACGGCGCCATTGTTGTTTGTGGTGTGGTCCATGATTGTACGTCAGTTCCTGCAATGGGTCCGCAAAGCGTCTGCCGGTGAAAGGGCGGAAGCCACCTCCGCGCTGGCTCGGGCCTATATCCACTCCGAACTTTCTCCCGACGATCTCGCCGCCGCCGAAGGCGCCATGATCATGCTGCTCGACGACCCGTCGCCGCTGGTGCGCCGGGCCATGTCGGAAGTGCTTGCTTCGGCGGAGAATGCGCCGCGGGTGGTGGTGCATGCGCTTGCTTCCGATCAGCCGGACGTCGCGTTGCCGGTGTTGGCGCGCTCGCCGCTCCTGGAGGCCGACGATCTGGTCGATCTGATCGCCACCGCACACAACGATGCGCAAGTGGCGATCGCAGGCCGCGCGCTGCTGCCGCGTCCGGTCGCCGCGGCCATCGCCGAAGTCGGCTGCGCGGAAGCTTCCCTCGCCATGCTGCAAAATTCCGACGCCGTCATTCCGGCGTTTTCGGTCCGGCGCATCGTCGAGCGGTTCGGCCATCTGGCGCCGATCCGTGAAAATCTGCTCGATCATGATGATCTGCCGATGGCGATGCGTCAGGCGCTGCTCGCCAAGCTGTCGCAAGCGCTCGCCGGCTTCGTCAGTGCCCGGGAGTGGCTCGGGGCAGAACACGCCGAAATTGCCGCGCGCGAAGCGTGCGAGAAGGCCACGGTCGCGCTCGCCGCTGAGACGCCCTACGACGAAGTGGGCCCGCTGGTGCAGCACCTGCGCGATACCCAACAGCTCACCGCCGGCATGATCCTGCGCGCTTTGCTCTCGGGCAATGTGGTGCTGGTCGAGGAGGCGCTGGCGGAATTGTCCGGTCTGCCGATTGACCGAGTCACTGGCTACATCCACGACAAGACCATTTCCGGGTTCCACGCGCTCTACCGCAAGGCGGGCCTTCCGGATGCCGCCTATCCCGCATTCCGCGAGGCGATCGCGGCCATGCGCCAGGGCGTTCTAATCGGCGAGCGGGGAGGAGTGGCGCAGCTCAAGCGGCGCATGGTTGAGCGCGTGTTCAGCACCTGCGCGCGGGAGCGCGCGCCCGACATGGCCACGCTGTTGGCGCTGCTGCGTCGGTTCGAGGTCGAGGCGGCGCGCGAAGAGGCGCGCAGCTTCTGCGAGGATCTGGTTGCCGGAAACGACGATACCATCGCCGCGCCGATTTTGGAGACGTTGCCGATCGGCGCTCCAGAACTGACGTTTGACCCAGACGTGCGACTGGTGGCATAGGGCTTTTCCCGGCCGTCGCTCGTTCGGCCGGGCTCAAAGGGTGTTTAGGCGCCCTGATCCGGCACCTGCGATGGCGCCTTGGTCTGCTCGATCACTTCGGGCCGCTCGCGGTTTTCATGCAGCAGGAATTCGTCGGTCACCTCGCGCAGCCGCGCGGTGAGTTGATTCGCCAGTTCTTCGGCGTCGGAGCTTGCATATTCGCGGAAAATCGCGCGAACCGCGTCGACATGCTGCTCCACCAGCTCGAATGGAATGCCCGTCACGTCCGGGCTGAGTTCGATGAGTCGGCACAAGCTGTCGGCCGCCGAGGTCACCAAGGGATAGCCGAAGGTCGCGGCCTCACCCTTGATGTCGTGGGCGGCACGAAACAGGGCGTCGCGGGTGTCGACGTTAAAGCCGCTCTGGCCGACCGCCTTGCGGGCCCCGTCAAGCCGTTCGCACTCGGACTCCATCCACGATGTGAATTCGACGGCGAGTTCGGCGAGCGCCCGCTCGGCGCGGGCGACCGGGTCCTCTTCGCCCGGCATCGGCGGACGATGAGAGATCGCCTTGCGCAGTTCGTTGACCGGCGTGATCACCTCGTGATCGCCAAGAGTTTTGACAGCCGCGGTTTTCTTGGTCGTGGCCATGACTGCTTTCTCTTGTTCAGTTCTCTTCGCTGGGTTGTGAGACGAGCTGAGGCTGTTCGATGACGTCGACCGGCCCGCCCTTGCGACGCTCAGGACCTGCGTAGTTCGGGTTGACGGTGCGGCGTCGGTCGGGTCCGAAATAGGTTTTGGTGCGGATGAATGGGCGCGGATTGACCACCACGTTGAGGATGCGCTGATAAAGCCCTTTGGCCGAGATCGGCTTGGCCAGGAATTCAGTGACGCCGGCGTCGCGCGCTGCCATCACGCGGGCCTTCTCGGAATGACCGGTCAGCATGATGATCGACACATAGGCATTGGCGTGGGCCTCGGGCTGACGCATCATGCGTGTCAGTTCGAGGCCGTCGAGCCCGGGCATCACCCAATCTGTGATGACGATTTCGGGGAGATACTCAGTGAAACCCTCGAGCCCGGTGGGGCCGTCTTCGGCTTCGTACACCTCGCGCGCGCCGAACCCGTTCAGCAGCGTGCGCAAGATCCGGCGCATGTGGGCGTTGTCATCGATGACGAGAAATCGCAGCCGATTGAAATCGATGCGGACCATAATTCCTCCGGCTTTGCCGGCAGATCGAGCGCGGCCACCCTATCGGCGCGTCCTTAACGAAGGGTTTAGGTTCATCGCGGGTACACGCAGCGCGTGGGGCTTTGCGTGGCGTCGGGGTCGGCATCGGCTAATCTCGCAGCTGATGCTTCGTCCCGCTTCGATTCGCGAAGATTGGCGAATAACGTGCCGAGATAGAGGGGCTATGCCATGAAGACCATTCTGGTGCCGACGGAAGACCACGACGCCATGCCGGCAGTGCTCGAAGCCGCATGGCTTCTAGCACAGAGCTTCGACAGCTACCTGGAAGGATTCGCCGTCCGTCCGATGGCGGGGACCTATGTGACGCTGGAGCCGGTCTCAAGCCTGGCGCTCACCGGCGCTTTCGACAGCGAGGCCGCCAAGCATGCGCGCGAGGTCTTCGAAACTTTCATGAAGAGCCATGAAGTGCCGACGGGCGCGCAGGAACCCGCGGTGCTGTCATACGGTTGGCCCATGGCGGAAGCCGCCGACGATGCCTTCCTCGGCAGTTACGGCCGAGTCTTCGATTTGATCGTGCTCGGCCGACCCGGCCGCGCGCCGCAAAATCCGCGCATGGCGCCGCTCGAGGCCGCGCTGTTCGAAAGTGGCCGTCCGGTGCTGATCGTGCCGTCGGAAGCGCCGAAATCGATCGGCCGCAAGGTCCTCGTGGCGTGGAACGGCAGCACAGAGCAGTCCTATACCAACGTCTTTGCGATGCCGCTTCTACGCAAAGCCGACGAGGTGACGGTGCTGGCGGTGGAGGGCGGCATGACTCCGGGCCCGAGCCCCGAGCAGGCCGCGCAGCACCTGCGCAGGAACGGGATCAAGGCAAGCGCGTTGACGGTGAAACCTGAATCGCGCACCACAGGTGAGGCGATCCTTGATCATGTCGGCAAGCTCCAATGCGACCTGTTGATCAAAGGCGCCTACACGCAAAGCCGCCTGCGTCAGATGATCTTCGGCGGTGCCACGCGCCACATCCTAGCCAACACGACCGTGCCGGTCTTCATGGCGCATTGAACGCCACAGAAACTGAACAAGAACACTTAAGCGTACCCATCAGGATTGACATCGGTGTCGAACGGCAAAGATGAGAGCGAGCGCCCTGCGGCCCCGCCAGCGCCGCGATATGCGGGCTTCCTCACGGTCTTTCCTTCGCTCGCGCTGCCGATGTTTCTGGCGATCGTCGACCAGACGATCGTCGCGACCGCTTTGCCGGCGATCGTGGCTTCGACCGGCGAGGTGGAGCGCGCGTCCTGGATCGTGGTCGGTTATCTGATCGCGGCGACCGTCGCCGCGCCGATCTACGGCCGGCTGGGAGATGCGTTCGGCCGCCGCAAACTGATGTTCGTCGCGCTCATCGTCTTCATGGTGGCGTCATTGGCGTGCGCTGCCGCGCCCAACATCGAGTTGTTGACGATGGCGCGCGTGCTGCAAGGCCTAGGCGGCGGCGGTCTGATGACGCTTTCGCAGGCGTTGATCGGTGAATCGTTTCCCCCGCGCGAGCGCGCCCGCTATCAGGGCTATATCGCGACAGTGGCGGTATCCGCCAACACGTTCGGGCCGGTGGCCGGTGGCTATCTGACTCAGCATTTCGGCTGGGAGTCGATCTTCCTGGTCAATATACCGATCGGCCTGGTGGCAATGGTGCTGACGATGCGGCTGCCGCACACCAAGGCGAACGCGCAGCATGGATGGCGCGCGGACCCTTACGGCTTGTTGCTGTTCAGCGTGACGGTGGCAGCCATTCTGTTTGCACTTGAGCAGGCCCAACGTGTCGACCTTGAGTCCCTGCCGGCTGTCGGCAGCCTATTCCTGTTGGGGCTGATCGCGCTGGTGCTGCTGATCCGCCAGGAGAACAGGACGGCGTCGCCGCTCATACCGCTCGGACTGTTGCGCATGCCGGCGATCTGGCGCAGCGACGCCATGGCAACCTTCCACGGCGCCGCGCTGGTGTCGCTGATTACCTTCCTGCCGGTCTATCTGGTCGTGGTGCGCGGGCAGTCGCCCTCCGAAACGGGCTTGCTGCTGGTGCCGCTCACCGTCGGCATCGGCACCGGCTCGCTTGTCACCGGCCGGTTGGTCAGCTGCACCGGCCACACCGCGCTGTTTCCCTCATTCGGGCTCCCCATGCTCACCTGCAGTTTGGTCGTACTGGCGTTGTGGGCCCCGACGCTGGGCACCATCGCTTTTGCGGCGCTGCTCCTGTGGATCGGACTGTTCATGGGTACGGTGATGGGTGTGGTGCAGGTCACCGTGCAATCGGCCTCGGGACCACAGCGACTGGGGGAGGCGGCGGCCTCGGTGCAGTTCTCGCGCTCGATCGGCGCCGCCTTCGGCACGGCATTGGTGGCGTTCGTCCTGTTCGCAGTGCTGTCGTTGAAAAACCCGGAGGCCGCGCGCGCCTTCGCCCAGATGGTCGAGCGCGCCGGCGATGCCCGGGAAGCGCTGAGCGGACCGAATGCCGCAGTTTTGCTGGCCGACATCACCGAAGCCTTCCGCGCCGCCTTTCTGCTCATCGCCGCCTTTACCGTGTGCGGCTTCTTGCTCGCGATCACCCATCCACTGCGGCGGATTTAGCGCATCACGCCGGCAGCTTGTTCTGGCTGAGGAAGTCCTCGACGCGCTCCATGGCGACGTCGACCACGCCGTCGAAGCCGGTGATAAGCCGCTTGGTGCGGCCCGGCAGCGACTCGGCGGGAACCGTGGTGTAGCTCTCCAGGAGTTGCGTCATGCCGACCAGCGCCGACTGATGGGCGTTGAGCGCGGGCTGGGTCCGTCCGGCGATCTTCCCGTACTTGCGCTGCGACAGACCGGCCGGTGGCGGAATGATGAGTTCGCGCGGCGCCTTGGTGTTGACCGCCGCCAGCTTCAGCTTGTCGGCGAACGTCTTGGCATTGCGGGCGCGTTCGCCGAGCGGGCCGAGGCCCCATTTGTCGATCAGATATTTGAGCAGGCTGGTGTGATCGAATTCGGTGTGCAGAACGCCCGGCTCGATATAAGGCGAGATCAGGATGGCCGGCACGCGGACGCCCAGGCGGCCAAACGTATATTCTTCGACGTGATGGTCCGGCGGGGTTGCGGCCGGCGGCTCCACGTGATCGTAGAAGCCGCCGTGCTCGTCGGAGAGGACGATGAACAGGCACGAATTCCACAAGGCGTCATTGCGGCGGATGGCGTTGTAGACGTCGGCAATGAGCCGTTCACCCTCGAACACGTCGTGCGGCGGATGGTCATCGGCCGCGCCGGGTTGGTAATAGGGCGGCTCGATGAAGCAGTATTCCGGGAATTGGCCGGGATCGCTGGCGGCATCCTGAAAGAACTGCCGCATCGACTTATAACGCTTCGCGTTCTCGGGCTCCAATTGGTGAACGAGAATAAGCGATTGCGGCACGTCGCCGTAGTAGATGCGCCATTCCCGCTTCTTCTCGTTGAGCCGGTCGTAGAGCGTGGATTGGTCATACCAGTGCAGGTTGGCGTCGAGAATGCCTTCCGGCATCGAGACGCGGCCGATCGAGGTGCCGCTGTGCACGAAAAAGCGGTTGGGCCAAGTGGGGCCGGGGAGCGACGAAAACCATCTGTCGCAGACCAGGAAATTCTTCGCCAGCGTGTGCAGAATGGGCAATTCGCCGTCGGCGAAGTACTTCATGATTTCGGCGCGGTCCTTCGGTTCCGACAACGGATAGGCCGTGGCGAAATCGGCGACGAATCCGTCATTGTTGTTCTTGAGTTGGTTGATCGTGTGCTCGAGTTCGTGCCGCGGGTCGTAGTTGATGGTGCGGCTTGCCCCCGGCGCCTGTCTGTAGGTCCTGCCGTCGGCGCGATTGGGACGCGCCGGCTGGTCGGGTGGAAGGACGCCGTCGAGACCGGGGATCGCATCGCTCAAGCCGCCGAGCATGTGATCGAAGGAGCGGTTTTCCAGCATCAGCACAATGACGTGCTTGACCGGATCGTTGGGCTTGTTTGGTGGGACAGGCATGGCGCGTCACCTCGTGAGGGCGATGCCAACCATGCTATCAAAGCGCGCATTTTTCGTCTAGCGCAACTTTAGAGGTATTGCCGTAGCGGTGCACTATTCCTTCAACAGCGCCGCCATGATGCGCTCTCGGGTGAGCGGCAGGTCGCGGATGCGGGCGCCGAGCGCGTGGCTGACCGCGTTGCCGATCGCCGCCGCGGTCGGGCCGGCGGTGACCTCGCCGACGCCGAGCGGCGGATCGGCGTGGATGTTGATGAGCTCGATGTCGATCTCCGGCACCTCGCTGAACTTCAGCACCGGATAACTCTCCCAGTCGAAAGCGGAGACGCCGTTGTCGAAGCGCACTTGCTCTTTCAGTACCCAGCTAGCGGACTGGATGACACCGCCTTCGAGCTGGTTGATGACGCCGTCAGGGTTGATCACCAGTCCGGAGTTCGGCCGCGCACCACACGTGGCGCAGGTGGATTTCTTCGTCGACGTCGAGATCGACGACCACCGCGGCATAGCCGGCCTTGTTCTTGTAGCGCGCGAAGGCGAACCCGCGGCCGGAGCCGGCGCCGCCGGGCGTGCCGGGTTTCCAGTTCGCCATCGCCGCGGCTTTTTCGATCACGGCGCGGGCGCGCGGATCGGAGGTGATCGACAACCGATATTCAACTGGGTCCTTGCCGGCGCGCGCCGCCAGCTCGTCGATGGCGCATTCGAGCGCGAATACGTTGGGCATGGCGCCGAGCCCGCGCAGTGACGACACCCTGACCGGCGTCTCCGGCACGAGATGATGCACGATGCGCGTCTGCGCGATGTCGTAGAGCGGCTCGGCGTTGCGGGTGGCGCCGCCGCCGTTTGCTTCCGGCACGTCGCCGGGCGGCGGCAGCGGCAGCGGGTCGGGCAGGGCCTCGCCGCCGAGCAGCGGCGCGCCGCCGCCGGGGCGGCCTTGATGGGTGCCGCTCCAGATCTCCGCGGTCCAGTCGCTCGGCTTTCCATCTTCATTTAGGAGCGCGCGCACCTTGACCATCATCGCGGTGCTCTTCGGCTCGTAGACGAATTCCTCCTCGCGCCGCCAGCGCACGCGGACGGTCTCGCCGGGGCGTTGCATAGCGATGATGGCGGCGTCGGCCGCAGCGTCGTCGGCGCCGTTATGGCCGTAGCAGCCGGCGCCCTGTACGTGATGCACGGTTATGGACGAGGGCTCGAGCCTGAGCGTGCGCGAAAGCGCGCCGCGCAGCGGGAACACGCCCTGGCAATGGGTCCAGACCGTGAGATGGCCGTCCTTGTAGACGGCAAGCCCGCAGGACGGGGAGATCGAGGCATGCGCAAGATAACCGCGTGAGAACGTCGCTTCGTAGCGTTGGCGGCCTTGGGCATCGGCGGGCTCGGGCGCACCGATGGTGCGGTCGATGGCGGGGCGCTGCATCAGCCACGAGGCTTCCTGCTGCAGCGGCGTCGGCGCCTCGACATTCTGCCAACTGACGTGTTTGGGCGCAACAGCGGCGGCCGCATCGACCGCGACTTCATTGTCGCCGACGATGGCGAGGAAGTTACCGGTGCGCACGAACACGATCTCGCCTTTGGCGGCGCGGCGTATTGCGGCTTCGTCCACCGACTGCAAGGTAGCGCCGCGATTGGGCTGGCGCACCACGCGGGCATGCTTCATGCCGTCGATCATCATGTCGTGGATGAAGGCCGCCTGGCCGAACACCTTGGCCGGCAGGTCGAGGCGCGGGCTGCTTTGGCCGACGACCTTGAAATCCGCCGTCTTGAGAGCGCCGGCGCCAGTCGCGAAGACCGAAAGATCTACTGACGCGGCAAGCGTCCAGTAATCCTGGCCGCCCGGCTTGCCGTCGCGCAAAATCTTGCCGGCGCTGACAGAAAGCACACTGACATCGCAGCCGAGTTGCTTGGCGGCTTTCGCCAGGAATAGCGCGCGCACGTCGGCGCAGGCCTGCCGCAGCGCCACGCCGCCGAACTGCATCGACTGGCTGCCGGCGGTGTAGCCTTCGTTGGGGGTGAGTTCGGTATCACCCGAGCGCACCGTGATCGCCGCAATCGGCACGTCGAGCTCGTCGGCGGCGATCTGCGCCATGGCGGTGAGCACGCCCTGGCCGAATTCGACCCGGCCGGTGAAGATCGTCACTTGGCCGGCCGCGGGGAACGCGACCCATTTGTCGAGGTTTGGGTTGCTGGCGAGCGGGCCCGGCAAAGACGGAGCGGCGGGAGCGTTCATGCGCGCGCCTGTGCCTTCATCGTCGCTGCGGCTTTCTCCACCGCGCGCAGGATGCGGTTGTGACTGCCGCAGCGGCAGATATTGCCGTCGAGCGCGGCCGCAATCTCGGCGCGAGAGGGAGCAGGATTGCGGTCGAGCAGCGCCTTGGCGGATACGATGATGCCGGACAGGCAATAGCCGCATTGCCCCGCCTGCTCGTCGAGGAAGGCTCTTTGCAGCGGATGCGGCTTGTCCGTCGTGCCGAGCCCTTCGACGGTGGTCACCGACTTGCCGGCGAGCGCGACGATTGGCCGCGCGCAGGCCTTCTCCGGCCGGCCGTCGATCAGCACCATGCAGCAGCCGCACTGTTCGAGCCCGCAGCCGAAACGCGTGCCCATGAGGCCGAGCGCGTTGCGCAATACGTCGAGCAGCGGCGTGTCCTCGTTGTCGAGCGTGACGCTCGCCGGCTTGCCATTCACGGTGAAATCGAAGCGTTGGCTCATCGGCGGCTCATTCGTTGGGCGGAACGTTCTAAAGGACGAACTGCTCGCGCAGGATACGTTCGTCGAGATTGTGTCCGGGGTCGAACAGCATGTTGAGCTTGATGCCATGATCCATGCTGATATCGACCTGCCGCACCGAGCGCACTTCGTCATGGTCGGCGACCGCCGCGACTGGGCGCTTCTCGGCATCCAGCACTTCGATGGTGACCTTGGCCTTGTCCGGCAGCAACGCCCCGCGCCAGCGGCGCGGACGGAACGGGCTGATGGGCGTCAGCGCCATCAGCGAGGCGTTGATCGGAATGATCGGTCCTTGCACCGACAGGTTATAGGCGGTGGAGCCGGCGGGCGTGGCCACCAGCGCGCCATCGGCGACCAACTCGGCGAGCCGCTCCTGGCCGTCGATCAGGATGCGCAGGTGCGCGGCCTGCGCGCTCTGGCGGAAGAGCGAGACCTCGTTGATGGCACGGTGCTCATGCACGCGCCCCTGCGGGTCGCGCGCGCACATCAGCAGCGGATGGATGATGGTGTCCTGCGCGGCGGTGAGCCGTTCGAGCAAGCCTTCTTCGGCGTACTCGTTCATCAGGAAGCCGACGGTGCCGCGGTGCATGCCGTAGATTGGTTTGCCGGAGTTCATGAAGCGGTGCAGGGTTTGCAGCATCAAGCCGTCGCCGCCGAGCGCCACGATTACATCGGCAGTGTTGGGGTCGGTGTTGCCGTAGCGCTTTTCCAGCTTGTCATAGGCCTCGCGCGCCTCGGGGCTGACGGCTGCCACGAAGGCGATGTGCTGAAGGCGGGGGGCCGGACGGCTCATGTTCGGAAGGCCTAAGACGATAGAACGTGCGGTGCTCGTCTATACGAATTGGCCCTCGGTTGTCGAGGCGGAGGGCGCCGGGCGTCAAATCGTCGAGCGGCGGCTGGCGATCGAGCGCGCGAAGGAAGCCGCTATGATTGTGAAAACTCGCGCATCGCAGAGCGCGGCGGTCGGCGCGGCGGTGAAGGAGATGCACGATTACGAAACGCCGGCGATCATGGTGCCGCCGGTAGAATGCCTCGATCCCAACTACCACGCCTGGATCGTCGGGGAGGCGAAGGGCTGAAGGGACTCCCGGGGGCTGCGTCGACGCAGCGCGCCCCGGGAGACATTTCCTCAATAGTGCTCTTTACCCTCGATAACCTCTTTGAGCTCGCGGTATTCCCGGCATCGGGTGTTGCCGCAGATCAGCCTGATCTTGGTGAGGTCCGCGAGAGCCATGTCGCGGTGGCCTTGCTCCATCTGCCACATGCCGTAGTAGGACCAGGTCCGCACGTGGTTGGGGTCGGCGGCCAGCGCTTTCTCGTACCAGATCTTGGAATTGGCGTAGTCGCCCATCTTGCGGTAGGCATAACCGATATAATTGGCCACGTCCGGATGCTCGTCATGGCCGAGCGCGTGCATGGCCGCGATGCCGTCGTTGTAATGCTTCGCCAGGATCATGGCGCGCGCGGCACGGTAATCCTTGAGGAAGCGCCGGTCCGATTGTTTTTCTTTCTTGCCATGCTTCTTGGTGGGCTTCGTTTTGTGCATTCCACCACTTTTCTTGTGGTCTATTTTCTTTTTACCGCCGGCATCGGAGGGCGGCGGGGGATTGTCGGTGCCGATGGCGTGAACCGGCTTCAAATTGAGCGCGGTCGCAAGCAAGGTGGCGGCGGCCAGGATGCAAATACGGCGCAATGTTTGGCTCATTGCCAAAATCTCCCTTGGCTGACTCTGTTCGGATGACGGACAAACAATCGGCAAGTGGCACCTAGTCCCGGTCGATTGAAAAAATTGCACCGGTGTCGCGCTTGACTCATCGGCGCATTCGAGGCCACATTTTTGCCGTGCTGGTTCCCCGGGTTGCACCGGGGACGAAAGAGGGAACACGGAGTCCGTATCTCAACGGTTATCCGTGGCTGCCCCCGCAACTGTGAGCGGCGAGCTTCTCCAACTTAGGCCACTGGGAAACTGGGAAGGCCGGACGAAGCTGCGACCCGCGAGCCAGGAGACCTGCCAGCGCGGTCACCCAACCGGTGGACGGGGCGTCCATACGGAGCGGTCTTTCGCAGCGGTGACGTCAATGCCGGTGCGAAAGCCGTGAGAAATCTTCTTTTCACGACATTTTGCACGTGAGCATCGGGGCCTTCGGCCGCGCCGCTGACGTGTCCTTCGCAACCGGGCTTGGTCTCACCCGATGCGCTTGCGCCGAGCCGCGAGCGCAAACGAAGGAACGTAATGTCATGGGGCGGGGGTTTTCGCTGTCGGTTGCGGCAGCCGTGTCGGTCGCGCTGCTTACGCATGGCGCCGCGCGCGCGCAAAACAGTAGTGCGGTGGTGTTGCCGACCATAGATGTGTCGACCAGCCGGCTGGGCGACGGCTCGACCATCGTCGGTACCTCGTCCAGCGTCATTACTGCCGACGACATCCAGGAATCGCCGGCGCAGAACCTGCCGGACATCCTCAGTCAACAGGCCGGCATTCAGATCCAGCACCTCAGCGCCGGCGCCAATGGAGCCCGCGACGCGGTCGATTTGCGCGGCTTCGGCGCCAGTGCGCCGTCCAACGTGCTGGTGCTGGTCAACGGCCGGCGCTTCAATGATTTTGACCTGCAGGGCTTCGACTTCTCCTCGATTCCCCTCAACGCCATCCAGCGCATCGAGATCACCCGCGGCAACAGCGGCGCGGTGCTTTATGGCGACGGCGCGGTCGGCGGCGTTATCAACATTGTGACCAAGAATGGCGTCAATCTGCCGCCCTCACTCAGGGTCGAATCCGGATTTGGTTCGTTCCGCTACCGGGACGGGCGAGTGTCGGCGAGTGGCTCGAAAGGGCCGTGGTCGGCGGCATTTGACGCCGTCGGCATCCGCACCGACGGTTACCGTCAGAATGGCCAGCTACGCCAGCGCGGCCTGAACGGCGATATTCGCTACACGACCGACGAAGGCAGCGTCTATTTCAATGTGATTGCCGATGACCAGAAGCTCGGCCTGCCGGGTGGCCGATTGGTCGACCTTTCCGCCGGCATCAATCAGCTTGTGACCGACCGCACCGGCGCCACAACGCCGAACGATTTCGCCAACAAGCAGGGGCAGAACTATACCCTCGGCGTCACGCGCATGCTGGCGCCCGGCGCCGAGCTGATCGTCGATGGCAGCCTGCGGCGCAAGCAGCAGCAGGCGGAATTGTTCTTTGCGGGATCTGCCTTCAACGGCGTCAATACGGACACGACCGTGGCGTCGGTGACCCCGCGACTGAAGATCGAGACGGATGTTGGCGGCATGCCGGCAAAGTTGCTCGCCGGCATCGACTACTACCACACCGACTATAGTTCGGACCGCGGCCAGGACCTCAATTCGGCACCCTATCACGTCTACGATCTCAAACAGGACTCCGCCGCGGTCTACGCCAACGGCACGGTTGCCGTGCGTCCCGACTCCGACTTCACTCTCGGCGCCCGCTACCAGCAGGACAAGATATCGGCGCGTGATACCTATGATCCCACTGCGCCGGGCGCCTTCGGCGCGCAGGGCTTGCCGCTCGACCGCAGCCTGGGGCAGTGGGCGGCGCAATTCGGCCTCGAACACCGCTTCAACGACGTGTTCGCCGTGTTCGGCCATGTCGCGCACGCCTTCCGCGTGCCCAACGCTGACGAGCGCATCGGTCTGGGTTCGCAGACCAATTTCGATCTGCGCACCCAGACTTCAAACGAAATCGAGGGTGGCGCTCGCCTGCGCCTTGGGCGCTTCAAGTTGCAGTCGAGCGTCTACGACATGGAGCTCAACGACGAGATCTTCTTCAGCCCGGCCACCTTCACCAACGTCA
Source organism: uncultured Pseudomonadota bacterium (assembly GCA_963732895.1). Lineage (GTDB taxonomy): Bacteria > Pseudomonadota > Alphaproteobacteria > Rhizobiales > Xanthobacteraceae > Pseudolabrys. Next base: position 367,028 of record CAVTBG010000006.1, on the reverse strand, counting down.
ATCTCGATCCCACCCGGCACTGGGGTGTTGAGACTACCGCCTCACTGGCGTTGAGCGACACGGTCTCGCTGCGCGGCGACGTCACTTATACCCGCGCTACCTTCCGCGAAGGGGTCTTTGCCGGAAACGACATTCCGCTGATTTCTCGCTGGACTGCCAATGCCGGGCTGACGTGGGACGTCTGGCGCAAGTGGGTGGTTTACGACGTTACGCTGCACTATGCCGGCGAGCGCCGGCTCGACAACGACAGCGCCAACACGCAGCCGCTGATTCCTGCGCATACCGTGGTCGACATGCGAATCGGTGGGCAGATCCAAGGCGTCGATCATGTGAAAAACGCGTTCTGGTCGTTCACGGTGCAGAACGTATTCAACGACATGTATTACGACTATGGCATCGCCAGCACGACGACCATCGGCCGCTTCAATGCCTATCCACAGCCGGGCCGTACCTTCATGCTGCGGGCCGGTTTCGAGGTGGAATAGCGGGGCAGGGCCGCCGGTCGCTGGATGACCTAGATCAAGGTGTCGGTAACTCTTTGGCGGTTAATTGCCCGGCCCGCCTGGGCCTGAAGCCGGCGCGGGCCATTTAACGCATGGAGACTGTCGATATGAAGAAGCCATTTCTGGCGCTGCTCGGCTTGGCGGCAGCCGGCGCTCTCGTTGCCGCCGGCAGCCCGGCGCAGGCGCGCGTCCGTGTCGGCCTTTTGACCTGCCAGGTTTCGCCCGGCGTCGGCTATGTCATCGGTTCGCAGAAGACGCTGACCTGCAGCTTCAAGTCGGTGACCGGTTGGCGTGAGCACTACATCGGCCGCATCACCCGCGTCGGTCTCGACATCGGCTATACCAGCGGTGGCACGATCGCCTGGGCGGTCTATGCTCCGGCGCGACGCAGCCGCGGCGCGCTTGCCGGCACCTATGTCGGCGCTAGTGGCGAGGCCACCGTGGGCGCCGGTGTCGGCGCAAACGCCCTGGTCGGCGGCTCGCGCCATTCAATCACGCTGCAGCCATTGTCGATCGGCGCGCAGAAGGGATTCGATCTGGCGGTGACGGCGAGCGGCCTGGAGCTCGAGCCGGCGCGCTGACGGTTGCCTGTGAATTGCCTTATGCAAGGCCGCCCTTCGCTTTTATCGGGGGCACGCATCCGGCTATGATCGCCGCACGGGCACGAAAACGGGGCCGTAAAGAGTTGGCGATATGCGATTGAGTATTGGAATGGCCGTGTTGGCCGGCCTGTTGGTGCTGGGCGGCTGCGCCAGCGACGATCTTGGGCCGAGCCCGGCGGAAATGCGCGCGCAATGGGACGCGCAGAACATCTTTCCGCAAACCTACAAGTCCGACCTGCTGGACTTCCTGCGCACCTACCTCAACGATCCGAGCCACATCCGTGACGCCGGAAGTCTCGCAGCCGGCCTTGATGGATGTGGGGCCCGGCAAACGTTACGTCGCCTGCGTGCGCTACAACGCGCGCGACGACCAAGGCCATTACAACGGGGTGAAGATCGGCGCCGCGACCTATGTCTCCGGCAAGCTCGACCGCTTCATCGATCCGGGGCCGCGCACGAAGGAATTGTGCAAGGGCGCGGTCTTCGCGCCGTTTCCCGAACTGACAAACCTCACGCGCTAGGCGGCGTGGCACAACGCTTCAAGCGTACGGGTGGGGCGGCAAACCACGCGCACTTCCGCCGCCGCGCGGGCGCGGCGGCAGCCATTTCAAAATTTTAGAGGCCGAAAGTAAGCGCGGGCGCCGCGGTCACTTGACCTTGAGGTTCTCCGCAGATGACTTTCCGCGGTTTTCAACGAGTTCGAATTGAACGACCTGACCTTCATTCAAGGTATTGAGGCCGGCACGCTCAACCGCCGAAATGTGCACGAACACATCCTTCCCGCCATCCTGCGGTTGGATGAAGCCGTAGCCCTTCGTCGGATTGAACCACTTTACGGTGCCCTGAGGCATGCTAGTTTCTCCGAAGTATTGCAACAGCAACAGTGTGACACAGTCTGCCAGGGTCGGAAAGGTGGAAAGCCCCCGCCGTTGCGTATTTTTAGCGGCTCGGAGCGCTGCCGAACCGCGGTGCCGGGTGAGGGATTTGAACCCCCGACCAACGGTTTACAAAACCGCTGCTCTACCACTGAGCTAACCCGGCTCCGTCCCCGCGAGAGCTAGCAGCGTCGGCGGCCGGTCACAAGCGGCGCGTCGCGCGGGCCGCGGCGGCCGCGGCGGCCGTGCCGGCCCTGGCGTCGTCTGGAGGTCGCGGTGCGGCCGAGCGCGCCGCACGTTCACCAGGGGGACGGTTAACGCCACCGGCGAGGCTTGAATGCGCGGGAGTGGCCTTGGCGTGGCGTTTGCGCGTGTAACTTGGCTGGGCGGCCGCAATTAATGTTACCCGGCGATAGAGAAACGGCAGAGTAAAGCGCTCGTATAGACTGGTAGCGAATTTGTTGGAGTGTTGCCGCCATGCGCGCGCCCATCGTCATTGCCGCGTCAGTCGCCGGTCTGCTGGCCGGCGCCGCGAATGCGTGGGCTGCCGATCTACCGGTCGAGTTGTCCGCATATCGGGGTTGTTGTGATGCCGGATACGGCTGGGCCGTGCCGATCGTCATCTACGACGACGAGCCCGGTGTGGTCACGCGCAGCTGGTGGCTGCCGCCTTGGCGCAACCGCCATTACTTCCCGCACGGCGCTCAGAGACTGAAGACCAGCGCACGTCTCCGCGCCGACCGTAGGCGGCCGCATCCGGGACGGAGCTACACGCGCTACTGGACCAATCCGCCGGTTTATCTGCTCGATTCATCGCCGCTACTGAGGCACGCAGCCGCTCCGCCGCGGCAGCGCATCCGCCGCAATCCATCGCCCGCTGCGGCCGTACCGTGAGGGCGCCTTTGTTACGAGTGAGAGCCATGACCCGTACAGTCTGCCGCTTCGCCATTCTCACCCTTTGCGCCGCCGCCCTTCTCCCGGCCACGGCCGCCAAGGCGCAATGGTTTGGCGACGGCGCGAGCCGGCAGTCGCCGCCGCTCTATCCGTATAAGCCGCGGCCGGGGCAGCCCTACGCGGTGGAAGTGGCTCCCGGCACCTACGTGATCCATCATCCGTCGGCCCGGCATGCCCATCCTCGCATCGGCCGCCGCACCCGGCCCGTGGTGCGCTATTATCGGGCGGGGTCCGCGCCTCCGCACGCCGCCTCCCATCACGCTACGGCCGACGAGCCGCTCCGCCGCGATGCCCGGCGGGCCGCGCCCAAGGTGACCACGCGCCGCCATTACGCCAAAGACGCGCGGCCGCGCCACCGCGCGCGCGTCGCGCCGAAGCGAGCCGCTCACGAATATCCGCGCACGATCCACGCTGATGCCGAGATTACCATTCTCGGTCCGGAACGCATGAGCATTCGCCTCGTCCGCAAGGACGGCAAGCGGCTCAATCTCAAAGCGCGGGCGCGGCGCGCGAAATAATAAGATCGAACAGTTGAGGGGACGCGGGCGGCGGGCGAGAACCCGCCTTCCTCTTTTGTCGCTCAAGCGGGCCGCGTCGCCCGGCTCGCCACGTAGAGCGCCAAGGCGGCGGCGTTCGACACGTTCAGGCTCTTGATCGCACCCGGAACGTCGATGCGCGCAAGATGGTCGCAGGTAGTCTTGGTCAATTGCCGTAGGCCCTTGCCTTCGGCGCCCAGCACCAGCGCCAGCGGACTGCGTAGCCCGAGACTGGCAAGATCGCTCTCGCCTTCCGAGTCGAGGCCAACCAGCAGGAAGCCGCCCTGGTGCAGTTCCTCCATGCCGCGCGCCAGGTTCTGCACCATCACCATTGGCACCAGTTCGAGCGCGCCGGAGGCAGATTTCGCCAGGACGCCGGTTGCTTCCGGGCTATGGCGGGCGGTCGTGACGATCGCCTGCACCGCGAAGGCGGCGGCCGAGCGCATGATCGCCCCGACATTGTGCGGATCCGTGATCTGGTCGAGCACCAGCACCAGGCCGGTAGGCGCGAGCGTGGCGATCGTCGGCGCCTGCAGGGGCTCGGCTTCGGCCAACAGCCCCTGATGGACGGCATCGGGCCCGAGCCGGGCGTCGATGACGTCAGGTCGCACCAGTTCGGGCTGAACCGACAGCGCCACGCCCTCGTCGGCGAGCTTGCGGGCGGCGTTCTCGGTGGCGAACAGGCGCAGGATATGCCGGCCCGGATTCTCCAGTGCCGCCTTGACCGTGTGCCAGCCGTAGAGGATGGCCGGCCCGTCCGGACTGAGTGGGGTGGGGCGCCCCCGCCCGCGCGGCGGCGGCCGGCGCGGGCGATCCTGTGGGCTGTGCTGCCAAGGTTTACGGCTCATCTTGCGGCTCATCTTGCGGCTCTTGGCGCGGTTCTTCCCATGGGGCAGGCGGCTTGGCAAACGCGCGGCAAAAGGCCCGGCATTCCCGGCCGGCCTCCATTGACTTCGCCCCGGTGGCTGACCATAAAACGCGCAAATCCCGACAAGCGGCGCCGTTTGTCATCCCGTTCACGACGGCGTGTCGCTTTTCCGGGGGAGTGTCCCGAGTGGCAAAGGGGGCGGACTGTAAATCCGCTGGCTTACGCCTTCGTAGGTTCGAGTCCTACCTCCCCCACCAACCCTGTACAAAACTGGGCACTCCGGCAGCGCCGTTGCTGCCGGAGTCCAGTACGCCTTCCGCAAGGCTCGATTGCGGCCCTGAAACCCTGATTTCCCGGTCCCCGACTTCGATGCGGCTGACGAGCTGGCGCATATAGCCCTTGCGCAGGCGGGCGTTCTCGTTGCGCAGCCGGGCGCGGGCGGTTTCGGCGAACCGGGCGATGTTGCGTTTCGTCAGCAGGTGGCGCGGCACCTCGCGGTGCTTTTCCAGCGCCGCGATCATGCGCAGGGTTTCGTCCCGCTCATCCTCCGACCTGCGCCATCGAGCGGCGGAACATATCGGTATCGCTGACCGTGCCTTCGGCCAGCGCCGCGTACAGCCTTTCCATCCGGCCTTCGGTGCCGCGCAGCTTCTTACGCAGTTCCTTTGCCTTCGCCGCATTCTCGCGTTGTCCTGTTACGCGCGCGGTCGAGCAGGCCGGTCGAGCAGCGGCTTCCAGACGCTCCGGCGCGAGGATACGCGCCTCCAGATTATCGATAACCAGACTGTCGAGAAGCTGCATCGGGATGTTGCGCCCCTTGCAGGAAGTCGGGCCTTCGTTCATCCGGTTGTTGCAGGTGTAGTAGCGATAGCGCCCGCCCTTGCCGGTGCGGATGGTCATGCCGCCGCCGCAGGTCGCGCAGCGCGCGAGGCCGGTGAGCAGCGTCGGTCCCGTCACAACGCGTGGCGGCGTGCGGGTCGGACGCCGCGCCTCCAGCAGCCTGCCGCACGGCATGGAAGATTTCAGGATCGATGATAACGGGCGTGGGAAAAGCCACCCACTCGCTCTTTTCCTTCCCGCGCTTGCGCTTGGCTTCCGACACGGTTGAAGTAATGCGTTCCCGCATAGGCTTCGCGGGTAAGAACCTGATGCACGAGGCCGGAAGTCCAGCGGCGGTCCTTGCGCCGGTAGGTCAGGCCCTTGCGGTTCAGGTGATCCGCGATCAGCCGGATGCCGCGCCCGGCGCGGCACAGATCGAATATCTCCCGCACGACTTCCGCTTCGACGAGGTTGATTTCGAGTTTCTTCTTTGACGGCATCGGCGCGGACCTCGACGGTGACCGCTTTGTAGCCGTAGGGCGCGGGCGAGCCGTTCCAGAAGCCGAGCCGCGCGTTCTCCTTCATCGCGCGCAGGACATGCTTCGCCGTCTCGCGGCTCTGGTATTCGTCGAACATGGCGCAGAGCTGGCGGAACATCTGGCCCGACGGGTCTTCCGAAACCGCCTGCGTGATCGAGATCAGCGTCACGCCATTCTTTTCCAGAGTGCGGCGGTGCATCTCGAACTGGAAGGAGTCGCGGAAGAAGCGCGAGAAGCTGTGCACCAGCACGGCGTCGAACGGCTTATCCGGGCGCGTGGCGTCGTCCATCATGCGCTGGAATTGCGGCCGCCGGTCGTCGGTCGCCGATGCGCCCGGCTCGACATACTCGGCCACCACCGTCCAGCCCCGGTCCTTGCACCAGCGCTCCAACTGGTTGCGCTGGTCGGGGATGGAGAGGTCTTTCTCCGCCTGTCTGCGCGGTCGAGACCCGCAGATAGAGAGCGACTTTCATGGGCGTATCCGTGAATTGACGTAACGAATCTTCCTACTTCTTCAGCAGTTCGGCAATGAATTCCGCCAGTTCGGATTCCAGCAATTCAAGTTCGGCATCCGTCACCGGCAGCGGGTCCGGCAGATCGATAATGACGGTGTAATCCTCCGTATTCTGGCGCCTGGCCTTCCGGGATACCGCAGGCGCACATGAGCCGGCGTCATTCGCCGTCTCATTTACGGGCAAATCCCGCCCGCGCAGCCCGTCATGGATATCCCTGTCCATGAGGCAAATGTGGATGTACACCCCGCCAGCCTTCCTCGCGGCAACCTCGCGGCAAACAGCCCGGCGAAGGGATCGCCGGGCCGGTGCGCGCAGCCGGGCTAGAAGCCCGGCGGACGCGGGCGCAGCGCGCGCTGGCGCATAACGCAGGTGATGTTATCCAGAGTGGCGAGCGCATCGCGCCGTTCGGCGGAGCCGGTGGCGGTGCACTCAAGGTCGTAGCGGGCCTTTCGCAGAAGGTTTTGCAGCTCCAGATCGCTGCGGGTTTGCAGTGTCGTTATCGTCAAGACCGTGGACATGTCGTTCTCCTCGTTGTCCTCGCGGCCCCGACCATCGGAGCCGCATGCGGTCCCGAGGTCACAGTCAGCAGCAGGACGGCCCGCATGGGCGGTGGGCGCGAAGAAGGACGAAAAAGAGGAGAAAGACGGACACGCGTCGCGATGGCGGCGCGGTCAAACTTCAGGGATCAACGCAAAAGATTCTGCAAGGGTCGGAAGACGGGCGCACACAGCGCCGCGCGCGGACGGCGCATCGGCACAATGCCGCTCCGGTTATCAACAACGTGGATTCAGCAGCGGAAAAGCGTGCTGCGGCGTTTGTGGAAAAATTCGGCCGGAGAGTTCGTGACGCGCCTCACATTCGATGAGCGCAACGCGCTGCACAGAAAGCAAAGCGTCAAGTGAAGTCCTCACGCTCAATGCAAGATCGCTGCATTGCACGTTCAGCAACCTTTAACTGTGGTTAAGATACGATAAAAGTATGGGGATATTTTTATAGGGGATTTTTTGAAGCGATATTCGGGGCGGGGCGATGACGAAGAAGGACAAAGAAAAGACCAGAGATACAGACCTAACATATTCATATCAGTGCCTCGGCACGATCACGCTGGACGAACAAAAACAAGCGATCTGGGAAGATATCCAGGCCCTCCGGGATGAGTTCGGGGTTTCGTATCTCACCGGCGTCGAGCTTGTCGTCCGGGCGACAAATGAATTCGGCGATCCATTGAAAATCCGCAGACTCTCGACCGGCGCCGCCGTTCGCCGGCTCGACACGCATCACTACCGGCCCGCCTGCCTCGATTACAAGCTGTAGGGAGGCGAGCGATGAAACAGCCTTGCTATCTCGATCTCGAAGAGGCCCGTCAGGTGCTTGCGGGGATGGGCATAAATCTCACCGAGCGGCAAATGCAGCGCGCTGCCGAACAGGACGCGCAGGGACGGCGCAAGCTGCCGTTCTTCGTCGATCCGATCCAGCACAAGCTCATGATCGAGAAAGACGACCTGATGAGAACCTATTTCGACCGGCAAGTTGAGGCGCAGAGAAACCTGCGGCCAAATTGACGAAAAGCCGCATAATTACTTGCTTTTTTTGATGTCTGTAATGCATGATTCGGGTGAATGTCCGACATAAGAAAAAGAACCGGCAGTAAAGGGACGACGTACCAAGTCAGATACCCAAGCAAGGCATCCCCCAACGGATATGCTTACAAGACGTTTTTGACCCTGAAAGAGGCACGCGAGTTTCGTGAGAGCGGAGAAGCCAAGAAAAACGCATTGGTCTTTCCCGCTGGCGGACCGATCGTAAGCGTCTCGGATGGCGTTCAGAAATGGCTCGAAGTATGCGAGAAGGAGGGTCGCGATGGACGCGATCCGATTACATCGTTTACGCTCAAGGGTTACAAATATCGCGCACGGATCATAAATTCGTACCCGTGGTCAAAAAGTCTCAATGAACTTACGGCACCCGACATCATCGAGTTCCGGTCGTGGTTGCTTCTGAATTATCCGCGCTCGATGGCGCATTTTGTGCTGTCCAGCTTTCATTCTATGATTCTGGAAATGATTTTTCGTGGGGTGTTACTCCACGATGTTGCCGCACGGGTCACTATCCGCGAACGTTCCCGATACGAAGAGCCTGTTAGCATCCCCTCGGAAAAGGAAGTCATGGACTTGCTCGCTGCTGCGGACAAGTTGGCCAACTCTAGGAATGCTCAGATTCAGCGCGCGTGGGAACGATATCGGCCAGTCCTATATCTCGCGGCGGATTCCGGCATGCGGCCACAGGAATACCTTGCTGTGGCAGACCAGAGCGTGACGGACCGAGGTGTGCAGGTTTCGCGCGCCATCGAGCGTAGCGGCAGGAAGCTTTCCGTGCCGAAAACCTCTGCGGGTCGGCGTTTCATTGACTTGAGCCCGGACGTTTACGAGATGGTTCGCCACTACGCTGACCATCATGCAAAGCCGAACAAATACGATCTGGTTTTTCCGACCTCGACAGGACGGTGGCAGATGCCCGAAAACTGGCGCAACCGTGGCTTCGCTGCCGCCTGTCTCGAAGCAGGGTTGGTCGTTACTGAGAACATCAAAGGCAAAAAAGTCGAAAAACCGAGGTACGTTCCTTACGACTTACGGCACTTTTATGCCTCCGTGCTTATCGCCAAGCGCACTGATTTGAAAACCGTGCAGACGTTGATGGGTCACGAAGATATAAAAACAACATTGAACGTATACGGACATTTGCTGAAACGCGTGCCAGCAAAACTTGAGCCCACGACGGGCATGCTCGCAACCCTTGGCGTATAGTGATGTGGCAAATCTGTGGCGACCCCTTTTCATCTAGTAGACAAAGAAGGAAAATTTCCTCCCTGTCACGGAAGAGGTCGCGGGTTCAAGTCCCGTCGCTCGCGCCATTTATAGATCAGGCACTTAGGCGCCATCTGTTTTCCGTAGTGCAGCAAAAATCCTATTTTTAGCTATATCTCGGGCCTCCGCTGAAACCCGCATGAAACCTCGATTCTCCGGCACACTCTGCGTCGCTCTGTGGCGCGTTTGTGGCGAGTTTTGATTCCGCATCTTCGATGCCAAGGCCAGCCTCCGGCTTACTCCTTTTCGTTTTTGTAAGCGGGGCCTGCGGCCCCCTGGCCGTCAAGGCCAAGCCCCTTAGGGGCGCCTGCGGGGCGTAACGGTATCGGTGCTCAGAAGCCCGTATTTGGCGGAGAGGATAAAAATGCTCTGTGGCTTGAGGCTCTGCGCATAAGCCATCATCTTTTGAAACAGTGGGCTGAGCGCCGCCCACTTCTTGACGGTCTCTACGGTTGTGCCGGGACCGAAACGGTGATCGACGGTTTCGCCGTTGAAGGTCACGGCCACCGCGATGGCGCGGCAGCGGTGGACGTGCAGCCGCAGCGGATGGCCGTGGCCGGGCTCAGGCAAGACGCAGTCGGGATCGAGCGGCGACTCCTCGTCCTCGATGAAAACAAAGAATTCACCTTCAACCGGGCTCTTGCGGTGCTCGGCGGCCTTCGCGATGACGTGGTGCGCCTTGGCCTGCTCGGCCTCGATCACCACGACCTGGATGTCGGGGATCGCTTCCCCCTGAAGCAAGATTTCGATGATTTTCACCGGGTTTCACTCCTCTTGTACGGAGCGAGGCACGCCGGTAATGGCCGGTTGCGTCGCTCATACCAGATCAATCGGAGCGGCGCGGAAAAACCGGAAAGGCTCAGGAGTCGTCGGACCCGGTGCCGGCGGGGGGAAGTGCCGCGCATATAAAGTATTGCGGGCACCGCGGGCATTGCCGATCATCCTTTTCGGCGGGGAAATGCCCGGCGGCGATGCCGGCGATGAAGTTGTCGTATTTCTGAAGCCGATCACTGACCATCTTGGGCTTGAGTTCGACGGGAACAGACTCATCGCCGGTCAGGAAATGGGTTTCGAGCTGAATCCGTGCGCCCGGATGCGCTGCAGCGGCGCCGGCGTGATACAGGGCGAAGACCGGGTCGGGGGTCACCTTTTTCGGCGCCCGGCCGGTGCGCAGTCTGCGCACGATCACGCCTCCGCCGATGATATCGACATGGTCCGGCCGGACGACAATGTTGGTGCCGCCGGGCCGCGGCACCTTCCAGACCGTCGGGGCCGACGACGATGTCGAGCGCTCCCCGCGCGCAACCGCGCGCCTTATGATGTCAACGGCGGCTTCCCAATAGAGGCCGTTGTACGGATGTTTGATCGGGCCTTGCTCTTGCCAGATCGTTTCAAGCGCCGCGAGGGCTTCGGGTCCTGTAGGAAAAGCGGTTCCGTCAGGACGGTGATTTATCCAGCGCAGCACGCGATAGACGCACCGGTGAAAATTCACGTAGGCGGTATCTTCACGAGCCCCGCTTAAATCAAGGATGCGCTGGTAAAGGTACTGGCGCGGGCAGCGAAGATACTGGTCGAGGTCCTCCGCCGTATGCTCGCCATCGGTTCTTGCCAGCGCGCGGATCGGTGTCGGGGAATCGAGCGCCGGGCCAGCCGCCGTCCATCGCGCGGGCCCCTGCGGCGAAGACGGCAGATGGTGGGCCACATCAAGCAGATGCGGCGAAGCCGCCATTTGCCTGCTGTCCGAGTAACGCTCGGCGCGCGAAAGACAAAGTACGTCGCGCGCGCGCGACATGGCGACGAAGAACAGACATTCCTCTTCCGCCTTATGCGCCTCCCCCGCATCGTCGGGCAGCATGCCGACGGGCGGCGGACACGCCGTATACTTCGATGTGGCCGGAAAAATCTGCGCGCCAAGGCCCGGCAGGTAGACGGCACGGAATTCGAGCCCCTTGCTCGCATGAACCGTCATCAGCCTCACGGCGTCGATGGCGTTGGCGACGGCGGGCATCTGCCGCAACTGGCGTTCGTCGCCGAGAATTTCGAGTTGGCGAATCCACCGCAGGAGCCGGCGCTTGGGATCGCCTTCGACAGCATGGCTGCCGGTATCCTGCTCCAACGCAAATTGCAACAACTGGTAGATCGCGATGCGTTGCTGCTGGCTTGTCACGGACCCGTCGGCCAGAAGCGGTGCCAAATAACGGCTCCGGTCGAACAGATAGGCGGAAAGCAACCACGACGGCGGCGTTTTCAATTCCACGCCTTGGAGGTGGGCGGCGAGGCGCTCCAAGCCGCGGCGGCCGTCCTCCGAAATATCCTAAATCTCCGGCAGACGGCGGATCGCCGACAGCGGATCGCACTCGGCGTCGTGCGCGAAGACCAACACCGCGCGCACGTCCTCCAAGGGGACGGCGTATTGAGGAAAAGATGCCACGCGGAGCAAACCGCCGCGTTCGGGTTCTGAGACGAACGACAAGAGCGACAGCAGGTCGCGAATTTCAGGCCGCTCGAAAAGGTCGCCGAGGTAGAGAATGGGAATAGCCTGCGCCTCAAGCAGCGCCGCGAAACGCGCCAACTGCGTGTGCGAGCGGCAGAGAATGGCCTGATCCCGATAAGGAATCCCATTCGCGCGATTTCGCGCGATTTCCGCAGCGAGACCGGCAGCCTCAGCGCGCAAATCAGTAGCCACCGCCATCGTCAAGTTGCCGCCGTCGTCGCCGCGGTCCGCCCCCCAGCGGGCCGGCAGGCCGCCGGCGCTCGCGCGCATGCACGGAGCGAACGCTTCGACAAGCCGAACAACATGCGCCTGCGACCGGTAATTGATATCGAGCGCCATGCGCTTGTATCCCGGAAAGTCGCGCTCGAACTCGCGAATGTTCTGGGGAGATGCACCGCGAAAGCGGTAAATCGATTGGCGGGCGTCGCCGACGACCCAAAGGTTTTTGCCGTCGGCGGCGATCAACTTCAGGAAAACCGCGCTGGCACGGTTCACGTCCTGATACTCGTCGACAAGGATGTGCGTGTATTTTTGGCGAAGCTCTGTGAGCGCTTCCGGATGCGCGCGAAGCAGTTCTATGGAGCGATTGATGAGATCGGCGAAATCGACGAGCTGCTTGTCACGGAGAATCTTCTCGTAAGTCTCATAGACCGCCGAGACCTCAATAGCTTTTTCGGCTGCAATCTGGCGCTCTTCGTCGTTTCCGGCTGCGGCCAGCATCGCTTCACCAAAGGCGCGGTACTCCGCAGGCGTGCAGAGCTCGTCCTTGGCACGCGAGATGGCCGACAGAATGAACTGAAGGTCCAGAAGCGGATCGCTCAAGGGCTTCCACATGACTCCGCAAGACGCCGCCGAGCACGTTCTCCAGATCGCCGGCGGAAAGGCCTCTATTTATCATCATCATGATGATGGTGGTGGTCATCATCATCGCCATGACCGCCATGGCGGTCATCATCGGCGGCAGCAGCAGCAGCGGCAGCACCATCATCATCGTCGCCGCTGACGATGATCGGCGCTGACGGATCGGCGGCTGTCGGGCTCAGGGCGGGTCGTCGTGCCGCTGATGGACGGCACGGCTGGTTTCACAGCCGCGCCGTTTGCGATTTCACGGGAGCGACAGCAGCGGGCCGTCCTTGCGAAGGCCGGTTCCTGTCAGCAGCTTCGACGCCGTGCCGCCGGGCGGGATTTCGCAGAGGAGCACCACGAAATCGCCGATCCTGAACTCTTCCTCGGGATGCCACTGCGCCGTGAAGACTGGCAGGTCGTTTTCCAGCCCGAGCCGGTAGCTGCGCACATGCCACTTCACCAAGTTTAAATCGCCGCCGCCGAGCGCGGCGAGTCTTTCTGCATCCGCGCTGTTCAGCGCGAGGCCGTGCGCGTGCAGGTAGAACCCGTCGCCGAACTGCGTTTCGTAGACATCTTCGTTCAGCACTGCCCAGACGGTGAGGATGCCGCCAGCCTCCTTGATGCGTTGGCGGACGCTTTCGACCATGCCGGGGGTTATCTCGACCTGGCCGGGATGCCGGGGCGGGCCGAGCTTCAGGATATTACGGTCGTCTGGAAGTGGCATGAACCGGAGCATACTAGAGAGGCGCTATTGCGATAACGCCCCCTACCAGTTTCGGTAGGGGCCGATTTCCCAAGAAAAAATGTGAATAAGAATGCCGGGAAAGACATTCGGCCTCCCTGCTAGGCCGCGAAGCCTGCCTAATGAAGTTCAATGGCGATTTAGGAAGACGGCAGGACTGATCGAGATGGCTATTAGTCAAAAACAATATGCTTGGATGATTATGTTGATCGGTGGCCTAGTCGTGGCCTTCGGGTTGGTGGGGACCATCCAATATGTCACCGCTGGCTACACTCCCGAACATCCATTCAACCTCGGTATCATCTTGGGCTACGGCTCTCACATGATAGCTGGGACTTTTGCCGCTCTGATAGCAGACCACCTCATAAAAATAGAAAAACGACTGGATAGGATAGAACGCGGAGGCGATCCCAAACCTGACACCGAGCCCTCTGCGACGCGGAATGGACTGAAGTGATCGTTGAGGGGTGGCAATGAAACATTCGAGCACCTACAAGCTGATCGAGGGCATTAAGAACCGCGACGATCTTGTGAACTTCATCAGGGCATTGAAGCACGATTACGACACGGAAGGGGATCGTTGGGAGAATGACGATCTTGGTCGGTTTCTCGAAGCATTGGCTTCATGGACGAGTTCGATGGACGGTTACTATAAGAACCACGGCATGCCAATTCCCGAGACGCCAAGCTGGAAGACGTTCGCTGACATGCTTGTAGCAGCAACCATGTACGAATAGCTTGCCGGGGGCCTGATCGGCATGAGCGAACGCACAATTTCGTTTGTACGGTCTATGGCGGCTCGTTTTCCGGGCTTGGAGCCCGTGCTCGCCGAACACATTAAAGACAACCAGGAAATCCTGCCGCATTTGTTCTTTGGTGATATGACACGTTACGCTTTATCGTCAGTTCGAGTAGGTAGGCCCGATCAGACCCCTGAGCTCCATCGGCTACTGGATTTCTTGGAAGAAGCTTTCTCAGGTGGCGATGAAGAGTTGCAGGAACTCATTGCGGTCTCGTTCCTTGAGAATTTGCAAAGCACTGGCGACAAAGGGGCCCACATTATCACCATGCTCGGGCCTAACCTCACGAAACAGTGGCATCTGATTTGGCCGCCACCGCGGGCCGCGAATTAATCGGGGTCCCGCCGAGGCAAAATTACCTTTAGAATCCAGTGCCCAGTTTGGCTCTGGTTGGTCCACCATCCTCCCCACCTTCCGCTTGGCTGGCCAGTGAACCCCAGGGGCGGGAGCCTCGCCAGACGGCGGTGAATCCTCTAAATGAGCGCCGCGATGCGGGTGTAGCTCAATGGTAGAGCAACAGCCTTCCAAGCTGATGACGAGGGTTCGATTCCCTTCACCCGCTCCAGCCTTCGCTTGCTGCGCAAGCTTCGGCCGACAAGCCAAAGGGTCAACTCAGCCTTCCGGTGCTTCCGCCGCCAGCAGGTCCCGATAGGCCTGCGGCAGCAGCCGGGCGAGCCGCGCCGCCCATTCGCTTTGGCCCTGCTCGGTGGTGATCAGGTCCTGGCGGATTTCGATCCCGATGTGGGGCAAGTCGCGCCGCTCGCCGTGCACCGGAATGGTGTAGTCGGTTTCATCGCTCACGCCGTAGGGCTCTTTGTCCCCGACAACGAAGCCCGGTTCACGCTTCAGCAACGCCAGTAGCGGACGGGCGAAGCGCGCATCGCGGTTATAGAGCAAGCCGATATGCCAGGGTCGGGCCACGCCGCGGAAGACCGGCGTGAAACTGTGCATGGCGACCAGCGCGACAGACTGCCGGGTCTGCCGACGGCGCTCGAGTTCAGCTTCGATTGCGCCGTGATAGGGTTGAAAAATCTCGGCCGCCCGTTGGGCTTTGTCACGGTCGTTCAAGCCGACGTTGCCGGGGACCGCGGTCGCTTCGCTAATTTCCGGGATGGAGGTTGCCCGGCCCGGCGCGCGATTGCAGTCGATGACCAGGCGTGAGTAGTTCTGCTCGATCAGCGTGGCATCAAGGGCCTCCGCCAGCCGGCGCGACACCGGCGCGATGCCGACGTCCCAGGCGATATGGCGCTTGCAATCGGCCCCGGTGACGCCGAGCCGGCCGAGCGCGCGCGGGAATTGGTTGCCAGCGTGATCGGCGACGATGAGGAACGGCGAGGCGCCGGATTCGTTGTAGGTCGTCACCGGCGCCGGCTCGTCGGCTGCCAAGAGGGGGCTTTGCGTTTCGCTCATGCGTGCCTCGGCTCGCGTTGCCAAGACCCGTGCCGATTGCCGGGGCCACGATGATTGGCGCGGAATCTGCTTCGTAAGCGCACGCAGATGCCATCCGCGCTATGATGGACCCGCAAGCCGCGTGATGCCGTCTGGTGGAGCGAGAAGGGTTTCAATGAAAATCCGTGCCGGCTTTGAGATTTCATACGACTGCCCGCAGCCGACACCCATGATCCTGCAGGTGAGGGTGCATCCATCCCGCAGTCACGATCTGCTGACCTGGGATCACGTACAATTCGATCCGCCGATCCCCGTCAACAGCTATCATGACCAGTTTGGCAATTTTTGCCACGTGATCCGCGCGCCGGTCGGGCGGCTGACGATGTCAACAGATTTCCTGGTGCACGACAATGGCGATCCGGATGTTGTCGCGCCGCAGGCCGAACAGCACGCGCTCGAAGACCTGCCGGTGGACACCCTGGTTTTCCTGCTCGGCAGCCGCTACTGCGAGACCGATCGTCTCTCAGACACGGCATGGTCGCTGTTCGGCCACTTGCCGACAGGCTGGCCGCTGGTGCAGGCGATCTGCGATTATGTCCACGATCATCTAACGTTCGGCTATGCGCACGCCAGTCCAACCAAAACCGCTTACGACGCCTACACGGAAAAGCACGGCGTGTGCCGGGACTTCGCGCACCTGGCCGTAACGCTGTGCCGTTGCATGAACATTCCGGCGCGCTATTGCACGGGCTATCTCGGCGACATCGGCGTGCCGCCCGACGGTGAGCCGATGGATTTCAGCGCCTGGTTCGAAGCCTATCTCGGCGGCCGCTGGTATACCTTCGATGCCCGCCACAACAAGCCGCGCATTGGCCGCATCCTGATGGCGCGCGGGCGCGATGCCACCGACGTCGCGATCGTGACGGAATTCAATCCGTGTATGCTGACTGGCTTCAAGGTGATCACCGACGAGGTCCCCGAGCCGGCACCTACGGGGCCGTAACAATCCGCGAATTCGCCGGAGCGGCGGTCAGGCTTATGCCGGTCCCGCTCCTGCCAGCTCTTCGCGCAGGATCTCGAGTTCCAGCCACTGCTCTTCCGCCACGGCGATCTTATGGTGCAGTTCCCCGAGCGCGCTGGTGACCTTTTCGAAGCCGGCGCGGTCGCGCGCGTAGAATTCAGGGTCGTGGAGTTGTTGCTGAAGCGCTTGGGCTTCCTGCTGCAGCTTGGCGATTGTCTTCGGTAATGTTTCCAGCTCGTGCTTGTCCTTAAAGGTCATCTTGCGCTTGGCCGCCGCCGCGTCGGATTTCGCGGCCGTCTTGGCCGGCTTTTCCGCCTCCAGTTTGCGCGGCGCGCGCGTCAGATCGGAACCGCGCTGGCTGAGCATGTCGGAATAGCCGCCGGCATATTCGGTCCAGCGGCCGTCGACTTCGGGCACGATCACCCCGCTCACCAGCCGGTCGAGGAAGTCGCGGTCGTGGCTGATCAGCAGCACGGTACCGGCGTAATCGGCCAGCATGTCCTCGAGCACGTCGAGAGTTTCCATGTCGAGATCGTTGGTCGGCTCGTCGAGCACCAGCAGGTTCGATTGCCTGGCCAGCGCCTGTGCCAGCATCAGCCGGCCGCGTTCGCCGCCGGAGAGCTTGGCCAATGGCGTGCGGGCCTGCTCAGTTGAAAACAGGAAGTCCTTCATGTAGCCGACGACGTGCTTCGGCTTGCCGTTGACCATCACGGTGTCGCCAGTGCCGCCGGTCAGCGCCGCGGCGACGGTCGTATCGGGGTCGAGGCTGTCGCGATGCTGGTCGAGGCTGGCGATGGCGAGGTTGGCGCCGAGGCGCAGCGTGCCGCTGTCGGGCGTCAGCGTGCCGGTCAGCAGGCCGATCAGCGTGGTCTTACCGCTGCCGTTGGGACCGACGATGCCGATGCGATCGCCGCGCTGGATGCGGATTGAGAAATCGCTGACGATTGGCCGGGCGTCATAGCTTTTCGACAGATGCTCGGCCTCGATCACCAGCTTGCCGGAGGCATCGGCTACACCGGCCGTAATGACCGCGCTGCCGGCCGCGCCGCGATAGCCGCGGCGCTGCTCACGCAGCGCCTGCAACTCGCCGACCCGACGCATGTTCCGCTTCCGGCGCGCGGTGACGCCATATCGCATCCAGTGCTCTTCCGCGGCGATCTTGCGGTCGAGCTTGTGCTGCTCGCGCTCTTCCTCCGCCAGCAGCGCGTCGCGCCATTCCTCGAAATGCGCAAAGCCGCGCTCGATGCGGCGCGTCTCGCCGCGGTCGAGCCACACCGTCTGGCGCGTGAGGTTGGCGAGGAAGCGCCGGTCGTGGCTGATGATGACGAGCGCGGTACGGCGGCCATCGAGCTCGCGCTCGAGCCATTCAATGGTCGTCAGATCGAGATGGTTGGTCGGTTCATCCAAAAGCAGAATATCGGGTGCGGGCGCGAGCACGCGGGCGAGCGAGGCCCGCCGCGCCTCGCCGCCGGAGAGGTGGGCGGGGTCTTCCTCGCCGGTGAGACCGAGTTGATCCAGCATAGCGCGGGCGACGTGGGGGTCGTCGCTAGCGGCGAGGCCGGATTCGACATAGGCCAGCGACGTCGCGAAGCCGGAGAAATCGGGTTCCTGCGGCAGATAGCGCACCAGCGCGCCGGGCTGGACGAAGACCGAACCGTGGTCGGGTTCGATGAGGCCGGCGGCGATCTTCAGAAGCGTCGACTTGCCCGAGCCGTTGCGGCCGACGAGCGACACCCGCTCGCCGGTGGACACGGACAATTCCGCCCCGGTCAGCAGGGGGGTGCCGCCGAAGGTGAGTGCGATGTCTTTGAGTTGCAGGAGGGGAGGGGCCATGTCGCCTTGATTGCCGCCGGTCGCGGGCCGCATCCGGCCGCGCCAGGGTCTTATCGGGTTTCCCGGACCGGGTAACGCCGGATCGACCGGCGGTCAAAGGCCGTCCCCGCCGATATGGGGATGCCGGAGCCGGCGAGGCAGGGCCGTGAAGTGAAAAACCGCCTGATTCCCGCCGGGTAACGGCTCGCAACGCCCTTGCAAAGCCGACCGCTATAATGCATGACATCCCCGCGGCGGGCCTTTATGGTCCGCCGCCTCCGCTTCCGGAGGAGTGTAGCTCAATGGCTAGAGCACCGGTCTCCAAAACCGGGGGTTGCAGGTTCGAAGTCCTGCCACTCCTGCCAGGCAGCGATATTCTCGTCGTCGCGGCTGTGAAAAAACCGGGCAAAACCCGCCGGCGGTAACTACATAGCGAGCGCGTTACAGGCTGACTTTACGAACAGACTTGGCGAGTAAACTTGGCGAGTAGACTTGGCGAACAGGACTTACAGGGCTTAATTGAATGGCAACGTCTCCGTTCAAGTTTCTGCAGGAAGTGCGTGAGGAAACCCGCAAGGTATCCTGGCCTTCGCGCAAGGAGACCATGATCACGACCGCCATGGTGTTCGTCATGGTGGCGATTGCGTCGGTCTTCTTCATGGTGGGAGACCAACTGATCCGTATCGCCGTTACTTTCGTCCTCGGCATCGGGACTTGATCCCGAGACGGCCAAGAACCGAAATTGATCAACACCGAGCTGGCTGAATTCCAAGGCTAAAACGATGAGCGACACCGCTTCCATGACCTCCACCCGGCCCAAGCGCTGGTACATCGTGCACGCCTATTCGAACTTCGAGAACAAGGTCGCCGATTCGATTCGCGAGCAGGCCAAGCAGCGCGGGCTCGCCGACCATTTCGAAGAAATCATGGTGCCGAAGGAAAAGGTCACCGAAGTGCGCCGCGGCCGCAAGGTCGAGGCCGAGCGCAAGTTCTTCCCCGGCTACGTGCTGGTGAAGATGGACCTGACCGACGACGTCTACCACCTGATCAAGAATACGCCCAAGGTCACCGGCTTTCTCGGTACCGACAAGAAGCCGATGCCGATTTCCGACGCCGAGGCCGATCGCATCCTGCAGCAGGTGCAGGAAGGCATCGAGCGGCCCAAGCCCTCGGTCACCTTCGAGGTCGGCGAGCAGGTGCGGGTGTCGGACGGGCCCTTCGCCTCGTTCAACGGCACGGTGGAGGAAGTGGACGAAGCCCGCTCGCGCGTGAAGGTGGCGGTGTCGATCTTCGGCCGCGCCACCCCGGTGGAGCTTGAATTCACGCAGGTGGAGAAGCTCTGACCGCTTGTCGCGGCAGTCTTCTGGCGCGCGGCCCTCACGACGCTGCGGCGGCATCTGACGAATCAACCGCAGCGGCACCGGCGAGCCCGTCAACTCAAGAAACCATGTCGCAGCAACTCGGCGCCCGCGGCAATGACCGCGAGCAACACCAGCTTCTTGAATGTCTCAGGTGCAATTTTATCGCGCATATGTTGTCCAACGTACATGCCGAGCACGACTGGCAACGTTGCGGCCGTCGAGACTGAAACGTCAATCCAATTGAACTGGCGGCTGGCCGTCAGAAGAATTGCCAGCAAGCCGGCGGAAACGACGAGATACAGCGATGCTTCCTTTGTGAACTCCTTTCCGCGCAGTCCCTTTGCAAGTAAGAATATGAAAACAAGCGGCCCCGCCATTGCTGCGATGCCTCCCAGAACCCCACCGTAAAATCCGAATGTGATGCCGGCTGGCAAAACCAAGCGAGACTGAAGCTGAAGCTTCGGCGCGAGCAGCGTGACGCCGCCGACACCCATAAGCACTAGGCCTGCGATAATTTTTGCAACGTTCGCATCGAGCGCCAACAGGACTCGAACTCCGAGGAAGAGGCCGGGAATCATGCCGAGAATCACCGGCATCAATTGCATAAGACACCGTCCGGTCTTTCCGCCCTCCAGCGCCTGCGGCAAGTTGCTAAGGATCAAAGGCATGCTCAGCAGCATGGCCGCTGATTTGATGTCGATGTACAGCGACAGCAGCGGTAGCGCGACGACCGGCATGCCGATCCCGATTGTTCCCTTCAGGAGGCCAGCAGCGATCAAGCTGCAAACCACAGCAGCAATGATGCTTTCTTGCTCGAAATAAAGGGTGTGGATCAACATGACGGGTGCCGTGCCTAGACGCTTTCGACGATGACGATCTCCAACTCGCCCGCGCCGTCCTTCTTGCGGTGCGCCGCGGCCTCACGGTACTCGGGCGATTCGTGGCAGGAGACCGCCTTCTCGAAGCTCGGAAACTCGATGATGATGAAGCGGTGGAATTTCTCCGGGCCTTCGAGGATCTTGAACCTGCCGCCGCGCGCCAGGAACTTGCCGCCGAACTTTTGCAGGATGCCCGGTACTAGGTCGGCGTACTTCTTGTACTGGTCGGGATTGTTGACCTTCGAGCGCGCTACCCAATAAGCGACCATCTCTTCCTCCATGCCAACCGTGAGCGCCCTTGCCAGATGTGGGCGGCAGCGCATTCTTGCTGTGAGGTTCGCAAATTGTCTTGCGGGAACAGTTCGGCCCATGCCGAACTATTTTCGATTGATGTGCATCCGGTGCCGGCGATAAGGTTAAGGATGGTCGCGGCGGCAAATCTGGTGGAAGTGGCCGCTCTCGTGGGTGGCACTGCACGAGCGACGATGCTTAACGCCCTTATGGGCGGCCAGTCGCTGACGGCCACTGAGCTTGCTTACTGCGCCAATGTCTCTCGCTCGACGGCGAGCGACCACCTGAGCAAGCTAGTTGCCGCGCGGCTTTTGACTGTCACTCGCAGCCGCCGCTTCAGTTATTATCGGATCGCGTCCCCGCTGGTCGCGACAATGCTTGAAAGCATCAAGGTCGTCGCCGCCATAGAGGTGCCACCGCGACGTCAACCGCGGTCAGCAAACGAGGATGCACTCCGTTTTGCCCGAAGTTGCTACGATCATCTGGCTGGTCAGGTCGGGGTCGCTGTTACCGATGCGCTTGTGGCGATGGGGCACATCGTACTCACCGATGAAGGTGGTGAAGTCACGTCTTCGGGCGGGCGTTTCCTTTCCGTGTTCGGCGTTGATCTGAGGCCGCGGACTCGGCGGATTTTCTGCCAGCCTTGTCTCGACTGGAGCGAGCGTCGTTATCACATTAAGGGACTCGTCGGCGCTCGGATTCTGGACCGTCTATTGGAGCTCGGCTGGCTCATATCTTGGTCGGGCAGCCGTGCGCTCCAACTCACATCGTCTGGAAGGGCCGGCTTGTCCGAAATATTCCAGATCGAGATCAGCAACGAGGGTGTGAAGCATTCGGCCCTTCGCGGACATAACATTCGCGCTGACGAGGGTCGAAATCACGTGCAAAGCGGACATGGTGCTCAGCGGATTTAGCACACGCCCTTAGGGTAGGGCGCCGCTGGACATATCCACCGCAACCCACTAAATAGCCGCCGCGGCCTAATGAGGCCGATAGAGCAGACGTGGGAGGTGAGGCGGCCGCCAACCGTCAAGATCCGCACCACGGACCTGACCAAAAACGGGCTGGCACTCCAGCCCTTTTGCAGGAGTGAAGAGATGGCGAAGAAAATCACAGGCTATTTGAAACTGCAGGTGCCCGCCGGCGCCGCCAACCCGTCGCCGCCGATCGGGCCGGCGCTGGGTCAGCGCGGGTTGAATATCATGGAGTTCTGCAAGGCGTTCAACGCGCAGACCCAAAAGATGGAGAAGGGCATTCCGATACCGGTCGTCATCACGACCTATCAGGATCGCTCGTTCACCTTCGAGATGAAGACTCCGCCGGTGTCCTACTTCATCAAGAAGGCGGCCGGCCTGCAAAGCGCGTCGAAGGCTCCGGGCCGCGATTTCGTCGGCTCGCTGAACAAGAAGCAGGTGCGGGAAATCGCCGAGCAGAAGATGAAAGATTTAAATTGCGACTCGATCGAGGCGGCCATGAAGATGGTCGAAGGCTCCGCCCGCTCGATGGGCATCACGGTGTCGGAGTAACGATCATGGCAATCGCAAAACGCTTGAAGGCCGCCCGCGAGGGTGTCGATCGCGAACACCTTTACCCGATCGCGGAAGCGATCAAGCTGGTCAAGGAACGCGCCAAGGCCAAGTTCGACGAGACCATCGAGATCGCGATGAATCTCGGCGTCGATCCCAAGCACGCCGACCAGATGGTGCGCGGCGTGGTCAATCTGCCGAATGGCACCGGGCGCTCGGTGCGCGTTGGCGTGTTCGCGCGCGGCGCCAAGGCGGAGGAGGCGAAAGCCGCCGGCGCCGATGTGGTGGGCGCGGAGGACCTGGTCGAGAAGGTCCAGGGTGGTCAGATCGACTTCGACCGCTGCATCGCCACCCCGGATATGATGCCGCTGGTCGGCCGTCTCGGTAAGGTGCTCGGGCCTCGTGGCATGATGCCGAACCCCAAGGTCGGCACTGTCTCGATGGACGTTGCCGGCGCGGTCAAGGCCGCCAAGGGCGGCGCGGTCGAGTTCCGCGTGGAAAAGGCCGGCATCATCCAGGCTGGGGTCGGCAAGGCCTCGTTCTCGGAGGACAAGCTGGTCGAGAACATCAAGGCATTCGCCGACGCGGTGCAGAAGGCCAAGCCCCCGGGGGCCAAGGGCCACTACATCAACCGGGTGGCGGTCTCCTCGACCATGGGCCCGGGCGTGAAGGTGGACATCCCGAGCTTGTTCAGTACTGCGGCCCAGCAGTAAGCCAGCCGCGCGATCACTATTGTTTGGTCACGGCCGGCGCGCCTTGCGCCGGCCGTCGCTGTTTGCATGGTCTTCAATCGCATTGGGTAGCCCTGGTGCGTAGATCACGACCGTTATGTCGCCGTCTTCACCCTGCGCTTGGAGCGCGGAATAGGTCATTATCAACGTGCCGAATTGGGGGTGGACGAAGCGCTTGCGCCAGACCTGTGGCGCTGCGACCGCGTGTTTCGACCAGAGCGCCGCGAACGCCTGGCTCTGCTCCTTGAGCGAGGCGACGAGGGTGGCGATGGCGGGTGTTGCAGGAAATCGAGCCGCCTGGACGCGGAATTGAGCGACGACAGACGCGGCTACTTCGTCCCAATCCACGAACAGCGATCGCCAGGTCGGATCGAGAAACAGGCGCCACATGATATTGCGCCGCACCGGAGCGAGGTTGGCGAAATTGCCGAAGAGCGCCGCCGCCGCTTCATTCCACGCCACCACGTTCCAACTCGGATTCAGCGCATATGCGGGGCAGGGCACGAGCGCGTCGAGCCATTCTCGCAGAGCCGGCGAAACTTCCATGTTGTCGGCGGCGTGTCCGCGGCGTGTGTGTATCGGCCGGGCCAGATCGTGCAGGTGGGTCCGTTCGATGGCATCGAGCATCAGGGCGTCGCCGAGGCGGTCGATCAACTCGGACGAAGCGCGGATGTTGCGAGCCTGTTCGAGCCACGTGTACCAAGTGACGCCCACGCCGGCGCGCTCTGCGACTTCTTCCCGAAGCAGTCCCGGGCACCGCCGTCGAGACCGCGGAATGATACCGACTAGCCCAGGCGGGATCGCGTCGCGCTTGCGTCGGAGAAATTCGCCCAGCGCATGCCGTCTCGCACTGTCGGCGCCGGCGACGTGGCTGTCGAAGGTGGTAGTGCCACTACCAGTATTCCCGCTGGTCTGGGCCGTGTTCATGCCGGATGTCATGGTGGATCCATCAAATCGTCTTGCGGCGCGCCATCTTCGCCGCGTTGCCGCTTTTGGCAATGGGAGTCCACATCATCATGACGTCGCAGCCGCAGGACATCGAGCGCCACCTCGGCCATCCGCTCGAAGCGATCAGGAGTCTCGACTACACGATCTTGTTCGCACGAGACATGGCGGCGATGCGCCGTTTCTACATCGAGGTAATGCGGTTTCCACTATACTGCGAGCTATCGCCGGATTGGGTCGAATACCGTGTCGGGGCCAATCTCCTGGTGCTGTGCCGTCCCGGTCAAGTGGTGAATGATCCGGTGCCGTCGATGGGCGTGGCAGCGGTGCAGCTTGCGTTCCGTGTCCGCCGGGACGAGGTCGACCGCTGTGCCCAGGCGCTGGCGGCGGCTGGGATTGACGTGATGTCGCCGCCGACCGACCAACCGTGGGGGCACCGCACAGTTTTTTTCCGTGATCCCGACGGCAATTTGCTAGAAATCTACGCGGATATTTGAGGAGCCGTGTGGGATGAACCGAGATTCTCGGCCATGCATGGCGTTTTCGGCCGGCCGAGGCGGAACCGCCGGCAGAATCCACTTGGCAAAGCTGCTGGAAGGGTTTAGGTAGCGTTATTGGGCGTGCCGGCCCGTTTGTCGGCACGCCTTTGCGCGTCCTTACAATATCAATGGTGAGCTCGGCTACGACCTTTTGGACATCCCAGCGGGACATCTGAGAGGCAGGGCAGGGTTTTCGGCGATTTTAGGTGACGGCGCGCGGCCTTCTGGTCCGGCAACGGGCTTGAGGGCCAACCTGTCCAAGACTGCCGGCGCCGAAGCCTTCGGGCGGACGCTTAATCCTGCAAAGGGCCAGCATAGATGGGGCACGAGCGAATTCGCGCAGTCGAAAGCTGCGCCAGTTTGGTTCGAACCTCGGAGACCCGTAGACGGCCACTTGGCCGATCGAAGGGGGGCAGGCTTTCTCGAAAACGTCGTCCTGCCCGGGCTTGTTCAACGTGAGCGGTCTTGGCGGAACGGCGGGTCAAGCAACCCGGCGGCTTCCGCAAAACATCACGCGGCGGCCGTCAAACCGGAAAGAGCTTGCAGTGGACCGAGCGGAAAAGCAGGAGTCCATCACCGAGTTGAATGGGGCTTTCAAGGCCTCGAACGTCGTGGTGGTGGCTCATTATTCCGGCCTGACCGTTGCCCAAATGCAGACCCTGCGTCAGCAGATGAAGCAGGCGGGTGCCAGCGTGAAGGTCGCGAAGAACCGTCTCGCCAAGATCGCGCTCAAGGACACCGACGCCGCCTCCATCGAGCCCCTGCTGAAGGGGCCGACCGTGCTCGCCTTCTCGGGCGATCCGGTGGTGGCGCCAAAGGTGGCTGTCGATTTCGCCAAGACGAACGAAGCGTTCGTCATCCTCGGCGGATCGATGGGCAAGACGGCTCTGGATTCCGACGGCGTCAAGGCACTCGCCTCGCTGCCGTCGCTGGATGAGTTGCGCGCCAAGATCGTCGGCCTGATCCAGGCTCCGGCGACCAAGATCGCCCAGCTCACCAACGCTCCCGCGGCCAAGGTCGCGCGCGTGGTCCAGGCCTATGCGTCCAAGGGTGAAGCGGCCTGACGGCTCAAGACAACGTCTCAACTGGTTCGAACCGATAGGAACTGAACAATGGCTGACCTGCAGAAGATCGTCGACGAATTGTCGACCTTGACCGTCCTCGAGGCGGCGGACCTTGCCAAGATGCTGGAAGAGAAGTGGGGCGTCTCGGCCGCCGCCGCGGTGGCGATTGCCGCCGGCCCGGCCGCCGCTGGCGCCGCTCCGGCAGAAGAGAAGACCGAGTTTACCGTGGTCCTTGCCGCCGCTGGCGACAAGAAGATCGAGGTGATCAAGGAAGTGCGTGCGCTCACCGGCCTCGGTCTCAAGGAGGCCAAGGACCTGGTCGAGGGCGCGCCCAAGCCGGTCAAGGAAGGCGTTCCGAAGGATGAGGCCGAGAAGGTCAAGGCCCAGCTCGAGAAGGCTGGCGCCAAGGTTGAGCTCAAGTAAGCAGCGCTTACTTGAGCGAAATCCCCGGTGCGAGCGTCAGCGAGACCTGGGGATTGCGAGTTTCGGTTGCCCGGCCCGCTTGGGGCGGGTTCGGGGACCGAATTTCGGTTCCGGAGGCGGTATCGGGCCGCGCCCGGGCGCGATTTAGGAGATCTAAGAAGAGGGGTGGCCGGATGGGGTCCGGTTCCCCACATACGGTGAGGCAGCGACCCGGGCAAATCGGGCTCAAGGACGGCGGATTATTCAAATTGACGGTGCGGTGGGCGGCGACCTGCTGGTGCCGCGAGAGGCGGATCGTGAAGAGCAGAGCTCTGATCACGATGAAATGTGAAGACTGCGGCGGTTCGGGTACGGCCCGAATCACATAAGTAACGGACAGTTCCGACGCCTGTCCGGATAGTCGCGATTGGATGGCGGCTGTCCGGAGAGGCGCCCGATGCTGGCCGCCACAATCGAATCGAAAGAGAGACGAGATGGCGCAGACGTTTACCGGTCGCAAGCGCGTTAGGAAATTTTTCGGATCAATCAAGGAAGTCGCGGAGATGCCGAACCTCATCGAGGTTCAGAAGGCATCCTACGACCAGTTTCTGCTGGTCGACGAACCGGAGGGCGGCCGTCCCGACGAAGGCCTGCAGGCGGTTTTCAAGTCGGTTTTCCCGATCTCCGATTTCTCCGGCTCCTCGATGCTGGAATTCGTCAAGTACGAGTTCGAGCCGCCGAAGTATGACGTCGACGAGTGCCGCCAGCGCGGCATGACCTACGCCGCGCCGCTGAAAGTGACGCTGCGGCTGATCGTGTTCGATGTCGACGAGGAAACCGGCGCCAAGTCGGTCAAGGACATCAAGGAGCAGGATGTCTACATGGGCGACATTCCGCTCATGACCAACAATGGCACCTTCATAGTCAACGGCACCGAGCGGGTCATCGTCTCGCAGATGCACCGTTCGCCGGGCGTGTTCTTCGACCACGACAAGGGCAAGACGCACTCGTCGGGCAAGCTTTTGTTCGCCGCCCGCATCATCCCGTATCGCGGCTCCTGGCTCGACATCGAGTTCGACGCCAAGGACATTGTGTATGCGCGCATCGACCGCCGCCGCAAGATTCCGGTGACGTCGCTGCTCTATGCGCTGGGCCTCGATGGCGAGGAAATCCTTTCCACGTTCTACAAGCACGTCGTCTACAAGCGCGCGAAGGAAGGCTGGCGCGTGCCGTTCGATGCCAACCGCCTGCGCGGCTACAAGGCGATCAACGACCTAGTTGACGCCGACAGCGGCAAGGTTGTGGTGGAAGCGGGCAAGAAGCTGACCGTGCGTCAGGCGCGTCAGCTCGCCGAGAAGGGCCTCAAGGCCCTGCGCATGGCCGACGAGGAACTGATTGGTCATTACATCGCCGAGGATCTCGCTAATCCGAAGACCGGCGAAATCTACATGGAAGCCGGTCAGGAGATCGACGAGAAGAACCTCAAGGTTCTGATCGACGAAGGTTACAAGGAACTGCCGTTGCTCGACATCGACCACGTCAATGTCGGCGCCTACATCCGCAACACTCTGTCGGTCGACAAGAACCTGACGCGTGAAGACGCGCTGTTCGACATTTACCGCGTCATGCGTCCGGGTGAGCCGCCGACGGTCGACACCGCGGAGGCGATGTTCCGCTCGCTGTTCTTCGATGCCGACCGCTACGACCTCTCGGCCGTCGGCCGCGTGAAGATGAACATGCGCCTCGACCTCGATGCGCCCGACACCCATCGTGTGCTGCGCAAGGAGGACATCCTCGCGGTCATCAAGACGCTGGTCGACCTGCGCGACGGCAAGGGCGAGATCGACGACATCGACAATCTCGGCAACCGCCGGGTGCGCTCGGTCGGCGAGCTCATGGAGAACCAGTACCGCATCGGTCTGCTGCGCATGGAACGCGCGATCAAGGAGCGCATGTCGTCGGTCGATATCGACACCGTCATGCCGCAAGACCTGATCAATGCGAAGCCTGCGGCGGCCGCAGTGCGCGAGTTCTTCGGATCCTCGCAGCTCTCGCAGTTCATGGACCAGACCAACCCGCTGTCGGAAATTACCCACAAGCGGCGCCTGTCGGCGCTTGGGCCAGGCGGTCTGACCCGCGAGCGCGCCGGCTTCGAGGTGCGCGACGTGCACCCGACCCATTACGGCCGCATCTGCCCGATCGAAACGCCAGAAGGCCCGAACATCGGTCTGATCAACTCGCTCGCGACTTACGCGCGGGTGAATAAGTACGGCTTCGTGGAGACGCCCTACCGCAGGGTGAAGGACGGCCGCGTCACCGACGAGGTGGTCTATCTCTCCGCGATGGAAGAGAGCCGCTACGCCGTCGCCCAGGCCAACGCGCCGATCGACAACAAGGGCAAGCTGACGGAAGACCTGATCGTCTGCCGTGACGGCGGCAATCGCGACGTGCACATGGTGCCGCGCGACAAGGTCGACTACATGGACGTGTCGCCGAGGCAGCTTGTGTCGGTCGCCGCGGCGCTCATCCCGTTTCTCGAGAACGATGACGCCAACCGCGCGCTGATGGGTTCCAACATGCAGCGTCAGGCCGTGCCGCTGGTGCGCGCCGAGGCGCCCTTTGTCGGCACCGGCATGGAAGGCGTGGTGGCGCGTGACTCGGGCGCCGCGATCGGCGCCCGCCGCACCGGCGTCGTCGACCAGGTGGACGCCACCCGTATCGTCATCCGCGCCACGGAAGAGACCGACCCAACCAAGCCCGGCGTCGATATCTACCGGCTGATGAAGTACCAGCGCTCCAACCAGAACACCTGCATTAATCAGCGTCCGCTGGTGAAGGTGGGCGACCAGGTGAACAAGAGCGACATCATCGCAGATGGCCCGTCGACTGATCTCGGCGAGCTTGCGCTCGGCCGCAACGTGCTGGTCGCGTTCATGCCGTGGAATGGCTACAACTTCGAGGACTCGATCCTGCTCTCCGAGCGGATCGTGAAGGACGACGTGTTCACCTCCATCCACATCGAGGAATTCGAGGTGATGGCGCGTGACACCAAGCTCGGCCCCGAGGAAATCACCCGCGACATCCCGAACGTTTCGGAAGAGGCGCTGAAGAACCTGGACGAAGCGGGCATCGTTTATATCGGCGCGGAGGTCCATGCCGGCGACATCCTGGTCGGCAAGATCACGCCCAAGGGCGAAAGCCCGATGACGCCGGAGGAAAAGCTCCTGCGAGCCATCTTCGGCGAGAAGGCTTCTGACGTGCGCGACACCTCGCTACGAGTGCCGCCGGGCGTGCAGGGCACCGTCGTCGAGGTGCGCGTGTTCAACCGGCACGGCGTCGAGAAGGACGAGCGCGCGCTCGCCATCGAGCGTGAGGAGATCGAACGGCTCGCCAAGGACCGCGACGACGAGCAGGCGATCCTCGACCGCAACGTCTATGGACGTCTGGCCGAGTTACTGGAAGGCCGCCAGGGCATTGCCGGTCCCAAGGGCTTCAAGAAGGACTCCAAGATCACCCGCGCGGTGCTCGACGAGTACCCGCGCGCCCAGTGGTGGCAGTTTGCTTCGCCCAACGACAAGTTGATGGCCGAGATCGAAGCAATCCGGAAGCAGTACGACGAGTTGAAGAAACTGCTCGAGCAGCGCTTCCTCGACAAAGTCGAGAAGCTGCAGCGCGGCGACGAACTGCCTCCCGGCGTGATGAAGATGGTCAAGGTCTTCGTCGCCGTGAAGCGAAAGATCCAGCCCGGCGACAAGATGGCGGGCCGCCACGGCAACAAGGGCGTGGTGTCCAAGATCGTGCCGGCGGAAGACATGCCCTTCATGGCTGACGGTCGTCCGGTCGACATCGTGCTCAATCCGCTCGGCGTGCCGAGCCGCATGAACGTCGGCCAGATCCTCGAAACGCATCTGGGCTGGGCCTGCGCGGGCCTCGGCCTAAAGATCGGCGAGGCGGTCGAAGCCTATAACGGCAAGAAGGATGCCAAGCCGCTCAAGGAGATGCTCAAGAAGGTCTACGGCGACGAAGAAACCATCAAGTCGCTAGACGAGGACCAGCTTGTCGAGCTCGGGCAGAACCTGAGCCACGGCGTGCCGATTGCGACGCCGGTGTTCGACGGCGCCAAGGAAGCCGACATCGAGCACATGCTTGATCTCGCCGGCGTCGATCACTCCGGCCAGTCGACCGTGTATGATGGGCGGACCGGCGAGCCGTTCGATCGGCAGGTGACGGTGGGCTACATCTACATGCTCAAGCTGCACCACCTGGTGGACGACAAGATCCACGCCCGCTCGATCGGCCCGTACTCGCTCGTCACCCAGCAGCCGCTCGGCGGCAAGGCGCAGTTCGGCGGCCAGCGCTTCGGCGAAATGGAGGTCTGGGCGCTGGAAGCCTACGGCGCCGCCTACACGTTGCAGGAGATGCTCACTGTGAAGTCGGACGACGTCGCCGGTCGTACCAAGGTGTACGAGGCAATCGTGCGCGGAGAAGACACCTTCGAGGCGGGCATTCCGGAAAGCTTCAACGTGTTGGTCAAGGAAATGCGCTCGCTCGGCCTCAACGTCGACCTGCACAATTCCAAGCAGGGCCGGCAGGGCAACGAGCCGACCGCGGAAGCGGCTGAGTAACTTGAGAAGGGAGCGGCGGACGCGCCGCTCCCCGCAAGCGTCATGTTCCGCGACAGGCGGACCATCCGGTAAACCGCGACGGTGGTGATTACTGGATGTCCCGCGGGGCATGACAGCGGAGAGATTGAGGCCACCGAGGTGGCCAAGGAGAGAATGCGATGAACCAAGAAGTCATGAATCTTTTCAGCCCGCAGGCCCCGGCGCAGGTCTTCGACCAGATCCGGATCTCGATCGCGAGCCCGGAGAAGATTCTGTCCTGGTCCTACGGCGAGATCAAAAAGCCCGAGACAATCAACTACCGGACCTTCAAGCCCGAGCGCGACGGCCTGTTCTGTGCGCGCATCTTCGGGCCGATCAAGGATTACGAGTGCTTGTGCGGCAAGTACAAGCGAATGAAGTACAAGGGCATCATCTGCGAGAAGTGCTCGGTCGAGGTCACGCTTAGCCGCGTGCGGCGGGAGCGCATGGGTCATATCGAGCTCGCGGCGCCGGTCGCGCACATCTGGTTCCTCAAGTCGCTGCCGAGCCGCATCGGCTTGCTGCTCGACATGACGTTGAAGGACCTCGAGCGCATTTTGTACTTCGAATACTACGTCGTGCTCGAGCCGGGCCTGACCCCGCTCAAGGACCGTCAGCTTCTGTCGGAGGACGAGTATCTCAAGGCGCAAGACGAGTTCGGCGCCGATAGCTTCACCGCGCTGATCGGCGCGGAGGCTATCCGCGAGATGCTCAAGGGCATGGACCTCGCCAAGCTGCAGGTCGAGTTGCGCACCGAGATGGGCGAAACCGAGAGCGACATCAAGAAAAAGAAGTACGCCAAGCGGCTGAAGCTGATCGAGGCCTTCCTCGCTTCCGGCAACAAGCCGGAGTGGATGATCCTGACCGTGGTGCCGGTGATTCCGCCGGATCTGCGGCCGCTGGTACCGCTTGACGGTGGGCGCTTCGCCACCTCGGACCTCAACGATCTTTATCGCCGCGTCATCAACCGTAATAATCGCCTGAAGCGGCTAATCGAGCTGCGCGCGCCGGACATCATCATCCGCAACGAAAAGCGCATGCTGCAAGAAGCGGTCGATGCGCTGTTCGACAACGGCCGCCGCGGCCGCGTCATTACGGGCGCCAATAAGCGCCCGCTGAAGTCGCTCGCCGATATGCTGAAGGGCAAGCAGGGCCGCTTCCGCCAGAACCTGCTCGGCAAGCGCGTCGACTATTCCGGCCGTTCGGTGATCGTGGTCGGTCCCGAGCTCAAGCTGCACCAGTGCGGGCTGCCGAAGAAGATGGCGCTCGAGCTGTTCAAGCCGTTCATCTATTCGCGGCTCGACGCCAAGGGCCTGTCGACCACCGTCAAGCAGGCCAAGAAGCTGGTCGAGAAGGAAAAGCCGGAGGTTTGGGACATACTCGACGAGGTGATTCGCGAGCATCCTGTGTTGCTCAACCGTGCGCCGACCCTGCACCGCCTTGGCATCCAGGCCTTCGAGCCGGTGCTGATCGAGGGCAAGGCAATCCAGCTGCATCCGCTGGTGTGCGCGGCCTTCAACGCCGACTTCGACGGCGACCAGATGGCGGTGCACGTGCCGCTGTCGCTGGAAGCGCAGCTCGAGGCACGCGTCTTGATGATGTCGACCAACAACATCCTGCACCCGGCCAACGGCTCGCCGATCATCGTGCCGTCACAGGACATCGTGCTCGGCCTCTACTACCTCTCGATCATGCGCGAGGGCGGCCCGGGCGACGGTATGCTGTTCTCGAACCTGGCCGAAATCGACCATGCCCTGAATGTGAAGGCGATCGACCTGCACACCAAGATTAAGTACCGCTGGGAAGGGCTCGACGCCGACGGCAATCGGGTCAAGCGCTGGTATGACACCACGCCGGGCCGCGTCGTGCTCGGCAACGTGCTGCCGGAGAGCACGAAGGTCTCCTTTGACATCGTCAACCGCTTGATGACCAAGCGCGAGATCTCGTCGATGATCGACACCGTCTACCGTCACTGCGGGCAGAAGGAGACGGTCATCTTCTGCGACCGCATCATGGCGCTCGGATTCCATCACGCATTCAAGGCCGGCATTTCGTTCGGCAAGGACGACATGGTGGTGCCGCACTCCAAGTGGAAGACGGTCGAGCAGACGCGCGACCTCGCCAAGGAGTTCGAGCAGCAGTACAACGACGGCCTGATCACCCAGGGCGAAAAGTACAACAAGGTGGTCGATGCTTGGTCGAAGTGCACCGAAACCATCGCCGATGCGATGATGAAGGAAATCTCGGCCGCCAAGAAGGACGCGAACGGCCGCGACCTGCAGGTCAACTCGATCTACATGATGGCGCATTCGGGCGCGCGCGGTTCGCCGGCCCAGATGCGTCAGCTCGCCGGCATGCGCGGACTGATGGCGAAGCCAAGTGGCGAGATCATCGAGAGCCCGATCATCTCCAACTTCAAGGAAGGCCTGTCGGTGCTCGAGTACTTCAACTCGACCCACGGCGCGCGTAAGGGCCTCGCCGACACCGCCTTGAAGACGGCAAACTCGGGCTACCTGACCCGGCGTCTGGTCGACGTCGCGCAGGACTGCATCATCACCGAACCGGACTGCGGCTCCACCCGCGGCATCAAAGTGCGCGCCATGATCGATGCCGGCACCGTGGTGGCCTCGCTGGCCAGCCGCATCCTCGGCCGTACCACGGCGGAGGACGTCAAGGATCCGACCGGTGGCGGCATCGTGATGCCGAGCAGTACGCTGCTTGGCGAGCCGGAGGTCGACAAGATCGTCAAGGCGGGCGTGCAGGAGCTGAAGATCCGTTCCGTGCTCACGTGCGAGTCGAAGAACGGCGTGTGCGGCGCCTGCTACGGACGCGATCTTGCCCGCGGCACCCCGGTCAACATGGGCGAGGCGGTGGGCGTCATCGCCGCTCAGTCGATCGGCGAGCCGGGCACCCAGCTCACCATGCGCACCTTCCACATCGGCGGGGCGGCGCAAATCAACGAGCAGTCGTTCATCGAATCGAACTTCGAGGGCACAATCAAGTTCATCAACACGAACGTGGCCAAGAACTCGGACAACGACGTGGTGGTGATGGTGCGCAACATGGTGGTGGCGGTGGTTGACCCCGACGGCACCGAGCGCGCGCATCACCGCGTGCCTTACGGCTCGCGGCTCAAGGTCCAGGACAACGACACCATCAAGCGCGGCCAGCGCATCGCGGAGTGGGATCCCTACACCCGGCCGATCCTGACCGAGGTGGAAGGCTCGATCGACTTCGAGGACATGGTCGACGGCCTGTCGATGTCGGAACAGCTCGACGAGTCGACCGGCATCGCCAAGCGCGTGGTCATCGACTGGCGCACGGGCTCGTCCCGTAACCAGCAGGACCTGCGTCCGGCCATCGTCATCAAGGGCGCTGACGGCAATCTGCTAAAGCTCGTCCGCGGCGGCGACGCGCGCTATCTCTTGGCGGTCGACGCCATTCTCTCGGTCGATCCGGGCAGCAAGGTCAAGGCAGGCGACGTCATCGCGCGTATCCCGACCGAAAGCGCCAAGACACGCGACATCACCGGCGGTCTGCCGCGGGTGGCGGAGCTGTTCGAGGCGCGCAAGCCGAAAGATGCGGCGGTCATCGCCGAGATCGGCGGCACCGTGCGCTTCGGCCGCGACTACAAGAACAAGCGGCGCATCTCGATCGAGCCCGCGGACAAGACCGAGGAGCCGACGGAGTACCTGATCCCGAAGGGCAAGCACATCCATCTGCAGGATGGCGACGTCATCGAGAAGGGAGACTATATCGTCGACGGCAATCCCGCCCCGCACGACATCCTTGCCGTCAAGGGCGTCGAGGAGTTGGCAGCCTATCTGGTCAACGAGATACAGGAGGTCTACCGGCTGCAAGGCGTGATGATCAACGACAAGCACATCGAGGTGATTGTTCGCCAGATGCTGCAGAAGGTCGAGATCGACGACGTCGGCGAAACCGAACTGTTGCAAGGCGAGCAGATTGATCGCAGCGAGATGGACGAGATCAACGTTCGCGCGGTCGAGGAGGGCAAGAAGCCGGCGTCCGGTCATCCGGTGCTGCTCGGCATCACCAAAGCCAGCCTGCAGACCCGCTCCTTTATCTCGGCGGCGTCGTTCCAGGAGACCACGCGTGTGCTCACCGAGGCCGCGGTTCACGGCAAGGTGGACACCCTCGATGGCCTCAAGGAGAACGTCATCGTTGGCCGGCTGATCCCGGCCGGCACCGGCGCTATGATGAACCGGCTGCGCGAGGTGGCGACCAAGCGCGATGCCCTCATCCTCGAGGAGCGCGAGAAGGAAGCTGCCGCCAAGGCCGCCGCTCAGGCGGCGGAAGAGGCGCCGGCTCTGCCGGCGGCGGAGTAGGTCGCTGGGCGATCAAGGAATCGGGGGGCCGCCCATAGCCGGCGGCCCCTTCTCTTTTGGGCGCCAGCCCGGCGCGGGACGGCGAGGGCGTCAGAAACAGCGATTTTTGGCCGCTTTCCGCCTTGACTTGAGCGAACCCCGCCGATACATACGCGACACTTTACGGCAGGCGGTGAGCTTCGCTTGTTCGGAACGGCCCGCCCGGCAAGACATTGAGAAATAAGGATTTTCTCTCCAGTCTGGTCGGCGCAACGCCTCGACGATGAAGCTCAGACGCTGTCGCTGGCATCCGATGTCAGGACTTTGAAGTGATTGGTCGCGCCGCCTTCCGGGGCAGCGAGGCCATCCGAACGGAAGAGCGCCCCCGCAACTGGCGGATGGCGCGATTTCGCTTTGCGCGTGCAAATTCGTTTGCGCGCGCCGTGCCGGGGCGAAAAGCCCGAAATCAGGCGCGGGCGATGCTGTCCGCGTGCGACATGTCAAGGGCGCGGTTACGCCCTGACGATTCCGGGCGGCAACGCCCAAACGAAGGTAAGCGAAGGCTCAACGATGCCGACGATCAACCAACTGATTGCCAAGCCGCGCAAGCCGCTGAAGGCGCGCAACACCGCGCCGGCGCTTCAATCCTCGCCGCAGAAGCGTGGCGTGTGCACGCGCGTCTATACCACCACGCCGAAGAAGCCGAACTCGGCGCTTCGCAAGGTGGCGAAAGTCCGCCTGACCAACGGCTTCGAGGTGATCGGTTACATCCCGGGCGAGGGGCATAACCTGCAGGAGCACTCGGTGGTCATGGTTCGTGGCGGCCGCGTGAAGGATCTGCCGGGCGTGCGCTACCACATCCTGCGCGGCGTGCTCGACACGCAAGGGGTCAAGAATCGCAAACAGCGCCGTTCGAAATACGGCGCCAAGCGTCCGAAGTAAGGATCAGCGTCATGTCCCGCCGTCACGCCGCCGAGAAGCGCGAGATCATAGCCGATCCAAAGTTCGGCAACGTCGTCGTCAGCAAGTTCATGAACGCCATCATGTACGACGGCAAGAAGTCAGTCGCT
This sequence comes from uncultured Pseudomonadota bacterium, assembly GCA_963732895.1. GTDB lineage: Bacteria > Pseudomonadota > Alphaproteobacteria > Rhizobiales > Xanthobacteraceae > Pseudolabrys. The sequence continues at coordinate 331,071 of CAVTBG010000006.1, read as the reverse complement.
GAGCAGATCGTCTACGGAGCGTTCGACATCATTGAAGGCAAGACCAAGCAGAACCCGCTCTCGGTATTTCAGCAGGCGCTCGACAACGTGATGCCGTCGATCGAAGTGCGTTCGCGCCGCGTCGGCGGCGCCACCTATCAGGTACCGGTTGAAGTGCGCATCTCGCGGCGGCAGGCGCTCGGCATTCGCTGGATCATTTCCGCCGCGCGTGACCGCAACGAAAAAACCATGACCGAGCGGCTGTCCGCGGAACTGCTCGACGCGTCGAACAACAGGGGGAACGCCGTCAAGAAGCGTGAGGACACGCACAAGATGGCGGAAGCAAACCGCGCCTTCTCGCATTACCGCTGGTGACGGCGAAAGGAATTCAAGGACTCCCCAAATGCCACGCACGCACGCAATCGAGGACTACCGCAACTTCGGCATCATGGCCCACATCGATGCCGGCAAGACCACGACTACGGAGCGGATCCTTTTCTACACCGGCAAAAGCCACAAGATCGGCGAGGTGCACGAAGGCGCTGCGACGATGGATTGGATGGAGCAGGAGCAGGAGCGCGGCATCACCATCACGTCGGCCGCGACCACCGCGTTCTGGAACGGCAAGCGTCTCAACATCATCGACACGCCCGGCCACGTCGACTTCACCATCGAGGTGGAGCGTTCGCTGCGCGTGCTCGACGGCGCTGTCGTTGTGCTCGAACTCGAACCAAGGCGTGGAGCCACAGACCGAGACCGTTTGGCGCCAAGGCGACAAATACAAAGTTCCGCGCATTGTCTTCGCCAACAAGATGGACAAGATCGGCGCCGACTTCTTTAAGTGCATGGACGACATCAAGACCCGCCTCGGCGCCAAGCCGGTAGCCATCCAGCTCCCGATCGGCGCCGAAAGCAATTTCAAGGGCTTGATCGATCTGGTGCGCATGAAGGCGCGCATTTGGGACGACGAATCGCTGGGCGCCAAGTTTGAGGACAGTGACATTCCGGAAGACCTGCTCGCGCAGGCGAAGGAATATCGCGAGATCATGATCGAGGCGGCGGTCGATCTCGATGACGACGCCATGACCGCCTATCTCGATGGCAAGGAGCCCGACGAGGCGACGCTGCGCCGGCTGATCCGCAAGGCGGTGATCGACGGTGCGTTCTTTCCGGTGCTGTGTGGCTCCGCCTTCAAGAACAAGGGCGTGCAGTCGCTGCTCGACGCCGTGGTCGACTATCTGCCGTCGCCGCTCGACGTGCCACCGATTCACGGCATCAATCCCGACAACGGCGAAGACGTCGTGCGCGAGCCCAAGGATAGCGCGCCCCTCGCGCTGCTCGCCTTCAAGATCATGGACGATCCCTTCGTTGGCACTATCACCTTCTGCCGCATCTATTCTGGAACGCTGCAGAGCGGTACTGGCGTGATCAATTCGACCAAGGAGCGCAAGGAACGCATTGGCCGCATGCTGCTGATGCACGCCAACGACCGCGAAGACATCAAGGAGGCCTATGCCGGCGACATCGTCGCGCTGGCGGGTCTCAAGGAGGTGCGTACCGGCGACACGCTGTGCGACGCCAAGCAGCCTGTAATCCTTGAAAAAATGGAATTTCCCGATCCGGTGATCGAGATCGCCATCGAGCCGAAGTCGAAGGCCGACCAGGAAAAGCTCGGCGTGGCGCTTGCCAAGCTGGCGGCCGAGGACCCGTCGTTCCGGGTGTCGACCGACTATGAGAGCGGTCAGACCATCCTCAAGGGCATGGGCGAGCTGCATCTCGACATCAAGGTCGACATCCTCAAGCGCACCTACAAAGTCGACGCCAATATCGGCGCGCCGCAGGTGGCGTTCCGCGAGAAGATCACCAAGTCGGCCGAAGTCGACTACACCCACAAGAAGCAAACCGGTGGTACTGGTCAGTTCGCGCGCGTGAAGATCGTGGTCGAGCCGAACGAGCCGGGCAAAGGCTTCGAGTTCGAAATCTAAGATCGTCGGCGGCAACGTGCCGAAGGAATACATCCCCGGTGTCGAGAAGGGCCTCAACAGCGTGCTTGGCTCGGGTGTCGTCGCCGGCTTCCCGGTGGTTGACGTCAAGGTTGCGCTCATCGACGGCGCCTACCATGAAGTGGACTCGTCGGCGCTCGCGTTCGAAATCGCCGCGCGGGCGGCCCTGCGCGAAGCGCTGCAGAAGGGCAAGCCGGTCTTGCTCGAGCCGATCATGAAGGTCGAGGTTGTGACCCCGGAAGACTATACCGGTTCGGTCATCGGCGACCTGAACTCGCGGCGCGGTCAGATCCAGGGTCAGGACATGCGCGGCAACGCCAACGTGATCAACGCGATGGTGCCGCTGATGAACATGTTCGGCTACGTCAACAATTTGCGCTCCATGTCTCAGGGGCGCGCCACCTTCACCATGCAATTCGATCATTATGCGGAACTGCCCGCAAACGTGTCGGCAGAGGTTCAAAAGAAGTTCGCGTGATTGCGACCGCTCGCAACATGAGAGTCTGAACGGAGAGATCCATGGCTAAAGAGAAATTCAACCGCAGCAAGCCCCACTGCAACATCGGGACGATTGGTCACGTCGACCACGGCAAGACCACGTTGACAGCGGCGATCACCAAGGTTCTGGCCGAGACGGGCGGCGCCACCTTCACTGCCTACGACCAGATCGACAAGGCGCCGGAAGAGAAGGCCCGCGGCATCACGATCTCGACTGCTCACGTTGAGTACGAGACGGCGAACCGCCACTACGCGCACGTCGACTGCCCCGGCCACGCCGACTACGTGAAGAACATGATCACGGGTGCCGCGCAGATGGACGGCGCCATCCTGGTCGTGTCGGCCGCCGACGGCCCGATGCCGCAGACCCGCGAGCACATCCTGCTCGCCCGCCAGGTCGGCGTGCCGGCAATCGTCGTGTTCCTCAACAAGTGCGACATGGTCGACGATCCGGAGTTGCTCGAGCTGGTCGAGCTCGAGGTTCGTGAGCTCCTGTCCAAGTACAACTTCCCGGGCGACACCATCCCGATCGTCAAGGGCTCGGCGCTTAAGGCGCTCGATGGCACCGACGACAAGCTCGGCAAGGAAGCGATCCTTGAGCTCATGAAGCAGGTCGACGCTTACATCCCGCAGCCGGAGCGTCCGAAGGATCAGCCGTTCCTGATGCCGGTGGAAGACGTGTTCTCGATCTCCGGCCGTGGCACCGTCTGCACTGGTCGCGTCGAGCGCGGCGTCATCAAGGTCGGCGAGGAAGTCGAGATCGTCGGCATCAAGCCGACCACCAAGACAACCGTCACCGGCGTCGAAATGTTCCGCAAGCTGCTCGATCAGGGCGAGGCGGGCGACAACATCGGCGCGTTGCTGCGCGGCACCAAGCGCGAAGATGTCGAGCGCGGTCAGGTACTGTGCAAGCCCGGCTCGGTCAAGCCGCACACCAAGTTCAAGGCCGAGGCCTACATCCTGACCAAGGAAGAGGGCGGCCGTCACACCCCGTTCTTCACCAACTACCGCCCGCAGTTCTACTTCCGCACCACCGACGTGACCGGCGTGGTGCACCTGCCGCAGGGCACCGAGATGGTGATGCCGGGCGACAACGTGGCGATGGAAGTGCACCTGATCGTGCCGATCGCCATGGAAGAGAAGCTCCGCTTCGCCATTCGCGAGGGCGGCCGCACCGTCGGCGCCGGCGTGGTGGCGAGCATCATCGAGTAACGAAGCTGTCGCGCCCCGTGAAAGCGGGGCGCCCAGTTTCCCGTAGGTTCAAGCGGGCTAGCTGATCGAATGGCGAATACTGGGTCGTCCGTTTGGCGGTCGACGACAGTTCAGAGAGACAACGACAATGAACGGCCAGAATATCCGGATCCGGCTCAAGGCGTTCGATCATCGAATCCTCGATGCGTCGACCCGTGAGATCGTGAACACGGCCAAGCGCACGGGTGCGCAAGTCCGTGGCCCGATCCCGCTGCCGACGCGGATCGAAAAGTTCACGGTGAACCGCTCGCCGCACATCGACAAGAAGAGCCGCGAGCAGTTCGAGATGCGCACCCATAAGCGCCTCTTGGACATTGTCGATCCGACGCCGCAGACAGTGGACGCCCTGATGAAGCTCGACCTCGCCGCCGGCGTTGACGTCGAGATCAAGCTCTAAAGGGTGATGGGGACAGCCATGCGTTCTGGAGTTGTCGCGCAAAAGGTCGGTATGACCCGGGTATTCACCGAAGCCGGTGAGCACGTGCCGGTGACGGTGCTGCGCCTGGCGCAATGCCAGGTGGTCGCTCATCGCACCAAGGAGCAGAACGGGTATGTCGCGTTGCAGCTCGGTTCGGGCGAGCGCCGTACCAACAATATGATCAAGGCCGACCGCGGCTATTTCGCGAAGGCCAATGTCGAGCCCAAGCGCAAACTGGCCGAATTCCGCGTCAGCGAGGACGCGCTGATCCCGGTTGGCGCCGAGATCACGGCGGACCACTTCGTGGTTGGGCAGTTTGTCGACGTCTGTGGCACCTCGATCGGCAAGGGCTTTGCTGGAGGCATGAAGCGCTGGAATTTCGGCGGCTTGCGCGCCTCGCACGGCGTGTCGATCTCGCACCGTTCGATTGGTTCGACCGGTGGCCGTCAGGATCCGGGCAAGACCTTCAAGAACAAGAAGATGCCTGGCCATCTCGGCACCGAGCGGGTGACCACGCTCAATCTCAAGGTGGTGTCCACCGACGTCGAGCGCGGCCTCATCCTGGTCGAGGGAGCGGTGCCGGGCGCCAAGGGCGGCTGGATCACCGTGCGCGACGCGGTGAAGAAGCCGTTGCCGAAGGACGCGCCGACGCCGGGCAAGTTCCGGGTCAGCGGTGCGGAAGCGGCACCTGCATCGGATGCAGCCCCGGCTGAAGCGCCCGCCGCGCAAGCCCCCACTGAGCAAGAGGGCGCCTGAGATGGAAATGAAGATCACCACCCTTGAGGGCAAGCAGGCGGGTTCGGCGGATTTGCCGGACGCGATCTTCGGCCTCGAGCCGCGCACCGACATCGTGCAGCGCTGCGTCAACTGGCAGCTCGCCAAGCGCCAGGCCGGCACGCACAAGACCAAGCTGCGCGGCGAGATCAACCGCACGACCAAGAAGGTCTATGCGCAGAAGGGCACCGGCCAGGCCCGTCACGGCGCCGCCAGCGCCCCGCAGTTCCGCGGCGGTGGCCGCGCCTTCGGTCCGGTCGTGCGCAGCCATGCCCACGACCTGCCGAAGAAGGTGCGCGCGCTGGCGCTCAAGCACGCGCTCTCCGCCAAGGCCAAGGACGGCGGCATCGTCGTGCTCGACAAGGCCTCGGTGAAGGAGCCCAAGACCAAGGCGCTGATCGCGCAATTCGGCAAGCTCGGGCTTCAGAACGCGCTGATCATCGACGGTGCCGAGATCGAGGCCAACTTCCGCACGGCCGCGCGCAACATCCCGAACATAGACGTGCTGCCCGTGCAGGGCATCAACGTCTACGACATCATGCGGCGCAAGACCCTGGTGCTGACCAAGGCCGCGCTCGATGCGCTGGAGGCGCGCTTCAAATGAGCACCAGCGATCCCCGCCATTACGATGTCATCCTCGCCCCGGTGATCACCGAGAAGGCGACCATGGCGTCGGAGCACAACAAGGTCATCTTCAAGGTGGCCAAGAACGCGACCAAGCCGCAGATCAAGGAAGCGATTGAGAAGCTGTTCGACGTGAAGGTCAAACGCGTCAACACGCTGACGCGACCCGGCAAGGTCAAGGTGTTCAAGAACCGTGTCGGGCGTCAGTCCGACGTCAAGCGCGCGATCGTGACCCTCGAAGAGGGTCACCGCATCGACGTGACCACGGGATTGTAAGGAAGCATCGCCATGGCTTTGAAGACCTACAATCCGACCACGCCGAGCCAGCGCCATCTGGTCATCGTCGACCGTTCGCTGCTGCACAAGGGCGCCCCGGTCAAGGCGCTGACGGAGGGCAAGAGCTCGAGCGGCGGCCGCAACAACGCCGGCCGCACCACGGTGCGCTTCCGCGGCGGCGGCCACAAGCAGGCCTATCGCGTCGTCGACTTCAAGCGCCGCAAGTTCGACATGCCGGCGACGGTCGAGCGGCTGGAATACGATCCGAACCGCACGGCTTTCATCGCGCTGATCAAATACGAGGACGGCGATCTCGCTTACATTTTGGCGCCGCAGCGGCTGTCGCCCGGCGACAGCGTGGTGGCTGGCGAGCACGTCGACGTGAAGCCGGGCAACGCCATGCCGCTCGCCTCGATCCCGGTCGGCACCATCGTGCACAACATCGAGATCAAGATCGGCAAGGGTGGTCAGATCGCGCGTTCTGCCGGCAGCTATGCGCAGATCGTCGGCCGCGACGGCGACTACGTCATCATGCGGCTCTCCTCGGCCGAGCAGCGCCTGGTGCACGGCCGCTGCATGGCGACCGTCGGCGCGGTGTCGAACCCCGACAACATGAACACCACGATCGGCAAGGCCGGCCGCAAGCGCTGGATGGGCCGCCGGCCGCATAACCGCGGCATCACCATGAACCCGGTCGACCATCCGCATGGCGGCCGCACCAATGGCGGCGGCAACTGGGTGACGCCGTGGGGCTTCCCCACCAAGGGCAAGAAGACCCGCAAGAACAAGCGCACTACCAAGTTCATCGTCGCGAGCCGCCACGTGCGCAAGAAGAAACAGGGTTAAGGATCAGCATTATGTCCCGTTCATTGTGGAAAGGTCCGTTCGTCGACGGTTATCTGCTGAAGAAGGCGGAAGCCGCGCGCGCGTCCGGCCGTCACGACGTGATCAAAATCTGGAGCCGGCGTTCGACCATTCTGCCGCAGTTCGTCGGCTTGAATTTCGGTGTCTACAACGGCCAGAAGCACATTCCGGTGCTCGTGACCGAGGAAATGGTCGGCCACAAGTTCGGCGAGTTCGCGCCGACCCGGACGTTCCACGGCCATAGTGCGGATCGCAAGGCCAAAAGAGCTTAAGCAGGCTCAAGGCGACAGGATCGAGAGAAGAAGTCATGGGCAAGAGCGCACGTAAGCGAAGCCTCCCCGACAATGAGGCCCAAGCGGTGAGTCGCATGCTGCGAGTTTCCCCGCAGAAGCTCAATCTGGTCGCGCAGATGATCCGCGGCAAGAAGGTCGCGAGTGCGCTTGCTGACCTGCAATTTTCGCGCAAGCGCATCGCCACGGACGTGCGCAAGTGCCTGGAATCGGCGATCGCCAATGCCGAGAACAATCATGACCTCGATGTCGACGATTTGGTCGTCGCCGAGGCCCATGTCGGCAAGGCGCTGGTGATCAAGCGCTTCACCCCCCGCGGTCGCGGCCGGGTGGGGGGCATCATGAAACCGTTCTCGAACCTGACCATCGTGGTGCGTCAGGTCGAGGCGCAGGCTTCTTAAGGCCTGAGGAGAAACGTATGGGTCAGAAAGTCAATCCAATCGGGCTTCGGCTCGGTATCAACCGGACCTGGGATTCGCGCTGGTACGCCGGCAAGGCCGAGTACGGCACGCTGCTGCACGAGGACATCAAGATCCGCGCAGAACTGATGAAGCAGCTCAAGCAGGCTGCGGTGTCGCACATCGTCATCGAGCGTCCGCACAAGAAGTGCCGCGTCACCATTCATTCGGCGCGGCCGGGCGTTGTCATCGGCAAGAAGGGCGCCGACATCGAGAAGCTGCGCCGTTCGGTGGCGAAGCTGACCGACAGCGACGTTGTCATCAACATCGTCGAGATCCGCAAGCCCGAGCTCGACGCGCAGTTGGTCGCCGAATCGATCGCGCAGCAGCTTGAGCGCCGCGTGGCTTTCCGCCGCGCCATGAAGCGCGCGGTGCAGTCGGCCATGCGGCTGGGCGCCGAGGGCATCCGTATCAACTGCTCCGGCCGCCTCGGCGGCGCCGAGATCGCGCGCATGGAGTGGTATCGGGAGGGTCGGGTGCCGCTGCACACGCTGCGCGCCGACGTCGACTACGGCGTCGCCACCGCCTTTACCACCTACGGCACCTGTGGCGTCAAGGTCTGGATTTTCAAGGGCGAGATCCTCGAGCACGATCCGATGGCGCAGGACAAGAAGATGGCCGAAGGCGATCAAGGCCGTCCGCGCCGAGAAACCGCGGCCTGAGGGGACAGAGAGTAAGAAGTCATGCTGCAACCGACCCGCACCAAATTCCGCAAGGCGTTCAAGGGCCGCATCCACGGCGTCGCCTCCAGCGGCACGCAACTCGCTTTCGGCCAATACGGCCTCAAGGCGCTGGAGCCTGAGCGCGTCACCGCGCGCCAGATTGAGGCCGCCCGCCGCGCGCTCACCCGATTCATGAAGCGCGCCGGCCGCGTCTGGATCCGCGTGTTCCCGGACGTGCCGGTGTCAAAGAAGCCGATCGAAGTGCGCATGGGCAAAGGCAAGGGCTCGCCCGAATTGTGGGTGGTCCGCGTTAAGCCCGGCAAGATCCTGTTCGAGGTCGACGGCATCCCGCACGCGGTCGCGCGCGAGGCACTCACGCTTGCCGCCGCCAAGCTGCCCATCAAGACCCGATTCATCGAACGCATCGCCGAGTGATGGTCATGAAATCCGCCGACGCAAGATCAATGACGATCGACCAGATTGACGACGAAGTGCTCAAGCTGAAGAAGGAGCAGTTCAACCTGCGCTTTCAGCGGGCCACGGGTCAGCTCGAGAATACTTCGCGGGTGCGGGTCATCCGCCGCGACATCGCGCGCTTGAAGACCATTGCGACGCAGAAGCGCGTCACGTCGAAATCGAAGGAATAAGAAGATGCCGAAGCGTACGCTGCATGGCGTCGTCGTCAGCGACAAAGAGAACAAGACGGTGGTCGTTCGTGTCGACCGACGGTTCACCCATCCGGTTATGAAGAAGACCGTGCGTCGGTCGAAGAAATACCACGCCCATGACGCGGCCAACGAGTTCGCGGTTGGCGATACGGTGTGGATCGAGGAGCGCCGCCCGATTTCCAAGCTCAAGTGCTGGGAAGTTGTGCGCGGCGAGAAGCGACAGAAAGTTCAATGAGCGTCATGGACGTCAAGAAATCGGACGCAAAGACAGTGAGAGCCGCATCATGATTCAGATGCAGACCAATCTCGACGTGGCGGACAATTCCGGCGCGCGCCGCGTCATGTGCATCAAGGTGCTGGGCGGTTCCAAACGCAAATACGCCACCATCGGCGACGTCATCGTCGTCTCGGTGAAAGAGGCGATCCCGCGCGGCCGCGTCAAGAAGGGCGACGTGATGAAGGCCGTGGTGGTGCGCATCTCCAAGGACATCAAGCGCGCCGACGGCTCGGTCATCCGTTTCGACCGCAACGCCGCCGTGCTGATCAACGCGCAGGCCGAACCGGTCGGCACCCGCATCTTCGGCCCGGTGCCGCGCGAGTTGCGCGCCAAGAATCACATGAAGATCATCTCGCTCGCCCCGGAGGTGCTGTGATGGCCGCCAAGATCAAGAAGGGCGACAAGGTCGTGGTCCTCGCCGGCCGCGACAGAGGCCGCAGCGGCGAGGTGCTCGAAGTGCGCCCCGTCGAGGACCGCGCTTTGGTGCGCGGCATTCACATGGTCAAGCGCCACCAGCGCCAGTCTGCGCAGCAGGAAGGCGGCATCATCTCGAAAGAGGGGCCGATCCATCTGTCCAATTTGGCGCTCGCCGATCCCAAGGACGGCAAGGCGACCCGCGTCGGCTTCAAGTTCGTCGGGCAGGGCGAAGAACGCAAGAAGGTGCGCATTGCCAAGCGTTCCGGAGTTGAGATCGATGGCTGACACGCAAACGAACGAAGACAAGAAGGCCGGCAAGGCGAAGGCGGCTCCCAAGGCTGCCGCTGCCAAGGCTGCCGCTGCCAAGGAAGCTGCGCCGAAGGCGGCGAAACCGGCCGGCGCGCCTTATGTCGCGCGGCTGAAGACGCACTACGATCAGGTGATCCGTGGCGCGCTCACCAAGCAGTTCGAATACAAGAACCCGATGCAGGTGCCGACCATCACCAAGGTCGTGCTCAACATGGGCATCGGCGAGGGCGTCGCCGACCGCAAGAAGGTCGAGAACGCGGCCAGCGACCTCAGCCTTATCGCGGGCCAGAAGGCGGTGATCACCCGGGCGCGTAAGTCGATCGCCAACTACAAGCTGCGCGACGGCCAGGCGATCGGTTGCATGGTCACGCTGCGCAAGGCGCGCATGTTCGACTTCCTCGACCGGCTGGTGAACATCGCGCTGCCGCGTGTCCGCGACTTCCGGGGCTTGAACCCAAAGAGCTTCGACGGCCGCGGCAACTATAGTCTCGGCATCCGCGAGCACATCGTGTTTCCGGAGATCGATTTCGACAAGGTCACCGATTCCTGGGGCCTTGATGTGACCGTGTGCACGAGCGCGCCGACCGACGATGAGGCGCGGGCTTTGCTCGCGGCATTCAACTTTCCGTTCCGGCAGTGAGGCGGCCTTAGGCAATCTCATACGCGGAACCGCAAGGAGCGATAAGAATGGCGAAGAAGAGTTCGATCGAGAAGAACAACCGGCGGCGCAAGATGACGAAGAAATTCGCCGGCCGGCGCACGCGGCTGAAGGCGATCGCGCACGACAAGGACTTGCCGATGGAGGAGCGGTTCGCCGCCACTCTCAAGCTTGCCGAATTGCCGCGCAATTCCTCGGCCACCCGCATTCGCAATCGTTGCGAACTCACTGGCCGTCCGCGCGCGTTCTACCGCAAGCATAAGCTTAGCCGTATCGCGCTGCGCGAGCTCGGCTCCAAGGGCCTGATTCCGGGCCTCGTGAAGTCGAGCTGGTGAGGGGAGGATCGAGATGTCCGTGAACGATCCGATCGGCGATATGATCACCCGCATTCGCAATGCGCAGATGCGGAACAAGCCCAAGGTCTCGATGCCCGGCTCCAAGCAGCGCGAGCGCGTGGCCGAGGTGCTCAAGAGCGAAGGCTTCATCCGCGGCTACGCCAGCGTCGCCCACCAGAACGGCCGCAGCGAGCTTGAGATTGAGCTGAAATATTTTGACGGCACGCCGGTGATCCGCGAGATCGCCCGCGTTTCCAAGCCGGGCCGGCGCGTCTACGCTTCGGTTAAAGCGCTGCCGCGCATCAACAATGGCCTCGGCGTCGCCATCGTTTCGACGCCCAAGGGCGTGATGGCTGACCACGCCGCCCGTGACGCCAATGTCGGCGGCGAAATCCTGTGCACGGTGTTCTGATGTCTCGTATCGGCAAACGCCCAGTCAAAGTTCCTTCCGGCGTCACCGCCAGCGTGGAAGGTCAGACCGTCAAGGTGAAGGGCCCGAAAGGCGCCCTGCAATTGGCGCTGATCGACGACGTGATCGTGAAGATGGAAGACGGAGCGATCAAGGTTGACCCGCGCGATCAGTCCAAGCGTTCGCGCCAGATGTGGGGCACCGCGCGCACGCTGGTGTCCAACCTCGTCACCGGTGTGAGCAAGGGTTTCGAGGAGAAGCTGGAGATCAACGGCGTCGGCTACCGCGCGGCGGTGCAAGGCAAGAACCTGAACCTGCAGCTCGGCTTTTCGCACGACGTGAGCTATCCGATCCCGCAAGGGGTCTCCATCGCCACGCCCAAGCCGACCGAAATCGTAATCACCGGCATGGACAAGCAGCAGGTCGGCCAGGTCGCCGCCGAAATCCGCGGCTGGCGTCCGCCGGAGCCCTACAAGGGCAAGGGCGTCAAATATGCCGGCGAATACATCTTCCGCAAGGAAGGCAAGAAGAAGTAAAGGACGAGAGGGTCATGTCGAGACTGAGTGACAGGACGGCGCGGCGCAGGGCGTCGGTGCGGCGCAAGATCAAGCGCTCCGCCCGCGGGCGCGTGCGCTTGACGGTGTTCCGCTCCTCCAAGCACATCTACGCCCAGGTTATAGACGACGATAAGGGCGTGACGCTGGCTGCTGCCTCCTCGCTCGAGAAGGCGCTGCGTGACGCGGGCACCAAGGGCGCCGACATCGATGCTGCCAAGGCGGTCGGCAAGCTGATCGCCGAGCGCGCTCAGACAAATAACATCAAGGACGTGGTGTTCGACCGCGGCGGTTATCTCTTTCACGGACGCATCAAGGCGCTGGCCGACGCCGCGCGTGAAGGCGGCCTCAACTTCTAACGGAGCGCATCATCCCGAAAAGATGATGTGCAAGGAAACGGACTGAACGCAAATGGCACATGAACCTCGACGAGATCGTGAGCGCGGTGGCCGCGACCGCGATGACCGCGACAGCGAGTTCATCGACAAGCTGGTGCACATCAACCGCGTGGCCAAAGTGGTCAAGGGCGGGCGCCGCTTCGGGTTTGCCGCGCTGGTCGTGATCGGCGACCAGAAGGGTCGCGTTGGCTTCGGCCACGGCAAAGCGCGCGAGGTGCCGGAGGCGATCCGCAAGGCGACCGACGCCGCCAAGCGCGGCTTGACCCGTGTGCCGCTGCGCGAAGGCCGTACGTTGCATCACGACGTCGCCGGCCGTCACGGCGCTGGCAAGGTGTTCCTGCGCGCGGCCCCGGCCGGCACCGGAATCATCGCCGGCGGTCCGATGCGCGCGGTATTCGAGACGCTCGGCATGCAGGACGTGGTGGCGAAGTCGCTCGGCTCTTCCAACCCGTACAACGTGGTGCGCGCGACCTTCGACGCACTCAAGAATCAGGATTCGCCGCGCTCGGTCGCCGCGCGCCGCAACATCAAAGTTTCGACCCTGCAGTCGCGCCGCCGCGAAGGCGGCGAGGCCGAGCAGGCGGCCGACTAACAAAGGGCTCGATCCATGGCGAAGGCAGATAAGACCCTCAAGGTCGAGCAGGTGGGCAGCCCGATGCGGCGCAGCGGCGATCAGCGCGCGACGCTGATCGGGCTCGGCTTGAACAAGATCGGGCGCGTGAGCGAATTGCCGGATACGCCGGCGACCCGCGGCATGATCCGCAAAGTGCAGCACATGGTGCGCGTGGTCGGCGACGCGAAGTAATCGTCACACGATGGTCGGGTTCGACCCGGCCATTTCGAGAGTTAGGCACGAGGACGTGACATGAGACTGAACCAGATCGCCGACAATCCGGGCGCGCGCAAGAAGCGCATGCGCATCGGCCGCGGCATCGGCTCCGGCATGGGCAAGACCGGCGGCCGCGGCGGCAAGGGCCAGACCGCGCGCGCCGGCGTGGCCATCAAGGGGTTCGAAGGCGGCCAGATGCCGCTGCACCGGCGGCTGCCCAAGCGCGGCTTCCGCAACACGCCATTCGCGGTCAAACTTAACGAGATCAATCTTGGTACCGTGCAGGCGGCGGTTGACGCCGGCAAGCTCGACGGCAATACGCCGGTCGACGTCGAGGCGATGGTGAAAGCCGGGCTGATACGGCGCGCCAAGGGCGGGGTGAAACTGCTCGGTGGCGGCGAGTTCAAGGCCAAGGTGGCGTTCTCGGTCTACCGCGCTTCCAAGTCGGCGGTGGAAGCGGTCGAGAAGGCGGGCGGCTCGGTCACCATCCTGGCCAAGCCGAAGGAAGAAGATGAAGAGCCGCGCGGCAAGAACAAGCGCGCGGCGCTGGCAGCGGCCAAGGGCGACGGTAAGCGCGGCAAAAAAGAAGAGTAACCGTCAAGGGGGTTGCGTCGAATCGGCTGATTATGCCGGCTTCGGGCGCAGGATCTGACGGCCCCTGACTACCGAGGCCGGGCGTGCGCGCCTAGATAAGGGCGGACGGCGACGAGAGGCCCCGATGAGGGGCGCGAGGGCAGGGCGGGCAGGAGCGACTGATGGTTTCCGCAGCAGAACAATTGGCGGCCAATCTGAACTTCTCGGCGCTCGCCAAGGCCGAAGAACTTAAGAAACGCATTTGGTTCACGGTTGGCGCGCTGCTCGTCTATCGGCTCGGCACCTACATCCCGCTGCCCGGCATCGATCCCACCGCCTGGGAACAGATATTCAACAGCCAGGCGGGCGGCATTCTCGGCATGTTCAATATGTTCTCCGGTGGCGGCATCCACCGGATGGCGATCTTCGCCCTGAACATCATGCCGTACATCTCGGCGTCCATCATCATCCAGTTGATGACCACGGTCTCGCCCACGCTCGAAGCCCTCAAGAAAGAGGGCGAGCAGGGCCAGAAGACCATGAACCAGTACACGCGCTATCTCACGGTGGCGCTGGCTGCGTTCCAGTCTTACGGTATCGCCATCGGCCTGGAAGGCACCGGCCGGGTCGTTAGTAATCCCGGTTTCTTCTTCCTGATGTCGACCACGATCACGCTCACCGGCGGCACCATGTTCTTGATGTGGCTCGGTGAGCAGATCACCTCGCGCGGCATCGGCAACGGCATTTCACTAATCATTTTGTCGGGCATTGTCGCGCAGTTGCCTTCGGCGGTTGCCGGCACGCTGGAACTAGGCCGCCAGGGTGCGCTGTCCACCGGCCTCATCCTCGTGGTCATGGTGATGGCGGTCGCCGTCATAGCCTTCATCGTTTTCATGGAGCGCGCCCAGCGGCGGCTGTTGATTCAGTACCCCAAACGCCAGGTCGGCAACCGCATGTTCGAGGGCCAGTCCTCGCATCTGCCGCTCAAGCTCAACACCTCGGGCGTGATTCCGCCGATCTTTGCCTCGTCGCTGCTGCTGCTGCCGACGACCGTCGCCAACTTCAACGCCGGTGGGGGCCCCAGCTGGCTCACGACCGTAACTACGCTGCTCGGACATGGACAGCCGCTGTTCCTCACGCTCTACATCGGGCTGATCGTCTTCTTCGCCTTCTTCTACACGGCGATTGTGTTCAACCCGACCGAGACCGCTGACAATTTGAAGAAGCACGGCGGTTTCATTCCTGGCATTCGGCCGGGCGAGCGCACCGCGGAATATATCGATTACGTATTGTCGCGCATCACGGTCGTGGGTGCGCTCTATCTCGCTATCGTGTGCTTGATACCGGAAATCCTGATCTCCTATGCGGCGGTGCCATTCTATTTCGGCGGTACCTCGCTGCTAATCGTGGTCAGCGTCACCATGGACACCGTTGCCCAGATCCAGGGCTACCTGCTGGCGCACCAGTACGAAGGTCTGATCAAGCGCTCGAAGCTGCGGGGACGGAATAGATGAGGTTGATCCTGCTCGGCCCGCCGGGGGCGGGGAAGGGCACACAAGCGCAACGCCTGCTTTCCAGGCACGGTATCGTCCAGCTCTCGACCGGCGATATGTTGCGCGCGGCGGTGGCCGCCGGCACCCCGGTGGGGCTGCGGGCCAAGGACACCATGGAACGCGGCGAACTGGTGCCGGACGAGGTCGTCGTGGCGATCGTCGCCAACCGCATCGATCAGCCCGACGTTGCCCGCGGCTTCGTGCTCGACGGCTTCCCGCGCACCGTGCCGCAGGCCGAGGCGCTCGATCGGCTGCTGGCCGAGCGTGGGCTCAAGCTCGACGCGGTGGTCGAGCTCAAGGTCAACGAGGGCATCCTGCTCGAGCGCATCGAGAAGCGAGCGGCCGAGACGGCCGCCCGTGGGGAGACGGTGCGCTCCGACGACAATTCCGAAATTCTGCGGGGGCGGCTCGCCGCCTATCGGGCGCAGACCGCGCCGTTGGTCAACTACTATGACGCCAAGGGCACGCTGCGCACCGTGGACGGCATGGCCCCGGTCGATGAAGTGGCCACCGCCCTCGACCGCATCCTGGGGCCCGCCAAGGCCGCTGCAGCCCATTCTGGCGGTAAGGCCAAGCTGAAAGCTAAGACCGTTGCTGCCGCCCGTCGGCGCAAGGGCACCAAGAAGCGGCCTCCGGCCAAAAAGGCCGCAAAAAAAACGGTTAAGAAGGCTAGCGCCAAGAGGAAGGTCAAAAAACCTCGGACCAAAGCCTCGAAAAAGGCCCCGACCGCCCGTCGGGGCCGAACCACGGGTTCGAAAGGGCGTTCCGCCGGCCGCAAGGCCAGCCGCGCCGTTGCCGCCAGACGAAAACCTGGGAAACGCAAATCTCGTACCAGTCGGAGGTTGACGAGGCGGCGATGAATCCCCTAATAAGCAGCGTATTCAGAAGTCTGACACGACGCCGGGCCCCAAATCGGGGGGGACGGGTGTCGTGTTACGCTTTGCGCCATCCCCTTGTGGAAACTAGAGAATTCGGCGCGCCGGACGGCGTCGGCCAATAGCAGGAGAGCAGTCAGTGGCTCGTATCGCGGGCGTCAATCTTCCGACCAACAAGCGCGTCGTTATCGCGCTGCAATACATCCATGGCATCGGGCCGAAAATCGCCAACGATATCATGGGCAAGGTAAGCCTCCCGGCCGAGCGGCGCGTGGCGCAGCTCACTGATGCGGAGGTGCTGCAGATTCGCGAGATCATCGACCGCGACTACATGGTCGAGGGCGATCTGCGCCGCGAGACGTCCATGAACATCAAGCGGCTGATGGATCTGGGCTGCTATCGGGGTCTGCGCCACCGCAAGGGCCTGCCGGTGCGGGGCCAGCGCACGCACACCAATGCGCGCACCCGCAAAGGGCCTGCAAAGGCCATCGCCGGCAAGAAGAAGACCAGTTGATCTGAAGGTATCGGCCGCGCGTCTTACCGCGCAGAGCCGCGAAAGGATTGAGGAATGGGTAAGGAAGCCACCCGCGTCCGCCGGCGCGAACGCAAGAATATCGCGTCGGGCGTCGCGCACGTGAACGCGTCGTTCAACAACACCATGATCACCATCACCGACGCGCAGGGCAACGCGATTGCTTGGTCGTCGGCCGGGACTATGGGCTTCAAGGGTTCGCGCAAGTCGACGCCCTATGCCGCGCAGGTGGCGGCCGAAGACGCCGCCAAGAAGGCGCAGGAGCACGGCATGCGTACGCTGGAAGTAGAGGTATCCGGTCCCGGGTCGGGACGGGAATCGGCGCTGCGATCACTGCAGGCGGCCGGCTTCACCATCACTTCGATCCGTGACGTGACGTCGATTCCGCATAACGGCTGTCGTCCGCGCAAGCGTCGTCGCGTTTGATTGTTTTATCGAGCGGACGCGCGATGGCGCGCGCATCCGCTTCCGCCGAGCTTGTCCCCATGCGGCGGGTGGGGTTGCGAGGGCTTTGAACCTTCGCCGCTCAAAAGGTGAAGACGTGATCCAAAAGAATTGGCAGGAATTGATAAGGCCGAATAAGCTCCAGGTCACCGCGGGCAGCGATGCCGCGCGCATCGCGACCGTGGTCGCCGAGCCGCTGGAACGCGGATTTGGCCTGACGCTTGGCAATGCGCTGCGCCGCATTCTGCTGTCGTCGCTGCAGGGTGCCGCGGTGCAGTCGGTGCACATCGATGGCGTGCTGCACGAGTTCTCCTCGATCGCCGGCGTGCGCGAGGACGTGACCGACATCGTGCTCAACATCAAAGACATCGCCATCAAGATGCAGGGCGAAGGCCCCAAGCGCATGGTGGTGAAAAAGCAGGGCCCCGGCACCGTGACCGCCGGCGACATCCAGACGGTCGGCGACGTCGTCGTGCTCAACCCTGACCTCGTGCTGTGCACGCTGGACGAGGGTGCCGAGATCCGCATGGAATTCACCGTCAACACCGGCAAGGGCTATGTGCCGGCCGAGCGCAACCGTCCCGAAGATGCGCCGATCGGCCTGATCCCGGTCGACAGCCTGTACTCGCCGGTGCGTAAGGTCTCCTACAAGGTCGAGAACACCCGCGAGGGCCAGATACTCGACTACGACAAGCTGACCATGACCATCGAGACCAACGGCAGCCTGTCGCCGGATGACGCGCTTGCTTATGCCGCGCGCATCCTGCAGGACCAGCTCAACGTGTTCGTCAATTTCGAGGAGCCGCGCAAGGAGCAGGCCGCGGAGTCGATCCCGGATCTTGCGTTCAATCCGGCCTTCCTCAAGAAAGTGGACGAACTCGAGCTCAGCGTACGTTCGGCCAACTGCCTGAAGAACGACAACATCGTCTATATCGGCGATCTCGTTCAGAAGACCGAGGCGGAGATGCTGCGCACGCCGAACTTCGGCCGCAAGTCGCTCAACGAGATCAAGGAAGTGCTGGCGCAGATGGGCCTGCACCTCGGCATGGAAGTGCCGGGCTGGCCGCCGGAAAACATCGAAGAGCTGGCCAAGCGCTTCGAGGACCATTACTAGTGGTCCAATTCAAACATTCGCATCCCGTCTGTGGAGGCACCTTTGCGAATGTTAGAATCAAAGGACCACTAGAAAGTTATTGTTGCTAGTGGAGCTTTGGATTTGACGTTCGCTTGAGATATTCGCGGCTAGCGGCTAGCGAACGTCAAATCCGCTCCATTAGTTTGAGTTTCGGTCGCGGCCAGTATCTTCGGTCGCGACTTTCTGGGCGAACGCAGGAGGCCCACCTGAGCACACCGTCCGACGGACCGTCGTGACACAGAGAAGAGAAGGATCAATTCAATGCGTCACGGCAAGGTTCATCGCAAGCTCGGCAAGAAGCCCGCGCATCGCAAGGCGATGTTCGCCAACATGTGCGCCGCCTTGATCAAGCACGAGCAGATCGTCACCACGCTGCCGAAGGCCAAGGAATTGCGCCCGGTGGTGGAAAAGCTGGTGACGCTCGCCAAGAAGGGCGGTCTGCATGCTCGCCGTCAGGCGATCTCCGAAATGCGCGACATCAGCCAAGTCAAGAAGCTGTTCGAGGTGCTCGGCCCCCGCTACAAGGAGCGTAACGGCGGCTATACCCGCATCATGAAGGCCGGCTTCCGTTATGGCGACAACGCGCCAGTGGCGGTGATCGAGTTCGTCGACCGCGACGTCGAGGCCAAGGGCAAGGATTCCGGGCCCGTACAGGAGAAGAAGGTCGCGGAAGAAGCGACCGCGGCGTAACTCCTCCAATTCGGCTCGACTATCTGCAGGTGGGCGGTGCTGAGGCACCGCCCTTTTCATTTGGCGATGCCGACTAGCGCACCCATCGCCGGTTGCGGCGAGGCCTGTTGAGACAACGCCAACTCCGTGGCGGCTGGATTCGGTCCGCGGTACCATGTCCCACCGCCTGCATGTGGAATAAGGACAAGGCAGGCGAGAGGGGAAAAGACGATGATCCGTAATGGACTATTGGGGTTGGCGCTGGCAGCGGCGCTGATCGGCACGACGCATGCGCAGGCGGCCAGCAAGGGCGCCTTGGTCAAACGCGGCGACTATCTGGTCAACACGATCATGACCTGTGGCAATTGCCACTCGCCGAAGGGGCCGAAAGGCGACATTGCCGGCAAGCACTTCTCTGGCGGGCTGTCATGGGACGAGCCACCCTTCAAGGTGACCGCGCCCAACATCACCCAGGACAAGGAAACCGGCATTGGCACCTGGAGTGACGCCGACATCGAGAAGCTGCTGCGCAAGGGCGTGCGCCCGAACGGCGAGCCGATCGCGCCAATTATGCCGACGGGCTTTTACGGCATCATCACCGACCACGACATGAAGGCGATCGTCGCCTATCTGCACACATTGAAGCCGATCAAGAACAAAGTGCCGGACCCGGTTTACCGCTTTGCGGCGCCGCGCCAGATTTTTCCGGGTGCCGAAAAGCCCTACACCGAGGCGATGCTGAAGAACAAGTTGAAGAAAGGCTTCTACCTCGCCACCATCGGCCATTGCATGGAGTGCCACACGCCGATGGTCAAAGGACAACACCCCTGGAACAAGATCGGCACCGGCGGCTTCAAGTTCCCCGGGCCCTGGGGCGTGTCGGTGTCGCGCAACATCACCGAGAGCAAGGACAAGGGCATCGGTTCCTGGACCAACGCTGAGATCAAGCGCGCCATCACCACCGGCGTCGCCAAGGACGGCAGCCATCTCAAGCCGCCGATGGGCTTCGGCTATTACGCCAACATGAAGTCGTCCGACATCGACGACATCATCACCTGGCTGCGCACGCTCAAGGCCAACGATTGACGCTTCCATCGTCACCGGACCGGCCTCGCCCGGATCGGCGTTCCGCGCCGTCCGGGCGCGGCCGCCGATCCGAGGCCCGGTGGTCCCCAGCTGCGAGGCACTCGCGTTCCCGAGCGGGGGCGGGGAAAGCCCGTCCACGAGGACCTACGGTAGTGGGCCGCCTTCATTTGGTCGCGCCGGAGGCCTATATTTTTGGGTGACTCATTATCGTCGGGTCGGGCCCGACGACAACCGAGCCGGGAAAGCGCCTATGCCTCTGACGTCACGCCTCGCCACCGTCTTCGCCGCCGCCCTCACGCTCGCCGGTCTTATGGTCCTGCCAGGGGCGGGGCCCGGCATTGCACTCGCGCAGCAGCGCGTGGTGCCAGCCCAGCAGCAGTTGCTGCTGTCCTATGCGCCGGTGGTGAAGCGAGTGGCGCCGGCGGTGGTCAACGTCTACGCCGCCAAGGTGGTGCGGAACCGCAATCCGCTTTTCGACGATCCGATCTTCCGCCACTTCTTTGGCGTACCCGGCGGTAGCGGCCAGCAGGTGCAGCGCTCGCTCGGCTCTGGCGTGATTGTCGATCCGTCCGGCCTCATCGTCACCAATGTGCACGTGATCAGGGGCGCGACGGACATCAAGATAGCGCTTACCGACAAGCGCGAGTTCGAGGCCTCGGTCGTGCTCGAGGACAAGCGCAGCGATCTGGCCGTGTTGCGCATCAAGGACGGCGGCAAAACGTTCCCCTTCCTGCAATTCGCCAATTCGGACGCCCTGCAGGTCGGCGATGTGGTGCTGGCAATTGGCAATCCGTTCGGGGTCGGACAGACAGTGACCCACGGCATTGTGTCGGCCGTTGCGCGTACCGACGTCGGCTCGAGCAACTACCAGTTCTTCATCCAGACCGACGCCGCCATCAATCCGGGCAATTCCGGCGGCGCGCTGGTCGACCTTGCCGGCAAGCTGGTCGGCATCAACAACATGATACTCTCGCGCTCGGGCGGCTCGCAGGGCATCGGCTTCGCGATACCGTCGAATATGGTGAAGGTGGTGGTGGTTTCCGCCGAATCCGGCAGCCACGCCGTGCGGCGGCCTTGGCTCGGCGCCAAGCTTCAGGCGGTCACACACGACATCGCCGAGGGCTTGGGGCTAAAGCGGCCAGCCGGCGCGCTCGTTGCCAATGTCTTCCGCGACGGACCGGCGGCGCAGGCGGGCCTCAAGCCGGGCGATCTGATCACCGCGGTGGACGCCCAGCCGGTCGAGGATGTTAGCGCCTTCGACTACCGCTTCGCCACCAAGCCGCTCGGCGGCACCGCCAAGCTCGACGTCCTGCGCAACGGCCGCGCCATGACCGCAACAGTGGCCTTGCGCACGGCGCCGGAGCGGCCGCGCGCCGAGGTCGTAATCCGCTCGCGCACGCCGCTCGGCGGCGCTAAGGTCGCCAACTTGTCGCCAGCGCTGGCCGACGAGATGGGCCTGGACAATACCGATTCCGGAGTCGTCATCGTCGGCATTGATGGTGGCTCATACGCCGAGCGGTTCAATTTCCGGCGCGGCGACATCATCGTGTCCATCAATGGAGAGCGCATCGACGATACGCGCGAACTGGCGCGCGTTGCCAACGTTCCCGCCAACCGCTGGCGCATGGTGGTGCGGCGCGGCGGGCGCAACATCTCGGTGGAGTTCAGCGGGTGAGGCCGCTTCCCGCATGACCCCGCGCGCCAAGGCGACCGGGCCGACGTTGTTCGCCGCTGCTGGGCTCGATCGCGACGCGCCGCGGCCGCTTGCCGACCGCTTAAGGCCGCAGGCGCTCGATGAAGTGGTGGGGCAGGACCATCTGCTCGGCCCCGACGGCGTGCTGACACGCATGCTGGCGACGCGGTCGCTCGGCAGCCTCGTGTTCTGGGGCCCGCCCGGCACCGGCAAGACAACGGTGGCGCGCCTTTTGGCGCAGGCGACCGATCTGCATTTCGATCAGATCTCCGCCATTTTCACCGGAGTCGCCGATCTCAAGAAAGTGTTCGAGGAAGCGCGCCGCCGCCGTGAATTGGGGCAGGGCACGCTGCTGTTCGTCGACGAGATCCATCGCTTCAACCGCGCGCAGCAGGACTCGTTCCTGCCGGTGATGGAGGACGGCACCATCGTGCTGGTCGGTGCCACGACCGAGAACCCATCGTTCGAACTCAACGCGCCGCTGTTGTCGCGCGCCCGCGTGCTGGTGTTCAAATCGCTCGATGCCGCGGCAATCGAAAAGCTCTTGGCGCGCGCGGAAAAGATCGAGTGCAAGCCGCTGCCGCTCGATGCCCAAGCGCGCGAAATGCTTGTCGGCATGGCCGATGGCGACGGCCGGGCCTCGCTCACGCTGGCGGAAGAGGTCTGGCGAGCCGCGCGCGCGAACGAAGTATTCGACGCCGCCAAGCTGCAGGAGATCGTGCAGCGGCGCGCGCCGATCTACGATAAGTCGCAGGACGGCCACTACAATCTGATCTCCGCCCTGCACAAGTCTGTGCGCGGCTCCGATCCCGACGCCGCGCTCTATTATCTCTGCCGCATGCTAGATGCCGGCGAGCCGCCGCTTTATATCGCCCGGCGCGTCGCGCGCATGGCGATCGAGGACATTGGCCTTGCCGATCCGCAGGCGCTGGTGATCGCCAACGCCGCCAAGGACGCCTACGATTTCCTGGGCTCGCCGGAAGGGGAATTGGCGATCGCCCAGGCCGTGCTCTATTGCGCTACCGCGCCGAAATCCAACGCCGGCTACGCCGCCTTTGGCGCCGCCATGCGCACGGCGAAGGAGGCCGGCTCCTTGCTGCCGCCCAAGCACATCCTCAATGCGCCGACCAACCTGATGAAGGACGAAGGCTACGGCCGCGGCTATGCCTACGACCACGATCAGGAAGAGGCCTTCTCCGGCCAGAACTATTTTCCGGAAGCCCTCCCGCGCCAGCAGTTCTATGACCCGCCTGAGCGCGGCTTCGAGCGCGAGATTAGGAAGCGCCTCGACTATTGGGCCAGGCTCAGGAAGGAGCGAGCGGGCAAGCCGTGAGGCGCTAGGCCGTCTTGCCGACGAATTTCAAAACCGCCCCGCTCAGTAACGTGTCCGCGGTGCCGATCGAATAATTGCCCGACAGATGGTTATGGCCGGTGAGGCGCAGGAAGCGCGGCGGCCGGCCGGCGCGCGTCAGCGCCTCGCGCAAGACTTCCGCTTGCTGCACGAATGGCGGCGGATCGAGCTCGGCATGGATCAGCAGTAGCGGCTGTGTGATATGCGTCAGGCCCGGCAGTGCGGAGCGTGCCGCGTAGAGGCTCTGGTCATCGCTGAAATAGGACCGGTACCGCTCGTTCTGCGGAAACGTCGTGAGATCGTAGATCCCGGAGGAGATGATCAGCCCGGCGAGGCCTGGCCCGTCCGGCCCCTGCAGTGCCGGCTGCGCCACATAGGTTGCGACATGGGTTGCGCCGGCGGAATGGCCCGTCAGATAGAGGCGCGCAGGATCGCCGCCGCGCGTCCCGATGTTGTCCAGCACCCAGTGCACCGCGGCCGCCACGTCTTCGGCGCCGGCCGGCCAGGGCGCCTGCGGCGCCAGCCGGTATGTCATGGTGACCCCGACCATGCCGTGGCGCGCCGCCCAGGCGCCGATGTTGTCGTGGAACGGACTGTCCTGGACATGCTTGTCGCCGCCGACGAAGCCGCCGCCGTGTACGAACAGCAGCACCGGCCTTGCGGCGCCCGCGGCCGGCGCGGCGGTGAAGACATCGAGGCGGTTGCGCTCAGCGAGGCCGTATTGGATATCGCGCTCGATCCGGACGCCTGGGTCGGGCGTCAGGCTGTGCAACGGCGCATAGAGCGCGGCCGTCGCCGCCGGGTCGATGATACGGCCCATGGCGGACAGGTTCTTGGCGAGATTGGGCATGGCGTTCATTGCAAGCGATTCCTCCCCTGGACGCGGGAACAATACTAGCGCGGCGTGGCGGCCCCTTCATGCCCCCTGGCGCGACGCGGAGCCTACGGGAAAGTCGTGACGCTGGCGGGAAACCGTGCCAAAAGCACGCCGGCACGGCCTATCGCCGGTCAGAATGTAACGAGGAAGCAGACGGATCATGAGCCGCGGTCGAAATGGCCCGCGCCAGCCGGGCGGTGGCAAGCAGACGGCCGGCCCGCGCCATCAGCAGCGCAGCGGTGGACATGCCGCCGAGCGCGCGGGCAAGTCCAAAGCCGGTCCCCGCCGCGAGGATCGCGGCAAACCACAGGCTTCTCACCGTCATTCCGAGGCGCCCAGCGCCAAGCGCCGCCCCTCGAAGGGTGGCGGGCGGCCGCCGTCGCCTCATCTCGGGTTTACCCGAGATCGGAATAAGGGTGCGCAGGCCAACCAGGGCCAACCTGCATTGGCGCGTCCGCCGCGCGCGCTCGAGAAGGAGACGAAGCCTGCTGCCGTCCTGCCCACGGGGGTACAGACCGTCACCGTCACCCCCGACGAATCCGACATGCGCGTCGACCGTTTCTTCGAGGCGCGGTTTCCTAGCCTGTCGTTCAGCCACATCCAGCGCATCGTTCGTAAAGGCGAGGTACGTGTGAACGGCAAGCGGACCGAGCCGAAGGCGCGGCTCGTCGCCGGACAAACGGTGCGTATCCCGCCGCTCAAGCTGGAGGCGCCGGCGCCGCGCGACGACGCACCCGGCGCTCAGCAGGACCGCGCCTTCCTGAAATCGATCACGCTCTACGAAGACGACGACGTCATGGTGCTCAACAAGCCCATGGGGCTGGCAGTGCAGGGTGGCTCCGGCACCACGCGCCATGTTGACGGCATGCTGGGCGCCTTGCGCGGACCAGGCGCCGACGCCCAGCGTCCGCGGTTGGTGCATCGGATCGACAAGGACACCGCCGGCTGCCTGCTGGTTGCCAAGACCCGGTTTGCCGCGGCCGCGCTCGCCAAGAGCTTCCGCTCGCGTTCGACCCGCAAGATCTATTGGGCGCTGGTTGCCGGCGTGCCGAAGCCGCGGCAGGGCCGCGTCTCCACCTATCTCGCCAAGGAGGAGCGCGAGGAGGACTCGTTCATGCGCGTCGCCAAGCACGGCGAGAAGGACGCGGTGCACGCGGTCACCTATTACGCGGTGGTGGAGACGGCGGCGCAGCGGCTCGCCTGGCTGTCGCTCAAGCCGGTGACCGGGCGCACCCACCAATTGCGCGCCCACATGGCACACGTCGGCCACCCGATCGTCGGCGATCCCAAATACTTTAACATCGAGAATTGGGAACTGCCGGGCGGCATTCAGCAGAAGCTGCATCTGCTGGCACGCCGCATCGCGGTGCCGCACCCGCGCGGTGGTATCATTGACGTATCGGCGCCGCTGCCGCCGCACATGCAGCAGAGCTGGAACCTGCTCGGTTTCGACACCAGCCGCTACGACCCCATCGAGAACGCGCCCCAGGAGTAGCCGTAAGCGCTGGCACTTCCTATCTGAATCTCATGCCGCGCTCGCGCCCAATAGCTTTGGCTTTATTCGTGTTGACCGTCCTGGGTTCGACACTGCCGGCGCATGCGCAATCGGCCGACGATCCCTACACCATCATGCGGCCGGAACCGGGTTCGCGGGAGGCCAAGCCAGAGCCCTGGCTTGCTCCCAGATATCGCTCGCCGCACGGCACCCGCGAGCATGTGCGTCCGCGGCAATCGGCGCCACCGCCGCCTGCGCCGGCCGCCAACGTTCCGCCGCCAATCATCGCACCCGAAACCGGCCGCGTGTTGCCCAATTTGCCGACGCTGTCGCCGTCGGGACCGCACGGCACCGAGACGTTTCAGGACCGTGCCGCCCGCTGCGCCCATCAGGCTGGCGTCTATGGCAACGCCGCCGGCAACCGCAACGCTTATGTCGGCGGCTGCATTAATCAGTAGAAGCTCAAATCTCTTCCATCACCTGCGCGTAGGAGATTAGCGCGAACAGCGCGGTGCCGCCGATCATGTTGCCGATGAGAACCGGAGCCATAAATTGCAGGATCATCCGCCACCATTCCCAATCGCCGGAGAACACCAGCAGGTAGGCTTCCATGCTGCCGGCGACGATATGGGTGAAGCCGCCGACCGCGATCAGATAGGTCATGATGGTGACCACGGCGAACTTGGCGCTTTCGGCGCTCGGGATCATCCACACCATGGCGGCGATCAAAAAGCCGGAAGCGATGGCGCGGAAGAGCATCTCCCACCACGTCAGTGCCAGCAGATGTCGGCTGATACTCAGCATGCCGTCGAAAATGCCGTCCGGCAGCACCGGCGTGAATTGGCAGAACAGTGCGGCGAACAGCGTACCGACGAGGTTTGCCACCAGCACGATCGCCCATAGCCGTGCCACGCGCCAGACGCCGTTCAAGTTGATGTCCGCGAGCACCGGCAGCACCACGGTGATGGTGCTTTCGGTGAACAGTTGCTGCCGTCCCAGCACCACCATCAGGAAGCCGACGCTATAGCCGAAGCTCGCGACGAGCGGCCGCCACGCCGCGTCGGGTAGGTGGGTTTCCAGGATGGCTTGCGCGAGCAGCGAAAAGCTGATCGAGAGCCCGGCGGCCACGCCCGACCACCACAGCGAAGTGAGCGGCCTCGACATCTCTTCGTCGCCCAGCCGGCGCACCACTTCGTAGATCACCGGCGAGCGCGGCGTCGACATCTCCTCGACGGTCTCGATTTCCTGCTTGGTGATGCCCTTAGGCGTGTCGCGGCCGCCATTGCGCGGCTTGGACGTCGACTGCTGCTTGCGGGAGGGGCGGCTGGCCATGCTCCAGCAAGAACGCCGCGTGGTCCAGCCGGGTTCCATCGGGTGGAACTTTGTCGGCCGCTTGACAGGTAACCAAAAGGTTGCATATTGTAGTCATGGATGCAGTGTTCAAGGCGCTGGCCGACGCCAGCCGGCGGGAGCTGCTCGACAGCTTACGCGCCGGCAACGGCCAGACCCTGGGCGAACTCTGCCAACGCCTCGCCAAATCGGGCTCGCATATGACGCGGCAGGCGGTGAGCAAGCATCTCGCCATCCTGGAAGAGGCCAACCTGGTTGCCACCGAGCGGCGGGGCCGCGAGAAGCTGCACTACCTCAATCCGGTGCCGATCCACGAGATCGCCGAGCGCTGGATCGGCAAGTTCGAAAGAGGGCGGCTTCAAGCCCTCAGCGACATGAAGGAAGCGTTGGAAGAAGGGACAGGAGAGTAACGATGACCAAGCCGAGGTTCGTGTACGTCATCTACATCCGCACCACACCGGAAAAGCTGTGGGCGGCGCTGACCGATCCGCAGACGATCCGGAAATACTGGCTCGGCATGACGGCCGAATGCGACTGGAAGCCGGGCTCGCCCTGGGCTCTCAAATTCGAGGATGGCCGCACCGCCGACACGGGCGAGATCGTAGAGGCGGAAGCGCCGAAACGACTTGTCATTCGCTGGCGCAACGAATTCAAGCCGGAACTGAATGCGGAAGGCTGGTCACGTTGCACGATGGAGATCGAGATGGCCGACTACTATCCGAACTATGGCGGCAAAGCGGTGAAGCTTACGATCCATCACGAGCTCGAAGGCGAAGGCACCAGGTTCATCGAGGCGGTGTCCGGCGGCTGGCCGAAGGTCCTATCGAACCTCAAGTCGCTGCTCGAGACCGGCGACGTCGCATTCGATAGGCAGGTGGCTTCGTGACCGACATCAATCCATCCAAGCCGAGCTTCGTCTACGTCACCTTCATCGCCTCGAC
Organism: uncultured Pseudomonadota bacterium; assembly: GCA_963732895.1. Classification (GTDB taxonomy): domain Bacteria; phylum Pseudomonadota; class Alphaproteobacteria; order Rhizobiales; family Xanthobacteraceae; genus Pseudolabrys. The sequence continues at coordinate 303,546 of CAVTBG010000006.1, read as the reverse complement.
ACCCGAGAAAGTCTGGGAGGCGCTCACCGATCCGGACATGACCGAGAAGTACTGGTTCGGCTATCGCGTTTCGGCGCGCGGCAAGGCCAGCGATCCCGTCACCGCCGTCAGCCCGAAGGGTAGGGAAGTGCACCGCGACGTGCTGCTCGAAAGCGTCCGCCCCGGCGGCTGTCGTACAGCTGGCACCCGCTCTACAAGGGCATGGCCGGCAAGCGGCCCTCGCGCGTCACCTTCACGCTCGAGCCGTTCAAGAACCAGGTCCGGCTCACCGTCGTGCACGACGATTTTCGACGAAGGCAGCAAGGTCTATGAGAGCATCAAGGGCGGCTGGCCGGCGGTGCTGTCGAGCCTCAAGAGCTTCCTGGAAACCGGCCGCAAGTTGGATTCGTCCTGGAGCGACGAGGATAAGAAACGCGTTGCCGAACTGGAAGCAGAGCTGTGATCGGCGAAGCCTCAGCGCCAATACGGTTGTGCGTGCGTTGGGGAGGGCGCCGGTGTGCCGCGCGGACGCCCTTCGCCTTGTTCAGGCGCTGGTTTGGTCGAGGGCGTCGATGTCCACTTTCGACAGCTTGAGCGTCGCCGCGCCCATGATGTCGGCAAGCTGCGTCATGCTGGTGGCGCTGACGATCGGCGCCGTCACGAGCGGCTGCGAGATCAGCCAGGCGAGCGACACCTGCGCCGGCGTCGCGCCGTGGCGGGCGGCGACCGCGTCGAGCGCTGCCAGGATCGCAAAGCCTCGCTCATTCAAATAGCTCTTCACCTTGCCGCCGCGGGCGGCGTTGCCGGCGGCATCAGCGGCCGAGCGGTATTTGCCGGTGAGGAAGCCGGCGGCGAGTGAGTAATAGGTTATGACGCCGAGGTTCTCGTGCCCGCAAATGGCAGCGTAGTCGGTCTCGAACCCAGCGCGGTCGTAGAGGTTGTAGAGCGGCTGCAAGACCTCGTAGCGCGGAATGCCGAGCGTCCGACTGGCGGCAAGCGAGGCGGTGAGCCGTGTGGGGCTGATATTGGAGGCGCCGATAACGCGCACCTTGCCGGCTTCGACGAGCTGGGCATGGGCTTCCATCGTCTCTTCCACCGGCGTGACCTCGTCGTCGAAATGGGTCTGGTAGAGGTCGATGTAGTCGACCTGCAATCGCCGCAACGAGGCCTCGCAGGCGCGCAAAATATATTCCTTGCGCACGGTGTGGCCTTCGCCCATGTCGGAGCCGACCTTGGTGGCGACGACGACCTTGTCGCGTTTTCCGCTGTGCTTGAGCCACTTGCCGATGAGGATTTCGGATTCGCCGCCCTCATGGCCCGGCGCCCAGCGTGAATAGCTGTCGGCGGTATCAATGGAGTTGAACCCGGCATCGACGAAGGCATCGAGGATCGCATACGAGGCCTTGAGATCGACGTTCCAGCCGAACACATTGCCGCCGAGCATCAGCGGAGCGATCGAAAGGCCGGAGCGGCCGAGTGGGCGGAGTTGCATGCGAACCTCAGTCGTCGTTGCGAGCGCGCCAAGAACTCGGCGTCATGTGCGGGCTCGTCCCGCGCATCCCGCCGAGCGACGCAACCGTGCCTGCGTACCTAAGCGAGATGGCCGGGACAAGCCCGGCCATGACACACGGAGAAGGGCACTTTACCGCAGGCCGGCGTTGATCTTGTCGAGCGCGGCCTGGCCCGGGCAGAGCTCTTTCTCGCCGAGCGCATTGAGCGGCGTTTCGACCGTGCGCAAATGCGCGTGCAGGTCTTCCGCCTCCGGCTCCATGTAGAGCAGGCCGGTGACGATCTGGCCGTTGGCGGCATGGTGCTGCAGGAACCCAAGAGCTGCCGTTCGGTCATGAACCTCGTAGTCGGCGTCGAGCTTGCGCAAGGTGAGCTTGGAGCCGTCGTGCTGCTCCACCATCTCGACCGAGCCGGGCTCGTACTGCACCTCGATCGGCATGCGGCTCAACATGAAATCGAGCCGGTTCACCGCCTCGTTGTGCTCGCGCACGAAATCGAAGCTCTTGGTCGAGCCGGCGTGGTTGTTGAAGGCGACGCACGGCGAAATGACGTCGATGAAGGCGGCGCCCTTGTGGGCGATCGCCGCCTTGATGATCGGCACCAACTGCTGCTTGTCGCCGGAGAAGGAACGGGCGACGAATGAGGCGCCGATCTGCAGCGCCATCGCCGCTAGGTCGATGGAGTTGTCGGTATTGATCATGCCGCGCTTGGACTTCGAGCCGCGGTCGGCGGTGGCGGAGAACTGGCCCTTGGTGAGGCCGTAAACGCCGTTGTTCTCCACGATATAGACCATGTTGACGGCGCGCCGTAGGCAATGGGCGAATTGCCCGAGGCCGATCGAGGCCGAGTTGCCGTCGCCAGAGACGCCGAGATAGATCAGGTCGCGGTTGGCGAGGTTGGCGCCGGTCAAGACCGACGGCATGCGCCCGTGCACCGAGTTGAAGCCGTGCGAATTGCCGAGGAAGTAGGTCGGCGTCTTCGACGAGCAGCCGATGCCGGAAATCTTGGCAACGCGATGCGGCTCGATCGACAGCTCGAAACAGGCCTGGATGATCGAGGCGGTGATCGAATCGTGCCCGCAGCCCGCGCACAGGGTCGAGACCGTGCCCTCGTAGTCGCGGTGGGTATAGCCGAGCTCGTTCTTCGGCAGGTTGGGATGGTGGAACTTGGGCTTGGCGAGATAGGTCATGAGGTCACCTTGGCCGGCTTGACGGCCATCTGGTCGAGATGGTCGCCGACGGACTTCGCGATAAAGCGCGCGGTGATCGGCGTTCCGTCGTAGTGCAGCACCGGAACCAACCGCACCGGATCGATGCCGATCTCGTTGACGATCAGCGAGCGCAATTGGGCGTCGCGGTTCTGCTCGACCACGTAGACAAAGTCATGGTCGGCGACGAAGCTCGCCACGCTCGAATGGAACGGGAAGGCGCGGATGCGCAGGCGGTCGACACTGTGTCCGCGCGCCTCGATCAGATCGATGGCCTCGTCCATCGCCGGCGCGGTCGAGCCGTAGTAGATGATGCCATGCTTGGTCGGCTTGTTGGCATTCGCCTGCAACGGTCGCGGCACCAGATCCTTGGCGGTGTCGAACTTGCGGATCAGCCGCTGCATATTATCGACATAGGCCGCGCCGTCCTCGGTGTAGCGGGCGTAGCGGTCGCGCGAGGTGCCGCGGGTGAAGAACGAGCCCTTGGTCGGGTGCGTGCCGGGATAAGTGCGGTAGGTGACGCCGTCGCCGTCGACGTCGAGATAGCGGCCGAACTCCTTGCCGGCCTCCAGCTCTTCCGCGGTCATCACCTTGCCGCGGTCGTAGGCGCGGGAATTGTCCCATTGCAGCGGCCGGCAGAGGTGGTGGTTCATGCCGATGTCGAGATCGAGCATGACGAAGATCGGCGTTTGCAGCCGATCGGCAAGGTCGAAGGCTTGAGCGCCGAATTCGAAGGCTTCCGCCGGATCCTCCGGGAACAGCAGCACGTGCTTGGTGTCGCCATGCGAGGCATAGGCGCAGGAGGTGATGTCGCACTGCTGCGTGCGCGTCGGCATGCCGGTCGAAGGCCCCGCGCGCTGCACGTCGAAGATCACCGCCGGGATTTCGGCGAAATAGGAAAGCCCGATGAACTCCTGCATCAGCGAAATGCCTGGGCCGGAGGTGGCAGTGAAAGCGCGCGCGCCGTTCCAGCCGGCGCCGATCACCATGCCGATCGAAGCGAGCTCGTCCTCGGCCTGGACGATGGCGTATTTGGCCTGGCCAGTCTCCTTGTCGACCCGCAGCTTGGCGCAGTGGCGGGTGAAGGCGTCGGCGAGCGAGGAGGAGGGCGTGATCGGGTACCAGGCGCACACCGTGGCGCCGCCATAGACCGCGCCCAAGGCCGCCGCCGAATTGCCCTCGATGAAGATGCGGTCGCCGACCTTGTCGCTCTTCTTCAGCCGCAGGCCGATGGGTGCATCGAGATTGAGGATGGCGTAGTCGCGGCCGATGTGCAGCGCCTTGATGTTGGGCGCGATCAGCTTGTCCTTGCCCTTGTACTGTTCGCCGATCAACTTCTCGACCACGTCGACGTCCATGTCGATGAGCGCGGTGAGGGCGCCGATATAGATGATGTTCTTGAAGAGCTGGCGTTGGCGCGGATCGGTGTATTCGCGATTGCAGATCGCGGTCAGCGGCACGCCGATGACGGTAATGTCCTCGCGGAATTTGGATTTCGGCAGCGGCTTGGTGGAGTTGTAGAGCAGGTAGCCGCCCGGCTCGATACCTTTGATGTCCTCGTCGAAGGTCTGCGGGTTCATCGCCACCATCAGGTCGGTGCCGCCGCGGGCGCAGAGATAGCCGGCTTCGGAGATGCGCACCTCGTACCAGGTCGGCAGGCCCTGGATGTTGGAGGGGAAGATGTTGCGCGGCGCCGCCGGAATGCCCATGCGCAGGATGGCGCGGGCGAACATCTCGTTCGCGCTGGCCGAGCCCGACCCGTTGACGTTGGCGAAGCGGACGACGAAGTCGTTTACGCGGCTGATCGGCGTGGCGGTCGACATGAATTACCTGCGTAGGTCATATCCAGCATGAATTTCTGCATGTCCCACGCGCCGGTCGGACAACGCTCCGCGCACAGGCCGCAATGCAGACAGACGTCCTCGTCCTTCACCATCACCCGCCCGGTCTTCAGCCCGTCCTGCACGTAGAGGTCCTGCGTCAGGTGCGGCGAGGGGGCGTTGAGGCGGGAGCGCAGATCGGCTTCCTCGCCGTTCGGGGTGAAGGTGATGCAGTCCATCGGGCAGATGTCGACGCAGGCATCGCACTCGATGCACAACGGCGCGCTGAACACCGTCTGCACGTCGCAGTTCAGGCAGCGCCCGGCTTCCTTCAGCGCCAACTGCACGTCATAGCCAAGCTCGACCTCGGCCTTGATGTCTTTCAGCGCCACCACGGTGTCGCGATGCGGCACCTTGTAGCGCTTATCGAGCTCGACCTCGTTGTCGTAGGACCATTCGTGGATGCCCATCTTCTGGCTGATCAGCTCGACCGCCGGGAGAGGGCGGTCGGCGATGTCCTCGCCGTTGAGCATCTTGTCGATCGAGACCGCGGCCTCGTGGCCATGCGCCACCGCCCAGATGATGTTCTTCGGCCCGAAGGCGGAATCGCCGCCGAAGAACACCTTCGGATGGGTCGACTGAAACGTCTTCTCGTCGAGCTTGGGTAGGCCCCAGTCGTCGAAGTCGATGCCGGCGTCGCGCTCGATCCAGGGAAAGGCATTCTCCTGGCCGACCGCCACCAGCACGTCGTCGCAGGGGAAGTGCTGATCGGGTTCGCCCGAGGGGATAAGCTTGCGCCGGCCCTTGGCGTCGTATTCCGCCTTCACGTGCTCGAAGGTGATGCCGGTGAGCTTGCCCTTCTCGTGCGTGAACTCCTTGGGCACCAGGAAATTATGGATCGGGATGCCCTCGTGCATGGCGTCTTCCTTTTCCCAAGGCGACGCCTTCATTTCTTCGAAGCCCGAGCGCACTACCACATCGACCTTGTCGCCACCGAGCCGGCGCGCCGAGCGGCAGCAGTCCATGGCGGTGTTACCGCCGCCGAGCACGACGACGCGCTTGCCGATCTTGGTGGTGTGGCCGAACGACACCGAGTTCAGCCAGTCGATGCCGATGTGGATGTTCTTGGCCGCTTCCTGGCGGCCGGGGATATCGAGGTCGCGCCCGCGCGGCGCGCCGGAGCCGACGAACACCGCGTCCCAGCCTTCCGCCAGCAGCTCCTTCAAGCTGTCGATGCGCGTGTTGCCGTGGAACTCCACGCCGAGATCGAGGATGTAGCCGCACTCTTCGTCGATCACCGAGTCCGGCAGCCGGAATTTCGGGATCTGCGTGCGGATCATGCCACCGGCTTTGGGATCGCCGTCGAACACGACGCACTGGTAACCGAGTGGGGCGAGATCGCGCGCGACCGTCAGCGAGGCCGGGCCCGCGCCGACCAGCGCGATGCGCTTGCCGTTCTTGCGCGCCGCCGGCTTCGGCATGCGCTCGCTCACATCGTCTTTGTAGTCGGCGGCGACGCGCTTCAGGCGGCAGATCGCCACCGGCTCGTTCTCGACGCGCACACGCCGGCAGGCCGGCTCGCACGGACGGTCGCAAGTGCGTCCGAGGATTCCCGGAAACACGTTCGATTTCCAATTGATCATGTAGGCGTCGCTATAACGCCCGTGCGCGATCAGCCGAATGTATTCGGGGACCGGTGTGTGGGCCGGACAGGCCCATTGGCAATCGACGACCTTGTGGAAGTAGTCCGGCGCGGCAATGTCGGTATTCTTCATTGACTCCTCGAAACGCCCCTCCGCTACGCGGGTTACTCGTCGGTGGTGCGTTCAGCCGCGCGCGGCTGGTATTCCCCCAATCGGCCCTGTCGTCCGGCACGATTCCGAAGGTGGATATTATTGCGGAATAGGCGTTAAGGCTACCTATCCCTCCGTCATGGCTCCGTCCTATCAACCGCAAGTAACGGCTTATGTTTCCCGCCCCATGAAACTTGCCATAGGCGGCCTCGCCGGGACGTTCCAACGCATCAATAAGGCGCGCGCGTGGCGGCCCCCCGCCCTGTATGGCTGGCGGAATCCACCGACTGCGCGATGCCTGTTGCGCCGCACCATCACGAGATTCTGAAGGCGGCTTTTTTGCCGCGCTATGAAAGTTTACCAGTCCCTTGGCGCCATAACTATTGGCGTCACCAGAATTGGCGCCAGCAGTAGCGCCGGCGCACCCAGCGGCCGTGATAGCGCACCCGCCGGTAGCGGCAGACGATGTAGCTGTCGTCCGCATAGTAGTAAGGGTAGGGGGCACCAAGGCCGAAGCCGAAGACGAAGCCGCCGCCTCTGTGCAAGCGATGAGAGCGGCCGCCTGACCGATGCCCGGCATGCCGGGGTCCGCCTGACACGTGGGCGCCACTGCGGAACCCGCCGCTTCTGACTCCGCTGGAATGTGCGGTCATGCCGCCGCCACCGGAATGTGAGGCGCGGCCGCCGGAACTGGCGTGGCTGCCGGCAGGCGCTGCCATGACTGGGGTGCAGGCGAGCGCTGTCGCAAATAACAGCGCCGCTATCGGTACGGTGATATTCCTGAGAGCCATTGCTACCTCCATCGACGACGCACCCGTTCGTGCGTCTTGGGATTTCGCGGCCCCCCGTTGTAAGGACGGTCGGGGTCCGTCAAACCCGACGCCGCCGCGGCGGCTGGCGCGCTCGGTGGACGAACGCGCCACGTTTCCCCATATTGGGAACACCGCCGTCCGACCGGCTATTCCGTTCACAACACAGGGCTCATGCGCGAGATCTTCGACGACATTTTCGACAACCAGATCGTGGACGCCACGGAGGCGGCGCGCCGCGCCATGCGGCCATCCTTGCGCAAGCGTTTCTATGCGCGCGCTGCGGTCGGCGAGGGTACGCCGGAAGGCGGCTTCCCGCTCGCGCTTGACGAGCGGCCGGTGCGCACGCCTGCGCGCCGCACGCTGGCCGCGCCGACGCGGGGCCTGGCGGAAGCAATCGCGGCGGAATGGAATGCGCAGGAACACGTGATCGATCCCGGCCTTATGCCGCTCACTCGGCTCGCCAACGCGGTGATCGACGCGGTCCGCGACGCGCCCGGCCCGGTGGCCGCCGAGGTCGAAAAATACCTCGGCTCCGATCTCATCTGTTATCGCGCCAATTCGCCGGCCGGCCTGGTCGAGATGCAAGGCCAGGCCTGGGACCCGGTGCTCACCTGGGCGCATGACGCGCTCGGCGCCCGTTTCGTGCAGGTCGAAGGCGTGATGCACGTGGTGCAGCCGCGCGAGGCCATCGTCGCCGCGCGCGACGCCATTCCCGCCGATCCGTGGCGGCTCGGCGCGTTGTCGTCGATCACCACGCTCACCGGTTCGGCATTGCTGGCATTAGCGCTGGCGCATGGCCAACTCGATGCGAAGGCTGCCTGGGCTGCGGCGCACGTCGACGAAGACTGGCAGATGGCGCAGTGGGGCCGCGACGAGATCGCGCTTGAGCGGCGCGCCTATCGTCAGGCGGAGCTGGAGGCCGCGGTCACGGTGCTCAACGCGCTGCGCTGATGCGCGCGAAGCCTCTCCGCCATCATACCCGGGATGAACTCCGCCATGACGGTCGTCGACGAGCGCCCCCGCACCGGCTGCCGCGCGTTTTGATGAACCGGACGCCCCCCCATGTGCGACAAAGTACCGGTCCGATGCGGGCCGGAAAAGGGCCGGGATTGTCGCGGCCTGCCGGCGCCGTGCTAAACTTGAATCAGGTACCGGCTGGTGGGGCGCGCCATGAAGATCACACTCGACATTTCAAAGCTGCTCGAAGAGGGCAAGATCATGCCGGCCGAGGCCGAACGGCTGCAAACGCTCGCCTCACACGAAACCGGCTCGCTCGGCATCAACATCCTGATCGGTTTCGGGGTGGTGGCGGTCGCCGCCGGCGCGGTGGCGCTGGTGCCGACGCCGCTGACCGCGGTCGGCCTCGGCATCGCGTTGTTTGCGATCGGCTGCGCCGTCGTGTTCAGCCGGGCGACGCAATGGAACGTGCTCGGCCAGATCTGCCTGGTGATCGGCGCGCTGATGTTCGGTGGCGGCGTGCTGGCCTACGGCAACGGCTCGCTTGCGTCGTCGCTTATCGTCACCGTGGCGTTCGCGCTGGCCGCGATCGCGGCGCGCTCGAGCCTGCTGACCGCGCTCGCGGTGCTGGCGGCCTCTGCCTGTCTCGGCGCGCGCACCGGCTACAGCCACGCCATGTATTCGCTGGCGATCTTCGAGCCGACGCTGACCATCGTGCTATTCGGCGTCTTGGCGCTTGCCGCCTATCACGCCTCAAAGCGCCTGCCGGCCGACTACGAGCGCCTCGTATTGACGGCGTCGCGCACCTCGATCGTGCTGGTCAATTTCGGCTTCTGGATCGGCTCGCTGTGGGGCGATCCCTTGATGCTGCTGCGCGGCCTCAACGGCAGTGCCGTGAATGCGTCATTCATGCACCCCGTGGTGCCGGCCTGGGTGTTCAGCATCGGCTGGGCCGTTGCGTTGATCGCGGCCGGGGTCTGGGCGGCGAGCGTCAACCGGCGCTGGCTGGTCAACATTGCCGCTGCCTTCGGCGCCATCCATTTCTATACCCAGTGGTTCGAGCGGCTTGGCGCGACGCCGCTCTCCGTCCTGCTCGCCGGCGTGCTGATGCTGGCGATCGCGCTGGCGCTGTGGTCCTTCAACCGAAGGCCGGCGGCGGCTGCCGCCTAGGCATCACTCCGCTCGTCCCCGCGAAAGCGGGAATGAGCGGAGCAATGGAACGCCGTCCCTAATGGCCGGTCGGGTCGCCCTTGCGGCTGCTCTCGTAGAGGAACCAGACCCGCTTCTCGGCTTCGTCGATATAGGTCTCGATCAGGCTCGCCGTGGCGACGTCGTTGTGCTCGTCGCAGAGATCGTGCGTCTCGCGCATCTCGGTGATCAAACGCTGATTGTCGTCGCGCAACTCTGCCAGCATGTCCTGCGGCTCGACATAGGGCGCGTCGTTGTCGGCAAGGCGCTGGTGGCGGACGATGTCGCCGATTGAGCGCAGCGTATTGCCGCCGAGCTTGCGCACCCGTTCGGCCAGCACGTCGGTCATGGCAAATATCTCGCCGGCCTGATCGTCGAGCAGCAGATGGTAGTCGCGGAAGTGCGGCCCGCTGACGTGCCAGTGGAAATTCTTGGTCTTCATGTAGAGCGTGAAGACGTCCGCCAGCAGCGCATTCAGGGCGGCGGCCAAATCCTTCCTGGCATTGGCGCCGAGGTCGGTGGGCGTGGCAAGGCGGGGCGTGCCCGGGCGGCCGGCCGGGTTGACGGAATGATTCATGGCGGCGTTGGTCCTCGTGGTTGGCGGTCGACCCCCCGACAGCGTAACCTTGGAACCTGGCCAGTATGGCGCGCGGGCGCAGCCCTTGTGAAGCCGCTCGTTGGCGCTTCAGCCCAGCCGTTCCTGCACCGCGGCGGCGATTTGCGCGAAAACCGGCGCCCATTGCCCGGGATCGTCCTGCCGGAACAGACGCAGATCCGGGTACCAGGGGCTGTCCTCGCGGTCGAGCAGCCAGCGCCAGTCCGGCACTTGCGGCAACGCCAGGTAGGCCGGCGTGCCGAGCGCTCCGGCCATATGGATGGGCAGGGCGTCGATGCCGACCACCAAATCGAGATTGGCGATGATGGCGGCGAGATCGAGCATGGTCTCGGGCACGACCGAGGCGTCGGCGAGCGGCCGCTCGACCTTGCCGCCGAACGGCACCGCCGCGGTCGAACGCAGCACGCCTTGCGTATGCAGCGCGATCAATCGCACGCCGCGCAAGTTGGCGAGCGGCGCGAATTCGGCGAGCGCGATTCCGCCGGTTTCTCCGTGCCAGCAGATGCCGACCTTCAAATCGATGCCGGCAAGCTTGTGCGCCCAGACGTCCACGCGCTCCTTCGGCGCGGTGAGATAGGGATCCTGCTGCGGCACCGTGTCGGGCGTCAGATGCAGCGCCCCCATCACCGACTGCAGCGGGAACTGGAGCGTGCGGCGCGGGTCGCCGGCGAGCGCGGCGACATTGTCGGTCACGCGCTCGATCTTCGGCAGCGTGGACAAGAGCGGCACCAGTTCGCTCTGCGTCAGCAAGGTGACGTCGTAGCCGCGGCCGGCGAGCAGCGTGGCGTAGCGGGAGAACATGACGCTGTCGGCGGCGCGCTCTTCCGACAACAGCACCAGGCGAAACGCGCCCGCCGGCTCGCCCTGCCAGGACGGCATGTCGGCAAGCAGCGGGCGGGTGGGGCGCGCTTCGTAAAGCGGCCAGGCGGGGCGCCAGTCGCCGGTAAGCAGCATGATCTCGGCGAGCGCCACGCGCGGGCCCGGTTCGTCGGGCGCGAGGGTGCGCGCGTGCTCTGTCAGCTTGCGCGCCTCGTCGAAGCGCCCGCGATATTTCGCCGCCAGGCCCTTCTGCAGATAGGCGAGATACATCTTGGGCTGCAGCACGATCACCTGCTCGTAGACCACGTCGGCTTCCTCGAGCCGGCCGAGCATGACCAGCGCGTTGGCGCGGTTGAGCAGGAAGGCGGGCTCGTTGGGCGCGAGCTTCACCGCCTTGTCGTAGCTTTCGAGCGCGTCGACGTGGCGGCCCATCTCCTGCAAGAGCGCGCCGCGGTTGATCCAGTCCGGCGCGGCCGTCGGGTCGAGCGCCAGCGCCTGGTTGAAACCTTTCAGCGCGTCGTCGAGAAAGCCGGCCTGCGCCACCAGATTGGCGCGGTTGCCGTGCGCTTCGGCGAAATCAGGGTCGAGCGCGATCGCGGTGTCGTAGGACTTGGCCGCATCGGCGAGCGAACCCAGCCGCTCGTGGGCCTTGCCGATCAGGTTGTGCAGCCGCGCCTCCGGCTTGCCGACCTTGAGCGCGCGCTCGGCGAGTTCGATGCCCTGCTGGTACTGGCCCTCCTGACAGGCCACCACGGCGACGTAATAGAGCGCCTCGGGGTTCTTGGGGTCGTTGCGCAGCACCTGGGTGTAGCTGTCCATGGCCTGGGCCAGCTGGCCTTGGCGGTGGTGGAACAGGCCCTGTTGGAGGAGCTGCGCGGCAGAATCGGTCATCGTTAGCTGTCTAAGCAGGGATTTGGCGCGGAGCCAAGTCTTACTCTGGGGAACCAAGTCTTACTCTGGGGAGCCAAGTCTTACCCCGGAATGACGTGTGGGGGCCCCCATGCTATTCAATTCTGACGGCCGGAATCTGGACCATGGGCAGGGCGCGTAGCAGCGATGAAGGACATCCTCGACAGACTGGAACAGCGGCGGGCGGAGGCCCTCCTGGGCGGCGGCCAAAGGCGCATCGAAGCCCAGCACAAGCGCGGAAAATTAACGGCAAGAGAGCGCATCGAACTGCTGCTCGACAAGGGCTCGTTCGAGGAATTCGACATGTTCGTGGAGCACCGCTCCAGCGATTTCGGCATGGAGAAGCAGAAGATCCCTGGCGACGGCGTGGTCACCGGCTGGGGCACCGTCAACGGCCGCGCCGTCTACCTCTTCTCCAAGGACTTCACCGTGTTCGGCGGCTCGCTCAGCGAGGCGCACGCGCAGAAGATCATGAAGGTGCAGGACATGGCGTTGAAGGCGCGCGCGCCGGTCATCGGCCTGTTCGACGCCGGCGGCGCCCGCATCCAGGAAGGCGTCGCCGCGCTCGGCGGTTACGGCGAGGTGTTCAAGCGCAACGTCATCGCCTCCGGCGTCATTCCCCAGATCAGCGTCATCATGGGGCCGTGCGCGGGCGGCGACGTCTATTCGCCGGCGATGACCGACTTCATCTTCATGGTGCGCGACACCTCCTACATGTTCGTCACCGGGCCGGACGTGGTGAAGACCGTGACCAACGAGGTGGTGACCGCCGAGGAATTGGGCGGCGCATCCGTCCACACCACCAAGTCGAGCGTCGCCGACGGCGCCTTCGAGAACGACGTCGAGTGCCTGCTGCAAATGCGCCGGCTGATCGACTTCCTGCCGTCCAATAACGAAAGCGGCGTGCCGGCCTGGCCGACGCAAGACGCCGCCGACCGTATCGACGAATCTCTCGACACGCTGGTGCCCGACAACCCCAACAAGCCCTACGACATCAAGGAACTGATCCACAAAGTCGCCGACGAGGGCGACTTCTTCGAGATATCGCAAAGCTTCGCCAAGAACATCGTCACCGGCTTCGGCCGCATCGAGGGCCGCACCGTCGGCTTCGTCGCCAACCAGCCGATGGTGCTGGCCGGCGTGCTCGACAGTGACGCCAGCCGCAAGGCCGCGCGCTTCGTCCGCTTCTGCGACGCCTTTAACATTCCGATCGTCACCTTCGTCGACGTGCCCGGCTTCCTGCCCGGCACCGCGCAGGAATACAACGGGCTGATCAAGCACGGCGCCAAGCTGCTGTTCGCCTATTCGCAGTGCACGGTGCCGCTGGTCACCGTCATCACCCGCAAGGCCTTCGGCGGCGCCTATGACGTGATGGCGAGTAAGCACGTCGGCGGCGACGTCAACTACGCCTGGCCGACCGCGCAGATCGCGGTGATGGGCGCCAAGGGCGCGGTGGAGATCATCTTCCGCGGGCGTTCGGCCGAGGAGATAGCGGCGCAGACGAAAGAATACGAGGCGCACTTCCTCTCGCCGTTCATCGCCGCCGAGCGCGGCTATATCGACGACGTGATCATGCCGCACGCGACGCGCAAGCGCGTGGCGCGGGCGCTGGCGATGCTGCGCAACAAGCACGTGGAGTGGCCAAGCAGGAAGCACGATAATTTGCCGGTGTGATTTCTTCTTTCACCCTCCCCATGCGAACTCGGATGTTTCCGAGTTCGCCAACGGAAAGATCGGGGAGGGTCGCCCGCCAAAGCGTTAGCGCAGGCGGGCGGGGTGGGGGTGGAATGTGCCGACCGTACTGCGCTGGGGCCCGTATCGCGCCTTCTTCTATTCGAACGAAAACGACGAGCCGGCGCACATCCACGTCCGCAGCGGCGATAAAGAAGCCAAATTCTGGCTGCATGACCTCTCCGTGGCCCTGAACGCCGGCTTTCCGGCCCACGAAATCGGCGATATCATTCGCCATCTAAAGCTGAATCGCGAGCAACTGGCGAGCGCCTGGCAAGAGCACTTTGAAAAATGAGCACTTTGGAAATCGACATCGGCGATCTGCGCGCCCGCTCGGTCGAGTTCACCGCGACCGAGCTGGTGGTCACGCTTGTCGACGGCCGCAAGATTGCGACGCCGCTCGACTGGTATCCGCGCCTTGCCAGCGCTACGGCCGCCCAGCGCGCCCATTTCGAGATCATGCCCATGGGCATTCATTGGCCCGACATCGACGAGGACTTGAGTATTGCGGGGATGTTGAAGGGGCGGGGCGGGGCATAGTTGCCGCTGAGCGCGGCACTATCGACGACGTGATCATGCCGGACGCCACCTGCAAGCGCATCGCGCGCGCCGGGGCAGGGCAAGACGCTCGGCAAATACGGCGAGGCGCATTACATCGCTGTGAGCCCGCGCGGCGAGATCTTCGTCGCCGACACGCTGAACTGGCGCGTACAGAAGTACGTGCGGGCGTAGGGCGAATTAGCGCAGCGCAGTCCGTCGCTTTCGCCGCACCAATCTCCGCTGTCGTCCTCCGCGAAAACGGAGGACCCAGTCAGCACCGAGCGCGCCGTGATGACTGGATCACCCGCTTGCGCGGGTGATGACATCCGAATGTGTGGCGTAGTCTTTCGCATTAGAGCCGGCGCTGGCAGGATGAGCGGGCCCAAGCCAACAGCAGACGTAGCCCGGATGGAGCGAAGCGTAATCCGGGGCAGGCCCGCGAGCGCCGCCCCCGCATTTCGCTTCGCTCCATGCGGGTTAAAGCGTCCGCACCTCGACGCTCTTCAACCCCTTCGCCGCGGCCACCAGCCGCTTGTCCGCCGTGATGCAGGGCATCGCTCGCGCTCCGCCAGCCCGTAGCGAGTTAGCCGAAGACGTAACCCGCCAATTCTCGATGCCATCTACGTTGCCGAAAGGCCGCAAATATTTTCGAGCGTTAGGAGGAGCGCCGCGTGTTTCGCCCCGGCGAATGCGCGCCCGAAGGCGAGCGTGAAATCAGGTGTCTGTATTTGGTATCACGCGCCGTGGGCCGTTCGAAAATACACTCTAACGACAAAATCGACGATCATGAGGATCACGGGAATAACCACTGTCATGAGAATGAGGTGGCGTTGTACAAAGCCGCGAAAACGCTCTTCGTATTTGCCAGTGTATCCTTTCACAAATGCTTTGAAGGGCTCCTTGATACGGAACACCCAAATACCCACTGCGGGAACGAGAAGTGCCGATACGACAAATACGTTTCTGTCGATTATATTCCGATGGCTTGCATATTTTAACGCGGACGCCAGGAAAACTGAGATAAGACCCAAAAAGGCCAGCAAAAAAATTCGAGAAACTACAATTGAGTAATATCTGAATCGGCTATTTCTCCGATCATAGACGCGGTACCGCGTAGTGATTATCCCGGTCTTTTGCGCAGCGATTTGGTCTTTCAAGACAACAAATGTGATGTTGATGAAGCCAAAAATAGAAATCATGCATACTGCTGTAACAAATGTTCCCGGGTTTAGCATTCCGCGTCGACCTTTTGCTGGCTTAGGTTCTATCAGAGATTGCGGAAGCTATTCGGCGCGCCATAAGAAACCCATAATCTCGGTAGAAAACTTGCGCATTGAAATGCACTGAAAAAAATTACGACAGCGGCTTGTGCAATTCTGCTCGTCCAACACGTCGCTCCTCGCGACCGCCATTCCAGTGTTCTTCAATTCGCGCGAACTTCGGCGGCACCTCGGGCGTCGCGTTCAATTCCAAGGGCAACATCTTCGTCATCCATCGCGGGCCGATGCCGCTAATGGAGTTCGATGCCGACGGCAACTTTGTGCGCGGCTTCGGCGACAAGGCCGCGTGGGATGCCGCGCTCGCTGCGCCCGTGTTCGAGGAGCTAGTCGCCGATTTCGACCGCAATTTCCCGGAAAGCGTTACCGGCACGCGCGATCGGGTGACGCTCGCCGCGGAGCAGGCGAGGGCCGGCGCGGCCGGCCGGAGCGCCCGTCTCGAAGGATGAAGGCGGCCTACCGATCTCGGGTTTACCCGGAGATCGGCAAATTCGGTGCGCAAGTCGGCTAAAGCCGACTTGCGATGTTCGAGACGCGCTGCGGAGTTTATCATCGGGCCGCGCTTCGCGCGGACCCGTTGGCGGCGCTTCTCACCATGAGGAGAGAGGTCTAGCTGGTGGCAAACAGGTGCGCGCCCCGGGTTCGCCCGAAGCGATTCCCGCTGTAAGCTAAAGCGCTTCAAATACGCTTGATCATTCCCCGGGGACGAAGCGCATTTCATGTCGAAAACGTCGGCCACTTTCCTCACCAACCTCCGCGCCGAGGCCCCGGTGCTGGTGGGCGCCGCGACCACCGCCGTCTTCTTCACCGTCGGCGCGGGCTGGACCGCGAATTTCACCCATCCGGCGTTCACCGCCGCCATCTTCGCCTGGCTGTTCCTCGCGATGATCTGGTGCGCCTTCGGCGTCGTGCGCCACGCCGAGGCGCTGGCCGGCTATCTGGGCGAGCCCTTCGGCACGCTGATCCTCACCATCGCCGTCATCTCGATCGAGGTTACCATCATGGCGACCGTCATGCTGCACGGCGGGCCCAACCCGACGCTGCCGCGCGACACCGTGTTCGCCGTCATGATGATCGTGCTCAACGGCATGGTCGGCCTGTCGGTGATGGTCGGCGCCTGGCGCCACCGCCAGCAGCAATACAGCCTGCAGGGCGCGGTCGCCTTTCTCGCGGTGATTTCCTGCCTCGCCGTGATCTCGCTGGTGCTGCCGACCTTCACCACCTCGACCAAGGCGCCGACGCTGACGCCGCTACAGGAGATTGTGTTCGGCGTGCTCACCGCGCTGCTCTATGGCGGCTTCCTCGGCATCCAGACCATGCGCCACCGCGTCTTCTTCATGGAGGCGGGGAGCGTGGCGGACGCCGGCCACGGCGTTCACGCCAAAGCAGGCCAAGCGCCGGGGCACGGCCCGGCGTATTCGATCCCGGTTCACACGGTGCTGCTGGTGCTGACGCTGTTGCCGGTGGTGCTGCTGTCGAAGCCGCTCGCCCACATTATCGACTACGGCATCGAGGAACTGCACGCGCCGACCGCGCTCGGCGGCGTCATCATCGCCATCCTGGTGCTGTCGCCGGAAGGGCTCACCTCGTTCCAGGCGGCGCGGCGCAACCAATTGCAGCGTTCGGTCAACCTGTCGCTCGGTTCTGCGCTCTCGACCATCGGCCTCACCATCCCCACCATGCTCGGGATCAGCCTGATCACCGGCACGCCGCTGGAGCTGGGCCTGGTGCCGGCGGAAGCGATTTTGTTGGTGCTGACCTTGTTCATCGCGCAGATGACGTTTTCCGGCGCGCCCACCAACATCCTGCTCGGCGCCGTTCATCTGGTGCTGTTCGCCACATTCGTGGTGCTGATCTTCAACCCGTGAGGTGCCGATGCCGAAAGCGCTCTTCATCGTTCGCGCCGTTGTCGCCGAAAGCTATCGGGACAAGTTCGACCATTGGTACTCGAGCGACCATCTGCCGTGGGCGTTCAAGATCTTCCAATGCGAAAAGGCCTGGCGCTTCTGGAGCGTGGCGGAGCCGGGCGTGCACTACGCGGCGTACCAGTTCGCCGACATGACTGCGCTCGATGCCGCGCTCGCGCGCGATGAATTCAAGGACCTGGTCGCCGACTTCAACAGCAGTTGGCCGGAAGGCGTCACCCGCACCTGGGACAAGGTCACGCTGGCGGAGGAGCGCAGCGCATAGCATCGCGCGTTGCAGCGCAGCAATGCCAGAAGTATGTGCAATGCGTGGGTGTTGTTTGCGGAGCGTCGCAAATGTGAATCATGTTGGCGTTTGCGCAAATCGCCGCGGGATGCCGGACTCATGCGGCGCTTGTTCAATCGATGCTGTTGCAGGCACTATCTCATTCGTAGTTGCGCGCTTTGCGCGGCTCTTGCTTCTTTCGTATCGCCGGCGCGCGCGGGCGAGGAGCGGCTCGCCAAAGCGGGCGCCGCCAACCGTCCGCTGCTTATCCGCGAGCACGCCGCCTGGAACATGGATTGCCATGCTGTGCCGTATCCCTCGCTCCGCCTCGACCGGCCGCCGCGTCACGGTGCGGTGTGCGCGCGTTGCCGGCATCACCGTGCACTCCATGTACACGGGCACCGGGGCGCAATGCATCGGCCGCGTCGTGCAAGGTTTGCGCCTGTTTTATTTTCCGCAGCCCGGCTTCAGCGGCAGCGACCGTTGGCAGTATTCGGTGCAGTACCCCTCCGTGCGCCGCAGCGTGTCGGTGACCGTCAGCGTCGGCGCAAGGGCAGGGGCCGCGATGCTGCCGGCGGATGTTGTCGGCGCCCGTGCGGAGAGGGTGCAGGCGCCCGGTCCGGTGCCGCCTTGCGCGGCGCCGGTGTCGTAAACCGGGAGCCGGCGCGGAAGCTACGTCCCCGCCACCACGGTGTTGCGCAAGGTGCCGATACCGGAGATCTCGATCTCGACGGTGTCGCCGGGTTTGATGTTCTGCGGCACGCCGTCGGTGCCCATCCACATGACGTCGCCCGGCTCGATGGTACAGTACTTGCTCACCTCCGCGATATAGGTCGCGGTGTCGAAGATCATATTGTTGGTGGCGAAGTCGTCGGTGACCTTGCCGTTAACGCGGATCACGGTGCGCATGTCATCGGGGTTCAGCCCGGTCACGATCCACGGCCCCATTGGCTTGAAGGTGTCGGCGTTCTTAGCCCGCCACATGGTGCGGTCTTCCTTCTGCCAAGCACGTTCGCTGACGTCGTTGCCGATGGTCCAGCCGAACACGAAGTCGAGCGCATTCTCGCGGGAGACGTTGCGGGCGCGCTTGCCGAACACCGCTACCAACTCGCCTTCGTATTGGAAGGCCTCGCCCGCGTCGGCCGGTTTCACGATGTTCTCTTCGTGCGCGATCAGCGCATTATTGGCTCGATAGCCGATGTCCGGCTTCTTGGGGAACACCGGCTCGGTGCCGCGTTTGGTGGCCATGCGGCGGATATGGTCCTCGTAGTTGATACCGACGCAATAGAACACCGAGGGGATCACCGGCACTTCCAGCTTGACGTGCTTGAGCGGGAAAACGCGGTCGGTGCGCTTGTTATCGCTCCAAGGGCTGCCGTCGACGGCGGTCACCTGATCGCCCTCGATGACGCCGAAGTTGATCGCACCGTCTTTGCTGAAGCGGCACCAGGTCGTCATCGTCCCCCCTGCTTCTTATGCCTTGTAGTCCGGTCGACCGAGTATCGGGACAACGCTTGCCGCGCGCAAGATGGCGGACGCGCATGGGTCGTGTCATAATGGGAGTGGCAAAAATCGCGGGGGCGACACGTGACGACACGACTGACGGCGATGGTCATCGCCGTGCTCGATGCCATCGGCTGGGGGCTGGCGGCGTTCAATCTGCTGATCACCGACGGCGATCCGGCCACCCGGGGCCTCGATCAGCTCGGGGGTTTTTCGATCTCTATTCTGTTCGTGCTGACCGGACTGCCGGCTCTGGTGCTGGCCGGCTTGAACCGCGCGCCGCGTGCCGCGCTCGCTTTGGCGCTGGCCTTTCCGGTCGCCTTCGTTGTGTTACTGGTCGGGGTGGCGCTGATCCTGCCGTAGCGGCGCCGGGCTAGAACCTCGTGGTCAGGGTGGTCAGCCATGCCGGCGAGGCGTTGACCAGCGCCGTCTCTGCCGCCTTGTCCAGGCCGCTGACAATCATCAGCCCGACAGCCAGCAGCAAGCAGCCGAGTGCGTATTTGCCGGCTTTGCCCGCGGCCATCAGCCGGTCGCGCCAGCGCATTAAAGCTTCACGCGACAGCAGCCCCAGCAGCAGCAGCGGCGCGGCTGTACCGATGCCGAAAGCGAACATCGTGAGCGCCACAGCCCCAAGATCCTTGCCCTGCGCCGCCAGCACCGACGCCGCGCCCAGCGTAGGGCCGGCGCAGGGGCTCCAGACGGCGCCGAGCAGCAGACCGAGCAGGAACTGGCCGGTCAACCCGCTGCGCGAAAAGTCGCCGGCCTGGGTTTGCGCCCAATTACCGAACGGGCCGGCGGCGACCGCGATCTGCCCCTGCAAGTGCGGCAGCAACAGTACAGCCCCGATGCCGATCAGCAACGAGGCCGCGATCAGGCGGAAGATGTCCTGGTTTACGCCGATCGAAAAGCCGACGGTCGCAACGAACAGCCCAACAGCGACGAACGATACCGCGACGCCGGCGGCAAGCGCGACCGGACCGAGCTTGTGCTCGGTCATCGCTGCGCCAAGCACGATCGGCAATAGCGGCAGCACGCAAGGAGAAAGTGTCGAGAGAACCCCTGCCGCCAATGCCAAGAAGATCGTGCCCATCCGTTTCGCCGCCTTAGAGGGTCTTGCCCACCAGCGCCGCGATCGAGGCAGGATGGGTATCGCCGACCGAGCGGCCGACTTCCGTCTTGCCCCTGTAGGCGATCAGCGTGCTCTGCTGGTTGACGCGTAGCTTGCGCAGCAGGTCCTTTTGGGAATCAAAGTCGATGTTGAGCACCACCAGATTCTTGAATTGAGGCTCGGCTTCGATCTTGCCGAGAATTGGCTTCTGCGCCTTGCAGGTCGGGCACCAGGGAGCGGTGATGTGCAGCAGGATAGGTTTTCCGGCATTCTGCGCGGCAGTGAAGGCCTGCTGGCTGTAGGTCCGCGGTGTCGCCTGGGCGAGCGAGGCGAAGCCGAGGGTGGTGCCAAGAGCCAGTGCGCCGGCGGCGGCCGCGATAACGTGACGACGGTTGAGCATGGAACGACCTCTCAAAGAGCGGGGTGGATCGTTCTATATCTAGCAAGTTGAGCGCTTAACCGCGGTCACGTTTGCCGCGTGTGAATTCACGAAATCGTGGGAGGCAGGTGATTACCGCCAGCCGCCCCCGCCGTTCACATAGACCGTGTCGGCGGTCATGAATTCGCAGGCGTCCGAGCACATAAACAGCACCAGTTCGCCGATTTCCTCCGCCTGGCCGAAGCGCTTCATCGGGATGTCGTCCAGCATTCGCTGCTTGAGCTCGGGCGAGGTCGAGGCTGCGGCGGCGAAAGCGGTGTCGATCGGCCCCGGCGAAATCGACAGGCAGCGAATGTTCTGGGTAGCGAACTCGCGCGCCACGCCCATGGTCAGTGAATTAACCGCACCCTTGGCGGCCGCGTAGTGCACCGACGTGCCTGGGCCGCCGCGTTTGACCGCCATGCTGGCGACATTGACAATGACGCCGCCGCCGTTTTCCAGCATGTGCGGCAGGATGGTCTGCGTGGCATAGAAGGTGCCCTTGAAATTGAGGGCGAAGGTCCGGTCCAGCAGATCCTCGTCAATATCGAGGAATTTGGAACGCCGGAGGGCCGAGCCGGCCGAGTTGAACAGGAAGTGGATGCGGCCGAAGTCGTTGATCGCGAGCTGCAACATGTCCTCCACCGCCGCGCGCTTGGTAACGTCAATGGCGAGCCCCAGCGCCTGGCCGCCCATGGCGTTGATCTTTTCGACCGTTTCGGTGGCACCTTTACCGTTGATGTCGGCGCAGACCACGTTGGCGCCCTCGCGCGCGAAGATCAGCGCGGTGGCGCGGCCGATGCCGCTGCCGGCGCCGGTGATGATGATGGTCTTTCCGTTGAAATAATCCGGCGTTTTCGGCATCGCTGCTGTCCCTCAAGTCCTGGTGTCGGAGCCGCCTTTTAGCAGCGGCCTTTGGGCCCGCCAAATAGCTTATCCCCTCCGGCGGCACGCGCGGCTATAATCCGCTGAATCCGAATACCTAAGGGAGGAGAACAAAACCCCATGCCCACCCCGCCGCCGATCGAATACGCTGACGCTTCGCCCGAGGTGAGGGCGGTCTACGATGATATCAAGAAGACCCGCAACGTGCCGGACGTGAATAATTTCTGGAAGTATCTGGCGCGCGATCCCGCCACTCTTAAACGCACCTGGGAAAGCATCAAGGAAATCATGGTGCCCGGCGCACTCGACGCGCTCACCAAGGAGATGATCTATGTGGCGGTCAGCGTCAGCAACGGCTGCGGCTATTGCATCGCCAGCCACACCGCCGCGGCACGCAAGGCCGGCATGAGCGAAGAGATGTTCGGCGAACTGATGGCGGTCGTCGGCATGGCCAACGAAACGAACCGGCTGGTCAACGGTTACCGGGTGCCGATCGACGCGGCTTATGAGAAGTAAGCGCGGTTTTGCAGCGCCCGATGCCGAGTCTGATGCGATGGCACCGGGTTCTGACTAATGCAGATGCTTCAGCTTGTCGGGGTTGCGCACCACATAGATCGCCGTGATCTTGCCGTCCTCGATGTCGAGCGCGGTGGTCTGCAATTCGCCATCGGCCTCCAGCGTGACGAAACCGGGCAAGCCGTTGATAAATCCGGCGCGGACGAGTTTCGAGTTCCTGTGCTTGAAAACAACCGCCAGCTTCTCAAGCGCTGTCATCACGGCCTCGAATCCGACGATGGGTTTCAGCACCGCCGGACGTTTGCCGCCGCCGTCGGTATGCGCGCTGACATCGGCCGCCAGCATTAAAGCCAGCGTCTTCATGTCGCCTGAGCGCGAGGCGGCAAAGAAGGCCTCGGCCAGCGCGACGCCATGTTGCTTCTCCACCTGGAAGCGCGGCCGCGCCTCGCGGACATGCTCGCGCGCCCGGGCCGCGAGCTGGCGGCAGGCCGCCGCGTCGCGCCCGATGCTGGCCGCGACTTCCTCGAATTCCAGCCCGAACACATCGTGCAGCAGGAAGGCCGCGCGCTCCAGCGGCGACAGCCGTTCGAGCGCCAGCATCAGAGGCAAGGTGACGTCTTCCTGTTCTTCTTCTTCTTCGACGATCGGGTCAGGAAGCCACGGCCCGATATAGGTCTCGCGCTGGTGGCGCGCCGACTTGAGCTGATCGAGGCAGAGGCGCGTGACCGTGCGGCGCAGGAACGCCTCCGGCTCATGCACGTCATCGCGCTCCGCCTTCATCCAGCGGATGAAGGCTTCCTGCAGAACGTCCTCGGCGTCGGCGACGGAACCGAGCATGCGGTAAGCGACGCGCATCAGCTTCGGACGCAGCGGGTCGAAGCTCGCCGCCGCGTCCTGGTGCATGCTGCCTGCCATCAGGCGGCCGCCGCCTTGATCGCAGCTTGGGCCGTCGCTTTGATGGCCGCCGGATCGGCAAACAGGCCGAAGCCGACCGCGATGCGGTTCCATCCGTTGATCACGTTGACGATCAAGGTGAGCTTGACCTGCTCCTCCGCGCTGAAATGGTTCCACAGGCCCTCGCGGGCGCTGTCGAGCGAATGCCCCTCGGCGATCCGCGTCAGCGCGTCGGTCCAGGCGAGCGCGGCGCGTTCGCGGTTCGTGTAGCAGGGGGCCTCGCGCCAGGCCGACAACAGATAGATGCGCTGTTCGGTTTCGCCCTTTTCGCGTGCTTCCGCCGCATGCATGTTGATGCAATTGGCGCAGCCGTTGATCTGGGAGGCGCGGATTTTCACGAGTTCGATGAGGGTCGGTTCCAGGCTGGTATTAACGGCCATCGAAGTGCGCAGCCAGCTTTTCATGAGGTCCGGCGCGGCGGTCATGGGGTCAAATTGGGGATCAAATTGGTCAGTCATGATGGGTTTCCTTCTGTGGGTTCTGGCATCATGACGAGACAGAAGGCGGCGGTGTGACATCCGGGCCAAAATTCGTGTTCGATGCCCGCGGCGAACGCGACGGAGATCGCAATCTCGCCAAAATATTTACTGTTCTACGATGTTCTATATCGGTTGACAGCGCCGACGTGCTGCTGCAATCGCTCGAAATCGCCGTCGGTGCCGAGGGCGCGCAGAAGAGGCTTACTTCCAAGTCTGTCGCCTTGCTCGCCAATTCGGCTCGCCCGATGGTACCAAGTGCTGACGTGCGATCCTTAAGTGAGGGATGAGCGACAACGACCGTGAAGAAAGCGACAACCACTATGAAAAAGGCAAAGACCGCCTCGAAGCCAGCAAGAGCCGACGTTTTCCCCTCCCGCCTCATCGACGCAAAAATCGCGGCGCTCGGCGACTGGCGTGGCGAGACGCTGGCGCGGCTCCGCGCTCTCATCAAGCAAGCCGACCCCGACGTGATCGAGGAATTGAAATGGCGAAAGCCGTCGAACCCGATGGGCGTTCCGGTGTGGGAGCACGCCGGCATCCTCTGCACCGGCGAAACCTATAAAGACAAAGTGAAGTTGACCTTCGCCGACGGTGCGGCGTTGAACGACCCGTCCGGCCTCTTCAATTCAAGCCTTGACGGAAACGTGCGGCGCGCCATCGATTTCCACGAGGGCGACAAGATCAACGAAAAGGCGTTGACGGCGCTCATTCGCGCCGCCGTGGCGCTGAACACGTCCTCGGCCGCCAAGCGGCGGGGGACGAAAGCTTAGGCGGCCGAGAGGGAGTTGAGGCGGGCACGTGCCGTTTTCGCCGCCGGTGATGTCGAAGACGATCACCATCACGGTCCGCTAGTGGCGCAACGCATTCTCCCGGCGCCGTAGAGCGCCGGGGTCAAAGCCCTGGACCTGCGCTACTTGATGGTGGGCGCCGTGCTCGGCGTGGCCGGCGCATGCGGCGTCATGGCCGGTGCGCCCGTACCGCTGCCGGTGGTGGCGGGCCGCGGTATCGGTTGCGTTATGACGCCCGAGCCGGTCGTCGCCCGGGGCGCCTTGCTGGCGGTCTGGACGTTGCCATTCCAGCCGGCGGCCAGGATGAACGCGATCAAGATCACGATGGCAAAGCCGGCTAGCCAGCCCCACATGGCGGTGTTACCGCGCTCGCCGCGCACGTTGGAATTGGCCGGCGGCGGGTCATTGTACGGTCGGTCGGTATAGCGGGGATCAGTCATGGCAATCCTCCATCGCTTGGATCCATCCGATCATGCGACGGAGAAAACCCGCTAACCCGCCCCTTGTTCCTCGCGGAACCCGCACAAGAGGGGAGCCAAAGCGGTAGCGGAATGCTATAGCGCGGGCCGGGATTCACCATCCCGCGCTCCCATGCCGAGATCCTGATGTCGCTGAACCGTATCGTTGTCGCCGCCGCACCCGTTGCCTTTGTCTTGCTGTGGAGCACTGGCTTCATCGGTGCGCGCTACGGGCTGCCCTATATCGAGCCGATGACCTTCCTGGCCGTGCGCATGATCTTCGTCGTCATGGTCATGCTGGCGATCGCGCTGATCGCAGGCGCCCATTGGCCGCGCCTGCCGGGCGTCGGTCACAGCCTGGTCGCCGGCTCGCTGGTGCATGGGGCCTATCTGGGCGGTGTTTTCGTCGCCATCAGCCAGGGCGTGCCGGCAGGCATTTCGGCGTTGATCCCAGGCCTGCAGCCTATCCTGACATCGACGCTCGCCAGCCGCTTCATGGGTGAGCGCGTCTCAGCCCTCCAATGGATCGGACTCGTGCTCGGTCTCGTCGGTGTGCTGATGGTCTTGCACGACCACCGCATCGTGGCGTCGGGCTCGGCGCTCGGCTGGGCGGCGAGCTTCGTTTCGCTGTTCGGGATCACGCTCGGCACGCTCTATCAGAAGCGCTATTGCGGCGGTATCGACTGGCGCGCCGGCAACACCGTGCAATATATCGGCGCCGCGTTCCTGTTCGCGACCGGATCGTTTGCATTCGAAACCCAAGTCATCCACTGGAGCGGCCAGTTGATCTTCGCTATCGCCTGGCTGGTGATCGTGCTCTCGGTCCTAGCGGTGGCGTTGATGTATTGGCTGATCCGCCGCTCGGCCGCGACCAGCTTCGCCAGCCTGTTCTACCTGGTTCCGGCGACCACGGCCTTGTTCGCCTACTTTCTGTTTGGCGAGCGGCTCGACGCTTTGTCGATCGTCGGCATGGTGGTGTGCGCGGTGGGCGTCGTGCTGGCCAACCGCGGCGCGCGGGTGAAGCCGGCCGCGGCGGTGACGTCCGAGGCGTAGCCTCACTTTCGCCTGTCGAGCACCATCTGGGTCTGTGTGACGATGGCGCAGAGCCGACCGTCGCCGCGGGTGATACGGGTCTGCCAAACCATTGTGGAGCGGCCGCGGTGCAGAGGCGTGCACTCGGCGTAAGCGACGTCGCCGATCGGAACCGCAGCGAAGAAATTGGTTTTGCTTTCGATCGTGGTCGTCTGCTGGCCTTCCTTCAAGTTAGCGGTTGCAGCGGTGCCGCCGAGATTGTCGGCTAGCGCCATGATGGCGCCGCCGTGCAAGATGCCGAAGCGGTTGTTGAGCTCGTCCCGCGCCCGCAATTCGGCGGTCACCCGTTCGGCCGAGACGTGGGTTACTTTCATGCCGAGGAATTCGGCGAACGGCGGCTGCTCGAGCGCCAGCGCGTTGAAGTCGGTCATGTCGAAATGCTCCAGCTCCTTGCAGCCGGCATTAATCGGGGCGGCGTGGCAGGAAAGCAATAGCAAAGGAGCGCGGCCGCGCGGGGCAGGGTTGCGCGCGAGCTAACTGGCCGTGGCTCGCGCTTGGCGAGCGAGCCCGTCGAGCGTGGCGTCGATGCCATCCTCGTAGGGCGTCATCTGTTGTGGCCCGAGCAGGGCGATGAGCTTGCTGGCCTCGTAGCGCGCCGGCTTCATGTATTCGGGTACGACTTGCATGAACCCGCGCAGGTCCTTTTTGAACAGCGATACCAGCCGCAGTGTCAACATGCCGGCGCCACGCACCGTCACCTTCCGGCCGAGGTATCGTCCGGCGATGTCGGCGAGGTCGAGGCCGCTCAGAGGCCCGCTGCCGGGCAGGCACCAGTGCGCGCCGAAGGCTTCGGGCCGGCGGGCAATCTCGGCAGCGATGCGCATGGCGTCGGGCACGTAGACATATTCACGTGGCGTTGTCGGCTTGCCGAGCCAGTTGACGGTCTTGCCTTCGAACGCCTCCATCAGCGCGTTCTGCAAGGTGCTGACGTGGACGTGGGGGCCGTAGAAATCCGGCAGATGCAGGATAGCGGCGCCGGCGGCGAACAGAATGTCCTCGGCCTCGCGGCGCCAGGCGATCCAGGGTGGGCCGCCGCGGCGCGGGTGGGTCTCGTCCATTTGCGCGTGTACCTGCGGATAATAGGACCAATAGCTCGACACCTGTATGCAGCGCGCCCTGGTTCGCTCCAGCGCTTGCGCGATATTGCGGGCGGTCACCGGGTGCAGATGCATCTGATCGCCCGGCAGGCCGATGCAGTCGTAGACGAGATCGCAGCCGTCGATCGCGCGCAGGGTCTGCTGTGCGTCGAGCACGTCCGCCGGGTGCTTGTCGATTGTGCTGTCCTGGAATAGCCGTGCAAGTTTGGCGCGATCGCGGGCGACCACGCGCACTGGCGTTCCCGTTTTGCGCAATGCGGCAGCGAGATGAAAGCCGGTCGGGCCGGTGGCGCCGAGAATGGCGGTCATTGCCATGAAGCTCGCTCCCTGATCGCGAATGGGGCTCGGGTGGCGCGCGACACCACCGAACATATCGGGACGCGGCTTTCAACCCCCGGCCTTGACGCCGCGGGCAACGCGAACGGGGCGCCAGATCGCTCCGCCGCCCCGCCGCTTGCAACGTCAGGAGGAAAATCAGTCGCGAGGCTGCGGCGCGACGCGCAAGTATGGTTTCAGTGTCTTGTAGCCCTGCGGATAGAGCTTGTCGGCTTCTTCGTTGCTGATCGCGCTGGTGAGAATGACGTCCTCGCCCTGTTTCCAGTTCGCAGGTGTGGCCACGCGATGCTTGGCGGTGAGCTGCAGCGAGTCGAGCACGCGCAGGATCTCGTCGAAGTTACGGCCCGTACTCATCGGATAGACCAAAATCAGCTTGATCTTCTTGTCGGGGCCGATGATGAACACGTTGCGTACGGTCTGATTATCCGCCGGCGTGCGGCCTTCCGAGGTTCCGTTGGTTGCTGCGGGCAGCATGCCGTAGGCCTTGGAGATCTTCAGGTCAGGGTCGCCGATCATTGGATAGTTCGGCGCGAAGCCGACCACGTCCTTGATGTCGACCGCCCACTTGGCATGGTTGTCGACCGGATCGACAGACAGCCCGATGATTTTGGTGTCGCGCTTGTCGAATTCGGGCTTGAGCCGGGCAACCGTGCCGAGCTCGGTGGTGCACACCGGCGTGAAATCCTTCGGGTGTGAGAACAACAAGCCCCAGGAATTGCCCAACCACTTATGGAAGCGGATTTTTCCTTCGGTCGTGTCCGCTTCGAAATCCGGCGCGGTATCGCCGATTGCCAATGTCATTTTTGCCTCCAAACTCCAAATGATGAGGTGACTTTCGCGGCCTTATATAGGGTTCGGCATCCGGCCGGAATAGGCTCTGGCGTAAAGAGCATTTGCAGCCTGTGCATTGATGCCGAGACAGCACAGCGTTTTGGCCGTCGGCTGCCAAGGGGAACGGAATTCCCGCGGCGGGTGCGCGCTAAGGAGCAGGACCCCGTTGGCGAACGCCCCTGCGCCAGAACCGGCACCATTGCGCTCCATAATGGACATTTCAACGGATGAGTATAGACATAATTTATGTCGAGCGAATCAACTTCGCTGCCCAATGGTCGGCTGCCGATCATGGTCATCAGCCACGAGCGCTCGGGCACACATTTTACCATGAATGCCCTGGCGGGGAGTTTCGATTACGTCTCGAATCCGTGGATCACCGTCGACCGGCACCGATTCAACATCAACTACTTCCACACCCCGAGCTTGAAGAACCTCGTGCTGCAACTAGCCGCGCAGCGCTCTCCGAGTCTCATGAAGAGCCACCACGAGTTCGAATTCTTCAAGCGTTTCGCGGCCGCGACTGAGGGCGTTCTCAACATCGTCTACGTTTACCGCAACCCGGCCGACGTCATGTCGTCATTCTGGCGTTTCCTGCACACCTGGGATTGGGCTGAAGGGCCGACCGTCGAAACGGTGCTCGGCTTCGCGACCGCGGCGCCGATGGGACAATTGATGCGCTACCAGTTTCGCCAATATCCCACCATGCTCGACCGGTGGGCTAACCACGTCGAATGCTGGATCGATGCGGCACGCCGGGCGAACAATATCCATATCGTGCGCTACGAAGATTTGGCTGAGCGCTACGATGACACGATCAAGCGCCTGGGGCGCCGTCTCGGCCTGCAGCCAACCCAACTGGCGCCGCCGTCACGCAACATCAACGTGGTTCAGGCCGGCACCGTGGCCTGGTTGCCAGCGCGCGACAATGACAACCGCAGCGCCGTGACCGAACTGGCCTTGCAGAAGTTTCCTGCGCTGATGGACCGGTTGGGCTACGGACCAACCTCGGTATCGGCCTCGGCGGTCTAGCTTGCGAACGACGGGTCGCTCACGGGTTCGGGGTATATCCATCCGTGAGCGTCTTTAGGAAGGCGACGATGTCGGTCTCTTCCTGCGCCGTCATCGCCGGTGTTTCGCCGAGATGCCGGTCGAAGGGCGGATCTGCCACGTCGATATTGGCCCAATAACGCTTCGGAATGTCGTTGTACTTCTGCACCGTCCCGTCGGCGGCGCGCGGATAGACTTTCTCCGGCGTGGTGTCGCGGAAGTTATAGAAGTCGAGCACCTCCTGCAGCGACTTAAAGATGCCGTTGTGGAAGAAGACGTGGCGGGTGGCAACGTTGCGCAATGTCGGGGTGAGGAACATCCCACAATATTGCGTTTGGGCAGAAATGTCCTTTCGGATGGGCCCGCATATGCCGAGGTCGAAATGCGCCGGATCTTTGTTGTCGGCGAGAGCGCCATTGCGCGGCGCCCCCAAGGCTTCGTATTCGTGATCCGTGAATAGTGGCGGAAGGCCATCGCGGCTCGCCAGATCCACGTGGCAACCGCCGCAGTTGGCCTTCTTGGGATCGTTGAACAGGTTGTAGCCGCGCATTTCGGCCGCCGTCAGCCGTGCCCTGCCTTCGAGCCAGTAGTCGAATTTGCTGGTATAGGGATGGAAGCTCACATCTTCGATCTGGTAGCGCGCGACGGCGAACATGGCTTCCGACACCAGAACCTTCGCACTGATGAAGATACGCGGGCCGAAAAGTTCAGCGAAGTGTTGCGCGTACGACGCATTGCGTAGTTTCGTCGCGACCTGGTCGATGCTGCCGCCGTCCATTTCGCGCGGATCGAGCAGAGGCGTTATCGCTTGATCCTGCAGCGTTTCGGCGCGGCCGTCCCAGAACAGGCCCCCTTGCGGCACCATATTGGCCGCGGCTTGCGCGGTGTTAGTCGCGACCTTTTGTACGCGCGTCGCGTTCTTGGCGGCCGCCGCCATCTGCGCGAGGCTCATGTTCTCCTGGGCCTCGTTGGTGGGGTCTTCTAGGCCGATGGTGAAGCTTGGCTGCCGCTCCAGATAGGCCAACGAAGGAACCGCGCGTGCGCCTGGGCGCGACAGCGTGGGGCCGCCAAGCATGACCGGTGCCTCGTTCGGCGGCCCGTATGCGCGGGCGGGGCTATGGCACGACGCGCAGGAGAGCTTGCCCGACGACGAGAGACTCGCGTCGTAAAATATCTGCTTTCCGAGCTGCGCCATAGCCGATAGGGGCGCGGCGCGCGGGCGGCGGAGATGAATGGGATGTGGGATCGCCGCGACCTCGTCGGCAGGCGGCGCCGGCCAGCGTGGCAGGCCGGTGCCACAGCCACAAAAGGTGGCGGTGTCGCATCGTATTGCGATCAGTAATAGTGGTGGTGGCGTTCCGGCACGGAGAAGACGACCGTGCCCGAGTCCGGATCGAGGAACAGCTTCTTCTCGTCATGGCGATGGAAGTCGAACATGTCCATGATCGAGCCCGCGCTGGCGTCGATCGAACCGCCGCCCAGACGCTTGCGGTGCAGCCAGTTGTCTTCGATGAAGCGCACGACGGACGCATGCGAAATGCGCGTGTGGCTCACGAAGTTCTTCTTGGCGAACGGTGAGATCACCAGGAAGGGGACGCGCGTGCCGGGACCGCAACGGCCGTTGACCGGCAGGCCGCTGACGCCCTTCGGCTGCGGCTGCACGTCGGGGCCTTTGCCGCACTGGCCGGGGCCATTGACCTGATCCGCGGCGGAGTCATAGGACGCGCTGGTCGGGGTGGCGTAGGCGTGGTCGTACCAGCCGTCGGAGTCGTCGTAGGTGACGATCACGGCCGTGTCTTTCCACTCCCGCTGCTTCTGTAGGAAGTTGATCACCTCGACCGTTCCCGTTTGCTCGTCGAGCGGATTGGAGTTGCCCGGGTGAGCGTCCTGGAAAGCCGATAGCTTGACGTAAGAGACTGCCGGGAAATTGCCTGCCTTAACCGCAGCAAAGAAGTCATTTAGATCGTATTCGTGGTTGGCCGGATCAGCCGTCTTGCCGTTCTTCTGCTTGCTGTGGCCGACCGCGGCGATCGAGCTCGGGCGTGCATGGGTCGGGTTGGCGGTTGATTGGTAGTACTGGAACCACGCGTGGTGCGGGATGTAGTCGGTGACGGTGCGGGTCGTCACGGACGAAACGGTGCTGCGCGTGCAGCCCGTGGTGCCATTTGAGTTCGTGAGGGTCAGATCGAAACCGCCCATGAAGCTGCCCCAGGAGACCTGGGCGTCATTGAGCAGGTTACCGATGTTCTTGCCCGACAATAGCGTACCGCTGGATGTCTTCGAGCAGACGTCGTTGGCCGGTTCGGGGTCGCCGATCAAGCTGAAATCCGCCTTGGCCATCGGCAACCAAGCCCGATGCGTTCACGACGGGCAGCGCGCCGTTGTTCTGGCCTGAGATCACGGAGATCGCACCCGGCGTCGACGGACCATAGGTGTCGGTATAGGCGTTATCGCTCATGGCGAAGTTCTGGGCGTAGTTCCACAGCGCGGCGACGGTGTTGCCGTCGAAATAGCCCATCACCTGACCGTTGGTGCCGAAGGCGCCGACGCCGCCGGCCGTGCCACGGCCGGTGAATTTCGGGAACAGGTCGGCCTTGCCGTTGTCATAGGCCTGCTGCTCGGCGGTGTAGGCGTGGTTCTGCGAGCGCGTGTCCGCCTGCGTGCGATCGAGACGGAAAGGGTCAGCCGCGCCAGCGCCATTGTCCGCATTCGTGAAGTTCGGATTGTTGACCAATAGGTTGGCATTGGCGAGGTTGTTCACCTTCGGCGTATGGTGCTTTGCCTTGAAGGCGATTTCACCCGGCGGGTTGCCCGCGTTCGGGTAGGTCGCGAAATAGTGGTCGAACGAACGGTTCTCGTTGAAGATGATGACGAGATGCTTGATCGGGGTCGCGGTGCGCGCGACGTGTTGATGGTCATGGTCATGGTCATGACCAAATAGTGGTTTCGCGAAGGCCACGCTGCTGCATGCGACGGCAGCCGTGAGCACTGACATCGCGACCGTGGAAAGCAAGCTGTTTTTCATCTGGTTGCCTCAAGAGTTTGTCGCCCTATGCCCCTTTATCCGCGACCGATGACAGCGCTGTGTCGGTTTTATCGCAGTCAACGTCACCTTTGTGCGTGACCTTTGCTGGTGTCCGCATAACATGATGTCGCCGTTGCGAATTATTGAGTCGGTGTTGAATCGAAGCCTGTTGGAAATTCGATGCTGCAGATGGATTTCATCGACGCAGCCATTCGCGCATATATTCATATGCGCGCGCTTTAGTCCGAATTGCCGAACCTGCTGGCTTTCTAAAGGTGTCGACCGGCCGAGCTTGGCCGATTGATACCATCATCGCCGAGGCGGTGCAGCACGTGATAGTTTATCGGGAAGGTTTTCCTGCTGCCGAGCAGAAAAGCGCGGATATTCGTGGTTGTCGTGCCCGGTTATCCGCCTTGCTGGATAGCCACGGTTTAAGACGGTATTTTTACAAGCAGAACGGTTGCGCACAGCCGGATGCGGCTTACGGTTGGCCATGGACATCGATCATCTGCTTTCCCGGCTAGCGGTCGCGCTCGGTATTGGCCTGCTGATCGGCCTTGAGCGCGGCTGGAAAACCCGTGAAGTCAAGCCCGGCCGCCGGGCCGCGGGGGTGCGGACGTTTTCGATCTGCGGCCTGCTTGGAGGACTCACGGCGGCGCTGGCGCAGGCGACCGGCGGCGACGTTGCCAGAGGCGTGGTGCTCGGCTTTGGTTTTGCGGTCTATGCTGCGGTGATCGCGTGGTTCGAGCGCGACGCAGACCGTGCCGCCGGCAGCTATTCCGCCACCACGATTGTTGCCGAACTGCTCACCTTCATCCTCGGCGCCTACGCGGTCACCGGCGATGGCCAGGTGGCGGCCGCCGCCGCGGTGGCGGCGACCGGCATATTGGCGGCGCGGGCGGAAATCCACGGCTGGATCGCGCGGATCACCTGGCCGGAACTGCGTTCGGCGCTGGTGCTGCTGGCGATGACGTTCATCATCCTGCCGGTGGTGCCAGACACTCACATCGGGCCGGCGCCGGGCGTCAACCCGCGCGAGGTCTGGCTGATCGCTATCGTGCTCGCCGGTGTCTCCTTCGTCGGCTACGGCGCGGTGCGGGTTTTCGGGACCGAGCGCGGCGTGCTGTTGGGGGCGTTGGCCGGCGGGCTGGTGTCGTCGACGGCGGTGACGCTGGCCAGCGCACGGCGCGCGGCGGCGGGTGAGGGGGCTCCGCGCCTCTTGGCCGCCGGTGTTGCGATCGCCAGCGCGGTGTCGTTTCTGCGCGTCATCGCCATTGTCGCGGTTATCCAGCCGGTGCTGCTGCGGCTGGTGGTACCGGGGCTCGCGCTGGCGACCGTCGTGGCCGGGCTCTATGCGGTCGCGACCGTGCACTGGGGCGGCGGAGAGAAAGGCGGCGGGGCGGCACCGGCCGAGTTCACCAACCCATTCAGCTTCTGGCCAGTGGTCGGCTTCGCCATCTTTCTCGGGCTGGTGATGGTGGCGAGCCGCATGATCGGCGATACCTTCGGCACCGGCGGCGCACTGCTGGGCGCGGCGGGCGTTGGGCTCGCCGATGTCGACTCCGTGACCATCGCCATGAGCCGGCTGGTGCCCGCCCCCCTCGGTGAACTGGGCGCGGCCTCCGCCATCTTGGTCGCGGTCGCCAGCAACATGCTGAGCAAGCTGGTGATTGCAGCAGCGATCGGGCGCGGCCGCTTCGCCAGTGAGGTGGCCGTGATGACCGTCGGGTGCTGGCTGGCCGGCGGCTTGGGCCTGTGGGGGGCGTTGGCTTTCGGCCGAACGTGACGCGGCGTTGACAATTCGCTGCGCTGCCGCAAAGGTCGAAATAAGTCGGCCCGCGGCGGAAAATGATTTAGCCAGTATGTTCAAGCGCATCCTGATCGCCAATCGCGGCGAAATCGCCTGCCGGATCATCAAAACCGCCCGCCGGATGGGGATCGAGACGGTCGCCGTCTATTCGGAGGCCGACAAGGACGCCTTGCACGTAGAGATGGCCGACACCGCGGTCGCCATTGGTCCGCCGCCGGCAGCCGAAAGCTATCTGGTCATCGATAAGATCGCCGCCGCCTGCAAACAGACCGGCGCGGAAGCGGTGCATCCGGGCTACGGCTTTCTCTCCGAACGCGAGGCCTTCCCAAAGGCATTGGCGGAGAACGGCATTGTCTTCATCGGACCGAACCCAAAGGCGATCGCCGCCATGGGCGACAAGATCGAGTCCAAAAAGGCGGCCGCGGCGGCACGCGTCTCCACCGTGCCCGGCCATCTCGGCGTGATCGAGGACGACAGCGAAGCGATCGCAATCGCCGAACAGATCGGCTACCCGGTGATGATCAAGGCCTCGGCCGGCGGCGGCGGCAAGGGCATGCGCGTCGCGTATTCAATGGCCGAGGTGGCGGAAGGCTTCGCCCGCGCCCGCTCGGAGGCGAAGTCCTCTTTTGGCGACGACCGTGTCTTCATCGAGAAATTCATCATCGATCCGCGCCACATCGAGATCCAGGTGCTCGGCGACAAGCATGGGCATGTCATTTATCTCGGCGAGCGCGAATGCTCGATTCAGCGCCGCAATCAGAAGGTGATCGAGGAAGCCCCAAGCCCGCTGCTCGACGAGAAGACGCGCGAGGCCATGGGCGAGCAGGCGGTCGCCCTTGCAAAAGCCGTCGGTTACGACAGCGCAGGCACCGTTGAATTCGTGGCGGGACAAGACAAGAGCTTCTACTTCCTGGAGATGAACACGCGGCTCCAGGTCGAGCACCCGGTCACCGAACTCGTCACCGGTATCGATTTGGTCGAGCAGATGATCCGCGTCGCCGCCGGCGAGAAACTGTCGATCAAGCAGAGCGACGTTAAGCTCAACGGCTGGGCGGTCGAAAGCCGCATCTATGCGGAAGACCCGTATCGCAATTTCCTTCCCTCGACCGGGCGGTTGGTGCGCTACCGCCCACCAGCCGAGCGCAGCACCCACGGCGTCACCGTGCGCAACGACATCGGCGTCTACGAGGGCGGCGAGATTTCGCTATTCTACGATCCCATGATCGCCAAGCTGGTGACCCACGCCGACACCCGCGACAAGGCGATCGAGGCGCAGTCGGATGCGCTCGATGCCTTTGTCATCGACGGCATCCGCCACAACATTCCGTTCCTCTCCGCGCTGATGGCGCATCCGCGCTGGCGCGCGGGCAAGCTCTCGACGGCCTTCATCGCCGAGGAATTCCCCGAAGGGTTCCATCCGCAGCCGCCGGAAGGCGAACGCGGGGAAGTCATCGCCGCCGTCGCCGCCGCAATCGACCATGTGCTGGGCGAGCGCAAGCGCCGCATCTCCGGCCAGGTCAACAGTCATGGCGTTACCCGCGAGAGCCGGCGTGCGGTCTGGCTCGGCAGCAACGAGATTGCGCTCGAGGTCAAGCGCGAGAACGGCGCTATCGCGGTGCGTTTTCCGGGCAACGGCAAGGACCGGGGCAAAGGCGCGCGCCACATCGCGTCGGACTGGAAGCCGGGCGATCCGCTCTGGACCGGCATGATCGATAGCCATCCGGTAGCCGTCCAGGTGCGCAATGTTCCCAACGGCTTCGCGCTGGCTTATCGCGGGGTCGAGGCGCGCGCTTATGTCTACACCGAGCGCGAGGCTGCTTATGCGCGGCTGATGCCGGTCAAGGAGAAGGCCGGCACCGGCAAGCAGGTGCTGTGCCCGATGCCGGGACTGGTCGTTTCCATTGCGGTCAAGGATGGCCAGGAGGTCAAGGCCGGCGAGACGGTGGCAGTGATCGAAGCCATGAAAATGGAAAACGTGCTACGCGCCGAGATCGACGGCACGGTGAAGAAGATCCATGCCAAACCCGGCGACAGCCTGGCGGTGGATGCGGTCATTCTGGAATTCGCCTGAGTCCGAAGAACCAAAGCTGGTCTGTGGCAACGGGCTTCTCCCGAGATTTGTTTCGCGGCATCATGGCGCCCCTATGCGGTACGCGCCCCAGCTTTGGGGCCGGGTGAAGAACGAGGGAGAGAGACAATGACGGCTGCGGCGACGGTGCGAACTGACCATGCGGCGCTCAAGAAGGCCCAGATGTTGATCGGTGGGAAGTGGGTCGACAGCGCGGCCGGCGAAGTACTCCTGGTCGAGGACCCGGCGCATCGCCGCCCGATTGCCGAAATTCCACGCGGCCGCGCCGAGGACGTCGATCTCGCCGTTGAGGTGGCGGAAGAGGCCTTTCCCGCCTGGTCGCGCGTGCCGCCACGCGACCGCGGCCGGCTGTTCTTAAAGATTGCCGATGCGCTCGAGGCCCGGGTCGAGGAACTGGCGCGCCTGATCGCGCTTGAGACCGGCAACGCGCTACGCACCCAGGCGCGGCCCGAAGCCAACGGCACGGTCGACATGCTCCGGTATTACGGCGGCCTGGGCGGCGAGCTGAAAGGCGAGACGATTCCCTTCGGTGAGCACGTCTTGAGCTACACGCGACGCGAGCCACTCGGCGTGGTGGGCGCCATCGTGCCGTGGAACGCGCCGGCGATCCTGTCAGCAATCAAGATCGCGCCGGCGCTCGTCGCCGGCAACACGCTCGTTTTGAAAGCCGCAGAAGATGCGCCGCTCTGCGTGCTGCTGTTGGCCGAAGTGTGCCAGGAGTTTCTGCCGCCGGGCGTGCTCAACGTGCTGACCGGGCTCGGCGAAGAATGCGGCGCTCCGCTTGCCAACCACCCGACGATCGCCAAGCTTTCCTTCACCGGCTCCACGGCGGTCGGCAAGTCAATCATGCGGGCGGCTTCCGATCGCATCGTGCCGGTCTCGCTCGAGCTCGGCGGCAAGAGCCCCTCGATCGTCTTTCCCGACGCCAACGAGGACTGGGTGATCGACGGCATCATTGCCGCTATGCGCTTCACGCGGCAGAGCCAGTCCTGCACCGCAGGCTCGCGTCTGTTTCTCCATCGCGACATCTTCGACAGCTTCCTCGGCGCGCTCGCCAAGAAAGTCGAGACGCTCAAGCTCGGCGATCCGCTGGATGAAGCAACCGATATAGGCACCGTCATCAACGAGAAGCAGTTCAAGCGTGTCTGCGGCTATGTCGACGAAGGGCTCAAGCGCAAGGATGCGCGTGTGGTGATGGGCGGCCTGCCGCCGACCTCGGGTCCACTCAGCGAGGGCTACTACACCATGCCGACCATCTTCGCCGACACGTCGAACGACTGGCGGCTGGCGCGCGAGGAGATCTTCGGGCCGGTGCTGGTCGCGATTCCGTGGACCGACGAGGAGGACGCCATTCGCATGGCCAACGACAGCCATTACGGGCTCGCGGCCTATGTCTGGTCGCACGATATCGGCCGCGCTTTACGCACCGCGCACGCCATTGAGTCCGGCTGGGTCCAGATCAACCAGGGTCTCGGCCAGAGCCCGGGTCATTCCTACGGCGGCTACAAGGAAAGCGGCATCGGCCGCGAGTTCTCGCTAGAGGGCATGCTCGACAGCTATACGCAGCGCAAAAACGTCACGGTGAATTTGACGCATTAAGGCGGGTTTCGGGCCTCGCGACGCGGGACAAGCTGACGGCCGCCGCGCCGGTCTGCTATGCCGAGGCGATGACGCCTTATTTTGCCTACGGCGCGAACATGAGCGTGGCCGCCATGCGCCATCGCTGCCCGGGCGCGCAAGCGGTCGGGCCAGCGGTGTTGGAAGGCTTCCGGTTTTTTATCGGACGCGAGGGTTGGGGCTCGGTCAGGCCCAGCCGCGGCGACAAGGTGCACGGCGTGTTGTGGCGGCTGACGCCGCGCGA
The DNA here is from genome assembly GCA_963732895.1 of uncultured Pseudomonadota bacterium. Classification (GTDB taxonomy): domain Bacteria; phylum Pseudomonadota; class Alphaproteobacteria; order Rhizobiales; family Xanthobacteraceae; genus Pseudolabrys. The sequence continues at coordinate 265,899 of CAVTBG010000006.1, read as the reverse complement.
TCTCGCCGTACTGCATTCATACGAGTTGCTGCATAAAGGGCTTTATGACATTCGCCGGCGGCCGGTGCTGCACGGCGGCCACCGGGTGCCGGCCTTGATCTATCTGCTGCGCCGACGCATTCCGGGGCGTCCGCGCCCGGGTTATATTGAATCGATCGCCGCCGCGGCGCGCGAATGGGCACTGCCGGACCGCTATGTCCGGGGTGTCGAACGGTGGTCCGTGTCGGGCTTCACCGGCGCGGCGGGAACCGACGTGGGAGAAGCCGCAAAGGAATCAACAAGGGACTTCCTATGAGCGTGATCCGCCATATCGTCGTGCGCGGCCGCGTGCAGGGCGTCGGTTATCGCGCCTTCGTCGAGCGGGAAGCGTTCTCGCGCGGCCTCGAAGGCTGGGTGCGCAACTGCGGCGACGGCACGGTGGAGGCGCTGTTCGCGGGCGAAGCCGAGGTCATCGAGATGATGATCGCCTCCTGTCGGCGCGGGCCTTATGCCGCCCGCGTCGATCAGATCGATCAGCGCGATGGCAGTCCCGCCGATTTCAGACTGCGCCGGCCGGGTGACGTGTTCTCGGTGCTGCCGACAGCCTGAGCTTACGTTGCCGTGCCGCGGAAGGCCGCCGCCAGCGTGCGGATGGCGGCGCGCGCGCGCGCGTCCGATACGCGTGAATGCAGCACCACCTTGGAGCGGCCGAGCGACGGCAGGGCGAGGCTGGCTTCGACATCGATCATCCCGGGGGAGGCGACGCGCGTCGCCAGCGGCGCCACCGCCAGCCCCGCCGTGACCGCGGCGGCGATCGCCGTCACGCCGCCGCCGGTGAAAGCCTCCACCCAGGTGACCTTGGCCTTGTCGAGTGTGCGGATCGCATGGGCGCGCACGCCACACGGGGCGGCCAGCATGGCAAGCCGCAGGCTCTGACCCGGCGTATGGCGGAATCCGGGAGTGGCGAACCAGCCAAGTTCGTCCTCGAACAAAGTCTCGCCGCCGCGTTGATGCGGCTCGCGCCGGATCACCACCGCATCGAACGCGCCTTTTTCCATGGCATTGAGCACGCTACCGGAAAAGTCGATGCGAATGTCCAGACGCAGATGTGGGTCGAAGCCGCTCATGCGCGAGAGCAGGGCGGGGAGGTTCGGCCCGGCGACGTGATCGCCGATGCCGATGGTCAACCGGCGCTCCGCCGCTTCCGCCCCCGCCAGGGCGCGATCGTGCGCGGCCAACAGGTCACGGGCGCGATCGAGAAATGCGGCACCTTCTGCGGTCAACTGCACTGAGCGCGGCGTACGCTCGATCAATCGTTGCTCAAGCCGCGCCTCCAGCCGCTTTAGTTGCAGGCTCACGGCCGACTGCGTCATGGCCACGGCTTGCGCGGCGCGGGTGAAGCTCTGCAATTCGGCGACCCGCACGAAGGCGCGCACGGCGTCGATATCGAGGGCGGGTGTATGATTGCGCATCGTTATCATTGATATCATTTTTAATTTCCGATGTAAATGATAAGGTGCTGCCTGGGTTTCAAATTGCTATCGAAGGAGGTAAGCCATGCCGTTGATCACCATCACCGTATCGACGCCGCACCTGAAGGTGCTGCCCAAAGCTGACATCGCCGCCGAGGCCAGCCGGCTGTCGGCGACGATCCTGCACAAGGACCCGAACGAAACCGCCGTCATTGTCAGCCGTGTTTCGCCCGACGACTGGTTCGTCGGCGGCCAGTCGCTGAGCGACGCCTGGCTCGCGAGCTTCTGGCTCGACATCCACATCGTCGACGGCACCAACACCAAGCAGGAGAAGGCTGCCTTCATCGCTGCGGCCTATGAATTGATGGAAAAACTGCTGGGACCGCTGCATGAGGAAAGTTACGTGCACGTGCACGATGTGCGCGACGACGCATATGGCTATGGCGGCAAGACGCAAGCGCGGCGTTATATGGAGCGTCAGTTCACGGCGCGCTTTGCTTCGGCAGCCTGAGTCTCCGTCGGCCCGAACAGGCCCTCGAATGCCTGCCGCATCACCATGTCGACTTCCGGCATCGAGACCGGGATGCCGAGGTCGGCGAGGCTGGTGACGCCGTAGCGCTGTTCCTTCACCCCGCAAGGGACGATGCCGGAAAAATGGGCCAGCTCCGGCTCGACGTTGAGGGCGATGCCATGCAGCGTCACCCAGTGTTTCACGCGAATGCCGATGGCGGCGATCTTGTCCTCGAAACCGTCGCCCTTATCGGGCCGGCGCACCCAGACGCCGATGCGGTCCTCGCGCCGCTCGCCGCGCACGTTAAAGGCTGCGAGAGTGCGGATGATCCATTCCTCCAGCGTCGCCACATAGCGCCGCACGTCGGGGCCGCGGCGGCGCAGGTCGAGCATGACGTAGGCCACCCGCTGGCCCGGCCCGTGATAGGTGAGTTGGCCGCCGCGCCCGGTCTGATGCACCGGAAAGTGCGCCTCGACCACGTCGGCCAGATTGGCGCTGGTTCCGGCGGTGTAGAGCGGCGGATGTTCCAGGAGCCAGGTGAGTTCCGGGGCGAGCCCCGCCACGATCTTGGCGACCCGCGCCTCCATGGCGGCGAGCGCTTGGGCGTATTCGACCGGCCGCTCGCTCACCCGCCAATCAACTGGCGGATTTCCGGCCGGGGCGGGAAGGCCAATCGTCAGTTCGTCGCGCACGTTAACCATCCATTCACCATACCATGGTGACCTGATCTCCGCCCGCACCAGACGGGCCCACGCAGGGGGAATCATGGCCACGCTCGATAAGGTCGCAGTCGATATCACGGTGGTGCTCGGCACCACATCCATGCCGGTCCATCAGGTGCTCCGGCTTGGCCGCGGCGCCATCATCGAGCTGGACGCCAGCGAGGACGATGACGTCAAGATCCTCGCCAACAACTTGCCGGTCGCCGCCGGTTCCGTGGCGGTCAGCGGCAACCGGATCACCGTTGAAGTAAGCGAGCTCCTGTCGCGGCGGCCCGACACCCGCTGAGTGGCAACTTTCCTCCTCTGAACCTCTTGTTCGCGAGCGTTCTCCTTTCCCAGCCTCCCATAAATGCAGGTGGGGCGGGCGCCGCCTCGCCCTGTCTGATTAGGCAAATCCCCGAATTGGCGCCCGAATTGGCCGCCGGCCGAGCCGGGGTGGGCCGCGCATAGCCCTTGTGGCAGCAATGCCTATTTGTTACATGGACCGCCGCCATAGGGACGCGGGGTTTTGCGAAACTTTCGTCCTTTCCAATGCGGCCGTGGCGGAATTGGTAGACGCACTGCCTTGAGGTGGCAGCGGGTAAAACCGTGGAGGTTCGAGTCCTCTCGGCCGCACCACTGACATTCGTCCAGCAAAAACAATAGCTTACAAAGACGATTTCCGTAGAATTCCATACCAAAATTCCACACCGCGCTGCTATTCCAGCTCCGCACACCACTACGGAAAAATCCGTAATTGGCTCGCAGTCGGGGTCCTGCTGAATTTAGGCCATGGAGAATGCTCAGCCCGAACGGTCTTGCCCCGATTGCGGGGTGACGATGCAGATAGCCCGGGTCATCCCCAGCGTCGCCGGTCACCCCCAGTTGGTGACGTTCAAGAACTCGGCGCGCAGCCTCTAAAACTTAGAAGTGCCGCACTTATGTACACGTCGCCGACCGCCTAGTTTTATACGACAAACCGACTGCAGTACCCCCAGGCTTCCCCCAAGCCCCCACTGCGGTTGGAATTCCCCGGGGCGGTCGGCACCTTTTCTCAATCATCCCTTGGAGTGGCCGGTCACCTGGGACTGGCGACGTTCGAGTGCGCGGCCTGCAACCTGGTTCTGACCGAGCCGGAAGCTGAAGCAATCAGGGGTTAGCCTGATCCTTCAAGTCACTCGGTATTCTCGCCAGAGCCCGCGGGAGGCCACGATGGTCTCATGAGGGGCACCCAGGCCATTCAGATAAACGCGCAGCTCTCCCCAAGTCGTAACATCCGGCAGATGTTGTCCTGCTTCGCCATGGCGACGAACTCGCAAGTGGCGGGATCGGGGATGGCGCGATGTAAGCGCACGTAGTCGCGGAATGAATTAGCCCTAACCATTTCAGGTTAACCAGTTTCACTGTTCTTGTCGGATGGTAGTTGCACGTCAAAGCAACACAAAATACCTTCCAGTCAACATCGAGACAGAGGCTTCTGCGGATTTGGCCTCTACCAGCCTGCCACTCCGGGCAAGGTGGTCCGCAAGATGCGTCGGACCTACGGGTACCGAAAATATACGGAGGCCATCATGGCAAATGACGATTTTCAAAAACTTCTTGATCGTGATGCTGCGCATAACTTTGTGCAGCTGGTAACCGGGCAAGACGATCCCGTTGTCCGCGTGCGGTTTATCCACGATCAAAATAAGAATGCACCTTCGGGTGAAGCGCGCGGCACCATTGACCAGCTTTGGCCCCAAATCATCGCCGCTCAGGAAGGTGGCTTCGGCGTCTCTTGGTTGCCGAACCTATGCGACTTTGCTGGCGACGGTTTCGCACGTGACACGGATGCGACCGGCTTCCCCGCGCTGTTCTGCGACTTCGACGGCGCGTTGCCTGAGCAGTGGCACCGGCAGCCCGATCTCATCGTGCATACAAGTCCCGGCCACGGCCATACATACTGGCTGATCGCCGCTGGCGCCGCCGCTGATGAATGGAAGCATGGACAGCGGCGCCTGATCAATTATTACACAGGTGCCGATCCGGCCATCAAAAACCCATCGCGACTAATGCGTCTTCCGGGCACGCTGCACCAGAAGCGTGGGCCGTTCCTTGTCACCTTCACCAATACACCGGACCCCGATGCCGGATGGCTCGGGCGTTCATCCATCGCGGCAGTCCTGGAGGGCATCCCCGATGTGGCTGCTGCCTCTGTTCCAAAGCAGACGGAAACTGACGTGCCCGAGGACGATCCGCGCAACATCGAAGAGGCCAAGCGTGTCATCGCGCGCTTCAAGCCGGCCATTGAAGGGCAGCGCGGGGATGATCGCACCTATAAGCTCTGCGCCAGGCTGCGCCGCGATCTGAAGCTTTCGACCGATGCAGCGCTCGAATTGCTGGAGCCGTGGAATGCCAAATGCGAACCGCCCTGGTCGGAAGACGAACTGCGCGCCAAACTGGAGCATGCCGACGAGTATGGCCAGAACGAGCCGGGGTCCGGCACGCCGAAGGCCGCCAACGAAATCTTCCCTCCGTTGCCGAGTGTCGGACGACCTGCGGTTACCGGTGATTTCGGTGGCGTGCGTTTTGAACGAATGAGCGACGTGGCGCTCGAAAAGATAACCTGGACTTGGTACCCGCGCATTCCCGCCGGGATGCTGTCGATCATCGGCGGTGACCCGGACTGCGGCAAGAGTACGCTTGTAGCAGGCCTCATTGCGGCTATCACGACCGGCGGCCCTCTGCCCTTGAACGGCGGCAATGCCGAAAAAGGTTCGGTCCTAGTCCTCAACGCCGAGGATGGCGCGGCCAAGGTACTTGGGCCTCGGCTGGCCGCTGCTGACGCTGATATGAAGTTGGTCCATCGCGTAAAGCCGATGGTCGCTTTCGACGATGGCGCGCGCGTCTTTGATCTGAGGTTCGACCTGCCCGCCCTTGAAGCAAAAATGCAGCAGTTGCGCGAGGCCGATGAACCGCCCGTGCGGCTCATCACCATCGACCCGTTGAACGCCTATTATGGAGCCGGGGTCGATGGCAACAATGCCGCCGAGCTGCGGCGCTTGCTAACGCCCCTGGCCGAATGGGCAGAAAACAATCACATCACCATTCTCGGCATCCATCACCTGAACAAGAGCAACGCCAGTGGCAATGCCATCAACCGCTTGAATGGTAGCCATGCTGTCGGTGCTGCTGCGCGCTCGGTGATCCTGGTTACGCCGGAACGCGGCGACGATGGACAGGAAACCGGACGCTTCCTGTTCATGCGAGGCAAGAACAATCTTGCCCCACGCAACGTCAAGAACCTCGCCTATCGCATCGAGGCGCGCGCCGTCACGATGCACGATGGTAGCTTGGAAGATCATCCCGTCGCGGTGTGGGATAGCGAGGTTGCGATCACCGCCGCCGAGGCGTTCGATCCCAACTATGGCAAGGGCAGCAAGCAGCACAAAGCGGAAGCATTTCTGCTGGCAGCCCTAGCCGATGGCCCCGTTGCCGTCGGGGAGCTGAAGCGCATGGCCGCCGAACGCGGGCTCGGCTGGCGCACAGTCGAAACCGTTAAGGTCAAGCTGTCGATCCGAACTGACCATAAGGGCTTTGGTCGGAACAGCGGATGGTTCTGGCGGCTGCGGAATAAGGAAGCTGAGGACGCGGCAAATGATGTGAACCGAGTGCCGGTCGATCCCGATGATGAGCTGCTATACCCGGCCACCCTGCAATAAGCGACTTCACTTCAGTCGTGCTACGCGCGGCGAGCACGATTTAGATATAGCTGACTATTTTCGATCACTGCATTGAAACGGCTCCCAAATACGCACCGCAACCGCATCTATAACCGAGAGGCAATTGTTGAGGTAAGTAGCAGCCCATAAACGGAGATGTGCGGCAAATATTGCTCATCATAGGCGGTGGAGGTGGCGGCGGTTGCACGTTCGCGGCACTCCCACCTTGCCAACCTCCATTCCAGATCGCATTCAAGACTTGTTGAGCCTTTGCGTTTGCGGCGCGCTCAAGATCAATGTTGTCATGTATATCGATGGAGTTCCCACCGCGCAGCATACTCCCGCCAGTCTTCAAAACATACTCTGTCATGAAGCCCTCGATGCCACCGCGATTTTTGTATTGCACCGTGTGCTCCATTTCGTGGAACAAAAGAAAGGCATCATTGGGATTTGAGTGAAACTGTGGGAAGCCTTGAAAGAATATCTCGTTCCCAATAGTGACGTTATTACCAATGCGAGTGTTGATGTTGAAAGCAAATCGGATACTGTGCAAGTCATTCGAATAAAAACGCTGCAGCTGCGAAATCTCAACAGGCGAAAGTATATACCACTGTCGGACCTGGGATTCGAGGTATGCAATATAGCCATTTACAATTGGAGCAATGACGTTGTAGGCACCCTTTGCGATTAATTCATTGCATTTATTTACGTTGCCGGCACACGAGTAGATGTCAGGCAGCGTTATACCGGCAGGGCCACCCCGCCCGAGCGGACCGCCGGGTTGAAAAGGTGAGATTGGAGAGTCGGTGGCGCCAGGAGATGTTTGACACGCCTTTTTGCGCGCTTCACATACGGGGTCGTTTCCGTGTTGGATGCAATGGTTAAAGGCGGACACCAAGCATCGGTAGCAATTTTCATTTGGATCGCAAGCGAACGCCGAATTGATCGCTGTTAGCAACATTAGAAATCCGAGTTGCAACGCGACTAACAGGCTACGCATGTTACAGTCCCCTCGTGCGGTACAGCATGGCCTGTGGGGTTGATGAATACGAACTACGCTACCATTTAGTCGCTCTCTCTAAAAGCGATAATAGCGCCCGCTGCCATCCGTGATCGCAGATGCTTTGACAGAGGCTTGTGTACCTCCACCCACACATAACAATTTTGCGGCCTTGGGGGACTTGTGCTCATTTTATGGGGATTTCCCGCACCGCAAGCCATTGCGGCCTTGTTGCGGCCTTCGCAGTTTCCCCAAGGCCGCAAAATTCACCACCAAGGCCGCAAGGCCATGTGAGCGGAGAAATCCTTATTTTATATGGATAACTCATCGAAGGCCGCAATTTCGAGATATATAGGGGGCTCAAGGCCGCAAAGCTTGTCTGTCTATATCGGACATGACCTTGGCCTCGGATGATTGGCTCGCGGGGAAGAGATAATTGCATTAAGTCCCTAGAGGCGGGATGGTGCGATGAATTCGCAGGATTTTTCAGTTAGGTGCTCGTTCGATTTGCGTAAATGTCGACGTGCGTAACTTAATTTCAAAGCCCGTTTTATTCGGCGACCGACCCGCCGGTTCACCGCCAGAACTCGCTGAATGGCTTCGCGGACAGCTCCGAGTACCGAGCCGTGTGCTTGATATCGGAATGCCCGAGCCAGAGTTGAAGGCGCCGCGTGTCATGGCCTGCATCGGCCAAGAGATGACCGCAGGTGTGCCGCAGCATGTGCGGATTGATCGGGGGCAGTCCGGCTCGCTCGCCCGCCGCCGCGATCATGGCCGCCACGTTGTTGCGGCCCATAGGTCCGCCGCGCTCTGACGTGAACACAAACCCCGATGCCGGCTCTTGCTCACGCTGTAGCTCGCGCAAGGCCCTCAATTCGTCGCCCTGGAGCGGGTGAACGCTATCGACGCCGCCCTTGAGGCGCTTGACGTGCAAATGCCCCTTGCTGAAGTCCACCTGATCCCATCGCAGGTCAATGGCCTCAGTCACGCGCAAGCCATGCCGCGCCATGATCAGGATCATCGTGGCGTCGCGCTGCCCATGCCGGCCCTTGCGCGCCGCCTTGATGAGCTTGTCGAGCTGGGCCTGTGTCAGATACTTGATGCTGTTGTGGCCCCTGGTCCGCCCGACTTTGTGCTTTTCGCCCATTGGCGCTGTCCGTCGCGCTGTCGATTTATCGGTCATTGAAGCCTCCTATCGCTGCTTCACTTTGGGCATTGTACGCTAAATGCACAAAGTCGAAAGATGATCTTGGCTTGATGCTTAATGCGGGATCACCGATGATGGGCAATATGCAAAGACACGAGCCTATGACGCTTGGCAACATGCGCATGAATGGCATGCGCACGCTCAGCGTCTATTGCCTTGGGACCGACTGCCAGCATCAAACGGTGTTGGATGTCAACCGCTATCCCGATTATGTCGCGGTGCCGGCATTCGGCCTACGTATGCGATGCCAACGCTGCGGTCATCGAGGAGCGGATGCGCGCCCGTTGCAATACTATGCCCGGTCTCCGCTTCGATCTCCGCGTCCGACCATGGCTCATCCTTGGTCGGATCGAAAGCATCCTCCCGCGCTAGTCTATCACGTGATAGACTTCGGTGCTTCTTGTTAGTCGCTACATTCTTTTTGCGGCGCGTCTTAAGCGCCGGAACTCCAGGCATTACCGTGTTGATGGAGCTTGAAGCCTTCAGCCTAAGGGGGGTGGACGCCTGATACTGCCTGATGACGCCTTGCAGCGCCTTAATGAATATTCCAAAGAAAATGCAGCCAACACTCCGGAAACCTGGCATCACTACCTCAACAATGACTATGGCATCATCGATCGCTGTCTTATCGATATAGCCAAAATCGCGCGTCGCGACTTGCAAACCGACCCGTCACGCTCGCTTTGGTTCGATATTGTTGGGCCGCACAGATAGAGCGCAAAGGATGAAACTTCATGAACGCGACAATCGAGGGCGAGCCTATGAAGCCCTTCCAGCTTTGGCGTGTCGATAAAGAAGGCAACCAGATCGAGCGCATTGGTGAATATGACACGCTAGACGAAATGCGCGCCGAGCGTCGCCGCCTCGACTGGCACTATGCCGAGTACAAGGGTCGCAAGAAGCTTGTGCGTTAGGCCGACCCGATGCGCTGGGGGATTACGTGGTTACACCTGACCCACGATGGCTTGAAATACTTAAGGCTAGCGGTTGGCAGACACTGGCGATTGCTGCCGCGTGCAGCGTGTTTCTTTGGCTCGGGCGCTCGGGCGCATTTGGGCAGGTTGATCCGCTCGTTATTCAGCTTGTCGCGTTTGCGGGGCTCGTTTCGGGCTTCCTCGCGCTTGCCAGCTTTATCAGCGCGACCCTGAAGTTTTTCCCGGTTCAGAAATGGTTTTTGCTCTGGTTCAACTTGCGGCGCGCTAAGCGAGCTGTGCTCGACTATATCCCACATATGACCGATAAAGAGCGGGAGATTATCGGTTACCTCTTGGCGAAAAATCAGAAAATGTTCGGAGCCGAGATTGACGGCGGTTATGCTTCAACGCTTCTAGCACGCGGCATCGTGCGCATAGCCGCGAAGGCGGGCCAGCATATCGACGAAATGGATGTGCCAATGGAAATACCAGACTATGTTTGGGAAGTGCTGAGCGCACATCGCGATAAATCCCCCTATACACCACAGCGCATGCGCGATGGCGTCGAGCCGCACCCGTGGCGCGTACCCGTTATCTAATAGTACAATTGATTGAGCCGCAGGCCGGGATATTTGATCTTCTCGGCAATCTGCCGCAACGCCTCCAGTCCCTTGCCACCGGAATAAGTCTCCAGCGTGAACCCTCGTTCGTGGCCTATCAACGCGGCTATGTCGCCACGATCGACGCTGGCATTGTCGAGGGCGGTCGCGTCATTCTTGCGGAATGAGTGGAACGAGGCGCGGGGCCGTTCAGCTCTGGTCACGCGCCGGAATTCGGTAAACCGCTTGGAGAGATACCATGACAGCGTGTCTGCGAGCTTGACTGTCCGGTCTATTCGACGTGGCAAAAAAGATGGACACTGGAGGCATTGGGTTTTTGCTGTCTTAGAGGGCCGAACTGTCCGTAAATTACGCACATTCTGGACAGTTCGCGAGGCGCGATTGATGCAATGGTGAATGCGATGCAAAGCAGCTCACTACATCTGACGATGATGCAAGCCGATCATGTCGTGCTGACAATCAAGGTAACGAGCCTGTGCAATATGCTTTCAAAAAGTGTTGAAGGCTTTGACAAAGACCGGGGGTGGGGTGGGGGTGGGGTCGGATCGCGCGTCGCTTGGACTATTGTGCCCAATGCTCCAGCATCGCGAAGCCGCACCAAAAGTTCGACGGCGACCGCGCAGCAATTAATTCATCACGTACCAGATGCCCGCGGCGATGACCACGATCACACCAATGCCGCCGATGTTGCGCCAGTTATATCGTTTGCGCCAAGTCAAAGCTTTTCGGCGTTCGTCCGCCTCCCGCTCGTACGCATCCCATGCTCGCCAACCCATGTGCGCCTCTAATCTGGGGATATACGGCCAATGATACTAAGCGCGACCGACTGTGGCCATTGCAATTGGGTCGCACTTGCGCAGAGGCAACGCTCGGGCCAAGGCTCTTACGACAGCGCGCGAACTATTTGGTCCCACAGCGCGTTCGTGTATGTACACAATTTCAAAGCCATTTGTAAGGGCTGTGGGAATTGTGCCCATGCGCGGGAGCTGCCGCCAGTTCTCTCCGCGCGCATCGTAAGTCTCGAATATAAGGTACCCTTCTGGCTTCAACGCGCGGCGTGCCATCTCAATGACGTTATCGGCAAAATAGTGAACGATAACGACCACATCGAAGCTGCTGTCAAGCAATGGTAATGATCGCTTTGCATCCGCGACGACCCACATAATTTGTGCGGCATGTCCTCCTGAAAGGGTGAAAGCTTGCGAAATGCGGTTCTCACTAACGTCGAGCCCGACCACGAGAGCGCCATTCGCGGCAAGCCAGCGGCTGTGCCTCCCAAAGCCGCAGGAGATATCGAGTATCCGGGCGCCGGGTCCGAGGTCGATTCGCTCTAGACTTGTAACAACGAATTTTGAAGCTGTGTCTTGTCGCGCGGGCGCTGGCATATTCGATGCTCAACCGCCCTATGCGTCGGTCGAAACCAATATCGGGTGAATTCCCCGGCTGTGTCTCGGGCGTCCCGATGTAAAGAAGCCGCTACAGCGTGGCCGCTCCAAGCAAACATTGCACGCTTCGACATACCCATTTTTCCAGTCAGAAATAGATTGAACGGCATAGGGCCAAGTTGATTTGGAGAGTGTGCATCGTGGCAAATTATAAACGGATACTTTGACGCCGGCCAAAGAAAGATATTCGACCGCTCGCGCCAATTGCTCTTTGTAGTCAATCGGATCAATCCAAAGCGGTCTGCGTTTGCAGCGCAAAACCGGTGTTTTCCAACCCCATAAGCGCAACGTGGTCCACGAATGGCAGATTGCGCGCCATCCAGCGACACGTTTCCTCGATCCTAGGGGCGGTAATTGCGTGAAGCACTACACGCACTTCGACGCGCTGGCCGCGCTCTTTGAGTTTCAAAATTCCAAGCAAGGTCTCATGAAACGCACCTTTGGCCTGCACAACGTAGTCATGCACACAGTCAACCGCCGAATAGATCGGTATAGCTGCCCTTAGGTTCGGGTGGCGTTCGTTTGCCCACGCTGACGCGACCGCGCTATTAGTGAACGCGCGACCATTCGTCAGGACATGGATCGCAGTATTTGGAAGTTGGTCACGGCACTGTTCTAACACCTCAATGAAGGTGCGCCATTCAAGTAGCGGCTCTCCTCCGGTAAATGCGAACGATTTTGTCTGAGGGTCAACAAGCGGCAGGGCTGCTTTAATCTCATCGTGTATCCAGCAATCATCGATGTCGCGAGGTGGCTGCTAACACATGAGGCAATAGTGATTGCAGCGTTCGGTAGCTAGAAATGAGTTGTGCCCCGAGGACCTCCGAAACAACGTTCGGAAGCGCCGTGGTCCTGGCTGAAAGCCCAGTAAGTCGCCATCCGACAAGTATTCATATTTGTCGGCAAGGCAAATGACATTTGGTAGGCTGTCAAGCGCGCCATCAATGTCACCAATTGCGATGGCAGTTTGGAAGCCCAGCCGCGCGGCGTTAGTTCGGTCATCGGCGCTCGTAATTAGCGCCGCGTCAGCTTCATGGTGCGGCGGCATGTCTGTAGCGCAGGCCGGATTACTTGCCACGGTCGCTCGGGATTAAAGCCCCGCGTCTTAGTGGCTGTTCCATGCAAGGGAAGTGTCACATCGCGCTCCATTGGCGAAGCACTTTTGCGTCTTGCTCTGAGTTATCCAGTAAGTCGAGCAGCGTTTCCATTACGCCCTTTTGCCGGGAGCAAAATCCTGAAAGGGGCTTGATACCAAGCGCGTCCCTTTGAGTGGCATGGTGGTAAACCGGATCGGCTCCGCAATGGCTCTCATAGACACAGTTCAAACACTCTGGCGCGCATTCCGAGAGCGACGAGCCAACAAGATCAATGAGTTTTTCCGACAAGATCAAGGAGCGGTAGTCCGCATTGTTGACGTGGCCGAGTTCAAAAGTCCGGTCTCCCATCTCAGCAAGCATTCGCCCTTCATCAGAGGCAAAAACCTTGCCGTCGTAATTATAAACGAGAGCACCTAATCCAATGCCAGCGGGGCTGCGTAGATCGACGTATCCAATTGGACGGTCACTAAACATGCGCCGCAACAAGAGCAGAGTGTAAAACTCGAAAAACTGTGTGCCGGCGCGATTGATGTCCAGAATGTATGCGAGACCACGGCGATAAAAGTCTAACCACTGATTTGCGTCATATTTCTTGATCTGCTTAGTTTTTACTGCGAAGCCATAAGGTGACAGTGGCCGGAGAAAAATGCCGTCCAATCCTAGCCCGACATACTCGTCGATTATTGCTTCAACACGATCAAGGCTAGCCTCTGTGGTGGTCATCAGGGCGGCAACTCGATCTGGCCCAAGCGCCGATTGCGCGGCTCGAATGTCTTTCACCGCAAGCTCGTAGCTGTTGTTGCCGGGGCGTAGTCGGTTTCGATTGTGCAAATCCGCGGGGCCATCAAGCGACGTTGATAGCAGCACGTCATTTTTCTTGCAGAATGAGAGGATGTCATCCGTTAGCAAAGCAAGATTTGATGTTATGACAAATTCGACCTGCTTGCCAGCCTTGGGCGCAGCTTCTTTTGCATTCGCTACCATCTTGGCAATCAATTGAAAGTTTAGTATCCGCTCTTCGCCTTGAAACTCAATCTTGATGTGCGGGGGTGGGCTGTCTAAGGCAATTGATAGCGCGCGCTCTGCTACATCCTCGCTCATATCGAAGCGACTTTTGTCCGTGCTTTGCCGAGAGACTTGACAATATGGGCAAGAATGTTCGCATCGGAGCGTTACTACGAACATATGCAAAACCAATCGCTCGCCGAAAAAGGCCATTCTGGTTCGCAGGCGGGTCGCGACTAATTGTAACTGGGCTGTTTGACCTTCGCGCGAAATGAGGTGCGCTGCGAATGCCTTTTTATAAAGACTATCGTCTGGACTAATGTTACCGTCTATCAGACATCGGAACTCATCCGCCGAAAGACGGACAAAGTCCCCAACGAAATTCTAGATTAGGTATCCGTTAGCGGTCCGCTCAAACCGAAACGGCAAGAGCTTAATTGCGTTCTCGGTTGCGTGGAACGCTTCCGCTGGCAAAAAGCGCGACATAGCTATCCGGCTTTGTTATCTTGCTTTAATGCAAGCCCTCCGAACGCTAGCGAAAGTATAAGATTGCGCATCGGCTCAGTCTTGGCTGCTAGGTTCTGCCGCAAATTTTCATCTGTGACATAATCCAGAAAGCGCAATCTTATGGGTTCAATGTCATGTGCCGAATTCTTCGGCGCTATCTGGCAGACAAATTTCCCGTCGCGCTTCTCAATTTTACAGGTCGCGATGTCCAGCAGCCTATACGCAGCAGCGTTCGATGCGTCCAAAGACTGAACAGCTTCGTCGAACTCCACAACGATCTCATTTCCCATCGCTTAGAAGCGACTGGAGGTGTGAGAACCGTGAGAGCCATGAGAACCATGGGAGACATGAGACCCGTGCTGCGCGACAACCGTGCCGTCCGCTTTTGTTGTGAGTCAGCAGCCCCAAAAGGTCCTCGCCCGCCGTGAAAACTGTATTCGGCTGAACATTGTTTGCGGCTTGGGTGTCCGCAGGGCCGGGGGTCGGCTCCACAGATGTATTGCTCAGAGTATTCGCGGTAGCGGCTCCAGAAAGTGACGCTAGCGCCGTGGCCAAGGGCAATACGACAATGGATTTGCGTTTCATGCTCATCCCCCATTTCGTTTATTGGCGCACCGTAACGATCTGGTGGTGAAATGTCCAGGGGACAACCTGATTGGATTATAGCCTATAGTGGGGGAACTTTTGCAGCGCAGCGGCCATATCCTCGACAGTTGGGCGTCCATAGCCTCGCCCCGCCGTTGTCGGTGCGTGGCCCGTGATCGCATCCGAAATGCGTTCACTGATGCCGACACGTTCAGCAATCTGCTTGAATGTGTGCCGCCAAGCGTGATTTGGCCTCACGCCCTTGTCGGTGACGCCTAGCTCGCGGACCCAACCGGCCAAGCGTTCTCGCGTCTTTACGGCCCGTGGTCGTTGCGGGCTTCTCGGGTCGGTGGCTTTGCCATCATCTTTGGCGTCGGAATTGTAGAACAGAGGCCCATCGCCACGGGACTTCACGAAGTCGAGGAACCCTTGTGCAATTAGGTCCGCGTGCAGCGGGACCATACGAAAGACATTCGTTTTGACCGAGCCGGCTTCGGGTGTGATCCGCATGGCGTGAATGCCGCCGCGCGTTTCGATGTCCTGGCCGCGAAGCTGCGTGATCTCGCCGGCTCGGGCGCCGCTATACGCGCACAGCCAGGGAACCCAGCGCTGCGCTCCCTTGTAAGTGTTCCTGCCGGGCTCGATTGCGCGCGCTGCGCGAAGGATGGTGGCTGCTTCGTCGTCCGTGAATGCCTTGTCGCGGACAATAGCCTTGTCAGGCACCGTGATCTTGATGTTCGCGAAGGGGTTGCCGTTCGCAAGCTTCTGTTCAACGGCCCACTTGTAGATGCGGCGGGCTGAGCTGACCCATATTCCGGCCACGGTGTCGGCGGAGCGCTCTGCAGTGACCAGACCGCGCGCCCATTCGCGTGCCTCATCCTCGCTGATGTCTCGCTGCCCGAACCGCGCCTGCAAGTCGAGGAACACCGCACGCCAACGGTTCACCGTAGCGACCGCGGGCTTGGCCTCCTTGATCCACTGCTCGAATAGAGCCCACGGCCCATGTTCAACGCGCGTCGCGAGGGCAGGGCGCGACAGCTTGGCCGGGCGAAGGGTGAGTTGGTCAATGCCTTCCGGCCCCAGGAAGTTGGCCGGCGGTTCACTGGTCTGGCCGTCAAGGGCTTTCAGCCTGCCGGCAATCGCCGCGATCTGCGCACGCAAGAGGGCGCGGGCCAGGGTGGCATAGGTATCGCTATCTGGATCGAGCTGCACGCCCTTGCGCCGCTCAATGGCTTCTATTTCGGCCTGTACGGCAGAGAAGTCGGAGCCGGCGAGGGCGCCTTTGCACCGTTCCAGGTTCGACCGCAGCCAATCCTTCTCGTTGCCGATGATGTCGATCCATGTCGCCGCCTCGCTGGCCATGCGGGCGAGGGTCACGCGGTAGGCTTCCATGACCTCGGCTTGTATCTCGCCCAGCGTGAGCGGCACGTCATGCTTGGCGCGCTCGAATACCTGGAGCCAATGGGCGCGACGCTTGGCAGCTTTGGCCTGCGCATCCTTCAGGCTGTCCGTGCTTAGGCCCTCAACGATCTTGCGGAGCGGCTTCCCGGTGCTCGACTTGAAACGGCCACGGAGCGGCTTGGGCACCGCAATGATGAATGCGTAGCCCTTGCCCTTCGGCTTCGTGAGGTACGGTGTCGAGCGAGCGAATTCCATACCTTGATGCTATACCGAAATGCCATAAACCCTCAAAGACATTGATGTTTTTGAGTTAATCGTCCGTTCGCGCGGTGTCCTCTCGGCCGCACCATCCCGAATGGACTAAGTCATTTCAAC
Organism: uncultured Pseudomonadota bacterium; assembly: GCA_963732895.1. Taxonomy (GTDB): domain Bacteria; phylum Pseudomonadota; class Alphaproteobacteria; order Rhizobiales; family Xanthobacteraceae; genus Pseudolabrys. The sequence goes on along the minus strand of CAVTBG010000006.1, from coordinate 249,379 downwards.
TGTTGCGACGCGTTTCCCGTGCAGCGGCAGGCTGCGTAGGACGCTGGCGTCAGCGCCGTCTGCGCGCAAGCGTAGGCGGTCAAGTTGTCCTTGTGGATCGGCGTTGGCGCGCCGGCGGCATAGAACTTTATGTAGGTCTGCGCCGCGGCCGCATCATGAGTGATGCGTGTCGCGAGCGATGCAACTTCGGCCGGCGTGTAGCGATTGATGCCATAGGTCTGCGCAAGGCTGTATTCGCGCAGCCATTCCGGCGCCACCTTGGGGCCGGCCGTCGCCAGGTTGGTGAGGTAATAGACCGCCGAGTCGCCGACAATCGCGTCGGTGCGGTCATAAAGCAGCACAGCGAACGCCGGATTGTTGCCGAATACCGGACTGACTGCCGGCGTGATGCGCGTCGCCAAGAGCGGCGAGCCGTTCTTGTCTGATAGCAGCCGGAAGTCGTCCATATGGGTGTGGCCGGCATAACTCGCACTTACGACGCTTTTGAATTCGGTAATCAGCGCGCGGAAATGGCTGGTCGCGTCCTCGCGCCAGAAAGGCGTACCCGTTTGCGGGCAGGCCTGATGCGATGAAAGGTAAGCGTCGATCCCGGGCGGGATGTGCATGGCGAGCGTGGCAGTGCGGCCAGCCGATTTTTCCCGCCCGAGCGTCCGTTTCAACCAGGCGAGTTCAATGGCGCCGGGACCGCCGGCCGTCTTGCCGCATTCGTCCTTGTACTTGATCGACCAGAACACGGAATTGAGCACGATTATGTCGTGCTGCGGCACAGTCGGATGCGGCACCACGTAATACCCGCCGACCGCAAAGTCGCGGCGTGCTCGACGGTTGTGGGCGACGACGGGCAGGTCGCGCGCGATCTGCGCGAGCATTGGGCTTTTCGGCGCCACCTTGTAATCGCCGCAGACCGCGTCGTTGTTGCCGGGGGCATAGATCAGCGGCGCGCTCCGAAAGCTTTTCCTCAACATGCGGTCGACGAAGCGCAGGGTCTTGATGACGAAACGCCGGTAGTCCCTCTCCTTGCCGCCGGCCTTGCGGAACGCATCGCGAAAACCGTGCGAGAGATTGTCGCCGGTGTTGAGCACGTAGTCGTAACGTGCCCGCTTGCCATCGCCGCCGATCATGCCCTTGGCGGCGGATAACATCGACATGAACAGCGGGTAGCTGGTGTCGGCTTTGCCGCGTTGCGGGAAAGCCTGGTTCCTGAAGGCGCGAAAGACGCGCTGCCACCGCGCAACTGGTGCTGCGATGAGTTTGTGCAAGGCGGCCCGCCGCTGAGGCTGGTCGTGCGGCAGGCTGGCGAAAGGATCGAAATGGATGTCGCTGACGTCGAGGAACAGGCCCTGTTTTGCCGAAGGGTGGAAGGGCAGGGTGGCGGCGTCCGCCGTTGCGGCGATGGCCAAGGCGACCACTGTTAACAGCGCCGCGGCGATAGCGCGCCATCGCGAGCGCAGCATGAATGCCTCCTGAGACCGTTGCTCGGTATCGGCCGAACCCGGAATCGAAACGGTCGATTCCGGATGAAAGCATAGTGCAGCTATTCGGCGAATTCACTTGATCGGGGCGGCCGCGGCGGCGTTGCATTGATGGTGCTATTGCGCCACCCGTACGACGACATTGTCGGTATGGCCGACAATACAAATGTTCAAACGCGGCTCAACCTTCGGCATTTTGACTATCTGCTCCAGCGCCGGCCGGCAGGACATGAGTAGCCTCGCAGCCAGTTAGCGTACCGCCAGAAAGGCTACCAGCCGAGCGTGCCGGCTGCGTCGCGGGCGGCGGCGTACGGGCGGTGCTTCTTGTGCGCCAGCGCGCTCAGGAGTTGGGCGTGCGCCGGCTGCGCACGGTGTGCCCGGCGCCGGCGGTTCGCCATCCGCCGCTGGCGGGCGACGTGCCCCAGGTGCCGGTGGTGCTTGAGGGGTTGCGGGTGCGCATGGGCGACCAATGTTGCTGGCAAGGGCGGCACCGATTTCGGCCGCGCGCCTGCCGGGATGACATGCACGATGTGGTAGCCGTGCGCCTTCAGCGCGGCGAGCAGCATCGGCAGCGCGTCAGCGGTGGCAGGATGGATGTCGTGTAGCAGCAGCACGCCACGGTGGTCGCGCCCCGCAATGCGCCGCATCGCTAGGCGTACGATCTGCCGGGGCGTGATGCCGTGATGCCAGTCGTCGGCGACCTCGTCAGCGCTCCAGACTATCAGCGATCGACCGGCGAGGTAAGCGTCGACCCGTCTGCTGCGCAACAGGCCTGGGACGCGGAAAAACGGCGCCACCGCGCGCGGGTTTCCGACCGCGGCCTCGACCGCCGCGATGCCCTCGCCGACCTCGCGGGCGATGGCCGGCTCGGTCATACGATTGAAGGTGAGCGGGTGATGCTCGCTGTGGGTGCCGATGCTATGGCCCTCGTTGTAGATGCGCCGCACCAGGGCCGGATAGGCGGCGGCCTGCTGGCCGACCAGGAAGAAGGTGGCCTTCACGCAATTTGCCGCCAGGACGTCGAGGACGCGTGGCGTGTAGGTGTGCACGGGACCGTCATCGAAGGTGAGCACCACCTCATGGTCGTTGAGCGGTAGCGAGGTCTTATATTGCATGAGCCCGATCCGCTGCGGGGCGTTCGGATCGGCGACAACGGTTCGGCTCGTCCCAATGACCCCTCGGCAGGAGTCTTTTTTCCCTGCGACCTGTTTCGAGACCGGCGGCTCGGTGGGAATGGCGGCCGGCGTTGCGGTCGGGGCGTGTGCGGTTACCGATGCCGGAGCCGTCTTCGAGAGCGAGGCCGTCTTGAGAGGCGCTTCCTGCGCCCGGACCAGCGCCAACCCACCTGACAGGCAGCACAAGATCGCACCGCCCATCAGGCCGCGCGTAACGAACGCAACGCCACGCATCTAGTCCCCCCGAACCCCTGACGGCGCCCGCCGGCTTATGCTCCGGCGGGGGCCTCCTTTCCCCGAGACGCATTTGAGCACATTGGGGAATTTGGCGTTACCTAAAAAAGCGATGGCGGCCAACCGGGAGTTGTTGCCCGGTCCGCTGCAAAAGCGTCAGGGGGTCAGTTCATGGCGCGCCGGGCCTGTTGCGAACTTTCGGGAGGAACCACATGGACGATGTGGTAACCGCTCGCCTTCAGCGCGCGCAAGAAGGCCGGCAGCATGCGGGCGGTCTCCGCCTTGGTGTCATGCAAGAGCACGATGCCGCGCCCCGCTTTGTCGATGCGGCGCATGAGATGCTTTAGTTCGAATTCCGGCGTCATCGGATTCCAGTCGCTCGCCCAAACGTCGGCCCCGAATACCACGATTCCGCGCGCCTCCAGCCAGTCGAGTAGCGCTGGGCTCGAGGCGAAGCCGGGGAAACGGAAGAACCGCGCGGGCCGTTCGCTGCGGCGCCGGCCATAGAGCGCCGAATTATCGGCTGTGATGCCACGCTCGATTTCGGCCTCCGCCTTGGCCAGCGACAGGCGGTTGAGCAGACGATGCGAATAGGTGTGATGGCCGATCGAGTGCCCGTCGGCGAGTTCGCGCCGGGCCAGCGCCGGATGCGCCGCCACGTTGCGGCCGACCAGGAAGAAGGTCGCGCGCACGCATTCGTGCGCCAGCGCGTCCAGCACCTTCGGGGTTGTGGTCGGCCAAGGGCCATCGTCGAAGGTGAGCACGATTTCTTTGTCGGCCAGCGGCAGGGTGTGCGGGAATTGCTTATGGCCCACCCGCGGCGTGCTCTTGGCATCGACCGTCATAACGCGCTCAGTTCCAAGCGCTGCGGGGTTGCCAGGGCAGGGTGTCGCCGCGACGGCGGCAGGAAGCAGCATGCAGATCGCGGCGGCAACGAGAATGCGAAACATGGGAGACTCTCTGGGCGGGCGCGACAGTTCAGCGCGCCCGCCTTCCGTCCGCAAGTATCCCGCGATGTTTATGCGCTAATCATTTGCTCGCCTGCGGGGGCGGGCGTACAAGCGGCCCATTATGCTCCAGCGCCGAGGACCGGCATGCTCGACCAGAAGACCATCGCTCCGTCGTTGCGGGGAGAGGACGGCGCGGTTCGCGCCGACTACGTCGAGCACGTCGCGCGCGCGATCGAAGCAGCCGACATCGGTGCATTGCGCCAACTGGCCGGTGATCTCCACGAGGCGGACCTCGGCGCCCTGATCGAAGCGCTTGAGCCGGAGCAGCGCCCGCGTCTGGTCGAACTGCTCGGCCTTCACTTCGACTTTACCGCGCTCACTGAAGTCGACGACACGGTCCGCGAGGAAATCCTCGACGAATTGCCGCCCAAGACGGTCGCTGAAGGCGTCCGCGATCTCGAATCCGACGACGCGGTGACGATCCTCGAAAGCCTGCCGCATGAAGAGCAGGCCGAGATCCTGCGTGAGTTGCCCGCGCCCGAGCGTGCGGCACTGGCGCGTAGCCTCAACTACCCGGAATATTCAGCCGGCCGGCGGATGCAGGATGAGTTCATCGCGGTCTCGCCCTTGTGGACTGTCGGTCAGGCCATCGACTACATGCGCGAAACAGCCGAGCTGCCGGAACGCTTTTACGAGCTTTATGTGGTCGACGATGACGGGCGCTTCCTCGGCGCAGTACCGCTCGACCGGCTGCTGCGCAGCAAGCGGCCGATCCCCGTCTCTGAACTGATGGAACCGGAGCGCCGGCGCGTGCGCGCCGACGAGGACCAGGAAGACGTCGCCCGCTTGTTCCAGCGCTACGATCTGGTCGCAGCACCCGTCGTCGACGCCAATGACCGGCTGGTCGGCGTCATTACCTTCGACGACATCGCCGACGTGATCGAGGAGGAAGCCGAAGAAGACATCAAGGCGCTGGGCGGCGTCACCCACGACGAAGAGCTGTCCGACACCGTGTGGACCATTGCCCGCGGCCGCTTCAACTGGCTGCTGGTCAATCTCGCGACGGCCTTCCTGGCGTCCTCCGTGCTGGGGCTGTTCGAAGGGCAATTGCAGAAGATGGTCGCGCTGGCCGTGCTTGCACCAATCGTAGCGAGCCAGGGCGGCAACGCCACCACCCAGACCATGACCGTCGCCGTGCGCGCGCTGGCGACCCGCGATCTCAACGACGCCAACGCCTGGCGCATCATCAACCGCGAATTGATGGTCGGCCTGGTCAATGGTTTCGCCTTTGCGGTTATCACCGGGGCGGTCGCATACGCGTGGTTCCGCGTGCCCGGACTGGCCGTGGTCATCGGGCTGGCGATGATCTGCAACCTGGTCGCTGCCGCGCTCGGCGGCATCCTGATCCCGCTCGGCCTCTATCGGCTGAGGATCGATCCGGCGGTTGCATCGAGTCCCTTCGTGACCACGGTGACCGACGTGGTCGGCTTCTTCGCCTTCCTGAGTATCGCCACGTTGTGGTTCGGGCTGCGCTGACGCGGTCCGAAAAAAACGCCCAACTATGCCTCCGTTTAAGAGCAAGAACTTTCCGTTGCCGCAAAACAACAAGCAAAAACAGTGCTTTTTTGCCAGGTCACAATTCGTTCACTCTGTTTGCTGACCTGACATTAAGCCTGCTCCCCTATGCGTTGAGTTACGCGACCGCAGACTGGCGCGGGGGAGTCATCGTGCACGGCCAAGCCAGGATCGGGGCAAAGGGCGGCAAGCTCAGGATGCCCATGTTGTCCCTGAGGAGCCTGCGCCGGCCGCGCGCTGATGCCATGCAGGATCTCACGAGCGCTTCGCGCGCGCATACCCTGCGTCTGCTGTCGGCGTCCCGTCTCATCGTCCTGCTTGCGGTCTTGGCGCTGGGGGCCACCTTGCTGTGCGCTGGTCTCGGCTACGGCTGGGCGCACCAGAGTGACGAGCGGCTGTGGTCGGATCAGCGCGCGTCCCTGCGCAGCGCTATCACTGAATTCCACACGCTGTTCGGCAAATCGGAGCGAATTGATCCGCGCTTCTTGCGCATGGTGGAGCAGAGCACGCGCCTGAAGGGGCTGCGTTTCGAGACCGACCCGGCACCGGGCGTGCGCGAAATGCAGCCGGTGATAGACGGGCGGGGCCGTATCGCCGGCTTTTTCACCTGGGAACGTACTCATCCGATGACGCACACGATGGGCCGGCTGATCCCGCTGATCGCAGGCATTGCGGCCGCGCTGGTGGGCTTCGCCGGGTTTTCGTTGTGGCAGTTGCGGCGCGCGCGGCGGCAACTCGCGGAAAGCGAAGAGATGGCGCGCCGTGCCGCCGACCGCGATAAGCTGACCGGCCTGCCGAACCACGCCAAGACGTTGGAACTGCTCGATCTCGCGCTGGCCGAACGAGGGCCCGAGGAGGTGACCACCTTCGGCCTGATCGGCATCGACGGCATGGCCGACATCAATGCCACTTTGGGGGTGCTGGCCAGTGATGAGCTCTATGCCGCGATTGCCCAGCGGCTACAGGAGACACTGCCCGCGAACGCCATGTGCGGGCGCATTGGCAGCAACGAATTTGTTATTACGGTGACCGCGACGCGGGACTTCGACGTCGAGGCGATGATGCGCGAGATAGTCAACGCCATCGCGCGCCCGCATTGGGTCGACACAGTGGTGCGGGTCAGCGCCCATGCCGGTTTCTCTCAGGCGCCACAGCACGCGGCCACCCGCGGCGAGCTCACGCGCCGCGCCGAACTGGCGGCGCGCCAAGCCGCCAAAAAGGGCCCCGGCACTATCGTCGGGTTCGATGCATCCATCGACACGGTGTCGGACGAGGAGAGGTTCATTCAGCGCGAGCTGCCACGCGCCCTGAGCGCCAATGAGCTCGAACTGCATTACCAGCCAGTCGTGTCGGCGCAGGGCGCCCGCGTGCTCGGCGTGGAAGCGCTGCTGCGCTGGACACACCCGGCGCGCGGGCGGATCGGTCCCGCGGTCTTTATCCCTGTCGCCGAGCAGATGGGCCTGATGGACCAACTCGGCGCCTTCGTGCTGCGCCGGGCGCTGAAAGAGGCCAAGCGCTGGCCCGGCCTCGACGTGGCGGTGAACCTGTCGCCGTTGCAGGTGCGCGGCAGCGGAATTGTCGACCTCGTGCGCTCGGCCCTCGCCGAAAGCGGCGTCTCTCCGTCGCGGCTGATCCTGGAAATCACCGAAGGCGTCCTGATCGATAATCCCGATGAGATGCTCAAGCGTATCGAAGACCTGCACGCGCTCGGCGTGCGCATTGCGCTTGACGATTTCGGGTCCGGCTATTCCAACCTCGGCTATTTGCAGCGCTTTCCCCTCGACAAGCTCAAGATCGACCGCAGCTTTGTCACGGCGCTCGGCGAAAGCGCCAACGGTGGGGTCATCATCCAGGCTGTCGTGGCGCTGGGCCGCGCGCTTGGACTGACGGTGGTGGTCGAGGGCGTGGAAACCGAAGAGCAGCGCGTCCTGCTGAGGCTCGCCGGGTGCGACGAGATGCAGGGCTTTCTGTTCGCGCGGCCCGCGCCCGCCAAGGCGATCGACCGCATGCTGAAACAGGGCCGGCTGCCTGGCAGCGAACCCGGCACGGCCACCGCTACGCCGCTGACAGCTTGACCGGCAAAATATAGAGTCCGGCTTTGACCGCGCCTTATTGGCGTCCCCGGAGTTGCGCCTATGATTCCCAATAGCTGGACGGGCTTCGATTTCGGCCTCGGGTCCGACGTCGACATGCTGCGGCAGACGGTCGGCGGCTTTGCGCAGGAGAAGATCGCTCCGCGCGCCGACGAGATCGACCGCAGCAACAAATTCCCGCGCGACCTGTGGCCCGAGATGGGCGCGCTCGGCCTGCATGGCATCACCGTGGACGAGGAGTTGGGCGGAGCGGGGCTCGGCTATCTCGCCCATTGCGTGGCGATGGAGGAGGTCTCGCGTGCTTCCGCCGCGGTCGGCCTATCCTACGGTGCGCATTCGAACCTCTGCGTCAATCAGCTCCGCCGCAATGGCTCCGCGGCGCAGAAGCGCAAATATCTGCCCAAGCTGATTTCCGGTGAGCATGTCGGTGCGCTGGCGATGTCGGAGCCAGGCGCCGGCTCCGATGTGGTGTCGATGCGCACGCGCGCCGACAAGCAGGGCGACCGCTACATCCTCAACGGCTCCAAAATGTGGATCACCAACGGCCCCGTCGCCGACACGCTGGTCATCTACGCCAAGACCGACCGCACCGCCGGGGCCCGCGGCATCACTGCCTTCATTATCGAAAAGGGCTTCAAGGGTTTTGAACCGGCGCAGAAACTCGACAAGCTTGGCATGCGTGGCTCCGACACGTCCGAGTTGGTGTTCACCGACTGCGAGGTGCCGGAAGAGAACGTGCTCGGCGCCGTCGGCAACGGCGTCAACATATTGATGTCCGGCCTCGATTACGAGCGCGTGGTGCTCGCCGCCGGCCCCCTCGGCATCATGCAGGCCTGTATGGACGTGGTGATCCCCTATGTGCACGACCGCCAGCAGTTTGGCCAGCCGATCGGCCGCTTCCAACTGGTGCAGGCCAAGCTTGCCGACATGTACGTGACCATGAACGCGGCCAAAGCTTACGTGTATGCGGTGGCGCGCGCCTGTGACGAGGGCCGCACCACCCGCGAGGACGCGGCCGGTGCCATTTTGTACGCGGCCGAGCGCGCCACCTGGATGGCGCTGGAGGTGATCCAGTGTCTTGGTGGCAACGGCTACATCAACGATTTTCCCGCCGGCCGCCTGTTGCGCGACGCCAAGCTCTACGAGATCGGTGCGGGGACCTCGGAAATCCGCCGCATGCTGATCGGGCGGGAGATTTTCGAGAAGACGCGGTAGAGCCCGAGGGCAAGCAGGTCAATGAAGCAGTAGCCCTATGGCCTAATAATCCAATGGCTGACTATGGCCGTTAACCCCTCCTCGCCGCGAATCAGCTAGGCCTGAAGCCGACGTCGCCAGCAATGGGGATCAGGGCCATGATGCGGGTGCGGTTGAAGGCGGATGGGCGGATCGTGGAAATCCTGCCCGACGGCACCGAAAAGACAATCGATCACAGGAATCCGGCGCGGTTCGTGCGCGAGGTGCGGGCGCGTTGCGGCCTCACGCAGGCCGCGTTTGCCGAGCGGATCGAAGTGCCGATCGAGACCGTGCGCAACTGGGAGCAGGGCAAGCGCTCGCCGCGCGGACCGGCGCGCGCGCTGCTCAAGCTGATCGACAAGGCGCCGGAAGCGGCATTCGCCGCCCTTGGCGGGGCGAAGCGGGCCTCCTGAAAAAAGTACCTAGACGGCGACCTGTTCGCGCTGCGGCTGATGCCGCGCGATGCGCATCAGCACGTACATGACGGCCAGCGTGCCGAGATAGACCACGAGCTGCAATTCGGTCGGCCGGTCGCTGTAGCCGATCAGCGTGTGCAGCAGCCGCCCGAGCAGGCTGCCTTCCGACAGCAGCCAGGACGTATCCCAAACCGTGCGGCCGAGCACCAGCAAGAGGCCGCCGTTGTTCAGGAACTGCACCGACTGCGCGGCGAGGCCGGCGGCGAGGAGCGCGATGAGCCAGGTCGTGACCGAAAAGATATAACGGGTCGGGATGGCCAGTAGGCCGCCGTAGGTGAGCAGCGTGAAGGCCGCGCCGGCCGCCACACCAAGCAGCCCGCCGATGAAGAGCGATATGCCGGAGGTGCCCGAGGCGAAGATGCCGTAGAGGAACAGCACCACTTCGGAGCCTTCGCGCAGCACAGCCAGCCCGACCACGATGGCCAACGCCGTCAGCGGCCGCGCGCCTTCGCTCACGGCCGTGCCAATCTCGCGCATTTCGGCGGCGATCTCGCGGCCATGGCGGGCCATCCAGGCGTTGTGCCACATCAGCATGACGACGGCGACGCCGAGCACCGTGGCGTTGAACAGTTCCTGCCCTGAGCCCTGAAACGCCTCCGAGATCGCGCCGGCGAAGGCCGCGACCACGGTCGCCCCCAGGATGCCGGCCGCCACGCCGGCCACAACCCAGCGGCCGCGCCCGGGCACGCCGCGGGTGGCCGCCATCACGATGCCGACGATGAGGCCGGCCTCGAGGACTTCACGAAAAACGATGATAAGCGCGCCGAGCATCTTGTCCTATTCCGCGATCACCACGCCTTTGGCGGTGCCTTCATGATATTCACCGACGAACGGATACTTGCCGGGCTTCAGCGGGCCGATGCGCACCACGCCTTTGGCCTTGCCGGCGAGCACCTTCTCGACCTTCAGCGCATCGCTATCGAACTCTTCCGGGGTGGCATCTTCATTGACCACGGTCAATTTAACCCGCTTGTCGGCCGGCACCTTGATCTCGTTCGGCGTGAAGCGGTGGTTCTTGAGGGTGAGCGTGTAGTCGGCGGCTCTCGCCCAGGCGGGGGCAAAGGACAGTGCGACGGCGACGGCGGCAAGGGTCACAAGGGTGCGCATTTGCTTTCCACTATTAGGTACCGTTGCTCACAAAAGCATTAAAAGCCTTTGATGCAATAGCAATTTCTCTGTCTTGAATTATTCCAATGTAAGAAGGGGCGCCAAAAGCTTGCGGCTCCAGGTACTGTCGATTTTCGGCCTGGCAGAAACGATTACGTGGTTTTTCGTCGCAGTGGGCCCTGGCGCCGCCCGACGCGCGTTTCGCGAGCCCACCCGGTTGGCAGCCCGTCGGCGAGGGGGCATTCTCCCGCCACCCGCCGGCGGTTTCCACCCGGATAAGGGACCGAAAAAGACCCCAAGGAGAAATTCTAATGCAGTTTGTTGAAGCGCACGGCGCCCGGATTCCGACCATCGGCCTCGGCACCATGACCCTCAAAGAAGACGTCTGCGTGCAGGCGGTGAAGACCGCGCTGCAGATGGGCTACCGCCATCTCGACACCGCCGCTTCCTACGGCAACGAGAAGGAGAACGGCGAGGGCCTGCACCAGTCGGGCATCAAGCGCGACGAGGTGTTCATCTGCACCAAGGTGCGCCAGGACAACCTGCTGCCGGAGAATTTCAACAAGTCGCTCGATCAGAGCCTCGCCAACCTGCAACTGCCCTATGTCGATCTCTTGCTGATCCACTGGAACAACAAGGACATCCCGCTCAAGACCAGCGTCGGGGCGCTGTGCCAGGCCAAGAAGGACGGCCGCGCCAAGCATGTCGGCGTCGCCAATTTCACCACCAAGCTGTTGGACGAGGCCTGGGCGGTGACCAGCGAGCCGCTGGTGTGCAACCAGATCGAGGTGCATCCGTTCATCAACCAGGACAAGGTGCTCGCTGCCAGCAAGAAGCACGGCATGGCGGTGGTCGCCTATGTGCCGATTGCGCGCGGCAAGGTGCCGGGCGCCGACGCGCTCGAGCGCATCGGCAAGGCGCACAAGAAGAGCTCGGCTCAGGTGAGCTTGCGCTATCTGGTGCAGCTCGGGTGCTGCGCCATCCCGCGCACCGCCAACCCCGAGCACATGAAGGAGAACATGGAGGTGTTCGATTTCAATCTGTCGGACGCCGAGATGGCGGAGCTGAAGGCGCTCAACGCCACCAACATGCGCGTGGTCAACCCGCCGCACGCGCCGGAGTGGGACACTCCCTGACGTTGCTCGACTATCGCGTCCGCGTGGCATTCAGGCTTGGCTGTTCAGGCTGCGCGGACGCACAATGAACCGCAGGAACCGGCAATGAATACCTTTATCGAAGCCAAGGGCTTCCGCATCCCGCTCGTCGGGCTCGGCACCTGGGCGCTGCGCGGCCAGGACTGCGCGCGCCTGGTCGAGCAGGCGATCCGCATCGGCTATCGCCACATCGACACCGCACAGATGTACGACAACGAGGCCGAAGTGGGGGAGGGCGTGCGCGCCTCCGGGCTGCGCGAGGAGGTGATGGTCACCACCAAGGTGCAGCCGACCCTGCTGTCGCCTCCGGACCTCGAGCGTTCGGTCAAGCAGAGCCTGGCGCGGCTGCGGCTCGATCATATCGATCTGTTGCTCATCCACTGGCCGAACCCGCGTGTGCCGTTGTCGGAAACGCTCGGCGCCATGGCCAAGATGAAGGAGGAGGGGTACACGCGCGCGATCGGCGTCTCGAATTTCACCGTCGCGCTGCTCGACGAGGCCAACAAGGTCTCGCCCGAGCCGCTGGTCTGCGATCAGGTCGAATGTCATCCCTTCCTCAATCAGGACAAGGTGGTTGCCGCCTGCAGGAAGCACGGCATGGCGCTGGTCGCCTATAGCCCGATCGCGCGCGGCGGCGCCAAGGGCAACGCGGTGCTCGAAAAGATCGGCAAGGCGCACGGCAAGACGGCGGCGCAAGTCAGCCTGCGCTATCTGGTGCAGCAGGGCATCTCGGTCATCCCGCGCACCAGCAAGCGCGACCGGCTGGAAGAGAACTTTGCCGTTTTCGATTTCGAACTGTCGGATGCCGAAATGCGCGAGATCCACGGGCTTTCCGGCGCCAACGACCGCATCGTCGACTGGTCATGGTCGCCGAACTGGGATTGAGGCGTGTGCTCGCAGACGCATAGTGCCGGCTTTCGGGGCCATACCGGCGTGCCCATGACGTGGTGCCTCCGCCGTGCTGACTCTGATTGGTGCGTCAGTGCTGTGGCCGCATGTTTCGCCCGAGACGCCTAACGAATGCACCGGTCGAGATATCCCAAATTCGCAGTCCGAACCGAGTGACGTCGTGACTGCGTACTTGCCGTCCGGGCTGACATCGACTGAGTGGCAGAGATCCGTGAACGGGCCGAAGCGCCGCACGATCTTGCCGCTCGCGATATCCCACAGCACGGGATACGTGCGGCAAGTCAACAGCCCCTTGCCATCCGCCGTGAACGCGACGTCGAAGGTAAGGTAGAGAGGGTGGGTGATGACCTTCTGCACGATACTTTTGTTCGCCAAGTCATAGACAACGACCGTGCCACCGAAGGCAACGGCAAGCCGCGCGCCGTCGCGCGAAAAGGCCATTGCGCTTGGAGTGCGTGCCGTTCGCCTCCCGGCAGAGTAAGGAACTTCGTCAACCCTTTTACCGGTTTCGAGCCTCCAAAGCCGAACGACTGCTGTGGACTTATTCAACCTTGTGCCGGTGGCAACAAGGCCGGCCGCTTCGGAGACCGCCACTGAGTTATCCTCGCTACCGTCGCGGCCGTTGAGCCGGTAACGCACGGACTTGGCGGCGGTGTCATACGCGACAACGTCCCCACTATTGCCGGCGATGAATACCAGCCCCTTTGCCGTTGTCGCAAAGCGTGGCGCACGGCCAAGATCGGCCGGGAATGGGATGTTGACGATCGCCTTGCCGGTTGCGGTCTCAATGAGATGAACCGGACTCTCGCCGTTCGACGCCGCAATCTTGCTCCCATCGCCGACGAATGCTGCGGCGCGCACTTGGAATTTCCACGCATCTTTGCCGATTGGCGAAGCGCCCGGCACGTCGATCTTGCGGATGGGATTGCCCGTCTCCGCATTCCACAAGCGCAGCGTGCCGTCCTTGCTGGCAGAGAGGATGGTCTTGCCGTCCTTGCTGAAACGGGCGTCGTAGACCACATCGCTATGAGAAGCATTTGGATCGGCGTCGGCGGTATCATTCTGCGGCGCTGCCGGCATGTCGAGTACTGCGCATTCCTCATCGTGCTCAAAAGCCATGATGACGCGTCGCTCTTTGCCGGGTGCAAACTGATCAATGAAGGCTTTCTGCAAATCTGCAGTCTTGCAATGCGGGCGCAGCAAATCGGGATTGGTTCGATACTGCGCCAATGCCACCTGGGGGCCGAAGGCGCTCGACATAAGGAAGCCGGTCGCCATGACGGGCAACCACCCGCGAAATAAATGAAATATTGACATCTCACGGCCTCGAGAATTGGGGTCCGGCTCGTCCGATAGCAGCATCAAGAGGTCCGCCGGGCAATAGGGGCCGTTGGCAAAGCCGGTGACGCGAACCGGGCATTTTTCGTCCCGGCAACGTCGAGACCACTCGTCGTAGTCGCGGTTCGCTTCGTCACACGGGAATCACTGTCCCCACGGGGCTGCAAAATTGCTTTCGTCGCTCATCGGGACTGCACTGCGGCGGGGTACCCTATCTAACGGCAGTCGTTTGGCTTTCGTCCATTGTCATCAAATCATCATTGAAGGGTCGCTAGAAGCGCCCCCGACAGATTAACCAGCCGATTCGAGTGCCCGTTTGATTCCGACACCCAACGATCGCTTGAACCAGGCCGTCCGTCGCACCCGTATCCTATCGCGCCAGGGCGCGCTCGAATTCCTGTTCGCATGGATGTTCAAGGGATTGGTCTACCCGCAAATCTGGGAAGATCCGGAAATCGACATGGAGGCGCTGGCGATCACACCCGACAGCCACGTGGTCGCAATCGCCTCGGGCGGCTGCAACATCCTCTCCTACCTGATCGCCGATCCTGAACGTATCACGGCCGTCGATCTCAATAAGGCGCACGTGGCACTCAACCGCTTGAAATTGGCGGCGGCACGCCACCTGCCGACGCGCGACGCCTTCTACCGTTTTTTCGGCGAAGCCGACGAGAAGGCAAACATCGACGCCTATTGGCGCTTCCTGGCGCCGCATCTCGATGTAGAGACGCGCGCCTATTGGGAAAGGCGTGACGCGTTCAGTTGGGGCGCGCGGCGCATCGCCATGTTCTCGCGCAATCTCTATCGTTACGGTTTGCTCGGCCGCTTCATCGGCGTTGGGCACGCGATCGCGCGGCTCTACGGGGTGGACCTGGGCCACTTCCTGCGCGCACGGAACATGGACGAGCAGCGCAACTATTTCGATACTGTGTTGGCTCCATTGTTCGACGAGAAGTTGCTGCGCTGGACGACGGCCACACGATTGTCGCTCTACGGACTCGGCATTCCGCCTGCGCAATATGAGTCATTGGCCGCGGCCGGTGGCGGCAACATGGCGTCTGTGCTGCGCGAGCGGGTGGAGCGGCTGACTTGCGGCTTCAGCCTCGAAGAAAATTACTTTGCCTGGCAGGCCTTCGGGCGCAGTTATGCCGGGGGCGGGACGGGGCCGTTGCCGCCGTATCTGCGGTCCGATCATTTCGACGACATTCGCGCACGCGCGGATCGCGTTGATGTGCTCAACCACTCCTTCACCGAATACCTGCAAGGCCGTCCCGACGCGACGATCGACCGCTATGTCCTGCTCGACGCTCAGGACTGGATGACCGATGCGCAATTGAATGCGCTGTGGCGCGAGATCACCCGCACCGCCAAGTCCGGCGCGCGCGTCATCTTCCGCACGGCCGCTGAGCCAAGCCTGCTCCCCGGCCGCCTTGACGAGACTTTGCTCAAGCGCTGGCGCTACGAGGCAGAGACCTCGCGCCACTGCGCCGCGCGCGACCGCTCCGCCATCTATGGCGGATTTCACCTTTACGTCTTCGCGGGATGACTCATGGCTGCCGTCACCGCCTCGACGGTGCTGATGAACCGCATTTACCGGCGCCAGCGCCATATCTACGACTTCACGCGCAAATATTTTCTGCTCGGGCGTGACCGGCTGATCGAAGGGCTGGATGCAAAACCGTTTGACGGCGTGCTGGAGATCGGCTGTGGAACGGGGCGCAACCTGGTGTTGGCCGCACGCCGCTATCCCACCACTCGTTTCTTCGGTATCGACGTATCGACCGAAATGCTCACCTCCGCCACTGAGCAGATCGGACGCGCCGGCATCGCGGCGCGCGTGCGGGTGGCACATGGTGACGCCGCCGCATTCGACCCCTTGCAGCTGTTCGGCCGCACGCGGTTCGAGCGCGTGTTCATCTCCTACAGCCTATCAATGATCCCCGGTTGGCAGGCTGTCATCGATCGGGCCGTCACGTTGCTGGCGCCGGGCGGCGAATTGCACATCGTCGACTTCGGCACGCAGGAGCGTCTGCCGCGCTCGTTCCGCCTGCTTCTGCGGCGCTGGCTGACGCTCTTTCACGTCGCCCCGCGCGATGCACTCGAGGAGTCGCTGGGTCGTCGCGCGGCCGCAACCGGCGGGGCACTACGATTCGAGCGGCCCTACCGCACTTATGCGCATTACGCGCGCTTCAAGCGGGGTCCAGAAATTATTGGATGCGACTTGGCCGTTTGCGGCGATGTCGCAGGCTGACCGGGCAAAGGAGAGTTCCCAAGCGGCCCTTGGCCGACGCGTCGGTTTGGGTACCGAATGTCCCCATTCAATGACAAAGCAGCGCTGACGCGCGGCGCTCTACGGCGCACCTATGAGCGCACGTCCTAAAAAAACCCCAGCGACTCGCATCCCGTCCCGCAGGCGAAGCTGCTTTTCCACTTGCGCGCGGCGATGTCGACGACATGCACCGAGCCGTCGCCCTGGCAGCCGATGAACAGTTCGTCGCCGCGGTAGACCATGTCCATGGGCTGGTGGCCGACCTTGATCGCGGTCTGGGAGCGGAACGTCGGATCGATCAGGCTGACGGTATCGCTGTTCGAACTGGTGATGGCGAGCATGCTGAAGTCGTCGTTGTAGCGGGCGATCTGCGCCGGCTTCGGCACGCCGTCGAGCGGCAGCGTCCCGCGCACTTTTTCAGTTTGGGTGTCGATGAGGAACACGACCGGGTCGCCGTCGGAAACCGCGACCACGGTGCGGCCGTCGCCCGAGACGGTGATGCCCGCGAGCGGCTGCGGCGTCTTGATCTTGCCCAAGAGCTTGCGGCCGGGCAGGTCGATCACCGACACCTCGGCGTCTTCCTCGTTGTCGGTATAGATGCGCGTGCCGTCCGGCGAGATGATCATGCGGTGCGCGTTGGTCGTGCCGGAGCCGATGGCGTCGACTACCGTGTGAGTTCTTGCGGTCGATCACGGCGATCACCGCGCTGTTTTCGCAGGTGATGTAGATCAGCCCGTCCGGCCCGAGCTTGAGCGTATGCGGCGCGATGTAGGGCCTGAGATCAATGTCGCCGAGATGCTCCTCTTTCGCGAGGTCGAAGATGCACAGCGTATGGCCGGGATTGGGATTGCGACCGTGGATGCCGTCGCCATAGATCGGCACATAGCCGAGGCCAGTTTCCGGCACGATAAGCAATTCGTGCACCGTGCGCTGGAAGCCGCCGATCTCCTTGCGGATCGCGAAGGTTTGCGGGTCGAGGAAAAACACTTTGGCGCCCATCTTGTCGACGGCAATCATCCCATGGTCGGCTTTGCCCATAATTTCCGGCTTCCCTGTTCATTTCCTGCCCCCCCATTAGCACGGGCGGCGGAAAAATATGATAGGGGCGTCTCATGACGATCAGCCCCGAAACCGCGCTCGTCCTGTTCTCCGGCGGGCAGGACTCTACCGTGTGCCTCGCCTGGGCGCTCAACCGTTTCGCGTGCGTGGAGACGATGGGCTTCGACTACGGCCAGCGCCACGCCGTCGAACTGGCGGTGCGCGGGCGGCTGCGTACGCAGATGGCGGCCATGAACGCCGATTGGAAGGTGCGTCTCGGCGACGATCATATGGTCACCCTCGACGCGCTCGCCGTCTTGTCCGACACCGCGCTCACCCGCGATACCGCGATCGAGATCGACGACAATGGCCTGCCGACCACCTTCGTGCCGGGGCGCAATCTCATCTTTCTGTGTTTCGCCGGGGCGCTCGCCTACCGGCGCGGGGCCCGCCATCTGGTCGCCGGTATGTGCGAGACCGACTATTCCGGCTATCCCGACTGCCGTGACGACACGCTGAAGGCGATGCAGGTCGCGCTCGGTCTCGGACTGGACAAGCGGTTCGTCATCCACACGCCGCTGATGTGGCGCGACAAGTCCGAGACTTTTGCGCTCGCCGAGGAACTCGGCGGCCAGCCCTTTCTTGAACTTGTCGTCGAGGATAGCCATAGCTGTTACCTGGGCGACCGCGTGCACCGGCACGACTGGGGCTATGGCTGTGGCGAATGCCCGGCCTGCCGGTTGCGGGCGCAAGGATTCAGAAAATTCATGAGTGAGAAAATCAAGAAGTGAAGACCGAGAAGCAATGAGCACCGATCAACGCAAGGCCGTCGAAGGCAGCATTTTCGTGGTCCTGTTTTGTCTAACCATTCCGGCCGCCAACTGGATGATCGGCCACGTCGGCACCGTCTGCGTGGTCGACGGCCCCTGTGTGCTGCCGGTGGCGCCCGGCATCATGGCGCCGTCCGGCGTGCTCATGATCGGCGCCGCCTTGGTGTTGCGCGACCTGGTGCAGCGGCGGCTGGGGGCGGGCTTCGGCATCGCCGCGATCCTGGTTGGTGCAGCCATCTCAGCCGCCTTGGCCCCGCGGGCGCTGGTGATCGCGTCGGCCGCGGCGTTCCTCTTGTCGGAGTTTGCCGATTTCGCGGTCTATACGCCGCTCGCGCGCCGACGCTTGGTCCTGGCGGTACTGGCTTCCAGCCTGGTGGGACTGGTAGTCGACTCCATTGTGTTCCTATGGCTGGCCTTCGGCTCGCTTGAATTCCTGGAAGGCCAGATCATCGGCAAGACCTGGATGGTGCTGCTGGCGCTGCCGCTCATCGCCTATATGCGCCGCCGCGACGACCGCCTCGGATTGACGCCTGCCTGACGGGCCGCTGGCTTTTGCGAGCCGTTGCGGGTGCGATAAGGTGCGCCTCGCTTTTTCATCAGGACCGCTCATAAGGAACGTCCATGTCCGCTGTCATCGAAGCGCTTAAAGACATCACCACTGGCACCATCACAACCATGCTCTTGAAGAAGGGCATTCGCCGCTCCTGGATGGCCGGGGCCATGCCGTTCGGCTTTTCCGGCAAGCGGGTGGTGGGCCCGGCCTTTACTTTGCGCTTCGTTCCGGTGCGCGAGGACCTGGCGACGCCGGAAAGCTGGTCGAAGCCGATTTCCACCCGCTCGGCCATCGAAGCCATGCCTGAAAATTGCGTCGTGGTGGCCGACGCCATGGGCGTCACCGGCGCCGGCATCTTCGGCGACATCCTGTGCATGCGCATGGTCAAGCGTGGGGTCTCGGCGCTGATCAGCGACGGCGTTATGCGCGACAAGCACGGCATCCTCGGTACCGGGTTGCCGATCTGGTGCGCCGGCGTTGCGGCGCCGGCTTCCGTCAACCAACTCACCTTCGTCGGCTGGAACGAGCCGATCGGCTGCGGCGGCTGCGCCATCTTTCCCGACGACATCATCGTCGCCGACGACGACGGCGCGGTGGTGATCCCGGCGACGCTCGCCGCGTTCGTGGCGGGCGAGGGTGCCGAGCACGAACTCATGGAGACCTGGCTGGTGCAGGAGGTGGAGAAGGGCGAGAAGCTTCCGGGCCTCTATCCGCCCAACGAGGACAACAAGAAGCGCTACGAGGCCTGGAAGAAGACGCGCTGATGTTCTTCGTCCTGTCGAAGACCGTCGCGGGCCTGCTGCTGCCGTCCAATTTCCTTATCCTGCTCGGTCTCGCCGGCGTGGTCTTGCTGGCGACGCGTTTCAAGCGCGCCGGCGGCTGGTTGGCCGTGACCGGCCTGGTGTTGCTCGCGGTCGCGGGCTTCATGCCGGTAGGACTGTTGTTCGGTCACGTGCTGGAGAGCCGGTTTCCGCCCTGGAAACCGGCGCGCGGCGTGCCCGACGGCATCGTCGTGCTGGGAGGGGCCATCGATCCGGGGCTCTCGCAGGCGCGTGGTGCGCCGCAACTTAGCGAGGCGGCCGAACGCGTAACTGTGGTGGCCAAGCTGGCGCGCGCCTATCCGAAGGCGCGCATCGTCTATTCCAGCGGCAATGCGGCCTTGTTTCCGAATGCGCCGCCCGAAGCCGATTTTGTTCTCCCGCTTTGGGAAAGCTTCGGCATCGCGCGCGATCGCGTGACGCTGGAGACCCGTTCGCGCAACACGGCGGAAAACGCCGCCTTCACCAAGGCGCTGGTCAAGCCGAGGCCTGGCCAGCGCTGGCTCCTGGTGACCTCGGCCCTCCACATGCCACGCGCGATCGGTTGCTTCCGCCGCGTCGGCTTTCCGGTGGAGGCCTATCCGGTTGATTGGACAACGCCGCCGAGCCTGAGCCTTGGTCGCCTGCTGCCATCGTTTGAGGTCAGCCTCGGCCTCCGCGAATCAGACAGAGCCGCGCACGAATGGATCGGGCTGTTCGCCTATTGGCTCACAGGCCGCACCAGCAGCCTTCTGCCGAGACCTGTTCCGGCCCACTAGCACTTTCGCGCTTTGATTGTCTATTTCCATCGGTGTTACCATTAAGTGGTAAGGGGCGATTCGGACGCTCAGGTTCGCGTCAGCGTGCTCGCGCATCTCCATCAACGCTATCCTGGAAGGATCGTCCATGGCTCTCCGTTTGGCCTCTAATCATCGCACAGGTCCTTCTGATCGGGCTTCACGAACCGACGCTTTCGCCCCCAACTGGAGCGAGCGGATCGTCACGGTGGTGGCCACCACGCTGGCGGTGATGCTGGTGGCAGCCGTTGCGGTGCTGATGGGCTCGGTCTGAGCGCTGGCGAGCAACCCTCGGCTTGAGCCTGACCGGGTGCTCTGCCAGATTGCGCTCCCGTTTGCGCATGGTCTATTGGCTGGACCGCGCGTTGAGGAGGGCTGAATGCCGCAGACTATTACCAACGGCTACAAGGTGCTGTGCGAGGCCGCCGAGCGCGAGATCGAAACCCTGCAGATCGAGGATGCGATCAAGCTCGCGAACCGTAACGATACCGTGCTGGTCGACATCCGCGATATCCGCGAACTGCAGCGCGAGGGCAGGGTGCCGGGCGCGGTGCACGCGCCGCGCGGCATGCTGGAATTCTGGATCGACCCCGATAGCCCCTATCACAAGCCTGTGTTCGCCCAGGACAAGAAATACGTGTTCTTCTGCGCTGGCGGCCTGCGCTCGGCGCTCGCCGCGCAGACCGCGCACCGCATGGGCATGAAGCCGGTGGCGCACGTCAAGGGCGGCTTCAGCGCATGGAAGAAGTCCGGCGGCCCCGTCGATCTGCCGGAACTTGCGCCGGGAGAGCCCAAGAAGGGCTAGAGAAAGTCTAACCTTCATTCACGTCGCTGCTGGCCGGTATCACAAGAATTCGTTTGTTCCTGGCCGCTACGCCCAACATGGTCGGCGTGCCGGAAATGATAGGGAGTCTCTGCCGTGGCGTTGACCTTGATCATCGGCAACAAGAACTATTCGTCGTGGTCGCTGCGGCCGTGGATCGCGCTTAAGGTCAAAGGCATTCCTTTCGACGAGAAGGTGATCCCGCTCTACGAGCCCGGCAGCCGCGAGGAAATCCTGAAATATTCTCCGGCCGGCAAGGTGCCGGTGCTGATCGACGGCGACGAGCACGTGTGGGAAACGCTCGCCATCCTCGAGCATCTCGCCGACCGCTTCCCCGACGCGCATCTATGGCCGAAGGACTCGCGCGCGCGCAGCCACGCCCGCGTGGTGGCGAGCGAAATGCATGCCGGTTTCGTGCCGCTGCGGCGCGATTGCACGATGAATATGTGGCTGCCGCCGAAGCCGCGCCCGCAGAGCGAAGAGGTCATGGCCAATGTCGCCCGCATCGATGCACTGTGGCGCGATTGCCGCGCGCGCTTCGGGCAGGGCGGTCCCTTTTTGTTCGGCGATTTCACGGCCGCAGACGCGATGTACGCACCAGTGGTGTCGCGCTTCCACACTTACGGAATTCCAGTGAACGCCACGTCGCGCGCCTATATGGAGGCCGTGATAGCGCTGCCCGCATGGCGTGAATGGTATGACGCCGCGATGAACGAGACATGGATCATGCAGCACAACGAGCCGGATTGGCCGCTCGTGCGCGGCGTGCCCATCTCATCGAAACGAAATTAAGCAACGAACATTAAAACGAGTTCATGTTGTCGAATTCGACGTGACGAATTCGGCCGCGCGGATTAACCCTGGGGCCGATCGCGGCGCTGGCGATCCAAACTTTTGTCAGATCGTGAGCGCCATCGTCGCATCTTTTCACGGCGCACGCCGTGCTTTCGTTTCGGGGGAGACGTTCTGGCGGGGCCATAGGCGCCCCGTATGTGTGGGGTTGCCACCATGACAAATCGCTTGTTTGCGCTCATCGTCGCGCTGGCCGTGCTCGCTGCGCCCGCTTTTGCTGCCGACCAGCCCAACATCAAGGGCCTTTACCTCATCACCGATTATCCGGCCGTGACCGTACAGCCCGGCACCACCTCGACGGTGGATTTGCGGCTGCGCAATTATGGGCTGGCGCCGGAGCGGCTCAAGCTCGCGGTTACCGGTGTGCCCGCCGGCTGGAAGGCGACGCTGCTCGGCGGTGGTCAGCCGGTTGCCGCGGCGATGCCGTCGACCGGCGACAGCGTGTCGTTCAATCTGCGCCTGGATGTTCCGAAAGACGCCAAGATCGGCAGTCACACGCTCACCGTCAGCGCCGACGGCGCCAGCGCGCATATCACCTTGCCGATCGACGTCAGCCTCGCCAAGCAGTTGCCGGCCAAGCTGTTGGTGACGCCGCAATTGCCCGAGTTGCGCGGCAATGCGGGCTCGGATTTCACCTATACGCTGACCATCAAGAACGATAGCGGCAAGAAGCTCCTGGTCAGCCTTGCCGCCGACGCGCCGTCGAATTTCGACACCTCGTTCACCCAGGCCTATGGCGCCCAACAGCTCACTGCCATTCCGGTTGACGCCGGCAAGACCAAGGACGTGAAATTAAAGGTCAGCCCGCCAACCACTGTCGATGCCGGCAGTTATCCGGTGAAGGTGAAAGTCGCCGCCAACGGCGCCAGCGCCACAGCGAGCGTCAAGCTCGACATCACCGGCCAGCCCAAGCTCGATATTTCCGGCCGCCAGGGCCTGTTGTCGGCGCGCGCCACCGCCGGCAACGACAGCACGGTGCCGATCATCGTCACCAACACTGGCACCGCGCCGGCCGACAACATCAAGCTGTCCTCGACCGCGCCGGATGGTTGGAAGATCACATTCAGCCCGAAGATCATCGCCCGTATCGCGCCCAATCAGCACAAGGAAGTGCAGGCGACGATCAAGCCGCCGAGCAAGGCGATCGCCGGCGATTACGCCACCTCGATTTCAGCCGCCTCACACGGCCAGACCGGCAACGCCAATTTCCGCGTTACCGTCACCACCTCGACCATGTGGGGCATCGCCGGTGTCGGCATCATCGGCGCTGCGCTGCTGATCATGGTCGGCGCCGTTGCCAGGTTCGGCCGGCGATGAGTGCCCCGGTCATCGAGGCGAAGGGCCTCACCAAGCGCTATGGGACGGCGACCGCCGTCAATGGCGTGACGTTCAACGTCGCCGCCGGCGAGATCTTCGGGCTACTCGGCCCTAACGGCGCCGGCAAGACGACGACCATCCTGATGCTGCTGGGCCTGAGCGACATTAGCGGCGGCACCGCGCGCGTGTTCGGGCACGACCCGGCGCGCGATCCGCTCGCGGTCAAGCGCTATATCGGCTACCTGCCGGATGAGGTCGGCTTCTACGATTACCTCACCGCAGCCGACAATCTGCACTATACCGCGCGGCTGATCGGCATCTCGAAGGCCGAGCGCAAGACGCGCATTGCGGAGGCGTTGAAGCGTGTTGGCCTCGCCGACGTCGCCGAGAAGAAAGTCGGCGCCTTCTCGCGCGGTATGCGGCAGCGGCTCGGCCTCGCCGAGATCGTGATGAAAGAGGCGCGCATCGCCATCCTCGACGAGCCGACCAACGGCCTCGATCCGCAGGCCAGCCTCGAACTGCTCGATCTGATCCGCGCGCTCAAGGCTTCCGGCGTCAGCATTCTGTTGTCGTCGCATTTGCTCGACCGGGTGCAGAGCGTCTGCGACCGGGTCGCGCTGTTCAATGCCGGCAACATTGCGCTCATGGGAACGGTCGCCGAGCTCGGCCGTCAGGTGCTCGGCGGCGGGTTTACCGTGGAAGTGGAAGCCGATGGCGGCAAGGACGTCGCCAAGCGGCTGCGAGCGCTTCCGGGTGTGCGCAATGTGGTCGCGCCGGAGGATGGCCGTTGGCGGCTCACCTGCGAGCGCGACATGCGCGCGGAGGCGGCGGCCGAAGTGGTGGCGGCCGGCGGCCGGCTCAAGCAACTCTCGCTCGACCAGCCGAGTCTCGAGAACATCTACACCCGCTACTTCCAGGATGCGGCCGTCAAAGAACGGCAGGAGGTGCGTGATGCGGCGTGAGGGATCGGCCTTCCAGGGACTCGGCGTGGTGGTCTTGAAGGAATTGTCGGACCATCTCACCAGCGCGCGCATGCGTGTGCTCGAATGGCTGGTGGTGCTGGTCGCGCTTGCTGCGGTCTATGCCGCCATCACCCAGGTGCGCGATGTTACGGCGCAGGACCCGTTCCTGTTCCTGCGCCTGTTCACCACGGCGCGCGACCCGTTGCCGTCGTTCGTGTCGTTCCTCGGTTTCCTGGTGCCGCTTATGGCGATCGGGCTCGGCTTCGACGCGGTCAACGGCGAGCATAACCGGCGCACGCTGTCGCGCATCCTGTCGCAGCCGATCTATCGCGACGCTTTGCTGTTCGGCAAATTCATTGCCGGTCTGGCGACGTTGACGGTCAGCCTTGTCGTGTTATGGCTGCTGCTGATCGGACTCGGGCTGGTGATGCTCGGCGTGCCGCCTGGCGGCGAGGAGATCGGACGCGCATTCGTGTTCCTTTTGGTCACCATTGCCTACGCCGGCGTGTGGCTGGCGCTTGCAATTTTGTTCTCGGTGATCTTCCGCTCGGCGGCAACGGCGGCGCTGGTAACGCTCGGCCTCTGGCTGTTCCTGACCCTCATCTGGCCGGCGCTGGCGCCGGCGATCGCACAGGCCATCGTGCCGGCGCAGGATCAGGCGGGGCTGGTGATCACCGGCCAGATGCTGGCGCGGCTGTCGCCGTCCACCTTGTTCGGCGAGATCGTGCTGGCGATCCTGCATCCGACGACCCGTACGCTCGGGCCGGTTTACCTCAGCCAGTTGCAGGGCGCCGTGATGGGGGCGCCGTTGCCGCTGTCGCAAAGCCTGCTGGTCGCCTGGCCGCAGATTGTCGGCCTGATCGCAGCAAGCATCCTTCTATTCGTCGGCGGCTATATCGTCTTCCAAAGACAGGAGGTGCGCGCGTAACGCGTGGGTTGTAGGGTGGGCTGAGCGAAGCGAAGCCCGCCGCCTCCTTTCAAAGCTGTATGGCGGGCACGTGCGGCGCGCCTTCGTCCGCCCTACGGCTTTTCCTTCAGTCGGTGCACCAATTCATCGATGAACGGCTTCTGGCCGGGCAGGATCTTCCGCCGCGCGACGGCGAGATCGAAATAGGCGACCCGATCGATCTCGGGAAATCGTTGCCGCTTGCCCGACTTGGGCGGCCATTCCATCTCGAAATCGTTGCTGGCAAAGCCGGTAAGATCGAATCCGGCTTCCAACGCGAAGGCATGCACCAGCTTGCCGCTCTTCTGCCGCAGCGGCGTTAGCGCCACGAAGGGGCCTTCGGCGGTAAGCCCGGTCTCCTCGTTGAATTCTCGCTTGGCGCAGGCGAGCAAATCATCGCTTTCCACAATGCCTTTGGGAATTGACCAGGCGCCGTCGTCGCGCTGGCGCCAATAGGGCCCGCCGGGGTGCGCGAGCAACAGTTCCAGGCGCTTGTCATGGCGGCGGAAGGCTAGGATCCCGGCGCTTACCTCGGTTCGTCGGGACATCGTGGTTTCGCAGGCTGAGCTTCGCGGGTTGAGGGCTTGGGGCAGCGAAGCGCGGATCAAAGCATGCGTTGGCGCGCGCGCCAATTGGAAACGGCGATAAAAATAGGACGGCAAAGCCATGTAAAAACCCAGCGCCTGAGCGCCGGGTTTTCGTTCTGATCCGGCAGGCCTGCCCAACCGTCATATGTTTTCGGCGGCTTTCCTTACCGTGTCTTTGGCATTGCCGACAGCATTCTGTGCTTTGCCGGTCACCTGCTCCGCCTTGCCTTCGGTCTTGAGCTTCTTATCGCCGGTTACCTTGCCGGCGATTTCCTTGGCCTTGCCTTTGGTTTCTGTGGCGGCGCCTTCGATGCGATCTTTATCCATTCGCGAAGTTCTCCTCATGCTTCGTGTGATGCTCGACAGGTCAACCACCAGGGGGAAGCTTGCGTTCCGCGAAAGAGGCCAAGTTTGCGCATTGCAGGTGTGCAAAAGCGAAAATTGTGATGGAACCGCGCGCCGTCACGAAAGAAACCGCGCCGGCGCGTGGCCGGCACGGCTGCATGAAAGCGAATTGAACGGACTGGCTCACTTCATTTTTTCACGCCGGAGCCGGTGGTACCGGTATGCGGATTGCGCATGCAGATCTTGGTGCCGGGCTTGGCGACCTTCTCGCACGCCGCCATGCTTGCGTATTGACAGTTCAGGGACGAGCCAGTCGCGGTCTTTGTGCAGTAAGCGCGGGTTCCCTTCACGGTGTACGCGGACTTGCTCATCGTGCTGTTGTGCGTGTCCATGGATGACGGCTTTTGCATCGACGTTTGCGCGCCGGCGACCGACATTCCGGCGGCCAGGGCTGCTGCGACTGTCAGGGTCGTGAGTGTCTTCATATCGCCTCCTTGGTGAAATCTATGCCGCAGGCGCGGCACACTGGATTAACGAACTATGCGGAACCGTGTTCCTGGAACACACGGCGATTTTTGGAATTACCGGTTAAATCAAGATGGGCGGTTGGGAATCCGTGTCCGGCCGCCCATCGAGTTTTTGCGGGATGGCAAACGTCAGGTTTCTATAATGGCGACCACCGCACGGCCATCCGGGTCGATGACCACGATCTGATCGCCGACCAGGATGTAGTCGTAGCCGCGCCATTCTGGATAGATCGCGACGACTTCGGGGGGCAGTGGGTAATAGTGCACGCTTGTCGGAATGTGTACGCCGACACGCACTGAGATATTCAGGTGCGTTGACTCGACTTTCTGCCTCTTGATGACGGTCATGATCCGGGTGCGCTGCTTCGTTGTCAGCTTGCTGGCGCCCGCGGCCGCACCCTGGCCGGTGGTTCCGCTCTTGCTTTCGGATCTGCTTCCTTCGCGCGCCGCCTCTTTGGAACTTCGCTCGGAGCCTTGGGCGTGCTCGCTGCCGCGCTCGCTCTTGGCGGCGTTATGATCGTTCCCCGTCTTGCTGTTGTCCCGGACCTCGTCTCCGACCTTTGTCCGGCCGTTCTCTCCGGCCTTCACGCCACTCGATTCGCCTTTTTCCGGCGACGCGCCGACGGTTCCGTGTTCATTCAGCCCGGCGTTGCCGCCAGCGCCGGGCTTGAGCGTCTGAGTCGAGCCCTGACCGGTCGTTTCGGCCGAGCCGCGCTCGCCGGCGTGCATGTTGGGCGCAATTTTCTCCGCCGGCGCATTGCGCTGAGCGGCAGGCGCGCGCTCCGGCTTAACCTGCCCATTGATGCCCTGCGCCGCCGCGGCGCAGGTGCCGATCAGCAGGGTGGCCGCGATGGTCGATAACAGTCGTGTCGTCCTCATTGGGATGCCTCCTTTGGACACCCCCGAACAGCCCCGTTCACGCCGACAGCAACGCCGCATGGGCCGCCGTGTTCCGCTTTGCGCGCGGGCAGGGGCCAAATGACCACCCAAGTTCCCGCCATTGCCTTCGCGCGTCCGCCAAGGCACGCTTGCGCCGCAAATCGGGGAGGGGAGCTTGACGATTTTGCCGTCGACCGTCGATGTGAACGCGGGGGAATTCCGCGCGAACGCCGAGCGCATGCGCGCGCTGGTTCAGGAGTTGCACGAACGGCGCGCCGAGGCCACCCGAGGTGGCCCTGAGCGCGCGCGCGAGCGCCATGTGGCGCGCGGTAAGTTGTTGCCGCGTGACCGCGTGATGAACCTGATCGACCCGGGCTCGCCGTTCCTGGAGCTGTCGCCGCTCGCCGCTAATGGCCTCTACGATGCCGCCATCCATGCTGCCTCTCTGATCACCGGCATCGGCCGCGTCGAGGGCCGCGAATGCATGATCGTGTGCAACGACTCGACCATCAAGGGCGGCACCTATTACCCGATGACGGTGAAGAAGCACCTGCGCGCGCAGGAGATCGCGCGCGAGAACCGGCTGCCCTGCATCTATCTCGTCGATAGCGGCGGCGCCAACCTGCCGCACCAGACCGAAGTCTTTCCCGACCGCGAGCACTTCGGCCGCATCTTCTATAACCAGGCCACGCTCTCATCGATGCGCATCCCGCAAATTGCCGTCGTGATGGGCTCATGCACCGCCGGCGGCGCCTATGTGCCGGCGATGTCGGACGAGACCGTCATCGTCAAGAACCAGGGCACCATCTTCCTCGGCGGCCCGCCGCTGGTGAAGGCGGCGACCGGTGAGGTGGTAAGCGCGGAAGACCTGGGCGGCGCCGACGTGCATGCGCGCAAGTCGGGCGTCGCCGACCACTATGCCCAAGACGATCATCACGCGTTGTCGATCGCGCGCCGCATCGTCTCCCATCTCAACACCGCGAAGCGCGTGGACATCCCTCTGCTGGCGCCGCGCGAGCCGGCTTTGGATGTCGCTGAACTCGACGGCATCGTGCCGGTCGATCTCAAGAAGCAATACGACGTGCGCGAAGTGATCGCGCGGCTGGTCGACGGCTCCGAGTTCGACGAGTTCAAGCAACTCTACGGCACCACGCTGGTCACCGGATTCGCCCACATTTATGGCATGCCGGTCGGAATCTTGGGCAACAACGGCATATTGTTTTCCGAAAGCGCGCTCAAGGCCGCGCACTTCATCGAGCTCTGCTGCCAGCGCCGTATTCCACTCTTGTTTCTGCAGAACATCGTCGGCTTCATGGTTGGCCGCGACTACGAGGCCGGCGGCATCGCCAAGGACGGCGCCAAGATGGTGACCGCGGTCGCCTGCGCCCAGGTACCAAAGGTGACGGTGATCGTCGGTGGCAGTTACGGCGCCGGCAATTATGGTATGTGCGGCCGCGCCTACGGCCCGCGCTTTCTGTTCACCTGGCCGAACGCGCGCATCTCGGTGATGGGCGGCGAACAGGCGGCTTCCGTCCTCGCTACCGTGAAGCGTGACAATATCGAAGCGGGCGGAGGTAAGTGGTCGGAGGTGGAGGAGGCCGAATTCAAGGCCCCGATCCGCGACCAGTACGACGAAGAGGGCAATCCCTATTACGCCACTGCGCGGCTGTGGGACGATGGCATTATCGCGCCGTCGGAAACGCGGCGCGTGCTGGGTCTGGCTTTTTCGGCGGCGCTCAACGCGCCTGTGCGTGGGACACGGTTCGGGGTGTTTAGGATGTGACGGTTACCGCCCCAACAGCCACAACACCGCGCTTAGCAAGACGCCCAAAATAACCGACGTCGCGATCGGGAAATAGAACGTGGCGCTGCCGCGGCTAATGACGATGTCGCCGGGCAGGCGGCCGAGGCCGAGCTTGGCGATGAAGGGCGATAACAGCCCGGCCACAACCAAAATTACGCCCCCAATAATCAGAACCCGTGCCATGACGCTCTCCGGGATGTGATTTAAGCTCGCTTGACAGGTGTGCAACAAGGCGTCCCGGCCGCGCAATGCGGCGATATGTGGTATGGGCGCGGAAATTGATTTCCGCTCGTCCTCGTGCTCGGGTCCAGCCGGAGTTTACCATCGGGCCGGCCTTTGGCCGGATCCGTTGGGCTGGCCCGAGCACAGGCTCCAACGGGGACCCAGGAGCTACAAGCACTGAACCTCCCGCTTTCGCGGGGGTGCGCCGAAGATACATTGATGCAGCCGTGCGAGCGAAGGGAATAACGATGTCCGAAACCTACCAATCCGCCCTCATTGTCGGCGCTGGCTCTGGCCTGTCGGCCTCGGTCGCGCGCGCCTTCGCCAAAGCTGGCATTAAAATCACACTTGCCGCGCGCTCGACCGATGATCTCGCCGTGTTGGCGCAAGAGACCAACGCGAAGACCTACGCTTGCGACGCGTCGGACCGCGCCTCAGTCGACAAGTTGTTCGCCGAACTCGACAAGACGGCTGCGCCCGATGTCGTCGTCTACAACGCCAGCTACCGCACGCGCGGGCCGTTCCTCGAGCTCGATCCCGCCGAGGTGCAGAAGTCGATCCTGGTCTCGTCCTTCGCCGGCTTCCTGGTGGCGCAGGCGGCGGTCAAGCGCATGTTGCCGAAGGGCCACGGCGCGGTACTGTTCACCGGCGCGTCGGCCAGCATCAAGGGCTATGCCCAGTCGGCGCCCTTCGCCATGGGCAAGTTCGCGCTGCGCGGCCTGGCACAGAGCATGGCGCGCGAACTGGCGCCGCAAGGCCTTCACGTCGCGCATTTCGTCATCGACGGCGGCATCAAGAGCGCGCGCCGGCCGGAGCCGCCGGACAAGCCGGACTTGATGCTCGATCCCGACGCCATCGCGCAGACCTATCTGCACGTCCTGCAGCAGCCGCGCAGCGCCTGGACCTGGGAGGTCGAGTTGCGCCCGTGGGTGGAGAGGTTCTGAACCGCCTTCGCGCCCGATCAAATTCAAATAATTTTGCCGCGTCTCGCGTTGCGCGCACAGGTAACTAGGCGCTTCTCTCCGTAGCGAGCGTTGTAATCCAGTGCGCGCCGTAGCCGCGGCCGGCAAGCAGATCGGCACTTCGGAAAGAGCGAAGGTATTGTTTCTCACGCCTCCGTGATCGCGCCGTGAGCGCTCTGTTCAGATCTGATTTACCATAACTGCCTAGCCTTCTTCTCACGACGGGAGTTATGTCATGGTCGCTATCGTCAATGGTTATGTCTGCTTCACCTGCTGCGATGCCGACAAGGCCAAACAGGGCAAGGATCCGAACGCTAAGCCGGGCGAATTGCCCGACGGTGATTTTAGGAAGACGCAGGGCCACGATAGCCGGCCCGTGACTATTCTCGACGGTGCGCTGAAGGAGTTCGCCAAGGGGCTCGATCCAGCCAAGAGCAGCGACACTAGCAATCCGGCGTCAAGCAAATTGCCCCCCGGAGACACAAACCCGTCGTCGAGCGTCAACCTCTTGGCCTAGCGCGTCGCGGTGTCCAACGAGCGACCTGCGGTGCTCAAGCTCGCGAGCCGGTTGCTCGACGACGCCAAGACGTCCGGTGCGGTTTACCGCGCGCTTGATGCCGCCGGCTTCAAAGACGCCGCCGTCGCGTCCTAGCCCACCTTCACCTCCACCTTGGCCGCGGCAAGCCGCTGGAACAGCCGGATGCGCCGGCGGATCGGTAGCCAGTCGTAGAGGTAGATCTCGATCGGCCGCCAATTCGCGACCCAGCCGACGATGATCAGGCTTTCCTCCAAAACGCGCGCCGCGACCTCGTTTGGCACCAGCTTGGCGAGCGTCTGGCTCGCCATGAGACACGCCGCGAGTACCGCGACACCGATCGCCAGCGATCGCCGACCGACGCGGAACAGCTCGCGCTGGTCCTGTTCGGCGATCCGGGCCCGGTAGCGGAAATAGTGTGCGAAGGCCTCGCCGATGCGTGCGGCGTCAGGCTTTGCCGCTTCTTCCGGTGGCAGATGTACGGCGATGATGAAGGGCGCGCCGTGCGGCAGTTCGCGCACCCAGCGGACCAGAAATTCCTCAACGCCTGCGTCGAGATCCTTCTCGCGGAAGGGCGAGGGATCGAGCGAATTGAACAACTGGCCGATGCTACGGGCGCGGACCGCGATTTCGGTGGGGCCTGCCATGGCTTCGCTTCACCTTCGTGCCGCGCGCTAGATCGTCACGACCACATTGCCGATGGTGCCGCGCTCCACCGCCTCGTGGGCGGCAGCGATGTCGGCGAGCGCATAGGTCGGCTTAGCCACCCGGTTGATCAGCTTGCCGATTTCGAGCGCCGCGTTGATGCCCGCAATCGCGCGCGCGCGCTCGGTGGCATTGAGCTCATAGACCAGGAAGAACTGCAGCTTGATCGATTGCGTCAGGCAGAAGTAAGCCGGCACCGTCGCTTCCCCGCCGGTGCCGTAGATGATCACGCTGCCCTTGGGCCGCAGCACGCCCGGAAGCAGATTGGCATTGGCCGCGAAATCCATTTCGATCACCGCGTCGGCGCCTCGCTTTCCGGTGATTTCCATCATCCGCGCCACCACGTCCTCGCGCTTGTAGTCGATGGTGTGGTCGGCGCCGGCCTCTCGCGCCACCTGTGCCTTCTCGTCCGACGACACGGTTGTGATGACGCGCGCGCCTTTCGCCTTGGCAAATTGAATGACGTATTGACTGACCGATCCGGCACCGCCCGAGACGAACACCGTGGTGTCCTTCTCGACCGGCGCCAGCGCAACCGCATGGATCGCGGTCATCGCCGGGATGCCGAGGCAGGCGCCTTCTTCGTAGCTCACCCGTTCGGGGAGCGGCACCGCGAGAGCCGCTGGCAGTGTGATGTATTCCGCTGCGGTACCGAATGGGCGTCGCCATTGGCCGTTCCACACCCAGACCCGCTCGCCCAGCCGCGTCTGCGAGACGCCGTCGCCGATCTGGTCGATGACACCGGCACCATCGCTCTGCGGGATCAACCGCGGCCAGGCGATTTTGCGAGTCATGCCTTCGCGGGATTTCACGTCGGAAGGATTGACCCCCGAGGTGGCGAGTTTGACCCGTACCTCGCCAGTGAGGGCATTCGGCGTATCCACCTCGCCGACGTGCAGCACGTCGCGCGCCGCGCCGTTTTGTTTGTAATAGGCAGCCTGCATATCCGGAGTCCTCCCCAGCGGGTGCCAGTACGATAGCAACGGCGTCCGGCGACGGCCACGGGTGAGGGAACCGGGGCGCTCGTTCCCGCGTTGACTAACCTACAAACGTCAAAGACCGGGCCACGGCTATCATGGCCGCTCGCCGCAGCGACCGCGGCGTATTTTGCAGTGCAGCAGGCCGCATGAGTGACATGAGGGAGAGGAGGGTGGACCAATGCGCTATCGCGTCTACAGCGGTCCCAGGGGATCGGACGAGATTTCTCCGCTCGCCAAGCAAAAAATGCTGTTCAAGGAATTCACCTCCATGGACCAGGCGTTGTCCTGGTCGCGTCATGTGGAGGACGAGGGGCGCACGCCCTTATTGATCGAGGGCGACGACGGCACCCAAATGGATCGTCGTGCCATTGCCGACGCTCTCAGGGCGGGCCATCGCGAGCAGATAGGGCGCTGATCGGCGCCGCGGAAAGCCGGGAAGGGGTCGGTTACCCAGCCTAGGCGTGGGCCTCCGGGGCCGGGCGAGGCGGCCGGGCAAATAGGACCTTTATGGCTGCCGAGGATGGTGTGCCGGCGCCCAGACCGAGCCCAAAGAACGTGCTTTTGGCCATCGAAGGGTTCTCCAACCTCCGCGCCGGACGGGCGCATTGAGGGCATGTTGGTATCTAGAAACCGCCGGCACAACCTACTGAATTAACTTGACTTATTGATCAAAAAAGTTAGTACGCGAACGAAATAAGCTGCTATAAATGCTTTTATGAGCACGCAAGCAGTCAAGAGCGCCCGGCGGTCCACCAAGACCGCCCGGCGAACCACGGAAAAGACCACCAAGACGGCCAAAAAGACGGCCAAGAGCCCGCGGGCAGCCGCTACCAAGGCGGCCAAATCGGCGCGGCGACCAGTCGCCAAGGCCACCAAAGCCACGAAACCGACGAAAGCGGCCGTATCGTCCAAAACGACGGCCAAGGCAGCGACCAAGGCTGTCAAAACGGCGGGGACCCCGAGCCTCGCTCCCGAATTTGCCGCGGCGGCGGCCATGATCCGCACGGCGAGCCCGCCAATGCAGCCGGTTGCCACCCAAGAGGCGCTGATACGCGCTCACAAATATCGGGTGGGGGAGACGGTCTATTACACCTCGCCGACCTTCGGTCGCGCTGCCGCGACCGGCAGCTACACGGTCGTTCGGCTGCTACCCTCTGAAGGCGATGATTACCAATACCGGATCAAGAGCTCGGGCGAGGCCTTCGAGCGCGTGGCGAAGGAAAGCCAGCTCGACCGCGCCTGAGCGCCGCCGTTGGCGCGGCCGCCGCGCTTTCGCCTTTGCCATCGGATATGATTTCTTCCAGGGTCGCGGCGCCTATGGCCACGGCCGCTGGGGATCCGTCATGCCGATCTGCACCATCGGAGGCCGCGTCGCCCGCGACGTGATCAAGGATATGATGGTTCGCGCCGAACGCCGCGCCGAGTTGGTGTCGCGCCACCACTACTACGCGTTTGGCCATTGCGGCTTCGTCAGCTCTGCGGGAGGCGCGTGAAACGCTCATGAACGGGGTATCGTTATCGCGTTTCGTCCTGCCGGCCGCCGCCTTGGCGCTGGCCGTACTTGCCGTATTGGCGGTGCTCGATCGTCTGGGTGAGAACGAGCGCGCGGCGGAACGACAGACGCTGCTGGCGCGCGCAGCCGCGCTCGAGCAAACCGCGCTCGCGCCCGGCTCCGTGCTGCCCTGTGTCGACGGTACGTCGGGCGAGACCGTCGGCAACGCCTGTGAAAAGAAAGTCTTCGCGAACCCGCAGACCGCCGCCGCCGCGGTCGCCTATATGAGCGCGCGCATTGATCTCTTGCGCGAGGCCTATGCGCTCGCCAGACACGGCGACAATGGCGCGCTCGCGCCACTGGCCTCGACCCGCCGTGCCGTCGGGCTCGATCGTTACGGCATCGCCGCCCACGTGCTCTCCCAGCGCGACGGCTGCACCGCCACGAAGTGTGCCGTTTTCGCCATGCTCGATGACGCAGACGCGCTGAAAGCCAATCTCAAGGCGGGAATCTTCGAACAATACGTCTCCCGTTACGCCGCCAGTTGGCGTGCGCCCGCGCCGGCCAAGGGGCCGGCGGTTTCAGCGCTGCCGTCTGCCGTGCCGAATGTGAACGAAGCCGCGCGCACATCTCTGCCGCAAGCGGGCAAGTCACCGGCGGATGAGGCGCGGGCCGAAGTGACACCGCCCGGCGCCGCGGCACCGCACAAACCGGTATCGTCACGCTGGCACTTTCCTTCCGCCGACTCTATTCCGGCCGTCAGCATCATGAATGCGGAGCCCAAGCTGCCAAAGGACGTCGCCGCCCAGCTTGCGCGGGACACCGCCAAGAAGACCGCGCTTGAGCGGCGCAAGGTGGGCAAGGCCGCGACAGCCAAACCGTCCGCCCAGGAATCGAAGAGCAAGGAATCCAAGAACAAAGACGAAGGCGAGAAGAAACCGCAAGAGCCGGGCCCGCCGCTCCAACTCACGCGCTAGCGCATGATCCCGAAAGCAGGTACCGGTTTTTGGTAAGGATCATGCGCAAGGAAGATCGCCGCGAGCGCCTGGGGCCCCGATGTTCACGTCCGTCCTAATCGGCAATCGCGGCGAGATCGCCTGCCGCGTTATGCGCACCGCCAAGCGGCTGGGCCTGCGTACCATCGCGGTCTATTCCGAGGCTGACCGCAACGCGCTGCACGTCAAGCACGCGGATGAAGCGGTCGAAATCGGTCCCGCGCCGGCAGCGGAAAGCTATCTCATCGGCGAGAGGCTGGTCGCCGCGGCGCAGGCGTCGCATGCCGACTGCATTCACCCCGGCTACGGCTTCCTATCTGAGAACGCCGACTTCGCGCAAAGTTGCGTTGACGCCGGCATCGCCTTCATCGGCCCGTCTCCGAAAGCCATCCGCGCCATGGGGTTGAAGGACCGCGCCAAGACGCTGATGGAAGAGGCAGGCGTGCCGGTGGTGCCGGGTTATCACGGCGAGCAGCAGGACGCAGCCTTCCTCAAACGCAAGGCCTACGAGATCGGCTATCCCGTGCTGATCAAGGCGGTCGCCGGCGGCGGCGGCAAGGGCATGCGCCGCGTCGAACGCCACGCCGATTTCGACGACGCGCTCACGTCGTGCATGCGTGAGGCGCAATCTTCCTTCGGCGACGGCCGCGTGCTGATCGAGAAATATGTCAGCGCGCCGCGCCATATCGAATTCCAGGTGTTCGGCGATTGCTACGGCAGTGTCATCCATCTCGGCGAGCGCGACTGCTCGCTGCAACGCCGCCACCAGAAGGTGATCGAGGAAGCGCCGGCGCCCGGGATGAGCGCGGCTTTGCGCGCCGCCATGGGTCAAGCCGCGGTCGCCGCGGCGAAGGCCGTCAACTACGAGGGCGCCGGCACCATCGAGTTCATTGCCGACGGCGCGGGCGGTCTTAAAGCCAGCGGGTTCTGGTTCATGGAGATGAACACGCGGCTGCAGGTCGAACATCCGGTGACCGAAGGCGTCACCGGCCTCGATCTGGTCGAGTGGCAGTTCCGCGTTGCCGCCGGTGAAAAGCTGCCGCTCAAGCAGGACCAGGTCCGGTTCGAAGGCCACGCGGTCGAAGCGCGCCTCTATGCGGAAGATCCAGAGCGCGGTTTCCTGCCGTCGACCGGCAAACTGATAGCGCTGCGCTTTCCAGAAAGCGAAGGATTACGCGTCGATAGTGGCGTGATCGCGGGCGACGCCGTGACGCCATTCTACGATCCCATGATCGCCAAGCTGATCGCGCATGGCACAACGCGCGACGAAGCGCTCAATCGGCTGGCGAACGCGCTCGAAGTGACCGTCGTCGCCGGTCCGCGCAGCAATGCAGGTTTCCTGGCTTCGCTCGCGCGCGCGGATGCCTTTCGCAACGGCGACTTCGATACCGGTTTCATCGACGCCCATCTCGACGAGCTCAACGCGTCGCCGTTCGGTCCCGACCGCGCCGCCGCCGCCGCCGGTGCTCATGAATTGTTGCTGCGCGAGCAGGGGCACGTTGCCGCCGAGCATGCGTGCGAGGGAGAGACGCCGCCGTCACCTTGGGATGATACCGGCGGCTTCCAGCTTTCCGGTACGCGCCGCTTGGCGCTGCCCATCGTCGCCGACGGCGAGACTCTGGTGGCTGAGGTCGAATACGGTCCAGCCGGCGCCGCGGTCTCGGTTGATGGCGAAACGCCCGCTGATGACGCGGTGGCGATTGCCGCCGCCGATGCCGTCTACGTCCTGCGCCGTGGCCGCCAGACCAAGGTGACTTTGCGCGATTTAACGCTCGATCACGCAGGGGAACGGGGGCAGGGCGGCCTCGTGCGCGCACCCATGCACGGCAAGGTACTGGCCATTCTGGTCGAGCCGGGCACCCACGTGGAGCGCGGCGAGCGCGTCGCCATCGTCGAGGCCATGAAGATGGAGCACACATTGACGGCACCCATCGACGGCACCATCGCCGAAATCGCCGTCAGCGCCGGCGCTCAAGTGGCGGAGGGCGCCAGGATCATGTTGATCGAGGCAGCGCCGGCGCAAACCTAAGCGCATGCGCGACCGTCGCGACGGTTAGTGCTTCTTCCTTTTGCCGTGCTTTGGCTCGTCAGCGTCCTTCTGCATGCCGAAATAGATCGGCAGCGACCAACTCGGCAGGATCAACGGAAGCCCTTGCA
Organism: uncultured Pseudomonadota bacterium; assembly: GCA_963732895.1. Classification (GTDB taxonomy): domain Bacteria; phylum Pseudomonadota; class Alphaproteobacteria; order Rhizobiales; family Xanthobacteraceae; genus Pseudolabrys. The sequence goes on along the minus strand of CAVTBG010000006.1, from coordinate 212,289 downwards.
CCACCAAGCTCAGGTTCTTCTTGTTGTACGCCATGGCCTCGTCGAAGGTCATTTGTTGCGGGTTTTTGTGTGCCGGCTTTTTCTTCGGCGCGGCGGCGGCCGGCGCGGCCGCAAACACCGTCAGGACAAGCAGCGCGGCGATTTTCTTCATGGCTCCCCCTCGGCGCACTGCGCCTGCGTCAATTTTCCCGGTTATCATCGGCCTTGGCGGTCAAATTGCAATAGGGGCTTGCAATAGCGGGCAACGACCGGCCGCTCACGCGGTCGTACGGGCCGCGTCGGCGCGGCCGAGCGTCGCCGGAATCCGGTTGAACCCGCGGAAGCGCGCGCGGCGCGAGCGCTCGGGCGTGCCTTCGAGCCGGTAGTTCGGAAAGCGCCTCAGGAACAACTCCAGCGCTATCTTGCCTTCCAGCCGCGCCAGCGCCAGGCCGGCGCATTGGTGCGGGCCGCTGGCGAAGGCTAAATGCCGGTTCGGGGTTCTGTCGACGCGGAAGACGTGCGGTTCGGCAAACACCTCCGGGTCGCGGTTAGCGGCGCCGATGCACAGCGTGATGCGCGTGCCTTTCGGCATGGCGACGCCGCCGATCTCGGCGTCGACGGAGGTTGCCCGATTGCCGAGCTGATTGGAGCTTTCGAAGCGAAGGATCTCCTCGATCGCCGAGCGGGTCAGTTCCGCTTGCGCGATCAGCCTCTGCTTTTCCGTCGGCCAACGCGCCAGCGTCACCAGCCCGTTGGCGATCAGGTTGGTCGTCGTCTCATGGCCGGCGTTGAGAATGAAAATGCAGTTCTGCAACAGCTCTTTGTGCGTCAGCCGCTCGCCGTCGATCTCGCCGAGCAAGCGCGTGAGCACGTCGCTTTGCGGATCGGCGGGACGTTTCTTGCGATTCACCACCAGCACCTCGAGATAGGCGAGGAATTCGCGTACTGCGTCGTCGGCTTCTGCCAGTTGCGCTGGCGAAATGGTTGGCTCCAGCGCGCCCAATATCTTCAGCGACCATCCGCGCAACGGCCCGCGGTCGCTATGCGGCACGTCAAGCAGATTGCCGATGATCTCGACCGGGATGGCGGCGGCGAAGTCCGCGATCAGGTCAACTATGCCGCCGTTTGCTTCTTTTTCCGCCATGCGGTCGAGCAGAGTCTCGACGAGTCGGACGAGGCCCGGCTCCATCGCCGCGATTGCTTTAGCGTTCATGGCCCCGAGGATGAGCTTGCGGACCTTGGTGTGCAGCGGCGGGTCGTTGAACACCAGGCTGGTGGTGTGGTGCTCGTAAATGAGCGTGTCGCCGTATTTCGGCTTGAACTCGTCCTTCTTGTCGGAGCTGAAAGTGGTCGTGTCCTTGTAGACCGTTTCACAGTCCTTGAACCGGGTCAGCAGATAACTGCCGTCGGGCAGCCGCCGAATCGGCGTTTGGCTGCGCAGGGCATCGTAGTAGGGGAAGGGATCGATATAGAAGTCGTCCGGCAACGCGCGCAGGTCAAATCCGTCGATCTGCGTCGCGGATACCCGGGGTGCATCGGCGTCCATGGGCGTTCCTTGCTTTTTGCGGCGACAATAAAGCCGATCGCGCGTGAATGCACGGCCCCGTGCAGAACGTCCGGTTGCGGCTTTTCCTGCGCACCCGCGCGCGCTATGGAGGGGCTCCGACTGGCGTCTTAAGCGTGGACTTACGTGGAATGCCGCTCCATCTCGTGAAGCTCTGTGTCGGCTGCGATTCCGTCGCCGACCTCAAGGATTGGATCAAGCAGAAGCTGCAAGAGAAGAAGCAGCGCGGCCAGAAGGCCGAGCACATCCACACCACGCGCATGGTGCCCAAGCGCGCGGAGGAACTCACCGACGGCGGTTCGCTTTACTGGGTCATCAAGGGCCAGATCATGTGCCGCGAGCGCATCCTTGCCATCCGCCCGACCACCGGCAAGGACGGCATCAGACGTTGCCAGGTCGTGCTCGACGGCAAGGTGGTGTTGGTCGAGCCGCGCCCGCGCGCGGCGTTCCAGGGTTGGCGTTATCTCGAAGCCAAGGAAGCGCCGCGTGACCTAGCGCGCGCCGCGCCCGGCGCCGATAAGATGCCGGAGCAGATGCGGCGTGAGTTGCGCGAACTGGGGCTTTTGTAAGGGGTCACACCGCCAGGTTATCGATCAGCCGGGTTCGGCCGATGGTCGCGGCCACCAACAGTCGCACCGGCCCGAACTCTGGCGAGCGCACAGGCTCGAGGGTCAGCGCATCACGGGCTTCAAGATAATCGAGCCGGAAGCCGGCGGCCTCGATCTCATTGCGGCCGGCGGCGAGCGTGCGCTCGATGCCGGCGCCGTTCTTGACGCGCGCGGCGCTTTCCTTCAGCACCCGGTAGAGCGTCGGCGCCGCCGCGCGTTCGTTCGCTGAAAGGTAGGCGTTGCGCGAGGAGAGCGCCAAGCCGTCCTGCTCGCGTACCGTCGGCATCCCCACGACCTTGAGCGGTAGGTCGAGATCCTTGGCCATTTGGGTGATGACGCGCAGCTGCTGGTAATCCTTTTGTCCGAATAGGGCGACATCGGGAGCGACCTGCAGGAACAGCTTGGTCACGACCGTCGCGACGCCGCCAAAAAAGTGTGGGCGGAAGGTGTCCTCGAGACCCGCTTTGGCGGGCCCGCTGAGCGGTTCGATACGAGTGGCGAAACCTTCCGGGTACATGACCTCGGCCGAGGGCGCCCAAACCAAGTCGGCTTTGGCCTCCTGCAAGACGTTAAGATCGGCGGCCAAGCGGCGCGGATAGCTGCCGAAGTCTTCGTGCGGGGCGAACTGGGTTGGATTCACGAAGATCGATACCACCACGCGGTCGGCGCGTTTTTGCGCCTCGCGCACCAGCGCCAGATGGCCGCGGTGCAGGGCGCCCATGGTTGGGACGAGGGCAATCGAGCGACCGGTACGACGATAGGGATCTAGCGCGTGGCGAAGCGCAGGCACCGTGCGCGTCACCGGGGGGCGGTTGGCCATAGGGTGGGGGCCTTGTCGGCTGGTGGGCATAAAGCGGGCATAGGACTAGCAAATCGGAAGTTATCCGACCACGCGGGGTTAATAGTTAAAGCAACGGCAAGCTTGACTGAAAGCCAAGAAAATTCTGAAACTTGTTTAGTCAGTAGGTCGCGGCATGCTGATCGAATCGTTTCAAGAGCCCCTCAGGCGGCCCACGTCGTTGTGCTCGGCAATGAAAAGGGCGGCTCGGGCAAGTCGACCACCGCGCTCCTTATCGCCGTTGCATTGCTCAAAGCCGGCCAGCGCGTCGCCACGATCGACCTCGACAGCCGTCAGCGGAGCTTTACCCATTGCATCGAAAATCGGCGCGCCTGGGCCGCCCACGCCTGCATCGATCTCGATCTGCCGACCCACTACTGCATCGCGCGCGGCGAGACCGGCTCGGTAGAAGCCAACGAGGCTCGCGAGTTCACCAATTTTACGAAAGCAGTCGTCGCATCGAGCATAGCCACGACGTGTTGGTGATCGATACGCCCGGCAACGACACTTATTTGATACGGCTTGCTCATTCGATGGCCGACACCTTGGTCGCGCCGCTCAACGACAGCTTCCTTGATTTCGACGTGCTGGCCACGCTCAACCCGACCAGCTTTGTCGTCACCAGCGAAAGCCGTAACGCTAAAATGGTGCGTGAGGCGCGCCGCCAGCGTCGCCTTGTCGATGGCCGCATGATCGACTGGATCGTTATCAACAACCGGCTGTCGGCGCTCGGCTAGCGCAACATGCGGCTGATGGGCGAGGGGTTCTCTGAGCTCGCCAAGCGCATGGGCTTCCAATTCGTCGGCGGCTTCGCCGAGCGCGTGGTCTATCGCGAATTCTTCCCGCGCGGCCTCACCGCCCTCGACGCTCTCAACGTAAACACCCTCGGCACCCGGCCGAGTATGTAGCACCTGACCGCACGCGAGGAAGTAGTCACGCTGCTCAACGCGCTGCACCTGCCGCTGTCCGATAGCGGCCGCCGCCGTGCCGCCCGCGTCGAATGGTGTTCGGTCATGGACGCGCCGCCGCGAATCCAGGACGTTCTCGCCTGAGACAGCTTCCACGTATTCACGGTCGCGGCCGGGCCTTTGCCGATTATCCGCGTCGCCCCATTTGCGGATATGGTCACGTTTTGGTGCTCCCGATGCGCGCGATGTTGCGCGTGCTCGGCCTAAATCAGGTATAGACTTCCCCTCATGAGCAAAGATCGTTCCCAGCCAGCGCCGGTCTCATCGCGGCCGGAAATTGCTGAATTCGTCGACCGCGTGCGCGCGCTCGGACCCGCCGACACGGCCGGCGGGCGCGGGCGGTTGGTCTTCGCGCTCGACGCCACCATGAGTCGGCAGCCGACCTGGGACGTGGCTTGTGCGCTGCAGGCCGACATGTTCCGCGAGGCGGGAAGCGTCGGCGGCCTCGACATTCAACTCGTCTATTTTCGCGGCCGCGACGAATGCCGCGCCTCTGGCTGGGTGGCTGGTAGCGACAAGCTCGCCAAACTCATGGGTGCGATCGATTGCCGCGGCGGCCAGAACTCAGATCGGCCGCGTGCTCGCCCACGCTCGCAACGAACATGGCCGCAAAGCCGTGCAAGCTCTGGTCTTTGTCGGCGACGCCATGGAGGAGCAGATCGACGACCTGTGCACCGTCGCTGGCGAACTCGGGTTGCTCGGCGTGCGCGCCTTCATGTTCCAAGAGGGCCATGACCCGGTTGCCGAGAACGCGTATCGCGAGGTTGCGCGGCTTACCCACGGCGCTTATGGCCGCTTCGACAGCGGCGCCGCGCAAGAGCTCGGCGAGCTCTTGCGCGCGGTCGCCGCCTATGCTGCCGGCGGCATCGAGGCGCTGCAGGCGTTGTCGTCGCGTCAGAGCCGCGGCGTTCAGAATCTATTGGCGCAGCTTCGCTAATGCCGGCCTTGCTTCTCGGTCTGGTGGCGCTGGTGCTCGGTTTGTGGGCACTCAACGTCGTTTCCAAGGTCGATCCGAGGGTTGGCGCGCGCGTCACCAAGGCCGCCGGCGGCCTGCTCGCGCTCGGCTTTGCCGCCTTCTTAGGCCTGCGCGGGGAGGTCGGTATCGCCATCCCGCTCGGCATATTCGGTCTCGGCCTGCTGGGCTGGATGCCGTTTGGCGGGCCGCGCGCCGGCCGCGCCCGCAAGAGCAGCAGTCAGACCTCGCGCGTACGCTCGGCCTATCTCGAAATGGAGCTTGATCACGACAGCGGCCGCATGAGCGGCCGCGTGCTGGCCGGACATCATCAAGGCGCGGTGCTCGAACAGCTCGACGTCCAAAGCCTGATCGGTCTTCTAGGCGAAGTCGACGATGAAAGCCGTGCGCTATTGATGGCGTATCTTGACCGCCGGGATTCCCGCTGGCGTCAGCACGCGCATGCGGATGCGAACTCGGGGCGCGTTGCGGCGTCCAGCGGCAAAATGTCCGAACAGGAGGCCTACCAGATCCTTGGCCTGGAGCCCGGGGCTGGCCCCGACCTCATCACGCGCGCGCACCGCACGCTGATGAAGAAATTCCATCCCGACCAGGGGGGGACGTCTTACCTTGCTGCCCGTATCAATGAGGCTAAGGAAATCCTTCTTCGCCGCCATCGCTGATGTACTCCGTACTCATACGTCACCATCAGCGGCTCCTGTTCCGTCGACGCGGGTCCCGTTATCGTTCTTGTTGTTCTCTCGGCGCGTATCGCTGCCAAGGGCCAGCTCCCGTCGCCGGGGCTCACCTCCGCAACACTAGAGGCAGATCGTTAATTCTTAATTTTTGAGCATCAGGCAGGGGATGTCGCTGCGCTTGAGATGCTTGCAGGCGATTTCCGCTTGCTGCCGATCGAGGCCGGCAAAACGAGCGCGGTAAAGCGATTTCGAGCCTTTTGCCACCTTTTCGGTGAACGGATCGGCCTTGATGAGTTGGTCTTTGGCCTTCGACTTGGCCGCCACTAGGCGCTGTTCGGCCTCTTTTTTGTCGTCGAAAGCGCCGACTTGGATCATGTAGCCGCCCTTCGCCTTGGCCGTTGACGGCAGGGGCACGTCGTCGGCGGCGGAAGCGACCTTCTGTTCCGGCAGGCGTCCGCTCACATGGGAGGGGACTTTGGCGGGAGTCTGGGCGGCGGTCGCCGCCGGCAAGTCGGGCGGCAGCTTGGTGCGCTTGAGGGTGACGACGGTGGTGACCTTTGCGGAGGGCGCCGGCGTCAGTTTACGAGGTTCCAAAGGCACCGCCGACAGCGAGGCGGTGCGCATAGTCGCCGGCTGTACGGTGACAGTCTTGACCCGGTTGGGTTTGATCGGTGCGGTGGAGCCGGGCTCGGGTATCGAGGCGGTTTGGACGACATCGCGCGGGTCGCGCGCCGGCGTCGGGAGCTTGGCCACGAGTTCCTTCGTCTTCCAACCCTCCACCACCATCGGGGCGGTGCGGGTGGTCGAAGCGAGACGGATATGTTTGTCGATCAAGCTGCGCACCCGCGCGTCGCGCGCCCGCGCCGTGTGGCCGCCGAAGACGACTGCGATAAGATGACGGCTGGCGCGGTGAAGATCGACCACGATGTTGAAGCCGGATGCGCGGATATAGCCGGTCTTCATCCCGTCGACGCCGGCTACGCGGCCGAGCAGGTGGTTGTGGTTGCGCATCGCCCGTCCGTGCCAGACGAACGAGCGTATCGAGAAGAAGTGAAAATATTGCGGGAAACGGTCCTGCAAGGCGCGCGCGAGGATCGCCTGGTCGCGCGCTGTCGTGAGTTGCCGGTCGTCGGGCAGTCCGGAGGCATTGTGGTAATTGGTGTGCATCATACCGAGCGCACGCGCCTTGGCGGTCATCATGCGCCCGAAGGTGAGCTCGCTGCCGCTCAGATCTTCCGCCACCACCACGGCCGCGTCGTTGGCTGACTTCGTGACGATCGCCTTGATAGCGTCTTCGACCTCAAGCGTCTCTCCCGGCTTGAGCCCGAGCTTGGTCGGCGCCATCGCGGCGGCGTGGGCGGACACCGGCATTTCGGTGGACATTTTGATCTTGCCGGCCGCCAACCGTTCGAACAGCAAGTAGAGCGTCATCATCTTGGTGAGCGAGGCCGGATGCCGCGCGGCGTCGGCGTGACTTTCCTCCATCACTTTGCCGGAGTTGGCGTCGACAACGATGGAGGCGCTGGGAGGCTGATAGCGGACGACGTGGTGGCGATGATGGTGGCGGCGCCGGCGCGCATCCGCACCATCGTTGGTGATAGCGGTCGCGACCAAAAGGGTCGCTAGTCCTAAGGCGCCCCAGCGCAGACCGCGCCGGACCTGGGCTCCCCCACGCAACATCAGCTCTCCCCAACCCCTCTTGTCAGCGTCCAACCAGCGCCGACCCGGCCCCACGATTCGAGGGCAACCATAGCGCTGCATCGCGTTAAATTATGACAATAGAAGGGACGGGGTTTAGATATCATTAATACAAATCCCTGGAGCAACTGCCCTTTTTTGCGCTGCAAAATGTCCTTTGACATTTTTTGTGCAGTGCATTATAAATAATCATGTCTGCCCTGGGAAGGGCCCGGGACAAGAGTACTTGGCTAATTGGCGCCGTTTCGGCGGGCCGGGAAGGGAACCATGATCAAATCTTTCGAGGACCTGCAGCAAGTTAGCAAGGACAATGTCGATACGACCATGAAATCGATGGGTGCGCTGTCGAAGGGTGCGCAGGCGATCGCTGTGGAAGTGGCCGACTATTCCAAGAAGGCCTTCGAGGACAGCACGGCCGCGCTGGAGAAGCTGTTCGGCGTCAAGTCCTTCGACAAGGTTATCGAAGTTCAGACCGAATTCGCCAAGACCGCCTACGAGGGGTTCATGGCAGAGGCCTCCAAGATCGGCGAAATGTACGCGGATCTGGCCAAGGAAACTTACAAGCCGTTCGAGTTCATGATGGGCAAGGCGAAGTAGGTCGCTGTACGCGTTGCGTAGCGTTGAGTAGCGTTGAGTAGCGTCGCTGTCTGTTGAAAAAAAAAGCCCGGCCGGTGAGGCCGGGCTTTTGCGTGTTGTGGCTCTCGGCCCTATTTGGAGAGCCGTAGCTTGCTCAAATTGGTGCCGATCGCGTTGAAGGCCGTCACGATTTGGTCGGCCGAGGTCAACAGGAAGAACTTGTCCGATGAGCTCGCGCAGTTCTGCAGCAGCGTCGAAGTCGGATCGCCGCCGGTATTGACCTGGATGGTGTAGAGCGTGACGCCGGCGGACTTGATGTTGTTGCAGGTCATCTGCTCGCGAGCGTCGATCTTGCTCTGAGTGGTGTACCAGCGGTCCTGCGTGTTCAAGCCGTCGGTGAGCAGGATGATAACCTGCTGGTAGGTGTAATTGGGGTCCTTCGCCGGTGCGGCGAAGGGACCGCCGCCCACCAGTGACATCCAGCCGGCCTGGAGGCCGATCGCCTGGTTGGTGTTGCCGGCCGGCTGCATGCTGTCCACCAGAGAATTCATTCCGCTCCAGTCGTAGTTGAGGCCCACGGCCGCCTGCGGGCACGAAGAGTACTGCTCGGCCGCATACAGGGTCGCGGTGATGGAGGTGGTCGGCGCGACGACGTTGGTGTCGTAGTCGCTGAAACTCGGCCCCGTGGAGTTCCCGCGGTCGACGACGCAGCCGTTCCAGTTACTGTGGTTCATCGGCGTCCAAGTGCCGCTATGTTTGTTACAGGTGGACTGGTCGCTGGGCGAGCCGTGACCATAGCCCTTGTAGCCGCTGCAGCTGCCGTTGTTGGCGTCCCAGTCGCTCCAATCGATCCAATCGGACGTGTAGTTGGCGGCGCCGAGATTGATGTCTTTGACGAACGGAACGATCGAGACATAGACGTCGCCCGTATTGGTGACGGCGCTCTTCAACTGGGACAGCATGTTCTTGGTCGCGGTCTTCAGCGCGTCCATCTTTCCGGACGAACTCATCGATCCGGTGTTGTCGAGAACCAGTGCGACGCGCAGCCGAGACGTGCCCCATTGGGTCGTGGACGACGTCGAAACGACAACTGAATCGTAGCCGAACATCTTCATGAAATCGGTGGGCACGGCCACGGAGCCGTTCACCACCACGGACGAGCCGGCCGAGTTGGTGTAGGTGGCGCCGACGGTGATGTTCTTGGTGCCGGGACGGTTGAAGGTTGCCTTTACATAGGCGAGCGCGTTGGTCTGCAGCTGATTGTAGGTGTCCTTTGCCGCTTCGTTCGCGAGCATGAGAGCGGTGGAGTCGAGCGCGGCTTGCAGGTCCGCCTTTACCGAGTTGGCGCGACTGTAGTCGACGGCCGCCCCGACGGAAGCGATCACGGGGACCAGCAGGATCGCGAAAATGATGGCGATATTGCCTTCTTGCGCGCGCCCAAACGCCCGCAGCGTCTTGCAGCACTTTGTCCAAAGGATCGACATGGCGGTTCACCGAATACGTTTGAGTTCGGCTGCCGTCATAGGCCTCGGATTTAAAGGCCTCGTATACCGATATAATGAAAGATCGAGGCTCTCGGTAAGCCAAACTGGCCGAATTTCCTTGAAACGCGCCGAATATCAAGGCTTTGAATAGTTAATCCGGGGCGGGCAGGTCGCCCCGCAGCGGCAGTCCTGACGCCGGCCGTTATTAACGCCTGGTTGGTGCGTTCGAAGAAAGCTCGGCGTTGTGGTCACTTTCGGGTGGCGGCGGACTATTTCACAACCCGCAACTTGGTCAACGTGGTGCCGATGGCCTGGAAAGTCGCCAAGATCTGGTTGGCCGAGGTCAACAGGAAGAACTTGTCCGACGAGGTCGCGCAGTTCCGCAGCAGCGTCGAGGTCGGATCGCCGCCGGTATTGACCTGGATGGTGTAGAGCATCACGCCGGCGGCCTTGATGTTGTCGCAGGTCATCTGCTCGCGCGCGTCGATCTTGCTCTCGTTGGTATACCAGCGGTTCTGGGTGTTCAGACCGTCGGTGAGCAGAATGATGACCTGTTGGTAGTTGTAGTTGGGGTCCTGCATCGGCGCCGTGAACGGCCCGCCGCCGACCAACGACAGCCATCCCAGTTGCAGGCCGATCGCCTGATTGGTGTTGCCGGCCGGCTGCATGTTGGACACGAGGCTGTTCATCGCGCTCCAGTCATAGCTTAGGCCCAAGGCCGCTTGCGGGCACGACGAGTACTGCTCGGCGGCATACAGGGTCGCGGTGATGCTGGTGGAGGGCGAGATCACGTTGGTGTCGTAGTCGCCGGTGTTCGGCCCGCTGGAATCGCCGCGGTCGACGACGCAGCCGTTCCAATTATTGTGATTGTCCGGCGTCCAGGCGCCGTTGTAGGCCAGGCACGTCGACTTGTTCTTGGGCGAGCCCCAACTGGTGTAGTTCTTGTAGCCGCTGCAGTTGCCGTTGTTGGCGTCCCATTCGCTCCAGTCGATCCAATTGGACGTGTAGTTGGCGGAGCCGAGATTGACGTCTTTGACAAACGGAATGATCGAGACATAAACGTCACCAGCGGTGCTGACGACGCCCTTGAGTTGACTCAGCAGATTCGTCGTCGCAATCTTCAGCGCGTCCATCTTGCCGGACGAACTCATTGATCCGGTGTTGTCGAGCACCAAAGCGACGCGTAGGCGCGTGGTGCCCCACTTGGCCGTGGACGAGCCTGTGACCGTGATGGTGTCGTAGCCGAACACCTGCATGAAATCGGTCGGGATGTCGACCGAGCCGTTCAGCACCAATGTCGAACCGACACTATTGTCGAAGCTGGCGCTGATGTTGAAGTTCTGGCTGCCCGGCCGGTTGAAAGTGGCCGTGAAAAAGGCGAGCGCCTTGGTTTGCAACTCGTTCTGGGTATCCGTCGACGCCTCTTTCGACAGCATGAGAGCCGTGGCGTCGAGCGCGGCCTGCAAATCGGCCTTGACCGAATTGGCGCGGCTGTAATCGACGGCCGCCCCGACGGAAGCGATTACGGGCAGCAGCGTTAGCGCGAATATGACGGCGATATTGCCTTCGCGCGCGCCGGCGAACCGGCGTAGCGTGCTGCAAAACGTGGCCCAAGTCGTCACCCAAATCGTGTGCATGGCGGATCACCGAATTCGATTGAACCCGGATACGCTGATAGCGAGCGCCGCCTAAAGCACAGGTTTCTGAATCCGGTCAAAAGCAACCGAAATGGGTAAGCTTGGCAGCCCATTCGGGCCGCCAAAGTCAGACTGTCCGCGATTTCATTGGTTAACTCGCCGGGGGTGCGCGGCCGTAGATTTGCGTACGTGCTCGTTAATGCGTGGTGGTCGCGTTCGCTTGAACAAGCGTCAAACCGGGATCGAACAAGCTTCAAATCGTAAGTATGGGCGCGACCGGTATTTTTTGTGCGTCTATTTTTGTGTCTATTTGGCCAGCCGCAGCTTGGTCAAGGCGGTGCCGATCGAGTCGAAGGCGCCGGCAATGTCGCTCGCTTGGGTCAGAAGGTAGAACCTATCCTGTGAGCTGGCGCAGTTTTCCAACAGCGACGAGGTCGGATCGCCGCCGGTATTGACCTGAATGGTGTAGATCGTGACACCGGCGGCCTTGATGTTGGCGCAGGTGCCGGCGCCGTTGCCGGTCTCCAGCATGCGGGTGTCGATCGACGATTGCCGATTGTACCAGCGGTCCTCGGTATTCAAGCCGTCCGACAGCAAGATGATGATTTTCTTGTACACGTAGTTGGCATCGAGCGGCGGCGAGGTGAGGGGGCCTCCGCCAACCAGCGACTGCCAGCCCCAAACCAAGCCGATCGGCTGGTTGGTGTTGCCGGCCGGCTGCATAGAATCGACCAGGCTGTTCATGGTCGTCCAGTTGTAGTTCAGCCCCATCATCTCGACCGGGCAGTTGCTGTACTGTTCGGCCGGGAACAATGTATCCGGATTGCTGGTGTCGGGCGCGTCCACCAGTTGATCGTAGCCGGCGGTGGTGCCGGGCGGGGTCGGATTGCCGCGGTCGGTGATGCAACCGTTCCAGGTGTTGTGGTTGGCGGGTACCCAGGTCAAGTTATTATTGCATTGGCTGCGGCCGCGGCGCGAATGGCCGTGACCGCTGCTGCAGGATGAAGTGTTCTGCCAACTGCCGTTGTTGTCTTCCCAGTCGGCCCAGTCGATCCAGTCCGAATTGTAGTTCGCGGAGCCGACATTGACGTCCTTGCTGAACGGGACGATCGAGACATAGACGTCGCCGTCATTCGAAGCGGCGGACCGCAACTGCGCCAGTAGGCTCTTGGTCGCCTCCTTCAGCGCCGTCATCTTGCCGTCCTGCGCCATCGACCCGGTGTTGTCGAGCACCAGCGCCACGCGCAGCCGGGTTGTGCCCCAGGTCGAGGTGGAGGAACCACTGATGGGCACGTAGTTGATGCCCATGATCGTCATGAAGGTGGTCGGCACCTCTGCCGTACCGTGAACCAAAATTGTCGAATTCGAGGAGGTATAATTCGCGGAGAGTTCGACATCGCTGGCGAGGGGGCTGTCGAAAACCGCTTTGAAGTACTTGGAGGCCCGGTCCTGAATTTCGGCCGCGGTGTGGGTCGGCGCGTATTTCGCTAGCATCAGCGCAGTGGAATCGAGCGCGGACTGCATGGTGGCCTTGGCCGCGTTCGCGGTGCTGTAATCGACCGCGGCGCCTACGAACCCGATGATGGGCAGCGTCGCCAGTGCGAAGATAACAGCCACATTGCCCCTGTTATCGCGCTTGAAGCGGCGTAACAGGCAGGCGAACGGATCCATGAAATGTTGCAGCATTGGTGCCTTACCCGCGTTGTGCGAAGGACCGCTACCATATGACCGCGCCGTAAAGGTCGAGTAAAATTGGAATTGCGGCCCCGCCAAATCTGCGTGCGGTGACTGTGGATTTGTCCGCATTGTTAACGAACCGCGAATTGCAATGATAAAATACGTCGCAAACGGGCGCGGATCTGCCGCGCCCGCTGCCGCCTCCAAATAACGCCTACATCGCGAGCCGCAGATTGGTGAGCGCCGTGCCAATCTGACCGAACGCGGTGACGATTTGAGTCGCGGACGTCAGCAGGAAGAACTTGTTCGAGCTGCTGGCGCAGTTCTGCAACAAAGTCGATGTCGGATCGCCGCCGGTATTGACCTGGATGGCGTAGATGGTGATGCCGGCGGCCTTGATGTTGTCGCAGGTGCTTTGTTCGCGGGCGTCGATCAAAGACGAGGAAGAATACCACCGGTCCTGGGTGTTGAGGCCGTCCGTCAGCAGGATGATCACCTTGCTGTAATTGTAGTTAGGGTCCTCCGCCGGAACGGTGAACGGCGATTGCGTCAACGATTGCCAGCCGACCTGCAGGCCGATTGCCTGGTTGGTGTTGCCGGCCGGCTGCATGGCCGTGATCTTGGCGTTGAGCGTGGTCCAGTCGTTGCTCAGCCCCATGGTCGAACTCGGGGCAGGACGAATACTGCTCAGTCGGGTAGAGCGTGGAGCTTGCGGTGGGGGCGTCGTTGGTCGTGTCGAAATTCTGGTCGCGGTCGGTGACGCAGCCGTTCCAAGTGCTGTGCGCGGCGGGCGTCCAGTTGCCGCCGTTGGACTGGCATTTGTTTTGGCTCGATCCGCGCGCGCCCGAGCAGGTTCCATTATCCGCCTCCCACAAGTCCCAGCGCAGCCAGGACTGAGCGTAGTTTGTAGAATTCAGATTGACGTCCTTGTTGAACGGAACGATCGACACATAGACGTCATCCGGACTGCCGGCCACCTTTTTGAGTTGTGTGAGCAGATTCTGGGACGCAGTCTTCAGCGCGTCCAACTTGCCGTCTTGGGCCATCGACCCAGTATTATCGAGCACCAGAGCGACCCTGAGCCGGGTGTTGCCCCATTCAGCGGTCGAGTTCACCTTGATGACCACCTGGTCGTAGCCGAAGATGTGCATGATGTCGGTTTTGACGATCGCGGTGGCGTCGAGGACGATCTTGGAACCGGACCCTGTGGTGTAGGTTGCGCCTACGGCAGGCGAAATCAGGTCTTTGCTGGTCAACAGGGCGTTGAAGTAGGTGTCCGCCGAGGTCTGTAACTGGGCGTTCGTCTGCGATGCCACGTTTTTCGATAGTATGAGGGCGGTGGAATCGAGCGCCGTCTGCATGGCCGTGCGGGCAGCGTTGATGCGGCTGAAGTCGACCGCAACACCGACGGAGGCCATGAGCGGGATGAAGGTCAGCGCCAGCAACGGGGCGATGCCGCCCCTAACGTCCCGGAGAAAATGGCGAATCATGTGAGTCGACCCTGCTATGCGGGAATTTGCTATCAGTAGAGTTCCCAACTTGCAGGGCGCCCGTTGAGATATCGTCATCGGAACAGCCCGAATTTGGGGAAAATTAGTGCCGGTTCGTCTGTCAATGGGTTGTGGTGGATTAACCAATGGCTATTTGATCGAATGCGCCGGCCCGTTTTGGCCGATCTAACGGCGGTCTTGGCTCATTTCCGGAATTGGGGCCGGGTTGCGGCCCTTGCCCGGAGGGGCAAATAGCCCGCTTGGACTGCCGCTTGCGGGGTCTTTATGATGGCGTTGGGCCGTCCGTTCGGGCGGCCAGGCGTGTAACATTGACGTCGAAAGTACCGATTCCTTGGCCCAGACCATGACCGTTGCCACGGAACATTGTCCCGCTCACGCCATGCCCGCCGGCAGCCGTCCGCGCGGGATGGCCGACGATGACCGCAATAAGCGCAAGGGCGAACCCGGCGCACCCGGCACCGCGGTCATCACCAAGACCAAGCCGCAGACCAAGCGGCCCAATATGTATCGCGTGCTGATCCTCAACGACGACTACACGCCCATGGAATTCGTCGTGCACGTGCTGGAACGCTTCTTCGGCAAGGATAACGAGGCTGCCACGCGAATTATGTTGCATGTGCATCACCATGGCATCGGTGAATGCGGTATCTATACTTATGAGGTGGCGGAGACCAAAGTGACGCAGGTGATGGACTTCGCCCGCAAACATCAGCATCCTTTGCAGTGCGTGATGGAAAAGAAATGAAGACTGGGGAGCGTCCAATACAAATGAAAGCGGGACACTAATGCCAACTTTCTCGCGCAGCCTCGAACAGTCGCTTCACCGTGCGCTGGCGCTCGCCAACGAGCGCCACCACGAATATGCGACGCTTGAGCATCTTTTGCTGGCGCTGATCGACGACCAGGATGCCTCTGCGGTGATGCGGGCCTGTAATGTCGACCTCGACAAGTTACGGCGCAGCCTGGTCGCTTATCTCGAATCGGAACTCGAGAACCTAATCACTGATGGAGCCGAAGACTCCAAGCCCACGGCGGGCTTCCAGCGCGTGATCCAGCGCGCGGTGATACACGTGCAGTCTAGCGGCCGCGAGGAGGTGACTGGCGCCAACGTACTGGTGGCGATCTTTGCCGAGCGCGAGAGCCACGCCGCCTATTTCCTGCAAGAGCAGGACATGACCCGCTATGACGCGGTCAACTATATCAGCCACGGCATTGCCAAGCGGCCCGGCCTGTCCGAGGCGCGGCCGGTGCGCGGCGCCGAAGAGGAGGCGGACGCCAAGTCCGGCGACGAACCGAAAAAGAAAGGCGACGCCCTCGAAGCTTATTGCGTCAACCTCAACAAGAAGGCCAAGGACGGCAAGATTGATCCGCTGATCGGCCGTAATGCCGAGATCCAGCGTACCATCCAGGTGCTCTGCCGCCGGCAGAAGAACAACCCGTTGCTGGTCGGCGAGGCCGGCGTCGGCAAGACCGCGATCGCGGAAGGTCTGGCGCGCCGCATCATCCATGGCGAAGTGCCGGACGTGCTGAAAGGCGCGACCGTGTTCGCCCTTGACATGGGCACGCTGCTTGCGGGCACCCGTTATCGCGGCGACTTTGAAGAGCGGCTCAAGCAGGTGATCAAGGAGATCGAGGCCTATCCGGGCGCGATCATGTTCATCGACGAAATCCACACCGTGATCGGCGCTGGCGCCACCTCCGGCGGCGCGATGGATGCGTCCAACCTGCTGAAGCCGGCGCTGGCGTCGGGCACGATCCGCTGCATCGGCTCCACCACCTACAAGGAATACCGCCAGTATTTTGAGAAGGACCGCGCGCTGGTGCGCCGTTTCCAGAAGATTGACGTCAACGAGCCGTCGGTGTTCGACGCCATCGAAATCCTCAAGGGGCTGAAGCCTTACTTCGAGGAGTACCACAAGCTCAAATACACCAACGACGCCATCAAGGCGGCGGTAGAGCTGTCGTCGCGCTATATCCACGACCGCAAACTGCCGGACAAGGCGATCGACGTGATCGACGAGTTGGGCGCGGCGCAGATGCTGTTGCCGGAGAGCCGGCGCAAGAAGACCATCGGCGTTAAGGAGATCGAGACCACCATCTCGACCATGGCGCGCATCCCGCCGAAGACCGTGTCGAAGGACGACGCCGAGGTGCTGCAGCACCTTGAGCAGACCCTGAAGACCGTGGTCTACGGCCAGGACAAGGCGATCGATGCGCTGTCGGCTTCGATCAAGTTGGCGCGTGCCGGCCTGCGCGAGCCGGAGAAGCCGATCGGCTGCTACCTTTTCTCGGGACCGACCGGTGTCGGCAAGACCGAGGTCGCCAAGCAATTGGCCGCTTCGCTCGGCGTCGAACTCATCCGCTTCGACATGTCCGAATACATGGAGCGGCACACGGTGTCGCGCCTGATCGGTGCGCCTCCCGGCTATGTCGGCTTCGACCAGGGCGGGTTGCTCACCGATGGCGTCGACCAGCATCCGCATTGCGTGCTGCTGCTTGACGAGATCGAGAAGGCCCATCCCGACCTGTTCAACGTGCTGCTGCAGGTGATGGACCACGGCAAGCTGACCGACCACAACGGCAAGCAGGTCGACTTCCGCAACGTCATCCTGATCATGACCACCAATGCCGGCGCTGCCGACATGGCGAAGGCTGCTTATGGCTTTACCCGCACCAAGCGTGAGGGCGACGACCACGAGGCGATCAACCGGATGTTCACGCCCGAATTCCGCAACCGGCTCGACGCCACCATCACCTTCGCACACCTCTCGCAGGAGATCATCGCGCAGGTGGTGGAGAAGTTCGTGCTGCAGCTTGAGGTGCAGCTCGGCGACCGCAACGTCACCATCGAGCTGTCGGACGAAGCCTCGCGCTGGCTGATCGCCAACGGCTACGACGAACTGATGGGCGCCCGCCCGATGGCACGGGTGATCCAGGAGCACATCAAGAAGCCTCTCGCCGACGAGGTGCTGTTCGGCCACCTCAAGAGCGGTGGGCATGTGCGCGTGATCGTCGACAAGGACGAGAATGGCCGCGACAAGATCGGTTTCGAGTTCCTGGAAGGGCCGGTCACGCCCAAGCCGGAGAAGCTGCCGAAACCGAAGGTCAAGCGCCGCTCGCCGCGCCCTCGGCCACCGAAAGGTGACGGCGGCAGCGGTGGCGGCAAGCGCAGTTCGGTGCCCAAGGTGCCGCTCATCAAGGCCTGACGCGCCTGACAGCACGGCGATGTAACGGGAGGCCGGGCCGAAGCCCGGCCTTCTCATTTTGCGGGACCCGCATGCGGGGCCTGCGGCCGTTGGGAGTTGCGCGGCGCGCGGCGCTGTGGGACAGGTGAAGCGCCCGCCCATGTCGACCCCTGCCGCATTCAGTTCATCTTCTGCCGCTTTCGTCGGCGGCATCAAGTCGGCGCTGACCTCGGTGTTCGTCCTGGTGCTGCTCGGCACTTATATCGGCATCGGCGCGCTCGCCCATGACTACGGTTTCGCGTCCGGGTGGCTGGCCTTGTCCACCATTCTGGTCTGGGCGGCGCCGGCCCAGGTGATCCTCATCTCGTCACTCGGCACCGGCGGCTCGTTGATTGGCACGGCGATTGCGGTCAGCTTGAGCTCTATCCGCATGTTTCCCATGGTGGTGGCGCTCTTGCCGCTACTGCGCGACAAAGACACGCGCACCCGCGATCTGCTGTTGCCGACCCATTTCACCTCGGTGAGCATGTGGGTGGAGTCGCTGCGGCTCCTGCCGAAGATGCCGCCCGAACGCCGGCTCGCCTTCTGTAACGGCCTGTCGGTGGCTTATTTGGGCACCGCCTTCACTTTCGGCTTTGTCGGTTTCTATCTGGCCGCCGGCCTGCCGCCGCTGCTCGCCGGCGTGCTGTTGTTTTTGACGCCGATGGCGTTCCTGTGCTCGACCGCGCGCAACGCGCACCAGATGGTGGACCGGATGGCGCTGTTGCTGGGGCTTGGCGTCGAGCCGTTGCTAACCCATTTCCACGTCGGGCTCGACCTGATGTGGACCGGGGTGGGGGCCGGCACGTTCGCTTATGTCGCGCACCGGGTGCGGGAGGCGACGCGATGAGCGCGCGGGTGCCTGACGCCTACGCAAGTTCGTGGGCCGCCTTTTTCGGCGGCGTGGCAGCGTCGCTGACCTCGGTGTTCTTCCTGGTGATGATCGGCACGTTCGTCGGAATTGGCGCGCTCGCCCATGGCTTCGGCTTTTCAGCTTGGTGGTTGACGACCTCGACCGTGGTGGTCTGGGCGGGGCCCGCGCAGGTCATTCTCATGTCCTCCCTTGGCAATGGCGGGGGCATGATTGACGCGGCGATCGCCGTAAGCCTCAGCGGGGTTCGGCTGTTCCCCATGGTGGTGACGCTGCTGCCGCTATTTCGGGGCAAGGGCACCCGCACCCGCGATCTGCTGCTGCCGACCCATTTCACCTCCGTCACCACCTGGGTGGAGTTGCTGCGGCTGTTGCCGCAGTTGCCGCATGAGCAGCGCATCGCCTTCTCCAACGGGCTGTCGTCCGGTTACATGGCGACGGGAGTCGTGGCTGGTTTGATCGGCTTCTACCTCGCCGCCAGCCTGCCGCCGCTGCTCGCAGGCGGACTTTTGTTCGTGACGCCGATGGCGTTTCTCTGCACGACCGCGCGCAATGCGCGGCAGATGCTCGAACGGCTGGCGCTGATGCTAGGGCTCGCCATCGAACCCGTGTTGACGTACTTCCACGTCGGCCTCGACCTTGTGTGGACCGGGATGGGCGCGGGCACGCTCGCCTATGTATTTCATCGTGTGCGCGAGGCCACGCAATGAACTCGGTTCTCAACCCGCTGTGGCCCTATCTGGTGCTGATCCTGGTCGGCTTTCTGCCCAACGAGGTGTGGCGGGTGATAGGGCTGGTGGCGGCGCGGGGCTTGAACGAAGAGTCGGAGATCGTCGTGTGGTCGCGGGCTGTAGCGACCGCGATTCTCGCCGGCGTCATCGCCAAGTTGATCGTGTTTGCGAGCGGTGATCTCGCCAATTTACCGCTCAGCTTGCGGGTCGCATCCGCGGCCTGCGGCTTCATCGCCTTCCTGGCCGTCAAGCGCTCGGTCTTCGTCGGCGTTGCGGTCGGCGAGGCGGTGCTGCTATCGGGCGGCTTCCTGCTGAGCCACTAACCTTCCAACGCTGCTGCGAGCTGCTTGGCGTGCTCAGCCAGCACCTCCGGCTTTTCTTTTTCGCTCGCCGGGGGCTTCATCGGTACGCCGGCCTTGCGCGGGATGATGTGGACGTGCAGGTGGAACACCACCTGGCCGCCGGCGCCCTCGTTGAATTGCTGCATGGTGATGCCGTCGGCGGAGAAAACCTTCATTCCGGCCTGCGCGACCTTCTGCACGACCTTGATGACATGGGCGAGGTCGTCGGGTTCGACGTCGAGGAGGTTGCGCGCCGGCGCCTTCGGCAGCACGAGCGCGTGGCCTGGCGCGCGCGGCATGATATCGAGGAAGGCGAAAGCCTTGTCATCCTCGTAGACCTTGTAGCAGGGCAGTTCGCCGCGCAGGATCTTGGCGAATATATTGTTGGTATCGTAGCTCGGCATCGTTTCCCCCAAGCGATTAATCTGCTTTGCGCATGCTCTTATCCGAAAACCGGTTTCCGCTTTTCGGGATCATGCGCTATTCCTGCTCGATCAAATCTTTGCGGAACGGCGCGGCGGCCGCAAGCGCCTCGCCGGTCGCCTCTACATAGGCGCGCTCGCGCATCAGATAGTCGGCAATCGCCCGCCGCAAAGCCGGATTGGCGACGTAATGGGCGGAATAGGTCGTGGCCGGCAGGTAGCCGCGCGCGAGCTTGTGCTCGCCCTGCGCGCCGGCTTCCACCCACTTCAGCTTGTGCGCTATGGCGAAATCCATCGCCTGGTAATAGCACAGTTCGAAATGCAGGAACGGGTGGTGCTCGATGGCGCCCCAGTTGCGGCCGTAGAGCGTGTCGGCGCCGATGAAATTAATGGCGCCGGCAATCCAGCGGCCGGCGCGCCTAGCCATCACCAGCAGGATGCGGTCGGCCATTTGCTCGCCGACGATGGAAAAGAACTCGCGGGTGAGGTAGGGCCGCCCCCATTTGCGCGAGCCCGTGTCCATGTAGAATTCGAAGAATGCATCCCACACTTCCTCGGTGAGATCGGCGCCGGTGAGCCAGTGGGTGGTGATGCCGTTTTCCAACGCTTCCTTGCGCTCGCGGCGGATGGCCTTGCGCTTGCGCGAGGCAAGCCGCGCGAGGAAATCGTCAAAACACGCATAGCCAGGATTTTCCCAGTGGAATTGTTGGTCGGTGCGCTGCAGGAATCCGCGCGTGCCGAGCGCGCGCCATTCCGCCTCGGTGGGAAACGTTACGTGCGCCGAAGAGAGCTCGCTCGTCTGCGTGATCTCGGTGAGGGCTTGCGCCAGCCCGCCGCGCACGGCGTCTGCGAGTTCGCTCGGCTGGGCGAGCAGGCGTGGACCTGTAACCGGCGTGAAAGGCACCGCGACCTGCAGTTTGGGATAATAGTCGCCGCCGGCGCGCTCGAAGGCGTCGGCCCACCCGTGATCGAACACGTATTCGCCGCGCGAATGGCTTTTCACATAGCAGGGGGCCGCGCCGATGAGGTTGCCTTGCCCGTCTTCGCCGAGCAGATGGCGCGGCTGCCACCCGGTCCGCAGGCCGACCGAGTTCGACCGCTCTAGAGAGGACAGGAACTCGTGCGAAATAAAAGGGTTGGATGGGTATCCTCGCGTCGATTGTTCTGTGGATAACTCGGCGCTGGCAGGGTCGCCCGCAGCGCATGCATTCCACGCGACTGCCGGCACCTCGGCGAGCGACTTGACGATGCGGACGCGCAGTTCGACGTCGGTCATTGTGCAACCTTAGTCCGACTTTGCGACCGAAATCGTCCCGTCGCCCGCTCTACCGGCGGCGGCGACAAATGATTTTGTCGTAGCCGGTCGGCATGCCCCAGAAATCGAACTCCGGCGTTGGATAACAGCCGAGCGGAATGCGGTGGCAACCGAAGGGCGTGCAGGCAATCTTGCGGCCGTCGGTGCGCGGGCGCCGGTGCTTCTGGGCGACCAACAAGGGCTCTGGCTGCCAGCCCGGCGCCTGCGCGGCGGCGGGGCGTGACATCGCGAGCAGGGCGCACGTCAGCGCGGCAAGGAGGGCCGGTGTGAAGAGGGCGGTTCTCGGCATGGGTTAGCTCCGATCGAAACCGTAATGATGCCCTCAATATGGTGACGGCAGTCATGGCCGGAAGCCTTCAAAGATCATTTGGTCGGCATAGCGCGCCGCCCGCAGGCGGTCATCCTCGTTGCGCACGGTCCAGGTCAAGAGCGGCAGCCCGAATACATTGCGCGCTACCCAGGGGCCCGGCGCTGGCAGGTCTTTCACCGAATAGGCGACGAACTGGGGGCGCGTCTTTGCCGCATGCAACAGATGCGCCAGGCCGAAGTTTGGCGCGAAGGACAGGGGGGTCCCATCGGCGTGGGTATAGTGCCGCATCGCCACAATGCCGCGGACGATCACAGGGACACTGGCGCGCAGCGAAGCAACAAGGGCTGGATCGAACGACATCAACGCCACCGGCCCCTGGTACCGCGCCAGCACCGCGGCGGCGCGGGTGGCAAGACGCAGATCTCCGTCGAAGCGGCTTTTCATCTCGATCAGCAGGGGGACGCGGCCCGCCACCAACTCGCACAGTTCGCTTAAGCTCAGGATGCGGTCGGTCGTGGCCTTGAAGGGCGCCGCTTGGATCGCCGCCGCGCTCATGCCGGCGAGGGCGCTGCTACTCTCGGTCAGCCGGCCGAGCGCGTCGTCGTGATAGACCATGGCCTCGCCGTCGGCGCTCACCTGCACGTCACATTCGATGCCGTAATCGAGACGGAGCGCGGCGGAAAAGGCGGTAGCCGTGTTCTCGATCCGGCCTGCCGACGCGTCGTGCAGCCCACGATGGGCGATCGGGCGCGCGATCAGGGAGTTGAGGTGGGACATGAAGGTCAGGCCACTTCGAACATGCCCTCCACCTCGACCGCAGCCGCCTGCGGCAGGGCGGCGACGCCGATGGTCGTTCGGGCATGACGGCCTTTGTCGCCGAAGACCTCGACCATCAAGTCGGAAGCGCCGTTCATCACCTTCGGCCCTTCGCCGAAGTCGGGCGTTGAATTGATGAAGCCGCCGAGGCGCACCACGCGGACCACCTTGTCGAGATCGCCGATGGCGGCCTTGACCTGAGCGATGACGTTCAAGCCGCAGGCGCGCGCCGCCTTCTGGCCGTCCTCGATTGAGACGCCGCCGCCGAGATGGCCTTTGACAGCCAGCTTTCCGTCGGCGCCGTAACAGAGTTGTCCAGACACGACCAGGAGATTGCCCGTCCGCACGTAGGGCACATAGTTGGCGGACGGGTTGGGCGCGGGCGGCAAGATGATGCCCTTGTTCGTCAGCGTCTGTTCGACCGTTCCGGCCATCGGAAGTCCTCCGTTTCACGTCAATTTTAATTTTGGCCGCGCGTTGTGGCCGCGGGCCTCGGCCTCTATCTTGCCCTTATCTTGCATCTTTCTGCTTGGGATCACAGACCTGCCCGCGTAAAGGCCAAGGAAATGCCCGATATGACCCCGTTCGCACCCGGCAAATGGTTTGCGGCGCTGCTGCTTGCGACGGCTTTCGTCGCTCCGGCGGCCGCCGCACCGGCGGCGCCGGCTGCGATGACGGTGCCGACCACCGAGGTGTTCCTGGCGCCGCACCGGGCAATCTACGATCTCAAGCTGCTGAAATCGCGTGGCACCCGCGGCATCGACGCGGTGGCCGGACGTATCCTTTACGACTTTTCCGGCAACGCCTGCGAGGGCTACACGCTCGATTTCCACCAGGTGTCGGACATGGAATCGAGTGAGGGCCACAGCGTTGTGAGCGACATGCGCTCGCTCACGTGGGAGGATGGCAAGGCCAATTCGTTCCGTTTCAACAACGAGAACAAGCTCGACAACCGCAGCGCTTCCCACGTCGACGGCCACGCCAAACGCGGCGGAAAGGCGGTTCGGGTGCGGCTGAGTAAGCCGGAGCATCGGGCCTTCTCGGTGCCGGTCGGTGCGGTGTTTCCGACCGATCACATGCGGCGCATCATCTTCGCCGCGCGCGAGGGCAAGACGCTCCTGTCTTTTCCGGTCTATGACGGCTCCGACACGGGCCTGAAGGTCTACGCCACGCTGACCGTGATCGGGAAGGAAATCCCGCCGGGTAGTAAGCCGCCGAACGACGCGGCGGCAAGCGTTCCGGCGATGGCCAAGCTCGCGCGTTGGCCGGTGACCATCAGCTATTTCGAGCAGGAGGGCGTCGCCAAAGAGCGGACCGGCGAGCAAACGCCGACCTACGTGATCTCGTTCGAGCTCTACGAGAACGGTATTTCGCGCGCATTGCTGCTGCAGTATTCGGACTTTACGCTGACCGGCAAGATGACCTCGCTGACGCTGAAGACGCCGAAGCCGTGTAAGTGAGTTGCCCAGGTTCGTCTCGACCTCTCCGCTCATGCCCGCGCAAGCGGGCATCGAGGCCTTGATCGCTAACGTGATGGGTTCCCGCTTGCGCGGGAACGAGCGGAGTGTGTTGCGTACTCGCACATCCGCCTCTTCAATTTTCCAACAGCCGCCGCTTTGCCGCCGCTACTCGTCTTCCAGCGCCAGGCCTCGGATCACGGCAGCTTTGCCGAACTTGGCGCGCAGGGCGTCGACCGCGTGCTCGGCTTCCGCGGTGCGGCGGTCGAGGAGGTCGGCGAGATCGTCGTCGCCGGTCGCGTCTTCCAACTGGCTGACGCCAATGCCGATGAGACGGAAGCGGGTGGCGCCAACCTCGCGCGCCAGCAGATCGTGGCCGGCGGCATAGATGCGGGCGGCGAGTTGGGTCGGCGCGTTCAACGAACGCGCGCGGGTGCGGATCCTGAAGTCTGCGCTCTTGAGCTTGAGGGTGACGGTGGAGCCTGCGAGCGACGCCGCCTTCAGCCGAGCGGAAACCTTTTCGGTGAGTTCCCACAAGGTCTGCTCGAGCGGGCGCAACTCGCTGATGTCGCGGTTGAAGGTCGTTTCCGCGGAAATACTCTTGGTCTCGCGCTCGGGATTGACCTTGCGGGCGTCGATGCCGCGGGCGAGGCGCCACAGCCGTTGGCCTTCCTCGCCGTAGCGGCGCATGAGATCGACTTCGTTCGCGCGCTGCAGGTCGGCAATCGTGCGGTAGCCGTCCTTAGCGAGCTTCGCGGCGCTGACCGCGCCCACGCCGTAGATGAAGCCGACCGGCCTGGGCGCGAGGAAGGCGGGAGCTTCCTCCGGCGAGATCACGGCGAAGCCGCGCGGCTTATCGAGATCGGAAGCGATCTTGGCAAGGAACTTGTTGGCGGATAGCCCGACCGACACCGTGATGCCGAGATCGCGCTCGACCTCAGTGGCAAAGCGCGCCAGCACCTTGGCGGCGCTCATGCCGTGCAGGCGCTCGGTGCCCGTCAAGTCGAGAAAGGCCTCGTCGATGGACAGCGGCTCGACCAGCGGCGTGAGGTCGAACATGCGCTTGCGTACGGTGCGGCCTACCTCGGCGTATTTCGCCATGTTCGGCCGGATCACCGTCGCATGGGGACAGCGGCGCATTGCCTCGAACATGGGCATGGCGGAGCGCACGCCGAAGGTGCGCGCAATGTAGCAGCATGTGGAGACCACGCCGCGCTTTCCCCCGCCGACGATCAGCGGCTTGTCGATGAGGGACGGTTCGTCACGCTTTTCGATTGTTGCGTAGAAGGCGTCGCAGTCGATATGGGCGATGGTGAGCGTTTGTGCTTGGCGGTGCGTGACCAGACGCGGCGAGCGGCAGGCGGGACAGCGCGTTGCCTTTTCGGGTGCGTCGGCCAGGCAATCGCGGCAGAGGCTCACGGCACCTCGCGCTCCCAGTCGCCGCCGCCGCCGAGCACGTGACGGGCCTGTGACACCGTGATCGGGTCGTGGTCGGCCTGGCGCGCGAACTCGGTCAGGAGTTGCTCGTCGCTGGCGACATAATCGAGCACCCCGGCAAGAAAATCGGGTTGGCGCGCGGCCTCGCGAATCTGGGCGGGGCCGATTCCGGTCAGGCCGAGGAAGCGCCCGAGCCGCTCGCCGTCGCTGGCAATGAAGGTAAGCGCCTGAATTGCAAGCGTTTCCGCAGCCTCCCGAGCGGTTGTGGAGCGATCTTTCATCGGTCGAATTTGCGTTTTCCTAACAAATCGGCACTAGGGTTACCTCATCATGCCCGAGCGCGTTGGCCCTGGCGACGCCGGCGCGTCGTGGCGCGGGCGGTAACTGGGGACAAATGGGGACGGAACAAAGAATGCCGAAAACCGTCCTGATTGTGGAGGACAACGAGCTCAACATGAAGCTCTTCCACGATCTCTTGGAAGCCCATGGCTACCAGACCGTCGGTACCCGCAACGGGATCGAGGCGATCGATTTGGCGCGCCAGTACCGGCCCGACCTGATTTTGATGGATATCCAATTGCCGGAGGTGTCCGGCCTTGAAGTGACCAAATGGCTGAAGGACGACGCCGAGCTGAAGTCGATTCCGGTGGTCGCCGTTACCGCCTTCGCGATGAAGGGGGACGAAGAGCGCATTCGCGAGGGCGGCTGCGAGGCCTATCTGTCCAAGCCGATCTCGGTCGGCAAGTTCATTGAGACCATTCGCCATTTTCTCGGCAACCCCTGACGGTGTTTTGAATGAGCGCGCGTGTTCTTGTCGTCGATGACGTTCCCGCCAATGTGAAGCTGCTGGAGGCGCGGCTGTCGGCGGAGTATTTCGACGTCGCCACCGCCCATAGCGGCAGCGAAGCGCTGGCGATGGCCGAGCGCGCGGAATGCGACATCGTGCTGCTCGACGTGATGATGCCAGACATGGACGGTTTCGAGGTGTGCCGGCGGTTGAAGTCGAACCCCGCCACCCATCACATCCCGGTGGTGATGGTGACCGCGCTCGACCAGCCCTCCGACCGGGTCAAGGGTTTGGAAGCCGGCGCCGACGATTTTCTCACCAAGCCGGTCACCGACGTAGCGCTGATCTCGCGTGTTCGGTCGCTGTCACGTTTAAAGATGGTGACCGACGAACTACGCATGCGCGCGGTGACGTCGCGGGAGATCGGTATTCAGAGCGCGGAGGACGAGGCGGTGGCGGAGACCGGCCGCAACGGTCGGGTGTTGATCGTTGATGACCGTCCGTCTTCCTACGAGCGGCTCGTGGCGACGCTGTCCGTCGAGCATACGGTAGACGTTGAGATGGAGCCGAGCGAAGCGCTGTTCCACGCGGCGGAAGGCAGCTACGACCTCGTTATCGTGTCGCTCGGCTTGCAGAATTTCGATGGTTTGCGGCTGTGCAGCCAGGTCCGCTCGCTCGAGCGCACGCGCAACCTGCCAATCCTGGCGGTGGCCGAGCCCGACAACAACCAGCGTCTGCTGCGGGGCTTGGAGATCGGGGTCAACGACTACCTGATCCGGCCGACCGACAGGAACGAATTGCTCGCGCGCACGCGCACTCAGATCAAGAAGAAGCGTTACACCGAGCGCCTGCGCGACAACGTGCAGATGTCGATCGAGATGGCGATCACCGACGCGCTCACTGGCCTGCATAACCGGCGCTATATGGAGACCCATCTCGGCACGCTGGTGGAGCAGGCCGCCTCGCGCGGCAAACCGATCGCCGTCCTGGTGCTCGACATCGACTATTTCAAGTCGGTCAATGACACCTACGGGCACGACGCCGGCGACGATGTCCTGCGCGAATTCGCCGTCCGTCTGCGCAAATCGATCCGCAACATCGATCTCGCCTGCCGCTATGGCGGTGAGGAATTCGTCATCGTGATGCCGGAGACCGACATGGGCGTCGCCACTATGGTGGCCGAGCGTCTGCGCCGGCGTATCGCCACCGAGCCGTTCACTATCCAGCAGGAGATGCGGTTGCTCGACGTGACGATCTCGATCGGCATCGCGGTGCTGGCCGAGGTGGGCGACACCGCCGCCACCATCCTCAAGCGCGCCGACCAGGCGCTCTACCGGGCCAAGCGCGACGGCCGCAACCGGGTGGTGCCGGACGCCGCCTGAGCGGGGCGGGGCACCATCGGACTTTATTCCGTGACAAGATTTAACGGCTTAGAGGGGATTCGCGAGCGTCGGCGGTTTGGTCTAACCTCCGCGCGGCGACCGATTCCGCTGCGGACGGTGCGTTCAATGCCCCCGCGCAGAATCGGCTCTTAAAGAACGCCCTGCGGAGTGCTCAGGTCCGCCGCATCTCCTGGGTTCTGCGGGGTTCGGCCGGCCCGGGAACGGTGCGAGTGGCCTCCTCATGTCACCGTTTCCGGCCGGCCACCTTCTTCTTTTTTCTTCCCCCAGCGCAAAGGGCGCCCGAAGGCGCCCTGTGGTCAGCCAACGCCGGAAAACCGCCCTTACTTGATCTTGGATTCGCGGTACTCGACGTGCTTCTTGGCGATGGGGTCGTACTTCTTCTTCACCATCTTGTCGGTCTGGGTGCGGGAATTCTTCTTGGTCACATAGTAGTGGCCGGTATCGGCGCTGGAAACGAGCTTGATCTTCAGACTGACGGCTTTGGCCATGACTTTAGTCCTTAAAGGCGGAAAAGGGCGCTGTTGGCCGGGAACGTAGCGTCGAAGCCCGAAAAGTCAAGAAAAGGCGGTTTGACGCCGCTTACAGCAAATCCCGGTGAAACTGCTGATCGGCCATGTAATAGAACGGCACCGGCAGGTCGTGGGCCATGCCGGCGGCGACGCGAGCGCCGAGTTCCTCCAGCACCACGCCGGTGATGGTCGGCATATCGAGCTGAGCGGCTTCCTCGATCGGCACCCAGGTGAGCTCGACCAGTTCCGAATCCGGGCCGACCACGCCATCGATGGTGTGCGCCACCGCGGACGCATCGGCGGTGAAGAAGCGGGTGTCGAAGCGCTTGGGCCGGCGCGGTGGAGTACAGGCGCGCGCGATGAAATGCAGAGAGCCGAGGTCGGGATAGACGCAGGCCTTGGCGAACTCGGTCCAGATCTCACCCGGCGTTTCCGGTGGCTCGTCGCCCTTCTCGCCGAGCAGCAGGCCTGTCTCTTCCGCGGTCTCCCGCACGGCGGCGAGCGCGAGGCCGCGGGCGAATTCGGAGCTCGGCTGGGCGACGCGTTCCAGCAATTTCTTCTCGCTGTCGGGATGCAACTCACTCAAGGCCGGCATGGCGCGGTCGAGTGTCTCGATGCGGCCGCCCGGAAACACGAACTTGCCGGGCATGAATTTGTGGCTGTGGTGACGCCGCCCGAGCAGCACCTTGGGTGTCGCGCCGGAGCGGTCGATCAGCATCAACGTGGCGGCGTCGCGTGGTTCGCTGTCGGGGTACGACTGGTCGCGCTCCTGCCCGGTCATGCGCTCGGTCAGGCGGTGGGCAATGTCGCTCGTCATCGGGACTTACCTGGCTTATGGCGCCGTTTGGATGGTTTGGGGCGGTGTGCGTTGGACCGGTGGCGATCTCGAGGGTGGGCAGTGTGCCGGGCCGGGCGGCCCTGGCGCCCCTCCGATAGCATTTCGAAGCGCAAAGCGCCCGCCACCGGGGCGGCTTCCACCAATTTTACCGTGACCATGTCGCCGAGCCGATAGGTCTCGCCGCTATGGCGGCCGACCATCGAATGGCTCTTCTCGTCATAGTGGAAGTATTCGTCGCCGATGGTGCGCGCCGGCACGAAGCCGTCGGCGCCGGTATCGTGCAACTTCACAAACAGACCGGCGCGGGTGACGCCGGAGATGCGACCGTCGAAGGTGGCGCCGATGCGGTCGGCAAGGAAGTGCGCGATCAGCCGGTCGTTAGTCTCGCGCTCGGCCAGCATGGCGCGGCGCTCGGTGGCGGAGATTTGCGCGGCGATCTCGCCGAGCACCTTGCGGTCGGCGTTCTCCGACAACCCGTCGGGGCCGAGCTTGAGCGCGCGGATCAAGCCGCGGTGCACGACAAGGTCCGCATAGCGGCGGATCGGCGAGGTGAAGTGCGCGTAACGGCGCAGGTTCAAGCCGAAATGGCCGTAGTTCTCGGCCGAATATTCGGCCTGTGCCTGGCTGCGTAGCACCACTTCGTTGATGAGTTGCTCGGCATCGAGTCCCTTGGCGCGGGTTAGCACACGGTTGAAAGCCTCGGGGCGCAACGCGCCGGTTTTGGGGAAGGGAATGTCGAGGGTCTGCAGGAACTCGCGCAAGGCGACCACGCGCTCCATCGCCGGCTCGTCGTGTACGCGGTAGATCAACGGCACCCGCGCTTTTTCCAGCGTCTCGGCGGCGGCGACGTTGGCCTGGATCATGCACTCCTCGATCAGCCGGTGCGCTTCCAGCCGCTCCGGCATGATCACGCGGTCGACGGTCCCGTGGGCGGTGAGCAGGATCTTGCGCTCGGGCAGATCGAGGTCGAGCGGCTGGCGTTCGTTGCGCGCCCGCGCCATGGCTTCGTAGGCGGCGTAAAGCGGCGTCAGGATCGGCCCGACCAGGCTCTCGGTCACCTCATCGGTGCGGCCGCCGACGGCGAGCTGCGCCTGCTCGTAGGAAAGCTTCGCCGCCGAACGCATCATGATGCGGTGAAACGTGTGCGACTTCTTGCGCCCGTCCGAACCGATCACCATGCGCACGGCAAGCGCGGCGCGGTTTTCCTGCGGACGCAGGGAGCACAAATCGTTGGAGATTTGCTCGGGCAGCATCGGCACCACCCGGTCGGGGAAATAGACCGAGTTGCCGCGGGTCACCGCTTCGTGGTCGAGCGCCGAGCCGGGCGTGACGTAATGGGCAACGTCAGCGATGGCGACGGTGACGATGAAGCCGCCGTGGTTGTTCTTCGCCATATCCGGCTCGGCGTGCACCGCGTCGTCGTGATCCTTCGCGTCGGGCGGATCGATGGTGACGAAGGGGATTTTGCGCCAGTCCTCGCGGTGCGCCATGGTGGCCGGCTTGGCCGCCTCCGCTTCGTCCAGGGTCTCGCGGCGGAAGACGTTGGGGATACCATGGGCGTTGATGGCGATCAGGCTGACGGCGCGCTCGCTCTTGAGCGAACCGAGCTTCTCGACCACGCGGCCGGTGGGAAGCCCCAGACGCGATGCGCGTTGCGTCTCGACCGCGACCAGGTCACCGTCTTTTGCCTCGGCGGTGGCGCCGGGCGGAATCGCGAGTTCCTTGCCGAGCATCTTCTTGTCGACCGGTTCGAGCCGGCCGCCGCCGTTGGGAAGGGGACGGAAGATACCGAGTACGCGATGCTTGGGGCGGTCGATGACCTTGATGACGCGGCCGCGATAGCGCGCGACCTCGTCGTCCTGTGTTTCCTCCACGCGCAACAGCACGCGATCGCCGATGCCGGCGGCTTCGCCGGGGCGCGGGCGGTGCGGGGCAATGATGCGGATCTTCGGCGCCGGGCCGTTGGCCTCCTCGTCCCACTCGTCGGGGATGGCGAGGAGGTCGCCGTCGGAGTCACGCAACGTCACGTCGGAGAGCACGGTAGAGGGAAGGGCCCCGCGGTGGTGCAGCTTCTTACGGCGCTTTTCGATTTCGCCTTCGTCGGCGAGCGTGCGCAGCATCTGTTTCAGTTCGGCGCGCAGGGCGTTCTTCAGCCCGAAAGCGCGGGCGATTTCTTTGGCGCCGGCCATGCCCGGCTGCTGCCGGATGAAGGCGAGGATGTCGGCCTTGGGCGGAAGGGAGGTGGCGGGTTTTCGAGTGGATTTGGTCAATAGGCAATGTCCTGCGCCGGACGGGGCGCGGTTTAAGTGGAATGTAATGGGTGAGGGCGAGGTCCGCCAGCCAGCGGTTGTGAGTGCCGCGCTCTCCGGTTGTCATGGCCGGGACGAGCGCGGGCATGACGATGGAAAGGCTAAAGCGCGCTACTCTGCCGCCGTGGTCTTGCGCGCGGACTTCTTGGCGGCAGCGGCGGTGGCCGGTTTCTTGGCCTTGCTCGCTGACTTGGCGGATGTCTTGGCCGGCGCTTTGCGCGCGGGTTTGGTGTCGCTTGCCGCCGCCTTGCGGCCGGCGGCGCGGCGCGGCTTGGGCGCCTCCGCGCCTTTGGTCTCGGTTTCGGCTTCGCCGTCGGTCTTCTTGGCTTTCTTATCAGTCTTCTTGGCGGTCTTGCCGGCGGCCTTCTTGCCGCGCCTGCCGCCTTTGCCGACCTGTTCGGCGCGGGCATCGAGCAGGCTGACCGCTTCTTCCAGCGTGACGGTGTCCGGCGTCTTATCGCCGGGCAATGTCGCGTTGATGCCGTCGTGGGAGACGTAAGGCCCGTAGCGGCCCTTCTTGGCAACGATCGGCCCGCCTTTGTCGGGGTGCTCGCCCAACGCTTTGCCGGGATCGGCGCCGAAGCGGCGGCCCTTGCCGGGATTGGCCTTCTTCTCCGCGATCAGCGTGACCGCACGATTGAGGCCGACCGACATGACCTCGTCGCCGTCTTCCAGGCTGGCGTAGGTCTTGCCGTGCTTGACGTAGGGCCCGAAGCGGCCGAGGCCGGCGATGATCATCTCGCCGTCTTCCGGATGCGCGCCGACGTCGCGCGGCAGCGACAACAAGCCGAGCGCCTTCTCCAGATCGATGTCCTCGGGTGAAACGCCCTTCGGAATGCCGGAGCGCTTGGGCTTCTCGGCGTCCTTTTCTTTCGCCTGCTCGCCGAGCTGCAGATAGGGCCCGAAGCGGCCCGAGCGCAGCGTGACTTCGAGCCCGGTCACTGGGTCCTCGCCCAGCACCTTGGTGCCGTTGACGCCGCCGTCGGCGCCCGGTGTCATCTGCCGGGTGAAATTGCATTCCGGATAGTTCGAGCAGCCGATGAAGGCGCCAAACTTGCCGAGCTTGAGCGAGAGGCGGCCGGTCTCGCAGTTCGGACATTTGCGCCGGTCGCTGCCGTCCGCCGGTTGCGGGAAGATGTGAGGCTCGAGCAGGTCGTTGAGGGCGTCGAGCACTTCCGTGACGCGCAGGTCCTTGATCTCGTTGACCGCGCCGATGAAGTCGACCCAGAAATCCTTCAAGATCTTCTTCCAGTCGATCTCGTTGTTGGCGACGCGGTCGAGCTGCTCTTCCAGGTTGGCGGTGAAATCGTATTCGACATAGCGCTGGAAGAAGCTCTCCAGGAAGCCGACCACGACGCGGCCCTTGTCCTCGGGCATCAGCCGCTTCTTCTCGATGCGCACATAGCCGCGGGTCTGCAGCACCTGCAGGATGGCGGCGTACGTGGAGGGCCGGCCGATGCCGAGCTCTTCCATGCGCTTGACCAGCGCCGCTTCCGAATAGCGCGGCGGCGGCTCGGTGAAGTGCTGCGACGAGTTGATCGCCTGCTTGGCCAGCATTTCGCCGGCGCTCATGGTGGGCAGACGGCGGGACTCGTCGTCCTCGGCCGCTTCGTCCGTGCCCTCCTGGTAGAGGGTGAGGAAGCCGTCGAACTTGATGACTTGGCCGGTGGCGCGCAATTCGAGCAGTCGGGCGCCGGCCTTGGCCTCGATATCGACGGTAGTGCGCTCGAGCTCGGCCGACTGCATCTGGCTGGCGACCGCGCGGTTCCAGACTAACTCGTAGAGGCGGGCCTGGTCGCGGTCGACGTATTTGTGCACGTCCCCAGGCAGGCGGTTGGGATCGGTCGGGCGCACGGCTTCGTGCGCTTCCTGCGCCGTCTTTGATTTCTGCTGATAGGTGCGCGGCGCCTCGGGGACGTAGTCGTTGCCGTACTGTTTGCCGATCATGCCGCGGATGGCGGCGATCGCCTCCGGCGCCACGTCAATGCCGTCGGTCCGCATATAGGTGATGAGGCCGACGGTCTCGCCGTCGATGTCGATACCTTCGTAGAGTTGCTGCGCCAGGCGCATGGTGTGCGCCGGCGAGAAGCCGAGCTTGCGGCTCGCCTCCTGCTGCATGGTCGAGGTGGTGAACGGCGGCGGCGGATTGCGCTTGGCCGGTTTCGCTTCGACATTGGCGATCTTGAAGATCGCGTTTTCGAGGTCGCGGGTGAAGGCTTCCGCTTCCGCACCCGAGCCGATGTCGAGCCGCTGGATCTTCTGGCCGTCGGCACCGACGAGGCGCGCCTCGAAGGTTTCGTTTCGCGGCGTCGCCAGCGTTGCTGCGATCGACCAGTATTCCTTTGAAACGAACTTCTCGATTTCCAGCTCGCGGTCGCAGACGAGGCGTAAAGCCACTGACTGCACGCGGCCGGCCGAGCGCGCGCCCGGCAGCTTGCGCCACAGTACGGGCGAGAGCGTGAACCCGACGAGGTAATCGAGTGCGCGGCGGGCCAGGTAGGCGTCGACCAGCGCGGCGTCGATAACGCGCGGGTGCTTCATCGCTTCCGTCACCGACTGCTTGGTGATGGCGTTGAAGACGACGCGCTCGATCTCGTGATCCTTGAGCGCTTTCTTCTGCTTCAGGACTTCCAGTACGTGCCAGGAGATGGCCTCGCCCTCACGGTCGGGGTCAGTGGCCAGGATCAGTTTGTCGGCGCCCTTGAGCGCCCGGGCGATGTCATTGATGCGCTGGTTGGACTTGGCGTCGACCTCCCAGACCATAGCGAAGTCGGCCTCCGGGTCGACCGAGCCGTCCTTGGCTGGCAGGTCGCGGATGTGCCCAAAGCTGGCGAGGACCTCGTAGCCAGGCCCCAGGTATTTGTTAATCGTCTTCGCCTTGGCCGGCGATTTAACAACGACGATATTCATGGAAATCCAATGGGTTATTCGCCGGGGCCTAGAGTTTGCCGGAGGCGGAATTGACCGCGGCTACGGCCGGAACATGGGGAAGGCGACCCCGGGTGTCAAATCAGGGTACCCGGAAGCGGGTTTCCAAGCAGTCAATTGGGGCATGAGGGAGACCGGTTTTACGCGCAAATACAACCTAGAGATGAAAAAATATCAAATAACAATTATAAGATTACATGCGGAACCAAATCATGTATTTTTGCGTGCGAACGCGGGTAGAGGCGCCCAGCCACCAATAACGCGCCACCGGCGCGATCACGGTTCGGAATGGAACTATAATGCCCAATAATCCTGCTCACGCAAAAGGGGACGAAAGGGCACAAGTTGCAATTTATATAGCTAGCATATCCGCCGATCTCGCCAATATGGCCCGCCACGCCGGGCTGGAGACCCTCGGCTATCTGCTTGAGATGGTTCGCCTTGAGGCCGAGAACGCCGCCCGCGACACGCCGGGGGCCGACGGCGGCGCTTAAGGGGTCTTCACCCCCAGTCGATCGAGCAGTGATGGTGTTGGGTTGCCGTCCGGCAGCATGCCGTACTTCACCTGCTCGGCGCGGATGTTGTCGCGCAAGTCGAAGTCGATGTGGCCTTCGAAGTCATGCACTTTATAGCCGAGCGCGGCGAGTTTCTTCTGCAGCGCGATGCGGGCGGCGCGCGAGAGCGGATGATCGTCGGTCGGCCATTTGGCATGAATTGGCGGGCCGCCGCGCAAGACGTCGGCGAGATGGCCGACGGCGATCGCGTAGGCATCGGAGTTATTGTACTCCTTGAGTACGGCGTAGTTGTCGGTGGCGATGAAGGCCGGGCCGTGTGAGCCCGCCGGGAAGAACAATATGCCGGTGCCGTCGCGCGGGAATGTCTTGCCGTCGACCGGGCGTATGCCGAGTTTCAGCCAGCCGGCAAAGGTGTCGCGGCTGTGCTTGTAGTCGAACCCTTTCGGCACGTTGACCTCGAAGCCCCAGGGCAAGCCATACTGCCAGTGGCCCTTGTGCAGATAATTGGCGGTGGAGCCGAGCACGTCCTGGACGTTTCCCCAAATGTCGGCGCGGCCGTCGCCCGACGCGTCGATGGCGTAGTCAACGTAGTTCGACGGCATGAACTGGGTCTGGCCCATGGCGCCCGCCCATGAGCTGACCATGCGCGCGCGCGGAATGTGGTCACGCTGCATGATGCCCATGGCGACGATCAGCTCGTTCCGGAAGTAGGGCGCGCGGAAGCGGATATAGGCGAGCGTCGCCAGCGAGCGGAACACGTCCCAACGGTCTTTGGCGGCGCCGTAGTCGGTTTCCATGCCCCAGAGCGCCAGCAGCACCCAGCGTTCCACGCGGTACGTCTTTTCGATTGCGACGAACGACTTCGCCCATTCGCGCGCTTTCTTCTCGCCCCGCACGATGCGATCGCGCGAGGCGAGCGCGTTGACGTAGTCGCCGAACGGCTTGTCGTATTCGGGCTGGCGTTGGATGGCGGCAATGACGCGGCGGTCGGGCGTGACGCCGTGGAGCGCCCGCTCGAAGGTGGCGCGGGTGATGCCTTTTGCTTTTGCGTCCGGCCACAGCTTGGCGGCAAAGTCCGCGAAGCCTTGACATTGCGCGTGCGCGGGCGCGCCGACCAAGCCGAGCAGGACCGCGAATACGGCGAGTGGGCGCGGACGCATTCATTACTCCACGATTCGAATGTGCGATCTTACACGAGCGACACGAGACTGCCGCCGTGGCGTTCCAGACGGCCGGCGATCTCGAGTTCCAACAGCACCATGCGCACAATCGCGGGCGTGGAGCCCGACAGCCGCACCAAATCGTCCAATGCCACCGGCGTCGGGCCGAGGAGAGAGACGATGCGGGTACGTTCGTCCTCGCCGGGCTCGCTAGCGGGCGGATCGGGCTCGGGCGCCGGCTCGCGCGCGGGCAGGTCGAGGTCGCGGCCGAGGATCGGCTCCAGCGCGCTGATGACGTCGGCAGCTTCGGTGACCAGGATAGCGCCCTGTTTTAGGAGCCCGTTGGTGCCTTCGGCGCGCGGATCGAGCGGCGAGCCCGGCACGGCGAACACCTCGCGGCCCTGTTCGCCGGCAAGCCGCGCGGTGATCAGCGAGCCGGAGCGGCGGGCCGCTTCGATGATGACGACGCCGAGGGAGAGGCCGGAGATCAGCCGGTTGCGGCGCGGGAAGTCGCGCGCCCGCGGCTCCCAAGTGAGCGGCATTTCGGATATGGCGGCGCCGTCGGCGACGATCTGCTCGACCAGAGGGATATGCTCGGCCGGATACCTGCTGCGTCACCTGGCGATCCAGCGACCGAACCAAGTCTGGTGCGCCGACATCACCTACATCCAGATGCGACGAGGGTTCCTCTACCTGGTGGCAATCATGGACTGGGCGAGCCGCAAGGTCCTGGCCTGGCGGCTGTCAAACACGATGGATACGGAGTTCTGTGTTACTGCGCTGGAGGAGGCAATCACTGGGTACGGCCGACCCGATATCTTCAACACCGATCAGGGCTCGCAGTTCACAAGCGTTGCCTTCACCAACACCCTGAAGGACGCCGGCATCCGCATCTCGATGGACGGCCGCGGCCGCTGGATGGACAACGTCTTCATCGAACGGCTGTGGCGATCGCTGAAATACGAATGCGTGTTCCTCAATGCCTTCGAGACCGGCAGCGAGGCACGAGTTGGGATCGGTCGCTGGATCGACTACTACAACACCGATCGGCCGCATTCGGCTCTCGCCGGCATGACGCCCGATGAGGTCTATGCTATGCAGGCAAGTGAGGAGAAATTGGCGGCGTAATTGAACCCAGAATTCTATCTTAGCCAAGCCGCCATTCTGTCCCGGAAACCGGGACCACCTCAAACTGGCCCTTGTCCGTAAGCCTTCCGTCGATTTCTCGGGCTACTGGCAGCGCCACAAAGTGGCCTAACAAAAAGGGCCGGGCATGACGCCCGGTCCCTCTCTCGCTATCCTAGAAGCCGCCAAGCGAACTAGGGAGCGAGACATGGACCCAAACGAAAGGTCTCAAATACTTGCGCGCCTAGATTGCTTAGGAGAATTGCAAGTTCGAACATTACTATCTTCTGGCAATTTTCCTGCATCATGGAATGGCCTAATCGCTGGATGGCTATCTGACCAAGAAAAAGAGCAACGATCTCGCAATGATGATTCCAAAGCAGAACAGGCCCGAACGGCCCGAAGTGCCAAAAATGCTGCGTGGATAGCTGCGATAGCTGCGATAATTGCTGCGATATTGGCAGCAATAAGCATCGTCATTGCATTGAGATGAAAAAACATGACAAGCGACTCCGTGGCGCGGTATAGTGTTCGCGCGGACGGAATTGCACTTTACGCATCGGCTCGGGGGCCAGCCCGAGCCTTTTGCTTTTATAGCACAGACCAGCGAACCGGCGAACCTTCTCCACGAACATCTTTGCTCTTATGCAAAGAAGCCCGGATTGCGTTTTCCAGCTTCTCCATGGCCGATCTGGGTGCGTCCTCGATCCCCTTGGCTTCGACCATGCGGGCGGCGATTTCCCCGACCGTCAGCGGTTCCGTGGCCGTCCTGAGCACGTCTAGGGCGGTCCTGTAGACCGTCCCGCGCTTGAACCAGGTGTTCGGCGTCCGCCGCCGCACAGCCAACCCTCGCAGATTGTGGGAGGGGTCCAGGATTTTCAGGACCGCTTCCACATGAGCCATGGCGGATCGGAGTTGGTCGGCTTCCGCCTTGTTGTCGAGGATTTTGCCACCTAGTTCGGCGTGCAGCCGTTCCAGCGTGAACTTGGCCTGTTTTGTTTGGATATGTGCTTTCATGATCTGTGTGGATTGAGCAATTATTGATAGGTGCCGTTAATGATTCTCGCCGTATTGTGGTGCGGCATGGCTCCTTTCCTCCCGCCATGCATTAGAGCCTGACCTCTTCCCCCGGCGCGGTTCGTCGGGGGGCTTTTTGAGTAAGCAATATGTGGGGGAACATCAGCCAAAAGCTTGTGGCGTTTGCGCCATAATACCGCGCGGGCCGATGTTGTCGGAGCGAATGAGGCGCAACCAGTCGAGCCGCTGCTCCTCGCTGAGTTTGACGCCTTCCGCCACCAGTGTCCCCCTGCCCAAAGAGAGCATCGCCCATGCGGGATGCGGGCAGGAGACACAACCGGTGGTTTAGGAGTGAGGGTGGGCCGCCTTCGCGCCGATCCTGCCTTCCTTGCCGGACAAAAGCCGGGCAATATTGGCGCGGTGCATGAGCCACAGCAGCAGCGTCAGCAGCAGAAACAGCAGAGCGGCGTGCGGCAGGCCCAGGAGAAAGAGCGCGGCGGGGGTGAGCGCGCTGGCGATCAGGGCGGCGAGCGAGGAATAGCGCGACAGATACGCGACCGCGAGCCAGATCGCGCAGAAGATCAGCGCCGCAGGCCAGGCCAGGCCGAGCAGCACGCCGATATAGGTGGCGACGCCCTTGCCGCCCTTGAAGCCGAGCCAGACCGGAAAGAGATGTCCGAGGAAGGCGCCCAGCCCCGCGGCGAGAGCGAGAAAATGCGCGGCGGCGAGCGGCGCGTAAGAGCCAAGCCCGAGCGCGGGCCACGCGCTCGTGGCATAGGCCGTCACCAGCACCGCCATGGTGCCCTTCAGCATGTCGCCGGCAAGCGTCGCCGCGGCGAGCTTCTTGTTGCCGGTGCGCAGCACATTGGTGGCGCCGATATTGCCGGAGCCGATGGTGCGCACGTCGGGCCCGCCGCTCAAGCGCGTCAGGATCAGCCCGAACGGGATCGAGCCGAGCAGGTAGCCGAACAGGAAGGCGAGGGCGGTGGTCATGGGGCTATTCTGTCATCCGGGGGCGGGCGCGCAAAGCGCGTGAGCCGGAAATCCAGAGCCAAGCGATTAGACGTACTCATAAATTGTCCGCCCGGCGACGATGGTGCGCACCACGCGGCCGGTGAGGCGGGCTTCGTCGAACGGCGTGTTCTTGCACTTCGATTTCAGCTCGTCGGGATCGAGTACCCAGGGTAGGTCGGTGTCGACCACAATGAGGTCGGCCGGCGCGCCGGTGCGCAACGATCCACCGGGCAGACCGAGAATTTCCGCCGGTCGCGTCGACATGGCGCGCAGCAGCGTCATCAGGTCGAGCTCTTCATTGTGCACCAGGCGCAAGCCGGCACTGAGCATGGTCTCGAGTCCGATGGCGCCGGGCGCGGCTTCCGCGAACGGCAGCCGCTTGGTCTCCACGTCCTGCGGATTGTGGTCCGACATGATGACGTCGATCAGCCCGGCGGCCAGCGCCTCCACCACGCGCTTGCGGTCGTCCTCGACGCGTAACGGCGGCGCCACTTTCAGGAAGGTGCGGTAGGGGCCGATGTCGTTTTCATTGAGCGTGATGTGGTTGATCGAGGCCGACGCGGTGACGTTGAGCCCGGCCTCCTTGGCGCGCGCCAGCACGTCGAGGCTTTCGCCGCAGGTGACGGAAGCTGCGTGATAGCGCCCGCCGGTCAGTCCGACCAGGCATAGGTCGCGTTCGAGCATGATGGTTTCGGCCGCCTTGGGAATGCCGAGCAGGCCGAGGCGGGCGGCGAACTCGCCCTCGTTCATGACGCCGTCGCCAATGAGGTCCGGGTCCTCGGTGTGGTGCACGATGAGCGCGTCGAAGTCGCGGGCATAGGCGAGGACGCGCCGCATCACCTGGGCGTTGGTGACGCTTTTCTCGCCGTCGGTGAAGGCGACCGCGCCGGCGGCCTTCAACAGGCCGATCTCGGTCATCTCCTGGCCGCCGAGGCCCTTGGTGATGGCCGCCATCGGATGCACGTGGACGATCGCGGTATCGCGCGCGCGCCGCAGCACGAAATCAACAGTGGCGGGATCGTCGATCGCCGGCGCGGTGTCGGGCTGGCAGACGATGGTGGTGACGCCGCCGGCGGCCGCCGCCTGGCTGGCGGAGCTTAGCGTCTCCCGGCTGCCGACACCGGGCTCGCCGACGAAGGCGCGCATGTCAACGAGGCCGGGGGCGATCACCTTGCCGCGGCAGTCGACGACTTCGGTGCCCTCTGGCACGCCGCCGGCGCCGATCCCCTTCTTGGTGTCGCGGATCACGCCGTCGGCGATCAGCATGTCGCCGGGGAAATCGAGATCGCGCGACGGATCGACGATCCGGGCGTTGGCGAGCAGGATCGGGCGGCGTTCAGAGAGCATGGTTACGCATTCGGCAAATTCCGCGACAGGGCTTCCAACACCGCCATGCGGACCGCGACACCCATCTCGACCTGCTCGCGGATAAGCGACCTCGCGCCATCGGCGACGATACTGTCGATCTCGACGCCGCGGTTCATCGGCCCCGGGTGCATGACCATGGCGTCCGGCTTGGCGTAGGCGAGCTTCTTCTCGTCGAGCCCCCAGTAATTGAAGTACTCCGACACCGACGGCACGTAGGAGCCGTTCATGCGTTCGCGCTGCAGGCGCAGCATCATCACGATATCCGCGTTGGCAAGCCCCTCGCGCATGTCACGGGCGACTTCGACCCCGAAGCGCTCGATGCCGGGCGGCAGAAGCGTGGAAGGCGCCACCACACGCACCCGCGCGCCCATGGTGTTGAGCAGCATGATGTTGGAGCGGGCGACGCGCGAATGCAGAATGTCGCCGCAAATCACCACCGTCAGGCCCTCGATGCGGCCCTTGTTGCGGCGAATGGTGGCGGCGTCGAGCAGCGCCTGGGTCGGGTGCTCGTGCGAGCCGTCGCCGGCGTTGATCACCGCGCAGTCGACCTTGCGCGCCAGTAATTCGACCGCGCCGGAGGCGTGGTGGCGCACCACGATGATGTCGGGATGCATGGCGTTGAGGGTGATCGCCGTGTCCATCAGCGTCTCGCCCTTGCGCATGGAGGACGAGGAGGCCGACATGTTCATCACGTCGGCGCCGAGCCGCTTGCCGGCGAGCTCGAAGCTCGCCTGCGTGCGGGTGGAGACCTCGAAGAACAGGTTGATCTGGGTGCGGCCGCGTAAGGAGGTGCGTTTCTTCTCGATCTGGCGATTGAGCTCGACAAACTCTTCGGCGAGATCGAGCAGACCGGAAATCTCGTCGCGGGAAAGCCCCTCGATCCCCAGCAAATGATGATGGCTGAGAACGAAGGAGGATTTCGGCGCGATGTTCATTAAAGGCATTGCTATAGGGCCAAGGCGGGTCTGCGGCAAGTGGCGCGGGGGCCGATCCACAGGGCGAACCGGAGTATGGGTTAACCGTTGCTGCCGCAGCGGAGCCACATTCCCGGCACGCTTTGGTCAAGCGCCTCGCGTGCGCGGCCTCACGCGCTCCTGCAAACAATCGTGAATGCAGACCTGCATCCCTCTTTTATCAGGAACAGGCCGCGCTGTTCCCGTGTTGTTGGCGACGAAAGCCCGGCACCAAGGCACGGGCTGACGACTTGGGTTCAACAGCAACTTGGGTTCAACCGCTAGGAGGCACCATGAAACGGATGATCAAATACGCAGCGGCAGTGAGTGTGGCAGGCGTGCTCTCGCTTGGTATGGCAGCGCCGAGCCAGGCCGCGCACGGCCGCAACGCGGCGGCAGCGATCGGCTTCGGCGCGGGCGCGCTCGTCGGCGCGGCGGCGGCGAACGCGACGACCCCCGGCTATTACGGAGGACCCGACGACACCTATGGCCGGCCTTATGCGTACGCACCCCGCCGTGTGTACGCTCCGGGCTATGCCTACGGATCCGGCTACGCGCCGGGCGATGAGGCTTACGGCTATGAACCTGCGGGCCGCGGTTGGTCAGGATCGGGCTGCGCGACGCAGGGCAGCTATGGTCAGGATCGCGATTACTCGGCCTGCGGCGGCGATTGAACCTATTGCTGAGCGAATGCTTCGGGGGCGGGCCTCACGGCTCGCCCTCGATTTTACGCACTGCGGCCACGGTGCTGCCTGTATTTACGCCGCGTTGCCGGAAACGGCCGCGAAAGCAATGTCGCCGTGCAATGGAAAGAGCAACCGTGCCCGTTGTTATTGTGTTGACTGCCGCGACTGCCCGGAATCCCTCGGGTGGTTGCCGGATCGACAAGATAGCATTGGAGGTTTCTATGAAACGGTTCTTGAAACGCGCGCTGGTGGCTTGCGCCGCGGCCGGTTTCGCTGTCGCGTTGGCTGCACCGGTCCAGGCGCAGCAAGACGAAGGTATGGCGGCGCCGACCACGGCCAGTCAGGCCGCGCGCCGGGATGCGGCTCAGCCGGGATATGCCGCGCGCTACGGCACAGCCGCCGGCGGCGCCTATGCCCAATCGGCCGGCGAAGAAGCATATGATTACGTGCCGGCGGAACCTGGCTATGGCGGCGGGGGCTGCGCGACGCAAGGCAGTTATGGTCAGGGTCTCGACTACTCGGCTTGCGGCGGCGGCGATTGAGCCTTTCGCCTGCGCGAATTCAGTGGGGGCGGGCCTTACGGCCCGCCCTCGCTGTTGTTGCTGGGTGATATGATCATGCGCGCGAGCCGGTCGAGTGCGCCCTGCAGAATGAAGGCGGCGGCGTGCTGGTCGATGACGGCGGCGCGCTTCTTGCGGCTGACGTCGGCGTCGATGAGTTGACGCTCGACCGCGGCCGTGGAGAGTTGCTCGTCCCAGAGCGCGATCGGCAATTCGGTGAGCTTCATCAGGTTGCGGGCGAAGGCGCGGGTCGACTGCGCGCGCGGGCCCTCGGAGCCGTCCATGTTGACCGGCAGGCCGAGCACCAGCCCAACCGTGGCGCGCTCGCCGGCAAGCGCCAGCAGGCGCTGCGCGTCCGCGGTGAAATTCTTGCGCGCGATGGTCTCGACGCCGGTCGCGAG
This sequence comes from uncultured Pseudomonadota bacterium, assembly GCA_963732895.1. Classification (GTDB taxonomy): domain Bacteria; phylum Pseudomonadota; class Alphaproteobacteria; order Rhizobiales; family Xanthobacteraceae; genus Pseudolabrys. The sequence goes on along the minus strand of CAVTBG010000006.1, from coordinate 169,602 downwards.
CTTGCGGTCGGGATCGGAAACCGCGACGCCGATGGTCTTGGTCCCGAGATCAAGGCCGAGGAGGGCCCCGCGAGGCCCGAACTGGGGCGCGATGTCTGTCAACGGACCGACCGGCATTGTCAGGAGAGCGACGACGGTTGGTCGGGATCGAGCGATCGCACCAGGCGGCCGTACTCGTCATTATCGGCCGCGGCAAGCTTGGTGAGTGCCGCTCGCGCGTCATCAAGTGCTGCGGCGCCGGGGAAGAAGACGTCGGGGAATGTCAGCATGGAGGTTCTCCTTAGACGTCAGTCTACCATGTTCGCAAAGGGGGTGCTGACGGCCCGCCTGTGAGCGCCATTCCGTGCGCGTTATAGTGGGGCGGGTGCACGTTTCTAAGAGGAGTTTCACGCCATGCAGATCACCTGGTACGGCCATTCCGCCTTCCGGCTCGATTTCGGCGGCCACGCGGTGCTGCTTGATCCATTTTTCGCCGGCAACCCGACGTTCCCCGGCGACCGGGCGGGCGCCATCAAGGGCGTCACCCATATCGCGCTCACCCACGGCCACGACGACCATCTCGGCGACACACTCGACATCGCCAAAGAGACCGGCGCCACGGTGATCGCCAATTACGAGATCTGCATGTGGTACGCGGGCCAGGGGCTGGAGAAATTCGACCCGATGAATTTCGGCGGCACGCTGCAGCAGGAAGGCTTCACGGTGACGATGGTGCGGGCCGACCACTCCTCCGCCCATCTGGAAGGCAGTACGCCGGTCTATCTCGGCAATCCGGGCGGGCTCATCATCAAGGCGCCCGGTGAGCCCACCGTTTATCACATGGGCGATACCGCCGTGTTCGGTGACATGGCGCTGATCAACGAGATGTATGCGCCGAAGGTGGCCATGGTGCCGGTCGGCGATCGTTTCACTATGGGCGAGGAGGGCGCGGCCTTTGCCTGCAAGCGCTTCTTCAAGTTCGACACGGTGATCCCGTGCCACTACGGCACTTTCCCGATCATTGGGGCCAATGCCGATAAGTTCGCCACCGCCATGAAGGGGTCTGGCACAAAGGTGGTCGTTGCGGAAAGAGGCAAGCCTTTTACCGTGTAGGACGCGGGCCGGATTTAGGGCACCGCGCCCGGCTGCAGCGCCGCCGCGTGATCCGCGATGCTGCCTGCGGTGGCGAACCAGACCCGCTCGTCGGCGTCGGCTCTGAGCGTTCGCAGCGCGCGCGCCAGATGCTTGAAGCGGTGCGGCCAGCCGACGATGTAGGGATGGAGGGCGATGCCCATCACGAGGGGGCGCGTCGCGCATTCGGCTCGCATCACCTCGAAGGCATCGATGATCATGTCGGCGAAGTCGGCGCCCTCGCGCTTGCGCGCGACAATCTGCGGGATGTCGTTGAGCTCCTGCGGGTAAGGCACAGACAGGATGCGGCCGGCTCGTGTCTTCATCCACACCGGCTGGTCGTCGTGGCACCAATCGAGCAGGTAGGTATAGCCGGTCTCCTGCAGGAGATCGGGGGTGAGCGGGGATTGCGAAATCCAGGGGCCGAGCCAGCCGCGTGGGCGCGCGCCTGAATGCATTTCCAACGCTGCGGTGGTCTCGGCGATGAGAGCGGCTTCTTCCGCTTTGCTCAAAGTGCCCTGGCGCTCGGAATTGGTGCGGCCATGGCCGATCAGTTCGGCGCCCTGGAAGGCATCGACCGCCTGCGGCGCTTCCGCGATCATTTGTGAATTGATCAAGAGCGATACCGGCAATTCGAGCTCGGCGAAGAGCTCCGCGAGGCGGAATACGCCGACCCGGTTGCCGTAGTCGCGCCAGGCATAATTGAGCACGTCCGGCTGCGGCCCTCCGGGGGCAAGCTCGGCGCCGAGCCCTTCGCCGAAGGAAAACCATTCCAGATTGAGCCCGATATAGACGGCGAGCCGCTTCCCGTGCGGCCAGTCATAGACCGGCCGCCGCGATATCGGCGAATAGGGGTAACGGCCATGGCTGCGGGCGGGGGGCATCGGCCTTTTCCTTGATCGGCACGAGCGGCGAAGCAACGCGATTTCGCTCGCATTTGGCGATTTGGCTATCGTGTGTTTACGCTCCGGGCAAATCCTGCGTAAGTCCCCTCAGGCGTTGCCGAGCGATTGGCGCCAGCCAGTAGGGTTTTGGCCTTGCCGCGTCGCCTCGTGCGGGTGAGCATCGCCGGCGCGGATGGCTTTGGCAGGGGGAAATATGACGGCACGAACAATGACGGCGGCGATTCTCGCCGCGACCGCAGCGTTATCTTTGTGTCTGCTGCCGACCCAGGCCCCAGCGCAGACGGTGGAAAAACCGCCCACCTTCGATGCCGGCAGGATCGCCGGCATCAACCCGGCCGGCGCCAACTACACCATTGACAATCCTGTGCGCAGCGACGGCATGCTGCGCGTCTACAATCTGACCACGCCCTACGGCAAATTCATTGTGCGCGGCGACGCAATGATGCGCATGCGTATCAACGAGCTGACGGCGCTTAACGCACTCGAAAAGGTGAGCAGTTCGGAGAGCTTCGCCAAGGCGCTCACCGAGGCCGGCCTCAGCCCGATCAAATACACCGGCAAGCTCGTCACCAACCCGGTCGGCACCGTGCAGGACACGCTCTCAGGCATCGGCGGCTTGTTCGACCGGCTTGCCGCCGGCGCTGCCGCGCAGGGGCAGACACCGGACAAGCCGGTGGCGAGTCTGCTCGGCGTTACCGACGCCCGCCGCAAGCTCGCGGCCCGCTACGGGGTCGATCCCTACACCGATTTTCCGCCGCTCGACGCCAAACTCAGGCAGCTCGCGCAAGCCGCCACCGCCGGCGGCCTGGTGGTGACCGGCGCACTGATGGCCGTGCCGGGTGCGGCAGGCATCGTGGTGTCCAATCTCTCGACCGCTAACAAGCTCAACGACGTCGGCATCGACCAACTAGCGCGTGACTACACCGCCGCCCAGATTCTCGCGTTGAACAGGAAGCGGCTGATCGCAATGAAGATCGAGCCGGATTTGATCGACCGGCTGCTCGCCAACCGCGACTTCACGCCGATTGACATGGCGGCCATGGTCGCCGCCCTCGACAGCATGAAGGGAGTCCGCGAGCGCGAAGTGTTCTTGGCCCGCGCGGCGGCGGCGCATCCCCGCTACGTTGCCTATTTCGTGCGCCGGCAGGCCGAGCTCTTGGCCGACGGCTATCATCACAGCGCCGGTTATACGCGCTTCGTTTCGCTCGGCGGCGACCCGATCATGCTGACCCGCAAGGGCCGCTTCGCGCTGGTGGCACCGATCGACGCCTTGTCATGGACCAAGGAAAGCGCCGCCAGCCTCAGCCACATGACCGCGGCGGGCCGCCGGCAGGCGCCGAAGGCACGGGGCGAGTTGCACATCACCGGGCAAGCGACGAAGCTCGCCAGGAAGCAGATGGCGAAGGCGCATTGGACCGTGCGGGAACACCCGCCGAACTGAGGGATTTGGGCCCGCCGGCCGGCTCCATTGCGGTGCGGAAGCGGCCTCTGCTATAGGCGGGCACCGGTTTCCCCGCGCTCCGAGGCCGCTGCCCCATGTCCGTCGACGACGCCACCGTCCGCCGTATCGCGCATCTCGCCCGTATTAAGGTCGCGGATGACGAGGTCGCTCATCTGAAGGGCGAGATTAACGCCATCCTGAACTGGGTCGAGCAGTTGCAGGCCGTCGACGTCGAGGGCGTGGAGCCGATGACCTCGGTGACGCCGATGAAGATGAAGATGCGCGAGGATAAAGTGACCGACGGCGACATTGCCGACCAGGTGACGAAGAACGCGCCGATGAGCGACGACAACTTTTTCCTTGTGCCGAAGGTCGTGGAATAGCCGATGTGTCTGGCCTGTGAACAAGCGGATCTGGAGCACCGCTGGGCGCTGATCGAGACCATCTCGACCGGCCGGCTGCCCGACGGGCACACTGCCGACGACCTGCGCGCGCTTGGGTTACCGTTGCCGGGCGAACTCATCAGGGAAGAACAGCCGGACGGTACAATTCTGATCAAGCAGGTGGCGCCATCACAGGTCGCCGCCAATGCCTTCGTTTGCGATACCCCCGATCAATGACCGATCTCACGTCACTCAGTTTGGCCGAAGCCCGCGACGGGCTGCGCGCAAAATCGTTTTCCGCCGCCGATCTCGCCGGCGCCCACGTCAAGGCCATCGAGCAGGCGCGCGCGCTCAATGCGTTTGTCTTGGAGACGCCAGAGCGCGCCGCCGAGATGGCCAAGGAATCCGACGCACGCATCGCCAAGGGCGAGATGCGGCCGCTTGAGGGCATCCCGCTCGCCATCAAGGACATGTTCTGCACCGCGGGCGTGCGAACCACGGCCAGCTCGCACATCCTCGACACCTTCGTGCCGACCTACGAGTTGACGGTCAGCGCCAATCTGTGGCGCGACGGCGCGGTGCTGCTCGGCAAGACCAACAACGACGAGTTCGCCATGGGCTCGTCGAACGAGACCTCTTATTTCGGGCCGGTGATCTCGCCCTGGCGCCGAGAGGGCTCGAATACGCCGCTGACTCCGGGCGGCTCCTCCGGCGGCGCGGCGACCGCGGTGGCGGCGAGCTTGTGCTTCGGCGCGACCGGCACCGACACAGGCGGATCGATCCGCCAGCCGGCCTCGTTCACCGGCACCGTCGGCATGAAGCCGACCTACGGCCGCTGCTCGCGCTGGGGCATCATCGCGTTTGCGTCCTCGCTCGATCAGGCCGGCCCGTTCGCGCGCACGGTGCGCGACGCCGCTATCCTCATGCGTTCCATGGCCGGGCCAGACGCCAAGGACACGACTTGCGTCGATATGGATGTGCCGGACTATGAAGCCGCGGTCGGCAGGTCGATAAAGGGCCTCAAGATCGGCATCCCGAAGGAATACCGGGTCGAGGGCATGCCGGCCGAGATCGAGAAGATGTGGGAGCAGGGGCGCGCGTGGCTGAAGGCCGCCGGCGCTGAACTGATCGAGGTGTCACTGCCGCACACCAAGCTGGCGCTGCCGGCCTATTACATCGTGGCGCCGGCGGAGGCTTCCTCCAACCTCGCGCGCTATGACGGCGTGCGCTACGGGCTGCGCGTTGAGGGCCGTGACATCACCGACATGTATGAGCGCACGCGCGCCGAAGGCTTCGGCAAGGAAGTGCGCCGCCGTGTGATGATCGGCACCTATGTGCTCTCCGCCGGCTATTACGACGCATATTACCTGCGGGCGCAGAAGGTGCGCACGCTGATCAAGCGCGACTTCGAGGAGGCTTTCGCTTCAGGGATCGACGCCATGCTGACGCCGGCGACGCCGTCGGCCGCCTTTGGTCTTGGCGAGAAGGGCGGCGACCCGGTGGAGATGTATTTGAACGACGTGTTCACGGTGACTGTGAACATGGCGGGCTTGCCGGGCATCGCGGTGCCGGCAGCGCTCGACGGGCAGGGGCTGCCGCTCGGGCTGCAGCTCATCGGCCGGCCGTTCGACGAGGAGACGCTGTTCTCGCTCGGCGAGGTGATAGAACAGGCGGCGGGGCGGTTTACGCCGGAACGCTGGTGGTAGATTTGGCCATTGTGCTCCTCCGGGCGTAAACATCGCCTATGACGCCTGCCGCCTTTGATCTCACGCTCTCGCGCGCCGCGCCGCCGCGCGAACTGGCGGCGCCGGTGGCCGCGCTGTGATGGGCCAAGACAGGCGACTGGGACAAGGCGCACCGGCTGGTGATGGACGAGGCGAGCGGCGAGGCCGCCTGGGTGCATGCCTTCCTGCATCGCGCCGAAGGCGACATCGGCAACGCGCATTATTGGTACCGGCAGGCGCGCCGCGTCCCGGCAGATGGCGACCTCGACTCCGAATGCGCCGCCATCCTCGCCGCACTCCTCAAAGGCGGCTAGGCAGGTCGGGTGGGGAACCGCGTCGGTCTGGCGCTTGCCCGCCGCGAGGCCGCCCGCTAGGGATAGCGGCATGAGCGTTGAAGCCAAGTCCGAGCCTAAAACAGGGGCCAATTCCGACAAGCTGATGCGAGGCGCGACCGGCGATTGGGAAATCGTCATCGGCATGGAAGTGCACGCCCAGGTGACCTCGCAATCGAAGCTTTTCTCTGGCGCCTCGACCGAATTCGGCGGAGCGCCCAACAGTCACGTCTCGCTGGTCGACGCCGCCATGCCGGGCATGCTGCCGGTGATCAACATCGAGTGTGTGCGCCAGGCCGTGCGCACCGGACTTGGCTTGAATGCGGCGATCAATCTGAAGTCGGTGTTCGACCGCAAGAACTATTTCTATCCCGACTTGCCGCAGGGCTATCAGATCAGCCAGTACAAGCAGCCGGTGGTGGGTGAGGGGGTGGTCACCGTCGACCTTGAGGGCGGCGAGACGGTCACGGTCGGCATCGAGCGGCTGCATTTGGAACAGGACGCCGGCAAGAGCGTGCACGACCGCCATCCGACGCTTTCCTATGTCGACCTCAACCGCTCGGGCGTCGCGCTGATGGAGATCGTCTCCAAGCCCGACCTGCGCTCTGCGGACGAGGCCAAGGCCTATGTCGCCAAGCTGCGCTCAATTCTGCGCTATCTCGGCACCTGCGATGGCGACATGGAGAAAGGCAATCTGCGCGCTGACGTGAACGTCTCGGTGCGCCGCCCTGGCGAGGCGCTCGGCACCCGCTGCGAGATCAAGAACGTCAATTCGATCCGCTTCATCGGCCAGGCCATCGAGTACGAGGCGCGCCGGCAGATCGACGTCATCGAGGATGGCGGTACCATTGAGCAGGAGACGCGGCTGTTCGACCCGAACAAGGGCGAGACGCGTTCCATGCGGTCCAAGGAAGAGGCGCACGATTACCGGTATTTTCCGGATCCCGATCTCCTGCCGCTGGAGTTCGACCAAGCCTTTGTTGATGAGCTAAAGGCGTATCTGCCCGAGCTGCCGGACGAGAAGAAGGCGCGCTTCATCCGCGACTTCGGCCTGTCAGCGTACGATGCGGGTGTGCTGGTGGCCGAACGCGAGACCGCCGACTACTTCGAAGCGGTGGCCAAGGGTCGTGACGCCAAGGCGGCGGCCAACTGGGTGATCAACGAACTGTTCGGGCGGTTGAACAAGGAAGGCAAGGACATCGCGGGTTCGCCGGTGACGTCCGAACAGCTTGGCGGCATGCTCGACCTGATCGCGGATAGCACGATTTCCGGCAAAATTGCCAAGGACTTGTTCGAAATCCTCTGGAGCGAGGGCGGAAACCCGCGCGAGATTGTCGAAGCGCGCGGCCTGATCCAGGTGACCGATACCGGCGCGATCGAGGCGATGGTCGATGAGGTCATTAAAGCCAATCCGGACAAGGTCGGACAGACCAAGAGCAATCCGAAGGCGGTTGGTTGGTTCGTTGGACAGGTCATGAAGTTGTCCGGCGGCAAGGCGAGCCCGCAGGCGGTCAACGATCTTCTGAAAAAGAAACTTGGGCTTTGACGCCGCGCTGCTTCGCCGGCAACCGCACGCGAGTGGTATCGCCGCGCGCGCCGAAGTCCGGCGTCGACGCCGTTCGCGGACGAAAATTTCCCTCCGACGGGCGCGCGCGTCGCGAATCACTTGGCACTGATTCGCTCGTTTTTGATCGATTCAGACCGGCGACCCCCCATTTTCGGCATCCCTTGTGAAAAAAATTTTTGCCTCGCGGATGAACGCGTCGCGGGTGCGCTGTCGACAAAAATGCGGTTCACGCGCGCATCGATCGCGCGCGCATTCGCGCATTTGTCTTTTGCGCGAGAAATGCAACTAAGCCTTATTTAATCGGTATTTTTGCAACAGCTCGTATTTGCGCGCATCGGCGTCGCAAGTTTGCAAAATCGCGCGCGCGCATCGCGCGCGATTGCGTTTGTCGCTGTGCCGCAGGGCTCGAAGCGCCGTCGCTGTACACACTTCGTTAAGCGGGAGACTGTCTTTTTCGTTGTGTTGTAGTAAACGAACTGCAGTGCGTGTCGAACTCGCGACCGTACTGATGCGACACCCGCCATGATCCATGGCTAGGAGGGCAGCAATGGCGAAACGTAAGAAGGCGAAAGCAGCTTCGAAGAAGACGGCGAAGAAGACGAAGAAGCGGAAGAAGAGGCTCTAGTCTGTCGCCACTTCTCGACCTTCACACCTAGTGTGGCGAAGGTTGTGTCATACGGACCGGTGTGCGTCATGGAGTGATCTTGCGCTTTGCGGTTCTTCCGCGGCGCCTCCGGTACCGGATGATGACAGAGGGCGTCGGTGAGATATCAATCTCGCCGACGCCCTCCGTATTTTTGGCGGCGCGTTTGTGCCGCTGTCGTCCGGCCGGCGTCCGCGCCGGCTGATTGATCGCTCCTCTCAGCCGCCGCTTTTCAGCCGCTTGTTGCAGGCGCTCCAATACTGCGGCCACTTCATTCCCTTGGCGGTCTTGCCGGCGGCCTTGGCGGCGCGCCATTCGGCTCCGCATTTCTTCTGTCGTTCACGAGCGGCCAGTTGCCCTGGCGTCGGCGGTTTTTTGCTTTTCTGCTGGGCGGCGAGCGTGGCGGTGGGGCCCGGCGCGACCGATTGCGCGACGGCGCCACCGCTTGAGACCGGCAGTGGAGCCGCCAAAAGGCCGGCGGCCAAGATCAACGCAGACATACTCTTGCGCATGGACAGTCCCCTTTAGATTTCCTTGCGCCAGAGGCGAGAGTCGCCAAGGGCGCAACCTATGGGGACACAATAACGCCCAAGGGTTGCATTCGTCTAGTACCGCTCGCCATGGGCGGATGGGGCCGGTCACGGGCTATTGAGAGGGTGGCGGTTGCGGTTTGGCGGCTTCGGCCATAGTTCTGACCGCGTTTTTCAAGTCGGTTCGACGAGGGAGCGAGGAAAATGGCGCGCGCGGCCAGGCGGACGGTGAAATCCAAGGCGGGTAGGGCGAAGACAAAGGCCGCGAAAAAGGTGGTCAAGAAGGCGGCCAAAAAGACGGTGAGGAAAGCGGCGGCGCGCAAGCCGGCCAAACCGATCGAACTCTGGTACTGGCCGACCCCGAACGGCTTCAAGATTTCGATCATGTTAGAGGAGTGCAGGCTCCCCTACACCTTGATTCCGGTGAACATTTCCAAGGGCGAGCAATTCAATCCGGATTTCCTCAAGATCGCACCGAATAATCGCATGCCGGCGATCGTGGACTTCGACGGACCGGGCGGACGGCCGATCTCGATCTTCGAATCCGGCGCCATTCTGCAGTATCTCGGCCGCAAGACCGGCAAGTTCTATCCGGCCGACGAGCGTGCGCGGGCCGAGGTCGATCAATGGCTGTTCTGGCAGATGGGCGGCCTCGGCCCGATGGCCGGCCAGCTCAATCACTTCAAGCATTATGCGCGGGAAAACCTGCCCTACGCGATCAAGCGCTACGAGGACGAGGTCAACCAACTCTACGGGGTGATGAACAAGCATCTGGCCGATCGCGACTTCCTTGCCGGCCGCTATTCAATTGCCGATATGGCCAGCGTTGGCTGGGTCAACTTGTGGAAGCGACAGGATCAGAACATCGACGATTTTCCGCATCTCAAGCGCTGGCTTGAAGCCGTGAAGGCGCGGCCGGCGGTCCAGCGCGGCATGGTGCTTGGCGTTGAGTTGCGCCAGAACATCGATATGAAGGATCCCAACGTGCAGGCGGTGCTGTTCGGTCAGCGCGCGCGCTGATTTGCGCCAGCGTCGGAGCGTGCTGCGCAGGACTGAGCGTAAGTCGAGTTCATGGACAGCGGTGCGATGCGGCGGCGCGTCGCCCGTATGAGTCCAAGCAATTAGGAAGTTCTTTAGTCTCCGCGAACACGGGCCGCTCGACTGCGTTCGACCGCACCTGCACGAGCGATATGTTCGGGTGGTTATCGCCCGCTAAAGGCAACCGGTTAGCAATCCGTCACCGGAGCAGACCAAATGCCTATTTGGGGCGCTAATGCGGCATTTGCGGCGCTTCCGGCACGCCTAGGCGGCGCACGTTCACCTTCGAATTCATCGCGACATTTAAACAGCTATTCAAATTTTCTCCCGATCATCGCGCTTGTCCGATGCGCAAGGTCGTGCCGGGCAACAGGGATGAGCGCGCCATAGGACGTGGCGCGCATGCGAAAAACAGGGGAGGCCAAAAAATGGCTTACATCGACAATGTGACGGCCGGCGCCGTCGTCGAGCCGGAAGATGCCGACGGCTGCTTCGATTGCGGCATGGTCTATTCGGCCGGTGCGGGTGTGGCGGTCGATCTGGTTGAAGCGCACAAGTGGCTCAACATCGCGGCCATGCGAGGCCACAGCGAGGCGGCGCGCGTGCGCCGTGAGATCGCCGAACTGATGAGCGACAGCGAAATCGGCCAAGCCCAACGCGCCGCGCGTGACTGGCTCAAGGACCATCCGCAACCGCAGCCCTCCGCACCGATCCGCGCCGCAGCCTAACCGCAGGGAGCGTTGCGCGGCCGGCGGCCGCTATCGCTAGCGGTAATACCGCGGCCGGTACACGCGCCGCGGCGGACGGTATTCGCTGCCGTCGTAGGTGCGGCCGTCATAGAACTGATTGGGCTCGCACCAGCCGCCGATGCCGCTGACTGTGGCCATGCACTGCTTATGAGTGACGAAGCCACAATTTGTGGTCATGCCGTCGCCGCGTCCGCCATAGACGGCACACCACCTATAGGGATCGGCATGGGCTGCCGAAGGCAAAACCGCTGGCAGCGCCAACGCGGTCAGCAGCGGGACTCCCAGAGCCATCCATCGCATTTCAGGTCTCCCGGGCTTGTGACCCCGACAGGATAACACCAAACGTGCCAGCTTTGTTCGGACGACAAAAAAATGCCCCCGTGCACCCCGCGCCGCCGTCGCGAGGTTTGACCGGGGTATGGGGATTCCTATAGGCATTTGCCTACGCGGAGACGTGGCCGAGTGGCTGAAGGCGGCGGTTTGCTAAACCGTTATACGCTCTCAAGGCGTATCGAGGGTTCGAATCCCTCCGTCTCCGCCATCAATAACCCTTTGATCCAGCAAGGGTAAAAGCCGCGCGCCGGGGCTCCGCCCACGTGCTGCTCCGGCCACCGCTGAAGCGGATTTGGCGGTGCCTGGAAGGAGCTGGCCGCGAAAGCGGCGGCCACAGATGCGGCCAGCCGAACGCTCAAACGCGAGCGCCGGAACACTACACCCAAATGATCTCCGAATTTATCCGGTCCGACTCGGCCATGACCTGGCTGACCTTGCGCGGCTGCGGCCCGTAGTAGTTCGGCTTTCGTATGATCGGCCGCGGATTGAACAGCACCGATATCAGACGATCCCGCAACGCCTTCGATGATACCGGCTTGAGTAGAAATTCGTTGATGCCAACGGCAACGGCTTCTTTCACTTTTGAGTATTCGCCATGCGCGGTCAGCATGATTACCGGTACTGCCGGATAGGGAAATGTATCCGGCGAGCGCAGCACGCGCATGAATTCCGGGCCCTGAAGCCGAGGCATTTCCCAATCGAGTATGAGAACGTCTGGCGCGCCGCTTCGTACAGCAGCCAAACCGGCTGCGCCGTCCGTAGCCTCGCGGATAACGCGCACGTCCATGCTAGAGAGCAGGGCCCTCACCAGCTTTCGAGCGCCGGGATCGTCATCGACGACCAGCACCTGAGTTTGTGCGAGGCGCGCGGCGGCGGCCGCGGAGCTAGTCTCTACCATCGCCTATGTTCCCGTGAGACGTCGCACTTTTTCACAAAACTATGGAACACGAATAAAGATCGTTTTTACGATTGGCGCGTTCACGGCAACCACTCTTTAGGGGATCGGTTCGGCCTCCAAGTCTTCGGCCTCCAAGTCTTCGGCCTCCATGTCCAGGAAGGCCGGCTTTGTGAAGCGGGGGGCGTGCTTACGTGGAAGCCGTGCTTACGTGGAAGCGATGCGCACGCCCGAACGCTAACGCTAAGGCGCGACAGGATGGTTGCGGGGGCGACTATTTTCGCCCGGCTTTGCATCAGCGTTCCAGCGGCTGGGCGAGGGCATAAAATCACCATCTGACAATCGCGGCCTTTGGGCTGTCCACAGGCCTTTTGGTTGCTCGAGAATTAGGCGGGCCGCTTGAGGCGGGAGGTGGCACTGCCAGGCCCGCCGCCACATGAAAGCCGCTACCATACCGGAAAATAATGCCATTAAGCAGCTATAAGTTGTCTTTGTCGTCGCTATTATAATATTGATACCATTACACAATTTCGAAAACGGAGGCTGTTCGGGTAGGGCGTTGCGATGGCCAGGCGGGGCGGCATTTCAGTGCGTGTTTTTTGCGCAACAGTCGGTCGAAAACCGATCTAAAGGCCTGTGGGAAGGGGCGTTCTTCATTGCGCGGGAAGGTCCGTCCGTTAATGTCTGTCCTGCGACGGAGGGGGGCATCCCCATGTCGCGCTTTCCGGTGTACCGGATTGTACGCCGGTTAGCGGGGAGCAAGGGGAAGTTCCAAAGGTGCTGTCGCACGCGGCGGATACGAAACCCTCTCACGATAAACAATGTTTGGAGGTTCAAGATGAAGATGGTGAAAAGCCTTCTCCTTGGCTCCGCAGCGGGTCTCGTTGCGATGGCTGGGGCACAGGCTGCCGATCTTCCCGTTAAGGCCAAACCGGTCCAGTACGTGAAGATTTGCAGCTTGTATGGTGCGGGGTTCTACTACATCCCCGGTACCGATACCTGCATCAAGATCGGTGGGTTCGTCCGCGCTGAAATGAACTTCAATGCCGGCAACTCGTTCTCGGTGCACACAGGCGACCATAGCTCGCGCAGCTATGACTTCGAGCAGTCCCGCGCCCGTTTCGTCGCCACGTTCGATACGCGGACCCAGACCGAGTACGGCACGCTGCGCTCGTACTTCACGCTCGGCGAGCAGGTGAACAATGGTACCGGCGGCAGCAACGTGCCGACCTATGCCAACCGCGGGTTCATCCAGTGGGCCGGCATGACCGCTGGTCTGGCTAACTCGTTCTTCGACTTCTTCACGTTCTCGGCCTACTCGAACCAGACCAACTGGCTCACGTCGGATGATGGCGGCGGCGGCATCCTGCTGTTTGCTTACACCGCGCAGTTCGGCAACGGACTGTCGGCGACGATCTCGACCGAAGATACGACCGGTCGCCGGATTACTAACAGCCTCTTCAACCAAAACTACGCTGGGCGTCAGTGGCCGGACATCGTCGGCAATCTGCGGATCGACCAGGCTTGGGGTAGCGCGCAGGTCATGGCGGCGGCCCACCAGGTCCGTGGCTTTCATGATAGTAACGAAGTCGGCTGGGCGGTCGGCGGCGGCTTGAAGATCAACCTGCCGTGGGGCAAAGGCGACAACGTCTCCATGCAGGCCGCTTACTCCAAAGGCGCAGTCAGCTACGCCTTGGCCCTCACCGCCTACGGCGCCAATCCCGTCAACACGGTCAGCACGGATGGCACCACCTTCGGCGTCATGAATGCTTACGATGCGGTCGGGACCGGTAACAACCTCGAGCTGACCACAGCTTGGAGCGTTGGGGCGGCTGCGGTCCATCACTGGGATCCGCATTGGCAGACGTCTCTGTACGGTGGTTACGGCGAGGTCAGCTTCAACTCGGCTGCGCAGGCCGTCATGAGCGGCGGCGGCACCGGCAATCCGGACTGGAACTTCTCCCAGATCGGTTCGCGCACGGTGTGGTCACCGGTCAAGAACCTCGCGTTCAGCGTGGACCTGATCTACAACCAGGTCGGTTCGGCATCAGCCGCGAGTGGCGCCACCCTCGCCAATAGCGGCGATGTGGGCTGGCTCGCGGGCATCTTCCGCGTGCAGCGGAACTTCTGGCCCTGATCGGCTGAGCTGATCAAGCTTAAGAACCCTCGGCGGGAAACCGCCGGGGGTTTTTCCCAAGAGCAAGCGATCAAGAACGGGCGTTCGCCGTGTCTGTGCAAGTCGACACCCACGGCTCTCATGACCTCATCGAGCTCATTCGGCTCGAGCGGCGTGCCTTTGCCGCCAAGATCCGAGCGGCGCGTGCGATCCTGGGCTGGAGCCAGAGCGAACTCGGGCTTCGCGTCGGCCTCACTCAACGCGCTATTCACAAAATCGAGCAAGGCGATACCGAGCCACGGCGGACGACCGTTCGGGCCATTGACGCGGTCTGGCGCGAGCAGGGCATCGAATTCGAGGACCTGGCCGACGGCGGGTTTCGTTTGACTGTATGCGCGCCGGTCGTCGACCGGCCAGTCGCGGCGCCGGCGCGGCACCAGCGGGCGGCAAGCCGGCGGTCCATGACCAAGGCCGCTACCGCGCGCAACTAGGCTAGCGCCCTGATAAATCGCGCCACGGCTCACCGATCGTCAGTCAGGTTCAGATTCCAAACCGTCGTCGCTGCCCCCGTCGGTTTCAGACGCGCCGGAAATGTTGGTGGTCTACCCAAAACAAAAGAGGCCGCGACGTATGGCGGCCTCCTTGATTTTCCTTGATTGCGCGGCACAGTTCACCATTTGCCGCCGTGTTCCTTGCATTTTTTGATATTTTTCACGTGCTTTCCGCTTCTGCACACTCCGCTGCTGGCACCCCCGTCCCCATGCCGAGCGGAGGCCGCCATCGGAGCGGCGACAAATACTGCGCCTACTAGTGCAGCCAGGAAGATCTTCTTGAATTTCGTCATCGGGTTCCCTTCCCACATCAAGAAGTGTCGGCCCCCTGATCATGCTACTGCAAACGGAACAAGGGATGCGATCTAATATATCCGCCCCCGACGCTGAAATCAGGAATCGACGCAAGCAGGATCACTCCGCCACGGAGGCGGGCCGGCGCAGTCATGCGTCTCTCGGCTGTGCCGGCGGTCGCAAGCGACTGCAAAATCCACGACGCGCGCAATCACATCGTCCTCGGCCAGCAGCGGCGCGTGGCCCTGATCGGGCACCACGATCGTTTCCATCTCGGTGCGGCGCGCACGCATGGCTTCGACCGTCTTCGGCGACAGCAAATCCGAATTGGCACCGCGTACGACCATCAACGGGACGTGAGAGAGAGTGTCGAACGCGGCCCACAGGGGCGGTAGCGGCCGTTCGAAATCAATGCCCTCAAGCGTCTTTGCGAGCCGCACGTCATAGGTCGGCACCAGTCGGCCCTTCTCCTCTTTGAAGGTGCGCAAGGAGGCGGCCATCCAATCCTCCTTCGTGAGTTTCGGAAACTGGGCATCGAACAGCCGGCGCAGGATCTCGGCGCCTTCACCGAAGCTGCGCGGTTGCGGCAGTTTTCCGACGTAACCCTTGATCCGCATCAGGCCCTTGGGCTCGATCACCGGCCCGATATCATTGAGCACGACGCCGGCGATGGCGGTCGGCCGTAGCGCGCCAAGCAGCATGGCCAGGATCCCGCCGCGCGAGGTGCCGATGATGACCGCCGGCAGGGCATCGAGAGCGGTCGCTGCCGCGAGCATGTCTGTGAGTTCGGTCTGGAAGGCGTAGTTCGCCACGTTGCGATCGTAGTCCGATTGTCCGCGTCCACGATAGTCGAGCGCGATGACACGGCGCGGGTGGCTGGCGTGGCCCGACAGCGCGACGGCGAGGGTTTCGAAATCGGCGGCCGTCCGCGCAAGCCCTGGCAGGCAGATTGCGGGCAAGCCCGGCAGGCTACCGCGGCCGTAACAGCGCGCGTGCAGCCGCAGTCCATCGGGAGCCGAGATGAAGGTGGAAGTGGCGCTATCCTGCATGACAACAGAAGCTATCAGCCGCCTTCGCGCCAGCATAGCGCCGTTAGCGAGGCGCGAACCACGGCATTTGCCATCTGCTTACTTGCTGGCGCCGCTCGTGAGATCGGCCTCGATCAGCAACTTGGCGTTGCCGGCAAAGCGCACGCGGTAGATCTCCAGGTTTTCCAGAATACGCTGCACGTAATTGCGCGTCTCGGAAAAGGGCAGGCGCTCCACCCAATCAACCGGGTCGACCTTGGGATCGCGCGGATCGCCGTAGACGCCCATCCATTGCCGGGTGCGGCCGAGCCCTGCGTTGTAGGCGGCGAAGGTCAGCAAGTAATTGCCGTTGAAATATTGCAACAAGTGCGACAGTTCGGCCGTTCCCATCTGCATATTGTAGACCGGGTCGCTGAGCAGGCGATGACGGTCGTAACGAACTTTGTAGCGCTTTGCGGTGTCTCGGCCGGCAGCCGGCGTTACCTGCATCAGTCCCATGGCGTGGGCGCTGGACACTACCTTCTGGTGGAAATGGCTTTCTTGGCGGGCGATCGAATAGGCGACCGCGCGGCCGATCGATGGCGCGATCGGCTTGTAATTGGGCAGACCCGCCACCGGATAGGCAAAATAGGCGAGCGGTAGCCCGCGCCTGTACGCGGCCTCGCCCAACAACACCATGGCGCGGGCGTCATCGTGTTGGCCGGCGACCTCGGCAAGCGCCGCCATGCCAGCGACGTCGCGGCCGCTTTCGCCGATCTCGGCGAACATCGAAGCCAGCATGTCGCGCTCGTCGAGGGCATAGAGCAGCTTGGCTGCGCGCACGACCTCCAGATTGGCAAAGACTTTGCGCTCGTGGGCGGTGAATTTAGGCGGCCCGCGCAAGCCGAGATCGCGCAGGCCGAGCCGGGCGCGAGCGAGCTGCCCGTAGTAGGTCGCCGAATATTTCGACGCCGCTTTGTAGAAGGTCTGCGACTTCGACTTCTGCCCCATGGCCGCGGCCGCTCGCCCTTGCCAGTACTCGCCGCGCGCGACGGCGTGCGGATTGTCGGTGCCCTGCGGGATATGGGCGAACAAGGCGGCGGCGGTCTTGGCATCGTGCAGGAAGCGCAGGGCGATCCAGCCGGCAGTGAAATATTTGTCGACGCGATAAACGTTCCTCGTTGGGGTGACCGCGTCGGCGGCGATGCGATAGGCCGTTTTCGGATCGTGCTTGTCGAGCAGTTCGCGCACAAGGATGCGCCGCTCGCGCCACCAGGCGTCCGGGTCGACGAGCGGGCTTGCTTCGTGTGGAGCGCTGAGCATCAGCCGCGCTGCTTCCTCGTATTTCTTCTCATGGCGTAGCCAGCGCACCCGCGCGAAGACATAGCCCGGATCGTGGCGTGCGCCGGCCGGCACCGCGTCAAGCCGCGCCTTCGCGTTGTGCGCGCGCTTGAGCACCGCGGCCCAGGCGTGGGCGATTGCAAGATCGCTGCCGCCGAGCCGGCGCGCCTCTCGCAGGCCCGCCTCGATATCGCGCTGATAGAAGCGCTGCTCCATGCGCGCCTTGTTGTCTGCGGGCGTGAGCAGCTTGCCGAACGTCTCTATGACCTTGCTCTCGACCGCCTCGCTGCAGTCCTGGTAGCGCCAGGCGTACCGGACCAACGCGGTGGCGCCCGCCTTGTCACCCTTGGCGAGCAAGGCATGGGCGAGGGCATAGCGGCCCTTGGTGGTGGTCGGGTGGCTGTGGGCGAAGAAGCCGAGCACCGCGGCGTCCTCGATACCGTCGTTCCACAACGCGTTTTCTGCGCGGCGGCGGAACAAAGGCACGTGCGGCCATTCGGGGTTGGCCTTGATGAAATTGACGTAGCGCTGGAAGCCGGGGCTGGTGCCGTTGCTGCGCAGGATCACCCACTCGGCGAGCTTGCGGGCGACTGGATCCTTGATGGTATTTTCTGCCTTGTTGGCCTCGCCGTCTTTGCCTTTGTGAGCGGCCCGGATGATTTCCTTAAGAGCGGCGAGATCGGCAGCGGAAGTTTCGCTCGTGGGCGCAATGGCAAAGGGTCCGGCGGTCGGGCGCGCCATCGGCTTGAACGAGGCGTGTGTGCCGGACAAAGAGCCGCGCAGGCCGGCGGCGGCTTGGGCATAGGCGGTTGTGATATTGGCGGCGTACGGGCGTTTACGCGGCAGCGGCACCGGATGCCCCGCCTGGGGCACTGTGGCCATCGCTGGTCGCGGCCGCGGCGCGGGGACCGCAGCGGGCGCTGCAAGGGCCCATCCTGCGCAAATGGCGGCGCCCAAGGCGCCCAGCCCGAGAATTCCGACGCCGGCCCGACCGACACCATTCGGCGCCGCCCACCGATAAAGCGGGTTTCGCTTCGCCACGCTCATTTGAAGCCTTTGCCTCAGCGTACGGTGTCCAAGCCTCTAGGCCGCCTCGACTCAGGCGGGGTACGGTCCACCCCCCATTAGGGCAATATTGCCGGGGAAGGGTAACCTCATTTGTTGCCCCTGCGACGATAGGTGTCGAGCGGGGCGAAACCGGGGCGGGCCGGCTACCACCCGCGGCGGCGGGTTTTGGTCTTTCATCATGGGCCCCGACCCGATATGGGTTGGGCTAAAGCGAAACCCCTTGTGGAGAACCGTGTCATGACCGCCAAGACGAGCTTCCGGGGCTCTTTCACTGCGCTGGTCACGCCGTTCAAAAACGGGTCTGTTGACGAAAAGGCGTTCCGTGGACTGGTGGAATGGCAGATCACCGAGGGCACCAACGGCTTGGTGCCGGTCGGCACCACTGGCGAGAGCCCGACGCTCAGCCATGACGAGCACAAGCAGGTGGTCGAGTGGTGCGTCGAGGAAGCCAAGGGGCGGGTTCCTGTGATCGCCGGCGCCGGCTCCAACTCGACGGCGGAAGCGATCGACTTTTCCAAGCATGCCGAGAAGGCCGGCGCCGACGCGGTGCTGATCGTCACGCCCTATTACAACAAGCCGACGCAGGAAGGGCTCTATCAGCACTTCAAGGCGGTCAACGACGCCATCGGCATTCCGATCATCATCTACAATATTCCCGGCAGATCAGTCATTGATATGTCGGTCGACACCATGAAGCGGTTGTTCGAGTGCAAAAATATCGCCGGCGTGAAAGACGCGACCGCCAATGTGGTGCGGGTGTCGGACCAGCGCGCGGCGATGGGGCCGGACTTCAATCAGATGTCGGGCGAGGACGCCACTGCGCTCGGCTTCATGGCGCATGGCGGCCACGGATGCATCTCGGTGACATCGAACGTGGCGCCGCGGCTATGCTCGGAGTTCCAGGGCGCCTGCCTGAAGGGCGACTATGCGGCCGCGCTCAAGATTCAGGACAAGCTGATGCCGTTGCATCATGCACTCTTCATCGAGACCAATCCGGCGCCGGCGAAATACGCACTCTCGGTGCTCGGTAAATGCGCCGATACCGTGCGGTTGCCGATGGTGCCGGTCTCCGACAAGACCAAGACCGCCGTGCGCGCCGCCATGGTGCATGCTGGGCTGATCAACTGAGCCGGCGCTTTTGCGTTCAAGCGGACGGGGCTGAGTGGCCGGCGGATACAAGCCGCCGGTTGCTTGACCTTTAAGGCAGGGCGCGGACCATTGCCCGGGTCGCTGTTGTCAATTCGGCTCGGAGGTGGACAATGCTCAAGGAATTTCGCGAATTCGCCATGCGCGGCAATGTGGTCGACTTGGCGGTCGGCATCATCATTGGCGCGGCCTTCGGGGCCATCGTCAATTCGCTGGTGGGCGACGTCATCATGCCGGCGGTGGGCGCCATTACCGGCGGGCTCGATTTCTCGAACTACTTCACGCCGCTGTCTGCCAAGGTTACTGCGTCGTCGCTGCTTGAAGCAAAAAAGCAAGGCGCTGTATTGGCTTGGGGAAATTTCCTAACCCTTACACTAAACTTCATCATTGTCGCCTGGGTTATGTTCATCATCGTCAAGGGGATGAACCGGATGCGGGCGCAACAGGCCGCCGAACCCGACACCGCGCCTGCTCCGAGCCGGGAGGAAGTGCTGCTGATGGAAATCCGGGACCTGCTCAAGCAGAACAAAGTCTGATCTATCGCATTGTAAAATTTGATGTTTCAGCCGACTTCCGGCGAGGGCAAAGGCGTGCCATAGCTCGATCTGAGGAGAAGACAGAACTGCCATGGCCGCCAAGCCCGAGCGCCGCATCAAGGTTGTCGCAGACAACCGCCGGGCGCGCTTCAATTATCAGATCGGTGAGACCTTCGAGGCCGGTATCGCGCTCACCGGCAGCGAGGTGAAGTCGTTGCGCCTGGGCAAGGCGACGATCGCGGAGTCCTATGCCGACGCTCGCGGCGGCGAGATCTGGTTGGTCAACGCCAACATCCCCGAATACAAGCAGGCTGGCCCGTTCAACAATCACCCGCCGAAGCGGCCGCGCAAATTGCTGCTGCATGAGCGCGAGATCACGAAGCTCGCCGGGGGCGTCGACCGCGAGGGCATGACCATCGTGCCGCTCAAGCTCTATTTCAACGAGCGCGGGCGTGCCAAGCTCGAGATCGCGCTCGCCAAGGGCAAGAAGCTGCACGACAAGCGCGAGACGGAAAAGAAGCGCTCGTGGGAGCGGGAAAAGAGTCGGCTGCTCAGGCAGCGCGGTTGAGGGAGAGTGCAATGACGCGGCGCATCGGCATGCTGATCTTTCCTCGGCTCACCCAACTCGACATGACCGGGCCCTACGAGGTGCTGGCGCGGCTGCCCGACACCACGGTGGAACTGGTGGCGGCAACGCGTGAGCCGGTCACCACCGACCGCGGCATGCAGATCCTGCCGACCACGACCTATGCCGAGTGCCCGCCGCTCAACGTGATCATGGTGCCGGGCGGCCCCGGCCAGCAGGACCTGATGGAGGACGAGGAGGCGCTCGGCTTTCTGCGCAAGCAGGCCGCGCAAGCGCAGTTCGTGACTTCGGTGTGTACCGGCTCGCTGGTGCTGGCGGCGGCCGGCCTGCTCAGGGACAAGCGCGCCACCTGCCATTGGGCATCGCTTGAGCACTTGAAGCCGCTCGGCGCGATCCCTGTCTCTGAGAAGGTGGTGGTCGACGGCAATATCGTCACCGGCGCGGGCGTCACCTCCGGAATCGATTTCGCACTGTCTCTTGCCGCCATTCTCGAAGGCGAGGAGACCGCCCGCGAGATCCAGTTGCAGATCGAATACGACCCGCATCCGCCGTTCAATTCCGGCTCGCCCAAGACCGCGGCGCCGGAAACCGTCGCCGCGCTCAAGACGCGGCTGTCAAAGCTCAATGAGGCGCGGCGCGAGGTGGCCCTGCGTGTCGGGCGCAAACTCGGGGTGTTGCCGGCCACCGGCGCGTAAGGGCAAGAAGGAGAGGGGTTATGCCGCTGCCAACCGGTCTCGATCATTGCGTCATCCATGTCTCCGACTGGGAACGCTCGAATGCGTTCTATCACGACGTCATGGGCGCCGAACTGGTGGCGAGGCCGGTGGGTTTTGCCTATCGCTTTGGCGACCGCCAGCTCAACGTGCACGGGCCGGGTGTCAAGCCGGCGGAAGTGGCACGGCTGCCGGTGCAGCCCGGCAACAGCGATCTCTGCTTCGAATGGCGCGGGCCGATTGATGAGGCCATTGGCCATCTCAAAAAGCACGGCATTGCCATCGAACGCGGGCCACTGGAACGCTTCGGCGCCAAGGGACCGGGGACGTCCGTTTATTTCCGCGACCCCGACGGCTCGCTGATGGAGTTCATGTCGTACGCTGCCACCGATTAAAAAGGGTAGGTGACCGATGCCCGAAGCGCCCGGCACCCATAATCCGCAATTCCTACCGTCCGACATCCCTGTGCCGCGGGACGATGGCGCCGCCCGCCATCTGGCCGGCATGAGTTTGTCCGACCTGGCGTTGCCGGCGACCTCGGGTGAATTCGTCAACCTCGCCAGGCTCAAGGGCCGTACGGTGCTCTACATCTACCCGCGTACCGGTGTGCCAGGTGTCGACCTTCCGGACGGCTGGGACGCGATCCCCGGCGCGCGCGGCTGCACACCGCAGTCCTGTGGCTTTCGCGATTATCATCGCGAACTGAAGGCGCTCGGTGTCGCGCAGGTGTTCGGCCTGTCGACCCAGGATACCGCCTATCAGCAGGAGGCGGTTGGCCGCCTGCATCTGCCGTTTGCGATCTTGTCCGACGAGAAGCTCGCACTCACGAAGGCGCTCAATCTGCCGACCTTTGTGGCTGCCGGCATGACGCTGTTGAAGCGCATGGCGCTCGTCATCGACGACGGCGTGATCACCAAGGTGTTCTATCCGGTGTTCCCGCCGGACCGGAACGCGCAAGAGGTTATTGCCTGGCTTTCACGCCCGCACTAATTCGCTTTTCCCGCGGCCAGCGGCGTCGTCGCCGCCGTTTTGCAGCGCTCCGTCATAACTGGTGTCGCATAGTGATCCGGCTGACAGCGGCCGGTTTTCGTACGCTGTCGCCATGAGCCGCAAGCGTTCATGGTCTTGTTAAGGCTTGGGCCGAACCTCGGCGAACTCCAGGGTGTTCATGCGAATTTGTTGAAGGCGCGGCGCCGCCGCTCGAGGTGTTGGCACAATGAGCGGAACATGCGGGGTGGCCAGGGGGATGGAGGATGTCGAACTCGCGGCGAGAGAATACGTGAAGCGCTGGCGGTGCGCGGTGTTGGCAAACAACAAGCCTTGGCTGCCGAGCTCAACGTACATGAAAGTGCCATCACGCTCTGGAAAGAGAACAAGCAAATATCGCTCGATAGTGCTGTAGCGCTGTGCGCCGCGCTTGACCTGTCGCTTGATTGGCTGCTGCTCGGGCGCGGCACAATCAACTCGCATCGAGCACTTCCGCCGCAGAGCCAACGGCCCGAGGACGAGACTCTTCAGCGCATCGCGAAGCTGCTCGGGCCACAATCGCGCGCGCACTTGCTGTCGATGATCGAGTCGATCGCCGCCGATTTCGAGTCCGGACGTCAATCCTGACAGCTTGTGTCCAACACAACAGAAACCGTCGTTCTTGCGGGCTGCGCAAGCAAATTGCTCGTGTACCTCACGAAATACCCGCTAAGAGTGTTTTTGTTAAAGTGCACAACCACGGAGCCGACCATGCAGTATCAGCTCAATATCTCAATCAATTCCGCCGGTCTTTCTCATATCTATGCGGCCAACCAAGCCGTCACCATCGTCAAGAGCGTGGTGGCGAACCCGCTATCCAGCGGCAATTTGCCGATCGCCTGGGTTTCCTTTCTGCCGCTTGAGGAGAACTCGGTCACCTGGATCGAGAGCTACAACATCTACGCCACAACCACGAACCTGGTCTCCGGCGCGACGATCGTACAGACCTCTGTCACCGGCACGCCGGTGCAGACGGGATGGACCTACACGTTTGAAACCGGGCAATTCAGCGGCGCTCAGGGCGGCGCTTCCGGAACTTACAACATGGCCAATGAACAGACCGGCATGTTCAATTTCGGTTTGTCGCAGCAAGCCACGGTCAACAATGTTCCGGTGATGGCGCCGCTCAACGCCATTCCGGTGTTGACCGGCGAGTCGGCAAGCTTCACTCCGGAGGAGAACGTTTCGATCTTCCTTTCCAACGTCGTGAACAATGGCGTTTTGCTGAGCCAAGTTGCCAGCAACGCTCTGGCGGTCACGCTGACCTCGCAAAACCCGACAGCCAATATCGGCTTCACCGACTCTGACAACACTTTCTACCTCGAATCCGCCGCGGCCACGAGGCCGGACGCATTCGCGCGAATGCTTCAGTCGACCCGCGCCTAGTGAAGCCGCGCGGCAACACGGTAACCGTATCCACGGCATTTCATGGTCGAGGCGATCATGGAAATACAGATCGACAATTCTGGTTTGTCCGCCATCTACGGGGCGGATCAAGTGGTGACGCTCGCGCGCTATGTCGATCAGGCCGTGGATGCGGTCGCTGCTCAACCGACTATCGCCTGGCAAGCCTTTGCGCCTTTGCAGTTGAATGCCGTCAATTGGGCCGATCAATACTACTGCTTTGCGACCACGACGCCGCTCATCGTGGGCGCAGTCGTCACAATGAATTCGCAATCCGGTTTGCCCCTGCAGATCGGCCTCGTCTATCAGTTCACGCAGGGGCAGTTCGTCAAGCAACAGGCGCAAACGGCGAGCTCCTACATTACCGCCAATATGGCTCCGTCCGGCTCGTATGCGTTCGGCTTGGCGCAGTCCGCGACGGTGAACAATGTTCCGACGCTGGCCCCGTTTTGCGCCGTCCCGGTGCTGTACAACCAGGCGGCGTATTTCAATCCCAGCGATGCGATCGCGATCTTTCTGTCATCCGCCAAGCGCGGCGGCACGGTTCTGCCGCCGCCGTCCAACGCGCTCAAAGTCGTGGCCAACGGCGCTGCGTCAGCGCCGACCATTGGTTTCGATGGTCAGAACAACACCTTCTACCAAATATCATAGGAGTGTTCGGCATGAACAACGTAGGGCTACAGAATTTGATTTTCGGTGATTCCCCGCGCGTCGTTGAGGCGATCTCGACCGGCGCCGGCTGGGAAGTCTGGATGCAGGTCGAACTGGTTCTGATCCTACGCGCAGCCGGTCTGCAAGCCGCACGGGAAGTGCACTATCCGCCGCCGAACGCGCAACTTATCCTCGACGTCATCGCGCAGGATAGCGCCGGTCAATATGCGATCGAATTGAAGGTGGAGAGCGCCACCAATGCCGGTGCGGGCATCATTAATGGCATCAATGCTGACCGCACCAAGCTCGCACTCTACCCGCCGCCCAACCCGGGCGCGCGCTGGGTCGTGGGCATCGGTTACAGCGCCACGGCGGTGCAGGCCATGAATGCATACGCCAACAATGTTGCCAATAATTCTATCTTTGCCTATGGCAACAATATTGGCGTGCTGGTGGCGACGGTTTGACGGCGCTTGGCGCGAACCAGCGCCGTCTGCTAGCCGGCGTCGAGATGGCGGCGCACGTCTTCGAATACCTTGCGGAACATCTCCGGCGTCAGCACGCCCGTGTTCGTATTGTAGCGCGAGCAATGATAGCTCGAATAAAGCGTGTAGTCGCCGATATCATGCCGCCCGCCGTGCTTGAACGGCGTCGCCGATTTCTTGGCGCCCAGCGCCGTCACGATGCTGTCGTGCGCGATGCGCCCCAACGCCAGGATCACGCGCAGCTTCTTCATCTCCGCAATCGTCGGGTTAAGGAAGTCACGGCAGGTCTTGATCTCGGCGGTGGTCGGCTTGTTCTCCGGCGGTACGCAGCGCACGGCGTTGGTGATGCGGCAGTCGGTCAGGGTCAGCCCGTCGTCCGGGTGGGCTCCGTATTCCCCGCGGGCGAACTTGTAGCGATTCAAAGTGTCGTAGAGCAGCACGCCGGCATAGTCGCCGGTGAATGGACGGCCAGTGCGGTTGGCGCCTTGAAGGCCGGGGGCCAAGCCTACGATCAACAGCCGTGCATTGGCCGGGCCGAAGGAGGGGACCGGCGCGTTGAACCAGGTCGGTTCCTTTTTGCGCCACTCTTTGCGGAATGCGACAAGCCGGGGGCAGCGCGGGCAATCATGCCCAGGCGTTGTCGGTGGCGGTTTCGACAATGAACCCGTGGCACCACCGTGCGCCATGGTGCGGCTTACTCGTAACCCTCGTCGTCGTCATCATCGATCGGCGCTCCGGCGCCGGCGCGCTGCGGCGTTGCCGGGCGTTGCAGGAATTGCGGCGTGTGCCCGCGCCCCTCGCGATCCTCGCGCGGGGGCCGCGCGGCGCGCTCGGCCGGGTCGCGACCGATCTTTCCCTGCAGTTCGACGATGTCGGTGAACACGTCCGCCTGCCGCCGCAACTCGTCGGCGACCATCGGCGGCTGGGTCAAGACGGTGGAGATCACCGTCACCCGCACGCCGCGCCGCTGCACCGCTTCCACCAGCGAACGGAAGTCGCCGTCGCCGGAGAACAGCACCATGTGATCGATCGAGCCAGCCATCTCCATGGCATCGACTGCGAGTTCGATGTCCATGTTGCCCTTGACCTTGCGGCGGCCGGTCTGGTCGACGAATTCCTTGGTCGCCTTGGTGACGACCGAATAGCCATTGTAATCGAGCCAGTCGATCAGCGGCCGGATGGAGGAATATTCCTGATCCTCGATCACAGCAGTGTAATAGAACGCGCGCATAAGATAGCCGCGGGACTGGAATTCACGCAGCAGGCGCTTGTAGTCGATATCAAAGCCCAACGACTTAGCCGTGGCGTAAAGATTGGCCCCATCAATGAACAATGCGATTTTTTCACCCGGAACGGTCATCTTTCTTGCTCTCTTGTTATCTCGCAACGGATAGTCTGAGGGCACGGTCCGGCGGGACGCGCAGCGCGCGAGAAGCGCGGCGCACCAGCCACGGATCGGCGGTAAAGTAGGGTTGACGGCACCTTGATCAATTCAACTTGGTTAAGTGGGTTAAGTTGGCACCCGCGCAAATCGCGGCCAGTTGCCGATTAGTATCCAGTCGGGGTCGCCGATAATATCCGGTCGGGCCAGCCTGCTTGCGATGCTATCCCGGTAACAGACGGTTGCGGCCAAACCAAGACAAAAAAGCTTGAAATTTTGAATATGAGGCGATACCTACCGGTCGATCCTTGGACATCGTTCCAGCCGAAGGAGTGCCGAGCCGATGGCCCGCGTCACCGTAGAAGATTGCATCGACAAGGTCGAAAACCGCTTTGATCTCGTGCTGTTGGCCAGCCACCGGGCGCGCATGATCTCGTCCGGGTCGCAGATTACCGTCGACCGCGACAACGACAAAAATCCGGTTGTGTCGCTGCGCGAAATCGCAGAGACGACTGTGTCGCCCGGCGATCTCAAGGAAGATCTGATCCATTCCTTGCAGAAATACGTCGAAGTCGACGAACCCGAGCCGGAGATGCCGCTGATCGGCACGGGCGGGGTGGATGCCGACGACGCCGAAGTCACAGGCGAGCGTATGACCGAAGAAGAGTTGCTCAAGGGCCTGGAAGGCCTGACCCCGCCCGAAGAACAGCCGGAAGAGGATGCGGAATAGCCCGCAAGTCCTCGATTTCCCACTGAATTCGCTGCTACGGCCCGGTTCCAGACCGGGCCGTTGGGCTTTTCGTCAACCAGTCTTTTAAGGCCGCCTGGGTAAGCTCTTGCGGCTTAAGCCATTCGTCGTGATATCTATGATGGAATGGCCGCCGGCACCCATTCCACCCCCGTCCGGGCGGCCTCTAGGCGTTCGGATGCGTGCAAGATCGGACCATTTGCCGCGGATGCAGAGCCAGTCGCCGACCCGGGCGCCGCTGGAGCGCGCATCGGCCGCCATCGCGGCCACCCAAGTCATTGACCGGCCTGCCCAAGCGCGCCCGGCCATGATGCGGCAATACGATCTGGTCGAGCGGGTGCGGCGCTATAATCCGAATACCAACGAGGCGCTGCTCAACCGCGCCTACGTCTATGCCATGAAGGCCCACGGCGAGCAGCGGCGGGCCTCCGGCGACCCCTATTTCTCCCATCCGCTCGAGGTGGCGGCGATCCTCACCGACCTCAAGCTCGACGACGCCACTATCGCCGCGGCGCTCCTGCACGACACCATCGAGGACACCGAAGCCACTCGCGCCGAGATCGACAGCCTGTTCGGTCCCGACATCGGCGCGCTGGTCGAGGGTCTGACCAAGCTGAAAAAGCTCGACCTCGTCACCAAGGAAGCCAAGCAGGCGGAAAACTTGCGCAAGCTGCTGCTTGCGATCGCCGACGACGTGCGCGTGCTGCTGGTCAAGCTTGCTGACCGGCTGCACAACATGCGCACCCTGCACTTCATGCCGGCCGAGGCGCGCCGCCGCAACGCCGAGGAGACGCTGGAAATCTATGCGCCGCTCGCCGGCCGCATGGGCATGCACGAGATGCGCGAGGAGCTCGAGGATCTGTCGTTCCGCGAGATCAACCCAGAAGGCTATGAGGTTGTGAGCGCGCGGCTCAACGCGATCGCCGAGCGCAACCTGGCGCTGATCGAGGAAATCGAACAGCAACTCACCAGGAAGCTCGCCGACCGCGGCATCGCGGCCAAGGTGCAGGGACGGCGCAAGAAGGCCTATTCGGTCTGGCGCAAGATGGAGCGCAAGTCGGTCGGTTTCGAGCAACTCTCCGACATTTTCGGCTTCCGCGTCATCGTCCGCACGCTCGCGGACTGCTATCAGGCGCTGGGAATAGTCCACACGACCTGGCCGATGGTGCCGGGCCGCTTCAAGGATTACGTCTCCACGCCCAAGGCCAACGATTACAGCTCGATCCACACCACGCTGATCGGGCCCGGCCAGCAGCGCGTGGAACTGCAGATCCGCACCACCGAAATGCACGAGATCGCCGAATACGGTATCGCCGCGCACGCGCTCTACAAGGACCATGAGGGAACGCCAACCGAGCTGTTGTCGCGCGAGTTGAGTGCCTATGCGTGGCTGCGTCGCACCATCGAACTTCTGGCGGAAGGCTCGAGCCCGGAAGAGTTCCTCGAACATACCAAGCTCGAACTGTTCCATGACCAGGTGTTCTGCTTCACGCCCAAGGGCAAGCTGATCGCTTTGCCGCGCAAGGCGACGGCTATCGACTTCGCCTATGCGGTACATACCGACGTCGGCAACACGGCCGTCGGCTGCAAGATCAACGGCAAAATCGCGCCGCTCATGTCTGAGATTGTGAACGGCGACGAGGTGGAGATTCTGACGTCGAAAGCGCAGGTGTCGCCGCCGGCCGCCTGGGAATCGATCGTGGTGACCGGCAAGGCGCGGCTCGCCGTTCGCCGCGCCACCCGCGTTGCCGTTCGCACTCAATATACTGGGCTAGGCCGCCGCATGGTCGAGCGCCTCTTTCAGCGTGCCAAGATCGCCTATTCGGATGAGAAGCTGACGGGCGCATTGCCGCGGCTGGCGCGCGCTTCGGTCGAAGACGTGATGGCGGCGGTCGGGCGCAGCGAGCTGAAGGCCTCCGACGTCGCGCGCGCCATGTATCCCGACTACAAAGAGGAGCGCGCCGCCGCCATGGCGGTGAAGCGTAAGCCCGAAAGCGGCTGGTTCGGCTTGAAGCGGCTCACCTCGGTCAAGTTCCGGGTGCCAAGCGCGAGCGCGCAAGGCCCGGCTATTCCCGTCCGCGGCATGAACGGCGATCTGCCTGTGCGATTCGCGCCGGAAGGGGGTGCGGTGCCGGGCGACCGCATCGTTGGCATCCTCACGCCGGGCGAGGGGATCACCATCTACCCGATCCAGTCGAAAGCCCTGAGCGAGTACGAGGACGCGCCCGAAAGTTGGCTCGACCTGCGTTGGGATTCCGATGAGGCCACGCCGCAGCGTTTCCCGGCGCAGATCACGGTGCAGTCAGTGAACGAGCCCGGTTCGCTCGCCCAGATCGCCCAAGCAATCGCCGAGCACGACGGCAATATAGACAATATCCGCATGACCCGGCGCGCTCCGGATTTCACCGACGTGCTGATCGACCTCGAGGTCTACGACCTCAAGCACCTCACCGCCATTCTGGCGCAGCTGCGCGCCAAACCGATCGTGGCCAAGGCGGAACGGGTGAACGGCTAACGTCTTTTGGTTCTTATGGATTGCAAGTCTTGATGGATGCTCCCCCTCTGCGCCTCGGCGTCAATGTCGATCACGTTGCCACCATTCGTAACGCACGCGGCGGCGGTCACCCCGACCCTGTGCGAGCGGCTAAGCTCGCCATCAGCGCCGGTGCCGACGGCATCACCGCACACTTGCGCGAAGACCGCCGCCACATTCGCGATGACGACGTGATGCGGTTGAAGGCGGAGATCGACAAGCCGCTGAATTTCGAAATGGCAGCCACCGAGGAAATGGCCTCGATCGCACTCAACATCAGGCCGCATGCGGTCTGTTTGGTGCCGGAGAAGCGGACGGAACGCACCACCGAAGGCGGGCTCGACGCGGTGGCCTTGAAGGCGGAGCTCGCGCCGGTGATCCACGATCTTAAGCACGCCGGCATTCAGGTGTCGCTATTCATCGCGCCGGCCCCGCCGCAGATCGAAGCGGCGGTTGCGCTTGGCGCGCCGGTGATCGAGATTCACACGGGGGCCTGGTGCGACGCACTCGTCGGCGGCCGCGCCACCGAAGCGAAGGCCGAATGGGAACTCGTCCGTGCCGGCGCGGCGCTAGCCAAGAGTTACGGCCTGGAAGTGCATGCCGGTCACGGCCTCGATTATGCCACAGCGGAGGCTGTCGCCGCGCTACCGGAAGTGGTTGAGCTCAATATCGGCCATTTCCTGATCGGCGAGGCGGTGTTCGAAGGGCTCGTGGAAACTGTGAAGTTCATGCGATCGGCCATGGAGCGCGGGCGTCAGAAGGCCCGCACATGATCATCGGCCTCGGCTCCGACATCTGCGACGTGCGCCGCATCAAAGCGGTGCTGGAGCGGCATGGCGATCGCTTCCTCGATCGTATTTTTACGCCCACCGAACGAGCCAAAGCGGAGCGGCGCGCCAATCGGGTCGAGACCTACGCTAAGCGCTTCGCCGCCAAGGAGGCTTGCGCCAAGGCGCTTGGCACGGGCTTCCGGCGCGGCGTGTTCTGGCGCGACATGGGTGTGGTCAATCTGCCGTCGGGCGCGCCGACCATGAAGCTTTCGGGCGGCGCGCTCGAACGTCTCAGGGCGATCACCCCGGCCGGCTGCGAGGCGGCAATCAGTGTCTCGCTCACCGACGAAGGCCCCACTGCCCAGGCGATCGTTATCATCACGTCAATTCCCCAAAGGTCGCCGGCCCCGATGGAATAAGGGCGAAAATCTAAATTCAATTAGGTACTTATCCGCCAGCGCGGACAATCTTGATTGCGTGCCGGGGAACCAGCCGCTACAAGACCGCCGGGAGCGCGAGCGAACGGATGAAAGGCCGATGAGCGTGGCAACTAAGACGAAGCGGAAAGAAGGCGGCTTTGGTGAAACCATCCGCGTCATTTTCCAGGCATTGATAATCGCGCTGATCATCCGCACCTTTATGTTCCAACCCTTCAATATCCCGTCCGGCTCGATGAAGAATACGCTGCTGGTCGGTGATTACCTGTTCGTCTCGAAGTATACTTACGGCTACAGCAAGTATTCCTTCCCGCTGTCGCTGCCGCTGTTCTCGGGCCGCATCCCGGGCGGCTGGCTACCTCAACGCGGCGACGTGGTCGTGTTCCGCCTGCCGCGGGATCCCTCCGTCGACTACATCAAGCGTGTGATCGGCTTGCCCGGAGACAAAATCCAGGTGATCGATGGCGATGTCCACATCAACGGCGTTGCGGTCAAACGCGAGCCCGCCAAGCCCTGGGTCGACGTCGAGGAAGGCGTGCGCGAGCAGCCGGTGAAACGCTGGAAAGAGACGCTACCCAACGGCAAGGTCTTCTACACGCTCGACCTGGTCGAAAATGGGTTCGCCGACAACACCCAGGTCTACACCGTGCCGCCCGGCCACTACTTCATGATGGGGGACAACCGCGACAACTCGACCGACAGCCGCTTCTCCTCGGTCGGCGTGGTGCCGATCGAAAACATTGTCGGCAAGGCGCAAATCATCTTCTTCTCGGTCTACCAGGGTGAGCACGCCTGGGAGTTCTGGCGCTGGCCGTTCTCGGTGCGCTGGGACAGGCTGTTCACGATCGTCAGATGAGCCGCAACAAGGCGAAGGACAGGGCCGCACTCGAGGAGAGGATCGGCTATCAATTCGCCGACAAGACGCTGGTTGAACGCGCGTTGACCCACATTTCGGCGCTCTCGGGAGGCGCCCACAAGCGCAGCGACAGCTATCAGCGGCTCGAGTTTCTTGGCGACCATGTGCTCGGCCTCGTTGTTTCCGACATGCTCTATCGCGAGTTTCCGCGCGCCGACGAGGGCGAGTTGTCACGCCGGCTGGCGGACCTGGTGCGCAAGGAAACCTGCGCCGAGGTCGGGCGTGAGATGAGCCTGGGCCCGGCGCTCCGGCTCGGCAGTTCGGAATCGCACGCCGGCGGGCGCTTGCGCGTGACCATCTTGGCGGACGCCTGCGAAGCATTGATCGGCGCTGTGTTCCTCGACGGCGGTTATCAGGCGGCGGAGGAATTCGTCGTGCGTTTCTGGAAGGAGCGCATGCTCAAACCGCTGCGGCCGTTGCGCGACGCCAAGACCATGCTGCAGGAATGGGCGCAGGCTCGCGGGCTGCCGACGCCGGCCTACCGCGAGTTGGCGCGCACGGGACCGCACCACGACCCAGAGTTCCGGGTTGCGGTGGTGCTGCCCGACCAGGCGCCGGCCGAGGGCCTGGGCTCGTCGAAACGCGCCGCCGAGCAGGCCGCCGCCACCGAGATGCTAGCGCGCGTCGGCGTCGCCGCGGACAAGCCGGATGCCTGACACGCCTTCGCCCGCGGGCGACACAAGTTGCGGTTTCGTCGCGCTGATCGGTGCGCCCAATGCCGGCAAGTCGACGCTGCTCAACGCGCTGGTCGGCTCCAAGGTCACCATTGTCTCGCGCAAGGTTCAGACCACGCGTGCGTTGATCCGCGGCATCGCGGTCGATGGCAAGGCGCAGCTTATCTTCGTCGACACGCCCGGTATCTTCGCGCCCAAGCGGCGGCTCGACCGCGCCATGGTAACGACCGCCTGGAGCGGCGCGCACGACGCGGATTTGGTCGGCGTCCTGATCGATGTGCGCAAAGGCTTGGACGAGGAGGCGGAAGTGATCCTCGACAAGCTCAAAGAGGTGAGGGCGCCAAAGCTCCTTATCCTCAACAAGATCGACCTAGTGGCGAAAGAAGCGCTGCTGACGCTGGCGCAGGCCGCCAACGACAAAGCCAAATTCGAAGCGACGTTCATGATCGCGGCGCTCAAGGGCGACGGCGTTGCCGATTTGAAAGCGTGGCTCGCCGCGCACGTGCCGCCGGGGCCGTGGCTTTATCCGCCCGACCAGATGTCGGATGCGCCCCTACGGCAACTCGCCGCAGAGATTACGCGCGAAAAATTGTTCGAACGCCTGCACCAGGAACTGCCCTACCAGGCCACGGTCGAAA
Source organism: uncultured Pseudomonadota bacterium (assembly GCA_963732895.1). Classification (GTDB taxonomy): domain Bacteria; phylum Pseudomonadota; class Alphaproteobacteria; order Rhizobiales; family Xanthobacteraceae; genus Pseudolabrys. The sequence continues at coordinate 136,931 of CAVTBG010000006.1, read as the reverse complement.
CGGAGTCCTGGAAGGAGTTGCGAGGTGGCGCGGTACGCATCGAGCAGACGATCTATGTAACGCGCGAAAGCCAGCGCAAGATCGTGCTCGGCAAGGGCGGGGCGACCATCAAGGCGATCGGCGAGGCGGCGCGGCGCGAAATCGCCGAGATCGCCGATGCCAAGGTGCACCTGTTCCTGTTCGTGAAGGTGCGCGAGGGCTGGGGCGACGACCCGGAGCGCTACCGGGCGATGGGCTTGGAGTTTCCGAAGGATTGACGGCGTCGTGGATTCGCCCCCATGGTTCGAGACGCGCCGCTTTGCCGCGCTCCTCGCCATGAGGGCTTCTTGCGTGCCTCATCCTGAGGAGCGTTCGAAGAGCGCGTCTCGAAGGATGAGGCCGTAAGCGGTAATGCAATGGACCGATGAAGGCATCGTGCTCGGCGTCAAGCGGCACGGGGAGGCGAGCGGCATCCTCGAACTGATGACGCGCGACCACGGCCGCCATCTCGGCATGGTTCGCGGCGCGTTCGGTTCCCGCCTGAAGCCGATCCTGCAGCCGGGCAACAGCGTGAGCGCTACCTGGCGGGCACGGCTCGACGAGCATCTCGGAAATTATACGGTGGAGGCGCTGAACCTGCGAGCGGCGGGCTTCTTCTCGGCCTCGCACGCAATCTATGGCGTTACGCATCTGGCGGCTCTGATGCGGCTGTTGCCTGAGCGCGACCCGCACGAGGGCCTCTATGCTGCATTCGAGGGTCTGCTCGATCACCTCGAGGATCCGGTATGGGCGGCGCCCGAGGTGGTGCGGTTTGAATTGCGCGTGTTAGCGGACCTCGGCTTCGGTCTGGACCTGACCGAATGTGCAGCGACTGGAGTCACCGACGGACTCACCTTTGTTTCGCCCAAATCCGGCCGGGCGGTATCGCGCGAAGCCGGCATTCCTTATGCCGACCGCCTGTTGCGGCTGCCAGCCTTCCTGCATGAGGACGCTGCGTCGGTTTCAAGCGCCGATCTCGCCGACGGCTTCGCGCTTACGGGCTACTTCCTCAGCCGACACGTGATGGCGCCGCGCGGGCTCGAACTTGCCGACGAGCGAGCGCATTTTATCGCAGCGCTCGACCGCGTACTGCCGCGCGTGGCCTGAATAGGGGAGTGCCGGTCTGCCCCTGCGGCCTGACCGGCACCGAATTCACCACCGGCGCCAGTAACACACCGTGTGCACACGGCAAATCAACCGGCCGTAGCGGTTGCGCCAGCACCGGCGCACGGGGCGACAGACGCGGTGTCGCCGCGGGCCGACAATAATGACTTGTGCAGGAGTGACCAGCGAGGCCGGTGCGACACCGGGAAGGGCCGGCGCGGCCGGAGCCGCGGCAGCGCCGGTCACCCCGACAAGGCCGACTCCGACGGCGAAGAGCATCGAAAGCAGGATCGTTCGCATTTTTCGTTCCTCCGTTCTTCCGTTGCCCCCGCCCGGTGCAGATCGGAAAACCCGCCCGCGGCAGCGGCCCCTGTTTGGGAATTTGCAGGCTACTGATCGACCCAAAACGTAAGATGGACAGTCCGTTCATCGCTTGTTCATTGTAGCCCCAGGCATTAGCTAGGTGCCATGGGTCCCAGACTGATTCCCCCCGATAAAGGCGACGTCGAAGAGGTCGCCCTGCGCGAGGCGCTGGAAGAGCGCTATCTCGCGTATGCGCTCTCCACCATCATGAACCGGGCGTTGCCGGACGCGCGCGACGGGCTTAAGCCCGTGCACCGGCGCATCCTCTACGGTATGCGGCTACTGCGACTCGACCCCGGCGCCGCTTTCAAGAAATCGGCCAAGGTGGTCGGCGACGTGATGGGCAACTTCCACCCGCACGGCGACCAGGCGATCTACGACGCCATGGTGCGGCTGGCGCAGGATTTCGCGCAGCGCTATCCGCTGATCGACGGCCAGGGCAATTTCGGCAATGTCGACGGCGATAATGCCGCCGCCATGCGCTACACCGAATCACGCTTGACCGAAGTGGCGCGGCTGTTGCTCGACGGTATCGACGAGGACGCGGTCGACTTCCGCGCCACCTATGACGGCACCAGCGAAGAGCCGGTGGTGCTGCCGGCGGCTTTCCCGAATCTGCTCGCCAACGGCTCGCAGGGCATTGCCGTCGGCATGGCGACCTCCATCCCGCCACACAACGCGGCCGAGCTGTGCGACGCCTCGTTGCATCTGATCGACACGCCCAACGCGCGCAGCCGCACGCTGCTCAAATACGTCAAAGGCCCGGATTTCCCGACCGGCGGCATCATTGTGGATTCGCCCGAGAGCATCGCGGAGGCCTACAGCACCGGCCGCGGCTCGTTCCGCGTGCGCGCGCGCTGGGAGAGCGAAGACACCGGCCGTGGCACTTACGTGGTGGTGATCACCGAAATTCCCTGGCTGGTGCAGAAGTCGCGGCTGGTTGAGAAGATTGCCGAACTGATCAACGACAAGAAGCTGCCGCTGGTCGCCGACGTGCGCGATGAATCGGCGGAGGATATTCGTCTTGTCATCGAGCCGCGCGCACGCACGGTTGACGCCGCGGTGATGATGGAATTGCTCTTCCGGCTGACCGACCTTGAATCGCGCATCCAGCTCAACATGAACGTGCTGGTGAAGGGCGGCCGCATCCCGATGGTGCTCGGCCTCGCCGAGGTGCTGCGCGAGTGGCTCGACCACCGCCGCGACGTGCTGGTGCGGCGCTCCAAGTTCCGCCTCGCCAAGATCGAGCACCGCCTCGAGGTGCTGGGCGGCTATCTGATCGCCTATCTCAACCTCGACAAGGTGATCAAGATCATCCGCACCCAGGACGAGCCCAAGCCCGTCCTGATGAAGACTTTCAAGCTTACCGACGTGCAGGCCGACGCCATCCTCAACATGCGACTGCGCAACTTGCGCAAGCTCGAAGAGATGGAAATCCGCGGCGAGGACAAGGATCTGCGCAAGGAACGCACCGAAGTAAAAGGCTTGCTCGGGTCGGAAGACAAGCAGTGGAAGACGATCGCCGGACAGATCAAGGAGCTGAAGGCGACCTTCGGGCCAAAGACCAAACTTGGCCGTCGCCGCACGGACTTCAGTGAGGCGCCCGAGCACGATGTGGCGGCGATCGAAGAAGCTATGGTGGTGCGCGAGCCAATCACCGTGGTGGTGTCGGAGAAGGGCTGGATCCGGGCGCTGCGCGGTCACGTCAGTGATCTATCCGGGGTGAGCTTCAAGGCTGACGATAGCCTCAAATTCGCGTTCCCGACCGAAACCACCGCCAAGGTGCTCATCTTCGGATCGAACGGACGCTTCTATACCATTGATGCGTCGAAGCTTCCCGGCGGACGTGGCCACGGCGAGCCGGTGCGGCTGTTCATCGATCTGGAAGACGCGGACGTGGTTGCCGCGCTCGCTTACACGGGCGGGCGCACGTTCCTGGTGGCGAGCTACGCCGGCAATGGTTTTGCGGTGCTGGAGGACGAAGTGCTCGGCACCACTCGCAAGGGCAAGCAGGTGCTCAACTTGAAGGCACCTGACAAGGCGGCAGGGCTGACCACTGTCGAGGGCGATCACATCGCCACCATCGGTGAAAACCGCAAGATGCTGATCTTCAAGCTCGACCAGGTGCCCGAGCTGAGCCGCGGCCGGGGTGTGCGGCTGCAGCGTTACCTGCAGAAGGGCCTCTCTGACATTACGACTTTCGATGCCGGCGAAGGCCTGAGCTGGACCGACAGCGCGGGCCGCAGCTTCACGCTGCCGATGAAGGAGTTGAAGGACTGGCGCGGCGACCGTGCCGCCGCCGGCCGTATTGCGCCCAAGGGCTTCCCCAAGAGCAACAAGTTCCGTGCGCCGTTGAGTAATGTGAAGGGTAACGGAGAAGACTAACTCGCTACGAACAGCAGTGACTTCTCCGATTTCTCCATCAGCGCCGCGGCGGTGTCGCCGAAGAACAGCTTGTCGCCGGGGCGGCGGCCGACGCCCAGCACCACCAGATTGGAGCGCCGCCGCGCCATCTCTTTCAGGATGGCGTCGTCCGGGACGTCGTCAGCGCGCACCGCGGTGCGCAGTTGCAGGCCGTAGCTTTCCGCCAGGGCGACGATGTCCTTGAGGATGGCTTCCTCGTAGTGGCGTGAGCGCGTCTTCTTGGCGCCGGCGGTGACATAGAGCGCGGTCAACGGCGCTTTGCTCGCGCGGGCCAGTACGATGGCGACCTCGGCGGCGTGGCGCGACGTCGCGGTGCCGTTGATCGGCACGAGGATATTGAGGCGGCCCTCGATCGGCTCCTTCTGGTGCAAATCGCGCGCATCGGCGACCGCCAGCGGCCCCTCGAAGCCGGCGGCGACTTCGGTGATGCCATCGTGGAATTCGCTCTTGCGTACTATGGTCTTGCCGAGGCCGATGACCAGCAGGTCGTAGCCTTTCTCGGCTTCGATGGCGATGGCCTCCTGTTTCGGGCCTTTTTCCGTCTTGGTGGTGACGTCGAGTTTCTTGGGCTCCGCCTTTTCTTCCGACTTTTTGGGCTCGTCCACCGGCCGCGCTGCTTGCGCCACCGCCTGCACGGTTTCGGCACTCTTCTTGGCCTTTTCCTTCTGGGCTTCAGCAGCGGCCTTGCCGGTCTTCTTGTCGGTCTTGATCTGCATGACGGTGGTCGGCATGCCGCGTGAGCCGGCGATCATGCCGCCGATGCGGGTGGCGAATTTGCCGTTGGCGCTGCCGTCGACCGCCAGCAGCAGCCGCTCCAGCTTGGGCACGAAGCCCTTGGCTTCCATCTCCTCGCGGTCGAGCCGCTGCTTTTCCTCCTTGCTAATCGGCAGCCGCGCCAGCGCCCAGCGCAGCGTCGGCGGCATCGCCATGGTGGTGATCACCGCCATGGCGACGATCATGGTGAAGAGGTTGGGGTTCAACGCTCCCATCGACAGACCGATGGTGGCGACGATCACCTCGGTCGAGCCACGCGCGTTCATGCCGGTGCCGAGCGCAAGCGATTCGCGCGCCGTCAGTCCGCCGAAACGCCCCCCAATGAAGGCGCCGCCGAACTTGCCGAGGCTGGCGATCAGGATCAGCCCGATGGTCAGCGCCAGGAAGGCAGGGTCCTTGAGGATGGTGAGGTCGGCGTGCAACCCGGCGGTGCCGAAGAACACCGGCATGAAGAACGCGATGATCAGCCCGCGCAACTGCTCGTCGATGTGCTTGGTCAGGATCGGCGATTCCCCGACCAGGATGCCGGCGACGAAGGCGCCGAGCACCGTGTGCACGCCGATCAAGTCGGTGATCATCGCCATGCCGCCCATGATCAGCAAAATGGCGGTGATCACCGCGAAGTCGCTGACGAAGGTGTCGTTGACCCAGCGGATGATGAAGAACACCAAGCGGCGGCCGACGGTGAGGCTGAGCCCCATGAAGACCAGCGTGCCGATGACGCTCTTCGCCACGCTGAAGGCGTCGATCTGGCCCTGCAGCGCCAGCGAGAAGATTACCGCGGTGATCATCCAGCCGACTGTGTCGTCAATGATGGCGGAAGCCAGGATCACCTGACCGACCCGTCGGCGCATGAAGTTCATTTCGCGGATCACCGTCGCCACGATCTTGACTGAGGCGATCGACAGCGCGGTGCCGATGAACAGCGACGTGATCAGCCGCTTGCCCGGGTCGGGCAGCAGGGCGTCGGGCAGCGCCTCGCCGAGCGCGACGCCGCACAGGAACGGCACCACGATGCCGGCGATGGAGGCCGAGAACGAGGCGCGGCCACTCTCGCGCACCAGCTTGAGGTCGGTCTCCATACCGGTGAGCAGCAGCAGCACCAGGATGCCGAACTGCGCCACCGCGTCGAGCATCGCCTTCTGTTCCTTGGCCGCGGGGAACAGGGCGTGCTGGAAGTCGGGGAGGAGGGCGCCCAGCACCGAGGGGCCCAGCACCAGCCCGGCGATCAACTGGCCCATGACCGCCGGCTGGCCGAAGCGCAGCATGGCCTCGCCGAGCAGACGGCCGACCAGCATCAGCACGATGAGCTGGGCGACGAAGACGAGCTCGGAGGGGCCATGCAGGTCACCGGTTGCCGCTAGGGCGGCGACCGGCAGGGCGAGGACGGCCGCCGCGATCCACGGCAAAGAGGACCAAGCCCTGGTCCAAGCCCTGGTCCAAGCCCTGGTCCGAAGTCTTGGTCATGGCGCCGGTATTTCGCGTCGATTTTCGGATGAGGGGCCCCCTGAATTTCTCCCGCAAGATGCACCAATCGCCCGCGATCGGGTAGGTTCCCTGCGATAAATGCAATTGCAAATTATTCGCAACATGAATAGTGTGCTGTTTTCGTTGCCCCCGGAGTGTCGGAAAGACGCAATTTTTATGGACGCTAGGCCGCCGCGACGAAATTCCCTCACCGAACGTACGGTTGGCGCGGCTCAGGCACTCCTGGGCGGGGGACCCAGGAGCTGGCGCGGCTATCTAGCCTTTGGCGGGCCGGCGGTCATTGCCTCGATCGCCTATATGGACCCCGGCAACTACGCTACCAACATCCAGGCCGGCGCCAAATACGGCTACAGCCTGCTCTGGGTGGTGCTGGGCGCCAATCTCATCGCCATGCTGTTCCAGGCGCTGTCGGCCAAGCTCGGCATCGTCACCGGCCGCAATCTCGCGGAGATGTGCCGCGACCAATTCCCCAAGCCCCTGGTCTGGGCCATGTGGGGGGTGAGCGAAATCGCCGCCATGGCTACCGACCTCGCCGAGTTCCTCGGCGGCGCCATCGGCCTCGCCTTGCTATTCAACATGCCGCTGCTCGCCGGCATGGTCATAACCGCCATCGTGACCTACGCCATCCTGATGGTCGAGGGCCGCGGCTTCCGGCCACTCGAAATCATCATTACCAGCTTCGTCGCTCTTATCGCGCTCTGTTACCTGGTCGAGATGTTCATTGCACCGGTGAACTGGGCTGCCGCCGCGCTCGGCACCGTGAGCCCGCAAATTCCCGATGCCGGTGCGCTGCTGTTGTCGGTCGGCATCATTGGCGCCACCGTGATGCCGCATGCGGTTTATCTGCATTCCGGTCTGACCCAGGCGCGCGTCCCGTCGCGCAATGAGCGCGAGAAACGCTTGGTGGTGCGGATATCCAACCGCGAAGTGCTGATCGCATTGGCCGCCGCCGGGCTGATCAATATGGCCATGGTCTTGATGGCTTCGAGCGCCTTCCATGCCGGCCACAGCGACGTCGCCGAGATCGAGACCGCCTACCACACGCTGACGCCGTTGCTCGGCATAGGCGCCGCCGGCATTTTCCTACTATCGCTGATCGCCTCTGGCGTCTCCTCGTCGGTGGTGGGCACCATGGCCGGGCAGATGATAATGCAGGGCTTCGTCGGCTTCCGCATCCCGATCTGGGTGCGCCGGCTGGTGACCATGATCCCGGCTTTCGTCGTGGTCGCGCTCGGCGTCAACGCCACTTCCGCGCTGGTGGTCAGTCAGGTGATCCTGAGCATTGCATTGCCGGTGCCGATGATCGCGCTGGTCATGTTTACCCGGCGGCGCGACATCATGGGTTCATTCGTCAACGACCGGTTAACCAATCTCGTCGCGATTGTCGGCACTGCGGTCGTTTTGACGCTGAATATCGTGCTGATCCTGGAGACGTTCGGAATGCCGGTACTGTGGCTGAACTGAGGGCTCTTTTATGGATGGCCGGCGACATGGCCGACGAATGCAGCGTGATTGTCAAGGGAGATTGGTCGCAGGCCGTTCAAATTCAATGCAAGCCGCCAACGAGAGCGGCATGGGTATGAAGCCATGCGGGACGATTTGAGCTTGATCGGTGTCGGCGCTGGGACTTTACTTTAATGCCGTCGAGACGCTCGAGAATGTCGTGTTGAGCGTGGAGCCGATGGTCGTCACGGTGGCCACGATGACGATTGAGATGCCAGCCGCAATGATGGCATATTCAATCGAAGTAGCCGCCAATTCATCGCACAAGAAATCCCGAATAAGCCCCCGCATGAGCCAACTCCTGATGACCAAGACTTTGGGATCATACTAGGTCCCAAAATATTGCCGCTAGCTTTACGGATCGCGCAAAATTTTAGCGAATTGAACTTTTTGTCGGGAATTGACCGATGCTGTTGAAAAAGGCGGCGTTTCGGCTGGGAACCGCCCTGGAGCGATCTTGATGGGCTGGCACCTAATCGACTTTTGCCTTTAGGGCCGCCCGATTGGCGCCGGCTTGACGCTAACTTCGATCGGCAGCCTTGGCACCGGACGCTTACGCAAACGACGCTTGCCGCCGGTTGGGCGGCGGTCCGAGGGCGCGGAGCGCCATGGTCTTGAGGTTCTGCACGATGGCGGCGAGATGGAACTCGTCGCGCGCTCCGGAAAGACCTCGCAGCCGCATTCGCTCGAAGCCATGGTGGGTCTTGAGGTGAGCAAAGCGCATCTCGACGCGCTTGCGCTCATCACGCGACTTGAGGAAAGCCTTTGTGCGTATCAGCCGACGCGCCACATCGCGGGCGTCCTCTTGCAAATCGCGGGGAACGTGGCGCGCGGACGTGTTGGGACAGCACTTCATCTTGAGCGGACAGACATCGCAGTCGAACTTTGAGGCGCGATAGCGGAGCAAGGTGCCATCGTACACGGTGCCGGTGGTATGCAGGACCTTGTTGTTGGGGCAGACGTAAACGCCTCGGTGCCGGTCCCAGCGAAAGTCGCTGCGCGAGAAGGTGCCATCGTCGCGCCCGCTGGCATCGCGAACCGGAATGTGCGGAGCGATCCGGCGACCGACCAGCCAGCCCAGAAAACGGCCAGTCCCGTAAGCCGTGTCGGCGGCGAGCCGCTTCGGCTTTATACCGAAGCATCGCTCGGTGCGATCGAGCATCGTCTTGGTGGCCTCGACCTCGTCGTAGGTTCGCGCTGGCGTCGGCTCGACGTCGACAATGACCGCGTTCTCGATGTCGATGAGATAATTGAGCCCATAGCCGAACTGCACCCGCTTGTTGGCTTTGGCGGTCCATGCCGAGCAAGGGTCGCTCGGCGATATAACCTTCGGCGGCTTGCGGTCGGGATTGGGTTCAATCTCGGCTTCGAGTGCTGCGAGATATTCCTTGACCGCGCGCGTCTGGCGTTCGGGCTCCGCCCATTCGATCTCGTCCGGCGCCTTGCCGTGGTAGCGGCTGGCGTTAGCCTCCATCACGCTGGCGTCGACGGCGAATCCTTCGCCTTTGACCAGACCGGCGGCTATGCACGCCCGCACCACGGCCTCAAACACCTGGCGCAGGATGTCGCCGTCGCGGAATTGGCCGTAGCGGTTGACCGAGAAGGTCGAGTGGTCGGGCACAGGATCGTCGAGATCGAGCCGGCAGAACCATCGATAGGCCAGATGCAGCTCGACTTCCTCGCACAGCCGCCGCTCGAAGCGGATGCCATAGCAATAGCCCACGATCAACATACGGATCATCAGTTCGGGATCGATCGAAGGCCGGCCGATCTCGCTGTAGAACGGCGCCAGCTTCTCGCCCAGGTCAGCCAGCACTCCCGTCACGACTGGGTTGATCCGCCGCAGCAGATGGCCTGCCGGAATGCGCCGCTCAAGATTGAACAGATAGAAAAGCTGGCTCTGATCGCCCCTCTGCCGGCCCATCATGGCAAACCTCCGCAGCCGAAAGCCCCAGACAGACGGAATCACTGTTCGCCCTTTAGCGCGAGGCCTTTTTCAACAGCATCGACCCGACTCCTCCATTGAGGGGGCCAACCTGAATTTCCGGTCTCTTAGCACAGGCCGACCACTTGCGCGCCGCACAGGGCCGCCACCTCGGGTCCAGCGCAGACATTCAGTCCTATTGTGCCCGGCTATTGCGGTGCACGCCGCGGCAAGACTCTGCTTGGCAACCGCGCCGGTGGATTTACTTCTCCCCATCGGCGGACAGGGGCAACGCGCGTCGGATATGTGCCGCTGGGTGATGGCCCGATCTGGCATGGGTGCGCTGGGTGCAGGCGTATGAAGAAACGCCAGGGCCGTGCTTTAGCGCTCCACCCGCGTCCAGCCCGAGGCCATTAGCCGCTCCTGCGGCAGGAAGCGGCCTTTGTAGTCCATCTTGCGCGAGCCCGGCACCCAATAGCCGAGATAGACGTAAGGCAATCCCATATCCTTGGCGCGCTCAATGTGGTCGAGAATCATGAAGGTGCCGAGCGAGCGGTCGCCGGCTTCGGGATCGAAGAACGAATAGACCATCGACAGCCCGTCGCTCAGCACGTCGGTGAGGGCTACAGCCAAAATGTCGCCGGCACCGCGGCCATTGATGCCGCTGTCCGGCCCGCGTCGGCGGTATTCGACGAGCTGCGTGTCCACGTGGCTGTCCTCGATCATCATGGCGTAATCGAGCACCGTCATGTCGGCCATGCCGCCGTCGCGGTGGCGGGCGTCGAGATAGGCGCGGAACACCGAATATTGCTCCGAGGTCGGGTGCGGCGCGCGCATGGCGCCGATGATGTCCTCGTTGCGCTCGGCGACGCGCCGCATGTTGCGCGACGGCCGAAAATCGTTGGCCACCACCCGCACCGACACGCAGGCGCGGCAGCTCTCGCAGGCCGGGCGATAGGCAATCGACTGGCTGCGGCGGAAACCGCCATGGGTGAGCAGGTCGTTGAGTTCGCTGGCGCGTTCGCCCACCAGGTGCGTGAACACCTTCCGCTCCTCCTGGCCCTTCAGATAGGGGCAGGGCGAAGGTGCCGTCAGATAGAATTGCGGCGTGTCGCGGGAATGCTGGGTCACTTAGCTCACGCCTTCGGACGGCCCCCGATTCATCGCTAGCATCGCTCGTCGTTTTGATTTCGTCAAAGCCATTATAGCGCTCCGGCGCCTCGCGTGACGCCCCGCAAATACGACGCCCGTGCGGCATTGTTAATCACGACGGTACCCAGGAGGATGTCGTGCAACAGCCGTCGGCGGTCGTTGAAGAAGGCCACCAGCAGGATGAAGGGGGTCAGGACCGAGATGGTGACCCAGAAAACGACGGCGTGGACCGCGCCGAGCACAAAATAGGCCGGAGCCCCGTACCAGGTGCGCATTTCCAGATCCACCACGCGCATGCCGAGGGTGGCGGAGGCCTCGCTGCCCAACGTCACCCCGAAATAGACCAGCGCCCAGATGACGGTCGCCGGCAGCCACAGCGCGAACAGCGCGAAGCCGAGCCCGAAGGTGACGATTCCGAAGACGACGATGAACATGGCCGCCAGGATTGCCGGCACCAGCACGATGAGGGCATCGATGACAAAGGCGATCACCCGACGCGCCAGGACGCTGTCGAACAGTTCCGGCTGCGTCGCCGGATCGTAGGCATGCGGTTTGATGTCGATCGACATGTCGCCACCCCTGGAAAGCGGTTGCCGGGCCTGAAGATCGCCCGTACGCGGGCGGCGTCGTTTCCGACATGGATAAAGAATCGGTTCCGCGCAAGAGGCCGTCAAGGGCGGGCTTGGCGGCCCTGCTGGAACCGCAGAGGGGATTACGGCATGGTGCGAGGCTTGGAGAGTCCATTGTGACCGTCAGCCTGGCCGACATCGAAGCCGCCCGCCGTGTGATCGCCGGCGTGGTGCCGGACACCCCCATGCTGCCGGCGCCCAGGCTGTCGGCTCTGACCGGGGCGGACGTCTACGTCAAATACGAGAACCTGCAGGTCACCAATTCCTTCAAGGACCGCGGCGCGCTGGTAAAACTTTCCTCGCTGTCGCAGGCGGAACGCGCGCGCGGCGTCATCGCCATGTCGGCCGGCAACCATGCCCAGGCGGTGGCCTATCACGCCGCCCGGCTCGGCATCCCGGCCACCATCGTGATGCCGGAAACCACGCCCTTCGTGAAGGTGGCGGCGACGCGCTCGCACGGCGCGGAGGTGGTGCTGCATGGGGAGAGCATCGCCGAATGCTGGACGGTGACCGAGCGCATCCAGCGCGAACGCGGGCTGACGCTGGTGCACCCTTATGACGACGCCAGGATCATCGCCGGCCAGGGCACCATCGCGCTGGAGATGCTGGAGGCGGTGCCCGACCTCGATGCGCTGGTAATTCCAATCGGCGGGGGCGGGCTGATCGCCGGCAATGCCATCGCCGCGAAGGCGGTCAGGCCCGACATCGAGGTCGTCGGCGCGGAGGCCGCGCTTTATCCTTCCGTGTGGAACGCGCTCACCGGTGAAGGGCGGCCGATCGGCGGCCCGACGCTTGCGGAAGGCATCGCGGTCAAGAACTACGGCAAGCTCACGCTGCCGATCATCCGCGCACTGGTCAGCCAAGTCATGCTGGTCGACGAAGCGCAGCTCGAGCGCGCGGTCAATGCCTATCTCACTTTGCAGAAAACCATGGCGGAAGGGGCGGGCGCGGCCGGGCTTGCCGCGATGCTCGCCAAGCCGGAACACTTCCGTGGCCGCAAGGTGGGGCTGATCCTGTGCGGCGGCAACATCGACCCGCGCATCCTCGCGTCCATCATGGTGCGCGAGCTCGAGCGCGAAAGCCGCATCGTCTCTTTCCGGCTGACCATTCCCGACCGCCCGGGCATACTCGGGCCGATCGCCGCCAAGCTGGGTGAACTCGGCGCTAACATCCTGGAGGTCGATCACCGCCGGCTGTTTCTCGACGTCCCGGCCAAGGGCGCCAAGCTCGACGTCACCATCGAGACCCGCGATTCCGCGCACGCCGAGGAGATCATGGCGGCCCTCGACTTCGGCGGCTACCAGCCGGTGCGGCTCACTGCCGGCTCGACACTGGAGTGACGAGCGGAGAGAGGTATTGCGCGGCCCGCCCGTGGCCCCCTCGACAGAGGCGTCAGGCTGCCGACGACTGCGCCAGCACGTCGAGTTGCAATTGGGTCAGGGTTGCGTCGGCGCGATGGATGGCGAGCAGATTGGCTCCTGCGTCGACGACCACGTAATCGCGCTGCGTCAGCCAGGCGCGCAATTCCTCGCGTTCGACCTTGGCGGTCTCTACCAGCACGATAGGCTGGCAGCGTTCGACGGTTCGCGAGGCGCCCGCGAGCGCGTCCATCTCCATGCCTTCGATATCGAGCTTGATCAGGTCGACGCGCGCGAGCTCGAGCGTGTCGATCGCGATCTTCTGAATGGGCACGCCATTTTGCGCCGAATAGTCGATGTCCTGGCCAATATATTCGTTCTTGTCGCTCGGCTGGAGCTCAAGATTGCCGAAGCTCGATGGCGTCATATAATTCAGCGCTGGCACCGTGATGACGCCGTTTTCCGCGCCGAGCGCGGCTTGCATCGCGACGGCGTTGAAGCAGTTGTTGAGCGCGATATTGCCGGCCAGCGCGTAATAGAGGCGCTCTTGCGGCTCGACAGCCATCACCGAGCCCCATCCGGTCATGGCGGTGGCCCATTCGATCGTGTGCACCCCGATATTGGCGCCGCCGTCAACCGCCAATACGCCGTCGCCGTGATAGCGCCGGCGCAGCTCAAGCAACTGCGTGCTGAGCTCAACCTCGAGAGTCTCGTAGGAGCCTGACTCCAGAAGCTGGTAGCCGACGCCGTAGCCGCGGTCGGTATCGAGCATACGCTGGTCGAGCCGGTTGACAATCATCGAACCGTGGTTGGTAGCGGCGAGCACGAACGCCAGCTTGCGCCCAACATTGCGCATGGGCAGTCTCCTCGGACGGTGAATGGTGGGATACGCGCCAACTACGCGCGACGATACAAAGTCGAACACATTACAAGTGTAGCGCAGCGCGAATCGAATCACGCAGCGCTAAAACAGTTTAGGTGTTTCTTGGCGCTTTGTACCGTCTGCCGCCCCTTAAAAGGCAGCAGGGAATGGGAATTGCCTGTGCTCAGCGCTGCATCGCGCGCCAGACGCGTTCCGCGGTCGCGGGCATCTCGATGTGCTTGACCCCGAACTCGCTGAGCGCATCGACCACCGCATTGACCACGGCGGGCAGGGCGCCGACGCAGCCGGCCTCGCCTGCGCCCTTGACGCCGAGCGGGTTGGTTTTGGTCGGCACCGAGTTGCTCTCCACCTTCATGGCCGAGAAATTGTGCGCGTGCGGCATGGCGTAGTCCTGGAACGAGGCGGTGACCAACTGACCGGAGGCGTCAAAGCGGATGTCCTCCATCAGCGCCTGGCCGGCCCCTTGCGCGATGCCGCCGTGGATCTGGCCGTGCAGCAGCATCGGGTTCATCACCGTGCCGACGTCGTCGACCACGCTGTAGCGCACGATCTGAGTCTCGCCGGTTTCGCGGTCGATCTCCACCTCGCAGATGTGGCAGCCGTTCGGGTAGTTGGCGACCGGGGCGCTGTAGACCGCCGTCGCCATCAGCCCCGGCTCCATGCCGGCGGGGAGGTTGCTCGGGTTGATCGCCGCAATGGCGACTTCCTTGACGCTCAGGGTGCGGTTGGTCTTTGAGGTGGAGAACACGCCGTCCTCGAATTTGAGGTCATCCTCGCCGACTTCCAGCATGTGAGCGGCGATGGCGCGTGCCTTTTCGACGATCTTGTCGGTGGCGTTGTGGAAGGCGGAGCCGGCCAGCGTCATGGAACGCGAGCCGCCGGTGCCTTCGCCGAAGAAGATCTCATCGGTGTCGCCTTGCACATAGAAGGTCTCGTTGGGGTCGATGCCGAGGCGGTCGCAAACGAGTTGCTTGAACACGGTCTCGTGGCCCTGGCCCTGGCTGTTTGAGCCGGAGAACAGAGTCAGCGTGCCGGAGCGGCTGAAGCGTACCTCGGCGCCTTCGAGGCTCGCGGCGCCGGCACGCTCGATGGTGTTGGAGAGGCCGAACCCGAGAAGCTTGCCGCGCTTCTTCGCCTCCGCCTTGCGCTTGGCGAAGCCCTTGGCGTCGGCGATCTCCAGCGCCATGTCCATATTCTTCTCGAACTCGCCGCTGTCGTAGACGAAGGTGAGGCCGGTCTTGAACGGCATGGCGTTCGCCGGGATGGTGTTACGCCGGCGCAATTCGACCGGATCGATGCCAAGCTCGTCGGCGGCGATGTCGACCATGCGCTCGATCACGAAGGCGAATTCGGGGCGGCCATTGCCGCGATAGGGCCGCATCGGGTTGGTGTTGGTGTAGACGCAGCTGTAATCGATATGGATGGCGGGCGTGCGGTAGACGCCGGCGAGGGTGCCGGCGTTTTGGATGAAAGCCGGCATTGCGTTCTGCAGATAGGCGCCGATCGCCACACACGCCTTCACCCGCATCGCCAGGAAGTGCCCGTCCTTGTCGAGCGCCAGCTCCGCCTCGGTGACGTGGTCGCGCGCCTGCGCGTCGGAGAGGAACGCCTCGGTGCGGGTGCTGACCCATTTCACCGGCCGGCCGGTGAGCTTCGAGGCGAGCAGCACCAGCGGCACCTCGTTGAAGATCGGCGACTTCATGCCGAAGCTGCCGCCGGTGTCGCCCGTGACCACGCGCACCTGGCTTTCCGGCACGTTCATCAGCTTGGCGAGATCGGCGCGCGTCGGCTGCGGCCGCTGCATGGCGGTGTAGACGGTATAACGGTCCTCGCCTACGTCGTAGTGGCCAACTGCGTTGCGCGGTTCCATGGAAGCGGCGGTGACGCGGTTGATGACGAAATTGTGCTTGACCACGTGGGCGGCGCCGGCGAACGCGCTGTCAACCTTGTCCCTGTCGCCGATGAGATAGACAAAGCCGATGTTGTCGGCGCACTCTTCCCATACTTTCGGCGAGCCGGGCTCGGACGCCGTGGCGGTTGCGGTGATCGCGGGCAATTCCTCGTAGTCGGCCTCGATCAACTCCAGCGCGTCCATCGCCTGCGCCAGCGTTTCGGCCACGACGAAGGCGACGTAATCCCCGACCCAGCGCGCCTTGCCCTCGGCCAGGATTGGATAACGCGGTTTGAACGCTGCCGAACCGTCACGCATCTTGAGGCCGCCGGGCACGGGCAGGTCGCCCCAGCCGGCCGCCTTCACGTCGGCTGCGGTCAGCACGGCCAGCACGCCGGGCGCCGCCTTGGCGGCCGTGGTATCGATCGACTTGATCTTGGCGTGGGCGTGCGGCGAGCGCAGCACCACGCCGTGCGCCATGCCGGGCAGCTTGATGTCGTCGACATAGTGGCCGGCGCCGCGCACCAGGCGCGGGTCCTCGAAGCGCGATACGCCTTGACCGATTGCGAATTCACCCATGTTTCAATTCCAACATTCTTAGAAGATCGTCAGTGATCCGCTCATCCCCGTCCCCGCTTTCGCGGGGATTAACTCCAGCGGGGATGCTGCGAGCGAATAGCGAACCGTGAGTTTGAAGCTCTGGATTTCCGCTTGCGTGGGAATGAGCGGCGTGTGGATTGGCCCCCCGGCAGTGCATACGTTACTGGTGGTCTTTCAATTTCTCCGCTACCCGCGGCGCGAAATAAGTGAGCACGCCGTCGCAGCCCGCGCGTTTGAAGGCGATAAGGCTTTCGAACATAACCCGCTCGCCGTCGAGCCAGCCGTTTTGCGCCGCGGCCATCAACATCGCGTATTCGCCGGACACTTGATAGACGAAGGTCGGCATGCCAAACGTTTCCTTCACGCGGCGGCAGATATCGAGATAGGGCATGCCGGGCTTGACCATGATCATGTCGGCGCCCTCGTCGACGTCGAGCGCGACCTCGCGGATCGCTTCGTCGGTGTTGCCCGGGTCCATCTGGTAGGTGCGCTTGTCGCCGGCCAGCGTCTTGGCCGAGCCGACCGCGTCGCGGAACGGCCCGTAGAAGGCCGAGGCGTATTTCGCCGCATAGGCCATGATCGAAACGTTGGTGAAGTCGTGCCGGTCGAGCACCTTGCGGATGGCGCCGACGCGGCCATCCATCATGTCGGATGGTGCAATGATGTCACAGCCGGCTTCCGCCTGCACCAGCGCCTGTTTGACCAGAACCGCCACGGTTTCGTCGTTGAGGATGACACCGTCGCGGATCAGCCCGTCATGGCCGTGGCTGGTGAAGGGATCGAGCGCGACGTCGCACAGTACGCCGATCTCCGGCACTTCCTTCTTGATGGCGCGGATGGTGTGGCAAACCAGATTGTCCGGGTTGATCGCCTCGCTGCCCATCTCGTCGCGCAATTGCGGATCGGTGTAGGGGAAGAGCGCCAGGCACGGGATGGTCAGCTTGGCGGCGCGCTCGGCTTCGCGCACCGCCTGGTCGACGGTCAGCCGCTCGACGCCCGGCATCGAGGGCACTGCCGCACGCGCATTCTCGCCTTCCATGATGAACAGCGGCCAGATCAGGTCGTCCGTGGTGAGCACGTTCTCGCGCACCATGCGGCGGGTCCAGTCGTGCTGCCGGTTGCGGCGCATGCGGTGGGTGAGGTCAAGGGGGTCGGCCTTGACCTCGCGCGCGTCCGCTTCCGCAGGCACGAAACCGATCTTCCGCTCCAAGGGGCGGCCGTATTTGATGGCCATGGGTTCCTCCAAGTGGAGATGTTTTAGCGCCTCCCGGTCTCGCCTGTCACCCGCTTCCGCCGCAAATCAGGCTTGCCGGGGTGTCTCACAAGGCGGACTTGACCTCGATACCCATCCCGGGAAGGTTGGCCGGCAGGCCGTCCGGGGCATCACGCGATCAGGGCATGGACTTCAACCTCTCCGAAGAGCAGCAGGCTTTCCAGTCGACGGCGAGGGCTTTCGCCCGCGACCAGATGATGCCGAACGCGCGGGGCTGGGACGAAGGCGAAGTGTTCCCGGTCGACTGCATGCGGGCGGCGGCGTCGCTCGGTTTCGGCGGTATCTATATCAGGGAGGACGTCGGCGGCTCGGCGCTGTCGCGGCTCGACGCCGCCATCATCTTCGAGGAACTGGCGCAGGGCTGCACCTCGACCGCCGCCTATATGTCGATCCACAACATGGCGGCCTGGATGATCGACGCCTTCGGCGGCGACGCGGCGCGCCAAAAGTTCCTGCCCAAGCTCTGCACCATGGCGCATTTCGCGAGCTACTGCCTGACCGAGCCGGGCGCGGGCTCCGACGCGGCGAGCCTGACGGCCCGCGCGCGCAAGGATGGCGACGCTTATGTGCTCGACGGCGCCAAGGCTTTCATCTCCGGCGCCGGCGCCTCCGACATCTATGTGGTGATGGCGCGCACGGGCGAAGCCGGTCCGCGCGGCATCTCCTGCATCGTGGTGGAAAAGGGCACACCGGGCCTTACGTTCGGCGCGCCGGAGAAGAAACTCGGCTGGAAGACGCAGCCGACCGCCATGGTCAACTTCGAGAACTGCCGGGTGCCGTCGGCGAACCGCATCGGTGCGGAAGGCGAGGGCTTCAAGATCGCCATGGCCGGGCTCGACGGCGGCCGGCTCAACATCGCCGCCTGTTCGCTCGGCGGCGCGCAATTCTGCCTCGACCGCACCATCGAGTACATGAAAGAGCGCAAGCAGTTCGGCTCGAGGCTGGCCAACTTTCAGGCGCTGCAATTCCGCATTGCCGACTTCGCGACCGAAATCGAGGCCGCGCGCTTGCTGTTGCATCGCGCAGCCGTGGCGGTGGGCGAGAAGGAGCCCGGAGCGACGCGGCTCGCGGCGCAGGCCAAGCGCCTTGCGACCGACACCGGCTTCAACGTTGTCAACGGTTGCCTGCAATTGCATGGTGGCTACGGTTATCTGCACGATCATCCGATCGAGCGCGTCTTGCGCGACGTGCGCGTGCACCAGATCCTCGAAGGCACCAACGAGATCATGCGGCTGATCATCAGCCGCGCCATGCTCGGAAACTAACGAGAGGGGAGGAAACGATGGAGCAAATCCCGCGGCTGTACCTGCCGCGCTCGGAAATGATGAAGCGCATCGCACGCTTCAAGGACCTGAAAGGCTTTGATGGCGGCCTGCCCGACAGCAAGATGCCCGGCTGCGAGCGCACGCTGTTCAATGTCATCGGGTTCCAGCCGCCGGAGGGTATTGGCGAGGGTGGGGTGACTTCGCCGGTGGGCGCGGACGCGGCACGGCTCGCCGCCATCAAGATCAGCGAGGGGTTCAATCTCGGCTACTGCAGGGCCAAGCCGGGTCACGGCCCTGAAATGCACAATCACGACACCAACGAGACCTTCATTCCGATGACCGGCACCTGGCGCGCGAGCTGGGAAGACGAGAACGGCAAGGTCGAATACGTCGATCTCGGTCCGTTCGACGTGGTGTCGTTCCCGCCCGGCATGATCCGCCGCTTCGAGAATGTCACACGGGGAGATCCGAACGAAGAGTTCGATCCTCATGTTCGTGATCGGCGGCGACGGCCCGCGCGCCGAATTCACCGACGACGCCATGCGGCGTCTGGCCGACGCCGGCGTCTGGCCGGCGCAGGCGTAGGAATCCAAGTGCGCATGACCGGCGGGACGTCTGAAATCCTCTTCAACAAGCGTGGCGCCGCCGGCGTCGTCACGCTTAACCGCCCGCAGGCGCTCAATGCCGTCACCCACGGCATGGTGCTGGCGCTTTCGGCGCAGCTTGAGACCTGGGCAGATGACGAGAGCATCACGCGCGTCGTCATCGCCGCCGCGGGGAACCGTGCCTTTTCGGCCGGCGGCGACATCCGGCATCTTTATGAGCTCGGCGTGGCCGGCCGGCAGGTGGAGGCGCTGCAGTTCTGGCGCGACGAATATCCGCTCAATGCGCTGATCAAGAGCTACCGCAAGCCCTATGTGGCGCTGATCGACGGCATCGTCATGGGCGGCGGTGTCGGCGTCTCCGTGCACGGCTCGCATCGTGTGGTCGGCGACCGCTTCTCCTTCGCCATGCCGGAAGTCGGCATCGGCTTCTTTCCCGACGTCGGCGCCACCTGGTTTCTGCCGCGGCTGCCGGGCGAACTCGGGACTTATTGCGCGCTCACCGGCGAACGCTTCAACGCTGCCGATGGCGTCGCCGCCGGCGTCGCCACCCATTACGTATCCACGTCGCGGCACCCCGACCTGCTCGAAGGGTTGATGGGCGCGGTCTCGGTCGATGCGACGCTTGCTGCATTTGCGGAGCCCGCGGGGGAGGGGCCGATCATGGCGCGCAGCGCCATCATCGATCGGCTGTTCGCGCGCGACACGGTCGAGGACATCCTTGCCGCGCTCGACCGCGAAGCGGACGCCGGCCCCGACGCCGAATGGGCGGCCAAGACCGCTGCCACCATGCGGACCAAATCGCCCCTCAGTCTCAAGATAGCGCTTCAACAGATGCGCCGCGGCAAGGCGTGGGATTTCGAGACGTGCATGCGCGCCGAATTCCACATAGTGTCTCGCATCATCGAAGGTCATGATTTTTATGAG
Source organism: uncultured Pseudomonadota bacterium (assembly GCA_963732895.1). Classification (GTDB taxonomy): domain Bacteria; phylum Pseudomonadota; class Alphaproteobacteria; order Rhizobiales; family Xanthobacteraceae; genus Pseudolabrys. The sequence goes on along the minus strand of CAVTBG010000006.1, from coordinate 116,753 downwards.
GGCGTGCGCGCGGTGATCGTGGACAAGGACAACAAGCCCCTTTGGAACCCGGCGACCCTCGCCGCGGCGAGCGAGGGAGAGGTCGCGCGTCATTTCGCCCCGCGTCCCGGCGACGAACTGGTGCTGCCATGAGCGAACACTTCATTGGCGATCCCTCGGAAGTCTATGAGGTCGAAAGCCTCGATCCGGTGCATCAGGGCGAGGGGACGGCTGAGGCCGGCCGATGGACGCGGCGCCTGGTGATGTTCCTGCGCGTGATGGCCGGCGTCTCGATGCTGAAAGGGCTCTATCACTGGTCGTGGGTCTGCGGCATCGGCGCCGATCGAAGCCAGCTCTTCGAATTGCATTCCATCGCCTGGCAATCCGCCACGGTGTTCTTCGCGGTGATCGATCTCGTCGCGGCGGTTGGCCTGTGGCTGGCGGCGGCCTGGGGCGCCGTGATCTGGCTGATGGCGGTCGCCTCCATGTTGGCGGTGGACATGTTCTTTCCGCAGGTGTTTGGCGGCGGCTGGCTGGTTGCCGTCATCGATGGCAGCTTGCTGGCGCTTTATCTGTGGCTGGCGCTGAAGGCAGCGCAGGAATACCCGGCGTGATATCCCAAAGCGCGCATGATCCCGAAAGGCGGGATCCGGTTTTGGGATATGACAGATTCACAACTAAAGGCTGGAGGGAGTGATGGCGCGGATCGGTTTCATCGGGCTCGGCAACATGGGGCTGCCGATGGCGCAGAACCTGATCAAGGCCGGTCATACGGTCGAGGGCGTCGACGTCAGCCAAGCCGCGGTCGACAAGCTCAAGGCTGCCGGCGGGTCAAGCGTCGAGACCGCCAAGATTGCCGCCGCTCGCGCTGACGTGATCATCACCATGCTGCCGGCCGGGAAACATGTGCGCGAGGTCTATCTCGGCCCTTCCGGCGTCATCGAGAACGCCAATGAGGGCACGCTGCTGATCGACTGCTCGACCATCGACGTTGAAACCGCGCGCGTGGTCGCGACCGCCGCCGACCAGAAAGGCCTGTTGATGATCGACGCCCCGGTCTCCGGCGGCGTCGGCGGGGCGCAAGCTGCTACGCTCACCTTCATGGTCGGTGGCAGCGCGCGGGCTTTCACGCGCGCGGAGTTGATTCTGGAGAAAATGGGCAAGACCATTGTGCACGCCGGCGGCGCCGGCAACGGCCAGGCCGCCAAGATTTGCAACAACATGATCCTCGGTGTGTCGATGATCGCGGTTAGCGAGGCTTTCGTCTTGGCCGAGAAGCTCGGTCTCGAGCACCAGAAGCTCTTCGACATTTCCTCGAAATCGTCCGGCCAGTGCTGGTCGTTGACGAGCTACTGCCCGGTGCCGGGGCCGGTGCCGACGTCGCCCGCCAATCGCGATTATCAGCCCGGGTTCACAGCGGCGATGATGTTGAAGGATTTGCGGCTCGCCCAGGACGCCGCCAAGGCGAGTGGCGCTCGCACCGAGCTCGGCGCCGATGCGGCATTGATCTATTCGCAATACGCCGAGAGCGGGGAGGCGGCTAAGGATTTTTCAGGCATCATCCGCTATATTCGCGGCGGCTCGGAATTCGAATGAGCGGTTTTCCACGCTCGTTGGTGCGCCATCCACGAACGGCGGCAACCGTAGTGAACGAAAGGTAACGCCGTTGGCTGCAATTTGAATGGTCAACGAAGCGTTCACCGCGGCAAATAAACCTAATCTTTATGCTGTTATTTAAGCCGTTTTTAGAATGCGTCCCATAGTGTGCGTGCATCAGGCAGCGGGGAAAACAGGGCCGCGTTGCCGGTGCACGACCAAACGAATAACCCATATGGGGCGTTGAACATGAAAGCCGTTGCAAAAACGGTCGAGCCCGCAGAGCACGACGCGCGGCACGACCATATCCGACCTCTCTATCTGGAGGCTCTGACCTTGGTCGAGCGGCTGCACCGCCGCCTGCTCGACGTCATCAAGGACGAATTCGACCGCCGGGGTCGCGCCGACATCAATTCGGTGCAGGCGCTGCTGCTCTACAACATCGGCGACAAGGAATTGACCGCCGGTGAGTTGCGCACGCGCGGCTATTATCTCGGCTCGAACGTCTCCTACAATCTGAAGAAGCTGGTCGAGATCGGATTCCTCGACCATCAGCGCAGCCGCGTCGATCGCCGCTCGGTGCGCATCAAGCTGACCGAAAAGGGCCGCGAGGTGCGCGACATCGTGGAATCGCTCTACCAGAAGCACGTGCGCACGGTTGAGCAGGTCGGCGGCATCAATGCCGACGAGTTTTCGACGCTTAACAAGTCGCTGCACCGGCTCGAGCGATTCTGGACGGACCAGATCCTGTATCGGCTCTGAGCGATTACTCCCTGCTTGGTAGACTTGCCCCGGCCGCTGCGCGGCCGGGGTTTTGTCATTTACTCGCCTCCCATGGCCACAAAATCGCCCCGTCGGGCCGCTAGTGCGATTGCGGTCAGCGACGTAGAAACGTCAAATCGGCCGTACTGGCGAAAAATTGAACTTCGGTTCCGTCACGGCGCTTGCCCAGGCGGTGGGAACCGGGGCATGACGGGGTCGACGGGCGCGTCCCGCGCATTCGATTGAGAACGCGATGGCAAGAGCTCCACATCGGCCCGAGGGCGGCCGTGACCGCCGTAAGTTCATCACCTTGCTGGGGACCGGTTTAGCCTCAGTGCCGCTCTTTGTCCGCGCTGCCGCGGCCCAGATCGCGGGTGTATCGGCTGCGGGGACCGATGGCGCCCTGCAGGCTCTGATCCAGCAAAACCAGAAGCGCGCGCTCGGCCAGGACTTCGACAGCGCCTCGCGCACCATCCATATGCCGCAGGCCTCGCTGCCGACGCTTGCCGCCTCGACCGTGCACACCACCGAACTCGCGATCGGCCAGTACGAAGGAATCCTGACCAACGGCGGCTGGCCGATGGTGCCGCCGACCCAGCGCCTGCGCCTCGGCAACCGCCATCCCAGCGTCGTGATATTGCGGCGGCGGCTGATGATCGTCGGCGATCTCGCCTCCAATGTCGGCGAAAGCGACATTTTCGATTCCTACGTCGAGGCGGCAGTGCGTCGCTTCCAGGCGCGCCACGGCATCACAGTCGACGGTATCGTGCGCAAGGAGATGTTCGACCGGCTCAACGTGCCGTGCGAGCAGCGGCTGGCCCAGCTCAAGATCAATGTCGACCGGCTCAAGGCGGCGACCAAGCACCTCAAGGGCCGCTACGTCATGGTCAATATCCCGGCCGCGCAGGTCGAGGCGGTCGAGGATGGCGTCGTGGTCGGCCGCCACACCGCCGTGGTCGGCAAGCCGGACCGGGCGTCGCCCGAGCTCGACAGCAAGATTATCGAGATCAACTTCAATCCGTTCTGGACGGTGCCGGTGTCGATCGTGCGTCGCGATCTGATCCCGGTCATGCAGAAGAACCCGGATTACCTGACGCAGGAGCACATCCGCATCTTCGATATGAAGGGCAACGAGCTCAATCCGTCGCAGATCAATTGGTACTCGACCGACGCGGTCAATTACCGCTTCAAGCAGGATCCCGGCAGCTTCAACTCCCTCGGCACGCTGCGCATCGATTTCCCGAGCCGCTACGGCGTCTATATGCACGACACGCCGGAGAAGAGCCTGTTCGGCGAAGACATGCGCTTCGATTCCTCCGGGTGCGTGCGGGTGCAGAATGTGCGCGAGCTGGTCTACTGGTTGCTTAAGAACACGCCCAACTGGGACCACCAGCACATCGACGAGGCCATCGCCTCCGGCGACCGCATCGACGCCAAGCTCAAGAGGCCGGTGCCGGTGCATTGGGTTTACATCACCGCCTGGGCGACGCCCGACGGCGTGGTGCAGTTCCGCGACGACATCTACCACAAAGACGATCTCGGCCTGGCCGCCGGTACTGCAAAGGGCTGACGGCCTCGAAAGCCCTAGATATTGCGCCCACACGGGCCTCGTCATCCCACAGCTTGGCGCTTTGCCGCCAATGTGCTATTTCCGGCGCCAATCCCGGATTTTCCCACCGTGCGGTGCCGAATTCGCTTGCGGCGCCAGGAGATCGAAATGTCGGCGACGTCCCGCCCCACGTCTGCATCCGCCGAAATGGCGTTCTTTTCCGCCCCGCTCGCGGAGACCGATCCCCAGATAGCCGAACTCGATTCAGAAGGAGCTCGGCCGCCAGCGCGACGAGATCGAACTGATCGCCTCCGAAAACATCGTCTCGCGCGCCGTGCTGGAGGCGCAAGGCTCGGTGCTCACCAACAAATATGCGGAAGGGCTGCCGGGGAAACGCTACTACGGCGGCTGCCAGTTCGTCGACATTGCCGAGAACCTTGCGATCGAGCGCGTGACCAAGCTGTTCGGCTGTCAGTTTGCAAATGTGCAGCCGCATTCCGGCGCCTCGGCCAACGCCGCGGTGTTCTTCGCGCTGATGCAGCCCGGCGATACCTTCATGGGCCTCAATCTCGCCGCCGGCGGCCATCTTAGCCACGGCATGGCGATCAATCTGTCCGGCAAGTGGTTCAAGCCGGTGCCCTACAACGTGCGCCGCGACGACCACCGTATCGACATGGAAGAGGCCGAGCGGCTTGCCAAAGAGCACAAGCCGAAGGTCATCATCGCCGGCGGTTCGGCCTATCCGCGCATCATCGATTTCAAGCGCTTCCGCGAGATATGCGACGAAGTCGGCGCCTATCTGATGGTGGACATGGCGCACTTCGCCGGCCTAGTCGCCGGCGGTGTGCATCCGTCGCCGTTCCCGCATGCACACGTCGTCACCACCACCACGCACAAGACGCTGCGCGGCCCGCGCGGCGGCGTGATCCTCTCGGATGACGAGGTGATGGCGAAGAAGATCAATTCGGCCGTGTTCCCCGGGCTGCAGGGCGGCCCGCTGATGCACGTGATCGCCGCCAAGGCGGTGGCCTTCGGCGAGGCATTGCGGCCGAGCTTCAAGACCTATGCGCGCAATGTGGTGGAGAACGCCAAGGCGCTGGCCGAGACGCTCAAGAGCCACGGCCTCGATATCGTTTCCGGCGGCACCGATACCCACTTGATGCTGGTCGACCTGCGTCCCAAGCGCCTCACCGGCAAGGTGGCGGAGAGCGCACTCGGCCGCTCCCACATCACCTGCAACAAGAACGGCATTCCATTCGATCCGGAGAAGCCGACGGTGACCTCCGGTGTCCGCCTCGGCACGCCCGCAGGCACCACCCGCGGCTTCGGCATTGCCGAATTCCAAGAGGTCGGCGGCATGATCACGGAAGTGCTAGACGTGCTCTCGCAGAAAGGCGTCGACGAGGATTCGCTCGTCGAAAACGCCGTGCGCGAGAAGGTGAAGACACTGCTCAAGCGCTTCCCGATCTACCAGTGACAATTCACGGTAGGGGGAGAAGGGGGACGTGATGCGTTGCCCGAGTTGCGGAAGTCTCGATACCCAGGTCAAGGATTCGCGGCCGACAGAGGATTTCAGCGGTGATCCGTCGCCGCCGCGTCTGCTTGAGTTGCAATTTCCGCTTCACCACGTTCGAGCGAGTGCAGTTGCGCGAGCTCACCGTGATCAAGCGCAACGGCCGCCGCGTCCCGTTCGACCGTGACAAGCTGATGCGCTCGGTCCAGATCGCGTTGCGCAAGCGCTCTGTCGATCCCGAGCGCATCGAGAAGATGGTGTCGAAGATCGTGCGCGAGCTGGAAAGCCAGGGCGAGAACGAGGTTACGTCGGAAACCATGGGCGAACTGGTGATGGAGCACCTGCGAGACCTCGATGACGTCGCCTATGTGCGCTTCGCCTCCGTGTACCGCAATTTCCGTGAGGCCAAGGACTTCCGCACCGCTCTCGACGAATTGCAGACCGAAGACGGGCGTCCGGCCCCGCCGGCGAAATGACGCAAGACGCAGCAAATGCGGTGGCCACGGATGCGGTCCGCCGTGATGACGCGCGTTTCATGGCGCTGGCGCTTGCGCTCGGCCGGCGCGGTCTTGGCAACACCTCGCCGAACCCGGCGGTCGGCGCGGTGATCGTCAAGGACGGAGTTGTGCTCGGCCGAGGCTGGACGCAACCCGGCGGCCGCCCCCATGCCGAGGTCGAGGCGCTGCGCCAAGCCAAGAAAGAGGCGCGCGGCGCCACCCTCTACGTGACGCTCGAGCCCTGTTCGCACGAGGGCAAGTCGCCGCCGTGCGCCGACGCCATCATCAAGGCGGGCATCGCGCGGGTGGTGTCGGCGCTGGAGGATCCGAACCCGGAGGTGGCCGGGCAAGGACATCGGCGCGTGCAAGCCAAGGGCATAGAGGTCGATATCGGGCTCGGCGCGGAGGAGGCGCGCCGCGCGCACGCCGGCCACATCGTGCGCATCACGCAAGGCCGCCCGCATGTGACGCTCAAGCTCGCCATCTCCGCCGACGGCAAGGTGGGCGCTGCCGGCCGCAAGCCGGTCGCCATCACCGGGGAGGCCGCGCGCAACCGCGTGTTCCAGATGCGTAGCGCTAGCGACGCCATCCTGGTCGGCATTGGTACGGTGCTTGCCGACGATCCGCAGCTTACCTGCCGGCTGCCCGGCATGGAGGCGCGTTCGCCGGTGCGCGTGGTGCTCGATCCCAAGCTGCAATTGCCGATGGCGAGCGCGCTGGTCGCCACCATACGCGAATGGCCAACCTGGGTGTTCACCGCGCGTAGCGCCTCCGAGATCGCACAGGACATTCTCGAACAGAAGGGCTGCCGCGTGTTCCGCGTCGACGACAGCGAGAGCCGGCTCGATCTTGACGCGATACTGAAGGTGCTGGCCGATGAAGGCATCAGCCGGCTGATGGTGGAAGGCGGCCCGACGGTGGCGGCGTCCTTTGTTGCCGCCGACAAGGTCGACGAAGCCGCGCTCATCTATTCCGACAAGCTGATCGGCGACGACGGCATTGCGCCGCTCGAAGGCATGCCGCTCGACGTATTGACCGAGCGCCTGCACGCGCGTGGCAGCGAGAAGTTCGGGGCCGATACACTTGAGCAGTACGAGCGCCCCTGATGTTCACCGGCATTGTCACTGACCTGGGCGAAATCCGTAGCGTCACGGCGCGCGCTAACAACCTCAGCCGGCTGACGATCTTCTGCCGTTATCCGCGCGCCGGCATTGACGAGGGTGCGTCGATCGCCTGTTCCGGCGTCTGCATGACCGTGGTCGACACCGGCGAGGAGGATGGCCGCACTTGGTTCGCAGTCGACGCCGCCGAGGAGACGCTGCGGCTCACCAGCGTTGGCCGTTGGAAGAAAGGCACCCGCGTCAATCTCGAGCGCGCGCTCAAGATCGGCGACGAACTCGGCGGCCACATGGTCGCCGGCCATGTCGATGGCCTTGCCACCGTCATTGCCCGCGAGGACGTGACCGACATGGCCCGCTTCGTGCTGCGGGCGCCGCCTGATCTGTCGCGCTTCATTGCCCCCAAGGGGTCAGTGGCGCTCGACGGGGTTTCGCTGACGGTCAACGCGGTCGAGGGGGATGCCTTCTCGGTTTTGATCATTCCGCACACCTTGCAGGTGACGACACTCGGCACACTTGCTAAGGACGCTGACGTTAATCTCGAAATCGACACTATGGCCCGCTACGCGGCCCGGCTCATGGACACGCGCTGAAGGCGTGGCGCACGGCCCTTGTTCGGTCCGCGGGCGCTTGCTACGACCCCGGCCTAACAAAGGACAAACAGACCGATGGCCAAGAAACGCGCTGCCGCCAAGAGCACCAAGAGCACCGACGGCACCAAGAGCACGAAGACGGCGAAGCGCTCTCCGCTCCGCATCCTGATCGTCGAAGGACGCTATTACGAGGATATCTCCGACAAATTGTTCGCCGGCGCCGTCGCGGTGCTGGAGGGCGCCGGCGCGTCCTTCGACCGTATCACCGTGCCGGGCGCGCTCGAAATGCCGCCGGCGATCGCCATGGCGCTCGATGCGGCCAAGCGCAAGCCCTATGACGGTGTTGTTGCGCTCGGCTGCATCATTCAGGGTGAGACCTATCATTTCGATCTGGTGTCGAACGAATCTGCGCGCGGGTTGATGGACCTCGCGATCGACCGCCAAATCCCGCTCGGCAACGGCATACTCACCGTCGACAACGAAGCGCAGGCCTATGCCCGCCTCGGCGGCGATCACGGCCACAAGGGCGCCCAGGCCGCGCGCGCCGCGCTTGCGCTGGTCGACCTCAAACAGTCGCTCGCGGGGAGTTGATGGCCGGCAACGCCCCGCTCGCCGGCAAGGACCCGCGCAAAGCCAACAGGCGCGGCGCCGCCCGGCTCGCCGCCGTGCAGGCGCTCTACCAGATGGACCTCGCCGGCACCGGCTTGAATGAAATTCTCGCCGAGTTCGAAAGCCACTGGCTCGGTCGCGAAGTCGAAGGCGCGCAATATCTGCCGGCGGAAGCCGCCTTTTTCCGGGATATCGTCTCCGGGGTGGTGCGCGAGCAGCGCTTGCTCGACCCGCAGATCGATGCCGCCTTGCAGAAGACGTGGCCCCTTAAGCGCATCGAGGCCGTCTTGCGGGCGGCGTTGCGTGCTGGGGCTTACGAACTGACGCACCGCCGCGACGTGCCGGGGCGCGTGGTGGTGTCGGAATACGCCGATGTCGTTGCCGCTTTTGTCGAGCGCGACGAGACCGGCATGGTCAACGCCGTGCTCGATCAGTTGGCGCGGCAGGCGCGGCCCGAGGAATTCGGAACCGGCGCGGAGTGAAGTAATGGCGCGCGACGATCATTTCTCGGGCGAGGAGCGATTGATCGCGAATGTGTTCGCGCCGCTCGCGACGCACCCGGGCGCGCTCGGCTTGACCGACGATTGCGCCGTGATCACGCCGCCCGCGGGCTGCGATCTTGTCCTCACCACTGACACCATCATCGGCGGCGTGCATTTCTTCAATGACGATGCGGCCTACACGGTCGCCAGCAAGGTGCTGCGGGTCAACCTCTCGGATCTTGCCGCCAAGGGCGCCGCGCCGCTTGGGTTCCTGTTGTCGCTGGCGTTGCCGACAGAGATCGGCGAGGAGTGGCTCATGGCCTTTGCCGAAGGCTTGCGCGGCGACGCCCGGCGCTATTCGTGTCCACTGCTCGGCGGCGACACCGACCGCACGCCGGGACCGATCACCATCGCGGTTGCCATGTTCGGGAGCGTGCCCACCGGCAGCATGGTGCGCCGCGCCGGCGCCAAGCCCGGCGACCTTGTTTTCGCCAGCGGCACCATTGGGGACGCCACGCTCGGCCTTGCCCTGCGCAACGATCCGGTCCGGGATTGGCCGCTCACGGCCGCCCAGCAGCAGCATCTGAGCGACCGCTATCTTCTGCCGCAGCCGCGCAATGCGCTGGCCGAAGCCGTGCGCACCCATGCAACGGCTGCCATGGACGTCTCCGACGGTCTGGTAGGTGATCTGACCAAGCTCTGCCGGGTTTCGGAGGTCGCAGCGAATGTCGAGGTCGCGCGCATACCCTTGTCCGACGCCGCCCGTGCGCTGATCGCGGCGGAACCCGCCATGCAGGCGCCCGCGCTGACCGGCGGCGACGACTACGAGATTATCTGTACCGTGCCACCCGACAAATCCGAGAGCTTTAAGGCCGCGGCGAAGTCGGCCGACGTCGCGGTGAACGAGATCGGCGTGATCGCTGAAGGCGAGGGGGCTCGCTTCATCGGTTCCGACGGCGAGTCGCTGGTCTTCCGTCACACTTCGTTCAGCCATTTCTGAGGTTGCTGTCTGCGCGGTATGACAGCTATTTTCCAGGGCTGCTGCGCCAGACATCGCGCGTCGCGGCGGCTATAGTGCGCGCAAAGACTTCGTTGGGGGAAACGCAATGCACGACGTGACGGCCAAGAACGCGGTGGTGACCCCGGTTGGGGCGAACGAAAATTACCAGCGGCTGCACCGCTCTTTTCCGACCTCTGCCTATCTGCGCCGCGCCGCGCCCCGCAACGTGCCTCGCTTTTCCTTCGAATACGGCGACACCGGCGCCGGCGACGACGTCGGCGTCAACCACAACTGGGCCGCTTTCGACGCCGTCAAGATCGTGCCGCGTTACGGCGTCACCAACACGCTGCCGCCGACCGAGGTTGAACTGTTCGGCCAGCGTTATGCGGCGCCGTTCGGCATCGCACCGATGGGCGGGCCGTCGCTAGTGTGGCCGGGCGCCGATTTGTTGTTCGCCAAGGCGGCGCAGCGTGCGCGCGTGCCGTATACACTGGGCGTTGCTGGCGGCGCCACCATCGAGCAGGTGGCCAAGGTCGCGCCCGATGTGTTCTGGCTGCAGCTCTATCGCTTCGCGCTCAACGACCACAAGATCGGTTTCGATCTGGTGCGCCGCGCGCAGGAAGCCAACGTCAAGGTGCTGGCGCTAACGCTCGACGTGCCGGTGCGCACCACGCGTTCGCGCGAAAGCTATGCCGGCCTCGGCGGCATCTTCAAGCCGACCCCGCGCATGATCTACGAAATGACGGTACGGCCGAAATGGCTGATGGCCCTTATGCGCAACGGCTATCCGCGCTTCGCCACCATCGGCCCTTACGCCGGCAAGAACCCCTCCACCAACGAGACCATCCGCTTCGCCCGCCGCGAGATGGGCGGCGCGTTCAATTGGGAAGAAGTCGCGCGCTATCGCGAGCGCTGGAAGGGAGCAATGGCGCTGAAGGGCATCCTGCATCCGGCTGACGCCGAGAAGGCGGTGGCGCTCGGCATCGACGGCATTTGGATATCGAACCACGGCGGTCGTCAGATCGAGGCGCTGATGCCGTCGATCGATGTGCTGCCGGCGATTGTCTCGGCGGTGGGCAAGCGCGCCACCATCATCCTCGACAGCGGCATCCGCTCCGGCCAGGACGTCATGCGCGCGCTGGCGCTTGGCGCCGACGCCGCCTTTGCCGGCAAGTCGTTCCTGTGGGCGGTGGGCGCGCTCGGCGACGAGGGCCCGGGCTATCTCATTGACCTCTATATGGACGAACTGCGTGCGTCCCTAGGCCAGATCGGCGCGCTCACGCCCTACGGCGCCCGGGAGGCGACAATCCGCCATCTCGGAGCAATCAGGTTCTAGGGCAGGGTTGGCGGCCTCTCCGCCATCCGTCCGGGGCGGCCCCGGACCCCGAACTCACGAAACCTGCGACACAATGCTGCCCTGCGCGCAGGGGCGTAGCTATCGCCCCCCCGCGCCGGTACAAGGGGCGGCTTTTTGCCGGAGAATCCCACTATGTCGGCCGTCGCCGAACCCGTCCAACACGTCACCATCGACGACGCGCTCGCGCGACGTAACGCTATGGTGTTGTCGGCGGCACAGGCGCTGGGCGGCGCCAACAACACCATCATCTTCTCGACCGCCAGCATCGTCGGCGCGGTCATCGCCCCCGACAAGGGCCTCGCCACACTTCCGATTACCTGCATGGTCATTGGCATGTGGCTCGGCACGCTGCCGGTCGGTATGTTGGCGCGCCATCTTGGCCGTCGCGCCGCGCTGCAAATCGGCACGCTTTTCGGCATGGCTTCGGGCCTCATCTCCTACACGGCGGTGGTCAACGGCAATTTCTGGTTGTTACTATTCGGCACCTTCTGCGGCGGGCTCTATGCCGCCGCCTTCCAATCCTACCGTTTCGCCGCCACCGATACCGCGAGCGAACGGTATCGGCCAAAGGCGGTGTCTTGGGTGCTGGCGGGCGGCGTGTTCGCGGCCGTGCTCGGGCCGCAGGTCGTGATTTTCACCAAGGACACGTTCGCGCCCTTTACGTTCGCGGCCAGCTATCTCGCTCAGTCCGTTTGTGCGGTGGCCGCAGTCGCGGTGCTGCAGTTCGTCAAGATCCCCCATCGGCGGGTCGTGCGCGGCACGCAGTCCGGCCGCGCGCTCGCCGAGATCGTGCGTGAGCCGCGCTTCATCGTTGCGGTCGCCTGCGGCGTCACCGCCTACGCCGTCATGAACCTGCTGATGACCTCGGCGCCGCTCGCCATGGTCGGCTGCGGCCATTCGGTGACCGACGCGACCCTCGGGATACAGTGGCACGTGTTGGCGATGTACGGACCGAGCTTCGTCACCGGCACGCTCGCGGCCCGCTTCGGCGTGGTGCGCATCACTTCCATCGGCCTTGGCCTGTTGGTCCTGACCGGCATCGTTGGCATCACCGGCTTGTCGGTGGCGCATTTCTGGACCGCACTGGTGCTGCTCGGCCTGGGCTGGAATCTGGCCTTTATCGGCGCCACCACGTTGGTGACCGAATGCCACCGACCCGAGGAACGCACCAAGGTGCAGTCGTTCAACGACTTCCTGATCTTCGGCAGCATGGCGGTGGCTTCGTTCTCCTCCGGCCAGTTGCTCGCCTATTTCGGTTGGTTCGCCATCAACGCGGTGGTCTTCCCGACCGTGCTGATCGCCGGCGGGCTGCTCCTCTGGCTCGCCGTCCGGCGCCAGCGCGAGGCGGTGTGAGGGTACGCCCCCCGGTCGGTGGCCGGGAATAAGCGGTATATATTCCACTTAATCGCGCGGCTGCTGCCCGCGCCCCTCGGTCGGCAGGGGCTGTCGCGCGCCGGCTTCGGCCGCCGGTTTCTTAGCAATTCGGCGCATGCGGCTATTTCGCGTGCGGGAACGGCCGTTTTCTGGCGCTTTTATTGTTTGCCATCTGCCCACAACGCCAATGGAATCGCGCGGCAGCGGTTGCGTTTCCGCGCCGTTTTTGGCTATATCCGCGCGCTTTCCGGTCGGGGTGAAGCGCGATTCTGGCGGCCATCCTCGACGTCCCTGGCGCCGGGCAGGGGGCGTAACTCCCGCCAAGCTCCGTTCTCATAAACGAGGTTGAGGCCACCATGACTACATTGTGGATGATCGTCGGCTGTGGCGTGCTCGCGATCCTCTATGGCATCTGGGCCACCATGTCGGTGCTGAACGCCGACGCCGGCAGCGCCAAGATGCAGGAGATTTCCGCCGCCGTGCGCGAGGGCGCGCAGGCTTATCTCAAGCGCCAATACACCACCATCGGCATCGTCGGCGTGGTGATTTTCATCATTATCGGGCTGACGCTGGGCTGGCTGGTCGCGGTCGGCTTCGCCGTCGGCGCCGTCCTGTCGGGCGCGGCCGGCTTCATTGGCATGAACGTGTCGGTGCGCGCCAACGTGCGCACCGCCCAAGCCGCCACCACGTCGCTCGCCGGCGGGCTGGATGTCGCCTTCAAGGCCGGCGCCATCACCGGCATGCTGGTGGCGGGCCTGGCGCTGCTCGGCGTCACGCTTTATTTCGGTTTCCTCACCGGCACCATGCACATGGCGCCAAACGACCGCACCGTCATCGACGCCATCGTGGCGCTCGGCTTCGGCGCTTCGCTGATTTCGATCTTCGCTCGTCTCGGCGGCGGCATCTTCACCAAGGGCGCCGACGTTGGCGGCGATCTCGTCGGCAAGGTGGAAGCCGGCATCCCGGAGGATGATCCGCGCAACCCGGCTACCATCGCCGACAACGTCGGCGACAACGTCGGTGACTGCGCCGGCATGGCCGCCGACCTGTTCGAGACCTATGCGGTGACCACCGTCGCCACCATGGTGCTGGCCTCGATCTTCTTCGCCGGTACGCCGATCCTCAACCAGATGATGACCTTGCCGCTCGCCATCGGCGGCGTCTGCATCATCACCTCGATCGTCGGCACCTTCTTCGTCAAGCTCGGCGCCTCGCAGTCGATCATGGGCGCGCTCTACAAGGGCCTGATCGTCACCGGCATCCTGTCGCTGATCGGTATCGGCTTGGTCATCAAGCTGCTGCTGCCGCAAGGCTTCGGGGCGCTTGACGGCCAGACCTTCAGCGGCATGTCGCTGTTCCTGTGCGGCATCGTCGGCCTTGCCGTCACCGGCCTGATCATCTGGATCACCGAGTACTACACCGGCACCGACTTCCGCCCGGTGAAGTCGATCGCGGCGGCCTCCGTCACCGGTCACGGCACCAACGTGATCCAGGGCCTCGCCATCTCGATGGAGGCGACTGCGCTGCCTGCGATCGTCATCATCGCCGGCATCCTTTTCGCCTTTAACCTCGCCGGCCTGTTCGGCATCGCCATCGCGGTGACCACGATGCTGGCGCTCGCCGGCATGATCGTCGCGCTCGACGCCTTCGGCCCGGTGACCGACAATGCTGGGGGCATTGCCGAAATGGCCGGCCTGCCGGCGGAGGTGCGCAAGTCGACCGACGCGCTCGACGCGGTCGGCAACACCACCAAGGCGATCACCAAGGGTTACGCCATCGGCTCGGCGGGCTTGGGCGCGCTGGTGCTGTTTGCCGCCTATAACCAGGACCTGACCTTCTTCACCAAGAATGCGGCGACGCATCCCTACTTCCAGGGAATTCATCTCGATTTCGCCCTGACCAACCCCTACGTCGTGGTCGGCCTGCTGTTCGGCGGCCTCTTGCCCTATCTGTTCGGCTCCATGGGCATGACCGCGGTCGGCCGTGCCGCCGGCGCGATCGTCGAAGAGGTGCGCCGCCAGTTCCGCGAGGATCCGGGCATCATGAAGGGCACCTCGAAACCGAACTACAGCCGCGCCGTCGACTTGCTCACCAAGGCCGCGATCAAGGAGATGATCATCCCCTCGCTGCTGCCGGTGCTGTCGCCGATCTTCGTCTACTTCGCGATCTACGTGATCGCGGGTGGCGGACCGACGGGCAAGTCGGCCGGCTTCTCGGCGCTCGGCGCCATGCTGCTCGGCGTCATCGTCACCGGCTTGTTCGTCGCCATCTCGATGACCTCCGGCGGCGGCGCCTGGGACAACGCCAAGAAGTACATCGAGGATGGCCATTACGGCGGCAAGGGCTCGGAGGCCCACAAGGCCGCGGTGACCGGCGACACCGTCGGCGATCCCTACAAGGACACCGCAGGTCCGGCCGTGAACCCGATGATCAAGATCACCAACATCGTGGCCCTGCTGCTGTTGGCGGTGCTGTCGCACTGATCGGCGTTTTGCCTTATCCGAAAAAGCAAAGGGCCCGCGCGAACGCGGGCCCTTTATTCGTGTCCTCGGCGTTGCCCGTCAGAGCCCACCGACGGCCTTGAAGATGTTGCGCAGGTAACTGAGCTCCTGGCCGCCAGTCGGAGTCGTCCGCGAATAGAAGTCGAAGATGTGCCCGTCCTTGAGCCCGTAGTTGGCGAGCCGCGTGACGCGCCGGTCCTTGTCGAAATAGACCCCGATCACCCGCTGATCGACCACCTCCTGCTTCATGAAGGCGGCGCCGCGGTGCCCCTTCTGGGAAATGTAATAGAAGGCGTCACCGTTGACGGTCGCGACTGTCGAGGGCGTGCCGAGCACCAGCAGCACCTGCTCCTGGGTCGCGCCGATGGGGATTTGCTCGAGAGCTCCTGGCTGCAGCACGTAACCGCGCTGGAAGGTTTCGGTAAACGCGCCGCAGCCGGCGAGCGCAAAGACGCTCACCAGCGCCAAGGTGGCGCAGGCGCGGCGTGGGCCGCGACGGCGATATGGCAAATTAGGCCCCAAATCAGGAATCCTCATTTTCATCTTGCATCGACCGAGACGTTGACGTACGCGGCGGCGAACCGACTGAAAACCCCTGTCCAAGCCAATGATTTTTCCTCGATTTCGCCGCGGCGCGCGGCCCGACACCATTTCGACCCTGTATGGCACGATCGTGGCGCAGGCGCGATTGCCGGTCTTTTACCAGGACTATGCCGTTCCCGACACGGTTAACGGCCGTTTTGACGTGCTTGTCCTGCATGTTTCCGCCGTGATCGAGCGGCTTTCCGGTGAGCCATCGCTACGTGATGTAGGGCAGGGGCTTTTCGATCGCTTTTGGCAGGATATGGACCATAACTTGCGCGAAATGGGGGTCGGCGATCTGGCGGTGCCGAAGCGGATGCGCAGCCTGGGCGAAGCCTTTTATGGCCGTGCCGGGGCCTATCGGGACGCACTGGCGCATGATGACCAGCGCGCCTTGGTCGACGCGTTGATCCGCAATATCTACGGTGAGGGCGCGGCGGAGGGTGCGCCAGATAGGTTGGCAGTCTATTTGCGCCGGTTGGTGCAGGAACTCGCGGTCCAGGAGGCCGCCGTTCTTGCAAGGGGCACCTTGCGTTTCCCCGATCCTCGTGCGATTTCCACGCTTGACGAAATAAGGGCCTGATTTCGATGGAGAAAGCGGGCGATTTTTGGGCCGTGCCGATAACCTTGGACGATATCCCGGACACTGGCATGCACTTGGAAATTGAAGCGCCCGCGGAAATCCGCACGGCGCTGGCGGCGCATGCCGGAGTACGCGAGCTGCCGCAGCTTTCCGCCACGTTCGACCTCGTCCGCCAGGGCGGCGGGGTTCATGTCACCGGTCGCGTCCGGGCGCGCGTCGGCCAGACCTGTGTGGTGACGTTGGAGCCGATCGAAAACGCAATCGATGACTTGATCGACGTCCGGTTCGTGGCGGCTCTCGAGGCGGACGATGTCCCCGCCCCAGGCCTTCACGCTCTGGATGAGGATGAAGAACCACCGGAGCCGCTCGTGAACGGCAAAGTCGATCTCGGCGCGCTGGCGACCGAGTTCCTGCTGCTTGGCATCGACCCCTATCCGCGCAAGCCGGGCGCCGAATTCGCGGCTCCGACGACGGCGGAGGCTGGCGAGCACCCATTTGCTGGGTTGGAGGCCCTGAAAAATCGCCCCGGCGGCGGCAATTCGTGACCGGAACCAAGCGGTGGAACGCGTCGACAACCGGCTTGTCTGCCGCGTCTCAGCGGCTATGGTCCCTGCCGTGCTTCGCTTTCCCGAGACCATGCCGCCGGCGCCCGCGATAACGCCGCCAGGGGCACCCCATGCCGGATAAGGTTCGCATCGCACTGGACGCTATGGGTGGCGACCATGGGGCTTCCGTCGTATTGACGGGCGCCGATCTCTCGCTCGTCCGCCATCCCGAGATTGAATACCTTTTGGTTGGCGATCGCGCCCAGATCGAGCCGCTGCTGGCGCGCCTGCCGCGGCTCAAGGCCAAGTCGCAGGTGATCCATACCGACGTCGCCATCCGTATGGACGACAAGCCCAGCCAGGCGCTGCGCCATGGGCGCTGGAAGTCGTCGATGTGGCTTGCACTCGATGCCGTGAGCAAGGGGGACGCCGACGTCGCCGTTTCGGCCGGCAATACCGGCGCGCTGATGGCGATGGCCCGCTTCAACCTGCGCATGCTTGAGGGCATCGAGCGGCCGGCGATCGCGGCGTTGTGGCCGACCATTCGTGGCGAGTCCGTGGTGCTCGACGTCGGCGCCTCGATCGGCGCTGACGTAGAGCACCTCATTAACCTCGCCGCCATGGGCAGCGCGATGGCCCGCGTCCTGTTCGACGTCGAACGGCCGACCGTCGGCCTGCTCAATGTGGGCGTGGAAGAGATCAAGGGCCTCGAGCAGGTACGCGAGGCTGGTCGCATCCTGCGCGAAACGAATTCCGCGCATTTCGAATATCGCGGCTTTGTCGAGGGCGACGACATCGGCAAGGGTACCGTGGACGTGGTCGTCACCGAAGGCTTTGCCGGCAACATCGCGCTTAAGACCGCTGAGGGCACGGCCCGTCAGATCGCCGAATATTTGCGTGCGGCGATGAACCGGACCTGGATGGCGCGGCTGGGTTACCTTTGCGCGCGCCAGGCCTTCCGGATCCTGCGCGAGAAGATGGATCCGCGCCGGGCCAATGGCGGGGTCTTCCTCGGTCTCAACGGCATTGTTATCAAGAGCCACGGCGGCGCCGATTCCGAAGGGTTTGCCGCGGCCATCGATATCGGATTCGACATGGTGCGCTACGAGTTGCTCGCCAAGATCGGCGAGTTGGTGGAACGCGATCGGCAAGCCAACGCGACGGCGCAAGCGGCGAGCGGAGCGGCCTCGTGACGGTATTGCGTTCGGTCGTACTCGGTTGCGGCGGATACCTGCCCAGCCGAATTCTGAGCAACGACGATCTCGCCCGCTCGGTGGACACGACCGGCGAATGGATCGTGCAGCGCACCGGCATTCGTGAGCGTCATATCGCGGCCGCGGGCGAACTCACCTCCGATCTCGCCGTCAACGCCGCCCGCGCGGCTTTGGCCAATGCCCATATCGAGGCCAGTTCGATCGACCTCATCTTGGTGGCGACGTCGACGCCTGATTTGACGTTCCCGGCGACTGCCGTGACGGTGCAGGCCCAGCTCGGTATCACTGGCGGTGCCGCCTTTGATCTGCAGGCGGTCTGTTCGGGTTTCGTCTATGCACTCTCCGTCGCCGACAGCATGCTCAAAAGTGGCAGCTTCAAGCGCGCGCTGGTGATCGGAGCGGAGACATTCTCGCGCATTCTCGACTGGAGCGACCGCACGACCTGCGTGCTGTTCGGCGACGGGGCGGGCGCTCTGGTGCTGGAGGCCCAGCCGCAAGCTGGCACAAATGAAGACAGGGGCATTCTGACGACGCATCTGCGCTCCGACGGCCGCCATAAAAGCAAGCTCTATGTGGACGGCGGCGTATCCTCGACCCAGACCGTCGGCCACCTGCGGATGGAGGGCCGGGAGGTATTCAAGCACGCCGTCGCCATGATTACCGACGTGATCTACGACGCGTTCACGGCTACCGGCACTTCCGCCGCCGACATCGACTGGTTCGTGCCTCACCAGGCCAACAAGCGCATCATCGACGGCTCGGCCCATAAGCTCGGCATTGCGCCAGAGAAGGTCGTGATCACGGTTGACCGCCACGGCAACACCTCGGCGGCCTCAATTCCGCTGGCGCTGGCCGACGCGGTGGCCGACCGGCGCATCAAACGCGGGCATTTGACCCTGCTGGAGGCCATGGGCGGCGGCTTTACCTGGGGCTCGGCCTTGTTGCGCTGGTGAAACCCACCCTCAGGCCGCCTCGGGCGCCGCTTTCAGTCCAGATTTTGCTACGCACATTTTGCATCTCGCCCCGTTGACCCGCCTCCATCTAGCGAATATCGTCGATAAATCAGCGGGATATCTTCGCCGGGGGCAGGGCAGGCGATGACCGGAAAAACAGTGACGCGGGCCGACCTCTGCGAGGCGGTCTACCAGAAGGTCGGTCTCTCACGTACGGAGTCCGCCTCGCTCGTGGAGTTGGTGCTCAAAGAGATCACCGATTGTCTGGAGCGTGGCGAAACCGTGAAACTATCGTCGTTCGGTTCGTTCGTTGTCCGCAAGAAGGGCCAGCGGATCGGCCGCAATCCGAAGACCGGTAAGGAAGTGCCGATCTCGCCGCGGCGGGTCATGGTATTCAAGCCGTCAGCAATCCTAAAGCAGCGCATCAACGGGGCCGAAGAAAGCCACGATCAACCCTAGGCGCTCCTGGGGAAAAACGAGCCAAATCAGTGTATTAGGCCGAAATCAGCCCTGTTCCAGTCTAGCGCGCAGCTCGCAAATTTGTTTAAATAACGCGTTCAACCCTTGAATCAGGAGGGTCGCTTTGGACCACAAGGCGCCGGACGCTTTTCGCACCATCAGCGAAGCCGCGGATGAGCTCGATCTGCCTCAACATGTCTTGCGGTTTTGGGAGACTCGCTTTCGCGACATCAAGCCGATGAAGCGCGGTGGCGGTCGGCGCTATTACCGGCCCGACGACATCGACCTATTACGCGGCATCCGCCATCTGCTCTATGGCGAGGGCTACACCATCCGCGGCGTGCAACGGATCCTGCGCGAGCAGGGCACCCGGTTCGTACAGTCCGTTTGGCAGGAAGGCGCGCCCCAGCCGCCGCACGGCGCGCGCGAGGAGGAGGCGGAATCCGAGGAGGCCGCAGTCGAGGCGCCGGAGGAAGGGCGAGCCTTCGGTGGACGGCTTGCCTCCCTCATCGGCCGCGATCTCGGCGACCGCCAGGATGATGCGGCCGAGCGCGTCGAGCCGCCGCTCGAAAGCGCGCCGTCGCCGCGCATCGAAGCCGGTGATCGCGCGGCGCATGCCGGAGCGGTTGCGCCGTCCGAGGCCAATCCGGTTCTGCCAGCCGTGCAACCGACGGCCGCAACGGGAGAAAGCCTTGCGCAGGAGGATATGCATAAATTGCAAGTCGCGCTGCAGGAGCTCGCTGAGTGCCGCAAACTCATCGCGGCGTCGGTGGCGCGCGCCGAATAGCGCCCGATGAACCAAAGGTTAGGCGTTCGATCGAACCTAGCCCGCGTGGCCCGCGTCCAACCTTGGTGTACGATGGCATCAGCCGGTGCGTCCAACGGGCTCGGTGGGGTGATGCGGGGCCTCTCAGCGGCAGCGATTCTGGTGATGGCGGTGCTCGTGGCGGCGCCTGATGCGGCGTTGTCTCAGGTCGCGCCGAAACCGGTCCCGGCGCGATTAGGCTCGACAGTTGTCCGCGGCGGCAGCGGGATCACTCCGCTTGGCCTCTATGTGGGTGGCGCGATCATCTGCGCCGCCGCCTCGCCCATGATCGGCACCATCGTGCTTGGTCGCGAAATGACGACCTCCGAAGTCTGGCACTCTACTCTCGGCTGTTTCCTCGGTCCGTTGGGGTGGCTTATTGCAGACCAATTGGTGCCGGCTGAAGTTGTCACGCGCACGCCGCCCCCGCGCGGCCCGATTGTCGTGCCCCCGCGTTCGTCGCCCCGCCGTAACGTCAGTATTCCAGCGCCGGGCCAGGCGGGCTTCGTGCCTGACGAAGTGTTGCTGGAGTTTCGCGGCCGAGCGTCGGCCCATTCAATTGGAGTGATGGCGCGACGGCTGCATATGACGCGTTTGGAGACGCAACGCTTCACGCTCATCGATCGCACGCTGCAGCGCTGGCGTATCGGCCCCAACACCACCGTGCGCACCACCTTGCGCCGGCTGGCGCGTTACCGCATCATCGCCGCCGCGCAACCGAACTGGTTTTACAGCCTGCAGCAGGCGCCCGCCCGAACTGGCGGCGCGCAAGCCGCCGGCGCTCAATACGTCGTCAGCAAGCTGCATCTTCTCGCCGCCCACCGCATCAGCAACGGCGACAACGTGCGGGTCGCGGTGATCGATTCCGAGATTGACAAGCACCATCCCGATCTCGCCGGCGTATTCGCCGGTCAATATGATGCACTCGGAGGAAAGGCCACGCCGCATCCGCACGGCACCGCAATGGCCGGCGCCATCGCCGCCCATCGCAAGCTGATCGGCGTCGCGCCGGATGTGCGGCTGCTCGCCGTTCGGGCGTTTGCGGGTGAGGGCGAAAGCGCGGAGGGCACGACCTTTAACGTGATGAAAGGTCTCGATTGGGCGGCCACTCAGAATGCGCGTGTCGTCAACATGAGCTTTGCCGGACCCGCCGACCGGCTGTTCGCTGAGATGCTGGCCAAGGCGCACACACGTGGCATGGTGCTGATCGCCGCTGTCGGTAATGCCGGGCCGCGATCGCCGCCACTCTATCCCGCTGCTTATCCGGAAGTCATCGGCGTGACCGCGACCGACGCCAACGACAATCTGCTGCCGCAGGCCAATCGCGGCCGCCAAGTTGCGGTAGCGGCGCCCGGCGTGGACATTCTCGCGCCCGCGCCGAACGACGCCTATCAGCTCACGTCCGGCACCTCTGTCGCGGCCGCCCACGTCAGCGGGGTGGCGGCGCTGTTGTTGGCGCGCAATCCGAAGCTCAGCCCCTACGGCGTACGTCAGATCCTCGAGCACAGCGCGCGCCAAATCTCCGGCAAGCGGCGCGACGTCGGCGCGGGCGAGGTGGACGCGCTGGCGGCGGTGGAAGCGTTGGCCAAGGAGCAGGTGCGCCGGGACGGGCAGTAGCTTCCTCGGCATATCGGTCGTGCTTGATGCCCAACGACATACTTCAAGTCGGACCACTTTAATGGGGTGGCTCGGTAACCGGCCGAATGCCAATCTCACGGTTCCATGTCGTGCCGCGAATTTCTCAATAACCGTCTCCCGACAGGACCTGGCTGGTCATAGTCCGCATGACGATCGCGATGTCGAGGTACGGTGACCAGTTTTGGATATAGAACAGATCTCGTTCCAACCGCTCAATGGCGGAAAGCGGAACGACTGTGCTCCCGCGGTAGCCCGACACCTGAGCCAACCCGGTGATGCCAGGGCGCATGTTGTGCCGCTGGAAATAGTAGGGCGTCAGCTCCTCGTAGAGCATGCCCCCGGCGAACATGCCGGGAACGTGTGGACGTGGTCCTACCAATGACATGTCGCCTTTAAGCACATTGATGAGTTGAGGCAGCTCGTCGAGGTTCTTCTGTCGCAAAACCCGCCCTAACGGTGTCACGCGCGGATCGTTGGTTTGTGTCTGCCGCGTTCCTGCTTGGTCGCCCAAGTGAACGTGCATGGTACGGAACTTGAAAATTGAGAACCGTCGATTGTGATAGCCGTAACGACTTTGCCGGAAGAAGATTGGCCCGGGCGACGTCATTTTGATCGCTATCGCAATACCAAGGAACATTGGTGATAGCAGCAAGAGCCCGATACCGGCGCTGACGATATCGAAGCCGCGCTTTGCCACCATGACGACAGCCCATGGCTCGCGGTAAGACGGGCCACGTGTTCGAAAGCGCGAGTTGTGCCGCGCGAAAAACTTTCGCGAGCAACTCGCAGGCATCGGCAGAACGGAGGTAAGCCAATCTTCTTCTCTGCCTCGCGGTTCCGAAACAGACATTTCAACCCCCGTCATGGCTCACTGTGTCACTAACCCGAGCATCGTCAGGTTCGATCGGCATTGTGAGCACAATGAGACGTAATCGTTGCGCGACGCTGGATCAAATTTGTGCAAATCGATTTTTACGACGAATGTTTTTTATGCACGCAGATCATTTGATGTTCGTATGGAACCGCGTTTCCGACCGTTCTGGATTTTGACGAAGCGTGAATTGCTGCGCGCTCAAAAAATCACAAAGCATCCGGCTAGTCAGATTTACCAGCGTGTTTGCTGTCGCTGAAGCGTTCACGTGCGCCGAACTTTTTCGATACGTTCTTTGCGTACGTCGCACGATGACGGCGAATCTCCGCTGCTCATTTTATGTTCGGCGCGACGCAAGGCGGTTGTCCAGTACCGAGTGGCAAACAAAAAAAAGTCTTAGTCGGAGTCAAAAATAATTTTGCAGTTGAGAGGAACGAAGTTCGTCAGTGAAGATTATCGCGTCGGTCGGGACGTGAGTTGAATTCGGGGGATGAGTGTATGGGGCGACCGCGGACTATTGTTGCTCTCCTGTTTGCGGCGGTGACCTTAGCCGGCTGCTACGCAGCGAACGATCCTCCACAACTCGCCGACGCCGCGCTATCGAGTTATGCGGCTGCGCCCCGCGCCACGCGGGAATCAGACGGACCCTATATGTTGGGTCCCGGGGACCGAATTCGCCTCAAGGTCTATGATGACGACAATCTGTCCGGAGAATACGAAGTCAGCAGCAATGGCTTTGTTTCGGTTCCTCTGGTCGGCCAGATCCGGGCATCGGGGCTTAGCACGCGCGAACTCGAGCATGCGCTGGCGCACCGCATGCGGGGCAAGATCGCGAGAGATCCCAAGGTCAATGTCGAGGTAGCGGCCTACGCGCCGTTTTATATCTATGGCGAGGTCAAGAAGGCGGGCGTCTATCCGTATCAGCCCGGTCTCACTGTCGCGGACGCCATTGCGACCGCTGGTGGACTGACGTACCGCGCCGACGAGGACACAATATACCTACAGCATCCGAACGTTGCCGTTCAGCAGAAGGTACGCCTCGACGTGCCAACCAGAATTGCGCCCGGCGACAATATCCGCGTTGATGAAAGAATGTTCTGAGTATCAAACGTATTGGAACGATCGGCAACATGGCGGCACAAGGCAGAAGGTCTCGACAGCGAATGGAGCCTGGTACCGCTTCGCCAGTAATCCGGCAGAATTGGTGCGAAATGGTTGTAAAGTTCCACGCATGGATCACCCACATTCTTAGAGGCAGTACGTCCCGCCGAGGGAGATCCGAGGCGCTGCTGAATTAAGAATTGGATCAGCCGATCGAAGTGTGGTCTCGACTAACAATAAAAAAGGGCCGGCTGGTCCTACGCCAGGCGAAGGCCGAATGGCGATCGCGTGTGGTGGGACTTGCGTCAGTGACCCTGTTGAGTCCGAGGAAACCTGCCTGGGTGCGGTCAACGGTCGTTGCCGGAGTTCTTGTCGCGTCGGTCTCAGGGTCCGATGCGCAAGTCATTTCGACGGGGGAGAAGGTGATGCCGCCGTGGAGCGCCCAACATGTCTTTGAGCCTACGTCCCTGCCCGTATTGACGGATCCCGATGCAGACCAACGCGTAGCTCCAGAAGACACGCCGGTAAGATCACGTATCCATCCGGAATATGCCCCGGTGGGCATTCGGCTCGCGGACTGGGTATTCAATCCGAACCTTTCCGCGGGCACTTTCTACGACAGCAACGTCTTTTCGTCGCCCAACGATCGTCAAAGCGACATAGCGGCGCGGCTTGGCGCGAACCTGCGCGCCCACAGTCTGTGGGAGCGGCATGGCGTTTCGCTCGGTCTGTCGACCCAGTCCCTGCGCTACAGGAACCACTCGAGCCTTGACGAAACGGATGCGACACTTGCTGGAACTGGCCGCTTTGATATCGACCACAGTGCTCAAATTTTGGGAGCTTTCAAAGCCGCCTATCTGCATGAACAGGTCGGCTCGCTGACCTCACCCACCGGCGCGGCGGAACCTACCCCATTCAGCTTCCTCTCCGGAAATCTAGCACTTCGCAAGCAGCTCGGTCGCGTTACGACGGCATTCGGCGGCAGCGTCGAATCCTACAATTTCGGCTCAACCAAAGCGCAAAGCGGTTCCGTCATCGATCAGGACGCACGTGACGGACAGATCTACGTTGTTTACGGACGGGTCGACTACGCGTTTTCCGAAAAGTCCGCGCTCTTCACGTCAGTCGAGGGCAATTGGCGCAATTTGCGAGGCTCGCCGAACCAGTCGCTCGAGTCGAATGGCTACCGCGTCCTCGCTGGTCTCGACCTTGAGTTCACGCATGTCATCAAAGGTGAGATCGCAGGTGGTTACCGAAAACAGCACTTCTTCGATACATCGATCGGAGACATAGAAGGGCCGACGTATCGTGCCATCCTGACGTGGAGCCCTTCACGCAGCATCGACGTCCATTTCAATGCCGAGCAACTCATAACATCGACGTCCGATACAAGCGCGTCGGGCGTCCTTGCCAACGCGCTACAAATCGGCGTCGATTACGAATTCCGGCCGAACGTCCTGCTGTTGACGTCGGCGACAATCGAAAACGACCGCTTTCAAGGCGAGCCGCGCGAAGACAACGTCTACGCGCTCGACGCGCGTATTCTGTACACGCTGAACCGGGTGGCTTCGATTTCCGTTCAGTACCGCTATACACGGCGCGACAGTAACGTGTTCGACGCCAACTTCGACAAGCACCTGGTGGGCGTCAATGCATCAGCTCGTTTCTGATCTGCCCCGCCGGGACGTTCACGAAGGGCCTCCGCCCGGATCGGGCGGCGATTCGAGAAATTACTCGGCCGATCTTGTCGAACTCTTCAAGATTTTGAGTCGCCGACGATGGGCGGTGTTCCTGACGACATTGATCGCGGTAATGGTCGCGCTGCTCTTCATAATTGTCACTACACCGCGATACACCGCCACTTCAACGATACTGATTGATCCAAATCGTAGCAGCGTCGTTGATCGCACGGGCGATCAGGCGGCAGCCCCGAAATCGGCCGCCGATGACTCCGCAATCAACAGCCAGGTATCCTTGATCCAATCGGTCCCGGTGTTACAGCGGGCGATCAATCAATTGAACTTGACGCGTGACCCGGAGTTCGGTCCGCATTCGAGCCTGCTGGGAAAGATTAAAGGGCTTATTGTGCCGCAACGACCGTTGCCGGCTGGGCGGAACAAGGGAGATGTGGCGAGGGCGTCGACGCTCGACTTCCTGCGCCGGCGTCTGAAGGTGTCGCGTCAATCGACAACCTTCTTGATCGATATCAGTGCCAGTTCTGAAAATCCGGAAACGGCGGCAAAAGTCGCCAATGCGGTCGCCGATGCCTATTTTTATGAGCAGATCCGCAGCCGGTACGACACGCAGAAGATTGCGGCGTTATGGTTTAGGAAGCAGATCGCAAGTCTCAAATCGCAGGTACTTGCGTCCGACAAGGCTGTCGAAGAATTTCGCGCGACGCACAATCTTACGGTCGCGCAAGGCTATACCATAAATGACCAGCAACTCAGTGACTTAAACAATAAGCTAATTGAAGCGCACGTCCAAACTGCCGAGGCGCGCGCCAAATACGAGCAGGTTCAGACCATTGTTCGGACTAATTCAGATCCTGGAACGCTAAGTCAGGCGCTGTCATCCGATGTCATTGCGCGGTTGAGGACGCAGTACGCAGACGTCGCAAAGAATCTTGCGGATGTATCGAGCAAATTCGGTTCGCAACATCCTCTCGTGGTAAACGCGCGCGCTCAGCTGCGCGAGACGCAGCGATTGATAAACGAGGAGGTCCACCGAATTCTGGAAAGCACGCGGCAATCGTTGCAGGTCGCGCAGTCGCGCGAGGGTGCGCTAAAAAAGAGCCTCGATGATCTCAAACGCGTCTCGAACGGTCTGGGCAACGATCAGGTTCGGCTCCGCGAGCTTCAGCGCGAGGCCGATGCGAACCGCACGCTCTACGCGTCCTTTCTTGCTCGATATAAGGAGGCCAGCGCGCAGGAAAGCGTTGAGCTGCCCAATTCCCGCATTGTGTCCAAATCAGACGTTCCGATAAGCCCCTCCTTCCCAAGGACAAAGCTTATTTTCGCGTTTGCGCTTTTCGGTGGCGCGGGGCTGGGATGCATGATCGCGTTCGCGATTGATCATCTTGACCGCCGGATCAAGTGTTACCGTCAGGCCGAGGAAGCGAGCGGCGTTCCGACGCTTTCCGTAATGCCGCTGATCGGGCCACGCGAGCTCGCGGGGCGCGCAAGGCGTGGGAGGAAGGCGCTTGATCAGTACGATCCGAGCGCCGCGGGTATGCTTCCTCCGGTGATGCAGCCTCCGTTAATGCGTTACGCCTTGGAGGAGCCGACGTCGCTGTTCGCCGAATTGGTGCGGGCGGTGCGACTTGCCATTCAGCGGGCCTCCCGCGCAGGCTCTGTGAAGACCGTCATGGTGTCGTCATCTATTGACGGCGAGGGCAAGACCACGCTTGCCGTGAATCTTGCACTTTCATTGGCGGCGATCGGAGCAAGAACAATTCTCGTCGAAGGCGATTTTCGAAATCCCGAAATGAGCCGTTCGCTGTGCCCGCGGGCGAGTGCGGGGCCAATCGAAGTCGCTGCGGGTCACGAGGCGTTCGAAAAGGCGGTTCTGATCGATCGCGCGACGGGTCTTGCGGTTCTGCCGTCTCCGCCGAGGAAAGAGACGGCAGGCCATAGTGATTTTGTGTTTTCGAGCTCGATGACCAAGATTTTGGATGAGCTGAGAAAGCACTTCGACTACGTCATCATCGACGCCCCCCCGCTTATACCGCTGGTTGACGCACGTGCACTGGCGGAAATGTCAGATCGCGTGGTCCTCACTATTCGTTGGGATAGCACGCCTCAGGAGATTGTCTCGCAAGCGGTCGGTACGATTGCATTCGGCTACGAACGAATGCTTGGCACCGTATTGACGCGGGTCGATATGAAACGGTTGCGCTTTTACGACTACTACCGAAGCTCGTCGTACATCGCGCCATATTCGTATCTCGGCCAACCGCGGATGGAGCGCGCATCGTGATCAAGACAACGACGCCGAACAGCGACCCCGGCGGAGTGGCTGAATTCTGGTTCGGCCCGCGGACGCCCCGCGCGATGACCAGGGCGGCACTTGGACTTGCGCCTGAAAAAATTGTCATAGTGACCGTTGCGAGCCTGATGAGGCGTAAGGGTCACGGGATCGTACTCGCGGCACTGACGAAGCTGCGCGCGCCGCTGCGTGAGCGGCTGACATGGTTGATTATTGGGGCGGAGGGGGAGCACGGCTATATCGCCGAACTGAAATCCGCAATTTCTGCCTCAGCGTGCGACGCGCACCTTCTGGGATCAATGCGGACCCAGCAAATTTGCGACATATACGGTGCAGCCGACCTGTTCTGTCTCATCGACATAACCGTTCCCCTCGGTTCGTTCGAGGAACGCGGCAGCGTTTATCTCGAAGCCGCCGCAAGTGGATTGCCGAGCGTCGCGACCCCCGGCTCCGCTGGCGGCGTGGTGGTCGACAACGAAACGGGTTGCCTGGTTGCGCCCTCTGCGAGCGGCGTCGCGCGCGCCATTGCTGAGTTGGCAATGGACGGCATCAAGCGGGTATCGCTCGGGAAGCGCGCGTGGACGAACGCGCGGTCGATGGGCCGGAGCCATCGTATTGCGCTGAGCCGCCCCCCATCGCCGAACGAAGCAGCGCTTATTCGCCATCGCGACGCCAGCGCGTGCATTGCCGAGGGAGGAACGAAATGAGGGCAGTGATCGTGCTTCTGATCGTTCTTGGCCTTGTTGCACCGGCATATGCGGAGAGCTGTACGAGGAGCCGGGAATATATCTTGGAGGGCCTTGCGGGCGATTTGCGCGTCTCCCCGGCCAAGTACAAACAACTATACGGCGTCTGCATGAAGACACTCGCCTTGTCCAATGTAAAAGACGCATACATTTTGAGAGACGGGGGCATCGCGATCGTCCCGGCGCGGGATACGATATTCGCGACGGCGGAAACACTTGCGGAGTTTTGCCGGCTCTTCCCCAACAATGTTGCGCGGTTCGTTTCGCGGCGCGAGCGAAGGTCTCGCCAAGTTGCGCTTATCGTGACGTCGTCGTCGGCGCGCGCAACGCCGTGCCGGCAACTTCTAGGCAACATGTGAGGTCTCTTTTGGTATCGGCGATCAGACCAACGAATGGATCAGGCATCATCGACGCAGACGGCGAGTATGCCGATGCGCGCTGGTACGTCGTGCAAACTCAGCCGCGGTCAGAACTTAGAGCCGTTCGCCACCTCGAAAGTCAGGACTACCGTGTCTTTTGTCCGCGCTTTCGCAAGACCGTGCGGCACGCTCGGAAAACGAAACGTGTGCTGGTTGCCTTGTTTCCTCACTATCTGTTCGTGTCGCTCGATATTTCGCGCGAGCAATGGCGCAGCATCAACGGCACACGCGGGGTTGCGCGGCTGTTGACACAGGATGGTACACCGCTGCCTGTCCCTCACGGTATCATCAACGGCTTGCGCGCCCGTACGCGCGCCGATGGCACGTTTGATTGGGCCCCTTCATTCAAGGTTGGCGATGCCGTGCGCTTCGTCGATGGACCGTTCGCCGAGCTTTTGGGAACGATTGAATATCTGGATGCTGCCGGACGCGTTCGCGTCCTGCTCGACCTGCTCGGACGCTCCGTGTCCGTGGCACTTCACACCGAATTGCTCTTGCCGTTGGCGTAACACGAAGGCGAGGCAGATTGGGCTGGCGGCTCCGTGCCGGGTGAATGTTCAATTCACCCCGATGGCGGCAGCATGGAAGCAAGCAGGACGATCCTCGGGCCATGATCACAAGAAACGTCGTGTCGGCGCCGGCTCATCCGGGCGCTGGCGCCAGAGCTCGAACCTAAATGTGCGACACACGCCGTAGCAGTTCCCGCTTACCAACCGAAAGGGGGCCGACCTCATGACAATCCTCGTTACCGGAGGTGCTGGATTTATCGGAAGCAATTTCGTTCATACGTGGTTCGACGCCAGAAACGAGCCGGTCGTCAACCTCGACAAACTGACCTATGCGGGCAACCCGGCGAACCTGGCGGCTTTTATCGGAGACAGGCGTCATGTCTTTGTTCGTGGCGATATCGCGGACCGGTCACTTATCGAATATCTGCTCGCGGAGCATCGGCCGCGGGCGGTGATCAATTTTGCCGCCGAGTCGCATGTCGATCGCTCGATCCATGGCCCGGGCAATTTCGTTCACACGAACGTTGTGGGCACGTTCAACCTTCTTGAGGTCGTTTCCGGCCATTGGATGAAAATGCCGACCGAAAGCAAAGCGGAGTTCCGGTTCCTGCATGTCTCTACCGATGAGGTCTACGGCACATTGGGGCCGGACGACCCGGCCTTCATGGAATCAACTCCCTATCAGCCGAATTCGCCTTATTCGGCAAGCAAAGCGGCGAGCGATCATCTGGTGCGGGCGTGGCATCACACTTATGGCCTTCCGGTCCTGACGACAAATTGCAGCAACAACTACGGTCCGTATCATTTCCCCGAAAAACTGATTCCGTTGGTGATACACAACGCGCTCGCGGGTAAGCCGCTGCCGATCTACGGCGATGGCCGGCAGGTGCGCGACTGGCTTTACGTCGAGGATCATTGCCGAGCGATCAACTGCGTTTTGGAGGCGGGCAGGGCCGGCGAAACCTACAATATTGGTGGCTCGAGCGAGATGACCAACCTGGAGGTCGTCGGGACCATTTGTGCGATCCTCGACGAGTTGGAACCGCGCTCGGATGGAAAGCCCTATGTGGAGCAGATAAAGTTTGTCCGTGACAGGCCGGGTCACGACAGGCGATACGCGATCGATGCCCGAAAGATTGAGAGCGAGCTCGGCTGGCGTCCGAGAGAGTCCTTCGGGTCCGGCATTCGAAGGACAGTCGAATGGTATCTGACTAATCGTATCTGGGTTCACGATGTCACAAGCGGGGCTTACCGGCAGTGGCTCGATATGCATTACAGCGACCTAGTTCCGAGCATACCTGGCGCCTTCCCGCCCTCTCCGCATCGCGCTCAGTCGGTGGCGGGGGTTCGGGGCAACTGACATGACGATCCTTCTCTTCGGGGCGAACGGGCAGGTTGGGCATGAGCTGCGTTCGGCTCTTTCAGTTGGGGCGGAGGTTGTTGCGCTTGGCCGTACCGACGCAAATTTTTCCAAACCGAAATCGCTATCGGCAATTGTCCGGCGCTACTCTCCAACCGTGGTGGTCAATGCTGTCGCCTATACGGCGGTCGACAAGGCCGAGCGAGACGAATGTAATGCGGTAACCGTAAACGCGACCGCTCCCGGCGTGCTGGCGGAGGCAGCAGAAGACGCCGGCGCCATATTCGTGCACTACTCGACCGACTACGTTTTTGACGGCACCAGCGGCCGGCCATACCGCGAAACGGACGAGCCGAACCCCGTGTCCGTCTATGGCCGCAGCAAACGCGCCGGTGAATTAGTTTCGCGGTCCTGCCAGAAGTGCCTGATCTTCCGCACGAGCTGGGTATTCGGCGCGCATGGCCACAACTTCGCCAAGACAATGCTCCGGTTGGGAAGCGAACGGCAAAGTTTGCGTGTGGTCGACGATCAGATCGGTGCGCCGACCTCGGCTCGGCTGATTGCAGATGTCACTGCCAACGTTCTTGCGCAGATGATCGGGAAACCCGCAGCTGATCATCAGTGGGGCCTTTATCATCTCACCGCCGGCGGCGCGACGAGTTGGCACGGCTTGGCGTGTCATGTAATCGCGAAAGCGCGCGCCATGGGTGTTCCGCTTCGGATGGCGCCCGAGAATATCGAACCGATCGGCACGGCGGAATACCCGACGCCGGCAAGGCGACCGGCCAATTCGCGTCTTGCGACATCCAAGCTGCAGCAGACGTTCTCGGTGGCATTGCCCGATTGGGCGGTCGGCGTGGATGCGGTCCTGCGTCAACTCATTCCGGAAATGTCGCAATGACAGACAGCCTCCCCATACGGCGCAAGGGCATCATTTTAGCGGGTGGTTCGGGCACGCGCCTTTACCCGGTTACGAAATGCGTCTCGAAGCAACTGATCCCGGTGTACGACAAACCGATGATCTACTATCCGCTATCGACTTTGATGCTGAGCGGCATCCGGGATGTTCTCGTGATTTCAACGCCGCACGATACGCCGACGTTCAGTGCGCTTCTCCGCGACGGCGCCCAGTGGGGCATGAATATTCAATATGCGGTGCAACCGATCCCCGGCGGGTTGGCACAGGCGTTCATCATCGGACGTGACTTTGTGGGTAACGATCTCAGCACGCTGGTCCTCGGCGACAACATCTTTTACGGCCACGACATGGTGAAGCTGCTGCTCAATGCGAATTCGCGGCGCGACGGCGCGACGGTGTTTGCCTATCATGTCAACGATCCGGAGCGGTACGGCGTCGTTGAATTCGACGAAAGAAAGCGCGCAATAAGTATCGATGAAAAGCCGAAGGTACCAAAATCAAATTACGCCGTCACCGGTCTCTATTTCTACGATAATCGCGTTTGCGACATTGCCGCCGACATAAGTCCGTCCGCGCGGGGCGAGTTGGAGATCACCGACGTAAACCGGCGATATCTGGATCTGTCCGAGCTCGATGTCGAAATCATGGGGCGCGGTTGCGCCTGGCTCGATACCGGTACGCACGACAGCCTGCTGGACGCAATAAGCTTTGTCGCGACGCTGCAAAAGCGCCAGGGGCTCGTTATCGCCTGCCCGGAAGAGATCGCTTACGAGCAGAAATGGATCGACGCCTGCCAAGTCGAGGTTCTGGCGCGCCAGCTCGGTAAAACGGGTTACGGCCAATACCTTTTAAAGCTCATTCAATAGGAGATTTCGCGCATGAGCTATGATGTGCGGACGACGTCGTTGCCTGACGTGCTTGTTTTGCAGCCGAAGGTGGTTGGGGATCACCGGGGCTTTTTCTTCGAGAGCTTCAATGCACGTGAATTCCGCGATGCGACTGGCCTCGACCGGGAATTCGTCCAAGACAACCACAGCCGTTCCCGCAAGGGTGTCCTACGGGGCCTGCACTATCAAATCCAACATCCGCAGGGAAAGTTGGTGCGCGTGGTGCAAGGAGAGGTGTTCGATGTCACCGTGGACTTGAGGCGCAGTTCGCCAAACTTTTCCAAATGGGTTGGCGTCGTCCTCTCGTCCGACAATAAGCTGCAGTTATGGGTCCCCGAGGGATTTGCTCACGGGTTTCTTGTTCTGAGCGAGACGGCCGAGCTCCTCTACAAGACCACGGACTATTGGTACCCGGAGCACGAGCGCAGCGTCGTGTGGAACGACCCCGACATGAGGATCGAGTGGCCGCTCACAGACGAACCACAATTAGCAAAGAAGGATGCGATGGGGCAGCAAATCGGCTCGGCTGAAGTGTTTGCCTAGATGCAGTGGTGCACGACCAACATGCGCTCGTTTCGCTCCATGAAGATCCTTACTCTTGTTTCGACCTATGCGCCTCACATGATCGGCGGAGCGGAGATTTCCGCGCAGAATTCGAATTCGATGGCTGCGTGATCAAGGGCACGAGGTCGCTGCGGTCACTATGGCCCAGGAGGGCGAAACCGAGACGTTCGGAACCGAGGTCGATGGCGTGCGAATCTGGCGACTGCGCTGGCCTCGGCACCACACCCATCTCGAGCATGCCAACGCCACGCCGGCCCAGAAGTTGACCTGGCACGTGCAGGATCACTTTGATCCGAGAAATCGCAAGCTGTTGGCCCGCGTGCTCGACGAGTTCAAGCCCGAAATCGCTCTCGTGCGGGTCATTTCAGGCATCGGCTACAACAGTGCGTATGAACTCGCAAAGCGGGACATTCCGACAATCTGTTTCATGCACGATTTGAATCTCGTCTGCGGAAAATCGGACATGTTTAACGATGGCAAGCCTTGCGAGCGGCGTTGTGCGCTTTGTAAGGTAACCAGCCGCGTCAGGTTCGCCGCGGTGAGTAGCATTCCGCGTGTTAGCTTCTGTTCGCCGTCGCGTGCGGTTCTGGAAATCAGCGGCCGACACCTGCCACTCTCCAGGTTTTCCTGTGCGTCAATCCTCAACGCGAATAGGTATCCCGAGGCGACGTTGCCACGATCGACCGCCGATCACGTGCGCTTTTTGTATGTCGGGCGCCTGCACCGACCCAAAGGGATTGATATTTTGCTGCAGGCCGCCGACCAATTAGCCGATGCGCGCATCTTTACACTGACGGTGGTCGGCACAGGTCCCGAGGAGGCCGAGTTGCGCCGACGCTTTGGATCACGAAAATGGTGCACGTTTACTGGGATGGTGCCGCAGACCGAAGTGTCCAATCACATGGCGAACAGCGACGTGCTTTGCATTCCGTCGATCTGGATGGAGAACTCGCCGGGCGTTGCTATACACGCGCTCAGCATCGGCCTGCCGGTCATCGGCAGCAATAGGGGAGGCATCCCGGAGTATATCGAGCACGACGAAAACGGACTTCTGGTCGAACCAGCGGATGCGTCCTCCTGGCGTGACGCCATGATGAGGGTGCTCGACGATCCCTCTGCCTTGCAACGGTGGCGGATGCATGCAATTGCGCGCTCGTACCAGTTCGATCAGGACTTTATCGGACAGAAGATTGTGAACCATATGATTGACACCATCAATCTGCCGTCGAAGTGGGCGCCGGCAACAGTCTCCTCGGCGGCAACTTAAATCCTAACGACCGGACGACGTTGATCACCGTCACGTATGGTGACCGCGCAAAGCACCTCTCCAAATTGCTCGAGCGGTGTCTTGGTGAAGAAGGTGTGTCGCAAGCCATTGTGGTGAATAACGCATCGATTTCGGACCTGTCATCGCTGAAGGCGAAATGGGGTCGACGCGCCGTCTTCCTCGACATGAATTCGAATACTGGATCCGCCTGTGGATATGGAGCGGGAATTAAAGCGGCGTTGTCGCTCGACTCTGACTACCTGTGGCTGATGGACGACGACAACGCCCCGGCAAAGGGCGCGATGCGAATTTTGCGCAGGGAGCTTGCCAGCCTGACTGACCAGATCGGAAAGGAATATTCCGCGGTATTGGGGTTGAGGTGTTCGCGCGTGAAGACGGAAGGCGAGTTGCAGTATCTGTTTCCGCTTCGCTCGAGTTTCCTCGGGTTCCACCTCGCTCAACTTCCAAAAAAGCTGATGCGGCGTCTCAATCCCTCGCGGTTCGATCGTGATATCTCAGCGAGTCCGATCGATATCGATTTCGCGCCTTATGGCGGGTTTTTTGCACATAGAGAAGCGTTCATGCGCCTTGGAATTCCAAGACGTGACATGGTCCTCTATGCGGACGACTGGGAGTACACGATGCGGCTGACGAATAATCGCGGCCGGATAAGGCTCGTGCCTGAAGCCGGGATTGAGGATCTCGAAAAGGCATGGAATCGCGAGACAGCCGCCAAAACCATCTTCGTGCAAAGTCTGGTGTCGGGCGCGGACTTTCAAATCTACTACGCATTCCGCAATCACGTCTGGCTAGCCCGGCGCAACCAATGCGACTCTGAGTTTGTCTACAGCCTGAACAAGTTTGCGTTTATGTCGATGTTGTCGGTGCTTGCGGTCGCGTTTGGGCGGCTCAAGCGGTTGGGCCTGATACGCCGCGCTATCATGGATGGAGAGCGCGGGAGGCTCGGCGTCAACACAAGCTTTCCATTGCCGCGTTAGCTTAACGGGAAGTCACACGACGCACGCCACGATGAAGAGCGAAGTAAAAAGTCGGCAAAGCCTGTTCGTTCTCAACCACGAAACGGTCGCCTATGTTGCGGCACTCCTCTACATCCTGAAAGAGGTCTTCGGCGGTGTATTTCGGTATTTTACAGTCATCACCGGCACCGAGGCACTCAACTATGTACCGCCGTTCCTCGCAATCGCTGCGATCGGCATGTACTATGCCAGCACAAGCGTCACCGGCCGCGTGCACCATGCAATGCTCGCGGCCGCGGTTTTTGTCGGGATTTTTATCCTCTACGGCTGCTTCAACAGTATTTCCTACGAGCAGACCGCGATCGGCCTCTATATCTGGCTTCCGGTATTTGTCGGTATGCTATTGCGCGTGCAAGGGCAGGAGGATGTCCTGTTTAAGTGGATCTTCGTTCTTTGGGCCGTCATGATCCTCGGCATGTTCGTAAACAGCGTTATCCAGTTTCCGTGGGCCGGCACGTCCTACGAAGTTCTGGGTGTTCAAAGGGAAGTGGCGCGCAAATGGACCTATCTGGACTACGACCGCCTTGCGGGGTTTGGTCGTTCTAGTTTCACCACCTCCTATCTCATTCTCTTCTATTGTTGCGCAATCCTGTTCTCGCGCCGCTACCCGATCTACGTCCGGCTCGGTTGCTATGTTATTTCCGCCTACGCGTTGTTTCTAACGACGAACAAGACGTCGCTGCTGCTCTGGGTCGCCATTCCGGTGTTTTTGGTGGGGTATGAAATAAGCGGAAAGGTCTGTGCCGTCCGATCTCTTCTGCCTTACTACTGGGCGAAGTTTTCAGTCACCATTCTTATCGTCATCCTGATCGGACTGCCGCTTTGGAGCCAGATACCGACACTGCTCCATGATCGCGAGACGTTCTATTTCTTCTCGTTCGCTTCGCTTCTCGATCGCATGAAATACGCGTGGCCTGCCTCATTCGCCGTGCTGGCGCACGGCGGGAACGAGTTGTTGGGACGAGGCATCGGCGGTATCGGCACCGCGCAGAAGTTTACCGAACCCGATCTCTACATGTTCGCGGACAATCTCTTCGTCTACGTCTTCGTGTCCACCGGCGTTGTGGGGACGGTTGCGCTGTTCTACAGCCTAGTCGTGAATCTCAAAATGGATTATTTGTGCGACAAGGTAGTATTCAAAAAAACGTACTTCATGCTCATCTATATCCTCGGTATTGGCGTTGTCGTGAACACGATTGAAGGCCCCTTCCAGGCTCTGGTTCTTGGCGTGCTGGTCGCACGCGCGATGACCGAGCCGCGGCGGGCCAAAGCCGTACAAAGTTGGCGTCGACCGCGCACGCAGAAAGCCTCACCGTCAATCTCAGCGAAAGTGTGACAATGTCATCGACCGACAAGGATTGGGCACAATGGGGCGCCAAAGACCCGTATTACGGTGTCGTCAGCCATTCGGAGTTTGAAAGTGAACGAATTGAGACAAATCGCGACCGTTTCTTCGCTTCGGGCGAAGCTTTTGTCTCCAAAATCGTCCTTCAGGCCGAGAAGCTATTCGGCGCCGTAAACGCGGACGGAAATGCTCTCGACTTTGGATGCGGCGTTGCGCGCCTGACGATCCCACTTGCGCGCCAATTCAAACACGTCGATGGGTTGGATGTGTCTCCACACATGTTGAACGAGGCGAAGGCCAATTGTGAGGCCTGCGGAATCGACAACGCCAATTTTCGTCTGTCGAACGGCGATTTGAATCCAAGGCATTGGCCGCGAAGGTATGATTTTGTGAACAGTTACATCGTGCTGCAGCACATACCGGTGCGCCGCGGTTATCTGATTATCGATAGCCTGCTCGATCTGGTGGAAGAGCAGGGTATCGCGATGCTGCATGTGTCTTTGCGCCGCAAACTGCCGGCGTTGCGGACGATTATTTACCAAGTCAGAGACAAAATCCCGTTGGCTCAGTACGCGGCCAACCTCGTCCAAAGCAAGTCTCTGTTTACGCCGCAGATGCAAATGAATGAATACGATCTCGTCCGTGTCCTTGAGATATTTTCCCGTCACAACATGACGGATGTGTCGATCACGCTAGAAAGGCACCGCGGTGTCGAAACGGCGCGCCTCTTGGCGCAAAAACGGGCGCAATGTTAGGGCGAGGTTCGGCCGGCCATATCGCTAGCGGTTCAGTGTGCCCATCAGCCATCGCAAGTTCCAGATGAGTGATAGCCCATTGACGGTGCTTGCGGACTTGCGATGGCCGCCACACACAGGTATTGGCCAGGTTCAGGAAGCGTATCTTACGCGGAAGCCGGACCGCGTTGAGATCATCGATCTCGGCGTGAAGGGGCCGGTCGGTAGCCCACTGTCGCCATTGCGTATCGCGCGTGCGATCCAGCGCAAAAAGGGGAAGGGCGCGTTGTTCTGGAGCGCGGGCTTCATGCCGCCCTTGTTCCGGTGCGGACGTGCCGTCGTCTTCGTCCACGATCTCACGCATCTCAAATATTACAACAGGCTAAGGCGTATCTACTACGCCGTTATTTTGAGGGCACTTTACCGACGCTGCGCCGCCGTTGTGTGTGTATCTAACTACACGCGCGGGGAGTTTCTGGCGTGGTCCGGCGCCGACCCCGAAAAAGTGCACGTCATCAGGAACGCCGTTGCTAATCGGTTTCTGGAAAATAAGGCGGCGCACAAACCGTTTTATCAATACGTGCTATATCCGGGAAACCATCGCTCATACAAAAATGTCGACCGCCTCATTGAGGCCTATGCAAGATCGAACCTCGGGATGCGCGGGATACACCTGCTTTTGACCGGTGACGAGCATCGCGAGCTCAGGTTGAAGATCGATCGCCACGGCGTGAGGGACCTGGTGCATTTTTGTGGTCGTGTGCCGTCGGAACAATTGCCTCAGCTGTACCGTGGCGCAGAGGCCATAGTTTTTGTCTCGTTATATGAGGGGTTCGGGCTTCCGATACTGGAGGGGATGGCGTCGGGCGTCCCGGTGGTGACCTCCGTGACATCAGCCATGCCCGAAGTTGCCGGTGATGCGGCGCTGATTGTCAATCCATATTCGGTCGACGCAATCGCACGAGGCATGGAACGTATTACGACCGACGAGGAATTACGTCGCGGTTTGGTCGAGAAGGGCCAACAGAGGTTACGAGAATTCAGCTGGGATGTGTCAGCCGGGGAATTCTGGCGCCTAATGACTGAGTTGCATACTCAAGGGCAGCAGGCCGCCTATCGCGACGTTGCCGCAGACGAGATCAATGCCGCACGTCAGCGGGCGTGATCGGTATCTTAACGTCTGGTTCTTCATCAAACACGAAAGGTCGACCGATGGCATCTGTCCAGCGACGGAGGAACACTGATGCACGCTCGCCTTGAACGCCGAGATGTCGCGAGCACGGATCAACTGCTCGGTGTCGTTCTAGTCAACTTCCGTACGGCGGACATGACGATCCGGTCTATTTCATCCATCCTGATGCATGAAATCGCCAATATTGAAAACATTATCGTCGTCGATAACAACTCTGCCGATGGCTCAATCGACCGCATTAGCGCGGCTTACCCGAGGCTTCGGGTTGTCGCTTCAAGTATTAACGGGGGCTTTGGTGCCGGTGTGAACTTAGGCCTTCGGCGGCTGCGCCAACGATACGTGTTGGTCCTCAATCCAGATACCTATTTTGAAAGAAACTACGTCTTCTGGGTGATAGGCCTCATGATGGCAAACCCTGATATTGGGATCGCCGGGTTGGATCTCGTCAATAAAGATGGAAGCCGTCAATATTCTGCTCGGCGATTTTATTCGCTGCTGGACGTTGCCGCGCGCCGCGTCCCCAAAATCGGCAATGCCCTTCAAGGCCGGATGGCGAAGCATCTTATGGAAGATGCATGGCGATCCGGTAGGCCGTTTGACGCGGAGTGGGTCATGGGCACTGGTTTTGTCGCCAATCGGCAGGTGATCGCAACGCTGGGGGGATTCGACGAGCGATATTTTCTTTATATGGAGGATGTCGATTTGTGCGCGCGCGTGTGGAAGGCTGGATTCCGTGTCGTCGGCATCCCCGGCGCGCGGCTTGTCCATGACCACCGGCGGTCGAGCGCTGCGAGTCCGCTGAGCCGTGCCGGACTGCGGCACTTAACGAGCCTCGTCAAATTCGCTTCGAGGTTTCCGGTGCCGGTATTTACTCAGCCGGGAATCGATCGAATTCGCCGCTCCAATCGATGGGCGGTGCGCAGCTTATTCTGACAATAAATGGATTGTGGACAGTGAAGGGCGTAAAACCAATGCCGTTGAATGGGTCAGTGCACGGCGTCGTCGTCACATATTTCCCGTCATACGACATTGTGGCCAGGCTGAGGGAGATCGCCGCGGTCGTTGACGAGCTCGTCGTGGTGGACAACGGTTCATCCACTGAGCAGTCAGCGTTGTTGCTCCAAGGGGCGTCCACGATTGGCTATCGATTGGTATCAAATGGCAACAACCTCGGAGTCGCCACCGCGCTCAATCAGGGGGTGCGCCTGGCGCAATCGAACGGTGCCGCATGGGTGGTGTTCTTCGACCAGGACAGTGATCCAGCCAAGCAGTTTCGCTCAGAAATCGATCGAATTTTACACCGCTACAGCGGAGAGCGGCCGCTGGGGATTGTCGGATGCAACCACTTTCTCGTCGGAAGCCTGAAGCCGCGCTTCCCGGACGCCGATCCGGAAGATACGGGTTACGTCGAGGTCAGCGCGGTCATCACGTCCGGTAGTGTCTACGCAATGTCGATGTTGTCGCGTTTAGGCCCACTCCGCGACGAATACTTCATCGATTGCGTCGATACGGAATACTGCTGGCGCGCGCTAGCAAACGGCTATGCCGTTTGCCGAACAACCAAACCTCTGATCACGCATTCAATCGGTTCTCCGGAGAGTTGTCGTATATTGTGGCGCTCGCTGACCTCGTTCAATCACTCTCCGATGCGGCGTTACTTCATCGGACGCAACAATGTCCTGTTGTTCCGTGAATATTTCGTTCGACGTCCGAAGGACTCCATCGACCTGCTTGGCTATGTGCTGAAAACCGCACTCAAGATCTGCCTCGTGGAGCAGGGGAAACGAACGAAGCTTGCATGTCTTTTCGTCGGGATATGGCACGGGTTGCACCGGCGCACGGGTGCCAACCCCTGGCAACCGCAAGGATAGCAGCCAGACGGTGGTCTCGTTGATCCGCTTTCGTTTGAACCGCCACCGAAACTAGGAAAGTCATTTGAGCAATCTGCGATCACTCAAGGTCAATCTCATCGCGAATTTTGTGGCCCAGGCCTATGTGATGGGGATCGGCATCATCATGGCCCCGGTCTACCTATCGTTCATGGGCGCGGAAGCCTATGGGCTGATTGGGTTCTTCACAATGTTATCGGCGTGGTTCGTTTTGCTCGACGTCGGGTTGACGCCCACTCTGGTCCGTGAAGCGGCCCGCTATCAGGGCGGTGCAATTGATATCAATGTGCTGCGTTCATTTCTTCGCGCGCTCGAAGTGATCTTCGGCGCTGTTGCCTTGCTCGGCGCTATCGCGCTGCTGTCGCTCTCGCATACGATTGCGACGCATTGGTTGATCGTGAAGTCGCTACCGATTTCCGAGGTTACCAATGCCGTGATGCTGATGGGGCTGGCCATCCCGTTGCGTTGGGTGGCGGGACTTTATCGCGGCATGATAATCGGGCTTGAACGCCAAACCTGGTTGGGCGGATATAATATCGTTATCGCCACTTTGCGCTTTCTCGGAGTGCTTCTCATTTTTTGGACGATCGGAGCGACGCCGGTAAAGTTCTTCGCGTATCAATTTGGTGTGGCAATTGTGGAATTAAGCGGCCTGGTCGTCGTCACCTACGGTTTCTTCGGGTTCGGCCGAGGGGCTGAGTCTCGATTTTCGTGGCGGCCGCTTGTCTCCAATCTGGGCTTTTCGCTGACTATCGCGGTTGCGACGATGGCCTGGGTCGTCATCATCCAAAGCGACAAGCTCGTCCTTTCCAAGCTATTGCCGCTTGCCGAGTACGGTATGGCCTCCATCGCCATAATTGCGGCGAATGGCGTCAATGCCATCAATTTACCGTTCAATCAGGTGCTCCTGCCGCGCCTCACCAAGCTGGTTTCTCAAAACAACGACAGCGGCGTTGCGCGCTTTTATTCCAATGCAACGCAGGCGGTCTGTGCCGTCATGATTCCCGTCGTCACGACGCTCTGCTTTTTTGCGCAGCCCGTCGTGTTCGCGTGGACGGGTAATATCGATGTAGCTCGCTACGCGGCGCCGATCGTCTGTCTTTACGCGATAGGCAATGGCTTCGTGTCCCTTCATTCGTTCATCTATTACATCCAGTATGCGAAAGGAGATCTTTTTCTGCATTTTCTCGGCCACGCTCTGATGGTGGCCCTGCTGATCCCCTTATTCATATTGGGCGCGCGTCACTACGGCGCGGAAGGTACCGGCGCCGCGTGGGCGTTGATCAACGGCATTTATGCCGTTTGCTGGATGCCGCTGGTTCATGCACGGCTGTACAAAGGGCTTCACTGGAAGTGGGTGACCTATGACATTTTACCCATCGCTGTTCCAACTGTGTTGGCTGGCTGGATGCTCGCCAATGTCGTGCCGTTGCCGACGAACCGTTGGGCAGTCATCCCGGTCATCGGGGTCGTAGGTGGCGCGCTGCTAATCGTAGCCGGTCTTGGCTCATCGTTGGTCCGCCGTAATGCAAGGCGTTTACTCCGCCAAGCATTGAGCCGTTTTTTCAAGTTCCAGCCATTGAGCATCAGGACGCGACAATAGCCGGCGACCCAGTAATGGATTCGGCTGACGGGTGTCCCAAAAGAGGAGGTCGCATTGAGTAGCGATAGTCATCCACGCCGGCTGTTCAAAGTGCCGGTTGTCGTCTGCGTTCGGCTGATACTCGGCTTTGCGGTGTGTGCCGCTGGAGTTCATGCCACCAGCGCTCTTTCAGGCGTCGCCGATAAGGTTGCAGAAGCCCGGCTTATGCAATTCGTGAATGTTCGTGATTTCGGTGCCGTCGGGGACGGCAAGACAGATGATACCGGAGCAATTCGTGCCGCTATCGCCAGCCTGCCGGCCTTTAGCCGCAGGAATCCCTTCATTATCAAGCCGATCTTCTTTCCGAACGGCGTCTATCTCATCAGCGGCACGCTCGAAAGAAAGATCGACGGACAATTTGCGCCTGGACTTGCGTTCTTCGGCGAGTCGGAAAACGGGGTGTCACTACGCCTTAAAGACAACGCATGGGGTTTTGGCGACCCTGGTCATCCTAAGCCGCTGCTATTCTTTGCGTCCGGCCTGCTGCATGGTGCACCGAATGCGGGAGGCCGGGACTATCATGGTTTGGGCGAGGGCAACGACGCCTACCAAAACTACGTTCAAGGAATGACGGTCGATACGGGACGCAACAATCCAGGAGCGATTGGCATCGACTATCTCGCCAGCAATATCGGCGCAATTCGGAGCGTCCATGTCATTTCGCGTGATGGCAAGGGTAGGATCGGGATTTCGCTCACGCGAAAGTGGATTGGTCCGGCTCTCTTAAGAGATGTTTCGATAAAGGGTTTCGGCATTGGCATCGATGTTGCGAACACGGAATACTCGATTGTGCTCGATGGCATTCATGTTGTGGGGTCGCGTGAATTTGGGATTCGAAATACCTCAAATTCAGTCTCGTTTTCCGGCGTTCGCATCTCGGCAGCGAGCGGGGTTGGAATCGCCAACCTGACGGCGCAGGCGCTTTTGGTCGGCCGTGATGCGCAGATCGGCGGCAAAACGACAAGTAGCGTTGCCAATCAGGGGTACATGAATCTTGTCGATGTTTTCGGCCTGTCCGCGGTGCATCGCCGCGGTGCGACGGAGGAAGGCGACAGACTGGACGGCGTTTTTGGCCCATCGGGACGCATCGGAAATCCGGCGTGGACATTGCCGGTAAAATCCGCGCCGGACGTGCCGCAGTACGGCATTGCCGACTGGGCTAATGTCACGCGCTATGGCGCAATTGCCGATCCTCATCGTGATTCGACTGCCGCCATACAGGCGGCGATGAATTCCGGCCGCCCCGTTATCTGTTTTCCCAATGGCATCTACCGCGTCACGGCCCCGATCACCGTTCCTCGGTCCGTTCATCGTATCGAGGGCTCGTTTTCCACCGTGTTCCTGGATTTTCGCGCGCAGCGCGGACGCCTTGCGGAGTTTGGACAGGATATGCGGCAGGCCGGCTTTGTGATTGGAAAACGAGAGACGTCCCTGTTTGTCAACCGCATCGTCATACGAAACGACATCAATACCGCCTCGAATTTCGCCAGGATCGCGTTTCTCTATTCGGGGAAGGGCGCTCTGGTCCTCGCTGATGACGTTGTTGGCGAAATGGTCGCAATCAAAAGAATGCCGTCTGGTGGCGAGGTCTGGGCTGAGAATCTTGTCGGGGGAAAATTTTCGTTTCAGGGGCGAGCTGGAGTCTGGATCCGTCAACTCAATACCGAGGGCAGGGGCGTCCGCATCCGCAACCGTGGCGCCCATCTCTGGGTCCTTGGCAGCAAGACCGAGGGCAACATGACTCTCCTTGACAATAGCGACGGTGCCGTTTCGGAGTTATTCGGTGGGCTTGTTTACATGGTTCATTTCGACGGACACAAGGTGCCGTATCTGCGCAACACTGACGGAATCGTTACGGCCGCGTTTGCGGAGGAGTCGTTTTTGCCCGACGCGGTCTACCAGACGTTTCTGGAGTCGGACAACGGGGGCAAAAAGACGCAAATA
The DNA here is from genome assembly GCA_963732895.1 of uncultured Pseudomonadota bacterium. Taxonomy (GTDB): domain Bacteria; phylum Pseudomonadota; class Alphaproteobacteria; order Rhizobiales; family Xanthobacteraceae; genus Pseudolabrys. The sequence continues at coordinate 72,631 of CAVTBG010000006.1, read as the reverse complement.
AGAGCGGGCGAATTGCCTTGGCGTCATCATTCGGCACGCATGGTGCCGCAGATTTCGACAGACAATCGCTTCCCCTTTCGCTGACGGCCGAGGCATGCGTCCTCACGCGGTCGCACGCTTCTTCGATGATGAGAGAGAGGGGATCGACTTAAGGCCGCCACGATGGCATTGAACTACTATTCGGTCTGGCCCGCCTTTGCTTGCATGGCGATGGTCCTCGCTTTGACGAGTATCGTGCCTTGGAAAGGCTTGGATATTCCGCCCGGCGCTCGTACTCGCGTCTCTACTCTCGACGGCCTGCGGGGATTTTTGGCCTACGGCGTATTTTTTCATCATGTTGCAATTTATCATCGCTACCTTCTAGACGGCGTGTGGAGCGTCCCGCCATCAGCCGTCTTTACGCTGTTTGGGCAAGCCGGTGTCGCAATCTTTTTCATGATAACAGGATACCTCTTCTGGTCCCGGATGATTTCGGAAGAAGGGCGCCCCGATTGGTTGATCCTTTATATCAGCCGAATTTTTCGCATTGGCCCGCTCTATCTTGTTGCCGTCGGCATCATGCTCGGCGTCGTGTTTGCCTCAACTGGGGTCCAACTCAACAACTCGGTGTTCCACCTGTTGAAGAACCTGCTGCGTTGGGGGCTCCTCGGCCTGACGAGCGGTGGCAGCGTCAACGGCTACGAAAATCCGGGGCGAATTCTCGCCGATGTAACTTGGACACTGCGTTACGAGTGGTGGTTCTATCTCAGCCTTCCGCTGACGGCTTTGGCGGCACGAAATTCTAGAATGCACCTCATCGCTGTCTCGGCGGTTCTGGCCGCCTGCCTGACTTATTTGGCAATGCGGGCCGGGACGGCGAGACCGGCGCTTACGCTGGTCTGTATTTGCCTGTTTCTTCAGGGCATGTGCTGCGCATCCCTGGAAAAAAGCGGCCTTGCGCTCCGGCTGCCGGACTGGGTCATGTCGACGTTCGTCGTCGCGCTCCTCGTCTTTCTGTTTTCGTTGTTTAAAACGGCTTATCGGGCCGAGCCCGTGTTGCTCTTGGGCGTCGTCTTCTATCTGATCATTTCCGGCTCATCGGTGTTCGGACTTCTGCTCACGCGAGGCGCCCGGCGGCTTGGCGATATAAGTTACGGCATTTATCTGTTACAGGGCATCGTTTTCTATTTTGTTTTTGCAATCCCGATCATGCGGACGCTGGCGCGAGGGTCGCCCGAGAGTCACTGGATAATTGTTTTCGTGTGCGGGTTGGTACTTTTGGCTTTTGCCGCCACGACGCATCGTTTTGTCGAGTTGCCTGGGATTCGCCTTGGCAAGCAATTTGCTTTCGCCAGTCGCGCCCTCCGGTCGAAATCGAAAGGCGAGCAAAATCACCTTCGCGGCCATTCTAAAGAATCCTCACAGACGAAGACAACGTAATCGCCAGAAAGGGCCAAAACGATGTTACAGGTCAGTGCTGGGTTAACAAAAGAGATCGAAATCCGCGCCGCGCACCGCGACGAGTTGCTTGAACATCTGGAGGAATCCTACAGCTTTGACGACTGGACCTCGGGCAGCAACAAGAAATTGATCACCGAACAGACGCGAAAGGTCATGTGTCTCCTGCCTTCGAATGCCCGCGTTCTCGACGTGGGATTTGGAGCCGGATTTTCGTCACTTGAGTTTGGGCGGAACGGTTTCTCGGTGACGGGGGTCGAGCCGTCCGCGGTCAATATCGAAATCGCAAGCCGGGCTGCGGAGAAGTTCGGAATTAGGTTTCGGAGCGTGCAATCGACCGCCGAGGAAATGGACACACATCTCCGGGAATCATTCGACGCGGTTTACTTCAACAGCAGTCTTCATCACTGCGATGATCCTTGCGCGGCTCTGAATAATGCCTTTGCGCTCCTCGACGAAGTCGGCATCGTAATTTTAATCGAGCCGACACTTAAACCCTGGCGAAGCAAGGCGTGGTTTAGCCGACAGCTTGAGATCAATCCGGTTGCGATGGGTCACTACGGGGGTAACGAGCATATTTACTACAACTGGGAATATCACCGAATGCTGCGAAAGGCAGGGTTTAGAGAGGTTACGTTTTGCTCAGTTCTCGGAGAGGCGGATCTCCGTTCTTACGTAATCATGCGGTTGCAAAGACGGACCGAGGAAAAATTTACCCATAGCTTGATGGCAATTTCCGCCCGGGCAGCATATTATGGGATGGTCGAGAAAATGTCTCAAACGAAGCTTTTCAATGAAATTTACAAATCCCTTTCGTTAGGTGACGGACTATGGGTTGCAAAAAAACGCCCCTAGGTGACTGACTTCGCGGAGTGGTTTTATCCGGGGGTGAGAGATGTCGGCATCGTCAGCATTTTATCTGGATGGCTTGTCATGGGCGCTAGGCCGTAGACGATCTCTCCGTTCACCAGATAGACCCGGCTCGGGCGGCGGGGCCGTTGTATTTTTTCGTCGATCCACGCCAGTGCCAAGCCCCACACCGACACAGCATGGACGTGCGCATGAAAGTCGTCGAAGGCTGGCTCCGACTAATCGGCCGATTATCCTCAACCTGTTGAAAACTTGTCGCTCTCCGGGGGCGGATTCGAACCAGCGACCAACCGATTAGCAGGCGGCGACCTTGTTACCCGGCCCAATATTCTGTTTCTTTTTGGGGGGCCGAGGTCCGGCTAAGTACTGGTCGGGGCGGCGAGATTTGAACTCACGACCCCCTGTCCCCCAGACAGGTGCGCTAACCGGGCTGCGCCACGCCCCGACCGGACGGCGCGGACTATAGGGATGCGCCTATCGCAGCGCAACACTTGTCGGCGGTCAATGATAGGGTGGTCGGCCACCTGGCCGCATGGGCTGGTTCGCTTCGCCGCCCCCCTGAGCGGAGATCGATAGCGTGCGTGGCGTGACCGATATGTTCGCGGCCCCGCATTGAGCGGCCCCCAAGCGGTTGCACCGTCAATTATTAGCCGCTGTTAACCTTCTCGCGCTATCGAAAGTAAGCAGCGGAGCGGTGGCGGGAGCTTTTCATGCAATCGGCGGCGCCGGGCATCTCGTCTGGCCTTTTCAAGACGAGGAACTTTTTGTTCTTCGCTGCGGTCTTGTTGATGCACTGGACGCTGCCGCGTCCGGCGCCCGGTGACCTTGTGTTTTTGGCGGCATTGTTGCCATCGATCCTGGTCAATCCGCGCGTCAATACGCGTGCGATGGTTTTCCTTTTGCTGATCCTGGTGTGGGCCTTTTCGATTGTCTTCTCGTCAGTCGACTTTCTGAGTGATCCCGCTGTCCGGTTCCAGTTGTTCGCGCATGGCTTTGTCATGACGCTGGCGGTGACTAGCTGCCTGGTCGCGTTGAGCTGGGGAGAGCGGGATTTTCATGCGTTCATGAAGGTCTACCTAGCCGCCTGCTGCATCTCGGCCACCCTCGGCATCATCGGCTTTGTCGGCCGCGTGCCGTTGTTCCTATGGGACGACCGCGCCAAGAGTCTGTTCGACGAACCGATCTCCTTTGGCGCCTTCCTGCTGCCGGGCCTGTTCGGCGCGATGTATATGCTGACCTACCGGCGCGGGCTTTTCTTTCCGCTGATCACGATGGTGCTGTGCTTCGCAGGCGTGGTGTTGTCATTCTCGCGCGCCGATATGGTTGCGCTGATCATTTTCACACCGCTTTATTTCTTGGTGCTGAACCGCCACCAATTGGCGCGCGCGATTGCCATCCTCTTGATCGGCGCCTTCATCGTCACGGTGCTGACCGGAATCGCCTTCGTGAGCTTCGATGGTTTCCAGGACAAGCTGATGAGCCGCCTGACGCTGGCCGAGCCGTATGACCTCGGCCGCATGGGCCGTTACAACCGCTATCTGCTCGCCGTTCCACTGATCCTGGAGCATCCTTTTGGGCTCGGTATGCTGCAAATCGACAAAATCTTCCCGGAACCGATCCACAACGTGTTCATCAGCTCGTTTGTCAACTACGGTTGGCTGGCCGGGGTTGCCTGGCTTTTGCTGGTGGTGTTGTCGTTCAAGATCGCGTTCCAAAATCACCACGCGACGAGAAGCCCGATCGCCGTGTGGCTGTCGTTTTCGCTGCTCGCGCAATTGCCTTGCGCGCTCCTGCAGCAGGTGGAGCACTGGCGGCACCTCTGGATGCTGGTGGGACTGTTGTGGGGCTTCCGGATCGCGAATTTCGCGCCCCGACCACTTTCGGCGCCGCAGGGACGGAACGCACCGGCGCAGGTGCAATGGAGCGGCGCCGGCAAGCCGTCGATGCGGACGTATTAGTCTTTTTTGCCGAGGCAGGCGCGGCATTGCCGCACAAGCGCCTGTGCTGCCGGCAGCAGATTTCCCCGCGCATCAACGAGCCCCCAAGAGGGGCCGTCATAATCGTAGTAGAAGACCGGACCGAAGGTACGCCGAGAGTCGCCGGCCAGCGTGGCAAAGAAGGATGTGACGGCTTGCGCGCGGCTTTCGCCGCTGCGGTTTGGGAACCGTCCCTTGCGCAAACCAAATTCCGTGACCCAAACCGGCAAATCCGATCCGAGCGCCTTGGTGTCTTTACTGAGGGTCGCGGCCGTGGAGTGTTCGATGTCATCGGGATCGGGGTAGATGTGCGTACCGTATCCATCGACACGGTAGCGCGCGTTGTCCAAATAGTTCACACCGTCCAGATTACGCAGCGAAGCCACGAACGCCGCCGGATTCGGCAGATGATGCGGCGGGTTGTTGTCCCAGCCGGCATCGGCGTGCGACATACCGAAGGTGATAATCTTAGCGCTCGGAAAGAACCGCGGGTCGCGGATCACTTCCGCCGCGGCCTCAAGAAAGCGCGCGTAGCCACGCGCGGTAATCAAGATGTCGTTCGTCGTTGCGGGGCGGCCGAACGGGACGTCGCCGTTAAAACAAACCCAATCAACTTCGTTGCCGATCTCGAACGCGTCGACGTTGAGATTCGCCGCTTTCAATGAGGCCAGAAGCCCGCGCAAGCGGCTCTTGAACTTGCTGAGATTGATCCGGCTGAGCTTCAGCGAGCCTCCCGGCCAGCCGCACAGCTTCCGGAACGCCGGTCCCGCGTTTTCGGCGGGCGCCGCGCCATCGTAGTCGCTGGCGTCCTGTATAATCGCGACAAGCATCTTGAGCTGCGCGCGCTTGGCCTGGCGCAAGATGTCGACAAATTCGGACGTCCTGTCCGGCGGGTAGGCAAAGGCGTCGCGAAACCAGCGCACGCCCGACGCGCGGATGCCGGCGAATATCGATGCCTGCTTCGGCTTCGGTTGCCAAATCATATTCGAACGGTCGATGCCGACATCGAACTGTCTGTAAGGCTCTGCCTGGGTCGGTGCGACGCCCACTAGGCCCGTCACCAGAGCGCAGGCGAGGCAGAAATAGAAACCGAGACGCCGCGTTATCAATGTCATCTTGCCGCCTCGCTCTGGGCTGGCCGATCTGGCGCATCGCGTCGGAACTTGCCTCTTGCGCAGCCGAGCCGCCACCTCCGCGCAGATAATCAATAGGCGTTCTCTGTATTGAGCAGGGCGAGCGGCGTGCGCGCCAGAATGTAAAGATCGAACAGCACCGACCAATTCTCGATGTAGTAGAGGTCGTGCTCGACGCGTTTTTGGATCTTCTCGTGGGTGTCGGTCTCGCCGCGCCAGCCGTTGATCTGCGCCCAGCCGGTGATGCCGGGCTTCACCCGGTGGCGGGCGAAATAGCCGTCCACCGCCTCGTCGTAGAGGCGGGCTTCGGCCCTGGCATTGACGGCGTGCGGGCGCGGGCCGACCAGCGACAGGTTCCCCTTGATGACGACATTGATGAGCTGCGGCAGTTCGTCGAGGCTGGTCTTGCGGATGATGCGGCCGACACGGGTGACGCGTGGGTCGTTCCTGGTCACGAGCTTGCTGGCGGTAGCATCCATCTTGTCGGCGTACATCGAGCGAAACTTATAGACCTCGATAACGTCGTTGTTGAAGCCGTAGCGCCGCTGCTTGAAGAACACCGGGCCCCGGCTGTCGAGCTTGATGGCGAGCGCGATCAGCGCCATCGCCGGCAGCGCGCAAAGCAGAATGAATCCGCCGACGACCTTATCGAACAGCCACTTCATCACCACGTCCCAGTCGGCGATGGGACGGTCGAACACGTCGAACACCGGTACCTTGCCGATGTAGGAATAGGAACGCGGGCGAAACTGGAGCTTGTTGGTGTGGGCTGCAAGGCGGATATCGACCGGCAGCACCCACAGCTTCTTCAGCATCTGCAGGATACGGTCTTCCGCCGCGATCGGCAGCGAGAAGACCACTAGGTCGACGCGGGTGCGCCGGCCGAACTCGACGAGGTCGTCGACGCTGCCGAGCTTGCGCTGGCCGGCGCATTCGGAGCCACCTCGATCGTCGCTGCGGTCATCGAATAAGCCAATGACCTCGACGCCCGTATCCTCTTGCGTACGCAGTTCCTCGATCACTTTCCCGCCGAGGTCACCGCCGCCTACGATCACCGCGCGACGGGTGAGGCGGCCTTCGCGCGTCCATTTCCGCACAATGTAGAGCAAGACTTTGCGTGAGACGATGAGAGCGCAGAGCCCGCCGACGTAGAAAGTGCCGAGCCAGACGCGCGAGAACAGATCGCCGGTCTTGGTGAAAAACGAGGCGCCGATGACGAGCAGGAACACCACCGACCACGCGGACGCCAGCCGCATATATTGCTTTTCGTAGCCGCGGAAGGCTTGCACTTGGTAGATGTCGGCGATCTGGAACGCCAGCATCGACAACACGGCGATTCCGAAAGTCGCGGTGACGTACTGCCAGAACAACTCGGGGTCAGGCCCGAGGTAGGCCGCAAACACGGCCAGTCCGACCAACATGACCAGTGCAAATTCCGCCATGCGCACGACGCCGGCGAGCACGATCGGGGAAATCGACGGCGAAGTCCGTTTTTCGGCGACGGCAAGCGCCTCGGGGGAGAGCGACGGCGATTTCGGTGCCGGGAGTCCGCTCGGCTTGAGCCGCCCGACGACGTCTGCGGCGGTCGCGGATTGTCGTGCAGGGCGAATATAAGTGTCGGTCATGTTGAACGCCACGAAATGCCCGCTCGCGCCATGCCACGCGACAAGCGGGAACTTTTCCCCTGTTTCCAGACAATCTTATGTAAGGATTGTCAAAAAAGGCTTAGCGCGATGCTGAAAAAGCAATTAACGCCGGCCAAATTTTTGTAAAATTTGCAGCGCTTCCGCGTAGGCGGCGAGCACGCCTTCAACCATTCTGTCGATGGTGAAGCCCTCTGCCACCCGCTCGCGCAAAGCGTGGGCAAGCTCCGCCGTGGCCTGGGGATCATCGAGTGCCCTGACAATCGCGCGCGCCAAGGCGCCGGCATCGTCCTTGGGCACCAGGTGGCCGACGAGCGGCCCGTAGATTTCGGGAATACCGCCGACATCGGCGGTGATCAGCGGCTTGCCTGAAGCGGCCGCCTCCAGCACCACATAGGGCAGGGAGTCGAGCCGTGACGGCACAACCATTGTGCGGCCGAAGGCCTGCGCTTGCCGCGCCGGAGTAGCGGGCTTGAAGCTGATGAGATCGTCAAGGGTCAGACGTTCGGCCTGGGCCTGAAAGGCTTCGCGGTCGGGGCCGTCGCCGACCAGAGTGGCGGTGACGTTTCGGCCGTCGCGGCGCAACGCCGCGATGGCGTCGATCAAAAGGTCGACGCCCTTGAGCATGCGCATCTCACCGATGAACACCAGATCGCTGGCGCCCGGCAACGGCACGACCGGCTCGAATTCGGCCGGCGGTACGCCGTTGTGGACGACGCGCACCAAGCCGCGGGGCGTGCCGATCTTACGGCGGAAGGTGGCCGCGCTAAAGGCGCTTTCAAACAGAAAAAGGTCGCCACGCCTCATAAGAAAGCGTTCGGTGGCGAGATAGATCTTGCCGGCCAGCGTGTCGTGGGTAAACAGCAGACTCCCGCCATGCGGGATATACGCGCGCACGGCTTGAGGGCGGTTGAATGTGAGACGGGAATATGCACCACCCTTGGCGCCGTGGCCGTGCACGACGTCGGCCTGTGTTTCGGCGAGGCGGCGCATCACGTGACGCAGCGCGGAGACGTCGCTCGGATGTGGCTGCCGGTGCATCGGATAACGCGTGAGGCCGAGCGCGAGCGAGGGCTCGAGCGCCGCGAGCACTTCGTCGGCGCGCACGCCGCCCGTTTGGCTATCGCAGATTACGCCGACGCGATGGCCGCGCGCCGCCTGCTCGCGCGCAAGATCGAGCACGTGGCGGAACAGGCCGCCGACCGGGGCACGGAATACATGCAGGATCTTTAGCGGAGGCATTGGCTACGACTGTTTCGAATCGGCGTGATGCGGGAATGCAGCTGCCGTGTCCGGCAACCAAGTGGCAGACGGCCTTATCGGCGTGTCGCCTCAGTACCACCGATAACTTTCGGCGTAATAACCGGCCGGCTGCGGTTGTGGAGCGGGACGCGTCTGCGGCGCCGGCTGCGGTCTGTAAGCCTGCGGGGCCTGCTGCGGCTGGCGATATGACATAATAACCGGCTGCTGGGCGTAAGCCTGCGGGACCTGGTGCGGCGGCGGCGGATGGGAATAGGTTCGAGGCGCATAGGTCTGCGACATCGGCTGCTGATAGACATAAGCTCGCGCGTTCGACTGTCCGCCGATCAGGCCTCGGTTTGTGGCCGGCTTGTTTTGCGGCCGCGCGTCGGCGTAGCTGACGTAGCCGCCGCTCTGCGGGGTGTTTCGCGTAAAGAGTCCAGTTGACGCGAACAAGCCGCGTTCGCCTTGCGGAGCGTCCTGTTGCGCCGTCGCTATCCGCTCGCCGGTGGCGGAATCCGTCACGTAATAGGCCGGCTGTTGCCGCGCACAGGCGGCGGCCGTGAGGGCGATCAGGATCGGCAGCAACGGGCGTGCATAGTGCATGGAATCGAGCCCCTTGGGGAACAATTGCCTCCATGCGATTAGGGGCGCGTATAGTTAATAAAGTGTGACTCAGCAGGCGTCGACCGGAATTAACGCGCCCGAAACCCTAATAGTTTGTACTCCCCTCCGGGCCGCAGAGTTGTTGCGTGGAGTAGCGAAGGTGTTTCGTAAGAAGTCGAACGATCCGGCTGCGCCGGGTCCGGCCGTTGCGCCTGTCAACGCCGACGGTGAACCCGACATGCGCGGCCTCGGCCGCCTGTTGTGGCAGAAGAAGTTCAGGGTCCTCGCGGTCACGCTTTTATGCACTGCGGCCGCGTTCGTCGTCGTCAACGCCATGACGCCGCGTTACCGTTCCGAATCGCGCGTGCTGCTCGAGGCGCGGCAGAACGTGTTCCTGCGTGCCGACGCCGACAAGAACGTGGACCGCGCCACCATCGATCCGGAAACGGTGGCTAGCCAGGTGCAGGTGCTCTTGTCGCGCGATCTGGCGCGCGAAGTAATCAAAAAAGAAGAGCTCGCCGACAAGTCCGAGTTCGATCCCGCCGTTGCAGGCCGCTCGCCCATGCGCACGCTGCTCAGCCTGTTGGGCATCGGCCGCGATCTGAATTCGATGACCAGGGAAGAGCGCACGCTCGAGGCTTACTACGACCGGCTCAATGTGCAGGCGGTCGATAAGTCGCGGGTCATTGTTGTCGACTTCACATCCGCCAACCCGCAAATCGCCGCGGACGTCGCCAATGCGGTGACCGAGACCTACCTGCGCATGCAGCAGGTCGACAAGCAGTCGCAGACCCGCGCCGCCGGCACGTGGCTCGCCGGCGAAATCGAGAAGTTGCGCAAGAAGGTCGCCGAGGCAGAAGCAAAGGTCGAGAAATACCGCGCGAATTCGAACCTGTTCGTCGGCGCCAATAACACGCTGCTGCCGACCCAGCAGCTCTCCGATCTCAACGCGCAAATCGCGGCCGCGCGCGGCCAGCAGGCCGACCTGGAGGCGAGGGCGCGCCAGTTGCGCGCTCAATTGCGCTCCGGCCGAACCATCGAGTCCTCCGACGTCGCGAACTCCGAAACCATGCGCCGCCTGATTGAGCAGCGCATCGCCTTCCAGTCGCAGCTTGCGGAGCAGTCGACCACGTTGTTGCCGCTCCACCCACGCATTCAGGAATTGAATGCGCAGATAGCGGAGACCGGGCGCCAGATCAAGGCCGAGGGCGAACGGTTGGCGCGCCAGCTCGACAACGACGCCAAGGTCGCCGGCGACCGGATCAAGACCCTCACGGCCAGCCTTGATCAGGTCAAGAAGATGGCCACGCAATCCAGCGAGCAGGACGTGAAGCTGCGCGCGCTCAATCGTGAGGCTAAGACCGAACGCGATCTGCTCGAGTCGTATTTGCAGAAATACCGCGAAGCCAGCGCCCGCGACAGCATCAACGCGGCGCCGCCAGAGGCGCGCATCATCTCGCGTGCGTCGCCTCCGCTCAATCCGGCTTTTCCGAAGAAACTGCCGACGGTCCTGATCGCCGCCTTCGCCGGCTTTGTGCTTTCGGCCGGTTTCACGGTGACCGGTGCGCTGCTGGCGCCGCCGGCTTCGTCCCATCCCTATCAGTACCCGGCCGCGGGCTACGCGCCGGCTCCGTATGCGCCACAGCCGATGCAATCGGCGCCGCCGGCGCAGGTGATGCCATTCGCGCCGCGTGTCGTCTCGCCGCCCTTGGCGTCGGCGCCAGAGTGGGGTTATGGCGCGCCGCCGCAAGCCTACGCGCCACCGGATATTGATGCCGGCCCGGAAGTCGACGCTCCCCAGCTCGGCGGCAGCGACGTCGACCTTACGTTCGATACGCGACTGGGCCCGACGGCGCCTCTGCATGCCAGTGCCATTGAAGAAATTGCCGGCGCCGCGAAGATCGCCGCCCGCCTCGGCGGCGGGGACGCCCGCCGCATCGCGGTTGTCGGCGTTACACATAACGTCGGCACCACCTATTCGGCCATTACGCTGGCGCGCTCGCTTGCAGAAGACGGCTCGGTGGTACTGGTCGATCTCGCCTTCGACGCGCCCAATCTGTCGATGATCTCGACCGATCCGGATGCGCCTGGCGTCGCCGATTTAATCCGCGGCACGGTATCGTCATTCGGCGACATCATCACCCGTGACGAGTATTCGAACGTCCATCTGGTGGCGACCGGCGAAGTCGGCGACGACGCCGAAGCGCTCGCCGCTTCGCCGATGCTGGTGACCGTGATCGAGGCTCTGGCGCAGAGCTACGACCATGTCGTGCTCGATCTGGGATCCGCCGCCGATGTCCCGGTGGAGCGGTTGGCCGAACTGTCGCAGCGGGCCGTGCTGGTGACCGGCGAGGGCGCGCAACCCTCGACCCGCGCCGCGTGCGAGCGTCTGAAGATGGCCGGATTCACCAACGTCAGCGTGTGCGCGGGCGGCGCTCAGGTGGCGGCGGCGTAACCGGGAGGCGTCGTCCGCTCAGGGCGCCGTCGAAAACCGCGCCCGCAGACGGCGGCTCATCTGCACCAACGACCACAGCGATGCACGCTGCTTGATTGCGCGTCTTATCGCCGCTGTTATGCTGTAGCTTACCGCCGGTAGCCGACCGGCGGCGCTCAGCGGCAGGAAACTATCGAAAAGCGGCTCGGCATCGCTGCAAAAGAGATTTTTATAGCGCGCCCCGCCGATGCCAAGATCGAATGTGGAAAGTTCGCGTTCGCAGCACTGGCGCACCAGGTGCATGATCAACTGCTGGCCGGGGCTTTCGATCGCGTAGCGGCTCATGGTGATGGAATTGAACATGGCGCAGAAGCGCCCGCGCCCGACGATACCGCCCATGGTTGCCACGATCATATCGTCGACCGACAGTGCATAGAGTTCGATCAGCGGCTTGCCATCGGGGCAGTTGGTGGTGGCGGCGTCCTCGATGAAGCGCCGTACGTTGGGGTCGGCGAACACGTCGCGCAGCCCTTGTGCTCGCATGCGCGCGCTTTTCTGCTTGAAGAACACGTCAAGCGCATTGCGAATGTTGCGGTGTCCTTCAGCTTGAGCGAACCGCACCGTGCCGTAGCCGGCGAGCGTGCGCTCCTTCTTGCGTATCTTCTTGCGCGCGTCCGCGTTTGTGCGCGCGCGCAGGAGTGCGTCGAAATCCGGGATCAGCGCGCCGCTGAAGGCGAAATTGGCGGCGCGCTGATACGCCAGAAGGGCGAAGGGATTGGTGGCGCCAGCCCAGGTCAGCGGCTGATTGATGAGCTTCAAGAGGTCGGCCTTGCCGTCGAGGCGGCCGAGCACCGCGCGCAGGTCGCGGGCCTGGAGTTGTGCGGCGACGTCACTGCGCCACAGCGCCAAGTTGAAATTGGCGTGCTTGCCGCCCAGAAACTCGGCGACGCGCAGGCCGGCGACCTGGCGCAGGCCAAGAGGCCAGAGGAACAACGCCGTGCCAAATTTGTTGAAGCCGACCACGATAAAGGGAGAAACTCCGCTGACCGCGCCCACATGACGCTGCCACAAGTTGAGGAAATCGTAGTGCTGGTAGGGCGTGGCCAGCGCGCACGATTGCTCGAGCGCGCGCCAATGAGGCTCCGCCACCGTCATCTCCTCGAACACGGCGACGTCGGCGATGCGGCCGTCCATCGGGCTCGGGCCGCGGTTTTGGGCGGGAAGATCGCGCAGGGCGAGCACGGTCATGCGATGGGCGTTTGGTTAATGGAACGGCCGATATGCGGCCGATATGATGGCAAAGAAATATCAATAAAGAGTTGGAATATTGCGCCGCAGTTGACGCGCGAACCGGGGCAAGCTTGTGAAGGAAAGCATCATCCGCAGCGGGCTGGAGACGCTGTATTTCAGCGGGCTTCATCACGTCATGCAGCCGGTGGCTGGCGGCATCGGTGTTATACTGACGTTGCATCACGTGCGGCCGGCGAGGCCCGACGCGTTCCAACCCAACCGACTGCTGGAGATCACGCCCCGGTTCTTCGAGCAGGTGCTGCGCCTCATTAAGCGCAAACGTATCGACGTCATCTCGCTCGACGAGATGCACCGCCGCTTCATCGCCGGAGACTTCAAACGCCGCTTCGTCGTGCTCACCTTCGACGACGGCTACAAGGACATCAAGGAATTCGCCTATCCGCTGCTCAAGAAATACGAGATGCCGTTCGCGCTCTACATTCCCACCAGTTTCCCCGATCAGCTCGGCGAATTGTGGTGGCTGGCATTGGAAGCGGTGATCGCGCGCAGCAGCCGCATTGAACTGCCGATCAACGGCGAGCATCGCCAATTCGATTGCGCGACCGTAGCGCAGAAGCGTGAGATCTATGACGCGGTCTACGGCTATCTGCGCAGCCTGACGACCGAAAGGGAATTGCGCGAGATCGTGCGTGAGTTGTGCGCCCGCTACATGGTCGATATGCCGGCGATCTGCCGCGACCTGTCGATGACGTGGGGCGAGATCGCCGAGATGGCCGAAGATCCACTGGTGACCATCGGCGCCCACACCGTCAGCCATTCGATGCTAAAGAAGATTCCCGACGACGCTGCCGTGCGGGCGGAAATGGAGCAGAGCCGGGCGGTCCTGGAAGCCGCGCTAGGGACGCGGCCGGAGCATCTCGCCTACCCGGTGGGTGACCCGACTGCGGCCGGTTCACGCGAGTTCAGCATCGCCGCCGAGCTCGATTTCAAGACCGCGGTCACCACTCGGCCGGGCGTGCTGTTCAGGGCGCACCGCGGCCATTTGACCGCGCTGCCGCGCATCTCTGTCAACGGCGAGTTCCAACGTTCGCGCTATCTCAAAGTTCTGATGTCGGGCGCCGCCACAGCCATGTGGAACGGCTTCCGGCGGGTGAACGCGGCTTGATCGTGCGTGATCCCGAAAAGTGGAAACCGGTTTTCGGATAAGATCATGCGCAAACGCTAGGGCGCGTCGGGCCGTGCCATCCACTTCACCAGCAGCATAGCCGGTAGCACCCAGCCGAGCCCGGCAATAATGTAATAGATCATCGCGATCCAGCCGTTGATGTTGGTCAGCGCCGACTGCGCCAGGGTCATGGCGACGAGGCTCCACACCGTCACCAGGGCGATCAGGGCGAAGGCGCCGATCAGCTTGCGGGTCCGGATGCGCATGGGAGCCTTTCGTTCGTGTAATTTGCAGTCGGGAGGGCCTGACTATATGGTCCGCGCCATCTCCTGCAAGGATATTGCGGGAGCCGGCATTCCAGGCCCGACATGATGGATGTTCCCGAACCCCACGCGCCCGTGCTGCGGCTTTGGCTGCTCGCGGTGGCGGCCATGATCTTTCTGACGTTGATCGTCGGCGGAGCCACAAGGCTCACCGAATCTGGCCTGTCGATTACCCAGTGGAAGCCGGTCACCGGCGTGGTGCCGCCCTTGTCGCACGCGGCCTGGGAGCAGGAATTCAAGGATTACCAAGCCATCCCGCAATATCGGGAACTCAACCGCGGGATGACGCTCAATCAATTCAAGGTCATCTACTGGTATGAATGGACGCACCGGCTGCTCGCACGCACCGTCGGCATGGTGTTCCTGCTGCCGCTGCTGTTCTTTCTGTGGCGCGGCTGGGTGCCCAAGCGTCTGCGCGGGCGGCTGTGGACCATCTTTGGCGCCGGCGCTGTGCTGGGCGCGGTCGGCTGGTGGATGGTGTCGTCGGGGCTCGCCGGCTCGGGACGCGTCAGCGTGTCGCAGTACCGGCTCGCGTTCCACCTGACACTCGCCTGCGCCATCTACTTCGCCGTGCTGTGGACCGCTCAGCAGCTTGCGCCCAAACGCCCGAGCGACGCGAGCGGGCGCCTGCGCGGTTTTGCGCTCGTCATCGCCTTCATGGTGCTGGGGCAGATCTATCTCGGTGCGCTGGTGGCCGGCAGCGGCGCCGGCCTCATCTACAACACCTGGCCTCTGATCGACGGCTCGCTCATACCCGCCGCCAAGGACCTGCTTTTCATACAGCCGGTCTGGCGCAATTTCTTCGAGAATACCCTCACGGTTCAATTCGATCACCGGATGATGGCCTACGCCATCTGGATCGCGATTGTAGTCCACGCCTACGACGCCTGGCGCATGCAATTGGGCGTGCGCGGCGCGCTGATCCTCGCCGGCATTGTCACGCTTCAGGTCGCGCTCGGCATCACCACGTTGCTCATGCGTGTGCCGCTCGACTTTTCGCTCGCCCACCAAGTCGTCGGTGTCGTGGTGTTCACGGTGGCGATCGTGCATGCCGAACGGCTGTGGCACCACGAAAGCTATGCCGTGTTGCCGCAGCCGGTGCCCGCGGAGTAGAGGCCGTGCTGGAGACGCTCGCACAGGGTAGCATCGCCATCGTCACCATGCGCCACGGCAAGGCCAACGCGCTCGATATCGAGTTCTGCGAGGCGCTGGCGGCGCGCTTTGCTGAGTTGCGCCAGTCCGGCGCGAGAGCCGTGGTGCTCACCGGCCAGGGACGCATTTTTTCCGCCGGCGTCGATCTCAAACGGTTGAGCGAAGGTGGCGCGGGTTATACCCGCGCCTTCCTGCCGGCGCTGCATCGGCTTTACGAAGCCGTGTTCTTTCATTCACTGCCCGTGGTGACGGCGATCAACGGTCATGCGATCGCCGGCGGCGCCGTATTGGCGGCCTGCGCCGACCGCCGCATCATGGCGGAGCGCTCGGGCCGCATCGGCGTCACGGAGTTGCTTGTCGGCCTGCCGTTTCCGGCGCTGGCGTTCGAGGTGCTGCGCTATGCGCTACCGCCGCGTTACCTGCCCGAGTTTACGCTCAGCGGCGCGACCTACGACACCGACGCTGCCATGGAGCGCGGCTGGATCGACGAGACCGCGGAGCCGGAAGAGTTGCTCGAAGATGCCATTGCGGTGGCGCAGGAGCTAGCCGACCTGTCGCCGCCGGCCTTCACGCAGACCAAGGCGCAACTGCGCGCCGCCGTACGGGAGCGGATGGCGGCGAGGGGCGCCGCCACCGACATGGCCGTCACCGACATCTGGACCGCCCCGGCAACGCTCGACCATATCCGCGCCTACGTCGCGCGAGTGCTGGAAAAGAAATAGCCGCCGGTCGTTTCTTGTCCCTCCCCCGCTGGCCGCGAGCAAAGCGAGTTGTCGGGTGGGGTGTTTTCGATATTGATCCCACCCCCGGGCGCGGAGCCTGTCATCGGGCCGCCCTTCGTGCGGACCCGTTGGCGCCGGACCCTCCGCTTTCAGGGCAGGGATAAGCGGCTCCCCTCACACCGCCTTCAGCGCTTGATCCAGATCGGCGATGATGTCGTCCTTGTCCTCGATGCCGATCGATAGCCGCACCACGTCCGGCCCGGCACCCGCCTTGGTTTTGGCCTCGTCGGACAATTGCCGGTGCGTGGTGGAAGCCGGATGGATGATCAGCGAGCGGGTATCGCCGATATTGGCGAGATGTGAGAACAGCTTCACGTTCGACACCAGTTTCACGCCAGCGTCATAGGCGCCCTTGAGGCCGAAGGTGAACACGGCGCCGGCGCCCTTGGGCACGTATTTCTTGGCGAGCGCGTGATACTTGTCGCCAGGCAGCCCCGGATAACTCACCCATGCCACCTTATCGTGCTTCGACAGCCACTCGGCGACGGCCTGCGTGTTGTCGCAATGGCGCTGCATGCGCAGCGGCAGGGTCTCGATGCCGTTGATGAAAAGGAAGGCGTTAAAGGGCGACATCGCCGGCCCGAGGTCACGCAGGCCCAGCACCCGGCAAGCGATGGCGAAGGCGAAGTTGCCGAAGGTCTCGTGCAGCACGATGCCGTGATATTCCGGCCGCGGTTCCGACAGCATCGGATAGCGCTTGTCGCGCGACCAGTTGAAGCTGCCGCCGTCGATGATGATGCCGCCGATCGAGTTGCCGTGGCCGCCGAGGAACTTGGTCAGCGAATGCACCACGACGTCGGCGCCGTAGTCGATCGGCTTGCACAGATACGGCGTCGCCAGCGTGTTGTCGACGATCAGCGGCGCGCCGGCCTTGCGCGCGATGTTGGCGATCGCCTCAATGTCGGTCACAATGCCGCCCGGGTTGGCGATCGACTCGATGAAGATCGCCTTGGTTTTGTCGGTTGTGGCGCGCTCGAACGAGCCAATGTCGTCGGGGTCGGCCCACGCCACGTTCCAGCCGAAATTCTTGAAAGAGTGGGTGAACTGGTTGATCGAGCCGCCATAGAGCTTGGTGGAGGCGACCACCTCGTCACCCGGCGTCATCATCGCGTGCAGCGTGATCACCTGCGCGGCGTGGCCGGAAGCGAGCGCGAGTCCCGCGGTGCCGCCTTCGAGCGCGGCGACGCGCTCTTCCAGCACGGCGCAGGTCGGGTTGCCGATGCGGGTGTAGATGTTGCCGAAAGCCTGTAGGCCGAACAGCGAGGCGGCATGGTCAACGTCGTCAAAGACGTAAGACGCGGTTTGGTAGATCGGCGTGATACGCGCGCCGGTGGTGGGGTCGGGCTTGGCGCCGGCGTGAATCGACAACGTTGCAAAGCCCGGAATGCGGTCGGCGTCGGCCATGGTTTCCATCCCCGTTCAGTTTGTTACGGCCATTTGGCCCGGCAGATCAGCGAACGATTTAACGGGTCGGGTGGGGAGGCAGTCAAGGCGGCATGATGACAGGCCGGACGGATCGCACGGCCGCACCTCGCGGCCGGGTCGTTTTTGGCAATTCATTTCAACAGGAGCGGGTGACTCAACCGTTGTCTTCTTGGCTGTTTTTCGGCCCCAGCGCCATGCGCTGCACGCCGCCGCCGAGATTCTGAGCGCGTTTGGACGATAGCGTGCGCGAATTGATGCCCATCCAGGAGATTTCAGATGACAGGCGTCCGTATTCGATCTTGGGGCAGCGGTCCATCACAACCTTGAGGCCGGCGTCCTTGGCGAGCTTGGCGGCCTCCTCGTTGCGGATCGTGACCTGCATCCAGATCACCTGAGGTTTCGGCGTCAAGGTCAACGCCTCCTCGACGATCGGCGGCACGTGCGCGGAGCCCCGAAAAATGTCGACCATATCGACCGGCTCGGGGATGTCGGAGAGCTTGGCGTAGCACGTCTGACCGAGGATCTCCTTGCCGGCCTGGCCGGGATTGACGGGGATCATGCGGTAGCCGCGCTCGAGCAGGTATTTGAACGCGAAAAAGCTCGGCCGGTTGTCCTTCGGCGAAATTCCGACCATGGCGATGGTCTTCACCGTATTGAGGATGCCGCGGATGTAGCTGTCGGAATAGGCGTCGTGGTTCATCGCGATGTCTGTTGCGCCAGCGCCGCGCGCAGGCGCGCATTTTCGGTTTCGAGCTCGGCCATCTTGGCCTTGACGGCGTTGAACGCGGTCTCCATCTCGGCCTCGGTAAAGCGGGTGACGATGTGTTGAGGACAGTTCACGTCCCATGCTTCGATTGTGAAAAGAAGAGCGCGCTCGGGCTTGGCCTTATAGCCTTCGTCGAACAGGCCCTCGGTGAGGGCGGCGTCGTTTTCCGCCATCCGCGCCCGGCCCCAGATCTTGATGCGCTGGCGTCGCGCCGGGTCGAGCAGGAACAGGAAGGCGCAGTCGTTTTCCGACAGATTGGCGAGTGTGATGTATTGCCGGTTGCCGCGGTAGTCCGCGAATCCGAGCGTGTGCTCGTCGATGACCTTGATGAAGCCTTTCGGACCACCGCGGTGCTGGATGTAGGGCGCGCCGTCTCCGCCGACCGTGCCGAGAAAGGCGGTGTCCTGCTCGGCGATAAAGGCGGCGAGCTCGGGCGTGACCCTGTCGGGAAAGCCTTCGGCGAGGCGCTTCTCATAGGCCTTGGCGGAGCCGCGCTCGGCTTGTGCCCGCTGCGCGGCCGGCGTGAAGACGCGGGAAGCGTTGTTCATGAGCGGACCCAGCTTATCCGACGATGTGCGCAACATAAGCGTCCATCGCGGGGTTCGAAAGGGCCGGCCCACTCATTCAGACATACCAGCGCTGCCCGAAACGCTCATTTCTTGCTGTCGACGATTTTCTTGCATGCCGGTGACAGCTTCTCGTAGTGGCCGGCGAGGCATTTGATGATACGGCCGCCGCCGGGGAAGGTACCGCGGCAGTAGGATTCATAATCGGATTTGCAGGCGGCGCGCTCGGCCGGAGTGATCTCTTGCGCGAGTGCGGGCGAGAGCGCCGTCAGCGTGAGTGCCGCAGCCAAGAATGCTGTCCGGATCATAGGATGGCCCCATTCGTTTTCAGCGTGATGAAGTCGCGAACAAAACATTCAGAAAAGCACAGAAGGTCAGGAAGATAACGGAGTTCGCTAGGGCAGGGAAGGCGGAACAACATCGGCAAGGGAACAATGCCCGCGCATCAACGGTCCTCCCACTTGGGTTCACGCTTCTCGATGAAGGCGCAGATGCCTTCCTCGGCGTCGCGCGCCATCATGTTTTCGGTCATGACTTCGGACGCGTAGGCATAAGCGTCGGCGAGGCCCATTTCGAGTTGGCGGTAGAACGCCTGCTTGCCGACCTTCAGCGTGTAGGACGACTTCGACGCGATGGCGCGTGCGAGCGCAAGCGAAGCGTCACGTTCCGTACCCACTTCGACGGCGCGGTTGATGAGGCCCATTTGGAGGGCGCGTTCGGCCGACACCATCTCGCCGGTCAACAGCATTTCCATGGCGTGCTTGCGCGGCACGCTGCGCGACAGCGCCACCATGGGTGTGGAGCAGAACAGGCCGATGTCGACGCCCGGCGTGGCGAACTGTGCGCTGGTCGACGCGATCACGAGGTCACAGCTTGCCACCAATTGGCAGCCGGCAGCGGTGGCGACACCCTGCACGCAGGCGATCACTGGCTGCGGCAGGGCGACGATCTGCTGCATCATGGCGCTACAGGTCGTCATGATGTGGCGGAAGTATTCGCGGCCGCCGTCGGCGTCGCGCCGCCGCGCAGTAAGTTCTTTCATGTCGTGCCCGGCGCAGAAGGCCGAGCCTTCGGCCGCCAGGACCACAGCGCGCACGGTTTTATCGGCGGCGATGTCGGTCCAGGCCGCTGCCAGCGCCTTCAGCAGGTCTTCCGATAGACTGTTGCGCGCGCGTGGGCGATTGAGCACCACGAGCGCGATCTCGCCGTCGCGCTCGCGCAGCAGCACGGGGGCGGCAGTCTCGGGGTCGCGGGTCTGTACGTTCATGGCTAAATCCGGGCAGTCTCGGGGATACTTAACCTGCCGCCCCATCCATGCAAGGCTTTTGGAGCATCGCGCGCGGGGCGATCATTAGAGCCGCAGGGCTCAAAGCAATGGCAAAGCGCAAATCCAAATCCTCGCAAAGTATGGCCAAATCGAAGCGCTGGTCGCAGCGCGTTACCAAGACCAGCAACGCGCTCAGATTGGAAGAAGGCGTTTTCAGCAAGCCGACGCCGCGCGCCATTGCCCTGTCGCTCAAGCGCTCGGCCGACGTCAGCCGGCGGCGCAAGTCGGACCCTTTTCGCTCGGCCATGTCGATGCTGGTCTTCTACATCAACCGCGCCGGCAAGGGGCTGCCCACGGCGCGCAAAGAGGAGCTGGAACAGGCTAAGGACGAACTGCGCGTCCTCTACGGCAGGGCCGGCGGCAGAGGAAAAAAGGCCCGCAGGCTAGCGAGGAAGAACGACCGGAGACGAAAGGCCGGTTGACCGCAGCCCGCGTCGCTTTATGACGAATGCCGCCGGAAATTTGAGGACGCGCCGGCAAACGATAGGGGGCTCGATGCCGGCACCAGCACTGACCGCCGATCAACTCGGCGAGCTTTTGGCCGCGGAATTCCCGCAAGCCTTCTATCCTGGTTGTGGGCTCACGATTGAGAACGTTGCTTATGGGAACGTGCGCGTGCGGCGGGCCTTCAACGCCGACTACCTCCGTCCCGGCGGCACGCTCTCTGGCCCGACCATGATGGAGCTCGCCGATTTCGCCATGTACGTGGCGGTGCTGTCGGCGATCGGCGCGGTTCCGCTGGCGGTGACCACCAACCTCAACATCAACTTCCTGCGTAAACCGGCCCAGGCCGACCTCATCGCCGACGCCAAATTGTTGAAAGTTGGCAAGCGTTTAGCAGTCGGAGAAGTCGCAATCTATTCGGACGGATTGGAAGAACCTGTAGCCCATGTCACCTCGACCTATTCCATTCCCGCCAGTAGCAATTAGCCAAAGGTGTCTAAATACCATTTATTTAACTAATTGATTATACTATACAATTATCATCACAAGCACGTTGACCCTGTGCCTCGGCTCGGCTAGAGAACCGCCCACGACGGCGCGCCCTTTTGTGCGCTCTACGCTTTCAAGGAATTCGTCATGAATACCTATTCGGCCAAGCCCGCCGACGTCGAGAAGAAATGGGTCACCGTCGATGCCGCCGGGCTCGTCGTTGGCCGTCTTGCCTCGATCGTGGCGCTGCATCTGCGCGGTAAACACAAGCCGACCTATACGCCGCATGTCGACGACGGCGACAACGTCATCGTCATCAACGCCGCCAAGGCCGTGTTCACCGGCCGTAAGCGCGAGCAGAAGGTCTACCATCACCACACCGGCTATATCGGCGGCATCAAGTCGCGCACCGCCAAGCAGATCATGGAAGGCAAGTTCCCGGAGCGCATCGTCGAGAAGGCGATCGAGCGCATGCTGCCGCGCGGGCCGCTGGGCCGCGTGCAGCTCGGAAACCTGCGCGTCTATCCCGGCCCCGACCATCCGCATGAGGCGCAAAAGCCCGAGAAGCTCGATGTCGCCGCCATGAACCGCAAGAACGTGAGGAGTGCCTGATCGTGGCTGAGACCGTACAGTCGTTGGAAGATTTGGGCGCCCTCAAACCTGCAGCTC
Organism: uncultured Pseudomonadota bacterium; assembly: GCA_963732895.1. Lineage (GTDB taxonomy): Bacteria > Pseudomonadota > Alphaproteobacteria > Rhizobiales > Xanthobacteraceae > Pseudolabrys. Next base: position 50,934 of record CAVTBG010000006.1, on the reverse strand, counting down.
CGGAAGCCCCGCAATACGTGCAGAAGCTGGACGGCCAGGGCCGCGCCTATGCCACGGGCAAGCGCAAGAACGCGGTGGCCCGCGTTTGGATCAAGCCCGGTAGCGGCCAGATCCAGGTCAACACCAAGTCGATCGAAGTATTCTTCGCCCGCCCGGTGCTGCGCATGCTGATCCAGCAGCCGCTGGTGGCGACCAACCGCAATGGTCAATACGACGTAATCTGCACCGTCTCGGGTGGCGGCCTGTCGGGGCAGGCGGGCGCGGTGCGTCATGGCCTTGCCAAGGCGCTGACTAATTTCGAGCCGGAACTGCGCAGCACGCTCAAGCGCTCCGGCTTCCTCACCCGCGACTCCCGCGTGGTTGAGCGCAAGAAGTACGGCCGGGCCAAGGCGCGTCGTTCGTTCCAGTTCTCCAAGCGCTGATCGAACGAAAAGCGACGGATTTCGGGAAGGGCGCGCGGGTTGCGCGCCCTTTTTCGTTGGCCTCGAGGCCGTGGTGGCCGCCGCCGTGGCTGTCGCGGCCTATTTTAGTTCAATTGTCGCAAAATTTTTGTCGAAGAACGTTTAGTTGTGCAACGCTTTTCAGACAGCTTATGCGTATTTCTACGGTCTGAGGCGCACGGGCCAGGCGGACCCGTCGGGCCGCGCATGGAGCAGCAATGTTCGCCGATCGCGCACTGTCAGTCGTGGCTCTGGATGTTCCCACGTTGTCATTCGTGGCGATCTGCATTGCCGCATTGCTCGGCCTGTTCCTCACCGTCGCCTGGATGCAGCAGCGTGACGTGCGAGCGCTGGCCTGGTGGGGTGCCGCCTACCTGATCGGCGCGGCAGCGATGGCGCTCTGGAGCGCGCCCGCGCATGCGCTCGCGGTTCCTCCGGAAGTCTCGTCTGCGCTCATGTTCATCGCTTGCGGCATGATCTGGAACGGCGTCCGCTTGTTCCAGGGCCGGCGTCTGCTGCCGATTGCTGTCTTTGCCGGCGCCGTGGTCTGGCTGCTGGTCGCACCGTTTCCGGCTTTCGCAGAAGGTGGCAATGCCCGGACCGTGCTCGGCGCAATCGTGGTCGCCGGGTACACGTTCGCAATCGCCTTCGAGCTCGGGCGCGAGCGGCGCAAAGCGCTCTATTCGCGCACCCGCATGGTCGTGGTGCCCTGCCTGCACGCCGGTATCTTTCTCTTGCCGCTCGTCATGCATGCCTTCGTGCCCGAGGTGCTGGCTTCCAGCTGGCTGGCTGTATTCACGCTGGAGACGCTGATCTATGCAGTCGGCGCCGCCTTCATCGTGCTGATGATGGTGCAGGATCGGCAGGTGCGTATCTATCGCAACGCGGCCGAAACCGATTTTTTGACCCGGTTGCCCAACCGCCGCGCCTTTTGTGTGGACGCGCAGGCGCTGTGCGCGCGCCAGGCCGCGCGCGGCGAGCCGGTGGCGCTGCTCATGTTCGATCTCGACCATTTCAAGTCCATCAACGACCGTTTCGGCCATGCTACCGGCGACGCGACGTTGCAGGTCTTCGCCGACGTCGCCCGAAAGAGCATGCGCACCAGCGACATCATTGCGCGGCTCGGCGGTGAGGAGTTCGCGGCCATCGTACCGGCGCCGCTGGAGATGGCGGTCAAGATCGCCGAGCGTGTGCGTGCCAATTTCGAACGCGCAGGCGCTACTATCGGAGGCCGCCCGGTCGGCGTCACGGTTAGTATCGGCGCCGCCTCGGCGCTGGGGCCGGTGTTCAGTGTCGACGAACTACTGACGCGGGCGGATGATGCGCTCTACGGGGCCAAGCACGCCGGCCGCAATCGCGTGCGCGCCGCCGAACACCAACCCATGGGCGCCCCAGGGTCGGCCATTGCCGCGTTCGATGGTGACAAGCCGCAAGCCGAGCGTGCCCAATTGTCCGAACCCGACCAGATGTCGCTCGCCGACGCCAACGTGTTGCCGCTGCTGCGGTACGAACGCGCCAGCTAGGCGGTCGGCAGCGCCCAGAAAGCAACATCTCATTTACCATATCGGCCTTACCATGCGGTCATGACGCGCTGGATGCATGGCGAGAGCCCGCACCGATACGCTCTCGCGCTCGAAGCACAAGTCGAGCGCGCCGGACTTGCCTTGGCCTGCGCTTATTCGAACTCAGCCGAGTTCGACGCCGCCCTGATCGCAGCTCGCCGCGCGGCGGGTGTCTATGGGCCGCGCCGTCACCGCCGCCGGAGGCTGGCCGCGGCGGCCGCCATCGCTGCCGGATTGACCGTGTTGGCGTTTCTGATTCTCTGATTGAGCCGAGCGCCGGCATGCGCGCCGGCTGATCGCACTCAATTGACAAAAATGGCGGCGAACCGGGCCTCATTTGCCCGATCCGCCGTCGACGTTGCGCTGTGAGAAGGGCTCTGCGAGCGTGCTAGAGCGGCGCGTCGCTCACTTATTCTCGTGCGCGGTCTTCACCATATTGTAGTAGAGTTCGAGGATGCGCACGCGGTAGGGATAGACTTCTTTTGCGAACGCGATCTGCGACTCCAAGACCTTCTTGAAGACGGGGTTTTTGGCGGCATAAGCCGCCGTTACCTTCTTCTCTTCCGCGATGAACTTCGGATAGTAGTCGAGCGGCGTATTCTCGACATGCACGCCGTACTTCGTTTGCAGCTCCTTTAACGCTACCGAGTTGTCGTAGATGTCGGCGTTGAAGGTTTCCGCAACGTTGGCCATCACCGCGACCTTGACAATTTCCCGCAGGTCGGCGGGCAGTGAGTTCCAGAAGTCCTTGTTGAAGATGATCTGGCCGATATCGGTCTGTTGATGCAGGCCCTGTAGATAGTAGTACTTCCAGATCTTCTGCAGGCCGAGATTGCGGTCGTCGGCGGGGCCGATCCATTCCGCCGCGTCAATCACGCCACGTTGGGCCGCCGGAACGATGTCGCCGCCCGGCATCGCGACGGCAGCAACGCCCATGTTCTTGTAGGTCTCGCCGGGGATGCCCGGAGGCGAGCGATACTTGAACTTGGTGAACTCCTGCATGTTCTTGATCGGCTTCTTGAACCAGCCGAGCGGGTCGGGACCCATGGGCTGAATGAAGAACGCCTTCAAGTTGAGGTGCATGGTGTCCTTCAAGAACTCTTCGTAGAGTTTCTCGCCGCCGCCGCGATAGTACCAGGCGACGATGCTGCGCTGGTCGAGGCCGGTGCTCGCCGGTGCATTGGCGAACAGCACGAAGGCCGAATTCTTGCCCGACCAGTAGTTGCCCCAGGCGTAGCCCGCTTTCACGACGTTGTTGCTGACCGCGTCGAGGATCTGAAATGGCCCGACCACGGCGCCGGCAGGGAGCACCTCGCCCTTGAGACGTCCGCCCGACATGGTCTCGACTTGTTTCACGAACCGCTCCAGCAGCTGAAAGTAGAGGCTGGCAGACGGCACGGCAGTCTGGATGGAGTAGGTATAGACCTTGTCCGCGGCGTAAGTAGCCGACGACGCGGACAGGAACAGCAGGCCGCATGCGACGAGCATGCTGGCCAGCAAAGTCCGGGTTTTACTCATGGTGTCCTCCCTTGGGTTGACTTCTTGAAGTGCTCTTCGTGAGCTGTTGCCGGTTGCCGAACATCATTGGCCCGAGATGCTCGGCAGCCAGGTGATGAAGAACGGAAACTTGATCAGGATCGCGACGACGAGCGCCTGCAGAAAGACGAACTGGAGCATGCCGAGGTAGATGTCCTTCATGCTCCACTGCGGCACGACGCCCTTGAGAAAGTATGAGGACAACGCCATCGGCGGCGTCAGCCACGACGATTGCAGCGTCACCGCCACCAGGATGCTGAACCACAGCATGTCGATGCCCATGTGCTTCACGACCGGCAGTAGGATGGGGACGATCACCAGCACGACCGGGATCCATTCCAGCGGGCCACCGAGCACAAAGATCAGCAGCAGCATCAGAACCAGCATCACCATCGGCGATACCGGAAGGTTGGTCAGGGTCTCGGTAATCAGCCGGCCGCTGCCGAGCCGCGCGAAGACGGCGCCGAAGAAGTTGGCGGCGCCAATCAGGAACATGATGAAAGCAGTCGTCTCCATGGTGCGGAACACCGCCGTCATCAGCCGCGTCCCGTTCATGCGGCCATAGGCGACGGCCAGAATCACCGAGGCGAAGGCGCCGGTGGCGGCGGCGTCGGTCGGCGTGGTGACGCCCGCGAGGATCAGGCCAAGCGTCGCCATGATCACCGCGGCGATCGGAATGACGCCCAGCAACAGCTCGCGCGTCTTTTCGGCCGTAGTATATTTAGCGCTGTCATGACCCAGCGCCGGGCCGAGCGACGGATCGAGCTGGCAGCGGATGACCGTGTAGATGAGATAGGTGCCCGAGAGCATCAGGCCGGGGATGATCGCGGCCGCGAACAGGTCCGAAATCGGTACGCCGACCAACGGGCCCATGACGATGAGCATGACGCTCGGCGGGATGAGGATGCCGAGCGTGCCGCCAGCGGCGATTGTGCCGGCCGACAGCCTTGTATCGTAGCCGCTGCGGATCATCATCGGCGCCGCCATGACGCCGAGCACCGTCACGGACGCACCGACGATGCCGGTTGCCGCCGCAAAGACGGTGGCGACGATCATCACGATTACATAGAGCGAACCCTTGGTGTTGCCCAGCGACATCCGTAGCGCGGAGAACATGCGGTCCATCAGGCCCGACTGTTCGAGCACGTAGCCCATAAACAGGAACAGCGGAATCGAAGCGAGCTCGACATTCGTCATCAAGGAAAAGAATTGATAGGTGAGCAGATAGAAGACCTGATGACCGATCCCGATATAGCCGAACAGCAGAGCGACGAAGATGAAGATGAACGCCATCGGGAATCCCGACAGTACGCCCAAGACGGCGACGAACAGCGAGACCAGACCGAGGATGTCGTTCGCCATCTTTGTTATTCGCTTTTTCTAAACGAGATGTTGGTGCGGAACGTCCAGAGCGCCTTGAGGAATTCGGCGATGCCCTGAATGAACAAGAGCGCCAGCGTCAGCGGCATGACCGTCTTGAGCGGATAGATGATCGGCATCCACGGGCTTTGCGGGAACGTTTCGCCCTGCATCCAGGACTGACCCGCGAACTCGAAGCTGGTCTGGAAGAAAAGCGCTACCGCCGGGAAGTAGACCAGCAGATAAAGCACGACGTCGATCAGCGCCTGCCAGCGCGGATTCTGCGAGCTCAACAGGAAATCCGCGCGCACATGGCTGCCCTGGCGCAGCGCGAAGGCGGCCCCAAGCATGAACAGGCTGCCGGCCAGGATATAGGTGACGTCATAGGCCCAGATAGTCGGCGCATTGAAGATGTAACGCGCCACCACTTCGTAGACCAACGCACAGGTCATGGGAATGATCAGCCAGGCGGCGGTCTTGGCCACCAGGACGGTCGGGAATTCGAGTACCGCGATGGTTTTGAGCAGCGTGGGCGAGGGCGTCATGGTTTCGGCTTCAGCCATGACTCATGCCCCCCGAACGGGACGCGCCCACGCGGCATGCGCGCAAGTCGCCCGCGCGCCGGCGCGATATCGAGCCCGGCGCGGGAATTCCGCGGCATTTACTGGAGGCACGAATGTTGTGTCTCCTCCCCGTAATGACTTAACCGTGCTCGGCCGCGCTTCGCCACGCAAGATGGCGGTTCGACTCGATCGGTGAGCGTTTTTATTTTCTCAAAATCGGAAACGGTGGACGTTGCGCCCTAGGTCTCAATTTTGAGACTTTTTTATCTCACTTTTTAATGCTAGGGTCTCACGCGAGAGACTGTCAAGCGAATTTCGGTTTTAGACAACAGCTCACTCTTGTTGCGGTGCGACTCGGCGAAGGTCGCAAGCGAAGCGCGGGTCCGATGGTTGAGACTCGTTTCGGTGCGTCCACCGCGATTTCGCAAACCGGAAATGGACGGGTGTAATCTGGTGACGAGTGAAATTTTCGATTTCGTGATTGTTGGGGCCGGGTCGGCCGGCTGCGTGCTGGCGAGCCGATTGAGCGGCGGCGGTACTTATCGCGTGTTGTTGCTGGAAGCGGGGCCGTGGGACCGCAATCCATGGGTGCATGTGCCGATCGGCTACGCCAAGACGATGTTTCATCCCCGGCTGAATTGGGGCTACTACACGGAGCCGGAGCCGGGATTAAAGGACCGGCGCATTTATTGGCCTCGCGGCCGCGTCATCGGGGGATCGAGTTCGATTAATGGCCTGCTCTATGTGCGCGGGCAGCCGGACGATTATGACGATTGGGAGAAAGGCGGAAACGACGGTTGGTCTTGGCGTGACGTCGAACCCTATTTCCGAAAGCTTGAGAATTATCATGCCGAGCCGGACCAGATTCGCGGCCAGCATGGGCCGCTGCATATCCAGCCGATTGCCCCGTCAAAGTTGTGCGATGCTTTTATTGGCGCAGCCGTCGAGAGCGGCATTCCGGCCAATCCCGATTACAACGGCAAGAAACAAGAAGGCGCCGGCTATTTCCAGATCACAACGCATCGTGGTCTTCGTTGCAGTGCAGCAGCGGCTTATCTCAGGCCGATCAAAGCGCGCAGCAATCTCGATGTGCGCACGGAAGCTCGCACCTTGCGCATCCTCTTGTCGGAGGGACGCGCCACGGGTGTCTGCTATGAGCGGGACGGCCAGGTGGTTGAAGTCGCGGCGCGCAAGGAGGTGATCCTCGCCGCCGGCGCAATCAACTCGCCGCAGGTCTTGCAATTGTCCGGCATCGGGCCGGGCGCGCTGTTGCAGCAGCACGGAATTGCGGTGGCGCGCGACATGCCGGGCGTCGGCGCCAACCTGCAGGATCACCTGCAGATCAGGCTGACCTATAAAGCCAGCCGGCCGGTGACGACCAACGATTACCTGCGCAGCCCGATCGGCAAGATCCGCATGGGGTTGCAGTTCCTGTTGCGTCAGGCCGGGCCGATCGCTGTCGGCATCAACCAGGCTTACATCTTCACGCGCGCGGACGAGAACGCCACGCGTCCCGACATTCAATTTCATTTCGGCACAATCAGTTCGGAAGTGCCCGGCGGGCCGGTGCACGATTTTTCGGGCTTCACGTCCTCAGTCTGCCAGTTGCGGCCGCTCAGCCGGGGCACCATCGAGATCGCTTCGGCGGATCCCAGGGTGCCGGCCAAAATGCGCCCCAACTATCTTGACGCGGAATACGACCGTTACGTCATGGTCGAAGGCGTCAAGGTCGCGCGCAAGGTGGCGAGTGCGCCAGCGTTAACTGAGTTCATCGAGCACGAGATCGTGCCCGGCTCAGCGGTTGCGACCGACGGGGAATTGTTGGACTATATTCGCAACTCAGGAACCACGATTTTCCACCCTTCAGGCACGTGCAAAATGGGCCGGGACGATATGGCCGTACTCGATGCGCGCCTGCGTGTGCGCGGCGTCGCGAACCTACGGGTGGTGGATGCCTCGATCATGCCCAGCCTGGTGTCGGGAAATACCAACGGGCCAGTGATCATGATCGCAGAAAAAGCCTCTGACATGATTTTGGAAGATGCCCGGTAGCAAGCACAGGAAGGCGGCTGTGGCTAAGAAGGCGAGGGCCGTCGCGCCTGCCGGACGGCCGCGCAAAAGAAGCACCACGCGCGCGGCTGCGGCCGGCGGCCGCCGGCGCACCAAACCTGCCGGAACGAAACGGCCGCACGACGTGGTCTCGCGTCTACTGGCGGCGCTGGAGTTCGTCGCAAGGGCGAATGAATCGGTGACCGCGGCGGATTTGGCGGCCGATCTCGGCATCCCGCGCGCGACCGCGTATCGCATCTTCACACGGCTCGAGCAGGAGCAGGTGGTGATTCCGGAACCGGGCGGCCGCGGATTTGCAGCCGGCGAGCGCCTGTCCGATTTGGCAATGGCCGTGCTGACCAGTTCGACGCGCCATGGCGCGCGTCACCGTGTGCTGCAGGGGCTGGTCGACGCAGTCGGGGAGACCTGCAATCTCACCACGCTCAGTGGCGGAGATGTGGTGTATCTCGACCGTGTGGAGACGCATTGGCCGCTGCGCATGCATTTGAGCCGCGGTTCGCGCGTGCCGGCCTATTGTACGGCGACCGGCAAGCTGCTGCTCAGCCTGCTGTCGAAGAAAGAAATGGAGAAATTGATCCGGGTAGCGCCGTTGCGGGGTTACTCAGAACGCACGATTACTGACCCGGACAAGCTGATCGCGGAGCTGGCGCGCATTCGCGCCGAAGGCGTTGGGATCGACAACGAGGAATTCGTCGCCGGCATGGTCGCGGTCGCGGTGCCCGTGTTCGACAGGAATCATCGCGCGATTGCGGCACTCGCGGTGCATGCGCCGCTCGTGCGCCTGTCCTTGAAAGCGGCGCGCCGGCATGTGCCGGCTCTGCGCAAGGCCGCCGCCGCACTGTCCGACCTGCTGTCGTAGGTTTCCTTCAATCAAAGAAAAAAGGGCGCTCCGTGAGGAGCGCCCGATGAGTTGCATCGCCCAAGTCTCGGTTACCTGGAGTGCGATGGTTGGGAGGAACGCTTACGCCGAGTAGTACATATCGAATTCGACCGGATGCGGAGTGTGCTCGAAGCGGATCACTTCTTCCATCTTCAGGTTGATGTAGCTGTCGATGAAGTCATCATCGAACACACCACCAGCCTTGAGGAAGGCGCGGTCCTTGTCGAGCGACTCGAGCGCTTCACGCAGCGAGCCACAGACGGTCGGGATTTCCTTGAGCTCCGCCGGCGGCAGGTCGTAGAGGTCCTTGTCCATGGCCGAGCCCGGATCGAGCTTGTTCTTGATGCCGTCGAGGCCGGCCATCAGCATGGCCGCGAAGGCGAGGTACGGGTTGGCCATCGGATCGGGGAAACGCACCTCGACGCGCTTGGCCTTGGGGCTGTCGGTGAACGGGATACGGCAGGACGCCGAGCGATTGCGCGCCGAGTAGGCGAGCAACACGGGCGCCTCGAAGCCCGGCACCAGACGCTTGTAGGAGTTGGTGGTCGGGTTGGTGAAGGCGTTGATTGCCTTGGCGTGCTTGATGATGCCGGCGATGTAGTTCAGGCAGGTGTCCGAGAGGCCGGCGTATTTGTCGCCAGCGAACACCGGCTTGCCGTCCTTCCATATCGACTGGTGGCAGTGCATGCCCGAGCCGTTGTCGCCATAGACCGGCTTCGGCATGAAGGTCGCGGTCTTGCCGTAGATCTGCGCCACTTGCTGGATGCAGTACTTGTAGATGATCAGCCGGTCGGCCATCACGGTGAGCGGCGAAAACTTGAGGCCGAGCTCGTGCTGGGCGGAGGCGACTTCGTGGTGATGCTTCTCGACAACGCAGCCCATGCGCGCCATGGCGCCGAGCATTTCCGAGCGCATGTCCTGCGCTGAGTCTTGCGGCGGCACCGGGAAATAGCCTTTCTTGGTGCCGACGCGGTGGCCGAGATTGCCACCTTCGTAGTCGGTGTCGGAATTGGACGGCAGTTCGATCGAGTTGAGCTTGAAGCCAGTGTTGTAGGGCGTGGCCGCGAACTTCACGTCGTCGAACACGAAGAATTCAGCCTCGGGACCGAAGAAGACGCTGTCACCGACGCCCATCGACTTCACCATGGCTTCCGCCTTCTTGGCGATGCCGCGCGGATCGCGGGTGTAGGGCTCGCCGGTCGTCGGCTCGAGCACATCGCAAACCAGCACCAGCGTGGTCTCGGCAAAGAACGGATCAATGCAGGCCGAGGACGGATCGGGCATCAGGTTCATGTCGGACTCGTTGATGGCCTTCCAGCCGGCGATCGAGGAGCCGTCGAACATCTGGCCTTCGGCGAAGGTGTCTTCTTCGATCATCGAGACGTCGAACGTCACGTGCTGCCACTTGCCGCGCGGATCAGTAAACCGGAAATCGACGTATTTGACGTCGTTATCCTTGATCATCTTCATGACATCTTTAGCTGTCGTCATGGGTTGCATTCCCCCTTACGTGTTGGAACTCGACCGCGAAGACGCCACTCGCGGCTTACTAGATGGCATCGATTCCGGACTCGCCCGTCCTGATCCGGATGGCTTCCTCGATGTTGGAGACAAATATCTTGCCGTCGCCGATCCGGCCAGTCTGGGCTGCGCGCCGGATCGCTTCGATGGCTTTTTCCACCAAGTCGTCGCCGAGTACGACCTCAATTTTCACCTTGGGTAGAAAATCGACGACGTATTCCGCGCCACGGTAGAGTTCGGTATGCCCCTTCTGCCGGCCGAAGCCTTTGGCCTCGGTGACGGTAATCCCCTGTAGTCCGACCTCCTGCAGCGCTTCCTTCACCTCGTCGAGTTTGAAGGGCTTGATGATCGCCTCGACTTTCTTCATCGCTCAGTCCTTCCCTCCGGAGCCCGCCGCGCACATTCCGGAGAGCCTTTCCCAGCCCGCTTTCGGCGCTTGCCGCATTGCCGGGTTTTTCCCACCTTGCTGCAGGACCCCGCTCTCACCCGGTAGCAGGTCTCGTGCCAATTCCGCAGGCTGACGTTTGTCGTTTTTGTACAATGCCTTAAGTGGACAATGGCGGAATCCTACCCGATCTGCCTAATGTTAGGTGCCCAATAAATAGCCGTCATGCATAGCAAATAAGCACTTCCCGAAACAATCCCGGTCCACCCACAATTGCACTCTAATTGTTCGGGTCCGAGCCAACCGGTAGTGTCAACGGTCATGGACGCACTGCTTACGACCTGGGAAATGGCGGAGGCCGACCGGATGACGATCGCCGGCGGGACCGCCGGTACCCACCTTATGGAGGGTGCCGGACGCGCCGTCGCCGATGCCGCCGCGCGGCTGCCGGGCCGGCGGGTAACCGTGGTGGCGGGGCCCGGCAACAACGGTGGCGACGGCTTCGTGGCCGCCCGCATTCTGGCCGAGCGCGGGTTTGAGGTGCGGCTCTGCCTGGTGGGCGACAAGGCGCGGCTGAAAGGCGATGCCGCGCGCGCGGCGGAACGCTGGAGCGGACCCATCGATGCTGCTTCGCCCGCCGCGCTGGTCGATTGCGATCTCATCATCGACGCGCTGTTCGGGGCCGGGCTCGACCGCGCGGTGGAAGGCCCGCCGCGAGTCATGATCGACGCGATGAACGCGAGCGGTGTCGCGGTCGTCGCAGTCGATCTGCCGAGTGGCATCAACGGCACCAGCGGCGCCGTGATGGGTGTCGCGGTGAACGCCACCCGCACCGTCACGTTTTTCCGCCGCAAGCCCGGTCATCTGCTGCTGCCCGGCCGGCTGCTTTGCGGGATCGTCGATGTCGCCGACATCGGCATTCCGGCGAGTGTGCTCGAAACCATCAAGCCGCAGACTTTTGCAAACGGTCCGTCGTTGTGGGGATCGACCTTTCCGATACCGAAGCCCGAGGGTCACAAATATTCGCGCGGTCATGCGGCCGTGGTGTCGGGCGGCCCGTCGACCACCGGCGCCGCGCGGCTCGCCGCGCGTGGCGCGCTGCGGGCGGGGGCAGGGCTTGTCACCATCGCGTCGCCACGCGAAGCGCTCGCGGTCAACGCGGCGGCGAGCCTGGCCGTCATGGTGCGGCCGGTGGACGGCGTGGGCGAACTCGCCGGTTTCCTTGCCGACAAGCGGCACAATGCGGTGGTGCTGGGACCCGGCGGCGGGGTCGGGCCGGCGATGCGCGAACAGGTGCGCGCGGCGTTGCAGAGCGAGGCCGCGGCGGTGCTCGATGCCGATGCGCTGACCAGCTATGCCGACCATCCGGAGGCGCTGTTTGCGGATATTGCGGCGCGCGGCACCCGGGGCACCGTGCTGACGCCGCATGAAGGCGAATTTTCTTGTATTTTCAGTAAAATAAATAGGAATTCGGAAGTTCACGGAAAGCTTGAAAAGGCGCGGGCGGCGGTGCGGCTTAGCGGCGCCGTGGTACTGCTCAAAGGTCCCGATACGGTGGTGGCCGCGCCGGATGGTCGTGCGTCGATTGCCGACAACGCGCCGGCTTATCTCGCCACCGCCGGCGCCGGCGACGTTCTGGCCGGCATGATCGCCGGCCTGATGGCGCAAGGCATGCCCGCCTTCGAAGCGGCAAGCGCCGCTGTCTGGCTGCACGGCGAGGCAGCCGCAAGCTTTGGCCCGGGGCTCATTTCGGAAGATCTGCCGGAGGAGTTGCCGCGGGTCTATCGGCGGCTGCTCCCGGCACTGGGCAACTAGGTGACCTGGAACCAGGCCGCCATGCCGGCGGCCATGTGCTCGATCATGTGACAGTGCATCATCCACTTGCCGGGATTGTCCGCGACAAAGGCGGTGCGGGCGGAGCGGTTGACGTCGACGATAACCGTATCGAGCCAATAGGGCTTGAAGCCTTCTCCGCTGTCGTCGAACGCGCGGAAGTGGTGGCCGTGCACATGCATGGCGTGCGGGAACATGGTGCGATTGATGTAGTTGAGGACCACCGTGCGACCGCGCGGTACCGTGAACATTGGCTGGCCGTCGTGGCCCGTAGCGGAAACGCCCGCCAGCGCCCAGATGCGCTGCTGCGGCGGTACACCTTGGCCCTGGAAACCGCCGGAACGCATGCCCCCCATGCCGCGCATCATCATCGCCATGCCGCCACCGTCGAGCGGCACGTCGAGCTTGAGCGCATTGGCGAGGTCGAACTTCACCGGCAGCGGGTTGGCGGGCAACGGTTGCGGCTCAGGCAGCGGCTCGGGGCGTATCGGCGCCGCTTTGTCGTAGACGAGACGACCCGCTTGCAGCCAGCCGCCGCGCAGATCGTCGACCAGGATCGACGCTGTGCTGCCGGGTTCAAGCGCCGCATCAAGAAACAGGTCTATCCGCGTGCCGGGCGCCAGCCGCAGCAGGCCGTCGGGCGCGATTTCCGGCGGACAAGGCTGGCCGTCGACCGCCATCACCCGCGCGGTGTGCCTGTCGATGCGCAACTGGAAGATGCGCGAGTTGGCAGTGTTGACGATGCGCAGCCTGATGCGCTCGTTCGTTTTCACTGGCAGGTCGAGGATATCCTGGCTGTTGAGCGTGATGTACTGGCCTAGCCGGCCGGCCATCATGGCATCGCGGAAGTTGCCGAAGCTCGGATGGATGGTGCCGTCCTCGGTCAGCCGCCAATCGTCCACCACCATGAGCAGGTCGCGGTCGACCTTGGGCGGTTCCGGCTCGTCGACGATCAGCACGCCATAAAGCCCGCGGGCGAGCTGCTCCGACGAACCGAAGTGCGTGTGGTACCAGAAGGTTCCGGCGTCGGGCGGCGCGAACGCGTAATCAAAGCTCTGCCCCGGCGCGACCGGTTTCTGGGTCAGATACGGCACGCCGTCCATGGCATTCGGCAACCGCAAACCGTGCCAATGAATTACGGTGTCTTGCTTAAGGTTATTGGTGAGCCGCACCTTGAGCGGTTGCCCCTGCTTCACGCGGAGCGTTCGGCCCGGGCTCATGCCCTCGTAGCCCCAGATCGGCGTCGGCGCTTCGCGGGGTCCCCGCAAGCGGGCCTCGCCCGGCCGCGCATGCAGCACGCGAAAGCCGTCGGCGGCCATTTCCGGCTTCGGCGCGGTGTCGCCGGCGGCCCGCGCAATGGAGGGCAGCGCCAGCAGGGTCACGCTCGCGCTAGCGCCAGCCAGGAGCCGGCGGCGGCTGATCGGGCCAAAGCCCGGAAGAGACGAGAAGGGCGTATGCGTTGTCATGGTTACCCGCTCTTTTGCGCCGGAAGGCCGTCCCTATATGAAGTCCAGAAGACGTAATTAGGGCCGGATTCGGCCGGCTATGGCATTGAGCCAGCGCAAACGCGGGCTATTTTTATGGTGCGGCCGCAAGCCCCCATGATATAAGCCGCGCCGCTCGCGATCGGCGCTTAGGCTGAGCGCCTTGCTTCGGCGGGCCGCGCCGTCTAAGCCCTGCCGGATTGCGGTGCCAGGAACGTCCTTCTGACGGCCCTGCCGCGGGCGTGGCGGAATTGGTAGACGCGCGGGATTTAGGTTCCCGTGACGAAAGTCGTGGGGGTTCAAATCCCTCCGCCCGCACCACGCCGGGAGCTGTTACGCTGGGCGAAAGTGGCCCGAATTTTAATCCAACCGGCGCGCCGAGCCGAGACGGCCAAGCGGCGCGCCGAGCACAAGCAACAAAGTGTGATCTAATGCAGGTGACCGAAACGCTTTCCGAGGGCCTCAAGCGCGAATTCCGCGTGGTCGTGCCGGCGTCCGAGCTCGAAACCAAGGTCAATACGCGCCTGGACGATCTCAAGGGCAAAATCCGCATCAACGGTTTTCGTCCCGGCAAGGTGCCGGCCTCTCACCTCAAGCGCATGTATGGCCGTGCCGCCATGGCCGAGGTGATCGAGGAGGCCGTGCGTGACGCCAACAATCAGATCGTCAGCGAGCGCGGCTACAAGCTCGCCGCCGACCCCAAGGTCACCTTGCCGGACGAAAAGGAAGCCATCGAGAAGGTGATCGCCGGCGACAGCGACCTCGACTACACGGTGGCAGTGGAAATCGTGCCGCCGATCGAGCTTGCCGATTTCAAGGACATCAAGCTGACCCGCCTGACCGCCGACGTCACTGAGGCCGAGATCGATGAGGCGTTGCAGCGCATCGCCGACCAGAACAAGCCCTATGCGGCCAAGCCCGAGGGCGCCAAGGCCGAAGAGGGTGATCGCGTCACCATCAAGTTCGCCGGCAAGATCGACGGTGAGCTTTTCGAAGGCGGCAGCGGCGACGATATGCCCGTGCTGATCGGCTCCAACGGCTTCATTCCGGGCTTCGAGGAGCAGCTCGTTGGCATCGCCGCCGGCGAGACCCGCACCCTCAAGATCAAGTTTCCCGAGCACTACCAGGCCGAAAACCTAGCCGGGAAGGACGCCGAATTCGAGGCCACGGCCAAGTCGATCGAAGCGCCGGGCAGCGTGACCCTCGACGACGAATTCGCCAAGTCGCTCGGCCTGGAATCGATCGCCAAGCTGCGCGACGCGGTCAAGGACCGCATGGCGCAGGAGCACCAGGGCATGTCGCGCCAGAAGGTGAAGCGCCAGCTGCTCGACGAGCTCGACAAGCGTCATCAATTCGAGCCGCCGCCGAGTCTGGTGGGGGAGGAGTTCGATAGGGTCTGGAAGTCGGTGCAGCAGGAGCTCGAGAACGAGAAGAAGACCTTCGCGGACGAGAACACCACCGAGGAGAAGGCGAGGGAAGAATATCGCCGCATCTCCGAGCGGCGGGTGCGGCTCGGCCTGGTGCTGGCCGAGATTGGCGAGAAGAACAAAATCACCGTGACCGAGGACGAACTGAACCGCGCGCTGATGGACCATGTGCGCCAGTTCCCCGGTCAGGAGCAGCGCGTGTGGGATTACTACCGCCAGAACCCGGAAGCGGTCGCCAGCCTGCGTGCGCCCATATTCGAGGAGAAGGTCGTGGACTTCCTGCTCGAACTCGCCCAGGTGACCGACAAGCCGGTTTCGCGCGAGGAGCTCTACAAGCAGGATGAAGAGGAGCCGGCGGCCGCCTGAGCGAGCCGGCCACTTGCGGTCGTTCACCTTCGAAAATAGATGGCCGAGACGCGACGGCGGGACTGGTGCGCCGTCGCGCAATTGCCGACGCCATTCTCGGCCCACTCTGATCGGCAGTTGCGGGACAATTGCCGCACTAGAATCAATAAGTTGCTGGTGTCTTTTGGTTTCCGAATTGCCGATCGGCGCTTGCTGAAAAGGGGTCGGCAATTCGGAAACGGGACACTAGGCTAGCCTTCCGTGATTCGCGTAGAGGAACCGATATGAAAGACCCCGTCGATACTTATATGCAGCTCGTCCCCATGGTGGTCGAGCAGACCAACCGTGGCGAGCGGGCCTACGACATTTTTTCACGGCTGCTGAAGGAGCGCATCATCTTCATCACCGGGATGATCGAAGATGGTATGGCGACCCTGGTTGTCGCCCAGCTCCTATTTCTGGAGGCGGAGAATCCGAAAAAGGAAATCTCCATGTACATCAACTCGCCCGGCGGGGTGGTGACGTCGGGCATGGCGATTTACGACACCATGCAGTTCATTCGCCCGCCGGTGTCGACCCTGTGCGTCGGCCAAGCGGCCTCGATGGGCTCGCTGCTGCTGGCGGCCGGGGCAAAGGACATGCGCTTCGCGCTGCCTAACGCCCGCATCATGGTGCATCAGCCATCCGGTGGCTTCCAAGGCCAGGCCACCGACATCATGCTGCACGCCCAAGAAATCCTTAATCTGAAAAAACAACTCAACGAAATTTACGTTCATCACACCGGCCAGGCGCTAAAGAAGATCGAAGACGCGCTTGAGCGCGACTACTTTTTGACCGCCGAGGCGGCCCGGGACTTCGGTCTGGTCGACAAGGTGATCGAGAAGCGGCCGGAGGAACTGCTGCCGAAACCGACCGCGTGAGACCGAATGTCGCCGCTCGTCCGGCCTTGTCATGGCCCCAATCCCCGGAGTTCTGCCCCGGAATGGCCGTTTTTAGCGCACGAACTGCGGCGTTATCATTAATAAATTCTTGATTAGCACGCCGTTAGCATGCTTCGCTTATGGTGTGGGGGTAGAGGTACGGGCTGCGGGCTCCCTGGTGTATAAAAACCCGCCGCGTCCGAAGTCCGGCGCGAAACTTGCTTCGTTAGGGGCGAATGGTCGTAAGTGAATTCGCCGGTGACGAGGGGTGGGAACGAGAGTAACGGAGAATGGAATGAGCAAGGTCGGCGGCAGCGATTCCAAGAACACCCTGTACTGCTCGTTCTGTGGCAAGAGCCAGCACGAAGTCCGCAAACTCATCGCCGGCCCCACGGTCTTCATCTGCGATGAATGCGTCGAACTGTGCATGGACATCATCCGAGAGGAAAACAAGTCCTCGCTGGTGAAGTCGCGTGACGGCATCCCGACTCCGAAAGAAATCCGCAAGGTGCTCGACGACTATGTCATCGGGCAGGACCACGCCAAGAAGGTGCTCTCGGTGGCGGTCCACAATCACTACAAGCGGCTCAATCACCAGAGCAAGCATAACGACGTCGAGCTGGCCAAGTCGAACATCCTGCTGATCGGTCCGACCGGTTCCGGCAAGACGCTGCTGGCGCAAACGCTGGCGCGCATCCTCGACGTGCCGTTCACCATGGCCGACGCCACCACGCTCACCGAAGCCGGTTACGTCGGCGAGGACGTGGAGAACATCATCCTCAAGTTGCTGCAGTCGGCCGACTACAATGTCGAACGCGCCCAGCGCGGCATCGTCTATATCGACGAGATCGACAAGATTTCGCGCAAGTCCGACAATCCCTCGATCACCCGCGACGTTTCGGGCGAGGGCGTGCAGCAGGCGCTGCTAAAGATTATGGAAGGCACGGTCGCGTCGGTGCCCCCGCAGGGCGGCCGCAAGCATCCGCAGCAGGAGTTCCTGCAGGTCGACACCACCAATATCCTGTTCGTGTGTGGCGGCGCCTTCGCCGGTCTCGACAAGATCATTTCGGCGCGCGGCCGCAGCACCTCGATCGGCTTCGGCGCCACGGTGGTTGCTCCCGAGGATCGCAAGCAGGGTGAGATCTTCCGTGAAGTCGAACCCGAAGATCTGCTCAAGTACGGTCTAATCCCGGAATTCGTCGGCCGCCTTCCGGTGGTCGCGACGCTGGAAGACCTCGACGAAGAATCGCTGAAGAAGATCCTGATCGAGCCCAAGAACGCACTGGTGAAACAGTACCAGCGGCTGTTCGAGATGGAGTCGATCGACCTGACCTTCGCGGAGGAGGCGCTTGGCGCCATCGCCCGCAAGGCGATCGAACGCAAGACTGGCGCGCGCGGCTTGCGCTCCATCATGGAGGGCATTCTGCTCGACACGATGTTTGAACTGCCGAGCCTGGAAGGCGTCGAGGAAGTGGTGATCTCGCGTGAGGTCGTGGAAGGTACCGCCCGCCCACTGTACATCTACGCCGACCGCAGCGACCGGACCGCCGAAACCGGTGGAGCCAGCGCCTGACTTGTTCCCGGCGGCCGGGTTTCCCCTATGATCGGGGAATGCCCGCCGAATTCGGGCTTCAAACGGTTGGTAAATGTGGCGTCAGGTCCGTTTCTTAAGGTGAAGAACGGAGCCTGCTTGCGGACCCCCTGGCGTCATCCTACGTATAGAGGCCGAAGCCAAACGGCGTACGAAGGATCGTAGTTTCCAAATGGGCGAGGGGCTCGTACCCTCCTTTAAGTGGTGTTTCGGAGCGCGTGCCTGTCTGCTCCCTTGCCCATCCTTACCGGCACTGTCCTGCCGATGCCGCCGAAGCGGGTCATTGGGACGGGGGCACAACAAGAAGGATTTAGCCCGATGACCACCAAGCCACGACCCACGCTGCAACCGGGCGAGACCCGGGCTTATCCGGTCCTGCCGCTGCGCGACATCGTGGTGTTCCCGCACATGATCGTCCCGCTCTTCGTCGGCCGTGAAAAGTCGATCAAGGCGCTGGAAGAGGTGATGCGTTCCGACACCTTCATCCTGCTCGCGACGCAGAAGAACGCCTCTGATGACGATCCGGCGACGGATTCCATTTTCACTGTCGGCACCCTGGCGAGCGTTCTGCAATTGCTCAAGTTGCCCGACGGCACCGTGAAGGTACTGGTCGAAGGCGCCGCGCGCGCCTCGGTCGTCCAGTACACCGACCGCAGCGACTACTATGAGGCCGAGGCCACGGTGCTTGCCGACGACGTCGGCGAGCGGGTCGAGGCTGAGGCCATGGCGCGCTCGGTGATCAACGAGTTCGAAAGCTATGTGAAGCTGAACAAGAAGGTGTCGCCCGAGGTCATCGGCGTGATCCAGCAGATCGAGGATTACGCCAAGCTCGCCGACACCGTCGCTTCGCATCTGGCGGTCAAGATCTCCGACAAGCAGGACATCCTGGAGACTCCGGTCGTCACGGTGCGGCTCGAGAAGGTGCTCGGCCTGATGGAGAGCGAGATCTCCGTCCTGCAGGTGGAAAAGCGCATCCGGACCCGCGTCAAGCGGCAGATGGAGAAGACCCAGCGCGAGTACTATCTCAACGAACAAATGAAGGCGATCCAGAAGGAGCTCGGCGACGAGGAAGGCCGCGACGAGCTCCAGGAGTTGGAAGACAAGATTAAGAAGACCAAGCTCTCCAAGGAAGCCCGCGAGAAGGCACAGCACGAGCTCAAGAAGCTGCGCCAGATGTCGCCGATGTCGGCGGAAGCCACCGTCGTGCGCAACTACCTCGACTGGCTGCTGTCGATCCCGTGGAACAAGAAGAGCAAGGTCAAGAAGGACCTGACGCTGGCTGAGAAGATTCTCGACGCCGATCACTATGGTCTGGAGAAGGTCAAGGAGCGCATCGTCGAGTATCTCGCCGTGCAGCAGCGTGCCAACAAATTGACCGGCCCGATCCTGTGCCTGGTCGGTCCGCCCGGCGTCGGCAAGACCTCGCTTGGCAAGTCGATTGCGCGGGCGACGGGACGCGAATTCGTGCGCGTCTCGCTCGGCGGCGTGCGTGACGAGGCCGAGATCCGCGGCCATCGGCGCACCTATATCGGTTCGATGCCTGGCAAGATCATTCAGTCTATGCGCAAGGCCAAGACGTCCAACCCGCTGTTCCTGCTGGACGAGGTCGACAAGATGGGCGCCGATTTCCGCGGCGATCCGTCCTCGGCGCTGCTCGAGGTGCTTGATCCAGAGCAGAACGGGACCTTCGCCGACCACTATCTCGAGGTCGACTACGATCTGTCCAATGTGATGTTCATCACCACGGCGAACACGCTCAACATCCCAGCGCCGCTGATGGACCGCATGGAGATCATCCGCATCGCCGGCTACACCGAGGACGAAAAGCTCGAGATCGCGCGCAAGCATCTGATCCCGCACGCGGTCGTCAAGCACGGCCTGGAGCCCAAGGAGTGGTCGATCGACGACGCTGGGCTGATCATGCTGATCCGCCGCTATACGCGGGAAGCCGGCGTGCGTAACCTCGAACGCGAGTTGTCGAACCTGATCCGCAAGGCGGTGAAGGAGCTGATGACGTCGAAGAAGAAAGCCATCGCGGTCACTGCCGAGAACCTGCCTGACTACCTGGGCGTGCCCAAGTATCGCTACGGCGAGGTGGAGGACGAGGACCAGATTGGCGTGGTCACGGGTCTGGCCTGGACCGACGTCGGCGGCGAGCTTCTCACCATCGAAGCCACGCAGATGCCGGGCAAGGGCAAGATGACCGTGACCGGCAACCTGCGCGACGTCATGAAAGAGTCGATCTCGGCGGCGGCGTCTTACGTGCGCTCGCGCGCGGTCGGCTTCGGCATCGAGCCTCCGCTGTTCGACAAGCGCGACATCCACGTGCACGTGCCGGAAGGCGCGACGCCAAAGGATGGGCCATCAGCGGGCGTCGCCATGGTCACGGCGATCGTTTCGGTCATGACCGGGATTCCGGTTCGCCGCGACGTCGCCATGACCGGCGAAATCACCCTGCGCGGCCGGGTGCTTCCGATTGGTGGTCTGAAGGAGAAGCTGCTGGCCGCCGCCCGCGGTGGCATGAAGACTGTGCTGATCCCGGAGGAGAACGCCAAGGATCTGGTGGAAATCTCCCAGACCATCAAGAAGGGCCTTGAGATCATCCCGGTCACACGGATGGACGAAGTGCTCGCCCGCGCGCTCACCCGCGCGCCAGAAGCCATCACCTGGGACGAGGAGGCGGCCAAGCTCGCAGAGGCTGCCGCCGCCAAGGCCGAGCCGGGCGATGAAGAGGGCTCCGGCCTCACTGCGCACTGAGCCGGAACCTGAGGCAGAACTCGAACGCGGCGCCGCAAGGCGCCGTTTTCGTTTGCCGGCGACGCCGCTCGGGACGAGGGCGGTATGGCTTGCCTCGGCCGCCCGTCAGGCGCTATTGGCTTGCGTATATTGTTTGTGCGTGACCTGGTCCGAAAACCGGTAGCCACTTTTCGGGGTCACGCACGAGGGCGGTTAGCTCAGTTGGTAGAGCGCCTGCTTTACACGCAGGATGTCGGCGGTTCGAGTCCGTCACCGCCCACCAAGCCAATGTCCGTTTTCGGCGGCAAATCGGATATTGCGTGAACTGGATGCCGTGTCGCCTAATGACCCTTCGTTACCGAAACGAGCCGAAATTCGCGAGTCGGATCGAGGTAGAGCCGACACCGGTAGGCGCCGCGATCGGGCAGTCTTAGTTAGTCATGGGTTAACAGCGATTGGCTTGTGGCCGTAATTCGTCGCCACCGCGCGGAAACCAAAAGCGCAGCAAACCATCGCGACAACGGTCGAGCGTGCTAGATTGTCGTTATGCAGCAGAGACGTCCACTGCTCGTATCCTTTAAGCAGAAGGCTTGGTGCGCGGAGGCAGCGCAGGAAGATCCGCGCGCCGCAGAATTTCTGCTCGACGACCGAATTCCGCTCGATGATCGCTTCGAGGTCGCGGCGCGCATTCTATGTCCCGGTCCGGAGACGGCTCGCACGTTGCATTAGCCTGCGGCCAGCGAATCTGGGTTATTGAGCTATCTTGTCAGCTTCCGTCTCATGCATTAGCCGTCGACACATTAGTGCGCCGACCACCAAGTGAATGACACATGTCGCCGATTGGTCCATCAATTCGGTTTAAGCCCCCTACGGCCGGTTTGCGGCTTAGGCCTCATCGGCTGCTACGTCCTCGCGGCGACTTTCATCAGTCGCCGCACCTTCTAGCAACGAGTTATCGTGATTTTCCGTTCGCCACCGTCTTCCGATGGGACCGTTACTAATTGCTGACTGTGGTGACAGGTCAATTCAAGGGTCGGCGGTACGAGCGGAGGAGGCGGTGGCGGCAGTTGCGGCGTCAGCGGCGTTTGCGATTCATTGACGCTGGGAATTGCGAGGTAGCCACCGCCATAGTAGCCGAAATATGGACCACCTAGATATAAACCACGGCCGCGATTGAAACCTCCGCCGCGATTGAAACCACCGCTATGCCAACCATTGTGCGAGCCACCATAAAATTGCCCTGCCGCACTAGCGGCGCCTGCGTTGATGGCCAGCGCTAACGTCCAAATTACGATTACATAGATTCTTCTTGGCATTTCGACCTCCCGCGATGGCAAAAGCCGGTTAGCCATACCCTAGCATTAACCCGCCCTTCGATGACACCCTCTCGGCAAGACGCTTTTGGGCACTCTTCCTTGGCGTTTTTTGGTTGCCTGGTATCGGGAGCAGCACGTCAGCATCTCCCATTTTGATTCTAGACGGTCGTCAATCGTCAAAGCGACGTCGTCGAACGAACGCATCGCCGAGAACACGCATGTGGTTGCTGCGGACAATGGGTCTAGTTCCTTCTTAGGCCGCACCCGCCTCCTGCAGCTGCCTGTTATTCTCTAACAGGCGATTGATGATGAGCTGCATAACGGAAAAGCCGAACGACGCATCCTGAAAGAAGAGTTGCTTGGCCTTGCTTTCGGACAAGGCGTACAGTCGACAGTCAGTACGACATACGATTGTGGCCGTGCGTTCCTGATTTCGAGCGAAAACGCCAATTTCTCCGAGCACCGCTCCGGGCTCCAGCGTTTTGCCAATTTCAG
The DNA here is from genome assembly GCA_963732895.1 of uncultured Pseudomonadota bacterium. Classification (GTDB taxonomy): domain Bacteria; phylum Pseudomonadota; class Alphaproteobacteria; order Rhizobiales; family Xanthobacteraceae; genus Pseudolabrys. The sequence goes on along the minus strand of CAVTBG010000006.1, from coordinate 28,471 downwards.
GGATTTCAAGGATCCCGTCGACCAGAAAATAAAGCCGATCGGCTTTGTCGCCCTTGCGAATGAGGGTTTCGCCTGCGGCTAGATGTCGTTCCGTCATGTAGGGCAGCAAGCTCTGGATTGGCAGATCTTCTCGATGTGCGTCCCGTACGTCGCGGACCAATCGATAAAACTGAAAAAGCCGTAGCAGGTTAACCGGGAACAAAATGGTGTGGAGGATGAGGACAGGATAAAGGTGATCGAAATATCCATAGGCGCAGAATAAAACGTTGCTGCCAAGGGCCACAATGCGAAGTGGGATCATCGTGCTCATACAGAACGTCGTGAGCACCGCAGCAGACGCCGCGTATCCCAACAGTTCGATCCAAGACATGTGGTCCCCGCCTTATTTTTGTTTCAAGTCTCCCAGCCAACCATTCTATACCAGGAGAAGCAGGGTCAACGCTGCAAAAGGCGAGGAAGGGCGTCAAGCGGTCTGCAGGTGACACAAGCGCGCGCTTAACGGTGAAAGCCGAAGGGCCTGTGGGGCCGCGCACAGGATGTCGACGAAGTAGGGGCCTCATAGGCGCTCGAATTGCATCGCCTGGAACCCGCTGACCGGCATTTGCCGTCGCCACCTCGGGTGGCCATCTCGCCAGCGCGCCAAACCTTGGGTTGTTCGACGTGCCGCCATCGCGGCGCGAGCCGGCGAGTTCTAAATGCGCTTTTTTGTGACCTCCGTCACAGCGGCCCGCGGCGTCTCCCCTTAGTCTGAACATCGTTGGGAGCAAGGCGCTCCCGCGGTGTCCAAGGAGCGGACGATGCGCAAGACCATCATGCTCGCGTTTGCCACCCTAATCTTCGCTTTCGCCGCGTTCGTCACCGACCTGATCCGCGTCGATGCGGGTCCCGGTGGTGTCGTGACGAGCCCGGTGGCGCAGTTTCAGGCTACGGGCGTCGCGAAGATCAAGAGTTTTGACTCGATTTGAGATTTACCGGCCTTCTCGATCCAGAAGGCGGGCACTTGGGCCTCCAACCCAGATGACTCCAGCGGCTCCTCGTGGGCCGCTTTTTTTTGGCGCACACGTCACCACGGCGTTTGTTCCCACCCGGGAACCCACGGAAATCAACCTTTTTGTGAGCGGGGTCACAGCGCAGATAAGGATTCATTAATAACTTGATCATCAACGGGAGCGAGTTCCAAAGGTCAATTCGGAGCGGCTTCCGGTGCAATCAAGGGAGCACGTCATGGGCAGCACCATCGCCATCAGCCTTACGTTCCTATCCGTTGTCATCGGTGCCTGGACCGCCGACCTGGTTTGCTACCACCCGCCGTCCAATGCCGACGTCAACCCACTCGCGCCGATCAACATTGCGGTCGCCTGGAAGTAGCGGCCGCTGATCCCAGAGCAGCAGCAATTGGCGGCGTTTTCTGCTAAATTGACTGCCAACCGGCCGCTTCGAACGGGGCTGGTCCGCGATGCAGCTCGGGGCAAACCTTGGCACGACTGAAAAAACCGCCGCCGCCGGCCAATCTGCTGTCGGACCTTCCCGACCGGCTGTCGGGTGACCTGTTGGCGAGCGCGACGTCGCGCCGTCTGGCCGCGGGTGAAATCTTGTTTCTCGCCGGTGACCCGGGCGATGGGTTCTACCGCCTGGACGAAGGTCTGCTCAAAGTCAGTATCGCGTCGCCCTCGGGCGGCGAGCGCATTTTCGCCATTCTCGGCCCCGGCGCCGTCGTCGGCGATCTCACAATCATCGACAGCAAGCCGCGTTCGGCTTCGGTGAGCGCACTGCGCGATTGCGAACTGCAATTCATCAGTCGCAAGGCCTTCGATGCATTCGCCGCCCAGAAACCGGAGATCTACAGATACTTCGCCGATGTGCTAGCCGCCCGCTTGCGTGACACCGATCAGATCGTGGCGGCGGAAAGCTTCCTCCCGCTCAAAGGACGCGTCGCGCGCGCTTTGCTCGACCTCGCCCACGCCTTTGGCCACAATGTCGACGCTTCCCGCGTGGTGATCCGCCAGAAGGTGAGCCAGGGCGATCTCGCTGCCATGGCTGGCATCAGACGCGAGACCGTGAGCCGCATCATGAATGAATGGATGCGCATGAAAATTATCACGCGACTAGCGGGCCATTATTGCTTGGAAGACCCGGAAACGCTGCAGCGCGAGATCGATCTTTAAAGGCTGCCCGGCACTTGGCTGATTGCTGGTGGTCGACGAAGAGACAGTCCAATTCCGGCATTTGCATTCCGCTGCTGCAATGTTCCGGGCAAATGTCGGAAACAAAGGACCACTAGCAACAGCGATAGCGTTCGCTTAAGCCGCACTTGGCGGTGTCAGTGGGCGGATAGAAGAGGTCTACCGGCTATTTTTTCTCAGCGTCGGGGCTCCCGCCGAATAAGAAGCGCTGCGGATGGTTGGCGAGGTCGGTCACCGCCTTGTCGATATGTTCCATCGCGCGGGTTGCCTCAGTGCCGACGTTCTTGATCTGCTCGTTCGCGGTGCCAGTGACCTTGTGGACGTCGTTGGTGATGAGTGCCGTGCGCTTGTCCAGGTTGTCGCCCAGCTTGTGAAACGACTCCATCGCTTCTGAACTGCTGGACATCAGCTTGTCGATGCGGTCGCCATTGCGCGCGAGCGCCTCTGTGAAGGTCTCCAGGTTCTTAATCGCCTTGTGCAGAGAGCTTTGATTGTCGTTGATGAGCGCATCGACCTTGTTGAGCGAATCGCGCACCGACTGCGAGAGGTCCTGGCTGGCGCCGGCATCGGCCATCAGGGTGGGGGGCTCGCCGTTACTGCTGACCAACGGTGGCGCGCTGGCCAATGCGCCATTCAGCGAAACTGAGGCGATGCCGGTCAGGCCGGCGAAGTTCAAGGTGACGCGGGTGTCTTTGCGGATCGGGGTAGACTTGTCGACCGCCAGCATGGCCGCGACTTCGGCGGGGTTTTTGGTTAGCCGTAGTTGCGAAACCTCCCCCACGCGGATTCCGTTGAACATCACGGGTGCCCCTGGCTTCAGGCCCGACACCGACCCTGTGAAGATCACGCGGTAGGTTACGCTCTCCTGTTCGCCGGCCGCGTTGTGCAGCCAAAAGACGAAACCGAACGCGCCGACGATGACAGCAAACGTGAACAGCCCGATCAAAACGAATTTCGCCCTGTCCTCCATCGAACAACTCCAATCCTAACCTTTTACCGCAACCTGCCAGTCGGCATGCGCGCGAGTACCGTGAAAATAGGCTCTCAGCCACGGATGCTGCGACGCCATCATGACCTCCATCGTTCCCGCCTCGATGATCTTGCCGTCGCCTAGCACTGCGATGCGGTCGCAGGCCCGATGTAGGCTATCGAGATCGTGAGTCACCATCATCACCGAGATGCCCAAGGTTCGCTGCAAAGTGAGAATCAGCTCATCGAACTCGGCGGCGCTGATCGGATCCAGACCGGACGTTGGCTCGTCCAAGAACAGAATTTCGGGATCGAGAGCGAGCGCGCGGGCGAGCGCGACGCGCTTGACCATGCCGCCGGAGAGTTCGGACGGATGTTCGCGATAGACGTCGGGTTTGAGCCCGACCAACTCCAGCTTGGCGATCGCAATTTCGGTGGTTAGGCGGTCGGATAAGTGGAGATACTCGCGGATCGGAAACTCGACATTCTTCCCGGCGGTCAGCGAGGAGAACAGCGCGCCCTGTTGGAACAACACGCCCCAGCGCCGGTCGACCGCGCGCCTCTCCACCTCGTCCGCCTTGTCGAGATCAACGCCGAGGACCTCGATGCGGCCTTGCCGCTTCGGCAAGAGGCCGATGATTGTGCGGGTCAACACCGACTTGCCGGCGCCCGAGGCGCCGACGAAGCCGAGAATCTCACTGCGGTTGAGGTCGAGATCGACGCCGTTGAGGATGCGATGGGTCTCCAGGTCGACGACCAGGTCGCGCACGCGGATGACAGTTTCGGTGGTGTCATTCGCCATCGGCTAGATCCCGATCGATGCAAAGAAAACGGCGAATGCCCCGTCCAGCACGATGACGATAAAGATCGATTTGACCACCGAATCCGTCGTCTTGCTGCCGAGAGACTCGGCGCTGCCCTCGACCTTCAAGCCTTCAACGCAGGCGACGAGGCCGATGACCAGCGCCATGAACGGCGCCTTTACAATCCCGACCAGGAAGGACTTGATCGAAACGGCCTCGTGCAGGCGTTCGAGGAACACCTCCGGACTGATTCCGCCATAGAGCCAGGCCACCATGCCGGCGCCGGCGAGCGCGGCCATGGAGCCAATGAAAGCGAGAACGGGCACCGCGATGACAAGCGCGATAATACGCGGCAGCACCAATACCTCGACAGGATCGAAACCCATGATGCGCAAGGCGTCGATTTCCTCGCGCATCTTCATTGAGCCGAGTTCGGCGGTGTAGGCGCTACCTGACCGGCCGGCCACCATGATACAGACGATCAGCACGCCGACCTCGCGCAACACCAGGACGCCGACCATGTCGACGACGTAGATGGCGGCGCCGAACTGGCGGAAATGGAAGATGCCCTGCTGGGCGAGGATGGCACCGATCAGGACGGTAATCAGCAGGATGATCGGCACTGCGTTCCAGGCTACGCGCTCGAGATGCTTGACGGTGGACGTGAGACGGAATGTCCTGGGGTGCAACAGAACGCGCATGAACGCGACGATCAGCGCCCCGGCCATTTGCATCAACAGCACAATATCGGCGCAGACGTCCGCCATGGTGCGGCCGACGCTCTCCAGCGTGGCGATGACGATGTTCGGCCGCGCTGGTTCCGGCGTCAGCGCATGGGTGCCGGCATGCACTTTCTCCAACAGGTCGCGGTAATCTTCGGACAATCCGATAATGCGGGTCGCGCAGCCCCGGCTGCTCCAGATACGCAGCGCGCGCTCGATGAGCCAAGCGCCGTAGGTGTCGATCCGCTCGATCTGGCCCAGGTCGATGGTGATTTGGCGTACGGAGGTGCGACGGGTGGCGGCCTCGAGAATCGGCTCGAGGGTCCGTGCGTGTGTTGCGGTCCACGCGCCGGACGCCGCCAAGGCGAGGTCGTCGCCGCGTACTCGGCCGCTTAGGAAATGTCGTCCCCTCACGCTACCGCTCCCGGGTCGTTGAAAGGGCGCCGGCGCCCAATCGACGCCCCTCGCGCCGCCCTTTATCGACTAAAATCCTAAGCGCCCGGGTGAAAAGGCCGTCCGGGCCCGCCCGCCGGACGATGAGGGCCCCGCTACTTTTACGTTAACAAATTGGAAATAAGTATGGGTCCGTTTCGGCTTCTAAGGTTAACGGGGCTGCTTTGCCTCTGCGCGGCTCTGTCGCTCGCCCATCGGTAGCAGCGTCGTCAGCGCGTCGCGGCGCTGCAACTCTCGCGTGATACGGCGCGAACGGAAGGCTTTCAATGCGTTGGCAATAGGGAGATTTTTCAAGTGCACGCGGCCACGGCGGCGATGCACAACCAGACTTTATTTTTCTTGCTACGGGCGTTTGGGTTGCCTGTCTGGCGTAAAGTTTGCATTGATATTTTGTCTTTTGCGTCGGCTTCAAAAATCGATTCCACCGGGAGAGCATTGATGAATGCTGCCGTCGTTCTTGGCTTCGTTGCTGGGGCCCTTTACATCGCCGCCCACTACATGAAGACCATGGTGCCGCTGCGCATCTGTGAGATCGGCAGCAATATTTTATTCGTCGTCTACGGCATTTTGTATCCGTCCTATCCCACGCTGGTCCTATACGGCATCCTCATCTTGCTCAACTCGCTGCGGCTGTATGAGATGCTGGAACTCGTCAAGAAGGTGCGTACCGCCGCGCACGTCGATCTGTCGATGGATTGGCTCAAGCCGTTCATGCATAAGCGCGCCTACAAGAAGGGTGACCGTCTATTTCAAAAGGGCGATCATGCCGAGGAAATGTTCTATATCGTCACCGGCTCGTGCCGCATCACCGAGCTCGGCGTGCAGATAAAGCCCGGGCAACTTGTGGGCGAGCTCGGCTTTCTCACGCCGGAGCGTCAGCGCACGCAAACCGTCGAGTGCATCGAGGACGTCTCCATGCTGGTCATCAGCTATGACAAGGTTAGCGAGCTGTATTTTCAGAACCCGACGTTCGGATTTTATTTCCTTAGGCTCACCAGCGAGCGGCTACTGCAAAACGTGCATCGCCTGGAGCATGAGCTGGAAGCGCGCAACGCGCTGACGCCAGCCTGATCGCCTTTCTCAGGCCGTCATCGACAGTTGAAAACCGGGCGCAAACACGCCCGACTTCGGGAGGAAGAGGTCCGACACAGGCTTCGTGGCCCAGCCCGAGTCATTCGCGGTCAAACCGAGGCCGGGGGCGGGCTTGGTCTGAATATTCGACGCGGTCGCGGTAACGGGCGCGCTTTCCTCAGGCTCACTATCGAGCGCCAGCAGCGGCGTCAGATTTCGCTCCTGCGTATCGGTCAGCAGGGCCATGCGGCGGTTATCGAGAATGAGCCAGTGGCCATCGAGACGCGCGGCGGTGACGGCGTGGTCCTCGTTCGCCAATTGGTCGTGCAGAATGACCAGCCGCAGATCGCGTGCGGCGATGCCGGTCTGGCGCAAAGCCACATATTTGGCGATGGCGTAATCTTCGCAATCGCCGGTGCCGGAGGCAAATGTCGTCAACGGAGTCGTCCACACGTCCGGTACGCCGAACCGTGCGAAATCGCTCACCGGACGGATTGCCAGATTGACGGCGCGATTGATTTCTCCGATCCGCGCGCGGCCTGTGCGCGCGCGCCCGACCTCAATGATTGCAAGAAAGCGCGAGGCGGCCAGTGTGCAACTTTTCGGATTTGAACGGCAGAGGGCCAAAACCTCAGCTTCGACATGAATGACAGGCTGCAGGCGACGCCATCGCGCGGACAAAGCGGAATGATGGGCAACCGTCAGCCCGAATGGTCCCCGCTTGTCGGGGCTCGGAACATATTGCGGCATCACCGTCGCGGACCGGATCGCGCCAATTTGAAGTTGCGGCACGGTACGCGCCGCGACCCCGCCGTCGGACACAGCGAGCAGACCGAGGACTGCCAGAAGGCACGCAACAACGCGCGATTGCGATGAAACCGACATGCGGACGCCCCTGCACGCGGGGCGTGGCGTCGGCCTTCATCGGCTGATCTCATCCCCATCGCGCAAGTGTCAGCAATAGAGGGTCGACTTTGCGGGCCGGTTAAGTTCGGTGGGAACGACGGTCGGTTCGCAAGCGAGGGTAAAAGCGCGCCGACGATAATCGGTAAAATTTGAATCGATCGTCCGGCAAGCGGCGAGTGATACTTGCGAGCGTGTTAACGGCAAAAGCCCGTTATCGAGTCATAAACCATAAGCGATGCCTGCAAACACGCGATCGATAGGCGCTGGGTGTCACAGGTCGATGATTTGGCCTTCGCGCGCCGTGATGGTGCCGGGACGGGCATCATTGGCGGCGGCGGCGAGCGCATCCATGAAATCGTCGTCGTGCGAAGGGTCGTGATGAAACAGGCAAAGCTGCTTGGCGCCGGCTTGGTCGGCCAGGCGAACGCCGCGTTCCCATGTGGAATGACCCCATCCGGCGCGGTTGACGATTTCCGACTCCGTAAACGTGGTGTCATAGACGATCAGATCGGCGCCCTGCGCCAACGACAGCAGCTCTTTGTCGTGTTTGCCCGGAAATCCTTCGGTATCGCTCAGCAAGGCAAAGACACGTCCCGCGTATTCGAGACGATACCCGGTGACGCCGCCGGGATGATCGAGCGGCGCGGTCCGCAGTGTCACGTCGTCGAACGGCTGCAGACTATCGCCCGCGCAAAAATCGCGAAACTCGATCCTCGCTTTGAATATCTCGACCTCAACCGGGAACAACGGCGAGCTCATCAGCTTGCGCACGACCTGTTCGATATGGTCGGCGGGCAGCAAGTTGCCGGCCCAGAGGCGTATATTCCGGCCCTCCGCAAAAAGCGGCTCAAAGAACGGCAAGCCGGTGATATGATCCAAATGGCAGTGCGTGAAAAAGAGATCGATGATCTCGTCGTCTTTGTTGAGCGAGTTGCCGAACGCCCGCAATCCAGTACCGGCATCGAACACGATAATGTGGTCCCCGCATCGCACTTCAATACAGGGGGTATTGCCGCCGTAGCGAACGGTCTCCAGTCCGGGACAGGCGATGCTTCCCCTTACGCCCCAGAAGCGGATCCGCATCGAAGTTTGCTCCATACTTGTCTCGTTTCCTGAAATGTTGGGCCGCTGAATCACTCCGAAAAAATCAGGCAATCATTAGCCTAGCCGGGCAGGCGGCGACAGGTCTCACATTGGCCTAGGTACCGTCCTGCACCGGCGCCGCCGGCGTCGTTTCGGGCGGGGTTGCCTTGGGCTTGCTCTCGCGGCGCGCGGCTTCTGCCGTGACCTCTCTGGCGAGCTCGGGATGATGCGCTGTGAAAGCACGGAAGTCGGCGACTTCCAGGCTCAGCAATGTGGTTGGAACGGTCGTGATGACGGTGGCGGTGCGGTAGCCGCCTTCGAGCAAGGCGATTTCGCCGAAGAACGATCCCGGGCCGAGGCGAACGGGTTGCGGCTCGACCATGACCTCCACTTCGCCGGAAGCGACGAAATACATGCGATCACCAGGCCGCCCCTGCCGTACCACGACAACTCTCTCGGCGACGTCGATGTGGCGCAGCATATGGGTCAGTTCGATGATCGCGGGCGGATCGAGATTGCTCAGAAAGGGCACGCGCGTGACCAGGTCCCAATTGCGCACGAACGCGCGGCGTCGATATTCGGCGGCAAAGCCGGTGGCAAGAATACCGGTCCACAGGCCGAACACGCCTAGGCCGCAGATCATCACGAAACCCGCGATCATGCGGCCGAGCACCGTGTGTGGTATGGCGTCGCCATAACCCGTGCCGGTGAGTGTCGTGACCGCCCACCACAGGGACAAGGGCAAGCTGCCGAATTGCTGGGGCTGGCCGGCGCGCTCGAGCACGTAGAGTGCAACGCTGGCAAACAAGAGCACGATCAAGAAAATGACGAGCACGCTGGCCAGCGGCTTGGCTTCCAGCGCAATGACGCGCTGGAGCAGCGACAGCCCCGGCGTGAAGGCGACGAGCTTGAGCAACCAAAGCGACGCCAGCAGCCAGGCGGTCGCAGCGGGAACCCCGATCAGCAAAGCGATCGGGATGGGTGCGACCGCCAGCAGGTCGATCAAGCCGCTCGATGAGAAAATATAATTGGAAGGTTCTTCGGAATTTGGTTTCGGCCAGGCTTTGACGGCCCATTCACCGGCAAAAATACTAAGGCAGCACCAAAGAACAATCGAAAGCGATAGTCGCGTATCGCTGGGAAGGTGAGGGACCGTCGTGACAGTCATCGTCACCAGCCCGACAGTGAGAACGGAACACTGCAGGACCCGGTAAATGTGGGCCCTGATCGGGCCTATGCGGATGGGAAAGTCTTTGTAGCGGTGCAGTGTCATGAACAAAGTTTACATCGGCATTTGACAATTTCATTGAAACGGAACGTATGGCGCTGTGGTAATTATGACACAGTCCGGCTGAGCGGCCACGAAGAAACTGGCGGTTCGGTCTGCCCGAATAGCTCCCCATGAGCCCCTACCGTGCCGTAAACCGGGTGGGAATGCGGCTTTCGGCGGTGGCCAATGGTGCCGGGCGGCCCAGGGCCCGTATAAATACGGACATTTCAGGTGAAATATGGGGCATCGTCCTAAGGACGCGACGAGAGTGTCCGAAATGCCGCCGCGGCGCTCTTAACGCTAACAATACTGATTATTACCGGCTGTATGATCCAGGCGCCTTAATTGTAGCCAGAATGTAAATAAACGAGATAAAAAAGCCTTTAACGGCCAGTTTTGGGCTAATGTTTAAAGGTCGGAACTGGCGTGTCTGTGGGGGAGGCGGGATGTCGTTCGACATTTCCAGAGTCGGCTAGTCAGAGTTTTGCCTTCAAGCACAATACCGCCTCTGACGGCGCAGATCGGAATACCGTCGCGGTCCACCACGGCCCCCTCGGGCCGACCGCCGTTATTCCCGACGCGCATCTTTTGTTTAATGGCCATTTTGAGCGGGCCGGCGCGGATCTCATCCTACGCGGCGATCACGGCCAGGTCGTCATCGTCCACGATTATTTCGCCTCCGATCATCGCGCGCAGCTTCTGTCGCCCGATGGCGCCGCACTAAGCTCCGAAGTCGTTGCCGCGCTCGCCGGCCCCTTGGCGCCCGGGCAATATGCGCAGGCCACGCCCACGCAAACCCATGCAGAAGCCGTCGGCCGTGTGGTCCAGGTCGGTGGGGACGCCACGATCCTGCGCAATGGTGTCGCGATCACGCTGCATGTCGGTGACGCCATTCTCAAGGACGACGTGCTGCGAACCGGTGGCGGCACGCTGGGCGTCACGTTCAACGACGGCAGCACGCTCAACCTGACCGCCCACGCGCGGCTCGTCGTCAGCGAGTTTGTCTACGACGCGCACAGTACGAACAACTCCGAGATTCTCAATCTCGTCCAGGGCTCGCTGACCTTCATTTCCGGGCATGTCGCGCACCAGGGCCATATGAAGATCAACACGCCGGTCGCGACCCTGGGCATCCGCGGGACGGTCGGCGGCGTGACGGAAGCCAACGACGGCACGGTGTCGTTTTACGTCGCGGAAAGCGCCACCGGGGCGGTGCTGACCGACAACCAGGGCCATATCCTCGGTCAGGTGTTGCAGGACGGTCCATTGCTCATTGTCCGACCGGTGGGCGCGCTGAACGTCCTGGCCGAGGAGGTGCAGAAGACGCCGGCGGAACTGGCCAAGGAACTCGCGGTCGTTCAGCAGATCGTCAGCCTTCAGTCGGTCGGCAATCAGATCATTCAACAATTTATTCTGCCGAACAATGATAACAACCCGAATCCGCATGCGATCGGAAGCAGCACGAGTACGCAGATCAATATTCAGCTCCCAACGCAACCGCTCCTCGGCAACGGCACAAACGGCGACACATCCGATCACGTCACGGCGACGGTGCATGTCACGACCACCGACGACACGACCCACACGACTATCGATGTAACGCAATTCTTCACGGTTCCGATTCCGACGGACGTCACGCCGCCCAACGCGCCGACGATCAGCGCCACCGACGATCAGCCGCCGCTGACCGGCACGATCGCCAACGGCAGCAGTACCAATGACACCACGCCTACGATTCATGTGGCCCTGAGCGGCACCGGCGCGCTCGCCGGCGACACGGTGGAGCTTTTCAACGGCACGTCCGGGTTCGGCAGCCTGGTGACGCTGACGGCGGCGGACATCAACCACGGCTATGTCGACATCACCACGCCAACGCTGACCAACGGCGTCACCTACCACCTCAATGCGTCGATTACCGACGGGGCGGGCAACACCAGCCAAGCGTCTAATGAGCTCGACTTTACCGTGGACACCGAGGCGCCGACTGCGCCAATGGTGGTGCTGGCGAACGACAGCGCCAACAACAGGATGGGCCACAACGGCGACGGGATCACCAACGACGCGTCGCTGTCCGTCAGCACGCCGACGGAGACGGTGACCCGGGAATACAGCCTCGACAACAGCCACTGGAGTTCCAGTTACAGCGCGCCGACGACGGACGGCAGCTACACCGTCTATGTGCGGGATACCAACGACGCGGGCAACCAGGCCACCGGCAGCGTGAGCTTCACGCTGGATGCCACCGGACCAACCACGTCGATCAGCTCAACGATTGGCACCAATACCGGGTTGACGTCGACGATTTCGAGTGGCGGCGCGACAAACGACAATACCCTGGCGTTGACGGGTACGGTGAGCGACCTCCACGGGGTATCGTCGGTGCATATCCGCGACGGTTCGATCGATCTCGGTGTGGCGACAAGGGATGGTTCGGGCAACTGGAGCTTCACGACCGGCGTGCTCGGCGACGGCAGCCACAGCTTCACGGTAGTGGCGACGGACGAGGTCGGCAATACCACGACCACGTCGGCGGTGACCGCCACGGTCGACAGCATCAAGCCGGACCTCGTGACGACGTTTTCCAGCGGCATCCGTGACGGAGGGTTGTTTACCGACGAAAATACGCCCGTTGCAGTAACGGTCACGGACGATGGCGCGCCCATTTCGGGCGCCACGTATACTTGGCAGGTGTCGAGTAGCGGCGATAGTTGGATCCAAGTTGGATCTAACTCGTCTAGTTTCATTTGGAATGATACGTATGAGGGTGAGCAGCTCCGCCTAACCGTTTCCTATGCAGAGCCAACGGGTGGCACCGATACAATTACGACATATTTGGGCAACATCGCCGACAACGATAGTGACGTGCCTAATGATTCTCAGGTCAAAATTCAAAATCTGCCCAACAGCCTGTCGATCGCCGGTGGCGCTGCACTGGAACTCGCAGCCCTATGTGAATTGGCCGTGCTGTTCCCGAGTACAGCGAACGCTTACGGCACGTTGGTCATTGATCATGCCGCCGACTACACTGGAACAATTTCCAATTTTACCGCTTCCAGTTCGACACAGTCGGACGCGATTGACCTGAAGGACTTCGCGTACAGCACGGATCTTAACGTCAGTTACAGCGACAATAGCGGTTCTGATACGGGCGGCTCGCTTACCATCTCAGATTCGATCCGCTCCTATACGCTTACGTTCGCGAATGGCGATTTCAGCGCCAACAATTTCCATCTGGCCGACGACGGACACGGCGGCACGCTGATCACCGATCCGCCCACGCCAACCGCTGTGCTCACCACGAGCGCCGACCACGTGACGTTGGAAAACGGCACGAACCAGGTTTCGGCCACCAACCAGACTCTGAACATCGGCGACACGATAACCGGCGGCGCATGCACCGATAGGCTGACGGTCGATACCGGTAATGGCGACCACTCCTACACCTTCGGGGACGGCAGCCATGCCGATATTGGGCTCTCCGGCGTCGAGACCCTGAAGCTTACCGATGCCAGTGCGACCGGCGATCATGCCGTCACGGTGAATTTCGATTTCAATTTTCACAATAACGGCCCGTTCACGGTCGACGGTTCGGCGCTTCAGCACTTGAACGGGAGCGGCCTGACCCTCGACGCGCATCTCGCGGCGTCCGACTCCTTTGTCTTCATCGGCAGCGCGTCCGTCGATACCCTCATCGGTGGCGCCAAGGCCGATACCCTTGCCGGCGGCGGGGGTGGCGACACGCTGACGGGCAACGGGGGCAGCGATACGTTCGTTTTCAAGTCCGTTTCGGATTCCGGCCCGGGTTCTACTGGCGGCCACGCCAATTACGATACCATTACTGATTTCGCGCACAGCGCCGATCACGTCGATCTCTCCGGGATCAGTGGGCTAAACGATCAAATTCAGGCGGTCGATGTGGTGTCGCTGACCACCGCGCCGGCGACGATAGCCCCGCACACTATCGATATCGTAACGAGCGGAGGGCATACCGTTGTCTTTGCCAATGCCAACGCGACGGTGGAAAGTGTCGGAAATGTCGATATGGAAATCCACCTGTTGAACGTGACCAACGTCATGTCCACCGATTTCATTCTACACCACTGACGCTGCTGGGAGGGGCTTGGCCGGTTCGTTCTCGCCGGGACCGCCAGGTTAACCGTGTTGACACCCCTGAGGACAAATTGCGGCCTGTGTGGCATACTTCAAATAAATCGGCTCCATTCCGGCCGGCGGTCTTCTTGCGACAAGGCATTTGGCTTTGAGTAGGGGTGGGTATTAGCGGATGCAAGCCAGCCAAACGCGTTCCGGTCACCATTCGGCGCGCTCGGAGTTGGGCGCGGCGCTGACGAGCTGCCGCAGCGCCTTCATTGGCACGGCGCTGATCAGCGGCATGAGCAACGTCCTCATGCTCACCGGCGCGATGTTCATGCTGGAGGTCTACGACCGCGTCATCCCGAGCCGCAGCATGCCGACTTTGGTCGGCCTGGGGATATTGGTCGCCCTCCTGTTCAGCGCGCTCGGCCTTCTCGACGGCATCCGCGGGCGCATCCTGTCGCGCATCGGTGGCGCGCTAGACGAGACGGTCAGCGGCCGCGTCTACGACATGCTGGTGCGCCTGCCGGTGCGGGTCGGCAGCCGCAGCGACGGCGTCCAGCCGCTGCGCGATCTCGATGCCATCCGGTCTTACCTGTCGAGTCTCGGCCCTGTCGCTCTGTTCGATCTGCCCTGGATTCCGCTCTATCTGGCGATCTGCTTTGCCTTCCACCCGTTGATCGGCTTCACCGCGCTCGGCGGGGCGATCGTCCTCATCGTGCTGACCGTGGTGACCGAAGTGCTCATGCGCGCGCCGACCCGAGCCGCGACCGCAGCCGCGGTGACGCGCACAAACCTGGCCGAAACCAGCCGGCGCAACGCCGAGGCGCTGATCGCCATGGGCATGGTCGGCCGCATCGCGGAGCGATGGGGCGATGCCAACAATCAGTACATGCGCGGCCAGCGACGGGCGAGCGACATCAGCGGCGGCCTCGGCGCCACCTCCAAGGTACTGCGGATGATGTTGCAGTCGGCCGTGCTCGGGGTCGGCGGCTACCTGGTGATCCACCAGCAGGCGACCGCGGGCATCATCATCGCCGGCTCGATCTTGAGCGCGCGGGCGCTGGCGCCTGTCGATCTCGCCATCGCCCACTGGAAGGGCTTCGTCGCCGCCCGGCAGAGCTGGCAGCGGTTGAGCCGGCTGCTAACGGTGCTGCCCGCGCAGGCAGAGCGGATGTCGCTGCAGCCGCCGCGCCACAGCGCGGCCGTTGAAAGCGTCTCGGTCGCTCCGCCGGGCACGCAGAAGATCGTTGTGAACGATGTCAGCTTCAAGCTCGAGGCCGGGCATGGGCTCGGCGTCATCGGGCCCAGCGGTTCCGGCAAGTCGTCGCTGGCGCGCGCGTTGGTCGGCGTCTGGCACCCGGTGCGCGGCAAGGTGCGGCTGGATGGCGCCGCGCTCGATCAGTGGTCGGCGGAAGCGCTCGGCGCGCATGTCGGCTATCTGCCGCAAGACGTTGAGTTGTTGGCCGGGACGGTGGCCCAGAACATCGCTCGCTTCGAAGTCGAGCCCGACGCCGACGCCATCATCGCCGCGGCTGAAGCCGTCGGCGTGCATGACATG
Organism: uncultured Pseudomonadota bacterium; assembly: GCA_963732895.1. Taxonomy (GTDB): domain Bacteria; phylum Pseudomonadota; class Alphaproteobacteria; order Rhizobiales; family Xanthobacteraceae; genus Pseudolabrys. The sequence continues at coordinate 13,358 of CAVTBG010000006.1, read as the reverse complement.
ATCGTCAACTTGCCTGAGGGCTACGACACGACGGTCGGCGAGCACGGCGCCGGCCTTTCCGCCGGCCAGGCTCAACGCGTCGCGCTCGCCCGTGCGATCTACCGCGATCCTTTCCTGGTCGTGCTCGACGAACCCAATTCAAACCTCGATTCCGATGGCGACGAAGCGCTGACCAAGGCGATCTTGGGCGTGCGCGAGCGCCAGGGCATTGTCATCGTCATCGCTCACCGTCCAAGCGCCATCGCTGGTGTCGACACACTCCTGGTCATGAACCAGGGGCGGGTGCAGGCTTTCGGCGCCAAGGACGAGGTGCTGGCCAAGGTGCTGCAGCGGCCGGTGTTGGCGCCGCGGCCGCTGAAGATCGTGCCCGAAAGCGGGAGCGCGGCTTCATGACCGTGGGGCAGGTTTCGGCGGCCAAGAAAGCGTCCCGTGCCCCCCAGCACGCAAGCTCGCACGCCTCCATCCGACGCCATTTGTTGGCCGGCCTCCTGATCGTGCTGCTGCTCGGCGGCGGAGTTGGCGGCTGGGCTGCCACCACTCAGGTGGCCGGCGCCGTCATCGCGCCGGGTTCGATCGTCGTCGATTTCGAACATTAAGAAGGTGCAGCATCCCACCGGTGGCATTGTCGGCGAACTGTTCGTGCGCGACGGCGATCATGTCAAAGTGGGACAGGTCGTGGTCCGGCTCGACGAGACGGTGATGCGCGCCGACCTGGCAATCGTCACCAAGAGCCTCAACGAGCTCACCGCGCGCAAAGCGCGCCTGGAAGCCGAGCGCGACGGCGCTGCCTCGATCACGTTCCCGGCCGAACTGCTTGCGCGTCCGAACGATCCCAGCTCCAAGTCGGCCGTCGCCGGCGAGATGAATTTGTTCAAATCACGCCGCGCCGCCCGGCTCGGAAAGAAGGCGCAGTTGCAGCAACGGATTGAGCAACTGAACGAGGAAATTGGCGGGCTGGAGGCGCAGGAATCGGCCAAATCGAAAGAAATCGCCCTGGTCCTGGAGGAGCTAGACGGCGTGCGTAAACTCTATGCCGTGCATCTCGTGCCGGTCACACGCCTGAGCGCGCTCCAACGCCAAGCGGCGCGGCTCGACGGCGAGCGCGCGCAGTTGGTGGCATCGGTTGCCCAGTCGAAAGGTAAGATATCGGAAATCAAGCTGCAGATCATCCAGATCGGGCAGGATCTCAGCAGTGAGGTGGCGAAGGAATTGCCCGATATCGAAAGCAAGCTCGGCGAGCTCGTCGAGCGCAAGGTCACCGCCGAAGACCGCCTGAAACGCACAGACATCCGCGCCCCGCAAACCGGCACCGTATTCCAACTGGCGGTTCACACCGTGGGCGGGGTGATCACGGCGGGTCAGCCCATCATGTTGATCGTTCCCGACGGCGACGCTCTTCAGGTGGAGGCCAAAGTCGACCCACAATACATCGAGCAGGTCCAGGTCGGACAGTCGGTGCTGCTACGTTTCTCGGCGCTCGACATCCACACCACACCGGAAATCGATGGCACGGTGACGCGTATTTCGGCGGACACTTCGGCCGACAGACGCACGGGCCAGTCCTACTATACGATCCGCATCGCACTGCCGGCAGGGCAGATCGCGCGTCTCCACGGCGTCAAGTTGATTCCCGGCATGCCGGTCGAGGCCTTTGTGCAGACCGGTGAGCGAACGGTTGTCTCCTATCTGATGAAGCCCATGCATGACCAGTTCATGCGGGCGTTTCGCGAGCGGTGATGACTCCCCACTGCGGGGGCCAACTCGACGTGTCATACGAAGCAGGCGCCGACGGCGGCAATGCCTGGGTTGAACAGGATTGCGAAGGCGGTTGCCTGAGATGAAAAAGATCGTCCGGTTTGCGGGAAAAATAGGTCTCGGCCGCGTCGTCTGCCTGATCTTACTGGCCGGTTTGGTCATGCTGCGCGTCTGGGATCCGTTGCCGCTTAGGGTGGTCCGACTGCACACCTTCGATTTCTATCAGCGGCTCGCTCCGTTTCGTCCCAATATCCATCCTGTCGTTATCGCCGATATCGACGAACAGAGTTTGAAGACCTACGGTCAATGGCCATGGCCGCGCACGCTGTTGGCGGAGTTGGTCAATAAGCTGACCAAGCTCGGAGCTGCGGCGATCGGCTTCGACGTCCTGTTTCCAGAGCCGGACCGTATGTCGCCTGGTGCTGCGGCGCGCAGCTTTCGCGGTCTCGACGAAAAAACCCGAGCGCAACTGGAAAAACTGCCGAGCAATGATGTTGTGCTGGCCGAAGCCATCCGGCGATCGCGGGTTGTGGTCGGGGAATTGGGGCATTATCTGGCGTTACCGCAAACCGGTGCACCGTCGGCGACCGCGGGATTTGCGATGCTGGGGTCGGACCCGGGCCCCTATCTCTTCACCTTTCCCGGGCTGATCCGCAATATTCCGATTCTAGATCGGGCCGCCGCCGGCCATGGCCTACTCAATATCCAGGCCGAGCCGGGTGGCATCGTGCGACGGGTGCCGCTGGTGATGAAGGCGCAAGGGGCAATCCTTCCGGCAATCTCCCTCGACATGTTGCGCGTGGTCACCCACAGCGGGGCGATCCAGATCAAGACCGACGCCGCCGGGATTCGCAGCGTCGCGGTGCCGGGTCTCGAATTGCCGACCGATCGCGACGGTCAACTCTGGATTCATTTCGGGCCTTACGATCCGCACCGATACGCCTCGGTCCAGGACATCCTGCAGGGGCGCGTGCCGGCCGACCGGATCAACCGTCGGCTGGTTCTGATCGGCACGTCGGCGGTCGGCCTGCACGACATCAAGACGACACCGGTCGATTCCGCGATGGCCGGCGTCGAAGTGCACGCTGAAGTGCTGGAGAACATGCTCACGAACTCGGCCCTCGATCGCCCGGGTTATGCGGTCGGCGCCGAGTTGGCGGCGGCGGTCTTGTTCTGTCTCTTCGTGATCGTCCTTGCACCAATACTCGGCGCGGGGATGATGTTGGTGCTCGGCACCGTCGTGGCGGTCGCGTTGGTCGCCGGCTCCTGGTATTTTTTCATTGAGCGGCAGTTGCTCTTGGACGCGACATTCCCGCTGCTGTCCAGTTTCATCATTCTGTGGACGCTGGTCTTCTTCAACTATTTCCGCGAGCAGATGCAGCGCCGCCGTATCCGCTTCGCTTTCGGACAATATCTCGCGCCGGCGCTTGTTGAACGGCTCGCTCATTCGCGTGAGGACCTCGTGCTCGGTGGCGAGGAGCGCGACATGACGATTCTGTTCAGCGACGTGCGTGGCTTCACCACGATTTCGGAAATCTACAAGAATGATCCACAAGGTCTGACGCTGCTGATGAACCGGTTTTTGACGCCGATGACGAATGCGATCATCGATCACAACGGCACGATCGATAAATATATCGGCGATGCCATCATGGCGTTTTGGAATGCGCCACTGCCCGATCCCGCGCAGGAGTTCGGTGCCTGCGATGCGGCGCTGGAAATGCTGCATCGCGTCGAGACGCTGAATTGAGAGCGCGAACAGGAGGCCAGCGCGGCCGGGCAACCCTTCATTCCGATCAAGATCGGCATCGGCATCAACACCGGACGCTGCGTTGTCGGCAATATGGGCTCCGATTTGCGATTCAATTACTCTGTGCTGGGAGATACTGTCAATCTAGCGTCAAGGCTGGAAGGCCAGACCAAGACATATGGCGTCGCCATCATCGTCGGATCGAGGACAGCGAAAGCCGTGCGTGAGAAATTCGCTGTATTGGAACTCGATTGCATCACGGTGAAAGGGAAAACCGAGCCGGAGACCGTCTATACGGTTTTAGGGCAGGCCGAACTGGCGCGCAGCGATCGGTTTGATCAGCTTCAACATGCCGTTGGTGACATGCTTACCCGCTATCGACGGCGCGACTTCGACGGTGCCGCGGCGGCCCTCGCGCGCTGCCGCGAAGCGGGTCATGGTTTTGGGCTGAAGAGCCTGTTTGCTCTTTATGAGGCGCGGATTGGGGTCTTCCAGCAAAGTCCGCCACCAGATGATTGGGATGGGATCTTTGCATTTGAAACGAAGTAGGCCCTAAGAGGGGGCGCGCTGTTGTTTTCGGGCGCTATCTCGCAATTGATGATTGGGCCGACTTACGTTCCTTCCCGATCTTCGACGTGCCTAAACGTGACTTGCGCTTGTGAGGGGCGAATGGACATTAAGCGGACGTGCGGCCATGTCGCGTTTTCATCTGAGCCGACATCGCCCCGGATCACTGCCGCATTAGAACGCCGTAAGGATCGTTGAGTGGATTTACGCCTTGGGCCGTGCTGTTTGCGTGGTGCCGACCGGCGGTTCGGAGTGGAAGCCGATGCGCGCGTGCGTACCGTCACAAAACGGCTTGTTGGCGGAGCCGCCGCACCGGCACAGGCGGGTGTTCTCGGTGTGCGAGATGGTGCGGCCGGTTCCGGAGCAGATTTCGAGGCTCCCTATTACCCGCAGCGGCCCATCCGGGAGCGGCGTGATGTGGAGCGCACCGTCGCGAGTTCTCAAGGGGCTCAAACTCGATGGTTGCTGGCTCGCCGGTCGCGGTGAAGCCCGCATCGCGGTGGCTGTTGTCGCAGAACGGCTTGTTGGCAGATTTTCCGCAGCGGCAGAGCGTCGCGCGAAAGCACGCGCCGTGTCCGGCAAGGTCGATCGTGGCGTGCAACGCATAGGGTCCGTTCTCGCGAACCCGCAACACATTGACCGGCGGCGCTGCTTCTTGCAGGCCGCCGTCATGACGTTCGTAGGTTATGGCGCCGGACGGGCACGAATGGGCGATCGCCACGCATGTTTCGACTGACACCTGCTCCGGATGGAGCCATGGCCCGCTGATATTGGCGAGGAAAACCTTGGGTGCGCCCAGGACGCAATGGCGTGAATGGATGCAGCGCCGCGCGTCGAAACGTAGTGTGAGACTGTCAGTCCGCGCCACATTCGGGTCATCAGTCGTTTCGACCGGTTCCGGTGTTGGTGCGGCGCTCGGCGTAGATCGTACTTGCACGACCGTGTCGACCGCGGCGGCGAGTTGCTCCTCAAACTGTGCGTGCAGGTCGGTGAGACGGCGGCTGAGCCCCGTGAGGCGTTGGGCGACGCCGGGGAGGGGCACGATGTCTTCAAGGCGCGCCACGGCGCCCGCGAGCTCGCGCACGCGCTCGCCCAGAACTTGCGCGGCGCAACGCTGCACGAGCTGTCCGAAGGAGATCGGCAGCGCAAAAGTGAGACCGCAGGTGGCGCCGGGTCGCGCCGGTCCGAGCGGCAGCCACGTGACCGCCGCGCCGACCTGGTTCATTGTGTACATGAGTTCAGTCGCCACCAAGGCGAGGCCGGTGCGCAGTTCGCGAGGTAGCGGCGCGGGCGCAAAGACTTGCGCGAAGGTGCGCATCATTAGCGCATATAGGCTGTTGCCGAGATCGATGACCTTGCAGGCCAGCGTATCCTCGATGGGCGTAACGTCTTTCCGGCCGCTCAGGTCGATTAAGGTCGGATTCTCAACCACGGGCCGCGCCGGTTCGAACTCGGGCCGCGCGTGTTTCAGCCGCATGAACTCTTCTTTTATCGCGACGAAACGTTGATAGTGCGAGTCCTCGTGATGAGCAGGCGCTCCCTCGCCCTGGTGCACAATTTCCTCTATCGCGCGGCGCGCGGCCTCCAATCCATCGACCTTGAACAGGCCAGGCAGTCCGAACTCGGCGGTGCCCACCTGGGCTTCGCCGTGCCCAACGAACACATTTTTCTCGCCGAGCTCGTCGACGAGCTTGCCGAGTCCGCGTAGCACGCTGTGATAGAGCTGGCCTTGGCTGGTATAGTCTTGCGGTGTCGGCGACAGCAAATCCGGGCGCATCACGCGCGCATAATGCGCAGGATGGTCAAATCCCGCACCGTCCACCAGCGCAATGCCCTCGGGACGTTCGATATAGATGAAATGATCGATGGTCGCTTCGGTAAAGGGCGAGAGCCGTAGTACCAGACCTGCCGGAAAGCGACCCGGCGGTACTGGAAATTCTGGCCGCCACAGATGCGGCGATGCGCCGATTGCGGCGAGAATATTGTTGACCAGGGCTAGATGAAGCATCTCCTCGACCGCCACTTGCCGGATCGAGCCTCGCCACCCCTCAATAGCCGCCAGTTCCTCCGCGGTGACGCCTTCGCTGATATCGGTTTTCAGCGTCCACAGCGTATAGAGATAGGAGCACATGACCGAGTGCTCGAACTCTGCCGCTTCCGAGAGCAGATAGAACATCTCTTCCCGGTCTTGTATGACGATCTGCTCGTGCATGGGCTTCCCCGGAACGATGCCAATCTTTCACTGGTGGTGACGCGGCCCACCATCTGCACTCTTTTCGACAGTTGCCATTTTTGCAGAGCCGAGGCCAACGGTCCAGCAGCCCGAAGCGACAGCGAGGCCGCCCCGGGGTAATTCGAGTGAGTAATTGCCGAGCCGCATCGACCGCATGCCACCACCATACGGGGCTCACAAGTGTCCCAACGCGATGTCCCCGAGGACCTGTTTCTCCCCAGCGACAGATCAGCAACCAGCTTCTACAGTTGATTGTTCTCGTTCTCCAATTGCTTCGGGCGCTTGCATGCTCGACGTTCAAGTCGCCGTATTCCCTCCGGTACCGGCTGTAGCTTTGTTCGGTCATCCCGGTTTCCTTGCAGGCGGATCAGTTTGGTGTTTTCCGCTGCTTCCGCTTGCAAGCCACTCTGGCGGACATCTCTTACGCCTGTTCCTCCCACAACATGGCCAACTGCACGATGGTGCGAACGGCCGCCTGCATGTCCTGCACGCTGACCCATTCGAGTCGTGAGTGAAAAGCGTGCTCTCCGGCAAAGATATTGGGGCAGGGAAGGCCCATGAACGACAGCCGTGAGCCGTCGGTGCCGCCGCGGATCAGCGCCTTCACCGGCCTCAGCCCGGCGCGGCGCACGGCCTCTATCGCATTGGCGACGACCTGCGGGTGGCGCTCGAGCACCTCCTTCATGTTGCGGTACTGCTCCTTGATCTCGAGCCGGTAGGAGGAGCGCGGGAAGTCGCGTAAAGCGGCCGTGACAGCGTCCTCCAGCACTCGCGCCTTGTCCTTCAGCCCAGCAGTGCTGAAATCGCGCAGTATGAATTTGAGCGTCGCCCGGTCCATCTCGGCCTCGATGCTGAGCGGATGCACGAAGCCCTCCCGGTCTTCCGTGGTCTCAGGCGAACAGGTGTCCTTGGGCAACAGTTCGGTGATGCGCGCGGCAATCTTGACCGCGTTTTCCATCCGTCCCTTGGCGAAGCCGGGATGGGCGGTCACGCCCTGTATCGTCACGATGGCGGCGTCGGCCGAGAATGTCTCGTCTTCGACATTGCCGGCGGCCTCCCCGTCGATAGTGTAGGCGAAGTCGGCACCGAGCCGCGCGAGATTGACCTTGTCGACGCCACGGCCGATTTCCTCATCCGGAGTAAACAGCACTTTGATGGTTCCGTGCTTGATCTCCGGATGCGCGACCAGGAAGCGGATGGCATCGACGATCTCCGCCAGCCCCGCCTTGTTGTCGGCGCCGAGCAGCGTGGTGCCGTCGGCCGTGACGATATCGTTGCCGATTTGGTTCGCCAAAGCGGGATGGTCGGCGTAGCGGATGACTTGGCTAGGGTCGCCGGGCAGGGGGATATCCCCGCCCTGGTAGTTCTTCACGATTTGCGGCTTCACACCGGCGCCAGGGGCGTCGGGCGAGGTGTCCATGTGCGAGCAGAAACAGATGACCGGCACGGGCTTGTCGCTGTTGCCCGCAAGCGTCGCGTAGACGTAACCGTGCGCATCCATCTCGGCGTCGCTGAGCCCGATTTCGCGCAATTCGGCTACCAGCAACCGGCCGAAGTTCTTCTGCTTCTCGGTAGACGGCGTGGTGGGCGAGTCCGGGTCGGACTGGGTGTCGATGGTGACATAGCGCAGGAAGCGCTCGGCGACGGTGTAATCGAACTCGGGGGAGGACATCGGCTGCGGGTCCGCGACAGAAGGAACTTTGCATCCCTTCTATACGCGTCAATGCACAAACAAAACGGCGGGCGAAGGAGCACCACGCTCCCGCCCGCCATTTAATCCCCGGAGGGTCCAGCTCTTAAGCGAGCCGTCAGATCGATTCCTTCAGCTCCTTCGAGGCGCGGAAGGCGACTTTCTTGCTCGCTTTGATTTGGATCGCTTCGCCGGTCGCGGGGTTACGGCCCATGCGCGCGGCGCGCTTGCGCACTTGAAGGATGCCGAGCCCGCCAATCCGGATGCGCTCGCCTTTCTTCAAGTGCTTGACGATATCGCTGACCAGATCGCCCAGTACAGCTTCCGCTTGTTTCTTTGACATCTCATGGGATTCCGCGAGTGCCGCGGCGAGATGCTTCAACGTGACGGTTGTCGGTGTCGGAGCCTTTCCAGGAGCCGTAGCCATCAGTGGGACCCTCCATATGAATCCACAAAGGTTTGACTTGGACGCCAAACGCAACCGCCCGAATAGACGATTTGGAGGGCGTCGACCATCGATTCCTGCCGATAAATAAGGCTTTTTCGCAATTTCGATGAGGGGTCTTGGCTTTACCTTGACTTGGCCAAAGGGCGCCTATAACTCCTGCCCCACGCCCGCGGGGGCGTAGCTCAGTTGGTTAGAGCGCTGCCCTGTCACGGCAGAGGCCGCGGGTTCGAGTCCCGTCGCTCCCGCCAGCTAAAAACTAACATCCTGATATTACTAGCGTTTCAGCCCTGGCGCTCCCACCAGACCCCCAGGTGGGAGCATAGAAGTTCTGTTTTCGTTCATGAGCTTGCCGGCCGCGTCACGCGCCAGCCGCCGCCGATCAGCCGACTGCGTGTAGACGGACGATATTCTCCGGTCCCGCCAGCCGAACAATGCCTCGAGCTGCGCCTCGGTCGCCCCATTGTTCGCCGCGACCGTCGCCGCGATCTTGCGCACCCCATGGGCTGACTTATGTACCCCCGCCGCCCGGCAGGCGTCATGGAAGGCATTGCCGAACGACTCCTTGGTCATCCGCTTGCCGGTCGAGCCGCAAATGAACGCCAGATCGGCAGTCGGCCCCGCCTCGATGGCCTCGATCAGCGGCGGCAATAGCGGGATCGCCACCTCGACCTCGCCCTGGCTCTTTTCGGTGCGCAACGTCGCCACGCCGTCGCGGACATGCTGGCGCCCGAGCCGGGCCGCATCGCCGCGGCGCAGGCCGGTGTAGAGCAGAACCGCCAGCCAAACCCGCTCCTTGGTGCCGAGCGGCCAGCGCGCCTCGTAGCGCGCCACGTCCTCCTCGTCCCACGGAATATGGCCCTGGCTCTTGCGCTTTTGCGGATACGGGACGCCGGCAGCCGGATCGACCGCCACCAGCCCGGCACCCTTGGCCCATTTGAACAAGCCGCGCATGGTGTCGACGAAATGCCGACCAGCAGCAGGCTTGCCCGCGCGCCGGTCCCGCCCCGCCGCAATCGTCGCCTCGGTGATGGCAGCGAACGGCTCCTTGGCCGCGGCCTTGAGCACCTTCTTGATGATGTTCTCGCGCTGGCGCCGCGTCGGCAGAGAGAGGCGCTGCCAAGCGTCGGTTTCTCGGTAGCGCGCGACGAGCCACCCCAAGGTCCCCGCCGGCGCTTCGCCGGCCCTGGGGGTGGGCTCACCCCGCACCGCGGCCTCATAGGCCGCCAAGAACTCGGGCGTGCCGTATTCGCCCCTGATCCGCTTCTTCGGCCCCCGGCCAATCTGCACGTACCAAACCACGTTGCCGTGGCGGTTGAGGTGTTTTTGCAGATGGGGAGGCCGCGGGCGGGGCATGTCGAGCATCAAAGTACGATCTCTCGGCTGGGATCAATACGGCTGTCGGCGTCTGTGGAAGTCTGGTCCTCGGTTAGCTTCACGTAGATCGTCCCGTTCGGGCGTATCTCGACGCCGGTAGCGCCTGCCCGCTTCGCTGCGCGGATAGCGCGTGCGACATCGGCCTGCGTGATCTTTGCAGGACGCCGGCTCATTCGATCACCACCCCCCGATGATGGCGTATTGCAGGAAAAAATTCAGAACCCGGTTCTCGTGGCGAGACTGTCGGTCGCTCTGGTGAAACCATTCGGTCCTCGTGGTGAAACCAGTGTGATCGAAAAGCCACGTTTCGGTCTCTCCAATGAGACCGTCGAAAGCCGTGTTATTGAATTTAGGTTTCACGAGAGGGACACCTCTAGTTTACCAGGTGGTACGCGCCTTAAGCGCGCCCGAGTACCTGACCAAGATCGGGATCGGAGTGTGCCGGAGGCGACCACCGCATGAAGTCCTTCGTCGCGAAATCGTTGCCGTAGTCGAACTCGGTCAGACGCCATTCCGTCGCGTGACGCGACTTCAAGCTGAAGGCGCCCTTCATCGTCGCCACGATGAAGCCATGGTAGATCAGCGCGTTAAGGCTGCGGGAGATCGTGGCTTTGCTGACGCCCAATTGTGCCGCTCCTTCCCGAACAGAGTAGGGGATGCGGCCATTGTTCTGGCCCATATAGCGGCGGGCGATCTCGATATAGAGCGCGCGAGAAACCGCATCGAGGTCGCGCCAGGCCGCCGAATTGAGCATCCAATGCCTGAGTGCGACAAAGCGCCCGCCGCTCGAATTGTGCTTTCTCCGGGCCATCGACTAACCCCGGAGCGGGTAGGCCGTGTTGACGGCCTCGTAGAAGGGCAAGCGGTGAGCGTGCACGCGTTCGGCAAGAACTTGGCAACGCTCCTCAAACAACCGCCGCAATTGTTTCGGGCGCGCACTCACGGCTCGACCTCGCACAACGCTTTTCGCAGCGTCGAGATGGTCGTGACCCAAGATTTTCCGTGCTTATGACCCGGCAGCTTCCCAGTCCTGAGCAGGTAGCTCGTCTGCCGCTCGGTTCTGTTCACCACCTGCGCAATGGCTTTGACGCCCCACACGACGTCGAGTTCGCCGTAGTCGCGGTGTTGTTCGGGATCAGTTTTCAATTCGCCTTCTCCTGGACGTGCGCCGTCGTTAACGTGGAAAAAATTCCACGCTCTTGCGTTTCGTGCTGTCTGGGTTAGCGTCCGGGAGCCTATATCAGGGCGAACCACTACCAGGAGCCGTCGCCGCGCCAACGGTGACGGCTCCACTTTCAGACAAGTACGCGCGGGTGAGTGCAACTGCGTACAAATCCGACCATAGAGATTACGACTTTGAAGGCAACTTATGGCGTCACGCCATATGCTGAATAAATCAATCTTTTCAGATACTTGATCGGATCGGCCACGTTGGGTTCGATAGGACTTGCCGGTAATCCACAGGAAAATGAGACGCGACGTTTCTTGTTGACGGAAGGTCCCAACGGTGAGGCTACGGTGTTGCGGCAGAGATCGATAATTGCCGCACATCGTCTTTCGGCGACACCGGGCATGCGATCCAGAGGCAGCGCAGTATCTGAGAGTGATGCTTTCGGCAGTTTTCGGACACTGGCAATGAACACTGTATCGCGCGTGGGATTTCCCCGAAAGAGAAGAGGTTACAGGTACTTGCCCGACTCTCAGACCGAATTTTCCGACACCGTAAAAAGGGAGATATTTAGCTGAGCGACAAACTAGCATCCGGAAGTGACGCCAGCCGTGAGCCGCAGGCTCCTCCTGGTTACGCTTTGCCTAGCTATTGCAAAAATGAACTGCCTAATTTCGACCGATAGGTTCCACTTAATTGACAACTTGAGTTTTTTTCAGCGCTCGCGCTCCGATGTTTTGAATTTTTGGAGTCCTGAGAGCGGGGACATAGGCTGGCCAAGAGCTCGCTATGTCATCGCGAACGATGGCGACGACCGCGCGGCGGCCTTCCTGGTCGGTCTTGCCGCGCCGAATGGTTACGTGCAGACCCGCCGGCACCTCTTCGATGTCGGCGACGTCCAAGGCAACCAGTTCGGAGCGGCGGCCTATGGCGTGAGAAATGGTCCAGTTAGGGCCAAACACGAAAGCATCGTGGTGGGAGTTTCTGGACACTGGCAAGGACTTATCTCACCGGGATTCCATCGGCCGTGCCGAATTTTCGAGACCGTTAAAGAGAGAGTGGGCTAAGGGCCAAAATAGCCGCTCCGGCTATCCGTGGTTACGCTTTGCCCGGCTTTTGCAAAAATGAACCGCTGATTTCGACTGAATGGCTCCAACTCATTGAACGTCATAATTTTTTTACAGCGCATTGGGCCTGGTAATTTGAATTTTTGAGTTACGGGAGCGGCACATAGGCCGGCTGAGAGCTTGAGCGGCACCAATCGAAAAAATCGGCCTGCTGCTGAGATCGCGCGAACGTAATAACCACCGCGACTTTGACACGCCCGCTGGCGCACGAGTGTGCCGCCGGTTACGGTGCGAGGGTTCAGAGCAGTCCGGATCCCGCATGGTCCCTGAATAACTCTTGATCACGCACATAGCCGGCCAGCGTATCGGTCGACCGATGCCGGCTCGTCGCCATCATCTTGAACAGCGATGCGCCACGTTTGGCGGCGCTGGTCAGAAAGCCGGCGCGCAGCGAGTGGCCTGAGAATAGAGAAGGGTCTAGCCCGGCCCGCTCGGCGTGGTGCTTCACGATGTTGGCAACGGAGCGATCCGTGAGGCGTGCGGGCTGGACGTGGCCGCCACGGCGGATCGGGCGGAAGAGGGGCCCTTCGGTAATTTCTGCGGCTTCCAGCCAAGCGTGGAGAGCGGCAACTGGGCAGGCGACTTCGCCACAGACGATCGCGACCACGGCACCACGGGCCTCCTGATCGGTCTTGCCGCGGCGGATGGTTACGCGGAGCCCTTCGGGCACTTCCTCGACATCGGTAACATCTAGCGCGACCAGTTCGGAGCGCCGGAAGGCGCCGGCGAATCCGAGCAACAGGAGCGCGCGATCGCGGAGCGTAGTCAGTGTGCCGTCGGGCCGCGGAGCCATGGCGATGATGCAATCGGATGTCGCAGGCGCCATGCGCCGTGGCGCCACGCCATGGGCGCGGCGAATGCCGCGCACCACGGCTTTCACGCGCTCGTCGGCGGTGGGGATTGGATGGCCGCCAATGCTGTGAACGTAGCGGATGGCCGCGCAGCGTCGGCTAATGGTCGACGGCTTGGTGCCACGCCGCGCCTCGAAGGCCAGATAGGCCGCCACGGACGCGGGGGAGGCTGGCAGGAGGTCCAGGTCGCGGTCATGGCACCAGGCGCCGAAAATCTCGAAGTCCTTCCAGTAGGCTTTCCGCGTCGCCGCCGCTTTTTCGGCTTGGGCGTAACCAGCCGCTTCGGCGAGCTCCTGCTCGAAGGCTTCCAGGGCCTGGGCGGCCGGCTCGACCCGTACGACGGCGCTTTGTTCCATAGCCTTTTCCTCCCCTGAATAACTTCCGAGAATAATGAT
>CAVTBG010000005.1:0-107515 GCA_963732895.1 uncultured Pseudomonadota bacterium | reverse complement strand
GGGGAACTAGGATTCGAACCTAGACAAACAGAGTCAGAGTCTGTTGTGCTACCGTTACACCATTCCCCAAAAGCCTGACGTCCGGAATGGCCCCGGGGGCCTGCCGGGCGGCGCCTTGCGGCCCTGATTTGGGGCAATCCGGCTGATTTGACAAGCCCCCGCGGCGCGCCTGGGGCGCTCGCGATGCGGCCATCCCCGCCAAAAATCGCTCGAATCTGCGCTCTCCGCCCACCAGCCTCGGCACAGCCGGCCCCTCAGACCGCTAGCCGCCGCGGCCTTATCGCCACGGTCACGATCGCCAGCAGACTGCAGGCGGCCGCCAGCAGGAATACCAGGGCGGGACTGCCATGGTCCATGATGGCGCCGTAGATCAGCGGCGAGATAACGCCGCCGATGTTGAAACCGGTGGTGACGAAGCCGAAAACCTTGCCGAACGAGCCGGGCGGGGTCACCGCGCGCACGATCATGTCGCGCGAGGGCATGATCACCCCGGAGAAGAAGCCATTGGCCGTCATCACCGCGATCAGCAGCAAGCTGCCAAGATCGACCTGGGCGACCACGGCGGTGAGCAGCGCCATGGCCGCCAAGCCAATGGCGGCCACGGTGCCGTGGCGGTTGGTGCGGGTGACCAGAAGCCCGCCGGCTAAGACACCGATCGACGACAGCGCCAGATAGCCGGTGAGCGCCGCGTTACCGGTGGTTACCGGCGTTCCATAGAGTGCGCCGAGCGCGACCACCGAATAATTGTAGATGCCGCCGCTGATCACGGCGAGCAGCACGAAGAAGAAGAGATTGAGCACGATCGGCGGCGACATCAAAAGCCGCCAGCCGGCGGCGGCGCGCTCCGCCTTCGTCTGCGTCGTCGGCGCATGCGGGGTCGCGTTGCCGCCCTCGTCACGCATCGCCAACAGGATCGCCGCCACTACCAGCCCGAGCACGCCGGCGCCGATAAAGGCGCCGCGCCAGCCCCACAAGCTGTGCATCATCAACAGGCTCGCCGGCGCCACCGCCGAACCCAGCATGCCGGCGAAGGTGTGCACCGAAAACGCCTGGCCGATGCGTTCCGCCGGCACCCGGTGCGACAGCAAGGCATAGTCGGCGGGGTGGTAGACGGTGTTGCCGACGCCGGCGAGCGCGAACATCGCCACCAGCACCCAAAACGAATGGACCACGCCGGCGATCATGAAGGCGGCGGCGCCGACTACCAGCCCGGCGATCAGCAGGATGCGCGCACCCAGTCTGTCCACCAGAAAGCCGGCCGGCGTCTGCAGCGTGGCAGAGACGATGTTGAAGGCCGATAAGGCCAGCCCGATCTCGGTGTAGCTCACGCCGTAGTCCGCCCGCACGAACGGCAAGAGCGGCGCCAGCAGGATGATGTAGTAGTGCGAGACGAAATGCGCCGCGCTCACCACACCGACGATACGGGTATGGCGCGCGCGGCTGGCGCTCAAGATTCCAGTGGCCTGGCTCATTCATGGATTCCCAGCAACGGGGCGGACTATGGCAAGGCTCTCCCCCGCCTGCCAGTGCCCTGGCGGGGTCCGGCTATGCGGAGCGGGCAGGGCGGCGGCGCCCTTCAGCCTGCCCGCCGCTTGGCGCCGTCGATCGCCTGCCAGATGCGCGCCGGCGTCATTGGCATTTCCAGATGTCGAATACCGAATTCCGACAGCGCGTCGACCACCGCATTGGCGACCGCAGGCAGTGCGCCGGAGGTGCCGGCCTCACCGCAGCCCTTGGCGCCGAGCGGATTGCTCTTGGTCGGCACCGGATGGCTGCCCACGTTGATCATCGGCGCGTCGTGGGCGCGCGGCATGGCGTAGTCCATGAACGAGCCGGTGACCAACTGGCCCTCGTCGTCATAAACCGCCTGTTCCAGCAACACCTGGCCGAGGCCCTGCATGACGCCGCCTTGGATCTGCCCCTCCACCAGCAACGGGTTGACCACGGTGCCGAGGTCGTTGACAGCGAAATAGCCCACCACTTGCGCCGCACCCGTGTCGGGATCGACCTCCACTTCGGCGACGTGGCAGCCATTGGGGAAGGCGGAAGGAATTTTCTGTTCGCCGACGTGGTCGACATCGAGCGAGCTCGGCACGCCCTCCGGCAGCTTGAGGCCACCGTGCAGGCGCTCGGCCAGTTCCATCAATCCAATCGAGCGGTCGGTGCCGGCGATAGTGAACCGCCCGGCCTTGAACTCGATGTCGCTCGTCTCGGCTTCCAGTACGTAGGACGCGATCTGCTTGCCGCGCTCGATCACCAGCTTGGCGGATTCCGTCAGCGCGGCGCCAGTGTACATTACCGAACGTGAGCCGCCGCTGCCGTTGCCGTAGCTCATCTGGTCACTGTCGCCTTCGACGGTGCGGATGCGCTCGAATGGGACGCCCAGCCTGTCGCTGAGGATCTGCGCATAGGTGGTGGCGTGGCCCATGCCGAAGTCCATCGTGCCGGTGACGATGGTCACCGTGCCGTCGGCCTCGAAGTGAACGTTGCCCAATTCCGAGCCGCCGCCGGCGGTGACTTCGAGATAGCAGCCGATGCCTATGCCGCGGAGCTTGCCGTTCTTCTTGCTCTCGCGCCTGCGCTTCTTGAAACCGGCGTAGTCGGCGACCTCCAGCGCCTGCTTGAGCACACCGTGGAAGTCGCCGCTGTCATAGGTCATGCCGGACGCGGCCTTGAACGGCAGGTCGCTCTTGCGGATCATGTTGCGCTTGCGCAGCTCGAGCCGGTCAATGCCAAGCTCGGCGGCGGCGACGTCGAGCACGCGCTCGACATAGTAATTGCCCTCCGGGCGGCCGGCGCCGCGATAGGCCGACACGTGCGTGGTGGTGGTGAACACACATTTGGTCGCGACCTCGATCAGCGGCGTGCGGTAGACCGACGCGATATTCTTGACCTGGTTGCCGGTCGACAAGAGCGGCCCGAACTGGGCGAGATAGCCGCCCATGTCGCCGAAGCCGGTGAGCCGGAGCGCCGTGATGTGCGCCTTGTCGTCGAAGGCGACCTCGATGGTCATGTCCTGCGCGCGGCCGTGCTGGTCGGAGACAAAGCTGCCGGAGCGCTCGTCGGTCCATTTCACCGGCCGGCCGAGCGTGCGGGCGCCGTGCAAAATGCAAATGTATTCGGGATAGACCGCCGCCTTCATGCCGAACGAGCCGCCGACCTGGCCGGTGAGGACGCGTACCTTGTCGGCCGGCGCGCCGAGGACGTCCATCAGCGTGGTCTTCATGCCGAACACGCCTTGGCTCGACGAATGCAGCGTCCATTTTCCGGACGCGGGGTCGTATTCGCCGGTCGCGGCGCGCGGCTCCATGGCCGCAACGATCATGCGCTGGTTGGAGGTCTTGAGCCGGGTGATGTGCTTGGCTTTGGAAAATGCCTCGGCGACCTTCTCGGCATCGCCGTAGTGGAAGTCGAGCGCGACGTTGTTCGGCACCGCGTCAAAGACCAGCGGTGCGCCGGGCTTTGACGCTTCTTCCGGACGCAGTACCGGCGGCAGCGGATCGACGTCGAGCACCACGGCTTCGGCGGCGTCTTTCGCTTGCGCCACCGTTTCCGCGATCACGCACGCGACCGGATCGCCGACGAAGCGCACCTTGTCGCCGGCAAGCGCCGGCCGCGGCGTGTAATGGATCGGTGAGCCGTCGCGGTTCTTCAGCGGCAGGCCGCACTTGAGCGTGCCGTAGCGTGCGAGATCGGCGGCGGTATAGACCGCGAGCACGCCCGGCATCGTCTTGGCCGTTTCGGTGTCGATGCCCTTGATGACGCCGTGCGCCATGGTGCTGCGAACCATTACCGCATAGGCTTGGCCGGTAAGATTGACGTCATCGGAATAGCAGCCTTGGCCGCGCACCAGCTTCGGGTCTTCCGCGCGGCGGACCGGCTGACCGATACCGAAATTGGTCAGCGACAATGCGGCTTCGGTCGTCCTGTCATCCATGCCCGGCCGGCTCCCGTTAAAAGCGAGTTGAACCGCCCAGATAAAGCAGGCAGGCCCCCGACACAAGAACGGGCGGCGGGATGAAGGGTTGCGCGGGCCGGGGGCGCTGTTACACTTTTCGTGATCTGATGGGAACATAGCCGCAACTGCGGTGCGCCTGTCATGGCGCAAGGGGCGGCAGGAAGGTCTACGAAATGAGCGGCGAGGCCGGGGAAACCCCAGGCCTTGACCCCGCGATCGAGCCTGCGCCGCTTTCGCGGCCGCGGCATGATCGGCGGTCGCCTGGACGGCACAACGGCGCTCTCGGCGACGGTGGGGGCGGCGCGACTTATGCTGCGCTCGATCTCGGCACCAACAATTGCCGGCTGCTGGTGGCGCATCCGACCGACGACAGCTTCCGCGTGGTCGATGCCTTTTCGCGCATTATCCGGCTGGGCGAGGGCGTGTCCGGCTCCGGCCGCCTGAGCGAGGCCGCCATCGAACGCGCCCTCGCGGCGCTCGCCATCTGCCGCAACAAGATGCGTCACCGCGGCGTCACCCGGGCGCGGTTGATCGCCACCGAAGCCTGCCGCTCCGCCGAAAACGGCACGCTGTTTCGCGATCGAGTCGCGGAGGAACTCGGGCTCGAACTCGAAGTCATCGACCGCGAGACCGAGGCGCAGCTTGCTGCTGCCGGCTGCACGCCGTTGATCGATCCGCAGGCCGAGGGCGTGGTGCTGTTCGACATCGGCGGCGGATCCTCTGAGCTGGTGCGGCTAACCCGGTCGCAGAAAATGCGCGCCGGTCCGCCACTGCCCAAAATCAGCGGCTGGATTTCGCTGCCGCACGGCGTCGTGACGTTAGCCGAACGCCACGGTGGCTTCACGGTCAGCCGCGAGACCTATGAGCGCATGGTGTCCGAAGTGGCCGAGATCGTCGCGCCGTTCGCGCGCGAACACGGCGGCGAGGGCCTGCGCGACATCCACATGCTCGGCACCTCCGGCACCGTGACCACCATCGCCGGCGTGCATCTCAACCTCAAACGTTATGATCGCAACCGCGTCGACGGCTGCTGGATGAGCGAGCAGGAAATTACCGCGGTGGTCGATCGGCTGTTGGCCATGAGCTATCAGGATCGAGTGGCCAGTCCCTGCATCGGCGCCGAGCGCGCCGACCTGGTGCTTGCCGGTTGCGCCATCCTGGACGCGATCCGCCGCGCCTTTCCGTGCCCGCGCCTGCGCGTCGCCGATCGGGGCCTGCGCGAAGGCATACTGGTGCAGTTGATGCGCGAGGACGGCGCGTGGGGCGGTCACCAGCCGGCGGCATCGTGACAGAGAAAAAGAAGAGCGGCGGCGCGCGCGATCTCAAGGTGCGCGTCAAAGGCGCGCGCAACCTGTCGTCCAAGCTCTGGCTCGAGCGCCAGCTCAACGATCCTTACGTCGCCCGCGCCAAGCGTGAAGGCTATCGCTCGCGCGCCGCCTTCAAACTCATCGAGGTCGACGACAAGGCGCGCTTCCTCAAGAAAGGCGCGCGCGTCATCGACCTCGGCGCCGCGCCCGGTGGCTGGAGCCAGGTGGCGGCGAAGCGTGTCGGCGCGCCGCAGCAGGGCAAAGTGATTGCCATCGACGTGCTGCCGATGGAGCCGGTCGCCGGCGTCGACTTCGCGCAGATTGATTTCCTCGATGCCGATGCGCCCGAGAGGCTCAAGGCCATGCTCGGCGGTTCTGCCGACGTGGTCATCTCAGACATGGCTGCCAATGCCACCGGCCACCGCAAGACCGATCACCTGAAGATTATGGCGCTGGTCGAGCTTGCTGCCGATTTTGCGCGCCAGGTGCTGGCGCCGGGCGGCACCTTCCTCGCCAAGGTGCTGCAAGGCGGCACCGAAGCGTCGCTGCTCGCCGGCCTCAAGCGCGACTTCCAAAGCGTGAAGCACATCAAGCCGCCGGCCAGCCGCGCGGATTCGTCCGAGCTCTATCTGCTGGCGACCGGCTTTCGCAAAACCAATTAGCGGAATACATCGTCGAATGTGGCGCGTCGGCGGTGGGCTTGCGCGGTCCGATAGTGGCGCGCCTGCTCGGCCCGGTACGGTCGAGCCTTATCGGCATGGAATCGGCGCGCCCGTTCGGCGCCTTCGTGGCGAGAACGGCCCTGCGCAGCGCGCCTGTCTTCATGACGCTGCCGTGCCCGCGTGCGTGGAGGCGGCGGTGGCGTTTGCCGCGCTTCGCGCAGCAGCGGCGCGCGCGGCCGCGCTCGCGGCAACGGCGTGCCGACCGCAGCGCCGTCGGTCTCTGACGCGGTCAGCGGCCGTGACTCGTGCGGCGTGGGAGCAGGCGTCGGCAGTGGGACGGCATCCGCCAACCTGAGGGCGACGTCGGCGGGCTTTTCCACGGTGTCCGCTTCGGCGGCAATCGTAGCTTGGGCTACCGCTGTCTTTTGTTTGATGTGCTGCGCGGCCTCCCAGTCGACGGCGGCCTGTTGCGCCGCTTTTTCGGCGGCTTGCCGCGCTGCCGCCTGTGCCGCCTCGTGCGCCGCTCTTTCGGCGGCTTGCCGAGCCGCCTCTTGCGCCGCCTCTTGTGCCGCCTTTTGCGCGGCCTTTGCCGCCGCGAGCTTGGCCGCTTCCGCCGCCTTTTCGCGCGCGATGCGTTCGGCTTCCTCTTTGGCCTTGCGCTGCGCCGCGACAGCGCGCTCGAGCGCCGCGTCCGCGCCTTTGAAGGCGTGGTTGCGGGCCAGCACGAACCTGTAATTGTCGATCGCCTTGGCGAGATGGCCGCTCCGCGCCAGCAAGACGCCGCGCTGATAGCGGCTCGCGAGATCCTGCGGCGCCAGCCGGACGACGGTATCGAGATCGGCAATGGCGCCTGTCTGGTCCTGGCTGGCGATGCGGGCGTCGGCACGGGCGCGCAACGTGGCGACGTCCTTTGGATTGCGCTTGAGCACGGCGGTGTAGTCAGCGATGGCGGCGGTCCAATTGCCGGTGCCGCGCTCGACCTCGGCTCGCATCCGCAATGCGCCGAGATTGCCAGGCTCACGCTGCAGGCCGGCGCCGAGATCGCTCAATACCTTGTCGATGTCGCCCTTGGTCTTATAGAGCGCGGCGCGCTGGAAGAAATCCGCGGGTTCGGCGCCGTGGCGGATCGCCGCCGTCAGGTCGGCAATCGCTGCGTCGGTGTTGCCCTTACCCTTGAAGATCGACGCACGCACGCGATAGAGGCCCGCATCGTTGGCGCCCAGCGCGACGGCGCGATTGAAGTCGGCGAGTGCGCGGTCGTCGTCGTGCTTGGCGACATAAAGCTGGCCACGAGCGCTGTAGGCGAGGGCGCTGTGATCGTCAGCCTTGATGGCGCGGTCGAGGTCGGGCAACGCCCGGGCATAGTCCTTCTTGCGCACCAGCGCCGCGCCGCGCAGCGCAAAGGCGTCGTCGTCGTTGGCTTTGAGCTTGAGCATGGCGTCGGCGTCGTGGAGGGCGCCGGCGATGTCGGCGGCCTCGAGTCGCAACGTGCCGCGCACCTCCAGGAAGCTGGCGCGCCAGGAGAATTTGAGCGCGCGAGTGATGTCGTCCATGGCCCGCTTGTTGTCACCCTTGGCCATGTAAGCCTTTGCCCGCAGCGCATAGGTGCCGGCCCGGCGCTGGTCGGCGCGCACTGCGCGGTCGTAGATTGCGATCGCCTTGTCGATGTCGTTCTTCTTGCGCCAGATGTCGGCCTGGGCGGTGATCGCATTGATGTCTTTGGGCGCGAGCTGCGCCACGTGCTGATAATCGGCAAGCGCCTGGTCGAGCTTGCCGTCGGCTTCGTGGGCCTTGGCGCGCAGCGTGTAATTGTCAACGCTGGGCTCGATCTTTACCGCGCGGTCGAAATCGGCAATGGCGTTCGCGTAATCGTGCCGGCTCATATAAAGCTCGCCACGACCGCTATAGGCGTTCGCGCCGGCGCCCAGGCCGATCGCCTTCTGGTAATCCGCCAGCGCGCCGTCGATCACGCCGAGGTCGCGCCGCACGGTGGCGCGGTTGATATAGGCGGAGGCGGTCTTGGGGTCGAGCCGGATCGCGGTGTCGTAGTCCTTGAGGGCGTCGCCAAAATTGCCGCGCGCGTACCAGGCGTTGCCGCGGTTCTGGTAAGCCGGCACGAAGTCGGGCGCCAGCGCCACCGCGCGGTTGAAGTCGCTGATAGCATGAGGGGTGTCACCGCGATCGAGATAAGCGAGGCCGCGCAGCGCATAGGCAACGCCGAGCGGTTTGCCATGCAGGCGGCCGGAACTGACCATGCGGCTGCAGGCGGCGATGCGCGCCGCGATGTGGTTGCGGTCCTGGTTCGAGCAGGTGAGGGCGTCGCTGCGGCTGATGGCGTGAGCCGCCGCGGACCATACGCCGGCGGCGACCAACGCGGCGATCACGGTGGTCCGTTGCAGCCATGAAGGCTGGATCGCACGCATACGGATCGCCTCGCACATTAGCTCCGGAGAGTTGAAAAAATACCTTTTATACCAATGGCTTGTCCATAGGTCGGCGCACGGACCAGCCGCTCAAGTTGCAATCTTGGTTAAGGTCGGACCTTTGCACCGGCGCTCAATTGGCCGGGCTAAAGCCCTCCGGCTGCCGGGCGGCCGGACAGTTCCGACCCGGCATCGGCTGGAAGCCGCGCGAAAATGATCAAGGAAAGCGTCGAAACCAGCGCCACCGCCAGAAATGCCGGCGAAAAATCGGCCGCGACGAGCGGGCCGCCGCCGCCGCGGTATCTCACCACCAATTCCACCGCCAAGGCGCCGAACGCAACCCCAGCCGACAGCGCCAGTTGCCGCGACACGGTGACGAGCGAGGTGGCCCGGCCGACGCGGGCCGGCTCGACTTCGGCATAAGCGATGGTGTTGATGCAGGTGAACTGTAGTGAGCGGAAGAATCCGCCGACCACCAGCAGCGTCACCATCACTGCGACCGGCGTTGTTTTCGTGAAGGCGGCGCATGCGGCGAGGAAGGCCGCACTCACCAGGCAATTAACCACCAGGATGGTGCGGAAGCCGAAGCGGCGCAGGATGGTCGCGGCCGCCGCCTTCATGCCCATGGCCCCGATCGCCGAGGTGAAGGTGATAAGGCCTGAGCCGAACGGCGTCATGCCGAATCCGAGCTGCAGCAGCAGGGGCAACAGGAACGGCAGCGCGCCGATGCCCAGCCGGAACAGGAAGCCGCCGGTAACGCTGGCGCGGAAGGTGGGCAGCCGGAACAAAGTGAGGTCGATCAGCGGCGCGGGCGTGCGCTTGGCGTGGACCAGATAGGCGGCGATGAAGATCGACCCGCCGACGATCAGCGCGGCCACCGTGGTCCACGGCAGGAAGTCGAGCCCCAGCACCGACAGCCCGAAGGCGACCCCGGCGATGCCAGTGCCGGCGAGCACCATGCCCATCAGGTCGAACCGTTCGAGCGCCTCGGCCCGGATGTCCTCGATGTAGCGGGTGGCGAGCCCAATTCCGAGGACGCCGATCGGCAGGTTGATGATGAAGATCCAGTGCCAGGTGGCGTAGGTCGTGATGAAGCCGCCGACCGGTGGCCCCAGTACCGGCCCGACCAGTGCCGGGACCGTCACCCAAGCCATGGCATTGACCAGGTCGCGTTTAGGCACGCTGCGGATCAGCACCGTGCGGCCGACCGGCGTCATCATGGCCCCGCCCATGCCCTGCACGATGCGCGCGATGACGAAGTCGGTCAGCGAGTTCGACAGCGCGCAGCCGATAGAGCCGAGCATGAATACGGCGATAGCGGCGCGGAACACGGCGCGGGCGCCGAAGCGGTCGGCGGTCCAGCCGCTCGCCGGGATGAAGATCGCCAATGACAGCAGGTAGGAGGTAATGGCGAGCTTGAGCGCCAGCGGATTGGCGCCGATGTCGCGCGCGATCGCCGGCAGCGCGGTGGCGATCACGGTCGAGTCCATGTTCTCCATGAACAGGGCGACCGCGATGATCAGCGGGACGATGCGCTCGCGCGGAATGGGCATCAGCGCATGGTCCCGAAAAGTGGGCCCCGGTTTTCGGCCAAGACCATGCGCACCGCAAAATGCGTGGTCCAGAAAAGCTTGCCCTCGGACTTGATCCGAGGGTGGCACCGGTTTTCGGACAAGACCATGTGCATAAGAAGAACTCGGCAGGGCGGCGGCGGTCGGCCTCTTGAACCGCAAAGTGACGACGGAAGAAAGCCCACGCGGCCGCGATGTCCCCTCATAACAGCCATCCCCAACTGAGCTGGAAATGGCCTAGGAATTGCCGTTAACCCGTGCTACTGACCCACGCCAACCCAAAAGCGGGCCGTGACTTCGGGCGAGGAACCTCCTCGCAACGGGCGTTCTTATCAGCCTCCGGGCCGTCGGCCTCGAACCTCTTTTTGGGGGGACACTGGGAGTTGGCATGGCTGGCACAAGATCTGAAAGAAATAACGCTAATCCGCGCGAAGCGCTCACTTTCGACGACGTCCTGATCAGGCCCGGCCTGTCGGAAGTGCTGCCCGGCGACGTTGATGTTCGATCCTTCATTACCCGCTCGATCCCGGTGAACGTGCCGATCGTCGCCTCCGCCATGGACACGGTGACGGAAGCCGCCATGGCCATCGCCATGGCGCAGGCGGGCGGCCTGGGGGTCATCCACCGCAATCTCGATCCCGATCAGCAGGCGGCGCAGGTGCGCCAGGTGAAGAAATTCGAATCCGGCATGGTGGTGAACCCGCTCACCATCGCGCCCACGGCGACGCTGCAAGACGCGTTCGACCTGATGAAGGAGAACCGCATCTCCGGCATTCCGGTGGTGGAGGGTGGCGGCAACGGCAAAGCCGGCCGACTGGTCGGCATCCTGACCAACCGCGACGTGCGCTTTGCCACTGATCCGCGCCAGAAGGTGTCCGAGCTGATGACCAAGGACAAGCTCGTCACCGTGCGCGAGGGCGTGAGCCAGGACGAGGCCAAGCGCCTGCTGCATCAGCACCGCATCGAGAAGCTCCTGGTGGTCGACGACCAGTATCGCTGCGTTGGCCTGATCACGGTGAAGGACATTGAGAAGGCGGTGGCCAATCCCAACGCCTGCAAGGACGATCAGGGACGCCTGCGCGTCGCCGCCGCCACCACGGTCGGCGACAAGGGCTTCGCCCGCACCGAGGCGCTGATCGCGGCCGGCGTCGACCTCGTCGTGGTTGACACCGCCCACGGTCATTCGCGTTACGTGCTCGAGGCGGTGACCCGCATCAAGAAGCTGTCCAACGCGGTGCAGGTGGTTGCCGGTAACGTGGCCACCGGCGAGGGCGCCAAGGCGCTGATCGATTCCGGGGCCGACTCGATCAAGGTCGGCATCGGCCCCGGCTCGATCTGCACCACGCGCATCGTCGCGGGTGTTGGCGTGCCGCAGCTCACCGCGGTGATGGATTGCGTTGATGCAGCCAAGGCAGCCGGTGTGCCGGTGATCGCCGACGGCGGCATCAAGTTCTCCGGCGACCTCGCTAAGGCGCTCGCCGCCGGCGCCGACTGCGCCATGGTAGGCTCGTTGCTCGCCGGCACTGACGAGACGCCGGGTGAGGTGTTTCTCTACCAGGGCCGCTCCTACAAGAGCTACCGCGGCATGGGCTCGGTCGCCGCCATGGCGCGTGGTTCGGCCGACCGCTATTTCCAGCAGGACATCAAGGACGCGCTCAAGCTGGTGCCGGAAGGCGTCGAGGGACAAGTTGGCTATAAGGGCCCGGTCGCTAATGTGCTGCACCAACTCGCCGGGGGCTTACGCGCCGCCATGGGGTACGTCGGCGCCAAGACGCTGGAGGAATTCCACGGCAAGGCGGAATTCGTGCGCATCTCGGGTGCGGGCTTGCGCGAAAGCCACGTGCACGATGTGACCATCACCCGCGAGAGCCCCAACTATCCGGGCAGCCGGTAACACCGACCAGGGCCGCCTGCGGCTCAACTCTTTTTCTCGATGAAGGCGGTGATCTTCGCCGTGGTTTGCTGGGGCTGCTCTTCCATCACCCAGTGGCCCGAATTCGTTATGACGCCACTGCTCACGTCGCTTGCGACCAGCCGCATGATATCCGCCATCTGCGTGCCGAAGGAATGGTCGCCGCCGAGCGCCAGCACCGGCACGGCCAGCTTGCCTTTGGCCGCCAGCACCTTGTTATCTTCCGCGTCCTTTATGAAGGCGGCGAACTGATTGAATGCGGCGTGCATATTGCCCGGCCGCGCATAAAGTCGGGCATAGTGCCGGCGCGTCGCTTCGCCGATCGCCTTCGGATTGGCCGACAGCTCGTTATAGAAGCGGTCGAGATAGATGCGTTCGCGGCCTTTGACCAGGCGTTCGACATCGGGACCGCGGAAATTGAAATGCCACAAAGCCGGGCTATGGATGATCTCCTCCCAGGGACCGATACCGGGCAGCGGCGCGTCGATGATCACCCAGCGGGTCACGCGGTCCGGAAATTGCGCCGCCAGCGCGTAGCCGACCATGTTGCCGATGTCGTGGGTGATGAGCGCGGCCTTGTTGATCTTGAGGTTGTCCATGACCGCCTCTATGTCGCGGCCTTGCGTCTTCTTGTCGTAGCCGCCCTTGGGGTGCGAGGAGAGGCCGAAGCCGCGCAGGTCCGGCACGACGACCGTGTGGTCTTGGTAGAGAGCCTTGGCCACGGGCGCCCACATGTCGCCGGTGTCGCCGAATCCGTGTAGCAGCACGACCGCTTGTCCCTTGCCGCCGACCCGGACATGGATCGTCGCGCCATTGGCTTTGATATTCTTGGTATGGAAGCTCGCCGGAAATTTTTGCATGGGTGCGGATGTTGCCTTTGGCGCCGGTCGTTCGCCCCCATATTACCCCATCCCCGCAACTCATGCGCCTGCACCCGGCAGCCGAATTCATAGGCTCCGCCGGCCTGGGGCTTGCCCGGTTGACCCCCCTCGTCCTGTATGGCGCGGGTCACTCCGATCTGTTAGAGCGCAGGCCGCTCCCGTGCCCGCACTCAGGATCGTTATCGTTTATGTCCATCCGCGCCATCCTCTTGCCCCTGTTCGTCGAGGTCGCCCTGACCCTCGGCCTGCTGCTGTGGCTCGGCTATCTGCGCAACAACGATCTCAAGAGCGGCGCGGTAAGCCCTGCGCAGATCGCGCTGCGCGAGCGCCACTGGCCCAAGCGCACGCTGCAGATCGGGAATGCCTTCAGCAACCAATTCGAATTGCCGTTGCTGTTCTATCTGCTGACGGTGCTCGAAATTATCACCCGCCATGCCGACTTGCTCTTTGTTGTGCTCGCCTGGGCCTTCGTCGTGACGCGGCTGGGTCACGCCTTCATCCACACCACCAGCAATCGCGTCATGCAGCGCGGCACGATCTATGGCGTCGGCGCTCTGGTGCTGATCGCGATGTGGGCGATCTTCGTCGTGCGCATTCTCTTGGGTGTGCCATGACGCCGGCCGCGCGGCTTGCCGCCGCCATCGAAGTCTTCGCGACAATCGAACAGGAACGTCGGCCGGCGGCCGACGCCCTCAAAAGCTGGGGCGTGAGCCATCGCTTCGCCGGTTCTGGCGACCGAGCTGCCATCGCCGGGCTTCTTTACGACGCGCTGCGCCGGCGCGCCTCCAGCGCCTGGCTCATGGGCGCCGACAGCGCGCGCGCGGTCCTCCTTGGAATGCTCAAGCGCGAGCGCGGTCTCGACACGGAGGCGATCGCACGGCTGGCGAGTGGCGAGCGCTTTGCGCCGAAGGCGTTGGGCGACGAGGAACGCAGAAGCCTTGATGCCATCGATATGGCCGGGGCGCCGCCTTACGTTGCCGGCGATTATCCGGACTGGCTTGACGCTCATCTCGACCGGGCTTTCGGTGACGACCGCGCGGAAGAGGGGGCCGCTCTCGCCTCGCGCGCGCCGCTCGACCTGCGCGTCAACACGCTGAAGGCCGAGCGCGAGGCCGCCGCCGCCAAGCTGGCCGATCTCGCCCCCGAGCCGACTCGCTGGTCGCCGTGGGGCCTGCGCATTCGTCTATCGGCTGATGCCAAGAGCCCGGCGATTCATGCCGAACCGGCCTTCCTCAAAGGCGTGGTCGAGGTTCAGGACGAAGGTTCGCAACTTGCCACTCTGTTCAGCGGCGCCAAGTCCGGCGAGCAGGTGCTCGACCTCTGCGCCGGCGCTGGCGGCAAGACGCTGGCGCTCGCCGCAATGATGGAGAACAAAGGCCAGCTCTACGCCACCGACGATGACAAGCGGCGCCTTGCTCCCATCCACGACCGGCTCAAGCGTTCCGGCGCCCGTAACGTGCAGGTGCGCACGCCCAAGTCGGTCGGCACTGAGCTCGACGATCTCGCGGGTCGCCTCGACCTGGTACTGATCGACGCACCTTGTACGGGGACTGGGGCCTGGCGGCGCAACCCGGACGCCAAATGGCGCATGCGCCCAGGCGCGCTTGAGCAGCGCACCAAAGAGCAGGCCGAGATTCTCGAGCGCGCGCTGCCGCTCCTCCGAGCGGGCGGGCGCATCGCCTATATCACCTGTTCGGTGCTCGATGCCGAGAACGGCGATCAGGTGCATTCGTTCGTGCGCCGCCATCCCGAATTCGCGGTGCGGCCGCCGGCCGAGGTTGCCGCCGCGCTCGACGGACGCGCGCTCCTGTTCGCCAAGGCCGCGCGCTTTTCCGACGAAGGAATATTGATGACGCCGCGGACCACCGGCACCGACGGCTTCTTTGTTTCGGTGCTGGCCCGCAACAGTTGACGCCATAAAGCGGGCATTAAGGGGAATTCCCTGATTGCGCCCAAATCCCGGCTCAAATTCTCCGCGATGATTTCGTGATTTGCGGAAGCGCGGCGCCTTTGGGCCGTGTTTTCGTTCTTTAAGGACTCCTGCAATGTTGGCGGCTCGACGCGATCCCATCCTCGATCATGGGGCGCCGGATGCACCGTTATCCCCGCCCACCGGCCATGCCGGCGGTCATTCCGTGTCGCCCCCGACCCGGTTCGCCCGGTTTATTGCCGGGCTGCAAATCGTCGGCACGGTCTTGGGCATCCCGATCGGCCTTGCCAGCGGCTATTCGATCTACCGCGCCAATTTCTCGCCGGAGGCGAGCTGCGGCGGGTTGCGCGCAAACATCATCTCGATGCTGGACAAGAGCGCGGACGCCGCCACCCTGCGCTTGCTGGTGCGCCGCGACGTGACGACCTTCGAGCATTCCTGCGGCGCGGTCGATCCCGATGCGGTCGCCGCCTTCAGGACACTGTTGGCGAAGCCGGCCGTTGTGGCTAAGGACACGAAGCCCGAAAAGCAGGTCCAGGATAGTCCGCGCGTGGCGTCTGCCCAGCGCGCTCTGCATGCGCGCCAGACCGAATCCGAAAAGCGCGTCACGGCGAAGTCGACGCCGGTTGCTATCGACGCCAAGCCCGTCCGTTCCAACGCGGACGCCGATTGGCTCGCCGCGGTTCGTCGCGCTCTGGTCGAGCATGCACCCGTGGCTCGCGCGCAAGCCGCGGAAATCCCGGTATCGCTGGCGCCGGCCGCCGCCATTCGACCCGTTGCGGCCCCGATGGGCAAGCCGTTGCCGGTCCAGGTGCAAGCCGCGCCGCCTTTGCCGCCTGCGACGGCGGTGAGCGATGTGCCGGCGCATCGGACCGATCATGATCACCCAGTGCCGCCGGCGCTGATCCCCAATCCCGGGCCGCCGCCTGCGCGATAGCGTGCGCCGCTACGTGCGCCCGGCGCTCGGATTCCAGCGCGACACTGTTTCGAGATCGGCCTCGACCTGCCAGCGCCCGGGCTTGCCGGGGGCGTTCGCCGCGCCGCCCAGGCGCGTGAGGTAGTCGCGCCGCGCCATGTCGCGAAAGCCCAAGGAATGCCAGAGCGGGCCCATCAGCTTGCCGTCGTTGAATTGGTAGCCCCAGTGCGCCAAGTGCCAGTTCAGCACCATCATGCCAATTTTTGATGAGTTAGGCTCGCGGAAGAACTGCGACTCCGAGGTGAACGCCGCGCCGATACCGAGGCCGTAGCCGCCGGCGACCAGTTCGCCCGCCTTATTCCAAACCTCGAACGAATGCGCATGGCCGGCGTCAAACGCTTCGGCGTAGACGCGCATGATGCGCGGGGTGATCCAGGTGAGATGCCAGCGCCCAGTGCGGCGCGCCGCGCAGGCTGCAATCACCTGCTCGAAGTCGCGGTCGAAGGTCGCCGTGTAGTGGCCCTGGCGCATCAGCCGGCGCTGGTTGTTGGAAATGTGCGCATGTTCGAACAGCAGCACCGAGCGCTCCGGCGGCGACCACCATTTCAGCGGCGGCACGTGCGCCAGCGGGTAGAGCCCGCGCCGGTAGGCGGAAAGCAGCGTCGGCAACGACAGCTCGTGCACGACGCCGGCAAGCCCCGGCGGCTGATCGAGCGCGCGCTCCGGGTCGGGCAGGGCGTAGTCCGGGCTGAGGAATTCATCGAAGCAGAGCTTCGCCAAGCCGGGCACGCCGCGGATGCGGCTCGGCATCAGCGACCAGGCGAGTCCCAGCGCCCAGCGCTCGGCGATTGCCGGCAGGCTCTCGCGGAACAGCGCGGCGCGCTGCGCCACTTGGCCCGCGGCGGCGACCGGCACGCGCAAGCGCTCGGTTTCGAAAGCCATGGTTCGCATTCCCAGATGCCGGCTCGCGCTCTTTAAGCGGCAACTGTGTAAAAGCCGGTATTGTGGCGTTTTCTATGCACAATCGGGGCTAACATCGGGTTACCCCCGGTCTTTCCGCGGGCTTGACCCGGCGCTCGAATACTCGCAAAAAGCCGCCCCGAACGGCTTGGCGCGCCCGCTTTTTCGCTCGATTCGGGCAACAACCGCGGCCATGCACGACAAAATCCTCATCGTCGATTTCGGCTCCCAGGTCACCCAGCTCATCGCCCGCCGGGTGCGCGAGGAGAAGGTCTATTCGGAGATCGTCCCGTTCCAGAAGGCGGAACAGGCCTTCCGCGAGATGAAGCCGAAGGCGGTGATCCTCTCCGGCGGGCCGGCCTCGGTGCTCGACAAGGACGCGCCGCTCGCGCCCAAGGCGATTTATGACGCCGGCGTCCCGGTGCTCGGCATCTGCTATGGCGAGCAGGCCATGGCCCAGCAGCTCGGCGGCAAGGTGGAAGCCGGCCACCACCGCGAGTTCGGCCGCGCCGAAGTCGAAGTCACCGCCGACAGCCCGCTGTTTGAAGGCGTGTGGGAGAAGGGGCAGAAATATCCGGTCTGGATGAGCCACGGCGACCGCGTCACCGAACCGCCGCCGGGGTTTAGGGTGCTGGGCCGCGCGTCCGGGTCGCCGATCTCTATCATCGGCGACGACGCGCGGAAGTTCTACGCCACGCAATTCCATCTTGAAGTGATGCACACGCCGCATGGCGCGGCGATCCTGCGCAATTTCGTGCGTAAGATCGCGGGGCTTACCGGCGACTGGACCATGCGCGCCTTCAAGGACGAGGCGATCGAGAAGATCCGCGCGCAGGTCGGCAAGGGCAGGGTGATCTGCGGGCTCTCCGGCGGCGTCGACTCGGCGGTGGCCGCCGTGCTGATCCATGAAGCGATCGGCGATCAGCTCACTTGCGTGCTGGTCGATCATGGCCTGATGCGGCTCGGCGAAGCGCAGAAGGTCGTCATGATGTTCCGCGACAGCTACAATATTCCGCTCGTTCACGTGGATGCGGCCGACACTTTTCTCGATGCGCTGGAAGGCGTCGAGGACCCGGAAGTCAAACGCAAGACCATCGGCAAATTGTTCATCGACGTGTTCGAGGACGAGGCCAAGAAGATCGCAAAGGATGGGCAAGGACCGGCCGAATTCCTCGCTCAAGGCACGCTCTACCCGGACGTGATCGAAAGCGTGTCGTTCACCGGCGGGCCCTCGGTCACCATCAAGTCGCACCACAATGTCGGCGGCCTGCCCGAGCGCATGAACATGAAGCTGGTCGAGCCGCTGCGCGAATTGTTCAAGGACGAGGTGAGGGCGCTCGGCCGCGAATTGGGATTGCCGGAGGCCTTCGTCGGACGTCATCCGTTCCCGGGGCCGGGGCTCGCCATCCGCGTGCCCGGCGCCATCACGCGCGAGAAGCTCGATATCCTGCGGTTCGCGGACGAGATCTACATCGAGGAAATCCGCCGTACCGGGCAGTACGACGACATCTGGCAGGCCTTCGCCGTGCTGCTGCCGGTGAAGACCGTCGGCGTCATGGGCGACTTCCGCACTTACGAGTATGTGGTGGGCCTGCGCGCGGTGACCTCGACCGACGGCATGACCGCCGACTTCTATCCCTTCGACATGCGGTTTCTCGGCATGGTCGCCACCCGCATCATCAACGAGGTCAAGGGCGTCAACCGCGTGGTCTACGACGTGACGTCCAAGCCGCCGGGCACAATTGAGTGGGAGTAGCGGTCAATCTGACCCTTTGAGGTCAGCCGTAAAAAAGCCGGTGCGGCGCGCGTTAAATGTCGACGCGAATAGATTGGACATAAAGACTATGGGGTTTGGGGTTTTTGTTCATCGCTCAGATTCAATATACGACGACAGCCCGGCTGAGCGTTATCAATTTCCAAGCCAATATCTTGGTCGCGTGAACACCTGCATAGGCGATTGGATTATTTATTATGAACCTCGGAAAGTTGTCGGTACTCGTGGATACTTTGCTGTCGCCAAAATTCAGCAGGTCATTCCTGATCCTGGAGCGCCAGGAATGCACTTGGCTCTTATAGAGCCGGGAAGCCATCTCGATTTCGCGGCGCCTGTGCCGTTTAGCGATGAAGCCGGACTCGTTGAACGAGGTATTCTGAATGAACAAGGGCGAATCTCCGGCCGCGCGCAATCGGCGGTCCGCCCAATTTCACCAGACGATTTCAAGCGTATCGTCGAGTTTGGTTTGAAAGAGTCCGCGCCGGTAATCCCACGCAGTGGCGAGCTTCCGCCGCCGTCCGAATTTCGAGAGGACCAAGCGCCGTTTGAGTTTGATGAACGCGGCCGTACGAATTTCACCGTGTCGAGGATTGTGCGGGATCGTGTTTTCCGGAGGATCGTATTGCGCGCTTATGACCAACGCTGCGCTGTTACAGGGCTAAGTTTCATCAATGGCGGTGGGCGCGCGGAGGTCGCGGCGGCCATATCCGTCCGGTCGAGGCAAGTGGGCCTAATATTGTGAGCAACGGAATTGCGCTTTCTGGCACAGCGCATTGGATGTTTGATCGTGGCCTAATTAGCTTATCCGACGATCTTGAGATTTTTATTTCTCGGCAAGCGAACGACCCAGAAAGCATACGATCGTTCATTAATAGTTCCGGACGTGCGTTCCCGCCCTCCCGAAGTTCCGACCGACCTCACCCGCAATTCCTACAATGGCACCGCGAGCATTGTTTTAAGCAGTGAGCTGGACGTGATCTCGAAACCCCCGGGACGATTGAGTGGGAGTGAGGGGGGTGCGGTCCCTCAACTCCAAACCTCAGCAGCGCCGCTCAACCCGCCGTCGCCACCTTATCCTGCGTCTTCGTCTCGAAGTCGCCCGCGTCATGGCGTTCGTGCAACTGCCCCGAAGCCTCGCCCCTGATGCGGTTGACCATGTTGCCGCGTTTGACCGCCGGCCGCGCCGACAGCATGTCGGCCCAGCGCACGACGTTCTTGTATTCATGCACGCTCAGGAACTCGCCGGCCTCATAGCGGAGGCCTTTGGCCATGCCGCCGTACCAGGGGAAGATCGCGATGTCGGCGATCGTGTAGCTGTCGCCGGCAACATATTCATTCTCCGCCAGCTGGCGGTCGAGCACGTCCATCTGGCGCTTGACCTCCATGGCGAAGCGGTCGATGGCATATTCGATTTTGGTCGGCGCGTAGTGATAGAAATGGCCGAAACCGCCGCCGAGATAGGGCGCGCTGCCCATCTGCCAGAACAACCACGACAGACATTCCGCGCGCGGGGCAGGGTCGGTCGGCAGCAGGGCGCCGAACTTTTCAGCGAGATACATCAGGATAGCGCCGGTTTCGAACACTCGGATCGGCTTCGGGCCGCTGCGGTCCATGAGCGCCGGGATCTTGGAATTGGGGTTGACCGCAACAAAGCCGCTGCCGAACTGTTCGCCGTCGTGGATCCTGACCAGCCAGGCGTCGTACTCCGCGCCCTTGTGCCCGAGCGCGAGGAGCTCCTCGAGCATGATTGTTACCTTCTGGCCGTTCGGCGTGGCCAGCGAGTAAAGCTGCAGGGGATGACGGCCGACCGGCAATTCCTTCTCGTGCGTCGGTCCGGCGATTGGGCGATTGATGTTGGCAAACTGGCCGCCGCTGGGCTTGATCCAGGTCCAGACCTTGGGCGGCACGTATTCAGTGGCGTCGTTCATTTTCATTTCTCCTGACGTCGACTTGCATGCGCCCTACGGCGCCATCATTGCATAGCGGGTTGCTATTGGAGGCTGCTTGCCTGGGACGCTATCAGAGCAAGCCGTTAAGCGAGGGCTGCCGCAGCGACGGCTCAAGTTCAATGATATCGGGGGCGACGACATCGTGCGCGACGAACGGGTCGTCGCTCATGCGTGTCTCAAGATCGTCGCGCGAAATGTTGTACGCCATGATGCCACCGCCGCCTTGCGGCTTCAGGCTCCCGGACAGCAGGAATGCGCCATCGTCGAAACCGCGCTTCAGCCAGGCCTCGTGACTATCCATGAACTGGCCGGCCTGGGCCTTGTTGCCCGAAAACTTGAGCAGCACGATAAACATCTGACTTTCTCCTAGGGGGTTGTCTTGGCGCGGTGGTTCTCGCTTGCTTTCAGCGCCGCGCTCTTGAGGCACGAATCCAGCCACGCGTCCATTTGCTTGACTTCCTGCCGGATGAACTTCTCGTCCTGAAAGGCGGCGGCGAGCGTGGCGACGCCCTGGCTGCGGGCGAGGAGATGCATGGCCAGCACATCGGCGTCCGTCTTGCGGCCGAGCAGGGTGAATTGCCGGCGCAACCAGATCCGGAACAGTGTGAATAGCTTGTTGGCTTCGTCTTGCGAGCTGTGATCGAGCTTCGCCAACTCGGTGCAAAGCGTGCCGACCGGGCAGCCGAAGCGTTTGATGTCGGCGCGATTGGCGATCAGAATGTTGATGAAGCTGCGGATGCGCTCGGCGGGGCTAGGCCCTTCGCGTTCCCACTGGTCCAACATTATTTGGGTGCTGGCCAGCCGCGCCGCTATCACGGCATCCAGGATCTCGTCCTTGGTCTTGAAGTGATAATAGAAGTTGCCGCGCGAGATCCGCACGACATCCGCAATGTCAGCGAATGAGGTGTGCTCGTAACCCTGCCGATAGAAGAGCTGATCGGCGGCTTCGATGATCTGATCGCGGGTTGGTTGGTCGCTCATGAAATAGCCGCTCTCAGCCGCCGCGGACCGAGTTCGGACGCGTGCCCTAGGGACCATAGGACGAGCGTCCGAATCCGTCAAGGGCAGTTTGGGAGCAGGGGTGGGGGAGAGAAAACCTGTCGGGGCTAATTTCGAGGTTAGGCAAAAAGCGGTGAACAGAGCGGCATCCGGCCTTGCCGTGGGAGGGGGCAGCGCTAAAAAATCGCCCGCAAAAGCGGAGATCGCATGGCCCAATCCATCACCATCTACGGCATCAAGAACTGCGACACGATGAAAAAGGCGCGCGCCTGGCTCGACAAGCACGATGTCGACTATGCCTTCCACGACTACAAGAGCGCCGGCGTCGACGAGGACAAGCTCGAACGCTGGGCCAAGAAAGCCGGATGGGAGACGCTCATCAACCGCGCCGGGCTCACCTTCAAGAAATTGCCCGACAAGGACAAGGAAGGCCTCACCGAGAATAAGGCCATCGCGCTGATGCTCAAGCAGCCGTCGATGATCAAGCGGCCGGTGCTCGAGCTTTCCGGCGGCAAGCTGCTGGTCGGCTTCAAGCCTGACGACTACAGCGCCGCCTTCGCCAAGTGATAATAGCGTCCCTCCGCATTCAAACCGTGGCGGCACCGAACTTGCGCTGAAATCCCGATAGTGCGCGACGGTCGCTACGGTTTGGCGGTCGCGGTCTGGCATTCGTGCTTCAGCCGTCTCAGTACGGTGGCGATGTCGCGTCTGAGCGCGCTTTCGACTATGAAATCCGGCGCTGGAATGCTAGCCGCCATGATGGCGTCATAGTTCAGCCGGGTGCCGCCGCCCACGAGCGGGGTCAGCCGCCATTCACCGTCGTTGCGCGCGAGCGTTCCGGCGATGCGGCGGAACCGCAGGCGCGCGGGCGGATCGTAGTCGGAGCGGAATACGCTGTGGACCCGGGGTAGGAACCACATCCAGGCAATCTGGTGCTCTCGGATGTCCCAGCGGCCGGCGGGATCGCGTTTGATGACCCGACAGCTTTCCAGCCCCGGGACGAAGCGCAGGGCCCGGCTGCAGTCGGTCATGATCGACCAGATCGCGGTGGCTGGCGCGGCGATGTCGATGGCGGCGTGGATTTTGGTGGCGTCTCCGCCGGGCGCCGGCGCGAGCACGACCACCGGCTCGCCGGTTTTGAGTTGGGCGTTCTCCGCGGGCGACCACGCCCACGCCGACGCTGCGGCGGAGAGGACGAACACAGCCAGCGCCGTTGCACGCAAAATCATGAGCCGGAGGTTAGCACGGCCGGATCGGCGCAGTGCGGTACTCGCCGGAATGTGATCGGAGGTTGAGGCACCCCGCCTTCGCCCCTTGATCCGGCCGGTTTTCCCTGCCACATCCGGCCCATGAACAAGCCGCTTGCCGCCGCCGATTCTGTGCCCGATTCCGTGGCCAATTCGACGCCCAATTCGACGCCATTGACCCCGCTCGCCGCGGAAGTCGAGCGTCGGCGTACGTTTGCCATCATCTCCCACCCGGACGCCGGCAAGACCACGCTGACCGAGAAGCTTCTGCTGTTTGGCGGCGCCATCAACCTCGCCGGCCAGGTCAAGGCCAAGCGCGACCGCCGCTCGACTCGCTCCGACTGGATGTCGATCGAGCGCGAGCGCGGTATCTCGGTGGTCACCTCGGTGATGACCTTCGATTACGACGGCCGCGTCTTCAATCTGCTCGACACGCCGGGCCACGAGGACTTCTCGGAAGATACCTACCGCACCCTCACCGCGGTGGACTCCGCGGTGATGGTGATCGACGCCGCCAAGGGCATCGAGGCGCGCACCCGCAAGCTGTTCGAAGTCTGCCGGCTGCGCGACATCCCGATCGTCACCTTCATCAACAAGATGGATCGCGAGAGCCGCGATCCCTTCGAAATTCTCGACGAGATCGAAAAGACGCTGGCGCTCGACACCGCGCCGATGACCTGGCCGATCGGGCGCGGGCGCGACTTCGCCGGCACCTACGATCTCGTCACCGGCGAGATGCGGCTGATCGCCGAGGACGGCAAGACGGTTGAGCCGCAGCCGCTCGATTTGCCGGCGCTTGCCGCCAAGAATCCGATGCTTGACGCGGCCGCCATTCACGAAGAACTCGATCTGGTGAAAGAGGCTTGCCGGCCGTTCGATTTTACGTCCTTCCGCGAAGGCCATCTGACGCCGGTATTCTTCGGCTCTGCGCTGAAGAATTTCGGCGTCAAAGACCTGCTCGATGCACTCGGGGCGCTTGCGCCGCCGCCGCGGGCGCAGGCGTCGAACACGCGCAAGATTGACGCCCACGAAAACACGATGACGGCCTTCGTGTTCAAGATCCAGGCCAATATGGATCCCAACCACCGCGACCGCATCGCATTCGCGCGGCTTTGCTCGGGCAAGCTCAACCGCGGCATGAAGGCCAAGCTCATCCGCACCGGCAAGCCGATGACGCTGTCGGCACCGCAGTTCTTTTTCGCGCAGGATCGTTCGATCGCTGACGAGGCCTATGCCGGCGATGTGGTCGGCATCCCCAACCACGGCACCTTGCGCATCGGCGACACGCTCACCGAAGGCGAGGACATCGCGTTCCTCGGCGTGCCGAACTTCGCGCCGGAAATCCTGCGGCGCGTCAAGCTCGGCGATCCGATGAAGGCGAAGAAGCTGAAGGAAGCGCTGCAGCAGATGGCGGAAGAGGGCGTGGTGCAGGTCTTTCGCCCGATCGACGGCGCGCCGGCGTTGGTCGGCGTGGTCGGCCTGTTGCAGCTCGACGTGTTGAAAACGCGGCTGAAGGGTGAATACGGCCTCGACATCGGCTTCGAGCAGCCGGAATTCCAACTTGCACGCTGGATCGCCTGCGGCGACCGCAAGAAGATCGACGACTTCGTGCAAGCCAACTATTCGAGCGTTGCGGAGGATCTCGACGGGGATCGCGTGTTCATGGCGCGCAGCCAGTTCATCCTTGACTACACCCGCGAACGCGCGCCCGGCATCGAATTCACCGACATCAAGGACGTCAAAGACGCGGCGGCATAAGCGCCGCCACGTCCTTTAGTGTTGCATGGCGCTCGCGGCAAGCGGAGCGATGCCGCGCACCGTCGCTTAATGCTTCTCCAGATGCGCCGCCTTTATCACCGGACCCCAGCGCGTGATCTCGCTATTGATCTGGGCCCGGAATTGTTCCGGGCTTGAGCCCACCGGCACCATCAGATGCGTGGCGAGTTTCTTCGCGACCGCCGGCGACTTGATGATCTTGACCACGTCCTTGTTGATCCGGTCGACCATCGCTTTGGGCGTGCCGCCCGGCGCGATGAGCCCCATCCAGGCGTCGGCTTCGACGTCGATGCCGCTTTCCTTCAGGGTCGGCACATCGGGCAGGAACGGCGAGCGCTTCGGGGTCGACACCGCCAACATCTTCACCTTGCCGGCTTTCGACTGCGCCAGGACTGAAATCGCTGGCATGCAGGCCATCTGCGCGTCGCCGCGAATGACGGCAAGGATCGCGTTTGGCGAGCCCTTGTACGCGATGTGGACGATCTTAGTGCCGGACTTCTGCGCAATCGCTTCCATGGCGAGTTGCGACAACGAGCCGGTGCCGATGGAAGCGAAGTTGTATTTGCCCGGGTTGGCTTTCAACAGCTTGATCAGTTCGGCGACCGAATTGACCTTCAGCGACGGGCTCACGGCGAGCGCGCTCGGTTGGGTGATGAGTTGGGTAACGGCGGCGATGTCCTTGCCCGGGTCGTAGGGCAGGTGTTTGAACAAAAGCGTGTTGACGGCGAGTGGCCCGCCGATGCTGATGCCGATGGTCGAGCCGTCGGGCTTTGACTTCGCCACGACGTCAGTGCCGAGATTGCCGCTTGCGCCGGACTTGTTTTCAACCACGAAATTGCTGCCGGGATATTCCGCTTTGAGTCCGTCGGCGATCATCCGCGCCACCACGTCGGGCGTGGAGCCCGGGCCAAACGGCACGATGATGCGCACGGTGTGAGCAGGCCAAGTTTGCGCCAGCGCCGGCACCGCCATTGCGAGCGACAATAGAAGCGACAATATGAAGCGTTTGGGCATGACATTTTCCTCCCCCATTTATCGGATATCTCGCCCGAGATAGGCGCCGTCTTGTTCCAGCAATTGCTGCAGCCGATCGACGGGAATATCCGCACAAGAACAGCTTTGCGCAAGCGAAAGATGTGCCGCGGTTCCCGCGGCCTGACCCATGGCGAAACAAGCGCCACTCACGCGCGCCGCTGACTGGCCTTCGTGGGTCATCGACGCGCAGCGCCCCGCCACCAGCAGGTTGTCGAACCCGCGCGGCACCAGCATTCGATAGGGCAGGTGGTTGAAGCCGCGCGAGCCGGGAATATCCGGCCAGCGCCACACGACGTCGCCGGCGACATGGTTCTCGATCGGCCAGCCGTTGACACCGATGGTGTCGTCGAAATTCGCGCAGCCAAGCACATCATCGGCAGTGAGTTGGTAGTGGCCGTTGACCCGGCGCGTCTCGCGCACGCCAAGCTGCGGTGGAATGTCGACGATATAGGCGTCGGCAAAGCCCGGCGCTTCGCGCTTGAGGAACTGGAAAAAGTCCAGCGCTTGCTTGCGACCTTCCACTTCGCCGAAGCTCAGTTCGCGCGCGTCGGTGCCGTCGACCGCGCGGCCATCGTCGGTCTTTACCTGGCTGACGTTCACCCGCCACTCGTTCGAATGCTTCTGCGGGCGCACGATGGCGCCCTTGCGCGGGAATGTCATGCCGCGCCTCTCTGCTTTCTCCATCAGTGTCGGGATCGTGCGCCAGGCCTCGCCGGCTGCCGCCGCATCGACACCGTTCAAGCGGAACATCATTGTTGGATAAAGCATGGAGCCGGCGGCATCGCCCTTTTCGAACGGCGCGCCGGCGAAGGCGGCGAGATCGCCGTCGCCGGAGCAGTCGATGAAAGTATGGCCGAGCACGGCGCGCCGGCCGGACTTGGTTTCGATCAGCAGGGCCTTGATGCGGCGGGGTGTGTCCATCACCACGCCCGCGGCGAGCGCGTGGAAGCGAAGCTCGACACCGCGCGTGAGCAGCAAATTGTCGGCCGCGCATTTGTACGCGGCGGTATCATATGCCTGCGCGTTGATCTTGCCGAGCACGCGGTGTGGCTCGTTCAAGCCGCCAAGCCGGTCGATGCCGTTGAGCAGATCGTCAGCGACACCATGCACCACCTGTTTGATCTCGCCGTGTACGTTGGCGTGCAGCCCACAGAAATTGGTGACGCCGGCGGCGGTACCCATGCCGCCGAGAAAGCCGTAGCGCTCGACGAGCAGCACGTTGCGGCCCTGACCGCCGGCGGTCGCCGCGGCCGCGATCCCCGCTGGACCGCCGCCAAGCACGACCACGTCGTATTCGCCATCGACGACCGTCTCGCGTTGCGGTTCCTTGAGGGTTTCTGGCGTTGCGGACATCGTTGATTTCCTATACGGGGGCGCGGCTTGCATTGCGTACCGGCTTCCCTTCTACTGCGCCGCCGTTACGTGGCGGTCAATCATTGTCGGGTATGACATGGGCCTTGCGATCTTTATTCTCGGGCTGGTGGTGTTCTTTGCCAGCCATCTATTTGTCACCGCGCGCAAAAAACGTGCGGCCCTGATCGAGTGGGTCGGGCAGGGCGGTTATCGTGTATTATTCTCGCTGGTGTCGCTCGCGGGACTGGCGCTAATCGTCTCGGGTTTTGCGCTGTATCGGGCGGGCGAATGGGTGCAACTCTGGTCGCCGCCGGCCTTTATGCGTCACGTCACCGTCGGCTTGATGCTGATCTCGGTGGTGCTGATTATCGCCGCCTTCATCCCCAGCCATATCAAGAAGTGGGCGAAGCATCCGATGCTCGCGGGCATCAAGGTCTGGGCCTTCGCGCATCTGCTGGTGAACGGCGATCTTGGCTCCGTGCTGCTGTTCGGCTCGTTCCTAGCCTGGGCGGTCTATGCCCGCATCGCCGCCAAGCGGCGCAGCGACTTGGGTCCGCAGATGGCGCCGGCGGGCTGGACCAACGACATCATCGTTGTAGCAATCGGCGTGGTTGTCTATCTGCTGCTTGGCTTCTACTTCCATCCCTATGTGATCGGCGTGAACGTATTCGGCCGCGCATAATTCCGAAAAGCATGTCCTCGACTTGATCGGGGATGGGCACCAGTTTTCGGATAAGATCAAGCGCAGAAGAAGGTAAAGCAATGTCGGTTCAAAAAGACATCCGCCGTTTCACCGCGCCCGACATTCGCGCGCGCAAGAACGGCGAGCCGGTCGTCTGTCTCACCTCCTATCACGCGCACACCGCTCGCATTGCCGACAAGCATTGTGACGTCATTCTCGTCGGCGACTCGCTCGGCATGGTGATGCATGGCATGGAAACCACCGTGCCGGTGACGCTCGACATGATGATCCTGCAGGGGCACGCGGTAATGCGCGGCTCCGAGCGAGCGCTGGTGGTGATCGACATGCCGTTTGGCTCATATGAGGCCTCCAAAGAGCAGGCCTTCATGAACGCCGTCCGCATCCTCAAGGAAACCGGTTGCGGCGCCATCAAGCTGGAAGGCGGCAAGCGTATGGCCGAGACAATCCGCTTCCTGGTCGAGCGCGGCGTGCCGGTGATGGCTCATGTCGGGCTCACGCCGCAGGCGATCAACGTGCTTGGCTCGTTCCGCGCCCAGGGGCGCGAAGAGGCCGACTGGGCGCGCATCGAAGCCGATACGATCGCGGTGTCGGAAGCCGGTGCGTTCTCGGTGGTAATCGAGGCGGTGGCCGAACCGCTGGCGCGCAAGCTCACCGCGGCGGTGCCCATCCCCACCATCGGCATTGGCGCCAGCCCCGCCTGCGACGGCCAAGTGCTTGTTATGGAAGACATGCTGGGCCTCTCCCCCTGGGTGCCCAAATTTGTCAAGCGCTACGGCAATCTCGGCCCCGGCATCGATCAGGCCATTGGGGATTATGCGGCGGAAGTGCGCGCGCGCACCTTCCCAGGCCCCGAGCATGTCTATGCCATGAAGGGAAAAAAGAGCTAAATCACTGAAATTTAATGAAACTTGGCCTTTGCCTTGTGGTCGCCACATGGCTAGGTTACGGCCCAAATCACGCACCCGTCAGGGGGCGAGGGGAAATAGTGCCGCTAGTGTCCCGAATCCGAAGTTCGTCAGATTGGTCAGCTTGCTTCCCACGAACTTCGGATTTGAAAGGACACTAGCAAGCTTATGATTCTAGAGCGGTTTTGGATTTGAAGTTCGTCTGCGGGCCCACTGCGGGTGATGTAACGAACTTCAAATCCACCGCGCTAATGGGGTCGGGAGCGCTTCGTGGCCGATATTTTTAGTGAAGTTAACGAGGAAGTACGTCGCGAACGGCTCAAACAGCTGTGGGACCGCTACGGCATCTTCGTGATCGCGCTGGCCGTGTTGATCGTCGCCGGTATCGGCGC
The DNA here is from genome assembly GCA_963732895.1 of uncultured Pseudomonadota bacterium. Classification (GTDB taxonomy): domain Bacteria; phylum Pseudomonadota; class Alphaproteobacteria; order Rhizobiales; family Xanthobacteraceae; genus Pseudolabrys. The sequence goes on along the minus strand of CAVTBG010000005.1, from coordinate 78,862 downwards.
GTGGCGCGGCTATGAGTGGTGGCAGGCGAAGAAAGCCGCCACCGCCGGCGCCCAATTCGAGCACGCCGTGTCCTTGAGCGAGCAAGGCAAGCAGAAGGAGGCGGAAGCCGCCTTTGACAAGCTCGCCGCCGAGGCGCCCTCCGGCTACCGCACGCTGGCGCGCTTTCGTGCAGCCGCCGGCTTGGTGAAGGAGAAGCCGGCCGAGGCGGTGAAGGCTTATGACAAGCTCACCGCCGATCCCTCGATCAGCCCGGCGTTGCAAGATCTCGCGACCGTGCGCGCTGGCATGCTGCAGGCCGACACGGTTCCGTTTGACCAGTTGAAGCGCAAGCTCGAGCCGGTGGCACAGCCCGGTCATTCGTTTCGCGCCACCGCGCGGGAACTGCTGGCGTTGTCAGCCTGGGGCCATCACGACTACGCCGAGGCGCAGCACTACATCGACCTGATCATGGGTGATCCCGAAACTTCGCCGGGCATGCGCAATCGCGTCGAAGTGCTTTCGGCGCTGATCGCCGGCTCGGCCAAAACCAATGACAGCAACAGCCGCAGCAGCAACAACAACAACAACAACAACAACAACAACAAGCCCAACAGCAAGCCTGCCGCCAAGGCGGGCGGCAAGAGCTGAGGACCTGAACCGATGCGTCGCTTGCCCGGTATCGCCTTGCTTGTCGCTCTGGTCGCGGTCGCGCCGGTGCTCGCCGGCTGTGACAGTTTCGATCCCGACAGCCTGGATCCTTTTGGCCTGAATAAGAAGAAGGTGCTGCCGGGCAAGCGCGAACTGCTGTTCCCCGGAGGCGTGCCCGGCGTGAGCAACGGCATTCCGCCGGAATACAAGGAAGGCTACAAGACGCCTGGCCTTGACGATCTGCCGCCCGGCGATGGCGGTCGCACGCCTGCGGCCCAGACTGCGAAGAACGCGCCGGTCGAGCCGGTGCGGCAGTCTAACCTCGGCAAGCCTGTGCCGGTGCACCAGTCGAGGGTCAAACCCAAGCCAAAAGCCAAGCCGCCCCATCGCATGGTCAAGCGTAAACCGACGCCCAAGCCGAAGCCGGTCGAGACTGCGGTGGAGCCGAAAGGCACGCAGGCGCCCTGGCCGTCGACGCCGCCGCAGGAGACCTCGGCCCAGCCGAAGGGGACATCGGCGCCCTGGCCGTCAACCAGCTCGCAGCAGACGCAGGCCGGCTGGCCCGGCGGGCAGCGGCAGGAACAGAAGCTTGCGCCGTGGCCGTCGGCGCCGCCGTCCGGCACTTTCTCAAAGTGAGCCTTCCCGGCGGCGCAGTCTTTTTCGTTCGCGCCGTTGCTCCTCTAAGCGCATTCTTGCTTTCTTCGATGGATTGTCCGGGCCAGGCCCGGCTATGACGTTTCCATGAGCTTCACCCTCGCCATCGTCGGGCGTCCCAATGTCGGCAAGTCGACCTTGTTCAACCGGCTGGTTGGCCGGCGCCTGGCGCTCGTCGACGACCGCCCCGGCGTGACGCGCGATCGCCGCGAGGGCGAGGGCCGGCTCGGCGATCTCGACTTCACCGTCATCGATACTGCCGGATTGGAGGAGGCTGCGCCGGAAAGCCTTTCCGGCCGCATGCGCGCGCAGACCGAAGCCGCCATCGCGCAGGCCGACGCCATCTTGTTCATGATTGATGCCCGCGCCGGTCCGACTCCCGTCGACCGCGTCTTTGCCGACTTGGTGCGCAAGGCGGGCAAGCCTACGGTCGTCATCGCCAACAAGAGCGAAGGCCGCGCCGGCGAAGCCGGCCGGCTCGAAGCCTATGCGCTCGGCCTCGGCGACCCGTTGGCATTTTCCGCCGAGCACAATGAAGGCATGGGCGATCTCTATGACGCCGTGCGCGCGGCGTTGCCCGAGGCGACCGCCGCGCCGGCGGAAGAGTTGGAAGAAGGCGAGACGCATCCGATCCGCGTCGCCATCGTCGGCCGCCCCAATGCCGGCAAGTCGACCTTGATCAATCGCCTGATCGGCCAGGATCGGCTGCTCACCGGGCCGGAAGCCGGGATCACCCGCGACTCCATCGCGGTCGAACACGAATGGCAGGGCCGCACGTTTCGCATCTACGATACCGCTGGCCTGCGTCGACGCTCGCGCATCGATGAGAAACTGGAGAAGCTGTCGGTCGCCGACGCGCTCAACGCCATCCGTTTTGCTGAAGTGGTGGTGGTGATGGTCGACAGTGAGCATCCGTTCGAGGAGCAGGACCAGCGCATCGCCGACCTCATCGAGCGCGAAGGCCGCGCCGTGGTGTTGGCCGTCAGCAAATGGGATTTGCAGGAGAAGAAGGCCGGCGCCATCAAGAAGCTGCGCGATGAGGCCGAACGCAAGCTGATGCAATTGAAGGGCGTGCCGCTGGTGGCGGTGTCGGCCGTGACCGGCGAGGGTCTCGACTGGTTGATGCAGGCGATCGTCGACGCCTATGACGTTTGGAACCGGCGCGTACCGACGTCGGCACTGAATTGCTGGTTCGAGGATGCGCTCAGCGCTCATCCGCCACCGGCAGTATCGGGGCGAAGGCTCAAGCTTAACTACATCACGCAAGCCAAGTCGCGGCCGCCGAGCTTCGTCGTGTTCTGCACCCGCGCCGACGCGGTGCCCGATGCCTACAAGCGCTACCTTGTGAACTCTTTACGTGAGACCTTCGATCTGCCCGGTACGCCGATCAGGCTGACGCTGCGCGAGAAGGAAAATCCGTTCAGGGGTCGCGCTCGTCGCAGATGAAGCGCGCTGCCGCGCTCTAAACCGCATCGTGCTTGCAGGTATTTTGGTTCGCCGAAGCGGCAAAAGGTTCCGTTGAAAAGTCTTCTTTCAAACTGAGTTGATTCTCGGACTTCGGGAACACTCAGCGGGTGCGTGGCGTTGACGCGTCACGTGCACGCGTATGCGTGCGTTTGCCGACGCGGACATATTGGAGGACCTGATGGACAAGAAACAAATCGCTGGATTACTCGGCGCCGTTGCAGGCGTTGTGACTGTAAGTACCGTTGCTCAGGCAGCGCCGGCGCCGACGGTCAACATGACTGTAAACGACTCGCTCGTGGCCACGTCCCATGCGGACTTGCTGGCGCCGGTGCCTGACGCGCTCGCGGCACTTGAGGCCGACGACGCGGCGCGCGCGCAGGCCCTGAACGTCGATGGCGTGCAGTTGGCGAAGTATTACCATCACCATCATCACTATCGCCGCCGCCATCATCACCATCATCACCACTACCGGCGCCACCATTCACGCTGGTGGTATCGGCACCATCATCATCATCACCACGCCCATGCGTTCATCGGCATTCCGGGCGTCGGCGGCGTGGTGGTGCACAGCGATCGGGACTGACGGCCACTCCGGTCCCGTCAACAGGGGCCCGGCCGTAAGGCCGGGCCTTTTTCCATTCAAATCGGTGGCGGTACAGGGCGGGATCAGTTGTCGCCCGCGCGCTCTTTGGCCCTGGCGGCACGCAGGATGTAGCGGTAGGTGCCGTCGAACACGGTATTGGTCGCGGACGTCCACTCGCTCTCTTTCGACAGGGCATCACGACTGGCGTGGATGCGGCGGCCGCGCATTTCGCGTTCGGCGGCTTCCTCTTCGTTCATCGGCGTCAGTTCGAAGTCCGGTTCGATCGGCAGGAACAGCATCTGCATGAAGGGCTCGCCCGGCCGGAAGATATGCGTGCGCCCTTCCGCCGGCGTCTTGAACACGACGAACGAGATCATCGGCCACCAGTTCGTGCGTAGCAGCGCCGGCACCGCGATCGGCGTCTCGTCTTTCGGGTCAGCATAAAAACGTGGATGCGGTTCGGTGCGTACCCCCATGTCGTCGGGCACCTTGAGGTCGATGAGGATCTGATAGGTATAATAGTTTTCGCCGAAGGAGCGGAACGGCGGCCATTGCACGCCGGTGCCGGGATCGGGACCGAAATCGCCGTCGAGCACTAGCTCGCCGTTCTTGCGGCCGACCCGCAGTTCATTCTCATATGGGTAGAACAGCTCGATGCCGTATTGCGCGCCCTCGGTGAACGGGACGCAGTGCCAGACCTGCTCGTGCGAGCCGTCGCGCCGCGGCTCCGGTACGCCAGCCCAGCCCGGCATTTCCAACTTGGTGCGGCGCGGTGCCAGGCGCGGCTCGTACAGGCGATATTTGATCGTATGCATTCGCCCTCCTCGAAGGCGCTAAGGGACTGTCGTCGCCTTTTTCGACGCGAGAGGGCGCCAAAAGTTCCCGTGGCCGCCGGCGGTTACGACGGCCGATGATAGTCGAGGAAGCGCCCGGCCCGGTAATTGAAGAGCTTGCCGGTTACCGCGCAGTCCGGCAGGCAGAGCGGCACGATCGTTTTCGACACCTCTTCCGGCGTCGGCAAAGTCATGGGGTCGATGCCGGGGAAGGCAGTGGCGTACATGCGCGTGCGGGTGGGGCCGGGGCTGAACATGTTGGCCCGCACATTCGTAATCTCGGTTTCCGCCGCGTAGGTCCGCACCAACGCTTCCAGCGCCGCCTTCGAGGCGCCGTAGGGGCCCCAATAGGCGCGCCCGGCATGCGCCACACCGGAGGTCAGGAACACGGCGCGGCCAGCCTGAGACCGAACCAGCAGCGCGTTCATGCAGCGGATGAGCTGCCAGTTGGCGGTGACGTTGACCGCCATCACCTTGTCCCAGTCCTTCGGCTCGACATGGTCGAGCGGTGACATGGGGCCGAGTACGCCGGCGTTTCCGACCAGCACGTCGAGCCGGCCGTAGCGCTCATCGAGCGCCAGCGCGAGCCGCGCGATGCCATCGGAGTCCTTGAGGTCGAGCGGCACCAAGGTGGCGGTGCCGCCGGCAGCCTGGATATGGTCGTCCAGTTCCTCCAGCCCTCCGACGGTGCGGGCGACCGCCACCACATGCGCGCCGGCCTGCGCGAGATGCTGCGCGAGTGCAGCGCCGAGCCCGCGCGAGGCGCCGGTGACGAGGGCGACTTTGTCGGTGAGGGGTTTTGTGCTGTCGGCCATACTCACTCAACTCACTCGCAACCGGGCTTGGCCCGGCCATCGACGTCTTTCTGTTTGCTAGGCAGCGTTTAGAAGACGGGGCTGCCCGGCACAAGCCCTGTGCCGGGACCGGCGAAGCCGCGCCCGGGTGCCGGACATGACGGAATATTCGGCGGTTAGATCGCCTCCGCCAGCAACGACAATTGCCGCGGGGAAGCGTCTTGGCCTTCCACGTCGGTCAGGCCGGTCGGGTAGTCGCCGGTAAAGCAGTGGTCGGTGAATTGCGGGCGCACCGGATCGCGCGCCTCGAAGCCCATCGCGCGGTAGATGCCGTCGACCGACAGAAAGGCGAGCGAATCCGCGCCGATGAATTCGCGCATGCCCTCGAGGTCGTGGGTGGCCGCGAGCAGCTTGTCGCGCTCGGGCGTGTCGATGCCGTAGTAGTCCGGGTGCGTGATTGGCGGCGAGGAGATGCGAAAGTGCACTTCCTTGGCGCCGGCGTCGCGCATCATTTGAACGATCTTTCGTGAGGTGGTGCCGCGCACGATGGAATCGTCCACCAGCACGATGCGTTTTCCCGTGACCACCGCGCGATTGGCCGAGTGCTTCATGCGCACGCCCTGATCGCGGATCGCTTGGGTCGGTTGGATGAAGGTGCGGCCGACATAATGATTGCGGATGATGCCGAGCTCGTAGGGCAGGCCGGACGCGTGCGCGAAACCGAGCGCCGCCGGAACGCCGGAATCCGGGACCGGCAGCACAACGTCGGCGTCAGCCGGCGCCTCGCGCGCGAGCTCGGCGCCCATCGCCTTGCGCACGTCGTAGACCGGGCGGCCGCCGACGATCGAATCCGGCCGCGCGAAATAGATGTATTCGAAGATGCAGGGCCGCGCCGCCTGCGGCGGGAACGGCTTGTGCGACTGCATGCCGTCCTCGTCGAAGATGATCACCTCGCCGTTTTCGACGTCGCGCACATATTGCGCGCCGATGATGTCGAGCGCGCAGGTCTCCGACGCCAGGATTGGGCAACCGTCGAGCTTGCCGATCACCAGCGGCCGGATGCCGAGCGGGTCACGCGCGCCCACCAGCTTCTTGTTGGTCAGCCCGACAAAAGCATAGGCGCCCTCGATCTGGCGCAGGCCTTCGATGAAGCGGTCGACGAACCGATTGCGGCGTGCGCGCGCCACCAGGTGCAGGATCACCTCGGTGTCGCTGGTCGACTGCATCATGGCGCCTTCGTGAACCAGCTGCCGGCGCAGCGCGATGCCGTTGGTAAGATTGCCGTTGTGGCCGACGGCGAAGCCGCCGCCCTCAAGTTCCGCAAACAGCGGCTGCACGTTGCGCAGGATGGTTTCGCCGGTGGTCGAATAGCGTACATGCCCGATGGCCGCGGTGCCGGGCAGCCGGTCGATTACCTCGCGGCGGGAGAACGTATCGCCGACGAGGCCGAGGCGGCGTTCGGAGTGGAAGCGCTGGCCGTCGAAGGAAACGATGCCGGCCGCCTCCTGGCCGCGGTGCTGCAGGGCATGCAGGCCGAGCGCGGTGATGGCGGCGGCATCCGGATGGCCGAAGACGCCGAAGACGCCACATTCCTCGCGAAGCCGGTCGCCATCGAGGTCGAGGGTCGGTCCGGCATCCTGGCTTTGCTGTTGCATCGTTCCCGCGTTCTCGCTGGTTCTAAGGGATCTAGCGCGCCGGCCCGAAGGCGACGCGCGCGATACGCAACTTATCCTCCCGGTATATAGGGCGGCGCAGCTCGGAATGCTGGTCGCTTTCGGCTGGATTTTGCTGATCCAGTCCTGGCTGCTTGAGTTTCTTCAAGATGGTCTCCTCCGGGTTCTCCGGCAACAGGGACTTCAGCCATTCCCCGGTACTTTGCAGTACAACCTTCGACTTGGCCTCGCGCACCCAGATCGGCTGGCTGTGGTCGGGGACCAGCCAGGTGAAGAAGATGAAGGCGACCACCACGATAATCAGCCCACGGCCGAGTCCGAACAGGAAGCCCAAGGTACGGTCGAGCGCGCCCACCCGGCTGTCGAGCACCATGTCGGAGATCTTCACGGTAAAGATCGATACCACCAGCAGGGTCACCAAAAACACCGCGCCCACGGTGATCCCGATCGAGACCATCTTGCTGTTGAAATAGTGGTGCGCCATCGGCAGCAGCCGCGGATAGGCCCACAGCGTGACGACCGCGGCGATCAACCAGGCGGCGATCGAGAGTACCTCGCGCATGAAGCCGCGGATCATCGCCAGCAGCCCCGAGATCAGCATGACCACCAGCAGAATGAGGTCGAGCAGGGTAATCGGCATCGAGGCTCAGATGCTCCTACGGCGCACGCAACGGGCCGCGGCCGGACGCCGGCACGGCGATTCCAGGGGCCTGCCAAGGGCTCCGGAACAGGGCGGCAATGTCAACCCTAAGTCCTTAATAATTAGCCCATTTCAGCTTGGGCGCCGGGCCCGGTTCGGCCGCCGGCGACGTTTGACCCCGCGCCCCTCGTGTATAGCGGGGGCCTTAGGGGCCGTCACCCGTCTTGTCCACCGCTTTTCGTCGCTTTCCCGCGATTGCCGCGGGCGGCAATGTCCGCGACCAGGCTCGCGAGGCTGCCGGCCTCGCTAAGCCGCAGTCCCGGCTCAGACGTTTCCGAACGCGGGGCCTCCGGCACGACGGCGCGGGTAAATCCAAGCTTTGCGGCTTCCTTGAGACGGGCCGAGGCCTGCGCCACCGGCCGGACGGCGCCCGACAGCGATACCTCGCCGAAATAGACCGCATCCGCCGGTAGCGGCGCTTTGGCGAGTGAGGACACCAGCGCCGCGGCGGCGGCGAGATCGGCCGCCGGCTCGTTGATGCGCATACCGCCGGCAACGTTGAGATAGACGTCATGTCCTCCGAGCTTGACCCCGCAATGGGCTTCGAGCACCGCAATCACCATCGACAGCCGGCTCGGGTCCCAGCCGACAACCGCACGGCGCGGGGTGCCGAGCGAGGTCGGCGCCACCAGCGCCTGCATCTCGACTAGGAGCGGCCGCGTGCCCTCGATGCCGGCAAACACGGCGGTGCCGGGCGAGCCGAGGTCGCGCTCCGACAGGAACAGTTCCGACGGATTGGCCACCTCGCGCAACCCGGCGCCGGTCATCTCGAACACGCCGATCTCGTCGGTCGGGCCGAAGCGGTTCTTCACCGCGCGCAAGATGCGGAACTGGTGCGAGCCTTCGCCCTCGAACGAGAGCACGGCATCGACCATGTGCTCGACCACGCGAGGCCCGGCGATCTGGCCGTCCTTGGTGACGTGGCCGACCAGGATGATCGCGGCGCCCGAGCGCTTGGCGAAGCGTATCAGGGTCTGCGCCGAGCCGCGCACCTGCGTGACCGTGCCGGGCGCCGATTCAATCGCATCCGTCCACATGGTCTGGATGGAATCGATGATGATCAGCCGCGGTGTCTTGCCTTCCGACAGCGTGGCGATGATGTCCTCGACCGCGGTCTCGGCGGCGAGTTCGACGGCTGCGTCGGCGAGGCCCAGCCGCTCGGCGCGCAGGCGCACCTGGGCGATGGCCTCTTCGCCGGAGATATAGACCGCGCGCTCACCGGCGCGCGCAAGCGCCGCGGTGGTCTGGATCAGAAGCGTCGACTTGCCGATGCCAGGATCGCCGCCGAGCAGCAGCACCGAGCCTTTGACGAAGCCGCCACCGGTGACGCGGTCGAGCTCGCCAATGCCGCAGGCCGTCCGCGGGGCGTCCTCGCCGCCGCCCGACAGCGGCTCGAGCACGAAGCGCCGGCCGCGGCTGGCCTTGCGCCCGGGACCCGGCACCCGCTCGGCGCCTTCCTCGGTCAGCGTGTTCCATTCCTCGCAGGCGTCGCACTTGCCCTGCCAGCGATTGAAGGCGGCGCCGCAGTTCTGACAGATGAAGGAGAGTGTGCGCTTGGACATGAGGGCGGGGCGACTCGGGGGCTAGAAATGAGCCGGAACCCTACCGGAGAAATGAGAACATTACAAGAACAACAGTATTAGCCCGTGCGGTAAACCCGGTGATACCGCCGCCCGAGCCGGGTCAGGATCTCGTAGCCGATGGTGCCGGCAATACTGGCCACCGCATCGACGGTGATCTCATCGCCGATCAGGGTCGCCATCGCGCCGCGGCGGGCGGCGCCCTCGGCCAGATCGGAGACGTCGATCGCAATCAGATCCATGGAAATGCGCCCGGCGATGGGGCAGCGCTCGCCGGCAACGATGGCCTGAGCCCCCGGCGTCGAATCCGTCGAACCGGCTGCGCGCGGGTAACCGTCGCCGTAGCCGACCGCCACCACCGCGATGCGGGCGGCGTGGCGTGCGGTCCAGGTGGCGTCGTAGCCGACGGTCTCGCCGCGCGGCACGTGGCGAACCTGAACGATACGCGCCTGCAAGCCGACGACTGGCTTCATCGGATTGACGCGGCCGGGCGTCGGGTTGACGCCATAGAGCGCCACCCCCGGCCGCACCACGTCACAATGGGCGGCGTTGCTGAGGAAGATGCCCGAAGAATTGGCGAGCGAGGACGGGATGCCGCGATAGAACATGCGCACTTCACGGAAGAGATCGATCTGGCGCCGGTTGAGCGGATGCTCCGGCGTTTGCGCGCAGGCGAGGTGGCTCATTAAAAGCATGATGCCGTGGTTCTCGGCGCGGATGCGCGTGGCCAGCGCCGCCGCTTCGTTTGCCGTGACGCCGAGGCGGTTCATGCCGGTATCGACATGCAGCGCCGCGCCGCCATCCCATTCGTTGGCGGCGACAAAAGCGTCCCACTCGGCGAGCTCCAGCAGGTTACCGATCACCGGCCGTGCGTGGATCTCGGCGAACGCCGGCCCGGCGCCCGGCATCAGCCCGTTGAGCACGTAGATCGTGGCGTCCGGCGCCGCCGTGCGTGCGCGCCGCGCCTCGTCGAGATCGGCGACGAAGAAGGTCTTGCAGCCGGCGCGCGCCAGCGCCTTGGTGACGGGCTCGATGCCACAGCCGTAGCCATCGGCTTTGACGACGGCCGAACATTCCGCCGGCAGCGCATGGGTAGCGAGCCTGCGCCAGTTCTCGACGAGCGTGTCGAGATCGACCGAGAGCACGCCGCCGGCCTCGGCTTGCGGCGGACCGGCGGTCAGCACGGGCTTTGCCGGCGCCTCATCGGGGGCGCCGTCGCCGCGGGGAAGGGGTTCAGCCTGAGCCATGCCGGCAGGTCATACCCCGCCGAGCGCGAGGCGTCCATGACGAGACGAGCAACGTCTCGTCCTCTTGGTGTAAGATTTGTGAGTCAGCCGCCGTCCCATGGCCCTTCGGCAATGAACAAGCGCATACTGATCATCGGCAACAGCGGCGCGGGAAAATCCGTGTTGGGCCGATGCTGTTGAAAAAGGCGGCGTTTCGGCTGGGAACCGCCCTGGAGCGATCTTGATGGGCTGGCACCTAATCGACTTTTGCCTTTAGGGCCGCCCGATTGGCGCCGGCTTGACGCTAACTTCGATCGGCAGCCTTGGCACCGGACGCTTACGCAAACGACGCTTGCCGCCGGTTGGGCGGCGGTCCGAGGGCGCGGAGCGCCATGGTCTTGAGGTTCTGCACGATGGCGGCGAGATGGAACTCGTCGCGCGCTCCGGAAAGACCTCGCAGCCGCATTCGCTCGAAGCCATGGTGGGTCTTGAGGTGAGCAAAGCGCATCTCGACGCGCTTGCGCTCATCACGCGACTTGAGGAAAGCCTTTGTGCGTATCAGCCGACGCGCCACATCGCGGGCGTCCTCTTGCAAATCGCGGGGAACGTGGCGCGCGGACGTGTTGGGACAGCACTTCATCTTGAGCGGACAGACATCGCAGTCGAACTTTGAGGCGCGATAGCGGAGCAAGGTGCCATCGTACACGGTGCCGGTGGTATGCAGGACCTTGTTGTTGGGGCAGACGTAAACGCCTCGGTGCCGGTCCCAGCGAAAGTCGCTGCGCGAGAAGGTGCCATCGTCGCGCCCGCTGGCATCGCGAACCGGAATGTGCGGAGCGATCCGGCGACCGACCAGCCAGCCCAGAAAACGGCCAGTCCCGTAAGCCGTGTCGGCGGCGAGCCGCTTCGGCTTTATACCGAAGCATCGCTCGGTGCGATCGAGCATCGTCTTGGTGGCCTCGACCTCGTCGTAGGTTCGCGCTGGCGTCGGCTCGACGTCGACAATGACCGCGTTCTCGATGTCGATGAGATAATTGAGCCCATAGCCGAACTGCACCCGCTTGTTGGCTTTGGCGGTCCATGCCGAGCAAGGGTCGCTCGGCGATATAACCTTCGGCGGCTTGCGGTCGGGATTGGGTTCAATCTCGGCTTCGAGTGCTGCGAGATATTCCTTGACCGCGCGCGTCTGGCGTTCGGGCTCCGCCCATTCGATCTCGTCCGGCGCCTTGCCGTGGTAGCGGCTGGCGTTAGCCTCCATCACGCTGGCGTCGACGGCGAATCCTTCGCCTTTGACCAGACCGGCGGCTATGCACGCCCGCACCACGGCCTCAAACACCTGGCGCAGGATGTCGCCGTCGCGGAATCGGCCGTAGCGGTTGACCGAGAAGGTCGAGTGGTCGGGCACAGGATCGTCGAGATCGAGCCGGCAGAACCATCGATAGGCCAGATGCAGCTCGACTTCCTCGCACAGCCGCCGCTCGAAGCGGATGCCATAGCAATAGCCCACGATCAACATACGGATCATCAGTTCGGGATCGATCGAAGGCCGGCCGATCTCGCTGTAGAACGGCGCCAGCTTCTCGCCCAGGTCAGCCAGCACTCCCGTCACGACTGGGTTGATCCGCCGCAGCAGATGGCCTGCCGGAATGCGCCGCTCAAGATTGAACAGATAGAAAAGCTGGCTCTGATCGCCCCTCTGCCGGCCCATCATGGCAAACCTCCGCAGCCGAAAGCCCCAGACAGACGGAATCACTGTTCGCCCTTTAGCGCGAGGCCTTTTTCAACAGCATCGGCCAGAAGCTCACAGGCTGGCTGGCCATTCCGCTCATCGATCTCGATCGTTTGCACTGGGAAGACACCGGTTACGCCCGAAAGCGCGACCCCGATGTGGCCCGGCAGATGGTCGAGGCGGCGGCCGCGCGCGAAGCCTGGATCATCGAAGGCGTCTACGGCTGGCTCGCCGAAGTCGCCCTGCCGCGGACAACCGACCTGGTCTGGCTGGACTTGCCATGGGCCGTTTGCCGGGAAGCGCTGATGGCGCGCGAAGTCAGCACAAGCAGACCGGAAGACCGTCAGGAGCTTTTGACCTGGGCGGAAGCTTATTGGGACCGCGACACCTCCAGCTCGTTCGCGGGCCATGAGCGCATTTTCGAAAATTTTGCGGGCCGGAAATCCCGAATGAGAAGCCGCAACGAGGCCTACGGTGTGATCGGCGGCTTGGCCGGCAACGGCAATGGCTGAGCTGGCGCGTCGCGATCAGCCCACTAGCTTTCCATTCTCACATCCGCTCGGGCATGTGGTCGTTGTGCGCCAGCGACGAGAACTTGGTGATGGCTCCCTCGAACTGCAGTTCGACGGTGCCGGTCGGCCCGTGGCGCTGCTTGCCGATGATCAATTCCGCCTTGCCGTGCACCTTGTCGCCTTCCGCCAGCCATTCCGCGAATTTCTCGCGGTTGCTCTCCAGCGGCTTGCGCATCTGATGGTAATACTCCTCGCGGAACACGAACAGCACCACGTCGGCGTCTTGTTCAATCGATCCTGATTCACGCAGGTCCGAGAGTTGCGGACGCTTGTCCTCGCGGCTTTCCACCTGACGCGACAATTGCGACAGCGCCAGCACTGGCACATTAAGTTCTTTCGCCAGGGCCTTGAGCTTGGTGGTGATCTCGGTGATCTCCTGCACGCGGTTTTCGGATGAGCGCTTGCTCGAGCCCGTCAATAGTTGGACGTAGTCGATGATCATGAGGTCGAGCCCGCGCTGGCGCTTGAGCCGGCGCGCACGGGCGGCGAGTTGCGCGATCGACAGGCCGCCGGTCTCGTCCACGTAGAACGGCAGGTTCTGCAATTCGATCGAATAATCCTTGATCTTCTCGAAGTCCGCCTCGCTGATGCCGCCGCGCCGGATCTGGTTGGACGGGATGCCGGTCTGCTCGGCGATGATGCGGGTGGCGAGCTGCTCGGCCGACATTTCCAGCGAGAAGAAGCCGACAATGCCGCCGTTGACCGTGACCTGATGGCCGTCAGGCTTGACCTCGCCGCGCCAGGCCCTGGCGATGTTGTAGCCGATATTGGTGGCGAGCGAGCTTTTGCCCATGCCCGGGCGTCCGGCGAGGATGATGAGGTCGGACGCTTGCAGCCCGCCCATCATGCGGTCGAGATCGTCGAGCCCGGTCGCCAGCCCCGACAATTTGCCGTCGCGCTGGAAGGCATGCGCGGCCATGTCGATGGCGGTGGTCAGGGCCTGGCCGAAGCCCTGGAAGCCGCCGTCGTAGCGGCCGGTCTCGGCCAGTTCGAACAGCTTGCGTTCGGCGTCTTCGATCTGCTCACGTGGCGCGAAATCGACCGGCGCGTCATAGGCGACGTTGACCATGTCCTCGCCCACCTGGATCAGTTCCCGGCGGATGGCGAGGTCGTAGATGGTACGGCCGTAGTCGGCGGCATTGATGATGGTGGTGGCTTCGGCCGCGAGACGTGCCAGGTATTGGCTCACATTGAGCCCGCCGATGTCGATATTGACGTCCAAGAACGTCTTCAGCGTCACGGGTGTGGCGATCTTGCCGGCGCGGATCAGGTCGCGGCAGAGCTGATAGATGTTCTGGTGGATCGGCTCGAAGAAGTGCACCGGCTCGAGGAAGTCGGAAACCCTGTAGTGGGCTTCGTTATTGACCAGGATAGCGCCCAACAGCGCCTGTTCCGCCTCGATATTGTGCGGCGCGGTGCGGTAGTCGGTGCCCGATTCTGCGATCGGCTTGCGGGCGACTGATTCGATTGCGGCCATGAATAGTGCTGTTGCGTCAATTTGACGAAACTGTGGTCCGGTCAAACTGTGTGGGTGACTGACGTTAGCAATCACTTAACCACGTGCGCGCCGCCGCGCGATAGCGCATTTGCGCTTATCCCACTTTCCACACTACTCACCGCCGATGAAAATAGCTTGTACGGCGCGTGCTGGCCGCTTGACCGCGCACCAAACCGAACGCAGCCGCGAATTCATTCGCGCGTGTTGTTTTCAGTCATTACTCGCCGGCGAGACGGAACGGCGTGCGCCGGTCGCCTTCGGCCGCCTCGAGCGCGCGCTCGGCCTGGCCGATATAGTCGCGCGTCATCGGCGTGACGCCCTGGCGTTTGGTGAGCTGGATCTGGAAGTTCATCATGTTCTGCTCGCGGAACGACATTTCCGATGCTGCCAGATAGAACTCCCACATCCGCACAAAGCGCTGGTCGTAAATGCGCTCGACCGTCTCGCGGTGGGCGAGGAAGCGCTCGCGCCAGGCCTTGAGCGTCTCGGCGTAGTGCAGGCGCAGGATCTCGATCTCGGTGACCAGCAGGCCCGCCTTCTCGATGTAGCGCAGCACCTCCGACAGCGCGGGGATGTAGCCACCCGGGAAGATGTATTTGGATATCCAGGGATTGGTGACGCTCGGGCCCTCGGAACGGCCAATCGAGTGCAGTACCATTACGCCATCGTCGGCTAGCAATTTCGCGCCCTTCTTGAAGAATTCCTCGTAATACCCGACGCCGACATGCTCGAACATGCCGACCGAGACGATACGGTCGAAGGGCCCGGGCACGTCGCGGTAGTCCTGCAGGTTGAAGCGCGCGCGTTCGCTCAAGCCCGCTTCGGCCGCGCGCTCGTTGGCGACGGCGTGCTGCTCCTGGGAGAGGGTGACTCCGGTCACGTCGGCGCGGGCCACCTCGGCGAGATACAATCCCAGCCCGCCCCAGCCGCAGCCGATGTCGAGCACGCGCTGGCCCGGCTTGTTGAGCAGCAGCTTGGCGGCGAGATGTCGCTTCTTGGCGAGTTGGGCGTCGTCAAGCGTGGTGTCCGGCGTCTCGAAATAGCCGCAGCTGTATTGCCGGTCGGCGTCGAGGAAGAGGGAATAGAGCCGGCCGTCGAGATCGTAGTGATGCGCCACGTTGCGGCGCGCGCGCCTGCGCGGATTGAACTGGCAGAGCCGGCGGGCGAAGAAGCGCAACAGGAATTGCGGGCGCGCCCACTGCGGCAGTTCGCTCGGCTGGCTCATGCAGAGCGACAACACGTCGGCGATCGAGCCTTGCTCGACCACGAAGGTGCCGGCCATATAGGCCTCGCCCAGCCTCAGTTCGGGATCCAGCAACAGGCCCCATTCGGCTCTGCGGGTGGTGAGCCGCACCGCCAGCGGCGGGCCGCTGCCATCGCCGCAGGTAAAGGTGTTGCCGCGCGAGGTGGTGACTCTAAACGTCCCCCGGCGGATGAAGGTCTGGAACAGCAATCGAAGCAACCGGTCCATCGGCCGCCTCCATCATCACGAATACAAATCTGATCCGCGCGATCGGTGGTCGGGAGCCCCTGGCCATCAACGCAACGGGCGCAAGAACGTTCGGACCTAGGTATTTAATCGCGGTTCTGCCGCCGCAGCAATGACTCATTTGGGGTAGCCGCATGCATTTCCGGTAGCCCCTGGTTGCCGCCGCCGCCGGTCCGGACGAGCGTGGTATGTGACCCAAATACGCGGGCCGGCCTGTAAATTGTCCGCCCCTTCCAATTCAACTTGATCGCGCCGCGCTCTAGACTAACAACAGGCCCCCGAGTCTACCGGGCTCGAGGCTCTCGGGGGCGAAAACCGGCTAGCAAGAAGGGTTGTTAAGGCAATGACCGGCTCACGTCCTGCCATCGCTCTGGTTTTCGGGCTCTTGGCACTGCTGTTCGAGGGGGCGGCGCAGGCGCAGGATCTCTCGGCGGGCAAGACCCCCGAACAACTATTCCGTCTCAATTGCATGATGTGTCATAAATCGCCGCACGGCTTGGGCAGTGGCGGCTCAAAGGCCGGCGGTCTGTTTGGACTGGAAAGCTTCCTGGCAGAGCACTACACGGGGAGCAGCCAGTCCGCTGCGGCCATTGCCACTTATCTGAAATCTGTGGACGGCGCGGCGCCGGCTCCGCACCGGGGCGGCCCTCATCCCCATCGCAACGCGGCCACGCTGCAAAAGCCTGCCAGTAAGTCCGCAACCGACAAGAAAGCCGACAAAAAAACCGAAAAGCCGGCCAACACGACAGACGAGAAGGTTGCCAAGCCGAAGTCCGGCGCGTCCAGCATGACAGCGCCTAAATCCCATAAGAAGAAGCCGGCTTCCCATGCGGGCGAAGCCGAGCGGGAGAAGCCCAAGGCCGAGAAATAGACCGACTAGGGCGCGCTCGCCTCCCTCTCCCGCAAGGCGGGGAGAGGGAGGAATTGAGCCGACGTCTTACGCCTCTTTGCTTTCTTCGGCGGTCTCAGCCTCGGCTTCGCCTTCCTCTTCGTGCTCAGCGCCTTCCTCGAAGATGGACTCCGCATTCGCCAGGGCCTGGGCCGCTGCTTCCTCGGCTTCATCGCGCGGGATCAGCACGTTCTCGCCGCGTGCAATGCGCTCGGCTTCCTCGCCGCTGCGCGCGACGATGACCATGATCACGGTCTGGACCTCGGGGTGCAGCGTCAGCGCCACTTTGTATTGGCCGATCGACTTGATCGGGGTGTTGAGGTCGACCTGGCTGCGCGTCACCTGCGTGCCGCCGTCGGCGTTGATGAGGCCGGCGATGTCTCGGGTCGACACCGAGCCGTAGAGCTGGCCGGTCTCGGAGGCCTGCCGCAGCACGGTAACGGTCTTGCCGTCGAGGCTGGTGGCGATCTTCTCGGCGCCGCCCTTGGCTTCGAGGTTACGCGCCTGCAGTTCGGCCTTCATCGACTCGAACCGCTCCTTGTTGTCGCTGTTAGCGCGCAGCGCCTTGCCGCGCGGCAGCAGGAAATTACGGGCGAACCCGTCGCGCACGCGCACCACGTCACCCATTTGGCCGAGCTTGCTGATGCGCTCGAGCAGGATCACTTCCATTGTCATTGCTCCTTGATCTGAATCCGTTGAACTGAGTGTTGAAGCTTGAAGTTGAACGTTAAGTGGGTGCGGAAGGCCCGCCGCGCCTGGCCGCGGCGCGTCCGCGCAAATTCATGAACATGTCGGCGAGGCCGAGAAGGCACATCACCACCACCGGCCAGCCGAACACCAGCACAGCGGCATAGGCGCCGCCGAGCAGGAAACCGCGCGCGTCCAAAGTCTGCGTGATGGCGTGCAGCACGGCGAAACCCAGGATCCCGAACGCCATCAGCAGCGCGGCGGCGACGACGCCGGCGAGGATGCCGAGAAGGCCGGGGGCGAAGCTCAACGCGATCGATACCCCGAGCGCCGCCGACATCGGTCGCGGGAAGACCATTGTGGACAGCAGCGGCCACGGCCGTGTGAGCCGGCGGGAGAAATGGACCACGCGCGCGCCGAGCCACAGGTTGAGCACATTGGTTAGTGTCGACAGCACCGCCGCCGCTGGCGGGACGGCGTCGACCAGGAAGTCGACGAACTGTTTGCGATCGGCGATGCCTTGGAAGGCGCGTGAGCCGCCGGCGTTGCCGCCATCTTTGAGCCCTAGCAACTGGCTGATGGTGTCGTGCAGGTGGGCGCGGAAGGTGCCCGCGTCGAGCGCGGAATAAAGAATGGCGGCGCAGACGGCGAACGCGCCGAGCCCTGCCGTCCAGGCCACCAGCCGTCCCGGCGGATACCATTCCAGCGCCGGCGCGCCGCCATTGACCGGCGTGCTGCCGGCCGGCCGCGCCAGCAGGGCGAGATAGCCGAGCCACCAGGCCGGCAATCCGGCCCCGGCGAGATAGGCGAAGAAGAAATAGCCGCCGAAGACGAGCGCCAGCGCGCCCGCGCCGGTGAAGGCGGCGATCAGCGCCGACCATTGGCTCCAGCCCAGCCCGGCGATCATCACCGGCAGCGGCGCCAGGTAGAAAAGGATCGCCGACAGCCACGAACCCGACGTGACCGAAGCGAACAGCAGGGCGCTCGCGGCGCCTGCTCCAATACCAATGAGAACGATCTGCATCATCTCGAGCTGTCCCGCTCTGTTTCACGAGCGGTTAGAGACGGGAGGCCCGTCCCAACCATCGGCCTGCGGGTGTCCCCGAAGGCTTCGATTTTGATCCTCACCCTGGGGAGCGGGCGCTAGCCCGCGTCTCGAAGGGTGAGGGTAGAACTATGCGCGCCCCGATCCTTACCGGATCACATAAGGCAGCAGGCCGAGGAAGCGCGCACGCTTGATCGCCTGCGCCAGCTCGCGCTGCTTCTTGGCCGACACCGCGGTGATGCGGCTCGGCACGATCTTGCCGCGCTCCGATACGTAGCGTTGCAGGAGCTTGACGTCCTTGTAGTCGATCTTCGGCGCGTTGGCGCCGGAGAACGGGCAGGTCTTGCGGCGGCGGAAGAACGGGCGGCGGGCGCCGCCGGCGGCTGCGAATGCCATGGTTTAGCCCTCCGCCGAATTGGAATCGTCGCCGGCGTCGTCGCGCGGGCGGCGCTCGCTGCGCTCGCCGCGATCACGATCGCGGAAACCACCACGACCGCCACGGTCGCCGCGGTCGTCGCGATCACGGTCGGACTTGCGCATCATCGCCGAGGGGCCTTCCTCGTGCTCTTCGACGCGGATGGTGAGATAGCGCAGGACGTCTTCGTTTAGCCGCTCTTGGCGCTCGATCTCGCTGAGCGCGGCCGCCGGCGCTTCGACGTTAAGCAGCGTCATGTGCGCCTTGCGGTTCTTGCGGATGCGGTAATTCAGCGACTTGAGGCCCCAATATTCGTTCTTGGTGACCGTGCCGCCCATTTGCCCGATGACGCCGGACAATTGCGTGGTCAACTCCTCGACCTGCTGCGCGCTCAGATCCTGGCGCGCGAGGTAGACGTGCTCGTATTGCGGCATGAAATGCCTTTCCCTTATGTTGGTCCCAAACCAATTCCTCGGCCCTGGCGCCTAGCCCCTCGAGCCCCTCGGGAAAGGCTCGAATGCTCTGAAGGCGGGAACACGGGACGCCGGGCTTTTGGGGCCCTACCGGTGATTTGGCCGTTCGAAATTAGGGATCGAAATGGCGGAAAAACCGGCCGTCCGTTCAGCTCCCAACCAGGGACGACGGAAGTCGCGCGGGTTATAGGGATTTTGGTGGAAAAGGCAAGCTTGCGTTGCCGTCGCAGGACAGCCGGCGTTCACGCAAAAATAAGCCAAATCAACGCCTTGGGTTGGGGTGGGCGGCTTTCGGCCCCGAGCCGTTATCTTCGCGCTGGATCCGGTCGGCAAGCCTGACCGCCAGTTCAACCCCCTCGCGCATCTGGCGGGCGACTTCTGGGTCTTTGTCGCGGTCCCGGCGGACCCTGTTGAGCGCCACCAGAAGTTTGTCGAGGTTCTTGGCCATCAATTGCTGGCGAAAAGCCGGGTCCTGACGCGCTCGCGCGAGGTCCTCCTCGCTCACAATGTTGTCGCTCATCGGCTTTCTGCCTTCCAGATATCGACAATGGAACTTAGCCCAGGAGCGTTGTCGGTTGGTTACCGCTACCTCTCAAATCATCCACCCGCACCACACTCCGGCTGCAGGCCTGCCCGGTTGACAGGCCGGGTTTCGCGGTGTCTTTCGGCGCGATTTAGACAGCAAAGCGGGGATGGGCGCGGCGGATGACGGTTGCTTTCGTATTTCCGGGTCAGGGCAGTCAGACCGTTGGCATGGGCAAGGCCTTGGCCGACAGCTTCGCGGCCGCGCGCGCGGTCTTCCAGGAGGTCGACGACGCGCTCGGTGAGAAGTTGAGCGGCTTGATCTTTGAGGGGCCAGGCGACAAACTCACCCTGACCGAGAACGCGCAACCGGCGCTGATGGCGGTCTCGCTCGCCGCGCTACGCGTGTTGGAGGCGGAAGCCGGTCTCGATCTCGCGCGCGAGGCCAAGTTTGTCGCCGGCCATTCGCTCGGTGAATACTCCGCGCTTGCCGCGGCGCGCGCCTTCACGGTCGCCGACACCGCGCGGCTGTTGCGCACGCGCGGGCTTGCCATGCAGAAGGCGGTGCCGGTCGGCGCCGGCGCCATGGCGGCGCTGATCGGCTTGGAACTCGATGTGGCGTCCGCCGTCGCCGCGGAGGCCGCGCAAGGCCAGGTCTGCCAGGCGGCCAACGACAACGGCGGCGGTCAGGTGGTGGTGTCGGGCGACAAGGCCGCGGTCGAGCGCGCGGTTGAGATCGCCAAGGCCAAGGGCGCGCGCCGTGCCATGCTGCTGCCGGTATCCGCGCCCTTCCATTGTTCGCTGATGCAGCCGGCGGCCGACGTCATGGCAGACGCCTTGAACAAGGTGGCGGTCAGCGCGCCGGTGGTGCCGGTCGTCTCCAACGTGTTGGCGAAACCGGTTCAGGACCCGGCCGAAATCATCAAGGCGCTGGTCGCGCAAGTGACCGGCACTGTGCGCTGGCGCGAGTGCGTGGCTTTCATGGCGGGGGCCGGCGTTACCGCCTTCTATGAAGTCGGCGCCGGCAAGGTGCTGTCGGGTTTGATCAAGCGCGTCGCCGACGGCGCCGGCGCAACCGCCATCGGCACGCCGGACGACGTCGCCGCCTTCAAGGCCGCCCGCGCTTAGGCGGCAACGCGTTCCGTTACGATCGGAGACAAAGATGTTCGACCTCAGCGGCAAGACTGCGCTCGTAACCGGCGCGACCGGCGCTATCGGTGGATCAATCGCGCGCGCGCTGCACGGGCAGGGCGCCACCGTGGCGATCTCCGGCACGCGCGGTGAACTGCTCGACCAACTGGCGGGCGAACTGGCCGAGCGTGTGCACGTATTGCCCTGCGACCTCGCCGACGGCGCCGCGGTCGAGGCGCTGGTGCCGGCCGCCGAACAGAAGATGGAGAAGCTCGACATCCTGGTCGCCAATGCCGGCGTCAATCGCGACAATCTTTTTGTGCAGTTGAGCGACGCCGACTGGGACAAGGTCATCGCGGTCAATCTCACCGCGACCTTCAAGCTCGCCCGCGCGGCGGTAAAAAGTATGATGCGCCGCCGGTTCGGCCGCGTGATCGGTATCACCTCGGTGGTCGGCTTCACCGGTAATCCGGGGCAGGGCAACTATGCCGCCTCCAAGGCCGGCCTGGTCGGCATGGTCAAGTCCATTGCGTGGGAATATGCCAAGCGCAACGTGACCGCCAATTGCATCGCGCCGGGAATCATCACCTCAGCCATGACCGACAAGCTCAATGACAAGCAGCGCGAGGCGATTCTTGCCCGGGTTCCGGCGGGGAAGCTCGGTGCGCCGGCCGATGTTGCTGCGGCGGCGGTCTATTTGGCCTCCGATGAAGCCCATTATGTCACCGGCCAGACCCTCCACGTGAACGGTGGAATGGCCATGATATAGAGTGAAAAGACGTGGCGTTGCGGGCACTTGGGGGCTACGCTCACACTGCTAGTCAACGCATTTGAAGTGTGGTAACCGACTTGCGGCCCGGCTGGGGCGGCCAATTGGCGGAAGTCACAAAGGGTTTTCCGCGATCGAGGCCCGTCTCGCCATACGTCAACCACGACGAGGCCGTACCGCGAAGGCTGCGATCCTTACCCAAGGTCTTAGCCCAATTTATAAAGCACGAGGTTGGAACGATGAGTGACATTGGCGAGCGGGTTAAGAAGATCGTCGTGGAGCACCTGGGGGTCGAACCCGACAAGGTGACCGAACAGGCCAGCTTCATTGATGACCTCGGCGCCGACAGCCTCGACACCGTTGAGCTCGTGATGGCTTTCGAGGAGGAATTCGGCTGCGAAATTCCCGATGACGCCGCCGAGACCATTTTGACCGTCGGAGACGCCGTCAAATTCCTCGAAAAGAACGCAAAAAGCTGAGCCCACGCCGGCGCGGCCGCTTGATAGCTTCATCAATCCACGGCTGCTGAGCTATGCCCGGTGTAGCGGAGCGTAGAGCACACCAATTTGGCTAATGAACCGGCCATGAAGCGTGTTGTTGTCACCGGACTGGGTATGCTGACGCCGCTTGCCTGCGGCGTTGAGCCGACTTGGGCTCGCCTCATTAAAGGCGAGAGCGGCGCGGCTAAGGTCGAGCGTTTCGAGGTCTCCGACATCGCCTGCAAGATCGCCTGCCAGATCCCGCGCGGCGACGGCAGCGGCGACTCCTACAATCCCGACCAGTGGATGGAGCCGAAAGAGCAGCGCAAGGTCGACGAGTTCATCGTCTTTGCCATGTGCGCGGCGCGCCAGGCGCTCGACGATGCCGGTTGGCATCCGACGAGCTATGAGGACCAGACCCGCACCGGCGTCCTGATCGGCTCCGGCATCGGTGGCATCGAGGGCATCGCCGACACCGCCATCACCTTGAAGGAACGCGGCCCGCGTCGGGTGTCGCCGTTCTTTATTCCCGGCCGCATCATCAACCTTGCCGCCGGCTACGTCTCGATCGAGTTTGGCCTCAAGGGCCCCAACCACGCGGTGGTCACCGCCTGTTCGACCGGCGCGCACGCCATCGGCGATGCGGCCCGGCTCATCGCGCTCGGCGACGCGGACGTCATGGTGGCAGGCGGCACCGAGTCGCCGGTCAATCGTATGGCGCTCGCCGGCTTCTCGGCGCTGCGCGCGCTGTCGACCGAATTCAACGATGACCCGACGCGCGCGTCGCGGCCTTACGACAAGGACCGCGACGGCTTCGTGATGGGCGAGGGCGCGGGCGTCGTGATTTTGGAATCGCTTGAGCACGCAAAGGCGCGCGGCGCCAAGATCTACGCGGAACTCGTCGGCTACGGGCTTTCCGGCGACGCCTATCACATCACCGCGCCGGCGCCCGACGGCGACGGCGCCTTCCGTTGCATGCAGGCGGCGATGAAGCGCGCCGGAGTTACCGCGGACGACATCGACTACATCAACGCCCACGGCACTTCGACGCCAATTGGCGACGAGATCGAGCTTGGCGCCGTGCAGCGGCTGGTTGGCAATGCCGCCGCTGGTCTCTCCATGTCATCGACCAAGTCCTGCATCGGCCATCTGCTGGGGGCCGCGGGCGCGGTGGAGGCGATCTTCTCCATTTTGGCGATCCGCGACGGGGTGGCGCCGCCCACCATCAATCTAGACAACCCCTCGGTCGAAACCGTGATCGACCTGGTGCCGCACAAGTCGCGGCAGCGCAACGTCGACGTGACGCTGTCGAATTCCTTCGGGTTCGGCGGCACCAATGCGTCATTGATCTTCCGTCGCTACGCCGACTAGCCCATGATGGCGCTCGCACCAGCGTTCGTTGGTTAGGCCGCCGGCACCCCAGCTTTTGCCATAATTCTTTCTAACCTACGACAGTAACACGGGTTTTCGAGTGTGACCCGCGCCGGACGAGGCGCGAAGGGAGGACGTCGCGATGAAGGTGGCGGTGGTGGCAGCGAGGACGCGGGCGTGAATAGCGAGGCGCCGCAAGACGGCAACGGGAAGCCGCCGCTGCCGCGCCAGGGGCGTCCGCTCGTGCCGCGCAGCCCGCGCGCCGCGCTCGAGCCGGAGCGCGTGCCGCAGCCGAACCGCCGCTCGCACCGCGTCCGCCATCCGGCGGTGATCGCCGGCAATGCGCTGTTCACGCTGTTGATCCTTCTTGTCATCGCGGTCGGCGCCGCGCTGTTCTTCGGCAAGCAGCGCTACGACGCGCCCGGCCCACTCAAAGAGGACAAGATCGTTAACGTCCCGCGCGGGCTCGGCAGCCGCGCGATCGCCGAGCTCTTGCAGAGCGAGGGGGTGATTAACGAGCCACTGGTGTTTTTCGGCGGCGTCCTGGTGCGCAAGGCGCGCGGCGAGCTCAAGCACGGCGAATACAAATTTGACGCCCACGCGAGCATCGCCGATGTCGTCAACGTCATGATCGAGGGCAAGGTGGTGCAGCACATGCTCACCATCCCCGAAGGCCTCACTTCCGAACAGGTGGTCGCTCGCCTGCTCGACAACGATGCGCTGACGGGCCCGATCACCCAGATCCCACGCGAGGGCACGCTGCTGCCAGACAGCTACAAGTTCACCCGCGGCATGACCCGCGAGCAGATGATCCAGCGCATGCAGCGCGACGAGAAACACATCCTCGCCGAGGTCTGGCAGCACCGCTCACCCGATCTGCCGCTGAAGACGCCGCAGGAATTGGTCACGCTTGCCTCCATCGTCGAGAAGGAAACCGGCAAAGCCGAAGAGCGGTCGCGGGTCGCGGCGGTTTTCATCAACCGCCTCAAGCGCAACATGCGCCTGCAATCGGACCCGACCATCATCTACGGTCTCACCGGTGGCAAAGGCTCGCTCGGCCATCCACTGTTGAAGAGCGAGATAGAGCGGCCAAACCCCTACAATACCTATCAGATCGACGGCCTGCCGCCGGGGCCGATCGCTAATCCCGGTCGTGCCTCGCTTGACGCCGTCGCCAATCCGGCGCGGACCAAGGACCTCTATTTCGTCGCCGACGGCACCGGCGGTCACGTGTTCTCGGACAATTACCAGCAGCACCTGAAGAACGTGGCGCATTTGCGCGGACTGGAGAAAGAGGAGAAGGCCAAAGTGCCCGGGCCCGCGCCCACCGGCGCCGCCGAGGACAAGCCGGCGAACGGCAAGCCCAAGGCGCAATAGCGCATGATCCCGAAACAGCCTGTTTGCGGCTTGATCGGAGACGGGAATCGGTTTTCGGATAAGATCGTTCGCAAAAGAAAATGCCCGGCCTTGTGACCGGCCGGGCGCGCGGTTAAGGTCCCGCCGCTTTCGAAAAGTCCCGTAAACAAAGCGAGAAAGAGCACCGATGGCCCTGTCGAGCATGACCGGTTTCGCTCGCGGCCATGGTGTTGCCGGCGCCTACGCCTGGAATTGGGAGCTGAAATCGGTCAACGCCAAGGGGCTCGACGTGCGCTTTCGTTTGCCGCCGGGCTGGGACGCGGTCGACGTCGCCGCTCGCGCCGCCGCAACCAAGGCGCTGTCGCGCGGCGCCGTCTATTGCAACCTCACCGTTGAACGCAAAGGCGTGCAGCCGACGGTCAAGATCAATGAGGCAGTGCTGGCCGCGGTGCTCGCGACGGCGAAAGACCTCGCCGGAAAGATCGACGCGTCGCCGCCGACGCTCGATGGCATCCTCGCGCTTAAAGGCGTCATCGAAATCGCGGAAACCGATGAGAGCGAGGGGGAGCGCCGCGCCGCCGAGACCGCCATTATCACCGGTTTCGACAAGACGCTCGCCGACCTCCTCGCCATGCGGCGCGCCGAGGGCGAGACCCTGCGCAACCTGCTCATCGCCCGCCTTGACGAGATCGGCGCTCTCACCCGCCGCGCCGAATCCAATCCGGGGCGCAAGCCGGAGGCGGTGAAGGCGCGGCTGGCCGAGCAGGTTGCGACCTTGCTCTCGGCGTCCGAACGTTTCGACAGCGACCGCCTGCATCAGGAAGCCATCCTGATGGCGAGCAAGGCCGATATCCGCGAGGAGCTAGACCGCCTCGTTTCTCACGTGGCGCAGGCCGGCACGCTACTCTCCGACGGCGGGGCCGTCGGCCGCCGGCTCGATTTTCTCGCCCAGGAACTGCATCGCGAATCGAATACGCTCACCGCCAAGTCCAACAATGTGGAGCTGACCAATACCGGCCTCGAGCTGAAGACCGTGGTCGAGCAGTTCCGCGAGCAAGTGCAGAACCTGGAATGAGCGAAGCGCCGAACACCCCAGAACGAGAAATCAGCCGCCGCGGCATCATGCTGGTGCTGTCCTCGCCCTCGGGCGCGGGTAAGACCACGCTCACGCGCAACCTGCTCGAGCAGGAGGAAAACGTCGCGCTCTCGGTCTCGGTCACCACGCGGGAGCGGCGGCCGAGCGAGATCGACAACGTGCATTATCACTTCGTCAGCAAGCGCCATTTCGAGGCCATGCGCGACGGTGGCGAGCTGTTGGAATGGGCGGAGGTGCACGGCAATTATTACGGCACCCCGCGCGAGCCGGTGGAAAAGGCGCTCGCGGGCGGCGGTGACATCCTGTTCGAC
Organism: uncultured Pseudomonadota bacterium; assembly: GCA_963732895.1. Classification (GTDB taxonomy): domain Bacteria; phylum Pseudomonadota; class Alphaproteobacteria; order Rhizobiales; family Xanthobacteraceae; genus Pseudolabrys. The sequence goes on along the minus strand of CAVTBG010000005.1, from coordinate 52,892 downwards.
ATCGACTGGCAGGGTACGCGTCAGCTGCTTGAGAAGATGCGTGACGACGTCGTCACAGTGTTCGTGCTGCCGCCGACCGCCGCCGAATTGAAGGCGCGGCTGGAGCGGCGCGCCGAGGACAGCGCGGCGATCATCAAGCAGCGTCTGCAGAACGCGTTGGAGGAGATCGCGCACTGGCGCGAATACGACTACATCCTGGTCAACCGGGATCTCGACAAGAGCTTCGCACGCCTGCGCGCCATCCTGACGGCCGAGCGGCTGAAGCAGGTGAAGATGCTGGATATCGAGAACTTCATCGACCAGCTCTTGGGTGATCTTAAGAAGATCATTCCGTAGCGGGCTTCGCAAACACCCTCGCCAGCCGCACAAACCCCTCGACCGGTATCTCTTCCGCCCGTTGGGTCGGCTCGATCCCCGCCGCTTCCAGCAACATGCCTGGTTCTACGCCGAGCGATTTGAGGCTCTGCCGCAGCATCTTGCGGCGCTGGCCGAAGGCGGCTTCGGTCACCCGCTGCAACGCCTTGGCGTCGCACGACAATGGTGCGGGCCGCGGGATTAACCGCACCACTGATGACGTCACTTTCGGGGGTGGAACGAAGGCGGACGGCGCCACGTCGAACATCAGCTTGGTCTCGCAGCGCCAGTTCGCCAGCACCGCCAGGCGCCCGTAACTCTTACTGCCGGGCGCGGCGACAATGCGCTCGGCCACCTCGCGCTGGAACATCAGCACCAGCGCATCGTACCAGGGCGGCCACGGCTCGGTCGTCAGCCAGCCAATCAGCAGGGGCGTTGCGATGTTGTAGGGCAGGTTGGCGATCACTCGCGCCTGCTCATCGGCGATATAAATGCGGCGGTCGAACTCGAGCGCGTCGCCCGGCACAATGACGAGCCGCCCCGGATAATGCGCGCCGATTTCTTCCAGCGCGGCGATGGCGCGGTCGTCGCGCTCGATGGCGATCACGCGTTTGACGCCATGCGCAAGCAGCGCGCGCGTCAGCCCACCCGGACCGGGCCCGACTTCGACGATGGTAATGCCGGCGAGATTACCGCCGGCCCGCGCGATGCGCGAGGTCAGGTTGAGATCGAGCAGGAAATTTTGGCCGAGCGATTTCTTGGCGGCGAGACCGTACCGGCGGATGACATCGCGCAGCGGCGGCAGGTCGTCGATCGCGCTCATCACTCGGCCGGGCTGAGCGCCGGTGCCGGCGCCGACAGTCGTGCCGCGAGTTTGAGTGCCGCCACCAGGCTCGACGGATCGGCGCGGCCCGTGCCGGCGAGATCAAAGGCCGTGCCGTGGTCGGGCGAGGTCCGCACGAACGGCAGGCCCAGAGTCACGTTCACGCCGTGGTCGAACGCCAGCGTCTTAATCGGGATCAGTGCCTGATCGTGATACATGCACAGTGCGACGTCGTAAGTCGCCCGCGCTTGCGCATGAAACATGGTGTCCGCCGGCAAGGGACCGCGCGCGTCAATCCCTTCGGCCCGCAATTGCTTCACCGCTGGCGCCACGATCTCAAGGTCTTCCTTTCCGAGCGTGCCTTCCTCGCCGGCGTGCGGGTTCAGGCCCGCGACCGCCAGCCGCGGCGCGGCAACGCCGAACCGCTCAACGAATTCGCGCGCCACGATGCGTCCGGTCTCGACGATCAGCTCGCGGGTCAGCAGGGCGAAGACGTCCTTGAGCGCGACATGGATCGTGACCGGCACAGCCGCCAGTTCCGGCGACCACAGCAGCATCACCGGCATGACCGGCTTGCCCGTCGCCTCTTCGGCAAGCCGCGCCAGGAACTCGGTATGGCCCGGCTCGTTAAAGCCGGCGCCGTAGAGCACGTTCTTGTTGATCGGATTGGTCACCACCGCGCCAGCGCGTCCCGCTATGACATCGGCGACCGCGCGCCGGATCGAGGCAATCGCCGCCGGCGCGCTTGTCGCGTCGGGCTTGGCCGGCGATGCGGTCACCGCCAACTCGAGCGGAACCACTGGCAACGCGCGCGCGAAGGCGGCCGCGGCGTCCGCCGGCGTCACCGTCCTCAGCGGCACACTGAGGCCGAGCCGTTCGGCGCGGCGCTTGAGGAAATCCGGGTCGGCGACGACATAGAACGGCGGCGGCGTCAGCGCATTCCGGCGACGCCAGACGGCCAAGGCGAGATCGGGCCCAATGCCGGCCGGCTCACCGAGCGTCAAAGCCAGCGGCAGGCCGGTGGCCGGGCTCATTGCTTGTATTCGATCCAGGCCGAGCGCCGCAGCTCGTCCAGGAAGTTCTGCGAGACGGCCTTGAAGCGCCGGGCGTAGATCTCATCGCGCAGCTTCGTCTTCAACGGCGAATCCTGCGTGGTCTGCTTCTTTTCACAAAGCGCGAACATCTGCAGGCCCTGCGCCGTCACGTCGGGCGTGGTCAGATGGCCGAGCGGCATCTTGTCGAGCAACTCGCGCAGCGGTTTCGGCAGGTCGCCGGAAGAACGGGTGATGGGTTCGCGCACCGCCACGTCGCGCAGCGCCCGCGCCAAGGGCAAGCCTTGGGCGCAACTCGTGAAGCGGCTGCGTAGGCTTTCCACCTCGCGGCGTTTTGCCGCCAAAACCGCCTGGCTTGAACCGGCCGGCACCACGACGATCACTGGATAAAGCGTGTACGCGTAGCCCATTTGGGTTGCGCCTTCGTTGCGCGCGCGCAAGGCGCGCTCGACGTCGGCGTCGGTCACCTTTAACGAGCCCGCGAATTTACCGCGGATCAATTCGCCCCAGGTCAGCTCCGCGCGGATACGTTGCTTGACGGCATAGGCGCTGACGCCGGAATGGGAGAGGAAGTCCTTGAAGCGGTCCTCGCTGACGCCCTGGCGCTTGGCCAAATTGGCGAAAGCCTGGTCAACCTGCTTCGTGCTGACCACGAGGCCATAGCTCTTCGCCTTGTCGATCTTGAGCCGATCGTCGATCAGCTCGTTAAGCACCTCCTTGCGCGTAACGTGCTTGTGGGTCGAGGTGGCGATGAGGCGTTCGCGTTGTTTGATATCGAGCTCGGTGATCGGGGAGCCGTTGGCGACCGCCACCACTTGCGCCCGGGCGGCCGCCGGGACGACGACCGCGGCCGTGAACGCGGCGCAGGCGATCCAGCGGCGGATGGTCAGGGGTGTTACGCGTATTCCCGTCATGGTTATGTCCATCTAGCGTGCGGCGCTATCGTCATGCGGTGGCCGCCAGCCGTTCCTATTGCGAACTTCCGGTGCTCGAGAAGGCCGAATTCTGACCTTCGCTGCCGACCGGCTGGTTCACCTTGGTCGATCCCAGCGTCCTCAAGCTCAGGGTCAGCCCGATCGTTTGGTTCGGCGTCGCCACTCCGCTCGAATAGGTATAATTTGTAATGTAATTCAGGGCCAAGATGAGGCAGTCGTCGACGTAGCCGAGCCCGACGCTCGTTTGGCTGAATTTGCCCGCCTCGATGTCGTAGAGCGCCCCGCCCGAGAGGACCCAGTTGGTCGCCAGTTTGAGCGAGCCGGACGACAGGATGCCTTGGCGGCGGCTCAGGTAGCCGATGGCCGGTTGCGGCGCGTAGTCGCCGTAGAGCACGCTCGCCGACCAGCGGTCGAAATGCGCGGAGGCCTCGAGCTCCATCCGGTTGACCTCGAAATTATCCTTGTCGAACCGGAAGCGCGAGGTGAAGGCGTAGATATTGTTGGGCTCGTAGCCGAAGCGCGCCACATAGTCCGAGCGGCGGGTATCGAGCCCACTGTTGAGCCCGGTATTGGTCGCGTCGGCCGCGGCGAACGAATTCTTCCCGAACAGCTGATACGATTCACCGAACAGCGCGCTGACCGAACCGGCCTTGTTGAATTGCGCGGTGTACCGAATGCCGTAATTAGTACGGCCGCCGCCCTCGACACGGTCCCAGCCGGAGAACTTGTCGGCGCGGAATAGGTTGCTGTCGTCGAAAATGAAGCTCTGCGCGTCCTCGTTTGGCCATTTGCCGATCTGGCTTTCGTCCGGCCGTGCGATCACCTGCACGATCGGCTCGATCGTCTGCGTGCCCCAGGATTGGGCGTCGATGAACGGATAGCGGTATTCAAAACCGACCATCGGCATTGCGCGGACCAGGTCGGACGAGCCGGGGCTCAGATAGTTCGATACGCTTCCCTGGTTTTGGACCTGCAGGGCGGCCGCGTCGACGCGCACCGAGGCGAACGGCGTCCACACCTGGCCGAACTTGTCGGTGATGTCCTTGCGCCAGCGGGTTTCAGCCGAGAAGCGATTGTAGTTGCCGGGCACGCCGCGCAGCAAACAGTTGCTCGAGTTCTTCACCGCCGTATCGGCCGTGTTGCAGGTGCCGGAATTAAGCGCGGTCTGCGTGATCGCGTCGAAATTGGCTTGCGTGCGCGATAGGCTGGTGAAATTGAGCTTGTAGCTGAGCTCGCCGCCGACCACCGGATGGTCGAACGTGTAGGCGTAGTCGATCACCGGGTGGATGATCGGGATCTGATCCTGCACGTCGGCGCTCGAGAAGCCGAGATAATAGATCGAGCGGGCGTCGAAGTAGCTTCGGTTGCCGCGCCCGGCGATGAAGGCCTGCGAAATGCCCTCGCTTGTCACCGACAGGTTGTCGGGGCTGGTGGCGTATTTCGACAGGCTCGGATTGTAGTCTTGCAAGAAGTAGCGGTCGGACAGGAGCAGCGCGTCCCAGCCCCAGATCCACTTCTTATTGATGGCGAAACGACCGTTGCTTTCCAGGCTGCCGCGCCATTCGCGATCGCCGAACGAACCGTTGAAGGCGCCAGGGTCCTGCTGCTTGATGCCGGCGGCGCGGATCGAATAGGCGCCGTTCATCAGGCGCTGGCGGAATTCACCCTGCATTAGCAGGCCCTGCTTGGTCGTGTATTTCGGCGCCAACGTGACGTCGTAGTTCGGGGCCAGCGCGAAATAGTAGGGCACCTCGAAACCGGTGCCGTAGATCGAATTCGACGACACCGATGGCACCAGGAAACCGGTCTTGCGCTTGACGGTCGGATCGGGCGCGGAGAAATACGGCATCCAGATCAGTGGCACGCCCCAGAATTCGAGGCGCGAGTCCTCGAAATACAGCATCTTCTCTTTCTGATCGTGGACGATGCGCTTGGCCTTGATCTGCCATTCCGGCGGCTTCTTCGGGTTTTTCTTGCAAGGCGCGCAAGCAGTGTAGACGCCGTTATGGAAGACCGTGAAATTGCCGGCGGTGCGTTCGGCGCGCGCGGCGGCCATGCTGGTCCGCTCAGGTGTGTCAAGGCGCAGCGCATCGACGAAGCCGTTGCGGTAGTCGTCCGACAGATCGATGATCTGTCCGTAGGTGACTTTGCCATCGGCATCCGTCAGCCGGACATTGCCCTCTGCGTGCAGGCGCTTGGTCTGCTGGTTGTAGACGACCTGATCGGCTTCCAGCGTCGAGCTTTTGTAATAGATCTGCACGTCGCCGACCGCCGACACAAGATGATTGGCGTAGTCGTAGTTGATCCGCGCCGCCTTCATCAGCATCTGCTTCTGCCCGGCGCGCGTGATGGCGGCCTTGGTCTTCGCCGGAGGCGGTGGAACGGGCAGGAAAGTGGACTGCGCCAAAGCCGGCGCGCAGCCAACCAGGCCGCCACAAGCCGCAAGGGCGAGGGCAGCGAAGATTTGGGCAATGCCGCGGCGGGGCCGGGCCGCTGGTGGAGGAGCGCTAGGGGGCCCCGCCATCACCCGTCCTCCTGGTACAACAACGCAATGAACCCCGTCAGACCACCGGCGAGCACAGGTAGCCAAGCTGCTGTCACTGGGTGCATCAGCTCGGCCTTGCTCAAATCTTCCGTTACTTTGGATAAAACATAAAGCAGAAACCCGGCTCCCACGCCACTTAAAACCATCTTTTGTACACCACCGAAGCGGAAGAAACGTAGACTGACGGCCGCGGCAAGGAAAACCATCGCCGCCAACATGAATGGCCGAGCGAGTAGCTTTTGGAACTGCAATCTATAGCCTGCGGCGACAAGTCCAGCGTGCTCCGCGATCTTGATATACAGTGGAAGGTCCCAAAACGGCACTGTCTCTGGAGTCGCAAAACTTTCGCGTACTTGCTCCGGCGTCAGGCTCGTCTTGAGCCGGTAGATCTTTTCGTCCACGGGGCGCTGGTCGAGCGCATAGACGCGGGCATCGAGCAGCTTCCACACGCCCGGGTCGAGGACGGCCGCGCGCGCCTCGATGCGCTGCCTGAAGCGCCCGTTCGTGTCGAAGGCGAAGACCGTCACCCCGCTGAGCGCCACGCCCTGGTCGCGGCTGGACTTGGCGTTGATGATGGCCTGGCCTTCGTCGGTCTTCTGGTTGGCCCAGAAACTACCGCCGCTGCCGGTGCCGAAGCCGCTCAGGTCGTGCCCGAACAATTCGGCCTGCAGCTTCTTGGACTGCTCCTGCATCACCGCTGAAACAGGATTGTAGATGGTGGTGGCGACGACGCCGATCAGGAAGGCCACCACGACGGCCGGCTTGATGAATTGCCAAGCCGACATGCCGGCGGAGCGCGCAACGACGAGTTCCAGCCGTCGCGACAGATTGAGGTACGACATCATCGCGCCGATGAGGACGCAGAACGGCATGACCCGCTCGATGATCTGCGGCACCCGATAGATCGAAGTCTTCGCCACCATGAGCGGTGAGACGTTGGCGATGTCGCCTGCCCGACGCATCAACTCGATGTAGTCGAGCAACGCCACCAGCGCGAAAATGCTGACGAACACCAGCAGCACCGCGCTCAGGAAGCGCAGGCCGAAATATCGTGCAAGTGTTCCGCCCAGAAACGGCATGGTTCAACTCACGAAGTAATCGCCAGGCGTTTGACAATGCGCTCGGTCAGCGCGGTGATACCGTTGGTGATGAAGGCCGGCGGCTCCAGGATCACGCCGCGGCGGATCACGAAATAGCCGGCGCCGAATGCGATCGCGACGGCGATGTATTGCAGCGGCAATAGCCACGGGATGCTGGCGCCGAACACTGTTGAGACGAATCCGATCAGCCGAAGCAGTGCGACCCACGCAATGGCGCCAAGCATCGACATGGTCCGGCTCTGCCGGTTGGTGCGCGGGGCGCCGAGATAGGCGAATGCGATAACCGCGAATGCGATTGGGTAGAGTGGCGCCATCAGCCGGTCGTAGAGTTCGGCGCGGAATTCACCGGGTTGCTTGACGTAGGTTGAGTCCTTGCGATCGGGGAACATGAGCTGCCAGAGATAACGCTCACGGATGGAATACTTGATCGCCTGGGTGCCGCCGGCAAACTGCGAAAGGTCGAAGGCGTAGCGGTCGAAGGTGACCATGGCCGGGTCGCGTTGCCCGGCCTCATGACGCTGCACGGTGCCGTTCTGCAGCACCAGGAAAGTGCCGCGCTTGTTGTCGACAAGTTCGCCCGCTTCCGCCAGTACGGTGATGCGCTCTTTGGGGTTGCGCTGGTCGTCGAGAAAAATGCCGGCGAGTTGGCCGTTATTGCGCCGCTGGCGAATGTGGATGGTGACGCCGTTCTCCAGCGAGGTGAAACGGCCCGGCTGCAGGATGGTGGTCACCACGTTGGCGCGCACTTCGGTGAGCCATTCGCGCAACATGCGCAGGCCCTTCGGCGCGAAATAGGCGCTGATCACGGCGACTAGCAGCGCCACCACGATCGAGGCCGACAAGAAGGCACGGAAGAGGATCCACGGCGACATGCCGGAAGCGTTCATCACGATGATTTCGGAGTTGCTCGACATCTTGTTGAGCACGTGCGCCGCCGCGATCAGGAAGGCGATCGGTGCGATCACCATGACCAAGAGCGGAACGATGAGTTCGGTGATGCCGACGAAGACCAGGATGGTCTGGCCCTGGCTGGTCATGATGTCGAAGTCGTGCAGCGCCTGCGTGACCCAGATCACGGCGGTCAGGCTGCCCAGCACGACCAGGAACGCATTGAGCGTCGTGCGGAATATGTAGCGGTTGATAGACCCCATCCGCCGCCATCGTCCCCCAGTGTACCGCGCGCTAAACATCGCACCGGGCCCCGCCGGCGCGTCAGCGCGTTGCTGTTATGACCCAACCCCCGTCGGGTTTACCCTAATCCGTTCACAAAATGGCTTCGCAAAGGCAAAGTCTTTGAATAGGCACAATAAAAAGACGTTCAATATGGCCAATGAATGGTTAATTCCGAGCCCTTCCAAACCCCTGCGCCGGAGGCTCGATTCTGGCAAGCACGTACCGCTTTGATCCTTGTGAAAACTGCAAAAAATGGCCCCTTTCGGGGTTTGCAGGGTACCAGGCGGCGCGTCATATGGGGCATGGGCCGCGGCCCGGCCATTGCGACAGTCAAAGGATCGTTCTCATGTCCGACGCCTGCAAACTCGGTTTTGGCGCCTACACGGCTCCCGACAAAGGCATTCTGATCGTTTTTTGCGACGACAAACTGAAATTCGGCCCCGCGACCGCCAAGGCACTTGGGGCGACCGGGCCCCAAGTCGCCCGCGCTGCCAAGGCCGCTGGCTTTTCGGGTAAGAAGGGCGCGGCGCTCGAGTTGATCGCGCCCGAGGGTCTGAAGGTGGACCGTCTCATCGTGATCGGCGCCGACAAGGCGGCCGACCGCAAGCCACAGGACTTCCTGAAATTCGGCGGACAGGCCATGGCCAAGGTTCCGACCCGTACCAGCGAGGCGACCATCTTCGCCGAATTGCCAGGTGGTGCCACGACCGCCGCGCAGGCCGCCGGCCTCGCTCAAGGGGTGCGCCTGCGTGCCTATGCCTTCGACCGATACAAGACCAAGCGCAAGGAGGAGGACAAGCCGCCGGCCACCCGTCACGTCACAATCGCGGTGCGCGATGCCGCCGCCGCCCGCCGCGCCTTCGCCCCGCTCGAAGCGGTTTCCGACGGCGTCGTGCTGGCGCGCGATCTCGTCAACGAGCCGGCCAACGTTTTGTATCCAGTCGAATTTGCCCGCCGGACCGGGGCGCTGAAGAAGGTCGGCGTCACGGTCGAGGTGCTCGACGTGCCCGCCTTGAAAAAGATCGGCATGAACGCGTTGCTTGGCGTCGGTCAGGGGTCCGCTCACGACAGCCGAGTCGTGGTGATGCGCTGGAACGGCGGCAAACGCGGCGCCGCGCCGGTCGCGTTCATCGGCAAGGGCGTCTGCTTCGACACCGGGGGCATCTCGATCAAACCGGCCGCCGGCATGGAGGATATGAAAGGCGACATGGCCGGCGCAGCTTGCGTCACCGGCCTCATGCATGCGCTCGCCGCGCGCAAAGCCAAGGTCAACGCCGTCGGCGTCATCGGCTTGGTCGAGAACATGCCGGGGGGCAAGGCTCAGCGCCCGGGCGACATCGTCACGTCGCTATCGGGCCAGACCATCGAGATCATCAACACCGACGCCGAGGGGCGGCTCGTGCTGGCCGACGTCATCTGGTACGCAGCGCAGCGCTTCAAGCCGAAATTCATGATCGATCTCGCGACGCTCACGGGCGCCATCATCGTCGCGCTTGGGCATGAATACGCCGGCATGTTCTGCAACAACGATCAGCTTGCTGCGCGGCTGGACAAGGCCGGAGCCGAGACCGGCGAGGGAGTCTGGCGCATGCCGCTCGGCCCCGCCTACGACAAGATGATCAATTCCAGGTTCGCCGACGTGAAGAACACCGGCGGTTCGCGCTGGGGCGGGGCGATTACCGCTGCGCAGTTCATCAAGCGCTTCGTCGACGACAAGATTCCGTGGGCGCATCTCGACATCGCCGGCACCGGCATGGACTCGCCGCGAAGCGATATCAACAAGAGTTGGGCCTCCGGCTGGGGCGTGCGGCTCCTCGACCGGTTGGTGGCGGATTATTACGAGAAGTAACGGCGCGCGGGTGAGGCCGTCGGTGGTGCCGCGCGCGGTTCGCTAAAACCGGAAACCGGCGCTGATGGCGAGCTCGGTGTTCATGACATTGACCACGCGGGCGGTACCTCCCCAGTGCGCCGTGAACAGGCCGTTGAGGGCGGTGAACGGCTCGGACGGGCCATTGAGCGCGGTCGAGACGAATTCGTATTCGACGCGCATGAACCAGCGCAAATTGATCTCGAACTCGGCGCCGCCGCCGACAACGAACGACAGGATGCCTTCGTCGAAATTGCCGTCGAAGGCTTCCTGGTGGATGTTCTTGTAAGCGAGGCCGCCGCGAGCGAACAGCCGCACCGGCGCCGGCATCCAGATTCGGTCCGCGAACGGCACCCATTCCGACATCGGCGGCGTGAACCAGAGCACGCTGGCGGTGAGCGCGAAGCTGCGCTCCGTGCTCGCGGTCGAGAAGCCTTCGTAGAAGCTCGTGGACCCGAAATAGTCGAAGCTCAATTCGGTCGACCAACTGTCGTCGATGCGATAGCCGACGAAGGCCTTGCCGCCCGGCTCGTACTTCTCGAGGTTGTGAATGTTGTTGGTGTTCGGGACGAAACCGGTGTGGTGGTCGCCGAATACGCCGGTGCCGACGTACCAGTCATAGACCGGTCCCGGCCCCGGCGGATTGGCGCTGGCCGAACAGATGTCGAGTTGCGCGGCGACGGCAAAGAGGACGCCGACCGCAACCGTACCGACTAGTGAAACGTAACGACCGCCCCCCACGTATGGGTACCCTCGACCTAAGACAGATGGACATGGAACCTGCGGACAGGCATCCCCGTGCCCACCCCGGATCGCCACCAAAATTCCCCACGACCTCGCCGGAAACACAAAAAGCCCGGGTTTATCTGAAAAATGATCAACGACGCCGCAGTGCGGCGCGGCAGACTCCTCAGGAAGGCCTCGGCGCGAGGGAAGGCGGATGCCCGGAACATATGCAGAAACCGGTTCTGGTCTCGGGGTTGGTTTGAAAATGCGCGGTGGAACCGATGCCTGGGCCGATTTCCAGGGGCATTCGTGCCGTTGCGGGCAGGCCTTGCGAAAATTCACCGGATCTCGTTTTGTCTGGCCTGTTCGGGCGTGGACAATCTCGCCGGGTCCGCCTGCGGGGCCAGCGACTTGAGTGGCTGACATGACGGAAATGCTATTTTACCACCTGCAAGGCCAGCGCCTGGAAGGCGTTCTGCCGACGCTTTTGGAGAAATCGCTGGAGCGCGGCTGGCGTGTGGTGGTGCAGGGTGTTTCGGAGGAACGGATCGATGCGCTCGACGCGCATTTGTGGACCTACCGCGACGACGGTTTCCTGCCGCACGGCACTTGGCGCGAGCCGGAGGCGCAGGCGCAACCGGTGCTGTTGACGCTGGCCGAGGGCAATCCCAACGCCGCCGACGTGCGTTTTCTGATTGAGAGCGCCCCGTTGCCGGCAGACGCCGAAAGCTATCAGCGCGTCGTGCTGCTGTTCGATGGCGACGACGAGGAGGCGGTGGCGGCCGCGCGCGGTTATTGGGGCGATGCCAAGGCCAAGGGATTCGACGTCACCTATTGGCAGCCCGACGATGGCGGCCGCTGGGTGAAAAAGGCGTGAGCGAAACAACATGGAGGCCCGTCCGGGACAACCAAAGGAACTGGATGATGGTGCTTGCCCCAATCCAACTCGGCCAATGGCCGTCTAGGCCGTTGGATGATCGGCCAATGACGGACTGGGCCTGTCGTTAAAGCCTTGCGGCATACGGGAATTTCCGATGCCATTGTGATGACGCAAAATCCAGCTTAAGGGACAAGCGGATAGACAAACGGGAGCCCGGTTTGCCGCGTGCAATTGCAATGATTGTGCTTCTCTGCGCCACCGCTGCAGCGGTGGCCGGCTGTGCGCAGACCGAGGACCTTATGTCCGATGTCAAGGAGAGCGCGTTCACCAAGCCGGCGAAGCTGTTCTCGTTCACGGTGCCACAGTGGGCCCAACCCAATGAAGCCGGCGACAACACCGAACTCGGCCCCAAGGGGCCCGTGGCCGCCGATAATTTGATCAGTCCCGACGGCCATTGCGCGCCCGCGGCCACGCCCGCCGCCCCGCCGCCGCAAGCCGCCGGCCCGTCTGGTGCGCCCACGCCGGTTCAGGCCGCAGCCTCGCCGCCGCCCGACCGGCTGGAGCCCGCGGGCGGCATGGCTCCCGCGGCCTTGCCATCGGTGACGGGTGGCGTCGCGCTCGGCATGAGCGAATGCTCGGTGGCGCGCCGGCTCGGCACCCCCGGCAATGTCAGTATCAGCGCCGGCCCCAAGGGCCAGCGCCGGGTCGTGCTCACCTACCTCGCGGGCGAGCGGCCCGGCCTCTACAGCTTCCAATCCGGGCGGTTGATCCAGGTCGATGCCACGCCGCAGCAGGCTACGAAATACGACAAGCGGGCCAAGAAGCCGTCGCGCCGCACACGCTCCAGCCGCGAAGTCGAGCGCATGTACGTGCAGTAGCGGGTGAAGCTGCTCCTCCTCCCGCTCGTCCCCGCGAAAATGAGGACCCAGCGCGCAAGCTGAGCCGCATGTAATCTTGATTCTGGACCCCTCTTGCGCGGGATTGAGCGGCGAGCGCGCTATGCTGTCTCCAGCGCGGCGCTTGCGGCGAGCCATTCTTCTTCCGCCGCAGCGATCGACGCCACCACATTCGCGCGCGTCTTCGACAATTCGGCCGCCCGCGCCGCATCGCGGGCGAACAGCGCGCCGTCGGCGAGCGTCGCGTCGAGCCTGGCAAGCTGGCGGGTCAGCAGCGCCATGTCGGATTCGGCTTTCTGCACGCGCTTGCGCAACGGCGCGATTTCCGCGCGCTTCTCGGCGGCGGCGCGGCGCGCTTCGCCGCGGTCGATCTGCGGTGGCGGCTTGGCCGCGGCGGTCTTTTCGCCCGAGAGCACAAGACGGCGGTAGTCGTCGAGATCGCCGTCGAACGGCGCGATCTTGCCGCCGGCGACCAGCCACAGCCGGTCAGCGCAGGCTTCCAGCAGATAGCGGTCGTGCGAGACCAGGATCACCGCGCCGGGATACTCGTTGATCGCCTCGATCAACGCGCCGCGGCTGTCGATATCGAGATGGTTGGTCGGCTCGTCGAGGATAACGAGATGCGGCGCCTCGAAGGTTGCCAGGCCGAGCAGCAGCCGAGCCTTCTCGCCGCCGGACAGGCTGCTCACCAAGGCATTGCCGGCCTGTCCCGAAAAGCCGATGGCGCCGACGCGCGCGCGCACTTTCGCTTCCGGTTGATTCGGCATCAGCCGGCGCACGTGATAGTAGGCGCTTTCTTCCGGGTCGAGTTCGTCGAGTTGATGCTGGGCGAAATAGCCGACCTTGAGATTGGCGGCGCGCGTAACCGTGCCATGCATGGGTGCAAGCCGATCCGCCAGCAGCTTGACAAAAGTCGACTTGCCGTTGCCGTTGGCGCCGAGCAGCGCGATGCGGTCGTCGTTGTCGATGCGCAGCGAAAGGCCCGATAGCACGACGCGCTCATCGTAGCCGACGTCGACGTCGTCGGTGGCGATGATCGGCGGCGACAGCAGCTTTTCCGGCGCCGGAATATTGATCTCGCGCACCTCGTCGATGGTGAGCGCGGCGATCGGCTCGAGCTTGGCCAGCATCTTCAGCCGCGACTGCGCCTGCCGCGCCTTGGTCGCCTTGGCGCGGAAGCGATCGACGAAGGCTTGCAGGTGCTTGCGCTGCGCTTCCTGCTTCTTGATCGTCTTCTGGTCGAGCACCATGCGTTCGCGGCGCTGGCGTTCGAAACCCGAATAGCCACCGCGATAGAGCGTGAGTTGCTTAGCGTCCAACGCCAGGATCTGGTTGACCGCAGTATCGAGCAGGTCGCGATCGTGGCTGATGACGATTAATGTGTGCGGGTAGCGCGCCAGATGCTCCTGCAGCCAGAGCGTGCCTTCGAGGTCGAGATAGTTGGTCGGCTCGTCGAGCAGCAACAGATCCGGCTCGGAAAACAGAGTGGCCGCCAGCGCCACGCGCATACGCCAGCCGCCGGAGAATTCCGCGTAGGGGCGCGCCTGGTCGGCGGTCGAAAAGCCCAGGCCCGACAGGATCGCGGCGGCGCGGGCCGGCGCCGCGTGCGCGCCGATGTCGGCCAGCCGGGTCTGGATTTCGGCGATGCGGTGCGGATCGTGTGCGATTTCCGCCTCTTCGAGCAGGCGGGTGCGCTCGCTTGGCGCACTGAGCACCACATCGAGCAGGCTTTCGGGTCCGTTGGGCGCTTCCTGCGCCAGCCGACCGATGCGCCAGCGTGGCGGGATTTCCACCGAACCGTGCTCGGCCTGAACCTCGCCGGTGATGACGTTGAACAACGTGGACTTGCCGGTGCCGTTGCGGCCGACCAGGCCGACGCGGGACCCGGGCGTGACGCGCGCGGAGGCGCCTTCGAGCAGGATGCGGCCGGCAATGCGGACGGTGAGATCGTTGATGATCAGCATGGGCCCGCCTTTTGGCCGAGCCCGCGCGCGGATGCAATCCTTCTCTCGTCATTCCGGGACCGGCCGAAGGCCGGGACCCGGAATCCAGGGCATCAGTGTAACGCTTTCGTTTTGGCTTTGGATTCCGGGCCCGCCGCTTCACGGCGTCCCGGAATGACCTCAACTAAGCGCGTCGGCGACCGCCTTGCCGCAGGTCACGGTATCCGCGGAACCCTTGAGGTCGTGGGTGCGCAATTTGGGGTCGGCCAGCACCTTCTCGATGGCTGCGACGATCGCCTTGGCCGCTTCCGGCTCGCCGACGTGATCGAGCATCATGGCGCCCGACCAGATTTGACCGATCGGATTGGCGATGCCCTGGCCGTAGATGTCGGGCGCCGAACCGTGCACCGGCTCGAACACCGAGGGGAACTTGCGCTCGGGATTGATGTTGCCGGACGGTGCGATGCCGATGGTGCCGGTGCAGGCGGGCCCCAGGTCGGAGAGGATGTCGCCGAACAGGTTGGACGCCACCACTACGTTGAATTTGTCCGGATTCATCACGAAATGCGCGGTGAGGATGTCGATATGGAACTGGTTCCACTTCACATCCGGATAGTTCTTCGCCATCTCTTTCACGCGCTCGTCCCAGTACGGCATTGTGATGGCGATGCCATTCGACTTTGTGGCCGAGGTGAGGTGCTTCTTCGGCGTTGCGCGCGCCAGTTCGAAGGCGAACTTCAAGACGCGGTCGACGCCGACCCGGCTCATTACAGTTTCCTGCACCACCACTTCGCGCTCGGTGCCGGCGAACATCTTGCCGCCGATCGCCGAATATTCGCCCTCGGTGTTCTCGCGTACTACCCAGAAGTCGATGTCGCCCGGCTTGCGGCCGGAGAGCGGGCAGGGCACGCCGGGCATCAGCCGGACGGGACGCAGATTGACGTACTGGTCGAACTCGCGGCGGAACAGGATCAGCGAGCCCCACAGCGAGATGTGGTCGGGCACGCGGTCAGGCATGCCGACGGCGCCGAAGTAGATCGCGTCGTGGCCGCCGATCTGTTCCTTCCAGTCCTCCGGCATCATGCGGGCGTGCTTGTCGTAGTAGTCGCAACTGGCGAAATCGAAATCGTCGAGCCTGAGTTCAAAGCCGAACTTCTTGGCCGCCGCTTCCAGGACGCGTACCCCTTCGGGCATGACTTCCTTGCCGATGCCGTCACCGGGGATGACTGCGATACGATGAACGCGATTGGTCGCCATGAGAGGGGGGGCCTTGCGGAGTGAGCGAGCTTTTCCGGCCGCCTTCCAAGCACTCCGCTCACGCTCGCGCAAGCGGGTATCGGGAGCCGCTCAGTCGACCTTGCGCAGGGCGCCTTCGCCGGTCTCGCGCTGGTAGATGATCAGGTCGAAAGAGGGCGTGGCGTCATTGCCGATCACGGCCGAGAGCAGGGCGTGGGCCTGGCCGCGATGGTGGGTCTGGTGGTTGAAGAAGTGGTCGAGCGCCGGCGAAAGCGCCTGTTCGATGGTCGTCGGCCTGACGAAGGTCCGATAGCGGAACGGCCGGCCGAGATCGCTCTCGGTCAAGCCCGCAATGTAGCCGATGATGAGGGCATCCTCGGCGGCCCGCGCCACGCGCAGGTCCGCGAAGTCCTCGTAGAGGATGGCGTCGAGGCGCGCCGGCACCTCGCCTTGGCCGGTAAAGCGCCGCATCCAGATGCGGTCGCCGACCAGAAGGTGGTTCAATGTCCCGTGCAGGGATTTGAAGAAGGCGCCGCGGTCGGCCCGGTAATCGACGTCGGTCAGGCCGGCGGTTGCGGTATAGAGCCGCGCATTGCACCAGGCATTGTAGCTGGCAAACATTTGGTAGCGAGCCAGCATGGCAAACTCCTGAAATCACGGGCCGAAACGGTGCCGGTCGGGTAGCGTCATGGGGACCGCCTACCTTGCCGCTCGATAGCCGTCCCGGTATAAGCCGCCGCAACGAAATCACGCCAATCAAATCCGTAGAAGTTCCGATCAATCTCAGTGAAGGACCCCTCCCGATGGCGCTCGAGCGCACCTTTTCCATCATCAAACCCGACGCCACCGAACGCAATCTCACCGGTGCCATCAATGCCATAATCGAAGCCGCTGGCCTGCGCATCATCGGCCAGAAGCGCGTGCTGATCACGCGCGCCCAGGCCGAGCGCTTCTACGCCGTGCACAAGGAGCGGCCTTTCTTCGGCGAACTGGTCGACTTCATGATTTCCGGTCCGGTGGTTGTGCAGGTGCTGCAGGGTGACAACGCCATTGCCAAGTACCGGCAGGTCATGGGCGCGACCGACCCGTCGAAGGCCGACGCCGGTACCATTCGCAAGGTGCACGCCAAGTCGATCGGCGAGAATTCGGTCCACGGGTCGGACGCCCCCGACACCGCGGCCATCGAGATTGCGCAGTTCTTCTCGGAGAACGAGATCGTCGGTTGAGCGCATGATCCCGAAAAGTGGGAACCGGTTTTCGGACAAGATCATGCGCAAGCAAAAATACTAACGTGGTCAAAAGGCGCGGGTAGGGCAGGGAGCGCAGATTGCACTCGATCGCGCAGATGCTCGACCCCGCCGGCTGGGCCGCCATGGTCGGCAGCGGCTGGGGCCAGCTCGACCAGACCACGTTCTGGCTCGCCTTCGCCAAGATCGTCTGGATCAACATCCTCCTGTCCGGCGACAACGCGGTGGTCATCGCCATGGCCTGCCGCGGATTGCCGGCGCGCCAACGGCTATGGGGCATGATTCTCGGCGCTGGCGTTGCCGTGCTGCTGCGCGTCGTATTCACCGGCGTCGTCGCGACGCTGATGCTGCTGCCGTATCTGAAGATCGCCGGCGGCGTGGCGTTGTTCTACATCGCCTGCAAGCTACTGGTGCCTGACGAACCGGAGGAGGACGGCGCCGCCCCCGTCGAGCATCTCTGGCGCGCGGTGCGCATTGTCGCCGTCGCCGACATCATCATGAGTCTCGACAACGTCATCGCCATCGCCGCGGCGGCCGAGGGCAACATGGCGCTACTGGTGCTGGGCCTGGCCGTCAGCATCCCGCTGATTGTCGCCGGCGCGGCGTTGATCATGGCGCTGCTCGATCGCTTCCCGATCCTGGTCTGGGCCGGCGCGGCACTGCTGGGCTGGATTGTCGGCCAGGTGATCGCCACCGACCCGGTAGTCGAAGGCTGGTTGGTCCATAATTACGGTTTTCCGCTGGCAACGACCGTGGAGTACGCCGCCGCCGCTGCCGGCGCCCTGCTGGTGCTGATCATCGGCGGCCTGTGGCGGCGGGCAAAACGACCGGTGGAAAGCGAAATCTGAACTAATCGGCTATAGTGCAAGTCATGAACCAGTCTGTCCTCGACCCCAAAGGCAAGCGCATCGGCTATTCCGCCTGCCCGCATGACTGCCCCTCCACTTGCGCGCTGGAGGTGGACCTTATCGATGAGCGCACCATTGGACGCGTGCGCGGTTCCAAGGACAACGACTACACGGCGGGTGTGATCTGCGCCAAGGTCGCGCGCTACGCCGAGCGCGAGCATCACGCCGAACGCCTGCTGCACCCACTAAGGCGGGTGGGAGAGAAGGGTTCGGGCGAGTTCCAGCCGATCTCCTGGGATGATGCTCTCGATCTCGTTGCTGAAGCCTTCGTCAAGGCCGAGCAGCGCCACGGCGCCGAGAGCGTTTGGCCTTATTACTACGCCGGCACCATGGGCCTGGTGATGCGCGACGGTATCCACCGCTTACGGCACGTGAAAAAATATTCGGGCTTCCACGGCACCATCTGCGTCAACCCGGCCTATGCCGGTTTTGCGGCCGGCGTCGGGAAGATCGCCGGCGTCGATCCGCGTGAAATGGCGAAGTCTGATCTCGTGGTGATCTGGGGCACCAACGCGGTCAATACGCAAGTCAACGTGATGACCCACGCTACCCGCGCCCGCAAGGAACGCGGCGCCAAGATCGCGGCGGTCGACATCTACATGAACGGCACCATGCAGCAGGCCGATCTGCCGGTGCTGGTGAAGCCCGGCACGGACGGCGCGCTCGCCTGCGCGGTGATGCACTGCCTATTCCGCGACGGCAAGGCGGACTGGGACTATCTGGAGAAATACACCGATGCGCCGCGCGAGCTGGAAGCGCACTTAACAACTCGCGATCCGCAATGGGCGGCAGCGATCACCGGCACGCCGGTTGAGACCATCGAGGAATTCGCCAAGCTGATCGGCGAAACCAAGCGAGCGTTCTTTCGGCTCGGCTACGGATTCGCGCGTTCGCGCAACGGCGCTGCCAACATGCATGCGGCAAGCTGTATCCCGGCGGTGACGGGAGCCTGGCAATACGAAGGTGGCGGCGCTTTCCATATCAATGCTGACATCTACGCGCTCGACAAGACGCTGATCGAAGGCCTCGACGTTTGTGACCGTTCGGTGCGAATGCTCGACCAGTCGCGCATCGGCGCCATCCTCACCGGCGATAAGGAAGCGTTGATGGGCGGGCCGCCGGTCGACGCGCTGATCATCCAGAACACCAACCCGGTGTCAGTCGCGCCCGACCAGAACAAGGTGAAGGCCGGCTTCGCGCGCGATGATTTGTTCGTGTGCGTGCACGAACAGTTCATGACGGAGACCGCCAAGGTTGCCGACATAGTGCTGCCGGCCACCACTTTCCTCGAGCACGACGACATCTATCGCGGCGGAGGCCACCAATACCTCATCCTCGGCCCGAAGCTGGTCGAGCCGCCGGGCGAATGCCGCAATAACCATGAAGTCATTTGCGCGCTGGCCCAGCGCCTCGGCGCCGAGCACAAGGGTTTCACCATGAGCCCGCGCGAACTGATCGACCAGATGTTGCAAGTGTCGAAACGCGGTACGCTCGCGGAGTTGGAAAGCAACCGCTGGCTCGACTGCCAGCCGCCGTTTCGGCAGTCGCACTATCTCGACGGCTTCCCGTGGGCGGACGGCAAGTTCCGCTTCAAGCCAGACTGGGAGAACGTGCCGTTCCGCAGCCCCTACCAGAGCGGGCCGGTCAAAGCCATGCCGGCGCTGCCTGACCATTGGACGTCGATCGAGCTTGAGGACGACACGCATCCGTTCCGGCTCGCCACATCGCCGGCGCGCGGCTTCCTCAATTCGACCTTTAACGAGACGCCGACCTCACTCGCCAACGAGAAGCGTCCGACGGTAATGATCCACCCGGACGATGCGGACGCGCACGGCATCGGCGACGGCGACTATGTCGTGCTCGGCAATGCGCGCGGCCAAGTGCGCCTGCACGCCAAGGTGTTCGACGGCGTGCGCCGCGGCGTTTTGATCGCGGAATCGATCTGGCCGAATTCGGCCTATGAGGACGGCTGCGGCATCAATTCGCTGACCGGCGCCGACCCGGTCGCGCCCTATGGCGGCGCCGCCTTCCACGACAACAAGGTGTGGGTGCGGCGGCTCAAACGGTAAGCCGCCGCCAATGACC
The DNA here is from genome assembly GCA_963732895.1 of uncultured Pseudomonadota bacterium. Classification (GTDB taxonomy): domain Bacteria; phylum Pseudomonadota; class Alphaproteobacteria; order Rhizobiales; family Xanthobacteraceae; genus Pseudolabrys. Next base: position 33,122 of record CAVTBG010000005.1, on the reverse strand, counting down.
CGTCAGAGCTCCTTGCCGATTATGCGGTCGACCGAGTAGGGCCCGCCGCCGCGCAGCGCAATGGCGAACAGTACAATGCCAATCAGCAGCACGTATTCGAAGCCGCCTTTGCCGGCGGAGAAACCGTGCGCAAAATGCACCGCCAAGAAGGCGATGCCGATTTCGATGGCCAGCGCCGCGGCGAAGAAGCGGGTAAACAGTCCGACGATGAGGCAGACCGCGCCGATTGTCTCCAGGAACATGGCCGCGAAGGCGAACGCAGTTGCCGGGTGCAAACCCTGCTTCGCCATATACGCGCTGACGCCGGCCATTCCCGCGCCCGTCACCTTTCCCCAACCATGCATGAACAGGATGTAGCCGAGAACCACGCGCACCAGCGTGTCGGCGATGTCGCGCCATGATGAGTAGAAGCCCGCGAGCCCAGGTAAAACTAGCCTCGGCTCGTCGTGTGCCATAGACATGATTGCACTCCCCTTTTGATTGACCGTTGTCGCCCCGGCAAATTGTTGTGGGCGTAGTCGTCTTGGCGGCGTGTAACCCCGCACGTCGATTCTATAGCAGGCCAGGCCCCGCTGAAATTCATCCGGGTACAAAGATTGGGGATTGTGCACAGCGCACGTTGTGCGCTGCGGGAGACATCTCAGCCGTTTTCCTCGGGCACCACCAAAGCACCATCGGGTGGGCGCGCGTCCGCGATCCGACAGCGCGCATAGTCACGCGCTATACGCCCTTCGGCCAACAGTTTGAGTGCCAACGGATAAATCCGGTGTTCGACTGCCAGCACACGCGCAGCGAGGGCGGCCTCGCTGTCGTCCTCGTGCACTGCAACCGCGCCCTGCGCGACAATCGGCCCGGAATCCATCTCGGGTACCACAAAATGCACCGTAGCGCCGTGGATTTTCACGCCAGCTTCGAGTGCGCGGGCATGGGTATCGAGCCCCTTGAAGGCGGGCAGCAAGGCAGGGTGGATGTTGAGCATGCGCCCCTGCCATTGTGTCACGAAATCGGCGGTGAGCAGCCGCATAAAACCGGCGAGACACACGAACTCAATGTCGTGTTCCGTCAGCAATGCCTGTAGCGCTGCTTCGAAAGCCATCCGGTCCTTACCGTAAACCGTGTGATCGATCACCGTGGTTTCGATGCCGGCCGCGCGCGCGGTGGCGAGGCCGCCGGCGTCGGGCCGGTTGGAAGCGACCAGCACAATCTCGGCGGGGTAGTCGGGGTCTTGCGCGGCCTTGATCAACGCCGCCATGTTGGAGCCACGGCCGGAGATCAGGATGGCGGCGCGCTTGCGGCTCATGGATCAGCCGCCGAGATCGAGTTGGCCGGAATAGGTGACGCGCTCGCCGTCGCCCGCGCGCACCACTTCGCCGAGGGTTACGACACGCTCGCCCGCCGTGCTGAAAGCCTGCATCATCGCTTCAGCATCCTTCGCTGCGACGATGGCGATCATGCCGATGCCGCAGTTAAAGGTGCGCAACATGTCGTCTTGCGCAATGCCGCCCTCCTGCGCCAGCCAGCGAAACACCGGCAGCAAAGGCACGTATTTGAGATCGATGCGCGCGCCTAAAGCTTTCGGCAGCACGCGCGGGATGTTGTCGGTGAAGCCACCGCCGGTGATATGCGCAAGACCCTTCAGCGCCTTGGTCTCGCGAAGGGCCGCAAGGCACGCTTTCACATAGATACGGGTCGGGGCGAGGATCGCTTCGCCGAGAGTCTGCGCGGGCGCAAACGGCGCCGGCGCTTCCCAAGCAAGACCGCTCTTTTCCACGACCTTGCGCACCAGCGAATAGCCGTTGGAATGCACGCCCGAGGAGGCAAGCCCGATCAGTACGTCGCCTTCCGCGATGTCGCCGCGCGGTAGCAATTGACCGCGCTCGGCGGCGCCGACCGCAAAGCCGGCGAGGTCGTAGTCATCGCCCGCGTAGAGGCCGGGCATCTCGGCGGTCTCGCCGCCGATCAGCGCACAGCCGGCCTCGCGGCAACCGATCGAAATGCCGGCGACCACCGCGGCGCCCATTTCCGGCGACAGTTTCCCGCATGCGTAGTAGTCGAGAAAAAACAGCGGTTCGGCGCCTTGCACCACCAGATCGTTGACGCTCATGGCGACGAGGTCGATGCCGATGGTGTCGTGCTTGCCGGTTTCGATGGCGATTTTGACCTTGGTGCCGACGCCGTCGGTCGCGGCCACCAGCACCGGATCGGTAAAGCCGGCGCGTCGCAAGTCGAACAGACCGCCGAAACCGCCGATCTCGGCGTCGGCTCCCGGCCGCGCGGTGGCGCGCACCAGCGGCTTGATCAGGTCGACCATCCGGTTGCCGGCGTCGATGTCGACGCCTGCCTGCGCGTAGGTGAGCCCGCGCTCCTTTTCCGCCATATTCGCCCTCGGTTTACGACGGGGTCGTACGTTGGAATCGCAAGTCGCGCAATGGTCCGGCCGCGGTTATACTCCGCCCGAAACGCGGCGCGCGGCCGGCGGCGGAGCCGGAACGCGAAGCCGCGAGCCGGGACTGCTCTTGAGTATTCCGAATCTCATTACGCTGGGGCGCATCCTGCTGGTGCCGATCGTCGTCTGGGCGATCGCCTCCGGCACCATGTGGCTTGCCTTCGTGCTGTTCCTGGTCGCCGGGGTTAGCGACGCCGTCGACGGGTTCCTGGCCAAGCGCTTCCATATGACGACCGTCCTGGGGGCCTATCTCGATCCGCTGGCCGATAAGGCGCTGATCGTGTCGATCTACCTGACCCTTGGGATCAACGGGGAAATCCCCCGCTGGCTGGTGATCCTGGTCGTTTCGCGTGACATCATGATCGTGGGCGGGGTGGTCCTGTCCTGGCTGGTGGGCAGCCCGCTCAAAATGCGGCCGCTGGTGGTATCCAAGCTCAATACGGTGGCGCAGATTGCTTTTGCCTGCGTGGTGCTCGGCTCGCTCGGCTTCCATGTCGACGTCGCGCCCCTCGATACGATTTTCATGGGGCTGGTGGCAGTACTGACGTTGGCCTCGGTGACCGCCTATCTGATCGAATGGATTCGTCATATGAATTCGGCGACGGCCGGACAGTGAGCACGCAATCGCCCATCTCGCCGCCGACGGCCGCCCGCGCAATGCCTTTCCAGCGCCAGGTGATCTTCTGGCTGGCGGCGCTCGCCGTATTCATTCTGCTGCTGTGGCTGCTGAGCGGCATTCTGCTGCCGTTCGTGGCCGGCCTCGCCATCGCCTATCTGCTCAACCCGCTCACCGACCGGCTGCAAAGGCTCGGCCTCAACCGGATGGTGGCCGCGCTGTTGATCATCACCTTGGTGGTGCTGGTCTTCATTGTGGCGATCCTGCTGGTGGTGCCGCTGCTCGGCAGCCAACTCAGTTCCCTGATCGCCGCGATCCCCGGCTATGTGACCAAGCTGCAGGCGCTGGTCAACGAGCAGAGCAAGCCCTGGCTGCAGAAGCTGCTCGGCGCCGGCTTCAGCCCCGACAAATCGTTCGGCGACCTGGTTACGCAGGGCATGGGCTGGTTCACCACCTTCCTGAAATCGTTGTGGTCGGGCGGGCAGGCGCTGGTTTCGCTGTTCTCTTTGATCGTAGTGACGCCGGTGGTGGCGTTCTATCTGATCTACGACTGGCACCGCCTAGTCGATACGGTCGATAGCTGGATCCCAGTGCAACAGCGCGACACCGTGCACCAGCTGGTGCGCGAGGTCGACGCCACCATTTCCGGCTATGTGCGCGGGCAGACCACGGTCTGCCTGGTGCTGGGCTCGTACTATGCGATCGGGCTGACGCTCTCCGGCCTCAATTTCGGCCTGCTGATCGGCCTTATCTCCGGGCTCATCAGCTTCATCCCCTATGTCGGCTCGATGACCGGACTCGTCTTGTCGCTGGGCGTGGCGGTGGCGCAGTTCTGGCCGCACTATACCTCGATCGTCATCGTGCTCGGCGTTTTCCTGGTCGGCCAGTTCCTCGAAGGCAACGTGCTGTCGCCCAAGCTGGTCGGCGAGAGCGTGGGACTGCATCCGGTCTGGGTGATATTCGCGCTGCTCGCCTTCGGTTATTTGTTCGGCTTTGTCGGCCTCTTGGTGGCGGTACCGCTTGCCGCCACCATCGGCGTGCTCTGCCGCTTTGCGCTCAGGCGCTATCTGGCGAGTTCGTTCTATACCGGCGAGGCGTCGAGTTGAGCACCATGGGTCAATCACCCGCGCCGCGCCAACTCGTGCTGGCGCTTCCGCATGCCGAGAGTTTCGCGCGCGAGGATTTCCTTGCCGGCCCGAGCAATGTCGCCGCGCTCGCGCTGATCGAACGCTGGCCCGATTGGCCGGCACCGGTGATGGCGCTGGCCGGGCCCGAAGGCTCCGGCAAGAGCCATCTGGCCACAATCTGGGCGCAGATGTCGGGCGCCCGTGTGCTGTCGGCGCGGCTCCTGGGTGAGACTGACTTGCCGGCCGCTTTCGCCACCGGCGCGCTGGTGGTCGAGGATATCGAACCGCAATGCTTCGACGAGCGAGCGCTGTTCCATCTCCTAAATCTCGCGCGCGAGGAGCGCGCCTGGGTGCTGATCAGCGCGCGCGCCGCTCCGGCGAACCTCAAGGTCGAGATCCGCGATCTTGCCTCGCGCCTGCGCGCCCTGCCGGTCATGACGCTCGACCCGCCTGACGACGAGCTCTTGCGTGCGCTCATCGTCAAGCTTGCCGCCGACCGCCAGATTACAGTCGACCAAGGCCTGGTCAGCTACCTCGCCAACCGCATCGAGCGCTCCTTTGCCGCTGCCCGCGCCGCAGTGACGACGCTTGACCAGGAGGCCATGCGTCGGCACCGGCCGGTGACGCGGGCGCTGGCTGCCGAGCTCTTCCGTTAACGCGCCGTTCACCGGGACACAGCGATTGAATCCGGTTTTGACGGATGCTTGACGGATCGCTGCTACGAGCCTGAACTGTCATCCAGCCGCCATTTTTGTCGGCTACGGGTCTTGCTTTAAGGTAGCCTTTTCCAAAATGGCAGATCGCAGACAAGCTATTGCCGCGGTTGAGGAAATCGCACTCGACGAGGAGCGGGCGGCGCCTTTGCAGGTGCTTGAGTCCGCGCCTGAGCCGGCTCTAAGCGAGGGGCCTGAGCGCTTCATCAACCGCGAACTGTCCTGGCTGCACTTCAATCGTCGGGTGCTGGAGGAGGCGGCCAACGAGCATCATCCGCTGCTCGAGCGGGTGCGCTTCCTGTCGATTTCGGCCAACAACCTCGATGAATTCTTCATGGTGCGCGTTGCCGGCCTCAAGGGCCAGGTGCGCCAGGGCATCGTCGACCGCAGCCCGGACGGGCTGACCCCCAACGAGCAGCTTATGCGCGTGGTCGAGGCGGTCGGGCGGCTCGCCAGCGATCAGCAGCAGCGCTGGCTCGAATTGCGCCCCGATCTGGCGGCCGCCGGTGTGGCGCTCGTTGACGGCGCCGATCTCAAGAAGTCGGAGCGCAATTGGCTGGAGGAATACTTCCTCACCCACATCTTCCCGCTGCTCACACCGCTCGCCATCGATCCGGCGCATCCATTCCCGTTCATTCCTAATCTCGGCTTCTCGATCACGCTGCAGCTCTCGCGCCTGCGTGACGGCAAGCCAATGAACGCGCTGATCCGCATGCCGCAGAGGATCGAGCGCTTCATCCAGTTGCCGAGCGGCAAGAATGACGGCATCCGCCTGATTGCGCTGGAGGAGGCGACCCAGCAGTTCATCGGCCGCTTGTTCCCCGGCTATACGGTCAAGGGGCAGGGCTCGTTTCGACTAATCCGCGACTCCGAAGTCGAAATCGAGGAAGAGGCCGAAGACCTCGTGCGGCTCTATGAGACCGCGCTCAAGCAGCGCCGGCGCGGCTCGGTGATCAGACTCGAGCTCGACGCCAGGATGCCAGCCGAGTTGCGCCGCTTCGTACAGCGCGCGCTCGCAGTCGCCGATGACGAAGTCTTCCTGGTCGACGGCGTGCTGGCGCTCAACGATCTCGCTCAGCTCACCAAGATCGACCGGCCAGATCTCGAATTCGTGCCCTACAATCCGCGCTATCCGGAGCGTATCCGCGACTGCGGCGGCGATGCCTTCGCCGCCATCCGGCAGAAGGACCTGGTGGTCCATCACCCGTATGAATCCTTCGACGTGGTGGTGCAGTTCCTGAACCAGGCCGCGCGCGATCCCGACGTGGTCGCCATCAAGCAGACACTTTACCGCACCTCGGCCGAATCCCCCATCGTCAAGACGCTGGTGGAAGCGGCAGAAGCCGGTAAGTCAGTCACCGCGCTGGTTGAATTGAAGGCGCGCTTCGACGAGGAAGCCAACATCCGCTGGGCGCGCGACCTCGAACGCGCCGGCGTGCAGGTGGTCTACGGCTTCATCGAACTGAAGACCCACGCCAAGCTGTCATTGGTCGTGCGGCGTGAGGCGGGCGCGCTGGCGACTTATGTGCACGTCGGCACCGGCAACTATCACCCAGTCACCGCACGTATCTATACCGATTTGTCCTTCTTCACCGCCGAACCGGTGATCGGCCGCGATGTCGCGCGCATCTTCAACTATATCACTGGCTATGCCGAACCGGACGCGCTCGAGCGCATGGCGATCTCGCCGATCAATCTGCGCAGTCGCATCATGGAGCACATCGACAAGGAGATCGCCAACGCCAGGGCCGGCAAGCCGGCGGCGATCTGGATGAAGATGAACGCGCTGGTCGATCCCGGTATCATCGACGCGCTCTACAAGGCTTCCAGCGCCGGCGTCCCGATCGATCTGGTGGTGCGCGGCATCTGCTGCCTGCGACCGGAGGTGCCGGGGCTGTCGGACAATATCCGGGTCAAATCGATCGTCGGCCGCTTCCTCGAACACGGCCGCATCTACTGTTTCGGCAATGGCCACGCCCTGCCGCACCCGAAAGCGGCGGTCTATATTGCCTCCGCCGACATGATGCCGCGCAATCTCGACCGCCGCGTGGAGGCCCTGTGTCCGATCCTCAATCCAACTGTGCATGAACAGATTTTGGACCAGATTATGGTCGCGAATCTGATGGATAATCAGCAGAGTTGGGACGTCTTGCCGGACGGCAGTTCTGTCCGAATAAAGGCCGAGCCGGGCGAGGAACCGTTCAATGCCCACAAGTACTTCATGACCAATCCGAGCTTGTCGGGCCGTGGCAAATCGCTCAAAGAATCCTCACCGCGCCGTCTTATACGCCGCCTCGCCGATGGCGCGTAAGCGCTCGTCCGTCGTTGTGCAATCGGCCAAGGGCCGGCTCGACCACGGGCCGGCGGTAGCCGTCATCGACATCGGCTCTAACTCGGTGCGCCTCGTCATCTACGAGGGGCTGACCCGCTCGCCGACCCCAATCTTCAACGAGAAGGTGCTCGCCGGGCTCGGCCGCCAAGTGCAGACCACCGGGCTTTTGGCGCAGGACGCGATCGATACCGCGCTGACCGCGCTCAAGCGTTTCCGCGCGCTCTGCGACACGCTGCACGTCAGGCGTATCTGGGCGATCGCTACCGCCGCCTGCCGCGATGCCAAGAATGGTAAGGCGTTCATCGCGCAGGCTGAGCGCATCTGCCGCACCGATATCACCATCCTGTCCGGCACGCGTGAGGCCAATCTCACCGCGCTCGGCATCGTCTCGGGCATCTACAAGCCGGACGGCATCGTCGGCGATCTCGGCGGCGGGTCGCTCGAACTGATCGACGTGCACGGCTCACGCGTGCGCCACGGTTTGACGATGCCGCTTGGCGGCCTCGCGCTGCAGGACATCGCCGGTAAATCGCTCAAGAAGGCGGAGCGCATTGTCGAGGAGATACTGGCCGACGTCGACATGCTGGAGGAAGGCGAAGGCCGCACCTTCTACGCCGTCGGCGGCACCTGGCGCGCGCTGGCGCGGCTGCACATGTGGCAAACCGGCTATCCGTTCCACGTCATGCACAATTACCGGATCAATGCGCGCGAGGCGCTGGAGTTCTCGCGGCTGGTGCATCGCGTCGATACCGAGACGCTATCCAAGATCGAAGTCGTCAACGCCGCCCGCCGCCCGCTCTTGCCCTATGCCGCGCTGGTGATGGAAGAGCTGGTGCGCATCATCAAGCCGAAAGAGGTCATCATCTCCGTGCTCGGCGTGCGCGAGGGCCTGCTCTATTCGCTGCTCAAGGCCAGGGAACGCGCCTACGACCCGCTGATCTGCGCGGCCGCCGACCTCAACGTGCTGCGCTCGCGTTCGCCGCATCACGGCGAGGAATTGATCCTCTGGACGGATCGCTTCATGGCCTCGACCGGCATCGAGGAGAACGCCGAGGAGCGCCGGCTGCGCCACGCCGCTTGCCTGCTCGCCGATATCGGCTGGCGCGCGCATCCGGACTATCGCGGCGAGCAGTCCATGAACATCATCGCCAACGGCGCCTTCGTCGCGATCGACCATCCCGGCCGCGCCTATCTGGCGCTGTCGATCTATTTCCGCCATGCCGGCCTGAGCGAAGAGGAATTGTCGCCGCGCCTGCGCGAGCTCGCCACGACACGCATGCTCGACCACGCGCGCATTCTCGGCGCCGCCATGCGCGTCGCCTACATCCTCACGGCGGGGCAGGGCGGCGTGTTGCCGAAGACGCCGATGCAGGTGAAGCGCGGCAAGCTGGTGCTGACGCTGAAGGGCAAATACCGGGGCTCGCCGGCGACCGGCTGGCCAGCCGCCTGCGCCAACTGGCGCGGCTGATCGGGCGCGAGCCGCTGCTGGACGCGTAAGGCGCCGTCCGGCTTCAGCGCTCGGCGGCCAGCGCAACCGCTTTGACGTGATCGTCCAGGATGGCCGGGAGTTCGGCGACCGGCAGACGGCCGAACCCGCAATAGGCACCGAGCCCGAATTCAGGCAGGTATTTGCGGGCCGCGGCAATTCGCTCTTTGAACCGCTGCATATTGTGAATGGCGCCCAGGTAGACGCGCGCGCCTTGCGGGGCCAAATCCTTCAGCGGCGCGAAGAACGCGTCGTCGCTCCGATCAAGTACCGGAATATGAATCCAGTCCACGCGCCGGCCGGACGACGCGACGAAAGCGTTCGCAAGTTTGACGGCCTGGCCGAGATCGCCGGGCTGGAAGCGCGGCCAACCGCCCAGCGTGCCGAAGCAGAAGTGGTATCCGAGCGCGACGTCGGAAGGAATGTGCGGCGACAGGTTGCGGACCTCCGCGATATTGCGCTCGATTGCCCCCTCGGCGGGCAAACCGGGAAAGCGGCCGTACGCATCTTGCGTTTCCGTTGCGCAGTCCCACTGAATCGCGAGTTCCTTCGGCGGAATTTTCTCGACGATCTTGGCGATTTCCGCCCGCGTGGCCGCCTCGTAACCAGGCCGGATGCGCGCGAGGTCCTCCGGGTTCGGAAAAATACGTGGCGGGAGCACGCTGTTGACCTGGGGAATTGACACCTGAAAGCGCAAGTGTGGCGGAAGCACCCCTTTTTCCTTCATCACGCTGAAGACGTAGTAGGAGTTGATGGCGTCACGCGCGAAGCCAAGCCGCCAGCCGGGGTCGCCAAAGCGCACCTGCTTGACGCCATCCTTGACCTTGAACCACCAGGCATCTGCCGCATTGCGCGGGAATTGACGTTCGACGCCGTTCTCGTCAGGTGCCGGCCTTTGGACGATTTCGAGTTCCGGATGAGCGGCAAGCACCTGGTAGTGCAAGCGGCTGATCCAATGCCGCCGCGGGCCGACTTCGCCGTCCGGCATCGCGAACAAATATTTTCCCAGCGGTGCGCCGAAAGTCTGAAAAACCTCCTGCGGGGTATCGAGCGGTATGCTGCCCACCAATATGAGATCGCCGCTCACGCCTAATCCTCTCGCTGGGAGCCTCGATGCAGGTTCCGGTCAACTCTTCTCCACCGTCACCACGCGGCCTTTTTCGACGGCCAGCGCGAGCTTGCCATGCTTGAGGGCGAGCGCGTTGTCGCCGAACAACTCGCGCCGCCAGCCTTTCAGCGCCGGTACGTCGGCCTCGTCGTCGGCGGCGATGCGGTCGAGTTCGTCCACGGTGGCAATCACCTTGGCAGCGACGCCGTGGCGCTCCGATGTCATGCGCAGCAGCACCTTCAGGAGTTCGACGGTGGCGGCGGCATTGGGCGCCGTTCTGTGGCGTTCCAGGCGCGGCAGCGCCTTGGGATCGCGCTCGAGCCCGCGCTTGACCGCATCGATGATGTCATTTCCCCAGCGTGAGCGCTCGAAGCCTTTTGGGAGCGAGCGCAGGTGGCCGAGCTTTTCCAGCGAGGTTGGCGCCTGGGTCGCGATATCGGCGACCACGTCGTCCTTGAGCACGCGAGAACGCGGCACGTCGCGGGTCTGCGCCTCGATTTCGCGCCATGCCGCCACTTCCATCAGCACCGCGAGGTCCTTTGGCTTGCGCACACGGCTCTTCAGCCGTTCCCAGGCGCGGGTCGGGTCCATGCGGTAGGTGTCCGGAGACGTCAGCACGTTCATCTCGGCCGACACCCAGTTGGCGCGCCCGCGCTTTTGCAAGTCCTCGTCGAGCCGGAGGTAGACGTCGCGCAGATGGGTCACGTCCGATAGCGCATAGACGATCTGCGCGTCGGAGAGCGGCCGCCGTGTCCAGTCGGTGAAGCGGTGCGACTTGTCGAGGGCGTCGCCTGTGATGCGCTGCACCAACTGATCGTAGGAGATAGAATTGCCGTAGCCGAGCACCATGGCGGCGACCTGGGTGTCGAAGATCGGGTGCGGGATTTTCTCCGCAAGGTTCCAGACGATCTCGATATCCTGGCGCGCGGCATGGAATACCTTGACGACGTTCTCGTCGGTCATCAGCGCGAAGAACGGCGAAAGGTCGATTCCCTCGGCCAGCGCGTCGACCACGACCGCCTCGTCGCCGGTGGCCATCTGCGCCACGCAGAGCAGGGGATAATAGGTGGTCTCGCGCAGGAATTCGGTGTCGACGGTGACGAACCGGTGGCCCGCCATGCGGGCGCAAACTTGGGCGAGCTCTTCGGTGGTGGTGATCAAGTCCATGGGCGGCAATGACTTAACGCGATCCGGCGGGGTTGTGGCAACTCATTTCAACCCGCGTACCTGTGGCATGAAGATGAATTCCCACGGAGACGGCATCGGCCCCACGGGGACGTCGATCAGGGTCGGGCCGTCGCGCCGCGCGAAGCCACGGCGTAGCGCGTGGCGCAGTTCGTCCGGCGACCGAACCCGCTCGCCCACGGCGCCGAAGCTTTCGGCGAATTTGACGAAATCCGGGTTGGCAAGGTCGCTCGCGATCAAGCGATTGCCGTACCGCTCCTGCTGGATGCGGCGCACGTTGCCGAAGGCACCATCGTTGAACACGATTGCCACCAGCGGAATCTTGTGGCGCACGGCGGTCGCCATCTCGTTCGCCGTGTACAGAAATCCGCCGTCGCCGCTGATCGATACCACGGGCACGTCGCGCCGCGCGTCCTGCGCGCCGAGGGCGGTGGCAAATCCCCAACCGAGATTGTCCTGATAGCCTGGCGAGAGGAAGGTGCGTGGACGATAGACCGGGAAGGCGAGGCGGGCGGCGAAGCCGACCTGCGTCACCTCGTCGACGAAGATGCCATCCTCCGGCAATTCGGCGCGGATCGCCTCGAGCCAGGCAATCTGTGGCGCGAGCTTCGACAGGCGCGTGCGCAGCTTGGCCTGCCGTTCCTGCATCTCCTGCCGGCGTGCGGGGCGCGCTTTGTTGTGGGCGGGCAGCACGTCGAGCAGCCGCTGGAGGACGGGCTTGGCATCCCCGATCAGCGCGACCGCGGGCTTGCTGTTGCGGCGGGCCTCCTCCGCGTCGGCATCGATGCGGATGATGGCGAGATCGCGGTCGACGCCCCAATGGAGTTGTGGGAAGAACAGCCGGGTGCCGATGCCGATCACCACATCGGCCTCGCCCCACAATTCGTGGCCGAGCGGAATCGTCACCGCGAACGGGTTGCGGCTGTCGAGCACACCCTGGCCGCGGCGGAATCCGCAATAGACCGGTGCTTGCAGCATCTCCGACAGCGCCGTCACTTCGGCGGAGGCGTCCTGCGCGCCGCCTCCGACGCAGATCAACGGCCGCTTCGCGGCTCCCAGTCGGCGTGCGGCGCGGCGTAACGCATCCTCGTCAATGCGCTGGCGCGGCAGCGGCCTCGGCGAGGCGATGGTCCCGACCTTGCCGGGCTTGCCCCATATGTCGATCGAACATTCAAGCGCGGCGGGGCCGGGTCGGCCGGTGAACATGGCGCGCATCGCGTTGGCGACAAGGCGAGGCGCACCGCTCGCGTTGCGGAGGTGCGCGGAGAAGTCGACCAGACGCGCGATGACCCCGGCCTGATCGCGTAGTTCATGCAGGTGGCCGATGTTGCGGCCGATCGCGGCTTGCGGAATTTCGCCGACCAAGGCAAGGACCGGCGCATTCATGCTGTAGGCCGTCAGCAGCGCGGCGCTGGAGTTGAGTAGGCCCGGTCCCGGAACCACGGCGTAAGTCTGCGGTTTGCCGGTCGCCAGCGCCGCGCCGAGCGCCATGTAGGCTGCACCCTGTTCGTGGCGGGTGTGGACGGTACGCAGGCGATTGGACACATTGAAGAGTGCGTCGAAAAGGTGGTCGTTCTGCACGCCGGGCAGCGCATAGACCGTGTCGAGGCCGTGCGCGAGCATGGTCTCAACGGTCGCTTCCGCCGTCGTCATCGTCCTGAATTTGACTGCCTGGCGGCGCGAATGTTTTTTCTTCTTCTTTGCCGACTGCACGATCACCTTTCCGGCAGCGAATTGATGACGAACATGGCTTCGAGCATGCGATCGAGCGGCTCGTGGCCGAAGGTCTTGGCGAGGATGGCCTTGATCTTGCCGGTTCGATAAAGCGCGGCCAGCGTCTTGTCTACAAGCAGGCGGAATGCACTGTCGTCGCGCGGCAACGCAAGCGCGTAGGTCTCGTAGCTGAAGTAGCGCTTGCTCAGTTCAAAGCCGGGCCGGCCGCCGCCCCGGCGCAGCATGGCGGCGAGGATGCCGCGGTCGGCGACGTAGGCTTCAAGCTTGCCGTCTTCGACCAAATCCATGCCGTTTCGGTGGTCGCGCACCGGAACCACTGTAGTTGTGAGGCCGAGGGCGTCGAGTGAATGGCGCAGCAGCGCTTCGGTCGTGGTGCCGATCAATACGCCGACGCGCCTGTTCGCGAGATCCTCGAAGCGCTCCACGGGAGCGGTTTTGCGCGACAGGACGCCGGCGCCATCAAGGTAGGTCGGGATCGAGAAATCGACGATCTCGCGCCGCGCGATGGTGACCGAGCTCGGATCGCAAAGGATGTCGACTTTGCCGTCATGCACCGATTGGAAGCGTTCGCCGGCGTGCACCAGCACGTACTCGGTGCGCACGCCCGGCCCCAGCGCGGCCGCCACTTCCCGGCACAGATCGACAATATAGCCGGTCGGCCGGCCGCGCGCGTCTTGGTAGGAGTAGGGCCGGGCGTCGGCGCGGTAGCCGATGCGGAACACGCCGGTTTCCTTGACGCGGTCGAGGGTGCCGGCGAGCGCTGCCGGCGGGGCAAGGAAGACCGCCTGTGCCAAAACGACGAACACGGCGGCGGCGAGGATGAGGAGGCGTCGCATGGTCCGGTTCCCCCGCGGGTCAGAAGGCCGTCGCGGTCCCGCGCCACCCTCGATTAATGGGAAGTATAGCGCACCGTAGGGCCCGTGTTGCAGGGGGCTCGCGCTTGCCGGCCGCCTTGCCTTGACAAAGCCGACCCCCCATGCGCTTTTCGCGCCGCCTCGGCACCAACCCTGAATCACCCCAGAATCGGCCAGAATTCCTCATGCATCGCTATCGCTCCCACACCTGCGGCGCGCTTCGCGAGGGCGACGTCGGGCAGACCGTGCGGCTTTCCGGCTGGTGCCATCGAGTCCGCGACCATGGCGGGGTGCTGTTCATCGATCTGCGCGACCATTACGGCATCACGCAAGTCGTGGCCGACCCCGACAGCCCGGCCTTCGCGCTGGCCGAGACGCTGCGCTCGGAATGGGTGGTGCGCATCGACGGCAAGGTGCGCGTCCGTCCCGAGGGGACGCTTAACGAGGAACTGCCGACCGGCCACGTCGAGGTCTATATCGACGAGATCGAGGTGTTGGGGCCGGCGGCCGAACTGCCGATGCCCGTGTTCGGTGAGCAGGACTATCCGGAGGACATCCGGCTCAAGTACCGCTTTCTCGATCTGCGCCGCGAGCACCTGCACAATAACATCATGTTGCGCGGGCGCGTGATCGAACTCGATCCGCACCCGTATGAAGAACGCCGGCTTCTTCGAATTCCAGACGCCGATCCTCACAGCGTCGTCGCCAGAAGGCGCGCGCGACTTCCTCGTGCCGTCGCGTCTGCATCCCGGCAAGTTCTATGCGCTGCCGCAGGCGCCGCAGCAGTTCAAACAGTTGCTGATGGTGGCGGGCTTCGACCGCTATTTCCAGATCGCGCCTTGCTTCCGCGACGAGGACGCGCGCGCCGACCGCTCGCCCGGCGAGTTCTACCAGCTCGATCTGGAGATGAGCTTCGTCACGCAACAAGACGTATTCAACGCGGTCGAGCCGGTGATCCGTGGCGTGTTCGAGGAATTCGCCAACGGCAAGTCGGTGACGCCGAAGTTTCCGCTCATCCCATACGCCGAAGCGATTTCCAAATACGGCACCGACAAGCCCGACCTGCGCAACCCGATTGTGATGCAGGACGTGAGCGAGGCCTTCCGCGGCTCCGGCTTCAAGATCTTCGCGCGTATTCTGGAAACCGAAGGCAACGCGGTGTGGGCGATCCCCGCGCCGAAGGGCGGCAACCGCGCTTTCTGCGACCGCATGAATTCGTGGGCGCAGGGCGAGGGCCAGCCTGGCCTCGGCTACATCTTTTGGCGTGAAGGCGAGGAGAGCGGCGCCGGTCCGCTCGCCAAGAATATCGGCCCCGAGCGTACCAACACGATCGCCGATCAACTCGGCCTCGGTGTCGGCGATGCTGTCTTTTTTGTCGCCGGCCGTCCGAAGGACTTCGTCAAGTTCGCCGGTCCCGCGCGCACCAAGGTGGGCGAGGAACTCGGCCTGATCGCGCAGGACCGCTTCGATTTCTGCTGGATCGTCGACTTCCCGATGTACGAGTGGAACGAGGAAGAGAAGAAGATCGACTTCTCCCACAACCCGTTCTCGATGCCGAATTTAGCCGTAGAGGAATTCCTCGCGTTCGACCCGAACGACCACGACAAGCTGTTGTCGATCAAGGCGATCCAATACGACATCGTCTGCAACGGCACCGAACTGTCGTCCGGCGCCATCCGGAACCATCGCCCCGAGGTGATGCGCAAGGCCTTCGCCATCGCCGGTTACGGTGAGGACGTGCTGGAGGCCAAGTTCGGCGGCATGCTGCGCGCGCTGCAATACGGCGCCCCGCCGCACGGCGGCATCGCGCCCGGCATTGACCGCATCGTCATGCTGCTGGCGGGCGAGGAGAACCTGCGCGAGGTGGTGCTGTTCCCGATGAACCAGCGCGCCGAGGACTTGCTGATGGGCGCGCCGTCGGAAGTCACCACGAAGCAGCTACGCGAGCTCAACATTCGGCTGGATCTGCCGAAGAAGTAGGGCTCAATCGTCGGTGCCGGCCTCCGGGCTGGCGCCGGCTTCTTTTTTGGATTGACGCCCACGCGCTTCCAGCACCTTCAGGTCCGCTTCGTCCTCGATGGTGCGGCGCCCGGCGGCGAGCACCAGCTTCAGATGCTTTTCAAGCGCAGGGCGGTGGGCGTCGCCGGCCTGCTGCAACAGCTGGCCGATGTTCTCGGCGAGATGGATCAGCACCGCCGGCTTGCCGAATCCGCTCTGGCGGATCTGGTTGAAGGCGGCGTCGGCGACGCCTTCGAAGGTTGAGACCGCCGCGATCACGCGCGGCTTGCCGTCGGCGTCGCACCAGACCGACTGCGGCGCGCCGCGCGCCATCATGTTGCGGATCGACAGCGTCAGCCGGTTGATCACCGCCAGCGCAGTGTAGACGTCATTGATGCCGGGCGACAGCGCGCGCAGAGCCACTTCGACCATTTGGCGCACCGAATATTCCAGGTCCTGCACGGTGGTGCGTTCGGCGCCGACCACGACGCCCTCGCGGATGGCTTGGCAGAGCGAGTTGGTGGCGCGGTCGGCCGGGGTGACGGTCGCCGCAATGGCGCCGGTGATGGCGTGATGGCCGGCGCGCAGGTCGAGCGCCACCAAGGCATTCGCCTCGGCCGCAGCGTGGGCGATGCTGTGATAGTCGATCGCCTGCACGTAGCCGCCTTGGGCGAGCGGCACCGGCTCGTGCTTTCCCACCTGCCGCGGCGGCTTCTTGCCTTCGGCCTCCTTGTCCGGCAGCAGGCGCACGATATTGCCGTCAAGCTCGCGGCCGACCGCGTCGATGATGTTGTCGGCGACGATCGATCGAGCGAGATGATGCACGAACAACAGCAGCGCGATGACGCAGATCAGCACCAGGAGCGTGCCGCCGGTGACCGCCAAATTGGGCACGCTGTTGCGCTCACCATACGCGCTGCGCAGCACCAGCAGCAGATAGACCACGGTGCCTATGAACAGCCCGAGCGACACTTGTGTTCGCCGGCTCGCCATGAAGTTGCGGATCAACCGCGGCCCGAGCTGCTGGGCGGCGAGCGTCAGCACCACCATGGTGATCGAGATCGCCAAGGTCGCCATGGTGATCATGGCCGTCAGCAGGCTGGAAAGGAACTGCGGGGCCTGCTTGCCGCTGCCGCTGAACAGGTACCAGCCGGTTTGCTGGCCGAGGTCGAGCTCCAGGGTGAGGGCGCCGTAGGCCAGCGCGGCGGCGCCGACCACCATGGCAAGCGGCAGCGCCCACAGGCTCGAGCGCACGGCGTACCAGAGAGTTAAAAAGCGCGGGATCATCTCATGCCCTCGGCGGCGCGCGGCCAGCGCACAGGGAAGCCGGCGTCGATATCGGGAATTCGGTGCGACTCGCTATTGTTCCGGCAGCGGAATGAACTCGATCTCGTCGCCCGGCACCTTGCCGAAATGGCCGGCCTTCCATTCCGCCTTGGCCTGCTCGATGCGCTCCTTGCGTGACGAGACGAAGTTCCACCAGATGTGACGCGGGCCGTCCATCGGCGCGCCGCCGACGATGACCACATGGGCATTGCTAACCGCGCTGACGTCGATGCGGTCGCCCGGCTTGAACACCAACAGCCGCCCCGGCTCGAATTTGTCTCCCGCGATATCGATCACACCCTCGATCACATAGAGCGCGCGCTCCTCGTGGTCGGCGTCAAGCGGCAGCGTCGCGCCTGCCTTCAGGTAGACGTCGCCGAAAATGGTCTCGTGCACGACCGGCACCGGCGAAGAGGCGCCATAGAGCGAGCCCACCACCACACGCACGATCTTTCCTTCGTCTTCGACCATCGGGAATTCCGCGGTTTCGTGATGAGCGAAGCCGGCTTCCATCTCTTCCTTCGCCTGCGGCAGCGCTACCCACATCTGCAAACCGTGGATCGGGCTGCCGGTGGCGCGCAGCGCCGTGTCGGTGCGTTCCGAATGCACGATGCCGCGGCCGGCGGTCATCCAGTTCACTTCGCCGGGCTTGATCGCGACCTCGGTGCCGAGGCTGTCGCGGTGCATGATCTCGCCATCGAACAGATAGCTGACCGTCGCAAGCCCGATATGGGGATGCGGGCGAACGTCGATGCCGGCGCCGGCCTTGAATTCCGCCGGGCCGAAATGATCGAAGAAGATGAACGGCCCGACCATGCGTGAGCGCGCCGACGGCAGGGCGCGCCGCACGCTGAAGTCGCCGAGATCGACCGTGCGCGGTACGATCACCTGGGCGAGCGCGTCGCAAGCGTAGGCATCGCCCGCTTGCGGGTCCTTGCCGGGAGCGAAACTCATGGGTCGTCTCCTTACTCGGTTGGTACTTCGAAGTCAGGCCAAAGTCACGAACGGTTGCCCCTTCACCGATTTGACCAGGCCGTTAAACACCTCATCGACCTTGTCCCAGTTCGGCAGCTTCTTCATGCGCGCGACCCAGGCCTTGACGTTCGGATAGGGCGTAAAATCGACGCCGATCACCTCGCCCAGCGTGACGATACCGATGGCGAAATAGTCGGCGATGGTGATCTGGTCCCCGCATAGATAAGGCTTGTTGGCCGCGAGCCAATGGTCGTTGAGGATCTTCAGCCAGCGCTTGGAGTTATCCCGGCCCAATTCGAGCGTCGCCGTTTGCGCTTCGTCGCTGCGCCGTTTTTGGTGGGGGAAGAGTTGCGGATAGCAGAGATTGTAGCCCCAGTCGCGATAGAAGTTGGTGTTGATCCAGTCCATCAACTCGTTGACCTTGGCGCGCGCCTTGAGGTCCTTCGGGTAAGCCGGCGAGCCGATCTTGTCGGCGAGGTATTTCAGGATGGCCGAGCTCTCGGTGAGTTTGAGATCGCCGTCCTCCAGCATCGGCACCAGGCAGTTCGGATTGATTTCGGAGTAGGGCGGTTGCATATGCGCGCCTGTCATCAGGTCGACCAGTTCTTCGTCCATGGCGATATTATTGTCGGCGGCAAACAGCCGCACTGGCCGGCTCGTCGTCGAGACGGGGTGCATATAGAGCTTCATGAATTTCTCCCGGAAAACTTCTCGTGGGGCCGCCCCGGCCGCGATCTATAGGTGCTGTGCGACAGCTTAGTGCGGCGGCAGTGCCCGCGCACCAGGGCCGCCGCCATCGGTCACCGCCGTGGGTGGCAGATTCGCGCGATATTTACAGATTCTTCTTGATCCGTCCGTAACTTGCCCTTATGTGGACCCTGCCGCGTACGGCGTTTCCGTGACGCGGCGTTTTTCACTCCGCGAGCCGGCTCGCCGGTCTCTCGGGCTTACATCTCTGGTTGGGGAGAGCGGCATGTCACAAAACGCCCTCTTGCGATCGGGGAAGGGCTTGGAGACTCCAGGTACCACCCGAAAAAAAGAAGCCGTGATCGCGGCGCCTGCGGCTGAAGCCGAGACGCAAGACGATCACTTCGTGGTGAGAAACGGCGTGCGCTGCGCCGGCGCGCACCTCATCATCGACGTGTACCAGGCGAGCCGCCTGGATGATCTCGATCATATCGAGGCGACGCTGCGCCGTTGCGTGGTTGCCGCGGGGGCGACGCTCCTGCACATCCACCTGCATCATTTCGAGCCCAACGGCGGCGTGTCCGGCGTGGCGGTGCTGGCCGAGAGCCACATCTCCATCCATTCCTGGCCGGAGCACGGCTACGCCGCGCTCGATATCTTCATGTGCGGGAACGCCAATCCGGACGCCTGCGTACCGGTCTTGCGCGACGCTTTCTCACCCAAGAAGATCGCGGTGAGCGAACACCTTCGCGGCCAAGCCGCTACCTGAAGCATGCTCGTCGAAACATTGTATGCGCCTGCCATCGCGGCCGGCGCATGCCCATGCATGCAAACTGTTGCTTTCTGCACCGATGGCCGCGCGGCCAAACGCGTAAGAGGAGACAACGCCCGTGGCCGAGAAACGCTGGATCGCGGAAACCCTGTTCGACGAACTCGGCTTCCGCACGAGCTATGAAGTCGAACGAGTGCTCTACGAGGTTCAAACCGAGCACCAGCACTTGGTCCTGTTCGAACACAAGTTCTTCGGCAAGATGCTGATGCTCGACGGCGCGACCCAAATCACCAGCCGCGACGAATATGTCTACCAGGAAATGATGAGCCACGTGCCGCTGTTCACCCACGGCGACGCCAAGCAAGTGTTAATCGTCGGCGGCGGCGACTGCGGCATCGCCGAGGAAGTGCTCAAGCACAAGACGGTCGAGCACCTGACGCAAGTCGAGATCGACGCGTCCGTGGTCGAATTCGCCAAGGAGCACTTTCCCGAATTCACCAAGCCGGTTTTTGCGGACCAGCGTTTCGAAAGCGTGATCGACGACGGCATGAAATACGTGGCCGAGACCGACCGCCGCTTCGACGTCATCATCGTCGACTCGACCGACCCGCAGGGGCCGGGCGCCGTGCTGTTCACCAAGGAATTCTACGCCGGCTGCAAGCGCTGCCTGAAGCCGGGCGGCGTGCTGGTGACGCAGAATGGCGTGCCGTTCTTCCAGGCTGATGAGCTCACAACGAGCCTGCGTCATTTCCGTGATCTGTTCGCCGACGGCACGTGTTACACGGCGGCCATTCCGACCTATGTCGGCGGCCATATGGCCATGGGCTTCGCCACGGACAACGCCGCGCTACGGCGCGCGCCCGTCGGCGCAATCGCCGAGCGCTATCGGGCCGCCGGCGGCTTCGCCACCCAATACTGGACGCCGGAATTACACCTCGGCGCGTTCGCGCTGCCGCGCTTCATCGCTGATCTGGTGGCTGCCACCGCCAAGGGCTAACGCGCTTCGAAATCGTATGGTGCGCCGCCTGACGGTCTGGCTAGAGGTCCGATTCCGACATTTACATCCCGCTGCTGCAAGCTCCGGAGTAAATGTCGGAATCAAAGAAGCACCAGAAACCGTCTAATCCTAGTGGAGCCTTGAATTTGACATTTGATGAGCGGCTGGCGGCAAATGGGTATCAAATGTCAAATTCGCTCCACTAGGACCGCCCGCATGCCCACGCTCGCCACTGCGCTCCTGCAAGGCCTCAAAGACCACGGCGCCCGGGAGATTTTCGGCATCCCCGGCGATTTTGTGCTGCCGCTCTACAAGGTCATCGAAGAATTGACAATTCTGCCGAACTTTACGCTCAGCCATGAGCCGGGCGTCGGCTTCGCGGCGGACGCTGCGGCACGTTATCATCAGGGTCTTGGCGTCGCCGTGGTCACCTATGGCGCCGGCGCCTTCAACCTGGTCAATGCAGTGGCCGGCGCCTATGCCGAACGCTCGCCGGTGGTGGTGATCGCCGGGGCGCCCGGTGCGCAGGAGCGGGCGACGGGTTTTCTGCTTCATCATCAGGCGCGCACGGTCGATACTCAGCTCAACGTCTATCGCGAGATCACGTGCGATCAGGCCGTGCTCGACGACCCGGCCAAGGCGCCCGCGGAAATCGCGCGCGTGCTGCGCAGCGCGCTGGAGCAGTCGCTGCCGGTCTATATCGAATTTCCCCGCGACTTGGTCGGCGCCAGCACAGGTTCCGTGCCAGTGCTGCCGCGCCGCGCCGCCGACCGCGCGGCGCTTGCCGAGTGCGCCGACGAAGTCCTCGATCGCTTGGCCGGCGCGCGTAAACCGGTGATAATCGTCGACGTCGAAATCCGCCGCTACGGCATCGAGCGGGAGACGGCCAAGCTCGCGCGCGCGCTTGGCGTGCCCGTGGTCACCACCTTCATGGGCCGCGGTTTGCTGGAGCAGGGGGGCGACGTACTTGCCGGCACCTATATGGGTGCGGCGGGCGATCCTGCCATTTCCAAATTGGTCGAGGACGCCGACGCCGTACTGCTGCTCGGCGTCATTCTCTCCGACACCAATTTCGCGCTATCGCAGCGCCAGTTCGACGCCCGCCGCGCTATCATGGCCTTCGGACGTCAGGTGACCATTGGACACCACGTCTACCAGGATATCCCTATTGGGGACCTGGTGAACGCGCTGACCCGTCGCGCTCATAAGCGGAAGAAGCACGCGGTCAAGCGCCGCCCACTCCGCTATCCACGCGGGCTCAAGCACGATGGTGCGATGATTGCGCCCTCCGATGTCGCGACCGCAATCAACGATTTGTTCGACCGCCACGGCAGGATGCCGATGGTTTCCGACATTGGAGACTGTCTGTTCATTGCCATGGAGGTCGACAACACCAAGCTGGCGGCGCCTGGCTATTACGCCGGCATGGGCTTTGGCGTGCCCGGCGGGATCGGCGTTGCCGCAGCGACCGGCCTGCGGCCGCTTGTGCTGGTCGGCGACGGCGCCTTCCAAATGACCGGCTGGGAACTGGGCAATTGCCGCCGCTACGGCCTCGATCCGATCGTTGTCCTGCTCAACAATCAGAGCTGGGAAATGCTGCGCGTGTTCCAGCCCGAGTTCTCGATTCAACAATCTGGATGACTGGCATTTCGCCGACATCGCCTCTTCGCTCGGCGGGGTGGGCGAGCGCGTGAGTACGCGAGCCGAGCTGGCCGCGGCGCTCGAACGCGCCGCCAAACGGCGCGGCCAGTTCTCGCTGCTCGAAGTGATGCTGCCGCGGGGTAAGACCTCCGACACGCTGGCCCGCTTCGTCGCCGGATTTAAGGCGCATCGCGCGCGCAAGGAACAGGCCAAAACGGCGGCGAGGAACTCTTAACGTCTTGATAATCATTGAGGCTGCGGCGTCGCGTAGTTTTACGCGCCATTCGCGGCGCCACTACCATAGGCTTAACGCGGTCTTTACGGCGCCTGACTTAGTACAGGCATACCATCTAGAGCGGCCGGATTTCCGGCACCACCAAGGGGACGAGTGTGCGCGCGCTTAAGCGCCGAAATATTATTGCGATCGCCCTTGGTGTGCTGTTGACCGGCGCTCTGTTCGTGGCGCTCGATTTCGGGCTCAATGGCGTTCTTGACACGCAGGCGCGGGCGGAAATTGCCATTGCCGCGCGGCGGGCCGTGGCGCTTGGCGAAAGCCGCATCGATCAGGCGCGCGCCGCGCTTGACGCCGTGGTGAAGCAGGACGTTCTTGCCTGCAATGCCGCCGCGGTGGACGTCATGCGCCAGGCTGTCTTTGATGCTGCACCGGTCAAAGATGTCGTGATCCTTGGACCGGCAGGGCGGACGTTGTGTTCCGGCAGCGCGATGCCGCTCGGCTCCGTTCGGGTGGTTTCGTCGCGCGCGCTGCCGGGCGAAGCCAGGCTCTCCCTCGACGTTATGCGCTCGATCGGCGGGGAGACCATGTTTCGGCTGCGCCGCAAAATCGGCGTGGGCGTCAATGAGCTGGCGGCATTGATGCCGGCCAGTTTGCTGATGCCGCAGGCGACAATCGCGGGCGTGTCGGAAAGCGCGTATGTCAAGTTGGTGGCTGCCGACGGCAGTCTGATCGAGACGGCCGGTGCGCGGCCTGCCGCGGGTGATTACCGATTCAAGGTCGAGGCGAATTCAAAACGCTACGGCCTTGCCTATGACATCGTGGTGCCGCGCTCAATTCTTCCGGTCGAACACACGAGTATCCGATGGATCGGCAAGATCGCGATCGGTGCAGTCCTGGTGTTGCTGGGGGCATTTGTACAGCTCATGCGGCGGCGAGCGCCGCCCAATCCGATAGGCGACATGAAGCGCGCGCTGGCGGCCGGTGAATTCGTGCCGTACTACCAGCCGATCGTGGACATCACGTCCGGCCAGTTGCGCGGCGCCGAGGTACTGGTGCGCTGGCGCAAACCCGACGGCACGCTGGTGCTGCCAGGCTCTTTCATCCCGCTGGCGGAATCGAGCGGGCTAATCCGAGCCATGACCCGCGACCTGATGCAGCGGGTCTGCATCGAGGCGGGCGAAGCGGTCGGTCGGCGGCCGGCGCTCAAGATCTCGTTCAATTTTGCCGGCCATCTGTTCAGCGACCAATCGATCGTCAAGGATGTGCGCGATGTCTTTAGTGGCGGGCCAATCCGGTTTTCACAGGTCGTGTTGGAAGTGACTGAGCGCGATCCAATCGAGAACTTCACCGAGACGCGGCAGACCATCGCGGCGTTGCAGGGGCTCGGTGTACGCATTGCCATCGACGACGTTGGCACCGGACACAGCGGGTTGTCCTACATGCTCAAGCTGGGCGTCGACATCATCAAGATCGACAAGATGTTCGTCGACGCCGTTGGCACCGACCAGAACGCCACCGCGATCGTCGAGACGCTGGTCGACCTCGCGCGCAACATGCGGATGGACGTCGTGGCCGAGGGCGTGGAGAATTTCGAGCAGGTGATGCATTTGCGCGACCGCGGCATCCGACAGGCTCAAGGTTATGTGTTTGCGCCGCCGCTCCCGGGCCGCTCGTTCCTGCAACTGATCGAGTTTGTCGATCCTTTGCCCGCGCCGAAGATCGAAAGGGAGGGAGCGGCCGAGACCGCATCCGCGCAACGACCGCCTGATGCCCAACACGCCGGGGTTGCCGCCTGAGCGGTGCGGCTTTGCGTTGCGTCAAATTGATCGGGGCGTGACTATGCCATAAATTAGCTTCCATATAGGGCGGACGGAGGTAGTTGGAAATGACGCGGTTTATCATGGCGTTGGCGATGCTTGCACTGCTGGCCGGCCTTGCGCCGCAGCTGGCGGCCGCGCAGGACAATACACTGGGCGGGGCGCTCTTGGGCGGCGCGGCCGGCGCTATCATCGGTGGCGCGGCGACCGGTAGGGCTGGCGGCGCGATCGCGGGCGGCATTATCGGCGCGGCGGCCGGCGCTGCTCTCGGTTCGCAGCTCGAGCCGCGGACCCGGTATGGCCGTTATTACTGGTACCAGGGGCGCTGCTGGCGCCGGGTGCACGACGGCAATTACTACCGCACCAAGCGCCGGTACTGCGAATACTGAGCAGGCCCCGTACCGGCACGAAAAAGGGCGGCCAATTGGGCCGCCCAGTCTTAACGCCACGCGGGAGGAACCAGGCAACGGGTCGGCAAACCGAACGCGGCCGGCCCGCGTGACAGAATATGCATACAAACAATCGGACATGACGGCGCCGATTTGTCAAGCCGTGTAGCCGTACAATTATGGCAAAGACCGCCGTCGCCGGCGGTTTTTCACGTTTTCCCCATAAGTTGGGACATGGCGCCGAAGCCAAGCTATGCCCGCAGGGGGCTGGCAGGCGACGCAAGGAGCCGGCTTCCGCAACGTTACGCCGCCGATGCTTCATGCGCTGGGTGAGGGCGCGTGCGCCAAGCCGGCTCCTTACTTCCTAGAGGCGCATGACCGTTACGCCGTCCTCCCCGGGACTATGCGCCATCGCCCCGCTAGGCCATTTCGAAATGCGTGACCGTTTCGAACGAGCAGCCGCATTCGTCGCATTGCCAAAGATGGCGGATACGGCCGGCGTCGACATATTCCGACCATTCCGGGACGTAGAGGCGGTTGCCGCATTGGGCGCATTCTATGATCGGGCGTGAACGCGCGAACATCCTTGTAGTGCCCGCATCACCGAGAACTCATGGGCCTCTCCCGTTACTCGCGTCACATGCGCTTTTTGTTGTGGCCTACATTTATTTTGCGCGTACAAAACGCTAGCCCAACTGCCGCACGAATGAAGCAGCAAGGCTGACGTATCTCCTGTTCCCTTTTGTCGCGCGCGGCCCCGCCACGTTTGTCCTTGCTCTTCATCGTCACGTCATGTTGCCGAACTGGCAGGTTCCCAAACGGTATTCAGATAGAGCGCGGCGGTCAGCGCAAAGCCCTTGGTGGATGAAAGCGCGGGACGCGCGCGCTCGCATGCTCGCGTCGTGACACGGCCGGTGGGCGCAAGCATCGCGCGGGCGCGGGGCTTGCAGCGCCAGGCAAAAGGCGTTGAAAATGGCGCCGAGCCGGTTCTGAACGCGCCAAAAGGCGATGCCGATGAGTCCGACCCTCACCAAACCGCGCACCATACCCAAGACCAAGACGCAGCGCCCCAAGTTGTGGAAGGTGATCCTGCTCAACGACGACTACACGCCGCGCGACTTCGTCGTGATGGTGCTGATGGCGGTGTTCCGCATGAACGAGAGCGCGGCCTATCGCGTCATGATCACCGCGCACCAGAAGGGGGCCTGCGTGATCGCGGTGTTTACCAGGGACGTCGCCGACACCAAGGCGAAGGAGGCGACCGAACTCGGCCAGCAGAATGGCTATCCGCTTTATTTCACAACCGAGCCGGAGGAGTGACGGGCCTCCGCCTCGCGCGGAACCACGCGCCGGCGGGGGGACGCAAAGCCGCATCAGGCCAATTTTAGCCAAGTGTTCGGCGCTTGCGATTTAAGCTTTCGGTATCCGGCTAACCGGTTCGATACTCGGGCGGCCGGATAATCGCTTTCGCACTTGCTGGGAGGCGCTGCATTTTCTGGGAGGCGCTTATGCGCGACTGGATTTTGCCCTTGGTGCCGGTGATCACGATCGCCTACTTCGTCTTCAACCCGCACCAGTTCGGTGAGTTCATCAACTGGGCCCAGACGTTCGTGCGCTAACGAACGTACGACAGCCCGGCGATCTTGCCGGCCCGCTATCGCCCGGATAACGCGGAATGCGTTATCCGGGATCGGCGTTGTCATTGTTGTCTTAGTTCCGTGCAGCCTTGTCGCTCATGTCCTAGTCCACATGCAGCGAAGCCTGATTCGCGTGCGCCTTGCGCGCGAGGCGGCGCGCCGGTGACCGGCCATTGCCCCCGAATCACTCGCTAGTAAATCCATCACGATGATATGAACGGCGGTGTGTCGGGCGAGGGTAATATGGAACAGTGAACCAAGGCTATCGGCCGCAAGGCCGGTTCGGCGGTAAGCTGATAAGCCAGCAATTTGACGGGGCAATCACCGGATCAAGTATGAAAAAGCGCGGCAATTAATTGCTTTGTTCTTTTTCGCATAGGGTAGCTGTATTATAATCCAAAGAATCAACAAGAGACGTCAGGAGCGCGGCCAAGTGCTCTACACACTCTCTCTGCGACTTGTCTTGTGGGCGACCGTTCTTCTGCTGGCGCTTGTTCCCGCTTTGACAGCCTCGAGGGTGGCGCCCAGCATTCATCTTGAAGCGTGGGCGTGGGACGTCAATCAAGCTGGATCTTTTCGAGACCTGCTCTTTCTCGCCATATTGGCGCCGCTTATCGGCACGATCAATCTTTGGGACAATATCGTAAGGTCAAAAGCGCATTCCTATCCTCACTTCCGGCTGATGGCCGTTGCGATGGTCGCTTACTTCGTGGCGGCGTTGGCTTTCGCCGCGCTGACGTTCTGGTCTGTTCCGCCGCATCAGGCTGTGAATTACAATTCGTTCTTGATTTACATGGCCGTTTTGGCGACAACGGTGGTCATCGGAGTGCTCTCGGAAGTATTGGTCGCGATCAATCAATAGCGGTTCCGAAAATGCGGAAGCGCTTTTTAGTGAACGATGCGCGTTCATGAGCGTTGCGCAAGTACCGGTATGAAGGCTTGGAGCACAATATGGTGGAGCTTGGACTGCGCGTGTTTGCCGATGTGTTGATTGGCGCGGGGACCGCTGTCATTGTGGCAGCGATCATCGTGATTTTCTCGCGGGTCTCTGCTTCGGCGACCTACCGGGAATGGGTCGGCAAGAAACATGAAGCCGTCCCCGGTGTTGGATGGGTGGGTGCCGAGCCGAGGCCGTACGAGTAAGTCCCGCGCGGCGGAGCAGCCGTTACGTCACTTGCCTACGTCACTTGCCTGCGTTACTTGCCGCAAGTCCACATATAGCCGATCGGGGTCGAGACGTAGCACGGCCCGAAGCCGCCGCCGTTCCAGCGGCCGTGATAGAAGCGCGGCCAGGCCGGACCGTAGAACGGATGGCTCTCCCGGTATTCCTGCTCGCGCTCGCGCGCGGCCACCTCCGGCGGCACATAGCCGGGCAGAAAGCCGTAGCCGCGCCAGCGGTAATGACGCCTGACGTGGCGTTTTTTGTGCGTGACAGGCTTGTGCGTGACAGGCTTGTGCGTGACGGGTTTGTGCGCGAGGCGCTTGTGCTTGGCGGCAGGGGCCTGCGCCGGCGCGGCGAAGCCCGCCGGTGCGAGCAGCAGCGACAGCGCGACGGCGGCAGCGCCCGACATCTTCAGCGGCATTAAAGGCCTCTTGTTGCGCATGCAAAGCGCGCGCCTCATTGGCGGCCGGCTTCGTGGTAAATCTGAGACGCAGCGTCGAGCGCGGCTGCCGCGGTCTATTTCATCTTCGCGCTTTTCTTCGCGCTTTTCTTGGCCGGTGCGGGCGGGGCTTCCGCGGCCGCCTTCGCGTCGGCGGCTTCCTTGGCCTCGCGCAGCGCCCGGAGCCGCTCGGTCTTGGCGCGGGTAGCGACCTGGCCGGCCTCGTATTCGGCCATGGCCTTGGCGCCCTCGCGCGCCTGCACTTCCTTGCGCTTGAACTTGGCCTCGGCCAGCGCCTGCTGGGCTTCCTTCGGAGTCTTCGACAGAACGGCCTCCCTAAATCAGGCATTCCGGACGGGGGCGGAGGGTGATTTGCCATTATACCCCGGATGATGCGGGGGCGTTAGCGGGCGGGGCCGTGCGGTTTGGGCGATCCCAGGATGTCGCGGGGATTACCCTTGGGCGCGCATCGCCCGACCCGATGGCTCCATCCGGGGCGACGCTTGCTTCCGTAAAATTAACCAGGTCACTTAAAGCGACGGCAAGGCCTGCCGCCTAGCTTAGGGGGTCCGCGCTTGTCGTACTGTTTACGCATGAAGAGGCTTTGTCATGCAAGATGCCAATTCAATCGGTGGCGAGGCGGCCGGCGCCGACGCCGAGCAATTCGTCACCTTTTCGATCGGCGATGATCACTACGGCGTCGCCATCATGGCTGTGCGCGAGATCAACGATTGGACGGGCGCGCGCCATCTGCCGAACCAGCCAGAGTATATGCGCGGCGTTTGCAGCGTGCGCGGCGACTATATCCCGATCGTCGACCTGCGTTGCCGTTTCGGTCAGGGGCTGACGGAGCCGACGCCGCAACACGTGTTCATCGTCGTTCAGATCGGCGCGCGCCAGGTCGGCCTGCTCGCCGACGGCGTGTCGGATATCGTTTCGGCCAATCGCGCCGATATCAAGCCAGTGCCCGACGTCAGCGAGGCCAAGGCCCGCGCGTTCCTGTGCGGGCTGTTGAACATCGATAACACCGTGGTCGAGCTGATCGACCTCGACAGCCTATTGGAGACCGAAGCGGAAGCGGCGTGAGGAAGCAGAGTCGCGGTTTACCCAAAGTCCCGAATGTCGCGGCGTTGAACATCCGGCGCGCGTGAGCGACTATCCGAGGGCTCCATCCGGGCGACGCTTACTGTAACGCATTACTTGACAGTGTCGCGCAATAAGTTACACTGCTTCGATGATCCGCAGCTTCCTGCACAAAGGGCTCAAGGAGCTTTTTGAGAAGGGCGGGACGCCGCGAATCCAGGCGTCGCTGCACGAACGATGCCGCCGCAGGCTCGATGCGCTGGACCGCGCGGTTCGGGCGGACGATATGAATGTGCAAGGCTTCAATTTTCATGCGCTGCGCGGGAAACCGCAGCGTTACACGGTGCATGTGAACGGGCCTTGGTGCATCACCTTCGAATTCGAAGATGGTGATGCCTACAGGGTCGATTTGGAGCAATATCATTGAACACACTACCGGCCGGAATGACGCGGCCGGAACCAGAGGACCAGATGGCGAAGAAAAAGAAAGAGCTGCCCGCAAGCCGGCCCGACGCCGATCGCGTCCCCACGCATCCGGGGGAAATCCTGCGCGAGGACGTGCTGCCGGCGCTCGGCGAGCCGGTAATGACGGTGGCCAAGAAGCTCGGCGTCACCCGCCAGCATCTGTATCGCGTGCTGGCCGAGAAAGCGCCGGTGACGCCGGAGATGGCGCTCCGGCTCGGCAAGTTCTGCGGCAACGGGCCGGGCCTGTGGCTGCGCCTGCAGCAGGCCTACGATCTCTGGCACGCCGAGCGCGCGCTCAAGAAGGAGATCGCCAAGATTCCGACCGCGAAGGCGCGGGCGGCGTAGGGCGTTGCTGTGGTGCGTAGCCCGCATGGCGCAATGCGGGATCACATGTTGTGCTGTCTAACCCGCCTACAGCTCATAAAGACCAAAGCTTCAACACTTCATAGAAGATAAGATTGCCGATTACTGAGATGAAAATCGATCCAAATAATGAGAATATAAATATCCACCAGCTTTGTTCACATTTTTGCAATTCGGTACGTCGAAACTCATCCGTTTGTTTCGTTAGAAGGACAAAGCTCGGCCTAGTTGTTTCGGCATATGCACTCACAAATGCTCCACAGACAATAGCTAAAATGATCGAGACTACAAATAGGCCAATGACGTACACGGCATATCTCGTCCACATACCTGACGCAATAATCCCAATTAAGAATTGAACCTCTCTTGCTACGACGTCAAAATTTGGTGTGGCGCTAACCGGAAGCGCTTTTGCGGCGGCGATGTATCGATTGACGAAGGCTGCTGTAACAAAATAGCTCGCGAGCAGAGCGCATATGAGGACGATAACTGCGACGCCCATTCCGATTCGGCCGGAATATTTGTACGAAAGCCGGCGTAAGCCGACGAGCGGCTTTCGGAGTGTTTCAAGGCTACCTGCAAGGAGTCCGTCATACAGAACGAAGTGATTTCGCTTCATTATAGGCCTGGAAGTCCGAAAATGAATTTAGAAGCACCGAAGAGTTATCATTGTAGGCAATTCTTGCGGTGAATTGAATGAGGGTTGCCTCATTTTGTGACGTGAGCCGCTGGTCGAGAAGATGATAAAGATTTTCGATGTCATTCCGCGAAACTTCAAAGGGGCCTTCAATATATCGCGTAATTGTCTGAGGCTGGCCAAGAAGGCCCGCGATAAAATCCCGAAATTGATCCGGTTCGCAGGGCAAGAGGACTGCGCCGACGTTGTCCGGTACGTTCGACTGGTTCACGTTGTCCCCCTGCAATCTTCAAAAAATCTATCGTCATCAAGGGCAGCCCGTATCAGTTGCCCGTCACGCTAGCGGATAGAACATTCAAGGAGCGATCACGCGGGTCGCCGCAAGGTTGTATAACTATAATGCTCGCCAGAGGAGAAGCAAATTCCATCATAGGAATTTTCGCACTCGCAGTAGGCCGGAGCGGGATATCCCCCTTCAATTCGGTTTCAGGGCTTATTCTAGGGTTCGGCTTGACCGATGCCCCCGAGCCGAAATCGAAATGGCCGGGTCCAGCCCGGCCATGACGTTTTAATAGAAGTTCCTCAAAGCTTGGCGTCCGCCCTTAGTGTTCGCCCACTTGTTGATACTGAAGCGGCCCAAACTTCGCGAATACCCCGCCGTTGCCCGCCCGACGCGGCTGCTCTTACGAGCAGCCGGTGGTGCTCCCACACGTATCGCACTTCATGCACGTGCCGTTGCGCACCAGCGTGAAGTTGCCGCATTCGCCGCAAGCTTCGCCTTCGTAGCCTTTGGCGCGGGCTTCGGCGCGCTTCTCGGTGGCCGCCAGCTTGGCGTGCACCACCGCGTCGTGCTCGTTGATCATTTCGAGCTGCTCGGTCGGCGACAGCTTGGCTTCCGGCTCGGCTTTGAGCGCGGTGGCGCCGGCGGCCTCGGCGCGCGGGCCGTGCACGGCGAGCGCGGTGACCTTGCCGGACGACGCGGCTTGCGTCGGCGTGCCGGCGGCCGGGCTCGACACCACGGAGAGACGATCCGTGCGCGAGCGGGTCAGCCCCTTCGACACCAAATGCGAGGCGGACGAGGGCTTGCCCTCCGCTTCGCCCTTGCCGAGCGCGTCGAAGCCGGTCTCGCTCGGGTCGACATGGGCGAGGTCGAAGCGCTCCATGTAGCTCACCGCCAGCTCGCGGAACACATAGTCGAGGATGGAGGTGGCGTATTTGATCGAGTTGTTGCCCTGCACCGGGCCCTGCGGCTCGAAGCGGGTGAAGGTGAAGGCGTCGACATATTCGTCGAGCGGCACGCCGTATTGCAGGCCGAGCGAGACCGCGATCGCGAAGTTGTTCAAGAGCGAACGCAGCGCCGCGCCTTCCTTGTGCATGTCGATGAAGATTTCACCGATCCGCCCGTCGTCGTATTCGCCGGTGCGCAGATACACCTTGTGGCCGCCAACCACGGCTTTCTGGGTGTAGCCCTTGCGCCGGTCGGGCATGCGCTCGCGCTCGCGCAGCACCGTGACGCGCTCGACAATCTTCTCCACCACCTTTTCGGCCAAGCCGGTGGCGCGCGCCGCGGCGGACTTCTCGAGGAATGCCTCGACGGCGTCGTCTTCGTCCTCGTCATCCGCAATGAGCTGCGAATTGAGCGGCTGCGACAGCTTGGAACCGTCGCGGTAGAGCGCGTTGGCCTTCAGCGCCAGCTTCCAGGACAAGAGGTAAGCCGCCTTGCAGTCCTCGACCGTGGCGTCGTTCGGCATGTTGATGGTCTTGGAGATGGCGCCGGAGATGAAGGGCTGCGCCGCCGCCAGCATGCGGATGTGGCTTTCGACCGAGAGATAGCGCTTGCCCGTGCGCCCGCAGGGGTTGGCGCAGTCGAACACCGGATAGTGCTCGGCTTTCAGGTGCGGCGCGCCTTCCACCGTCATGGCGCCGCAGACATGGACGTTGGCGGCCTCGATCTCGCGCTTGGTGAAGCCGAGATGCGCGAGCAGGTCGAAGGTTGGAGCGCTGAGCTGCTCGGCCGGGATCTTGAGCGTGTCATGGCAGAACGCTTCGCCGAGCGTCCACTTGTTGAAAGCGAACTTGATGTCGAAGGCCGTCGGCAGGGCCTTTTCGACCTTGGTGATGGCCTCGTCGGTGAAGCCCTTGTTCTTCAGCCTCGAGTGGTTGATGCCAGGCGCCTGCGCCAGCGAGCCGTGGCCGACCGCGTAGACCTCGATCTCGGCGATTTGCGCTTCCGAGTAGCCGAGCGTGCGCAGGGCTTCGGGCACCGCGCGGTTGATGATCTTCCAATAGCCGCCGCCGGCGAGCTTCTTGAACTTCACCAGCGCGAAGTCGGGCTCGATGCCGGTGGTGTCGCAGTCCATCACCAGGCCGATGGTGCCGGTGGGGGCGACGACCGAGGCTTGCGCGTTGCGATAGCCGTGCTTTTCGCCGAGCGCCAGCGCCTTGTCCCAGGCGGCGCGCGCGTGCGCGACCAAATCCTGGTCGGGGCAGGCGGCGTGGTCGAGCGGCACCGGCGGCGTCGCCACCTTCTCATAGCCGGTGCGTTCGCCATAAGCCGCGCGGCGATGGTTGCGCATCACGCGCAGCATGTGCTCGCGGTTCTTCTTGAAGCCGGGGAAGGGTCCGAGCTTCTCGGCCATCTCGGCCGAGGTCGCGTAGGAGACGCCGGTCATGATGGCGGTGAGCGCGCCGGCAATGGCACGGCCGGTATCCGAGTCGTAGGGGATACCGGAGGTCATCAACAGGCCGCCGATATTGGCGTAGCCGAGACCGAGCGTGCGGAACTCATAGGACAGCGACGCGATTTCCTTCGACGGGAACTGCGCCATCAGCACCGAGATTTCCAGCACCATGGTCCAGAGCCGCACCGCGTGCTCGTAGCCCTCCACGTCGAACTTG
>CAVTBG010000004.1:100000-606082 GCA_963732895.1 uncultured Pseudomonadota bacterium | reverse complement strand
CGACGAATTCCGCGCTAAGGGCATCGACCCGCGCAAATCGTCGCTGCAGATCGGCATTTTCGGCGCCGAGCCGTGGACCAACTCCATGCGCGAGGAAATCGAAGCCGCCTTCGACATGGATGCGGTCGACATTTACGGCCTATCGGAAGTAATTGGCCCAGGCGTTTCCAATGAATGCGTGGAAACCAAGGACGGTCTGCACGTCTGGGAAGACCATTTCTATCCCGAGATCATCGATCCGGTGAGCGGCGAGCCGCTACCCGACGGCGAGTTGGGCGAACTAGTGTTCACCTCACTCACCAAGGAAGCCATGCCGGTGATCCGCTATCGCACGCGCGACCTCACTCGGCTCTCGCCGGGCACCGCACGCACCATGCGGCGGATGGAGAAGGTCACCGGCCGCTCCGACGAATGATGATCGTGCGCGGGGTCAACGTGTTCCCGACGCAGTTCGAGGAACAGCTTCTGCGCTGCGACGGTCTTAGCCCCCACTTCTACATCGAGCTCTACCGCGAACAGCGGCTCGACGCCGTACGGCTCCACGTCGAAGCGCGGCCCGACCACGCGGATGACGCCTCGCGCGCGGCGCAGGCGGCGCTGCTCAAGTCGCATATCCGTAGCGTCGTCGGCATCGGCGTCGACGTGGCGGTCGCCGATCCCGGCGGCATCGAGCGCTCAATGGGCAAGGCGCGCCGCATCGTCGACAAGCGCCCAAAAGAGTAGGACTGGAAAGCGTAGGAGATGGCACGCGCGCGGGCGGCAGATTACGACGGCAAGCGGAAGGCGATCCTGCACCGCTCGGCGGGACTGTTCGCCAAGCACGGCTATGATCGTGCCTCAATGGCCAATATCGCGGAGGCCTGCGGCGCCTCGAAAGCCCTGCTCTATCACTATTACGACAGCAAGGAAGCGCTGCTGTTCGACATCCTGCACGACCACCTGCAGGAATTGCTCGACGCGGTCGCTGCGGTGGCGCGGAAGCTGAAACCGCACGAACGTCTGCGCGCGCTGGTGAGCGCCCTGCTCGACGCCTATCGCGACGCTGACGACGAGCACAAGATCCAGATCAACGAGCTCGGCAAGCTGCCAGCCTCAAAGCGCAAGGCGCTGATCGAGATGGAGCGGCGGCTGGTGCACGACTTCGCCGAGGCGATCGCCGCGGTCAATCCAGTGATTGGCACCGACAAGACGCTGCTCAAGCCGGTCACCATGTCGCTGTTCGGCATGCTGAACTGGCATTACATGTGGTTCCGCGACGGCAAGGGCCTCTCGCGCGAGGACTACGCTGACATGGTGACGACGCTGCTGATCGAAGGCGCCGCGGCGCTGATCAACGGCAAAGCCGCGCCGTTCAAGCGCGTGGATGCGGCGGAGCAACCTCAGACTTCGTCATAATCCAGCGCCACCACCGGCGTGGTGGGATGCGACTGGCAGGTCAGCACATAGCCAGCCTCGAGCTCCCACGGCTCCAGCGAATAATTGGTGTCCATCACCACATCGCCCGACGTTACTTTTGCACGACATGTACAGCACATCCCGCCGCGGCAGGAGTACGGCATCTCCAGGCCGGCGCGAAGCCCGGCGTCGACGATGGTTTCGCCGGCATGCACCGGCACGTCGTGGCGCGCGCCGTTGAGGGTGATCTGCACCACCGCTTCCTGCGCGGATGCCGCGGCGATCGGCGCTTCGGCGGCACGGACGGCAACCGGAGTGCCGTCGGTGGAGAAATATTCAACATGGATGCGCCCGGCCGGCACGCCGAATTGGGTGAGCGCCGCCCGTCCCTGTTCGATCAGCCCGCCCGGCCCGCACAGGAAGGCCTGGTCGATGTCGTCTTGCGGCAGTGTGCGCAACAGCGCCGCCAGCTTGCCGGCGTCGATGCGGCCGTCGAGCAGCGCGATTTCCTGCGCCTCGCGCGACAGGATGTGATGCACGGTGAAGCGGCTAAGGAAACGGTCCTTCAGGTCCTCGAGCTGCTCGCGGAAGATGATGCTCTGGGTGGTGCGGTTGCCGAAGATGAGTGTGACGCGGGACTTTGGCTCGTGGGTGAGCACGGCGCGGATGATCGACATCACCGGCGTGATGCCGGAGCCTGCGGCGATCGCCACATAGTGGCGCTCGGCGTTCGGGTCGAGCGCGACGCCGAAGCGGCCCTGCGGCGTCATCACGTCGATCAAGTCGCCCGCCTTGATCGTCTCGTTGGCAAGCGTCGAGAACAGCCCACCCTCTACTTTCTTGACGGCAATACGAAGCTCTTGGTCCTCGGGGGTGGTGCAGATCGAATAGGAGCGCCGTACCTCGGTACCGTCCACCTCCATGCGCAGGGTGATGTGCTGGCCGGGATTGAAATGATAGGCCGCAGCGAGGTCCGGCGGCACCGCAAAGGCGATCGATACCGCCTCAGGCGTCTCGCGCCGCACGTCGCTGATAGTCAAGCGATGGAATTCGACGGCCATAGTTTCTGCTCGGCTCCCGGTCGCTTCAGATGCACTTGAAATAGTCGAACGGCTCGGCGCAGGCCTTAAGCGCCACAGGGCCTTGCAGGCGGTCGAACCGAACTCGGAGAGTACCTGCGTGTCGGTCGAACCGCAGTGCGGGCACGCCACCTGCTCTTCGCCGAACAGCGCGCGGCGGCCGGCCTTGTGCGCCGGCGGCGCAATGCCATAGGCCTTGAGCTTGGCCTTGCCTTCCTCGGTCATCCAGTCGGTGGTCCAAGCCGGCGACAGCACGGTGGTCACTTTGGGCGAAGCGAAGCCGGCCTTCTCCAGCGCCAGCTCGATATCGAGCGCGATCATGTTCATCGCGGGGCAGCCGAATAGGTCGGCGTTATCACCGCCTCGACCTTGCCATCCTCGACGTTGATCGCGCGCAGCACCCCGAGATCGGCGATGTTCAGCACCGGGATTTCCGGATCGGCCACCCTCGCCGCCGCCGCCCAGGCGCGTTCGCGCAGCGCGGCGTCGTTGGCGACGGTGCTGGTGACAGCCATCATGTTCACCAGGTGGCGCCGGGATAGGCGCGTTGCAGGAATTGCAGCTCGGCGAGGATGAAGCCGAGATGCTCGCTGTGGCGGCCCATGCGGCCGCCGCTCTGCACGAACCCGTCCTGCGGCCGCGTGAGCGTTGCCTCGGCCAGCACATCATCGATGGTCTTGTTCCAGCCGGCACGCAAGGATGCCGGATCGACCGCGACGCCGGCCTCGATCAGCGCGCGCTCCACCTGATCGACTTCGAACATCTCCGTGGTGTAAGGCCACAACTCCTCGAGCGCGGCTTGCGCGCGCGCCTGGCTTTCCTCGGTGCCGTCGCCGAGGCGGATCACCCATTCGGCGCTATGGCGCAGATGATAGGCCATTTCCTTCGCCGCCTTGGCGGCGATGGCGGCGAGCGTTGGATCCTTCGAGCGCGTCAGCGCCTCGAAAAAAGGATAGGCGAAGACGGCATAGAGAACTGCCGAACCATGGTGGCAGCGAAGTCGCCGTTTGGCTGTTCGACCAGCAGGATATTGCGGTAGTCGCCGGCATCACGCAGATAGGCGAGCTTGTCCTCGTCGCGGCCCTGGCCCTCGACCTCGCCGGCGTAGGTATAGAGCGCCCGCGCCTGCCCGATCAGGTCGAGCCCCATATTGCCGAAGGCGAGGTCTTCCTCGATCACCGGCGCATGGCCGACCCATTCCGACAGCCGATGCCCGAGCACCAGCGCGTTATCGGCCAGTCGCAGCGTATATTGGAACAGGGGCGTTTCGGTCATCGGTCCGCTCACATGT
Organism: uncultured Pseudomonadota bacterium; assembly: GCA_963732895.1. Lineage (GTDB taxonomy): Bacteria > Pseudomonadota > Alphaproteobacteria > Rhizobiales > Xanthobacteraceae > Pseudolabrys. Next base: position 602,317 of record CAVTBG010000004.1, on the reverse strand, counting down.
GCCGACTTCGTCGGGAATCCGTAGAAGGTCGGATGCCGATAGATCTTCGACGCGGTCGGCTCGAACATCATGTCCTTGTCGGCCGGATCGGAGGCGGTGATCGCCGAAGACGGCACCACCCACACCGATAGCCCCTCACCGCGCCGCGTATAAGTGTCGCGCGCGGCATGCAGCGCCATCGTGGCGTCGACCCCATGCACGCTGCCGACGTGGCGGTGTGATAGCCCGTTGCGCGTGCGAATGAAGACTTCCCATAGCGGCCAGTTTTTCTCGGTCATGGTCGTTCGTCCTTTGATTTATTCGGCAGCGACCCGCATGGCGGCCTCAGTACGCCGGCGACGTTTCTCGGCGTAGGTGCTCGCCGCCTCGCGCACCCAGACGCCGGCCTCATGCGCGGCGCGGCGCTGCTGCATACGTTGGCGATTGCACGGACCGCCGCCGGCGATCACGCGCTTGAACTCGGCCCAGTCTATCTCGCCGTAGTCCCAATGCCCGGTCGCCTCGTTGAATTTCAGGTCCGGATCGGAGAACGTCAGCCCAAGGAACTGGCCCTGCGGCACGGTGGCGTCGACGAATTTCTGCCTGAGCTCATCATTGGTGAAGCGCTTGATCTTCCAGCGCATGGTGGTGTCAGTGTGTTGGCTCTGCGAGTCGGGCGGGCCGAACATCATCAGCACCGGCCACCACCAACGGTCCAGCGCCTCCTGCGCCATCGCCTTCTGCTCCGGCGTGCCGCGGCTGAGCGCCAGCATGATCTCGTAGCCCTGGCGCTGGTGGAAGCTCTCTTCCTTGCAGATTCGCACCATGGCGCGGGCATAAGGCCCGTAGCTGCAGCGGCAGAGCGGAATCTGGTTCATGATCGCCGCACCGTCAACCAGCCAACCGATGATACCGATGTCGGCCCAACTCTGGGTAGGGTAATTGAAGATGGAGGAATACTTCGCGTTGCCGGAAAGAAGCTGGTCGATCATCTCCTCGCGCGACACGCCGAGCGTCTCGGCGGCAGCATAGAGATAGGCGCCGTGGCCGCCTTCATCCTGCACTTTGGCCAGCAGCGCGGCCTTGCGCTTCAACGACGGCGCGCGGGTGATCCAGTTGCCTTCCGGCAGCATGCCGATGATTTCGGAATGCGCGTGCTGGCCGATCTGCCGCACCAAGGTGCGGCGATAGGCTTCCGGCATCCAGTCGTTGGGCTCGATCTTCTGCTCGGCGTCGACGCGGCGCTGAAAGCGCGCTTCCAGCGCAGGATCGGCGGCAGCGATCGCGGCTTCGGGGGTGAGGCCCTGCGTATACATCGAGAGGCGTCCTCCAGAGGACGGTTAAACTCGCAGATTATGCTCTGATAATATGTTACAAAAATTTGATACGTCAAGCTTTCTTGTAACATAATAACCGGAGAAACGCCTGTTCCCGGCCCCGCGGCGAAGCGCCTTAAGTGACGAAACGGTCAGCGAAGTCCGGCCCCGGCGGCGGCAAGGGGCCGCTTTGGCGGCTGGCGTGATGATCGAGATATACCTCGGCGTGGCCGACAATCTGGCGGTAGATGCGGGCAGTCAGCGTACGCGCGGCGCTGCCCGGCCATCCGGCCGGCAAGAGCGCGGCTGGCAGGCCGGGATCGCGCAGCACGATGCGGCGAAATTCGTGGATCAGGAGTGTACGCGCCACCAGGGCGTCCCCCGCCGACAGGGTTTCGCCCTTGTCGAGCGTGGCCTCCAGCGGCGTGAAGCGGTCGATGAAGGCGCGATAGCCTTGCGCGATCGGAGCGAGTTTCCAAGCTGCATCGGCCAAGGCACAAGCTTCGGCGCCGACCTCGGCGTTCAACAAGAACAAGCCTTTCATTTCGCGCATCGACGGCGGCGCTGTCCAGGCGATGAACGCGGTCGGGCTGAGCGCGGCGAAACCGACTTTCTCGAGCACGCCGCGCAAGCGCGCACGGTCGCCGACCGCAGATCCCAGCAATGCAATGCGCAGCTTGCCGTCGAAATCCGGCTCGTGCGCGAAATAGATGCGGCGGGTGGCTTCCATGAAGCTGCCCTGCCCGCGCCGCGACAGCAGGTAATAGCTGTTGCGCCCTGTCTTCACTCGCTCCAGCCAGCCGTCGGCGGTGAGCCGCGACATCGCTGTGCGCACATGGCCCGCGTCGATGCGGAATAGCGCCATGATGCCGGTGAGCGAGCCAAGCCACAGGCTGCCGCCGCGCGGCACGATGGCGTCGCCATAAAGGGTGACGATCAGCGACCAGGCCCGTACCGGCGGCTTGCGGTGAAATTGGTCGAGTAGAGCGGCGACCGCGGTGGAAACCGGCTTCACCTGGCTCCTCTGGTCTTTCTGTCGCGCCACTTGGTTCTCTCCCGGCCGAAAGATAATTCGCCCGCTGTCGATAATGCCAGCGGCACAAATATGCCATAGACTAATCGTCAGTCCGCGTACCGGACCGCAAGCCCCAAAAGGAATTGTTCGATGAAGCTTGAAAGCTATGTGCGTGATGCCTGGGCCGCGCCCGGCCGTGACCTTGTCGAGGTGCGGAGCGCCGTCACCGGCGACGTGGTGGCGCAGTTGGCGAGCGGCGGGCTCGACATGGGCGCGATCCTTGAGCACGCGCGCAAGGTCGGCGGTGCCAATTTACGCAAGCTCACCTTTCACCAGCGCGCCGACCTGATCAAGAAGCTGGCGCAGCACCTGACCGAGCGTAAGGAAGAGCTCTACAAGCTCTCATTCCAGACCGGCGCGACCCGTTCCGACAGCGCCATCGACATCGAAGGCGGCATCGGCACGATGTTCGTCTATGCCTCCAAGGGCCGGCGCGAGCTGCCGAATTCCACTTTTCTGATCGACGGCGACGTCGAACAGCTTTCCAAGGGCGGAAATTTCGTCGGCCAGCACATCGTCACATCGCTGCAGGGCGCCGCAGTACATATCAACGCCTTCAACTTCCCCTGCTGGGGCATGCTGGAAAAGCTCGCCCCCGCGCTGCTCGCCGGTGTTCCCGTGGTGACCAAGCCGGCGACCGTCACCTCTTACTTGGCGGCGGCGACGGTTCGCATGATCGTCGAGTCGAAGATCCTGCCGCCCGGCGTTCTGCAATGCATCATCGGCTCGACCGGCGATCTGTTCGAACATCTCACCGGCCAGGATCTCGTCGCCTTCACCGGCTCGGCGAGCACTGCCGAGAAACTGCAACGCCATCCGGCGATTGCGCGCCATTCGGTGCGCTTCACCGCCGAGCGCGACAGCCTCAATGCGGCGATCCTCGCGCCCGACGCGCAAGCCGGCACGCCGGAGTTCGACCTCTTCGTCAAGGAAGTCGCCAAGGAAATGACCGTGAAGGCCGGGCAGAAATGCACCGCCATCCGCCGCGCACTGGTGCCGGAGGCACAGGTGAACGCCGTCATCGACGCGCTACGCGAACGGCTCGCCAAGGTGAAGGTCGGCGATCCCGCGCTCGAAGGCGTGCGCATGGGGCCTGTGGTCGGGCTCGACCAGCGCCGCGACGTGATGGTGCAGATCGACAAGCTGCGTACCGAATCCGAGATCGTCATCGGCGACCTTGCCGGTTTTGCGGTCGAGGGCGCCGACCGCGAGCGCGGCGCCTTCCTGCCGCCGCTGCTGCTGCATTGTACCGATCCGATCAACGCGACCAGCGTGCACAGCGTTGAAGCCTTCGGCCCCGTCTCAACCGTCATGGGCTATGACGGCCTCGAGCAAGCCATCGCCCTCGCCAACCGGGGCGAAGGCAGCCTTGTGGCCTCGCTCTACAGCAACGACACGTTACTCACCCGCGACATCGTGTTCGGCATCGGCTCCTTCCATGGCCGCATCATTGTCATCAACCGCGACTGCGCCAAGGAGCAGACCGGCCACGGCTCGCCGATGCCGCATCTGGTGCATGGCGGCCCAGGTCGCGCCGGCGGCGGCGAAGAACTCGGCGGCATGCGCGGCGTCGAGCATTACATGCAGCGCACCGCGTTGCAGGGCTCACCGGCGATGATCTCGGCCATCACGCAAGCCTGGATCAAGGGCGCGCCGGAAATCGTAAAGCCAAATCATCCGTTCCGTTACGGCTTCGACGAACTGGAAATCGGCCAAACCTTCCACTCCAAGACCCGCACTATCGCGCTCGATGATATCGAGCACTTCGCCAACTTCACCGGCGATACCTTCTATGCCCACATGGATGAGGAAGCGACCAAGAGCCATCCATTCTTCCCCGGCCGCGTGGCGCACGGCTATCTGCTGTTGTCGTTCGCAGCCGGTCTGTTCGTCGATCCGGCGCCGGGGCCGGTGCTGGCCAATTACGGCCTCGACAACCTGCGCTTCCTCAAGCCAGTCCAGCCGGGTGAGACCATCAAGGTGCGGCTGACGGTGAAGCAGAAGTCCCCGCGCAACGCGCAATACGGCGAGGTACGATGGGACGTGGAGATCGACACCGACAAGGACGAGCCGGTGGCAACCTACGAACTGCTCACCATGAACGCGCTGAAGGCTTGACATAGCTGAAATAGCGTGGCGGCGTTGCCGCGCTCCCGCTTCGTCACTAATGTCGATCGAGCGCGGATCGTGTTGCGCGGTCCAACCGAATGTCTTTTGCCTGCCGATCCAACTCGCCGCGGCTTCAGTCCCACAATTTGAGAATGCGCCATGACCACGAGCAAAAGCGAAATCCGCGACGGCATGCATATTGACTGGGACGCGCCGATCGAAATGGACGATGGGGTGGTGTTGCGCGCCGACGTATTTCGACCAGTCGAGGACGGCAAATATCCCGTCATTCTTACTTACGGTCCCTACGCCAAGGGGCAGCCGTTCCAGATCGGCTACAAGGCTAGTTGGGAGCGGCTGATCAAGGCGGCGCCCGAAGTGCTGGAGGGCTCGTCCAACAAATATATGAACTGGGAAGTGGTCGACCCCGAGCGCTGGGTGCCGGACGGCTATGTCTGCGTGCGCGTCAACTCGCGCGGCGCCGGCCGCTCGCCAGGTTATCTCAGCGTCCAGGCGCCGCGCGACCTTGAAGACATGTACCAGTGTGTCGAATGGGCCGGTACGCAGTCGTGGAGCAACGGCAAGGTCGGTATCTGCGGCATTTCCCATTATGCCAAAAACCAATGGCGCTTGAGCCCGATGAAGCCGCCGCACCTTGCCGCCTTGTGCATCTGGGAAGGCGGATCCGATCATTACCGCGAGCTCTGCCGCCACGGCGGCATCCTGAGCGACTTCATCAGAAGCTGGTTCAATCGCCGGATTCTTCGGGTACAGCACGGCGTCGGCGAGCGCGGCATCAAGAGCGCGGTAACCGGCGAGTACGCCGCCGGGCCAGAAACCTTGTCGGAGGAAGAACTCGCCAAGAACCGCGCCGACACACCGGCCGCGCCCAAGAAGCGCCGGTTGTGGGACGAATACTACGCGGAACGCACCGCCGACTTTTCCAAGATCGAGACGCCGTTGCTGTCGGCGGCCAACTGGGGCGGGCTCGGCCTGCACAGCCGCGGCAATTTCGAGGGCTGGATGCGCGCCGGCTCCAAGCAGAAGTGGCTCGAGGTGCACGGCCACACCCACTACACCCATTTCTACAGCAACTACGGCCTGTCGCTGCAGAAGCGCTTCCTGGGCCACTTCCTCAATGGCGAAGACACCGGCTGGGACAAGCAGCCGCGCGTGTCTCTCAACATCCGGCATCCGGGCGAGAAATTCGAGCTGCGGGCTGAGAAGGAATGGCCGCTCGCGCGTACGCAATGGACCAAGTTTTATCTGCAGCCGCAGGGGCTGGGGCTCTCTACCAACGCGCCGAAGGACGAGACCACGCTCACCTACGAGACCACCGGCGACGGCTTCACCTTCCGTACCGCGCCGCTGACGAAGCCCATGGAAATCACCGGCCCCTCCGCCGCCAAACTCTGGCTTTCGTCCGACACCCGCGATGCCGACCTGTTCGTGGCGTTGCGGGTGTTCGACCCGGACGGCAAGGAGGTCACCTTCATCGGCGCCAACGACCCGCGCTGCCCGATCAGCCTAGGCTGGCTGCGCGCCTCCCACCGCAAGCTCGATCCGAAAAAGTCCACCCCCTACCGGCCGTGGCACAGCCACGACGAGGAATGGCCGCTCACGCCCGGCGAGCCGGTCGAGCTCGACGTCGAAGTCTGGCCGACCTGCATCGTCGTGCCGGCGGGGTACACAATCGCCTTCACCATTCGCGGCAAGGACTTCGAACTGGACGGCACCGACGCGGCGCCCGACAATGCGCCCTACCCGATGAAAGGCGTCGGCCCCTTCCTGCACATCGATCCCGATGACCGCCCGCCGGAACTCTTCGGCGGCAGGAACACCCTGCACTTCGCCGCCGGCAAGCAGCCTTACGTGCTGCTGCCGATCATTCCGGAAGCGTGAAAGGCGGCCGTGTTTCCGCCCGGTCCGGCTTCCGCCGAGATGTCATCACGACCAGCATGATCGGGAGGGATATTGGTTGGCGCACCAGGGACTCGACCTCCGGACCGTGGATCAAACATCTCCTTTGTGTGGCACCGTCTTAATGGTGCCACGCCGCCGCGATCGCGGTCTGAACGGTCGAGTCGTTTGGCTGCTGCGCACTTGTCGCCGGATCGAAACCGGGATTATCGGCTGAATAGGTCGCCATCGCCTGCACCAATTGCGACAGCCCGGAGTCGATCTGCGACCCGTCGGCGATCTTGATCTCTTGCAACTGCGCCGCACTCGAGTCGTACCAACCGGCCACCGTGACCCGGTCTTGGCTGCCCAGGACCGAGATTCGCAGGTCGCCGCCGTCTTGCTGGAACCAGAGTTGATCGGAGCCGATGTTTACACCGAAATCGAGATCGCCACTCGGACCCGTATTGTCGGCCGTTCCGTTGACGACCCGATCCTGACCACCACCACGGCCAAAAACGTAAGTGTCGTTACCGCCCCCGCCGGTCAGCACCTCATTGGCGGCGGTGCCACTGAGTACATCATCGCTTAACCCACCGGTAAGCGCCGGCGGATCATTCACCGGGTCCAAGCAAAACAATCCTGCTTCGAAATTGATCGTCAAATGTGACCCTCCAATAACGAGGTGACGACGCTATATGCGCAGCGTGCTCGATCCCGCCCATGGGCTGAGAAGCAGCAGCGATGGTGAGAGATTTTGTAGCGTATACATTCGCGATAAACCCCTTCTCCGGTCGCGAATTCCCTTCAAAATAAGAAATAAACAGGGAATTCAGAGGAACCGAGCGCCACCTCCGCGACGATCTTCGTCGGGCAGACAGAGAACAGGTTCAGGCGCTCGGAGCCCGGTCCCCTGGCCGTCGAGACTGCGAATTCCACTGGAGGACACAGGGAATTGCGATCAGGGAAATCTTCAATTGCAATCTAAATCCGAATTCAGGTTTTCAAACGCGCGTCGATGAGTCCACGCCCTAGTCGCAAGCGCAGCCGGGCACGGCGGCCCGGGATCCTTCGCTGTGCCAAAACGCGCAATTAGCAAAACCCGCCGCGCGTGTGACCGCGAAGAACCAAGCCACGAAGGAATTCCCCCGCTCACCGATAGCTCCGGGGCCGCCCGCGGGTCTGACTTTCGGGCGGCGTCACTTCAAATGGGAAGCTCGGTCGTCAAAGCGAGCGGCTATCTGCTCGAACGCTCGCACGGATTGACAAAGACGCGACATCTCCGCCCAGTTCGTGGGCGGCACTTATCGAGCGCTTACCGGATTCGAATTTGCCGGCTCACAAGACGGTGGATGATCCGGAATTTTGAAAAGCTTGGTGGCGGACGCAGCCACAGTCGAACCCGTCTCCACTGCTCAATTCCCTGCTAACAGGGAAATTAACAGGGAATTTCAGCAAATTCGGTCTTTTTGCGCGAAATTTAAAGCTGACAAGCCAGCAAATTCAGGGGCTTGTCGTGAAATTCCCTACTAACCGGAACAGGGAATTATTTCGACAAAACAGGGAATTTTAAAGCGGCATAAGGGAATTTACTCGTCGCCCCATCGCAAACCATTTTTCCGAAAAGTTTGGTCCAAAAAAGCCAAGTCAGGTCAATGACATCTGCTTGTCTGCGAAGTGCCGCTCATACGCTCATGAGCACGGGTCGGCTCTTCGTTTTCGGCGAGGTAGATGCAGAACGAGTTATCGGCGGTAATTTAGGACTGCACCCATCGCACGGCCCCCGACAGCTTGGCGACGACGCCGTTGGATGTGACGGCCAGCGTCTTCAACTCGGCCGCGCTCAAACCGCCGACTCCGGGGATGTGCGGTTCGATCATGTGGCGTTTCATGGGTTCGGTCGATTTACTCGTTGTTTTGGATCGGCGCGCACTGCGTCGGCTCTTTATTGTTGCGTCGTGGTCGAGGTTTGGGGTGGCGGTGCAGATCCTGGGGCGAAGCCGTGAGCGATGCCGTAACCGAAGTCGGCGACACCGCCCAGGACGTCGCAGCCGAAACATTTGAGGGCATCCCTTGGGTCATTTCTTTGCAGCGTGCCGGCGGAGGCGGCTTCAGGCCTGATCGCCACGACTGTCTTGCCTTCCCCGTTACGCGGCCCCACTTGGACGCCCTGGCCGCCGCCGACGCCGACGACATTGCCCGACAGTGTCACCGACGCGCCGGATAGCGTCGTCGATTCCTTGCCATTGGAGACGGTGATCGTGCCCGGCTTGCTCGAATAGACGGAAACGCCTCCGAGGCCATTCTGAATTTGGGTCGTCGTCACGCCGTTGGACACTGTCACCGCGGCCGGCGCTTGCGTGGGTCGGTTGGCGGACTGAGACCCCGGCTGCTTGAGGTTCTCGAGAACCGGCTTGCGGCTGGCATTAGTCGGTTGCTTCGCTTCCTGCGGCAACGAAGGATGCGTGTTGCCTACCGGATCGCGCGCCGGCGTGGGGCAGTCCGCCGTCGGGACAATCAGCTTGCCGCACTCACTGTGTTTCCTGTGGGCATGCCGGTCGACGCCGTCGCGCGAACACGGTGCCTTGATACACATTACGGAGTACTTTTCGTGCTTTTTGCGATGGTGCCGTCGGGTGTGCTCGGCGTGCCGGTCGTCCTTGTGGTGCTTGTGTAGATCGGCCATCGAGCCGTGGTCATTGCGGTCGCTTCGAGCTACGGCGAGATCAGAAATGGTGACAAGCGACATCGTGCTTGCAAACACAGTCGCGATCGCCATGACGGAAAATCTTGCGCTATTGATCATCATTCAATCCAGTTCATACTGTTAACAGTGCGAGCAGCGAGTGGGCTGCGCTGCTTTGTGCGGTTGTTGACCGACGGGAGCCGGCGTCAGCCTTTCGGCAAATAGGCGATGGTGCCTGCGAGGTCGGTGCCGTCGACGACGTTGAGCCGGCTGACACTGCCGGCGCGGCGGGCCGCGGCGAACGGCGCGTAGGCGGGATCGGCGGCAAAGGCCGTAGCGGCCTTGGCCGACGGAAATTCGATCAGCGCCACGATATTGGCGTCGAGCGGCGGGCCCTCAAGCAGGGTCACCTGGCTGCTGCGGGCGAGATATTTGCCGCCGTGCTTGTGGACGAGGGCATGCACCGACGTGGCATAGTCCGGCACCCACTTGTCGTCGGTCACTTTGATATCGGCGATCAGGTAAACTGGCATAATTTGTCTCTTGTGGTTAGCTTCAGGCCGGGCCTGGTTGAAACGGGCTTGGTTGCGCGGCGGAATCTAGAGCGGCGCGCTCAGGCACGTCAGATCGGGTTTCGCCAGAAACGATCCTTTTGTGCCAACTTCCGGGGCGGCGATGACCCAGAGCAATGTCGAGGCGATCGAGGCGTTGATACTCGCCCTGCCGGAGTCGGCGGGTTCCGCGATCTACGGCCTGATCGACGTTTTCGCGTCGACCGGCACGCTGTGGCTGGCGCTGGTCGGCGACGAGCCGACCGGGCGCCCAATCCGGCCAAAGGTCGTTTCGGTATCGCGCGAGCCATTTCGCTGCGGCAATGGCATTCCGGTCACGCCGGACCTGACCCTCGCGGACGCCACCGAAGCCGGCATCATCGTCATCCCGGAACTATGGCTCGCGCCCGACGACGACTTGAAGGATCGCTATGCGGAAGTGAAAGAATGGTTGCGCAAGCGTCACCGGGCCGGCAGCACCATCTATTCTGCGTGTTCGGGCGCGGTGTTGCTGGCGGCCACCGGCCTGCTCAACGGCAAGACGGCAACCTCGCACTGGGGCTATACGGATCTCTTCCGCAACAAGTTTCCGGACGTCCGTTTTATTCCTGAGCCCAACCTTGTGTTTGCCGATGAAGGCGGACACATCGTCACCGCGGGCGGCGCCACCGCCTGGCACGATCTCGCCATCCATATCATTTCGCGCCATTGCAGTCCCGGCGAAGCACTGCACATCGCCAAGGTCTATCTCCTGCAATGGCATGGCGACGGGCAATTGCCGTTCGCCAGTCTGGTGCGGCGGCAGGCGCATGCGGATTCCGTGGTGCGCCAAGCCGAGGTCTGGTTGCGCGCGCACTACCGCGAGTCGCAAGCGGTTGCCGGCGTGGTGGCGGAATGTGGCATGCCCGAGCGTAGCCTGAAGCGCCAATTCGCGGCGGCGACGGGGTCGACGGTGATCGGTTACGTGCAGAATCTCCGCGTCGAGGAAGCCAAGCGACTGCTGGAAAACGGCAGTATGGCAGTCGAGGACATCGCGATAGAGGTTGGCTATGAAAATCCCGCATTCTTCCGAAAATTGTTCAAACGTTGCACCGGCCTCACAACGGGAAATTATCGTAAGATGTTCCGACCGATTTTTGACGCCGGGCAGGTGCGCCATTCTGCTAATGGTGCAGGCAAACAAAAGAAATGAAGCTGGCCATTGAATTGCTCCTTTCGATCCGATTGGCATAGGCCGTCGCACGCTTTCGGCGCCCAGACATCCCGGCTACTTGAGCGGCAGTTTGAACATCGCTTGCGCCGTAGCTTCGTAGCCCTGATCACCTTCGGTTCGCTGCGATGTGAAGATCACGGCGCAATAAGGCGACTTCGGTGTCTTAGCGAAACCGGCGTCAAGATTGTTGCCGGACCTTTGGTTCTGCTGCATGGTTGATAAGTCGAGCCCTTGCTTCTGGACGGCGATAGCAGCCTAGTGCACCTGCGCCGCGTCGTAGATGCGGCGGAACATCCGGCGATAGTTTCCTGCCGTGAGGCCAGTGGCCCGCTTGAACAGTTTTCGAAAGAACGTTTGGTTTTCGTAGCCGGCTGCGACCTCGTCGAGCGATGTATTGCTGCTCTCCAGCAGCCGCTTAGCCTCTTCGATCCGAAGATTTTGCACATAGCCGATTACGGTAGATCCTGTGGCCGCTGCAAATCGTCGTTTCAGGCTACGCTCGGGAATTCCGCATTTCGCAACCAAGCTCGCAACCGCTTGCGACTCGCGGTAGTGCGCGCGCAACCAGACCTCGGCCTGACGCACGACCGCGTCCGCGTGCGCCGAACGCCGGACCAGACTCGCTAATGGCAGTTGGCCGTCGCCGTGCCACCGAAGCAGATAGACCTTGGCGATATGCTGCGCCTCGCCCGGACTGCAATGGCGCGAAATGATATGAATGGCGAGATCGTGCCAGGCGGTCGCGCCGCCCGCCGTCACGATGCGTCCGCTCTCATCAGCAAATACGATGTTGGGTTCGGGAATAAAACGGCCGTCCGGAAACTTGCAGCCGAAGAGATCCGTATAGCCCCAGTGCGATGTCGCCGCCTTACCGTTGAGCAGGCCGAATAGATGTTGCTGCCGCCTCGGTGCCGCTTACGCAGCCGCTCCTTCACCTCCGGATAGCGATCCTTCAAATCCTCATCGGGCGCGAGCCATAGCTCCAGAATAACAATAATTTCGGCGTCGAAGGCCTCCGCGATCGTAGAGTTCGACGCAACCGGAATAGCGTTGCCGCAGCGGAACGGATCGCGGGAGAGCGAGAGGATTTTCGGCCGGATCGGATGCCCGCTGGGCTCGTCGCCGACGAGCGCGAGCCAAAGCGCACCGGTCGGGGCAAAAACATCTATCAAGCCGTAGATCGCGGACCCCGTCGATTCTGGCAGGGCGAGGATCAGCGCATCGATGGTCTCGCGATCGACGTCAGTCATTGCCGCCCCAGAAGTTGGCACAAAAGGATCGTTTCTGACGAAACCCGATCTGACGCTAGTGGGCGCGCAACTCTAATTTCCGTCCACAACCGAGGCCAATCAAACCATTCTTAATGTGAGATCAAACGTAAAAGGCAAGACATGACAGTTTACCTGATCGGCGATATCAAGGTGACCAACGACAAGTGGGTACCGGGCTATGCCGCATCGGTGCACGGGCTCGTGCATAAGCACGGCGGGAAATACCTGGCCCACAGCGGCAATGTGACGGCACTCGAAGGCGAGCCGCTTGACACCACCATAGCCGCGCTCATCGAATTTCCCTCGGCCAGCGCCGTGACGGCTTTCACCAAAGATCCTGACTACGCGCCGTTTGCAGCCTCACGCCAGCGCGGCAGCGAGAGCCGGCTTCACCTGATCGACGGTACCGATCTTGCCGGCAACATCGCCTATTTGCCCAAAGTCTGACGTCGACGCCCACCCGTCAAACACTACACGAAAGGAGACAGGACTAATGAGACGCTATGTGATCGAACGAAATATTCCCGGGGTTGGCAGCTTGAGCCAGGCCCAGCTCAAGGAGCTTGCCGTCGCCTCCAACAGCGCCGTCGCTAAACTCTCCGGGGCCGTGCAATGGGTTCAGTCCTACATCGCCGCCGACAAAACGTTCTGCATCTATCTGGCCGAGAGCGAAGAACGCGTTCGCGAACATTCGCGCATCGCCGGCTTCCCCATCACCAAGGTCAATGAAACCGTCACCGTGATCGACCCGCTGACGGCTTATTCCTGATACCAAACGGAAACGAAGCCATGTCTGACGAGCTACGCATGAAATCTCTCCAGATCGCACTCATCGTCACCGGTCTGATATTCATATTCGGGATATACCTGTTGGCCATCGTGTGGCCATCGGGGTGGACCTGGGGCCACGGACACTCGCATTATCTGATGATGATCATTGGCGTCTATGCGACGCTTGGTGCCTTCCTCATCACCGCCGCGCGCAATCCCGCGGCGCACCGGAGCCTCATCTGGTTCACCGTATGGTCGAGCCTGGTTCACGCCGCCATCATGGGCGCCCAGTCACTCAGCGATACGGCTGAGCACGGCCACCTGATCGGGGACATTCCCGCCCTTCTCGTCGTCGCGATCGTTCTCGCGGTATTGATGCCGCGGGCGAAGCGCGCCTAGGCCAGGGACCGGCTCGCATTTCACGTTCGAAGTGCGACCGGTTCAATATTTGCAATTCTGGACGCAAGGTGGAGACCATAAATGGCATCCTTCAAAATCGGATTTTTGATTTTCCCAAATCTGACACAGCTCGATTTCACCGGGCCGCTGCAGGTACTGGCGAGGATTCCGCAAGCGACGGTCCACATCGTCGCAAAAACGCTTGAGCCCGTGCCGAGCGATTGCGGCCTCAGCCTGATGCCGACACACACTTTCGCCGATTGTCCGCCGCTTGACCTGATCTGCATTCCCGGGGGCGGCCTCGGTGTGACCGCCGCTGCCGGCGATCGTGCGACGATTGACTTCGTACGTACCCAGTCACGCGGCGCAAAATATGTGACCTCAGTCTGCACCGGCGCATTCATACTCGGCGCCGCGGGGATATTGCGAGGACGGCGGGCGACAACCCATTGGGCTTTCACAGATATGCTGCCGCTGGTCGGAGCAACCTACGAAAAGGCAAGGATCGTCAAGGACGGCAACGTGATCACAGCGGGTGGCGTGACATCCGGCATCGATTTCGGCCTGAGCGTCGTTGCGGAAATCGCCGGCGAGGATACCGCGAAGGCGATTCAGCTCGGAATCGAATACGATCCGGCGCCGCCATTCGACTGCGGTCACCCGGATCGGGCGCCGGCCGCCGTTGTCGAGAAGCTCATGACCAGCCGCTACGGTCAACTGGGTTTGACGATTCGCACAAGTCTGGAAGAGGCCATCCGGCAGTAAGCGATTACGACATCATCCAGTTTGTTTTGAAAGAATTAAATGGACCATGATCGGCCAGTTGGAACCTAAGTCTGCGGCAGCCACATACATTAAAGTTACGTTGCGCGCAATTGAGCGATTTCTGATTGCTATCAGGCGACTTGAAGGTAAGCCGAAGATGAGCCAAAACAATTGCGCTAAAGAAGATCAGGTTATTGTTGCTAAACGGCAAGACCCGACGGCTTCCGGCCCTGGAGGTCATGCTGCGGCGGCTCGCCAACGACGCCATGCGCAATGACCACCGGGCCATCAAGCTCTTGATTGACCTCCTGGAACGCTATGGCGACGCGCCAGAAGCGACCTTGCCGGTCAATGAGCTGATTGCCGAGGACCAGGAGATCCTCAAGCAATATTTGGGCACGCCGGCCAAAGCCCGTTTAGGCCGGTCAGCGCGCACAGCAAAGCGAAAGGAACGAACCAATGGCGACTAAAGCACGCGTTTTCGACGCCTTGCTGCGCAATGAATTCTCGGCATTTTTGCGCAAAGCCTTCAACACTCTTAATCCGGGGCAACACTACATTAGCGAGCAGTACCTGGAAGCTATCGCCTGGCAGTTGGAACGCGTCCGTCGTGGTGAAACACGCCGATTGATTATCAACCTGCCACCGCGGTCGCTGAAGTCGATTGCAACGTCAGTTGCCCTACCCGCCTTTATGCTTGGGCACGACCCCTCGAAACGGATTATCTGTGTAAGTTATTCAGGCGAACTGACTAAGAAGCACTCCAATGACTTCCGTGCCTTGGTTGAAGCACTTTGGTACAAAGCGATATTTCCGGGCACTCGGATCAGCCCAACAAAGAATACCGAGACCGAGATCGAGTTCTCACAACGCGGCTTTCGGCTGGCGACCTCTGTCGGCGGCACGTTGACCGGCCGCGGAGGCGATATCATCATCATAGACGATCCTCTTAAGCCCGATGATGCTCTTTCTGAGTCGAAACGTACCGCCGTAAACCAATGGTACGCCAACACGCTGCTCTCGCGCCTTGATGACAAGCGGACCGGCGCCATCATCATTGTCATGCAGCGCCTTCATGTGGACGATCTGACCGGTTTCGTGCTGGATCAATCCGACGAGTGGGAGGTCCTCAACCTGCCGGCCATCGCTGAAGACGAAAAGCATATTCAGATTGGCGAAAACCTCTTCTACTGCCGTAAGATGGGAGAGCCCCTCTCCCCCGAGCGCGAGCCACTTCGCGTGCTGGAGCGAATAAAGCTGCAAATCGGCAGCGACGCTTTCTCGGCCCAATATCAACAAGCGCCGATGCCACCAGAGGGCGCCATGATAAAACGCCATTGGCCTCGGCGTTACCTAGAATTGCCACTACCAGCAACGCGCCGATACATCCTGCAGAGTTGGGACACCGCAAGCAAGGGTGGTCCGGACAACGATTGGTCGGTCTGTACAACGTGGGCCATAGGGCGCGACGGATTCTGGTATCTCGCGGACGTGTGGCGACAGCGGGCTGATTATCCGACTCTCAAGGCAAAAGTTTGGGAGCATGCAAGAAGCTGGCGCGCATCGCGTGTTCTGGTTGAAGATACCGGCGCCGGTACTTCTCTTGTTCAAGAACTGCGCGGTTCAGTTCGGGGCATTATCGCGGTGAAGCCGGAGAAGGACAAAATTAGCCGCATGTCTGTTGCCTCTGCAAAATTTGAGGCTGGTCAAGTCCTTCTGCCCGAGCGGGCGCCATGGTTGGCCGACCTTGAAGCTGAACTATTTGCCTTCCCTAATGGTCGTCACGATGACCAATGTGATTCGATCAGCCAGGCTCTCCTATACGCGAGAAGCTCATTTAGCCATATTACATCCGAAGACTGGCAGCGTGCGCTTGCCAAAGCCCGTAAGTCACGACGGAAATCCCTGGTCTGAGCCCTTGCTGCGATCATCGCCGCCAGGAAGATGATCCCAGGACCCGTAGGATCGATCACTATTTCGCTCAACATCGGATCGTTTGCGAACCTGTGTGGTGCTTCGCTGATCCGATCGCACGCTTAACACCCATTATGGAATATCTTTTGGCGACGTTTCACTTCACAAACCCAGTATCCGGGGGTACGCTAGATGAGCGCGCCTCTGGCAATCCGGCTGGGGCCTGGGGTTTTTGGGGTTCCCTTCGTGAAATTCACCCTGACTTATGAAGGCTCGCTGCCGTCGTCTGGCAGCAAGCCGAAGAACGAGGATAAGTCGCGTATCCGTCGCGAATTTGACCCTCAGTTGCGTGACCTTTGGAAGAGCCACCCTGCACTGCGGATGGTCGAGGACAACCGGCATTTTCCCAAAAGCGGGGGCGCGCCCCTTATTCAAAATCATCACGCTCATCCCGGCCCCATTTTGGGCGTGCGTCGTGAATCGGCTTTTTTGACCACCCCGGCTGATCGGGGGCTTTTGGATTTATGCGAGCCGATTAACAAGCATGGTGCATGGTTTAGGCCGCTTGTGCGCGAAACTTATGCGCTCCATTGCGGCCTTAAGATCATGTTCTTGCGCAAAGAGCCTCCGGGGAAAGTCTACCAAGGCGGCGACCTCGACGGTCGTATGAAGACGTTGATGGATGCTTTGGCGATGCCACAACACAAAGAACAAGTGCTTGAAACTGGCACCTCCGACGATAAGCCACTTTATTGTCTTTTGGAGGACGATTCCTTGGTTTCTGGCTTAGAAATCGAAAGCGAACGACTTTTAGGGGACCAAGATAATGCAGCAGATTGGGTCAAATTGACGATAGAGGTGGATGTCCGGGTGCGGCAGGCGACCATCTATAATCAATCTTTTTTGGGTTGAGAGGGCTTCACGACTTTCTTGAATGACTTATCCGCAGCTTCTTCCGTCTCATCCGCCTCAGCTTCCTTGGCGGCTTCTAGGAAGCGTTTAGATTGGGCTTCGTCGTCGGGTTTTGGTTTGGGCTTTTGTGGCATGTAGGATTCGTAGCATGAAACAGGGTATTTTGACCATCCTGCTCATGTTGATCATTCCTGCCGGGGCGACAAGCGCGGCAGAACCGTCACATACGAGCCTCGCTCTTGGAGGGAGGCATTCGAAGCGAGTTGCCGCCAGCGCAAGAGTGCTAAGCAATGCGAAGCGGACGCCAAAGAACTAGCGGGCACCGCCGTTCAAATACGCTAGTGCAGAAAACGGGTTTTGTGTTACAAATGAAATCGGCCCGGACTGCCATCCGAGCCGATTGAAAAACAAAATTGCGGGTATCACCGCGCGGAACCCTTATACCGCGCGACAGGACGCTTGTCACTTGTCAGACCACTTCTCCCCCGAAATGCGGCAATGGCTTACCGAGCAGTACGCCGATGAAAAGCGGAAGTTCGGTCCACTGCTCGACGCTAAGATGCGCGAGGCCCAAAGCCTTCTGCTACAAGCAGCCGACAAAGTTCGCGAGCGCAAGTCGCGTTCATTACGAATGGACCGTGCGTCTGATCTACCGACGCGAGCAGCAAAATAAACGCATCAATAGCAGTCCGCTGTCCGTTGAGGCTCAGAATCCCGTCCCCTTGGCCCCATCCTGCCGCGGCCTGAACGACTGTTTCTTCTGTTATCTTTGGCCGAAGTTCGCGGAAATCTCGTTCGTCTTGGTTCATTTTTTCGCTCCCTAGTTCGCTTGGCAGCTTCTAGGATAGCGAATGGAAAGGCCGGGCGTCATGCTCGGCCTTTCTTCATGAAGGGAAACTCTAGCTGTATCGGCGGTTTAGGATGTCGCCGCGCTACCAACTGTCTTATAGGTCAGGCGCTTGCCCTTGGCGCCGCGAACCGCGATGCCTTCGCGCTTCTCATCGTTGATGCCGAGGCGGGCGCGGTTGTTCTGGCGGAAATCGAACTCCGCCAGATAGCGGTCAAAATGCTTGGCGTCGATATGCTGATAGACCCCGACGATGCCGCGCTTGAAGATGCTGAAATAGCCTTCCAGCGTGTTGGTGTGCACGTCACCGCGCGCCCACTCGTATTTGGAATGGTCGACGGCCTCATGCTTGGCCGCGCCGACATACTTGAACACCGGCGCGCTGTCCGTGACCAAGCGGCTCTTGCGGTCAAAGTGCTCGTAGAACCGGGGTCCGATGCCACGATGATCCAGCACGATAGAACGGACGGGACCGCCGCGCTCGACAAGGCTGAGAACCTTCACATTGGCCTTGCGGCCTTGCGGATGACGTCGGGTCTTCTTGGACCGGCCCATCTCCATGTCATCGGCCTCTATGGTCTTCCCAGCGCCGCCCATGGGCTCTAGAGGTCCGCCGGGGGTCATGGCCGCCCGGATGCGGTGCCCAAGGTGCCAAGCCGTCTTCATGCCGCAGCCGAGCATCCGCTGAATCTGGCGGGTGGAGATGCCTTTCTTGGAGGCGCACATCAGGTGGATGGCTTGCAGCCACATGCGCAGGGGGAGCTTCGAGTCCTCGAAGATCGAGCCGATCCGCACCGTGAACTGCTGGCGGCAGGCGTAGCACTTGCGCAGGCCAACACGGGCCGTTTTGCCGGTCAGGCGGCCGATTTTCTCGTCCGTAGCGCCGCAATGAGGGCAGACGGGGCCGTTCGGCCAAAGCTGGGCTTCGACGTACTCGAAAGCGGCTTCTTCGCAGTGGAACCGGGGCCCTGAAAGGACTGATTTAGCCATGACTTATCTCCATTGGCTAAAGTTCTATCAGACCAGGTTGGGTTCGTCAAGTGAAACATCGCCTATCTTTTGCTCTATCCGCCGACGAGAAAGTCTCCCTGTGACGACAAACGTCCAATTTGCCGTCGACCACTGGGACGGTGGAGCTTGACGTTTCCCTCGTTAAGCGCAACCACGACCGCCACTTGGACCGGAGGTGCTAGCCGCCGGATTACTACATTAACAACTGCCGGATCGCGTGAGCCGCCACCCGATAGGACTGGGTAGTGATATCGTAGGCTACAGTCGGCACCGCATCGCGCTCATAGGCCTGCAGCGCAGTTTCCAAAACATGCCGGGTCTTAATGGTATCCTTGCACCCGCGCGCGAGTAGGGTGAGTTCAGAAAGACGGGCCGATGCCGACGGGGCACTTTGCAACCGTGCGATCAGCAATTCGGCGACAGCATCATCTTTTTCAATCCTGCGAAGCACCGCTGGAACCCAATAGCCGCAATTCAGGGCATTGATTTCTTTCGGGTCACGCTCGAGTACACGTTCAAGCACGGCCACGATGTTGCCCACGGCTGCTGTTACCATCCGACGCATACCGGCCGCTAAAGTCGAAACGATTGTAGCTGACGCCCTGCGTCGCGAGATCAACACCGCCCAGAAGCCTCAGAGCAACGAACGCCTTCTCAACGACCACGTGAGCCGCGTGGAGGTCCATCCCAATAAGCTGATGGTCGAAATAAAGGCTCTGCAAGACCCGAGCTCAACCGATCGCAAGAGCAATCGCCGAACCCTTCAGGTCCCTTGGAAGAAACCGCCTTCAAAGCGTCGACGTGAGATCATCCCACCAACCTCAGGCAACCCAAAAGACTTACGACCAATCCGCGCCGAGAGACGTGCAACCCTCATTGCCGCCATCGCCCAAGGTCGTATCTGGCTCAATGAACTCGTCACCGGCACCATCAGCGATGTCGACTCGATCGCCACCCGTGAACGCTGCAGCGTGCGCAAGGTCAACATGACCATCTCACTCGCCTTCCTGGCTCCAAACCTCGTGAAAGCCGCCGTCGATGGCAGCTTACCGCATGGGATCGGCGTGACCCGTCTTTACGATCCACCCGCCGAGTGGTCGCGTCAATATCTCCAGCTCGGGCTCGCACAAACCTGAGCGGTCTTTTCTGTCTATCGTCATCGAGCCCTATTCAGATCGGACGGCTCGGCTGTGCGACCCTGCCAGCCGCATAACAACCGTGCTCCACTCCTGTCGAACCGAATCTCCACTGTGACCCTTGCCACAATTGGGGAAAGCGAATTTGGGCGGCCAGAGACCAAAGGTACGAGATTGGCGCTTCGAGCATTCCTGCTTCAGTAGAGACCAAAACACTCCCGCGCAAAGCGCAGAATGGCCGGAAATTGAGCGGCTTTTCGCGGAGACCGGAAAAACGCGGTTCGATAGAGAATGCGTGGTGGGCGCACAAGGACTCGAACCTTGGACCCGCTGATTAAGAGTTCAGCTGCTCTACCAACTGAGCTATGCGCCCGGATCCACCGGCGGCAGGCGCCGCCAAGCGGTGGTGCCTTAGCAAAGGCTGCCCGCGCTGTCCAGCGCGGCGGCCCCTTCCAAGTGTCGGGAATGCAAGGAAAAAGCCGCCGGGGACGAGCCCGGCGGCTTGGACGGCGGCGTAGGCCGCGTCGGGGATCGCGTCTTTGGCCGCCGTCCACTTTTCGTCAGGCCGGCTTACTGCGGGCCAGGGCCACGCTCAGGCTTCCCAGAACGCCACCCACGGGGACCGCGGTGGTGCTGCCACCCGCCCGGACCGCGTCCGTCGTGGCGGCCATGCCAGGCTTGACGGCCATGGCCGAAAGGCCGCGCACCGAGACGCGCCAGAACCATGAAGCGGTGCTTCTGAGCGTCGTTCAGGCTGGCGTAAAGCGGGGCGGCCGCATCGGCGAGCTTCTTTAGCGCGGCCCCGCGGCTCTGCATGGCCTCGGCCCGACGGCCGAGGCGCTCAACCGGATTACCCGGTGTCGTTGCCTCACCGCGCGCGGCGAAGCGTTCCGAGCGCTGCTTGGCCAAGTCGCGCATGGCGCTCTCGACGGCCGGCCAGTTCTTGTCCTGGTCGGCGGTAAGCTCGAGTCCGGCTTTCAACGCAGCGATTCGCGCATCGCCGAAGGCGGTAATGTCCTGCGCGCTCGGCCGCCAGCCCTGCGCCCGATCGCCCCTCCCCTCGCCCGGATGGGCGTAGGCAAGCGCAGTACCGCCGATCGCAAGCGCCGTAGCGCCGGCAAGAACAGTCTTCCACATGACCAATCTCCAATAACGTTTCGGATGGTCGAAAGTAGAAGAAGCGGTCCTTGCCTTAGCAAGTTAAACATTCGAAACAGAATTACGTGCGCGCAATGTTGATGACCGCGCGTTCAGAAAAAACAAACGCAGGAAATCGCGGCGTCGCTCGTTGGCGAGCAGCGCCCGCGTCAGACAGGTTTGCCGAACAGCAGATTCGGCAACCAGAGCGAAACTTCGGGAATGTAGGTGACCACAACCAGAAAGCCGAGCAGAACCATTAACCACGGCAGCGCCGCGCGCACCACCGTCATCAATGGCTGGCCGGTGATGCCGGAAGCAACGAACAGGTTCAGTCCGACCGGCGGCGTGACTAGGCCGATTTCCATATTGACCACGTACATGACCCCAAGATGGATCGGGTCGATACCGAGCTTGACCGCGGTCGGAAACAAGATCGGCGCGGTGATCAGCACGATGGGCGCCGGGTCCATGAAATTGCCGGCCACCAGCAGGATGATGTTGACGACCAGCAGGAACTGCCACGGCGGCAAATTCGCCTCGGTGATCATGCGCGCAATTTCTTGCGGAATCTGCGCGGTGGTCAGCACGTGGCCGAACAGGAAGGCGTTGCAGATGATGAACATCAGCATCACCGTTACCCGGCCGGAATCGAGCAGCACGCGGGGCACCTCGGCGATGTGCAGGTCGCGATAAATCACTACCGCCGCGAAGAACGCATAGACCGCCGCCACCGCGGCCGCTTCCGTCGGCGTGAACACGCCACCATAGATGCCGCCCAGAACGATGAAGATGAGCAGGAGGCCCCAGAAGGCGTCGAGAAACAGCTTGAACCGCTCGTTCCACGGCGCCTTCGGCTGGCGTGGCAGTTTCATGACCCGGGCCGCCACGTAGATCGCCACCATGAGAGAGAGCCCGAGCAGAAGGCCGGGAATAACGCCACCCATGAACAGACGTCCGACCGACGTTTCCGTCACCGCGGCAAAGATGACCATGGTGATCGATGGCGGGATCAGAATGCCGAGGGTGCCGGCATTGACGATCACGCCGGTCGCGAAGGATTCGGTGTAGCCGACCCGCACCATGCCGGCGATCACGATCGAGCCGATCGCCACCACCGTGGCGGGCGAAGAGCCCGATACCGCCGCAAACAGCATACAGGCGAGGACCGACGCTATCGCCAGCCCGCCTGGCAGATGCCCCACCGCGGAGATAGCGAAATTGATCATGCGCTTGGCGACGCCGCCGGTCGTCAAAAAGTTACCGGCGAGAATGAAGAACGGGATCGCTAGCAGTGTGAAGTGCTCGAAGGTCTGGAAAAACTTCAGCGCCAGCGAAGCCAAGCTGTCGCCCTCGAAGATCATGATAGTCAGCACCGACGCCAGGCCGAGCGACATCGCGACCGGCAAACCGATCGCCAGCATGGTCAGCAGCGACGTGAAAAGGAATACCGAGTTCATCGCTGCACCGTATTGGCGTCGGGCATGTCGTCGTGGGTGCCGTCCTTCACCGCCTCCTTGGCTTCGTCGGCGAGCTCATAGCCCTCCGACTGGCCTGTGACGATGCGCCAGCCCATTTCCAGCAGGCGAATGAACAAGAAGACGAAGCCGAGCGGCAGGCAGATGCTCAGCTTCCAGGTGGCGATCGGAATGTCTTCGGCCTCGACGTTGATGATGTAGAGGCGGTCGATATAAGTGAACGACCCGTACATCATCAGCAGGGTGTAGGCGAGCGCCAGCAGCAGCACAAAAATGCCGACCGCGCGCCGCGGCCCGGGCGGTAACAGCCGCACGGCGGCGTCCACCCCGATGTGCGCGCGCACCCGCACGCAATAGGAGATGCCGATCATCACCAGCCAGGCGAACAGATAGTAATTTGACTCGAGCTGCCAATCGAGGCCCGAGTTGAAGCCGTACCGCAGCACGACCTGAATGAATGTCAGCACCGTCATCACGCCGAGGATGAGCGCGATCGCTCCCTCCTCGGCACGGTGCACTGCCTCCCGCAGCGACACCGGCAATCCCCCCGAATTTATGCTTTTTTATAGTGACGGCGGCCGCGGTTCCTCGCCGCGGCCGCCGGTCGTGACTAGTTGGTGTTTGCGTCGTTCGCAGCGACAGCAGCGGCGATGATGTCCTTGCCGATCTGCTTCTCGAACTTCGTCCACACCGGATGCATCGCCTTGACCCAGGCGGCGTGCTGCGCGGGCGTAAGCTGGTGGATGGTGGTCACGCCGGAGGCCGCAATCTTCTGTTTGGCGCCCTCGTTAAGCTTGTCGGCGTTCGCATTGTTCAACGCGGTCGCCTCGGCCATGGCCTTGGACAAACCAGCGCGGATATCCGCCGGCAGGCCCTTCCACCACTTGGCATTGACCAGCACCATGTAGTCGACCACGCGACCGTTCGACTCGGTGATGTCCTTCTGCACTTCATAGAACTTCTTCGAGTAAATGTTCGACCAGGTATTATCCTGAGCGTTCACGGTGCCGACTTGCAGCGCCTGGTAGACCTCCGAGAAGGCGAGCTTCTGCGCATTGGCGCCGACCGCCTCGTAGGTGGCCGCGATGATGTCGGATTGCTGGATGCGGAACTTCAGGCCCTTGGCGTCGGCCGGCATCAGCAGTGGCTTGTTGGCCGACATCTGCGACAATCCGTTGTGCCAATAGGCAAGCCCGAGATAGTTGCGGTTCTCCATTGAGTGCAGGAGGGATTGACCGACCTTGCTGTTCTCGAAGCGGGAAAGCGCTTTCGTATCCTTGAACATGAAGGGCAGGTCGAACACCTGCAGCTTCTTGGTGTACTTGCCGAACTTGGACATCGAGGTGGCGATGAATTGCACGTCACCAAGCGCGATCGCGTCCATCTCCTGTTTGTCGCCGAACAGCGACGAGTTCGGATAGACCTCGATCTTGACCTTGCCGTTGG
This sequence comes from uncultured Pseudomonadota bacterium, assembly GCA_963732895.1. GTDB lineage: Bacteria > Pseudomonadota > Alphaproteobacteria > Rhizobiales > Xanthobacteraceae > Pseudolabrys. The sequence continues at coordinate 578,402 of CAVTBG010000004.1, read as the reverse complement.
TGTACTTCTCGGCCAATTCCTTGAACTTGAGCGCCGCCTGCCCTTTCGGGGTGTGTTCGGCAACTACATGGCTGAATTTCAAGACCATGGGCGCGGCCATGGAGGTGGCCGGGACGGCAAAAACGGCTGCTGCCGCCGCCGCCATAATCAACTTACGCATCGTTGTCTCTCCCTAATGAAAACCAAAGGGATGTCTTGGCTTTCTGTTGATGAACCTAAATCGCATGTAATGAGAATGGCGGCAAGTGTCTCGCCGCCGCGCTGGAACAGGTGGTTATTGTGCATATGCCGCAGCGCAATAAAATAGCTTACCGTATCGCGGCAACGACGCGAGTTTGCCCTCAGATTTGGCTCCAATGAAGCCAATCCGCGCACGATAACACTGTCCGGGACATGGTTCCGGGTGCGCGGGTCCCCGGCAAAGGCCGGTCCCGCGTACCCGGAACTAAAGTTCTATGAGCACCCGCTCAGCCAACATCCTGCGAGTGGATGCGCCGCTCGGCGCCCGGCTGCCTGTTGCGCCGGCTGGTCATCTTGTTGAGTGCGCCGAGATACGCTTTGGCTGATGCCACCAGCGTGTCGGGATCGGCGCCGCGCGAGGTGTAGGAGCGCCCGTCATGGGACAACCGCACCGACACTTCGGCCTGCGCGTCGGTGCCCTCGGTCACCGCATGCACCTGGTAGAGTTCCAGCACCGCCTCGTGCGGCACCAACGCGTGGATCGCGTTGAAGATCGCGTCCACCGGACCGTTGCCGGTCGCCTGCGTGGTGATGTGCTTGCCGTCGATGTCGATGGTCAGCGTCGCCGATTGCGGGCCTTGCGTGCCGGCGATCACCGTCAAGGAAACGATCTTCACGCGGTCGTGCGCGGTGGCAATCTCTTCGTCCACCAGCGCCTCAATGTCCTCGTCGTAGATCTGCTTCTTGCGGTCGGCCAGCGCCTTGAAACGGACGAAGGCATCTTGCAGTTGATTATCCGACAATTGATAGCCGAGCTCTTCCAGTTTGTGCACGAAGGCGTGGCGGCCAGAATGCTTGCCCATGACCAGCGAGGTCTGCTTCACGCCCACCGTTTCCGGCGTCATGATTTCGTAGGTCTGCGCGTTCTTGAGCATGCCGTCCTGATGGATGCCGCTTTCGTGCGCGAAGGCGTTCCGCCCGACGATCGCCTTGTTGTACTGCACCGGGAATGAGGTCGCGGCGGATACCAGCTTTGACGCGCGCGTCAGCATGGTCGCGTCGATTCCGGTGACGTACGGCAACACGTCGTTGCGCACCTTCATCGCCATCACGACTTCTTCCAGCGCGGCATTGCCGGCACGCTCGCCGATGCCGTTGATGGTGCATTCGATCTGGCGCGCGCCTGCCTTCACGCCGGCGAGCGAATTGGCCACCGCCATGCCGAGATCGTTATGGCAATGGGTGGAGAACACCGCCTTGTCGGAGTTCGGCACGCGCTCGCGAACCGTCTTGAACAGGTTGTAGTACTCCTCCGGCACCGAGTAGCCGACGGTGTCGGGAATGTTGATGGTGGTGGCGCCGGCATTGATCGCCGCTTCCACGCAGCGGCAGAGGAAGTCGATCTCCGTGCGGGTGCCATCCTCCGACGACCATTCGACGTCGTCGGTATGGCCGCGCGCTCGGGTGACCTGCGCGATCACCATTTCGTAGACCTCGTGCGGCTCCTTCTGCAGCTTGTACTTCATGTGTACCGGCGAGGTGGACAGGAAGGTGTGGATGCGCCGGCGCTCGGCCGGCTTGATGGCCTCGGCGCAGCGGTCGATGTCCTTGAAGGCGGCGCGCGACAGCCCGCAGATCACCGAATTCTTGGCGCGCTTGGCGATCTCGTGCACGGCTGCGAAGTCGCCTTCCGATGCGATCGGGAAGCCGGCTTCGATGATGTCGACGCCCATGTCATCGAGCAACTCGGCAACCGCGAGCTTCTCTTCGTGCGTCATGGTGGCGCCGGGGCACTGCTCGCCGTCGCGCAAGGTAGTGTCGAATATGACGACGCGGTCCTGATCGGACGGGGTCTGGGTAGCCATTGGAACTAATCCTTCTCAATCACATGCGCCGCTTGGGGCGCTCCTAAGGGGTTTCTCCGTCATCCCCCGAGTGCCCAGGCGCATAGCCCTGCCGGCCCTCAGGGGCGGATAAGGAGAAGGAGCTGGCCCAGAATGAGGGTGGTCATAGACGAGCCCTTGGGCCCGGCCAGGGAGGCCGCCCGCTCGATCGCGCTAACTGGCAAGCGCGCCGACATGGCTCTCAAATACCCTCGTGTTCGACGGTCATGGTGGCGGACCCTGGTAAAGCCCGCGTTAACCGCATGTGGTGTGCCCTGCTTCTAGCGGAAAGGAGCCGGCAAAATCAAGCGCGCGAGTGCCACGATTCCGAAGTTCGTGTTTCATGGCAGTGCGCGCTCACATGAACTTCGGAAGCCCGGGGGCACTAGCAAGTCTATGATTCCAGTGCCGCTTTCGATTTGAGGTTCCTGAACGATGCTGCGGCAGGCGCTACAGGAACTTCAAATCGGCGGCACTAAAGATTTGGGTCAGTATTGCTGACTTTCCAGTCCAATGGCGAGCGGCTGCCTACGGCTTTTGCGACTCCAGCGCCTTCTTGGCCTGCTGCAATTCCTTGCGCATCTCGCTGCCGACCTTGGGGAACTGCAGGTCGAGGCTATCCAGCGCCTCGACCGCGGCGGCGGCCACCACCAGCCGCGTGAACCACTTGTTGTCGGCCGGCACCACGTACCAGGGCGCTTCGGCGATCGAGGTATTGCGGATCATATCTTCGTAGGCCGCCATGTAGTCGTCCCAACGCTCCCGCTCCCGCACATCGGACATGGAGAACTTCCAGTTCTTGGCCGGCTCTTCGATCCGGTCGAGGAAACGCTTGCGCTGCTCCTCGCGCGAGACATTGAGAAAGAACTTTAGCACGCGAGTTCCGCAGCGGGCGATGTGGCGCTCGAAATTCCGGATCGACTCGAAGCGATTCTGCCAGATGTCTTTGTCTTTGAGCATCGGCGGTAGCTTCTGGTTTTCCAGAAACTCCGGGTGCACCCGCACCACCAGCACCTCCTCGTAGTGCGAGCGGTTGAAGATACCGATGCGGCCGCGCTCCGGCAGCGCCTTGCCGATCCGCCAAAGGAAATCGTGATCGAGCTCTTCCGCGCTCGGCGCCTTGAAGGAATGGACCTGACAGCCCTGCGGATTGACGCCGGTCATCACGTGCTTGATGGCGCTATCTTTGCCGGCGGCGTCCATGGCCTGGAACACGAGCAGCATCGAACAGCGGTCGCTGGCATAGAGCCTTTCCTGGAGGTCGGACAGCCGCTTGACGCCGTCCTCCAGCATGTCCTTGGCTTCTTTCTTGTCGAGATCGAGGCCACACGAGTCGGCACAATTGTGATCGGCCAGCTTGAACTTGTCCGGCTCGTTGATGCGAAAGCGCTTGGCAAGATGTTCGAGCTTCATGGGCGCAGTTCACGCTGTTGGCGCAGGCTTGGCAAGTCTCTCCCAGCCACGCCTATCGACCTGCAAAATGGTACCGAAGAAAGGCGGGCACGAAGCGCGGCATGGCCGGATCAAAATCGGCGGGCCCGCGTACGATACGGATATCGGATAATTCCGGCTGCCGCTCGCGCGCCAGATGCGCCAGCATGCGCGCGCGCAAATTTTCGGCGCTCTCTCGGCTGCGCAACGTCTTGATCTGCGCAATCAACGGGCCATCGACGACCGATGTCCACCCCGGCTCGACCGCGAACTCCGAGGCATCGATGCCAGTCTCTTCCTTCAATTCGCGCCGCACGCTGAAATCGAGATCGACCTTGCCATCGTGGATATCGCTCGGGTCAGGCGTGCCACACGGGAAATAGATGCGCCCAGCATTGAAATTCTGCGGGCCCATGACGCCGACGAGCACTGCGCCGTCCGCTGAGAACACCGCCCCCGCACCGAAAGCATCAAAGATCGACGCGGGCGGGCGGCCCCAGGCGCACCAGGCGGAAAAGCTGGCATAGTCGGTTTCGAGATAACAGCCCTCGAACATACCACCGGCCATGGTGTAGTCGTGCATCATGAGGACGCGGCCGTTCCATATCGTCGGCTTCTCATTTTGCACGTTGGCGAAAAATACATCGATTTCCGCCCGCCGCTCGGCGGAGAACGGCCAAGGCTGCGGGTCGAAGGTCAGGTTTAATCGGTCGACAGGAAAAACGGCGGGGTCAGGCATCAGCGCCAATCGACGCGACTGCTCGGCCGCCGTCAAGCCTCAATTGCTCCTTCCGACACCGCGACGGCGCTACCGCCGACCGAGCTTGCGGTAAGCGTCCCCCCTGCACTGTCAGGCCAACATTGATCACGCTGGGCCGGCCCATCTCGTAACCCTGCTCGATGGTCATGTTGTGCTCGCCGTCCTTGAGCCCGCCGAAACGGGCCAGCACCGCCGTAAAAGCCGCCGCTGCGGAGCCCGTAGCCCGGTCTTCGACAACACCATAGGACGGGGCGAACATGCGGGCATGGAAATCGTGTCCCCGCTCGACTGCATTGGAGCAATATACGAATACGGCGCGGTGCGCAGGCGCGCTCAGCGCCGATGAAAAACGCGCAAGGTCAGGCACAGCGCGACGCACGACGTCGAGGCTTTTGACCGGCGTGAAGATGAAGGCGATGCCGCTCGAGAAGCAGGCCGGTTAGTACGCGCCCGCGCCGATGTCGTCGACTGCGATGCTGAGCGCGGCGGCGAGATCCGCCAGCGGCGGCGGCGGACCCACCTCCTTCGGCAGGGCCGGCAGTTTGAATCCCGCCCGCGTCCGTCGGAGCAACAAGGCACGGGACGGGGCCGATATTGGCTTCAAGCACCATGTCTCGCGGCCCGCTACCGCCATCGAGCATACCCAGCAAAACGGCGGTACCGATGGTCGGGTGGCCGGCAAAGGCGACCTCCTCCTTGGGCGTGAAAATGCGATAGCGCGCGCGATGCGCCGGTTGTTCCGGCGGCCGCACGAACACCGTTTCCGACAGGTTGAATTCGGTCGCAATCGCTTGCATTGCCGCGGTGCCGAGCCCCTCGCTCTCCACTACGATGGCGACGGGATTGCCGGCAAAACGCCGATCGGTGAAAACGTCGAGGGTAACAAAGCGCCGTTTCATGGTGGCAGTCAATTTCCAGTGCACGATCCAAGAGCGCCAAAAGCGCCGACACCTCTAGTGTGCATACGAGCATGCGGACAATCAATATAATTAATGCTTCGCTCGCGGATCGCTTATGCGTGTAGTTCTTCTGCTTCGAATAATTTGCTCGGCTCCGCGAATTCGTCCTGCGCCGCGATGAGCTGGATCTCGCGCGTGCCGGCCTCTGATGTCTTCTTCAGCACGCCGAAAATGCTCGACGCCGACTTGCCGAGCGCCTCGTCAATGCGTCCGCTGCGCAGAAAATGGGCATAGAACAGCGCGGCGATGGCGTCGCCCGCGCCATTCACCATCAATTGCAGGCGCGGCGTACGCAAACGGAAGCAGCGCTCACCGTCCGATGACAATAGATCGACTGCGTCCTCCGGCGTTTCCTCGCTGTGCAGCGAGGTGACCAGGATGACGCGCGGCCCGAGGTCGTGCACGGCCTTCACCGCATCGCGCACTTCAGCGAGTGTCTTGCTCTCGCGGCCGGCAAGGAAATCGAGCTCGAAATGGTTGGGCGTGATGATGTCCGCGGCAGGCACCGCTTTCTCCTTTATGAATTCTGGAATCCCTTGCGCGACAAAAATGCCGCGGCCGACGTCGCCGATCACCGGGTCGCAACAATAATGCGCTGATGGATTCGCTTTGCGCACGGTCGCCACTGCTTCGAGGATCGCCGTGCCGATCTCGGCGCCTCCCATATAGCCGGAGAGCACGCCGTCGCATTCGCCCAACACGCCGCGCTGCTCGATGCCCGCCACCAGCTTCTTGATCAAGCCGGCATGGAACACCTCGCCCTGCCACTCGCCATAGCCGGTATGGTTCGAAAATTGCACCGTGTGGATCGGCCACACTTCGACGCCGATGCGCTGCAGCGGAAACACGGCCGCCGAATTGCCGACATGGCCATAGGCGACGTGGGATTGGATCGAGAGGATGTTCATGCCGAATATTTTAGATGTCGTGCCCGCGCTTGTCGCGGGCATCCGCCTTTTGCGCGCCAATAAGAGCATGGCCGGGACACGCCCGGCCATGACACAGGATTTGTTGTCGTCACGGAAGCAGAAGCAACCCTTAGCTTACTTTGCCTGCTCGACGAACTTGTTGGTATAGGTCTTCGACAGGTCGATATTGGCCTTGGCGATTGCCGGCGACGACTTCGAGAACACCGCGAGCACCGCTTTCGCGCCTTTCGGATCCATCTTTCCGTCGCTGGAGTACATCGACATCGTATTCTTCAGCGCCGCGATATAGAGCGCCTTGTTCTTGGTGAACTCGGGCGGCATCTTGGCGGTTATTTCCTCGGCCGAATGCGAATGGATCCACTTCAGCGTAGACACAATCGCCTTGGCCATTGCAGCCGCTTCCTTCTGGTGCGAAGCGATCCAGTCGGCGCGGGTGTAAAGCGCGCCGCCCGGATACTGGCCACCGAACACTGCGAGCGTGTCCTTCTCCGAACGGGTGTCGCTCAGGATGCGCAGATCCTTGTACTTGCCGGCGAGCACCGTCACCGCAGGATCGAGCATGATTGCGGCGTCGATCTGCCCCTGCTCCATGGCCGCGATCGCGGTGGCGCCGAGGCCGACGCCGATGACGCCGACCGAGTTCGGATCAACGCCGTTCTGGCTCAGCATGTACTTTAGGAAGAAGTCGGTGGACGAGCCGGGCGCCGAAACGCCGACCTTCTTGTTGGCGAGATCCTTGACCGACTTGATTTCATTCGTGTGCTTTGGCGAGACCACCAGCGCGAAGCCGGGGAAGCGGTCGTAAACTACAAAGGCCTGCAGATGCTGGCCCTTAGCAGCCAGATTGACGCAATGGTCGAAATAGCCCGACACCACGTCGGCGCTGCCGCCCATCACCGCCTTGAGCGCCTCGGAGCCGCCCTTGAACTGCACGACACTGACGTCGACGCCGGCCTTTTTGAACTCGCCGAGTTGTTGGGCGAGCATGGTCGGCAGATAGCACAGGCACGACGCACCGCCGATGGCGAGCGTCACCTTGGGCATCTGCGCGAAGGCGAAGCCGGTCGACAGGATTAGGGCGGCGACCGAGACGCCGAGCCGCCGCAACAACTTCATGGACATGGAACTCCTCCCTTGGGGAAACACGGCCTTGGCGACCGTTTCGGCGCGGACGATAGGACAAGTCTGGGCTCGCTGCCTAGCCGTATTCGAAATGGCTGATGTGTAGGGCCGCAGGCCCCTGGCCCGCTCTACGGCCGCGCGTCGCTGGGCGCCGGCCGCCAGACCAGCAGCCGCTTCTCGACCAAGGAGACGATCATATCGATGACGATCACGAAGGCAGCCAACACGAACATGCCAGCGAATACGCCTGCGACATCAAACACGCCCTCCGCCTGCTGGATCAGGTAGCCGAGGCCGGCGGCGGAGCCGAGATATTCGCCCACCACAGCACCAACAACAGCAAAACCAACAGAAGTATGTAGCGAAGAGAACATCCACGACAGCGCCGACGGCCAGTAGACGTGGCGCATCAACTGCCGCTCATTCATGCCCAACATGCGGGCGTTGGCGAGCACCGTGGGGCTGACTTCCTTGACGCCCTGGTAGACGTTAAAAAACACGATGAAAAACACCAGCGTCACGCCCAGCGCCACCTTCGACCAAATGCCGAGGCCCAGCCAGAGCGTGAAGATCGGCGCCAGCACCACGCGCGGCAGCGCGTTGACCATCTTCACGTACGGGTCGAACACGGCGGCCGTGCGCGGCTGGCGTGCGAACCAGAAGCCGACCAGCACCCCGCCGATCGAGCCGATGACGAAGGCGAGGATCGATTCCTCCAGCGTCACCCACAGGTGCTTCCAGATCACGCCGGTGACGAACCAGGCAACGACCTGCTTGGCGACGTCCACCGGGTTCGAGAAGAAGAACGGCGGCAAAATGATCTTGCCGAATATCGGATAGGTTGACAGCACGTACCAGAGCACGAGGAAGACCACCGCGACCAGGATTTGCAGGCTGAGGAGACTTAACCGCGACATGGTCAGCGCCCTTCCGCCTGCGCGTAGCCCTTCGCCACCTCGGCTTTGAGCATGTGCCAAATCTCGCGATGCAGATCGTGAAAGGCAGCGTCGAGCTTCACTTCGGAAATATCGTCGCGCGGACGTTTCAACGGCACCCGCCAATCGCCAATGATGCGTGATGCCGGTCCCGCCGACATGATCACCACGCGGTCCGACAGCGCGATCGCCTCCTCCAGGTCGTGGGTGACGAACAGCACCGCCTTGCGGTCGGCGCTCCACAGTTCGAGCAGCAGGTTGCCCATGATCTGCCGGGTCTGTGCGTCGAGCGGGCCGAACGGCTCGTCCATCAGCAATATCTTCGGATCGCGGATCAGTACCTGCGCCAGGCCCACGCGCTTGCGCTGGCCGCCGGAGAGCATGTGCGGATAACGATCGCCGAACGCGCCGAGCCCTACCCGCTTCAACCATTCTTGCGCGCGCGGGCGCGCTTCACCGGCCGGCATGCCTGCCGTTTCCAGCCCAATGGCGACATTCTCCAACGCGGTCTTCCAGGGGAACAACGCGTCGGCCTGGAACAGATAGCCGGCCTGCCGGTTGAGCGCGCTCAACTGCGCCCCGAAGATATCGACGCTGCCGGCCGCCGGCGGCAACAGCCCCGCGGCTATATTAAGTAATGTGGACTTGCCGCAGCCGGTCGGCCCGACGATGGCGACGAATTCGCCGTCCGCAACGCTCAGGTTTGCGCGTTCCACCGCCGTATACGTGCTGCCCCCCACGATGCGAAAGGCCACGTTCACGTCGCGCAAGCTGATCGCGGCGGCATCCGCACCGACGTGTTGGGCTGGGCTTTCCATGGCGGGGCGCAACCTAGCCGCTCGCACGTAACTTGCAAGCTCTACGCCCAAGGCAAGCGCCGCTCCCGCAGGGTTTCTCCCCTCGCCCGCGCGTGCCATTCTCCGCGCTCATGAATTTCGACTCTCGCCTCGCCGATGCCTGGGCCCGGCTGCCCGACTATCTCGGCAGCCATGTGCTTGTGAGCATCACCGCGCTCGCCATCGGCCTCGGCGTCAGCCTGCCGCTCGCCATATTCTCCGCGCGCCGCCCGGTCCTGCGCAGCGGCCTGCTGGCAGTGGCGAGCGTCATCCAGACCATCCCCGGCATCGCACTTTTGGCGCTGTTCTATCCGCTGTTGCTGGCGATTGCCGCACTGTCGGAGCGCCTGTTCGGCGCGAGTTTCTCGGCGCTTGGGTTTCTGCCCTCGGTGCTGGCGCTGGCGCTCTATTCCATGCTGCCGGTGCTGCGTAACACGGTGACGGGCCTCAACGGTGTCGATGCGCGCCTGCGGGATGCCGCCCGCGTCATCGGCATGACGCCCGGCCAGTCCATGCGTGAAGTCGAGCTGCCGCTCGCCGCGCCCGTCATCATGGCCGGCGTCCGCACCTCCGCGGTGTGGGTGATCGGCACGGCGACGCTGGCGACGCCCATCGGCCAGACCAGCCTCGGCAACTACATCTTCGCCGGCTTGCAGACGCAGAACTGGGTCTTCGTCATCTTCGGCTGCGTCGCCGCCGCCGCGCTGGCGCTGGCGGTCGATCAGTTGCTGGCGCTGATGGAACATGGCGTCGCCGCCCGCAGCCGTCTGCGTGTCGCCGCCGCCGGCGCCGGCCTGGTGCTGGTGGTGCTCGCCGCGCTGGTGCCCGGCCATGCGGCCACCGGCAAAGCCTACGTGGTCGGTACCAAGAGCTTCACCGAGCAATACATCCTCAGCGCCTTGATGCAGCAGCGGCTCAAGGCGGCAGGGCTTGCGAGCACGCGCCGCGACGGCCTCGGCTCGGCGGTGATCTTCAAGGCGCTGACCGCCGGCGACGTCGACATCTATGTCGATTATTCCGGCACCATCTGGGCCAATTACATGCACCACAGCGACGTCAAGCCGCGCAATGAGGTGCTGGCGGCGGTGTCGGACTGGCTGGAGAAGACCTATGGCGTGCGCATGCTGGGCGATCTCGGCTTCGAGAACGCCTACGCGCTCGCCATGCCGCGCCAGACCGCGGACAAGCTCGGCATCAATTCAATTTCCGATCTCGCCGCGCATTCCGCATCGATGACGATTGCCGGCGATTACGAGTTCTTCGACCGCCCGGAATGGGAGGCCATCCAGCAGGCTTACGGCCTGCACTTCCGCCAACAGAAATCGATGCAGGCGACGTTCATGTACCAGGCGGTGACGAGCGGCGACGTCGACGTGATCTCGGCTTTCTCCAGCGACGGCCGCATCGCCAAATACGATCTCAAGGTCTTGAGCGATCCCAAGAACGCCATCCCGCCCTATGACGCCATCCTGCTGCTGGCGCCGCAGGTCGCCCACGACCAAAAGCTGATCGCCGCGCTCAAGCCGCTCATCGGCGCCATCGACGTCAAGGACATGCGCGCGGCCAATTTGCGCGGCTCGCAAGGCACCGTGCCGGCGGAGGTGGCAAAGTGGCTGTGGGGAAAAGTCGGTAAGAGATAGCGACGGGGGTAGTGTCCTAATTTGAATTTTGTTGATTCTGGAAGCCGCGAGCTATCCATAGAACCACGATGCCAGCAACAAGTGCCACCGCAGGTGGAATCAACCCTGAAACAAAAATCTTCGTATAATCCAAAAGCCCAAAGTAGCGAGCTTGGGTCATCCATCCGCTAAAATCAGTGTAGCAAAATGTTACGTGTTCCCCGCCGTAGGTAGTCCTGATTACACATGTTTCTATGACGTAAATGAACCAACCGGCCGCCCACATTACGCTGGCGACCAGCCATGTCCTCAACAACCCGCGCCTTATGTTCATCTTGAATGATGCTCCGCCACGATAGCCGCCCGCACTGCCTCCACCGGCGACGCAATCGGCGGGATATGCAGCACGGCAAAGAACCGCCGTTTATCGCTCCCCTCTATCGGGGACGACCAGGCATAGGCGCGCTTGGCTTTGGGGTGGCCGGTAAGGTCGAAAACGTGTACGACACCTTCCCAAACAGTTTTGCCGCCGAACGTCTCTTTGACGGGCATAGAACGGGCAAGCGTGGCTGTTCCGCCATGCTGAGATTCAACGGATCGCTTTAATTGAGTTGCCTCTACTTCGATCATATAGGCCACGTTTTTACGGCTATTGCCGCAAGTGTCTTTTGACGAGCAACAATATCTTCCCACGCCCAGTCAGATGCCTCCGCAATTTGCTTCGTCAATTCATAGGGTGAATTTGCAATTTGGCCTGTCCCCGGTTCCGAAGACACCAATTAGGTGTTTTAATGGAACGGGAGGTGCATTATGGAGCGTCGGAAATTTACGCGAGAGTTCAAGCTTGAGGCCGTGCGGCTGATCAGGGAGCGCGGCGTGTCGTATGCGCAGGCTTCACAGGACCTGAGTGTGCATGTGTCGCAACTGCGTAGCTGGGTGAAGGCCTTTGCGGACGATCCGCAGCAGGCGTTCCCCGGCCAGGGTCAGATGAAGCCCGAGCAGGCCGAGATCGCGCGTCTCAAGCGCGAAGTGACGAAGCTCAAGGCCGAACGGGACATCCTAAAAAAAGCCGCGGCCTACTTCGCGAAGGAATTGACGTGAAGTTCTCCTTCATCGCGAAGCACCGGGTAATCTGGCCGGCGGGATGGTTGTGCGGGGCGCTCGGTGTCTCGCGGGGCGGGTTCTATGCCTGGCTGACGCGGCCGCGCAGCCAGCGAAGCCAGAACGATGAAGAACTGGGCGCCAAGGTTCGCGCCAGCTTTCTCGCCAGTGACCGGACCTATGGGGCCAGACGGGTGTGGCACGACATGCTGGCCGAAGGCGTGTCGTGCGGCCTGCACCGGATCGAGCGATTGATGCGGCTACAGGCCCTTAAGGCGCGCCCGCGACGGCGTCGCCTGCCGCCGGATCTGGGTGAGCGGCAGGCTTTCGCCATTGCTCCGAACGTTCTCGATCGCAGCTTCGAAGCACCATCACCGAACCGCAAATGGATCGCCGACTTCACCTATGTGTGGACAGCGGAGGGCTGGCTCTATGTTGCGGCCGTCGTCGATCTGTTCTCGCGGCGCGTGGTCGGCTGGTCGATGAACACGGCAATGACCGCGCAGCTCGTGACCGACGCTCTGGTGATGGCGATCTGGCGACGGGGCAAACCCGACGCGCTGGTGCATCATTCGGATCGAGGCAGCCAATACTCCAGCGAGCAGTTCCAGCGGCTGATGGCCGATCACGGCGTCGTCTGTTCGATGAGCCGTTCAGGCAATGTATGGGACAATGCGGCGATGGAGAGCTTCTTCTCATGAGCTATGCGGGAAAGTGGGTGATGACGGAGTGAGATAGGCGGCGTATCGAGGCGGGTGTCGAGCCTGCCAGAACCTCTCAAGGAGAGCGATACGCCATGAACGAGACTAGCAGCGTGCTGCGGCTTCGTCAGCCCGAAGACATCGACGATCCCCTGACCAGTGTTTTGCGAGCCGGCGCCCGAAAGCTGCCGACCCAGGCTGTCGAATGCGAGGCGGCGGCTTTTTTGGCCAGTATGCAGGACCTCAAGCTCCCGGACGGCCGCAATCGGATTGTCCGGCACGGTCACGCACCCGCGCGCGAGATCCAGACAGGCATTGGCCCAGTCGAGGTCCGGGCGGTGAAGATACGGGATCGTGGCTCCGTGGAGGATGCGGACCGGATCCGGTTCTCGTCGGCGATCCTGCCGAAATGGGCGCGGCGAACGCGGAGCCTGGATGCGCTGTTGCCGGTGCTTTACCTCCGCGGCATCTCCACCGGCGACTTCCAGGAGGCGTTGGCGGCGCTGCTCGGCAAGGAGGCGCCGAACCTGTCCCCGGCGGTGATTTCCAGGCTGACGGCGGAATGGCAGGCGGAGTACGAGCGTTGGCAGAAGCGCGATCTGTCGGCCCGGCGGTACGTGTATGTCTGGGCTGATGGGGTCTACCTGCAGGCCCGGATGGAAGACAACGCCGAATGCATGCTGGTGCTGATCGGCGCCACGCCCGAGGGCAGGAAGGAACTTGTCGGCTTCCAGGTGGGCGCTCGCGAAAGCGCGCAGAGCTGGCGTGAGCTGCTGATCGAAGTGAAGCGGCGCGGGTTGCAGACTGGTCCAGAAATCGCGGTCGGGGACGGCGCCCTCGGCTTCTGGAAAGCGATTGAGGAGGTGTATCCGGGAACACGCCACCAGCGGTGCTGGGTGCACAAAACCGCGAATGTCCTGAACAAGGTCCCGCTGTCCGTGCAGGCCAACATGAAAAAGGACCTGCGCGAGGTCTACCTGGCTCCGAACCGCGCTTCGGCCGAGGCCGCGATTGACGTGTTCGTCGAGAAATACGGGACGAAATACGACAAGGCGGCCGCCTGCCTGATCAAGGATCGCGGGGCGCTGCTGGCGTTCTACGACTTCCCCGCCGAACATTGGGACCACCTGCGCACGTCGAATCCGATCGAGAGCGTGTTTGCCACGGTTCGGCACAGAACGGTTCGAACGCGTGGCTCGCTGTCATCGACCACCGCAAAGCTGATGGTGTTCAAGCTGGTCATGGCCGCCTCGAAAACCTGGCGGCGGCTGCAAGGTCAAAACCAGTTGCCGAAAGTGATCGAAGGTGTCAAATTCCAAGACGGCATCGAGGTGATTGAAGCGTCCTCAAACCGCGCCGCCTGATCGCGCCGTCACCCAAAATCCCGCATAGCTCTCTTCTCATCGCTCAAGACCGAGCGAACGGCGCGCAAAATCTACCGATCGAGGGATGAGGCGAAGGCCGACGTGTTCGACTACATCGAACGCTTCTACAATCCGAAACGTCGACACTCGACGATCGGCTATCTAAGCCCCATGGAGTTCGAGCGGCAGGCCGGAGTAGCTTAAGTCGGTGTCATCCAAACCGGGTGCAGGCCAGAGCAAATATAACGAAGTCATTTTGACGGTTCTTATTCTGGCTCAACTTTCGACTTTTTCAACAGCATCGGTCAAAAGCTGACATTGGCAGGATTAAGGTTGGGGTGAAATCAAAGGCAATTGATACTCATCTCGCCTTTAGTTCCTTCGCGAGAAAGTTCACAAAGCGAATAGTAAGACTGGTGTCGGATACGTTGTTCGGCCAAACGGCATAGGCTCCTGCCGACATTAAATCCCAGCGCGGTTTAAGTTCGATCAGCCGTCCATTGATGATATCCGGCGCGACCAGGATGCGTGGTATTGCGGCGACACCCATTCCAGCGAGCACCATTCGACGCAGCGACGCGGCACTATCGACTTCAATCGCGATCCTGGGACGAATGGTCGGCACGTCACCCGATTTGTTGATCAGCTGTTTATTGACCGGAAATTGAGCAAGCTTGATCCAATCAAACGATTCCAGGTCTTCCACCTTTTTCGGCAATCTCTTGTCTTGCAGGTAGTCTTGAGAAGCGACCAGCACCCGGCCAATGTCACAGAGCTTGCGGGTCTTGTACCGAGAGTCATCAAGCCAACCAATCCGCACCGCGGCATCGAACACGCTGCCAATCAGCTCGATCTTCTGGTCGGAAAAGCTGACGGAAAGATCCACATTCGGATGCGCTTTTGCGAATGCAACGATGTGATCGACGTAAGGCGGATTTTCGAAGACCGCACCGGTCACGGCCACCTTCAGGCGGCCTGACGGCTGATCCGCTCGGCCTCGTATGGCATCCAACCCGGCTTGCGCCGCCTCCACCATTTTAGTGCTGGCCTCGAACAGACGATGCCCGTCGCTGGTCAAGGAAAGCTTGCGCGTTGAGCGATACAACAGCGCGGCACCAAGGGCGGTTTCGAGGTGGGTGATGTGATGGCTGATTACCGACGGAGACAGGTCGAGCGCTTTGGCTGCCCTCCGAAAGCTGCCGGTTTCGACAACCGCCCGAAACACCGCCATTGCCTTGAACTGGTCCATCATTGTTCGATTTTATCGAACAATGAATTCGATTTGAAGCGGATTTTCTTACCCATGTATTCGAGGGATGGTCATGGCCGTCGCGCTACGGCGCGGCAGCATCGGCGAGTTCACCAGATCGCATCAACGGGACGAAAGGTAGGGACATGACCAAGCTCGTAGCCATTCACAAAGTGGCTGATGTCAAGCGCTGGCAATCCTTCGAGTCAGAGCGCCGGGAAAACTTGGGCGCATTCGTCAGCGAAATCGCCAGCTACGTCGATCCGAACGGCGGGGATACTGTCGCGGTCGCCGTGACGGTGCACGATCCCAAAGGATTTCAGGCCTTTCTACAGTCGGACGCGTGCGCGGCGCTCATGACGCGGCATGGCGTCGTCCAGCCGGTGACCTTCCTGACCAATCCGAGCTGAAGAGGCTCTTCAAGCCAAGGGCGCGCTCGCGATCAAGCGCAGCGCGCCCTTAGCCGAATGTTTGACGCTGATGTCCGCTTTGCGGCACAAGCATACGATTGGCCGGCAGCCCCGCCAGAATTTCAGCGATCGAATTTACGAGTGGACTAGTCGCGGTCCTCTTTGCCGGGATTATCAGGCCCGGCGCCGCCGCTCGATAATTCTTGCGCGCGCTTTTGCGTCATGTCGCGCAGGCAGGCCGCCGCGTTGATGCGGGCAATGGTGCCCTCGCCCGCGGCATAGTAGGCGCAATTGGCGTCGCGGTATTTGATCCACGCGCGCTCGGCGTCCCGTAAAGAGGCGCGTTGTTGCGGCGGAGCGTTCTTCATCGCTTCCTGATAGACGATGGTCAGTTGCTTGTCCCAATGCGCGTGCTGGGCCATCAGGCAATCGACCATTTCCGGCGTCGAGCCCGCGCAGTTGCCAGGCTCGCCCTGCCCGCCCGCCCAAGCAGAAACGGCCGCCCCGGAAAGGGCGGCCGCTGCAATGAAGGCAAGAGCGATACGCACGGACGTCAGTTCTTGCTCTTATCGACGAGAGCGCGCTCCTTGATCCACGGCATCATGTCGCGCAGCTTGGCGCCGATCTGCTCGGCCTGGTGCTCGGCGAGCTTGGCGCGGGTCGCCTTGAACGAGGTCTGGTTGACCTTGTTCTCCAGCATCCAGTCTCGGGTGAAGCGGCCGGATTGGATGTCGTCGAGCACGCGCTTCATCTCGGCGCGCGTCTCCTGGGTGATGATGCGCGGGCCGGTGACGTATTCGCCGTACTCGGCGGTGTTCGACACCGAATAGTTCATGTTGGCGATGCCGCCTTCGTAGATCAGGTCCACGATCAGCTTCATCTCGTGGATGCACTCGAAGTAGGCCATCTCCGGCGCGTAGCCGGCGTTGCACAGGGTGTCGAAGCCCGCCTTCATCAGCTCGACCACGCCGCCGCACAGCACCGCCTGCTCGCCGAACAGGTCGGTCTCGCACTCTTCCTTGAAGGTGGTCTCGATGATGCCGGCGCGGCCGCCGCCGATCGCCGCGGCATAAGACAAGCCCAGATCATGCGCGTTGCCGGAAGCATCCTTATGCACCGCCAACAGGCACGGCACGCCGGCGCCGCGCTGATACTCCGAACGCACGGTGTGGCCCGGCCCCTTCGGCGCCACCATCATGACGTCGATGTCGGCGCGCGGCTCGATCAGGTTGAAGTGCACGTTGAGGCCGTGCGCGAACATCAGCGCAGCGCCCTCCTTCATGTTCTTGACGAGGTGCTCGTTGTAGATATCGGCCTGCAACTCGTCGGGCGTGAGCATCATCATCACGTCGGCCCATTTGGCGGCCTCCGCCACCTCCATGACCTTGAGCTTCTGCCCTTCCGCCTTCTTCACGCCGGCGGAGGTTTTGCGCAGTGCGACCGAGACCTCCTTCACGCCGGAATCGCGCAGGTTCAGCGCGTGGGCGTGGCCCTGGCTGCCGTAGCCGATGATGGCGACCTTCTTGCCCTTGATCAGGTTCAGGTCGGCGTCGCGATCGTAGTAAACACGCATGATGATCCTCTAAAATTCGACCACGATCCGGCAAGCCGGATCATGGTCTCACCTTGTTGTTTGAGCATGATCTTTTCCGAAAACCGGTACCCACTTTTCGGGATCATGCTCCAGCCCCGGAATGTCGGCCCTGCTTCTAGGACGCTCCGCGACCGCCGACAAGGCCCGGAATCCCTTAGTTTTGCCCTTAGTTTTGTCCCTCAAACCACTATCGGCACGACGCTGGCCACCAAAAGCAGCGCCATGGCGATATTGAACAGCCGGGCATGAGCCGGATCGCGCAGCCAGCGCCGCAAGGCGACGCCGAAACCTGCCCAGGTCGTTACCGAGCCGGCCGTGACCAGCCCAAATACGGCCAGCATGACGCCGAGATCCCAGACCTGATGTCCGGGCCGCAGAAAGATGGCGATGGCGCTGAGCGCGGCGACCAGACCCTTTGGATTGATCCACTGGAACGCGGCCGCCTGCCAGAAGCTGAAGGGCCGCGCAGGGCCGCCATTGGTACCGCGCGCTTGATGGGCGGTGGCGACCTTGTAGGCGAGCCAAAGCAGATAGGCGCTGCCCGCGATCTTCAGCGCGACTTGAAGCACAGGCACGGCGGCGAAGACGAGGCCTAGCCCCGCGCCGGAGGCGAAAATAAGCACCATGAAGCCGACCGTGACTCCAGCCATGTGCGGGATGGTGCGGGCAAAGCCGAAATTCACGCCGGAGGCCGCCAGCATGATGTTGTTCGGACCGGGCGTGAACGCCATCACAAAGGCAAACGTCACGAGCGCGAAGAAAATATTGAGTGGCATTGCCAATTACCGAGCGACAACCTTTGCTCTGCCGGCGCTCACTTACTTCTCTCCAGGCCCGCGCCGGATCGCCGCGATACCGGTGCGCGCCACCTCGACCAGACCGAGCGGCAGCATCAATTCTATGAACTGCTCGATCTTGCTCGAACCGCCGGTGATCTCGAACACGAAGCTCTCGGTGGTGGCGTCGATCACCCGCGCCCGGAAGGCATCGGCCAGTCGCAGCGCCTCGACGCGGTGCTCGCCCTTGCCGCGCACCTTCACCATGGCGAGCTCACGCTCGATCGAATTGCCGGCAAGCGTCATGTCGGCCACGTGATGCACCGGCACCAGCCGGTCGAGCTGGTTCTTGATCTGCTCGATCACCATCGGCGTGCCTGTGGTGACGATGGTAATAAGCGACAAGTGTGCGCGGTGCTCGGTCTCCGACACCGTCAGCGACTCGATATTGTAGCCGCGCCCGGAGAACAAGCCGATGACGCGCGCCAGCACGCCCGGCTCGTTGTCGACCAGCACCGACAGCGTGTGGGTTTCGGCCTTCTGCGCCGTCGGCGCCGCCGGGTAATGGGACGTCGTGGGAGCGTTCATCACACCATCACCTTGCCTTCCTCGGTGATCGCGTCCTCGATGTCCTCAGCAGCACCGCTGAGCAGCATCTCGTTGTGGGCGCGGCCCGAGGGAATCATCGGGAAGCAGTTCTCGGCCGGATCGACCACGCAGTCGAACAGTACCGGCTTGTCGACGTCGATCATCTCCTTGATGGAGTGATCGAGATCGCCCGGCTTCTCGCAGCGGATGCCGACCGCATGCATGGCCTCGGCCAGCTTGACGAAATCCGGCAGCGCCTCCGAATAACTCTCCGAATAGCGCCCGCCGTGCAGCAGTTCCTGCCACTGCCGCACCATGCCCATATAACCGTTGTTAAGGATGAAGATCTTGACCGGGAGCCGGTACTGCACTGCAGTCGACAGTTCCTGCATCGTCATCTGCACCGAGGCCTCGCCGGCGATGTCGATGACCAGCGATTTCGGATGCGCAAGCTGCACGCCGACCGAGGCCGGCAGCCCGTAGCCCATGGTGCCGAGCCCGCCCGACGTCATCCAGCGGTTCGGCTCCTGGAAGCCGTAGAACTGCGCCGCCCACATCTGGTGCTGGCCGACTTCGGTGGTGATGTAGGTGTCGCGATCCTTGGTCAGCTCATAGAGCCGCTGGATGGCGTATTGCGGCTTAATCAACTCGTTCGACGCCCGGTAGGCGAGCGACTTGCGCGCGCGCCACTTGTCGATCTGCTGCCACCAAGCGGTGAGCGCTTTCTGGTCGACCTGCTTGGCATGTGTGCGCCACAGCCGCAGCATGTCTTCCAAGACATGCGCGCAATCGCCAACGATCGGCAGATCGACATGCACGTTCTTGTTGATCGATGAGGGGTCGATATCGATATGGATCTTGGTCGACCCGGGCGAGAAGGCGTCGAGCCGCCCGGTGATGCGGTCGTCGAAGCGAGCGCCGATGCAGATCATGACGTCGCAGTCGTGCATCACCATGTTGGCCTCCAGCGTGCCGTGCATGCCAAGCATGCCAAGCCATTGCTTGTCGGCGGCGGGATAGGCGCCAAGTCCCATCAACGTGGAGGTGATCGGGAAGCCGGTGAGTTTGACCAGTTCGCGCAACAGGTCGCTTGCCGCCTTGCCGGAATTGATGACGCCGCCGCCGGTGTAGAACACCGGCTTCTTGGCATGTGCCATCAATTCAACCGCCTGCTTGATCTTGTCCAAGTCGCCCTTGAGCTTGGGCTTGTAGCCGGTGTGCGGGTTGTCCTTCGGCTTGAAGTAGGTGCCGGTGGAAAACTGGATGTCCTTCGGGATGTCGACCACCACAGGACCGGGCCGGCCGCTTGAGGCGATGTGAAACGCTTCGTGCAGCACGCGCGGCAGGTCCTCGATGCGCTTCACGAGGTAATTGTGCTTGGTGCAGGGCCGGGTGATGCCGACGGTGTCGGCTTCCTGGAAGGCGTCGTTGCCGATCAGATGGGTCGGCACCTGGCCGGTGATGCAGACGATCGGGATCGAGTCCATCAGCGCGTCGGTCAGGCCGGTCACCGCATTGGTGGCGCCGGGGCCGGAGGTCACCAGCACGCAGCCGACCTTGCCGGTGGAGCGGGCGTAGCCTTCCGCCGCGTGCACCGCGCCCTGCTCGTGGCGCACCAGGATGTGTCGCACTTTATCCTGCGCGAAGATGGCGTCGTAGATCGGCAGCACGGCGCCGCCGGGATAGCCGAACAAATGCTTCACGCCTTGGTCGGCGAGCGCCTGGATCACCATTTCGGCGCCGGTCATTTCGCGTGTCATGGTCGTCATCCTTGCCTTACGTCTGGTATCGATCGCGTGTGTCGTTTCGATGCCGTCTTATCGATGCCGTCTGAGCCAATAAAAAAGGCCCGTGAAAGGGCCATGTTCGGACGCATTCCCTAGGCGACGACCCTTAGGGGCCCGCGGGAGGCGTCCGAACCTTTACTACAAGAGTAATAATATTGCGCGACATAGTTCCTGCCCGATCTTTCGTTGCGCGAGTTATAAGAGTGCCGCCAAACGGGGTCAAGCACGAATTATAGCCTGTTTCGTCTCCAGCCGGGACGACCGGGCCAAATTTAATTCCAAATGCGGCAAGCAGGCCACACAAGTCTCTCGCCGCCCGCCTGCCGCTACGCGTGGCGCGTAGCGATCTTAGGCCGCTTCCTCGATGGAGGCATCCTTGGCCGGCGCAGCGTTGGCGTCGAGCTTGAAGAAGGCCACCCGGTGAGCCATGTCGGCGGACTGGTGCTCGAGCGTCTTGGCGGTCGCCGCGTTCTCCTCGACCAGCGCCGAGTTCTGCTGCGTGACCTCGTCAAGTTGCACGAGCGCCTGATTGACGTGGTCGATGCCCCGCGCCTGCTCGTTGGTCGTCGCCGCGATGTCGGCCACGATATTGGAGACATCGCGGATCGATTCCACGATCTTGTTGAGCGCCGCGCCCGCCTGATTGACGAGCTCCACTCCGTCCTTGACCTGGCTCGAGCTGTTGGTGATCAGCCCCTTGATGTTCTTGGCGGCATCGGCCGAACGCTGCGCCAGACTGCGCACTTCGGTCGCGACCACCGCGAAGCCGCGGCCGGCGTCGCCCGCGCGTGCGGCTTCCACTGCGGCGTTGAGCGCCAAGAGATTGGTCTGCCGCGCGATCTCGTCGATGACACTGGTGATCTCGGAAATCTCGCGCGAGGACTCTTCGATCTTCGACATTGCCTCCACCGTGTTGCCGACCACGGTCGTGCTCTTGTCGGCAACGTCGCGCATGCCAGCAGCGGACTCGTTGGCGCGCTGCGCGTTCTCGGCGTTCTTCTTGACGCTCGAAGCCATCTCCTGCAGCGAGGCGGTGGTCTCCTCGAGGCCCGCCGCCTGTTCTTCCGTGCGCTGTGAGAGGTCGGTCGTGCTGGCGGAGATCTCGACCGCCGCATTGGCGACATCGTTAGTCGCCGCGATAATGCCGGCGACGGTATCCGCCAGGCGGTCAACCGTGGCGTTGAAGTCGTGGACGAGCTGGCGGTAAGCATCGGGCACGTCGTTGTCCATGCGAACCATCAGGTCGCCGCCCGACAGCCGCGCCAGCCCATCGCCCAGGGCGCCAACCAACCGCGCCAGCTCTTCTGCGCTACGCGCCTGCTCCAGCGCGGCCTGATGCTCGGCTTCGAGTTGCTTTTGACGCTCGGCCTCGGCCTGCGCTTTCAATTCGGCGCTGCGCGCCTGCTCCGCCTGAACTTGCTCTTGCGAAGCCATCATCTTTTGGCGCTCGTCCTCGACCCTGGCTTCCAGGAGCGCGACCTGCTCGGCGCGTTGACGTTCCTTGTTGCGCTCCGCTTCGTCGAGGGTGGCGCGGGTTTGGTCGAGCGACCGCAGCAGCCGGCCGAGTTCGTCGCGGCGCTTGGTCACGATTTCATTCGCGAAATTGCCGCTGGCAATCTCCTCCGACACCGCCATGGCGTGACGGATCGGCCGGCTGAAGGAGGCCGCCATCATGAACGCCGCAGCCAGTCCCGCCAGCACGGCGGCAGCGCCGAGGACGATGAGATTGCGTTTCGACTTTGCGGCTGTCGTGTCCGCCTCCGCCCGAAAATTGGCGCCATACGTCGTTGCATTTCCGGCGATCATCTCGAGCTGGTCGCTCAGCGTATTGCCGTCATCAATAACGGCATCAGGCGACGGTTTCTCGGACGCCCCGGCGCCCGCCGGCTTCAAGTAGGTCATGGCGGCTTTGTGCCAGTCCTGCGCCATGGGCATGATCGAATTGATTCCGTCGTTGAAACCGCTGGCGTTTGCCAGCCGCTTTTTGACGTCGTTCATGCTGTCGGCCAGCGTCGACATGAAGCCCTCGATTTCCGAGAGATCCTGGGCGCTTGCCGGCTTGTTTAGCAGGACGGATCGTTCAACGATGCGCTGCGCTTTTCCAAAGCCAATCTGCGCCGAGCGGGCCGCATTGGCGGCCATCATCGGGCCGTCCTGAAGCCCGCCGACGAGCGCGCTCGTGGATGAGATGAGCTGATAGCCATACCCGGCAACTGCGGCCGCAAGAAGTACGACGACGCTGAATGACAGCAGCAGTTTATTGCGAATGGACATGAGCGCTCTCGTTCCTTAATCGGAGGGTACGCCCGGCAACGATCGTCATCGCACCGCAACCCGCCGCGACACTGCCGCGAGTTCAACGTTTCCCCCAACTCCCTCAGCCATTTGAAATAAAGGGCAATCATTTTAGAACTGCTTAACCAGTTGGAGATTTATCTTTCGCTGTTTTGTTATTCTAAATTGCCATTTTTAGCGTGGGCGCGGCGACCCGGGAATCGCAGCCGGATCGACCCGAAACCCGGCCCGACGTCAGCCCAAAGACCGCAGGATCTCGGCGAACGCTGTGTCGGATTCCACCCACGGCCAATCCTGCATCTGGTTGCGGAACCAAGTTAGCTGGCGCTTGGCGTAGCGGCGTGTGTCCATAACGCTGCCCGCCGCCGCCTCTTCGAGCGTGATCTCGCCGCGCAGATGCCTGATGAGCCAGGGCACCCCATGCGCCTTCATCGCGGGCAGCGTCGGGTCGAGCTCGCGTGCGGCCAGCGCCCGAACCTCGTCCAATGCACCAGCCTGAAGCATCGCAGCAAAGCGGGCTTCGATGCGGCGAACCAGCTCGCCACGCTCACAAGTGACGAACACCTTCACCGCGCCTGCCGTGTCGATCAGCGGCGGCATTCCTTCGCGGTGCCAGTCGGTCAATGACCGACCCGTCGCTAGTACCACCTCGAGCGCGCGCGAGATGCGTGAGCGGTCGTTCGGCATCAGACGCTGTGCGGTTGCCGGATCCCGCTCGACCAATTCACCGTACAATGGCCCGACACCCTCGCTCTGCAGCCGTCCGCGCACGGCCGCGCGGATGTCGGCCGGCACCGCTGGCACGGCTGCCAGCCCGACTATCAGCGCCTTGAAATAGAGCCCGGTGCCGCCAACCAGGATCGGCGTGCGGCCCTCATCGGCGCATTCGGTCAGCACCGCGGCCACATCCCGACACCAGCGCCCGACCGAATAATTCTCCGCCGCATCCACATGACCGTAAAGCCGGTGCGGCGCGCGGGCCTCCTCCTCGAGATTCGGGCGCGCCGTGATCAGACGCAGGTCGCGGTAGACCTGCATCGAATCGGCATTGACGATGGTGCCGCCAATTTGCTCAGCCAGCCGTAGCGCCAGCGCCGACTTGCCGCTGGCTGTCGGCCCTGCAATAAGCACTGCGTGTCTGGCACCGCCCATCAAATGACAGCTCCCCCGTCACATGTCGCGACCCTGATCGCCGCCGACGCCCTCGGTGCCGCCACCATCGATCACGTGCACGAAGCGCTCCCCGGCGCTACCGACCCGCAACCACTCGGCCCCGACGCAGCCGATATCCCCTTTAGCGTGGATGGATCGTTTGACCAACGCGGGCTCGCCAAGGGCCTGCGCGCACGCGCCGCAGCGCCCATCGACGTGGTGGTGCAGCCGGCTGCGAACCGGCGCAAGAAGCTGTTCCTCGCCGACATGGACTCCACCATGATCGGTCAGGAATGCATCGACGAACTCGCCGACTACGCCGGCCTCAAGGCCTACGTCGCGGCGATTACCGAGCGCGCCATGCGGGGCGAGATCGCCTTCGAGCCGGCGCTGCGCGAGCGCGTGGCGCTGCTTGAGGGCGTCCCGGTGTCGGTGATCGACGACGTCATTGAAAAGCGCATCACGCTCACCCGCGGCGCACGCACGCTTGTATCCACCATGCGCGCCAATGGCGCTTACACCTGTCTCGTGTCCGGCGGCTTCACGCTGTTCACCAACAGGGTCGCTGCCATAATCGGTTTCGACGAGACGCGTGCCAACACGCTCGAGCTTGCTGGCGAGACGCTCGCCGGCCGCGTGGTGGAGCCGATTTTCGGCCGCGAGTCGAAGCTCGCCGCGTTGCACGAGTTGCGCGCCGCGCGCGGGCTTGGGCGGGAGGACACGCTGGTCACCGGCGACGGCGCCAACGACCTCGCCATGATCGCGGAGGCCGGGCTCGGCGTCGCCTACCATGCCAAGCCGAAGGTGGCGGAAGCCGCCGCCGCCCGCATCGACCACGGCGACCTCACCGCGCTGCTTTATGCGCAAGGCTACCGGCGGGAGGAGTTTGTGGACGCGTAAGGACGGCGTCGCGCGTTCCTAAAAAGATGGCCGGGACAAGCCCGGCCATTATGCGTCTCTCAAATGGTGAGCGCTGCTGTTGCGTGCTACTGCAACTTGAGCGCCACGAAGGTCGTATTGCCGTCCGGAGCGACCACCAACAGCACCACCGTCTTCTTGCCGTCCTTGCGCAATTTGGTGATGCGCTTTTCCAGATCGGCGGCCGAGTCGACCGGCTCCTGCTGGATTTCCGAAATCACCATGCCCGGCGCGAGGTGCTGTTCGGAGGCTTCCGAATCCGGTTTAACACCGGTGATCAGCACGCCTTTCACCTCATCCTTGATCTTGTGTTCTGTGCGCAGGCTGGCCGTGAGGTCGGCAAGGTCGAGACCGAGAGCCTTCTTCACCGCCGGCTTTTCCACTGGCGGATTGTCCTTGTTCGGCGTGAGCGCGGCCTCCTTCTCCTCCTTCAGGCGACCGAGTTTCACGCGCTTGGTCAATTCCTGGCCCTTGCGGATCACCACCACGTCGACTTCCTTGCCAACCGGCGTATCGGCCACGATGCGCGGAAGGTCGCGCATTTCCTTTACGTCCTGTCCGTCGAACTTGACGATCACGTCGCCGGTTTCAATGTTGGCGGGCTTGGCCGGCCCCTTATCGTCGATTCCCGCGACCAATGCCCCGCGCGGCGGCTTGATGCCGAGGCCGTCAGCAACCTGGTCGGTCACCTGCTGGATCTTCACGCCGAGCCACCCGCGGCGCACTTCACCGAAGTTGCGCAACTGGTCGATCACCGGCAGCACTGTGTTCGAAGGCACCGCGAAGCCAATGCCGATCGAGCCGCCGGAAGGCGAGATGATGGCGGTGTTGACGCCGATCACATCACCATTGAGGTTGAACAGCGGCCCGCCCGAATTGCCGCGATTGATGGCGGCGTCGGTCTGGATGTAATTGTCGTACGGCCCGGATCTGATGTCGCGATTGCGCGCCGACACGATGCCGGCGGTCACCGTGCCGCCCAGGCTGAACGGATTGCCGATGGCGATCACCCATTCGCCCAGCCGCAGCTTGTCGGAATTGCCAAACTTCACCGCCTTGAGCGGATGCGGCGGCTTCACCTTGAGCAGCGCCAGGTCGACCTTGGTGTCGCGGCCGACGATCTTCGCGCGCAGCGTCGTCCCGTCATTGAGGATCACGTCGACCTCGTCGGAGTCGGCAATCACGTGATTGTTGGTGACCACGTAGCCGGCCGGGTCGATGATGAAGCCCGAACCGAGAGAATTGACCCGGCGCTTTTGAGTGCCGTTCTCGCCCTGCCGTTTCTTGAATTCCTTGAACAGATCGCCCAGTGGCGAATTCGGTGGCAGTTGGGGCAACTCACTCATATCCACCGACTGCTTGGTGGAGATATTGACCACGGCATCGATCACCTGCTCGGCGACATCGGCGATGGCTTCAGGTCCGCGCGCCTGCGCCGTCCGGACATACATCGGCGAGAGCAGGATAATCGCGGCCAGCAAAGCCACACCCGTGCGACCGGCACGCGTATGCTGAAAGAGTGCGCCCATGGGCGTTTTAGCTCCTGGAAACGGGTTCAACGAAGATTGCGCCTGACTTCAAGGCGATTCAAGGGCAGCGCCGAGGGTCATATCGGTGGCGTGGGCAGTCCGCGCAAGGCCTGATTTTACGGCCAAATCGGCATCAGCGGTATCCGGGCGCGTCGTCCTGATGCGTGGCGAGGGCTGCGGATTGCCGCCACCAGGCGGCGGGCGATTCGCGCGCTGGGTGCCGTCGCCCTCAGCCGAAGCCCGCCATCCGAACCAGCCAAACCACCACCAAGCCAATCACCGCGGCCACAATGCCGAGCGTGCGCAGCGAGGCGTCCGGGGTCTCCAGCACGCTGAGCATTGCCTTCTTCGCATGGCCGGGGAAGGCCGCGAAGATCAATCCCTCAATGACAAACACCAGTCCAAGCGCGGCCAGGAAATCGCTCATACCGGACCGCGCTCTTGCTCGTGCTTACCGTGACTGTGCCGGCATCGCGGCCCGCGGCGCCATCGCTTCCGGCCGCATCGCCGCTGGCGCATTGGCCTTGGACTGCGCCGAAGGTTCGGTCGCGGGCTCGACCGGCAGCTTGCCCGACGGATCGTTGAAGAAGCGGAAGAAGCTGGTATTCGGCCGCAGCAGGTAGCGGGTGTCGTTGTGCTTGAGGCCGTTCTGGTAGGCCAGCATGGAGCGGTAGAATTCGAAGAACTTCGGATCCTGGCTATAGGCCTTGGCGAAGATCTCGTTGCGCTTGGCGTCGCCTTCACCGCGGATCTGCTCGGCCTTCGACTTGGCCTCGGCGATCAGCACCGTCACCTGGCGGTCGGCTTGGGAGCGAATTTCCTGCGCCCGCTGCTGCCCTTGCGCGCGGTACTCGGCCGCCTCGCGCTGTCGTTCGGTCTGCATGCGCTGGTAGACCGCCTGGCTGTTCTGCTCGGGCAGATCGGCGCGTCGGATACGCACGTCGACGACCTGAATGCCGTAGCTCTGCGCTTCCTTGTCGAGCAATTGCTGGATACGCGACATCAAACCGGCGCGCTTGTCGCGCACCACCTCGATGAAGCTCGATTCGCCCAGCACGCGCCGCAGCGCCGAATTGAGCAGTATTTCAAGCTGCGAGTCCGCGGCGGGCTTGGAGCCCAAGGTCTGATAAAAGCGCAGCGGATTCTTGATGCGGTAGCGCGCGAACGCGTCGACCACCAGCCGCTTCTGGTCGGACGCGATGACTTCCTGTGTCGGCGCTTCCAGATCGAGGATGCGCTTGTCGATGGAAATCACGCTATCCACGAACGGCATCTTGACGTGCAAGCCGGGCTCGGCGACTACCCGCACCACCTTGCCGAGCCGCACCACCAGCGCCTGCTGGGTCTGGTAGACTGTGAACAGCGCGCTGTAGGCCACGATCAGAGCGGCAGCGATGAAGACGACGATGACTCCGCCGATGACATTGAATCTCATTGACCGCCTCCGGACTGACGCTGCGACGAATTGCTGCCGCGCTGAGGCACGCTGGTTTGCGGCGGTGACGGCTGCTGCATCGTCGAGCCCGACAGTTCCTTGAGCGGCAGATAGGGTACAACGCCCGAGCCACCCTGGCTGGTGTCCATGATCACCTTGTCGCTGTTGCCGAGGATGCGCTCCATGGTCTCCAGATACATGCGCTGGCGCGTAACATCGGGCGCCTTCTTGTACTGGTCGTAGATCTTGACGAAACGGGCGGCCTCGCCGGTGGCTTCCGCGACCGTCTGCTGCCTGTAGGCTTCCGCCGCCTGCGTGATCTTGGCGACGTTACCGCGCGCCTCGGGGATCACCCGGTTGGCGTAGGTTTGCGCCTCGTTGACCGAGCGGTCGAGGTCGATGCGCGCCGCCTGCACGTCACGGAAGGCGTCGATCACCTGCTTGGGCGGATCGACCTTCTGCAACTGCACCTGGGTGATGACGATGCCGGCACCATAACTGTCGAGAGTCGTCTGCATCAGGTCCTGCACGGCGGTCTCGGTCACCTGCCGCGCGCCGGTCAGAATCGGCTGGATGTCGGAACGGCCGATCACCTCGCGCATGGCGCTTTCGGCCACCGCCTTCACCGTGCCGGCGGGATGCTGGATGTTGAACAGGTACTCGCCGACACCGGTCGGCTTGACCTTCCAGAAAACCGAGAAGTTGACGTCGACGATGTTCTCGTCACCCGTCAGCATCAGGCTTTCCTGCGGCACCTCGCGCGAGACGGGGCCGGAGCGGCTGCCGGTGTCAACCTGGCGCATACCGATGTCGATCTTGTTGATGCGCAGCGCCTTGGGCGTGAGCGCGGTCTCGATCGGATAAGGCAGGTGATAATTCAGGCCCGGCTGCACCTCGCGCACATCCTTGCCGAAGCGCAGCACCACGCCGAGCTCGTCAGGGTCGACGCGGAAGAAGCCCGACGCGCCCCACAGCGCGATCGCCGCCACCGCCAGCAGCGCGAAGCCTTTGCCGCCCATGTTGCCGCCCGGCAGGACCCGGCGCAGGCGGTCCTGGCCGCGGCGCAGCATCTCCTCCAGATCGGGGTTCGACGGTCCCTGTTGCTGCGGTCCGGAGCCCCAGGGGCCTTTGCCGCCGCCCGAGCCGCCCCAAGGGCCGCCGCCCTGATTGGTCCATGGCATGAAGCTGATCTCCTCGGCTGCAGCGTGAATGAAACCCGCCAGCCTCGTTTTCGGGGAGGGTTATAGGGGAGCCAAGCCCGGGTTACAACGCGCTCAGATGCCGCGTTTTCATGCTGATTTAGCGTCTTAAATAGGCCGTCACGCTGAAGTTCGTGCTGTCTTCCGGCCCTCCGAGGTGTTTCCGGCGCGAAACTTCCCGCCAGACCGCCGAGTCGATGGGCGGGAATTTGACGTCGCCTTCGGGCGCGGCGTGCACGTGCGTGATTTCGAGCCGGTCCGCAACCGGCATCGCGGCAAGAAATATGTCGCTGCCGCCGATAACCATGATCTCGTCCGTGCCGCGCTCTTCGGCGTCTTTTCGGGCGGCGGCAAGCGCCGCCTCGAAGCTCGGCACCACCAGCGCGCCATGCGCCATAAAATTCGGATCGCGCGTGATGACGATATTGGTCCGCTGCGTCAGCGGCCGTCCGATGGACTGCCAGGTCTTGCGCCCCATCACCACCGGCTTGTTGAGGGTGAGCGCGCGGAAATGTTGGAGATCGGATTTCAGCCGCCACGGCATGCCGCCGCTGGCGCCGATCACGCCATTTTCGGCTACCGCGGCGACCAGGATCACTTTCATTCACGTCTTCCTTTGCGCCGCAAAGCGGATGAGCGCCTCGCCGCTCAGCCGGCAGATTTTCCATTCGTCCATCACCTGCGCGCCGATCGACTTGTAGAATGCAATCGACGGCGCGTTCCAGTCGAGCACCGTCCATTCGAAGCGGGTCCAACACTCGTCGACGCAGCGGCGCGCGAGGCGCATGAGAAGCGCCTTGCCGATTCCCCTGCCCCGAAAGTCCGGCCGCACGAACACGTCCTCGAGATAAATGCCCGGCCGGCCGCGGAAGGTGGAGAAGTTGAGGAACCAGACCGCGAAGCCGGCGGCCGCGCCGTCCCATTCGGCGATGTCGCAGAACAGCCGTGGAGAATCGCTGAACAGCGCTGCCGTGATCATCTCTTCCGTGGCGTCGACCTCATCCGAAAGCTTCTCGTATTCGGCGAGCTCGCACACCAGCGAATAGATCAGCGCGCCGTCATCCGGGCGCGCCGCGCGAATGACGAGACTCACACCGCCACCTCAGCCTTGATGTGCGGATGCGGGTCGTAGTCGGCGAGCGTGAAATCTTCGTATTGGAAGGCGAAGATGTCCTTCACCTCCGGGTTCAACGTCATCCGCGGCAGCGCCCGCGGCATGCGCGTCAACTGCAGCTTCGCCTGCTCCATGTGATTGAGATAAAGATGCGCGTCGCCGAAAGTGTGCACGAAATCGCCGGGCGCATAGCCGGTCACCTGCGCCACCATCATGGTCAGCAGCGCGTAAGAGGCGATGTTGAACGGTACGCCGAGGAAGACATCGGCCGAGCGCTGGTAGAGCTGACACGACAGCTTGCCGTTGGCGACATAGAACTGGAACAGGCAATGGCAGGGCGGCAACGCCATCTTGTCGACGTCGGCCGGGTTCCAGGCGGTGACGATCAACCGGCGCGAATCCGGGTTGCGTCTGATCATCTCTATCAGATGGCTGATCTGGTCGATGGTCTGGCCATCCTTGGCCGGCCATGAGCGCCACTGATGGCCGTAGACCGGCCCGAGATCGCCGCGCTCGTCGGCCCACTCGTCCCAGATGCGTACGCCGTGTTCCTTCAGGTACTTGATGTTGGTGTCGCCGGCCAGGAACCAGAGCAGCTCGTAGACGATCGACTTCAGGTGTAGCTTCTTGGTCGTCAGCATCGGGAAACCGTCGCTGAGCTTGAAGCGCATCTGATGGCCGAACACCGACAGCGTGCCCGTGCCAGTGCGGTCATGCTTCTCTGCGCCGTCAGCGAGGATGCGTTCCATCAGATCGAGATATTGGCGCATGGGCTGTCCGCTCGTCGTTGAGTTGGAAGATGGGCAAGTTTGCCCGGGCCGGCAACCGCGCGACCGGCACTATCAACATGCGGGGTTGCCTCGAGCCGCCAGTTAAAATTTTTACGCGTATTTTATGTAGAATTTATGCAACTGGGCCAAGGCTTTATGCACCGACGTGTGCGGCCTGCCTATGAATCACCCTCGTTCCGCATCCCGCGGAACGAGGACCCCTTTCATGCTTTCCGTCATATCCGGTCTGGTCGTCGGTGGCGCTGGCGGCACAGCCCTCTGGTACCTGAAGCCGCACAACGGCGTGGTCAATCCGCTGGTGATGAAACCTTGGCTCGACTTCATGATCCCGATTGGCATCGTGACGGCGGTCGGATTCGGCATCGCGCTGATCGTGGCCGGGCTGGTCTAGCCGGCCACTACCCTCATACCAATCCGGCCGCGCCCGCCGCGCCGGCAGCCGCAAACAGCCATATCGGGTTGAGCCGCGTATAGTACGCCAACGCCGCCGTTGCGGCGGTGAGAGCGAAACTGGCGATGTTGTGGTCGGCCGCACGCACCAGCACATAGGCGCTGGCCGCAATCAGCCCGAGCGCTACCGGGACCAGTCCGGCCTGCACCGCGATGCGCCAACGCGCGTCCTTGAAGCGGTCCCAGGCCCGCGACACGAAGAAAGTGAGCAGGCAGCTCGGCCCCACCATCGCCGCCGTCGCGACTGCGGCGCCGGCCAGGCCGGCAACGTGGTAGCCGATCAGGGTGACGATGATGACGTTCGGGCCCGGCGACACCTGGGCGATAGCAAACATGTCGGCGAAATCGCGGTCGCTCATCCAGTGCATTGCGTCGACCGCGATGCGGTGAATTTCCGGGATGGCCGCATTGGCGCCGCCGATGGCGAACAGCGACAGCACCGCGAAATAGCCGAACAGCGGAAGCAGCGGACTCATCGTGCCGCCCCCTCGCCGCGAAACCAGGCAAGCGCCACGCTTACCGGCGCCAGCCCCAGGAAAACCAGCGGCAACGGCCATTGCATGATGGCAACGCCGAAAAAAGCGAGGACCGCAATCAGCGGCGCCCAATCCCAGCGCTTGACGAACAGCGGCTTCAACATCTTGGCGACGATGGCGATCCATAGGCCGGCGGCCGCGGCGGTGACACCGATCAGTGCGCGGTCGAGCACGGTCAAATCGCCATAGCGCGTATAAAGGAACGCCAGCACAGTGATGATGACGAGCGGCGGTCCCATCAGCCCGATAAAGGCAAGCGCCGCGCCGGCCGCGCCTCCGAAACGGGCGCCGAATACCACCGCGAAGTTGACCGTGTTCGGTCCTGGCAGGAACTGCGACAGCGAGAACGCCTCGTTGAACTCTTCCGGCGTCATCCAACCGCGGCGGTCGACAATCATGCGTCGCGCCCACGGCAACGCACCGCCGAAGCCAGACAGCGAGACAATGACGAAGGCACGGAAGAGTTCGAACAGCGTGGGACGAACGGTGGGCGGGGCACTCGACAACTTGTCGGAATCGGCCGTTGAATTGGTGATTGAATTGGACATGGCGGCGAGACTTATCCCGCCCGGCACGGCACCGCTAGCCGGGTTAGGCGCGGCTCGCCAATGCAGTTCGGACATGGCCGCAAAACCGCCGCCGCGCCCTCGCGGCTTGCCGTGCCAAAAAGCTCTTTGATTTCCTTCAAAGTGCGTGCCGCGAATGATCGAAACTAAATATGATAGATACGGTCAATGCGGAAAGCCGCTCCTATATGCCGAAATTCAAAACAACCTACTCTGCGGACCTAATACCGCCATTCAGGGTGCTCGGCATGAGTTTGCCCTTTGACCGAGATCGTGCCGACTTCAGCGGGATCATCGCCCCTTCCTTTATTTGATCGCCGACAAGCGTTCAGGCGCCATCCTGTTCGTCGGGCGCGTATCCGATCCGCGCTCCTGACGCGGCCGGCAGCAGACGCGTCTCGCGGTCCGCTTGACCGCTACGTTGGATGCCAATCGTTGAGGGTTACCTGGCGCTCGGCGCCAACTGCTTGACTTCGACGGTCTCAACCGCGCCGCACCGCCCACAACGGTAGGTCCGCAACTCCAGAAGCGCACCGAGCCGCGGATTGACGCGCACGAGTGTCATGGCCGCGCCGTCGCGGGGACAGGCGGGCGGTGGCGTTTCCTCGTTGCGGCATGCTTCGACGATCATGCCGAATAGATCGTCTTTCCGGCGACATCTGCAATTCCGGGAACTTCCTTAAGGGCGCTACCGCGGCCGCGGACCGCAAGGATATCTGCACGATATGCTTCGCAGGCCTCGGCTCGGCCTTAGACGGCCGATCCTGTCGCACGCATCGTTCGTTCGAAGCTTAAGGATTACCCGGCTAGTCGTTGGCGTTTTGGCGGCTTTCGACGGCGCTCCTGCCTTCGTGCCGCCTCTTCTTGCCGTGTTTCTTGCCGTAGCTCGCCATGACATGGCGGCATTCTTTGCTAACCTTGCTCCACTTTTTGCGCAGGCAGGCGACAATCTCGTCCTGGTCGGGGATCTTGTCCCCACAGAGGTTGTAGACGTCGCCCTCGCAGGATTGCTGATCCTGCTGCGATTGCGCCGCCGCTTGGCTCGCGAAGAACGCGAGCGTCAACATGGCAAAGATGGGAAGCGCGTTCTTCATTGGGTGTCGCCTCATTATATCCCTCAATGCGAAAGGACCGCTTTGAGTTCCCTTGCAATCGGGTTCATTGTATCGGCCGGTTCCCGGCTCCTGCGGGCCTGAAGGGAGACTTTGGCCGCCCCGGCACCGCACCGTTGAATAGCGAATGAGGCCGATGTTCGGCGTCATCGTGACCGAAGGGGCAAACCATGCCGGTGTCCAGCCTGCTCTTGAATTTGCTGTGGATCGTTTTCGGCGGCTTGTGGATGGCAGCCGGCTGGCTGTTCGCCGCGCTGATCATGGCGATCACCATCGTCGGCCTGCCCTGGGCACGTGCCGCGCTCGAGATCGCCGTTTATACCCTGCTGCCGTTCGGCCACACCGTGGTGCCTCGGGAGGTCTATAGCGGCCATGCCGGCATCGGCAGCGGACCGCTTGGCATGATCGGCAACGCGATCTGGCTGGTGCTGGCCGGGTGGTGGCTGGCGCTCGGTCATCTCGTGACCGCATTGTTTCTGGCGATCACCATTATCGGCCTGCCCTTCGCATGGGCCCATCTCAAGCTCGCCGGCCTCTCGCTCTGGCCGATCGGCAAGACCGTGGTGACGCAGGACGAAGCTTTCCGCATGCGCCGCGCGGGCCTGCTGGATTGAGCGTCCAACGTTTGTTGGCGCCGCTTTAGCGCTGTGCGCTTCGGGTCGCTTTCGTCTATACTGCTTTGTAAGGGCGGCGACCGATGGAGGTCGCGCTATGGACTACCAACAAAGAGAAGCCCTCAAACAAAAGGCAACTCTTGCCGGGATCAGCGTCGTCGGTGGCGGCGTTGCCTGGTGGATTGTGCTCGCTGCCGTTCTGGGCTGGGTGAGCCCGACCACCGCCTCACAACAAACCAGCGACGCGGTTCAGGCTAAGGTCGATCAGGTTTTGACTCCGTTTTGCGCCCGCCGCCTGCTCGCAAACAAGGCCGAGCTCGCCAAGTTCGTCAAGGCGGACGCCGGCTATAGCCGGGACGAGGTCGTGCAAAAGGCGGTGCCGAAACTCGGCGTTACCAAAGTCGACTACGCGCTGTCCGACAAATGTGCCTCCGCGGTCGAGGCGAAGCTCAAGAGTGCCGCGCGCAAGCCGGCGCCAAAGGCTCCCACCAAGAGCTGACGGGTGAGCCGGCGAGCGGGCGATACATTATCCGCATCACCCGCATCCGCCGTACGGCAGGTGGCTTAATACCTCGCGCCGGACTCATCCGGCGCGCTATTTGTCGTCCATCCCAGCCATGCTTTCAGCAAGCTCGACGAGGGACAGCCGCGTGGCATTGTTAGACATGTTCGCCAGCGCTTTCAGCATGCGGATCGCGTAGGGCTTGGTAAGCAGATCGGTAAGTGCTTCGGGCGGCATGCCGCTGGTAATGCCGGCCTCGCAGCCCTGGAAAAAGCGGCTTACCGAAACGCCCAGCACTTGCGAGAGCCGCGCTAGCCGGCCCGAACCGATACGATTGATGCCCTTTTCGTACTTCTGGATCTGCTGGAAGGAAATGCCTAGCCGGTCTGCGAGATCCGATTGAGATAGCCTCTTTTCGAGGCGCAGGATTTGGACGTTATTGCCGACAAACACGTCGATTGGATCGGTCCGCTTTCTCATGTTTATCAAACCGTTACGACAGCCATACACGGAATGGTAGTGTCGCAACATAGCGCAGCCCGCCGCCAAAGCCAACGCTTACAGGAGGCTCAGTGCAGAGCTTCCGGCCGGCTGGTCGTCGTCCGCAACACGCCCATCTTGTTCATCAGCCGCGCAACCACGGGAGACGACAACGTGACGTCGCCGTTCTGGCTCACGCTGACGACCACGCTGTCAGGGCAGTCCGAAACCATGGTCAAAAACGCCCGCAATGCGTCGCGCGGCTGCTCGGGCAAGTCGATATAGCGGTGCAGTGTCTCCAGCAGGTCTTCTTCTGCGCTCCAGTAATAGAGTTCGAGCAGGCGGGCGGGATTGGGGCAACTGTCGACAAGCTCGCGCAGGACGGCCCGTGCCTTGCTGGCAGGTTCCGGCGCCGGTTGCGGTAGCCTCTTGACGTTGTTCATGGCCTCCCTCCGATGATGCGGTGACGTTTGACAAGGTGGTTATCGATCAATGGGTGCCGCGGGCCGCGCCTCACCAGCACCGAGCCACGAATGCCTGCTTTCTTCTTTAAATAGTCCAGCGTCCGGCCGCTGATCTCGATCAGTGCAGCCATCGTCCATTCGCCGCTGACGAGCGCCGGCAATCCGAGCGGCCGCACCGTAAAGCCCGCTTCCTGAAATCGCGGTAGCCACCAGGTCTCCATGACGGCGCTCACCTCCGTGATGCCCTCATCGAGGCACAGCTCCTGCACCGCGGCCATGAGTTCAAGGTTGAGCTTCCCGTCGCGGCGATCCTTGACCACGAAATAGCGCGACCATTCCCAAATGCTGAGATCCTTAGGCACGCCGCGCAGCGACGCGAGGTGCGGGAAGACGTCATCGAGCATCGTCGGCATAACGGTCGGGTAGAGCCGATGGCCGCCGATGATGCGCTCGCCTTCGAGCGCCACCAGATAGACCGTGTCGTCGTCGTCGTAAGCGTCGATTTCCCGCATATCCGGACGCTCGAGATCAGTCCACCCGCGCTCATCGACGAAAATCTGGTGCCGGAGCACGAACAGTTCCTCCAGGCGCGTTTCGTAGAGGCTGCGATTGGCCGCGGTGATGACATGAATCACGAGTTTACCCCCGTAGAAACACTTCGACGGGGCGAGAATTCCCGCAGCGGCCCAGCGCGGGGTATTGGGAATTTTACGGGGGAAGGATGACTACGGCTCGATCACGCGTTCGCGGATGCCGATGGCGACGGCATGCACACGGTTGACGGCACCGAGCTTGCGGCGAGCGGCGGCCAGATGCTCCTCGACGGTGCGCTGCGAGATGCCTAGGATTTCGCCAGTCTCCCAAGCCGACTTGCCTTGCGAGGCCCAAGCCAACGTCTCCCGCTCACGTGCGGTCAGACTGCGCGGCCGCAGGCGCTCGGGATCGAGCAACCGCCGCACCCGGTCGAAGCCATACATCGCCATCAGGTGAATGGCCGGCTTGCTTCGCACATTGAGATCGAGCTCGGCGCCGCCGAGCGAGACGCAGGCGTCATAGCCGCGGCCGTGAATCGGCACAATGAAGCCATTGCTCATGCTGAAGTCGGCGGCGCGTTGCATCACTTCCCGCGCACGCGGGTCGCGTTCGGGATCGTAAGGCGCCTCTGACCACTCGAACGGATTGAACGACTTGCGGCACAGCCGCGCGACCGGGTCGACGTTGATGTATTGCTTGGCCGCGTAAAGCCTGAACCATTCCGCCGGCCAACGCTTGGCCAGCACGACCTGTTCAAAGCGCTGGTCGGGATTGGGTAGGCCGGTGACGATCAAGGTCTGGAAGCCAAATGCGGCAAAGGCGTCGGCCATGGCGTCCATGGCGGCATCAGCGACCGGCAGGCCCTCCAGCCTTTCGATGAAATCAAGCGCTCGCCGCCCGTAGTCGCCTACGTCCATGTGGATCTCCCCCGCAGCACGTGCACATTTTGGACACGACAACCGCGAAGCTCAACCATTTTTTGTGATCAATTTACTTACAAATACTGGTTGTATTACCGAACGCTCCGGCGGCGGCATCGAACCAATCCGACGGCTGGTCATCAAGGCATTCTTGGCATGGGGCCGCGCGGCGGTTGTCGTCGTTGGCCCGACTCGGGCACCGTAATAAAGCGAATCGCCACCTGCGTCGGGCCGACGGCTAACCGAGAGTCGACTTCATGAGCGGTGAACAGCGGGATGCCATCGCCGAGGTTGATCCTGCCTCCAATGCCACGGCGGCCGAGGACGCAAGCGCACTTTTTTTGGACGCTGTCAGCCATCATCAGGCCGGACGCCTGACCGAGGCCGAGGTTGGATACCGTCACCTGCTGGCGCTGCAGCCGGAGCGCGCGGACGTCCTTTTCAATCTCGCCGCCGCCCTGCGCCAGCAGAACCGCCTGCGGGAAGCAGCCGATACCTACCGACAAACGATCGCGCTTAAGGCCGACTATGCCGACGCTCACTACAATCTCGGCAATACGCTGATGACTTTGGGCCACGCCGATGATGCAATCGCGGCCTACCGCTGCGCGCTAGCCGCCAAGCCCGACTTCGCGCGCGCCTACAGCAATCTCGGCGTCGCCTTTAGGGCGCAAGCTAAAACTGAAGAGGCCATTGCCGCCTTCCGACAGGCCATCGCCGTCGCTCCTGACGATGCCGCCGCCCATGCCAGCCTCGGCGCTGCGCTGACCGAACTCGGCCGCCCCGCGGAAGCCGCCGCCGCCTTTCGCGAAGCCACCCGTCTTAAGCCCGACAATGCCGAGGCCCAATACAATCTCGGCATAATGGTCGAAGCGCTCGGCCGGCCGGACGAAGCCGCGGCGGCCTACCGCGCGGCCATCGCTGCCAACCCGCAACTCGTCGAAGCCTATTCCAATCTCGGCAATCTGCTGACCGGACAGGGACGGCTCGACGACGCGATCGCGTACTTCCGGCGGGCGCTCGCGCTCGAACCCAGCCGCCCTGGCCTGCACTACAATCTCGGCAACGCGCTCAACGACCGCGGTGCCATCGAAGAGGCCGCGGCGGCCTACCACGCCGCTATCGGCCTAAAGCCCGACTATGCCGAGGCCAACGGCAATCTGGCCATCGTGTTGATGAACCAGGGCCGCATCGATGAGGCCGATGCCGCATTCAAACGCGCGCTCGAGCTTGCGCCCGACAATGCAGACGTCCGGTCCAACTGGCTGTTCTGTCTGAACTACAGCTCCAACCGAACCGCCGAACAGGTGTTCGCCGCGCATCAAGATTGGGACGCTCGTTACGGCGACGGCGCGCCGCGCATGGCTCACGCCAACGATCGCACGCCGGAACGGCGGCTCAAGATCGGCTATGTCTCGCCCGACTTTCGCATGCATTCGGTCGCCTATTTCCTCGAGCCGTTGTTGGCGGCGCACGACCGCCGGGCGGTAGAGGTGACCTGCTATTCCGAAGTCACACGTCCCGACCACGTGACCGCGCGCCTGCAGGCGCTGGCCGATCATTGGGTTTCGACGGTCGGCATGAGCGACGAGGCGCTTGCAGCTCGCATCCAAACCGACGGCATCGACATCCTTGTCGACTGTGCCGGCCACACGGCGCACAATCGCTTAAGGGTCTTCGCGCGCAAGCCGGCGCCGGTGCAGGCGACATGGCTCGGCTATCCGAACACCACCGGCTTAGGCGCAATCGACTACCGGCTGGTCGATAGGGTGACCGATCCCGTCTGCGCCGTCGATGCGCTGGCGAGCGAGCATCTCATACGCCTGCCCGGCAGCTTCCTTTGTTATGCCGGCGCCAGCGATGCGCCGGAACCGGCACCGCCGCCTTGTTTGACCGCCGGCACGGTAACCTTTGGCTCGTTCAACAATCCAGCCAAGCTGTCGTCCGCTACTCTCGATGTCTGGTCTGCGTTACTCACGCGACTGCCGACTGCGCGGCTGCTGCTCAAGGGTAAGCCATTTGTCGATGAAGCCACCCGTGCCTTGTTCCGTGCCCGCCTCGCCGACCGCGGCATCGCCGCCGAGCGCGTCGCGGTCACCGGCTGGGTGGCGGGCAGCACGCATCATCTTGCTTTCTACGAACGCGTCGACATCGCGCTCGATCCGTTTCCCTATAATGGCACCACGACAACCTGCGAGGCGCTTTGGATGGGAGTGCCAGTGGTCACGCTGCGCGGCGAGCGTCACCCCGGCCGAGTCGGCGCCAGCCTGCTCGGCCGGATCGGCGCGGACGAATGGATCGCCGACACGGAAGACGACTACGTGGCGCGTGCTGTGGCGCTCGCTGCCGACCGCCAGCGTCTGCGTGCGCTGCGCCGCAGTTTGCGCGGGCGCGTCGCCGCCTCGCCCCTGTGCGACCGCGTCGCCTTTGCGCGCGACATGGAGACGGCCTATCGGCGGATGTGGCAGGGCTGGTGCGGCGCGCCAGCCTGAGGCGATGTCAGACGAACCGAAAGAAGGCGCCGGCGCCTCACTCAACCTCGCGCAAAAACTTCTTCGTTTCCGCGCACGCATCGCGCAGGCGAACGACCTGCTCTTCCAGGTCAGTCAAATTGCGAGCGATTTGTCGGGCATAGAGGGCGACCGCTTCCTCGCCCTCGATCACCATGCCCCGTCTTTGGCCGGCGGATTTTTCGGCGGGCGTCGCGTGCTCATGGTCAGCGGCCGGTTCTTTTCGCCCCATAACGCGCACCTGGACCTATGTCGGCAGATTTCGTCACTGTTCTGCCGCATCGCGTTCAGCGCCAAATCTTTCGACGCCACGACAAGACGTAAGGTCGTGCGGTTTTGCCAATAATCTTTGAATTAAATCATTCAAATGCGATCCTTCGGCCAGATCATGATTGAACGCCTAAGCTACCGGTGGCCCACCTCGAACGAGCGACAAGCATCAAGCTGATTGCAATCGCTGCAATCGCGGGCATGAACAGCGCGTCCGCTGCGTCCATTGCCCATAAGGTCGCGCCGGTGATGGCACACCACAGAAGCGGAATGACGAAGAGATACCAAGGCGCGCGCCGCATCGTCAGCAGCGCGCCGAGCGTGGCGGCGACAGTCGGATCAGGCGCCAGACCGAAGAGCTCGACTTGCGTCCACAGCCGGCCGAACAACGGCGCGAACAGCGGCTGAATGTACAACGCGAAAATAACGATGGCGATACCGGCATAGCAGGCAAAATCCGAGCCCCGCGTAAGACGGTTCAAGATAACGCCGGACAAGATGATCAGGATCGCTTCGATTGCAAAGCCGATCGCGAAATGGCGCGCCGCCCAGTTGATTGTGTCGTAACGCTCGAACAGATAGGCCCACGCCACCCATAGCCAACACGCAGCAAGCACGCCAGCGATCGCACGCCCGCGCCGTTCGCCGTCATAAAATAAGAGCAGAAGAAGCATGAGGCCGATCGCCCCCACAACCACGTGCACGGGCCAAACCGCGCGATTGTAGAGCTCGAACAGGCGGTAGTAGGTGTGCGGCGTAAACAGCAGGAAATCGGACAGCGAATAACTGAGCCAAGTTATCATCAGAACGTCTCGACCTGCGCGGCGACGCGCTTGCGCAAAGCTTCGTCGGGCAGCCGGCCGTAAGAGGCGCCGATGTTCTCGCGCACGTGATCGGCGCGCGTGGTCGCTGGAATGGCGCAGGTCACCGCCGGATGCGACACGATGAACTTGAGCAGCACCTGCGCCCAGTTGGCGCAGTCGATCTCCGCCGCCCAGGCCGGCAGCGGATGGCGCTTGGCACGCCGCACCAACGGCCCCGCGTCGAACGGCCGGTTGATGATCACCGCAAGCCCATGCTCGCGCGCCAGCGGCAGGATGCGCTTCTCGCTCTCTCGCTCCACCGCGTTATAGGTGACCTGGATGAAGTCGAGTGGCTGCGTGCGCATCACCTGCTCGAATTCGTCATGGCGGCGGCCCTCCGAGGTTGTGATGCCGACATAACGAATTTGGCCCTTCGCCTTCATGTCCAGCAGCATCGGCAGATGTTCCCGCCACGAGAGCAGGTTATGGACCTGCATCAGGTCGAAGCGGGCGATGCCCCACTTCTTACGCGAGGCTTCGACTTGGGCCGCGCCGCCGGAGTAAGTCCACACTTTGTCGGCCGAAAAGACATTGGCGTAGGCGTCGAGTTTCTTAAGGCCGTAGCCAATCGTGTCCTGCGAAGAGCCGTACATCGGCGAGGAATTGATCATGCGCCCACCGCCCGCAAAGAAGGCGCGCATCACCTCTGCGCATGAATTGCGCGCCTCCGGATCGTCGCCGACGTTGAAGGTGCGCCAACTCCCCAGTCCGACCAACGGCAGCTTCTCACCCGACGATGAAATGGGGCGCGTGACAAATGGCGCGCTTTGCGCCGAGGCGAAGCGCGGCAACGCCGCGGCGGCTCCAGCGGTCGCCAACGATCCGAGCAATGCGCGACGATCAATCATCGAATACGACCTATGCTCTGGCGCGGCCCAACGCTGTCATCCGCAGGCCCATTGGAACAGAACAACTCTTGCCAAGCATATTGGCTTTTTTTGCGCACAAAGCGGCGCTCACAAGGCGCTTCAAGCGCCGCTTCCTATATCGCCTTGACCGCCCGTTCCTGCGCGGACGCATAGACGGCCTCCTCAATGACCAGATTGGCCAAGTATTCACGGCCGCAGTTCGCGGCAGGACGGCCGGCGCGCAGCGCTTCGACCACGTGCTCTTGCAGACGCCAGACGCTGTCGCCGCCGAACCCTGTTTTGCTCCAGTCGTAGCGGATCTCGATCTCGTCATTCGACCCGTGCGCGCGTTCGAACAGGCGGCCGTCTCCGTCCAGAAGGATAACGCCGGCCGTGCCTTCGACCAGTAGTTCGCCCATGGTTAGCCGGCGATTCTCGGCAGCGTGGTCGATCAGCCGGTTGCCGTCGAACACGGACCGCACTCCGCTTGCGTGGTCGAGCAGCACCAAGCCGGCGTCCTCGCCTGCGATGACGGGGTTAAGCCGGCGCAGATCGGCGAAAACGCTGTGGACGTCACCGAACAAGAACCTGAACGTGTCGATGAAATGGATCGCCGTCTCGTGGATGAGGAAGCGCTGCATGGTCTGGAAATAGGGCTGCCGGTCGAGATAGGCGCGGGCGCCCTGCCCGTCCCCCGGTCGCAGCCGGAACGTCGCCTGGTACACATCGCCCAGCGCGCTCCCATCGAGCCGGCGCTTGATCTCGCCATACCAGGGCTGAAAGCGAAAATTGTCGTGCACGACGAGCTGGATGCCCGCTCGTTCGGCTTCCGCCACCGCCGTTTGTGCCTCCGTTAGGGACTGGCAGAACGGCTTCTGACAGATGGCATTGATCCCACGCGCCGCCGCCAGCCGGATCAGCGCCAGATGCGACAGCGGCGGGCTGATGATGTCGACCAGATCGGGCCGCTCGGCGTCGAGCATCGCCGCGGGGTCGGTGTAGACGCGCGGAATCCCGAACCGCTTGGCGAAGCCTTCCGCCTTGCCGCGGTCCGCATCACAGATAGCGGCAAGCGAGACGCCCGCGATCCGCGTCCAGGCGTCATGATGAAACTGGCTGAAATAGCCGGCCCCGATTGCGACGATACGCAAGGTCGTCATGACGTCTCCGACAGCCGTTCGTGCAATCTATATTGCCGAGAGCGACGCCGCGGGGATAACTTAGGAATTTGTTCCACGTGAACACCACCCCTCTGCAAAAAACCCCGCTCCTTCCGGTCTTTATTCCTCAACCTTTCGCCCCTATATTCCGAAGTGCCGGAGGCAACTCCGGCTATGGCGATAAACGGGCGTCGTAATAAACCCATCGGACCCGGGGGCAGTACCCGGCGGCTCCACCCAAACCCGGCGAGAACGGGCTTCGGTGGGGCCGAAATAGGATCGACGAGGGCGTAAAGGGCGTGCTTTTGCTCGGCATGGTTCCGCCGTTATCGGGCCAATCTCATAGTTGCCAACGACAACTATGCTCCGGTTGCTCAGGCTGCGTAAGCGGTTTGACTAACCAAGCCTACAAGCCCTAGCCGTCTTAGCAGCGGTTAGGCGGGGTTCGGAGGCACCTGGCAACAGAAGCCTCCACTTCCCTTTTCCGCTGCCGAGAGCCATTTATTGAGGCAAAGGCGCATGGCCCCGTCGACCGCGCCGGG
This sequence comes from uncultured Pseudomonadota bacterium, assembly GCA_963732895.1. Lineage (GTDB taxonomy): Bacteria > Pseudomonadota > Alphaproteobacteria > Rhizobiales > Xanthobacteraceae > Pseudolabrys. Next base: position 535,374 of record CAVTBG010000004.1, on the reverse strand, counting down.
GATGGCTTTTGGCGCGGTCCGCGCTAGCATTGCTCCGAATCCTGGTCCTTGAGAATTCGCGAAAGCCCGCATGCCCGACCATATCCGCTACGATCTCTTGACCCAGCAGGCGCTGCGCGGCGTCGTGCGCAGCGTGCTCGTCGAGGCCGCCAAGAACGGCTTGCCGGGCGACCACCATTTCTACATCGCCTTCGACACCCGCGCCGAGGGCGTCGCCATACCGGACCGGCTGCGCAGCCAGTATCCGGAGCAGATGACCATCATCCTCCAGCACCAGTTCTGGGATTTGAAGGTCACCGACGACGGCTTCGAGGTCGGGCTCTCGTTCGGCGGCGTGCCGACGAAACTCGCGGTCCCCTTCGAGGCGGTGAAGGGCTTCTTCGACCCCTCGGTGCAATTCGGCCTGCAGTTCGAGGAGGTCGGCGACGAAGAAAGCGAGCACCCCGCCCCTGCCAATGCTTCGGAAAAGGGCGCCGGCCGGCCGCCGCTGCTCGATTCGCCACCGCCTTCCGCGGCACCGGCCACGGCTCCGCCGCAGGCAGAGGCCGCGCCCGAGGAGCCAGAATCGGAGCCACCGGCAACCGGCGGTGCCGAAGTCGTGCGCCTCGATCGCTTCCGGAAGAAGTGACCGTACTTGCGGAGTATTCGCTCCGCGGCAAGCCTTGCCCGCGCGCCCAATCGGCTTAGTTTCGTTTGCCGAGGGGCTTCGAACCCACGGCAATGGATCCCGCTCATGGCCATGACGCGCAAACCTTCCGACAAGACCCGCACCGAGAGCGACAGCTTCGGGCCGATCGACATCCCCGCCGACCGGCTGTGGGGCGCGCAGACCCAGCGATCGCTGCAGAACTTCCGCATCGGCACCGAGCGCATGCCGCTGCCGCTCATCCATGCCTTCGGCCTGATCAAGCGCGCCGCCGCGGAAGTAAGTCGCGATCTCGGCACGCTCGACAAGAAGCACGCCGAGATGATCGCCGCGGTGGCGCAGGAGATCGCCGACGGCAAGCTGGACGATCATTTCCCATTGGTGGTCTGGCAGACGGGCTCCGGCACCCAGTCGAACATGAACGTCAACGAGGTGATCGCCAACGCCGTCAATCTGCGACTCGGCGGCAAACTCGGGGCCAAGTCGCCGGTTCATCCCAATGATCACGTCAACCGCAGCCAGTCGTCGAACGACAGTTTCCCCACCGCCATGCACATCGTGGCTGCACTCGAGATCGAGCGGCATCTGAAGCCGGCGCTTAAAGCTCTGCACGCCGCGCTCGACAAGAAGGCGAAAGAATTCGCCAAGATCGTCAAGATCGGCCGCACCCATACCATGGATGCGACGCCGCTCACGCTCGGGCAGGAATTTTCCGGCTACGCGGCGCAGGTGAAATCGGCGCTGGCGCGCATTCAATTGGCTGAGCGCGAGCTTTATCCATTGGCGCAGGGCGGCACTGCGGTCGGCACCGGGCTCAACGCGCACCCCAAATTCGCCAAGGCTTTCGCCAAGCGCATCGCCGAGTTGACCATGCTGCCTTTCGTCAGCGCACCCAATAAATTCGAGCACATGGCCGGCCATGATGCCTACGTCTTCGCGCACGGCGCGCTCAACGCAGCGGCCACCGCGCTCTACAAGGTCGCCAATGACATCCGGCTGCTCGGTTCCGGTCCGCGTTCCGGCCTCGGCGAATTGATCCTGCCTTCAAACGAGCTCGGCTCTTCCATCATGCCGGGCAAGACCAATCCGACCCAGACCGAGGCGCTGACCATGGTCTGCTGCCAGGTCTTCGGCAACCAGACCACGATTACGGTGGCCGGTAGCCAGGGCCATTTCGAGCTCAACGTCTTCAAGCCGGTGCTGGCCTACTGCATGCTGCAATCGATCCGCTTGCTCGGCGACGCCGCGCGATCCTTCACCGACAATTGCGTGGTCGGGATAAAGGCCAACGAGGCGCGCATTCGCGAGATGATGGAGCGTTCGCTGATGCTGGTGACGGCATTGTCGCCGCATATCGGCTACGACAAGGCGGCGCAGGTGGCCAAGGCCGCCCACGCCAACGGCACCACCTTGCGCGAGGAAGCGGTGCGGCTCGGCTTTGTGACGGGCGCCGAATTCGACCGGCTGGTGCGGCCAGAGAAGATGACAGGGCCAGGTTGATTTCTGCGATCGGCGTGGCGGCATGGGTACGTCTGGACGCCGAAAATTCGGCCGCGCCGGAGAAGTTTTGCGGTAATATTATACGTAAGCGGTGCATCTCGCAGGGTGAGACCCTTACGTCTTCTGTTATATCTCGACCGATTAATATTTGCTCGTTACAGTACTCCGACACAATCCCACAAATATATATTTACAGAATCACGGTGATGGCCACGTTGTACGATTTTTTACTAACTGTATTGGGCCACCGTCTGCACGGTATCTATTTCCATCAACGAACCGTCTCTTGAACAGACCTCACGATCTACCGCGAGATTGCGGTGGAACAACTTTATCCGGTCCGAATCTCGCCAACGTGTGGGCGCAATTAACAGCGACTTTGCAGCGCAGAACAAGACTCGAATACTTAGGTAGAAAACTACCATCGAGGGGCGGCGAATGGCTGAGTTGGTCAATTTACGGACAGTCCGCAAGCGAGCCAAACGGAAGCAGGACGAAGCGTTGGCTACCACCAATCGTCTCGCGCTTGGCCAGCCCAAGGCCGCCCGCAAACTGGCAGTCGCGCAAGAAGCCAAAGCTAGCCGCGATCTCGACAACCACCGGATCGACAAAGGAGACGGTCGATGAAATCGCCGGTTGTCAAACGCTCGATTGTTATTGCAGGCCACAAGACCAGCGTCAGTCTCGAAGACGAGTTCTGGAAGTGCCTCAAAGATATCGCTGTCGGCCGTGCCATGACCCTGTCCGACCTTGTCGCCACCATTGATACCGACCGACGGCAGGGCAACCTGTCGTCGGCCATTCGATTGTTCGTACTCGATCACTATCGCGGACAACTCGACCATGAAGGGCGCGAATTGCCGCGTGACGCGGCCTACCGCTCCGCCTCTTCAGCGCTGCGGGCCGACTGAGACTTCCGGCGCCACGATCGCTTCCGGGGCCGGTAACGGATGAATATCGATTGGCGCCGGCAGGGCTGGCGCACGTCGGGGACGATCTGGCGCGGGATGTTGGCTGGCTGGGGCGGCGTCCCGCCTCGCGACTGGTGGCGGGTTGGGCTTCGGCTGCAACGGCACCCGTTTTTGAGCCGGGCGCACCGACGGGTGCGGCGGCGTTTCAGCATTCAGGGCACTGGTCGGACTGCCTGCCGTCGCGGCTTCAGACGGCGACTGACTCTTGTCAGAAGGTCCGCTCATCGGCTGCGCCGGCTGTCGTTTTACGTCCGGCGCAGCAGGCGGCGGCGCATGTTGTAGCGCCTTCAGCCGTTTTGCCTGGTTTTCGACCGAGCGCAAGGTCAGCCAGCCGGTCAGAGCAGACACATCGATGGTACGCGCGGGCAATGTCACCGGCCCCTTCAGCGCCATGAAGATATCCGGCCGCCCACTCGCCTTCGACCCCGACAACACCAAACGCGCGTCCAACGTGCTGTCTGTCAGATCGAGCGTGGACGAGATCGCCAATTCAGCATCGTCACTGCTGGCGGCGAAATCGGAGAGCCGCACGAGGCCGGCATTGGCGGCAAGTTTGCCTTCCGCGCGTTTGACCGCAAACTGCCCGCTCTCCAGCGCCTTACGCATTATGTTGGAGATCTCGTCGCCATTGACGGACAGGCCGGCATCGACCACGTCCGTCACCGCGTCGAAGGCGCGCGGGTTGAGGCCGGCGAACGCGGCATTCTTCAACGTCAGTTTGCCTGATCCATGCAGGGCGCCGATCAAGGCGATGGGGCTGAGCCCGCTGCCTTGCAGTTCGGCCGACAAGTCGAGTGCGCCGGTGACCGGCGGCCGCGCGGCCGCCGGCAGCAGGTTGGCGCTCTCGACGTTGGTCAAGGCGAACTTGGCCCTAGCCGCAACGCCGTTACCTCCGGACCTAAACGACAGCGCGCCCTTGAAGGTGCCGCCGTCCAGGATGCCGGCCATATCATCGAGTGCGAATTCACCCTTGCCGGCGCGCAAAGTGGCGCTGAACTGACGCGCGGTCATTCGGGGCAGCAATGTGACGCGGCGAATCTTCAATCCCACTTGACCGGCATAGTCGCCAAAGGCCCCAGGACCGAACGGCGCGTCCGACCAGGTCCAAGCCGCGCCCTTCTTGGTGACGGCTTCCGGCAGACCGATCGCCGCCGCGATCAGGCCGTCACCGCCCACACTATCAGCCTCAAGCGCGCCTTGCAGGTGATGCGGCGCGTCAAGCGAAACGCCAAGCGTGCCGCGCACGCTGGTGCCGGCCACGCTAGCGTCGATGTTGGTAAGCGTCAGTTTGTCGCCGGCAAGCGCAATGCGGCCGGCGAAGGTCACCGGCAACGCGCCCTCGCCGCCGCCCACGCCGCGCAGGGGTTTGGCATCGGCACGCGTGACGCGCGCTCGCAAGGCGACGGAAGGCTTCTCGGCAAATGGATCGGCAGTGCCGCTCGCCTTCGCATCGAGCCCGTTGGCGGTCAGCGCACCGCTCACGTGCCATTTCCCTCTGGCCGGGCCAATGGCATTGAGCGTAAATGCGCCGGATCCATCATGCACGGTGAGATAACGGTCGAGCCCCAGCATGGCGACCAGCGCCTTGCCGTCGCCGGCGGAAAGCTTGCCGTCGAAGCGAACGTCGCCAATACGCCATTCCTTCGGTTCGACCTGGCCTTCGCCGTTCACCGCCACCACAACCTTGCCAAGACTGCCGTTGATACCGAACTTGGCGGTACTCGGCGCAGCGCCGGCGATGCTCAGTTGCGCGGAAAGCTTGGCCGGCGCCATCTCGGCGGCACGGCGGTCGAGCGTTGCGGCGGTTGCCGGAAAGAAGCGCGACAGCACTGTCATCACCGGGGCCGGATTGGGCGCATCGAGATCGACATGCAAGCTGCCCTGCGGCGACGGCCCGCTGAGGACCAGATTGCCGCCGGCGGAAAAAGAAGCGCCGCCGAGGTCAGCCACCGACAGCCGATCGATCTGCCAATGGTCGGCATCGACGTTCACGCGCGCGCTCACGTTGTGTCCCTCGACGCCCGCGATGGTAGCGCGGCCAATATCCGCGGTGATCGCCATGTCGTGCGGCCGCGCGAGATCCGAGCCCTTGACCAGCGCCTGGGCAAAGCCGAGCGCGACGTCGAGATCGAGTTCAGGCGCGTTGAGTGTGGCGTCGAGTTTGGAGGCTCGCTTCCCGGCGGCGAAGATATAAGCGAAGCGGCCGGTAATGGTCTTGCGCGCGAACCTGGCGCGCAGGTTCTCGAAGGCAATCTTATCGCTGCCGAGCGTGAGATCGCCGCGAACTGAGAGGGGCCGCAAGTTCTGATGCGCGGGCGCGGCGTGTCCTTCCAGCCAGGCCGACAAGGCGTTGGGATCGTTCGAATCGATTTCAGCCGGACCGGTGAAGGTGACCGCGCCGTTGCCGGCGACGTTGAGCCTGCCGCTCAGTTTGGCCTGGCTATAGCCGGGCGCGCGGAACTCGAAATCGTTCAATCTCCAACCCGAGCCGTCGGCGCTGATGTCCCCGCGTACGTTCTGCACGCCGCCGCCACCGAGGGTGACTTCATCGATTCCGACTCCGATCTGCATCGGGATCGGCGGCCGGACCGCATTGCCGGCGAAGGTGACCAGCTTGCGGATGGCCGCGCCAGGCGCCGAGCGCGCATCGCTTGCGCCGAGTACGCCATCGAGATCGAGTTGATGACCCGACAGCTCCGCCCTGAAGCGCGCTTTCTTGCCAAACGTCAAATCGGCGATGCCGGTGAGCTTCACGCCGTGGTCGTCGGAACCGTACTGGAATTCGGCGTCCTGCAGGAGCGCCGACGCAGCCGTGGCCTTGAGCTTGCCGATGACGTGCCAAGGCTGCTCGAGCTTTTTTCCGTCCTTGCGATCGATACCGACCAGACGCTGAATCGTCATGGCGCCGTCGAACTGCGGCGCGCCATCGTGAAGCGCCAGCGTGCCGTCGGCACTGACGGCGAGCGGATGCTCAACCGGATTGACATTGACGTGCACCTTGAGCGCGCCGCCCTCGGTATACCGTCCGGTGCTGATGCGGAATGGAAATTGGTTGCCGCCGACGGCGACGCCGCCTTCGCCCGTGAACGGACCCAAGAGCGAAGCGGCCCGGCCGTTGAAGTAGAGGCGATCGAGCGTAATCGTGTTGCCGTTTGCGGCGTCGCTGAGGACAAGCTTGCCGCCATCAATGCCGAGCCGGTCGATGGTCAAGACGTCGGGCTTGAAGCCGATCGCAAACGCGGGCGCCTTAAGGTGGCCGGACTTGTCGAGGCCAAGATGCAGTTGCGGCCCGCTCAGATGCAGATCGGTCGCCTGCCATTCGCCGCGCATCAACGGTGCCAGCGCGAATTCAACGTTGAGCGCGCTCGCACGGATGTCGTTGCCGCCGCCATGACCGATCGCGATGTCATGCAAAGTGAGCCGCGGCGACGGCAGCAGGCGGGCGTCAATCGGCCCCTTCACGTGGACGTCGACGCCGATCAGGTGGGTCGCTTCCGCCTCGAAAATGGAACGGTAGTTCCCCCAGTCGATCAGCACCGGTCCCACCAGCGCCGCTACCAGCGCCAGGATGATCGCAATTGCCACTCCGAGCAGGGTCGTCTGCAACGCCAACTCCGGCGCCGGCACCCGGGCCGCCGGCGCATGTTTGTGTCTCAGGCCTATGAATCTACGCTATTTTTCCCACGTTTGTCGGCAAATCTATGTCCTAGGCCGCCTTTCACAAGGCGGCGAGCCCTATGCGCCACAATTCGCGGCCATTCCGGGCACGCGGCAGCGGATCGCCTTCAGTTGAGGGCGACGATCTTGCCCGGATTGAGGATGTCCTGCGGGTCAAGCGCGCGCTTGATCGAGGCCATGACCGCGAGCGCGGCCGGCCCATGCTCGGCGAGGAGATATTTCATCTTGCCCTGCCCGACTCCGTGCTCGCCGGTGCAGGTGCCGTCCATTGCGAGTGCCCGCTGGACCAGCCGCTCCGACAGGGCCTTGGCGCGTTTGACCTCGTCGGCGTCGTTCATATCCACGAGCAAGCTCAAGTGAAAATTGCCGTCACCCACGTGGCCGACGATCGGCGCCATGATGCGGCTTTCCGCGATGTCGGCTTGGGTCTCGGTGACGCATTCGGCCAGACGCGAGATCGGCACGCAGACGTCGGTGGAGACCATCTGCGCGCCGGGACGCAGGGCGAAATTGGACAGCGCGGCATGGTGACGCGCTTCCCACAGCTTCGTGCGCTCCTCCGGCCGGGTGGTCCAGGTGAAGGGGCCGCCGCCGAATTCGGCCGCGATCTCGCCGAAACGCTCGGACTGCTCGGCGACCGAGGCCGGAGTGCCATGGAACTCGAGCAACAGCAGCGGCACTTCCGGCAGGCCGAGATGAGCGTGCATGTTGCACGCCTTCACCTGCAGGGCATCGAGCAATTCGATGCGCGCGACCGGAATGCCCGACTGGATGGTGTGGATGGCGGTGTTGCAGCAGGCCTCGACCGAGGGGAACGGACAACTGCCGCCGGAGATCGCTTCCGGAATGCCGGAGAGCTTCAAGGTGAGCTCGGTGATGATGCCGAGCGTGCCTTCCGAGCCGATCATCAGCCGGGTGAGATCGTAGCCGGCCGCGCTTTTCTTGGCGCGGCGCGCGGTGTTGATCACCTCGCCGTTCGCCAACACCACTTTGAGCGCCAAAACGTTGTGCAACATCGTGCCGTAACGTACCGCGTTGGTGCCGGAGCAGCGCGTTGCCGCCATGCCGCCGAGGGTGGCGTCAGCACCGGGATCGATCGGGAAGAACAGGCCACTGTCGCGTAAATGCTCGTTGAGCGCCTTGCGAGTAATACCGGGCTCGACCACGCAGTCGAGATCCTCGCTATGAACCTTGAGCACCTTGTTCATGTCGCGGAAGTCAATGGAGACGCCGCCGAACGGCGCGTTGACATGGCCCTCGAGCGAGGTGCCGACGCCGAACGGGATGATGGGCACGTCGTTGGCGGCGCAAATGGCGACGATGCGCTGCACGTCCTCGGTGCTGCGCGGAAAGACCACCGCGTCGGGCGGCTCGTTGGCGATCCAGGTCACGGTGTTGCCGTGCTGCTCACGCACCGCTTGCGCGGTGACGACCCGGTTCCCGAAGTCGGCAACGAGGGCCTCGACCGCCTGTTTCAACGCCGCCGGGTTGCGGCTTTGTCTTGCGGCGGCAATTCCGCCGTCATTCTTGATGATTTGGGCTACGGCCATACGACAATCCTCTGCTCGTCCACTTGCCGGCGGACGTTAGCAGAGGATGTCGCAGGGGTGAAACGGCAGCTTTTTCAGCCAGGACGGGCCTGGAGAAACGCCTGGTTCATGAGTGGGCGCGCCGCGGTTCTTCGTGGCTTCCGCGCGTCTTGGTCAGGAACGGCACGATCATCGCCACCCGCCGGCGGTAGCGACGGTATTCATCGCCGAACACCGCGACCAGATCCCGCTCTTCCAGCGCGATGCCGACGAAGATGTAGGCCGTGGTGACGGCGGCGAAGAGCAGATGACCCGCCGTCATCGTCGGCGCCGCCCAGAACGCTATGATGAAGCCGAGATAAATCGGGTGGCGCACCAGCTTGTAGAACATCGGGGTGCGGAAACGCGGCTCGGGCATCGGCTTGCCGGTCAGGTTGTTGGTGACCTGGTGCAACCCGAACAACTCGAAATGGTTTATAAGGAACGTGGACAGCAGCACAATGCCCCAGCCGAGCGCGGCGAGCGCCAAGAGCGCCATTGCGGCGGTCGGGTTAGCCACATGCCAAATTACGGCAGGAATCGGCTGCCACTGCCATATCAGCAGAGCGAGAGCGAGTGTCGCAGCGAGCACGTAAGTCGTGCGCTCGACTGCGGGCGACACAATCTTTGTCCACCAACGCTTGAAGCCCGGTCGCGCCATCACGCTATGCTGGACGGCGAACACCGACATCAGCACGAGGTCGATGATGATGGCCGCCGCGAGCGGCGTCGGCGTGCCAGTGTCGATGGTCTTCGGCACCGCGATGCCGGCCACGAACCCGATGGCATAGAGGAAGGTGACAAAGAAGAAGAGATAGGTGGCGATACCGTAGAGAAATCCCAACAAGCGTCCCATAGTCGTCTCCATCTTTTGCCGGGCGCGCTTGCCGCCGGCGGTTGCGATTCAGATTGCCCGGTCAGGGGAGTGGCACGAGTTCGAACCGGACCTGCGAAGGTGTCTGCAATCCTGGTTCCACGGCTTCCGTGCCGACGAGGCGGTTGAGATCGACCAGGCCTTCGTAAACCAAGCCCTCGTCCTCGTAGAACGCCGCACAAACAGATGCGAGCGAGGCCGAGCGCGCCGGATACACTTTTGCGTGACGAATGCAGTCCGAACTGGTCCGGTGCCCGTTGGGCAGTTGCAGCGATTTAGGGCTCACCCGTTCCTCCGCCTCATCGATCCCGCCCCCGGCTGTTCGGCCAGCAAGGTCGGTGAAACCCGCCAGAAAGACTCTGAGAGGTCCTTGATTTAAACGTGAGATCGTCGTGATTATTGGTCCAGAGCGGGCTGGTAGCGCCGCTCTGGGGGCGCGCAAGTGAGGAGATTTTGACCTATTTCTTCGAGGCTTATGCGCTCGATACCGGCACCCGCGAGCTTCGCCGCGGGCTTGAACGGGTTTCCATCGAGCCGCAGGTCTTCGACCTCCTGGTCCACCTGATCGAGAACCGCGACCGCGTGGTCAGCAAGGACGACCTCATCGCCTCCGTCTGGGGTGGCCGCGCCGTTTCGGATTCGACTGTGGACAGCCGCGTCAACGCCGCGCGCAAGGCATTGGGCGACAGCGGCAAGGAACAGCGCCTGATCCGGACCGTTGCCCGCAAGGGATTTCGATTCGTCGGCGAGCCGCGCCATGAGCCGCGCGCGCAAAGGGGAACCAACGGTTCGCCCGCCCCTGCCGTCGGTCGTCCAGCGCCGCTCACGAGCGACCGGCCGTCGATCGCGGTGCTGCCCTTCGTCAACATGAGCGACGATCCCGAACAGGAATACTTCTCCGATGGCATCAGCGAGGACATCATCACCGCGCTGTCAAAGCTGCGCTGGTTCTTCGTGATCGCGCGTAACTCATCCTTCGTCTACAAGGGCAAGGCGACGCCCATGAAACAGATTGCCCACGACCTCGGCGTCGGCTACGTGGTCGAGGGCAGCGTGCGCAAGGCGGGCGACCGCGTGCGCATTACCGCGCAGCTCAACGACGTTACCACCGGCGCCCACTTGTGGGCCGAACGCTACGACCGCGGCCTCGCCGATGTGTTTGCGGTGCAGGACGAGATCACCGAGGCCATCGTATCGGCGATCCAACCGCAGCTTTACGCCGCGGAGAACTTCCGCGCACAGCGCAAAGCGCCCGACAGTCTTGACGCCTGGGACCTGGTGATGCGGGCGCTGTCTCACTTCTGGCGGGTGACAAGACAGGACAACGTCGTCGCGCAGGCGCTGCTCGAAAAGGCGATCAGCATCGACCCGGGCTATGGACAGGCACTCGGCGTGCTCGCCAACAGCTACATGTTCAGCGCACACATGGGCTGGGCTGACATGGGCGTCGCCGGGCCGGTCGCAGAGCGCGCCGCGCTCGCCGCGATCGGGTCGGACAGCGAAGATCCGTGGGCGCACCTCGCGCTTGCCGCCGTCTACATGCTGGCCCGCCGGTTTGACGACGCGCTGGCCGAATATGAGCTTGCCCTGCGGCTCAATCCGAACTTCGCGCTGGCGCAGGCCTATTACGGCCTGGCGCTTGCCTACAACAGCCGCTGGCAGGAAGCTGACGAAGCCGTGCGCCGCGCTATCCGCCTGAGCCCGCGCGACCCCTATCTCGCGGTCTATTGCGGCATCGCCGCCTACACTCAATTTGTCGGGCGAAACTACGCCGAAGCCATGGATCTGGCGCGGCAGGGCATTCGCCAGCGTGGCGACTTCGTCGGCGCCCATCGTGTGCTGACCGCCGCCACCGGAATGACGGGCGACAAGTCCGCGGCGGCCGCCGCCCTCGCCGATCTGCGCCGGGCTCAGCCCAATGTCTCATTGGCTTGGATCGCGGCCAATATGCCGATCCGGCACGAGGCCGAATGCGCCCATTATCTGGAAGGGTTCCGCAAGGCGGGGTTGGTTTAACCGGGTGCGACGGTCGGGTACGGCGCTTGAGGCCGCGACCGTGGCCACCGAAAGCGGCTTAAACGGACATGTATCCGATGATCCGGTCAGGCGGCGCCGGCGGCGCGGGCGCGCGCTTGTCGCCCGAGAATATGTAGACCACCGTCAGCACGGTCAAAATGACCAGCACCATGCCGCGCGCCAAATTGCCGAGCATTGCTCAGCCTCCCCTTGTTTTGCGGCAGGTTAACTGAGTTGGCCGGGGCCGGCGCCAAATCGTTAATTTTTGGTTAACGCGAGGACGAAGGTCGAACGAAGCAAGACCACCGCCGGGACAAATGTCGCGGCGGTGGCCTTCTCTTCGGACTTCCCGGAGGATGGTTCCGGATCAGCTATGCTGTGCAGCGTTTCCGGGGATCGGACCCGGCTTCTTCACCTGGGTCATCAGGTCATTGTTCCACTGACCCTCGACCTGGAATTGGGCCAGCGCACCCAGCAGCACGGCCTCAATCAGATTGTGATTGAGGTAGGCATAGGTGCCGGGCTGGCGGAAGGTATAAAGCGCCGCCGCCGCCGAACCGCCGCGTACGAACCAGGTCTCCAGGTTCGTTTCCGGCGGGTTGGAGAACTTGCCGCTCTCCCAGAAATAATCACCGTGGCCGCCGATCAGGTGCGGACGGGTGTCGCGGTTAGCCTGCGAGTGCACGATCAGCACAGTCTCGCCAACCTTGGCGGGCATCGCGTTCTTGCCGGTGAGCGCGTTGACCTTGCCGTTGAAGACCACATGCGAGGGGATGAGGCTGCGCATGACCTGCATCTGGTCCTGATAGGCTTCGCCCGCGGAGTTGTAGTTCTTGAACTTACCCTTGGCGTCGCGCGGGATGTAGAAGTCGCTCTCGCCGATGTAATAGACGCGGTCGTAGCGCAGCGGTTTGCCGTTGGCGTCCTTCAAGCCGTCGCGCGGCAGCACCATTAGAGCGCCGTTCATGCCGTTGACGACGTGCCAAGGGATCATCGGACCGCCCGGTGCGCAGTGATAGACGAACACGCCGGGGCGCGTGGCCTTGAAGCGCAGGGTCACCTGCTCGCCAGGGCCGACATGGGTCAGCGCGCCGCCGCCGAGCGCGCCGGTGGAGGCGTGCAGGTCGATGTTGTGCTCGAACATATTGGTCGGCGGATTGACGAGCGTGAGCTCGACATAGTCGCCCTCGTGCACGACCATCAGCGGGCCCGGCACCGAGCCGTTGTAGGTCATGGCGTTCAAGGTGGTGCCGTCGTCGTCGACGACGATCTTCTTCTCGTGCACGGTCAGCGTGAACTCCTTGATCGTCGGACCGTTTTTGGCGACCTGGTCGTGCGAATGCACGAACGGCGGCGCGACAAGATTGATCTTCTCGCGGCGTATCGGCAGGGCGCCCGTGTCGTCGGTCTTGACGGCAGCTTCGGCGATGTCGCCGGTGTTGACGCTTGTCGCGGCGACTGCCGCCAAGCCAGCGGCGCCGATCATTGCGGTGCGTCGGGTGATATTGAATTTCATGACAATCCCCTGCGGTTTGCATTTTCAATTTGAATTCGACGGTTGAATGTATGCCGCAGGGGAGGCCAGCGCTCTTTGCGCTGCATTAAACTGGCCGGCGAAAGCCGTCACGGTAAAAACTTCACCAAGGCATATTCGAATTTTTGATTGCGCCGGCGCAAAGAAGCGTGCGCCGTAAGCGCTAGAATTCAAAGATGAGGAAACGTATCCAATCGGTCGAGATCGACGACCTTGTCGACGACATCATGCGGCAATGGCCGCAAACTATTCGCGTTTTTCTCAACTTCCACATGAGTTGCGTTGGCTGTCCGATCGCCACGTTCCACACCATCGAGGATTCATGCCGGGAGCACGGCGTCGATCTGCAAACATTTCTTGCCGCCCTGCACGGAGGACCTCCGTAGTCATCGGGGCCCGTAATATTACGTAGACCCGTGCGACGCCGGCGCTACTCTTCCGCGAGCGTAAATAATTTATGCGGGTCGCGAATAACGATGCGCTGGCGTCCGCCTTCGACCAGGTCCCGCTCCTCCCACGCGCTAAGAATGCGACTGACAGTATGCAGCGTTGTGCCGGTCATCTCGGCAATGTCCTGCCGGCTGATGGGGAAGTCGATCGCGATGCCCGCCTCAACCTTGCGCCCGGCCTGCTGCACCAGCCGCAGCAGCGCATGGGCGACGCGGCGCTCCACTTGCTCGGTCGACATTTCGATGACGCGCGTGTGCGCGTCCTGCAGGCGCGCGCCCACCACCTGCAATGTATTGCCCGCAAGCTGCGGGTGCCGCGCGACCAGACGCGGCCACGCCGATGACGGCCACGCCAACACGACGCTGTCATCAACCGCCGTTGCGGTGGCCGGATAGTGGCTCAGCCCGATGGCGACCGCGACCCCAAAAGTGTCGCCCCGCGTCACGTAACGCACGACCACCTGCTGCCCGCCCGGCGTGGTCTTGACGGCCCGCACGTGACCGTTCAGCAACAGGAAGAAGGTCTCGGCCTCCGCACCCTGCTCGAACACCGTACTGTTTTTCGCATGGCGGACGGCACGCGCTTCTTGCAAGATCGCATCGAGCGCATCAGTCGTGAGGCCGGCGAAGAGCGGCAAGTTGGCGACAAGCGAGCGATCGACAGAGGCCATCTCGTCATCCATAACGTGTGGACAGACTGGCAGCGACTCTAAAGAGAGGCCTCGAGCCGCACAATGCGGCGTAGCCGGCACTCCGGTGGACGGTCCAGGTCTACTGTCGTAGGTTCGCCGCAACCACAAAGTAACGCCCTGGGAGTTGAGAGAATGGCCGGCCCCGTGATCGCCTTCACCGAGAATATCTTCAGCAATCTGGACCCGGCCAAGGCGGCGCTGGCAAGGCTGAACCCGACCATTCGCATGGCGAAAAGTACGAGCGCTGAAGACATCATCGAGGTGGCGCACGACGCCGACGCCATCATGGTGACCTATGCCAAGCTGACCGGCGACCTCATCGGCCAGCTCACCCGCTGCAAGGCGATCGGCCGCTTCGGGCTGGGCGTCGACAACATCGACCTCGCCGCCTGCAAGGAGAAAGGCATCGCGGTCAACTATGTGCCGGACTACTGCATCCACGAGGTGTCCGACCACACCGTGGCGATGCTGCTGGCGCTGATCCGCAAGATCCCGTTCTCCGACAAACTGGTGCAAGGCGGCCGCTGGGAGATGCCGGCGGTGGTGCCGATCCGCCGCATCCCGGGCACCGTGCTCGGCCTGCTCGGCTTCGGAAATATTCCACGGCTGGTGGCACCAAAGGCCAAGGCCTTCGGCATAAAAGTGATCGCCTATGACCCTTACGCCAAGGCGGAATTGTTCAAGGACGCCGGCGTCGAGAGCGTCGACCTCGACACGCTGCTCAAGACTTCGGACTACGTCTCGGTCCACGCGCCGCACACGCCGCAGACCCGCGGCATGGTCAACGCCGACGCCTTCGCCAAGATGAAGAAGGGCGTCTACATCGTGAACACCGCGCGCGGGCCGCTGATCGACGAGCCGGCGCTGATCGCCGCACTCGATTCCGGCCAGGTCGGCGGCGCCGCGCTCGACGTGGTGATGGTCGAGCCGCTGGCGAAGGATTCAGCGCTGCTCGGCCGCGACAACGTCATCCTCACCCCGCACACCGCGTTCTACTCGATCGAGGCGCTGGAGGAATTGCAGAGCAAGGCGGCTTCCGACGTGGCGCGCGTGCTGAGCGGCGAAAAGGCGGTGTATCCGATCAGCGCATGATGGAGCCGATGATCTGAAGAATGCTAGACAGGCCCGATCCAGAACCGGTCTTCTTCGCGCCCTTCGTCTCCTCGCTGATGACGGTCGAACCGCAATGGATCGACTACAACGGCCATCTCAACATGGCCTATTACAACGTGCTGTTCGACCGCGCGGTGGATGAGGCCTATGAGCTGATCGGGATCGGGCACGAGTATCTGAAACAGCAAAGGCACTCGACCTTCACCGCGGAAGTGCACGTGCGCTACCTGCGCGAGATCCACAAAGGCGACCCAGTGCGGGTGACGTTTCAGTTGCTCGATTACGATTCAAAGCGCATTCACTATTTCGAGCAGCTGTTCCACGCCACCGAAGGATGGGTCTCCGCCACCTCCGAGAACATGACGCTGCACGTCGATATGACGGCGAAGAAGGTGGCGCCGTTCCCGGATGCGGTGATGAAGTCGTTGGCCAGAATGAAGGCCGCGCACAGCCGGCTGCCGGTGCCGGAGGCCGCGGGCCGACGCATCAGCATGCCGGGCAAAAGCTGAGGCAAGAGTTGAGGCAAGAGTTGAGGCGGCGAAAGCCCGCGCCCATCCCCGATAAAGTCGGGGATGGGCCGCCGGCACGACGCATTAGTGGAGCTTGCAGTCCTTGGCGTAGGAGTTGGAGGCGTTCGAGAGCACCTTTTCGACGATTTCCGTCTCGAATTTCCCATCCGGACGCTTGGCCACCTTGGTCAGATAGAAGTTCTGGATGGGATAGCCGTTGACGTTGAACTTGAACGCGCCGCGCAACGACTGGAAGTTCGCCTTCTTGAGTTCCGCGCTCACCGCCTTGGTGTTCGACAGGTCGCCTTTGAGCGCGACGGCCGCACTGTCGATCAGCATGGCGGCGTCATAGGCCTGCATCGCGTAGGACGCCGGGACGGCGTGGTACGCGGCCTCGTAGGCGGCAACGAACTTCTTGTTCTGCGGGTTGTCGGTGTTGGGCGCCCAGGTCAGCGCGCCGTAGATGCCCTCAGCAGCCGCGCCCAGCGCGGGCAGCGTCGCCTCGTCCGCGGTGAAGGCTGAGATGATCGGAACCTTGCCCTTCAGGCCCGCTTGGTTGAACTGCTTGATGAGACTGATGCCCAGTCCGCCCGGCATGAAGGTGAACAAGGCGTCGGGCTTCGACGCGCTGAGCTTGGACAATTCGGTCTGGAAGTCGAGGCTTTTGAGCGGAACGAGCTCTTCCGCGACGATCTTGCCTTTGTAGGTGCGCTTGAAGCCGGCGATCGCGTCCTTACCGGCGCGATAGTTGGGTACCATGGCGAAGACGCGCTTATAGCCCTTGTCGTTCGCGACCTTGCCGAGCGTCTCGAAGATCTGATCATTCTGGTAGGAGGTCACGAAGAAATCGGGATTGCAGGCCGCGCCGGCAAACGACGAAGCGCCCGCGTTGGTGCTGATCAGGATCTTGCCCGCGTCCATCACCGGCTTGTGGATCGCGCCCAGCACGTTCGAGAAGATCGGGCCGACGACGATGTCGACGTGGTCGCGGTCGATCAGCTCCTTGACCTTCTGAATGGCGGCACCCGGGTTGAGCCCGTCGTCGGCGACAAACAATTGGACGTCCTTGCCGCCCATCTTTCCGCCCAGATTCTTAACCGCGAGCTCGAAGGCGTTCTTCGACTGCTGCCCGAGCACGGCGGCCGGTCCGGAGAGCGTATAGATGAGACCGATACGAATTTTGTCCTGCGCCGCGGCGGAATTAACCGCGACAAGAAAGGCCCCGAGCGCGACGAGGCTTCGAACTACTGACCACATGACCAATCCCCTCAATCCGGCCGATCCGGCGCCGCGCATTGACCGTCTAAAACGGCTTCAAGTCAACCGGGAGATGGCGATTACCATGACGGGAAAGACCGGTTGCTCCTGCCTCGCCAAGAAGACATTATACTTCGCGTGCTGGTCGTAACAGCAGAGTGGTTTGGTAGCGTAAGGCGTTTTCGATGAAGGCCATCATTATCGGCGGGGGAATTGGCGGACTCACAACCGCCCTGATGTTGCACGCGCGCGGCATCGATTGCGAAGTTTATGAGCAATCCGACACGGTCCGCGAGCTCGGTGTCGGCATCAACACCTTGCCACACGCGATCAAAGAGCTCGCCGAGCTTGGCCTGTTGCCGCGGCTCGACCAGGTCGGCATCCGCACCCATGAACTATTCTACATGAACCGAAACGGCCAAGAGATTTGGCGCGAGCCGCGCGGGACCGACGCCGGTTTCGAATATCCGCAGTTTTCGATTCATCGCGGGCGGTTGCAATCCGTGATTTACCAAGCGGTCCGTTCACGCCTCGGCGAATCCCGCATCCACACCGGCCACCGCCTCGGCGCTTTTACCCAGGACGAGGCCGGCGTTACCGCGTATTTCTTCGGACGCGAAGGTTCGCATCGCGCGACCGCGCACGCGGATATCCTGGTCGGCGCCGACGGCATCCACTCGATCGTCCGCGAAGTGCTTTATCCGAACGAAGGGCCGGCGCGCTGGAACGGCTCGATGCTGTGGCGCGGTGCGATCGACTGGCCGCAGTTCCTCACCGGGCGCTCGATGGTGATCGCTGGCGGCATGGCGGCCAAGGTCGTAGTCTATCCGATCGGCGAAGGCGCCCGCGCCGACCGTCCGCTTACCAATTGGGCCGTGCTCGTGAAGGTCGCCGAAGCCGGCGCGCCGCCGCGCAAGGAAGATTGGTCGCGCCCGGGCAAGTTCGAAGATCTGATGCCGCACGTGCAGCGCTTTCAGATTCCCTTCGTTGACGCCAAGGCGTTAATCGAAGCGACACCCGAGTTCTGGGAATTCCCCATGTGCGATCGCGACCCGCTGCCTCGCTGGTCGCACGGACGCGTGACGCTGCTTGGCGACGCCGCACATCCGATGTACCCGGTCGGCTCGAACGGCGCCTCGCAGGCTATTCTCGATGCGCGCTGCCTGGCGGACGGGCTGCGCGAGGCCGAGCACCCCTATCAGGCGCTGTGGGCCTACGAGCAAGAGCGGCTGCCGATGACCGCGCAGATCGTCTACTCGAACCGATCCGGCGGGCCGGAGGGCGTGATCGACGCGGTCGAGGCACGCGCGCCCGATGGCTTCGACCAGATCGACAACGTACTATCCTACGAAGATCGCAAAGCGATCGTGCGCGGCTACGCGTCCAAGGCGGGCTTCGCCAAGGAACAGGTCAACCGTCCCGAGAAAGTGGCGTGACTCCTCCCCTGTTGGTCCCCGCGAAAGCGGGGACCAAGGGCTGCAAACCCAGACTGTTCTGACTTTGGATTCCCGCTGGAATTGGTCCCTGCGCAGGCGGGGACCGGTAATGAGCGGAACTAAGTGCCCTCAGGCGGCGGCAGGAAATTGACCTCGTGTCGTGCAGACAGCGCTACGACCTCCGGCGGGTTCTGTTCTTTCATCGAGTGAATCGCCCAGAACAGGTCGTAGAGTTTGCGCGTCGGCGTGACCCAGAAGAAGCACTTGATGGTCTGATCCGACTTGTTGAACAAGCCGTGCGGGATGTTCATCGGCAACTTGATGAGGTCGCCAGCGGTGGCAACGTAGTCCTTGCCGTCAATCACGGCGTCCATCCGGCCTTCCAGCATATAAATGAACTCATCCTGAGTCGGATGGATATGCGGCGGCACGAAAGTAGTCGGCGGCAAGGTCGCGTGCCAGGCAAAAGATTGCTCGCTCAATTGTTTCGGGACGTAGGTCTGCCCTAGGATGTTCCAAACGATCCCGTCGAGGCCGGTGTTGGCCTTGGTGATACCAGGTGTCAGTGGCTGCATAACTCCCCCTGCGGCGCCTTGTTTGGCGATGAGCTTAGAGAATGCGCCGGACGAGTACCAGTCACCGGCGCCCGCGCCGGCAACATCCGTGCATTAAGCTGAATCCTGCCAAATTAGGCCGAAAACCGGGGAAACGTGCAGGCGGAGTCGCGCCCCGCCCCCTCGAATTTGCTACTCACGAATGCCATCTTTGGCGTGGCAGAATCGTTTGCCGCGGGCGTCACCGCCCGCATTCTCCCGTTCCCACCGGATAGAAATGGCCGAAGCGAAGCGTACCGATCCCGTTCATCCTGCGCCGCCGGTGGCGGCGGGGGGCATCGCCGCGCGGGCTATGGCGGCTAGAACAACCAATGCGGCGTATCTCGCCGACCTCAACCCCGAACAGCGCGAGGCGGTGGAGACCCTGGACGGGCCGGTGCTGGTGCTGGCCGGCGCGGGCACCGGGAAGACGCGCGTTCTGACCACCCGCATCGCCCACATCCTCAACCTGGGCCGGGCGCGGCC
The DNA here is from genome assembly GCA_963732895.1 of uncultured Pseudomonadota bacterium. GTDB lineage: Bacteria > Pseudomonadota > Alphaproteobacteria > Rhizobiales > Xanthobacteraceae > Pseudolabrys. The sequence goes on along the minus strand of CAVTBG010000004.1, from coordinate 516,052 downwards.
CTCGGAAATCCTCGCCGTCACCTTCACCAACAAGGCCGCGCGCGAGATGAAGGACCGCGTCCACCTGATGGTCGGGCAGATCGTCGAGGGCATGCCCTGGATGGGGACGTTCCATTCCATCGGCGTCAAGATCCTGCGCCGCCACGCCGAGCTCGTCGGCCTCAAGCCGAACTTCACCATCCTCGACGTCGACGACCAGATCCGCCTCATCAAGCAGCTTTTCGAACTGGAAAAGCTCGACGAGAAGCGCTGGCCGGCGCGCGTCTTCGCCGGCATCCTCGACGGCTGGAAGAACCGCGGGCTCACGCCCGACCAGGTGCCGGGCGGCGAAGCCGCCACCTTCGCCAACGGCAAGGGCAAGAAGCTCTACACGGCCTATCAGGAACGGCTGAAGACGCTCAACGCCTGCGACTTCGGCGACCTGCTGCTGGAGACCATCCGCCTGTTCCGCGCGCACCCGGACGTGCTGCGGCAGTATCAGGCGCGCTTCAAGTTCATCCTGGTGGACGAGTATCAGGACACCAACGTCGCGCAGTACCTGTGGCTGCGGCTGCTGGCGCAGGCGCCAAGCGCTGCCACCGCCGTCATTCCGGGACGGCGCGCAGCGCCGGACCCGGAATCCAGCGACACGGCAGAACCTCTGGATTCCCGGTTCGCGCCTTCGGCGCGCGCCGGAATGACGGAAGAAGAGAGCGGGGAGAGGGAGAAGGTTCAGAAAAACATCTGCTGCGTCGGCGACGACGACCAGTCGATCTATGGCTGGCGCGGCGCGGAGGTCGATAACATTCTCCGTTTCGAGCACGACTTCCCCGGCGCCAAGGTCATCCGCCTCGAACGCAACTACCGCTCGACCGGCCACATCCTCGCCGCCGCCTCCCACCTCATCGCCCACAACGAAGGCCGGCTCGGCAAGACGCTGCGCACCGAGGACGTGGACGGCGAGAAGGTCACCGTCACCGGCGCCTGGGACTCGGAGGAAGAAGCTCGCGACATCGGCGAGAAGATCGAGCAGATGCAGCGCGACGCGCGCGAGCAGGGCCAAGGATCGGAAGACCATCCGCTCGACGAGATCGCCCTCCTGGTGCGGGCCTCGTTTCAGATGCGCGAATTCGAAGAGCGCTTCATCCAGCTCGGCCTGCCCTACCGCGTCATCGGCGGCCCCCGGTTTTACGAGCGCCGCGAAATCCGCGACGCCCTCGCTTACTTGCGCGTGATCGCGCAGCCGGCCGACGACCTCGCCTTCGAGCGCATCGTCAACACGCCCAAGCGCGGCCTCGGCGACGCCACCATCCAGATGCTGCATGACTACGCCCGCAAGCAGCGTATCCCGCTCACGGAAGCCGCCGCCACGCTCTCCGCCACCGACGAGATGAAGCCGAAGCCGCGCGGCACCTTGCGCGCGCTCATGGACAGCTTCGTGCGCTGGCGCGCGATGATCGACAAGGTGCCGCACACGGAGCTGGCCGAAATCGTGCTGGATGAGAGCGGCTACACCGAGATGTGGCAGAAGGAGCGCTCCGCCGACGCCGCCGGACGCCTGGAAAACCTGAAGGAGTTCGTGCGCTCCATGGAGCAGTTCGAGAACCTCGGCGGTTTCCTCGAACACATCTCGCTGGTGATGGACCGCGACTCGGGCGACAGCGAGCAGGCCGTCAACATCATGACGCTGCATTCGGCCAAGGGGCTGGAATTCGACACCGTGTTCCTGCCCGGCTGGGAGGAAGGGTTGTTCCCGCATCAACGCTCGCTCGACGACCAGGGCCGCGCCGGCCTGGAGGAAGAGCGGCGGCTGGCGCATGTCGGCCTCACGCGCGCGCGCAAGCTGGCCAAGATCTACTTCGCCACCAACCGGCGCATCCACGGCCTGTGGACCTCGACGGTGCCCTCGCGCTTTCTCGACGAGCTGCCGCCGGAGGACGTCACGGTGACGGAGGCCGCCGGCGGCGCCGGCGGCTTCGGCATGTCGGGCTATGGCGCCAGCTCTTACGGGTCATCTCGCTTCGACGAGATGAATTCGTTCGGCTCGGGCTACACCACGCCCGGCTGGCAGCGCGCGCAGACGCGGCGCGGAAAAGGCGGCTTCGACGAGACCGGGCAACCTTACGGCCAGACGGGCCGCCAAGGCGGCCCCGGTGCGCGCTATGTGACCGACCCGGAATTCGTCGACGACGGCGCCGAGCCGGGCGTGGGCTCACCGCCCCCGGGCGGACGCAAACCCTCCGCCGGCCGGCGCCCGGCGCAGAAACGCCGCCCCATGACCATCGAAGGTGAGCTGGTCGCCAAATCCACCGGCGCGGACAGCCATTTCAGCGAGGGCGACCGCGTGTTCCACCAGAAATTCGGCAACGGCAACGTCACCGCGGTCGACGGCAACAAGCTCACCATCCGCTTCGACAAGGCGGGCGAAAAGCGCGTGGTGGATAGTTTTGTGGAGAGGGTGTGAAGCTTCTTCCCTCTCCCCGCCTGCGGGGAGAGGGTGGCGAGCGGCGGTAGCCGCGAGCCGGGTGAGGGGCATTTTCTTGAGCGCTCACACTGGCTGCCACGCCCCCTCACCCGATCCCACAATTCCTGCTACACTCCCTTACGGAGGTGCATTTCGATGACCCGACACCGCACCGATAGCGGCGCGAGCCTGGCGCCCGAGGCGCCGGCGGCCGACTACGAGCGCGACTTCTATTCCTGGCTGATGGAGCAGGCCCGCCTGGTGCGCGAGGGCCGCTTCGAAGCGCTCGACCGCGCGAACCTCGCAGAGGAGATCGAATCCTTGGGGCGGGAACAGTTCAACAAGCTGGAAAGCGCGCTGCGCGTGCTGCTCCTGCATATGCTCAAGTGGGACCACCAGCCGGAGAAGCGCAGCCGCTCGTGGGTGCTGTCGATCGAGGCCCAGCGCCTCGAAGTGGGGGACGTGCTTTCCGACAATCCCGGCCTCAAGCCGCGCATCGCCGAAGCGATAGCGCGCGCCTACCGCCGCGCCCGCATCGAGGCGGCGAAGGAGACCGGGCTGGAGACGAGCGTATTTCCGGAGACGTGCCCCTATTCGTTCGAGGATGCGGTGTCGCGGGGGTTTTCGCTGTGAGTCTTCGATGAACTCATTACATCGCCCTCGTCCACAAAGAGCCCGATAGCAGCTACGGCGTGTCCTTTCCCGACGTGCCGGGCGTGACCACGGCCGACAGCATCGATGAGGCGATGCAAAAGGCATCCGAGGTGTTGGAATTCGCGGCCGAGGACTTGCGCGAGCACACCGGCCGCGCGTTTCCGCCGGCCCGCACCATCGACGAGCTTCGCGCCGATGCCGAATTTCAGGAAGAAGCCGCCGACGCAGTGATTGCCGCCGTACCGTTCCGCGCAAAGGCGGAGGCGGCGGAGTAGCCGGCAACGGCAACGTCACCGCCGTGGACGGCAACAAGCTGACCATCCGCTTCGACAAGGCGGGCGAAAAGCGGGTGGTGGATAGTTTTGTGGAGAGGGTGTGAGGCGCCTTTTTGGTCATGGCCAACGTCATGACCAAGCACAGCCCGCCAAAGACGAGCGTGAACGCCCTATTGACCCTGCCATCCACGTCTGCTGACATTCTTAAGACGTGGATGCCCGCGACAAGCGCGGGCTTGGCCCGGCGGCTCTGCTACGCTCCCGCGCGAGGTGAACCCGATGGCGCCGCGGCGCTCTAACCCATTATGGCAGGCTCTCGCGCTATTGCTCGGCGTCGCGGTGCTCCTCTTCTTATTGTACGATTTGTACTCCGCGTGGATGTATCACATGATTTTTGATGGTGGCCGCTTTGGCGGACTGTCCGGGCACCGTGGCTGGATTTCGCTCGATGCGCATCCGACAGCGTTTTCGTGGCGGCTCGGTGAGGATTGCGTCGCGCTCGTCTTGTTGGTGGGAGGCACGGCCATTGCGGCCCGTACCGGCCAAATTCGGATTCTCCGTCGAGAAAACCGCCCCCGATAGAGAAGGCCGTTCGACAGGCGCATTCCGAACGCTGGGGCCAAGCCGCCCATGGGCGCAAAGCGAAGCGCAGGGAGAAAGGGCAAGAAGGAAGCGCAAGAAGATTGGGGTGGCCGGCAACCTCACCGCGGTGGACGGCTAACCAAGCTCACCATCCGCTTCGACAAGGCGGGCGAAAAGCGCGTGGTGGATAGTTTTGTGGAGAGGGTGTGAGATTTAAGTTTTGCGCCCACTAACTTCTACTATAAATTAAGTCGCAGTCTTATTGGAAAAAGCTATGCCACTGAGCCCTATCTACATTGCGACCATCATCAAAACGATCCGAGCGTACCCTGAGGCAGAGTGGGAGACATTTATCCGCGAATGGATGAAAGCTCTGGTCGCAACAGGCCAATATATCGAAGTAAAAAGATTGGGCGGCCCGAATGATCTCGGTCGTGATGTCGTTGAATTTTCCGATGATAAGAAATACGAGGGCATTTGGGACAATTGCCAATGCAAGCACTACGCCAAACCTATTCCCATTAGTACCGCTTTAGTCGACATTGCAAAAATTGTTTATTACTCGTTTCGGAAGGAATTTTGCCCGCCACGCCGATCAAATTTCTTTGGACCGCTTGGAGTTTCCAAGAGCCTCGAACTATTGCTCGGTCACCCAAAAAAACTTCGCGCTTATGTTATTGATCACTGGGACGCAACTTGCGCGAAGCAGATTACATCAACCGAAACCATTTTGTTAGAAGGCAAACTTAAGGCTTATGTTGAGCAGTTCGACTTTGGCCGATTTGGATGGGTAAGCATTGACGAAGTCCTCGATGACCATCGGAGGACAGCATTTTGGACGCAGCGCTTTGGCGGCTTATTGCCACCCGCCCCGGCCGGAACGGTACCATCCGGAATCGGCACAAACGAAAGTCGATATGTACGTCACATTCTGGACGCCTACGAAGAATACAAAGGCCAACGGTTCCCAAACCCAATTTCGCTAAATGATGCGGAGCTCGAATCCGATCTTCGTCTGCATCGCGAGCGATTTTTCGACGCGGAAGCATTTGCCCACGCCTACAGGGATCAAACTGAACCGGGAACCGTTGAGTCATTTCAAAACGAAATTCATGACTCTGTAAGTCCAGTAATGCACGGCAATCATAATGACGGGGTCGAGAGACTGTCCGAAGCAATGCGCCAAGCGGCCTCCACTCAGCCAGCGAGCATTTTGGCGACGCAAGCCAAGGTGAGAGTAAAGCAAGGAGTGTGCCATCAACTCGCAAATACTGATCGCCTGTTTTGGAAAACAAGATGAGCATCACATTACCAACCGAACATGGATCACCGCTGCTCTTCAACAGCGCGCTCGAAACCGGAGTTCGTGCAGTAATAAACCTTGAAGCAAATTTTCCCGTCACGCTCAGTTTGGAGCGATTAGTAGAACTCGATCATTTGGTCGTACACGTTTCAGATGTCGGCGGCCCTATTAGCCTGCACCCTGACATCCCAAAGCGCGCTACCGAAATGATCGTCCGTCGCGGAATTGTCGAACGGGGCCTTCTTTTGATGGAAAGCCGTGGACTTGTTACTCGCGAGCTCTCTGATAACGGAATTCGCTATAAGGCAGGCGAAGAAGCGGCGAACTTCGTTAGTTGGCTAAGAACGGATTACTCTAGCCGGCTAAAGGAAGCAGCCCGCTACTTGGCAGATTTGCTGGCACAGATTGGCGACTCCGAATTTGACCACTTGGTTGCTCAGCAATTCGAACGCTGGGCCCTAGAGTTTCAGCCGATCGAAAGTACCGGTGGCGAGATTCGATGACCATTGGTGGAATCCAGATGCGAAGAATTCGCGTGGTGGGACCACAAAAGCCACCGCGTGATATTATGTTCAACCGCGGCCTTAATATTCTCTATGGCGGCTCAAATACCGGAAAATCGCATCTAGTGGGGCTTATTGATTTCATTTTTGGCGCCCGCACGAAACCGATTATCCCTCCTGAAGGACAAGGCTACGACGCCGGCATGATGACGATTCAGTTGCCGGATGAATCAATTGTTACGCTGTGTCGGGCATTCGCCGGCGGAGGCATCCGTGTCGTTACGGGCGTCGTCGACAATTGGCCCTCTGAGAGCGAAGGTCAGCTCTACACTGAACAGCATGGTCGCGGACAGTCGCTCTCCGAATACTTGCTTCAAATACTTGGCATGGATGGAAAGCGACTGCGGACAAATGCTGCCGGCAAAACTCGGGATCTGAGTTTTCGCGATCTCGTGCATTTATTTGTCATCGACGAAACGAAAATTCAATCCAAGACCTCCCCAATTGAAACTGGGCAGGTCATGCTGAAGACAGGAGAGCTGTCAGCATTCAAGTTGCTCCTAACTGGCATTGATGACAGCAAATTAGAAGTCAGTACGCCCGAAATCCGATTCGGAAACTCGCAAACAAATTGAATTAGAAATCATAGACCAAGAGATTGCGGAAATTTCCAAGACTTCTCGAAACCTCGGAGACCGATCAAGTTGAGCTAAATGATCAAAAATCTAAGCTCGATTCCGCATTTGACCACGAGTTTTCCGCGCTTGAAGAGATCAAAACTCCATACGAGGACTTACTCGGCTCTCGACGTTCCGTCCGTCGCCAAATTGGAAATCTAACGGACCGCGACGACGAAATATCTCTATTGCTGGAACGCTTCGAAATACTCGACCGGCATTATACTTCTGACGTACTTCGTCTCGAAGCAGTGGAAGAGGCCGGCTCATTTTTCCAAGTGCTCGATGCTCGTTATTGCCCCCTATGTGGAGCGGCTCCAGATCATCAGGGTGCCTCGGAAGACTGTGAAGCCAATATTGAAAAACTCGGCGCTGCAGTCAGAGCCGAGATTGACAAGATTAGCACTCGCAAAGCAGAGCTCGCTTCCACGAAAGACCGGCTGCGATCAGAGCAGGCCGCCATCCCTACTCAATTGTCGCAGCTTTACAATCAACTATCAAAAGTCGAGGCGTCTCTCTCTTTTGAACGTATCGATGTTCGATCTGCGCAGGCGCGCGTGCGCGGGATTATGGAAGCTCAAACCCAAGTTGAAGCGAAACTCGCTTTGTATGAGAGACTTGATCGTTTTCGTGAGCGCCGCAGTGATTTGGCGGGCGAAGGCGGAGGCGATAGCACATCAGCTATCGCTGCCACGGAAATTCCTGGCCCGATCCGATCTGCATTCGAGACGGAGGTCGAGAAAACACTCCAAGCATGGCAATTTCCCGATCTCGGCCGGGTGATTTTTGATTTGCGTTCACGGGATATCGAAATCAATGGCAAGCCAAGGTCGGCAAATGGCAAGGGCATTAGAGCAATCCTACATTCTGCATTTTCAATATCGTTAGTCAGATTTTGCGCCGAGCGTTCACAACCACAGCCAGGTTTTCTAATATTGGATTCCCCCCTTCTCACCTACAGAGACCCGCTTAGCTCCCCAGAGCCGCAAGACCCTCTGGATCAATCAGTCGCTAGAAGCGAGCTACGCACTCGGGTGTTCGAGGACCTCAAAAACTGGCCGCCAGACTTACAATTGATCATCATCGAAAACGTTGATGTGCCGGACTGGGTCTTAAAACATCCCAATACAACAATCTTTACCGGCAACGCCGAAGCGGGCCGAGCGGGATTTTATTGAACTATTTTTTGTTCGCTTCTTAAGGTTGAGAGGTACCTGCAAGGCGTACCGCCATCTTGATTTCGCTTCCCCCTACCCTCCTCGCCGCCATCCTCTCCCTCAAAGCCTGTTACCACGCCACGGGCGCATGATCGAACACCCGGGCGTTTAAAAGCAAAAACCCCGCCTTAACCGCCCCTCTCCGCGTCCTTTAATCTTAACACCCACCGCTTTCACCTTACCTTTTCAGCTTACCACGCGTTCCCATTTGATCGCCGCCACCGCCGGTGGCCTTAATCGCCTCACGCACCCGTTGATCGCCAAGGCCGGGCTGCTTTGCCCGGACATTTTTTGGAACGCGTAAGCGCATGGGAAAAGCAAAATCCCGCCACGGCGGAAGCACCGCACCGGCCCAAGAGGCGTCGCCGCCGCCGCGCAAGCGCCGGCGCGGCAGAAAGGCGCGCGCCAATTTTCCGGCCAAGCCGCCGCACGCCAGAGCGTTTGCAGGCGACGTGGCAACCGGTTCGCCGTCCGCAGACGCGACAGAACAGAATATCCCGCCGCGCGGCGCAGGCCTTGGCCTCCGATCCGTTCAGGTTGAATTGCCAAAGACCTGGACTCCCGCCGAACCTGTCCCCACGCAGGCGGGAACGGGAACGAGCGGAAAAAATCTCTACGTCGGCGCATCAGATGCGAGCCCCAGCCGCACGCTCAGTCCCGGGCCGTCGTTGCGGCAGGACATCCCGCGGCCGCCGCTGCGCACCCTTTTGCTGCGCACGTGGCGTCGCGGCAAGCTGACATGGCTACGCGGCCTCGCACGTATGCGCGCGGACGCTATGCGCACGGCCGCTTATGTCGTCGCGCGCCTGGACGCGTATGTCTGGCAGCCGGCGCTGTGGCCGTTCCGCCCGGCGCAGCGCGAGATGCTCGCCCGCACGCTGGCCGTGCTGTCGGTGGCGATCGTCGCGCTCGCCTGGGTCGCCGCTTACAGCACTTTGGCGCCGACGCATGCGGCGCGCCCGCCGGCCCCGTCGCCGGCGCCGCCGAAGCAGCTTACCGAGCGCGTCGTCTCGCCGGCGCTTCCCGCGGTCGAAGTGGCGAAAGCCGAGGTGCCGAAAGCTGACGTGCCGTTGCCCGTCCCGGCGCCGAACCGGCGCCGGCGCTAGACACGCTCCGTCGCGGCGGCCTTGCAACCTGCGAGATGCACGAAACGACATGAGACGAAAACCCCGCAAGGTCCATTGAGCGGGCTATTCAATTTCCGTACTCTTGATTGGCACAGGAGTTTTCATGGAACCCATTGAAGTCACGCGCAGCGGTCACACGGACCAGTTCTCAGTCGTGATGACGCAAGGCAATGACACGATCCGATGCATGGTCTCGGTCGCCACGGGAGATGCGCAGGACAATCGCTCCGACGCCGACAAGCACAGGGCCGCTCTCTCCAAGGCGAAAGGCCTGGCTAAAGCGCTCGACGCTGCAATTTCGGATTCGTGATGCTCGATGACGCCTGAATTGGGCCATCTGCGAACAGCCGCCTGAACGATGAGCCGTCCGGGACGCGTTGAGGCGGCCGGCCCTCGCGAGCGGGCGGGTCGCCAGAGCCTTCAAATGCGGCCCTTCATTGCACGCGTGCGATCTCCAGCCGAATTCAACACCGCGGCGCGTTCGCGGCAGTCATTATTTCTGCGCGTTCACGATTCCTCGGCATTCACGGCGGTGTAGATGCCCGCTTTCGCGTCATACACCGAAACCTGAATCACCGGGAAGCGCTGCTTGAGTTTCGCGGCTTCAGCGGCGGCATCCTTCTCGGTTTCGTAGCGCGCCTTCAGCTTGCCATCGACCGCCAGGACATAACCGTCGGTCGGCATCGCATCCGCGCGCGTTTTGACCGGCTTCTCGGCATTTTTAGCCATTGCTCGTTCCTTTGTTGTTTCGTCGGTGACGGGCCCGATATCAAACGTCCGCCGCGGCGATCTCGTAAGATCCGCGACGGCCGCGCGCATAGACCTTGGCGGCGATCGCGTAGATGCGGTTGCGGTTGCTGTCGAAGGCGCGCAACACGTCGTCTTCTTCGAATTGCAAACTCGGCTGAAGCCTTTGGAGCGCATCCCCCGTCAGGAAAAACGCGGTCTCCATCGAGCGGTCATATCCCCAAAAGCGGACCACCCGCCGCGTCGCATCGTAGCTGCGGCTGAGATTGGGAAAGTTGATTGTCATGGTGTCGGCCTTTCCGCCGTCAGGCAGCGACGGGATCCTTCGGCGCAACAAATGCTGAGGCAATCGACGAGGCCGCCCGAGGGCGACCCCGCCGCATGAATTGAGGTCAGATCTGACGGCCCTTCATCACGGCGTCAACGTCGCGTTGCGCCTGGGCCTTGTCGAGGCTGTACTTGGCGACCACCTGGTCGACGAGGTCATCCCGGTTCTTGAGCGCGCCAAGCTCTTGCTCGGAAAACTTGTTCCACTTGCTGCCGATGTCCTTGAGCAGGATCTGCTTGGTTTCGGCAACGTTTCCGGTTTTTGCGGAATCGATATTTTGGTTTGTGGTGGTCATGAGCATAGCTCCAAAAAAAATTGATGAAACATCATTTGAATGTGCATCATTCAAACAGCACGCCGTATATGGCGACGAAACGCGCCAACCACAGAGGGCGGCAAGGGCCGTTTGATAATAAAGGTCAGGCCGGGGGGCGGCTGCAATCCAGCGCGATCATCGCCCTTTGAGGTTGCGCGGCGAGAAAGCGCCAGCGCCAATTCGCGACCAATCGCCGCAGCCGGGCATTACTGGATTACCGCGGCCACAACCCTGCCTTGTTCTCGCCACCCTCACCCGATGCTAGTCTGGGTGGTATTAAGTAGGGGCAATTTTCCATGAAGCGTTTTTGCGTAGGGCTGCTCATCAGCCTGTTCGCCATCACCGCGGCCGACGCCGGGGGTTGGGCCACGGTTCACAAATACGTCAAGCGTTCGGGCAAGTGCGCGGGACAGGAAGTGCTCGCGAGCTGGTATGCCTCCGGCAAGCGCACCGCGACCGGCGAGGTCTTCGACGCCAACGGCAACACCGCGGCGGCGCGCACCTGGCCGCTCGGCACGCATCTGACGGTGACCAATCCGCGGAACGGACGCACGATCACGGTGCGCGTCAATGACACCGGACCGTGGGGCATCGCTTATCGCATGGGCGCGCGGCTCGATCTCGCGCGCGGCGCCGCGCGCCGCCTCGGCATGCGCGACTTGCAATACCTCTGCGTGCTGTGACGGCGCCGGGCTGAAGCGATGAAGCGCCTTGGTGTCGGCCTGGCGCGTGTCAGTCTGCTGCTTGCCGGCCTGACCGGCCTCCTGTCCTTTAGTCCCGCGCACGCCCTCTCGCTCAACGCCTATCGCCGCGCGCACCACCGGCCGCCGTTGCGCTACAGCGGCGCGCTCGCGGCGGCGGCGCAGTGGCACGCCAACGATCTCGCGCGGCGCAATCATCTCGATCACAACGGCTTCCGCGAGCGCATGTCGGCGCTCTCCTCCACCGCCGCCGAGAACGTCGCCTATGGCTGCGCAACGGAGTCTTGCGTCATCGGCATGTGGGCGCGCTCGGCCGGCCACCGGCGCAACATGCTGATGAAGGGCGTGAGCCGCTATGGCATCGCCTCGGCGCGCTCGGATAAGGGCCGCGTGTATTGGGTGCTGGAACTGGGGAATTAGCCCGCCCGCATGGGCTATGATCGAAGAGCCGGGCCTCTATAATGCCCTTCGGGGGAGACGCATTCCGGGGGGAATTCGCTTTGCGATATCTGACCGCCCTGCTCGTTGTGAGTGGGACCTTGGCCGTCAGCGCGCCGTCGCTGGCCAGGGACATCCATCTGCATATCAAGATGAGCGCCGCGGCGCTTAAGGAAACCTGCGACCAGGCCGGCGGCTCGTTCTCGCAAGGCCCGAAGCGATACGGCTGCGGCACGGATTGCCGCGGCGGAACCGGCACCGACTGCATCGTCACCTGCGAGCCCGGCCACCTGTGCATCGCCCAGGTCGTCGGCGCGCGGCGTCCGCGCACCGTTGCGCAGGCCCTCAAGGCGCCGGGCAAATATCCGCGTTGAGCGGCACGCGGGCCGAGCGCGCCAAAAACAATCGTCATTCCGGGGCGCGAGCGCCAGCGAGCGAACCCGGAATCCATAACCCCTGTCTCGCCGTATCTTAACCACTGGGCGTATGGATTCCGGGTTCGGCCCTTCGGGACGCCCCGGAATGACGGAGGCTACTTCTTCTCCAGCATGAGCTGCCCCTTGTGCCCGACCACACGCTGCACCGCGCGCGCGAAGCGCGCGAGCAGCCAGGGCAGCGTCACCTCCAGGCGCACGGCGGCGTCGCCGACGTCGATGAAGCCGGACGCGCGCTGGCCGAGCGCGGCGGCGCGGAAGTGCAGGCGGTCGCCTTCCCAGCGCTCCTCCTCGATGGTGAGCAAGCGCGCGAATTCGCCCTTGGCGCGGCCGATGCCGCCCTTGATGCGCTTGAGCGCCTCGTCCTTGCCGAGACGGTGGGGAATGACGACGACGAGCGGCTCGGACATGACGCGGGCTTTCGGGTAGGCGGGACCTTGGTCCGGGTTGTCGCCGGCGGCGGCTCGCCTTGATATGGCGATGCCATCGAGGTGACGAAAGGCCCATCGGCGGGGACGTTTTCCGCTCCCACCACTAGCGGGGAGAGGTAAAACCGCCCCCCTAAAACAAAACCTTGATCCGCAACAAATCTCGCCCCGGCGTGTTAGGGTATGGGGTGGGTCGGAAGGGAAGTGTGTCATGCGTCGCCGCCGCCTCATCGCGCCTTTGTTCGCCGGGTTGCTGGCGTTGCCGCTTGCCGCCGCGCCGGCTGCGGCCAAGCTGCTCATCCAGATCGACAAGTCGACCCAGCAGATGACCGTCTCCGAGGACGGCCAGTTCCTTTACCAGTGGCCGGTGTCGACCGGCATCGCGCGCTACGACACGCCGGGCGGCGACTTCAAGCCGTTCCGCATGGAGAAGGACCACCACAGCGACGAATGGGACGACGCGCCCATGCCCTATTCGATCTTCTTCACCAAGCAGGGCCACGCCATCCACGGCACCAACCACACGAGCATCGGGCGGCCGGCCTCGCACGGCTGCGTGCGGCTGTCGGTGAAGAACGCCGCCACGCTGTGGGCTTTGGTGAAGCACGAGAAGATGGCGAACACCGAGGTCGTGCTCACCGGCCGCATCCCGCGCGCCGCGCCGGCGGTGGCGCAAAGCGCGCCGCAGGACATCACCACCACGGCCGCGCCGCGCTATCAGCGGCGCTGGAGCAACGACCAAAGCTATTACGACGACAACGGGCGCGGCTATGGCTACCGCGAGCCGCCGCAGGCGGACTATGTCCCGCCGCCGCGCGACCCTTACGACGACGGCCCACTGCCGTTCCCGTTCTTCTTGTTTGGAAGATGATTTTTCTCAGCGCGTGATCCAGGCCGCGTACTCATAAATACGGTTCGGCAAGCGCAATTCAATGATTGTCCGCTTCGCTCAGAAAGCGACCGGAGTGCTGCGTTGCCGCGATTGGTCGTTAAGGGCCGACTGTGTTGAAAAAGTCGAAAGTTGAGCCAGAATAAAAACCGTCAAAATGACTTCGTTATATTTGCTCGGCTCGGATTGACGCTGCAATTCCATTTAGAGACTGCCACGGTCGTCGAAAGACAAAAGATGAGGTTCCCCGCGTCCGCTTTCCAAAAGAGAGCCTGTGCCGCTTAAAAAAATTGGTCACAGCGTCACTCGGACTTTTTCAACACAATCGGCCAACAACGGACGGAAGCCGGCCTGTTGCCAAGAGCGGCGTCGGACGGAAGGGCCACAAACCGTGACAGTTTTCGCAAAATGAAGTCGTTTCCAATTACCTATTTGAAAGATCCTGCTGCTATCCATTTGCCTAGGGCGACGTATCTACCCATATGGAGGTAGCTACAATGCGTAGCCAGTTTATGCGTTTCCTCAAGAACGAGAGCGGCGCGACCGCGATTGAATATGGTCTCATAGCTGCCGGTATCTCCGTGGCCATCATTGCTGCCGTCCAGACCGTCGGCAGCAACCTGAATGCCACTTTCAGCTCGGTCTCCACCGCTCTTAAATAGTCGTCTCTGCAAATGGCATGCTCGACCGCATAGGAAAGCGGCAGCGATTGCCGCTATGCTAGATTGAGACAAAACTCCGAGCGTGCATCACCGATACGGCTGCAGGACCGTGTGGATAGCTCCAGGTTGTCGGAAAAGGCTCCGGACCACAGGCCGGGGTCTTTTCATATCTGGTCTCAAATTCCCGTTCATACCAGCGGCGCTGAATTGTAAATCGTCGGGAGTTTTCAAATGTCAAAACACGCGCAAGGCCGATGCCTTGTTTATAGGGGTGCTTTGGATCATTTTCGACCGAGTCAGTTGGGTTTGCGTCCTGGCCCACTTCCGCTTCGCTCCGAAAGCGACCGAATTGCTGCGTTGCCAAGCTTGCATCCATTCGGATTTGGCTGCGCGTTTATGAGTCCGCGCCCCAATTCGAAAACCGGTCCCGCTTAGCGGGATCGGGCGCAGCCGCGTCATCCGTGATGGCTGACGCCGAGCGCGTCCTCGCCGCGGTCGAGGATGAGCGGCACGATCAGGTCTTCTTCGTCGTCGAGATGGCGCACGAGCCCCGCCAGCAGCTTGCCGCTCACGGCCGCGTAGTCGTCGCCGCACCGGCGCAGGATATCGGCGTCGCTTTGCAGCGCGCGCAGCATGGCGTTGGCGGCCTCCGCCGTCGCCGCCATGTCGGCGTGGATGTGGTGATGGTCGGCCTCCAGCACGTCGAAGCCGCGCGCCAGGCGGTCGTCGGCCGCGCGCATGCGCGGGAAGTGATGGTAATCCTCGATCTGGTGGTGGACGTTGAGCTGCTCCAGCATGAACTGAAGGCGCGGCACGAACACGCGCGGGAATTCCGCCGGCGTCAGTTCGCCGGCGCGGAAGCGCTCGGCGATGGCGGTGATCATGCCGGCGAGTTCGCGGAACATGGCGTGGCGCGACAGCCAGAAGCGCGCCATCTCGCCGAGGTTGGCGTGGCCGTCCCACTGCTCGCGCGGATAGCGGGCGATGAGGACGCGCAGGTCCTCCGGCCAGCCGCTGCGGCGGGCGAGGTCGAGGGCGTCCGTATCGGCCGGGGTCGGCGGCTGGATCATGGGCGCCTCTATAACCGCCGCGACTGCATTCACCAACCCACCCGCGCATGACCCCGAAAAGCCTGTCCTCGACTTGATCGGGGATGGGAACCGGTTTTCGGACAAGACCATGCGCAAGCAAAAAGAATGGCCGGCGACAGGAATCAATGGCCGGGCTAAGAATCCGCCATGCACACCGTGGTCGCCCGCTTAGCCACCGACGAGAAGACCGCGCGCGCGCTCGCCAGCGCGCTCGACGAGACGCTCGATCCCGACGACACGGCGGCCGCCGCGTTCGAGGGCGACGATGGCGGCTGGCAGATGGCGGTCTATTTCCGCGCGGCCCCGGACGAGGCGGCGGTGCGCGCGCTGGTGGGCATGGTGTCGGGCGCGGAGGCCGCTGCGGCGCTCACGTTCGAGCCGCTGGCGGAGGTCGACTGGGTGGCGGAGAGCCTCGCCGGCCTCAAGCCGGTGCGCGCCGGCCGTTTCGTCGTGCACGGCAGCCACGACCGCTCAGCGGTGCCGGTCAATGCGCTCGGCATCGAAATCGAGGCCGCGCTCGCCTTCGGCACCGGCCATCACGGCACCACACGCGGCTGCCTGCTGGCGTTGGATGATCTGGCGAAGCGGCGATTGTTTCGTAACGTGCTCGACATCGGCACCGGCTCCGGCGTGCTCGCAATCGCGGCGGCGAAGCGCCTGCGCGTGCCGGTCGCGGCGAGCGACATCGACCGGCTTGCGGTCGACGCGGCGTGCGGCAATGCCCGGCTCAACGGTGTTGCGCCCTTCATCACCACGGTGCACGCGGCCGGGGCGCGCGCCCGGTCGGTGACGAGCCGAGGCCCTTACGACCTGATCTTCGCCAATATCCTGCTCGGCCCTCTCACCCGGCTGGCCGTGCCGATCCGGCGCCTGGCGGCGCCTCATGCCCGCATCGTGCTGTCCGGCCTGCTGCCGGCCCACGCCAATGCGGTGCAGGCCATCTATCGGACCCAGGGGCTCGTGACCGAACGTCGTATTTTGCTCGAAGGCTGGGTCACGCTTGTCCTCCGCCGACGGCTGCTTCGCCGGGGGCCCGGCGAGAAAGGGCCAAATTGCCCCGGCCGTTTCCCCTTTGCATCCAGAATCGCTCGAAAATAGACGCCTTTTGCCGCCCGGCACCGCCCCTTGCAGTGCCGGGACAGGTGCATCGGCCCCGCCAGGCACGCAATACGAGCAAATGACCCTATGGTTTAGGGATTAATAACGAAAATTGGCCAATCTGTCGAAATGGTTGGCTATTCGGCCAGCCCAACAAACCTTCGGCCGGCACAGTACGGCTCAACAGGCCACCAGGACGTCCACCGGCCATGGGCCCCGCACAAATGCTCATACACGATCTCTACGGCAAGCTCGGCGACATAGCGCCCGACCGGCGCGCACTGACGCTGCGCCATCTGACCGATCTCTATCTGGTCGGCGCCGAGCAATTTACCTCCGACGAGATCGGGCTCATCGACGAGATTTTCGTCCAACTGCTGGAGTCGATCGACGACTCAGCCCGCGCTCTGCTGGCGATCCGGCTCGGCCCGGTCGCCAAGGCGCCCCCCAAAGTGCTGCACCGGCTGGCTTGCGACGACGTGATCGACGTCGCCTCGGCCGTGCTCAAGCAATCGGAAACGTTGGATGACGCGACCCTGATCGAATGCGCGGTAACGAAGACCCAGGACCACATGCTGGCCATCTCTCAGCGCAAGAGGTTGTCGGAGGCGGTGACGGACGTGCTGGTCAAGCGCGGCGACCGGGACGTGCTGTTGAGCACCGCGAAGAATGCGGGTGCGCGGTTTTCCAGGAACAGTTTCTCTATCCTCGTCAAGCGCGCGAAGGGCGACGACGCGCTGACGGGTTGCGTCGGCGGGCGGGCGGATCTTCCTCAGGCGCTGTTCGAGAAGCTGCTCGAAGCGGCCTCCGACGTGGTAAGAGCCGCGCTGCAAGCTGAGCGCGGGCACGCAGCTCACGAAATCGACCGCGCCGTCAACGAGGTGACCGAGCACATCCGTAGCGAAGCGGCGACGCACACGCCGCAACACGCGGCTGCGCGCGTGCGCGTCCATTCTTTGAACCGGGCGGGCAAATTGAACCGGGCCAAGCTGGAGGAATTCGCAAGGACTGCCCGCGTCGAAGAGCTTGTCGTCGCGCTCGCGCTGATGGCCCACGTGCCGGAAGACGTCGTCACGAATATCTTCGACGATTCCGACGGCGAACCCTTCCTTGCCCTGGCAAAAACGATCCGACTTCCGTGGGAAACGACCCGCATCATCCTGGCCTCGCCGCGATCCGTTTCCGCGTCCTCAGCGAGCCGCCTCGAAGAATACCGGGTCGCGTACGAGCAATTGCAGCAGTCAACGGCGCGCGCGATCCTCGATTCCCGTTGCGCGCACATTCAGGGGACGACGCTAAACTAGCGGCAAGCCTGCGCGCGATAATAGCCGCAGCCGGAATGGGCGGGCGTCGGTCAGATATCGATCCTGGAACAAGCAAAATGAAGCCGCCCCGGGGCAAAGGACACCCGGGGCGGCTTCAGCGTCATACAGGGGTGTTGAATCAACGCCCGAATGGCAGGTCCTTGCGGTCGGCTTTGACGGCGAGGTCGCCGCGCCGGCCGAACTCATAGGGCAGATAGCCGAGGTGCAGTTCGACCTCGCGGGCCGCCTGCTGCATGCGCACCTCAATCACGCGGTCTAGGAAGCGGGCAAACCAGCCCTTGCGCGCGGCAGCCGGTTCGGCGGCGGGGACGTAGCTCTCGCCAAAGGTGACGGAACTCATCTGGTAATTCTCCTTCTCGCGTTCGACCAGTTCAACGGACGGCCCGGCCGATTCGCGCCCTGACTGTTGCAACGCACATAAACTATATTGCGGTTGCGAAGAACCCATGACATTGCATGGAAGGTGCCTGTTTTAGGCATGAATTTGTCAGTCTGGCAGCAAGGCCGGCGAGGTTTTCGAGGCGGCGTTGTTGCATTGCAAAAAGCATGGCCGTAGCCGCGGATTGTTGCGGAGCGGGCCGGCAGACGCGCAGCAAGATTCCGCCTCGCGTCCTCCCGCGCCTCCCTCCGGCGGCCGCCAACCCGTTGCCGCATGCCTGCGTTGCCCCAATCGGCGATCGTTTTCCGAGGCGCGTGATCTTTTTCGAAAACAGGTGCCGCCCGGTCGAGCCCGGGGGCATGCTTTTTTCGGATCACGCGCTAGAGTGCGGCCCCATGTTCGAAGCCCATTTCCAGACGTTTGATGACGAAAGCGCGCGCGCCCAGAGTTCGGCCCGGGTGGCGGCGTTGCGGGCCGAGCTCACCCGGCGCGGGCTCGATGGTCTCGTCGTGCCGCGCGCCGACCGTCAGCAGAACGAATACCTGCCCGCGAGCGAGGAGCGGCTGGCCTGGCTTACTGGTTTCACCGGCTCGGCGGGCACCGCGATCGTGCTCGCCGGGCGCGCCGCGCTATTCGTCGACGGCCGTTACACGGTACAGGCCGACGCGCAGGTGCAGCGTGAGCTGTTCTCCATCGAGCATCTGGTGGAAAGCCCGCCCGACCAGTGGCTGGAGACGAACCTCACGTCCGGCGCCAAGCTCGGCTACGACCCTTGGCTGCACACGACGGAAGGCGCCGACCGCCTGCGCAAGGCTTGCGCCGATGCCGGCGCGGAACTGGTCGCGGTCGAGGACAACCCGATCGACGCCTTGTGGACCGACCGGCCGCCACCACCTTCCGCGCCGGTCAAGCTGCACGACATCAAGTACGCCGGCGAAAGCGCGGCCGACAAGCTGCGGCGCATCCAGGCCGAGATCGCCAAGGCGCGCGCCGACGTGCTGGTGGTGTCGGACCCGCAGAACGTCGCCTGGACCTTCAACATCCGCGGCAGCGATATCGCGCACACGCCACTGGCGCTCGCCTTCGCCAGCGTGCCGCGCGAGGGCAAGCCCGCGCTTTACATCGAAGCCACCAAACTCGACAACACAGTGCGCGCAGCACTTATCGATATTGCCGACTTGCGCGCTCCCGACGACCTCACGCACGATCTCGCGCAATTGAGCGGCAAGACGGTACGGCTGGATCAAGCCACAGCGGCCGACGCGCTGACGCGGCTGGTGTCGGACCATGGCGGCAAGCCGGCGCGTGGCGCCGATCCCATCACGCTCATGAAGGCGGTGAAGAACCACGCCGAAATCACCGGCTCGCGCGAGGCGCACAAGCGCGACGGCGCGGCGCTGACGCGCTTCCTCGCCTGGTTCGCGCGCGAAGCGCCTACGGCTAAGCTCACCGAGATCGACGCGGTGGCGGCGCTGGAAAGCTTCCGCCGTGACACCGGTCTGCTGAAGGATGTGTCGTTCCCGACCATCGCCGGCGCCGGCCCGAACGGCGCGATCGTGCATTACCGCGTCACCCGCGAGAGCAACCGCGTCATCGGCATGAACGAATTGTTCCTGATCGATTCCGGCGCGCAATACGAGGACGGCACCACCGACGTCACCCGCACCATCGCGGTGGGCGAACCGACCGATGAAATGCGCGACCGCTTCACGCGTGTGCTCAAGGGCCACATTGCGATTGCCACCGCCGAATTTCCCGAGACCATCAGCGGAGCTCAGCTCGATCCGCTGGCGCGCATCGCGCTGTGGCAGGCCGGACTCGACTTCGACCACGGCACGGGTCACGGCGTCGGCAGCTATCTGTCGGTGCACGAGGGGCCGGCGCGCATTTCCAAGCTCGGCCACGTCGCCTTGCGGCGCGGCATGATCCTGTCCAACGAGCCGGGCTACTACAAGACCGCGGCCTACGGCATCCGCACCGAGAACCTGGTGCTGGTGATCGCCGCGCCCGAGCCGCCAGGCGCCGAGAAGCCGCTCAACGCCTTCGAGACGCTGACGCTCGCGCCGATCGACCGCACGCTGATCGACACCCGCATGCTGACGTCGAAGGAAAGGCACTGGCTCGACAGCTATCACGCGCGCGTGCAGGAAGTGATCGGGCCGCTGGTCGACGGCGAGACGCAGCGGTGGCTGGAGCAGGCGACCAGGCCGGTGTAGGAGCATACGCCGCAATCAGCGCGGACATCGCCGGGGCATCGTGCACGACATCCAAGCGAAGACACGGCCGGTGACGGCGCCGAACTGGCGCCTGCTGACGCTGTTGATCGCGATGACGGCCATCGGGCCGGCCACGCTCAACATCCTGGTGCCGGCGCTGCCCGGCCTTGCCACGCGGCTTTCGACCGACGCCGGCACCGTACAACTTACGGTGTCGCTCTATCTCCTGAAGTCTCGCCAGCGCGCAGCTTTTTCTGGGGCCCTTGTCGGACCGCTTCGGGCGGCGGCCGGTGGTGCTGGCCGGGCTGACGCTGAACATGCTGGCGTCGCTTGCCGCCTTCGCGGCCACCTCGATCGAGGCGCTGATCGTCACCCGCATCGTGCAGGCGGTCGGCGCGGCCTCCGGCATCGTCATGGGCCGCGCCATGATCCGCGACCTCTACGAGCGCGACCGCGCCGCCGCCATGATCGGGCTGGTCACCACCGCGGTGGTGATCGCGCCCATGGTGTCGCCGCTGATCGGCGGCATCCTCGACACCACCTTCGGCTGGGAAGCGATCTTCCTGTTCATCGCGGTGATGGCCGGCATGGTGCTCGCCTGGGCGGTGCCGGTGCTGCCGGAGACGCGGGCGGTGGACGCGGCGGCCGCGCCCGCCAAGCTCTGGCAGGAATGGCGTGCGCTGCTCACGAGCGCGAAATTCCACGGCTATGTGCTGGCCGGCGCGCTCGGCTCGATGCCGTTCTTCACCTTCCTCGGCGGCGGGCCGCACGCGGTGGTGACTATCATGGGCCGCACCTCGGCCGAATACGGCCTGTGGTTCGCGCTGACCTCGCTCGGCTACATGAGCGGCAACTTCACCGCTTCGCGGCTGTCGCAGCGCTGGGGCGTCGACGCCATGATCACGGCCGGCGTGGTGGCCGAGCTCATCGGCGTCGGCCTGACGGTAACGCTTATCGCCACCGTGCCGGAGGCCGGCCCGGTGACCATCTTCGTGCCGCAGCTCGTGATCTCCTACGGCAACGGCGTGCTGCTGCCCAACGCCATCGCCGGCGCGGTGAGCGTGCGCCCGCACGCGGCCGGCAGCGCCGCCGGCCTCACCGGCTTCGTGCAGATGGCGCTGGGCGCGGCGGCGACGCAAGGCGTCGCGCTGTTGCTCGCGGGCGCGGCAACGGCCATGCCGATGGCGTGGATGATGGCGGCCGAGGTGGTGGCGACGGGATTGGCGTTTTGGGCGTTGGCGCGGCTGCGAAGCTGAAGATTGCGCCAATATTGAGACTGCGCGCCGTATCGCTCCATGTCCGCGATTCTACTCCGAGCAGATCTTCGTCGAAGTGATCCGAATTTCGGCTAGGGGGCCAAATGCGGCCCAAGCCGCGATGTTCTCTTCAGGGCCGCTATTCTCTTGGTGCCGACGTCCCGCCACGGCGCAAGGAACGGCAGGAACGGGCCATTAACTGCGGTCCATTTCCTGGGTATATTGGCTTCTCCTCGCGAGGACACGGAGATGGGCAGCAACAGAAGTCTTGTCGGCACTTGGAAAATCCTGTCGTGCGTTTTGGAGGATTTGGAAACAAAAGAGCAAAAGCCGGTATGGGGAGTGAATCCAAACGGCTACATTGTCATGACCCCCGAAGGCCGGTGGATGGTTATTCAGACAGCGGAAGGCCGTAGTGTTCCGCAGAATGACGAAGATCGTGTTGCCGCTTTCAAATCGCTGCTTGCCTATTCGGGCAAATATCGAACCGAGGGAAATAAGGTAACGATTGAGGTCGATATAGCAGCGGATGAGTCATGGAACGGCTCCGAGCAGGTTCGGTTTTACAAGCTCATTGGCGACGAATTACACATCGAAGCCGCGCCCCAACGTTATGCAAACTTCGGCGATAGAGTGATGCGCGGCATTCTGGTTTGGAAGAAGGAATGAGAAAGCCTGTTTCGAGCCAATTTCTCCAATTCAGCAGCAGGCATAGTCAACTTTACCGTTTGGCCGCTGCTAGCTAGGATAGCTCACGAGCGGCATCTTCGGGGGGTGCGGGTATGAGGACCGGGGTGCTGATCGTTGGCGGTGGCCCCGTCGGCCTAACACTGGCCATGGATCTGGCCTGGCGAGACATCAATGTCGTCGTCGCAGAGCGCCGCTCTCTCAACGACCCGCCAAACGTGAAGTGCGGACAGATCGGCGCCCGCTCCATGGAGATATTCCGGCGGCTCGGCGTTGCCGAGAAGCTACGCGCCATTGGGCTGCCTCCGGACTACCCCAACGACATTGTCTCGGCGACGAGCGTCACCGGCATCGAGCTCTCCCGGGTACTTATTCCGGCGCGCGGCGCGCGTGGCACTGCTGCAGCAGTCGGGCCGGACACTGCCTGGCCGACACCCGAGCACACGCATCGCTGCAATCAGAAATTCTTTGAGCCAGTGCTGTTCGCCCACGCTGCAGAGCAGCCGCGCATCCGCATTCAGCATCGCACAGAGATCACCAGCCTCACTCAAAGCCAGCAGGGCGTGACCGCAAGCACCCTAGACCTTGATAGCGGCACGCGTTCAACGGTCGAATGCGACTACCTCGTTGGATGCGATGGCGCGAGCTCGTTTGTGCGCAAATCAATCGACTCCGAATTCACCGGCAATCCGCTGCTGCAGTACGCGCAATCGTTCTATATCCGGGCACCGCAGCTCAGGAGCTTGCTGCCCGGCAAACCGGCGTGGCTCTACTTTTCACTTAATCCGCGCCGCTGCGGAGTGACGATGGCCGTCGACGGGCGGGACACCTGGAACCTGCAAAATTTCTCCTATCCTGGAGAGACCGGGCTGGATCACCTGGATCGTGATTGGGTGATCCGCTCAATTCTTGGCGTCGGGCCTGAGTTCGAGTACGAGCTCTTGTCCTGCGAGGATTGGATCGCCCGCAAACTCGTCGCGAGCAAGTTCTGCGACGGGCGCGTGTTCATCTGCGGTGACGCCGCGCACGTTTGGATGCCGCTCGGGGGATTCGGCATGAGTGCCGGCATAGCGGACGCGGCCAATCTTGCCTGGAAATTGGCGGCTGTCCTTCACGGCTGGGCCACGCCCGAAATTCTCGATGCCTACGAAGCAGAACGCAAGCCGATCACGGAGCAGGCGTCGCGCATAATTTCGGACATTGGACGGCAAGTGATGATGCAGCGCAACGAATTGTCGCCGGAAATCGAGCGGTTGGATGCGGTCGGCGGGACCGCGCGCGCCGTCGCCGGACAACTCGCCTACACACTCGACGTCGAGCAGCAATGCTGCGGCGGTCTCAACTTCGGCTACTTCTACGATCAGTCCCCAATCGTCGCATACGACGGCGAGCGGGCGCCCACTTATACGATGGGCACATTCACCTCGACCACGGTGCCCGGCTGTCGTGTGCCGCACATCTGGCTCGAAGGAGCCCGCTCGCTCTACGACGCGATGGGGCGGGATTATACGCTACTACGCCTCGACCCGACGGTACGTGTCGCCGGCATCGTGGCGGCGGCCGCGCAGCGCGGCCTTCCGCTTGAGGTTCTGGACGTGAGATCGCGTGAGGCGCCGAAGCTCTATCGTCATAAACTCGTTCTGGTGCGCCCCGACCAGCATGTCGCCTGGCGTGGCGACGCGGAGCCGGCCAACCCGCTCGATCTCATCGATCTTGTGCGAGGTGCTGTGCAGACGTCGATGGCAAAATCGGCGTGAGCGGGGCAGCGCATTCTGCGTAAAGGCTGCTCCAATAGGTGGCCACCGTGCGACCAAGTTTGCAGCTAAATTGCTTTTCACATTTCCAAAATCTGCAACTGGGCGCATATCCGAGTCGGGTCATAAGCGCCAGTCTTACACCGTCCGCGAAATGTCCGGTTGCCCTTCAATTGGCGAACCCTCCCCAATCCACCCGGCAGGTCAGGGACGGCGTGGCGTCTTGGGTGCTGGCGCGACGGTGACCATCGCAGTCATTCCGGGACGCGAACCATAAGCGCGTTTACGCGCGTCTTCGACGCGCTATGGTGAGCGGACCCGGAATCCATACACCGCAGCGCCGGGGTTATGGATTCCGAGTTCGCGGCCTAAAGGCCGCGCCACGGAATGACTAAGATATGAGCTTCAGCCACTCGTCTTCGGTCAAGACTTCGATGCCCAGCTTCTTGGCCTCGTTGAGCTTGGAGCCCGCGCCCGGCCCGGCCACCACGTAATCCGTCTTCTTCGACACCGAGCCCGATGCCTTGGCGCCGAGGCGCTCGGCCTGGGCCTTGGCCTCGTCGCGCGTCATCTTTTCGAGCGAACCGGTGAACACCACGGTCTTGCCGGCGATCTTTGAATCCGACTTCGGCTTCTCGGCGTCGATGATGGTCACTTCCTTGGTCAGCCGCTCGACAATGCCGCGGTTATGGCTTTCGCCGAAATAAGCCTTGATACTCTCGATCACGGTGTCGCCGATCTGGTCGAGTGCGTCCATCTCGGCAATCGTCTCCTCGTCGCCCTTGGCGACCTTGAGGCAGGCGTCGTGGAACGCCTTCCACGAGCCGTAGCCGCGCGCCAGTGCCGTTGCCGTCGTCTCACCCACATGGCGCATGCCAAGCGCATAGATGAAACGATCGAGCGAAATCTCGCGCCGCTCGCGGATGGCGCCGAACAGATTGCGGACGGAGGTTTCGCCGTAGCCCTCCTCGTCCTGCAGCTTGATCTTGTTGTTGCGGTTCTCAAGCGTGAAGATGTCGGCCGGTTCCTTCACCCAGCCTTTCTCGAAGAAAAATTCGACCTGCTTCTCGCCCAGGCCCTCGATGTCGAAGGCGCGGCGCGAGGCGAATAGCTTGAGATGCTCGATCTTCTGAAACGGACAGGCGAACTCGCCGGTGCAGCGGGCGCGGGCGCCCTCCTCGCCGGTGGCGGTGACCTCGCGCACCACGTCGGTGTGCAAATGGCAGGGGCACTTTTTCGGGAAATGATAGGGCTTGGCGTTCTTCGGGCGCTTGTCGAGCTCAATGTCGACCACCTGCGGGATGACATCGCCGGCGCGCTGGATGATGACGGTGTCGCCGATGCGGATATCGCGGCCCTCGCGCAACGGCTCGCCGTCGCCGCCGATGCCCCTGATGTAGTCCTCGTTGTGCAAGGTCGCGTTCTGCACGATGACGCCGCCGACGCCGACCGGCTCCAGCTTGGCCACCGGCGTCAGCGCGCCGGTGCGGCCGACCTGGATCTCGATGTCGTTGAGCACGGTGATGGCGCGCTCGGCCGGGAACTTGTGCGCTATGGCCCAGCGGGGGTTGCGCGACACAAAGCCGAGCCGCTCCTGCCAGTCCAGCCGGTCGACCTTGTAGACCACGCCGTCGATGTCGTAGTCGAGCCCGGCGCGCTGTTCCTCGATCTTGCGGTGGAAGGCCAGCAGTTCCTCGACCGAGTGGCAAATCTTGGTAAGCGGGTTGGTGTCGAAGCCGCATTGCTCGAACCACTTGATCATGCCGCTCTGGGTGTCGGCCGGCATCGTGCTCATCTCGCCCCAGGCGTAAGCGAAGAAACCGAGCGGCCGTGACGCGGTGATCTTCGGGTCCTTCTGGCGCAGCGAGCCGGCGGCGGAATTGCGCGGATTGGCGAAGATCGTTTCGCCGGCCTCCTTCTGCCGATCGTTCAATTTGAGGAAGTCGGCCTTGGTCATGTAGACCTCGCCGCGCACCTCGCAGACCGGCGGCACGTTCTTGCCTTTGAGCTTCTGCGGCACCGCTTTCAGCGTTCTGATATTGGCGGTGACGTCCTCGCCCTCGGCGCCGTCGCCGCGGGTCGCCGCAGTGACCAGTTCGCCGCCCTCGTAGCGCAGCGACATCGACAGGCCATCGATCTTGGGTTCGGCGCTGAACGAAATCTTGTCGTCTTCGCCGAGCTTGAGGAAACGGCGGATGCGGCCGACGAAATCGCGCACGTCGTCCTCGGCAAATGCGTTGTCGAGGGAGAGCATCGGCACCGCGTGGCGCACCTTGGCGAAGCCGCGCGCGGGCGCCGCGCCCACGCGCTTCGACGGCGAATCCGCGCGCACCAGCTTGGGGAAGCGCGCCTCGATCGCCTTGTTGCGCTCGCGCAATCGGTCGTATTGCGCGTCCGTCAGCGTCGGCTGGTCCTCCTGGTAATAGCGGCGGTCGTTGGCGCCGATCTCGAGCGCCAACCGCATCAGCTCGGCCTTGGCCTGGGCTTCGGTGAGATCCTCAGGGGCGATCTTGGTCGGGTCTTGCTTGGCCATGCTATTCTCGGTCATTCCGGGGCGCGGGCATCAGCCCGCGAACCCGGAATCCAGAGCCGATTCCGGGGATCTCAGTTGTTCTACGTCTATCTGCTCGCGAGCAAAAAACAAGGAACGCTCTATCTTGGCGTCACGCGCGACCTTGTGCGTCGAGTTTACCAACATAGGGAGAGGTTGCTCGCGGGTTTCACATCGAACTATGATGTCCGTCGCTTGGTTTGGTTCGAGGTTTACGACGACCCGACAAGCGCAATTATGCGCGAAAAGGAAATCAAAAAGTGGCGCCGCGCGTGGAAAATTGCACTGATTGAGAAGGACAATCCGGATTGGAAAGACCTCTATCCCGTCATCGCGCAGTAGCATTCGCATCTGGATTCCGGGTTCCGGCCTTCGGCCGGCCCCGGAATGACCGGTAACGTTCCCATGTTGATCCACCCGCGCGGCAAGAACCGCCCCTACCACCTCGGCCCCTTCCCGCTGGAGACGCTGGCGCGCGACGCGAGTGTGGCGCAACTGGAGGCGGCGCGGCCGCCGGTGGCAGCTAGCGCGGAGAGCGCGCCCGAGGGGCCGCTGGCGCGGGCGGCAGCGCACTATCGCGAGATGTTCGCCAAGTTCGCCGATGGCGCGCCGGCGCCAAGCCAAGCGCCGGTGCCGGACGACCTCGTCCGCCGTTCAGCCGACATCAAGGGCGCGGCTTATTTCCTCGATGCGGCGCAGGTGGGGATTTGCCGGATGCCGGAAAACGGGTGGCTCGCCGGCGGTGACCATCCCACACATGGCTTTGCCGCCGTCATTCTGGTCGAGCGTCCGCGCTTGCCGGAACCGGACAATCTGGCGCGCGAATGGATCGCGCCCGCGCGCGCCGAAATCGCCGACATGCGCGCGGCCGAGATCGCGGTCTGCGTCGCCGGCCACATCCGCGCCATGGGTTTTGCCGCCCGCGCGCATTTCTCCGGCGTGAGCCTGGTCGACGCCGAACGGCTGGCGGTGCTGGCGGGAATGGCAGTGCGCAGCGACAACGGCTTGCGCAATCCTTATCTCGGCGATTTCTCGATTGCCGTGGTCACCACCGACTACGAACTCGAAACCGATGCGCCACTGCATGAGAGCGCCCTGAACGCGCGCGGCCTCGCCTATTGGCTGGGCTTGAACGGCGCGCAGTCCGGTCGTGAGCGCAAGCGGCAAAAGGGACGCAAGACGCATCTGTCGCGCTTTCCGATGGAGACCGTGAAACGGGTCGCGCGCCCGACCACCCTCATCCTCGACGACGAGGTGCCGCAGGTGCCGAAACGCGCCGCCTTCTTCCAGCGCGCGCTGCATGGCGACCTCGGTGACAAGGCCAAGACCGAGCGCACGCGCTTTGCCTTCAAGACACCGCTGTCGTGGAGCCTGTTGCAGGTGATCCGCTCGCTGGTGCCGTTCCAGGGCGGGCAACCGGCGCCGGCGGTCGATCGCGCGCGCTACCGCAATGCGCAGGCCAATGCGGACGCGATCAAGTCACTGTCCTACGCGCTCGGCTCCGACCTCACCGGCATCTGCGAGATTCCGCGCTATGCCTGGTTCTCGCACAAGGAGGACGGCAGCGAGATTGCGCCCTATCACCGCAACGCCGTGGTCATGCTGATCGACCAGGGCTTCGACACCATGGAGGGCGCGAGTGGCGACGACTGGATCTCCGGCTCGCAGTCGATGCGCGCCTATCTGCGCGGCGCGGTGATCGCCGGCATCATGGCGGAGCTGTTGCGCGAGCTCGGCTTCTCGGCGCGCTCGCAGACCAACGCCGATTCCGACGTGCTGCACATTCCGCTCATTCTTTGGGCGGGCTTGGGCGAACTTTCTCGCATTGGCGAACTGGTGCTCAATCCTTTCGTCGGCCCGCGCTTCAAGTCGGTGGTGCTGACGACCGACTTCCCCATGGACACGGACCAGCCGATCGACTTCGGCCTGCAGACTTTCTGCTCCAATTGTCTCAAATGCGCGCGTGAATGCCCCTGCGACGCCATCCCCTTCGGCGACAAGGTGATGTTCAACGGTTACGAAATATGGAAGCCGGACGTCGAGCGCTGCACGCGCTATCGCCTCACTAACGCGCGCGGCTCGGCCTGCGGACGCTGCATGAAGACCTGCCCGATCAACAAGGTGGTGGATGCAGACGGCGCCGTGCTGACGCGGGTGGCGAGTTGGCTCGGCGTCAACGCAATGTACCTGAAGCCACTGATGGTGCCGTTCGCCACCTGGTTCGATGACTGGATCGGAAATGGCCGGCGTAATCTTGCGAAGAAATGGTGGCTCGACCACGAGATCGTCAACGGCGTGGTGGTGACCCCGCGCGCCACCAACGAGCGCGACATCGATCCCGCACGCAAGGTCGACCCCGCCGCGCAGAAGATGGCTTACTACCACGCGAATATGATGCCGCTGCCCAACGATCCCTCCCCGCGCCCGGTCGACCGCAAGGCGGCGATGGCGGCCAAGGATTTGCTGGAAACACCAGACGAGGCCCGCATGCGTCATGCGCACGGCGGACCCAAGCCCACCCATTATGCGCCGACACCAGCGGCCGCGTTGGCCACCGAAGCGAAGGCGGCCAAAAGTCCTTATGACTAACCTGCCTTCAACAGCCGCTCCGCCGCCGCGCGCGCCTCGTTGGTGATCTCGGCGCCGGCCAACATGCGCGCGATCTCTTCGCGGCGGTGGTCGGCGGCGACTTCGGTCACGCGGGTGGCGACGCGTTTGCCTTTCGCCAGCGGATCCTTGCTGATGACATAGTGGCGGTCCGCGCGGGCGGCGACCTGAGGCGCGTGCGTCACCGCCAGCACCTGCACGCCGCGGGCAAGCCGCGCCAACCTGACGCCGATGGCATCCGCCACCGCACCGCCGACGCCGGTGTCGATCTCGTCGAATACGAGCGTCGGCGCCGAACCACGGTCGGCCAGCACCACCTTCAGCGCCAGCAGAAAACGCGCCAGTTCGCCGCCGGAAGCGACCTTCATCAGCGGGCCCGGCCGTGTCCCCGGGTTGGTCTGAACCCAGAATTCGACGCGGTCGATGCCGTTCGGCCCGGCGATGCTGGCGTCGGTGTCGATCTGCGTCATGAACTTGGCGCGCTCGAGCTTGAGCGGCTTGAGCTCTCCGTTCACCGCCTTGTCGAGCCCCACCGCCGCCTTGGCGCGCGCCTTGGATAGCGCCTCGGCCGCCTTGCGGTAGGCGGCTTCGGCCGCGCGGGCGGTCTCTTCCAATGCCTTCAGCTTTTCTTCGCCGGCGTCGATGAGCGCGATGTCGTTTTGATACTGCTCGGCCAGCGCGGCGAGCTTGTCGACCGGCACGTTGTATTTGCGCGCGGCCGCGCGCAGCGCGAACAACCGCTCCTCGCCGCGTTCCAGTTCGTTGGGATCGTAATCGGCCGCGCGCAACGCGGCTTCCAGATGGGCGCGTGCATCTTCCAGCCCGTTAAGCGCGGTATCGAGCGACTTGACCACCGGTTCGATCAACGCCGGAGCCTGGCTCTGGCGGCGCTCGAGCCGGCGCAGCGCGCCGGCGATGGCGCTCACCGGCGAATTGCTGCCGCCAATGACGTCGTGCGCCTCGCGCAAATCCTCGGCGACCTTCTCGACCTGCATCATCGCCGCGCGCCGCTCGGCAAGCGCGGTCTCCTCGCCCGGCTGGGGGCTGAGCTTGCCAAGCTCGTCGACGGCATGGCGCAGCCAGTCGGCCTCGCGGCGCGCGCGCTCGACCTCGGCGCGGTGCTCTTCGGCCGCGGTTTCGGCCTCCCGACGCGCCTCCCATAGCGCCGCCAGCTTGGCGGCGTCCCTCTCTAACCGACCATAGGCGTCGAGCAGCCGGCGGTGGGTGGCCGCATCAACCAGCGCGCGATCGTCATGCTGGCCGTGGATTTCGACCAGCGCCTCGCCGAGCTGCTTCATCACCTGCACGCTCACCGGCTGGTCGTTGACGAAGGCGCGAGTGCGCCCGTCCGCAAACTGCACGCGGCGCAGAATCAGCTCATCCTCGGTGGTGATGTCATTGGCCGCCAAGACGGCGCGCGCGGGGTGGTCGCGAACGATGTCGAAGGCGGCGATCACCTGCCCCTGCGCCTCGCCTTGTCGCACCAGCGTCTGGTCGCCGCGGGCGCCCAAAGCGAGAGCAAAAGCGTCGAGCAGGATCGACTTGCCGGCGCCGGTTTCGCCGGTGAGCACGGCGAGCCCGCGCGTGAAATCGATGTCGAGCCGGTCGATCAGGACGATGTCGCGGATCGAAAGTCGGGAGAGCATGGCGCCTATCCTGGGCGTCATCATCCGCGAAAGCGGATGATCCGGTAACCACCGCACCGTGAGATGTTCACAAGAATCGCGGCCGCATACTGGATGCCCCGCTTTCGCAGGGGCTGGCAAGAGGTGTGTGAAGCGGGCGTTAGCCCAGGTTCACGCCGATGTTGCGGAAGGCCTTGCTAATCCAGGAGGCGGTATCTTCCTTGGGCAGCAGACCGCGCGACTTAACGAGCTGGTAGGCGTGCTTATACCATTCGCTGTCGGGGAAATTGTGACCGAGCACGGCGGCCGCCGTCTGCGCCTCGCCGACGATGCCGAGCGCCATATAGGCCTCGGTCAGCCGCTCCAGCGCCTCCTCCACCTGGCGGGTGGTCTGATATTTGGTGACCACGATTTTGAAGCGGTTTATGGCGCCGGTGTAGTCCTTGCGTTTCAGGTAGTAGCGGCCGATCTCCATCTCCTTGCCGGCGAGCTGATCGCGCGCGAACTGGACCTTCTCCTTGGCCTTGGCGGCGTAAGGCGTGTCGGGGTAGCGCCGGATTATCTCATCCAGCGCGGCCAGCGCCTTCTGGGTCTGGGCCTGGTCGCGAGTCACATCGGGGATCTGGTCGTAATAGGAAGCCGCGATCAGGTAATTGGCATAAGCGGCGTCCGAACTGCCGGGATGCAGCGTGGTGTAGCGCTTGGCGGCGGCGACGCAGTCGTCGTAATTGCCGCCTTGATAGTTGGCATAGGCCGACATCAGCAGTGCCTTGCGCGCCCAATCGGAATACGGGTGCTGGCGGTCGACCTCTTCGAACTTCTTCACCGCGCGCCGCGAGTTGTGCTGGTTGTTCAGCAGGTAGAGGCCTTCGTTATAGAGGCGGTCGGCGGGCTCATCGACCTCAGTTTCGGTCTTGGAGAACCAACTGGTCGGATTGAGGCTGTCCAGATTGCCGATATCGCCGAGGCCGCTGCAGCCTCCCAAACTCAGGGCCAGCATCACCAGGGCGACCCCACGCAATGCGCGGCGGCGTCCGGCCGGCCCGTCAGCGTGCACGGTTGTTTGGCTCATTGCGATATCGTTCGGCACGAAACCCCCTCGCACAAACCTGAAAGCCCGCACGTCTGAGTGCGACCCTGACTTTAATGCACGCCCTTTTCGGGCTCCGCAACAAGGCTCTGTAGACGAAAAATCGCGGTCCCGCCAAGCGACTAGGCCGACATTCAGCCGGGATTAAGGCGATCAAATGAAACGGGAAATCGGGGCCGAAGCCGCCGTCTCAGGATACATCCGGCCCATAGGCCGGAGCCACCATGCCAACTGCGACGCCGGCGCGGCCGCGCGGGCGGCGCGCCGTCTCGACGGCCTCGACCACCCGCCACGCGCTGGTGTCCGTCATCAGCGCGGATAAAACCGCATGATTGAGCTTGTGGCCGCCGCGGACGGTGCGGTAGGCGGCGAGCAGCGGATGTCCGGCCAGCGCCAGATCGCCGAGCGCGTCGAGCGCCTTATGGCGCACGAATTCGTCGGCGAAACGCAGGCCTTCCGGATTGAGCACGCGGTCTTCGGTGACCACCAGCGTGTTGTCGAAAGAGGCGCCGAGCGCGTAGCCCGCGCTCCACAGCTTGGCCACGTCCTTCATGAAGCCGAAGGTACGCGCACGCGCGATCTCACGACGGAAGGTGTCCGGATCGATGTCGAGCGCCAGCGCCTGCCGGCCGATCAGCGGATGATTGAACTCGATTTCGGCCTCGACCCGGAAGCCGTGTTCGTAGGGGCGCAACTCGCCGAAGGCATCGCCTTTGGAAACGCGCACCGGCTTGATGACTTCGATGTAGCGGCGCGGCAATGCCCGCGCGGTAAGACCGGCCTGATCGATCGCCTCGACGAAAGACGCCGCGCTGCCGTCCATGATCGGCACTTCGGGGCCATCGATCTCGACCACCACGTTGTCCACGTTCAAACCGCGTAGCGCAGCGAGCAGGTGTTCGGCCGTCGAGCACAGCGGGCCCGACGCGTCGCCGAGCACGGTGGCGAATTCTGTGGCGGTAACCGCACGCACGTCAGCGCGAATCTCGCGCTCGATCGCGCCTTCGGCGCTCACGCGCTGGAAGACGATCCCGGTGTCGTCGTCGGCCGGATGCAACGTGAGTGTGACGGGCAGGCCTGAATGGACGCCGATCCCGGAAACCGCAACCTCTTCACGCAGCGTCGTCTGCTTAGCGCCCTTCATCGGATCCCGTCTTCCGCCGGCCCTTTGACAGGCCGCGCAGTCCCAACCCTTAACAGCAGGGTCACAATTTGGTCTTTAGTACAGTGACCGTCCCAACCCCCCAGGACGGTATCCCCTCAGACCCAAAAAAATCCCTTACTGAGCCGCAACTTAGGCCATATGGATCGGGTTCTCCAAGTCACGCTTTCTTACCAACTATTACTCTTTTTTGCCGCAATCAGCCGGCGCCGGAACGTGGCGAAACGCGAGCGAGGCGATCAGCCGGGGCCCGAAAGCATCCCGAAATCGTCCCAAAAGCGTGTCCGCCGGCGCTGTGCCGATGCCGCCAGCAGCCTAAAATTATTATATAATTCAATATATTAACAAAATAGGCCCGCCGCTGCCCCAAACGCGAACGGCCCCGCTCCAGAGCCGGAGCGGGGCCGCTCAACCTTACGAGCGGGTCAGTTCGCCTGCCGGCGCAGGAAGGCGGGGATGTCCAGTTGGTCGTCCTCGGGAGAATTATGCACAGCCGTGTGACGCCCGTGTGGGTCCAGCCCCTGCGGGGCCGGCCGCCGCGCATATTCGGAGACCGGCTCGGCGGGACGGCCCTCAGGCTGGCGCGCGGTCGGGCGCACCGGCCGCTCGAACTGCGGCGCAGGAGCCGTGCGGGGCGCCCGCGGCGCCTCGCCTTCCTCGCGCCTGCCGAGGCCGACTTGGGCTAGCCGCTGCATCAGCGACATGCGCTGCTTCTCCGGATGGTTCTCGGCGCTCATTTCGCCGCGCTGGGCGCGAATTTCGTTCTGCGCCGGCATCGGCAGTTCGTCGATGCGTGGCATGCGCGGCGTGCGCAGGGCTCGCTCCGGCTGCGGCGGAATGAACGCCTCCGCCGGCGGCGCCTCGACCGGCGGTGGCGCCGGTTCGGCGGGCGCGGCGTCGAACAGAGACGGCTTCATCGGCATCGACCTGAGCGACACATCGTCGATACCCGTCGGCGGCAGCAGTGCGGCGGCAACGGCGGCGTGGGCCGCCGATTCGACCGAAGCGGGCGGCGCAGCAGCCGCTGCGGGCGCCGGCGCACTGGCGACCGCGGGAACCGCGCGCTCGACACGCTCGGCCAGACGGGCATTTTCCGCGCGCATTTTGCTGGCGAGCTCCTTGAGCGCGCTTTCGGTCGGGGCAGACTGGGCCAAAACCGACTTGGCAGGCACCGACTGGCGCAACGTGCCGGTGTTGTCGATGCCGGTCGCCACCACCGACACGCGGATGATGCCTTCCAGGCCTTCGTCGAAGGTGGCGCCGACGATGATGTTGGCGTCGGGGTCGACCTCCTCGCGGATGCGGGTGGCGGCTTCGTCGACCTCGTAGAGGGTGAGGTCTTTGCCGCCGGTGATCGAGACCAGGAGACCCTTGGCGCCCTTCATGGAGGCGTCGTCGATCAGCGGATTGGCGATCGCGGCTTCCGCGGCGGTAAGCGCGCGCTTCTCGCCGGAAGCTTCGCCGGTGCCCATCATCGCCTTGCCCATCTCGCGCATGACCGCGCGCACGTCGGCGAAGTCGAGATTGATCAGGCCTTCCTTGACCATCAGGTCGGTGATGCAGGCGACGCCCGAATAGAGCACCTGGTCAGCCATGGCGAAGGCGTCGGCAAACGTCGTCTTCTCGTTGGCGACCCGGAACAGGTTCTGGTTCGGGATGATCAGGAGGGTGTCGACCACCTTCTGCAGGTCACCGATGCCGGTTTCCGCAAAGCGCATGCGGCGGGCGCCTTCGAAGTGGAAGGGCTTGGTCACGACGCCGACGGTCAGAATGCCGAGTTCGCGGGCGACCTGGGCGATGACCGGGGAAGCGCCGGTGCCGGTGCCGCCGCCCATGCCGGCGGTGACAAACACCATATGCGCGCCCGATAGGTGATCGCGGATCTCGTCGATCACCTCTTCGGCGGCAGCGCGGCCGACCTCGGGCTGGGAGCCGGCACCGAGGCCCTCGGTGACCTGCGCGCCCATCTGGATGATGCGCTCGGCTTTGGACGTCGTGAGCGCCTGTGCGTCGGTGTTGGCCACGACGAAGTCGACGCCCTCGAGCCCGGCCGTGATCATGTTGTTGACGGCATTGCCGCCGGCACCGCCGACGCCGAACACCGTGATCCGCGGTTTCATCTCGCGAATGTCGGGGATTTGCAGATTGATGGTCATGACGTTTGCCTCTTTGATGCACGGGCAGCAGGTCCGCGATCGCGCCGTAGGACGCCAACGCGTTGCAACGCCGTCGCGCCGAGCCGGTCCGCCACCGGCCCTTGCGTGGTTTCTCCGATGAGGGTCAGAAACTTTCGCGCAGCCATTGTCCGACCCGTGCCATGTAGCCGCCCGTTCCTGTCATCAACTGCCGCGTTTTCCGCGGTTCGAAGTGTTCGAGATGTGCCGCCTGTGGATAGACCAGCAGGCCCGCCGCAACTGCAAAGGCCGGTCCTTTTGCCGCCTCCGGCAACCCGGCGACGCCAAGAGGACGCCCAATTCGTACCGGACGCCCCAACATGCGGGACGCAAGATCCGCGATGCCGGCAAGCTGGCTGGCACCGCCGGTGAGCACGACGCGGGCGCGTGGCTCGGCCGCGAAGGGCGAAGCCTTCAGCCGGTCGCGCACCATTTCGAGGATTTCCTCGACGCGCGGCTTGATGATGCGCACGATTTGCGCCCGCGAAACGAACTGCGGGGGCTCACGCTCATCGTCGCTCACCGGGGGTACTGTGATCATGTCGCGCTCGTCCGATCCACCGGCCAAAACACTGCCATAAATCGCTTTGATTCGCTCAGCGTGGGAGATTCGGGTGTTGAGGCCGCGGGCCAGATCCATGGTCACGTGCTGGCCGCCGAGGGCGAACCCATCGGCGTGAACGAAGCGGCCGCCGGAAAATACGGCCATTGTGGTGGTTCCAGCGCCCAAATCGATGCAGACAGCGCCGAGATCGGCCTCATCGTCGGCGAGCGACGCCAGTCCCGCCACGTAAGGCGAAGCCACCATGGCCTCGGTGGACAAGTGACTGCGCTCGACCGTCAGCATGAGATTGCGCACGGTGGCGACGTCCGCGGTGACCATGTGCATGTCGACGCCGAAGGTGTGGCCGAGCATGCCGCGCGGATCGCGAACGCCGGTAACGGCGTCGAGCGCATAGCCGATGGGCAAAGAATGAAGCACCGCGCGGCCGCCGCGCACGGCATGACGGCTCGCCGCCGCCAGCACGCGGGCGATCTCAGTGCCGGTCACGGCGGCACCGCCGAGCTCAATATTGGCGGTGAAGCGCTCGCTGCCGAGACGGCCGCCGGAGAGCGAAGCCACCACGGATTCGATCTGCACGCCGGCCATGCTCTCGGCGATGTCGATGGCCTGGCGGACCATCTCCTCCGCCTCCACCAGATCGATCACCGCGCCGGCTTTCATGCCGGCGGCCGCGGTATGGGCGAAGCCAAGGATGCGCACGCCGTGGCTACGGCGGCGCAACACGTCCTGCGGCGCCTGCGGCTCGAGACGCGCGATCAAGCAGACGACCTTGCTGGTGCCGATGTCGAGGCTGGCGATCACCGCGGAACGCCGCGGCGAAACAGGTTTCATCTTGGGCGTGAGGCCGAAGTGCAGCACGGTCATGCCTCGCCGCCTTTCGGCTTGGCATTGCGCGCCTTTTCCGCCGCCTTGATGGCGGCCTCGCGCGCGGCATATGCGGCGTCCGACAGGCGCACGGTGACACGATCGCCAAGGCGGAGATCGACTTTAGTGATATCGCGGCTGAGCAGCTTCTTGGTGCGCGCAAGATCGGCCAGGGTATGGAGCGCGTGGGCCGGATCCGTCTCCGGCAGCAGCACCTCGACGTCGTCCTTGAGATAGATATTCCAGCGCCGCTCGGCGACCAGCACGGACGCCTGCACCTGTCGGGCGATCATCGGATAACGATTGACCAGCGTGAGGAAGCCTCGCACTTCATGCTGGGCGCCCTTGCCCACGACCAGCGGCAGCGAGAGAAAACGTTTCGGCGCGAATCTTTCGAGCACCGTGCCGTCAGCCGCGATCAGCGAGACGTGGCGATCCATCTGCCAGAGCGCGAACGGCTTGCGCTCGGTGATGCCGATGCGCAAGCGGCCAGGGTAAAGCTTGAGCACGGTCGCTTCGGCAACCCAAGGGTTCCGCATCAGCCGCGCGCGGGCGGCATGCGCATCGAGAAACAGGAGCGAGGTGCGCCCCGTGATGCCGGCGGATGCAAGGATGGCCTTGCGGCTGAGGTTATGCTGGCCGGCAAGCGCGACCTCGGAAATGCCGAAGCCCGTGGCATTGGCAGCGGAATCGCAGATGTCCTGCACATTGGCGGCGATGGTGCGAAGATGGTCGCCACGCACCGCGCCATAGCAGACGCTGGCAAGCAGCAACAGCACGGCGGCCGATGCGCCAGCGCCGCGTGGGGCTTGGAACTGCAAGAGTGCGGTGCTCCAGCGCAGCAGCGGCCGTCGCCAGCGCGGTTGCTCATCTGCGTGCACGCGCAGCCAGTGCATCGCCGCGGCGCGGCGTCCGATCTTACGTTTTGGCGATTGCGCGAGGTGTCCCCGATCGTCCATCGCTGTTCTTCGAAACATGATGCCCGCATGAGCCGCCCTCGAGCGGCGGCAAACTCCGACACGCGAATTGCGCGTCACGTCTTGTCTGCAATCGGCTTTGAGAAACGACCCGTCCCGGTCCCCTCGCGACCAATTTGGCGGCGTCCCGCGCGCATGATTTGAGCGCAGCCGGATGCACGGCGCGCCGCCAAACCTTAGTCTTCAAGGACTTAGGTAAATGATTAGTAAAGGTTTACAGATTATGAGTGGGTGATCGAGAGATGCTGCCGTGGTGGCGGAAAGGACACGGTTTTGGGGGCGTGGAAGCCGGCCCGGCCGGTATCAGAATGCTTTCGGGCTCCCCTCGATCACCGCCCGAGCGAAGCGTCCTCGACCATCCAGACCACCAGTTCCTCGAAGCTGATGCCGGCATGCGCCGCCATCTCCGGCACCAATGAGGTCTCGGTCATGCCGGGCTGGGTGTTCACCTCGAGGCAGACGAGACCTTCAAGGCCGGGCTTGCTGTCGTCGTAGCGGAAATCGGCGCGCGAGACGCCGCGGCACTCGAGCGCGTTGTGGGCGGCGAGCGCCAGCCGCTGGCAGGCTTCGTAGACTTCCTTCGACACCGGCGCCGGCAGCAGATGCTTGGAGCCGCCGGGCGCGTATTTGGCCTGGTAGTCGTAGAACTTGGTGGACGAGACGATCTCGATGACGCCGAGCGCCTTGTCGCCCATCACGGCGCAGGTCAATTCCTTGCCGGGGATGAAGGGCTCGATCAGCACCATGTCGCCGAAAGCCCAGTCGCCGCGAGTCAGTTCCTGCGGCGGGTGATCGTGATCTTCGCGCACGATGAAGACGCCGACACTGGAACCTTCCGCCACCGGCTTGATGACATAGGGCGGCGGCAGCAGATGCGCCTTGGCCGCGTCCGCGCGGCGCGCGACGCGGCCGCCGGGCACAGGTATCTTGGCCTCGGCCAGCACGACCTTGGTCATCTCCTTGTGGATCGCCACCGAGGAGGCGAGCACGCCGGAATGGCTGTAGGGGATGCCGACGATCTCCAACAGCCCCTGGATGGTGCCGTCCTCGCCGGGACGGCCGTGCAGCATGTTGAGCGCGACGTCGGGCTTGAGATCGCGCAACGTGGTGGCGAGGTCGCGGGTGACGTCGACGCGGCTGACGCGATAGCCGCCGGCGCGTTCCAGTGCGTCGGCGCAGGGCTTGCCGGAGCTCAACGAGACCTCGCGCTCGGCCGACCAACCACCCATGAGGACTGCGACGTGTTTCATCGGGTTAATTGGCTACTCCGATTCTCCTAATTTCCCATTCCAACTCGACGCCGGAATGGGCCTTCACCCGTTGGCGCACTATGTCGCCCAACGTCTCGATATCGTGCGCGCTGGCGCCGCCGAGATTGATGAGAAAATTGCAATGCAATTCCGACACCTGCGCCTTGCCGACGACGAGGCCGCGGCAGCCAGCGGCGTCGATCAACTGCCAGGCCTTGTGGCCGGGCGGATTCTTGAAGGTGGAGCCGCCGGTGCGGCTCTTGATCGGCTGCGTCGCCTCACGCGAGTCGGTGATCTTGTCCATCTCGGCGGCGATTGCCGCCGGATCCCCCGCTTCACCCTGAAACAGCGCCTGAGTGAAGATCAAGTCTTCGGGCGCGCCGCAGTGTCGATAGCTGTATCGCATGTCGGCGTTGCTCAGCACGTGCACACGGCCGGCGCGGTCGACGGCGCGCGCTTCGACCAGCACGTCCTTGGTCTCGCGGCCATAGGCACCGCCGTTCATGCGCAGCGCGCCGCCGATGGCCCCCGGAATGCCGCGATAAAAAGCAAGGCCGGCGATCGCGCCTTCCCGCGCCGCACGCGCGACCTTGACGTCGGGCACCGCGGTGCCGGCGCGCAGGCGGTTGTCCGGTTCAATCGCCACATCGTTGAAGCCGCGGCCGAGCCGGATGATGACACCGGGCACGCCGCCGTCGCGCACGATCAAATTGGAGCCGAGGCCGACGGTCGTGACCGGCATATCGGTGGGCAGGTTTTGCAAAAAGTGCGCGAGATCGTTCTCGTCTTCCGGCATGAACAGCACCTGCGCCGGACCGCCAACGCGGAACCAGGTCAGCTCGGCGAGCGGCTGACTGGCGATGAGGCGCCCGCGCAATTGCGGCATGCGCGCTTTCAACTCGGCGGTGATGTCGGGAAAGGCCATCCGAAAGTGCCCTAGCCCAGCGCCTTCAACTCACTGGGCAGCGCGTAGGCCCATTGCGTGATGGAGCCGGCGCCGAGGCAGACCGCGTAATCGCCGGGCTCGGCCAGGCTCTTGATCAGCCCGGCGAGATGTTCCGGCCCCGGCAGCGGCACCGCATGGCGGTGACCGTGTGCGCGCAGCCCTGAGACCAGCGCATCGCGGTCGGCGCCGGGGATCGGCTGTTCGCCGGCCGGATAGACCGGCGCGATGACGACCGCATCGGCGTCGTTGAAGCAGGTGCAGAACTGCTCGAACAAATCATGCAGGCGCGTGTAGCGATGCGGCTGCATCACCGCGATCACCTTTCCCGGCGCGCTCTCGCGGGCGGCGCGCAAGACCGCGGCAATCTCCACCGGGTGATGGGCGTAATCATCGATGATGGTGACGCCGTTCCAATCTCCCACTCTGGTGAATTGGCGCTTCACGCCGCCGAAACCTTGCAGCGCCTTGCGGATGACGTCGTCAGCGATGCCGAGCTCATGCGCCACCGCCACCGCCGAAGTGGCGTTGAGCGCGTTGTGGCGGCCGGGCATCGGCAGCGTGATGTTCTCGATGGCGTGCGTCGTGCGCCCTTCGCGGTCGCGGAACTGGATGGTGAAAGTCTGCGCACCGTTCTTGTGCGCGATGTCGGTGAGGCGCACGTCGGCCTGTGGGTTTTCGCCGTAGGTGAGGATACGGCGGTCAACCAGTTTGCCGACCAGCGCCTGCACTACGGGATGATCGGTACACATCACCGCGAAGCCGTAGAACGGGATGTTCTCGATGAAATCGTGGAAGGCGTCCTGCACCGCTTCGTAGGTATGGAAGTGGTCGAGGTGCTCGGCGTCCACATTGGTCACGATGGCGACGTCCGCCGGCAATTTGAGGAAGGTGCCGTCGGACTCGTCGGCCTCCACCACCATCCAGTCGCCGGCGCCGAGGCGCGCATTGGTGCCGTAGGCGTTGATGATGCCGCCGTTGATCACGGTTGGATCAAGGCCACCAGCGTCGAGCAGCGCCGCGACCATCGAGGTGGTGGTGGTCTTGCCGTGGGTGCCGGCGATGGCGATGCAAGATTTCAAGCGCATCAGCTCGGCCAGCATCTCGGCGCGGAGCACCACCGGTATCCGCTTGGCGCGGGCGGCGATCAGTTCGGGATTGTCCTGCTTGATGGCGGAGGAAACGACTACCACGTCGGCGCCGTCGAGGTTTTCCGCCTTGTGGCCAATTTCCACCCGGATTCCCATGTCGCGCAGGCGCTTGACGTTGGCACTGTCGGCGACGTCTGAGCCGGTGACGGTATAGCCGAGATTCGCCAGCACCTCTGCGATGCCGCTCATGCCGATGCCGCCGATGCCGACGAAGTGCACGGGACCAATGTCGCGCGGCAGTTTCATATCAACGCCCCTGAAAATCCTTAACGTCGGGGGTCGCCCCCCGCACATTGTTTCTTGCAAGACGCCGGTGGCCGGGACAAGCCCGGCCCTGCCGAAATGCTTAAAGGCCGGCCACCTGCAGCACCAGGTCGGCCAGCCGCTCGGCGGCATCAAGCGTGCCAGCCGATTTAGCCGCCGCCGCCATTTTGGCAAGCGTGGCAGGGTCGGAAGCAAGCCTTTCGATCTCGGAAGCCAGCCGTTCCGGCGTGAAATCGCGCTGTTCGAGCCGGATGCCCCCGCCCGCCTCCGCCAGCAAGCCGGCGTTGGCGAACTGATCCTGATCCAGCGCATGAGGGAGCGGCACCATTATGGCGGGCCGGCCGATGGCTGCGAGCTCGGCCACGGTGGAGGCGCCGGAGCGGCAGACGATCAGATGGGCGTTTGCCATTCGGGCCGGCAAATCACCAAAGAACGGCGCACACTCCGCTTGAACGCCCAGCTTGGCGTAATTGCCTTTGACGTCATCCAAGTCCTCGGAGCGTACCTGCTGCACCAGGCGCACACGCGCGCGCACGTCCGGCGCGAGTTTTGCGATTGCAGGCGGCACGATCTCGGCCATCACGTGCGCGCCCTGGCTGCCGCCGAACACCAGCAGACGAAGTTCGTTCTGTGGCGCTGCGTAGGGTATGCTGGCCGCTTCCAGCACTTGCGGACGCACCGGGTTGCCGGTGAATACGATCTTGCTCTGCACCTTGGCGTCGACGTTCTTGAGCCTGCGGAAGCCAGTGGCAATGCGCGAGACGCGCGCCGCCAGCATGCGGTTGGCGCGACCCATGACGGCGTTTTGTTCGTGCAACACGGTCGGCAGGCCGCGCAAGGACGCCCCCATCAACGGCGGCACGGTCGGATAGCCGCCGAAGCCGACCACCACCGCCGGCCGGATACGGCCGATTAAACTCCACGCCTTGAGCGTGCCGAACGCCAACAGCGACGCGGTGCGCGCGAGCGACAATGGATCGCGCCCGCGTAACGTTGCACTCGGGATCAGGTGCACAGCACGGGCGGGAAACTTGAATTGGGCGGCGCGACGGTCGGTGGCGAGGTCGATGATAGCGCCGCGCTTCTCGAGCACGGTAGCCAGCGCCTCGGCCGGAAACAAATGGCCGCCGGAGCCGCCGGCGCAGAGCAGGATGAGCGAAGACGTGCCGTTGCCTTGATGCGTCATCGTTAAGTCGCCCCCCACCCGCGTGGCTCGTCTCTTTCAGGCGAGGATGACGGCGAAATCAAGTCGCGGCTTCGGGCGTCGCGTCGAATTCTGGCGCTGTGATCGCCACCCGCGGCTGCTCGCGGGTGAGCGCCAGCAACATTCCCATCGCAAAGGCGAGCGAGATCATCGAGGAGCCGCCATAGGAGATGAACGGCAGCGTCATGCCCTTAGCCGGAATGAGCCTCAGGTTGACCGACATGTTGATCGCCGCCTGCACGCCGAACAGGATAGCGAGCCCGGCAGCGGCAAAGCGCTGGAACAGATCCTCGTTGCGCAACGCGCGCAACAGTGAGCGGATCACGATGAAGGAGAACAGCGCCACCAGCAGCAGGCAGAGTGCAACGCCGAATTCCTCGCCCGCCACCGCGAACACGAAGTCCGTGTGACTCTCGGGCAGGATGCGCTTGATGGTGCCTTCACCGGGCCCCGTACCGAACCAGCCACCACGCAGGAAGGATTCGGTGGCGACCTCGATATTGTAGCTGGCGCCGGAAGCCGGATGCAGGAAATGCTGGATGCGCTTGGCGACGTGCGGCACGGTGCAATAGGCGACGGTCAGGCCAACGGCGCCGGCGCCGGCGATGCCGAACACCCACACGAGCCGCATGCCGGCCATGAAGAACAACGCCCCCCACACCATCGCCACCAGCATGGTCTGGCCGAAGTCGGGCTGCAGCACCAGCAGCGTGACCACCAGCAGCAGCAGCGCCAGCGCGATGGCGTTCGCGGGCATGTCGGGGCGGCGCGCGGTTTCTGAGAACAGCCAGGCGATGACGATGACAAAGGCGGGCTTGAGGAATTCCGAGGGCTGGACGTTTATGCCGAAGATGACCAGCCAGCGCCGGGCGCCTTTGATGTCGGCGCCGAATTCAGGCGTCGCCGCCACCAGGACGAGGCTGACCAGGAACACCACCAGCGACAGCCGGCGGATCTGGTGCGGGGTCAAGAACGACACCGCCAGCAGCACCGCGATCGTTGGGATGAGATAGAGAATCTGGCGGTCGACAAAGTAGAACGGATCGAGCCCGAGCCGGCCGGCCACCTCGGGGCTGGCGGCCAGCGACAGCACGATGCCGGCCAACATCAGCGCGCCGAGAGCGGCGAGCGTGAGCTTGTCGACCGTCCACCACCATTCGCCGAAGGGCGTGCGATGCGCGCGCGAGACCATAGGAGAGCGTCCCCTGCCGCGTCCCCGAAGCGGCTCCTTAGTCCTGACGCGTCACGGTTTACGAATGATTAACACACGGCGTCACGGCACCTTCACGCCGGGAATCGCCAGCACCAGATCGGTGAACGCCTTGCCGCGAATCTCGAAATTTCGGTACTGGTCGAAGCTGGCGCAGGCCGGCGACAGTAACACCACGGGCTCCTTGGCGTCGGAGGCCTCGGCGTCGCGGGTGGCGGCGTCGACCGCCGCCGACAGGACCTCGTCGATCTCGTAGGGCACCTTGCCGTCCAGCGTCCTGGCAAAGTCGGCAGCCGCCTCGCCGATCAGATAAGCCTTGCGGATACGCGGCAAGAATTCGGCCAGGCTGGCGATGCCACCGGTCTTGGGCTTGCCGCCGGCGATCCAATAGATGTCGTTGAAGCTTTCCAGCGCCTTCGCCGCGGAATCGGCATTGGTCGCCTTCGAGTCGTTGACGAACAGCACCTTGCCCTTGCGCGCGACCGGCTGCATGCGGTGGGCGAGCCCGGGAAACGTCTTCAACCCGCGAGCGATCTCGGCCGGCGTCAGCCCGCAATGCCAAGCCGCCGCCGATGCGAAGGCGGCGTTCTGCGCGTTGTGGCGGCCGCGCAGCGTCGTGATGCCGGCGAGATCGCCGAGCACCTCGGCTCGCTCCACAGTCTGATCGTTGCCCTTGGAGACGATTTTCGTCCCCGACACGAAATAGCCCCAAGGCAATTCGCGCTCGGCGGAAACCGGAATGACATCGAGGTCACTGCGCTCGGACAGGCGGCGGCCGATAGCGCCGGACAATTCATCGTCCACGCCGACCAGCGAGACTTTAGCATTGGCCACCAGGCGTTCCTTGACCGCCGCGTAATTCTCCAAGGTGCCGTGCCGATCGAGATGGTCGGGCGAGATGTTGATCAGGATACCGACCGATGGATTGAGCGAGGGCGCCAGGTCGATCTGGTAGGAGGAGACCTCCAGCACATAGACGCGGCCGGGTGCGAACGATTCGAGTTCGAGCACTGGGATACCGATATTGCCGCCCATCTGCGC
Source organism: uncultured Pseudomonadota bacterium (assembly GCA_963732895.1). Lineage (GTDB taxonomy): Bacteria > Pseudomonadota > Alphaproteobacteria > Rhizobiales > Xanthobacteraceae > Pseudolabrys. The sequence goes on along the minus strand of CAVTBG010000004.1, from coordinate 471,844 downwards.
GTCGCGGCCGGCGCTCTTGAGCAAGTGTGCGATCAGCGCCGTGGTCGTCGATTTGCCGTTGGTTCCGGTGATCGCGACATACATGCAGTCATCGCCAGACTTTTCGAACTCGCGGCAGAACAGTTCGATGTCGCCGATGATCTCGGCGCCGGCTTCGCGCGCGAGTTTCACCGTCCAGTGCGGTTCGGGATGGGTGAGCGGCACGCCGGGGGCCAGCACCAGCGCGGCAACCTTGGACCAATCAAGCTCGCGCAGGTCTCGCGTCGTCAGGCCCGCCGCCTGCGCCTTCGCCACCGAGTCGGCGCTATCGTCGAAGGCGATGACCTCGGCACCACCATCACGCAGCGCTTGCGCGGCAAGCAGGCCGGAACCGCCGAGACCGAATACGGCGACCGTTTGGCCGACAAAGGTCGTGACGGGGATCACGGCTCATCTCAACTTCAGCGACGCCAGCCCGGCGAGCGCCAGCACCACCGACACGATCCAGAAGCGGATCACGATCTGCGGTTCGGTCCAGCCAAGCTGCTCGAAGTGGTGATGGATGGGCGCCATCCTGAATACGCGTTTGCCGGTGAGTTTGAACGAGACCACCTGCACGATCACCGACACGGCTTCCAGCACGAACAGACCGCCGATGATGGCGAGCACGATCTCGTGCTTGATCGCAACCGCAACGGCGCCGAGCAGGCCGCCGAGCGACAGCGAGCCGGTGTCGCCCATGAAGATCGAGGCCGGCGGCGCGTTGAACCACAGGAAGCCGAGGCCGGCGCCAATCACCGCTCCGCACAAAACCGACAATTCGCCGGTGCCGGCGACATAGTGTATCTGGAGATAATCCGCGAACACCGCGTTGCCGGCGAGGTAGGAGATCAGCCCGAAGCTTGCGGCCGCAATCATCACCGGCACGATGGCGAGCCCATCGAGCCCATCGGTCAGGTTGACCGCATTGCCGGCGCCGACGATGACGAAAGCACCGAGCACGAAGAATCCCCAACCGAGATTGATCACCAACTCCTTGACGAAAGGGAACACCAGTGAGGTCGCGATCGGCCCGCGGCCGAGATGGGCAAGCGCGGTGACGGCGATGATGGCAATCACCGCCTCGGCGATCAGGCGTGTGCGTCCGGCGAAGCCGGCATTGGTCTGCTTGGTGACCTTCAGATAGTCATCGTAGAAGCCGATCAGGCCGAAGCTCAATGTCACGCCGAGCACTACCCAGACATAGGGGTTGGCAGGGTTCGCCCAGAGTATCGTCGAAACGAATAGGCCGGACAGGATCATCAGCCCGCCCATGGTGGGCGTGCCCTTCTTGGTGATCAGATGCGACTGCGGGCCGTCGAGGCGGATCGGCTGACCCTTGCCCTGCTTCATGCGCAGCAAGTCGATCATCGGGCCGCCGAACAGGAACACAAACACCAGCGCGGTGACGATGGCGCCGCCGGTGCGGAATGTGAGATAGCGAAAAACGTTGAGGAACGAGACTTTGTCCGAGAGATCCGTCAGCCAATAGAACATCGATCGAGCCTAGCCTTTAGCCTTGTGCCGGCGCGAGCGCGCCCTGGCGGGGAAACTGGCGTTCGAGAGCCCTAATGATCGGGGCCATCTTTGAGCCCAGCGAGCCCTTCACCATGACCGCGTCGCCGGCGCGGATGGCGTCGAGCACGGCCGGCTGCAATTCGGCCGCCGTCCCGGCATAGCCGCCTTGACGAACGGGGGGAAGGGCCTGCCATAACGCATGCATCAGCGGCCCGGAGCAGAAGACAAGGTCGACACCCGCCGCTTCAAGCGCGGGAGCAAGCCCGCGATGCAGGCTTTCTCCTGCGATTCCAAGCTCCAGCATGTCGCCCAGCACCGCGATGCGGCGGCCCTGCCCCACAACCGGCGCCTGACCGAGTAACGCGATGGCGGCGGTCATCGACGCCGGGTTGGCGTTGTAGCTCTCGTCGATCACGAGCGCGCTGCCGCCCGGCACTTTCAGTGTGACGCGTGCGCCGCGACCGACCGCCGGTTTCAGGTTGGTGAGCGCCAGCGCTGCGAGCGCAAGATCGGCGCCGGCAAGCGCGGCGGCGGCGAGCACGGCGAGCGAATTCATCACCACATGGCGGCCGGGCGCGCCGAGCTTGTAGGTGACGGGCTCGCCGAGAATGATGGCCTCCACGGTCGAACCTTCGGGCTGCAGCGCGTAACGCACAAGATATGCGTTGTCGTTTTCGTCTTCGCCAAAGGAGACGATGCGGGCGACACCGGCTTTCTTCGCCGCGGCCGCCAAGCGGTCATATTGACTATTGTCGCGGTTGAGCACCGCCGCGCCGCCCGGTTCCACGCCCAAGAAGATTTCGGCCTTGGCATCGGCAATTTTTTCAACCGAACCGAAGTATTCCAGGTGCACCGGTTCAACGGTGGTGACGATCGCCACATGCGGGCGCACCAATTTCGTGAGCGGCGTGATCTCGCCGGCATGGTTCATGCCGATCTCGAACACGGCGTACTTCACGCTCGCCGGACACCTGGCGAGTGACAGCGGCACGCCCCAGTGATTGTTGTATGAAGAGGCCGAGGCATGGGTTTCGCCGTCGGCGGAAAGCGCGAGCCGTAGCGCTTCCTTGGTGCCGGTCTTGCCGACCGAACCGGTGACGGCGATGACTTTCGCGTGCGCAATGCGCGCGCGGGCGGCGCCGGCGAGTGCGCGCAAAGCATCGAGCACGTCGTCGACAATGAGCAAGGGCTCGTCAGCGGCAAAGCGCGCGCGATTGCTCCGGGCGATGACAGCGACACCAGCGCCGGCTTTCAATGCGTTATCAACAAAATCGTGGCCGTCGCGGTTTTCGCCCTGGATGGCGAAGAAGGCGTCCCCGCGCGAAAGCGTACGGCTGTCGATCGACAATCCCGGCACATTGGCCGGCAGGGCACCGGATCTCTCCGCGCCCATGGCCGCCGCCATATCATCGATGGTCCAAAGCGCCGTCATGCAACCTTCCCCCGCAAGGCCGCCGCGACCGCGTCGTGATCGGAAAACGGCAAGACCCGGTCGCCGACGATTTGGCCGGTTTCATGGCCTTTGCCGGCGATCAACAGCAAATCGCCGTCCTCCAGGCCAGTGATAGCCTGGCGGATGGCCTCAGCACGATCGCCAATTTCGGTAGCGCCTGCTGCCGCGGCAAGGATTTCGGCGCGGATCGCGGCCGGGTTCTCGCTGCGCGGGTTGTCGTCGGTAACGATCACGCGATCGGCGTTCTCGGTGGCGATGCGGCCCATCAGCGGACGTTTGCCCTTGTCACGGTCGCCGCCGGCGCCGAATACCACCGTGAGTTTGCCCCTGGCATAGGGACGTAACGCCGCGAGCGCCTTCTGCAAGGCGTCAGGCTTGTGGGCGTAGTCAATGAAAATCGGCGCACCGTTTTTGCTGCCGGCGAGTTCGAGCCGGCCCTTGGCGCCGTGCAGCTTTTCAAGCGAGGCGAAAACGCGCGCCGGATCGCCGCCAGTCGCGATAACGAGTCCCGCCGCGAGCGCCGCGTTCTCAACCTGGAAGGCGCCGACCAGCGGCAGCCTGATCCTGTAGGTGCTGCCCTTGTGGGTAATGGTGACGACCTGACCGAAGCCGTCGATGGCGCCGTCGATGAGTTTGATGTCGTCACCATGCACGCCGACGGTCATCACCTTCAGGCCGCGTTTTCTGGCGGCGTCGACCACCTGGCCGGCGTAACAATCGTCAACGCAAACCACCGCGGTGCCATCAGCGACGATCAACGTATCGAACAGCCGCAGCTTGGCGGCGAGATAGGCTTCCATCGTCGGATGATAGTCGAGATGGTCGCGCGAGAGATTGGTGAAACCGCCGTCCGCGATACGCACGCCGTCGAGGCGCCGCTGCTCGAGCCCGTGCGAGGACGCTTCAAGCGCGAGGTGCGTGACGCCCTCGCCCGCCAACTGGTGAAGCGTGCGATGCAATTCGATCGGATCTGGCGTGGTGAGCGAGCCATAGGTTTGGCCCGCCGGCGAGACGACGCCGATGGTGCCAATGCTGGCGGCGTTGAAGCCGAGCGCCGCCCAGATCTGTCGGGTGAAGGCGGCGACTGACGTCTTGCCGCTGGTGCCGGTCACGGCGGCAATCGTCGCCGGCTGGCGCGGAAAGAAGGCGGCGGCGCCAAGCGCGAGCGCGCGGTGGACGTCCCGCACCTCGATAAAGGCGATGTCCGCCGGCATATCGGCCGCGCGCTCGGCCATCACCGCCACCGCCCCGGCGGAAATCGCCTGCGGCGCGAAGGCAAGTCCGTCGCTCTTGGTGCCCGGCACGGCCACGAACAAATCGCCCGGCTTCACCTTGCGGCTGTCGGCGGCCACGCCAGCCAGTTCGAGCCCGGCAAAGCGCGGGTCGAAGTGGGCGTGTTCCAACGGCAGGTCGGCGAGTTTCATGGGCACCCAATGTTCCGCCGCCTCAAACCAGGCGGCGTGACGGCAAAATAGGCGTCGAACAGAACGTGTCGAGTACTACTGGCTCGCGGTGGCGTTGGCCAGAATCAGCTTCTGGGCATCCGGCAGGCCGATCCGCGGCTCGACGTCGAGCAGCGGGCCGATCCGCGCGATCACCTTGCCTGCGGTCGGGCCGGCGTTCCAGCCGGCGGTGGCGAAACCGTGGGTTCCCTCCACCGGCTGCGGCTCGTCAAGCATGATCAACACGAGGTATTTCGGCTTGTCGGACGGCAGCACGGCCATGAAGTCGGTCAACAGCTTGTGCTTGGCGTAGCGGCCATTGACCACCTTCTCCGCGGTGCCGGTCTTGCCGCCGACGTAATAGCCCTCGACGTTGGCGAACTTGCCGGTGCCCTTTTCGGCGTTGAGCCGCAGCAGATAACGCATGTCGCGACTGGTCGACGGCTTGAGCACGCGCTTGGCGATTTTCAGCGCCTGAGCGCGGCTGCGCTTCAGGAAGGTCGGCTTGATCAGCAACCCACCGTTGACGGTGGCCGCGACGCCCATGGCGGCTTGCAGCGGCGCGACCGACAGGCCGTGACCGAAGGCGATGGTCACCGTGTTCAATTCGCCCCAATGCCTGGGCACGATCGGCTCGGCGCTTTCCGGCAGTTCGGTGCGCAGCCGCGTGAGCTGACCCATCTTGCGCAGAAAATCCTGATGACCCTTCACGCCGACCGCAAGTGCCATGCGCGCAGCGCCGATGTTCGACGAGAACGTGAAAATCTCCGGCACCGATAGAAAGCGGCCCTTCGGCTCGTAGTCGTGGATGGCGAAGCGGCCGTAATGCAGCGGATGGCGAGCGTCGAATTTCGATTGCAACGTCGCCTTGCCGTCATCGATCGCCATGGCGACGGTGAGCACCTTGAAGGTCGAGCCCATCTCGAACACACCGGTGGTCATCCGGTTGATGCGGCTCGGGTCGTTGGCCTGCTGCGGATTGTTGGGGTCGTAGTCGGGTTCCGACACCAGCGCCACGATCTCGCCGGTGTTGACATTGAGCACGAGGCCGGCCGAGGCCTTGGCCTTGAACTTCTCGCGCGCCTTCACGAGTTCGTCGCGCAAGGCGTATTGCACGCGCAGATCGAGCGAGAGCTGAACCGGCCGCTGCAGCCGATCGGTGGCGAGCCCCGCCAAGTGCAGCGCGGCGAGCCCCTGCCCGTCCACCCATTTCTCCATGCCGGCGATGCCCTGGTTGTCGATATTGACCAGGCCGATCACCTGCGAAACCGTCGGGCCGTTCGGATAAATGCGCTTGTTCTCGGTGAGAAAGCCGATGCCGGGAATGCCGAGATGATGAATCTCGCGCTCCTCGCGAGGCGTGATCTCGCGCTTGAGCCAGACGAAGCCGCGGTTCGAGGTCAGCCGATCGCGCACCTCCTTGCCGTTGAGATCGGGCAGCGCCGCGGTGAGTTGCTCCTCGGCTTCATCGGCGTCGATCAGCTTGCGCGGCTCGGCGTAGAGCGACGGCGCCTTGACGTCGATGGCGAGCAGCTTGCCGTGGCGGTCGATGATGTCGGGCCGGGCGGTGGCAACCGCGTCCTGCATGGCGGTGTGACGGCCGCCGTGTTCATTGCTCTCGACCGCGAAGATCACCAGCTTGCCGGCGATGGCGCTGTAGATAAACGCGAAGCCGACGACGGCGAGGATGAGCCGCGCCTTCGCCTTCACGTCACGGTCAACGCCGTGACCATAGAGCACTTTGCGCACGATGCGCTGCCAGCGGGTTTCTTGTCTTTGGGTGGGTGCAGTCATGGGATTCACCGGCGAACTGCCGGCACGCTGCCGGTGGTTTCAGGCGCGCTTGGCGCCAGCATGGCGCCGATCGGATCGCTAGGGGTCGACGGCAGCGCCGGCGGGCGCGGCGGCAGATCATTGAAATTGTCGAACTGTGTCGGCTTGATCGGCTGCAGCTTCAGATAACGGTCGGCCAACGCTTGAATGCGGCTCGGGGTATCGAGCTTGGCCCATTCGGCGCGCAGGCGGGCGATGGCGTTGCGCTCGCGCCGCAACTCGTTGTGCAGCTTGGCGGCCTTCTCGGCCTGCAGCGTGGAATCGAACTTGATCTTGTAGACGGCGGACGCCGCGACGATCAGCGCCGCGATCACCAATATGTTGATGAGGCGCATCATGAGCGCCGCCCCTTCAGCACCGCCTCAAGCGTCGGCAGCCGCGGCAGAAGTTCGAGGTTCTCGCGGGCGTGAGCCGATGCGTCCGTGCGTTCACCCGCGCGCAACTTGGCGGAGCGCGCGCGCGGATTTTGCGCAACCTCCTCCTCGTCGGCCGTGATCGGGCGTTTGGTGAGCACGCGAAAGGTCGGCGCCGCGCGTTTGACTTCCGGCGCATGACGCGAGCCGCCGCGGGTTTCGGCGCGCTCACTCAGGAACGATTTGACGATGCGGTCCTCGAGCGAATGGAACGAAACCACCACCAGCCGGCCGCCATCTTTCAGAATGCGTTCGGCGGCGCCGAGCGCGCGCGCAAGTTCCCCGAGTTCGTCGTTGACGAAGATGCGTAAGCCCTGGAACGTGCGCGTCGCCGGATGGATATCGCTTGCGCGAGAACGCACCACCGAGGCCACCAGGTCCGCGAGCACCTTCGTTGTCGTGATCGGCGTCTCGGCCCGCGCACGCACGATCGCGCGCGCAACGGCGCGCGAGTGCCGTTCCTCGCCGAGGATGTAGATGATGTTGGCAAGATCGCGCTCGTTCGCGGCGTTGACGACATCGGCGGCGCTCGGCCCCTCGCCGCTCATGCGCATGTCGAGCGGGCCTTCCAGCCGGAAGGAAAAGCCGCGTGCCGCCTGGTCGAGTTGCATGGAGGAGACACCGACATCGAGCACGACACCGTTGACGGCGTCATGGCCGGCATCGCGGGCGACGCGGTCGAGCTCCGAGAAGCGCTCTTCGACCAGCATCAGCCGTTCTTGCGCCTGCCCGACGAGATCGGCGCCCAGCGCAATCGCCGCCGGATCGCGGTCAATGGCGATGACCTTGCAATGCGCGGCGGAAAGGATGGCGCGCGTGTAGCCGCCGGCGCCGAAGGTGCCGTCGACATAAATGCCGCCGTCGCGGACATTGAGGAATTCGAGCGCCGGGCGGCCGAGCACGGGAATGTGGGGGGCTGGTCCGCCAGCGACAGCCCGAGAGCCGTCGCCGCCCACCGTCATTCCCGTGCTCCGTGCGCGTTGCGCGCCACCGCCTGGGAACCGAGCTCGGCCTTGAGCGCGCGCACCTTTTGGGTGGCCTCCGCGAGCTCTTGCTGGAACCGGCCAGGCTCCCAGATCTGAAACTTGTGGCCGAGCCCGACGAAGGCGACTGCGTCGGTGATCCCGGCATGGCTCTTCAACGCTTCGCTCAGGCTCACGCGCCCCTCGCCGTCTATCTTCAGGGTTTCGCTGGTGCCGTAGAGCGCCATGGCGAACTGCTCGCGCCCTTCCGAGAACGGGGCATAGCGTGCGATCAGCGTTTCGATCTCCGACATCAACGCATTTCCCCCCGCATCGATCGCCGCCCGATCGAGCGCCGGATAGCAGTAGAGCCCTTCGAACCCGTCGCGGGTGAGCACCGAGCGGAATGAGGCGGGAATGGAGACGCGTCCCTTGGAATTGAGCCGCAACGTGAAGTTCGACACGAAGCGGTCCACAACCCGCACCCCACGCCAACGGGACACAACGCCCGCAAGCCACGCTTGCTCGACCCTTACCGATTGCCAGGCCCCAAAGCTTTGGACTTGGCCCTAAACCGGGCCCCGCAATCTCCAATGAAGGATCGTGGGATATCATGGGATATTATGGGCGTCAATGGAATGACCTTGCCGACGGCCCCCTACCGGGGACGCCGACGCATCGCCGACCGATTCCCAATTAACGACCTTTAAACTTAACGATCGGTTGCCGGGCGCGGCCTTTCGGGGGGGCTTTCCTCACGGGCCTGCGCGGGGGGCGCGGTAGCGCGCTACGCGGCGGCGCCGCCGGTAGGCAGCCATGCGGAACATGACCAAGTCGTACGCGTTTCAATGCGCACGGGGCGGCACGTTCAGGCGTGTTCGGGTTTCATTGGAACCCGGGTGGCCCGGCATGATCGCCCCTCCGTGATCCAAGGAGGCAATCATGACCAAGACACTCATGACCAAGACACTGATGCTCGGCGTCGCGATCAGCGCGTTGATGGTGAGTGGAGCCTTCGCCCAGTCGTCGACGGACCCGAGTGGGAGCAATCAAACCAAGCTACCGGCCGCAGCGGCGACCACTCCCGGCGCGATAGCGCCCGCTGCGAAGATGGACAAGCGGCCGACCGCGAAGCCGGAGAGCAGCGCGGTGAACAACAGCGACAAAGCGAAGACCGACAACAAGACGACAGCCGATGCCGGCAGCGAAACAGCCGGCGGCAAGCCGAAGGTCGTGGCCTCACAGAAGCCCGATCAGTTCTTGGCGTCGAATTTCAATGGCACCGACGTCATCGGTTCGAACGGCAAGAAGATCGGCGACGTCTCCGACATCCTGTTCGAGAAGGACGGCACCATCAATGCTTATGTGGTCAGCTTCGGCGGCTTCCTCGGCATGGGCGCCAAGGAAGTGGCAATCGCACCGAATGCGTTTGAGGTGGTGCCGGAGAAGAAGGGCGAGGCGAAGAAGCTCAAGCTCTCCATGAGCCAGAATGAACTCAAGTCCGCGCAGAAATTCACCGAGTACACGCCGCCGAAGCCGGCTACCACGACCGGCTCTGGCGGCGGGATGGCCCCCTCGCCGACGGGCGCTCCGCACCCGTCGGGCGCGATGACACCAAGCGGCCATTAAACGCCGCTACGCGCAACTAACGTAAAGATTGCAACGGCCGGAACAACGTACCGTTCCGGCCGTCTTCAATCGCGCTGTTGTCATGATTTGAGCACGTATTGCTTTTTAAATCATCTCGATCAATGGTGCGCCCCCTTTAGCAACCTTATCGGCTTCGACATCGCATGGCTTATTTCCGGCCGGATTCCTTCATGGTCGCCGACGTGGTGCCGTCGCCCAACTACGACGATCGCAACGGCGGACCGCCCGATATGGTCTTGCTGCACTATACCGGCATGCAGACGGGCGAGGCCGCACTCGCGCGCCTGTGCGCGCCGGACAGCAAGGTGTCGGCCCACTATGTGGTATTCGAGGACGGCCGCATCATCCAATGTGTGCCGGAGGAGCAGCGCGCGTGGCATGCGGGTCTCGCTTCATGGGCGGGAGAAACCGACATCAACTCGCGTTCGATCGGAATCGAAATCGTCAATCCCGGGCATGAATTCGGCTATGGCGATTTCCCACTGCGGCAGGTCGCGGCCGTGATTTCGCTTTGTAAATCGATTGTCACGCGACGCGGAGGGATTGAGCCCGCGCGCGTGCTCGCGCATTCCGATGTCGCGCCGGGCCGCAAACAGGATCCTGGCGAACGGTTTCCCTGGCCGCTGCTTTACGAGTCCGGCATCGGCCACTGGGTGCGGCCGGCCGCGCTCACCGTCCAAGGCCCTGCCTTACGCGCCGGCGACGAAGGCGAAGCCGTGTTGCGGCTGCAGCGTATGCTCGCTTCCTACGGCTATGGCATCGACCAGAGCGGCCGCTATGACGAGCGCACGCGCGACGTGGTCGCCGCCTTCCAGCGTCATTTCCGTCCCGCGCGGGTCGACGGCATCGCCGATGCCTCGACCGTGCGCACCTTGCGGGCGCTGATTGAAACGTTGCCAAAGCGCAGCGAACCCGTCGCGAGCGCACCAGCATAGCGCGCTGCTCGATCCTCGCGCGCTCAGCGGTCCGGCTCTGGCGCCGGCGGCAGCGGGATGCTCGGAACCCGCCAGGGCGCGCTGCCGAAACGTTCGAGCAAGAATTCGATGAAGACAGCGACACGCGGCAGCCGCTGACGGCCGGCCGGGTAGATGGCCGCGAGCGGGAACGACTCGACGTGATGCACGTCGGTGAGCAGCGCCACCAGCTCGCCGTGGCGGAGCGGACCGCCGACGATGACATCGGACAGGCGAACGATTCCCGCGCCCTCGACGGCAAGCCGCAGCGCGGCCTCAGCGTCGTCCGTGGTGACGCGGGGGCGCACGTCAACGACGTCGACGCCGCCACGGGTTTCGAACGGCCAGCGATTGAGGCCGGGGCCAGCGACCACGATGCAATCGTGCTCTTTCAGGTCGGCGGCGATCTTTGGGGTTCCGCGGTGGGCGAGATAAGCCGGCGCGGCGCAAATCACCCGTTGCAGGTCGGCGATTTTCCGCTGCACGAAAGGGCCTTTCGGGATGTGGCCAGAACGCACGGCGATGTCGGCCTGCTCCTCGATCAGGTCGACCAGACGGTCGGTGATCGACAATTCCAGGTCGATTTCCGGGTAACGGGCGAGGAAACCTGCCAAAGCCGGCGCTAACTGGTGCAGGCCGAAAGCGGTGCCGGAATTGATGTGCAACCGGCCGCGCGCGGCGCCACGTATGCGCGTCACCTCCTCCTCGGCCTCCTCGATATCGGCCACGATCCGCTTGGCCCGGGCAAAAAACATTTCGCCCTCGGGGGTTAGAGCCAGGCGGCGGGTGCTGCGCTCGAGCAGGCGGGCCCCCAGGCGGTCCTCCAGCCGCGACACCAGCTTGGAGACGGCCGAGGGCGTTACCCCTAAGTCCTTGGCAGCGGCCGAGAAACTGCCGCGGTCCACGGCGCGGACGAAGACCCGCAGGTCGGAATTGGCGTCCATGGCGATCCTCATTTATTCCATTTTGGAACAGAAGAATGGCAGTATTACCGGATTATAATTTAATCGGAAGATAATATTATGCGTTCAACGCATAGGGACACAGAGAGCCCTACTCTTGAGGACAAAGTGATGAATACCAAGAACCGCAATTTCAGTAGCCCTGTCGACGTCCATGACGCGCTCGCCCGCGCGCATGCCGATCGCGCCGCGTACATCAGCCTCGCCTTCGCCGGCGTACCGGCACTGGTGAAGCGCTTGGTGGCAGCCATCCGCCCGCACCGGCCGCGCAAGGGCGCCTGGGCTTGAATTCACCGTGAGCCGGGCCCGAAAGGGCCCGCTTTGGACCGGAATACGGGCCCCGCCAAGCCTGATTCGACGCTGATTACAAAAGCTTAATCGGCCGGGCCCGATTTCGGCCCGAGTTGGACGCCAACAACGGTCCCGCTTGGGTGCGACGTCAACCGACATGATCGGGCGCCGTTTTCGACCAAACCCACACATCTTGCTGCCCCCCAACGAGCCCGGGCCGCCTCCCCCTCCTGAACTGGCCCGGGCTTCTTTTTTTACCAGGCGCGGCGGCAAAGCTTGACCCGGCGGCGCACCACCCCCATCCCTAGCCCTGTCAGTCGGCCGGACGGCCGCCCCGCGCCAATGCCGAAAGGCGGCCGGGGAGGAAAGTCCGGGCTCCATGGACCAACGGTGCCGGATAACGTCCGGCGGGTCAGGCCTTCGGGCCGGACTCAGGGACAGTGCCACAGAGAAGAGACCGCCGTGGGCAGCGTTGCGTACGCCTACGGCAAGGGTGAAACGGTGCGGTAAGAGCGCACCGCGCCGCCGGCAACGGCGGCGGCACGGCAAACCCCACTGGGAGCAAGACCGAATAGGAATGGCGTGGCGCTCTTTGGGCGCCAGATCGGTCCGGATCAGCCGTTCGGGTAGGTTGCTAGACGCGCCGGGCGACCGGCGTGCCAGAGGAATGGCCGTCACGTCCGCGGTCTCGACCGCGGGCCGTACAGAACCCGGCTTATAGGCTGGCTGATAGCGTTAAGGGGGCTCGGTGGCTAACGCCGCCGAGCCCCCACCAATTTCAGGCCTGCTCGATGTCGAACCACCGCCTGCGCCGACAGCCACGTCATGCGCGACAGCGCGATCTCTTAGCCTTCACGACGCCATTTGATGCGCAGGCGGTATTTCGGCGAGATCTGGCGTCCGCGCCGTCATCTCGTTCGCCGCGCTCACGTCGTCCTTCGTGAGATCATTTCGTTTGGCAAGATGGAAAATGCTGACCTGCTCGTCCATCACTGAAGACTGATGCTCGAGCGTCTTCGCCGTCGCGGCATTCTCTTCGGCTAACGCCGAGTTGCGCTGGGTGAGTTCGTCCATCTGGACCAACGCCCGGCTGATCTGATCGAGACCAGTCGCCTGTTCGCCGCTGGCGACGGCGATATCAGAAACGATATCAGCAACCTTCTTGATCGAATCCACGATTTCGTTGAGCGACTTGCCGGTCCGGCTCACCAGTTCGACGCCGTCTTTCACTTCGCCGTGACCGCTGGTGATAAGGTCCTTGATGTCCTTCGCCGCCTGCGAGGATCGCTGTGCCAAGCTGCGCACTTCGGAGGCAACCACCGCGAATCCGCGTCCAGCATCTCCCGCGCGAGCGGCTTCCACCGCGGCATTGAGCGCCAGCAGATTGGTCTGGCGCGCGATTTCGTCAATCACACCGATGATGTCGGCGATCTTGCCCGAAGACTCCTCGATCCGCGCCATCGCGTTGACCGCCTGCGAAACCACTTCGCCGCCGCGGCCGGCGACCTTACGGGCTTGGGCCGCAAATTGATCCGCTTCCCGGGCGTTTTCCGCGTTCTTCCTGACCGCGTTGGAGATTTCCTCCGTGGTGGCCGTGGTCTCTTCCAGGCTCGCGGCCTGCTCCTCGGTGCTCTGCGAGAGATCGGTGGTGCTCGTGGAGATCTCGGACGCCGCCTCGGTGACCTCACGCGCGGCCACCTTGACCTTGGCGAGAGTCCCGGCGATGCGGTCGACCATTGAATTGAAATCGTCCTTGATCCGGACCATGGCACCGTCGAAGCCTTCATCGAGCCGAATGCTGAAATCGCCGTTTGAAAGCGCATTCAGTCCTTGCGCGAGCCGCGCGATGACCTGCGCTTGCGCCTCGGCGGCTTTCGCCTGAGCTTCGGCGCCCTTTCGGCGTTCGTCTTCGACACGCTCGCGCGCTTTCCGCTCGTCTTCCGCGGCCTTGATCTCTGCTTCAGCGGCCTTTCGACGCTCGTTTTCGACGCTCTCGGCCGCCTTCTGACGTTCCTCTTCGGACCGCCGCCGCTGCTCTTCCGTTTCGCGCTCAAGCCGTTCCTTCGCGACGGCCGCATCACGGAAAACCAAGACCGATCTCGCCATTCGGCCGATCTCGTCGCGGTCTTCAACAGCGGGAACCGACAGATCAGTCTGTCCCGAGGAGAGATGGTGCATCGACTCTCCGATGGCGGCCAGCCTCCGAACGACGGAGCGCTGCACATAGAAGAAGGCGATGCCCGCAGCGATGAACAGGCTGACCACGGCATCAATCAACAGCGCTGTCCGGTTGCGGTGAAGCTGGCTCAGCAACCCAGTCACGCTTTGATTCATGCTCGTTTCAGATTCGTTGACGACAGCAGCCACCGCATTGTTGAGCGCATTTTGGAGCGCCGCATTTTCCTTGACCGTTTGCTCCGCGACGCGTTCAGCGCTCAGCTCTCGGCCGTGCAGCGCGAAGATGCTCTCCGGTCCGCTTCCGAACTTGATGAGTTCGATTGATTGCGCTCTTGATCTTTTTGTCCTTGAGCGAAGCGGACGATTTCACGAGCAGGTCGGATGACGCCTTGAAACGGTCGCGGATCGGAATGATCGATGCCGCGTCCTTGGTGAGCGCACCCTCGCTTACCACGTTCGCGAGCAGCTGGGTCTGCGCCACGGTTTCCAGCGTGTCGCGCAGTCCCGAAATTTGCTGGTTCACGAGCGCCTTCACAACCTTGCCGGTGCGCTTAGCGGCCGCTTCGCCATGGGTGACGACCTTGAAGTTCAGGTCGTCGACCATAGTGACAAGAACATCGGCGAGCGACTCCTGAACACGGAATATCTTTTTCAGTTGCTCGGGGCTGCCTTGACCGCCAACACTCGTCTGAGCCTTGAAATTCGCCAGCTTCGATAAATCGGAAATCTGGCTTTTCAGCTTGATGAATTTGCCTTTGTTCGGCAGCTTTTTCAGCAGCCGCTGGGCATGTTGCGCGGAGGATACGAACCGGTCGTCAAGCAGCGCCAAGATGGACGGCGACGACGTCAGCGCACTTGCGGTCAACAGACCGGTTTGCATGTTCGTCTCGGATCCGATCTCGACCAGCGTCCGCAGGATTGGAAGATCGCCGTTGATGATGGAGCGCACCACGCGGTCACCGGTCTTGCCCACGTCGTCGGCCGCCGTAACGACGTCGAAGTACGAATTGTCAACAACCGGCGTCAGAACGCTAGCGATCTCGTGATGAAGCTTGTGAAAGCCCGCGAGTTTCTGCTCGAGCCTGCTGCTCATATCGGTGCGCTCTAAAATAGCTTTCTTCAGCGCGGTCAAATTTGCGTCGAGCTTCTTTGCCGTGCTTTCAACCGTCGCGAATGCACTGTCGCTGCCGCGCGCCGCCCGCAAGCGGGACATTACCTTGGAAAAATCGCCACTGCGGTCGGTGATCACCGCGGAGATCGCTTGCTGTTCCTTCTCCGTCCGGGCACTGACCAAACGTGCCGCTGCGGTGGAAACTTCCCCCGAAATGCCCGACAGCCTGAGGGCGTCGGTCATCGCGGGGACTTCGTTGCTGGCAACGCGCTGGAAACCGTGCTCGGTGGCGGAAAACGAAATGATCGCAACAGTCGCGGCAATCACGGTCATCACTGCGGCGACGCCAAAGGCAAGCTGCAGCTTGGTTCCGATGCCAAACCGAATCACGTCCTTCGCAACCGGCGCCGAACCGCTCGATGACGGCTTGTTGGCCTTCTTGTCGAGTTTTTTATCGGCGTTCTCAGTCTTCGCGCGTCTACGTTTGAAGAACATGCCAGTTTCCCCAGTGTCCCCAGTCTCCGGGCAACTCCCGCAGCAAGATGTTTGTCACTGCAAAGGCCCCCATCAGCCGCCGCCGGAAGATTACGATCCAGATCGGACCGCACACGTCCGGCGGCGGAGTGGGGGTTTGTCTTAGTCGTTGGAAGCGGTCTTGACCGGCGGCAGTTTGTCGACCGCCTTGAACGAACCGTCAGCCTGAATCACGGTCATGAACACATGATGCAGACCCTGGTTCTGCTCCGGCCCGAAGGTCATAGTCAGACCGCCGAAGTCGAACTTGCCAGGCTCCTTGATCGCCTTCACCAGACCCTCGCGGGTCGGATTGGCGCCGGCCCGGTCAAGCCCGGCAATCGTGAGACGGCCGACGAGATAGCCCTCGAGCGACACGAATTCGGGCTTGGCTGCGGGATTGACCGCTTTCATCGCCGCCTGGTAGTCGGCCACGACCTTGCGCGAGGCATCCCACGGGAACGGCACGACCTGGGAGATCACAACCCCTTTGCCGTCCTGACCCAGTTCCTTGGCAAGCGCCGCCGAGCCGACGAAGGAGATGTTCACGAACACCGGGTTGAACCCGATCTTGTGCGCCAGCTTGATAAAGGCGGCGCACGGCTTGTAGGCACCGACCATCACGACGGCTTCCGGATTAGCGCGCTTGATGTCGAGCAACGCCGTCTTCACCGCAACCGTGTTGCGCTTGTAGGTGCCCTTGGCGGCGATCGTGAGGCCGCGCTTCTTCATCGCGGCCGTGACGCCGGCAAGCCCAACGCGCCCGAACCCGTCGTCCTGGTAGAGGATCGCGATCTTCTTGATGTTGAGGTCCTTGGTCAGATGGGCGATCCAGGCCTCGGTCTCTTCGTTGTAGCTCGAGCGGACGTTGATGACGTTGGTGAGCTTCGGATTGCGGAGAAAGCCGGCGCCGGTGAATGGCCCGACGAAGGGCACGCCGGCGGCGGTCGCGATCGGCTGCGTGGCGGCCGAGGTCGGGGTACCGACCGGGCCGATGAGCGCGAAGACCTTGTCCTGCTCGATCAGGGCCTTGGTCGCCGCGATCGACTTGTCCGGCTCATAGCCGTCGTCGCGGCTGATGAGCTTCAGCTTGCGGCCATGAACGCCGCCCTTCTTGTTGACTTCGGCGAACGCGGCCTCGATACCGGCCTTCATGCCAGTGCCGAGGGCTGCGGCCGGTCCATTGAGCGCGGCGGCCTGACCGAACACGATCGTGTCGGCGGTGACGCCGTTTTCGGCGCTGGCTGCGCCAGCCATTACGATGCACGAACCTGCAATCAAAGCAGCCGTAGCAACGGGTTTAAGCCAAGATGACATTGCATTCCTCCTTTAGCGCCACGCCTAAATGACGTAGTTGCGGTTCAAGACAATCCCCATCCCGGGGAAAGCCGCGCCCCGGAATTCACGGTCATTTCTTTGAACTGGGAGAAGCCGATGCGCTCGACGTCGAAATATCGCGCGCCCCCATCGCTACGTTTACCTCCGCCAGCAGATGCTCGATGCCGGCCTCGGCGATGCCGAAAGTGGCAGTTCAACAATGATGTTGAGTAAGGTTGCCTTCATTCGCTCGGGCCTTTCTCGAGGCCCCCACCTTAGGGTGGTGCCGTAAAAAAATGCTTTAGCGCGTCGTTAATTCGCACATACATCATCGATACATAATCTGGATTGACATAACCCCACCGATCGGGCCCGCCGCGACCAAAACGGCCCAAATTGCGCGCGAATTCGTGCGATAGAGAAGGGCAACCTTTTGCCGCCGCCATAGTCGAAGGCGCGGATCAGTAGTCCTTCCAGGCAGTCGCCAGGGCGCTCCGCATTCCGCGCATCGGATTGCGCGAGGCCCCATTGGCGCGCCCCGGCGCAGCCGGCGCCGTGCGCCGTGCCGCCATCGAGACGCCTCACCCTTTCTCCGGCGACTTGACGACGCGCAGGCGGGGGGTCGCATCCGGCGGTACGACGGCCGAGTAGTGAATCTTGCTGAAAATATCGCCGCGGAGCATGGATGCCGGCAACGGGTGGCCGAAATAGAATCCCTGCACCTGATCGGCATCGATATTGTAGAGAAAATCGACCTGTTCCGACGTCTCCACACCTTCGACCGTCACTCGCATGTTCATTTCGCGGCCGAGCGCGATGATCGTCTTCACCACCGTTTCCACATCGTGCCCCGATTTCTCGAAGCTCTCCATGAAGCTGCGGTCGATCTTGATCTTGTCGAAGGGGAACTTCCAAAGATAGCTCAAGCTCGAATAGCCGGTGCCGAAATCGTTCATGACGATCGACACACCCATTTCCTTGAGCCGCTTGAGCGTCACCATGACGGCCTCGGTGTTTTCGAGCAGCAAAGTCTCGACAATTTCCAGCTCGAGCCGGTGTGGCTTAAGGCCGGACGTCTTCAGGGCGCCGGCGACCGTGTCTTCAAGCGAACCGGACTCAAATTGAGCCGGCGACAGGTTCACCGCCACGGTCAAATTCTCCGACCAACTGGTTGCCGTGCGGCAGGCCTCGCGCAGCACCCAGCTCCCGATCTTGTCGATCAGCCGCATTTCTTCCGCGAGCGGGAGGAAGGCGGCCGGTGGAATCAGCGAGCCATCCGGCGCCGGCAGGCGCACCAAGGCCTCAAAGCCGACCAGGCGCTTGTTGGCCATTTCGAACACCGGCTGGTAATGCAGCACTAAGCTGTCACCCGCGACCGCGTCGCCAATGATCTTTTCCAGGGTGATGCGCTTTCGCAGCGCCTCGTCCATTTTCGGCGCGAAGAAGCGGACGCAATCACGGCCCGCGGTCTTGCCCTCGTAGAGCGCAAGGTCCGCGCTCTTGAGCAGGCGTTCGGCGGTGGCGCCGTCGTGCGGCGCCAGCGCCACGCCGATGGTGAAGCTCGGGCGAATTTCCTGCTCCTTGTAATGGCTCGGCGTACTCAGCACCTTGGCGATGCGTCGGGCGAAGGCTTCCGCCTGCGGCTTGCCGGCGACGCCGGTCTGCACCACGACAAATTCGTCGCCGCCGAGCCGCGCCACCATGTCCTCGATACGCACCATGGCACGCAGGCGCTCGCCAACGATGCTGAGCAGGAAATCGCCGCCGTCATGGCCGAGCGTGTCGTTGACCTGCTTGAAGTGGTATGCGGCAAACGATGCGCGGCGCATGACGTTTCGGATTCTTTCGCGCCTCACCTCGGCGGCTTGGCGCGTTTGGCTTGCGCGATGATCGTTCGCTGACACTGAACGGACCGATAGTTGGCAGCCAGTGCGCGACCAGGACACGGAGCATCGGGAAACGCAGAGGCGTTGCCGGCCGTGAAACATTGTGCAACGGTAGTGGGCTCCTACCGTAATTGAAGCTCCCCGCCATGAACGAGAAGCCGCCAATCCCGTCCACGATGCGCGCCGTTATTGCTCTGAAACCGGGCGGCCCAGAAGCGCTGCAGGTCGTCGAACGGCCGGTGCCACAACCGCATCACGGCGAGGTGCTGATCAAGGTCGCGGCGGCCGGCGTCAACGGCGCAGATCTCAGCCAGCGACAGGGCAAGTATGCGATGCCGCCGGGCGCATCGGACGTGTTGGGATTGGAAGTCTCCGGCACCATTGCGGCGCTGGGCGACGGCGTCGAGGGATGGCGCCTAAGCGATCCAGTATGCGCGCTGCTGGTTGACGGGGGCTATGCCGAATACTGCACCGCGCCGGCGCGCCAATGTCTGCCGGCGCCGGCGGGGGTGAGCCTCGTGGACGCGGCCGGCCTGCCTGAAGTCGCCTTCACGGTGTGGAGTAACGTGTTCGAGATCGGCGGATTGAAGCCGGGCGAACGCCTGCTGGTGCACGGCGGCGCGAGCGGCATCGGCACCATGGCAATTCAACTGGCGCATCGCCTCGGCTCGATGGTGATCGTAACGGCGGGCACGGACGAAAAATGCCGGCGCTGTGTCGAACTGGGCGCGGCGCGAGCGGTGAACTACAGAAACCACGACTTCGTTGAGGCGGTGCGCGACTGGACCGGTGGCGCCGGCGTCGATGTCGTCCTCGACATGGTCGGCGGCGACTATGTGCAACGCAACCTTCAAAGCCTGGCGCCGGGCGGGCGGCTTGTGATGCTGGCGTTCAAGCAAGGTCGCAAGGTCGAGATCGATCTTGGCCTCGTGCACCAGAAGAACTTGTGGATCACCGGTTCACGGCTGCGGCCGCGGCCCATTGAAGAGAAGGGCCGGCTGGCGGCCGCCGTGCGCAAGGCGGTGTGGCCGCTGATCGAAAGCGGCGACGTCAAGCCGATAGTCGATTCGACCTATCCATTGCACGCGGTGCAGGACGCGCACCGGCGCATGGAATTGGGCGAACACGCCGGCAAGGTTCTGCTCACGACCTGAGGCGCCGCGTATTCAACGTCGGCTCGGCTTCTCTCACGGCGCATTGGGCGCGGGCGGCAAAGCGGGCCTGCGCGTCTTCGAGAACGAACAGGCGAACCGCCGAGGACAAATTGGCATGCCGGCGGTGCATGTCGATGTCGGCGACAACGGCGGAGACAGTCAGAGCGCGGCTCCGCGCAATGTCACGCAAGCCGGTCCAGAATGCGTCTTCGAGACTGAGATTGGTCTTGCGGCCGGCAACCGAGATTGACCTTTTGAGGATCGGCGATTTCATCTAGTCCCCGCTTGCAAGTAGACGTGTCCTCCTCGTCCGGCAAAGCGAAGTTTGCCGACACTATTTTTCTCTTCACGCGCGAAGTACCGATTTCATGATGCTAAGACGTCGATTGCCGCGAATGCCACTGGTAAGATTACCAGGAGCAGAATCCAGTTGAGCCGCGGCAGCGCCGGAAAGAGCATTCGCAACGCGCCATGCGTATCAATTTGCTACTCCCGGCTCAGCACGGCGCGGATAACTTCCGCCGTGTTGCGCGCGCCCAGCTTGTGAAGAATATTGGCGCGATGAAAATCGACCGTGCGCGGGCTGACGCCAAGCTCACGAGCGATCTCCTTGCTGGAGGCGCCCGTCACGATCTGAGCAAGAACGGCGCGCTCGCGGCCGGTCAGTAGCTCATGACCGGGAAACGTCGTCGACATAATGGCGAACGCATCGTTGAGCCCTCGGATACGTACGCCTGCCTGCTCCGATTCCAGCGTCTCCACCAACTGCCAGTCGCCGCGACGGCGGGCGACGGTGAGATGATGGACACGAACAACATCCAGCACGTCAACCGCGCGGCTGACGCCGAGGTCGTACGTCTCGAGGGCCAACATCGGCTGGTCTTCGAGCACGCGGACGAGTTCGCTCGCATCGCTGTAAAACTCCTTCGGGTGGCTCGCCGCCGCCGCCCACGCATTGCCGCTGGCGCGCAAGCCGTCGTAGCCGCCGGCTATGGCATGCTGGAGCTTGGTTCGCCATCGGACGACAAGTGCCCGCGGGTCGAAAGTGCCGCCGGAGAAATCCAATTCGTTGCCCGGCACCAGTTCGACTCCGCCGGCCGCTTGATAGCGGTCGAAATCAGAGACTCGGTTGCTTAGCGCCTGACGAGCCATCTCGACGGTCGCCGGTTCGGCGACCGCCCAAGTGCAGAATTCATTGTTCTGCAGACCGGCGGCGAAGTATCCCGCGCAGGTGTCGAGCAAGTCCTCCTCGGTCTCGTAGAACAGCGCGATGTGCGTGCCCCACGAGATTTCTTCCATGATAGGGATGCCCGTCTTGCGCAGCGCATAAGCCATCGGCGCCCCGGAACATGTAGACCATCGAACAGAACGACGATGATGCTGTGCGCTCCCCAACAACTCCATCATGTTTCTGTAAAACGCGATCGAGGTGGTGCGTTAGCACCATCAATTGCGCATGGGACCAGGTGTAAACCTTGCGGCGTTAAAGACGCGCGCCGGCGCTCTTAAGTTGCATCTCCATGCGAACAAGTTCGGCCAGATTGCGCGCTCCCATGCGCTCCATCATCCAGGCGCGGTGGATCTCGACAGTGCGGAAACTGATGCCGAGTTGGCCGGCGATCTCCTTGTTGGAATGCCCCTCCACCGCCAATTCCAGCACTTGCCGCTGACGCTCGGTCAGACCATCGAATCGAGCGCGCAGGCCGGCAAGCTCGGCGACGGCAGCCTGCTTTTGCCGCGCCTCGCCAGTCGCATTGCGGATAGCTTCGAGCAGTCGGCTTTCGTCGAACGGCTTTTCAATGAAATCGAAGGCGCCGAGCTTGATAGCCGCTACCGCCATATCGATGTCACCGTGACCGGTGATCAAGATCACCGGCGTCGAACGCGCCTCCGCAGCAAAGCGGCGCACCAGATCGAGACCTGAGAGGCCCGGCATGCGCACGTCGGCAACAACGCAGTCGAAGCCGTCGTCCTCGCCGGCGGTGAAGGCGTCGGCGCTGGCAAAGCAAGTCACCGCGGCGCCATGGCGTTCGAGGTAGAGTTTGAGAGAGTCGAGCACCGCCGGGTCGTCGTCGATCAGCGCCACATGCATTGCAATCACCCTGTCTTTGCCACCGGCAAGGTGAAACGCACCACCGCGCCGGGTTTTCCGTCATCGCGGCCGCCGATGGTCAGTTGCCCGCCATGGGCCTCGACAATCGAGCGGCAGAGCGAAAGCCCGACGCCGAGGCCCTCCGGCTTGCTCGAAGTCAACGGCGGGAATTCGTCTACGGTGAACTCCGGCGAGAAGCCAGATCCAGTATCGCGCACGGCGACCGCCACTTCGCCGGGACCGGCGGCGGACGCCGCAATGGTGACACTGCCGCCGCCGGGGCCGGCCGCGGCCATGGCTTCCGCCGCATTGCGCAGCAGATTGAGCAGCACTTGTTCGATCTGCAACAGGTCGACCATCACGGGCGGCAGATTGGAATTGAGCGCGACGCGGACGACGATGCCGTGGCGGTCGAGAAAGGGGCGGCTGAGCGCCAGCGTCTCGCGCACGATGCGCGCGACAAAAATCGGCGCACGGCCGCTCTGGTCGAGCCGGATGAGCGCGCGCAACCGGCGCACCACGTCGGCAGCGCGCTGCACCTGGGCCGCCGCCTTCTCGGCAGTATCGACCGCGGTGCCGTCGTGATGTTCGCCGGACCGCAAGATGTCAGCAATCAGCCGGGCGTAGGTACCAGCCGCCATCAGCGGCTGGTTGATCTCGTGCGCGATCATAGCCGCGAATTCGCCCATGCTGCCGAGCCGAGCGACTCGGGCGAGTGAATCCTGGTGCCGGCGCAATTGCAGTTCGGTACGTCGGTGCTCGGTGACAACAGCGCCGGCGGCGAGCCCGGTGAACGCGAGCACCAGCATCAATGCCTGGAAGACGGCAACGTTGATATCGGCATGCGGCAGCAGTTGCGCGCTGACGATGAGACCAATCTGGGTGATGAGGATGCCGACGGTGACCAGTTCGAGCCCGCCGCGCACCGCCATCCAGATTATCGGCAGAAACAGGACGTAGAAGAACTCGAAGCGATGCTTTTCCACAAAAACGACGGCGAAGGCGAGCGCGACCAAGATGGCGACGATCTGCAATACGCTCTCGCGCGACAGACGCAGCGTCCGCCCGCGGGTGAGAAAGATGAGCGCAAATGGCGCGACAACCGCGACACCGATGATGTCGCCGATCCAGAATTGCAGGGCGGCAGTCGAGAAGTCCGCCGCTGCGACCCAGCCGCTACCAACCAGCACCCCGACATAACTGGCAGCTACCACAGCGCCGCTCACCGCCGCGACCGCGAACAGCAAGAGCAGATCGCGCATCGACGTGAGCGCCGGATTGAAGCGCGTGGCCGGACGCAGCAGCACCGCCAGCCCGAGCGAGTAGCCGCCGCCGATGATGAGGCTGGTAATGATCTCAATCGACCAGGGCAGCGGAAGCTGCCGCACCGTCAAGTCGGCGAACAGCGGCGCGACGAACAGGAGCGGAATGAAGCGCTGACCGAACAGCAGCACCATGATGAAGCCTAAGCCCGTCGGCGGGTTCCACGGCGTGATGCCGAACGGCGCAAACGGCTGGATGAAGCTGATCCAGTCAAGCAGCACGTAAAGGGCAAGAAAGCCCAGCGCCAGCGCGTAATGCGGTAGCGAAAAGACGCGCGGAAAGGCCATCGCGACCGATCGATGTTGCAAGCCAAGGTCACTCATCGCTTCTCTACCGCGGGTTCCTTCGGTTGGCTGCTAAGGGTGGACACCTAAGTGCTCGCCCCCAAGCATGCCAGCCTAGGTGTGCGTCACGAATTGTCAAAGCGGCGGGCCAGCGGTCATGTTTGCAGGCATGAGCACAGCAACCGCACACCAAAGCAACGGCCAACATGCGGCCCACCACAACGCCGGCGCCATTGTCGTCCTCTGTGCCGAGGAGGAAGTGCGCGACATTATCGCCTATTGGCTGTCGAGCGAGCCTGCCAAGACACTGATCGCCGACGACGGCTACCAGGCCGCGAAGGCGCTCAACAATGGCTGCCGCTGGCTGGTCACCGACCGAGTGCTGCCGCCCTGGCCGGGGCTCGACTCGTTCCTCACCTTGCGCAGCCAGCATCCCGATCTGCGCATCGCGTTCGTCGAGAGCGGCAATGTGCATGACAGCATTCTGGCCAAGGTAACCGGCGCGAGCGTGCTGTTGCCGCGGCCGCTCACCCGCCGAACGATCAGCGAGGCGCTGGCCAACGGGCACGGCTGACCCGTGGGCGGTAGTACGCTCATGAGCGGCGCTTTCCCAACGACGCTGCAACTCGCCGCAACGGTATTTTTTGCGTTCGCGGTGCTGCACACCTTCATGACGCGCCAGTTCGAGCACCTGGCGCGTATCCACCCGAAGCATGCCGGACTGTGGCACCTGCTCGGCGAAGTGGAAACGGTTTTCGGCGTCTGGGCTTTGGCTCTGATCCTGTTCATGGCGGCTTACGTGACGCCACAAGAGGCGTTGCGTTATCTCGAAAACCGCAGCTTCACCGAACCGGCCTTCATCTTCGTCATCATGGTGATTGCGGCGAGCCGCCCGGTGCTCGACTTCGCCGGCGCCATCCTGCAGTGGCTGTCGCGGCTGATTCCGTTGCAACCGCCCAACGCCTATTACCTAACGGTGCTGTCGGTCGGCCCCCTGCTCGGCTCCTTCATCACCGAGCCGGCGGCGATGACGCTGACCGCCATGCTGATGCGCGAGCGCTATTTTAGCCCGCAGGCGCCGCGCGCCTTCAAATACGGGACGCTCGGCGTGCTGTTCGTCAACATCTCGATCGGCGGCACGCTGACACCGTTCGCGGCGCCGCCTGTGCTGATGGTGGCCGAGCACTGGGGCTGGGGCACAGCCTTCATGATGCAGACCTTCGGCTGGAAGGCGGCGCTTGCTGTGCTGGTCAATGCCGCGGCGGCGACAGCGCTCTACCGTTCTTATCTTCAGCAACTGCCGACCATCTCGGCGGCGCTGGCGCGCATCGACGTTCCCTGGCCAGTGATCGCGGTGCATGTCGCCTTCCTCACCGGCGTGGTGATGGCCAGCCATTACGTCGTGGTGTTCGGTGCGCTGTTCCTGTTCTTCCTCGGCTTCGTGGAAGCCTATCGACGCTATCAGAGCCGGCTGATCCTGCGCGAGGGCCTGCTGGTCGGCCTGTTCCTCGGCGGGTTGGTGGTGCTTGGCGGCATGCAGGAGTGGTGGCTGGGCCCGTTGCTCTCCAACCTCAACACAACGACGCTTTATTACGGCACGGCCGCGCTGACTACCGTGACCGACAATGCGGCGTTGACCTATCTCGGCTCGCTGGTCGACCAGTTGTCGCCGGCGGCGAAATATTCGCTGGTCGCCGGCGCGGTGAGCGGCGGCGGGCTGACGGTGATCGCCAATGCGCCCAACCCGGCCGGTTTCGCCATTCTAAAGAACACGTTCGATGACGGCGCCATCAGCCCTTTGTGGCTGGCGGTGTCGGCAGCGCCGCCCACCATGACGGCCGTCGCGGCCTTTCAATTCTTGCCGGGGTGAGCACACCTTTCTGCCATAATCTGGCTCGAATGATCCGGATGCTGGCGCATTGAGGCCCGGCTTGGACTTAATTGCAACGAGGACTTGTGGCTCGGCGCGTGTCTCGCGCGGGAACTTGAGGCCGCGGCAAACGTTGACGCGCGGCTATTGCAGGATTTCGGTATATCGTTGAATTCGTCGCGTTCGCCTTCTCCTCTTCCGACCACACCCCCGGAGCAATCACTTCATGATCTCGATGAAAACGCCCTGGCTGGTCGGCAGCACGCTGCTCATTGCCGCAATGATAGTGCCGCCTTCGGTCCAAGCCGCAGCGACCGACCGGGCTTTCACTGTCGCACAGGGCGGCAACGCGGCCGCGGACAAGAAAAAGGAAGAGGGGAAAAAGAAGGGCGCACCACCGCATCGCGCCCCGCCACCGGCCCGTCCCAAGCCGCCGGCCGCCGTGCAGCACAAGCCAGCGCCACCGCGCCCCGCGCAAGCCGCTCCGGTCCGCAAGCCAGCACCACCGCGCCCGGCACAAGCCGCTCCGGTCCGCAAGCCAACGCCACCGCGCCCAGCACAGGCAGCTCCGGTCCGCAAGCCGGCGCCGCCTGCGGCCGTCCAGAAGAAGTCGGCTCCGCCGCCGCCCACGCGGAACGCCGGCCCGGAGCGCCGCCGACCGCCAACACAGTCCGCGCCGAAACAGGCCGCGCCTGCGGCCGGTCCGACTACACGGGCACCGATCAAGAGCGCTACTCCGACGCCGTCACCCAATGGCGCCCGCAGTGTCGCGCCCGCGGTCACGCGGCAGCAGCCGGCGAAGCCGCGCGACGCTCGCGAATTCATTCGCCAGGGCAAAAACCAGCCGGAGCGCACCATCAAGGATGTCCGCCAGGAACGGCGCACGACGCGTCAGAACGGGCGCGTCTCCATCCAAGAGGGCAATCGCACCATCGTGCGCGAGCGCAACCGCACTATCATCCGCCACAACGAAGACCAGCGCTTCGCCATCGGTGCGCGCGACGTGCGCGTCGGCCATCGCAACGGCGAGACAATCACCGTCATCGTGCGGCCGGACGGCGTGAGCATCATCAATACCACAGACCGTGACGGGCATCTGATCCGCCGCGTGCGCCGCGACCGCAACGGCCGGGACTTTGTGATCATCGATAACCGCCGTATCCGGCCGGGCGGAATCTTCGTCAATGTACAGCCGCCGCGCATCCACATCCCGCGCGATCACTACATCGTCGACGCCGACCGCGCCGACGAGCGCGAGATGTACGACCTGCTGATCGCGCCGCCGGTGGAGCCAATCGAGGGCTACTATTCGCTCGCCCAGGTGCGCTACAACGCGGCGTTGCGCGACTACATGCCCCGGCTCGATCTCGACATTCAGTTCGATACCGGCTCATGGCAGATCACGCCCGACCAAATGGACCGCCTCGCGCTGGTGGCCCAGGCGCTGAACCGGGCAATCGCCGGCAATCCGCGCGAGGTGTTCCTGATCGAGGGCCATACCGACGCGGTCGGTTCGGAGGACGACAACCTGTCACTCTCCGACCGGCGGGCCGAGGCCGTAGCTGTCGCGCTCACCGAGGAATTCCACGTGCCGCCGGAAAACTTGGTAACGCAAGGCTACGGCGAACAGGAACTGAAGATGCCGACGCAAGGCCCAAGCCGCGCCAACCGGCGAGTTGCCGTCCGCCGCATCACGCCGCTGATCGACCGCACCGCGGGGCGGTGAACGCCCGGTTCGTTTCGCGGTTCACCCCCCTCCCGACCGTCGTCTCTTTGCCACGACGGTCGACCTCCCCGCTCCAGGGGGAGGTGACGAAGAAGGGCTGAACGCAAATAAGAAACGGTGAGGTTAGCGCTCGCGCGCGCCAGCGATTAGCGTCGCGCGCCTCATGACGACTCCCCGCGAAAAACTCGGCCTTGTGCTCGGCTTTGCCGGCGTCTTTCTGTTCGGCGGCACGCTGCCGATGACGAGACTGGCAGTGAGTGCGCTCGACCCGCTGTTTCTGACGGCGACCCGCGCCACCATCGCCGGCTGCGCCGGCATGTCGCTGCTGCTGGTGCTGCGGCGGCCATTTCCGGGCCTCGCCCAGTGGCGGCTGCTTGCCGCGGCTGGCCTCTGCACAATCGTCGGCTTTCCGGTGCTGATGGCGCTGGCAATGGCAAGCGTGCCGGCCGCCCACGGCGGCGTGGTGCTCGGCATCATGCCGCTGGCAACCGTGGCCGCCGCAACAATGGTCACCCACGAGCGGCCGAGCGCCGGCTTCTGGCTGGCGAGCGCCGTCGGCGCACTCATCGTCGTCGCCTTCATGCTGCGTCATGGCGAGGCCGGCGGAATCGGGCTCGGCGATCTTTATTTGCTCGGCACCGTGGTCGCCGGCGGGTTCGGCTATGCGCTGTCGGGACGGCTCGCCCAGCGCATGCCGGGTTGGGAGGTGATTTCCTGGCAAGTAGCGCTTTTCCTACCGCTCGCGGCCGTGGCGATGTTCATGCTGCGGCCGGCAAGCCTTGCACACGTGCCCCTCGCCGCCTGGGGCGGGCTCGCCTATGTCAGCTTCATCAGCCAGTTCCTTGCCTTCTTCGTATTCAATGCGGCGATGGCCATGGGCGGCGTCGCTCGCGTCGGACAGTTGAACCTGATGCAGCCTTTCGTGATCGTGGCGCTGGCCTGGCCGGTGAATGGCGAACCGATCGAATTGTCGACTCTCGGTTATGCAGCCGCGGTGGTGGCGACGGTGCTGATCGGCCAGCAGATGCGGGTCAGCCGTTAAACACGATCCCGAAGAAGCCTTGTCCCCGGCCTAATCGCGGATGGCTACCGGTATTCGGCATCATGCGCTAATGCGCGTCCAGCATGGTCGACGGCAGCCACGTCGCCAATTCCGGGAACGTCGCCACTAACGCGACGGCCACGCACATCAACAGGAACAGCGGCAGCGCGTAAGCCCCGATCATGAAGATGTTGCGACCGGTCATGCCCTGCAGGACGTAAAGGTTGAAGCCGACCGGCGGTGTGATCTGCGCCATCTCGACCACCAGCACGACATAGATGCCGAACCAGATCAGGTTGAAACCGGATTTCTCGATCAGCGGAATGATGATCGAGGTTGTCAGCACGACCATCGAGATGCCGTCGAGGAAACAGCCGAGCAAGACGTAGAACAGCGTCAGCGCGGTGAGTAGCGCCCAAGGCGCGAGCTTGAAACCGGCGATCCATTCGGCGAGCGCCGACGGGATACCGGTAAACCCCATGGCCGCAGTGAGGTAGGCGGCGCCCGCCAGGATGAACGCGATCATGCAGCTCGTGCGGGTGGCGGCGAGCAGCGCCTCGACAAAGCTGGCCTTGCCGAGCGTGCCCGACCACCATGACATGGCGAGCGATAGGAACACACCGACCACGGCGGCCTCGGTCGCGGAGGCGAGCCCACCGTAGATCGAACCGATGACGCCGAGAATAAGCAACGCGACCGGGATCAACCGCCGGGAGGCATAGAAGCGCTGCAAAAACGGCAGCACAGGCTCGGGCGCCGGCATGCGGTCCTTGTTGATGAGCGCCCACGCCATGATGAAACCCATGAACAGGCAGGCAAGCAGGATGCCCGGTACGACGCCGGCAATGAACAGGCGCGCGATCGATTGTTCGGTAACGGTGGCGTAGATGATCAGGATGATGGAGGGCGGGATGAGCAGGCCCAACGTGCCGGAGCCGGCGAGCGTTCCGATTGCCATCTTCTCGTCGTAGCCACGCTTGAGCAGCTCCGGCAACGCGATGCGGCCGATGGTGGCGCAGGTCGCCGCCGAGGATCCGGACACCGCGGCAAAAATCGCACAACCGACCACGTTCACGTGCAATAGCCGGCCCGGCAGCTTCTGCATCCAGGGCGCCAGGCCGGCGAACATGTCGTCGGGCAACCTGGTGCGGTAGAGGATCTCGCCCATCCAGATGAACATCGGCAATGCCGTGAGGTCCCAGGAATTCGACGCCGTCCACATCGACGTCGCCAGCACCTGGCCGGCCGGGGTCGATGACGTCGTCAGGATGGCGGCAAAGCCGACGATCGACAGCGCGAGCGCGACCCAGACGCCGGAGGCAAGGATCGCGAACAAGAACAACATCAAGACCAGCGAGAGCTCGACGACGGACACGGCGCTAGCCCTCCTTGCCGAGCGAGATGGACTCTTCCGATACGCGGAAGCTTGGCTCGCCGCCGCGCGACACCATGATCAGCTCGTCGATGAGCGCAATGCTAAAAATGGCCGCGCCGATCGCCATGGCGGCCTGCGGCACCCACAACGGCACGCGCACCACGCCCGGCGAGACGTCGCCAAACTGCCACGACACGTAGGCGAACTTGGCGAGGTTCCAGGTGACATAAACGGCGCCGACGGCGCCGATCGCAAAGGCAAGGATTTCGGCAAAGTGGCGCAGGCGCGGTCCGACGGCGCTGAGCGCCATGGTCACGCGGATATGCGCGCCGGCTTTCAATGTCGATGCCAGCGCGAGGAAGCTCGCGGCCGCGAGCAGATAGCCGGAGATTTCCGCAAGCGAGAGAATGACGAAATCGGTGCGCGGCAAGTGCAGGAGCGCCAGCGTACCGTCGAGCAATCGCCCGGCGAGCTGCGCTCCGACCATCGACGCGATGATCGTGAGGCAAAGCGCGGACAGCCAGAGCGAGACTTCATAAAGCTTGTCGAGGGCGCGGCGCATATGAACTCATGTCCTTCCGCGAGACAAATTGGAGACGATCCTTGTTACGAAATGTTTCCCCTCACCGCCCCGAGCCTGGCGGCCCGGGCGGCCCCGTCCCCCCGATCCCGGGTCTACCCGAGTACAGCACCATGCGTTCGTCGAAGTCGGATATATCCGACTTCGACGGGGAGTGGGCAACGCGCGGGCGGTTAGACTACCGTTACTTTGTCGACTTGCGATAGGTCGCAAGCATCGCGGCTCCATCGGGACCGGCGGCCTTCTCCCATTCGGCGGCAATCGTCGCGCCGATCTTGGCAAAGCCCGCCTTCAGCGCAGGGCTCGGCGGAATAACCTTGATGCCGGCGGCCTTGAGGGCATTGGTCTTGACCGTCATCTCCTCGATCGAGGCCTTCCAGCCGCGCTCCTCTGCGGCCTTGGCCGCATCGAGCACCGCTTGTTTCTCGCTGGCCGAGAGCTTGTCGAAGGCGGCCTTGTTCACGAACACGATGTTGCGCGGCTGCCAGGCCTGCAGGTCGATGTAGTACGACAGGTAATCCTGCGCCTTGGTGTTCACGCCAGTGGAGGCCGAGGTGATCATGACGTCGACACGGCCCGTGGCGAAGGCGGTCGGAAGATCGGGCACCTCGATCTGGGTCGGGATCGCGCCGGCCAGCGCCGCAATACGGCCGATCATTGCGTTATAGGTGCGGAACTTAAGACCCTTGAGATCGGCGACCGACTTGATTTCTTTTTTGGCGTAGAGCCCCTGCGGCGGCCACGGCACAGAATAGAGCAGCATCAGGCCTTCCTTGGCGAGCTGCTTCTCGAGATATGGCTTCTGCGCGGCATAAAGCTTCTTGGCAGAGTCATAGCCATTGGTCAGGAACGGCACCGAGTCGAGGCCGTATACCGGCGCTTCGTTGGAGGCCAGCGACTCCAGGATTTCGCCGATCTGCACCGTGTCTTGGCGGACGGCGCGCTTGATGGCCGGGTGCTTGAACAACGAGCCAGCCGAATGCACCACGATTTTGAGCGAGCCGTGGGTCGTCTTATCGACATCGGCGACGAACGCGATCACATTCTTGGTGTGAAAATTGCCGTCCGGATAGGGCGTCGGCATATCCCACTTGGATTGCGCCGACGCGGCGGTGGCGACGCCGGCGGCCATGACGACCCCGGCCAAAGTACGCAATACGGCTTTCATCTTCTTCTCTCTCCTTCGCGGATGCCTTCATCGTCCGCATAGTTGGTTGGTTCGACACTAACAGCGGTATTCACTCGGCGAAACGTCACTCTGTCGGCAGGCGCTGGCGATTCTTTCGGCAGTTCGCATAAAAAGCGTGCCTTTCATAAACTGGCGGCCGCGCGCGCGGCTTGATCGTAATGGCCGGACAACGCGCGCATCAGGGCAGCAATTTCGGATAGACGGAGTTCATCCATGCCGGCGCTCTTGACCGATTGAACCAGCAGCGCCTCACGGATTTTGCGATAACGCTCTACGACCTCCTCGCCCTTCGTGGTCAGCTCGACGGTCTTTTCGCTGCCGCGCTTGCGGCCGATCAGGAGCTTATGGGCGTCGAGTTTTTTCAGCGAATACGTGACGAGATGCGTGTCCTCGATATTGAGAACGAGGCAGATGTCGGCGACGCGCTTGGCGCGTGCACGATGGGCGATGGTATGCAGGACCAGGACATCGAGCGGCGAAAGATCAGGCACGCCGGCCGCCGCCATGCAGCGGACCATCCAGCGCTCGAAGGCATGATCGAGCAGGATTACGCCGAATTCGAGCTCGGACAGCACTGGCATCGCCCCCGACGCAAGATGCGCCGACGATACGATCGGTCCGAGCGCGACATCAGCCCGCGGTTTGCCAGCCATCCCGGCCCCTTACGAGTTTGTCCACGAGGCAGATTACTTACATATGACAAATTGTCAATAAATCGTTGACGATTTTTTATGCCCTTGCTTTAAAGGCACATTCACAGGAGAGACATGGCTATGACGGCGGCAAAACAACGTTCGTGGGATTTCTGGGTCGACCGCGGCGGCACGTTTACCGACGTAGTGGGGCGGCGGCCCGACGGACGGCTGGTCGCGCACAAGCTGTTGTCGGAGAACCCGGAAGCCTATGCGGACGCCGCGGTGCAAGGCATCCGCGACCTGCTCGGCGTGAAGCGGGGCGAAGCGGTCCCGGTGCGCCAGGTCGGCGCGGTGAAGATGGGCACCACCGTCGCCACCAACGCACTGCTCGAACGCAAGGGCGACCGCGCGCTGCTCTTGATCACCAAGGGTTTCCGCGACGCGCTCAAGATCGGCTATCAGGCGCGGCCGAATATCTTCGCGCGCGCGATCATCAAGCCGGACATGCTCTACGAGCGCGTCGCCGAAGTGGACGAGCGCGTGCGCGCCGACGGCACAGTGCAACGCGTACCCGATCTCGAGGACGCGCGACGCGCGTTGGAGCAAGCGAAGGCGGACGGCATCGATGCTGTGGCGATCGTATTCATGCACGCCTACCGTTATCCCGAGCACGAGAAGCATGCGGCAGCACTCGCCCGTGACATGGGGTTCGGCCAGGTATCGGTGAGCCACGAAGTCTCACCGCTGATCAAGCTGGTCGGGCGCGGCGATACCACCGTGGTGGACGCGTACCTGTCGCCGATCCTGCGGCGCTATGTATCGCAGGTCTCGACCGACCTGCACTCGGGCAGCGCGACCACTTCACGCGATCCCATCCGTTTGATGTTCATGATGTCGTCGGGCGGGCTGACCGCGGCGGAACTGTTCCAGGGCAAGGACGCGATCCTCTCCGGCCCCGCCGGCGGCGTGGTCGGCATGGCACAGACCGGGCATGAGGCCGGCTTCGACCGGCTGATCGGCTTCGACATGGGCGGCACCTCGACCGACGTCTCGCATTACGACGGCGAGTACGAACGCGCCTTCGAAACCGAAGTTGCCGGCGTGCGCATGCACGCGCCGATGATGCTCATTCATACGGTCGCCGCCGGCGGCGGCTCGATCCTGCATTTCGACGGCGCCCGCTTCCGCGTCGGGCCTGACAGCGCGGGCGCCAATCCGGGCCCCAAATGCTACCGGCGCTGCGGCCCCCTCGCCGTCACCGACGCCAATGTCATGCTGGGCAAGCTCATGCCCGACTTCTTCCCGAAGATCTTCGGCCCCGCTCAGGACCAACCGCTCGACGACGCGGCGGTGAAGACGGCGTTTGCGACGCTGGCGAAGGACGTGGGCGGCAAGTCTCCGGAAGAAATCGCCGACGGCTTCATCAAGATCGCGGTCGAAAACATGGCCAACGCGATCAAGAAGATTTCGGTGCAACGCGGCTATGACGTCACGCGCTATGCGCTGAACTGTTTCGGCGGCGCCGGCGGCCAGCATGCCTGTCTCGTCGCCGACGCGCTCGGCATGACCAAGGTGTTGATCCATCCGTTCTCGTCCTTGCTGTCTGCCTACGGCATGGGACTTGCCGATATCCGTGCGACACGCGAGCAGGCGATCGAACAGCCGTTCGGCGACAAAGCATTGAAGGCGCTCGAGCACACCGCCAAGCGCATTGGCGCGGAGGCGCGCGACGAAGTCGCAAGCCAAGGCGTGGCGGACAACAAAATCCGGGTAATCGTGCGCGCCCACGTCCGTTATGCGGGGACCGATACGCCATTGGTGGTAAATGCGGGAGCGCTGGTGGCAAAACAGATCAAAGGCGCCACGCTGATCAAGATGCAGCGCGCCTTCGAGAAGGCGCACAAGGCACAGTTCGGCTTCATTGACCGTACCAAGCAGCTGATGATCGAAGCCGTGTCGGCGGAAGCGGTCGGCGGCGGCGCCAAGTTCAGCGAGCGCGCAGTTAAAGCGACGCGCACAAATCTGCCGAAGCCGGCGCGGCGCACCTCGTTCTTTTCGGGCGGGAAATGGCACAAAGCAGCGGTCTATACCCGCGACCAGCTCAAAGCCGGCCACAAGGTCAAGGGCGCCGCCATCATCATCGAACCGCACCAGACCGTGGTAATCGAGCCCGGCTGGCAGGCGGAGCTGACACGCAAGGACCATCTCGTACTGTCACGCGCCAAGCCGCTCAAACGCGTCTTTGCCATCGGCACCCATGCTGACCCGGTGATGCTCGAAGTGTTCAACAATTTGTTCATGTCGATCGCCGAACAGATGGGCGTGTCGCTGCAAAACACCGCCTACTCGGTCAACATCAAAGAGCGGCTCGACTTCTCCTGCGCGGTGTTCGCGCACGACGGCACGTTGGTCGCCAACGCGCCGCACATGCCCGTGCATCTAGGCTCTATGGATCGCGCGGTGGAGACCATCATCCGCGAGAACAAAGGAAAGATCGCACCCGGTGACGTCTACGCCATCAACGCGCCCTACAACGGCGGCACACACCTGCCCGACATCACCGTGTGCACGCCGGTGTTCGACGACAGGAAGAAGAACATTCTGTTCTGGGTGGCCTCGCGTGGGCACCACGCCGACGTGGGCGGCATCTCGCCCGGCTCGATGTCGCCCAACGCGACATCAATCGAACAGGAGGGCGTGCTGTTCGACAATTTCAAGCTGGTCGACCGCGGCCGCTTCCGCGAAAAGGAATTGATGGCCGCGCTGACACAAGCGAAATATCCAGCGCGCAATCCGGTGCAGAACATCAACGACATCAAGGCGCAGATGGCGGCCAACGAAAAGGGCGTCGCCGAATTGCGCAAGATGGTGGCGCAGTTCACCCTGCCCGTCGTCAA
Source organism: uncultured Pseudomonadota bacterium (assembly GCA_963732895.1). Classification (GTDB taxonomy): domain Bacteria; phylum Pseudomonadota; class Alphaproteobacteria; order Rhizobiales; family Xanthobacteraceae; genus Pseudolabrys. The sequence continues at coordinate 437,177 of CAVTBG010000004.1, read as the reverse complement.
GGCCTATATGCAGCACGTGCAGGACAACGCCGCCGAAAGCGTGCGCCGCGTCATCGACCGCCTGCACGACGCCGAGTTCAGTTACGAAATGGACCAGGGCACCGTGATCAAGGTCAAGATCACGGTCGACAAGAAGAAGCGCGAGGCCACCGTCGACTTCACCGGCACGAGCTCTCAACAGCCGACCAATTTCAACGCGCCGGAGCCGGTGACGCGCGCTGCGGTGCTTTACGTCTTCCGGGTTATGGTCGATGACGACATCCCGATGAACGCCGGGTGCCTAAGACCGATCCACATCGTTATCCCGCCGCATTCGATGCTGTCGCCGGAATATCCCGCCGCGGTGGTGGCGGGCAACGTCGAGACCTCGCAGGCGGTCACCAACACGCTGTTCGGCGCGCTCGGTGCGTTGGCGGCCGCGCAGGGCACCATGAACAACCTCAATTTCGGCAACGCCAAGTATCAATATTACGAGACCATCTGCTCGGGCTCGCCAGCAGGTCCCGGTTTCAACGGCACCGACGCCGTGCACACCCACATGACCAACACGCGGCTCACCGATCCGGAAATTCTCGAATTCCGCTATCCGGTGCTGCTGGAGGATTTCCACATCCGCAAAGGCTCCGGCGGCAACGGCCAATGGCACGCCGGCGACGGCATCCGCCGCACCATCCGCTTCCTGGAAAAGATGGAATGCACCGTGCTCACCGGCCATCGCCGGGTGCGGCCCTTCGGGCTCGCGGGCGGTGAGGCCGGCCAGGTCGGTGAGAACTGGGTGCGCCGCAAGGATGGGCACATGGAGCAGCTCAAGGGCTGCGACGAAACGGAGATCACCGCGGGCGAAGCGATCATTATCCAGACGCCAACGGCGGGCGGATACGGGAAGGCGTGAGGTAAACTCCGATCATCCCCGCGCAAGCGAGGATCAAGAGAGAGTAGCGAAGCGTCCAACCTGAGCCCTGGGTCCCCGCTTTCGCGGGGACGAGCGGATAGGCTGCTATCCGCGGCTAATGCCCGCCCGCCCCCGTCGCGACCGGCGCCGGCCGCTTCATGATGATGCCGAAAAAGGCGAGCACGACGAACAGCAACGTCAGCATCAGGAAGACATCGGCAAAACTCATCACGGCTGCCTGCTGACGCGCCATGCCCATCATTTGCTTGAGCGCCATCAACTGTCCATCGGAGCCCTGGAAATGAGCGGTGAGGTTCGAAAGCGTTTCCGGCGCCGGCTCGCGCGCCCAGTTTACCGCTTCATGCAGGCGCGCGAGATGCAGGTCCATGCGGTCGTTCAATTGCGTACTGATGACGGCAAGCCCAAGCGCGCCGCCGAGATTGCGCATCAGGTTGAACAGGCCGGAGGCATTCTTGACGCGATCCGGCGGCAGCGTGCCGAGCGATGTGTTGGTCACCGGCACGATCGAGAACATCAGGCCGACGCCGCGGAAGACCTGCGGCCAGAATATCTGCCAGAAGTCCCAGTCCTTGGTGACAAAGGTCATCTGCCAGGTACCGAGCGCAAACAGGATGAAGCCGCCGATCAGCATGAAGCGCGGATCGAGGCGCTGGCTGAACTGGCCGGCGATCGGCGCGCTGATGAACATGGCTAAACCGGAGACGAACATGGTGTTACCAATCATCAGCGAGTTGTAGCCGCGGATCTCAGCGAGGTAGATCGGATAGATGAAGGTCAGGCCGTAGAGCCCGATACCGAGCACAAAGGAGAACAGGCTTCCGACCGCGAAATTGCGGTTGGCGAAAGCGCGCAGGTCGACGATCGGCGCGCGCGCCGTGAGCACGCGGGCGAAGAAGACGATCGCCGACAGCGCGGAGACCACGGCGCCGAGGGTGATGGCGCCGTCGTCGAACCAGTCGTAGCGTGGCCCCTCCTCCAAGACGTATTCGAGCGCACCGAGAAAGCCGGCCATGCTGACAAGACCCCACCAGTCGAAATGCTCCAGCAGCGACAGGTCGGGCTTGTCGAAATCGACCAGCAGCCAGGTTGCGATGGCGACCACGATGCCGGGCACGACATTGATGAAGAACAACCAATGCCAGGACCACAGTTCGGTGACGTAGCCGCCGACCGTGGGGCCGATGGTCGGCGCCAGCGTCGCGATCAACCCGATCACCGGCGCGACGAACTTCTGCCGCTCGCCGGGGAAGATGAGATACGCGGTGGCGAACACAGTCGGCACCATGCCGCCGCCGATGAATCCCTGCAACGCCCGCCAAACGATCATGGTGTTGATCGACGACGTGAGCCCGCACATCACGCTGGCGAAGGTGAAGCCCGCGGCCGCGATGGTGAACAACAAGCGGGTGCCGAGCGCGCGCGACAAGAAGCCGGACAGCGGGATCGCGATCACTTCGGCGATCAAATAAGAGGTCTGCACCCAGGGAATCTCGTCGCGCGAAGCCGATAAGCCGGCCTGGATCTCCGAGAGCGACGCCGACACGATCTGGATGTCGAGGATCGCCATGAACATGCCGAAGCACATGACGACGAAGGCGAGCAGGCGGCGCGGTGTCAAAATGTCCGCGCCCCCGGCCCCACCCCTCGGGGAAAGGGCGGGAACCGGAAGCGCGGCCGAGGTGGTGTCCGTACTCATGACACGCGGTCTCACCACCGAGCGGTTTTCAGGGGCGCGGCGCCGGCCGCGGCAGAGCCGAACCAGGCGCCGTTATCAGCGAGCTTGGGGCTCTTGGACGCGTTCTTGGATGTGTCATTGGACTTGGTGTTGACGCTCACCACCACCGACATGCCCGGCCGCAGCAGCCGCTTGTCGATGACCGCCGCCGGCAGGCGCACGCGCACCGCCAGCCGCTGCACGATCTTGGTAAAGTTGCCGGTGGCGTTGTCGGGCGGCAGCAGCGAGAACACGGAGCCGGAAGCCGGCGACATGCTCGCCACAGTGCCGGTGATGGTGCGATCAGGCAGCGCGTCGACCGAGACCTCGACCGGCTGGCCAGGCCGCAGGTTGGCGACCTGCGTCTCCTTGAAATTGGCGTCGACATAGACCCCGGAAAGCGGCACGAGAGCGGCCAGTCGCTGGCCGGCCTTCACAAAGTCGCCGACCTGCATGGCGCGGTTGCCGATGACGCCGTCGATGGGTGCACGGATCACGGTGAACGAAAGGTCGCGCTCAGCCTTGGCCTGGGCCGTCTTCAGCTCTTTGAGTTGATGTTCGGCCTCCTGCTGCTGGGCCTCCAGCACGCCAACGTTGGCGATGGCACTGGCGATTGCGGCCTGGGCGCTTTGCACGGACGCGATGGCCTGGTCGCGGTTGCTCTGCGCCTGCTCCAGCGTCTGCCGGCTGGCGAAGGCCTTTTCGGCGAGCGCCTGTTGGCGCTTCAATTCGGACCCAGTGCGAGTCTCAACCGCGCGCGCGGAGGCGAGTTGCGCCCGCGCCTGCACAACGGCGGCCTGCGCGGCAGCGATCTGCTGACCGATGCGGCCGACCGTCGCCTGCTGGGTTGCGACTTTGTCGCGGGCCGCCTGCGCGGCAAGACGATAGTCGCCGTCGTCGATGCGGGCGATCACTTCGCCGGCATGGACCAGGGAATTGTCGGCAACGTCGACCGAGGAGACGTAGCCCTCAACCTTGGCGGCGAGCGTGGTGGCGTCGGCGCGCACATAGGCGTCGTCGGTGGAGACGAGGTAACGGCCGACGGTCATGTAGCGGATGCCGTACCAGCCGCCGGCCGCGAGCAGGACCGCCGCTGCGGCGCCGATGAGCGCCAGCTTGCGGCGTCCCGCCCAAAGGGCAGGCTTGGAGTTCTGATTTCGTCGGAGCCACCGGATCGGCGGCCGGGGTCGCGGGGCGGCGCGCCTCTGGCTTTTCGGCGACCGGTTCGCCGGATGACTGGGTATCGCTGTCCTCGGACTGGGCTTCGTCCACAGCCGCGGGGACGGCTGCCAGCTGGAAATCGCGTACCCGCTGCGCGGCATTGGCCCCGCGGGCCCCCACAAAACGTTCGGAAATAAGGGAAATCTGGTCGTTTTCGGTGCGGCGCGGCTGCATTTTCATCCACTCCCCAATCAGGGGTAATCTCGTATTGACCGAACGGTTCGGTCAAACCATGTAGGTGGCATGACCCTGTCAACGACTTTTTGACCGAACGGTTCGGTCATTATTCGAAAGTATGAGAAGTAACCGTTCAAATGCTGGCGATCGGTGCGTTAGAGCACTGTCGACGCAGCCGACTCGGCTCTAACTTGGCATTCGAGGGGAGTGCCCGACATGTCTGACATTGCCGACCTGATCCAGACCAAGCCGGCCGAGGCCGACGAGGAGAGTGCAAAGCGGCGCCAGATCGTCGAGGGCGCCCGGGCGGTGTTCCTGTCGCGCGGTTTCGACGCCGCCAGCATGGGCGATATCGCCAAGGCGGCCGGCGTCTCCAAGGGCACGCTCTACGTCTATTTCAAGGACAAGGACGAGTTGTTTGCCGCCATCGTAAAGAGCGAATGCTCCATGCAGGCGGAAGGCGTGTTCGATTTCGATCACGACGATCACGACGTGGAAAGCGTACTGCTACGGCACGGCAAAGCCTTCGTGAGCACCTTCGCAGACCCGAGCCGCATGTCGTCGTTACGCGCCGTGATCGCGGTCGCCGAGCGCATGCCGGAAATCGGCCGGAAAGTCTATGAAACCGGCCCCGCCGTCGGCATCGCAAAGGTGGCCGCCTATCTTCAGGCGCAGGTCGACGCGGGCGTGCTTGCCATCGACGACTGTGAAGTGGCGGCGGCCCAGTTCATCGAGAGCTGCCATGCCACCCTGTTCAAGCCGGTGCTGTTCAATTTCGGACCGCCGCCGGCACGGGAACGCATCGATCATGTGGTCGGAATTGCGGTGCGCACCTTCATGGCCGCCTATCGGGCCAAATGAGCCGCGTTAAGCATCGCGTCGAAGCGCGCTTGCTTTTGCCTCCGGTTGTCGCAAGGCTCGCACCATGACTATCCGCGCCGGTATGATCTTGCTCCTGCTCAGCGCCCTCGCCGCGCCCAGTGCGCCAGCGCTGGCCGACAGCTATCCGGTCTCCGGCCGCTGGGGCCAGAGCGCCAGCACGACGAAGGGGCCGATCGAGTGCCACGGGCGGCGCGTCATCAGCTTTCGCGGCGAGGAGCGTTTCGACAACCACGGCGGCGTGCCCGCCTACCACAACATGTCTGTGCGCACAGACGGCAGCAACCGCTGGCGTGTCGTCGATCAATTCAGCACCGGGCAGATCAACGCGGGCAGCACCAGCTACACGTTGGAAGAGACCGACGCCGACCACATCGTGCTCAATCTGCTAGGCGGCAGCACGCTTAGACTACAGCGCTGCAAGTAGCGGCTAATTGCGCGCGATAATCTCGCGCTCGCCGCGGTGGACTGCCATCGACGTGCCGCGCTTGCCGGGTCGCCGCCACATGAGCAACGAGGGCCGGCGTTTCTTCAACGCACTGCGACGGCGGCGGCGCGGGCGCACCGGCGCAACACGCACCGCACCCAGACGCGCAAAGGCGTCGCGCCAGCCGACCTCCTCGTCGTGCAGCAGCAGCGGCAGGCCAAGCACGGCGGCCCAACTGCGCCATTCGGCCATGGCATCATCGGCTTCGCGTGAAAGAAACAGCGGCAGGACCAGCCCTGGATCCCTGTGGGCGAGCACCACGGCGCAATAGGCGCCGTTTACGCTCGTCATCACTTGTAAACCGACGCCGGAAAACGAGGACAGCGGCAGGTTGAGCGCCATGCGCATGCCGGCGAGCGTGCGCCGCACGACCACGCGCTCCCGGTGCAGTTCCACATGCCGAACCCGTTCATCGGCGGCGGCATCGCTCGCCGAGAAACGCACGGGAAGGGCGAACGGGTCGAGCCGCTGCACGCGGCTCGACCCGGCGGAGCAACCGCCACTTCGCATCTGACGCCTCAAACTCTCCCGCGCCAGGCTTATTTTTGCCCGGTCACGAGCGGGATCATGGCAGTAAGGGGTCGGAAATGGCTTAAAGTTCGCAGTTAACCGAGCGTCACTGCTGCAGCAATGCGCACCATGATTGACGGCGCGTTGCCAGGCATGATTGACGAGACGTTGCCGCGCGATCGGCAAAATGTTGGGAATCGACGGTTGCGGCGGCGCGAATTCAACGCCATTTGCTGAGTGAATTCCCTATAATGAAAGCCTGATCATGGACGCTCCCGCCAAATCCCTATTCGACCAAACCGCCCTGCTCGACCGCGCCGAACGGCTGGTCGCAGCCGCACGCAAGGCCGGCGCCGATGCCGCCGACGCGGTCGCCGTGCGCTCCATGTCGCTGTCGATCGAGGTGCGCGACGGCTCGGTGGAGGAATCCGAGCGCGCGGAGGGCGATGATCTCGGCCTGCGCGTATTGGTCGGAAAACGTCAGGCAGTGGTCTCCACCAACGACATGACGGGCGACAACATCGCCACGCTTGCCGGCCGCGCAGTGGCGATGGCGCGGGCCGCGCCGGAAGACAAATATGCCGGCCTCGCCGACGAAAGTCTGCTGGCGCGCGACATTCCGGATCTCGACCTGATCGACCGCGAACTGCCGACAGTGGCGAAACTCGAAGAACTGGCACGCTTTGCCGAACAGGCCGGCCTGGCGGTGAAAGGTGTCGCCAAGTCGGGGGGCGCCTCGGCGTCGGCCGGCATCGGCGGCATGGTGCTGGTAACGAGCCACGGATTCCGCGGCGCCTATCTCGGCTCTCGCCATGGCGTCTCGATGATGGCGATCGCCGGTGAGGGCACTGGCATGGAACGCGACTACGATTACTCCTCGGCGCTGCATGCGTCCGATCTGGAGAACCCGGAAAAGATTGGCCGCACGGCGGGTGAACGGGCCATAGCGCGGCTCAATCCGCGCAAAGTCTCGACGCGCAAGGTGCCGGTGGTGTTCGATCCGCGCATCGCCGGCTCGCTTGTCTCCCATCTCGCCAGCGCCGCCAACGGCGCGTCGGTCGCGCGCAAGACCAGCTTCTTGCGCGACAAGATGGGCCAGAAGCTGTTCGCCGACGGCATCGCCATCATCGACGATCCATTGCGCAAGCGGGGCTTGCGCTCGCATCCGTTCGACGGCGAGGGCGTGACGGCTAAGAAGCTGGCGCTGGTCGAGGATGGAGTGTTGCGCTCGTGGCTGCTCGATTGCGCCACCGCGCGCGAACTGAGGCTCGCCACCACGGGCCATGCTCAGCGAGGCGTGTCGTCGATGCCTTCGCCGGGCGCAAGCAATCTCTATCTCGAACCCGGGCGCATCAGCCCGGAGGAGCTGATCGCCGACATCAAAGACGGCTTCTACGTCACCGACCTGATCGGCAGCGGCGCCAACATGGTGACCGGCGACTACAGCCGCGGCGCCTCCGGCTTCTGGATCGAGAACGGCAAGCCCACGTATCCGGTGAGCGAAGTCACCATCGCCGGCCATCTCATCGACATGTTCCGCAACCTGACGCCGGCCAACGATCTCGAATTCCGTTACGGCACCAATGCGCCAACCGTGCGGCTGGAGGGCCTGACCGTTGCCGGCCAGTGATCCGTCCACGCTGCGCGTCCCCCTGGAAGCGGTCATGCGCGAAGCCGGCGCGCTCGCGCGCCAAACCGCGCGCCGGCCGTTCAAGCAATGGACCAAGGGTCCCGACAAGTCGCCGGTGAGCGAAGGCGACATCGCGGTCAACGACCTGTTGCAAGCGCGCCTGCCACCGCTCGCGCCCGAGGCCGGTTGGGTGTCGGAAGAGACCGAGCCAACCGAGGAACTCGGGTCGAGCGCCTGGGTGGTAGACCCGATCGACGGCACGCGCGCCTATATCGCCGGTTTCCCGGACTGGACCATTTCGGTAGCGCTGGTCGCGGACGGCCGTCCGTTGCTGGCAGCACTCTATGCGCCAGTGACCGACGAGATGTTCCTCGCGGTGCGCGGGGCGGGCGCCACCTGGAATGGCGCAGAAATGCGCGCCAGCAGCGGCGCGACGCTCGACGGCGCCCGGCTTGCCGGCCCCAAGCGCTATCTCGACCACTTGAGCCATTTGGAGCCAACGGTTCATCCACAGCCCAAGGTTCACTCGCTCGCCCTGCGGCTGGCGCGGGTGGCGCAAGGTACGCTGGAGGCCGCCTTTTCCTCCGGCGGCAGCCACGATTGGGACCTTGCGGCGGCTGACCTTTTGGTGCACGAAGCCGGCGGCGTGATGACCGACTTTGCCGGCCGGCCGCTCAGCTACAATCAACCGCAAGGGGTGCATGGCGCGCTGATCGCGGCCGGTTCCGCCCGTCACGACGCGTTGATCGAGCTGGTGCGCGACCGCCAGGCCGAGTTCGCATAGAATCACGCAGCACTGTATCCGTATCCAGCTCGCCCGTTTCCACCGCCGGGACTTCCTTCATCGTCTCAAAGGGCTACGCCATGTCCGAACCCGGAACACAGAAACAATTGTTGCATCTCGTCGTTGGCGGCGAACTCACCCAGCTCGGCGGCACGGAATTCAAAGACCTGAACGCGCTCGACATCGTCGGCGTCTACCCGAATTACGCGAGCGCCTATGTCGCCTGGAAGGCCAGGGCGCAGCAGACCGTCGACAACGCCCACATGCGTTACTTCATTGTTCACCTGCACCGCTTGCTCGACCCGGAAGGCGCGGGTCAGCCGCCGCGCTGACGTCAATTCGCAAATGCGGCCATTCGCCCGGATCACCTTCTCACCTGCCTTCCAGGAAACCGTCGGAACGCTGGGGGCTTGGTATTTGAAGCTGGTCTGGCACACGAGCCGGCACATCTACGAACCGCCGACGCTATACGAGCAGGTCGATATTCCGGCGATTCTGGCCATGTGGCACGGCCAGCATTTTCTGACGCCATTCATCAAGCGGCCGGGCGATCGCGGCAAAGTGCTGATCTCGCGCCACCGCGACGGCGAGATCAATGCGCGCGCCGCGCGCCGGCTCGGCATCGACTCGATCCGCGGCTCCGGCGCCCACAACGGCGAATTCCACCGCAAAGGCGGCATCACCGCCTTCAGCGAGATGCTGGAGGCGTTGAAGGAGGGCTATAACGTCGCGCTCACCGCCGACGTGCCGAAGGTCTCACGCGTCGCCGGCCTCGGCCTAATCAAGCTGGCGCAGCTTTCCGGCCGGCCGATCTATCCGGTGGCGATGGCGAGCAGTCGGCGCAAGGCGCTCGACAACTGGGACCGCACCGCGATCAACTTGCCGTTCGGCCGCGTGGCCCTGGTGGCGGCCGAGGGAATCACCGTGCCGCCCGACGCCAACGACGTGGCGCTGGAATCCGCCCGCCAGATGGTGGAAAACGAACTCAACCGGATAACGGCGCGCGCCTACGAGATCGCCGACCGGAAGGGGAACGCCCAATCGTGAGCAAAGCGCTACCGCCGACCTTGCGCGCCTACCGGCTGTTCTCGGTAGCCGCCCGCCTACTGGCGCCGTTGGCGCTGGCCGAGCGGGCGCGGCGCGGCAAGGAACATAGGGAGCGGCTCGCCGAGCGGCGTGGCGACGCCGGCCTCGCGCGGCCGCCAGGGCCGTTGGTCTGGATCCACGGCGCCAGCGTCGGCGAATTGATCAGTGTGCTGCCGCTCATCGAGCGCATCAGCGCCCGCGACGTAAACGTGTTGGTGACCTCGGGCACGGTGACCTCGGGGGGCCTCGCGGCGCAGCGGCTGCCGAAAGGCGTGATCCACCAGTTCGCGCCGCTCGACATCCCAACCTACGTTCGGCGCTTCTTCGATCATTGGCGGCCCGATCTCGCGCTGTTCGTCGAATCCGACCTGTGGCCGAACCGGATACTCGAAGCTTCGCGGCGCCGGGTGCCGATGATCCTGGTCAATGGCCGCCTGTCGGAAAATTCCTACCGGCGCTGGTGCTATCTGCCAGCGGCGATCACCGACCTTCTGCAGCGCTTCGATTTGTGCCTCGCGCGCACGCCGGCCGACGCCGAACGCTTGAGCGCGCTCGGCGCGCCGCGCCTGATCACCACCGGTAATCTCAAGCTCGACGTGCCGGCGCCGCCCTTCCATGAGGGCAATCTTGAAAGCCTCAAACGAGCGATCGGAAATCGTCCGATGGTGGCGGCGGCTTCGACACACGATGGCGAGGAAGCCGCGATGATCGAAGCGCACCGGCGGCTGAGCCCTGACTTTCCCGGCCTGCTGACGCTGATCGCGCCGCGTCATCCGGAGCGGGGCCCGGCCATCGCAGAGCGCGCTGCCGCCGCCGGCATGACGGTGCGGCTGCGCTCGCGCGGCGAATTGCCGGATACAAAAGCCGACATCTATGTGGCCGATACGTTGGGCGAACTTGGCCTCATCTATCGGTTGGCGCCGGTGGTGTTCATTGGCGGCTCGCTCGTGCGTCACGGCGGACAAAATCCGATCGAGGCCGCCAAGCTGGGCGCCGCCATCGTGCACGGGCCTCATGTCTGGAATTTCGCCGAGGTCTATGCCGCGCTCGACGAGGCGCATGGCGCCGAAATGATCGCCGACGCCAGCCACCTCACCGGCCGGCTCGGCATGTTGCTGGCGCACCCGGCCGCGCGCGAGCGCGTGGCCGAGAACGCTTATAATACTGTGAGGAGCCTCGGCGGCGCGCTCGAACGAACGCTGCAATCGCTCGAGCCTTATCTGTTGCAGCTTCGACTGGGACAACGAACCGACCATGCGTGAGCCGGGCTTCTGGTGGCGGAAGGCCGGGCTTCAATCAGCCCTGCTCGCCCCCGTGGCCGCCGGCTATGGCGCGATCGCGGCGCGGCGCATGACGCGCAACGGCGCGCGGGCCGGGGTGCCGGTGCTGTGCGTCGGCAATTTCACCCTGGGCGGCGCCGGCAAGACGCCAACAGTGATGACGATCGCCGAGATGCTGGCGGACGCGGGCGAGAAGCCTTTTTGCCTGAGCCACGGCTATGGCGGCAGCGTCGCCGGGCCGAAGCTGGTCGATGCACATCAAGATACGGCTAACACCGTTGGCGACGAAGCGCTGCTGCTGGCGCGGGCCGCGCCCACTATCGTGTCACGCGATCGCGTCGCAGGCGCGCGGCTCGCTCTGACGCGAGGCGCAAGCGTTATCATTATGGACGATGGCTTGCAGAACCCGTCACTACAAAAGGAGTTCACACTTGCCGTGATCGACGGCCAGCGTGGAGTCGGCAACGCCTGCGTGTTTCCGGCCGGACCGTTGCGGGCGCCGCTTGCCGCGCAGCTTGCGCGCATCGACGCGCTGCTGGTGATGGGCGAGATCGATCGTGCCCGCGACGTGATATCGCTAGCTGAAAAACGCGGGCTGCCGGTGCTGCATGGCCACCTGGCGCCCGACCACGGCGCGGCGACGGAATTGAGGGGGCGCAAGGTGCTGGCTTTCGCCGGCATCGGCGATCCGGAGAAGTTCTTCGCCACCGCGGTCGAGGCCGGCATCGCCGTGACAAAGCGCAGGACCTTCCCCGATCATCACCGCTTCACCGCCGAGGAAGCCGCAGCGCTCGAGATGGAGGCGGACAGCGAGGGGCTGGCTCTGCTCACCACCGAGAAAGACCGCGCCCGCATGACAGGCGACGCCGCGCTGCATGCGCTCGCGACGCAAGTCCACGTCCTGCCGGTGACGCTGAAACTGGATGAGTCGGAGAAATTGCAGGCGCTCGCAAGGCAAGCGCTGCGGCGCTGACGCCTACGTCGCCTCGGCCGCGTACTAGTCCTGGTGGCGTTGCAGCACCGCCTCTGGCGAGGCATAGGCCTCCTGCAGATCGACGCTCCAATATTTGAGCTCCTCGAGCGGGATCGGAACGCCGGTGACCGCGCAACGCACATAGGCTCCCGGCCGCACAACGCGGAAATCGCCATCGAGGTAGCGCACCTCGGCCTCGCCGTTCATGGGCGGGGAGCGGTCATAGCGATTGAGCAAAGCGGCCTCCGTGCGGGACTTGGACAGCCGAAAGATAGTCGCTTCAGCGCCAAATCGGAAGGCTTTGAGGTGGGGTTCCCGCCCCTAACCGAACAGGCTGCCCTGCCCCCCGACCCTCCCGCCGCCGCGCGGGCGCGGTTTTGGGCGTGCCGGCGCGGGCGCGGCCTCGCCGCTGGCGACAGCCCCCACACGGCCGTCCGCAAACTCAATGTCGAGCCGCATCCCGCTCGTGACGCCCGCGGCCGCGCGCAAGGGGTGGCCTTCCCCGTCGCGCACCAAGGCAAAGCCGCGCTTGAGCACCTCCCGGTAAGAAAATGCCGCCAGCAGCCGCTCGGCCCGTTCCACGCGCGCTCCGTGTTGTTTGATGAGGCCGGCCACGGCGCGGCGGGCGCGCTCCCCATAACCGGTAACGCGGTCGCGGTAACGCGCCAGCCGCACCCGGTGAGCCTGAGCGTTGGCGACGAGGCTCGCCTGCAGACGCCGATTCAAGCCTTCATAGCGCTCGCGCCGGCGCTCGATCTGATTGCGCAGAAGCTGCGGCGCGAGCCGTCCGGCGACCCGCGAATATTTCGTTTGGTGGATCTGCGCATTGGCGCGCAAGGCGCGCGGCAAACGCTCAGCCAACGAATCAAGCTGCTGGCGCGGCGCGGCCATGATGTCCTTGGGCAGCGCCCGGGTGAGCAGAACGAGCTCTTTGCGCCGCTGCTCGATGCTGCGCTGCCAACTGGACAGCTTGCGCACCTCCAGCGCCGCAAGCCGCGTCATCAATTCGGCGCGTACCGGCACCGCCAATTCCGCCGCGGCGGTCGGCGTCGGCGCACGCTTGTCGGAAGCGAAGTCGATGAGCGTGATGTCGGTCTCGTGGCCGACCGCCGAGATCAGCGGCAGCATGCTGGCGGCGGCCGCGCGCACCACGATCTCCTCGTTGAACGACCACAGGTCTTCGAGCGAACCGCCACCGCGGGCGACGATGATCAATTCGGGCCGCGGCAGCGGGCCCTTTTCTGGCAGCGCATTGAACCCTTCGATGGCGGCGGCGACTTCCGCTGCCGACGTCTCGCCCTGCACCCGCACCGGCCACACCAGCACGCGGCGGGGAAAGCGGTCGTGCAAACGGTGCAGGATGTCGCGGATGACCGCGCCGGTCGGCGAGGTGACGACGCCGATCACCTCGGGCAGAAACGGCAGCAACTGCTTGCGTGCTTCGTCGAACAGGCCCTCGGCGGCGAGCTTCTTCTTGCGCTCTTCGAGCAGCTTCATCAGCGCGCCGACGCCGGCGGGCTCGAGGCTGTCGATGACGATCTGGTATTTCGACGAGCCGGCAAAGGTCGTGAGCCGGCCGGAGGCGACGACGTCGAGCCCCTCCTCCGGCTTCACCCGCATGCGGCCGAAGACACCCTTCCAGATCACCGCCTCCAGCACCGCGCGGTCGTCCTTCAGCCGGAAGTAGCAATGGCCGGAAGGCGAGGCGCCGCGAAACCCGGACACCTCGCCGCGCACCCGCACATAGCCGTAGGCGTCCTCCACCGTGCGCTTGAGCGCCGCCGACAACTCGGTGACGGTCCATTCCACGACATTGTTGAGGGTAGTCTCAGGCATTAGGTCCGAATCTCTTGCGAGGGAAGGCGGCATGTTACACAAAAGCCGCCAGAATTGCTGGGCTGACCCCCGAAAATCCAGCGAAAACGAGTGTTCCAGATCAATGGCCGGATCAAGGCCGACCGGGACCAGGAGAGCGCGCGGGCATGAATATCCTCATTCTTGGTTCCGGCGGCCGCGAGCACGCGCTGGCCTGGAAGATCGCCGCCAGCCCGCTGACCGACAAACTTTACTGCGCGCCCGGCAATGCCGGCATCGCGCGCGAGGCTGAGTGTGTGGCGCTGGACATTACCGACCACGCCGCAGTGGTCACGTTTTGCCAGGCAAAAAAAATAGACTTCGTTGTGGTGGGGCCCGAGGGACCATTGTGTGCAGGCATCGTCGATGACCTCGAGGCCGCCGGGTTCAAGACCTTTGGCCCAACCAAATGGGCGGCGCGGCTGGAAGGCTCCAAGGGATTCACCAAGGACCTGTGCAAGGCTAACAACATTCCGACTGCGGCTTACGAACGTTTCAAGGGCGCCGCCGCCGCCAAGGATTATGTGCGCAAGCAAGGCGCGCCGATTGTGGTGAAAGCCGATGGCCTTGCCGCCGGTAAAGGCGTTGTGGTCGCAAGCACCGTCGAGGAAGCCGAAGCCGCTATCGAGATGATGTTTGAGGGCGGCCTCGGACAGCCGGCCTGGGAAATCGTCATCGAGGATTGCCTTGTCGGCGAAGAAGCCTCCTTCTTCGCACTATGCGACGGCGAAACCGCGATCCCCCTCGCTTCGGCGCAAGATCACAAACGCGCCTTTGACGGCGACAAGGGTCCCAATACCGGCGGCATGGGCGCCTATTCGCCGGCGCCGATCATGACGCCAGAGATGAATAGGCGCGTCATGGACGAAATCATTTTTCCGACCGTGCATGCGCTCAAACGCGCCGGCGCGCCGTTCAAAGGCATATTGTTCGCCGGCCTGATGATCACCAAGGATGGGCCGCAGCTCATTGAATACAACGTCCGCTTCGGCGATCCGGAATGTCAGGTGCTGATGCTGCGGATGATGTCCGACCTGGTGCCGGCGTTGACCGCCGCGTGCGACGGCCAATTGAAGAACTTCGACTTGCGCTGGTACCCGGAAACGGCGCTCACCGTGGTGATGGCGACCAAGGGCTATCCCGGCAAGTACGGCAAGGGCTCGGTGATCAAGGGGCTCGCCGCCGCGGCCCAGGTCGAGGGCGTTGAAATTTTCCATGCCGGCACCAAGGCTGACGGCGATCGAATCCTGGCCAACGGCGGACGGGTGTTGAACGTGTGCGCGCTCGGCAAGTCGGTGCGCGAGGCGCAAGCGCGCGCCTATGAAGCCATCGACCGCATCAAATGGCCGGAAGGTTTCTGCCGCCGCGACATCGGCTGGCAGGCGGTTGAACGGGAGAGCTTCTAAAAACTCTTGTAGGGTGGGCTGAGCGGAGCGAAGCTCACGCGTTAAACTAGCACGCTTGGGCACGACGCCTCAGGCGCCTTTGCCCACCTACCCTGCTGATCCAATCGTAAAGAGTAACGTCATGCCCGACCTCGCCGACCTCTTTCCCGGTTTCGCCGCGCACTGGATCGACACCTCGATCGGCAAGATGTTCGCGCGCGCTGGCGGCAAAGGGCCGCCGTTGCTGCTGCTGCACGGCTACACGCAAACCAACGTAATGTGGCACAAGGTGGCGCCGGCGCTGGCGGAACACTTCTCGCTCGTCATCCCGGACCTGCCCGGCTACGGCTGGTCGGTCGTGCCCGAAGCCGACAAGGACCACGCGCCCTACGACAAGCGCTCGATGGCGCGGGTGATGGTCGAGATCATGGAAAAGCTCGGCCATGGCCGCTTTCGACTTGCCGGTCACGACCGCGGCGGACGCGTCGCCTACCGCCTTGCGCTCGATCACCCCGGCCGCGTCGAGCGCACGGCGACCCTCGACATCGTGACCACCTACGACATGTGGATGGGAATGGACCGCAACATGGCGATGAAAGTCTGGCACTGGCCGTTCCTGGCGCAACCGGCGCCGCTTCCGGAAATGCTGATCGAGAAGGCGCCCGTCGCCTATCTCGAATGGAAGATGGCGAGTTGGACCAAGGCCAAGAATCTTTCCGCTTTCGACGCGCGCGCGCTCGATCACTACCGCGCGGCGTTCTCCGATCCGTTGCGCATTCACGCCCATTGCGAGGACTACCGCGCCGGCCAAGCCGCCGACTTCACCAACGACGAGGCCGACCGCAAGGCCGGCAAGACGATTTACTGCCCATTCATGGCGCTGTGGGGCGCGCGCGGCATTCCCAACGAGACCGGCGGTCCGCTACCGCTGTGGCAAAAATGGGCGCCGCAGGCCACCGGCGCCCCGATTGACTCCGGGCATTTCCTCACCGAGGAAAAACCCGATGATACAGCGCGCGCGCTGACCGATTTCTTCAACGCCGCCTGAAGGCAGGAGATCGCCATGCATCCCGTGCTTCGGCTCTACGAAGACGTGCTCTCCAACATCGAGACCGTCGAGTTCCGGCTACCGCCGCTACCGCGGTTCATTTTCGTTGTGCATGGCAGCGCCATGATCGGCGAAGAAAATTTGAACGATGGCGAATCCTGGCAGGGCGAGCGCGCGGTCACCGTCAAGCCGGGCCCGCACGGCGTCACCTGCTGGCGCTGGGAGCTGACGCGCGGCGACCAAGGCAGCACGGTCGCCGCCGCCCCCGGCATGATGACGCACGAGAAGCTCACCGCGTACCTGGAAACGATCCCCAAGGGCGAACTGTTAATGCGCGGCGACAGCGTCGCCTTTCCGCCCGGCGGCTGCGCCTATACTCACGTCCACCAGGGGCCGGGCATCCGCTGCGTGATCGAGGGGGGCTTACGCATCGACACCCACCGGCGCTCGACCTCATACGGCCCGGGCGCGGCCTGGTACGAGACCGGTCCCGACCCCGTGTTCGCGCAGGCGGCCGCCGACCGACCGACCCGCTTCATCCGGGTGATGATCCTGCCGCGCGCGCTGCAGGGGCAAAGCTCAATTCGCTACATCAAGGATGAGGACAAAGATAAGCCGAAAACGCAAGCTTATAAGATCTATGCCGATGCGCCGATTTCGTTCGAGATGAAGAAGTAACAACGCGCGGCCATGACGACAATCGATCGACAGCAGGCTTTTTCCGGCACCAAGGAGATGAGCGCGGCCTTGCGCATCGATGCCGCGCGGCTGGAGGCTTATCTGGCCGCGAATGTGTCGGCTTTTGCCGGCCCGCTTGCCGTCAAGCAGTTTAAGGGCGGGCAATCGAACCCGACTTATCTGCTGGAGACGCCGGCCCGACGCTACGTGCTGCGGCGCAAGCCGCCCGGCAAGCTGTTGCCGTCGGCGCACGCGGTCGACCGCGAATTCCGCGTCATCAGCGCGCTTTATGCGCAAGGGTTTCCGGTGGCCGAGCCCCTCGCCTATTGCGCGGACGAAAGCGTGGCCGGCACGCCATTCTACGTCATGGACTTTGTCGACGGCCGCGTCTTCTGGGAGCCGCAGATGACCGGCTCCAACGCCCAGGAGCGCGCAAGCGTCTACGACGCGATGAACGACACCATCGCCAGGCTGCACTCATTCGATCCCGCGACGATCGGCCTCGCCGATTTCGGAAAGGGCGAAAATTATGTCGCGCGCCAGGTCGACCGCTGGTCGAAACAGTATCGCGCGTCGGAGACGGAAAATATCGAGGAGATGGAGCGGCTGATCGAATGGTTGCCGCAAAACCTGCCACCCTCAGGCCCCATCCGCGTCGTGCACGGCGACTACCGACTCGACAATCTGATCGTCGCCGAGGACGCACCCCGAATTATTGCGGTACTGGACTGGGAATTGTCGACGCTCGGCGATCCGCTCGCCGATTTTTCCTATCATCTGATGGCTTGGCACATGCCACATTCCGATAGCGCGGCCGGTACAGCAACGCTCGCCGGCCACGATCTCAATGCCCTCGGCATTCCATCGATAGCAGCCTACGTCGACCGTTACGTCGCGCGCACCGGGCTCGATCCACGGCCATACCTTCCAGTCTACCTCGCCTATAACTTCTTCCGCATCGCGGCCATTCTTCAGGGCATCATCGGCCGCGTGCGCGACGGCACCGCAACGAGCGAGTTCGCGCCGGCCAAGGCTGAGATGATTAGGCCCTTGGCGCGGACAGCCTGGGACTTCGCCAAGCAGGCGTAAGTCCTTGTTTCTCCGCGCTGCAAGTGGCGGGGCGCCCCCTCAAGGTCAACAAACGGTTTCCAAGACACCCCGGAATCCACCGCCGGGCCTCGCACTATGTTGACGGGTCGCCGGTACACCTTCGCCCATCGGTTGTTGAGTAGCATTCATGAGTGACAACAGTATCGGCATTCAGATGATCGAGCCGAAGACCGCAACATCTGCGACGTCGCCGCCGGCAACGCCGCAAGAACGCGACCGCGAGAACGCCGCGTTTACCCCCGAAGCCGTGACTCGGCAATCGCCGCCGATGCCGCCGGCGCCGCCCGGTATGGGCAAGCTGGTGGACAAGACGGCTTAAGGCGGCGACGATTAAATGAGCGCCGCGGGGCATGCGCCCCGTGGCGGCTACTCACGTTCGCCGCGCCTCGAAAAAATCCTTCAGCAGCACCGCGCTTTCGCTTTCGTTGATGCCGCCGTAGACGTCCGGCCGGTGATGGCAGGTGGGCGACGAAAAGAAGCGCACGCCGTGCTCGACCGCACCGCCCTTGGGATCGGCGGCGCCGAAATAGAGCCGGCGGATGCGGGCGAACGATATCGCCGCAGCGCACATGGTGCAGGGTTCGAGCGTCACATAAAGATCGCAGTCGATCAGCCGCTCCGAGCCGAGCTTGGCAGCGGCCTCGCGGATCGCGATCAACTCGGCGTGGGCGGTCGGGTCCTTGTCGGCCAGCGTCCGATTGCCGGCGCGCGCGATCACTTGCGCCCCACGGACGATGACGCAGCCGACCGGCACCTCGCCGCGCGCTCGCGCGGTTCGGGCTTCCTCGAGGGCCATTTGCATGAATGAGGGCGATGCCATAAATGCTGCTCATGCCCGAAAAAGGAACCCAAGACAAATACGGCGATGACAAACAGGGCGAGCGCATCGCCAAGGTGATCGCCCGCGCCGGACTCTGCTCGCGGCGCGAGGCGGAGGCCCGGATTGCCGCCGGCCGGGTGGCGGTAAACGGCGCGGTGATCGCCTCGCCCGCCCTCAACGTGCGCCCGCGCGACCGCATCACCGTCGACGGTTTGGCCCTCCCCGGCCGCGCCCGCACGCGGCTGTTCCTCTATCACAAGCCGCGCGGGCTAGTGACGACGCATTCCGACCCGCAGGGACGCGACACCTTGTTTCGGGCGCTGCCCAAGCACCTGCCTCGGCTGATCAGCATCGGCCGCCTCGACATCAACACCGAGGGGCTGCTGCTATTGACCAACGACGGCGGGCTGGCGCGAGTTTTGGAATTGCCGGCGACCGGTTGGCTCAGGCGCTACCGGGTGCGCGCGCTCGGACGCGTGACGCAGGATACGCTCGATAGCTTACGCGATGGCGTCACCATCGCCGGTGTGCGCTACGGGCCGATCGAGGCGACGCTCGATCGCGAGCAAGGCGCCAATGTCTGGCTGACGTTCGCGATCAAGGAAGGCAAGAACCGCGAGGTGCGCAAAGTGCTGGAGCATCTCAGCCTGAAGGTAAACCGGCTGATCCGATTGTCCTATGGCCCGTTCGAACTGGGCGAGCTCGACGAAGGCGCGGTCGAGGAAATTGAGACGCCGTTGCTGCGCGAGACGCTGGGGCCGGAGCTCGCCAAGCAAGCGAACGCAGATTTCGAGAGGCCATTCGAGGACGAGGCGGCATTGATGCGTCATTCCGGGGCGCGCGCAAAAGACCGCGCCCCTAGAATCCAGAAACGCGACCAACCGCCCGTCGATGCCGGTCCGCGCGCCGAAGAAAAGAAGAAATTAGATGCACGCAAGAAGCGCGGCCGCCGCGCCGACCGCAGCGGCGGTCCGCGGCCGAAATACCCGAGGCCGAAGTCGGGCGCATGAACCCGGAAAGTGAGAATCGGTTTTCGGATCAGATCATGCGCAAAGGGAAAACACCCTTATGAGGGTCGTCGGCGGCAGTTTGCGCTCGCGCCCCATCGCCGGGCCGAAGTCGGACGCGGTGCGCCCGACCAGCGACCGGTTGCGCGAGGCGCTGTTCAACATTCTCATGCACGCCTATGGCGATCCGGTCGCCGGCGCGCGCGTGCTCGACCTTTTCGCCGGCACCGGCGCGCTCGGAATCGAAGCCGTCTCGCGCGGCGCGGCTTACGCGTTGTTCGTCGATGACGGCGTCGCGGCGCGCGCGCTGCTGCGCGACAACACGGAGACGCTGGGATTGGGCGGCGTCACCCGCATCTTTCGCCGCGACGCCACTAAGCTCGGGCCCGCGCATCCGCTGGAGCCATTCTCGCTGGTGTTCCTTGATCCGCCCTACGGCAAGGGGCTGGCGGAGAAGGCTTTGGTGTCGGCGCGCGAAGGCGGCTGGCTGAAACCGGAGGCTTTGATCGTGGTGGAGGAAGCGGCGGACGCCGGTTTCACCGCGCCGGACGGTTTCGAGGAACTGGAGCGGCGCGATTACGACGATACGCAGTTGGTGTTGTTGCGGGCGCGCTGAGCTAGCGCCGCCCGAACAGCCGCTCGATATCCTCCAGCTTCAATTCCACATAAGTCGGCCGGCCGTGATTGCACTGGCCGGAATTGGGCACCTCTTCCATCGCGCGCAACAACGCGTTCATCTCTTCCGGCTTGAGCCGGCGCCCCGCGCGCACCGAGCCGTGGCAAGCCATGGTGGCGGCGACGTGCATGAGGCGCCGTTCGAGCGGCACGGAATCGTCCCACTCCGCCATGTGCTCGGCGAGATCGCGCACTAGGCCCTGCGCGTCGACCTCGCCCAGAAGCGACGGTGTTTCGCGCACCGCCACCGCTCCGGGCCCGAAGGACTCGAGCGCAAGACCGAAGCGCGCAAGCTCTTCCGCGCGCGCCACGAGCCGCGCGGCGTCGGCCTCGTCGAGTTCGACGACTTCGGGGATCAGCAGGATCTGCCGCGCCACACCGGAAGCCTCCAGCGCCGCCTTCATGCGCTCATAGACGATGCGTTCGTGGGCGGCATGCTGATCGATGATGACGAGACCGTCGCGGGTCTGCGAGACGATATAGGTCTCGTGCAGTTGCGCGCGCGCCGCACCGAGCGGACGGTCGACGAGTTCGGGCGCGGGCTCGACCATATCTGCGCGAGCGTCCGCCGAGGGCGCGCCGACATCGAAGGCGGCCTGCGAAGGTTCGGCAAATCCGAAGGCTGCATTGCCTCGCGGCGTGACATAGGACGCCGGCCGCGCCGGCGAGTGCCGCCAGTCGTAACCGCCGCGCGGGGTCTCGCGCGGCCGGAAGGCGGCGATGGTGGCGCCGCCGCCGGTGGTGGCGGCGCGCTGGCCCTCACGCGCCAGCGATTCCTTCAGCGCGCGCACGATCAAACCGCGCACCAGGCCGCCGTCGCGGAAGCGCACTTCGGTTTTTGCCGGATGCACGTTGACGTCCACCTCGCGCGACTGAAGCGACACGAACAGTGCCAGCAAGGGATGGCGGTCGCGCGGCAGATAGTCGGCGTAGGCTGCGCGCACCGCACCGACCAGGAGTTTGTCGCGCACCGGCCGGCCGTTGACGAAGAGATATTGTCCGAGCGAATTGGCGCGCGACAAAGTCGGCAGCGCGGCAAAGCCGGATAGCGCGACGCCCTCGCGTTCGGCGTCGATGGCGATCGCATTAGCGCGGAAGTCGGCGCCGAGCACGTCGCCGAGCCGCACGAGCCGGTCGCCATCGGGCGACGCATTCCATGTGACCGGCGCGCGTTCTTCGCCCGCGAGCGTAACGGTTACATCGGGCCGGCTCATGGCCAGCCGCCGCACCACGTCGCGCACGGCTTCGGCTTCGCTGCGGTCGGTCTTCAGGAACTTCAGCCGCGCCGGCGTGGCGTAGAACAGGTCGCGCACTTCGACCGTGGTGCCCTGCCCGAGCGCAGCAGGCTTCACCGGTAACGCCTCACCGGCATCGACGGTGATCGCCCAGGCGTGCGGCTCGGAGGCGTGGCGGCTGGTGATGGTGAGCCGGCTCACCGAGCCAATGGACGGCAGGGCCTCGCCACGGAAGCCGAGCGTCGCGATGGCGAGCAGGTCATCGCCGTCGAGCTTGGAGGTCGCGTGGCGCTCGATGGCCAGTTCGAGATCGGCGCGGGTCATGCCGGCACCGTCATCGGTGACGCGGATCAGCCGCCGCCCGCCGCCGTCGGTCAGCACCTCGATGCGGGTGCTGCCGGCATCGAGCGCATTCTCGACCAGTTCCTTCACCACGCTCGCCGGCCGCTCAACCACCTCGCCGGCGGCGATTCGGTTGATGACGTTTTCGGGCAGTTGGCGGACGGGCATTTTTCTTCCTTCACCTCTCCCCGCTTTCGGGGCGAGGAAAAGAGGCGGCGATTCGGTCGCCCGAAGCTTAACGCTGGAGGCTAGGCGGCCGTAAGGCAGCGCCGGCCACTGCCCCCGCTATTCAATCCATGGCCTTGCCGCTGCGCATTTTCTTGATGTCGGCGCGGTGGCGCTTGCCCTCCAGCCGGCGCTTTTTGGCGGCCTTGGGCACCTTGGTGGCACGGCGCGGGGTCGGCCGCACCGCGGCCTCCCGGATCAGGTCGAACAACCGTTCGCGCGCGTCGGCGCGGTTGCGGGTCTGGTCGCGGTAGCTTTGCGCGACGATGACGATGACGCCCTCCTTGGTCAGCCGGCTACCGGCAAGCCGCATCAGCCGGATGGCGACATCGTTGGGCAGCGACGGCGAGTGGCGTACGTCGAAGCGCAGTTGCACAGCCGATGACACCTTGTTGACGTTCTGCCCGCCCGGCCCGGAGGACCGCACGAAGCTTTCCTCCAGCTCGGAGTTGTCGATGGAGATGGTCTCGGTGATGCGGATCATTGCTTTGTCATAGCCAGGCTTGTCCCCGCTATCCCGCTTAGGAGGGCAATGCGTCCCTTATCGGGATCGCATCGGAAGTCGGGCTTGCCCGACTTCCGCAATATAATTTTGCCGCAAGTCGGGTAAACCCGACTTGTAGTGTCAGGCCCGGCGATGACAGCGGAGAGGTTAGACGCCCGTCAAATACTTCTTCGCCAGCACCTTGCCCTCTTCCACCGCCGGCTGGTCGAAAGCGTCGATGCCGAGCAGGTGCGCGGCGATGATGGTCTCCAGCATGAAATGCATCAGCAGTTCACCGAGGCTTTCCTCGTCGAGCCGCTCGATGTGGAAGGTGCGCACCGGGCAGCCATTGTTGGCGAGCGTCTCGGCGGTGGCGCGGCCTTCCGCCGCCACCAGATCGCCGATGGTCTTTCCGGCGAAACCCGGCTCGCCGGCAAGCCGCGCCAACTCGCCGTCCATGCGCGGGCCTAAGCCCGCAGCGCCCACAGTGACGAGGTTGAACAATTTGTCGCGCGGGCCGGCGATGAAGAGCTGCACCTGGCTGTGCTGATCGACGGGCCCGAGCGCGCCGACCGGCGTGGTGCCCTTGCCGTCTTTGCCGAGGCTCTCGGCCCACAGTTGTACGTACCAATGGGTAAAGCGTTCGAGCCGGTCGCTGTAGGCCATCAACGCGCTGATTGTCTTGCCCTTGCTCTCGGCGAGCGCCACGCTGAGCGCGGCGCCGAGCGCGGCCGGAACGTCCGCCGGCTTCTTCTTCGCCAGCACCGGCGCCAGCGCCCGCGCCGCGCCCTTGCGGACGGCTGCGATATCGAGGCCGAGCGCTGCCGTCGGCAACAGGCCAACGTTCGAAAGCACCGAGAAGCGCCCGCCGACGTTTGGGTCGTGGTCGAGCATCGGCACATGATGTTTGGTCAAAAGGTCGCGCAGGCCGTTGCGCTTGCCGAGCTTGACCGGCTCGCTCAGGCCAATAAATCCGTTGCGCGGATCGAGGCCGGCGTTCTTGAGCGCGGACAGCGCGGCGATGGTCTGCATCAGGGTCTCGGCGGTGCCGCCGGACTTGGAGATCGCCACAAAGCGGGTCGAGGCGAGCGGCAACTTTTCCAGCATCGCCTCAAACGACAGCGGATCGAGATTGTCGATGAAATGCAGGCGGGGACCGGCGCGCAAGCTCCCGATACCGGGCACATGGTAGTCAGCAAGCTGCGCCAGCGTCTGGCCGCCGAGCGAGGAGCCGCCCGTGCCGAGGATGACGATGTCGCTCGCGCCGTCGGCGAGCTTGCCGGCGGCCTCCCCGATAGCGGCAAGGTCGTCGGTGCGCTCGGGCAGGCGCAGGAGCGGCAGGCTGTTGTCGGCATGGCGCGCCCTCAAAGCTTCGAGCGCGCTTTCCGCCCGCCCCAGCATGGCATTCAGCACGCCATCGCCGACACCCTGAGCGCCGATTTTTTTCTCGAAAGCATTGTCGATGGATTGCTGGATGGGCATTGCTGGCAAATTCTACGGGCTGTCATCGTCCACGCAAGCGGACGATTCAATAATGACGGACGTCCGCGATCGGAACGACGAATAACACCAAAAGGTTCCCGGAATACTGGATGCCCCGCCGACGCCCGCACCCGCGCAGGCGGATGCGGCGCACGACACTCGCGGACCGCCTCATTCCTTGGCGATGACGCCCGAACTCAGATCCTTGGGCCGGCCGGCCACGGTGACCAGCAAGCCGCCGCCGTAAAGCCGCTTGGCCACCCGCTTGGCATCGCCCAAGGTCACCCCATCGATCATGGCGCCGCGGCGCTGGATGTAATCAATGCCCAGCTTGTCGAGCTGGATCTGGGTCAACTGGGCGGCGATCTTGCGCGAACTGTCGAGTGAAAGCGCGTAAGCGCCCTTCAGATAGGATTTTGCCGCCGCCATCTCCTCCGGCGTCGGGCCCTGCTCGGCCATGCGCGCGACCTGCTGCTCGATGATCTTCAGCGCGTCGCCGGTGCGATCATCGCGGGTGGCGGTGCCGCCGATCATCACCGCGGCGCGCTTGAACCACACCAGACTGTCGGAGACGCCATAAGCGAGCCCGCGCTTCTCGCGCACCTCGCGGTAGAGCCGCGAGGTGAAATCGCCGCCGCCGAGGATGTGATTGACGATGTAGGCAGTCATGAAATCGGGATCGCTGCGCTCAATGCCTTTGCCGCCGAAGGTTACTACCGATTGCGGCACGTTAAGCTTGATCACGATGCGCTTTCCGAGCCCGACCGGAACCGCATTCGGCACCGGCTTAAGGTTGTTCTTGGCCGGCAGGCTGCCGAACGCTCGGTCGATCAGCGCGGCCGCAGTCTTGGCGTCGACGTCGCCGACGATAGAGACGGTGAGCTGGTTGCGCGCGAACACCCGATGCACGTAACTGCGCAGATCATCCGCGGTGATGCGCGGCACCGTTTCCAGCGAGCCTGAGGACTGCCGACCATAAGGATGGCCGGGAAAGGCGGTCTGCCACCAGCGCAGGCTGGCGACATCTCTGGGATTGGTGACTTCGCGCCGCAGCCCGGCCATGACCTGGCCGCGCACGCGCTGGACCGCGTCAGCGTCGAAGCGCGGCTCGGTGAGCGCGAGATGCACGAGGTCGAATGCCTCGTCCCGGTGCTCGTTGAGGGTGCGCAACGAGCCGCGAAAGTAGTCGCGGCCGGCGTTGAAGCTCAAATCGATGGCGTGGCGCTCGAGCCGGCCATGATATTGCTCGCTGTTGAGATTGCCGGCACCCTCATCGAGCAGATTGGCGGCGAGGCTGGCGGTCCCTGACTTGTCCGCCTCGTCCTGGCTCGACCCGCCGCGGAAGACGTAGCTGAGCGAGACCAGCGGCACCGTATGCTCGCGCACCAGCCAGGCGGTGATGCCGGCCGGCGTCACAATCTTCTCGATCTTCATCGCCGAGGCCGCGGGCGCCGCAGCCATGAATGCGAAACTCGCCAGCGCGAGCGAGGTCAAAAAACGAGTCATGAACGTTTCTCCACCTGCGGGCTGGTATCCTTGATGAGGAAGCCGGTCACCGAACGCCGGATATCGAGCCATTGGCGCGCGGCCTGTTGCACTTGCGCTGCGGTGATGGCGCGGATGCGGTCGGGCCAATGCAGCACGTCATTGACGGTCGCGCCAGTCATGAGGGCGCTGCCGTACCAGCGCGCCATGCTGGCCTGGCTGTCATGGGCATAAACGGCGTCGGCGATAAGCCGGGTCTTGCTGCGCTCAAGCTCCTCGCCGGTCACGCCCTTGTCGACCACGCGGGCGATCACCGCGTCGATCTCCTTTT
This sequence comes from uncultured Pseudomonadota bacterium, assembly GCA_963732895.1. Taxonomy (GTDB): domain Bacteria; phylum Pseudomonadota; class Alphaproteobacteria; order Rhizobiales; family Xanthobacteraceae; genus Pseudolabrys. Next base: position 411,362 of record CAVTBG010000004.1, on the reverse strand, counting down.
CGAGCTGCGGCAGCGAGACGCCCGGCCGCGGCGCGCCGTAGACGGCGAACTTCGTCATGCCGAGCGCCGTGCTGTCGTACCAGGCGCCAGCGCTGACCGCGAGCATCTTGTTGACCACAAGGTCCTTGTAGAGCCGGCTGTTTGAGCCGCCGCCGAGAATGTGCGCGAGCACTTCCAACGCTTCCGAACTCGCTTCGCTTGGCGGTGGCGAACGACGGCGCCAGATAGGCGCGCTGGATGAGCGGCTGCTCGACGCGGGCGTCGGCAAGCGTCACCGTGCGCGCGGCCACCGGCGGCGGCTCCTTCGGCCAATTGCGCGGCGTGATGTTCGGGTTGGGATTGATCTTGCCGTAGGTCTCCTGCGCGAACTTGAGCGCCTCTTCCGGCTTAACGTCGCCGGCAATCACCACCACTGCGTTGTTGGGCGCATAGAAGCGATGATAGAAGGCGATGGCGTCGTCGCGGGTGAGATGCTCCATCTCGCTGCGCCAGCCGATGGTCGGCTTGCCATAGGGACTGTTGAGATAGAGCGCCGCGTCGATCTGCACGCCGAGCTTGGCGCGCGGATTATTGTCGATGCGCTGGTTGCGCTCCTCCAGGATCACCTGGCGCTCCGGCAATACCACCGCGTCGGTCAGTACCAGACCGGTCATGCGGTCGGCTTCGAACGACATCACCTTCTCGAGATCCCCGCTGGGTACGCGCTGATAGAAGCCCGTGTAGTCGTCGGAGGTAAAGGCGTTCTCCTGCCCGCCCATCTTCGCCACCACGGTCGAGAACTGCCCGGCCGGGTGCTTGGCGGTGCCCTTGAACATCAGATGCTCGAGGAAATGGGCAATCCCCGACTTGCCCGGCCTCTCGTCGGCCGCGCCAACCTTGTACCAGATCATGTGGGTGACGACCGGCGCGCGGTGATCCGGAATGACCACAAGCTCGAGGCCGTTCTTCAGGGTGAAATCGGCGATGCTGGGGCCACTCGACGCGACAGCGGCAGCACCAGCAAGCGCCGTCGCGGTGACGACGGCGGCTAAGACGAAGCCTCTTTTGGAGATCACGTTCGTTCCCTTTGCAAGACGGGATGGGTGCGGCGCCCCAAAAGACTACGCCCGCACAGGCACACGATTTCGGAGTACCAGCCGCCCCCGTCAGTGATCGCCGAGTTCGCCGTGCGTCAGGTAGTAGTTCGTCGGCTTCGGCGGCCCGCTATTCGCGCCGACCCCATACGGCTGGTTCGGCGATGGCGTCTGATAGCCGGGTGGCGGCTCGGTCAGCGAGGTGCGCGCCGGCTCGCCAGTGAACCGTGCGGCCTCCTCTTTATCGTTGCCGCCGCCGAACATATTACTGAACAGGCCACCTGTGTAGCCGAGCTCCGAAGGGCTCATCATATGCGTGCGGCCATTGATATTGTCATCGGGTGACCCACCGGCGCTGGCCTGCCGACGGCCCGTGCCTTTGGGACCAAGCTGATCCGGCAGCAACTGATTATGCTCCCGCTGATACTCCGCGAAGGTGTCGCGGTTCTTCTCTTGCTTCGCGAGAGTTCTTGGCGCGCAGGACATCGGGATCCTTGGGCCAAGCCGGATTATTGGCAATGGCCGCGCCGGCCTTCTGTGGCGGCGGCAGGACGTCGCTCTTCGGGAGCACCAGCGGCGCCCGCTCCCGATAATTGGGTTGCGGCGCGTTGGGATCCTGAAGACCGATCCCGGTCATGATGCTGTGGAGGATCTGCTGGTCGATGGACTCGTCATCGCCGGCCTGGGCCGTGCCGACGAGCATCGTTGCCGCCAGCGCCGCACCGAGCACAGCGGTTACCGGCAAGCGGACATTCAAACGGATCGGGCGCATGACACTCATCCGAAGCTCCGGCGAATCTCGGGGACCTCGGGCCTTTGAGCCCCAATTCCCTTCGGAATTCAACGATCTGTGATCGTATATGACGGCGGATCAGGGCCGTTTTGCGGCACCCTCCCCGCGCAAGGAGTCATACAGGAGGCCGACAACCCCGGCAACGATGGCTGCATCCGCGAGGTTAAAAACGTACCAGCTAAACCGCCAGTGGGCCATGTTGATGTGGAAATAGACGAAATCGGCCACCCACCCGTAGGCCACCCGGTCGATTCCGTTGCCGATCGCCCCTCCGATGATCAGACCGAGGGAGAGCGCCGTGAGCCCGTCACGGGCGCGGGCGAGCCAAACCCACAACAGCCCCACTGCGACAATCTTGACCCCCAGCAGCACCCAGGCGCCGAGCGCCCCGCTGGTCTGGAACAGGCCGTAGCTGATGCCGGTATTGCGGGTGAGGACCAGATCGAAAAAGGGCCCGAGGCGGACGGGACCGTTAGCGGCGAGATCGACCACGTGCAGAAGGTAGAGCTTGCTCGCCTGGTCGATCACGCAGGCGAGCGCCGCCACGATGGCCCCGAAGCGGGTGAGCGGCCCCCAAAGGTAGCGCCCGCCCATTCACTCCGCCGCCTTGCGCTGGGTTTCCCACTCGCGCAGTGCCTGGGCGTCGCGCGGGGAAACGTCGGGGAATTCGGGATCGGCGCCGATGGTGTTGAGCACTTTCCACGAGCGCGCGCACTTGGTGCCCTCGGCCAGATTTGGGACAACCGCAACGCCGCCGACGTCCGGGAGGCGGAAGGCGCCGGCGGGCCCCTCGTCCTTCACCAATGTTGCCGCCGAGGTAATGCAGATTTCGGCGAGATCGACATCGGCGACGGCTTCGAACAACGTCTCGTCCGACACGTGCACCATCGGATGCGCCTCCAGCGAAGAGCCGATGCGCTTTTGCGCGCGCTCGATCTCCAGCGCGCCGGTGACGACGCGGCGCACGGTGCGCACCTTGCGCCATTTCTCGGCGAGCTTGTCGTCGCGCCAGGATGATGGCACCTCCGGGAACACTTCGAGGTGCACAGACCTGGCGTCAACGCCGTAGCGCGACGTCCATGACTCCTCGGCGGTGAAGCAGAGCATGGGCGCGAGCCAGGTGACCGTGCAGCGGAACAGATGATCGAGCACGGTCAAGCAGGCCTTGCGCGTGGTCGACGAATAGGGATCGCAATAGAGCGCGTCTTTGCGGATGTCGAAATAAAACGCCGACAGGTCCGTGATCATGAAGCTGTTGAGCGCGGAAAAGATGCGCTTGTAATCGAAATCGGCGTAGGCCTTGCGCACCAGCGCATCGAGCTCGGCGAGCCGGTGCAGCATCAAGCGCTCCAGCTCCGGCATCTGCTCGCGCTTGACGCGCTCGTCCTCGTGGAAATGCGCGAGATTGCCGAGCATCCAGCGCACGGTGTTGCGCAACTTGCGATAGGTCTCGACCGTCTGCTTGAGGATTTCGGGGCCGATGCGCTGGTCGTCCCAATAATCGCAGGACGACACCCACAGCCGCAGGATATCGGCGCCGGACTGCTTGATGACGTCCTGCGGCGCGATCGTATTGCCGAGCGACTTCGACATCTTGCGGCCGTCCTCGGCGAGCGTGAAGCCGTGCGTGACGACGACGTCGAAGGGCGCGCGCCCGCGCGTGCCGCAGGATTCCAAGAGCGACGACTGGAACCAGCCGCGGTGCTGATCGGAGCCTTCCAGATACATGACGGTGTCATCGCCGCCGTCGCGCTTGCGCTTGATGCCGGCGAGCGAGGGGAAATGCACCGGGTCTTCCAAAACGAAGGCATGGGTCGAACCAGAATCGAACCAAACGTCGAGAATGTCGTCGACTTTCTTCCAGCCGTCATTGGCCAGCTTTGGCCCAAGGAAGCGTTCGCGCGCGCCGGCCGCGTACCAGGCATCGGCGCCCTCTTTCTCGAAGGCCTCGACGATGCGGACTTCGACCTCGGGGTCCTGCAAAATATCGACCGAGCCGTCCGGCTTCTCCTTGACGAAGACCGCGATCGGCACGCCCCAGGCGCGCTGGCGCGAGATCACCCAGTCGGGCTTGCTGTTGACCATTCCATTGATGCGGTTTTCGCCCTGCGGTGGCACCCAACGAGTTTCGGCGATTGCTTTTTCGGCGCGCGCGCGCAGCGTATCGCCTGGCTTATCGATTCCCTGATCCATGGCGATGAACCACTGCGGCGTATTGCGGAAGATGACCGGCTTCTTCGAGCGCCAGGAATGCGGATACTGGTGCTTAAGGCGGCCGCGCGCGATGATCATGCCGGCTTCCACCAGCGCTTTGATCACCGCTTCGTTGGCGTCGCCCTTCTCACCCTTGTCGTTGATAACGCGCTTGCCCGTGAAACCGGGCGCGGCCTCGGTGAAGGCGCCGTTCTCGTCGACGGTGTAGGGAATGGCGGTGTTGATGCCGCTCTTTTCGAGTTCTGCCTTATGCTCCATCCAGACGTCAAAGTCTTCACGGCCGTGGCCGGGCGCGGTGTGGACGAAGCCGGTGCCAGTGTCGTCAGTGACATGCTCGCCGGGCAATAGTCGTACCTGAAAGTTGTAGCCATCGATGTCGTTCAACGGATGCGCACAGATGAGCTTCGCTAGCACTAACGCTGGAACATCACGGAGTTTCTCATACGATGTCACCCGTGCTTGCTTGAAGATGCCATCCGCGAGCTCTTCCGCCAAAATATATAACTCGCCGGTTTTCGCCCAATTTTCCGGCGGCGCGTCGGTTACCTCGTAAAGGCTGTAATTGACGCGCGGCGAAAATGCGATGGCTCGATTCCCTGGCAGAGTCCACGGTGTGGTTGTCCAGATGATAATTGAGGCATGGGCATCAACTAGCTCTCTAGCTTGGCGATCCCAGTCAGGGGCCGTCGTGGCCGGCACGTCGCTCGCGACGAACGGAGGCATCCACTTGACCCAATTGATAACCGGAAACTTCACCCAAACCGTATCGCTCGTGTAGTCCTCGTACTCCACCTCCGCTTCCGCCAACGCCGTCTTCTCCACCACCGACCACATCACCGGCTTAGAGCCGCGGTAGAGCGTACCGTTGGCGGCGAACTTCATCAGCTCGCGCGCGATCTGCGCCTCGGCAAAATAATCCATCGTCTTGTAGGGATGGTCCCAGTCGCCGGTCACGCCGAGCCGCTTGAATTCCTCGCGCTGCACGTTCAGCCATTGATCGGCATAGGCGCGGCATTCGCGGCGGAAGGCGATCATGGCGGCGGGGTCGCTCAGGTCCGGCTTCTGCTTGCCTTTCGAGCGATAGTTCTCTTCCTCGATCTTCCACTCGATCGGCAGGCCGTGGCAGTCCCAGCCCGGCACGTAGTTGCTGTCGTAGCCGAGCATCTGCTGGCTGCGCGTCACCATGTCCTTGAGGATTTTGTTGAGCGCGGTGCCGATATGGATCGGCCCGTTGGCGTAAGGCGGGCCGTCATGCAGGACATATTTCGCCCTGCCCTTGCCCTCTTCGCGCAGCCGCTCGTACAGCCGGGTTTCCGCCCAGCGCTTGAGGAGTTCCGGCTCCTTCTGCGGCAGGCCGCCGCGCATCGGGAAATCCGTCTGCGGCAGGAACAGGGTCTCGGAATAATCGCGCTCTTTCGACATGGGGCGCTTACTAGCAGGCGGGTCCGGCCAGGCAAAGGCCGGTTTCGCGGCTCAAATCTCCCCCAGCGCCGGAAAAGCGCCAGCGGCGCGGGAAAGCGCGTCGCGAGCCTTCCCGGCGTCGGCTTCCATCTGCTGCATCAGAGCCTGAACGGAAGCGAATTTCTGCTCCGGCCTGATCCAGCCGATAAAGGCGACCTCGATCACCTTGCCGTAGAGATCGCCGGCAAAGTCGAACAGGAACACCTCCAGCAAAGGAGCGCCATCGTCGAACATGGGGCGGCGGCCGAAGCTCGCCACCCCGTCACGCAACTCGCCGTCGACACGCACCCGCACCGCATAGATACCGTGCTTGAGGCCGCAGGCCGGGTGGAGCCGCATATTGGCGGTGGGAAAGCCGAGGTCACGGCCGCGCTTGTCGCCGTGGATGACTTCCGCGGTCACGAACCAGGGCGCGCCGAGCAATTCGGCGGCCTCCACCACCCGCCCGGCGGCGAGCGCCTGTCGGATCGAACCGGACGAGACCGGCCGGCCCTCGTCCTCGAGCGGCGGCACCACATCGACGGCAAAGCCGAGCCGGGCGCCCTGCTCCGTGAGATAAGCCGGCGAGCCGGTGCGGTTCTTGCCGAAATGGAAGTCAAAGCCGATCGCCGCGCCGCCAATGCGCAACCGCCCAGCCAGGATCTGACCGATGAAATCCTCCGCCGGAGTTCCCGCCAGCGCGGCATCGAAGGTCATGACCACGCCTCCATCGAGCCCGGTGGCGGCCAAGAGGCGCAACTTGTCGGAAAGGCTCGATAGCTGAAACAGCGGCTCCTGCGGCCGGAAGAACTGGCGCGGGTGCGGCGAAAAAGTCATGGCCGCGGCCGGCCGCCCGAGCGACCTGGCGCGCGCGAGCGCCGCACCGATCACGGCGCGGTGGCCGCGGTGAACGCCGTCGAAATTGCCGATCGCCACCACCGCCCCGGCCAGCGGTCCGGGGTCGATGGTCGCGCCCGCTCCTTGCGCGACGTGGAAAGGCTTGGCCGAGGCGTTGATTTGGCTCATGAGCGAGTTGGGGGTTCGGTAAAAACAGGCCTTGCGGCGGTCATTATCACGATGCGGCGTCAGGCGCAGGTCAGAGTTAGCGTTGTGTTAACGAACTTTCAAATTAACGGCTTATTCAAACCGGGTCGCTAGGTTCTTATGATTCTCGGCAACGGCGCAGGAAGACCTCTTTAATCGGGGTAGGATGCCATGGCTCTCGATCTGACGACCCCCGTGCTCGTGGTGGACGATTACAACACCATGATCCGCATCATTCGCAATCTGCTCAAGCAACTAGGCTTCGAGCACATCGATGACGCCAACGACGGCACCGCGGCGCTCGCCAAGATGCGCGAGCGCAAGTACGGCTTGGTCATCTCGGACTGGAACATGGAGCCGATGACCGGCTTCGGCCTGCTGAAGGAAATGCGCGCCGATCCCGATCTTTCGCAGACGCCCTTCATCATGGTCACCGCGGAATCAAAGACCGAGAACGTGATCGCGGCCAAGAAGGCCGGCGTATCGAACTATATCGTCAAGCCGTTCAACGCGCAGACGTTGAAGAGCAAAATCGACGCCGTGTTCGGCAACGCCGAGGCACCGGCGGCGTAGCGCATGATCCCGAAAAGTGGGAACCGGTTTTCGGAAAAGATCATGCGCAAACAAAGATCGGGATCGGCACGAACTGACTTGGCCTAACCGGCCCCTGCCCCGCCGACTACCACATCAGCCGTTGCATCACCGCCTTCGGCACGTCGCCGGCGGCGACGAAGGCGCTTGCGAGCGCCGCCGGGTCGGGCTTGTCGCGTCCGCCCAGTTCCTCGGCGTGAATGCCGGCGGTTACGAACAGAAAATCGATGCCGATCGTGCGCGCGCCCTTGAGATCGGTACGCAGCGAGTTGCCGACCGCCAGCACACGGGCGAGCGGCACCTGGCGCCCGGCCGCTTCTTCCGCCCGCTTGAGCGCCACGTCGTAAATTGGCCGATAAGGCTTGCCGGCATACAGCACCTCACCGCCCATGGTCGCGTAGAGATCGGCAAGCGCGCCGGCGCAGTAGACCAACCGGTCGCCACGCTCCACCACGACGTCCGGGTTGGCGCAGACCATGAGCAGCTTGCGCGCCAGCATCGCCTGCAGGCGCTCGCGGTAATCGTCTGGCGTCTCGACGTCATCGTCATCAAGTCCGGTACAGACGACGTAATCGGCGGTCGCCAGAGGCGCGAACGTCACATTGAGGCCACTGAAGACGGGCCGGTCGCGTTCGGGTCCGAGGAAATGCACGCTCTTGCCGTGCCGCGCCTCGATCACGCTGCGGGTAACGTCCCCGGAGGATACGATGGCGTCATAGGTTTCGGCCGGGACGTGAAAGTGCCGAAGCTGGCCCGCCACCACCTCGCCCGGTCGCGGCGCATTGGTAATGAGGACGACCACCGCGCCGCGCGCGCGAGCCCGCATCAAGGCGTCGCACGCGTCGGGAAGAGCCGCGAGCCCGTTGTGCACCACCCCCCAGACGTCGCACAGCAGCACGTCGTAGTCGGGGGCAAGCGCCGAAAAATGAGGCAGCAACGTCGGCGTGGCAGCGGTCATGCGAAAGTTCTCCGCCCGCTCCGGGCGGCCCGGAGCGGTTTTGCTATCGCATCCCTTTCCGACGTTGAGATGTCAAGCCGGAGGCGCGACTGCGCCCGCCAGTTCGCTCGCCGGCGTCACACCGCCATTGCCGCCCGACTGGAGCGCCTCGGCGCGCACCGGCCGCGGCGGCGAAAACAGGAAACCCTGGCCGAAGCGCACGTCGTAGTCGAGCAGGTCGACCACCATGCGCTCGCTCTCGATATGTTCGGCGATCAGCTCGAGGCCGGAGCGCGCCAAGAGGTCGGCAAGATCTTCCGGATGGATGTCGCTCTGCCCGGAGGTGGCGTGGTTGAGCAGGAGCTTGGCGGGCGCCTTCAGGAAGCGGATGCCGTTTTCGGCGAGCTCGCGCGGCTCCATGCGCAGATCGGTGATATGATCGAGCGAGAAGCGGAAACCAAGCTCCACCAGCGCGGCCAGGCTCTCGCGCTCGATCGGACCGAAGTCGCGATAGTCTTTCTGCCTGAATTCGAAGGTCAGCGCAGAAGCCAGCGCCAGGTTGGCCTCCATGAAATCGAGCATCTGCTTGAAATAGGTCGCGTCAGCAAGCGTCGCCGGGCTGATATTGCAGAAAACGCCGACATCGTGGTTCTTCATGCGCAGCCGGCGCGTCACTTGCACGCAGCGGAATAAGAGCAAATTATCGAGCTTGGGCATCAGCCCGGCGCTCTCGGCAAACTCCAGAAAATCGGCGGCGGCAACGATCTCGCCGTCGTCCATGCGCAGGCGCGATATGGCCTCGTAATAACGCACCTTGCGTTGCGGCAGCGTGACGATCGGCTGCAGATAAAGATCGATGCGATGGTCATCGACGGCGCGCCGGACGATCTCAAGGATCTCGTCGCGGCGCAAACCATTGAAGCGCGGCGCGCCGCTGACCGCGTCGCGTTCGCGCAAAGACAGCGGATTGGCGGCGACCTCGCCCGATTGCCGCGGCACGGCCGGCGCCGCGGCATGCCGCAAGAGCATCTCGTGGTTCGCGACCGTGTCAGCCAGTTGGTGCATCAAGAGGCCCAATTCGCCGATCTCGGACGCCAGTGGGTCGGCCGCGCCGCGCGCGCGATTGATGGTGCTGTCGAGGCGCGTTTCGACGTTGTTGAATCGGCGCGAAAGGTCGGCCGCCTGACGGGCGAGGTCGGCGGTGCCACGCGACAGGTCGGCAATTTGCTCGCCGAGTTCACGGCGATCGCGCAGCCTGTTGTCGATTGTGTTGTAGAGGGCCAAGGCAACCAGGGTGGCGAGCGCTATGACGCCGGAACCACTCGCGTCCAAAGCCAACCCAAGATACGCCACCGCGCCTACCGAGCCGGCGATGAGCACCATGCAGACAACGACAAAGATGGCACCGATACGAAGCATTGGGCCGTTTCCAGACGGCTTTCGCCGAACACGTACAGGCGACCGCGATTCGGACCGCCGCGTTCAATCTCCCCGACGAAGGGGGCCGGCGCAACCGCGATTTCCGGTTATAGCAAGGATGTTTGGGCCTAGTGTCCCGAAACCGTCTCAAGAGCCGGGTGGTAGAATCGCGTAGTGCACCACTGCCGGACTATTGGGCACGATTGTGCGCTGCGGAAGCGTGAGCGGCGTTTGCAGTCGGGCGCGTGGAAACCGCGCCTTGAGCGCCGCCGGCAGGGCCGGATGACCCTGCCAGACCAGCACGGCGCCGCGCCGTTTGACGTCGGCGAGATCAATCCACGGGCTGAGACTGGGATCGCCGTGCACGATCACGTGCGGATGATCCTTGGAGTAAACCGCAAGGTTATTGGCTGCAAACTCACCCGCGCCGCCGGGCAGCGGCGCGCCGGCGACGTAATGCAAGGGTTTGCCGGTCTCAGCGTGCCAGCGTTCCGTCAGGATGCGCGCCATCTCCCGCCCCGGAAAATGCGTCGCCTTTTGCCGGTTGTGGATAAGTGGCTCGAGCTGCTCGTCGGCGGCGTAGGCCAAGGGCAACGCGAGGAAGATGGCGACGAAGGCAGCGGCGAACTGGCGCAGCGCGCGGGGGTCCAGATCGGGCTTGAACCACATCAGGAAGGCGAGTGGCGCGAAACACCACAGTGGATAACCCCACATGGCGACCGGCAGGCGGCCGGTCAGCATGGCGACCAGGGTGGTGAACAGGAAGGGCCCGAGCGCGAGCGCGGTCACGTAGCGCCGGGCAAACGGCGTTCCGATTGGGCGCCAGCGCGGCGCGCGGAACATGCCGTAAGTCAGCCCGACCAGGATGATGGTCGGCAACAGGAAGAATAGTTGGCTCGCCGACCAGCGCAGGGGGAAAGTGAGCGCCTGATACCAGTGCGCGACTTCCTTGGCGCGCTCGTCGACGTAAAGAACGGGCTGAAAGCCGTGGGTCACGACCCAGTAAAGATTGGGCGCGAGCACGATCAAGAACGCGACGATCATGAGCCAGGGACCGGGCGTGCGCCACGCGCGCCGCGCGTCAGGATCGATCAGCAGCACCATGCCGCCGGTCGCGGCGAGCGCGAACGCGGCGTACTTCGACCAGAACGCCAAGGCTAGGAATGTACCGGCCGCAAGCCAGTCGCGGTTTCGCCCGCCGGCGATCGCGCGATAGCCGAACCAGCCGGTCAGCGCCCAAAATGGCAGTTGCATCTGGTCGTGCGCGAATTTGACGGCCGAGAAATTGAAGAAGTGCAGGCCTTCCAGCGACAGCACCGCCAGCAAGGCGATGAACGGATCGGCCACCTCGCAGCCGAAGCGCCAGACGAAGTAGAGACACGCCACCGCGACCAGCGGCCCAAGCACGTAAACGGACTCGATCTGCCCGGTGAGCCGGTAGACGAGGTCGGCCAGCCACCATGGCAGCGGCGGGTGTTTCCAATAGCCGAGCTGCCATTCATGACCGAGGGCCAGGTCTTCGGCGAGATCGAGCTGCAGGTTGTTACACACCAGCATCGGCAGCACCGACCAGACCACGAAATGCACGCCGAGCACCCAGGCCAGCACCGCGCCGGGTTTGCGGCGCGCGTAGTCCACGATTCCGCTCAAGCGGCCCGCAGTCGGCGCGATAACGGCTGTATTGTCCATGGCGTTTGCCGGTGTTGAATTCCTTGTTGAACCGGCAGCGGCGATCGGTCAAGGTTCGCCGCCGTCGGCGGCGACGCGAGATCGCCGCACGGCCGTGAGGCTGGCTCTGCGGATAGAGCAATCGCGGGACGAAAGTTACGAGTAAGAGTGTAGGCGTGCGGATCCGCCGGATCGATTGATATGGGCGACGTAAACCCTGAGTTCTCGGTTGTGCTGCCCGCCCACAATGAGGCGGAGAGCATCGCCCCGATGTGCACGGCGCTTCACGAGGAGCTGGCGCCGCTCGGCACTTACGAAATCATTTTCGTCGACGACGGCAGCCAGGACAACACGCTGGCCGAAATCCGCGCGGCGGCCGCGCGCGAACCAGCGGTGCGCTATGTGTCGTTCACCCGCAATTTCGGTCATCAGCCAGCGTTGCGGGCGGGTCTGCGCCACGCGCGCGGAGCGGCGGTGATCATGATGGATGCGGATTTCGAGCATCCGCCGCAGGTGATCCGAGAGTTGGTGACGCAGTGGCGCGCCGGCTTCAAGGTGGTTGGAGCGCGTCGCATCGACGACCCAAAAGCGGTCTCGCTGCTCAAGCGCACCACATCGAATCTCTATTACCGCTTTCTCGACACCATCGGCGACGTGCGCATCGAGCCTGGCAGTGCCGACTTCATGCTGATCGACCGCGTAGTTGCCGACGCCGTCAACGCGCTCGACCACCAGGATGTGTTCCTGCGCGGCATGGTGCGCTGGTTCGGCTATCCTGCAACCAATGTGCCCTTTCAGCGCGGCAAGCGGCGGAGCGGCGAAAGCAAATACACATTCACCCGCATGATCGAACTCGCGGTGTCGGGCATCGCCGGGCACAGTTTGCGGCCGCTGCGCTTCGCCATCTATCTCGCGCTCGGCTTCGCCGGCATTGGACTGCTCTTTATCGTCTACTCTCTCATCAGCTTCTATTTCGTGCGCCACACCGTGGCGGGCTGGACATCGATCATGGCGGCGATCGCCATTCTGGGCGCTGCGCAACTCCTGGTGCTCGGCATTTTCGGCGAGTATCTCGGACGTATCCTGAGCGAGACGCGGCGGCGGCCGAACTACATCATTTCCGAAACCGAGGCCGGTCCGCCGGCGCTGCAAGAGCGGCCCAAGGCGCGCAGCCGCAAAGGCTAGCGCCCCTTTTCGTCCCGGATGACGGCCCCGTCCTTCAGTTCGATCTGACGCTGCATGCGCGCGGCCAATCCGAGGTCGTGGGTCACCGCCACCACCGTCTTGCCGCGCGCCTCGACCAGATCGCGCAGCAGTTCGAACACCTGCTCGCTCGATTTGGAATCGAGCGAGCCGGTCGGCTCGTCCGCCAGGATCACCGGCGGCTCGTTGGCGAGCGCGCGCGCCACGGCCACGCGCTGGCGCTGGCCGCCGGAAAGCTGATCTGGCCGTTTGTGCAGGTGATCGGCAAGCCCGAGCGAGGCCAGCAGGTCACGGGCACGCTCCCGCATCGCGCCGCTCGGCAGGCGGCCGAGCGCGCGCATCGGCAGCATGACGTTGTCCACCACGGTAAATTCCGGCAGCAGGAAGTGGAACTGGAACACGAAGCCGATCAGTGACAGCCGCGTCGAGGCGCGCTCATGCTCATCCATATGCGCCGTGGCACGGCCGTTGATCAGCACTTCGCCGCTGGTCGGCAGATCGAGCAGTCCGAGCAGGTAGAGCAACGACGATTTGCCCGAGCCGGAGTGGCCGGTGATTGCCACAAACTCGTTGCCATCAATGCGCAAGTCGATGTCGTGCACCAGCGTGACCGGCACGATGCCGGGCAGGATGCGGGTGACCTTGCGCGCCTCGATCAGCGGCCTGACGGCAGCGGCCGGAGCGCCCCTCTCCTGTCGCGTCTCGAGACTCACGTGGCACCCCGGATGATCTCGACCGGATAAAGCCGCGCCGCCTTGCGCGCCGGTTCGTAACCGGCGGCAACCGAAGACACCAGCGCGACCATGCCGGCGAGCAGATAGTGCAGATAGTTGTACGCGAGCGGCAGATGGTCGGAATCGATAAACGGGTTGGTGATCTTTACCGAACCAAGCGCGCGAGAGAGCAGATAACCGAGAACAAAGCCGACCAGCGCGCCAGCGAGCCCGATGATCAGCGCCTCTAGCACGAAGATCGAGCGCACCGTTGTCTCGCTCAGGCCCAATGACTTCATGATGGCGATGTCGCGCGCCTTCTCGTGGGTGATGGTGGAGATGATGTTGTAGGTGCCGAAACTCGCCACCAGCAGAATGGCGCCGACCACCGCATACATGATGATGTTGCGGATGATGAAGGTGGAAAGCAGCTCCTCATTGGCCTCCTGCCATGACACCGATTTGTAGCCGGTTTCCTTCTCCACCCGGGCGGCGATCTCGCGCGAAATCAATGGATTGGCGAGACGGATACGCAATTCGTTGATCAGGCCGGTTTGCCGCGCGAGGATCTGCCCGGTCTTGATGAGCGTATAGGCCGTGCTCTCGTCGACCTGGCGCACGCCGGTGTGAAAGAAACCGACCACCTGGGCGGTCAGGCTTGCGCCCTCGCTGGTCTGAAGCGTGATATTGGCGCCGATACGGGCGCCGATCTTTTCCGACAGCCGGTCGCCGAGGATGATGGCGTTGGTGGCGCGGTAAAGCGCGTTCAGCGTCGCGCCGCGCATCTGCTTGGGCAGGTCGGAAACCTTGGCCTCACGGCGCGGGTCGATCCCGACCACGCTCGTCGCGACATCGCGGTTGGCGTAGCGAATGATGACCTGCTCACGCACGGTGGGCGCCACATTGCCGGGCAGCCAGGCCTCCAGCGACGCCATGATCGCCAACGGGTTCTTGATGCCGCGCCGGCGCGCCTCCGGCTTCAGGCCGTGGATTTCGGCGGCGTCAAAGAATTTCTGCGCCGGTTGCTGCGGCGGCGTGCGGCGCTCGTCGGACACAGTGATGTGCGGCAGGGTATTGACCAGGCGCTGGGTGAAATCGTCCTGCGAGCCCTGCATCAGTGCGGCCATCATGATCGAAAAGCCGACGCCGGTGGCAACGCCGGCGACCGCGAAACCGGTTTGCCGCACGCGCGCGCGCACGTGAGTCCAGGCGATGTCGAAGATCAGGTTCATGAGGCGCCGCCGGCGACCGCGCGCACGCGCATACCGTCGCGCAAGTCAGCCGAGGCCGGCGCGGCCACCTGCTCGCCTTCCTTCAGGCCGGACAGCACCTCGACCTGGCGGGTGCCGCGGATGCCGACCTTCACCGCACGCTGGCGGAGGCGGTTGTTTTCGACAACGAACACGGAATCACCTTGCAGCGCGCCGGTGGGAACCAGCAGTGCGTTCGCCTTTTCGCGGATGACGATATTAGCCTCCACGCTCATGCCGGGCTGGAGCGGCGTGTCGTCGGGGAGCGCGATCTTGATACGGAAGGTCTTTGCGCTGACGTCGCCCATAGGGGTGAGCTCGTGCACGGTGCCGGATAGCTTGCGGTCTGGAAAAGCGTCGGTGCGGAAGAGCACCTGTTGCCCGACTTTGACACGCGGAATGTCTTCCTCGTTGACCTCCGCCACCACCTGCAACGGCTTGGGCACGCCGACGCGGAACAGGACCTGGCCGACCTCCGCGATCTCGCCGGTCTCGCCGTCGCGGCGCAACACCACGCCGTCCATCGGCGAGACGATGGAGTATTCGCTGATTTTCTCGTTCTGAACCGAGATCAGTCCCTGCACTTGGCCTAAATCCATCGAGGCGCGCTCATAGGATTGCGTGGTCGCCGCGCCTTTGGCGATCAGGGCGCTGACCCGCGACATCTCGTTTTTGAGGAATTCCTCGCGCGCCTTGAGCTCCGTGAGCGCTGCCTTGGCCTCGCTATCGTCGAGCCGCGTCAGCACATCGCCCTTTCTGACGCTCTTGCCTTCGCAATGACAGATATAGACGATACGCCCGCGGACCAGGCTCGCCACCTTGGCCCAGGCGACCGGCTCTACGCCCCCGGTGGCATAGACGATCTCGACTGCAGTGCCACGTGTCGCCGCAACCGCTGTCACCGGTGTGCCGCGCCCGTAGCGCCACCAGCCGGCGGCGGCCACCAAAGCCAATACGATCGCCGCGGCGATCCAGAATAGTCGTCCACCCACGTCAAATCTCGTTCATCTCGGTCCGCGCAAGTATAATAAGTTTATGCGCGTCGGATAACCGGGCATTGACGTAACGCAACGGCACCCTTTTGGGCCCCCTATTCGCGCGGATGACGGCCGCTACGCCACCGCCTTGATGATCGTGGCGAGCTTGTCGAACAGTTCGCCGATCTGGGCTTCGCTCACGATCAGTGGGGGGCTCATGGCGAGCGTGTCGCCCACGGCGCGCAGCATCATGTCGTGCTCGAAAAAGGCCGCGTCCAGCGCCGCGTAACCGCGTCGGCCGACACCGTCGGGCAGGCTCGCGAGATCAACGCCGACGGTGAGCCCCACCGGACGAATGTCGAGCACATTGGGCAGGCCCTTCAGCCCCATGGCGGCTTGCGCCCACAGTGGTTCCAGTTTCTTCGCGCGCTCGAACAGGCCCTCTTCCCGGTAAAGATCGAGGGTGGCAAGGCCCGCCGCACAAGCGAGCGGATGCGCTGAGTACGTGTAACCATGAAACAATTCGATGACGTGCTCGGGCCCTTTCATGAACGCGTCATAAATACCCTTGCGCACCAGCACGCCGCCCATCGGCACCGCACCCGAGGTGATGCCCTTGGCGAAGGTTATCATGTCGGGGATGACGCCGTAGCGTTCGGCGGCGAAGGCATAGCCCATCCGGCCAAAGCCAGTGATGACCTCGTCGAAGATCAACAGGATTCCATGCTTGTCGCAAATGGCCCGCAACCGCTCTAGATAACCTTTCGGCGCCGGCAGCACGCCGGTCGACGCCGCGAGCGGCTCCACGATCACGGCGGCGATGGTGGACGCGTCGTGCAGCCCCACCAGCCGGTCGAGCTCGTCGGCGAGATGGGCGCCCCACTCCGGCTCGCCAATGGTGAAGGCGTGTTTGTCCCGGTTGTAGGTCGTCGACAAGTGATCCACGCCGGCCATCAGCGCACCGAACTGCTTGCGGTTGGAGACGATGCCGCCGACTGCGATGCCGCCGAAGCCGACGCCATGATAGCCGCGCTCGCGCCCGATCAGCCTCACGCGCGAACCGTTGCCGCGCGCATTGTGATAAGCGAGCGCAACCTTGAGCGCGGTGTCGACCGCTTCCGAGCCGGAATTGCAGAAAAAGACGTGATCGAGATCGCCCGGCGCCAGCGCGGCGACGCGGCTCGCGAGCTCAAAGGCCTTGGGATGCGAGAACTGGAAGGCCGGCGCGTAATCCATCTCGGCCGCCTGCGCCTGGATCGCCTTCACGATCGGGTCGCGGTTGTGGCCGGCATTGGTGCACCACAGCCCAGCGGAGCCATCGATCACCTTGCGGCCATCCGCGGTGATGTAGTGCATGTCCTTGGCGCGGGCGACCAAGCGCGGCCGTTGCTTGAAGGCGCGGTTGGGGGTGAACGGTATCCAATAAGGCTCGAGATCGTTGGGAACGTTGACGGCTTGGCTCGCGCTGAGCGGCATGGGTCTACTCTCGTGGGAGCTTGGCCGCATCGGGGCGGCGGGGGTCATTCGGGACAGTCCACCCTAACAACGCGGAGGCCCACCTCAAAGCCGATACGCCAGTACCGGCCGCGGGCGGCAACGACAACTTAGCGCAAATACAACTAAAAAATACGCAATTGATATTTATCTACCTTAACGTGTCTGTTCGCGCGACCGATCGTGTGAGGAGAGACAGCGCGCCTCACACCACGAGGCAGCGAGGTCGCTTTCAATGTCAGCAACCGAACTCGGCAACGGGTACGAGCCCGCCGCAGTCCGCGCCGCGCTCGCCCGCCTGCTCGCCAGCCCGCCGATTTGCAAGTCGGCCCAGTTGACCAACTTTCTCAGCTTCGTAGTGGAAGAGGCGCTGGCCGGCCGCGGCGACCGCATCAAGGCCTACACCGTGGCCACCAGCGCGCTCGGCCGCGGCGAGACTTTCGATCCCCAGACCGACCCGATCGTGCGGGTCGAAGCCGCCCGCCTGAGGCGCGCCTTGCGTGCCTATTACGCCAATGGCGAACACGATCAGGCGATCATGATCGAGCTGCCGACGGGGACCTATACGCCGGTGTTCCGCCTCCTCGAGCGGCAAGGCGGCTCGGCGGCCGTTCGATTATACGAATCCGTACGTGCGATCATCGTGTACGCGCGGCAGAACCGCCACCTGCTGCTGTTGATGGGCGCCATCGCGCTGCTCGTTTCGGTGACAGTCGATATCCTCGAGGCGTTGATTCTCAGGGCCATCTGACCGCCCATCGGCCACGAGGCCTGCTTGCCGCCTGCCGGGACGGCTGCTACCAACCGCCGTCATCCCGAAAAGCGACGAAAATCACGCGCCATGGCCGATTCCAAATCCGGCAAGAAGCCGAACAAGCTCAAAGCCCGCCTGCCGCGCGGCCTCGCCGACCGCGGGCCGGCCGAGATCGCGGCCACGCGCCGCATGGTCGAGCAGATCCGCGTGGTGTTCGAGCGCTACGGGTTCGAGCCGGTGGAGACGCCAGCTTTTGAATACACCGACGCGCTCGGCAAATTCCTGCCCGACCAGGACCGGCCGAACGAAGGCGTGTTCTCGTTCCAGGACGACGACGAGCAGTGGCTGTCGTTGCGCTACGACCTGACGGCGCCACTGGCGCGCTATGTGGCGGAACGGCTCGGCACCGAGCACATCACGCTGCCCTATCGCTCGTATCGCTTCGGCTGGGTGTTCCGCAACGAGAAGCCGGGCCCCGGCCGCTTCCGCCAGTTCATGCAATTTGATGCGGATACTGTCGGCGCGCCGACGATGGCGGCGGACGCCGAGATGTGCATGCTCGCCGCCGACACCATGGAAGCGCTGGGCGTGCCGCGAAATGCCTACTTAGTTAAGGTCAACAATCGTAAAATCCTTGACGGAGTCCTGGAAGCAATAGGGCTTGGCGGAGACAACAACATTGCTAAGCGGCTCACTGTTCTGCGAGCAATTGATAAGCTGGACCGTCTAGGCGCAGAGAGCGTTTGCGCCTTGCTCGGCGAAGGTCGCAAAGATGAGAGCGGAGACTTCACCAAGGGTGCCGGCTTAGACGAAGCGCAGATAAAATCAGTGCTCGAAATATTTGGAATGCCTTTAAGCATTACTCGACAAAATCCGGACGGCAGTGGTGGACACAGCGATCTTGATACAATTCAGCATCTGAGGACGCTGTTCGACAATCCAAGATACAAAGAGGGATTGGACGAATTAGAGCAAATCGCAGCGCTCAATATTTCTTCGGGTTACGGAGCTGATACAGAGAACCTTCCCCGCGTCGTTGTTGATACGTCCGTCGTCCGCGGCCTCGAGTACTACACCGGCCCCGTTTACGAGGTTGAACTCACCTTCGAGATCGAGGACGAGAAAGGCCGCCCCATCCGCTTCGGCTCGGTCGGCGGTGGCGGACGCTACGATGGGCTGGTGTCGCGCTTTTCCGGGCAACCAACACCGGCCACCGGCTTCTCCATCGGCGTGTCGCGTTTGCAGGCCGCGCTCACCGCGCTCGGCAAGATCAGCGCGAAGCCCGAGCCCGGCCCGGTGGTCGTCACCATCTTCGACCGCGACCGCGTCGCCGACTATCAGCGCATGGTGTCGGCGCTTCGTAATGCGAACATCCGTGCCGAGCTTTATCTCGGCAACCCCAAGAGCATGGGCAATCAGCTCAAATACGCCGACAAGCGCGGCTCGCCTTGCGTCGTCCTGCAAGGCAGCGACGAGAAGGAACGCGGCGAAGTGCAGATCAAGGATCTGATCCTCGGCGCCGAGATCGCGCAGATGTCCAAAGAGCGCGACGACTACCTGAGAAAGCAGGCGGAAGCGCAGTTCGCGGTCAAAGAGGCCGAGTTGGTCGACGCCGTACGCAAGCTGCTCGCGCGCCACGGCATCGGCTGAGGCAATCGCTATCGCTACCGCTGTGGCGGATGAAACGCACGCTGCATCTTCTTGAGCTCGAGCACGTTCACCTTCATGCCGTTGCCCATGATCATGTCACCGGGGCGTTGACCCTTGGCGCAGGGGCCGAGCCACTTGGCGGCGATCGCCATGTGCATCTCGCCGCGCGGGCCGACACCCGGCATCGCTGGGCCACCCTCCCGTTTGGTCAGGACTTTGACGGTGTAGGCGCTGTTGAAATTGCCGTTGACGACCGCATGCGTGGTGGAGGTCGCGCCCGCGAAGGAACAGACCGAATCGACCACGATGGTGTCGCCGCTTCTGTGCATCTCCTGCTTCTGGCAGGTTTGCTGCGCCGAGCCGCCGAAATTGGAATTCAACAATTTGTCGGTCGCGGCGTCGATGCACTGCTCGATAACGTGCGCAGGAAGCCTCGGCTGCTCGAACGACATCTTGAGCTGCCACAGGCCGGCCTTGCGCGCGGGCATATCGAGCGCGAACGCCGACGTCGCAATCGACGCACATGCAGCGATGAGAACAAGACGACGAAGCATAGGCCAGTCTCCATTGCCGATCACACGCGGAAAATATTAGCACGCGGGCGGCACGGGCCGCATTATGGTCATCTCTATCTTAGGTCTAACTTGGGTTGAACTCCGATGGCGGCCGATTTGCCCGCCGTGATCTTCTGCTTCCGCGTCGGGAGCGGCCGGCAGACGACTCGCTCGACCGCGCAACTGCCGGGCCGCGGCAGGTTCTCAAGGACCTTGCCCTCACGCAAGCGCATGAAAAGCGCATGAAGTGTGCTAGCCGACGTGGCCGATAATGCGGCCGTCGCTCTTGCGCCGAGCCCAAAAGCGGCTGAGCCTCGCCATCCGAGCGCCGGTTGCCTTGAAATTTTGTTACCCGTTCCTGTACGTGAGGTCAGGCAGTCAGATCCCCGAGCCATGGCGGTATGGCGGCACCCTGGGGCCCGGCGGAAATTCGTTAACGACGCGGCGCTGGCCCTGCCTGCCCGTTAAGCGCCGCGGGCAAACGCCGTCGAATCGTTAAACCGCCCGTGCTAAAGGGCGTCCGAACCACGGGGTCCGACACGTGATACGAGTAGCCGAGTGATGGATGCACGCGTGATGACGCAAACGAATACGCCGGATGCGCGGGCGGAGGCCTTGGTCGCCTCCTATGAGCGCGCCGGCTATGCCCGCGTGGCGCCGCCGCTGCTGCAGCCGGCCGAGCCGTTCCTCGACCTGTCTGGCGAGGACATCCGCAAGCGCATGTACCTGACCACCGCCCCCGGTGGCGGTGAGTTCTGCCTGCGACCCGATCTGACCATTCCGGTCTCGCGCGACTATCTGGCCTCGCCCGCGGCCGGCCAGCCCGCCGCCTTCTGCTATCTCGGCCCCGTATTCCGCCATCGCGACGACGGCTCGCCTGAGTTCCAGCAGGCTGGCATCGAGTCGTTCGGTCGCCCCGACACCGCCGCCGCCGACGCCGAGATGCTGGCGCGCGGGCTAGAGGCTACCGCCCATTACGGCCTGCCCGCGCCCACCATTCAAATCGGCGACGTGGCGCTGTTTTCTGCGCTGATCGCCGGGCTCGAACTGCCGCCGGCGTGGAAGCGGCGACTCACCAAGGACTTCAACCGCAAGGCCAATCTGGCGCAGGACCTCGAGCGCCTGGTGCTCGGCGGCACCAACGGCCGGCCGGAATACCAAGGTGTGCTGGCCGCGCTCGCCGGCTCCGACCCACACGGCGCGCACGCGCTGGTTACCGACCTGTTGTCGATTGCCGGCATCAATGCAGTGGGCGGCCGCTCAGTGGCCGAGATCGCCGACCGCTTCCTCGAACAGGCGACATTGGGCGCGAGCGCCAAGCTGCCGCGCGACGTGCGCGGGCTCATTGAACGTTTCCTCCGCATCGGCGGCGATCCTGACGAAACCGCCGCCGAACTGCGCGTGCTCGCGACCGAAGCCAATTTAAGCGATGCGATGGCGCCGGCGCTCGACCTGTTCGAGCACCGCGCTGGCTTCCTCGCCGCGCAAGGCATCGAGCCGCGCAAAGTGCGTTTCTCGACCGCCTTCGGACGCGGCTTCGACTATTACACCGGCTTCGTGTTCGAACTGACCGATACCGCGCGCACCGGCGATCCGCTGGTCGCGGGCGGGCGCTATGACGGCCTGCTCACCCAGCTCGGCAGCCCGCAGCCGATCCCCGCCGTGGGTCTTTCGGTGTGGATCGAGCGGCTGGCAATCTATGGAGGCGCGTCATGAGTACGCCTCTGGTGCTCGCCGTGCCGGCCAAAGGCCGGCTGCAGGAAAACGCCGAAGCTTTCTTCGCGCGCGCGGGGCTCTCGCTGATCAAGCCGCGCGGCGCGCGCGACTATCGCGGTGCCATCGCCGGCCTCGACGGCGTCGAGGTCGCGTATCTGTCGGCCTCCGAGATCACCGGCCAGCTTGCGCAAGGCGCCGTCCATCTCGGCGTCACCGGCGAAGACTTGGTGCGCGAGCAGATGCCGGACGCTGACAAGCGCGTGGTGCTGATCGAAGGCCTCGGTTTCGGCTATGCCAACGTCGTGGTGGCGGTGCCGCAGGCTTGGATCGACGTGCGCACCATGGCCGACATCGACGACGTCGCCACTTCCTTCCGTCATCATCACGGCCGCAAGATGCGGGTGGCGACCAAGTACATCAATCTCACGCGCGACTTTTTCTCCAGCCATGGAATCATCGACTACCGCATCGTCGAGAGCTCCGGCGCAACCGAGGGCGCGCCGGCCGCCGGCACCGCCGAGATGATCGTCGACATCACCACCACCGGCACGACGCTCGCCGCCAACGCGCTGAAGATCGTGGACGACGGCACCATCCTGCGCTCGCAGGCGAACCTGGTGGCCGCGCGCGGCGCGGCTTGGGGCGACACCGAACGCGAACTTGCCCGCGTCATCCTCGACCGCATCGCCGCACAAGTGCGCGCCCACGCTTTCCGCGAAGTACGCGCCCGTTTTGCCGCCTGCGACGGCAAACTTGTGGAGACCGCCAGGGAGAAATTTGCCGTCGTCACGCCGTTCGGCGGGCCGACCTCCTCGGGCATGCTGACGCTGCATTGCCCTCCGGGCCAAGTCTATGCGCTCACGAGCTTCCTGCGCGAGAATGGCGCCGAGGCGGTGGCGGTGGCCGAGCTCGGCTACGTGTTCTCCCGCGAAAATCCCCTCTACGCCAAGCTGGAAGCCGGGCTGTAAGCGACGCCGCGGCACAACAGCGCAGCGCGGCCGCTAGCCGCGCGGAAGCGCCCGGATCTTGCCCGTTTCCCCTGCCCGCCGGCCACCCTCGCGCGGCCGCAAGTTGCTTTACATGCAACTTTTTGAATGTCCAAATATAGCCGCTGGGCCGCGAGGCCCGGCGGGTCGCCAAAACACACAACCACCGCACCCAAGGGGAAACGCCAAATGGACATCGATCGCAGACACCTTCTGACGACGCTCGCCGCCGGCGGCGTCGTTGCGGCCAGCAACATGTCGGCACAGGCCGCGCCGAAAGCATTGAGCTTTGCCGACATGAAAAAGGAAACCGATTTAGCGTGCCTGTACCACTGTGATTTCGGCAACGACAAGCGCTACAGCGCGATGCTGCGCAACATCAATAACCACATGTTGGCCTACGATTTCGATCCGCTCAAGATCAAGATCGTGATCGTCGCGCATTCGGCGGGCATCAAATATCATTTGAAGACGCTCGAAGGCACGCCGTGGGCGAAGCACCCGATCGATCCGGAGCTAGGCAAGCGCATGGATGCGCTCAGCAAGTACGGCGTTGAGGTGTATCTTTGCCAGATCACCTTCAAGAGCAACAAGATCGACTTCAACCAAGCCAACGACGCGCCGTACGTCAGGCTGGTGCCGTCCGGCGTCGGTACGGTCGGGGCGCTTCAAGCCAAGGGCTATGGATATTTGAAGGTGGGCTAAGAGAGGTCGGCAACCCGGCGCCGTCACACGCCTTTGATACTGGCCGTGGCGGTTGCCGCCCCCCGACAATCTGCGTTCTCGCGCGACAGGCTGCGCCCGGTGCGCTATAGATCGCGTCAAGCAAGGCGCGAGATAGCGGGACATGCCGACCAATAGCACCAAGACCGTAACCAAGACGGCGCGATCGGCGCCCAAGGCCGGGCTCTCGATCGTGGTGCCGCTGTTCAACGAGGCGCGCGGACTTGCCGCCCTGCATGGGCGCATAGTTGAGACGGCGCACAAGATAAAATCCGAACGCGGCATACCAATCGAGCTCGTCTACGTCGACGACGGCAGCACCGATGCCACCGGTGCCGTCGTACCGGCGCTGCCGGCCGGCCCGCTCGACATCCAGGTGCTCACGCTCTCGCGCAATTTCGGCAAGGAAGCCGCCCTGCTCGCCGGCCTCGACCACGCCCGCCTCAGTGCCGTGCTGTTCATGGACGGCGACGGCCAGCATTCGCCCGATCTGATTGAAAAGCTGGTCGCGCGCTGGCTCGACGATGGCTACGACGTGGTCTACACGGCCAAGGCGCATCGCGAAAATGAGTCATGGCTGCGCCGTACCGGCGTGCACGGGTTCTACACACTGGTCAATTGGGGTGCGCGTCAGAAGATCCCGGAAGACGCCGGCGACTTCCGCCTGCTGTCGCCGCGCGCGGCGGCGGCGCTGCGGCAGATGCCGGAGCGCAATCGTTTCTTCAAGGGTCTGTCGAGCTGGATTGGCTTCAAACAGGTGCGCGTCGACTACGAACCGGCGGCACGCGCGCACGGCGCCACCACCTGGAATGTCAGAAGCCTGATCGGCCTGTCGATCGAGGGTGTCACCTCATTCTCTGTGGCGCCGCTGCGCATTGCCAGCATGCTCGGCATCCTGCTTGCCATCATGGCGCTGGTCTTCGGCGGCCAAATCCTGCTCGAGACCTGGTTCTATGGCAAGGATGTGCCGGGCTATCCGTCGCTGTTCGTCGGCATAATGGTGCTCGGCGCGGTACAGCTCATCATGATCGGTGTTCTCGGCGAATATATCGGCAAACTGTTGTCAGAAGCGAAGGCCCGGCCCGTTTATTTTGTCGCCGAGCACAGCATGAAGAAAGCCGAAGAGGCGGGCGCCTCTTCCGAGGCTGACGCCGCGCCAGGCGCCAAGCGCCGGCGCACCACCGCCCCTTCTGCGGAATGAACGCCGATGGCGTCGAGCAAGCCACCGTGCCGGATCTGGCTGTGCGCCGACGACTATGGCCTTGCCCCCGGCGTCAATGGCGCAATCCGCGAGTTGATTCTTCGCGGGCGCCTCAACGCCACCTCGGTGATGATGGCGGCGCCCCATTGCGGGCCAGACGAGGCAACCGCGCTTGACACGCTCAATTCCGGCAAGACCCGGGCTGCGCTCGGCCTGCACGTCACGCTGACCGGCCCGCTCGCCCCGATGAGTGCCGGCTTTGCGCCGTTACGAGACGGCGCCTTCCTGCCGGTGAACGAAATGCTGAAACTGGCGAGCGCCCGCCGGCTCAAGCCGGAGCCGTTGGTGATCGAGATCGCCACGCAACTGCGTGCGTTTGTCGAGACCTTCGGCCGTCTGCCGGACTTCATCGACGGTCATCAGCACGCGCATCTGTTTCCACAGGTGCGCAATGCGTTCCTGAAAGTGGTAGCGGAAACCGCTCCGAACGTTTGGGTGCGCCAATGCGGGCGGGCGCGGCCGCACCGACGGCTACATGATCATAAGAGCCTCGTGCTCGATATGCTCAGCGTCGCCTTTCGCCGCCAAGCCAAGCGGCACGGCATCGCCACCAATCCGGCCTTCGCCGGCGCTTATGCCTTCACGGCCAAAGCCAACTACGCGAAGATATTCCCGCGTTTCCTTTCCGGGCTGCCGGAGGGTGGGCTGATCATGTGCCATCCCGGTCTTGTCGATGCCGAGCTCGAGCGGCTCGACCCGCTGACGACGTTGCGCGAGCACGAATTCGCCTATTTCAATTCGGATGAATTTCCGAAAGTACTAGCCGCGCACGGCGTGGCGCTGGCCGAGCCGGCCTGAGCGAGGCGCGGGCCGTCAGCCGGCGCGTTCCACGTTGTTCGGATTCGTCGTCGGTGGCGGGATGTAGTCGCGGTCCGAGCCGTGGGGGCCGAGCACGACCACCGTGTTGCCGATGCTGACGCGCTTGTAGAGATCGATGACGTCCTCATTGCGCATGCGGATGCAGCCCGACGAGACGTTGTGCCCGATGGTCCAGGGCTCGTTGGAACCGTGGATACGGTAGAGCGTGTGGCCGATATAGAGCGCACGGGCGCCGAGCGGATTGTTGGGACCGCCCGGCATTATGCGCGGCAGGTAAGGCTGGCGCGCCAGCATCTCCTTAGGAGGCACCCAGTTCGGCCATTCCCTCTTGGCGGTGATCTTGTGCACGCCCGACCATGAAAAGCCGGTGCGCGCGACCCCGATGCCGTAGCGCATCGCTTTGCCGCCGGCTTCGACAAGGAAAAGGAAGTGGTGCGGGGTATCGACGATGATGGTACCCGGCGCTTCCTTGCCGTGATAGTCGGCCTCTCGGCGCATGAAGCGCGGATCCATGTGGAAGCCAGGCGGCGGCCGCTCCACCATCGGATCGACCGGCGCGCCTTGGACGGGCGGAACGTTTGCGTATTGCGGCTGCTGCGGCGGCGGATAGATGATCGGCGGCGGTGACATGACAACCGGGCGGCGGCTACCGCCATTGCCGAACAGATATTCAATGAAGCCGCCGCCAAGACCGCTGCGCATGGGCGGCGGCGGCGGGGCCGCCACGACCATCCGCGGCGTCATCGGCGCGGGGGGAGTCGTAGTCCACTGCTGCGCGGAAGCTGCTGTGCTGACCAGCGAGCAGGCGGCGAAAACGAGAACAAGAAAACGCTGCATCAGAGCACTCACGGAAAGGTATGTCGCCAGACGTTCCGTCGAGTGAAACCGCGAAACAGAAACCGTTTGGTAAATCTGAAGCCCTGCGCGGCGCCACGGCGACCTCGCCGCGCGGGTTACGTCGCCTTATCCTTTATTTTGTGTAAAGTACGACAGATCATGGTAAACGCCGCGTGCCTTCGCCGGAGCGCGCGGCGACTTTTTTCGCGAACTGACGCACCGCCGCAACCTGGCATTAATCGCTGCTCATATAGCGTCCCGCGCAGATGATAAGAGGCCGGGGCGACACGTGCAGCGCAAACGTTTCCGCATCGAAGAGATGGCCGCGTCGCGGCGCGCATCGCCGCTAAACAAGCGGTCCGCCGTTGCGGCGCCTGCAATCGACAACGATACGCAAACACTTGCACGCGAGCTCTCTGCCTTGCGCGGGGCCGTCGCGGAGAACGCGCGGGAACTTGCGCTCCTGCTCACCGAAAGCAAGGAGCGGCGGATGGCGCGCGCGGCCGGCGAGCTGGGCGCCGCAGCCGAGGCCATGGAAAAATCGACCGACAAGATATTGAAGTCGGCCGAGATCATCGACGACAACGCCAAAACGCTCAGCATGTCGCTGAAGAGTGACTACAACTGTGGGCTTACCCAAGATATCCTGGATCAGATCACCGCGATCTACGAGGCCTGCAATTTCCAGGACCTCGCCGGTCAGCGCATCAACAAGGTGATCGGCGCTTTGGGCCAGATCGACGACGCTATAACGCGGATGTTGGTGCGCTGCCAGAGCCTGCCAGGCGGCAATGAAGCCGCGTCGCCCACGCCGACGTCACCGCGCGGGCTGCTCAACGGCCCGCGGCTAGACGGCGACACTGGCCATGCCAGCCAGCGCGACATCGACGCGATATTCGGCTAGCGCCTGACCTCGAAAAGCAGGCGCCGGCTTATTCGGCAAAGATCATTCGCAACTAAATTGGCCGCTTGATCGCGATAAAGCAGATCAGCGCGACGCCAGCAAAACCGGCGGCGAGCGCTAGCGCCGCGCCGTCGGACAAGCGCTCCACCATGAAGGCCATCACCAGCGGCGCTGCCGCCTGCATCAGGAGCCAGGGGCCCGCCAGCCGTCCCATCAGCCGGCCATAACCGGAGGCGCCGAACAGCGCCAGAGGCACTGCACCGCGCGTGATGGTGATAAGGCCGTTGGCGCCGCCAAAAATAAGCGCGAATGCGGCCGCCGGCACGGTCGAGATGCCGAGCACAGCCAGCATCACGAACGCGCACAGCAGCGCCGAGAGCGCAAACCGCACCACCCACAAAGGATGCACGTCGCGGCCGAAGGCGAACTCGATAAGCCGCGCACCCACCTGCGCCGGCCCAAACAGTGCGCCGATCCATACCACCGTGCCGGAATCGATGCCGGCGCGCGCGAAGATCGCCAGCAGGTTGGCCGACATGCCCGATGGCACGAAGGCGTAAGACGCAAACGCCGACGCCACCAGCACAAAGGGCAAACCGTAAGGCGGCAATATCTTGACTGGCGCTTCCGTTTCCTTGCGTTCGCCCGTTGCCGATTTCAGCCCGGCTGCGCGGCAGCATCAGCGCATGCATCGGCGCCGAAATCACGGCGAGCAGCAGAGCATAGGTGAGATAGGTGTCGCGCCAGCCCACGCCCTCAATGAGGAAATGCGTGACCGGCCAGCTCACGGTGGAAGCGAAGCCTCCGATCAGTGTCAGCGCGGTGATCGGCCGCCGCGCGGCCGCGCCGAAAATACGGCCAAGGCTGGCGAAGGCGGAATCGTAGAGATTCGCCGCCATGGCAACGCCGAGCACCATCCACACCGCGAAATAGGCGATTGGGTTGGCCGCGCGCACGATCAGGAACAGGCCGAGCGCACCGATCAGTGACCCGAAGGTCATAACGACGTGGCCACCGTATCGGTCGATCGAGCGGCCGACGAAGGGTGACACCAGCCCTGCCACCAGGAGTCCGACCGAGAAGCCGCCCATGGCGAAGGCAATCGACCAGCCGCGATCGGCGGCGATCAACGGCACGATCAGCACCGGCGTATAGAAAATGGTGCCCCAGGACAGGATCTGGGTAATCCCAAGCACCGGGATCGCGCGCCAGGGGCCGGCAACGAATTCGCGAATGGCGATCATGACGTCCCGGCTGCATCAATTTCGCTGCATCGGCCGACGTGACCTGGTCAACCCGCGTTGGGTTTCGGTTTCGGTTTCGGCTTGGCCGCCGGTTTGCGTCTGGGGTGGACCGGCCGGCGCGTATGACGCTCAGGCGCGCAGCGGACATAGACCATTGTCCCATAGCGGCCCTGTACCTCCGAATCCATCCAACGCAGGATCAGCACGCGCTTGTCGAAACTGACCACCTCGCGGTCCTGCATGCCGCCGGGAGGGCCGGGCGGGCCGATGTAGTCCTTGCCGGCGCGACTGCCCTTCACCTGCACCTCGGAGGCCTTGGACTCGTCGGCGAGATGCATCATCACCCCGCCGGTGGGGCCGGGTGTGATGACGTAAGGGTTGCGGCACTGATTGGCTGCGGCCTTCACCGTGCGCGCGCGGTCGGCCTCCTGGTGATAGGCGGCAAGCCCCCAGCGGCCGATCAGCTCCGTCGCCGGGAAGGACCCCGGCAGGGTCGGCTCCGCGGCCGGCTGTGCCGGCGGCGGCGCCTCGGGCGCGGTCGCGCAACCGGCCACCGCCAGCCCAAGCAGAGCCAGAACGAAGGCGGTCGCCAAAGCGGGGCGTCGAGAACGGGGCATGATGGCTCCTCGGGACGGGCAGAAGCGACTTTGCGGGGCAACGGCGGCAAGCGCAAGCGCGGCATTAGCCTTTTGTCGCAAAGCGTGGGGCGCCCCTGCTTGACACCTCACCTCTAAGGCCATATGTCCCTCGCGAGTTCTTAGCACTCCTCGATAACGAGTGCTAAGCACTTATAAAATAGATACTTTCCGGTACACGCACGCGCTGGAAGCGCCGACGAGGAAGCCATGGCCAAAGCTAAGTTCCGTCCCCTGCACGACCGCGTTGTCGTGCGCCGCATCGAAGCCCAGGAGAAGACCAAGGGCGGCATCATCATCCCCGACACCGCCCAGGAGAAGCCGCAGGAAGGCGAAGTGCTCGCCGTCGGCCCCGGCGGCCGCGACGAGAGCGGCAAGCTGATCCCGATCGACCTCAAGACCGGCGACACCGTGCTGTTCGGCAAGTGGTCGGGCACCGAGGTCAAGATCGACGGTCAGGATCTCCTGATCATGAAGGAATCCGACATCATGGGCGTGGTCGGCTGACCAGCCTTCGTCCCGCGGATCGAATTGGAAATCAATCGGAGTAATTGTCTATGTCTGCCAAGGAAGTGAAATTTTCCGGCGACGCCCGCGAGCGCATGCTGCGCGGTGTCGACATCCTCGCCAACGCGGTGAAGGTGACCCTCGGCCCCAAGGGCCGCAACGTCGTGCTCGACAAGTCGTTCGGCGCCCCGCGCATCACCAAGGACGGCGTCACCGTCGCCAAGGAGATCGAGCTCGAGGACAAGTTCGAGAACATGGGCGCCCAGATGGTGCGCGAAGTCGCGTCCAAGACCAACGACATCGCCGGCGACGGCACCACCACCGCCACCGTGCTGGCCCAGGCGATCGTGCGTGAAGGCGCGAAGTCGGTTGCCGCCGGCATGAACCCGATGGACCTCAAGCGCGGCATCGACCTCGCGGTCGCCGCCGTGATCAAGGACATCGAGAAGCGCGCCAAGAAGGTAAGCTCCTCGGGTGAAGTGGCCCAGGTCGGCACCATCTCGTCGAACGGCGACGCCGCTGTCGGCAAGATGATCGCGCAGGCCATGCAAAAAGTCGGCAACGAGGGCGTGATCACCGTGGAAGAAGCCAAGGCGCTCGACACCGAGGTCGAGATCGTCGAAGGCATGCAGTTCGACCGCGGCTACATCTCCCCCTATTTCGTCACCAATGCCGAGAAGATGCTGGCCGAACTGGAGGACGCCTACATCCTCCTGCATGAGAAGAAGCTCTCCGGCCTGCAGTCGATGCTCCCCGTTCTGGAAGCCGTGGTGCAGTCCGGCAAGCCGCTGATCATCATCGCCGAGGACGTCGAGGGCGAGGCGATCGCCACGCTCGTCGTCAACAAGCTACGCGGCGGCCTCAAGGTCGCGGCGGTAAAGGCGCCGGGCTTCGGCGACCGCCGCAAGGCCATGCTCGAGGACATTGCGATCCTCACCGGCGGCCAGCTCGTTTCTGAGGACCTCGGCATCAAGCTCGAGAACGTGACCCTGCAGATGCTGGGCCGCGCCAAGAAGGTCATCATCGAGAAAGAGAAGACCACCATCGTCAACGGCGCCGGCAAGAAGGCCGACATCGAGGCGCGCGTGCAGCAGATCAAGGCGCAGATCGAGGAGACAACGTCGGACTACGACAAGGAGAAACTGCAGGAGCGGCTGGCGAAGCTCGCCGGCGGCGTCGCGGTGATCCGCGTCGGCGGCGCGACCGAGATCGAGGTGAAGGAGAAGAAGGATCGCGTCGAGGACGCCCTCAACGCCACCCGCGCCGCGGTCGAGGAAGGCATCGTCCCGGGCGGCGGCACCGCGCTGCTGCGCGCCAAGAAGGCGGTAGGCAAGCTCACCAACGATAACGCCGACGTGCAGGCTGGCATCAACATCGTGCTCAAGGCGCTGGAGGCTCCTATCCGCCAGATCGCCGAGAACGCCGGTGTCGAGGGTTCGATCGTGGTCGGCAAGATCCTGGAGAACAAGTCCGAGACCTTCGGCTTCGACGCCCAGAACGAAGAGTATTGCGATCTGGTCGCCGAGGGCATCATCGACCCGGCCAAGGTGGTGCGCACCGCGCTGCAGGATGCGGCATCCGTTGCCGGCCTCCTGGTCACCACCGAGGCGATGGTCGCCGAGTTGCCGAAGCCGGAAGCGGCGCCCGCAATGCCGGGCGGCGGCATGGGCGGCGGCATGGGCTTCTAAGCCCGCGCTACCCACGAAACGAAAGACGAAAAGGTCGCCCAAAAGGGCGGCCTTTTTGCGTTGAGGACGCACGTGAAACCCGCTCGCGCCCTTGCGCTTTGGAACCCAGCATGACCACGCCGCAATCCAAGCTCGTCGCCTGTGCAGCGGCGACCGGCAACGAACCGCTTTTGCTCTATTGCCTGCACCGGACCTTCGGCCGCATGGGCGACGCGACGCGCAACTTCGGCATTCGATGAGGAACGTTAGTGGTCCGACACCCGGAAGCGCAACGTCTGCGGCCCGATCAGCGTGATGCTGTCGCCGCGGCGGCGCCAGCCGGTCACCTGCGCGAGCGCGGCGAGCGTGTCGTTGTCGGCCTGCATGCGCTGCAGCGTGCACTGGTGATCGATCATGTATTGCGGCAGTCCTTGCGGCAACGGGCCGGGCTCAATGCGCATGCCTGCGTCGGAAAATTGCACACGGCCTCTCACCGTGCGGCACCACAGGTCGATGGTGGCGCGGCCGTCGGTTGCGACGTTGAGGATGGGCACCCGTTTGGCGTGGCCCACGCGCGCGGCCTGCATCAGCAAGTCCTGATCGAACGGGAACCGGTCGGCCGTCACGCCCGCCCGCAGGCCGCCGGCGCCGAACAAAATCAGGCCGACGGAAATCACGCTGCGCGAAAGAAGGCTGCGGCCCGCGAGCAGGCGCGTCAAAATCATCGTATGCTCCGAAGACGGCTGCCGCGGCCGCGGCACCCTCGATCACATTGACTTGAAGGCCGCGCCGCGGCGCGTCAAGCAGAATAGAGTCCGGCGGAAGCGTGCTAGACTGGCGCGCGTAAAAACCGGCCGGAGCGGCTAACCATGGACCAGCGCATAGTCGATCTTTATGACGATTTTACCCATGGCGGCATCAGCCGCCGCGCATTCCTCGACCGGCTGGCGGACATTGCCGGCTCCAGCGCGGCGGCGCTGGCGCTGTTGCCGCTCTTGCAAAATGACTACGCGCGCGCGGCGACGGTTGCGCCCGACGATGCACGCCTCGTCACGAACAAGGCTTCCTATGAAGCACGGGG
The DNA here is from genome assembly GCA_963732895.1 of uncultured Pseudomonadota bacterium. GTDB lineage: Bacteria > Pseudomonadota > Alphaproteobacteria > Rhizobiales > Xanthobacteraceae > Pseudolabrys. Next base: position 379,208 of record CAVTBG010000004.1, on the reverse strand, counting down.
CACGACCATCAGCGGATATATGGCGCGTCTGAAGGACAAAGCGAAACGCCCGGCAGTAATCGTCATCCACGAAAACCGCGGGCTCAATCCGCACATCGAGGACATCGCGCGCCGGCTGGCACTCGCCGGCTTCCTCGCCTACGCGGTCGATATGCTTTCGCCGCTCGGTGGCACGCCAGCCGACGAAGAAAAATCACGCGAGATGATCGGAACGCTCAATGCCGGCGAGACCGCACAACGCGTCGCCGAAGCGGTGCCGTTCCTGGCAACGAACGATGAGTTGAACGGCAAGGTCGGCGCCGTCGGCTTCTGCTGGGGCGGCGGCATGGCGAACCGGCTGGCGGTGTTGTCACCGGAACTGAAAGCCGCCGTCGCCTATTACGGCATCCAACCGCCGGCAGCCGCGGTAAAATCGATTCACGCGGCGCTGCTCCTGCACTATGCCGGGCTCGACAACCGCGTGAACGCCGGCATCGCGGGCTATGAGGCCGCGCTTAAGGCCGCCGGCAAGACCTTCAGCGTCTACGTCTATCCGGGGGTCAATCACGCGTTCAACAACGATACCTCGAGCCGTTACGACAAGGCGGCAGCGGAACTGGCCTGGGGCCGCACTGTCGCTTTCCTCCATGAATATCTGGGTTAGTCGTTGCGGGCTGCGGCGCGGCGTGCTTTAATTTAGCTTAATTAACGGTCGCGCCCAGAAAGCGGCGAGAACGAAGGATCGGAAACCGTGATCACTCGCATTGCCTATGTCATCGGTGCGATCGGCGCCATCTGGTATATCGGCTTCTTCGCCTACAAGGTCGACAAGCTGCCGCTGTCGGTCATCACCGTGTGCAGCCTCGCCCTGATGGTCTATTCGTTCTACGACGACGCGCGCAACGACCGTGCGGTCGCCGACGCCCGCAGCCAGAACAACAATTCGCACTAGCTTGCGATCTATACCACGCTGCCGGCGCGGTTACGCTTCCGCTTCGACCATTTCCGTGAGCCAATGCGCCGTGCGCAGGAGCCGGCCATCATTGCCGCGCTGACCAACAAGCTGCACCCCGATGGGCAGGCCGTTGTTGCCGCTAAGTAGCGGCAGCGACACCGCCGGCATGCCAAGCAGTGTCCAGACGGTGCAGAAGATCGGATTTCCGGTGGCTGTGCCGACCGGCGCTTGGCCTGGCGCCGATGGCGTCAAGATCGCGTCATAGCGCTCGAACAATTCCTCGATCGCCTCAAGAAACAACGGGATGCGCGCCAACGCGCGGATATAGTCCGCCGCCGGCACCTGGAGCCCGTGTTCGATGATGTTGACCAGTTGCGGGGTCATCCGGTCACGGCCGCGCTCATAGTCGCCGCCGAAATTCACCGCCACTTCGGCGTCCTGGATGATTTTGTGCTGCGCCACCGCCTCCGTGAACAAAGTCGGCAGCTCCACCTCCTCGACGCTGTTCTCGCCGAGCAATTCGACCAATTCCTCGAAGGCTTCGCGGGTATCCTCCTCGGCTAGGTCCCACACCGGGGTCTTGAGAAAGGCGACCTTGGGCGGCAGCGGCGGTTCTTCCACTGCCCAGCGGCTGACCTCCGGCCGTGCCTGCGGGCGCATGTCGGCGTCTTTCGGGTCGTAGCGCATCATGATCTCGGCCAGCAACGCTGCATCGGCGACGCTACCGGCGAAGACGCCAACGTGATCGAGCGTGCGCGACAAGGTCAGCACACCGTTGCGCGAAATCAGGCCATGGCTCGGCTTATAGCCGACCACACCGCAGAACGAGGCGGGCCTAATGGTAGAGCCGTTGGTCTGCGAACCGATCGCCAGTGGCACCATGCCGGCGGCGACCGCCGCCGCTGAACCGCTCGACGAACCGCCTGGCGTGCGCGTCGCATCGTGCGGGTTGCGGGTCTTGCCAGGGCCGAACAGCGCCATCTCGGTGGTGACCGTCTTGCCCATGATGATGGCGCCGGCCTCGCGCAGCATCGCGACCGCGGTGCAGTCGCGGTGCGGCCGGCGGCCGGCGTGCAGCACGGTACCGTCTTCGGTCGGCATGTCGGTGGTGTCAAAGATGTCCTTGATGCCGACCGGGATGCCGTGTAGTGGCCCGAGCGGCTTGCCATCGGCGCGCGCGGCATCGAGCGCGCGCGCTTGGGTGCGCACGTGCTCCGGGTCGAGAAAGGTCCAGGCCTGCACCTCGCCGTCAACTTCATCGACGCGAGCGAGGCATGATTCCGCTACTTGCTCGGCGGTGATGACGCCGTCACGCAGCGCGGAAGTCGTATCGGTGAGCCTCGTCGTTTCTTCAGCCATTCCACGTGTTCCTCGTCACTTACTCAATTGCTCTGTTGCTCAGTTGCTCAGTTGCTCAGTTGCTCAGTTGCTCAGTTGCTCAGTTGCTCATGACCGACACGTCGTTCCTGACGCCTTCAACGCAGCGGGCCCGCCAAAGGCGGACCCGCAACGGTCGAAGAAGCATCCAGTATCACTTCGTCGCATAAATCGCATGCGGCAGCCAGAGCGCAATCCCGGGGAAGATATAGAGCAGCGCCATGGTCATGAACACCATGAACACGAACGGCAGGGCACCGCCGAAGATCTGCGTCAGACGCACCTCGGGCGGTGCCACGCCTTTTAAGTAGTAAGCGGCCATCGCCATCGGCGGGGTGTTGAACGAGGTCTGGATGTTCAAGGCCACCAGAATGCCGAACAAGATCGGATCGACGTGGAAGTATTTCAACAGCGGCAGGAAGATGGGCACAAAGATGATGATGATCTCAGTCCATTCCAACGGCCAGCCCAAGAGGAAGATGATGACCTGGGTGAGCAGCAGGAACTCGACCCTGTTCATGTGAAGGCTCTTGATCAGTTCCTCCACGACGCCCTGGCCGCCGAGATAGGCGAACACTGAGGCGAAGGTCCAGGAGCCGACGAAGAGATACGTCACCATCGCCGACGTGCGCGCGGTGAGATAGACGGCCTCTTTCAGGCGCGGAAAGTCGAGCTCGCGGTAGGCTGCGGCCAGCACTAGCGCGCCGAACGAGCCGACCGCCGCCGCTTCCGTCGGCGTCGCCAGCCCAAGCAGGATGGCGCCGAGCACCGACATGATCAGCACAGCCAGCGGGAAGAACGAGGTCAACAGCGCCATGAACACTTCGAGCGGCGGGACACGGCCTTCATCCTCCGGCAACGGCGGCGCCAGCTTGGGATTGAGGATGGCGCGGCCGATCACGTAAAGGATGTAGAAGCCGGCGAGTACGAATCCCGGAATGAACGCACCAGCATATAGCTTGACCACGGATTCGCCGGCAGTCGCGGCGTACAGGATCAGCAGAATGCTGGGCGGAATCATAATGCCGAGACAGCCGCCGGCGCAGATCACACCGGCCGCCAGCTTGGTGTCGTAGCCGGCCTTGAGCATGGCCGGGAACGCCAACAGCCCCATCAGCGTCACCACCGCGCCGATGATGCCGGTGGCGGTGGCGAACAGCGCGCAGGTGATCAACGTCGCCACAGCGAGCGAGCCGGGCACCCGCCGCGCCGCGACCTGGATCGAATAAAACAGCCGGTCCAGGATGTTGGCGCGTTCGACCACGTATCCCATGAATAAGAATAGTGGTACCGCCGTCAGCGTATCGTTGCTGAGAATACTAAACGTATTCTGCACCAGCAGGTCGAATATTCGATTGTTGAGGATGTGGTGGATCTGGTCCGGTGTCGCGTAGGCGTAATACCCGAAGATAACGCCCATGCCCATGAGCGTGAAGACGATCGGGAACCCGAGAAGAACCGTCAGAATGAACAGGCTGATCATCAGCAGCCCGACTTCACCGCCACTCATGACCGCATCTCCTGCTTTGCAGCAGATTGCGCTGCTGCCTCGGCTTCGTGTTTGGCGGCGAACTCGCGCTCATGCAGGATCGCGGTCTCCAGTTCCTCGACGTCCTGCGCGCGCGGAGGCCATGAGCCGGTGCGCAGACAGATGATACAGCGGAAGACTTCGGCCAGCCCTTGGAACAGCAAGAGCGCGCCGCCGACAGGGATCAGGGTCTTGAGCGGGAAGATCGGAATGTCGGCCGGGCTGAAGACGCTGACCTCGTGATAGCGCCAGGATTCACCGGCGTAGATATAGCCGGCGAAGGTCAGGGCCAAAACGCCGGGATAAAAAAACAGAACGTAGAGCGCTAGATCGATGGTGGCCTGCACGCGCGCCGGCCATATCCGATAGATCACGTCGCCGCGCACGTGCGCGTTGCGCGACAGTGTGTAGGCGCCGGCCATGAAGAACAGCGCGCCGTACATGTTGTAGGCGAGGTCGTAGGCCCAGACCGTCGGATTATCGAGGGCGTAGCGGACGAAGACCTCGTAGGAAGTGCCGAAAGTCAGGATCAGGATGTACCAGCCGAAGGCCTTTCCGATCGCCGTATTGATGCGATCGACGACCGAAATATAGGCGAGCATGGGTTGTTATCCGTGTGGCGCAACGCAACAAGCGACGCGTGGGGACGGCGCCTTGACGCCGTCCCCCGCAGGTCGGGTTAAGTTCAGAGACAATCCGACGGCTTAAAAGCCGAGCGGCTGCTCCTTGCCGTAGAAGTGGTCGTACGCCAGCTTGGTGTCGTGCGCGTTCAACAACTGGTAGTACGCGACATCCTTCGCCCAGGCTTTCTGGTTGTCGGAAATCTTCTTGAACCACTCTTCCTTGTCGTAGTGCGCGACGACCTCGTCCCAAGCCTTGAGCTGGGCTTCCAGGATCGACGATGACGTGCGGTACACTTTCACGCCGTCCTTGTGGATCAAGCCCTGCAGATCCTTCGGATAATTATCGTAGGCCATGATCAGGTTGGTCGTGGAGGCCGAGGTGATCGCATGCTTCAGGATCATCTGCTGTTCCTTAGCCAGCGAATCGAACTTGGTCTTGTTGAACTCGATCTCCAGACACTCGGACGGCTGGTGATACGAGCTCAGCATGTAGATCTTGGCGACGTCGGCGGCGCCAAAGCGGCGGTCCGAGGTCGGGTTGTTATATTCGAAAGCCTCGATGACGCCCTTTTCCATCGCCGGGATGATTTCGCCGCCGGGAAGCTGGGTCACCTTCAGACCCATCGCCTGCATGACGTTGGTGGCGAGACCGACGGTGCGGTACTTCAGGTTCTTCATGTCGGCGGCGGTCTTCGGATGGAACTTGAACCAGCCGAGCGGTTGGGTCGGCATCGGCATCAGGAACCAGCCGACGACGTTGAGGCCAAGCACCTTTTGGGTGAGTTGCTTATAGAGCGCCTCACCGGGGCCGTAGAACCACGCCAAGAACTGGTGGGCATCCCAACCATAGCAGGGACCGGTGCCGAACAGCGAGGCCGCGCGGTTCTTGCCGTACCAGTAGGCCGGCACCAAGTGGCCGCCGTCGAGCACGCCCTTGGAGACCGCGTCCTGCACTTCGAACGCCTTCACCACCGAGCCGGAGTTGAGATAGTCGATCTTCAGGCGGCTGCCGCCCATGTCGTTGACAGTCTGAACGTACTGCTTGGCGTAGTCATTGATGATGTCGCCCGAGCCCCAGGAACCCTGCATCTTCAGGGTCACCGTCTGCGCCCGCGAAACTTGTGGCATCGCGATCGTCGCCGCACCTGCGACCGCAGCCCCACCGAGGAATTTACGGCGGGTCGTAGCCTTAGACAGGTTAACTTTTGCCATATCCTTACTCCCTCCCTTGGATCGTCTTCTTCCCTTGAATCACTATTACCGGGTCTTATTCCACGACCCGGCTTCATAAGCGGATCAAGGCAACCCTTGAGCACAATCGTACGGGGTGATCCGTCAAGACGCAACATGGAGAAGTGGGTCGGCAGCCCCGTATCCGCCCCTTTTTGGTGTGAATTCTGGCAAAAGTGCGTGGGGACCACCCATGCTATTGGCCATAGTCGAGATCTCGGCGCGCCCGCCACCCGACCTACATTGCGACAGGAGCCCGTCCGTGAAAGGCCTGATCTCTTTCCTCGCCACCGTCTGGCGAATTGCTAGCCCCTACTTTTTCCTCGCCGAGGATCGCTGGATCGGGCGCGGCCTGCTCGCCGCCGTGATCGCCATCGAGCTATCGATCGTCGGTATCAATGTGCTACTCAATCAATGGAATGCGCGCTTTTTCAATGCCTTGCAAGCCCGCGACTGGAACGCATTCGTCTATCAGCTGGGTTATTTCTGCGTCCTGGCCACGATCTTCATCGTGCTCGCGGTTTATCAGCTCTATCTCAATCAGTGGCTTCAGATCCGCTGGCGCCGATGGATGACGAGCCAGTATCTCGACCATTGGCTCGGACGCGCCAACCACTACCGCATGCAGCTGCTTGGCGATGCCGCCGACAACCCCGACCAGCGTATCGCCGAGGACATTCGCCGCTTTATCGATTCCGGCGACGGGTCCGCCGGCGTACTGCCGATCGGCCTCGGACTGTTGAACGCGATCGTCACACTCGGCTCCTTCGTCGTTATCCTATGGTCGCTGTCGGCGGCTGCGCCTTTGCACATGTTCGGCGCGGTGTGGGCGATCCCCGGCTATCTGGTCTGGGCTGCGCTGATCTACGCGGTGATCGGCACGATGTTCACACATCTAATCGGGCGGCCGCTGATTGCGCTCAACTTCCAGCAGCAGCGCTACGAGGCGGATTTCCGCTTCGGGCTGGTCCGCGTGCGGGAAAGCTCCGAACAAATCGCGCTGCTCGAAGGCGAGCAGGCCGAGCGCGACCGATTGCTCGATCGCTTCGGCAGCGTGATCGCCAACTGGTACGCGATCATGACACGGCAGAAGCGGCTAACGTTCTTCACCGCCGGCTATTCGCAGATATCGACTGTGTTTCCCTATGTCGTCGTCAGCCCGGCCTACTTCGCCGGCGCCATGCAGCTCGGCGGCCTGACGCAGACCGCCGGCGCGTTCGGGCAGGTGCAGGGCGCCCTATCGTTCTTCATCGGCGTCTACCGCTACTTGGCGGAATGGCGTTCGGTGGTCGAACGCTTGTCCGGCTTCGATCAATCGGTGGCGGCAGCGCTGGCAGCGGCGCAGGCAAAACCGTCGATTACAATCGAACGCGGCGAGGCCGCTGAAGTCAGCTTCAAGGATCTCAAGGTGCGGCTGCCGAACGGCGTGCCGCTCGTCAACGCAAATGACCTCTCGATCAAACTGGGCGAACGCGTCCTCGTGACCGGGACGTCCGGCGCCGGCAAGTCAACCCTGTTCCGCGCGCTCGCCGGGGTCTGGCCGTTCGGCGCCGGCACAATTCACGTGCCGAAGGACGCCAAGGTGATGATCCTGCCGCAACGGCCGTATTTTCCGATCGCGCCGCTCGCCGCGGCAATCGCCTATCCGGCCGAGCCGGGCGCGTTCGATGAAGGCCAGATCGCGGAACTGGTCGCCGCCGTCGGGTTGCCAGGGTTGGCGGCCCGCATCGACGACGAGGAGCACTGGAACCGCATGTTGTCGCCGGGCGAACAGCAGCGGCTTGGCATCGCCCGCGCCATCCTGCACCGGCCGGACTATCTGTTCGTCGACGAGGCCACCGCCTCGCTCGACGAGCCATCGGAGGCCACGCTCTACCACCTTCTGCAGGCGCGGCTGCCGAAAGCCGCGATCATCTCGATCGGTCACCGCTCGACGCTGTTGGCCCTCCACCGGCGCCATCTCGTGTTCGCGCCGGAAGGCGACGGCCACCGACTGCAGGACGCGCCGGCTGGACCGGTCGCTGCCGGCGAGACGCCCGCGACAGCGAGTTGAGACCGTTACTTGTTCAACTCGCTGATGATGGTTTCGGCGATGCTGCTGCGCGTCACGATGCCGAGCACGTCCTCCGGCCGCGGAACGCCCTTGCGGTCGACCACGATCGCGAGGCGCGCGCCACGCGGCGAATGCGACATGCGCGCCATCACATCCCGGATGAAGCTGTCGCTGCGAGCGACGACAAAGCTACGAGTGATGACCTCCTCGCCGGCATCGACGGTACCCCCGACCCTGACCAGGCCCTCGATGATGCCGCCCTTGCGCACGATCAGATAGCCGTCGCCGGCACCGTGGGCCTTCTTGGTGGCCTCCTCGAGCTGACCGGCGGTAACGATTCCATGCACGGGCTTCATGATGTCGCCGGCATGGCGGATCATGAACATGTGCGAATGACGCTCGCGCGGAATGTGATGGCCGCGCCAGGCGAGCTTGATGGTGTAGATATTCTCGTAAGACAGCGTACGACGAACGCCCAAGGCGATGGCGACCGCCACGATCGATGGCACCACGGCGGCGTAGTCGCGCGTCATCTCGAAGATCATCAGGATCGCCGTCATGGCCGCACCGGTGCCCGAGCCGACCACCGCAGCCATGCCGATCACCGCCAGCATCACGGAATTGACGCCGAGCCCCGGCCACATCAATTGCAAGAGCGACCCGAGCGAGCCGCCCAGCGTCGCGCCCATGAACAACGAAGGCGAGAAGATGCCGCCGGATGCGCCGGAGCCAAGGCTGAGCGTGGTGGCGAACAGCTTGGCGGCGAACAACAGCGCCAGCAGCCAGCCGACGCTGATCTGGCCGGTCAGCACCGCCTGGATGGTGGCATAGCCAACGCCGTCGACATGGCCATGGCCAGTCGTCATCTGCAGCACATAGATCAGTAGGCCGACCAGAAACATGCCCATGATATTGCTGGTGTAGGCGTTGCCCGGGATCTTCTCCTCGAACAGTTCTTCCATCCACGCCAAGAGCCGCACAAAGGCGGCGGAAGCGACGCCGCAGAGCACGCCGAGGATGATGTAGAAGGGGAAGAAGCTGATCGAGTTCGCGAACGAAGACTCCGGCAAACCCGTGACCGGCACCAGGAAGGCGGGCTGGAAGCCGAAGAACAGCCAGCCGAAATAGGTGGCGGCGCCGGTCGCGATAACGACCGGCAGGAAGGTGCGCGAGGAAACTTCCGGCAGCATCAATTCGATGGCGAACATCACACCGCCGAGCGGGGTGTTGAAAGTAGCGGCAATGCCGGCGCCAGCGCCCGCGGCAACCAGGGTGATTGTCTGCCAGGTAGGCAGTTGGAAGACGCGACCAAGCGTCGAGCCGATGCCGCTGCCGACCTGGATGATCGGGCCCTCGCGGCCGACCGAAGCGCCGGACCCGATGGAAAGCGCGGAGGCCAGCGACTTCACGAAAATCACCGCCATGCGGATGCGGCCGTTCTTGTAATAGATCGCGTCCATCACCTCGGGCACGCCGTGGCCGCGCGCCTCGGGGGCGAAAGTCTCCACGATCCACACCACAATCAAGCCGCCAATCACTGGCGCCAGGATGATCCAGGGCCCGAACGGAGTGGTGGTGTCGAAGATGTTGGCGTCGTAGACGAATGAGAACTTGCCGAGAAAAAACACGTTATGAAACAAGGCCATAAGCGAGCGCAGCACGAAGGCCCCGACACTTGTGACCATGCCGACGACGAGCGCATAGAAACATAGGGCGACGAGCCCGCTGCGCCGGGCAGGCACGTCCTCTGCCACGGCGGGTTTGGCGACTGAAAACGATGACAAGAGGCTGGTCCTTCAAGAAAAAGGGAGGCGGGAGCGCTGGGGATGGCACACCCCATAATCCCACCGCGCCAGCGATGCAAATGGCCGGAGCCTATTCGGCGCCGGCCCGCCGCGCGGCCGTCGGCCAGCCGGGAGCCGTCCCTGGGCTTGCGAAACCAGCGCGCGCGGCCTAATCAGGCGCCAGACAAGCGACCGCCGGGCCCCCGATCCGGCATCGCCGCCCCAAGGGGGGCGACCCCCAATGTCCCATTGTCGGGCGCGGGAAAGCGCCGAACCGGCCCGGTTCCGGTCGCTGTCCGACAATGCCAATCAGCAAAGAGCCCGGCCGATGGTCAGCTTCCGTCTCGCGCGCGGTTCGCGCAAGTTTCGCATTAATGCCTGGGTCGGTCTCGCCCTGCTGGCGGCGTTCGCCGCCTATGTGCTGGCTCTGACCCAGATGCAGCACACGACCGAGCGCACTTACGCCGAACTGCGCACGACCGATCCCGATCTCTATCTAGCCAAGATCCGCCAAGCGGAAGGCTTTCGCACCTTCCTGCGCCAGTTCACCGAGCTCAAAGGCTACCAGACGCCGCAGACCGAGGCGCCAGCCTTCCTGATCGGGCGGTGGGTACTTTATGATAAGCCGATGCGGGTGGACGACGCCTATGTGCCGCCGATCTGCCTCGACGACATCGTGATCCAGGACGGCAACATCCGCACAGGGCGCCCAAAGCGCGCGAGCTATCCGGTGCGCTATCAAATCCAGGGCGCCGATGTGCTGGCAATGCGCGAGAACGCACCGCCGATCGTCATCGCGGCGGTCGGCTACGGCACACACGTCAACCACATCGAGGTCAAGCTGCCGGGCACCCAGAAGACACGCTACGGCTACGAGTGCAAATAGGCGGCGCGCTCGCTTAGATCCTCCAGTCCGACATTCAATCAACTCCCGGCAGCGGCGCCACCGGTCCGGCCGGCCAGCGCGACGGCGCCTAACCGCGCATCGCGCATTTCATTGGCATTGCAGTCCCTAGCCGAGGCGAGGCCTTTGCAGCGGCAAAGACAACAACGCCCGACGGAGTCGCGATACGCGCCGGGTCGAAATGCATACGGGCGGCGGTTCCATGGGGAAGCCGCCGCCCGCAAAGTTGGGGCAGAGGATTAGGTAATCTTCCGTGCCTGCTCGCTCACTTGAGAGCGGACAGCGAGGTATCGAACTTCAGCGTGGCGACGAATGTCGCGCCGCAGGCGTCGCGCGTACCGACCACGCCGCACTGGGCCGGAGCAGAGGTCTGGCCGATATTGGTGTCGATGTAACGCAGATCCAGCGTCATCGCCTTGTAGCCGAACGACACGCCAGCATCCCAGTTGGTGTAGTCCTTGTTGCCGATCGCCGACGCATAGGTCTGGTAACCGACGTTGCCGGACAGCGTGGTAGTGATGCCCATCGGCATGAACTGCGGCAGCGTGATGACGACGCCTCCGGCGTAGTACCAGGCATCGCTGCCGGTATTGCCGAAGTTGTCGCCGCCATAGAACTGGGCGTTAAGCGTCAGCCAGTCGGTCACTTTGACGGACGGCTTGGCGTAGAACTCGCCGTAGCTGATGCTCGAGCCACCCGTCGGGTTGGGATATTCGTAGTAAACGTAGCCGACATCGAGGCCGAAGATGTTGTAGCTGAAGCGGCCGCCGCCGCTGATGTCGAACTCGGAGCTGGCGAAACCGTCGACGTTCGAGCCCCACAGGCCGGCGTAAAGTGTCAGCCAGGGCGCGACGGTATAGTCACCCTCGAAATAGCCCTGCACCGCCGCCTGACGGTCGGTCTGCGAGATACCGCGCAGCCGGTAGTCGGTGGTGAAGGCGGTGCCGAAAGCGATGTCAAACGGGCTCGGCGCCGCCACAGGTGCCGGCGCAGCTTTCGTTGGCAAATCTGCGGCGAAGGCTGGCGCCGCTCCACAAATCGCCAAAGCGGCAACAACAGACAAAACGAGCTTCTTATTCATTTACCCTGCCCCTTCCAGTTTCGATCGGCCGGTCAGCCGATACATCTTGCCCGCCGCCCCCGCGAAACCTCGTCACACGATCCGGCTTTCGATCGATCCGGGCGCGAGAGGGCGTACATTCGAGGTGAAATTTACAGCTTTGAACGCCAAAATCGGCAAGTCGAAAACATCGGCATGTGCTGCCTTTTTAGGCAAATACCCTTCTGCAAGGCTTTTTGGCGAGATAAACCAACTACGTGTTGCAGAAATGCGACAAAAATCACATGTGCGCATACGAGGCCGAACGGCAGTCTGTGGATGACCTCTCACCCTGCGGCGGTTCCGCGGAGGGCCCGATTCGGCGGGTGCACAAAGGCGCTGACCGCGCCAGCCGATAGTAAAAAATTGCGCAAAAGGGACGCCGGTGGATGCCGGCGTCCCTTGAATTGCGGCGACTTTCGCGCGGGCCGCTTAGGCCGCCGCTTTGGCGCGATTGTCGGCGAGCCGCTTGTCGACCAGAGCAACGATGGCGTCGACCTTGGGATTGCTCATGCCCATCTGCTTGGCGAGCAATTGCACCAGCTTGTCGGAGCGCTCGATGTTCTTGGCGCCGTTTTGCAAAGCGCGGGCCGCGGAGGCCGGGCGGGTCAGACTCTTGGCCGCCGCAGCATATTTTTCGAAGGGCACAAGGTCGTTCGGCGAGGCGCCGAGCTTGACGCAGACATCGAATACGAAGTTGTAGACCTCGCGCGCTTCCTCAATGTTGGAATGCACCGCTTCCGCTGCCGTGCGCATGCCGTCCGGCGTGATGCAGCGGTAGTTGCCGGCGAGCAGCATCGACCACTTGGCCAGCGGCACGAAGATCGAATCGTGCACGCGCAGCTTGACCGGCAGTTCGATCTTGCTGCCGTCGCCCGGATCGAAACGAATGGCGTCGATATCCTTTTCGAGGTTGCGCAGGATGGCGGTATACTTGTCGTCGGCGAAGGCGGCGGCCTTGAAGTTGGTCGGAAGCGTGACCATCAGCACGTTGACCTTTTCCTCCGGCGGGCGGATCGCCTGCGGGTCGGGGCTGCACAGCGTCACCAAGCCGGCATCGAAATTGTCCCACACCCGAGGCTCTGTGAAAGCGGCTTCGAGCGGCTTGTTGTCAAGGTTGGGGATGCGCTTCACGTAGGGCAGCGGCGGCATGTTCATGATCGACATGCACGGCACTTTTGCCTTGGCCACCTTGTCGAGCAGTTCGCGCACGCCGGGGGCGCCGAACTGCGGTTCCTGCATGGCAAGGCAGACGAGATCATAGTCCGCCGGATTGACGCCCTCGGTGCCGCCGGCGGTGACTTTGCCGGGTAGCTTGCGCGAGTCGATCTCGACCAGGCCCTCGCGGCCCTTCACCGGCATACGGACGCGGAAGCCTTCGCCGTTGATCAGGTCGGCCTCCGCGGGCAGGCAGACAAGATGCACCGAATGCCCGCCGAAAAGGATCTTGGAGGCCAGCAGCGACCCGTAGGACGCGCCCATGATCAGAATTTTATATGCCGGCATAATGCAGCAACTCCCTTGTCGTGCGTCTTGGAAATGGGGTTAGCGTTCCGACCGATCAGGCCGCCCGTCGCTCGGCGCGCATGCTATTCGCGTGGGGATAGTGATGCAATCGGGCGGCGTGCGGCGAATTCATATACAAGAGGCTGAATTTGAAATTCGAATTCGGCGCGGCGCATTTCCGCCATGCGAAAACGTAGGGATCTCGCCGCCGCGTCGGTCTCTTTTGCGTTTGATCCGGCAAAGCAATGCAGCGCAGGTTTGTGGGTGCCAAGGGCGCAACTCATAAATCTGGCTTATTCAGCGTAGCGGGCTGAATGTTCGCTCCTACTCCAATAGCAACCGTTGCACGGGCGTTCCAAAAGCATCGCGATGGGCCGATGCTGTTGAAAAAGGCGGCGTTTCGGCTGGGAACCGCCCTGGAGCGATCTTGATGGGCTGGCACCTAATCGACTTTTGCCTTTAGGGCCGCCCGATTGGCGCCGGCTTGACGCTAACTTCGATCGGCAGCCTTGGCACCGGACGCTTACGCAAACGACGCTTGCCGCCGGTTGGGCGGCGGTCCGAGGGCGCGGAGCGCCATGGTCTTGAGGTTCTGCACGATGGCGGCGAGATGGAACTCGTCGCGCGCTCCGGAAAGACCTCGCAGCCGCATTCGCTCGAAGCCATGGTGGGTCTTGAGGTGAGCAAAGCGCATCTCGACGCGCTTGCGCTCATCACGCGACTTGAGGAAAGCCTTTGTGCGTATCAGCCGACGCGCCACATCGCGGGCGTCCTCTTGCAAATCGCGGGGAACGTGGCGCGCGGACGTGTTGGGACAGCACTTCATCTTGAGCGGACAGACATCGCAGTCGAACTTTGAGGCGCGATAGCGGAGCAAGGTGCCATCGTACACGGTGCCGGTGGTATGCAGGACCTTGTTGTTGGGGCAGACGTAAACGCCTCGGTGCCGGTCCCAGCGAAAGTCGCTGCGCGAGAAGGTGCCATCGTCGCGCCCGCTGGCATCGCGAACCGGAATGTGCGGAGCGATCCGGCGACCGACCAGCCAGCCCAGAAAACGGCCAGTCCCGTAAGCCGTGTCGGCGGCGAGCCGCTTCGGCTTTATACCGAAGCATCGCTCGGTGCGATCGAGCATCGTCTTGGTGGCCTCGACCTCGTCGTAGGTTCGCGCTGGCGTCGGCTCGACGTCGACAATGACCGCGTTCTCGATGTCGATGAGATAATTGAGCCCATAGCCGAACTGCACCCGCTTGTTGGCTTTGGCGGTCCATGCCGAGCAAGGGTCGCTCGGCGATATAACCTTCGGCGGCTTGCGGTCGGGATTGGGTTCAATCTCGGCTTCGAGTGCTGCGAGATATTCCTTGACCGCGCGCGTCTGGCGTTCGGGCTCCGCCCATTCGATCTCGTCCGGCGCCTTGCCGTGGTAGCGGCTGGCGTTAGCCTCCATCACGCTGGCGTCGACGGCGAATCCTTCGCCTTTGACCAGACCGGCGGCTATGCACGCCCGCACCACGGCCTCAAACACCTGGCGCAGGATGTCGCCGTCGCGGAATCGGCCGTAGCGGTTGACCGAGAAGGTCGAGTGGTCGGGCACAGGATCGTCGAGATCGAGCCGGCAGAACCATCGATAGGCCAGATGCAGCTCGACTTCCTCGCACAGCCGCCGCTCGAAGCGGATGCCATAGCAATAGCCCACGATCAACATACGGATCATCAGTTCGGGATCGATCGAAGGCCGGCCGATCTCGCTGTAGAACGGCGCCAGCTTCTCGCCCAGGTCAGCCAGCACTCCCGTCACGACTGGGTTGATCCGCCGCAGCAGATGGCCTGCCGGAATGCGCCGCTCAAGATTGAACAGATAGAAAAGCTGGCTCTGATCGCCCCTCTGCCGGCCCATCATGGCAAACCTCCGCAGCCGAAAGCCCCAGACAGACGGAATCACTGTTCGCCCTTTAGCGCGAGGCCTTTTTCAACAGCATCGGCCAATAGGCGACATCGCGCGGGCCCCCTAGGTGCTGTCATCTGCCTAACAAAAGCCCCGGCACTAAGGCCGGGGATTTGTGGTTTTGCCGGTGATACCGGAGAATCTACTTGTTGGCAGTTTGGACTTCGATTTCTCCTGGTCGCCAAGTCTTGTTGAACCATGGCTCCAACGGTCCATAGAGGCGAAGAATCATGAACCAGCCCTTGCCGGGGATTGTCTGCACCCAGTTCTTTTCAAAGCCAGCGGGAGCTTTCGGGCCAAAATAGACGTCCACCGAGCCGTCTTTATTGACCTTTACTCCCTTGTTCTGACTGCTCACGCTCGGGAACCGTTGATCGGTCTGCACCATCGAGCGCGTCTGATTGTCGTACACGATGACCGACCAGAAGTCCTTGACCGGGACGTTCGGAGGCAGATGCAGCTTGTAGGTCTTGGCGCCGTCGAACGGGTTGCCCTTCGAGTCTTGTGCCGCCCATGGGTACTGAGACCCTTGGCCGACCATCTTCAATGCCATTGCAGGCGTCACGCCTGTGGCAATGTAGTAGAAAAAGGCAGCCCCATCCAGATTGCTGACCCCTGGTGCGACTTGAAACTTGTAGCCGCCGAAGAACGGCAATCGCCACGAACTATTCGGATAGAAGTAAGCGTCTTCACCCCAAATCTTGAAAGCGATGGTGCGCGCGGTCACAGCACCGATGTTCGCGGCGTCCTCCAGGATCTTCTTCATCCGGGCATCGGGATTAAACGGCTTGCCCTTGACGATGCCGATCGAAGCGAAGAGGCCCAGTGTAGTCGGATCCGAACCCTCGCTCGGCTCTTCCTGGATCGCTTCGTTTAGCAAACTCCAGAACGAGTAGTCAGCAGGAGGGACAAAATTGGAGGGAATACCCGATGCGTTGACGAACTTCATTGCGGGCGGATTGGCAGCGTCCGAAAGTTGATAAATCTTCAGATGTTTTTTGACTGATTCGACCCCAGGCTTGGGCGAGCCATCGACAAGAAACGACCGGAAGGGCATCCAGTTCCCATAAGTGCTGGGCCGAACGACGAAATAACCCTTCGGGATTTTGCCCGAGTAACCGGGCGGCAGTATCAAATATTTGCCGCCTTTTCCTTTATCCGCACCCGTGATGCCGACATCGGCAACCCATTTATACCAGAAATCATCAATCAGCCCGAGGACCTTGGGAGGAATCTCGACGACCAACGGTCCCTTGTGCGTATCGAGCCAAATGAAGCTGTAAACGGTGTTATCGTTCGCCGTCAGTTCGACAGTTCTTGAGTCGACCAGATTTTCCCAAATAACGTCCGTTTGGTTATCCGGTCCGAATTTGCGAAGCGTCTCTCGCATGCCGACTTGGTTCACTATCGGGATACCCAGCATGTAGGCTTGCAGCGCACGCGACCGATCCAGATTGTCGTAGATTTTCTGGATCGTCGCAGCGTCGGGGTAGCCGTAGTGCAAGTTCAGGGTGCCGATTGACGATTCAATTTTGTCCGGTACGGCAACGCCGGGCGCAATTGGGGTTTCATACTTGTGCTGCTGGGCACTTGCAGGAAGCGCCAACAGCACCACCACGGGTAGCGCATAAAAGGCCAGCGATAGTGTTTTCACGGCAACGGTCCTATTTATTGTTCCCAAGATGATTGTGGTGGTGAACTTGGCGTACGTCTAATAGGGCTGCCGCAATGCGGCGTTGATGCATGTCAACTCGCGCCGCATGCCGGCTCCGCGTCATTCGCGACTGGGCCGATCAGGGCCACGAGCCCCCGAGAGTCCGCTTCGCCCCCAAAAGCGACCGGCCGCCGTCGAGGGCTTGAACGGCAGCGATGGGTCGATTGTGTTGAAAAAGTCCGAGTGACGCCGTGACCAAATTTTTTAAGCGGCACAGGCTCTCTTTTGGAAAGCGGACGCGGGGAACCTCATCCTTTGTCGTCCGACGACCGTGGCAGTCTCTAAATGGAATTGCAGCGTCGATCTGAGCCCGGCAAATATAACGAAGTCATTTTGACGGTTTTTATTCTGGCTCAACTTTCGACTTTTTCAACACGATCGGCCAATTTCAGACTTTTGTCCGCAAGATAGAGAGAGACCGCATCGCGGCGCTCTCTTAAATCCGTGGATTGATTGCGCGCGAGCCGCGAGACACCGCCATTTTATCGGCGCCGGCCGACACACCTTGAAGCGTCGAGGCCGCGCTATTGCCGGGATCGGGTCCCACCGCAGGCGCATCGTCGCGTGGTGCGCGGCCGATGCGCCGGGTTGCCGCTATTGTGACAGGCGGTCGGTGGTCACCAGCCTAATGCGCGGGTCGCCAAAGGGGGTGCCGACGCAATTCAGATAAGGCCAGGGCCGCTCGGTGCAGGCCTTCAGCGCGCTCTGCGCCGGCTCGGCCAGCGGTCCGGCATCGAGCCGCGCGCTCGTCCCGGTGAGCAGGGTGATGAGGCCGGCAAGCGCGGCGGCGGCGATGACGCAATGGGTGAGCTTAATCATGACATGCTCTCCTGTTCTTGCGATCTCGGCTTTCCTCACACCGGCATGGCCGGCAAAGCCGTTTGTTGACAAAAACGATAGGACGTTTCGTCCGGGTCGCCTGTGTGCGGCGTCACAAAAAAGACGATTCCAAACGGCGCCGTACGACCCGGGAAATAACGTCGTTTTCCAGCATGCCGCGCCCACACGGAGGCGAAATCGCGCGATTTGTGATTGACCGGCAGTGCAGCGAGCCCGCTCCGCAATGTCGCCGATGGATCAATCGCGACGTTTGCCCGCTTGAGCCATGGCGCCTCAGATATTTTGCCGCCATCAACGTCAAAGCGGGAGTTAGCACGCGGAAATACTACTTTGACCTAGAGCAAGGTGAAGTCAGCTACCGGGATGATCTAGGTTTCGAGTTCTGCGACGCGGAGTCCGCATTCATGGAAATGCGTCGCACGATTCTGGAGATGGGAAGAGAGATTGCTTCCCGCGACGCGGAATGGGAAATTCTCGGCGCCATCAGGAACGAAAACGAGTTGGTTTGGCGTGGGCGATTGTCATTCGAGCAGGAGCAAATTGGCGCTGCGTCAGCGCGCTCTTCCGCTTCGCCTTCGCCTTGACCCCGACCTTTGCCCTGCGCGCTGCCGCGCGCTTTGTTCCTATACACGCTGCCGCGCGCTTCGTGCCTATACGCGCTGCCGCGCGCTTGGCAACGGGGCGGCGTGCGGGCCGGCGGGCCTTCTTCTTAACGGCTTGCGGACGGCCGCCCCTTTACGGGCGGCCGCCGATTGACGCTTGCTTCGTCTACTGACCGTCATCCGTCGTTCCGAACAATCCCGGCAGGCCCCCGCCCATCAGCGGGGCCGGAGCAGGCGCCGGCACTGGGGCCGGTGCTGGCATGGGCGCGGCACGCTTTTTCGCCGCCTTCTTCTTCGTCGTCTTCGCCGCTTTCTTGACGGCCTTCTTAGTCTTCTTGCTCTTCTTGGCCGCTTTCTTCAGCCCCTTCTTTTTGCGCGCGGGGGCGGCGCGTTTCGCCTTCTTAGCTTTCGTCTTCTTCTTACGCTTTTTGGACTTAGCCATTGTGATCCTCCGGATCGGTTCAACCAAGACCTGCGCGAAGTTTCAGGCGCGGCGCCGCGTCGCAGCCTGTGCTAGCCGGCCGCCGCTCCCTCGGGCGCACGATTCCCCAGATGGCTGAGCGGATCCGGCACCGGTCCGCCGGTCGCCCAATCGATCAACTCGACGGTATGGACGACCGGGATCTTGGTGCCGGCGGCGATCTGCGTGATGCAGCCGATGTTGCCGGCTGCGATCACGTCCGGCTGAAGCCCTTCGATGTTGGCGACCTTGCGCGCACGCAAGCCCTCCGCCAATACCGGCTGGAGAATGTTGTAGGTGCCCGCCGAGCCGCAACACAAATGAGCTTCCGGAACATCTTTGACGAGGAATCCAAACTTTGAAAGCAAATCTTTCGGCTCGTGCAACACTTTCTGTCCGTGCTGCAACGAACACGCCGCGTGATAGGCGACCGTAAGGCCCGGTGACGCCGCCGCCGGCAGATCGAGCGTGGCAAGATATTCGCTGATGTCCTTGGCGAGAGAGGCGATGCGCGCGGCCTTCTCGGCGTAGGCCGGGTCGGTTCGCAGCATGAAGCCGTAGTCCTTCACCGTGGTGCCGCAACCGGAGACGGTGATGAGGATGGCATCGACGCCTTGGCCGCCCCCTTGGCCGCCCCCTTGGCCGTCGAGCTCGCGCATCCAGGCGTCGATGTTGTTGCGCGCCTTTTGCAGCGCCTCGGATTCGCGGCCCATGTGGTGCTCGAGCGAGCCGCAGCAGGCCTCGCCGGGGGCAACGACCACCTCGATACCGGCGCGGTTGAGGACGCGGATGGCGGCCTCGTTGGTCGATGGCGCCAGCACCGGATTGATGCAGCCGGCGAGCAGCGCCACCCGGCCGCGGCGGGCGCCTTGCGCCGGATAGACCGCGCCGCGCGGGTCGGGCTTGGGCGCGGGCATATTCCGCGGCGACAGCCGCACCATGGCGGCCAGCCGGTTGAGGCCCGCGGCGCGCATAAGCGGCGCGAACGGCTTGGCGATCAGGCCGGCGACCGCCGCCAGCCGGAACAGCCGTGGGTTTGTCAGCACGCGGGCGAGCAGGCCGCGCAGCAGCCGGTCGGGCAGCGGGCGCTTGTAGGTCTGCTCGATGCGGTCGCGGGCCTGGTCGACCAGGTGCATGTAGTTCACGCCGGAGGGACAGGTGGTCATGCAGGCGAGGCACGACAGGCAGCGATCGATGTGCTTGACCACGTCGCGCGTGGCGGGGCGGTCGTGCTCCAGCATCTCCTTGATCAGGTAGATGCGGCCGCGCGGGCTATCGAGCTCGTCACCGAGCAGTACATAAGTCGGGCAAGTGGCGGTGCAGAAGCCACAGTGCACGCAGGCGCGCAGAATCTTGTCGGCCTCCGCGATGTTGGGGTCGGCGAGCTGCGCGAGGGTGAAGGAGGTCTGCATCTCACACCCCCGCCCAGAGGCGGCCCGGATTGAGCAGGCCCTTGGGGTCGAAGCTCTCCTTCACCCGCTGGCTCAGCCCCCGCACCGCGGCGTTTTCCGGCTGGAACACATCGACAGCGGCGCGCACGGCCGCGTCGGCGCGGATGAGGGTGGCATGGCCGCCGACGGACGCCACAGCCTCGCGGATGGCGGCAGCGCCGGGGTCACCGGCAAAGGGCATGGCCAGCCAGATCAGCCCGCCGGCCCAGTCGTAGACCATCTGAGCGGCCGGCGTGATGGCGGCGGCGATCTCGTGGCCGCGCGCCGGCGGCACCGAGATGCGCCACAGCGGCCGCTCGCGCGCCGCCCCAACCGTGAACGGCTTGACGTTGCGCACGTCGCGCCAGAGCGCGCGGGAGGCTTCCTCGGAAAGGATTTCGACGGGGCCGAGCGGCTTCATCAGCGCGGCAAGCGTTTCCTTGCGGTGGGCGACCGATGGCGCGTGGCCCTCCAGCCGAAAGGCGGTCGTGGCTTCGGGTTTCGGCACGCCCGAGAACCAGGAAGCGATATGGTCGGGCAGATGCGCGGCGGCCGAGACGTCGAACGGCGAACCCATGGCGGTTGCCATCGTCTCGCAGGCGCGGGCGTCGTCGAGGCCCTGCACCAGCACGGTGACCGCGGTCTCGGCCTTGGGCAGCACCTTGATGGTGACCTCGGTCATGGCGGCGAGCGTGCCCCAGGACCCGGCGATGAGCTTGCAGAGGTCGTAGCCGGTGACGTTCTTCACCACCCGCCCCCCGGACTTCACGGTGTCGCCGCGGCCGGTCACCGCGGACACCCCAAGGAAATGATCGCGCGCGGCGCCGGCCTTGATGCGGCGCGGGCCGGAGAGATTGGCCGCGATGACGCCGCCGATGGTGCCGCGGCCGGCGTCGCCGCCGAGCAGCGGGCCGTAGTCGATGGGCTCGAAGGCGAGTTCCTGATTGTTCTGGGCAAGCAGCGCTTCGATCTCGCCGAGCGGCGTGCCGGCCTGCGCCGACAGGATGAGCTCAGCCGGCTCGTAGATGGCGACGCCGGTGAGATCGGAAAGATCGAGGGTGACGTCGGTCTGGCTCGGGCGGCCGAGCGCGCGCTTGGTGCCCTGCCCGACCAGCTCGAGCGGCTTTTCCTCGGAGAGCGCCCAGCGCACGGCCTCCTCGACTTCCTTGGCGTCGCGGGGTCTGAGGGTATCGGTCATGGCAAGGTCATTCCGCCGCAGCGGCGCGGGAGTCGGCGAAGGCCGGCATCACCTCGCGGGCGAAGCGGCGCAACTGGTCGGGACCGCCGAAGACGCTCAGCAACAGATAGCGCACGCCGGCGTCGCGCAAGTCGCCGACCATCGCGCGCAGTTTCTCGGGCGTGCCGAAAAGCGCGTGCTCTTCGGTGGCGCCGGCGCGGTCGGCATAGGCGAGGACGTGCGAGCCGGCGGTGCCCGCCTTGCTGGCGTCGGGCTTGCGCGAGACAGCGACGGTGCGGGCGGTGTAGTCGGCCTGGCGCTTGAGCGCTTCGTCACGGTCGGCCTTGTCCTTCGCCACGTAGGCAAGCCGCGCGACGGCGACTTGGGTCGGATCGAAAGCGCGGCCCGCCTTCTCGCGCGCGGCCTTGTAGACGGCGATGCGCTCGGCCAGCACCGCAGGCGACGCATACTGGTCGAGGATGAGGTTGAAACCACGCTCGCCGGCGCGCTGAATCGAATGCGCATTGCCGGCGGCGACCCAGAGCGGCGGATGCGGGGCTTGCGCCGGCGGCGGCTCGACGATGGCGTCGTTGCAGGACCAGAAGCTGCCGTGATGGGTGAAACGCTCGCGCGAGGCCCAGGCGCGCAGCATCAGCGCCAACGCTTCCTCAAAGCGCTCCTCGGCTTCGTCCTGCGGAATGGCGAAGCCGTTGAACTCGCTGTGGCGATAGCCCTTGCCGATACCGAGATCGAGCCGGCCGTTGGACATGAGGTCGAGGGTCGCGGCCTGTTCAGCGAGCAGCAGCGGATTGTGCCAGGTCGGCACCATCACCGCGGTGCCGAGCCGCAGTGTCTTGGTGCGCGTGGCGAGCGCCATCAGGAGCATCAAGGGCGCGGAGAGCTGGTTCCACCCGGAGAAATGATGCTCGACCACGAAGCAGGAATGGAAGCCGAGCGCCTCGGCCTCGACGTTGAAATCGAGAAAATCGAAGTAGCCCTTGCCGGTCTCGGGGCCGAAGCCGGGCGCGTCGGCCTTGGGCGAGCAGAACAGTCCGAATTGCATTGTTACCTGCTAAATTTCCGGTTTGGTCACGACCGTAGCCCCGATCGAGCGAAAGCGAAATCGGGGGACAAGGTCATGGGTCCGCCCGCACTTCCCGGCGACCATCCGGCTAACGAGTATCAAGCTTGATTAGCTTGAAGAAAAAAGCTATTTTAGCCTTATGAAGAAAGCTAGCATCACTGAAGCCAAGAACAACCTCAGCAAGCTAATCGACGGGGTCAAAGCCGGCGGCTCGGTTCTGATCATGGATCGCGGCCGTCCCGTCGCACGGCTCGAACCTGTCACCGGCGCGGCGCATGCCGACGACAGCGACCGCCTCGCCAGTCTGATCCGGGACGGAATCGTGAGGCCCGGTCGCAACGCTACCGTGCCGAAACATCTGATTGACGAACCACCACCGCGCGTCAAAGGCGGCGAGTCCATTGTCGACATCCTGATCGAGGAACGGCGCGAAGGCCGATGAAATTCTGGGATGCATCGGCAATCGTCCCGTTGGTGGTCGCGCAACGCCACAGCCGCCCCCTCCAGTCCATCCTCGCCAAGGACCCGTCGATGATGGTGTGGTGGACAACGGGGATCGAGTGCGTTTCGGCGCTGGCACGGCTCGAACGGGAGGGGTCGCCGGCCTCGGCTCTCAGAGAGTCATTCGGTCGGTTGAAAGAATTCGCGGCGAGCTGGCAAGAAATCGATCCGAGCGATGACCTGCGGGAAACGGCAACACGTTTGCTTCGCGTTCATCCGCTGCGCACGGCGGACGCGCTGCAGCTTGCGGCGGCGTTCGTCGCAGCAAGCGGACGTCCGTCTTCGCTGGATTTCGTCGCGCTCGACGAGAGATTGACAACGGCCGCGCAGAAGGAAGGCTTCGCCGTGATCGAGATTGCAGCGGGGGAATAGCCTAAAACCGCGGAATATCCGGAAACGGCAGCTTGCCGCCGGAGATGTGCATGCGGCCGAGTTCGGCGCAGCGGTGCAGCGTCGGGAACACCTTGCCGGGGTTGAGCAGGCCCTTCGGATCGAAGGCGCTTTTCACCCGCCGCTGCTGGTCGAGATCGATCTCGGAGAACATCACCGGCATCAGGTCGCGCTTCTCGACGCCGACGCCGTGCTCGCCGGTCAAGACGCCGCCGACCTCGACGCAAAGCTTCAGGATATCGGCGCCGAACTGCTCGGCGCGGTCGAGCTCGCCTTCCTTGTTGGCGTCATACAAAATGAGCGGATGCAGGTTGCCGTCGCCGGCATGGAACACGTTGGCGACACGCAAGCCATATTTCTCCGACATTTCCTTCATGCGCGCCAGTACCAGCGGCAGCTTGGCGCGCGGAATGGTGCCGTCCATGCAGTAATAATCGGGCGAGATGCGCCCGACCGCCGGGAACGCGGCCTTGCGGCCGGCCCAGAACAGCAGCCGCTCCTCTTCCGAATTCGAGATGCGGCATTCGCCGGCGTTGCAATCGCGCGCAATTCTTTCCACCCGCTCGATCAGATGATCGACTTCCGCCGCGGGCCCATCGAGTTCGACGATCAGCAGCGCCTCGACGTCAAGCGGATAGCCGGCGTGGACGAACTCCTCGGCCGCATGAATCGCAGGCCTGTCCATCATCTCCATGCCGCCGGGGATGATACCGGCGCCGATGATGCGGGAGACGCATTCGCCGGCGTCTTCCGACGACGGGAATCCGACCAGCACGGCGCGGGCGGTCTCGGGTTTCTTCAGGATGCGCACGGTCACTTCTGTGACCACGCCGAGCAGGCCTTCCGAGCCGGTGATGATGCCGAGCAGGTCGTAGCCGGCGGCGTCCAGATGCTTGCCGCCGATGCGCAGCACCTCGCCGTTCATCAGCACCATCTCGCAACCGAGCACGTTATTGGTGGTCATGCCGTATTTCAGGCAGTGCACGCCACCGGAATTCTCCGCGATGTTGCCGCCGATGGTGCAGGCGATCTGCGAAGACGGATCGGGAGCGTAGTAGAAGCCCTCGTTGGCGACCGCGTTGGAGACCGCGAGATTGGTGACACCGGGCTCGACCACCGCCACGCGGTTGGCAAAGTCGATCTCGCGCACCTGGTTGAACTTGGCCATGCCGAGCAGCACGCCGTCGGCGAGCGGCAGCGCGCCACCGGAGAGCGAGGTGCCGGCCCCGCGCGGGACCACCTTGATGCCCTGCTCGTAGCAATAGCTTAGGACCTGGGAGACTTGGCTCGTGGTCTCCGGCAGCACCACCACCATGGGGAGTTGATGATAGGCGGTGAGCCCGTCGGTCTCATAAGGGCGCATCTCGTGCTCGCGTGCGATCACCCCCTCGCCCGGCACGATGTTACGCAGGGCGGTAACGATCTTGGCGCGCCGCGCCAGCACGGCTGCATCGGGTTCCGGCATCTTGACCGACATGAATCAGACAACTCCCACTTGAGTTCCGGCCCCACGATACAGCCATTTGACGCCTGACATATAGGGCTGGCAGATAGGGCCGGTACCGGGGCGGGATTGAGGGAAGCGCTCCCGGTATGGCGCAAAGCCGTAAGGAAGAAAACCGCGAGGGAGCAATTCATGGGACTCAGACTAGCATTGGCCGTATTGGCCACTGCGGTTCTCGCCGTCGGGACGCTGACCCAAGCGGCGCGGGCCGACGGCGACCCGGCCAAGGGCGCCCAGGTGTTCCGCATCTGCATGGCCTGCCACCGCATTGGCCCCGGCGCCACCAACCTGGTCGGCCCCGAACTCAACGGGCTCGACGGCCGCCACTCCGGCAGCGCCCCCGGCTATAACTACTCCGCCGCCAACAAGAGCTCCGGCATCGTCTGGACCAAGGAGACCTTCGAAAAATACATCCAGGCTCCGCAGAAAGTGATTCCCGGCACCAAGATGTTCTTCGCCGGCATTCATAAGAAGTCGGAGATCGAAGACCTGTGGGCCTTTCTCGCGCAGTTCAAAGCGGACGGCAGCAAGAAGTGAGGTGAGCACGGACCGGCTCGCCCAGTCGTGGCGAAACAGCGGAAATGCAAGCCTTTGACTTCGGTCAAGGCCCTGGCGCCGTCAGGCGCGCATAAATTCACGCATTGAGGACAACGCTCGGTCAGGAGAAAGTCACATCATGATTAAAGATCTCATCGTCAACCTCGGGCTGGGCGACCGCGATCCCGCTGGGGACTATGCTATTTCAATCGCTCAGGCCTTCGAGGCCCATGTTCTGGGCGTGGGGCTCGCCTACGAGCCGGTCATTCCGGGCTCGGTAATGGGCGGCATTCCGCCGGAATTCCTCGAGACCCAGCGCAGGGAATCCGAAGCAAGCGCGCGCAAGGCCATGACCCGCTTCGAAGAAGCGGCCAAGCGCGCGGGCGTCTCCTACGAGAACTCGTCTGATGAGTTCGAGCGTGTCCGGCGCGGCCGACCAGATCGGCCGGCTCGCCCGCCGCTTCGACCTCGCCGTCGTCGGCCAGCCCAGGCGTGACGAGGGCATGCCGGAGGAAGTTCTCGACGAAGGCGTGCTGTTCGAGTCCGGACGGCCGGTGTTGTTCGTGCCCTTCATCCAGAAGGACGCGCTCAAGCTCGACCACGTGATGGTGTGCTGGGACGGCAGCCGCGCCGCCACCCGCGCCATCGGCGACGCCATTCCGTTCCTGGAAAAGGCCAAGCAAGTGGACGTGGTGATCGTCGCCGCCAAGCAGGCCAAGGCCGACGAAGTCGCCGGCGCCGACCTCGCCCAGCACCTGGCACGGCACGGCATCAAGGTGGACGTGAAACGTATCACGTCGCCCGACATCGACACGGCCTCCACCATCCTGTCTTACGCGGCCGACGCCTCGACGGACCTGATCGTGATGGGCGGCTACGGCCACTCGCGCCTGCGCGAATTCATCCTCGGCGGGGTCACCCACGCGCTGCTCGACTCGATGACCGTGCCGGTGCTGATGTCGCATTGAGCGGCATAGCCTCTTACCGCCTCATCCTGAGGCGCGGCGGCAGGCCGCACCTCGAAGGATAGGGCGGCCGATGGTTCGAGACGCGCTGCTTCGCAGCGCTCCTCACCATGAGGCCGGTTGATGCCGGGCAAGCGGAGGCTATTTTGCTCGAGCGCCACATCACCTTGCGCGATGGAACCAAGGTATTCCTGCGGCCGCTGACGCCGGAGGACGCCAAGCTCTATCCCGACTTCCTCAGGGAGGTGACCGCCGACGACCTGCGCCTGCGCTTCTTCGCGCCGATGCGGCAGGTGAGTCCGACCCTCATCGACAAACTGATCCACTACGATCCCGCCCACGCCATGGCCTTCATCGCTATCGAGGAAACCACGGGCCGGATGCTCGGCGTGGTGCGGCTGCACGACGACGACGACGGCGGCGAGAGCGCGGAGTTCGCGATTCTTTTGCGCTCGCGGCTCAAGGGCCGCGGGCTCGGCTGGCTGATGATGAAGCACATGATCGCCTACGCGCGCGACAAGGGCCTGCAGCACGTACGCGGCCAGGTGCTGGCGGAGAATTCATCGATGCTGACGATGTGCGAGGAGCTCGGCTTCCACGTCAAGGACGACCCGGAAGAACGCGGCGTCCGCCAAGTGGATCTGCCGCTGGGTGAACTCTCTCCCCCTCCTCCCTGTGAAAGGGGGGAGGGAGATCACGGCAACGTCACCTGCACCACCAGGCCGCGGGCGCGGGCGTCGAGGACGCCGAGCGCGCGCAGGGCCAGCAGCGTCGCCAACTGCACGCCTTCGCGCGCCGCCGCCGGTTCGTCATAGGTCGGCGCCAGCGGACCGAGCAGGCCTTCCATCAGCGCGCCGATCACCGCCGGCGCCGAAACCCGCGCATCCTGGTCAGGCAAGTGACCGCCGGCGATTGCCACGCGAATGCGGGCTTCCAGTTCGGCGGCAAGCGACTGGCGGAAATCGAGCCGCAGCGCATCAATCTCCGCATCGACCGGCT
Organism: uncultured Pseudomonadota bacterium; assembly: GCA_963732895.1. Taxonomy (GTDB): domain Bacteria; phylum Pseudomonadota; class Alphaproteobacteria; order Rhizobiales; family Xanthobacteraceae; genus Pseudolabrys. The sequence continues at coordinate 352,025 of CAVTBG010000004.1, read as the reverse complement.
CGGCGATCGCGGCCCAGGCCAGTTTACGCATGGCAAGCGCGCGGGCGGCGAAGGTCGCGATCGAGGCGGCGAGCGCCGACAGGGGCCCAGGTGCGGCGTCGGCCGCCCGGCGCATGGCGTCAAGCTCGCGGGCGGCGAGCGCGGCGATCAGGTCGGCAATGAGATCGTTCTTGGACGGGAAGTAGCGGTAGACGGTGCCAGCCGCGATGTTTGCGCGTTTCGCCACGCTAGCGATCTGCACCGCCGCCATGCCGTGCTCGATGGCGAGCGCGCGCGCGGCCTCGAGGATGGCCTGCTCGCGCGCGGCCAGCCGACGGACCACGCGTTCGGTGCGGCGGTAGGGCATGGCAACGAGTGAATGATGATTTCAGGGGGCGAGGCAAGTCGCGACGCGACTCCCCTCCCCACCGCTACGCGGGGGGAGGGTTGAAAGCGCATCTCAGCTCCGCGGTCAGCCTTTGCCCGCCGCCAGCGACTTGGCGCGGATGCCGGCGAGCGTGGCGAGCGGGGTCGAGGCCTCGGGGTCGATCTTCAGCCGGATGATCGAGGGCTTGCCGGAGGCCTTGGCCGCGGCGAAGGCGGCGGCGAAGTCGGCGGTCTTATCGACGCTGGCGCCGAAGCCGCCGAAGGCTTTCGCATAAGCCGCGAAGTCGGGATTGGTGAGCGCGGTGGCCACCACGCGGCCGGGATATTCGCGCTCCTGGTGCATGCGGATGGTGCCGTAGACGCCATTGTCGGCGATCACCACGATCAGCGGCAGCCCGTAGTGCACTGCGGTCGCGAAGTCCTGGCCGGTCATCAGAAAGTCGCCGTCGCCGGCGACGCACACCACGGTGCGGTCGGGATAGAGCGTCTTCATGGCGAGCGCGGCGGGATAGCCGTAACCCATGGAGCCAGAGGTCGGTCCGACCAGGCCGCCAAATTGGCGCACGCGATAGAAACGGTGGATCCAGGCGGAGAAATTGCCGGCCCCGAGCGTCACGATAGCGTCGGGTCCCAGGTTCTCCCGCAGCCAAACCATCACCTTGCCGAGATTGACGTCGCCCGGCACCGGCGTCGCCTCGTCGGACCAGGCGAGATAATCGGCATGCGCGGTGTCGCTTTCGCCGCGCCAGGGAATGTCGTTTGGCGGCTGCAGACCCTCGAGCGCGGAGCAGAAGGCGGTGGGCGAAGCGTTGATCGCCAGATGTGCATGATAGACGCGGCCGAGTTCGTCGGCGCCGGGATGCACGTGCACCAATTTGGTCTGCGGCTCGGGAATGTCGAACAGCGTGTAGCTCTGCGACGGCATCTCGCTCATGCGATCGCCGATCAGCAAGACGAGATCGGCGGCGCGCACGCGCGCGAGCAGCTTCGGGTTCGGTCCAATGCCGAAGTCGCCGGCGAAGCATGGATGCAGCGCGTCGAACAGATGGCCGCGGCGGAAGGTGGTGGCGACCGGCAGTTGGAAGCGCTCCGCGAAGCGCGCGAGCGCGGCAGTGGCCGCGGCCGACCAGCGGCTGCCGCCGATGAGCGCCACCGGCTTCTTCGCCGCCCACAAGAGCTTCTGCAGCCGGCTCATGTCGGTGAGGCCGGGCCAGGTCTCGACGGGATCGAAAGCATGGGCGTCCGGCACCGCGACGCGCTCGACCAGCATGTCTTCCGGCAGTGCGATCACCACCGGGCCGGGCCGGCCGTTACAGGCGGTGTGGAAGGCATGCGAGATCAGTTCGGGAATGCGCGCGGGATCGTCGATCTCGGTCACCCATTTGGCGATCGAGCCGAACACCGCACGGTAGTCGAGCTCCTGGAACGCCTCGCGGTCGCGCATGGAGCGGCCGATCTGGCCGACGAACATGATCAGCGGTGTCGAGTTCCTGGCGCGCGATATGAATGCCGGCGCTGGCATTGGTGGCGCCGGGACCGCGGGTGACGAAGCAGATGCCCGGCCGGCCGGTGGCCTTGCCGATGGCCTCGGCCGCCATCGCAGCGGTGCTCTCGTGACGGCAGACCGTAAGCGCGATGTCGCGTTCGTGGAACGCGTCGAGGGCGGCGAGATAGCTTTCGCCGGGCACACAGAAGGCGTGACGCACGCCGTGGACGAGCAACTGGTCGATCAGGATTTCGCCGCCGGTGCGCGTACCGTCGTTCGATCGCATGAAATGAAAGCTCCAAGTCCGAGAACGCTAACAGGCGAAAACCTATAGACGATCGCGCGCGCGGCGGCGAGCGGGGGTGCGCTTGGCACGCCCCGCTGGCCCCCTCACCCGCGCTCGATCACCCCTTGGGCTTGGCGACCGTCAGCGGCGGCGCGAACGGCGCCGGGGTCATCAGCCAGTTGTTCTGTTCAATGAGGTTGCCGGCCTTGGCGTTCTCGACCAGGAAGGTCCTCCACTCCGGGTCCTGCGCCATACGGCCGCGCTTGAGCTCGCGGTCGGCCGCGCTCTCGTAGACCCAGGCGTGCACCATGGTGTTGAGGCCGCCACTCTCGGTGACGAGATAGCACAGCGGATCGCCGATATGACGCTGCTGGATCGGATAGCCGAACTTGCCATAGAGCTCGAGCTGAGCGGGCACCCGGCCCGGCAGGCATTTATACGTGCGAAGATCGATAATCACGCTGGCGTCTCCCTTATGTTTGCCGGCCCGGTTGATGGCGGCGACAAGGGCGAGTGTCTGCGGCGCGACGAGGGCGGGTCAAGGCACCCTGCCCTCACCATCCGCGCAGAACATCAGCGCTCGATTTTCACGATTACTTCTTCTTGGTCTTGGCCGGCGGCGGCGCGTCGGCGCGTTCTCTGGCAAGCCGCAGCGCGCGAAGGCGGATCATGTTGGCCTGGACCGCGCGTTTCTCCGCTTCATAGTCGCGCATCGCCTGCGCCTGCTCGCGCTCGCGGTCGACCTTCTTGGCGGCGGCGATTGCCTTTTCCTGGTCACTTTTCAAAGTGGTCATTGGCTGCTCCTTTGAAGAGCGCAGAAAAAGAAACGTCCCGCAGGCCGACGAATTGGCCGCGGGACGGACGAGCCACGCGCTCTACCAGTACATCCGTGATAGAGCTGCATGGCGCTGGCTCGGCCTGGTCAGGCTGCGCGCAGATTCTCGGCTGCCGACTTGCCGGTGCGGCGGTCGGCGACGACATCGAAAGATACCTTCTGCCCTTCGTTGAGGGTGCCCATGCCGGCGCGTTCTACCGCGCTGATGTGGACAAAGACGTCCTTGTCGCCGCTTTCAGGCTGAATGAACCCGAAACCTTTTTGGCTGTTAAACCACTTAACTACACCAGTGTTCATGATGTTTTCCTTTCACTGACGGTGTACACGTGAGACTTGGCGGACGAGATTTCGTCGCCAATGTCCCGGTTCGTCGATTTTGGAGAAGAGTCTGAAACGTGTTCGCCGTCAGTAAGGAGGCGAAGCGGCCCAGTCGTTCGGCCAACTATCGATGGTCAGCAGATGGGGATGAATGGGGGCAATTTCAAGGCCGGACCGTACCACGCGGCCAGATAGCCGTCCTTGGCGCCTGATCAGGCTGGAATCGGGCGCAACCAGACCGAACAAGCTCGCAATCATCGGCTTTAACGTCCATGTAGGGTAAATTATCGGTATATGTCAGGCAGCCGATGGCAGTGAGAGTAGTTGTGCGCCCGCCGCGAGGGGAACCGCCGCGACTTAGCCTTTACCCAATCCATTTGATCGACGAGATCGAACGACGCTGGCAGCGCCTGCGGCGGCAAGAATGCAGACTGCAAGTGGACGCGTCCCCCTAAATCATCTATAATACACCTATTGAAACCAGGTTTTCGGTCTTGCCTTGCTGCGCTGTCCCCGATTGGGGCGCTTATCAGGACATCTCTAAAACTCGGATGTTTCGATCGCATGCGGCGATAACCGCCGGTGCGCGTCTCAACGTGAAGCAGCGTCTAACGCGAGGAAAACCGTCATGGCGACAGGCACCGTCAAGTTCTTCAACAACCAAAAAGGCTTTGGTTTCATCACGCCGAGCGACGGCTCGCGCGACGTCTTCGTGCATATCAGCGCGGTCGAGCGCGCCGGCATGAGCACCCTCAACGAGGGCCAGCGTATCAGTTACGAAGTGGTGACCGAACGCGGCAAACAGGCGGCCGCCAATCTGCAGAACGCCTGATCCGGCTTCGGTTCGTCTTTGGAAGCACCCGGCCGCCGGGCCGGGTGCTTCCGCTAGTCCGCACAGTGAAACTTGCTTTCGTCGCAAGCGGAAGCCAACACGAGAACGGACATGAACCACAAATTTTCGACCGGTCAGACCGTCTACTTCACGTCGCAATTTCCAAATAGCGCCGCGCGCGGGCCGTACAAGATCGTGCGCCGTTTGCCCATCGAAAACGACAACCGGTTGTCTTACCGAATCAAGAGCGCTTCGGAATCGTTCGAGCGTATCGCTGAGGAGCATCAGCTGACGCGGTCGGATTGATCCGGCCCGTGACAGGTGTCTGCATGAGCCGGCGCTGCGCCTGAGCCCAGGCGCTGGTCATCGGCCGGCCGGACCCAGAGCCTCCCACTGCGAGGTCAACGCAGCCAACGCCGTCTCAAGACTCTTGGCGTAACCCCGATGGTCCGCCCGAGCGGAAAAACGCCCGGCGATCATCCATAGCCATGGATGGGCGGCGGAAGCAGAATGGCTGCGCAGGATGCGGCCAACAAGCACGTCGCCATCGAATACACCAAATTCCTGATCAGACCACTCGCCGGTCGTGGCGCTGTTCATCGTGCGTTTAAGGGCCAGCATGCGCCGAGTATGATAGCCGGCCGGCAGGCTGACAAGGAATCTCGCCGAAGCCGCCGGACGATGCCGGTCAACATGTGCGTTTGTGCTGTCCCGCCGTGCCTGATGTTGAGGACGACTTCTTGGCGGGGCGCGTCGGGCTCGCTGCCGTCAGCAACAAAGACGTCACTGCTTGATCTGCATCAACACCGCTCGACCGCCCGCATGGTATAATTATTAGATTCAATCCATTGCGCTAAATGCCTGCTGAAATCAGCAGGCCGCAAGGCAACGGAGAAAAACAATGACAATTCGATCGTCTACCGTCGCGGCGGCGGCATTGCTCGCAATGAGCGTTGCGCCGGTCGCGAACGTCGCATCGGCGATGCCGATCAGCAATGCTTTTGCTGTTAAGAATGCTGCAGCGACGAATATCCAGACCGTGCAATACCACCACGGAGGCCGCCACGGACGATACTATGGTGGTGGTGGCGCTGGCGTGGCTGCAGGGGTGATCGGCGGCATGATGCTGGGCGGAATGCTCGCAGGTCCCCGCTATTATGACTATGCGCCCGGCCCGTCCTATGGCCCCGGCTACTACGGTGGTGATGCAGTGAGTTACTGCATGCGCCGTTTCAGGTCGTATGATCCCAGAAGCGGCACTTATCTTGGCTATGATGGCTTCCGTCATCCGTGCCCATGAGAGGATAGCCACGTCCGATCAGGCAAAATTCGAACGGCCGGAGAGCTGAACGCAAATGTCGGCGGACAGCCCTTCGGGAAGTGATAGGGTTTTGGCGCTCGGCGCAAAGCCGATCCACAATCACTGGGTTCTCTTTGTGGCCGAGGGCATGGCCCTCATTGTGCTGGGGCTTGTGGCAATTGTCGTTCCCTCGATCACCGCGTCATTCCTGACCCTCGCACTGGGGTGGGTCTTTCTCGGCAGCGGGGCCATAGGGCTGGCGACAACATTCTGGGCACGACACGCGCCGGGATTCTGGTGGTCCCTCGTGTCGGCTTTGCTCGCCATCGTCGTCGGCGCGATCCTAATCGCCAACCAAGCGCATGAATTGTACGGCGTCTTGCTTGGCTGGCCATTCGAGACGGCCGGTCCTTTGCGCTTGAAATTGGTCTTGTTCTTCCTGGTCGAAGGTGGCGCGTCCATCATGATCGCTGTGGAGCACCGGCGCCAGTTTTCGGGGCGCTGGGCCTGGATGCTAGCAAGCGGCGTCGTTGACATCGCTTTGGCGAGCATCATTATTTTCGATCTCCCGGGAACGTCTTCGTGGACGATGGGGCCGCACGCGCGCGCGCAATGGGACGTGCCGGTCTAATAAACCTCCAGCTTCTCCTGCGCGGCGCCTTCGTCGACGGCGTGCTGCGAGCGCTGCTCGGTCGGCTTGCGGTAATGGCCGAGATTGCTGGCGCTGTTGACCAGCGCCAGGTGCGAGAACGCCTGCGGGAAATTGCCGACTAGCCGCCGCGTGCGCGGATCGTATTGCTCGCTCAACAGCCCGACATCGTTGCGCAAGCCCAAGAGGCGCTCGAAAAGCTGTGCCGCATCGTCCTGGCGGCCGAGCATCTGGTAGGCGTCGACCAGCCAGAAGCTGCAGGCGAGGAACATGCCCTCCCCCGGCGGCAGCCCGTCGTTGGCGGTGGCGGTGTCGTAGCGCAGCACCAGGCCGTCGCACATCAGCCGCGCCTCGACCGCTTCGACGGTGCCGCGGATGCGCGGATCGTCCGGCGGCAGGAAGCCGACCGCCGGCATCAAAAGAAGCGAGGCGTCGAGCTCCTTGCCGCCATAGGCGCGTACGAAGCTGTTGCACGATGCGTCGAAGCCGCGCGAGCAGACGTCGGCGTGGATGCGGTCGCGCACCGCACGCCAGTGATCGGCGGGCCCATGCAGGCCGAAAGTCTCGGCGCTCTTTACCGCGCGGTCGAAGGCGACCCAGGCCATCACCTTGGAATAAGTGAAATGCTCGCGCCCGCTGCGCACTTCCCAGATGCCCTCATCCGGCTCTTTCCAAATCGTCTCCAGATGGACGAGGAGTTCACGCTCGAGGTCCCAGCCGGCCTCGTAGCCGCCGAGACCGCCCTGGCGCGCCTGGTGCAGCGCGTCCATCACCTCGCCGAAAATATCGAGCTGCAACTGCTCGTGCGCGGCGTTGCCGACGCGCACCGGCGCCGAACCCTCGTAGCCGGTAAGCCAAGGTACCTGCCATTCAGTCAAGCGCCGCTCGCCGCGGATGCCGTACATGATCTGGATCTGGCGCGGGGAGCCGGCAGCGGCGCGCAGCAGCCAGTCGCGCCAATTGCGGGCCTCCTCGTAGTAGCCGGCGTTCATCAGCGCCAGCAGCGTGAGCGTCGCATCACGCAGCCAGCAATAACGGTAGTCCCAATTGCGCGGGCCGCCGATCTGCTCCGGCAGCGAGGTGGTGGCCGCCGCCACCATGCCGCCGGTCGGCGCAAAGGTGAGCGCCTTGAGAGTGATCAGCGAGCGGCACACCGCCTCGTTCCACGGGCTGATGATCTGATTGCGGCAGGACCAGTCGGTCCAGAATTTCTCGGTGTCGCGCAGCTCCACTTCGGCGTCGATCGGCGCCGGCAGCGGCTCGTTCGAGCGCGCATAGGACAACACAAAGGCTTGCCGGTCGCCGGCATGCACGGTGAAGTTCACGATGGTCTTAAAGTTCTCACCATGGGTCGGCGCGGGCGTGCGCAACACCGCCATGTCGGGACCAACAATGGCGCGCACCGTCGCGTCGTCGATTCGCGTCACCCAAGGCACGTTGGCGCCGTAACCGAAGCGCAGGACGAACTCGCTCGTGAAGGCAATGCGGCCGCGCTCGCCCACGACGATGCGCACGATGTGCGAGCCGCCGTTGCGCGGTGGCATGAAGTCGATGAGCGTGGCCGCGCCGTCCTTGGTCTCGAAGCGGGTTTCCAGGATCAGCGTCGAGCCGCGATAGCGCCGCGTGATCCGCGCCTTGGCCTGATGCGGCGCGATCAGCCAGCGGCCGTTTTGATCGTCGCCCAGGAGTGCGGCGAAGCAGGCGTCGGAATCAAAGCGCGGCCAGCACAGCCAGTCGATCGAGCCGTCACGGCCGACCAGCGCCGCGGTGCCGAGGTCGCCGATCAGGGCGTAGTCTTCGATGCGTGAGGCCATGCCGACTCGTTAATTGAAATCCAATACGACCTTAATGTCGTCGGGCTTGACTTCAAGCGCTTCGCGCCAGCGATCGAGCGGCACGCGGCGGGTGATCAGCCCCGCGAGCCAGTCCTTATCGGCCTTGGCAAGCGCCTCCGCCGCGGCGCGGTAATGGCGGCGGTTGGCGTTGACGGTGCCGAAGACGAGATCGTTCTCCAGCACCATATCGCGGTTGAAGCTGCCGACGTCGAAATTGATCTTGTGGCCGCCGGAGGAGACGCCGGTGAGGCAGACGATACCGGTCGGCGCGTTGCGGCGCAGGACATCGAGCACCACGGAGCCTGCGCCGGTACATTCGATCACGATGTCGGGCTCGAGATCGCCGAGATTGCCATTGTGGTAGGTAGCGTCGAGCGCACGCGTGAGTTTGGGCTTGGGGCCGTCGGCATGGCGGTCCATGACGTGCATCTCGTAGCCATGTTGCTTTCCGATGAGCGCCGCCAAGAGGCCGACCGGGCCCGCGCCGGTGACCAGCGCCACCTTCGGCTGCCAATAGGTGTTGAGCTTGGCGAAGCGCTCGACGAATTCCCAGGCCTTGGCGACGATGCTGGTCGGCTCCATCAACACGCCGAGCTTGTCGAGCGAGGGATCGATCTTGATGAGGAAATCGTGTTCGATGCGCCACTGCTCGGAGCCGTAGCCATTGCGCTCTTTGATGCCGCGCTCGGTGTATTGACCGTTGCGGCACATATCCCACTCGCCGACGGCGCAGGCGGGACACGGCACTGGATCGGGCCGGCGCACGATGCCGACGACTAGATCGCCTCGCGTGAAGCCACTATCGGCAGGCGCATCGGCGACGCGGCCGAGGGACTCATGGCCGATGATGAGACGCTTCCGCCCCGGCGGCGGCCAGCCATAGGCGCCCGACAGGATCTCGCGGTCGGTGCCGCAGATGCCGAGCGCGAGCGCGTCGACCAGTACGTCGCCTTCGCTCAACAGCGGCGGCGACAGGTCTTCAAGCTGGACGGAGTTGGCAAGCCCTGGCTCGACGGTCAATGCGCGCATCGGCAATGAATTCCCTCATTGTCGCCCTATCCGAACAAATGGTGACTGAAGGTCGCGGATTCAACCGGCAGATAGGTATCGGCAAGCAGACCACGTGCCGCGCCTTGCGTCAGCACTTTACGCAATCGCGTCGAAGGCGACGGTCTCAGCCGAGAACTCATATTTCAAGTCGACACGGCCAACGTTCTTTTCCACCATGGGAAAGAGATGCAGCGATTGCAGCGCGGCATAGCTCCCCGGCAGGCTCGGGTCCCATTTCTCCCGAAAGACTTGATAGGCGTTATCCACCAGCCGCATGCGCTCGCGGTGCAGGATCGAGAGGTCCCGTTTTTTGGTATTGGCCTCCGCCTTCACATGGCCGGCGCCCTTGTGCCACAGCCACGCGCCCTTGGCGCACACCAGCTTGAAGCCCGCCAGATGGGCGCGCAGTCCGTAGTCGACGTCGCCGAAATAGCCGAAGAAGCGCAGGTCGAGTACGCCGATTCGCTCGATCAAGGAGCGCGAGATCAATACGGCGTCGCCCGACAGCACGGAATCTTCGACAAAGGACAGGCCTCGGATCTCGAACATCGCCTGCGAGAAGCTGGCGACGTCGGTGTAGCGCGTCAAGAAATCAGGCGGGATGACGACGTGCTCGGGATGGCTGTCGCAGTAGTTGGAGGTGCCGCGCACGATGCCGATGTCGCGGCGCAGCGCCGCCACGCCGAGGACCGCCGCGAAGAAATGCGGCGTGATCACCATGTCGTTGCTGAGGAAGAAGACCCTCTCTTCCGACGACAGGTGGAGGCCCAGCGAAAACACGCCCGTGTAGTGAAGGTGCTCCCTGGTGCGGACGATTCGAAAGCGATGTTGGGAGGCGGCGGCGCGGGTCGACTTGAAGACCTCCTGAATCCCGTCCGCGGGATCGGAGGCATCATCGATCAACACGAACTCGCAGCGCAGATTGAGCGAATTGAGCGCCGTGACGGCCGATGCCAGGCATTCCCGCGTCGCAACACCATCATTGCGCGCGGGCACGATGACGGAAAGCAAGCCAACCCCCAGTCCCCATACGGAATTGTCGCGGCCGAATCCGCAGCGGCGCAAGGATTAGCATGGGGTCAGATTCGCGCAAAGGCCGGCGCACATCGCGTTCCCCATCGCGGGGCGCGCGAGAAAAGCTCACGTCGCCGGGGTGACCGACATCACCTGATAGGTGTGCATCTCGCCGTCCTCGCCGCGGATGGAGACGTATTCACCCTGACGGAAGGCGTGGCTTTCGAAGTGGAAGCCGGCTTCGTCGTCGTCCACGTCCTGCGGGTCGTAGTCGAAAATCCAGCGCCCGCGCGAACCGCCGGCCCTATGCTCAAGGCGGCCAACCTGGTCGTCCTCACCCTCCCAGAAGCGGCGCACGCGGCAGTGATCGCGGTCATTGCGCCAAGCCTCGACGTCGATATGTCCCTCGGCGTCGAGTGGGGTAACGAACTCATAGCCGTGCCTTGAAGACCCTTGCGGGAACTCAGGCGAGCGGGCGAGGTTGAGCCGGATGCGCTTGAAATTGTGCGGCAGAGTGGTCACGTGATTGGTCTCCAAATCATCGTCGGTCGAGTTTCTGCTACAATATGGCCAGATCGGGTAAACCTGCGTATTGATCTGGATCAGGCCCGTACGGCGGCGCCGGCTTAAAAACGACCCCGATAAGAGGTGGCAATGGACGCGCCCGATAGCCAACGGCCGGTCGTGGACTTCCTCGCCCGTCCGGCGGTGCAAGGCGGAGCGCCGGTGACGCGCATCGACACCCACGCCGCCTCTGTTTTCCTTTCCGGCGGCCGGGCGCTGAAGATAAAGCGCGCGGTGCGCTTCCCGTTCCTTGATTTTTCCACACTCGACAAACGCAAGGCGGCCTGCGAGGCAGAACTCACGGTCAACCGCCCATTCGCGCCAGCGCTCTATCGCCGCGTGGTGCCGATCACGCGTGAAGCGGACGGCAGCCTCGCGTTCGGCGGCAAGGGTGCGCCGGTGGAATGGGCGGTGGAGATGGCCCGCTTCGACGAGAATGAAACGCTCGATCATCTCGCGGAGGCCGGTCGCATCGACGCAGAGCTCGCCGACGCGCTCGGGCGCGCGGTGGCGCGCGCGCATGATGTGGCGCAGATGGCGGAAGGATTCGGCTTTGCCGGCGTACTGGCGCAGGTCATCTCACAAAACACCGCCGAACTCCGTGAAGAGCCAACGCTCTTTCCGGTGGCGGAAGTCGAAGCGCTCGACAAGGCGACGCGCGCGACTTTTGCGCACGTGCGGGGAATGCTCGAAGCGCGCGAGCGCGCAGGCCAGGTGGCGCGCTGCCATGGCGACCTGCATCTCGGCAACATCGTTTTGATCGATCGCGCGCCGGTGCTGTTCGATGCCATCGAGTTCGATCCGAAGATCGCCACCAGCGACGTGTTCTACGACCTAGGGTTCCTGCTGATGGACCTGATCGAGCGCGGGCTGCAACCCGCCGCCAACGTCGTTCTCAACCGTTATCTGATCGAGCGCGGTCGCGACGACGATCTCAACGCACTGGCCGCCCTGCCCTTGTTCCTGTCGGTGCGGGCGGCTATCCGGGCCAAAGTAACGGCGGCCCGCGCCAAAGGACGTCAATTGCACGCTGAGGACCGCAAAGCCGCCGAGCAAAGCGCGCGCGATTATTTCGCGCTGGCGCAGAAGCTGCTGGTGCCGGTTGAGCCGCAATGCGTCGCCATAGGCGGGCTGTCAGGCACCGGCAAGTCGGTGCTGGCGCGCGGGCTTGCGCCATCATTGGCGCCGGCGCCGGGCGCGGTGGTGTTGCGCAGCGACATCGCGCGCAAGCGCCTGCTAGGCAAGCCGGAGACCGAAAAGCTGCCCGCCGCGGCCTACACCAAAGAAGTGACAGCGCGTGTCTATGCGTCACTTTCCGAGAAAGCGCGGCGTGTGCTGCAGGCCGGACATTCAGCGATCATCGACGCCGTGTTCTCGGAGGCGTTCGAGCGCCAGGATGTGATGCAGGCCGCGCACGGTTTCCGTTTTCATGGCCTGTTCCTGGCGGCCGACCTGGGAACCCGCGTCGCCCGTGTCGGCTCGCGGGTCGCCGATGCATCGGATGCCGATGCAGATGTGGCGCGCGCCCAGGAACGATATGAACTCGGGCCGCTTGAGTGGCAGACGATCAACGCCTCGGGCTCGCCGGAGGAGACGTTGAGCGGGGCGAAGGCCGCGTTGGGGCTCACCTGAGCGAGCTATGCGCCATGCGGCGAGCGGCTAAGCAAGCCTGCCCCCTTGGCGCAGCGGGGCAAAACCATGCATAGCTAGGCTTGCATCGTTGGAGACCGATCTACCCAAGCCAATGCTGCACCGCCTCTAACATTTTTGCTTGCGCATGATCTTGTCCGAAAACCGGTTCCCACTTTTCGGGATCATGCGCGCCGGGATCTGAATGAACGCCGCGACTGCCCGAACCTTCTCCACGCGCCAGCTCGCGGTCGGCCTCGCCGGCTATTGCTGCTTCATCAACCTCTATTCGCCGCAGGCGATCCTGCCGCTGCTGTCGGGCGAATTCGGCGCCAGCGCAGCGGAAGTCTCCACCATCATCACGGTGAGCACGCTGGCGGTGGCTGTCACAGCGCCCTTTACCGGGACGGTCGCCGACGTGCTGGGCCGCAAGCGGGTGATCGTGGCGGCCATGTTCGCGCTGGTCATACCGACCATGATGGTGGGGCTGTCGACCAGCCTGTCGTGGATGATCTTCTGGCGCGGCGCGCAGGGGCTGGTGCTGCCGCCGATCTTCGCGGTTACGGTCGCCTATATCGGCGACGAATGGCCCCACCACGAAGCGACCACCGCCGCCGGCATCTACTCCTCCGGCTCGAGCCTGGGTGGCTTCAGCGGCAGGCTGTTGACCGGCTTGTTCGCAGACCTCATCGGCTGGCGCTGGGGCTTTTTCGCACTCGCATTGATCGCGCTTGTCGGCGCCGTCGCGGTGATGTTCCTGCTGCCGCGTGAGCGCAAATTTGTGCGCTCGGCAGGTCTGCTTGCCTCCGGCAAGCAGATGCTCGCGCATTTCCGCAATCGCCAGTTGGTCGCGATCTTCGCAGTAGGCTTCGGCGTGTTGTTTAACTTCATCGCCACCTTCACTTACATCAGCTTCCATCTCGCGGCGGCGCCCTACAATCTCTCGGCTACCTGGCTCGGCGCGATCTTCGTGACCTATCTCGCAGGCTCAGTGCTGACGCCCTGGACCGGCTGGGCGGTCAACCGCTTCGGACGTCGCCGCTTTACGATCCGGGTGATCGCGCTGTGGATCGGCGGCATGGCGCTGACGCTGGCATCCCCCCTGCCGCTGATCGTCCTCGGGCTGACTCTCTGCGCCGCCTGCGGTCTGATCTGCCAGGCCATCTCCACGGCCAGCGTCACCATCACCGCCGACGCCGGCCGCTCCTCGGCAGTCGGACTCTACGTCACCAGTTTCTACACCGGCGGCAGCTTCGGCGCGGCGTTGGGCGGCGTCGCCTGGACGCTGGGCAACTGGCCGGCCTGCGTTGCTTTGGTTGTGGCAATGCTGCTGATCATGGCGGGAATTGTCTATTTCGGCTGGGCACGGCGCGTGCCGGCGGGGCCCGAGACGCCTCCGGTCGAGCCGGCCTGACCTGCGTTGGTCAACAGCGCGCCTCGGCCCAGGCCGGTTTGCGCATGATCAACAACCGGCCGTAGACGACGACGAAAGTCGCAAAGCCCGCAACCCAGGCGCCGCCCGCGTAATCCACCAGCGTCAGCGAGCCGGTGAAGGCGGCAAAGATGCGTAATACAGCCGCCAGCAGCACCAGCGCGTAGATGGCGTGCGTCGCAGTCCCCGCTTGCAACGCATGACCGGTGTGGCCAAGAGTGGCGCGGGTCATGACGGCTAATGTCATCAGACCGACGGCGCCGGCGGTCCAGGCGTGGATGCCGGCGCTCGCCGGCACTTGCGGCCATAGGTTCGCGGCGCCGGTCAGCAAAAAGCCGAGCGGCACAAAACCATAGGCGACGTGCAGGATGAGCACGAGGCGGTCGCGCAGCGTGCGGTCGCCGGCCCAGCGCGCCAGGCGCACGACATGCAGCGCGCCGGCGATCAGCAGCAGCGCACCGGTTGTTGCCGCGAAGGGCGCGGCGATCCATGCGAGAAGCGCAACGACGCTCACCGCGAGCACGGCCATATCGAAGCGCGAGAACGGCGCCGGCTTGCGGCCGGGATTGTTGCGCGTCAGCCAGTTGCTGGTGAAACTCGGCACGATGCGGCCGCCGATCAGCATGATCATCCCGACCACCGCGGCGAGCGCGATGCGGATGCCATAATCGGCGGCACCTTGCATCAACACTTCGGCGTGAAACACGATGTTGCCGGCGGCGAGCACACCGAGAACGACGAGCACCCGCAGGTTGCGCCAGTTCTTGCCCGCGATGATCTCACGGGCGGCGACGGCGGCGAGCGTGACCAGGAAGCTAACGTCGATGGTCGCCGCCAGCACGCCGCCGATCTCGGCGGAGACCAGAATCGCAACGCGGCCCGCAAGCCACAGCGCCGCAAGGGCGGCGAGCGGCCAGCCACTGACCGGCAGGCGGCCGGTCCAGTTCGGGATGGCGGTGAGCAGGAAGCCGGCAATCGAAGCCGCCACGTAGCCGTAGAGCATCTCGTGGATGTGCCAGTCGAGCGGACCGAACAGGGTCGGCAGCGTCACAAGGCCGAGGAACTGCGGCAGCCACAGCAAGATGCCGAAGGCGGCCCACAAGCCCGCGGCCAGGAAGAACGGCCGGAATCCGTAGGCGAACAGGGCCGGACCGGCATAGTCGCGGCGGCGTTGCAGGGCGGCGGGTGCAGACATGAACGGGCCTCTTGGGGCGACCTCCTGGAACTCCCAGGCGCCCCCTCCCTACTCCTGCGGGTCCAGACGCTCTTTGATCCAGCGCACACAAGGCGGCATTTAGCCGGCGGCGCTGGAATGCCAGAGTGGCTGATAGCCGCGTTCCAACACCGTCAAAATTGACGACGGCGTGAGCACGGCGATGGTGGTGCCGCGCGGGCGCGGTCTGGTGTCCGAGTAGCCCGATGGCGTCCAGCGCAGTAGTTTATCGCCGCGCACGGCGAAGGCTGCGCCGTCGATGGCGATCATAGCGCCATCAGGCAAAGTGTCGATGGCGCGTGGGTGCGTGCGCTTGGCTTTGCCGTTAAGGCGTTCGGCGTGGAGCGCCTTGTCCATCGCCGGCGCGCCGGCGCGTTGCGGATTGCCGCTGAACAGAAATGCAAAGCGTTCCGCATCCTTGCGCCGGCATTCGAAGCAAGGGCGATGGCCGGCGGTCAAGGAGGTCACCTCGTCGAGGAAAAACAATTCGGTGTAGCCGTCACCCCAGACCGCGCGGTGGCGATCCTTGAAGTCGAGCCGGCAGCAGATCCACTGCTTCGAGGCCCATCGTTTTGGGCCGAGCTGTTGCCTTTCATCGTGGATGCGCCCGCCGCGATTGCCCATCAGCGCTCCGCGCGCTGGCGTCGCGAACAGGTCACCAAAAGGATCGACGCGGTTTTGCAGCGGCATGGCCGATCATTGCACTACAATCCCGCCGCGCGCGCCAGCGCAGCGATGGCGACGCCGGCGACCACTGCGGCGAAATCATTGCGTACCACCGCCATGGTCAGCATAGCGGCGGCGACCGCCAGCCCCGCGCTCAGGCCGCCCTTGGCGAGGATCGGGATGACGCTCGCGGTGATCACCGCGCCGGGCAGCGCATCCAACATGCGGTGCACACGCTTGCTGATGGGGAAGCGGCCGATCAGCCAATAGCCGCCGATGCGGGTGAGATAGGCGGCGAGCATCATCGCCGCGAGCGCGCCGAGGAACCCGGCGGGATCGCCCTCAATCATCGAGGAAGCCTCCCGCCACGCTGCCGGCGAGCGAACCGGCGAGCACATACCACCAGCCGCCGAGCCAATGGTCGACGGCGAGCGCGACGCCGCCGCCGATTACCCAGCTCAGCGCATTGCGCGGGCCGCGCCACAGCCTGACCAGCATGGCGGCGAAGAACACCGGCATCACCAGATCGAGCCCGAAGCGGGCGGGATTGCCGAGCGCCGCGCCGAGCCACCAGCCGGGCGCCGCCGCCCCGACCCAGGCGCACCAGACCATGACGCCGCTGCCGACGAAGTAGGCCGGATCGCTGCCGCCCTCGGTGCGGTAGCGCATGGACAGGATCCAGTTCGGCTCGGTGAGGAGATAAAGCGCCGGATAGACCTTGCGCGCCGGCATGCCGCCCATCCACGGCCGCAACGACGCGCCGATCAAGAGGAAGCGCATGCAGACCATGCCGGTGATCAGGCCAGCGGCGGTGATGGAAGCAAATGTGAGCTTATCCGGCCAAGTGTCGAGCACGATGTATTGCGCCATGCCGGCGAACACAGTGGCGCTCATCGCGAAGGTGTCGAGGAGGCCGAAGCCCTTGCCGGCGGCGACGGTGCCGAAGCCCATGCCGAAGGCGAACACGCCCGGCAACAGCGGCAGCATCGCCCAGGCGCCGTGACGGAAGGCGGCGAGGGTCCAACGTTGGTGGGTTTGATCGGCGGACGTGGTCATGAACCCCGGGATGAGCGGCGTTGGCACGCCCCTCTATCGTGACCGGCGCGCTTCGTGAACCCACAAAGCATAACGCCCGCCATGCGGCGGGCGTCTGAAATGCTTTGAGCCTAGTGCCTCAGCCCTGCGGCTGCGGGGCGATGTCGCCGGTGGGCGGCACGTCGGGCCGCGGGCGCGGCTTGCCGGACGGCGGCACCGCCGACGAGCGCGGACCCGTCGGCTCGATCACCGACTCGCGCACCGGGCGCTTGCCGATCAGCAGATCCTTGATTTCGTCGCCGGTCAGCGTCTCGAACTCGATCAGGCCCTTGGCCAGCGCCTCGAGATCGGCACGCTTATCGGTGAGGATCTGCGTCGCCTCGGCATAGCCGGCCTCGACATAGCGCCGCACTTCGGCGTCGATCTTGCGCGAGGTCTCTTCCGAGATGTTGTGCTGGCGCGAGACCTGATAGCCGAGGAATACCTCGTCCTGGTTCTCACCATAGGCCACGGTGCCGAGCTCGGCCGAAAGGCCCCAGCGCGTCACCATCAAGCGGGCGAGCTTGGTCGCCTGCTCGATGTCGGAGGCCGCACCGGACGTCACCTTCTCCTTGCCGAACACCATCTCTTCCGCAACGCGCCCGCCCATCATGATGGCGAGCCGCGACGTCATCTGCTCGAGCGACATCGACAGCTTGTCGCGCTCGGGCAACTGCATGACCATGCCGAGGGCGCGGCCGCGCGGAATGATGGTGGCCTTGTGCACCGGGTCGGTGGCTACGACGTTGAGCGCGACGATGGCATGGCCGCCTTCGTGATAGGCGGTGAGGAGCTTCTCCTCCTCCGTCATCACCAGCGACTTGCGCTCGGCGCCCATCATCACCTTGTCCTTGGCGTCCTCGAACTCGAGCTGCGTGACCATGCGCTTGTTGCGGCGCGCGGCCATCAGCGCGGCCTCGTTGACCAGGTTCATCAGGTCGGCGCCGGAGAAGCCGGGCGTACCGCGCGCGACGGTCTTGAGATTGACGTCGGGCGCCAACGGCACCTTGCGCACGTGAACTTTGAGGATGCTCTCGCGGCCGACCACGTCCGGATTCGGCACCACCACCTGGCGGTCGAAGCGGCCGGGGCGCAGCAGCGCCGGGTCGAGCACGTCGGGCCGGTTGGTGGCGGCGATCAGGATGATGCCTTCGTTGGCCTCGAAGCCGTCCATCTCGACCAGCAACTGGTTGAGCGTCTGCTCGCGCTCGTCGTTGCCGCCGCCGAGGCCGGCGCCGCGATGACGGCCAACCGCGTCGATTTCGTCGATGAAGATGATGCACGGCGCGTTCTTCTTGGCCTGCTCGAACATGTCGCGCACGCGCGAGGCGCCGACGCCGACGAACATCTCGACGAAGTCGGAACCGGAGATGGTGAAGAACGGCACGTTGGCTTCGCCGGCGACCGCACGCGCGATCAGCGTCTTACCGGTGCCCGGAGGGCCGACCAGCAACACGCCGCGCGGAATGCGTCCCCCCAGACGCTGGAATTTACCGGGGTCACGCAGGAATTCGACGATCTCCTGCAAGTCCATCTTGGCTTCGTCGACGCCGGCGACGTCCTCGAACGTCACCCGGCCGTGCGATTCCGCCAATAATTTCGCGCGCGATTTGCCAAAGCCCATCGCCTTGCCGGCGCCGCCCTGCATCTGGCGCGACAGGAATATCCAAACGCCGATGAGCGCGATGAAGGGCAGCCACGAAACCAGCAGCGACACGAACCACGGCACGTTGTCCGACGGCGGCCGCGCGGTGATGGAGACGCCCTTGGCGTAAAGCTTCTGCACCAGGTTCGGATCGCTCGGCGCGTAGGTCTGGAAATTCGAGCCACTGCTCAGCGTGCCGTGAATGTTCGGACCTTGGATCACGACGTCGCGCACGTGGCCCTGATCGACTTCGTTGAGAAGCTGCGAGAACGAGATTTCCTGGGAGTTGGTATGCTGACCTGGGTTCTGGAACAGCGTGAACAGGGCCAACAGCAGAAGAACGATGATCACCCAGAGGGCGAAGTTGCGCAGATTTGCGTTCATCAGGCGTTCCTACACCGCGCGCGAGGCGCCGCGGTCACATTGGTCTTTGGTCTTTGGTCTTTTATGCCCGGGATTCGGGGCGAATTCACGTCCAGCCTGTTGGTCAATGTAGGCACCGCGGGCCGGCATGAAAAGGGCTCGTTTCCACGTATTCTAGCGCGGCTTCCTTGACGGCGCCTTGCCCTGTCCCGGGCCTTGTCCGGGCGTGGTTAAGGCTTTGGTCCGCCGCGGCGGGGCCGGCTCCACCACGATTTTTCCGCCCGCCAGGGTCACCATCGCGCCCGCCAGGCTGCGCCGGAAACGCGGGCTGCCTGCCTTTTGGGCGGCGTCCAGCGCCTCTTTCAGAGCTTCCAGCTTGCCGAGCCCGATGGCGCCGTCGGCGGCCGGTACCAGGGCACGACCCAGGAGTTGCAGGCCAATTTCGTCGGGCAGAGCTGAATAGTTCGTCGCCACCATCGTGAACGAGCCCGGCGCGGCGCCCGGCCGGGCAAGAGCGGCAAGCGCGCGGTCGACTTCAGCCTCGAGCGCGGCATCGGCCCGCTTGAGCCGGCGCGCAAGCAACGCGAGCCGGCGGGCATCGAGCCCCTCGCCGCGAAGCGCCGGCATCAGGGACCGCAGCCGCACGCGGGTGAAGCGCGGGTCGCGGTTGGATGGATCTTCGGCGAAGGGACTCTTGGCGGCCTTGAGTGTCGCGATGAGCCGCGCCTTGGGAATGTCAAGCAAAGGACGGACGAGCGACAGCGCGCCGTCACCAAGCGGCGTCACCCGCTGCATCGCCGCCAAGCCGGTGAGACCACTGCCGCGTGTCAGGCGGATCAGCACCGTCTCGGCCTGGTCGTCGAGCGTGTGCGCGGTCACGATGAAACGCGCGCCCGCCTTTCGCGCGGCCTCGCTGAGAAGACGGTAGCGCGCCTCGCGCGCGGCTTCCTGCAGGCCGGTCTTCGGTTTCGCACCGGCCCAGCGCAAGATGCGGTGCTCGACGCCGAGTTTAGCTGCCTGGCGTTTGACCGCCGCCGCTTCGCGCGCCGATTCCGCGCGCAGACCGTGATCGACGGTGACGGCAATTAGCTTGGGGCTCTTCTTGCGCGCTTTGGCCCAGCGCACGGCGAGCACCATCAGCGCGGTCGAGTCCGGACCGCCGGAGACGGCAAGCACCAGCGCCGGCGAATCCTTAAAGTCATTGAACAGCGACTTGGTTTCCGAAACCGAGACGGCGACTGCTGCATTTTGAGTGGGCATGACCTCAACCGAAAGCCGGTTGCCACTTTTCAGGGTCAAGCCCTAGCAGTGGACACGCTTGAGTTCGCGCGCGACGCCACGCTTCACGGCGGAAGAGGCGTGCGGAAATTTGTTCTTCACTTCGCTAAGCGTGGCGCAGGCCGCTTCCTTGTGATGGAGCGCGGCAAGCGACTGGCCGAGACGCAGAAGCGCATCGGGCGCCTTGCTGAAACGCTTGTATTTCGTGGAGACAGTGAGGAATGAGCGCGCCGCATCGTCATAATTCTGCTGCTGGAACAAGCTCTCGCCCAGCCAGTAGTGCGCGTCCGGCACCAGATGATCCCTGGGATATTTGCGCAGGAAATCGCGGAATGCCTGGGCGGCGAGGCCATAGTCCTTGTGCAGCACATAACCGTAGGCGAGTTCGTATTCGTCCCTGGGCGTGGCAGCAGGCGGCAGCGTCGCGAGTTGGGCGCCGGTCGCGCTCGGATTGCGCGGCGGCGGCGGCGGCAACTGGCCGGCGGGCATATTGCCGGCGGCGGCCGGGTTGGCGCCCGGCGGCGCGGCGGGTGCGGCGCTTTGCGTGCCGGGAAGCGCGGTCAAATCGAGCGGCGCGCCGGCCTCGCGGCCACCAGGCGCACCAACGGGCTCATTAGTGTTCATGGCCTGGTTGTTCATGGCCGGACCGGGCCCGCCGCCCAGCGAACGCGGCACGCCGGGCGCATTGGGATGCAGCCCCGGATTGAAGGCATCACCGTTGCCGGTATTGGCGACGGCCTGGTTCGGTTGCGATTGCGGGGCGCCCGGCGCATTCGGATTCGGCATCGGCGGCCGCGCCTCGGAACGCCGGCCCGGCATGGCAGAGCGCGCCGGCGGACCGTCTTGTCCGCGGCCCATTTGCTGGAACCGATATTCGGTGTCGTCCTGCATGCGCTTGATCTGCATTTGCAGCACCTGATTCTGGTGCTGCAGGACCTCGATCTGACCGGTAAGCTGGCGCAGCGCGTTCTCGATGCGGTCGATGCGCGAGTCAACGCCGGCTCCGCCCTGCGGCTCCATGGCCCCCGACGGCGGAGGCGCCTGTTGATTCTGCGCCTGTTGGTTGCCGCCGTTGAACAGGTTGCCGAGCAGGCCGCCGGACTGCGCAACGGCAACACCGCCAGGCGCCGCCAGACAAGCGATGAGAATCGTACAGCCGAGAAGCGTGCGGGTGCGTGTCATGTTAATGATTTAGGCGGCCAACTCGGAATCCAACGCGGAAGCGATCTCTGCTCGCCAGTTTCCTACCATAGCCCTTCGAGTACGACCAGAATGTGGCCGCAAGGGGCTACTCCGCCGCCGCCTGGACCGGCGTGCTCTTGCGCGCCAGACGCCATTCCTCGAAACGCTGCGCGATCACGAAGAACGACGGCACGAACAGGACCGCCAGGCAGGTCGAGGCGATCATGCCGGTAAAGACCGTGATGCCGATGGAGGCGCGGGCATTGGCGCCGGCGCCGGTCGCCAACACCAGCGGGACCACGCCGAGGATGAAGGCGAGCGAGGTCATCAGGATCGGCCGGAAGCGCGCACGAGAGGCCTCGACCGCGGCTTCAACGATGGGTTTTCCGGCCTCCCGCAATTCGCGCGCGAATTCAACGATCAGAATCGCGTTCTTGGCCGATAGCGCAATCAAGAGCACGAGGCCGATCTGGATGTAGAGGTTGTTGTCGATCTTCAAGGCGGTGAGCGCGAGCACCGGGCCGATCAGCGCGATCGGCACCGCCAGGATGACGGCGAGCGGCCGGAACCAGCTTTCGTATTGACCGGCGAGCACAAGATAGACCAGCAGCAGCGCCATGGCGAAAACAAGATACGTTTGCTTGCCGACCAGGTTCTCCTGGTAGGACATCGCGGTCCATTGGTAGCCGACGTTCGGCGGGAAGGTGCGCGCCGCTATCTGCTGCAACAGATCGGTCGCCTGCCCGGTCGAATAGCCTTGCGCCGACATGCCAACAACAGTGGCCGAAGGATGCAAGTTATAGAGGCTGATCACGGACGTCCCACGCACCGGCGTCACCTTCACCAGCGTACCGAGCGGAATCATCTCGCCGGCAGCATTGCGCACCGACAACCGGTCGATGTCCTCCGGCCCCAGGCGGAAGCGCGCGTCGGCCTGCACGAAGACTTGGAAAGTGCGGCCGAACTTGGTGAACTGGTTGACGTAGGACGAACCGAGGTAGCCGGCGAGCGTCGAGAACACCTGGTCGACGCCGACGCCAAGCGCCTGCGCCTTCACACGGTCGAGATCGACGGTGTATTCCGGGGCCGTGGCACGGAACGGCGTGATCGCCATGCGGATCGAGGACTGCGACGCAGCGTTCGAGACGAGCACGTCGGTGACGTTCTGCAGTTTCGGGAAATCGAAATTGTTGTCCAGCAACTCCACCTGCATGGTGAAGCCAGCGGCAAATCCAATTCCCTGGATCGGCGGCGGCGGCAGCACCCTCACCTGCGCGTCCTCGATCTGCGAAGCGACATGGTTGAGGCTCTCGAACATCGGCAGCAAGCCCTGCTTCTTGCCGCGCACCGACCAGTCCTTGAGGATGACGTAGGCGACGCCGGCATTGGCAAGGGTGGCGTTGTTGTCGAGCGCCGACATGCCGGCAATGGTCACAACCTTGTCGACGCCGGGCACTTTGCCGATCAGCGCGCCGGCGCGCTTAAGCACTTTCTGGGTACGCTCGAGCGAGGCGCCATCGGGCAGTTGCACGGTCGCCACCATGTAGCCCTGGTCTTCGATCGGGATGAACCCGGCTGGGATGCGCGAGAAGAAGTAGAGCGTGCCGACGACAATGACGAGCGCCAGAATCACCATCGCGCAGGCATGACGCACCAGACGCGCCATGAACCCCGCGTAACTGCGTTCGAGGAACATATAGCCGGCATCAAAACCGCGATAGATGATATTGCGCTGCGCGACCGGCACCGTCGGCCTGAGCCACAGCGCGCATTGCGTCGGTTTCAGCGTCACCGCGTTCACGGCACTGATCAGCGCGGTGGCGGCGATCACAAGGGCAAACTGGGCGTACATCTGCCCGGTGAGACCCGGCAGGAAGGCCGCCGGCAGGAACACCGACAACAGCACCAGAGTGATGCCAACAATCGGCCCGAACAGCAACTGCATCGCATGGATCGCCGCATTCGGGCCGTCCATGCCCTGGTCGATGTTATGGGCGGCGCCCTCCACCACGATGATCGCGTCATCGACCACGATGCCGATCGCCAGCACGATGGCGAACAAGGTGGCAAAGTTGACGGTGAAGCCGAGCGCGGCCATGGCCGCAAAGGCGCCGATGATGGTGACCGGCACGGTGGTCGCCGGCACCAGCATGGCGCGCCAGTCCTGCAGGAAGATCAGGATCACCACCAGCACCAGAATGGCGGCCTCGAACAACGTCTTGTAGACCTCGTCGATCGAGGACTTGACGAACACCGTGGTGTCGAACGGCACGTCATAGACGAGGCCCTGCGGGAAGCGCTTGGAAAGCTGAGCCATGCGCGCCTTGATTTCGTTACCGACATTGAGCGCGTTGGCGCCGGGCGCCAGGAACACGGCGATGCCAGCCGCCGGCTTGCCATCGAGTTGGAAGACCTGGCCATAGGTCTGAGCGCCAAGCCCGACATGGCCGATGTTGCGTATGCGGGTGATCTCGCCGTTCGAACCGGTCTTGACGATGACGTCGGCGAACTGTTCGGGGTCGTCGAGGCGGCCCGCGACATTGAGCGTGTATTGGAAGGCCGTGTTGTCCGGCGCCGGCGGCGCGCCGATCTGGCCCGCAGTCACCTGTGTGTTCTGCTGCTGCAGCGCGTTTATGACGTCTTGAACGTTGAGGCCGCGCGCCTTCATTTTATCTGGATCGAGCCAGACCCGCATCGCGTATTGGCCTGCGCCGAACACGTTCACATTGCCGACGCCGGGCAAGCGCGAAATGTCATCCTTGAGATTGATGGTCGCATAGTTGGCGAGATAGAGGCTGTCGTAACGCTTGTCCGGCGAAGTGAGCGTCACAATCTGCAGGATCGAGGTCGACTTCTTCTGCACCACCACGCCCTGCGACTGCACCGCCTGCGGCAGCGACGACAGTGCGCTCGACACACGGTTCTGCACCAGAATTTGCGCGAAGTTGAGATCGGTGCCGATCTTGAAAGTCACCGTCAAAATATAGCTGCCGTCGGCGGCGGCGTAGGATTGCATGTAAATCATGTCTTCCACGCCGTTGACCTGCTGCTCGATCGGCAACGCCACGGTGTCGATGACGGTGCGCGCGCTGGCGCCGGGATAGCGCGTGGTCACCTGCACCGTCGGCGGCACCACGTCGGGGTATTGCGCGACCGGCAGGGTGAAGACGGCGATGGCGCCGATCACCACGATCAGGATCGCGATAACGTTGGAAAGAACCGGCCGCTCGATGAAGTATTTCGAGAACATGGCGGCGCCTACTATTTCGCGCCGTCGCTACCGGAGGCGGCGTGCGGTTCGACCTTCTCACCCGGAATGGCGCGCTGGAGGCCGCCGACAACGACATCGTCGTTCGCGGCGATTCCCTTCTCGATCACCCGCAGGCCGCCTTCGAGCGGGCCGATTGTGACGCGGTGCTGGGCGACCACGTTGTCCTTGCCGACGGTGAGCAGATAACGCCCACCCTGGTCGGTGCCGAGCGCCTCGTCGGGCACCAGCAACGCATTCTGCTGCACGCCGGTGGGCACGCGCACGCGCACGAACATGCCGGGCAACAGCACGTGATCCTTGTTGGCAAGTTCGGCGCGCACCGTCAGGGTCCCGGTGGAAGGGTCGACCGTGGGCGACGCGTAGTCGAGCATGCCGTGGTGGGGATATCCGGTTTCATTCTGCAGCCCGACTTCGACCTGCACCTTTTTGAGATCGGCCTGCGTCAGCGCTCGCCGGCGCATCTCGGCGCGCAGCCGCAGAACATCGTTCTCGTTAATGCTGAAGTTCACGTAGATCGGGTCGAGTTGCACGATGGTCGCGAGCTGCGTCGGCGAGCCGGTGCCGCCGACGTAATCTCCGACCGAAACCTGGCGAGCCGTGACCAGACCGTCGAACGGCGCCGCCACATGAGCGTATTCGACATTGATGGCGGCAAGCCTGGTATTCACCTCGGCCTGCTGCAGCGAGCCTTGCGCATTGTCGCGCGTTGCGGTGGCGTTATCGAGCGTCGACTTGGACACCGAACCGCTGGTGACCAGCTTGGCCTGGCGGTCGTAGTCGGTCTGGGCCTGCTTGAGGGTGGCGCGGGCACTCGCTTCGGCGGCTTGCGCCTGCTTGAGCTTGAGGTCGTAGGGCTCCGGCTCGATGACGAACAGAACCTTGCCCTTCTTAACGTCGTCACCGTCCTTGTACTCGATGCTCTGCACAAAGCCGGAGACCCGCGCCACCAGGCTGGCGGTATTGACCGCGGCGCTGTTGCCGGTGGCCTCGAGATAATTGGTGATGGCATGCTGAACGGGCTTGGCCACGGTGACTTTGGGCGGCGGCGGCGCCACGTAGGTGTTCTTTTGGCCGCAGCCGGAAAGCAAGGCAGCGACAACGAGTGCGCCGCCCGCAGCGAAGCGCGATAGGCGCACTCCCAAAATCATTGCCGAGCCCCCAAAATCCGCTCGCTCGCAGCGCGTGGCCGCGACCTATCGAGGGCGAAAGGATCGCGCGTCCAGGGGGGTAAGACAAGCCGAAAAAAATGAGCGCATCGGCCGCCGCAGGCGCTCGATCAGGCCTGCGGCGTCAGAACGAACCCTCGCGGTCAGGACGATGAGCTTCCATGCAGGTCAGTGACCGCGCGCCGGTTCTGCGACCAGCACGAGATGTCATCGCAGGTCGCAACCGGCCGCTCCTTGCCGTAGGAGATGGTGCTCATCCGGTTGGCGGGGACTCCACGCGAGACCAGGTAGTCGCGCACCACTTGCGCGCGGCGGGCGCCGAGCGCGAGGTTGTATTCGCGGGTGCCGCGCTCATCGGCATTGCCTTCGACGACAAAGGTGTATTGCGGATAATGGTTGAGCCACTGCGCCTGCTTGTCGAGCGTGGCGCGCGCCTGCTGCGACAGGTCGGACGAGTCGGTCGAGAAGAAGACGCGGTCGCCTACGTTGACGACAAAGTCCTGCTGACTACCCGGCGTCGCCGCGGCGTTGGCAAGCGGGCCGTTCGCGGCGTTGTTGGCGCAAGCCGAAATCGCCAGCGCGGCCGCCAAGGCGGCAACGAGCCGCGCGCCGCGCAGGGTATGTCTGAGGTTGATCATCCAGATGCCTCCATTCTCACGCACCGACCAGCCCAGCCGGTGGTCTAGCAGCACGGTCGTTAAACGAACGTTCCATCAACCTTGATGAGACCTTGCCGGATACCGCTAAAATAAGCGGATCCGGAGAAACCTTTTTTGATGGTTAAGAGCCGATGAATGACGGTCTTTTCATGACGCCCGAACTCTGGGGAGCGTAAGCGGTGCGGGAGTAGTGGAAAAGAGGGTCAGGACAAGAGCGGCGACCAAGCCGGATCGGAGGCGTAGTCGGGCGTCGGGACCTTGAGCTCGTTGCGCCCGGTGATGTCAATGGTGTGCAGGAACGGGCCCTGGCCGATATCGCGGAAGAACATAATCACGCGGCCGTTGGGGGCAAAGGTCGGGCCTTCGTTATGGAAGCCCTCGGTGAGGATGCGCTCGCCCGAACCGTCCGGCTTGAGGATGCCGATGGCGAACTTGCCGCCGGTCAGGCCGGTGAAGCCGATGTAGTCACCGCGCGGCGACCAGACCGGTCCGGCGTGGCGGCCTTCACCAAAGCTGATGCGCTTGGCCGGCCCGCCCGCCGCCGGCATCACATAGATCTGCTGGGAGCCGCCGCGGTCGCTCTCGAAACAGATCCACTGGCCGTCGGGCGAGTAGCACGGCGCGGTGTCGATCGCCGGCGTGTCGGTGAGCCGGGTGGTGCTCTTCGACCGCAGGTCCATCACGAACAGGTTGGCGTTGGCACCCTGCTGAAGGCTCATGATCACCTTCTGCCCGTCCGGCGAGAAGCGTGGCGCGAACGACATGCCGGGGAAATTGCCGACGATCTCGCGCTGGCCGGTCTCGATGTTGAGCAGATAGACGCGCGGCTGTCCCTGCCCGTAGGACATGTAAGTGACTTCCTGAGAGGTCGGGTTGAAGCGCGGGGTCAGCACAAGATCGTCGCCGCGGGTGAGGAAACGCGCGCCGTAGCCGTCCTGGTCCATGATCGCGAGGCGCTTGACGCGCCGCTGCTTCGGGCCGGTCTCGTCGACGAACACGATGCGGGTGTCGAAATAGCCTTTCTCGCCGGTCAGCGTCTCGTACACCGCATCTGCAATGATGTGGGCGATGCGCCGCCCGTTGTCGGGCGTCGTGAAGTACTGCTTGCCGTCGAGTTGCTGACCGGCGAACACGTCCCACAGGCGGAATTCGGCCTTCAGCCGGCCGTCGCGTTGGCGGGTTATGCGGCCGGTGACGAGCGCCTGGGCGTTGATGACGCGCCAGTCGGCGAAACGCGGCACCGCGTCGGTGTTGGTGATTTTCTCGGTGTAGGCCGCGGGATTGATCGGCGCGAACAGGCCGCTGCGCTGCAGGTCGGCGGTGATGACCGATGTGATGTTGCGCGCGGCCTCCTCCTCGCTCGGCGAGCCGGCGAGAAAGTCGGGCAGCGCGATCGGCATTGGCTGGAAGTTGCCTTGCGTGATGTCGAGCCGCAGCACGGCGCGCGCTGGGCGCGCGGTCATGGCGGCAAAGGCCCCGGCCCCGGCGCCGATCAGGACGCCGCGGCGGTTGAATTCGAGTCCGCGCCGCGGCGGCGAGAAAGCGGGGTCGGTGTTCGTTTGCTTCATCGGATTGTCACAAATGCCTTGGTTCAACCGCGGAACATGTCGCGCGGATCGAAGGTGACTTCAATATCCTTCCAGACGTCGTAGTGCTCGGGCCTGAGCATATCGAAGGGCTGGCCGCGAAACACCGCCCGCACCGCGCTGTCGCGCGCGCTGTCGAACAACTGGCCATGGCCGCTGGTGACGACTTGCGGAGGCGCGGTCAGCCGTCCGTCGCGGCCGAGCCGGATCCGAACGCGGATCACAAAGTCTTCCGGGTCCTTGATGCCGACCGGCGGATTCCACAAGGCCATCAGCCGCGCGCGCAAGGCGTCGAGCTCGGACTGTGAAAGCTGCGCGGCATGGCCCAAGGCGGTGCCAAGCGCAGGCGCGGTGTTGACGTCGTTGCCGGCAGCGAGCGTACGCGTGGGTTCCCGCTTGTCGAGCAGCGCGGCGATCTTGTCGGCGTCGAACTTCGGCTCCTTGTGATGCGGGCGCGGAGGCCGCTGCGGCGGCAGCCGCGGCGCCGCCTTCGCTTCCCGCTTCTTGGCGTTTTCTTCCTTCAGCTTGTCCGCAATCGGATCAATCTTGGGCTGCGGTTTGGCCTTGGCCTTCGCCTCTTGCTTCTCTGGCGGCTTGAGCTTTGGCTGGGGCGCCGGCTCCGGCACCTTGTCGGTGGCGGCCTTGACTTCCTTCTTGGCGACTTTTGCTTTCGGCTGCTCGACCGGCTTGGGCTCATCCTTCTTCTCGACGAGTTGCTTCGGCTTTTCCTTCTTGGGCGCTTCCTTGATACCCTTGGTCATCTGCGAGAAGTCCTTCTCGCTGATGAATTCGACCGGCAGCGCGTCGGTGGGTGGCGCCTCGACGGCCCTGCCGGAATACGACAGCGTGGCCCACAGCAGCACCGCCACGTGGAGCCCCATCGAAATCGCTGTCGCCTTCTTCATCACTATGGCGTCGAGCCCTGCTCGAATTCGGTGACCAGTGCCACCCGGTGGAAACCGGCCGCCGACAGCCGCCCCATCACTTTCATCATGGTACCGTAGTCGACCTTCTTGTCGCCGCGCACGTAGATGCGCGCGTCGGTTCCCCCGCGCGCCTGGGCGATGGCCTGCAGCTTCGGGACTAAATTATCCGCGTCGATTTCGGCATTTTGCAGGTAGACCTTGCCCTCTTGATTGACCGAGATCGTCAGCGGTTCCTTGTCCTGGTTGAGGCTCTTGGCCTCGCTCTGCGGCAGGTCGATGGGCACGCCCACGGTCAAGAGCGGCGCCGACACCATGAAGATGATGAGCAGCACGAGCATCACGTCGACCATCGGCGTGACGTTGATCTCGCTCATCACGCTGCGGCGGTGGTGACGCCGCCGCCGTCCGTTTACTGGCGTGCCGGCATTGGCTGCTGCCATGATCCCGTTTCCTTGCGCATGATCTTATCCGAAAACCGCTGCCTGCTTTTCGGGATCATGCGCTGGTTTATTGCCCGCGTTCGTCGATCTGCCGCGACAGGATAGCGGCGAATTCGTCGGCGAAGCCCTCCAGGCGTTGCGACTGCTTGTTCACCTCGGAGGCAAACTTATTGTAGAAAATGGTCGCCGGTATGGCGGCCACCAGCCCGAGCGCGGTGGCGAACAGCGCCTCCGCGATGCCCGGCGCCACGACCGCCAGCGAGGTGTTTTTCGAGGCCGCGATCGACTGGAAGCTGGTCATGATGCCCCAGACCGTGCCGAACAGGCCGACGAAGGGGCCGGCCGAACCGACGGTCGCCAGGACCAGGAGGCGCCGTTCCAGCCGTTCGATCTCGCGCGCGATGGAGACCTCCATCACCTTCTCGATGCGCATCTGCAATCCGCCGAACGAGCGAGGATGGCCCTCGAAGCTGCGCTTCCATTCGCGCATCGCCGCGACGAAGAGCGCCGCCATCGAATGGCTCGGGTGATTGACCAGGGAGCGATAGAGGTCCTCGAGCGACTGGCCGGACCAGAATGCCGTCTCGAAATGGTCCATGTCACGGCGCGAGCGCCGGTACAGCACGGCCTTGTCGATGGCAATCGCCCAGACCCAGACCGATGCCGCCAACAAACCGATCATCACAAGCTTGACGATCCAGCTTGCGTGCCAGAACAGCGTCAACAAAGAGAGGTCGGCGGTGACCGGGAGGACCGACTGAGCTACGTCGGCAGCATGCATAAGCCACGTCCTTTCCGCTTGATCCGGCTCCAAGCCGGGTCAATGCCCGGCACCGCGCGCATGTCGTCGGACCAAAAGGAACGCCACGGCGAAATCGCTTCGCGAGCGCTCCGCCGAAAACCGCTTGGTTCGCGAAACCCCAAAATCCCGCCGCCGGCGGGGTCAGGCAATCTGCGCGAAACTTGGCCGAACTTGGGCGCGGCCGTGCACGGGGCCGGTGTTTTGCCCCTTTAACAGCGCCGATTGTGGTTAAGGAAGGGTTAGCGGCGGCGGTTGGAGCGACCAAAACAAAGGGCCGCCCGCCTTCGGGGAAAGGCGGGCGGCCGGTTCGCGCTTAAGGGGAAAGCGCGAGGGCAGAGGTCATTTCGATTGGCGCATGATCTTGTCCGAAAACCGGGTCCCATTTTTCGGGATCATGCGCCGAACCTTAATTCTGCGGCGGCGGCGCCTCGGGTTCCGGCGGGCGGTCGCGGCGATCGGCCATGAACTGGTCGAACTCGGCCTTGTCCTTGGCCATGCGCAGGCGATCGAGGAAATCGCGGAAATCGCGCTGCTCGTCTTCGAGCCGGCGCAGCGTCTCCATGCGGTATTCGTCGAAGGCACGGTTGCCGCTCGGCGGCGCGTAGTGATAGCCGCCGGTCGAGCCGCCGCTCATCTTGGCGCGCATCCAGTCCATCTTGCGCTGCATGCGCTCCATCTTGTGTTGCCAGCGATCGTGGCCGCCTCCGGCGTAGCGATATCCGCATCCCATTCGTCCGCTCCATATTGTGAAGGCCAGGATGGCAAGGCCGATCGGCCACCAGGCGATAAACCCGAGGACGATCAGGGCGATCCAGGCGGGCTTGCCGAATTCATCGAGTTTCGCGGTGATAGGCATAGTGGGCCTCGCGTGAATGTAAATAACATTTACATCAGTAAGGGCGGACAGGACGAATGTCAACACCCTTCACATAGGGGCCGGTGAAGCGTTTTGGAGGGGTGCTGTTGCCGCCATTCCGAGACGCTCACGGGAGCGAGCGGACCCGGAATCCAGAGCGGCGCCCGGTGCTTAGCTCTGGATCCCGGGCTCCCGGGCTTACGCCCGCGCCCTGGAAAGACGGGTTAGCTGCGACCACCCGCCGCGGTCTCGTTGAGACCGAGGCCGCGCAGGTAGATGAGCACTTCGGCTTCGAGCAGTTCCTCAGGCGGCATCGGCACCGGGCGGCGGGCGGCATCGCCACGGCCGAACAGCGAGGCAATGCCGTGTGTCATCGACCAGATGTGCAACGCCACCATTAGCGCCGGCGGACGCCCCTTCGCCGGCATCAGCGCTACCAGTTGCTCGGCCGCGCCGCGCAGAACGTTGAAAGCGCGGTCACCCGCCTCGCGCAATTCCGGATCGGCATCGCCCGGGACGCCAGCTTCGAACATGGCTGAGTAGTAGGCTGGCTCCGAACGGGCGAACGCGAGATAGGCTTTGCCGAGCCGGTCGACGGCGCTCATCGGATCGGGCTTGCCGTCGTTCCAGGCCTTGGCGAGCGCCGCGGCGAACGCATCGAAGCCGCGCTTGGCGACGTCGGCGAGCAGCGCATCGCGGTCGCGGTAATGGCGATAGGGCGCGGCCGGGCTGACGCCAGCCCAGCGCGCGGCATCGGCGAAGGTGAAGCCGGCCGGCCCCTTCTCCGCGATGAGCTCAAGCGCGGCGCGCACCAGGGCTTCCTTCAGGTTGCCGTGGTGATAGCTGCGCGGGCCGGCGCCGCGCTTTCCCCAGGTCATGCTTCACAAGTCATGCAATGAACCTCATGTAAATAGGCTTTACATGAGTTCAGGCGGGCGCGTCGATGGCGGTTCAGGCGCGGCGGGCCGGTGACGCGGCAAAGGGTAAATGATCGAACAGCGTCGGCCCGCCGGGCTGCGCGCCTTCGATGGTCAATAGACGTAACTTGGTGACGATACCGCCGCTGCCTGAGAAGCCGCCGGTCTTGCCGTTGGCCGCCAGCACGCGGTGACAGGGCATGATGATCGGGGTCGGGTTTTCGCCCATGGCCTGGCCAACGGCGCGCGCCAGCGCCTTGTCGCCGAGCCGTTCGGCGATCTCGCCATAGGTCATTGTCTGGCCGGGCGGGATCGCGCGGGCGATCGTGTAGACCTTGCGGTTGAAGGCGGAGATGTCGGTATCGTCGATGGCGACGTGTGAGAGATCGCGCGTCTCACCGGCGAGCAGCGCGACGATGCCGTCGATGGCGTTCTGGATCGCAGGCGGCGGCGGCGCCTCGCGCGCGTCCGGGAAGCGGCGCAGCGCACGCGCGCGGGTCGCGGCGCAATCCTTCTCGGGAAGCTGCACGCCGGCAATGCCGCGCGCGCTCCAGACGATGCTGCAAACGCCGATAGCCGTTTCGAACAGGGCGAAGTTCAGGCCGGTCATTAATCGGCATTTTAGCATGCGCATGATCTTATCCGAAAACCGGTTCGCACTTTTCGGGATCATGCGCTAGCACGCGCGGTCAGGCCGCGCCGCCCGCTTCCTGGTCGGCCTTCATGGCGATGCGCAAAGGCGTGGGGATCGGCCGAGCGCGACCAGCGGAAATGAAGGCAACCTGGACATGCGCCTCGACCAACAATTCGTCGCCGCGCATGACCTGTTGATGCAGCATGACGGACGCGCCCTTCACCTCCTCCGGGCTGGTGACAATAGTGAGCACGTCGTCCATCACCGCCGGCTTCTTGAAATCGATGCTCATGTGGCGCACGACAAAGGCGAAGCCGGGCGCTTCCTTCTCCGCCTGCTCGAACAGCGCGCGGTGATCGGCGCCGATCAGGCGCAGATAGTTGGTGCGCCCGCGCTCCATAAAACGCAGGTAGCTGGCGTGATAGACGATGCCGGAGAAGTCGGTGTCCTCGTAGTAGACGCGCACCTGTTGCAGGTGGCGGCCGTTGCGGATTTCACCGTCGAGGGCGTTGGCTGACGCGGCGCTACTCATCTTCTTCTTCGCCGTTAAACAGCCCGAACTGGCTGGCGTCACGCGTGGGCTCCGGCAAACCGAGATGCCTGAACGCCGCACCGGTCAACAACCGCCCGCGCGGGGTGCGTTGCACGAAGCCCTTCTGGATGAGGAACGGCTCGATGATGTCTTCGATGGCGTCCCGCGGTTCCGACAGCGCAGCCGCGATGGTGTCGACGCCGACCGGGCCGCCGCCGTAATTCATGGCGATGGTCGAGAGATAGCGCCTGTCCATGGCGTCAAGGCCGGCAGCATCAACCTCAAGCGCCGACAGCGCGCGGTCGGCGACCTTGCGATCGACTTGTTTGGCGCCCTCAACATGGGCGAAGTCGCGCACGCGACGCAGCAGGCGGCCGGCAATGCGCGGCGTGCCGCGCGCGCGGCGGGCGATCTCGTTGGCGCCGTCACCGCTCATCGGAAGTCCCAGCACGCGGGCGCCGCGATTGACGATCTGCTCGAGCTCGGCCTCGGTGTAGAAATTCAGCCGCACCGGAATGCCGAAGCGGTCGCGCAGCGGATTGGTGAGTAGACCCGCGCGCGTGGTGGCGCCGACCAATGTGAACGGCGCGAGATCGATCTTCACCGAACGCGCCGCCGGCCCTTCGCCGATGATGAGATCGAGCTGGAAGTCTTCCATTGCCGGATAGAGGATTTCCTCGACCGTCGGATTGAGCCGGTGGATCTCGTCGATGAACAAGACATCGCGCGGCTCCAGATTGGTGAGCAGCGCGGCAAGATCGCCCGCCTTGGCGATGACCGGGCCGGAGGTCGAGCGGAAATTGACGCCGAGTTCGCGCGCGACGATCTGCGCCAGCGTGGTTTTTCCTAAGCCCGGCGGACCGACGAACAGCACGTGGTCGAGCGCCTCCTTGCGCGACCGCGCCGCCTCGATGAACACGCTCAAGTTGGCGCGCGCCTGTTCCTGGCCGATGAAGTCGCCCAGCTTTTGCGGGCGCAACGAGACGTCGACGTCGTCGCCGCGCTTTTCCGAGGTGACGAGGCGGTTGGGGGCGTTGCTCATGGCGCGGCCTCGTCTCTCCCCTGGAAGGGGAGGGTCTGGCGCGAAGCGCCGGGGGTGGGGTCGCGCCGAAGCCCCCCACCCGGCTCGCTTCGCTCGCCACCCTTCCCCGCACGCGGGGGAGGGATAAGAAAATTTCTCACGTCATCCCCCGCCGGTATTTGTTCGGCAGCAGTTCGCCGATGGTGGTGACCGTGGGCCCGTGTTTTCCATTGGGCACGATGACGCGCGCCTTGGCGTCGTAGTCGTGGATCAGTTCACGGCAGGTCCCGCAGGGGCTGACCACCGCGATGTCGCCCGGCTCGCCCGGCTTGGGATGGCGCACGGCGACGATGGTGTCGATGCCCTTGTCGCCGGTCTCGGTGATGGCGCGGCCGATGGCGACCGCTTCCGCGCAGACCGCGCCGCGCCCAACATAGGCGTCGATGTTGACGCCGGTGACCAGGCGGCCGTCGCGCGTGCGCATGGCAGCGCCTACCTCCTGCCAGTCGTTGCGGTAGCGCGACTTGATGGCGTCGGTGGCGGCGGCGATCAATTCCTCGTCCTTGGCGGTCAATTTCGTCATATCGACATCGTACTCACTATTTCGCCAATTCTTTGAGACCCTGCCGGATCAATGTGGCGGTATCAGCGCCCTCGCCTGCCGCGCGCGAGGCCGCGGCAATGGCGGCTGCGGCTTGCGGCTGACCATAGCCGAGATTGACCAGCGCCGAGACCGCATCGGCCACCGGCTTGGGCGCGCGCTGCTCGTCAAGCGCGCCGGCGAGATGCACGACGCTCGGGTCGACGCTGGCGAAAGCCGGCGCCTTGTCCTTTAGCTCCGACACGATGCGCTCGGCCACCTTGTTGCCGACGCCGGGCGAGCGCGCAATGCTCGCCTTGTCGCGCGTGGCGATGGCATTGGCCAGTTCCGAGGGCTTAAGCGTGCTGAGCACCGACAGCGCCACCTTGGCGCCGACGCCCTGCACAGTCTGCAGCAGGCGGAACCATTCGCGTTCGGTGTCGGTCGCGAAACCGAACAGCTTGATCTGGTCTTCGCGCACGTAAGTCTCGATCGAAAGCGTCGCGGCCTCGCCCGGCGACGGCAGCGCCTGCAGCGTGCGCGCCGGGCAATGCACCTGATAGCCAACGCCGTGCACGTCGAGGATGACATAGTCCTCGCCGTAAGAGTCGATGACGCCTTTGAGCTTGCCAATCATGTCGCCGCAACCCTCATCATCACGCTCTGCCGATGGTGCGCGTGGCAGATGGCGATGGCCAATGCGTCGGCGGCGTCTTCAGTCTCGGGCTCCGCCCTCGGCAACAGGACGCCAATCATCATGCGAATCTGCGCCTTCTCGCCGTGGCCGGCGCCGACAATGGTTTTCTTCACCAGGTTGGGCGCGTATTCGGCCACCGTCAGGCCGGCCCGCGCGGGCACCAGCATGGCGATGCCGCGCGCCTGGCCGAGCTTCAGGGTGGCCGCCGCGTTGGTGTTGACGAAGGTCTGTTCCACCGCCGCCTCATGCGGCGCGAATTGCTCGATCACCTCGGCCAGCCCGTCGTGGATCGCCACCAGCCGGGTGCCGAGGCTCGCCCGGTCGCTGGTCGCGAGCGACCCACAGGCCACATAAATCAGACGGTTGCCGTCGCTCTCCACCAGACCCCAGCCGGTGCGGCGAAGCCCCGGATCGATGCCGAGAATGCGAATCGGTTGGCGCTGCATGGCCCCGTTGATAGCCCCGGGGCTCTGCCCCGCCTAGGCCGGCGGAAGCGGCCTGGCCTGCCAGTGAGAAAATGCCGCTGCGACAGGTCATTGCTGAATATCCAATATGCCCAATCGCGCCTCGCCCGGCCGGCGGCGGCCTGATAAGCAGGGCGCCCGCCGGCAGCGCCCCATACGAGTTCCGTGATCCAGCTTCCCGACAGCGCCTCATTCTTCACTGTGCTCTACGACAGCGGATTTCTCGCCGTTGCCGTGGTCGCGCTGACCGCCGGCGTGGTGCGCGGTTTTTCCGGCTTCGGCGCGGCGCTGATCTATGTGCCGCTGACCGCCGCCATCTACACCCCGCAGGTCGCGGTCGCTTCCTTCGTGCTGATCGATTTCACCTGCGTGGTGCCCTACGCGGTGCGGGCCTTTCGCGACTGCCACTGGCGCGAAGTGCTGCCCGCCTTCGCCGCCGGCTTCGTGCTGGTGCCGCTCGGCACGATGACGCAAGCCGCGCTCAGCCCGGCGGTGCTGCGCTGGGGCATGGCGGTGCTGGTGCTCGCCTTTGTCGCGCTGCTGGCGAGCGGCTGGCGCTATCCGTTCAAGCCGAGCACGCCGGCCGCTATCGGCGCCGGCGCGCTGTCCGGTTTTTTCGGCGGCGCCGCGCAGCTCGCCGGCCCGCCGATGATCCTCTATTGGCTGGGCGGCCAGAGCGGCGCCGCGCACGTGCGCGCCAACCTGCTCGTCTATCTGATGCTGCTCGCGCTCACCTTGATGGGCAACTATGCTTGGCACGGACTGATGACCGCCCAGACGATCGCGCTCTCGGTGATGATCTGGCCGGTTTACATCGTGGCGCTCGCGGCCGGCGCGTTGTTATTCCACGGCGCGTCCGATCTGACCTATCGCCGCATCGCCTATGTGATCGTGGCGATCGCGGCGCTCGCCAGCCTGCCGGTGTTCGACAAGATTTTGCACTGAGCGACTTTTTTCTTCGCGCATGATCTTGTCGGAAAACCGGTTCCCACTTTTCGGGATCATGCGCCTCACGCGCTCAGCTTCTGCACCAGCGCGTCGGAGACTTCAAAGTTGGCGTAGACGTTCTGGACGTCGTCGTTGTCGTCGAGCGACTCGATCAGCTTGAGGATCTTCTCGCCGGCCTCATCGTCGACCGCGATGGTATTTTGCGGCTTCCACATCAGCGCCGACTTGCGCGGCTCGCCGAACTTGGCTTCCAGCGCCTTGGTCACCTCGGCGAGATCGTCGGGCTGAGTAAAAATCTGGTGGCCGTCTTCGTTGGAGACCACGTCCTCTGCGCCGGCTTCGATGGCGGCTTCCAGCACGCCGTCGGCGCTCGCCTTGTCGGTGTCGTATTCCACCACGCCGACGCGGTCGAACATGAACGACACCGCACCTGTCTCGGCCAGGTTGCCGCCCGATTTGGTGAAGATCGAGCGCACCTCGCCGGCGGTGCGATTGCGGTTGTCGGTGAGCGCTTCCACGATCACCGCGACGCCGCCGGGCGCGTAACCCTCGTAGCGGATCTCGTCGTAGTTCTCGGTGTCGCTTCCTTGGCTCTTCTTGATGGCGCGCTCGATATTGTCCTTCGGCACGTTCTCGGCCCTGGCGGCCAGGATCGCCGCGCGCAGGCGCGGGTTGAACGCCGGGTCGGGCATGCCGAGCTTGGCCGCCACGGTGATTTCCCGGGCGAGCTTGGAAAACAGCTTGGCGCGCGCCTTATCGGCGCGCCCCTTCTTGTGCATGATATTCTTGAATTGGGAATGGCCGGCCATGACGACGCTTCGAGTGGTTCGAATGGAGTTGAATTGGGCGGCTATATAGAGCGGAACGGCGGGAAAATCTATTCCCAGAACGCCGGCCGCGCCTCCTCCAGCGTGCCGCCGAGCCGGACGGCCGCGACCTTGGTGGCGAGCCCCTTCTCGTCGGTCTCCACCGCCACGGCGCAGAGGGTGGCCGGGCCGCTCGCCGGCTCGAACCGGCTACTCGGGATTTTGCTCAGGAATCGGTTGAGCGGCTCGTCCTTGGCCATGCCGATGACCGACTGGAAGTCGCCGGTCATGCCGACGTCGGTGATGAAAGCGCTGCGCTTGGGCATGATGCGCTGGTCGGCGGTCGGCACATGGGTGTGGGTGCCGACGGTGAGGCTGACGCGGCCGTCGCAGAAATAGCCCATGGCCTGCTTCTCGCTCGAGGCCTCGCAGTGCATGTCGACAATGATGACGTCGGCGCCCTCGCGCAGCGGGCAGGCGGAAAGCTCGCGCTCGACCGACGCGAAGGGGTCGTCCATCGCGTCCATGAAGATGCGGCCCATGACGTTGATGACCAGCGCGCGCTGGCCGTTCTTGGCGTCGACCAATGCGGCGCCGCGGCCGGGCGTGCCGGCGGGATAGTTCAACGGGCGGATCAGACGCGGGGCACGCTCGATAAATACGAGGGCTTCCCGTTGATCCCAGGAATGGTTGCCCAGGGTGACGGCGTCGGCGCCGGCGTCGATCAGGTCGTTGTAGATCGCCTCGGTGATACCGAAGCCGCCGGCGGCATTCTCGCCGTTGACCACCGCCAGGTCGAGCTTCCAAGCCGCAATCAACCCCGGCAGCCGGTCGATCACCGCATTGCGCCCGCTCCGCCCCACCACATCGCCGACAAAAAGAATTCGCATTCCGTTTAAGGCTCTTGTTGGCGCATGATCTTATCCGAAAACCGGTTCCCACTTTTCGGGATCAGGCGCGGCGCATGATCTTATCCGAAAACCGGTTCCCACTTTTCGGGATCAGGCGCGACGTAAATCGATCACCCCGCGCTCCGTTAGCACGAGATCGAGGCGTTCGTCGCGGTCTGTGACCGGAACATGGTCGATTTCCTGCGCGGCGAAGGCGATGCCGACGGCGGTCATTTTTTTCTTCGCGCGCAGGGCCGCGAGCGTCATGTCGTAATAGCCGGCGCCGTAGCCGATGCGGTTGCCGGCGCGGTCGAAGGCGGCGAGCGGGACGATGACGATGTCGGGCGCGACCTCGCCCACGTCCGGCTTGGGCTCGCGGATGCCCCATTGCCCGCGCGCGAGGTCGTCGCCGAAGGCGTAGGCGCGCATGATGAGCGGAGATCCTCGGCCCTTGATGGCCGGCAACGCGAGCTGCGCGCCGGCAGCGGCCAGCTTCTTCATCAGCGGAAGCGGATTGATCTCGGTTCGCATCGGCATGAAGCCGGAGACGATAACGCCGGGTGTTATCACGACGGGAAATTCACGCGCGGCGATCTGCTCCGCCGCCGCCGCGCGCTCCTCCGCCGGCATGGCATCGCGCTTGGCGAGCGCTTCGGCGCGGATTTTGATTTTTTGGTCTTGGATGAGAGTGTCTGCGCTCATGCCGTCAAGTTTACCGTCATTCCGGGACGGCGCGAAGCGCCGGGCCCGGAATCCACAGCCACGCGCACCAATGCCGCCCCTGGATTCCGGGCACGCGAGCTTCGCTCGCGCCCCGGAATGACGAAGGAGGCGCATTGCTCGATCAAATAAGTGCGGAGCCGCAAAAGCCGTCGGAGAACTCGATCCCGGGTTCCCTACGAAAGTAGGTGGGCGCCATATGTCCGGGCCCACGAGCCCGGTCAGGGACAGCTCCCTTAAGGATCGATAAGGCCCCGGGGATATGTCTCCTAACGCACCCCGCAGCCCCGCGCGGGGGAATGTAGTGGTTAGGCACGGCAAACGCTACTTGCTTCCCTCTCCCCGCGCGGAGGTCGGATATATCCGACTTCGGCCAAACTTAAGATACCGAACTCGGGTAAACCCGAGTTCGGTTGGGGAGAGGTGTAAAGAGGCCTCACCCGATCGCGATACTCTCGCCGACGGTCTGATTGAGCTTTCTGGTAATGCCCTCGATGCGCTCGGCCGCTGAGTTGAAGGCGCCGACCACGGCGGCGGACGCCTGCTTGGCGCGGTCGGCGGCGACCACACGGGCGTCCTGCAGCGTGGCGGTCTCTTCTTCAAGCCGCCGGATCTGCGCCCTGACATCGCTCATCTCGTCCGCGACCATCAGCGCCGCCATCACCGTGAGCCTCGTGTCACCGATCTCACCAAAACGCTGGCGCAACTCGGCGATGCGGCCGTCGATATCGGCGGAAAGCGCCAACAGATGTTCCTCCTGGCCGTCCTCGCACGCGAGGCGAAACTGGCGGCCGGCGATAGTGGCGGTAACCTGCGCCATGTGCGGCTCCTCAGCCTTAGGCCCGTTCAGTCATGCGTATCGAGCACCGATTGGATAGACGCAATGGCCGTATCCAGCCGCTGCGCGATCTCGCGGTTGGTCGCTTCCAGCTTGCGTGAGCGAGCGGTTTCGCCGTCGAGCGCGGCGGCGAGCCGGGTGCGGTCGACGCCGAGCGCTTGTACTTGGTTGGCAAGCGCCGCCTCGCCGCGGTCCGCCTGGTGGCGCCGCTCGACTGAGGCATCGAGCGCATCGAGCGCCAGCGCCAAGCGCTTGACTGCCATATCCACTGCGCTTTGGTCCGTCATTGCCGTTGCCCCCGGAACTTTCACGAGAAAAACTCTTGCTTCGGCAACTGTTTAGGCGAAGAAGCTTACGTGCTGCGCGATCCTTCCGTCAACGCTTGTGAAAACGATATGAACCGCTGATTTCGGCAGCCTGTGCATGGCCGTTCGCGGGCTAGGCGGTCACATTGACTCCAAAGCGGCACATGCTATCCAGCCCCGTCAAAACAGGCCATTTCGGCAAAAAAAGGCCACTTCCATGAGTGCAACCCGTTCGTCGACGGCCGCCGTGGCACCCGCAGGGCCCCGCGACCCGGAGGCGGCCGCTTCCGCGGTAGCTCATGACCGCATGGCCAACGCAATCCGCGCGCTTGCGATGGACGCCGTCGAGCAGGCGAAATCCGGCCATCCCGGCATGCCCATGGGCATGGCCGATGTCGCGACGGTGCTATTTACGCAGTTCCTGAAGTTCGATCCGGCTGATCCGGTGTGGCCCGATCGCGACCGTTTCGTGCTGTCGGCCGGCCACGGCTCGATGCTGCTCTATGCGCTGCTCTATCTCACCGGCTATCCCGGCATGACGCTGGATGAGATCAAGCGCTTCCGTCAGCTCGGCTCCAAGACGCCAGGGCATCCGGAATACGGCCACACGCCGGGCATCGAGACCACCACCGGCCCGCTTGGCCAGGGGCTCGCCACCGCGGTCGGCATGGCGATTGCCGAACGGCACATTGCAGCGGTGTTCGGCGCGAGCGTGGTCGATCACAAGACCTATGTCATCGCTTCAGACGGCGACCTCATGGAAGGCATCAGCCACGAAGCGATCGCACTCGCCGGTCACTTGAAGCTGAACAAGCTGATCGTGCTGTTCGACGATAACGGCATTTCCATCGACGGCGCGCTATCGCTATCTGACAGTGTCGATCAAGTGAAGCGTTTCGAAGCCTGCGGCTGGAACGCCTCGCGCATAGACGGTCACGATCCGCAAGCGATTGTATCAGCAATCGCAAAAGCACAAGAATCGGATCGCCCCACGCTGATCGCCTGCAAGACGAAAATCGGTTTCGGCGCGCCGACCAAAGCCGGCAAATCGTCGTCGCACGGCTCGCCGCTCGGCGCGGACGAGATCAAGGGCGCGCGCGCAGCGCTCGGCTGGGATTACCCGCCGTTCGAAATTCCCGCCGACATCTTGTCGGCCTGGC
The DNA here is from genome assembly GCA_963732895.1 of uncultured Pseudomonadota bacterium. GTDB lineage: Bacteria > Pseudomonadota > Alphaproteobacteria > Rhizobiales > Xanthobacteraceae > Pseudolabrys. Next base: position 310,790 of record CAVTBG010000004.1, on the reverse strand, counting down.
GCACGGCCGGCGCGCGGGCCAAGCCCGCGCACGCCGACTGGGCGAAGCGCCTCGCCGCGCTCGACGCCAAGCAGCGCACCGAGTTCGAGCGCCGCATGAAAAACGAGCTCTCGACGCAGCCGCTCGATGACGCGGTGCGCGCGGTGAAAGTGTCGCTCGCTGCCACGCCGAAGGACATCGCGACGCGCACGTCGTCCGAATTCGCGCTGGAGAGCCTGGTGCCGGCGCTGCCGGAAATGATCGGTGGCTCCGCCGATCTCACCGGCTCCAACAACACACGCACCAAATCGATGCAGGCGATGAATGCGTCGGACTTCTCCGGCCGCTTCATCCATTACGGCGTACGCGAGTTCGGCATGGCCGCAGCCATGAACGGCATGGCGGTGCACGGCGGCATCATCCCCTACTCCGGCACCTTCCTGGTGTTTTCCGATTATGCCCGGCCGGCGATCCGCTTGGCCGCGCTGATGGGCGTGCGGGCGATCCATGTTCTCACCCACGACTCCATCGGCCTCGGCGAAGACGGCCCGACGCACCAGCCCGTCGAGCATCTCGCCGCGTTGCGCGCGATCCCAAATCTCCTGGTGTTCCGCCCGGCCGACGCGGTTGAGACGGTCGAGTGCTGGCAGCTCGCGCTGCAGAACAAGGACCGGCCGAGCGTCTTGGCGCTCACGCGGCAGAACCTGCCGCAGTTGTCGAAGGATTTTCTCGACAAGAACCGCTGCGCCGCCGGCGGCTATGAGATTTCAGCGGCCGACGGCAAAGCGGAAGTGTCGATCTTCGCCACCGGCTCGGAAGTTTCGCTCGCCGTCGAGGCGCAGAAGCTGCTCGCTACCAAGGGCGTCGCCGCGCGGGTGGTTTCGGTGCCCTGCTTCGAATTGCTAGCGGAAGCGCCGGACGCCGCGCGCCGCGTGGTGATAGGCGACGCCAAGGTCAAGATCGGCGTCGAAGCCGCCGTGCGCCAGGGCTGGGACGCCATCATCGGTTCCGACGGCGCCTTCATAGGCATGACCGGCTTCGGCGCCAGCGCGCCTTACAAGGAACTCTACCAGCACTTCGGCATTACGTCTGAAGCAGTCGCCGAGGCGGCGTTGCGCAGGCTCGGAAAGGCTTGAATTTAATGTTTAATCGCCCGCGAAAGCGGGCGATTTAGCGAAGACCGCACTAAATGTCGGCATAGGGGGTTATGGGCGGCCCGCGCGTGGCGGGGTACGTCAGCGGATTTGGAAAGCCGGAGTAGAGACCATGACAATACGTGTTGCCATCAATGGCTTCGGCCGCATCGGCCGCAATATCCTGCGCGCCATCGTCGAGAGCGGCCGCAAGGATATCGAGGTTGTTGCCGTCAACGACCTCGGGCCGGTGGAAACCAACGCCCACCTGCTTCGCTTCGACTCGGTGCATGGCCGCTTTCCGCACGAGGTTACCGTCAAGGGCGACACCATCAGCGTTGGCAACGGCTCGTTCAAGGTCTGCGCCGAGCGCGACCCCACCAAGCTGCCGTGGAAGGACTTCGGCGTCGACATCGCGCTCGAATGCACCGGCATCTTCACGGCCAAGGAGAAGGCCTCGGCCCATTTGACCGCCGGCGCCAAGCGCGTGCTGGTCTCCGCGCCCGCCGACGGCGCCGACGCCACCATCGTCTTCGGCGTCAACCACGACACGCTGACCAAGGACCACTTGGTGGTTTCCAACGGATCCTGCACCACCAATTGCCTGGCGCCGGTCGCCAAAGTGCTCAACGAGACGGTCGGCATCGAGACCGGCTTCATGACCACCATCCACGCCTATACCGGCGACCAGCCGACCCTCGACACCATGCACAAGGATTTCTACCGCGCGCGCGCCGCGGCGATGTCGATGATCCCGACCTCGACCGGTGCGGCCAAGGCGATCGGCCTCGTGCTGCCGGAGCTCAAGGGCAAGCTCGACGGCGTCGCCATCCGCGTGCCGACGCCGAACGTCTCGGTGGTCGACCTCAAGATCGTCGCCAAGAAGGCAACCAACCCGGATGAGATCAACGCGGCGATGAAGCGCGCGGCCGAGCAGCAGCTCAAGGGCATCCTCAATTACACCAACCACCACAACGTCTCGATCGACTTCAACCACGACCCGCATTCGTCCACGGTCCACATGGACCAGACCAAGGTGATGAACGGAACGCTGGTGCGCGTGATGGCGTGGTACGATAACGAATGGGGCTTCTCAAACCGCATGGCCGACACGGCCGTGGCGATGGGGAAGCTGGTTTAAGATCCATTGGCCTCATCCTTCGAGACGGCGGCTTCGCCGCCTCCTCAGGATGAGGATAGAAGCATCAGCCCTCATCCTGAGGAGCCGAGCGGTAGCGAGGCCTCTCGAAGAATGAGGGCGACGGGTTGAACGCTTCATGGAAAACTTCCGCACTCTTGACCACGTGGATGTGAAGGGCAAACGCGTGCTGGTGCGCGTCGACCTCAACGTGCCGCTGGAGAACGGCGTCGTCACCGACGCCACCCGCATCGAGCGCGCCGCGCCCGCCATCACCGAGATCGCGGACGCGGGCGGCAAGGTGATCCTGCTCTCCCATTTCGGCCGGCCCAAGGGCAAGCGCGACCCGAAGTATTCGCTCAAAGTCGTGGCGGCGGAAGTGTCCCACGTCATCAAGCGGCCGGTGAAGTTCGTCGATGACTGCGTCGGCCCGACTGCCGAGAAGGCGGTCGCCGCCATGCATCCCGGCGACATCGTGTGCCTCGAGAACACGCGCTTTTATCCCGGCGAGGAGAAGAACGATCCCGAATTCGTTGCCCAACTCGCCAAGCTCGGCGACATCTGGGTCAACGACGCCTTCTCCGCCGCCCACCGCGCCCATGCCTCGACCGAAGGGCTCGGCCACGTGCTCCCGGCGTATGCCGGCGCCACCATGCGCGATGAACTCATCGCGCTGGAAAAGGCGCTCGAGAAACCGGAGCGGCCGGTGGCGGCGATCGTCGGCGGCGCCAAGATATCGACCAAGCTCGATCTGTTGTCGAACCTGTTGCAGAAGGTCGACGCGCTGATCATCGGCGGCGCCATGGCCAACACGTTCTTGCTCGCGCTCGGCAAGCCGGTCGGCAAATCGCTGGTCGAACCCGATCTCGTGCAAACCGCGCGCGACATCATGGACAACGCCAAGACCGAAAAGCGCGAGATCGTGCTGCCGGTCGACGTGGTGGTGGCGCAGGAGTTCAAGGCCAACGCGCCCTCGCGCGTAGTTGACGTGGACAAAGTCGGCGCGGCCGACATGATCCTCGACATCGGCCCGCGCAGCATCGAGCAGGCCGTTTCTGTCCTGGCGCGTGTGAAGACCTTGGTGTGGAACGGCCCGTTCGGCGCCTTCGAGATGGAGCCGTTCGACAACGGCACGGTCGAGGTGGCGGAAGCGGCCGCCGAGCTCACAAAAGCCGGCAAACTGGTGACGGTAGCGGGCGGCGGCGACACAGTGGCCGCGCTCAATACCGCCGGCGCGGCCGACCGTTTCACTTATGTTTCGACCGCCGGCGGCGCCTTCTTGGAATGGCTGGAAGGCAAGGCCTTGCCGGGGGTCGAGGTGCTGAGAGTAAAGTAACGCCGAACGCGGACTCGATCCCGAGGCGGCATGACCGAATGCATGGAGGCTAACGATGAACCTCGCTGAATTGAACAAAGTCGCCGTAGCGATGGTGGCGCCGGGCCGCGGCATCCTGGCCGCCGACGAATCCACCGGCACCATCAAGAAGCGCTTCGACGCCATCAGCGTGGAATGCACCGAGGACAATCGGCGCGACTATCGCGAACTGCTGTTCCGCTGTGCGGAAGGCATGAAGCACATCTCCGGGGTCATCCTCTACGACGAGACCATCTGGCAGAAAGCGAAAGACGGCACGCCGCTGGTCGAGCTCATCACGAAGGCGGGCGCTATTCCCGGCATCAAGGTCGATGAAGGCGCAAAGCCCCTGCCGTTCTGCCCGGGCGAACTGGTCACTGCGGGCCTCGACGGCCTGTCCACGCGGCTTCCGAAGTACTACGCGCAAGGCGCGCGCTTCGCGAAGTGGCGCGCGGTGATCGACATCGGCGCCGGCATGCCGAGCTACACTTGCATCGCCACCAACGCGCACGCCCTGGCGCGCTATGCCGCGCTCTGCCAGGAAAACCAGATCGTGCCGATCGTCGAGCCGGAAGTGCTGATGGATGGCGACCATGACATCGACCGCTGCGTCGAGGTCACCACCTTCGTTCTGAAGGAAACATTCCAGCAGCTCTATTACCAGCGCGTTGCGCTGGAAGGCATGGTGCTCAAGCCCAACATGGCGATTGCCGGCAAGAAGAGTTCGAAGAAAGCCTCGGTACAGGAAGTGGCCGAGAAGACGGTGAAGATGCTGAAAGAGTGCGTGCCGGGCGCGGTGCCGGGCATCGCCTTCCTGTCCGGCGGCCAGTCGGACGAACAGGCCACCGCCCATCTCGACGCCATGAATAAGATCGGCGGCCTGCCGTGGGACCTCACCTTCTCCTACGGCCGCGCGCTGCAGGCGGCGCCGCAGAAGGCCTGGAGCGGCAAAGCTGAGAACGTCGCGACCGCGCAACGCGCCTTCACCCACCGCGCCGAGATGAACGGGCTCGCCGCCCGCGGCCAGTGGAAAGCGGACATGGAGAAGAAGGCGGCGTAAGGCGTCCAAATCAAAGTGACCCCACCCGGCTGCTCGCGAACGCTCGCAGCCACCCTCCCCTTTCAGGGGCGGGATGGGTGTTTGCGGCCGGGCGGAACCGTTCATCCCCGCCTTAATCGCGACAGACGCTGCCCCTAAGCGAACCCTTGCGACCGCATGCCGCTTGTTCCGGCGGCGGCGACGTGAGAGGTACTGCCCGCGCCCCGATGGGCGTTTACAACCGTCCCATGAGCCAGGCCGAAACCCCCATCCAGCCGGCGCTTACCGCGCGCTGGCCCGTTAAAGCCGATGTCGCCGTCTATACGGTGATCGGCGTTAGCGCGGCCGTCTTATGGTGGCTGACGCGCGCGCATGTCGCCTGGCTGCCATTCTGGGCGCCGTGGGAATTCTCGTTCGTCGAATATTTGAGCGCCTGGCTCGGGCTGTTCTGGTATTTGCGCGGCCTCGCGCGCATGCCGGCCGGCGAGCACTCTTCCCTCGGACGCAAGATCGCGTTCTTCGCCGGTCTCGCGTTGATCTACGCGGTGCTGGAGACGCGCTACGAATATCTCGCCGAGCACCAGTTCTTCTTCAACCGCATCCAGCACGTCTCGATGCACCACATCGGGCCGTTCCTGCTGGCGCTGGCCTGGCCGGGCGAAACCTTGCTGCGCGGCATGCCGCCATGGCTTGCGCGCGTCATCCGGCATCCGCTCATCACACGCCCGGTGCATTACATCCAACAACCGATCATCGCCGGCGTATTGTTCGCCGGCCTCGTCATCTTCTGGCTCATTCCGTCGATCCATTTCCGCGCCATGATCGATCCGCGCCTGTTCTCGCTGATGAACTGGAGCATGGTGGTCGACGGCATCCTGTTCTGGGCGCTGGTGCTCGACCCGCGCGCGAAGCCGCCGGCGCGGGTGTCGTTCGGCGGGCGCGCCGCGCTGTCGATGCTGACGATCTTCCCGCAGATCGTTATCGGCGCCTGGATTGCGCTGAGCGCGCAGGACCTCTACCCGTTCTACGATCTGTGCGGCCGCATCTATCCGGATCTGGGGGCGCATTACGACCAGACCGTGGGCGGTCTCATCATCTGGATTCCACCCGGCATGATGGGCATCCTGGGGCTGGTGCTTGTGTTGAACAACTTGCGCAAGGCTGAGGAAAAGGAAGTCATCGATGAAAGTGAAGACCAAGCGGGCGGGATCGTCATTAACTCGAGCCAGTGGACCGGCTAGCGTGCGGTTCGGTTTGAGCGTTGCATTCGCCGCCGCGCTCATAAGCTCGACCGGCACCGCCGCGCTCGCCGCCGGCGTCAAAATCGAAAAGCCGTGGATGCGGATGATCATCAAGGCTCGGCCGGCGGCCGGCTATTTCACGCTGCACAACGAAACCGACAAGACGGTCACGCTCACCGGCGCGTCGTCCAGCGCCTGCGGCGCGACCATGCTGCACGAAACCAAGGAAGTGAACGGCGTCGCCAAGATGATGCATGTCATGGGCATCAAGGTGCCCGCCGGTGGCACGCTCACCTTCCAGCCCGGCGGCTATCACATCATGTGCATGAAGCCGCAAGCGTCGATGGTGGTTGGTAAGAGCGTGCCGGTGACGCTGAAGTTCGCCGACGGCAAGACGCTCTCCGCCACGTTCCCTGTCACCGGCCCGGCCGGCATGAAGAAGTAGCGGCTCGTTGCCATGTCATTTCGGGTTCGCACGCTGACGCGGGCGTCCCGGAATGACAGCTAGAGAAAACTCAAAAGCCGCCGCCACCAGCTTCCGCTGCCGGCACCGGCCACCATAGCGCGCAGGTCGTCGGCGACGGGGCCGAGCTTGGTGTTGGGCTGCGACAGGCTGGTGAACAAGAGCTTGATGTTGCCGGTGCGATTGAACACATAGACCGCCGCGCCGTGTGTGACCTCGTAGGGCTTGCCGCCATGCTCCGGCGTCACCGAGTAGGACACTCGGTAGCGCTTGGCGAGATTGGCGAGCTCGTTCGGGGTGCCGCGCAGGCCCACCACCTGCGGCGCGAAGGCTTCCGTGTATTGCTTGAGCACCGCGAGCGTGTCGCGGTTGGGATCGACGGTGACGAACAGAACGCGCACGTCGTCGGCCTGCTTGCCCAGCTTCTTGAGCATGGTGGTGATATTGAGCAGCGTGGTCGGGCATACGTCGGGACAAAAAGTGTAACCGAAATAGAGCAGGACAATCTTGCCCTTGAAGTCGGTGGCGGTGACGGTCTTGCCGTCGGAAGCGCGCGTCATGGTGAAGGCGAGCGGCGGCAGCGCGCCGCTCATGTCGTCGGAATTCCAGGCCTTGGCCGGTCCGCCAGCCAGCAGCAAAGCGACGAGCAGCGTGGCGGCGGCCGCGCCAAAGGCACGGCGGCTGAAGGAGGTCATGGCGTTCATCACAGCGTTCGGCTGATGTTTTGACATGGTCAGGGGACGGTTCGGTTGGGCGCGATTCGGTTCGCGCCGACAATCCCGCCGCCCCCGGTCGGATGGTCCGTTTGGCGATTTGACTGTGTTCAATATGAGACCGCGGGCCACCAATCCAGCCCCAAATTGCCGCGGGCAACCACCCCTCGGCTGCCGGTTTCGCATCGCGATAGCGTCAAAATGCCGTGTCTAGTGCGCCACTTCCGAAGTTCTTGATACTTCGCAGCACGCTCCGACACGAACTTCGGAAGCCAAGGGGCACCAGCAAGTCCATGATTCTAGTGCCGCTTTCGATTTGAAGTTCCTGAACGAAGTTGCGGCAGACGTACGGGAACTTCAAATCGGCGGCACCGGCGTGACGGCGCGGCCGTTTTTCGCTAAGCACGGCGCCGATTTCCTCGAACGCACCATGAAGGAATTTCCGCCGTGATCGATCTCTACACCTGGACGACACCGAACGGCCGCAAGGTCTCTATCGCGCTGGAAGAGCTCGGCCTGCCCTATACCGCGCACGCCATCAACATTTCCAAGGACGAGCAGTTTGCGCCGGACTTCCTCAAGATCGCGCCCAACAACCGCATCCCGGCCATCGTCGACCGCGACACCAATATCGCGCTGATGGAATCCGGCGCGATCCTCATCTATCTCGCGGACAAGACCGGCAAGCTGCTGCCCAAGGAATGCGAGGCGCGCTACCGCGTCATCGAATGGCTGATGTGGCAGATGGGCGGTCCCGGCCCGATGCTCGGCCAGGTCCACCACTTCGTGAAATACAATCCGGGCAAGGCGCCCTATGCCGAGGAGCGCTACCTGAAGGAAGCGCACCGGCTCTACAAGGTGCTCAATACGCGCCTGGAAGGCCGCGATTTCGTCGCCGACGACTATTCCATCGCCGACATCGCGATCTGGCCGTGGATCTCGCGCTTCGAGTGGCAGACCATCGACATGAACCAGTACCCAAACGTGAAGCGCTGGTACGTCAACATCGCTAATCGCCCGGCGGTGCAGAAGGGCTATCAGGTACCCAAGGACATGGGCCCGATCCCGATGCCATGAGGCGGTGGGCTTCGTCAGAAACCTGAGACGCGCGATGGCCGGGCTCGCCCCGGCCATTTCGTTTGCGGCGCCCCTCACTTGGACGCTCGCGCCCGAACGACTACCCTCGCCCTTGATTCGCCGCCTGTAGCATTTGCGTTCTCATCTCCTTCACCGCCGGCGCAAATCTCATGGCCGAAGCAGCACCACAATCACTGCGCACCAACATCCCCAGCCTCCTTGAGCGCGCCGCCGGCATGCACCAGGGCGGGCGGCTACGCGAGGCCGAGAAGCTCTACGCGCAGGTGCTCGCGGCCGAGCCCGACAATTTCGACGCATTGCATCTCTACGGCGTGCTCATGCAGCAGCGCGGCCAGCCGGCCGAGGCGCTGAGGCTGATCGGCCAGGCCCTGCGCGCCAACGCCAAGGCCGCGCCCGCGCATTCCAACTACGGCATGGTGCTGGCAGCGCTCAACCGCGACGCCGAAGCGCTGGAAAGCTACGAGCGCGCCATCGCGCTGCAGCCCGACTTCGCCGGCGCCGTCAACAACCGCGGCAACGCGCTGCGCAAGCTCGGCCGCAACGAAGAAGCGATCGCAAGTTTTGAACGCGCACTGGCGCTCAAGCCCGGCTACCCCGAAGCACTAAACAACCGCGGCAACGCGCTCATGGCAATGCAGCGCACCACCGAGGCGCTTAAAAGCTACGACGAAGCCTTGGCCCAGCGGCCCTCTTACGTCGATGCGCTTGTCAACCGCGCCGAGGCGCTGCGCCGGCTCAAGCGCCAGGACGAAGCGATGGCCAGCCTCGACCGTGCGCTGGCGCTCAAGCCCGATCATCCTGCCGCGCTGCAAGGGCGCGCGCAACTGCGGGAAACGCGTGACAATATCGCCGGCGCGCTCGCCGACCTGCAACGCCTCGCCGACCAGAAACCCGGCGACGCCGACACGCAAGCCGGCTTGGGGCATCTGCTGCGCGAGCTCAAACGCTACGAGGAGGCGCTTGCAGCCTTCGACCGCGCGCTGGCGCTTTCGCCCAACTTTGCCAGCGCCCACAACAGCCGCGGCAACGTGCTGATCGAGCTCAATCGCCTGGACGAGGCGCTTGCCGCCTATGACCGTGCCTTGGCACTCGATTCGCACTACGCCTTCGCGCGCGTCAACCGCGGGAATGCGCTGCGCTATCTCGGTCGCGTTGACGAGGCGCTCGAAAGTTTTGAGAAGGCCATCCGGCTCGCGCCCGATCTAGCAGACGCCCACTGGAACAAGGCGCTGCTGCAACTCTCGCACGGCGACTTGGCGCACGGTCTCGCCGGCTATGAATGGCGCTGGCGGCGCGGCGTGGAGGCGGCGCGCGGTTTCGCCCAGCCGCTTTGGCAAGGCGAGGAACTCTCCGGCAAGACCATCCTGCTGCACGCCGAGCAGGGTCTTGGCGACAGCATCCAGATGCTGCGTTATCTGCCGATGGTCGCGGACAAATTGGCGAACAACGGCGGCCGGATCGTGCTCGAATTGCCCGAGCCGTTGCTGCCGCTCGTCACCGATCCTGCCGTCACGCTGGTCCGCCGCGGCGACGCGCTGCCGCCGTTCGACGTGCAGTGCCCCCTGATGAGCCTGCCGCTCGCTTGTCGCACCACGCTCGCGACCATTCCCGCGCCGGTGCCCTATCTCAAGGTCCCCGCCGAACGACTTGAGAAGTGGGAGACCAAACTCGCCGCGGCGGCGTCCCCGCGCGTCGGTCTCGTCTGGTGCGGCCGGACGGACCACACCAACGACCACAACCGCAGCATCCCGCTGGCGCGCCTCGCGCCGGTGCTGTCGGTGCCGGGCGTTAGCTTCGTCAGCCTGCAGCGCGAGACCCGCGACAGCGACCTGGCCGAATTCGCGCGCTGGCCGAACCTGACGCGTTTCGATGATGCCCTCGCCGACTTTGCCGATACCGCTGCCGCGATCGCCCAACTGGATCTGGTGATCGCGGTCGATACCGCGGTCGCGCACCTCGCCGGCGCGCTCAACCAGCCGCTGTGGCTCTTGCTCTCCCACATCCAGGATTGGCGCTGGTTCGTGGGCCGCAGCGACAGCCCCTGGTATCCGAGCGCGCGCCTTTTCCGCCAGACCACGCCCGGCGACTGGCAGAGCGTCATCGCCGGCCTGAGGGTGGCGCTCGAGGATTTCGCGCAGACGCGGCTCGTGGGCGAAGGCTAATCGAGTGCGGCAGATTTGACGTTCCGCGCGCAAGCAGCAGGCCGTTTGCGCGGAACCTCAACTCCAAAGCCGCACTAGAATCATATAATTGCTAGTGTCCGTCCGATCCCGACGTTCGTAGGGGAGTGCGCAGCAGCGGGATACGAACGTCGGAACCGGGACACTAGCGCCCACTTTCCGCCCGATTGGGCTACCATGCCGGGACCATGGCTTCGCGACCGAACCAAGCCGAACCGCGGCCGCAACCACGGTTCTATCTTCTGACACCGCAATTGGCGGACACCAGCACGTTCAGCGCGCCGCTTCAGGCGGCGCTGTCTGCGGCCGACGTCGCCGCCGTGCTGCTGCGCCTGCAGGACGCCGACGAGCGCAGCCTGATCAACCGCGCGAAGACACTGGTGCCCGTCGTGCAAGACGCGGGCGCCGCGCTCATCCTCGACGGCCATGCCGACTTGGTGGCGCGCGCCGGCGCGGACGGTGTTCATCTTACCGGGCTCGGCGACTTTACCGATGTGCTGGAACGGCTGAAGCCCGAGCGCATCGTTGGCGTCGGCGGACTGGTCAGCCGGCACGATTGCATGATCGCCGCCGAGCGAAGCGCCGACTACGTGATGTTCGGTCTGCAGGACGCCGAAGGCCGGCGGCCGCCAATCGAGGCAATTGAGGAACGAGTGGCCTGGTGGGCCGAACTGTTCGAATTGCCGTGCGTCGCCTGTGCCGCAAACATCGAAGAAATCTCAACCCTGGTCTCAGCCGGCGCCGATTTCATCGCGCTCGGCGATTGGCTGTGGCGTGACGAAGGCGCAATCACGGCAACGCTGCGGGCGGCCGCCGCGCAACTGAGCCTGCCGGGGGCGATCGCGTGATGGCGCAGCGCTTGACCCGCGCGGCGCTCGGCGCGCTTGCCGCGCTGACGCTTGCATCGCCGGCTTTGGGCCAGGGGGCCAAGACCCCTGAAAAGATCCCTGCCCCGCAAACGTCGCCGCAAGCCGACAGCAGTGAAGCCGCCGGCATTGGACAGGCCGATCTCGCCTACGGTGCATTTCAGCGTGGTTATTATCTGACGGCGCTGAAATACGCGACCGCGCGCGCCGAAAAAAATGACCCGCAGGCGATGACCCTGATCGGCGTACTCTACGCAAACGGTCTCGGCGTCGGTCAGGATGAGACCAAGGCCGCGCATTGGTTCACGCTCGCTGCCGACCATGGCGATCCCGACGCCATGTTTGCGCTGGCGATGTTTTATTTCAACGGCCACGGCCTGCAGCGCGATCAGAAGAAAGCCGTCGACCTGCTCGAGAAAGCGTCCAAGCTCGACCATGCGCTGGCCGAGTACGATCTCGGCCTGCTCTACATGCAAGGCAAGATCGTGCTGCGGGATATCAAGCACGCCGTGGAATTGCTCACCGCCTCCGCGGCGGCCGGCAACGACAAAGCCCAATACGCGCTCGCCACGCTTTACAAGGAAGGGCGCGGCGTCCCGAAGGATCAGAAGAAGGCCATGCAGTTGATGGGCGAGGCATCGGTCGCCGGCAATCTCGACGCCATGGTCGAATACGCCATCGCCCAGTTCAACGGCGTTGGGCTTGAGAAGAACGAATCCGCGGCGGCGGAATTGCTGTTGCGTGCAGCACGGCGCGGCAGTCCGGTCGCGCAGGACCGGCTCGCGCGGATCCTGATGGCCGGGCGCGGCATGCCGGCAAACCCGACCGAGGCGGTGAAGTGGCACATTATCGCCAAGGCTGGCGGCGACAACGACCCCGAGCTCGACGTCTTCGCCGCCAAGCAGAGCCAGGAGGTTCGCGACGCCGCCGAGAAGACGGCCAAGAAATGGCTGTCGACGCTCACCGCGATCCACCCTTGACGGCCCTATCCCTCCCCTGAAAGGGGAAGTGGCGCTCGCGCGACGGGTCCGACCGAAGGCTGGCCCGATGGCAAGCTCCACCGAGCGGGGTGGGGTCTCCCTGCCAAATATGCTAAGCGCCCCACCCGGCCACGCTGACGCGCGGCCACCCTCGCCCTTCCGGGGGAGGGATCAAGAAAGAAAAAGATGGCCCATTCCGCCCTGCTCAACGTGATGATCGCCGCCGCCCGCAAGGCCGGGCGTGCACTCAAGCGCGATTTCGGTGAGGTGGAGAAACTGCAGGTTTCGCTCAAAGGTCCGGCCAATTTCGTCTCGGCCGCCGACCACCGCGCCGAGGAGACCCTCTACCAGGAACTGACCAAGGCGCGGCCGGGCTACGGTTTTCTCGGCGAGGAAGGCGGACACCGCGAAGGCGCCGATAAGAGCCATACCTGGATCGTCGATCCGCTCGACGGCACCACCAATTTCCTGCACGGCATCCCGCAATTCGGCATCTCGATCGGCCTGGAGCGCGAGGGCAGCATCGTTGCAGGTCTTGTCTACAATCCAGCCTTGGACGAAATGTTTCTGGCCGAGCGCGGCAAAGGCGCCTTCTTGAACGACCAGCGCATCCGAGTGGCCAATCGCAAAATTCTCGGCGACGCGGTGATCGCCTGCGGCCTGCCCCACCGCGGCCGCCCCAATATCCCGCTCGGCAAGAAGGAAACCGGTGCCGTGCAAGAACAGGTGGCGGGCCTGCGCCGGTTCGGAGCTGCCGCGCTCGATCTCGCCTGGGTGGCGGCGGGCCGCATCGACGGCTATTGGGAGCGCGATATCAGGCAGTGGGACATGGCGGCCGGGCTGATCCTGGTGCGCGAGGCCGGCGGTTACGTCTCCGACTGCGACGGCGGCGACGAAATGATGGTCAAGGGCAACGTGGTGGCCGGCAACGAGGCGATCCAGAAGGAGATCCTGCGGGTTCTGCGCGAAGCCGCGCGGGATTGAGCAGCCCGGCCGGCCGGGGGCGGCGGAAGGCACCGATTAAGGCAACACCGCATTTTGAACTCAATCGGCGGTTTTATGATGCCCCGTGGGGAGGCCCCGGTTTTTCCTTGTCACGGCTCTGTGCCATATTGATTCGGCATATTCCCCGGGCCAGCGTTGACCCTGAAATCTCATGGCAAAAGACCTCGATCCGCTCAAATTATCCTCCCCCCGCATCTTTTTGTTCCGGATGCTCGTTTTCGTCGTCCTGGGCGGGCTGGTGGCCTTCGTCCTGCACAGCCAGGTGCAGGTGGCCTATATGGCCAATCCGAGCCTGAACACGCTGATCATCGCGGTCCTGGTCATCGGCATCATCCTCTCGTTCAGGCAGGTGATCCGCCTCTACCCTGAGATCTCCTGGGTCAACAATTTCCGCCTCGCCGATCCAGGCCTAGCGGTCGAGCGGCCGCCGGTGCTGCTGGCGCCGATGGCGGCGATTCTCGGCAGCCGCATGGGGCGCATGGCGATGTCGTCCCAGTTGATGCGCGGCATCCTCGATTCCATCGCCACCCGTCTCGACGAGGCGCGCGACATCTCGCGCTACATGACCGGACTTCTGGTGTTCCTCGGTCTGCTCGGCACCTTCTGGGGCTTGATCGAGACGGTGAGCTCGGTCGGCAATGTCATCCAGGGGCTGAAAGCGGGCGGCGACGCCGGCAGCATGTTCGATTCCCTGCGCCAAGGTCTCGCCGCACCGCTCTCCGGCATGGGCATTTCGTTTTCGTCCTCGCTGTTCGGTCTCGCCGGCTCGCTGATCCTCGGCTTCCTCGATCTGCAATCGAGCCAGGCGCAGAACCGCTTCTACACCGAGCTCGAGGACTGGCTCTCGACCACGGTCTACGACACCGCGGACGAGCCCGGAACGGGCGCGCCGGTCGGCACCGGCGGCGAGGTGCGCGCGGCGCTCGACAAGCTGCGCGAGGCGGTAACCGAAGCCGGCGGCAGCAAGGCCGCCTCGAACGCGATGTCGAACCTGGCGGAAGCGATCCAAGGTCTGGTGCACCATATGCGCACCGAGCAGCAGATGATCCGCGACTGGGTCGACGCCCAGGCCGAGCAGCAGCGCGAGATAAAGCGACTGTTGGAAATCATGGTGCGCGAGAACGTGCACCGGTGACCGTCCGAATGCCGGCTTGCGCGGGCATGAACGCAGACGCGATGGACTGTAGAGAGCGTATGTGATGGCCCTTGCACGATCGCGCCGCGGCGACAGCGGCACCATGAACTACTGGCCGGGCTTCGTCGACGCGCTGTCGACGCTGATCCTCAGCATCATCTTCATTCTGACGGTGTTCGTGGTGGTGCAGTTCTATCTGCAGCAGGAAGTACAGGGCAAGGACACTGCGCTCGACCGCCTCAAGAACCAGATCGCCCAGCTCACCGATCTGCTCTCGATGGAGAAGTCCGGCAAGAACGACCTGCAGGACCAGCTTGCGCAACTACGCGCTTCGCTCGCCACCGCGCAGAGCGAGAGCGACAAATTCAAAGGCCTTTACGAGGGTGCGGGCGCCGGCGCGTCAGCCGCCAAGGGCCAGGTCAGCGCGCTGACCGATCAACTATCGAAACAGAAGAACATCACCGCCAACGCGCTGGCGCAGGTCGAGGTGCTCAACCAGCAGATTTCCGCGCTACGCCGGCAATTGGCGGCCGTGCAGGACGCGCTCGATATTACGGAATCGAAGAACAAGGAGGCGCAAGGCCGCATCACCGAGCTCGGCCAGCGGCTCAATCTGGCGCTCGCCGAGAAGGTGCGCGAGCTGAAAGGCTACCGCTCCGAATTCTTCGGCAAGCTGCGCCAAATCCTCGGCAACCGGCCGGACATCCGCGTGGTTGGCGACCGCTTCGTGCTGCAGTCGGAGGTGTTCTTCGACACCAATAGCGCCGACCTCAAGCCGGAAGGCCAAGCCGAACTCGACAAGGTCGCCGGCGCGCTAGTCGGGCTGGAGAACGAAATCCCTTCAGATATCCCGTGGATCATGCGCGTGGACGGTCACACCGACAAACGGCCGATCACCGGCGGTTTCTACAAGAGCAACTGGGATCTCTCGGCGGCGCGCGCCATTTCGGTGGTCAAATTCCTGATCAGCAAAGGCGTCAAGCCGCAGCGGCTGGTGGCCGCAGGCTTCGGCGAGTTCGACCCGATCGCAACCGGCGACACCGAGGATGCCTATCGCCGCAACCGCCGGATAGAGTTCAAGCTGACGGAGCGGTAACGCGCGTCTCGCTGAACCGCACTCCGAACGGCGGCGATTAAACCTCATTCGCTGCATACTTAATGCGTCGCGTCGAGACATCCGTCGAATTGCCGACTACGATTGAGCCACAATGATAACCCCCACCCTACGCCCCTACGCCGACGCCGACGAAGACGCCGCCATCGAACTGTGGCGGCGTACTTGGGCGCATCATTTTCCGCAGATTGATTTCAATGCCCGCCAAGCCTGGTGGCGCGAGCGCTGGAAGCAGGAGCTCGTGCCGGTCGCACACGTGGTGCTGGCTGACGTCGGCGGCGCGCTCGCCGGCTTCGTCACCATCGACCCCAAGACGCGCTATCTCGACCAACTGGTCGTCGCGCCGGAATATTGGGGCACAGGAATCGCGGCAGCGCTGCTCGACGAAGCCAAGCGGCTTTCGCCTGAAGGGCTCGAACTTCTGGTCAACAAGGACAACTATCGCGCCATTCGTTTCTACGAGAAGAGCGGCTTCGTCTACGCCGGCGAGGACAAGAACCCAGTCTCGGGGATTCCGGTGAACCGGATGCGCTGGGGGACGCAGGCTTAACGTGAAGGCCGCAAGTTCGCGCCCCCTGCTTGCCGTTCCCCGCGCGCTCCTATATAGAGCCCGCGAAACGAGCCATTCTGGCGCTTCCAGCCTTTTCGCGCCGGCTAAATCCTCGAAAAGCCTCGAAAAGATAGCGAAAACACGATGAAAGCCGAAATTCACCCCGATTATCACGCCATTACGGTGAAGATGACCGACGGCAGCGAATTCACCACCCGCTCCACCTGGGGCAAGGAGGGAGATGTGCTGCACCTGGACATCGACCCGAATTCGCACCCGGCTTGGACCGGCGGCCAGCAGCACCTCATGGACCGCGGCGGCCGCGTCTCCCGCTTCCAGAAGAAGTTCTCCGGCTTCCTCGGCGAAAAGAAGTAAGCCGACGGCGCCGATCGCAATCAAAAAGCCCCGGCTTGCCGGGGCTTTTCCTTTTGGCCGAACCGGGCCTGATCTGAGGTGGATGAACTAGGCGCTTTCGGCGCCGAAGGCCGCGCGCAGCAAACCGAGTTGGTGTTCGACCGGATTGGCCGTCGTCGCCTGCGCCGGTGTGGCGCGGTTGTGGATGGTCGCATCGAGCCGGCGCACCTTGGCATTGAGCGCTTGCGCGCGCGTAATCAGTTCGCTCAGCTTCTCCGGCAACAGCTCAAGACTGTTTTGATCGTGGTGATCGGTGGCCGAGAGCTTTACCTTGCTCTTTTCCTTGTTGGCCTGGGCGAGCGACATCTCGCCCTCCTTCACCGCCCGGTGCAGGAGCAGCCAGGAGGCGAGTTGCATCAGCCGCGTGGTGAGCCGCATGCTTTCGGTGGCGTAGGCCAGCGACGCGGCGCGGGCGAGCGTCTTGGATTCCTGCCGGCCGGGCCCGTCGAGATAAGTGGCGGTCTCTTCCACCAGCCCCATGCCCTCGCGGAATACATCGGCGAAGGCCTGCGAATTGGCCAGCCGCTCGCCGAACGATACGGGCTGGACTTCGCTGAACGAATTCTCGGACATGACGCTACGCCTTACCAACACAAACGAGGCGCCCGGTTGAGCACGCCTCTTAACAGGTGGTTAGCATCGCCCCTTCTACCCCGTCCTGTCCAGACGCAGGGACCAATTCCTTAAGACATAGTTGCCGCGCAGCGTTAACGCGAGCGCGCATGCATGCACCGCGCTGACCCAAAACGGGACAAAAAAGAGCCGCCGTCGCCGGCGGCTCGAAGGTGATAACAGGGAGGCGTCAAACAGAGTGGACAGGAGCCACTCAATGTCCAACAAGATGGACGCTTATACTAATGAACGAGAAAGCTTAATGACGCCTTAAGTCGTCGGCTCAATTGCGGGAAATTTTGTTGACGCTGACCTACCCGGACACCTCTTTCATGCCGTGTATGGTTAACGCTTGAAAAATTGATCGGCGGCCGAACGCGAGGAGCGTTTCGAAGCCATGTCGGATTCCAGCCTGTTGATTTCGTCGTGTAAGAGCCGCACACGCGCGCTGAGTTCCTCCACCGACAAGAGCGTCAGGTCTTGGCCGATGTCGTGAGCGACTTTTCGTTTCGGCTTATCCTCTTCATCGAAAATGCCCATGGTGCGCCTCCTGACCGCTCGATCCGGGTTCGAGAAAAGCAAACGAGCCCGGGATGTAGAGAGTGAAAATCTAGCCGCCATGGCCTGCCTTGTCACACGGCCAGGCGCCGCCTAAACAAGGGCCGCCTGATCAGGTCGTCCCGCCCGCAAAGTATTGAGGATTTCATGGCTGCCCTTCCCGCCCGCATGACCGCCATCGGCATCAAGGCACCCGGTGGCCCCGAGACGTTGGCGCCGGAAGAACGGCCGGTTCCATCGCCCGGAGAGGGAGAGATCATGATCAAGGTCGCGGCCGCAGGCGTCAACCGGCCCGACATCATGCAGCGCAAGGGCCTCTATCCGCCGCCCGCCGGCGCTTCAGACATTCCAGGATTGGAAATCGCCGGCGAGGTCGCTGCGCTTGGCCCCGGTGTCAAACGCTGGAAAGTCGGAGACCGCGTGATGGCGCTGGTCTCCGGCGGCGGCTACGCTGAATACTGCATCGCGCACGGCAGCCACGCACTGCCGGTGAGCGGATTGTCGATGGAAGAAGCCGCCGCCGTACCGGAGACATTCCTCACGGTCTGGCACAACGTGTTCGAACGCGGCGGACTGAAAGCCGGCGAAACGCTGCTCGTGCATGGCGGCTCGTCCGGCATCGGCACCACCGCCATCCAGCTTGCCAAAGCCTTCGGCGCGCGTGTCGTCACCACCGCCGGCTCGGACGAGAAGTGCGAAGCCTGCCGCAAGCTCGGCGCTGACGTCGCGGTGAACTACAAGACGCAAGATTTCGTCGCCGAAACCAAGAAGGCGACCGAGGGCAAAGGCGCCGAGGTGATCCTCGACATGGTGGGCGGCGATTATGTCGGCCGCAACTACGAGGCAGCGGCGGTGGAAGGCCGCATCGTGCAGATCGCATTCATGGGCAGTCCCAAGGCCGAGGTCAATTTCATGCGCCTCATGCTCAAGCGCTTGCACCATACCGGCTCGAACTCTGCGCTCGCGCTCCGTCGCCGACAAAGGCGCGATTTGCCACGCCGTGGAGGAACACGCGCTGCCACTGCTCACTTCCGGCAAGGTCAGGCCGGTCCTGTTCAAGAGCTTCCCTTTGAAGGAGGCGGCTCAGGCGCATGCGCTGATGGAATCGAGCGCGCATATCGGCAAGATCGTGCTGACGATTTGAAGATGCGGCTCGAGACTTGCCCGAAGGGCATGTTGGCCGATAGTTTGGGCCGGCTGCGTTCATCAGCAGGCCGCGAAATCGGCGTATTGTCGGCCCTATTGTGGGTAAAACGGGCTTGTTTTGTCGGTTCATCGTCAGCGCCGGGCCGGCGCAGGCCGTGGGCGGGGGATAGGATTTGATCGTGAGACGTTGGGTGACAGCCGCCGCGGTTGCGCTCGCGCTTGCCCTACCGGTGCTGGGCGCGGGAGTGGCGCAGGCTGTGGAAGCGGTCAACGTGCGCATCGACGTGCCCGCAATCGACCTCACCGCCGTCACCGACCTGGTACACACCGAGCACGACCGCATCCAGATCTCCACCGCTCCCGGCCCCGACGGCATTGTCCGCCGCATCGAGGTGCGCGCACGCGAGCACGACACGAACTGGGCAGTGTTCGCGCTCACCAACAACAGCGACGAACAGATCGATCGGCTGATCGTCGTGCCGCATTACCGCATGGTCGGCTCCGGCCTGTTCTGGCCCGATCTCGGCCTCGCGCGCGTCGCTGGCATCACGCCGTCGTCCGGCGACCGCCCGGTGCGCCAGGCCAGCAACAGCGCCGACATCTACCGCGTTACGCTCGATCCCGGGACCGCCATAACCTTTGTGATGGAGTTGCGCTCCAGCAAGCTGCCGCAGATTTATCTTTGGGACCCTGACGCCTACAAGGACAAGGTCAACTCCTTCACCCTCTATTACGGCATCGTAATCGGCATTGCCGGGCTGCTGGCGCTGTTCCTCACCATCCTATTCGTGGTCAAGGGTTCGGTGATGTTCCCGGCCGCCGCCGCGCTCGGCTGGGCGGTGCTGGTCTATATCGGCATAGACTTCGGCTTCTGGGGCAAGGTGTTCGACATGTCGGCCGGCGCCGAACGCATATGGCGCGCTTCAGGCGAGGCGATATTGGCCGCGACCTTGCTGGTGTTCCTGTTCGCCTATCTCAATCTCTCACGCTGGCACGTGCGTTACGCGCACATTACCGTCGCCTGGCTCGCGGCGCTCGCAGCCCTGGTCGGCGTCGCGCTGTTCAATCCCGCGGTGGCCTCAGGTATCGCGCGCATGTCGCTGGCCGGCATCGCCGTATTCGGGCTCGCATTGGTGATCTATCTCTCCACGCACGGCTTTGACCGCGCGGTGCTGTTGATCCCGACCTGGATCCTGCTGGTGGCCTGGACGTTCGGTGCCGGGCTGGCGATCACGGGCACCGTCACCAATGACATCATCGGCCCGGCGTTACTCGGCGGCCTGGTGCTGATCGTGATGCTGATCGGTTTTACGGTGATGCAGCACGCTTTCGCCGGCGGCATCACCCACGGCATCGTGTCCGACATCGAACGCCGCGCGCTGGCGCTAACGGGCGCAGGCGACATGATCTGGGACTGGGACGTCTCCGCCGACAAGGTGTTCACCAGCCCGGAGACGGAGCACGTGCTCGG
Organism: uncultured Pseudomonadota bacterium; assembly: GCA_963732895.1. Lineage (GTDB taxonomy): Bacteria > Pseudomonadota > Alphaproteobacteria > Rhizobiales > Xanthobacteraceae > Pseudolabrys. Next base: position 290,601 of record CAVTBG010000004.1, on the reverse strand, counting down.
CCTCAAGCGCGGCACGCTGGAAGGCCCGGCGGCGAGCTGGCTCGAAGTGTTGCATCCGCTCGATCGCGACCGCTTCCGCGCCGCTCTCGACAGCGTGGTGGAACAGCGCCGCGGCCGACTGACACAAGATTTCCGCTTGCGCGCCAATGATGGTCACTACGTGTGGTTCACGCTCAAGGCACGGCCCGTGGTCGGCTCCGACGGCGAAGTAGTGCGCCTCGTCGGCACCGTCACCGACGTCACCGAATTCAAGAACGCCGAGGAGCGGCTTCTGTTCGACGCGGTGCACGACAACCTGACCGGCCTGCCCAACCGCGAACTGTTCCTTGACCGCATGGAGGCGGCGTTCGCCTTCGCCCGCTCCGATACCCAGATCCGCCCGACAATCCTGGTAATCGACATCGACCGCTTCAAGCAGGTCAATGATTCCGTCGGCATGGCGGTCGGCGATTCCATCCTGCTCACAACCGCCCGCCGGCTTGCCCGGCTGCTCAAGCCTCAGGACACGCTGGCGCGCCTACAAGGCGACCAATTCGCGCTGATCCTGATCTCGGAGAACGAGCCCGCGCATATCGTGGCCTTTGCCGAAACGCTGCGCCGCACGTTGCGCGCGCCGATTGCCTTCAACGACCGCGAAATCTTCCTCACCGCCTCGATCGGCCTGGCGCTGGCCGAGGACCAGCCGCACCGCCCCGAGGAGGTGCTGAAGGACGCGGAACTCGCGATGTATCACGCCAAACGCATTGGCGGTGACCGCATCGAGATCTTCAAGCCGGCGATGCGCGCGCGCAAGACCGACCGGCTGGCGATGGAATCCGAGTTGCGCCGGGCGATTGAACGGCAGGAGATCAAGGTGCTGTACCAGCCGATCGTGCGGCTGGAAGATCGGATGATCGCCGGCTTCGAGGCGCTGGCGCGTTGGGACCACCCCAAAATGGGCCGGTTATCCCCGATGGAATTCATCTCCATCGCCGAGGAAATCGGCCTCATCGTCGATCTCGGCCTGTTTGTGCTGGAGCGCACCGCCCGCCAGCTCGCCACCTGGCAGGCGAGCACCCGCGGCCGCGATCCTGTGTTCGCCAGCGTCAACGTTTCGTCGCGGCAATTGTTGCGCCACGACCTGATCCAGGACCTGCGCAGCGTGTTGGCGCGCACAGCGCTCGTGCGCGGCACGCTCAAGCTCGAGATCACCGAGTCGCTGGTGATGGAAAATCCAGAACATGCCGCACAGATGCTCACCCGTATTCGCGAGCTCGGCGCCGGGCTGTCGCTCGACGATTTCGGCACCGGCCATTCCTCGCTCGCCTATTTGCAGCGCTTCCCCTTCGACACCATCAAGATCGACCAGTCTTTCGTGCGCACCACGCCACGCGGCACGCGGCCCGTGATCCTGCGCTCGATCATTTCACTGGCCCACGACCTCGGCATGGACGTGGTGGCGGAAGGCGCGGAAACCGACTCCGACGCGGTCGAGCTCTACCAGCTCGGCTGCGAATACGCGCAAGGGTTCGCCTTCGGCGAGCCGATGACCGCGGAGGAAGCGAGCAAATTACTGAGTGGCGACCGGGTGGAACTCGCGCGCTGAAATCTTAGACACATCGCGTTTCCGGACGGCGAACCGCTTCCCACTTCGCCTGGAAACGCTACCTTTATTTTGGCGCGTTTCCGGACGGCGAACCGGTTCCCACTTCGCCTGGAAACGCTCTACGCGTGGCCGGCTTCACTCGACAGCATGCCGAGATCGATGCCCAGCTTGCGCAGCGCGAGTTTATACTTGCCCTCGATGTCGCCGCCGAAGATCAGCTCCGGATCCGCGGCGCAATGCAGCCAGCCGTTTTGCTGGATCTCTTCTTCCAACTGGCCGGGCGCCCATCCGGCGTAGCCGAGCGCGAGCACGGCGCTCGCCGGTCCGTTGCCGCGCGCGATCGCCTTGAGGATGTCGAGCGTCGCGGTGAGGCAGATGCCTTCGTCGATCGGCAGCGTCGAGTTCTCGATGAAGAAGTCGGCGGAATGAAGCACGAAGCCACGCCCGGTCTCCACCGGCCCGCCCTTGAGCACTTTCACGTCTTCGGCCCGCGTCGGCAATTCGATGCGCTCGCTCGCCGGGATAACCTCGAGCTGAACCAGCAGATCGGGGAATTTGATATTCTGCGCCTGCTGGTTGACCACGATCCCCATGGCGCCTTCGCTCGAATGCGCGCAAACATAGATCAGCGTACGGGCGAAACGTTCGTCGTTCATCGCCGGCATGGCGATCAACATCTGGCCGTCGAGATAGCCGCGGCCCGCCGGATCGGGCGCTTTGCTTGCGATCTTCATAACGCTTAAGGGTATCCGATCAATGTGTCTTTGCAAATAATGTTGAAGGCTGAAAGTTCAATCGGCGGCTGTCATATTTGAGCCGCCAAATGTGGCAAAACTCGCCGGGTTGCACGAATTCCGATCACCGGCTGCTCACGATCAGTTCAGTGGCGCGGCAGGACCGTACCGATTAAACCGGATCTTATGATGGGACATATTCATCGAATTCACCGAAGGCAATTTTCCCTGCTTGCGCTCTGCGTGGCATTCACGGCGGTTGCGGCGCCGGCGCATGCCGCCGACGCTTCGGCCTGGGCGAACGAAAACCATGCCGCCATGCGCTTGATCGCGGGGTCCGCCAAGCCGGGCGCGAAGCTCTTGCCCGCCGGCATCGAACTCAAGCTCGAACCGGGCTGGCATACGTATTGGCGCTATCCCGGCAACTCGGGACTGCCGCCGCGCTTCGACTTTTCCGGCTCGCAGAATCTCGCTGCCGCCAAAGTGTCCTACCCTGCTCCGCATCTTTACACCGACGAGACCGGCAACACCCTCGGCTACAAGGATCACGTCATATTTCCGGTGCTTGTCACGCCGAAGCAACCGGGCCAGTCGGTCAAGCTGCATGTGAAGATCGACTACGCGATCTGCGGTAAGGTCTGTGTGCCGGCGCGCGGCCAAGCCACACTCACGCTTTCACCCGGAACGAGCGCCAACGAGGCGACACTGGCCGCGGCCGAAGCGCTTGTGCCGAAGCCTGTCACCCCCGCCAAGCTGGGGTTGACCCTCAACCGCACCAACGATGGGCCGAAACCCACAGTTTCGGTCGACGTCGCGGCGGCTCAGGGCGAGCCAGTGCAGCTTTTCGTCGAGGGCCCGAGCGCGGAATGGGCGCTGCCGGTGCCCAAAGAAACACCCGGCGCGCCTGCCGGCAAGCGCCGTTTCAGTTTCCTGCTCGATGGGCTGCCGCCCGGTGTGAGCGCGAAAGCTCCCGCCGAACTCACCTTCACCGTGATCGAAGGCAAGCAGGCTTTTGAGACCAAGTCCCGTCTCGACTAGGGCTTCGATCTCGGCTAATTCGTCGGCGGCGCTATTTTGAGCGCCCGGACCCAGCAGAAACTTCAGCACGAGAGGACAATACCAATGACGATCAAGGTCGGCGATACGCTTCCCAACGCGACGTTCCGTATTATGACCGCGGAGGGTCCCAAGCCAAAGACAACCGACGATGTTTTCAAGGGCAAGAAGGTCGCATTGTTCGCCGTGCCCGGCGCGTTCACGCCGACCTGCAGCAACCTGCATCTGCCAAGCTTTCTCAAGAACGTGGACGCCTTCAAGAAAAAGGGCGTCGACACCATTGCGGTGACCGGCGTCAATGACGTGTTCGTCATGGAGGCGTGGAAGAAAGCAGCCGGCGCCGGCGACAAGATCGATTTCCTCGCCGACGGCAATGCCGAGTTCACCAAGGGGATCGGCATGGATTTCGACGGCGCCGCCGCCGGTCTCGGCGTGCGCTCCAAGCGCTATTCGATGTTCGTCGACAACGGAGTCGTGAAACAAATCAATATCGAGGACGCGCCCGGCAAGTGCGATATTTCCGGCGGCGAAGCATTGCTGGGGCAAATTTGACTTAAAGTCATTCCGGGACGCCGCGAAGCGGCGGGCCCCGAATCCAGATGGCAGCAATGAATCCGTTTATGGATTCCGGGTTCGCGCACCTCGTGCGCGCCCCGGAATGACTAAGACGACTTCATCGCACCTTTCGCGCCCGCGCGCGCAGCAATGAGGCCCATGCGCGCGAGTTCATCGGCGCGTTCATTCTCGGCGTGACCGGCGTGCCCCTTTACCCAGTGCCAGTGCACGGTGTGTCCCCGCAGCGCCTCGTCGAGCCGCTTCCAGAGATCGACGTTCTTCACCGGCTTCTTGTCGGCGGTGCGCCAACCGTTGCGCTTCCAGCCGTTGATCCACTTGGTGATGCCATTGCGCAGGTATTGGCTGTCGGTGTGAATATCCACAATGCACGGACGCTTGAGCGCTTCTAGCCCGGAAATCGCCGCCATCAGTTCCATGCGGTTATTGGTGGTGTGCGCCTCGCCGCCCATGAGCTCTTTTTCATGTTCGCCGAACGACAGGATCGCCCCCCAGCCCCCGGGGCCCGGGTTGCCCGAACAGGCGCCGTCCGTGTGGATGGTGACGCGCAGCTCGCTCATTGGACGAATTTTCCGATCCCTGTTCCTACCGGCACCTCAAATGGCATTGGCATGCACGGCGGGGATAAGCTTCTTTGACGATCTCGCTAGTCGAAACCGTAGTCGCCGACATTTTTCACCGACTGGTGAAAACGCAGCTTCCGGAAATATTCCAGAGGGTCTTTCGGCTTGACCAGAGCGCCGTTCGCCCCAGCCAGCCAGTCGACCAGGCGGGTGAGCAAGAAGCGCATCGCCGCGCCGCGCGCCAGCACCGGCAGCGCGTCACGCTCATTCAAACTCAACGCCCGCGCCGCCGCATAGGCCTTGAGCAGCGCGCGGCCCTTGGTGACGTTGTAGGAATGGTCTGGCTCGAAACACCAGGCGTTGAGACAAATGGCGACATCGTAGACAAGCGTATCGGTGCAGGCGAAATAGAAATCGATCAGCCCGGACAATTCATCGCTGAGGAAGAACACGTTGTCCGGAAAAAGATCGGCGTGGATCACGCCGTGCGGAAGATCGGCCGGCCAATTCTGGGCCAGTACGTCGAGTTCTTGCGCGATCGCGTCGCACAGGCCCGGCCGCACGCTGTCGCCGCGGTCCTTGGCCTGGGCGTAGAGCGGCCGCCAGCTCTCCATGCCGAGCGCGTTCGCCCGCTTCATCTCGAAATCTGAGCCGGCGAGGTGCAGTTGCGCCAGCGCTTCGCCGAGCGCTGCGCAATGGGCGGCGCTCGGGCGGCGGATCCACATGCCGTCGAGAAAGGTGACGATTGCTGCCGGGCGGCCGGCGACGCGGCCGAGCACACCGCCATGACGGTTGCGCACCGGCTGCGGGCAGGTGATGCCGCGGGTCGCCAGATGCTCCATCAGCGCCAGGAAGAACGGCAGGTCGCCTTCTGCCACCCGCTTCTCGTAGAGCGTCAGGATGAAATTACCGGTCTCGGTATGGACCAGGAAGTTGGAATTCTCGACGCCCTCGGCAATACCCTTGTACGCGAGCAATTCGCCGATGTCGTAGCCGGCAAGGAAATGAGTGAGATCGTCGGCGGTGACGTCGGTATAGACGGCCATGAACGCGTCACTCCGCCGCCTGGGTCTCCCGCAGCGGGCGGGGCAGCGGGAAGAACATGCGTTCCTCGGTAGCGGTGACGGTCTCCACGCTGATCGTGTAGCGCTTGGCGAAGGCGTCGAGCACCTCCTCGACCAGGACTTCCGGCGCCGAGGCGCCGGCGGTGACGCCGATGCGCTCCACCCCCTTGAATTCCTCCCAGTGGATGTCGGCGGCGCGCTGCACCAAGGTCGCATGCGGGCAACCGGCACGCAGCGCGACTTCCTTCAGGCGCTGCGAATTCGACGAGTTCGGCGCGCCGACAACAATCACGGCATCGACCAAGGGCGCCACCCGCCGCACAGCGTCCTGGCGGTTGGTGGTGGCGTAGCAGATGTCTTCCTTGTGCGGGCCGACGATGTTGGGAAAGCGGGCCTTGAGCGCGTCCACCATGGTGGCGGTGTCCTGCACCGACAATGTGGTTTGCGTCACATAGGCTAGATTGGTCTTGTCCCTGGGGGTGAAGGCGGAGACGCCCTCCACGTCTTCGACCAAGGTCACGGCGCCAGGCGGCAACTGACCGATGGTGCCGACGACCTCCGGGTGGCCGGCGTGGCCGATGAGCACGATCTCGCGGCCTTTGCGGTGGTGGATCTCGGCCTCGCGGTGCACTTTCGTGACCAACGGACATGTCGCGTCGAGCGCGAACAAATGGCGGCGGGCGGCCTCTTCGGGGATAGAGCGTGGGACGCCGTGCGCCGAGAAGATGACCGGCCGCTCGCTGTCCTCGGGGATTTCGTCCAGTTCCTCCACGAATATCGCGCCCTTGGCGCGCAATTCGTCCACCACATAGCGATTATGGACGATTTCGTGGCGGACATAGACCGGGGCGCCGTAGATGGCGAGCGCCCGTTCCACCAATTCGATAGCCCGCACCACCCCGGCGCAGAAGCCGCGCGGGGAGCATAACATCACATGGAGCGCGGTTTTTTCGGGAGCGGCAGCCATCCTGTCCTCAAAGAACGCGGTATTTCTCGCGTCGCGTCCCAACCCCGACATGGGACGCGTCGCCCCACCCTGTCAAGCCGCCCGGTTGCATCGGTCGCACCTCCCCCCTATATTCCGGCCACTTTCCGATCATCACCGATGATCCAGTGCTTCGCCCCCGAGGGGCGGGCGAAGCGTAGAGGAGATTTTGCCCATGGCGACCGCAGCACCGCTGATGCCAAAGGCGACCGCCGTCTGGCTCTTGGACAATACCGCGCTGACCTTCGACCAGGTCGCCGACTTCTGCAAACTGCATCCGCTTGAAGTGAAGGCGATCGCCGACGGCGACGCCGCGCAGGGTATCAAGGGCCTCGACCCGATTCAGACCGGCCAGCTCACCCGCGACCAGATTTCCGCGGCCGAGAAAAGCCCCGAGATGCGGCTGACGCTGAGCGCGCCCAAGGTCGCGGTGACCCCCTCCGACCGCAAGAAGGGCCCGCGTTATACGCCGGTTTCGCGCCGCCAGGACCGGCCGAACGCCATTCTGTGGCTGGTGCGCAATCATCCGGAACTCAAGGACAGCCAGGTCATGCGGCTGGTCGGCACGACCAAGTCGACCATCACCGCCATCCGCGACCGCACCCACTGGAACGCGACCAATCTGACGCCGATGGACCCGGTGACGCTCGGCCTGTGCTCGCAGACCGACCTCGACTTCGAGGTGCAGCGCGCCAACAAGGAAAAGCCGGCGCCCGTCGACACCGGCGCGACGCTGCTGCCCGCCTCCGAGACCACCGCGCCCAAGGAACCGGAAGAGGCGCTCTCCCCGGAAGCCGAGAAGCGGCAGACCGACATCAACGTCAGCGCGGTGTTCGCCAAGCTGAAGGAGCTCGGCGGCAAGAGCGAGCAGAACGGCGACGGCGAATAAGGTCCACGGCCGTCACGTTCCAGCGGCGGGCGCCTCAAGTTCCAAATTGTGCCGCGCCATCCGTAGGAATGCGGATAGACGCCGATGCTTAATCGCTGTTTCATGTCGGCGGATGATGATCCTGACTTAAAACGAGCATCGATAGCGGGCCGGCACGTGGCACGCACAACCTTTCCGGCCGCGTAGGCTGATACCGTCAGCCGCGCGGCCGGCTTTTTTGCGGTCCTTGTTGCTCGTCATTCCGCGTTCGCTCGTCATAGCGCGCCGAAGACGCGCGTGAACGCGCTTTTCGTCCGCGCCCCGGACCGACAAAACGGTCTAGTACCCGCGCGTCCCCTCGATCGCGGCGACATAACGCGCGACTGAATCTGCCAATACCTGCTTACCATCGCCGACGATGACGCGGTCGAAGTAATGGCCGTAGATCGTCTCGAACGCGAACGGCGCGAGCGCCCGCCCGATATGTTCCACTTCGCGGCGCGACAGCGGTATCAGGTTCGGGTAACTGCGCATGAACGACAGCCATTGGCGGTCGGTGGTGACGGTGAGGATATCGCCGGAACAGACGATGCCGCGCCCCGACGCGCCGCCCGCCCAATGCAGCACCGTGCCGCCGGGGAAATGACCGCCGCAGCGCACCAGCCTCACGCCGTCCCAGAGCTGAAACGTCTCGCCCTCCCAGTGGCGCACGGCCGGGTCCGGCCGCATGACCCAATCCTTGTCGGCGGCGTGCAGGTGGATGGGACATTCGAACGTGTGCGCCCACTCGACCATCGACGTGTAGAAATGCGGATGCGAGATGGCGATGGCCTGCAGGCCGCCGAGACCGTTGATGAGCGTGACGGTGGCGGCGTCAAGAAGCGAGATGCAGTCCCACAGCACATTGCCGCCGGGCGTGCGCACCAGGATCGCGCGCTGGCCGATGGCGAACGCCGGCTGCGTGCCGATGCCGATGACACCCGCCTCGACTTCGCGATAACTGTTGACGTGGCTTTGCGCGAGCGCGTCGAGCGTCGTCCATGTCTGCCCGCGCGGCGGCACATATTGCCGTTCCTCCTCGCAGATGACGCAATAAGCCGGCGGCGCGTCGCTTTCCGGATACTGCGTGCCGCAGGCGGTGCAGATGAAGTGGGGCATTCGCCGTCTCGCGCGTTTGTTGTCGTCCGCATTGTGTTGGGTTGCCGAGAATTTTGCAAAGCGCGCTGCCGTTTCGCCTCATGGTGAGGAGCGCCGCGCCAACGGCGCGTCTCGAGCCATGGACCGCCCCATCTATCGAGACGGGCACTACGCGCCCTCGTCAGGGTGAGGACGTATCGAGCATCGCATGCCGTCGCGCGGCAGTTTCAAGCGCGCAACCAGAGGGCGATTACGTAGTGCAGCGCGCCCTTTGAGCGCGTGATCCGCGCTCTGGTGAATGGCTATGCGGAAAAACACGGCTGAAAGGCCTTTCTCTCCAGGTTTAGCGCCTTGCTTTGTGTTTACATTCAGGCTGGCAGGTGTTTGACTGAATTTGTGGCACATTTTGAAGGGCGACTGCGGGGTGTCAATTAGAGCTATGCGGGATTTTGGGTGACGGCGCGATCAGGCGGCGCGGTTTGAGGACGCTTCAATCACCTCGATGCCGTCTTGGAATCTGACACCTTCGATCACTTTCGGCAACTGGTTTTGACCTTGCAGCCGCCGCCAGGTTTTCGAGGCGGCCATGACCAGCTTGAACACCATCAGCTTTGCGGTGGTCGATGACAGCGAGCCACGCGTTCGAACCGTTCTGTGCCGAACCGTGGCAAACACGCTCTCGATCGGATTCGACGTGCGCAGGTGGTCCCAATGTTCGGCGGGGAAGTCGTAGAACGCCAGCAGCGCCCCGCGATCCTTGATCAGGCAGGCGGCCGCCTTGTCGTATTTCGTCCCGTATTTCTCGACGAACACGTCAATCGCGGCCTCGGCCGAAGCGCGGTTCGGAGCCAGGTAGACCTCGCGCAGGTCCTTTTTCATGTTGGCCTGCACGGACAGCGGGACCTTGTTCAGGACATTCGCGGTTTTGTGCACCCAGCACCGCTGGTGGCGTGTTCCCGGATACACCTCCTCAATCGCTTTCCAGAAGCCGAGGGCGCCGTCCCCGACCGCGATTTCTGGACCAGTCTGCAACCCGCGCCGCTTCACTTCGATCAGCAGCTCACGCCAGCTCTGCGCGCTTTCGCGAGCGCCCACCTGGAAGCCGACAAGTTCCTTCCTGCCCTCGGGCGTGGCGCCGATCAGCACCAGCATGCATTCGGCGTTGTCTTCCATCCGGGCCTGCAGGTAGACCCCATCAGCCCAGACATACACGTACCGCCGGGCCGACAGATCGCGCTTCTGCCAACGCTCGTACTCCGCCTGCCATTCCGCCGTCAGCCTGGAAATCACCGCCGGGGACAGGTTCGGCGCCTCCTTGCCGAGCAGCGCCGCCAACGCCTCCTGGAAGTCGCCGGTGGAGATGCCGCGGAGGTAAAGCACCGGCAACAGCGCATCCAGGCTCCGCGTTCGCCGCGCCCATTTCGGCAGGATCGCCGACGAGAACCGGATCCGGTCCGCATCCTCCACGGAGCCACGATCCCGTATCTTCACCGCCCGGACCTCGACTGGGCCAATGCCTGTCTGGATCTCGCGCGCGGGTGCGTGACCGTGCCGGACAATCCGATTGCGGCCGTCCGGGAGCTTGAGGTCCTGCATACTGGCCAAAAAAGCCGCCGCCTCGCATTCGACAGCCTGGGTCGGCAGCTTTCGGGCGCCGGCTCGCAAAACACTGGTCAGGGGATCGTCGATGTCTTCGGGCTGACGAAGCCGCAGCACGCTGCTAGTCTCGTTCATGGCGTATCGCTCTCCTTGAGAGGTTCTGGCAGGCTCGACACCCGCCTCGATACGCCGCCTATCTCACTCCGTCATCACCCACTTTCCCGCATAGCTCTGTCAATTATGAAGCAGGGCTTATCGGTTAATCTAATAGCGGCCACGATTGGGGTCGCCATTGGCTTCGCCATTAGTACCGGTTCTGCCCAGGCGGCCGTGTACGACTTTACGTTTACCGATCAAATCGCCACCGCTACGACGCCGGGCATCGCCGTTGGCGACCCCTTTGTCGTACATCTTTTTGCCGACAACGGTGGTTCAAGTCTTGTAAGCCAGACTTGGGTCGTCGGTGACACTATGGGCTTTACAATCGACGCTGGAACCTATCACGCCAGCTACAGCCAAGTATGGACGGGGGGCTTCGATCTGAGAACGGATGCCTCCGGCAATGTGTCTGTTGCGAATTTCTATGGAACGGAGCCCACGTCAAGCAATACCGACAACTTCGGGTCATGGATCGCCGACACTGTTTTCGGCGACGGATCGTTCACTGACTACAACGGCAATACTAATACGATCCTAGCGGGTAGCTTTACCAATCCGAGCGCATGGACAGTGGCAGCTGCTGTTCCCGGCACAACGCCAATTCCGGCCAGCCTCCCGCTGTTTGTCACCGGCCTTGGTGGATTGGGCCTTCTTTCAAGGTACAGAAAAAGAATAGCGCAATCGCGCGCCGCATGAGCCGGCAACCATCCTGATATTGAGCGACCGCCGCGAGGCGGTCTTTCTTTTTGTCATGTCATCTGTGCTTGTGGCCGTCAGTGGCTCTTGCCGAGAACGAGGCGAACGTCCGTCTCTGACCGATGCTGTTGAAAAAGGCCTCGCGCTAAAGGGCGAACAGTGATTCCGTCTGTCTGGGGCTTTCGGCTGCGGAGGTTTGCCATGATGGGCCGGCAGAGGGGCGATCAGAGCCAGCTTTTCTATCTGTTCAATCTTGAGCGGCGCATTCCGGCAGGCCATCTGCTGCGGCGGATCAACCCAGTCGTGACGGGAGTGCTGGCTGACCTGGGCGAGAAGCTGGCGCCGTTCTACAGCGAGATCGGCCGGCCTTCGATCGATCCCGAACTGATGATCCGTATGTTGATCGTGGGCTATTGCTATGGCATCCGCTTCGAGCGGCGGCTGTGCGAGGAAGTCGAGCTGCATCTGGCCTATCGATGGTTCTGCCGGCTCGATCTCGACGATCCTGTGCCCGACCACTCGACCTTCTCGGTCAACCGCTACGGCCGATTCCGCGACGGCGACATCCTGCGCCAGGTGTTTGAGGCCGTGGTGCGGGCGTGCATAGCCGCCGGTCTGGTCAAAGGCGAAGGATTTGCCGTCGACGCCAGCGTGATGGAGGCTAACGCCAGCCGCTACCACGGCAAGGCGCCGGACGAGATCGAATGGGCGGAGCCCGAACGCCAGACGCGCGCGGTCAAGGAATATCTCGCAGCACTCGAAGCCGAGATTGAACCCAATCCCGACCGCAAGCCGCCGAAGGTTATATCGCCGAGCGACCCTTGCTCGGCATGGACCGCCAAAGCCAACAAGCGGGTGCAGTTCGGCTATGGGCTCAATTATCTCATCGACATCGAGAACGCGGTCATTGTCGACGTCGAGCCGACGCCAGCGCGAACCTACGACGAGGTCGAGGCCACCAAGACGATGCTCGATCGCACCGAGCGATGCTTCGGTATAAAGCCGAAGCGGCTCGCCGCCGACACGGCTTACGGGACTGGCCGTTTTCTGGGCTGGCTGGTCGGTCGCCGGATCGCTCCGCACATTCCGGTTCGCGATGCCAGCGGGCGCGACGATGGCACCTTCTCGCGCAGCGACTTTCGCTGGGACCGGCACCGAGGCGTTTACGTCTGCCCCAACAACAAGGTCCTGCATACCACCGGCACCGTGTACGATGGCACCTTGCTCCGCTATCGCGCCTCAAAGTTCGACTGCGATGTCTGTCCGCTCAAGATGAAGTGCTGTCCCAACACGTCCGCGCGCCACGTTCCCCGCGATTTGCAAGAGGACGCCCGCGATGTGGCGCGTCGGCTGATACGCACAAAGGCTTTCCTCAAGTCGCGTGATGAGCGCAAGCGCGTCGAGATGCGCTTTGCTCACCTCAAGACCCACCATGGCTTCGAGCGAATGCGGCTGCGAGGTCTTTCCGGAGCGCGCGACGAGTTCCATCTCGCCGCCATCGTGCAGAACCTCAAGACCATGGCGCTCCGCGCCCTCGGACCGCCGCCCAACCGGCGGCAAGCGTCGTTTGCGTAAGCGTCCGGTGCCAAGGCTGCCGATCGAAGTTAGCGTCAAGCCGGCGCCAATCGGGCGGCCCTAAAGGCAAAAGTCGATTAGGTGCCAGCCCATCAAGATCGCTCCAGGGCGGTTCCCAGCCGAAACGCCGCCTTTTTCAACAGCATCGACCCGAAGCAGTCCAAGCAAATCGTTGCTCTTTCACGTCAACCGGCGAGCAGCACCCTATCCCCCCACGCCCTTCCCCCTCAGCGCCTCGCCGATCTCGTCCAAAATCGCCGGATCGTCGATGGTCGCCGGCACCTCCCACGGCTCCTTGTCGGCCATCTTCTTGATCGTGCCGCGCAGGATCTTGCCTGAGCGCGTCTTGGGCAGGCGCGCGACCGTGATCGCCAATTTGAACGAAGCAACAGGGCCGATCTTGTCGCGCACCAGCTGCACGATCTCCTTCTCGATCTCGCTCGGCGGGCGGTTGACGCCGGCCTTGAGCACGATGAAGCCGCACGGCACCTCGCCTTTCATATCGTCCTTGATGCCGAGCACCGCGCATTCGGCGACGTCCGGGTGGCCGGCCAGCACTTCCTCCATGCCGCCGGTGGAGAGCCTGTGGCCGGCGACGTTGATGATGTCGTCGGTGCGGCTCATGACGTAGAGATAGCCGTCCTCGTCCTTGAAGCCGGCGTCGGCGGTCTTGTAGTAGCCGGGGAACTCGCTGAGATAGGCATCCTTGAAGCGCTCGTCCTGGTGCCACAGCGTCGGGAACGCGCCCGGCGGCAGCGGCATCTTGACCACGATGGAGCCGATCTTGTTGTCCGGCACCGGCCTGCAGGCCTCGTCCACGATGTCGACCTGATAGCCCGGCATCGGCACGCACGTTGAGCCGTATTTCACCGGCAGTTGGCCTAAGCCCACCGGATTGCCGGCGATGCACCAGCCGGTCTCGGTCTGCCACCAGTGATCGAGCACCGGCACCTTCAACACGTCCTCGGCCCATTGGATGGTGGGCGGGTCGGCGCGCTCGCCGGCAAGAAACAAGGTGCGGAAGCGCGCGAGGTCGTATTGCTTCAAGAGCTTGGCGTCGGGGTCTTCCTTCTTGATGGCGCGGAAGGCAGTAGGCGCGGTGAACAGCGCCGCCACCTTGTGCTGCGCGATCACGCGCCAGAAGGCGCCGGCGTCGGGCGTGCCCACGGGCTTACCCTCGTAAAGGATGGTGGTGCAGCCGTGCAGCAGCGGCGCATAGACGATGTAGGAGTGGCCGACCACCCAGCCGATGTCGGAGCCCGCCCACCACACCTCGCCGGGGTCGATGCCGTAGAGATATTGCATCGACCATTTGAGCGCGACCATGTGGCCGCCGTTGTCGCGCACGACGCCCTTGGGGATGCCGGTGGTGCCCGACGTATAGAGGACGTAGAGCGGATCGGTGGCGGCGACCGGCACGCATTCCGAGGTCTTGGCGTAGTCGACGGCGTGCTCCCATGTTTTGCGCCAGTCGTGGTCGCGGCCTTCGATCAACGTCGCTTCGCATTGCGGACGCTGCAGGATGAGACACGTCTCGGGCTTGTGCCGCGCAAGTTCGATGGCGCCGTCGAGCAGCGGTTTATAAGGAATGACGCGCGCGCCCTCGATGCCGCAACTGGCGGAGAGAATGACTTTCGGCTTGGCGTCGTCGATGCGGGTGGCGAGTTCCTTGGCGGCGAATCCGCCGAACACCACCGAGTGGATGGCGCCGATGCGCGCGCAAGCCAGCATGGCGAAGATCGCTTCCGGCACCATCGGCATGTAGATGATGACGCGGTCACCCTTCGTCACGCCGAAGTCGCGCAGGATGGCGCCGAGCAATTGCACCTCGGAGAGCATGCGGCCGTAGGTGAAGGACTGTACGGTATTGGTGACCGGCGAATCGTAGATCATCGCCACTTGGTCGTTGCGCCCGTTGGCGACGTGGCGGTCAAGGCAGTTGTAGCAGGTGTTGCAGGTGGCGCCTTCGAACCAGCGGCCGTAGATGCCGGCTTGCGCGTCGAAGATCGTCTTCGGTTGCTCGTACCAGTCGATGTCGTTCGCGGCCTCCGCCCAGAATCCTTCCGGGTCGCGCTGCCAATGGGTGTAGACTTCCTGGTAGCGGCTCGACCGGGCATCCATTGGTGGCTCCTCTTCGCGTCTCTTCGGCGTATCGTTGGCGTTTCTTGCAGTTGGGGCCCGATTGTGGAACGCCCGCCATGCGCAAACAAGGCTGGCACTTACTCCATTCGTAGGGTTTGATCCGGCGCAAATTTATCCCGTCATTCCGGGGCGCCGCGCAGCGGCGAACCCGGAATCCATAGCCCCAGCGCTGCGGAATATGGATTCCGGGTCCACGCGCCATAGCGCGTCGAAGATGCGCGTAAACGCGCGTATGGCGCGTCGAAGATGCGCGTAAACGCGCGTATGGCGCGTCGAAGATGCGCGTAAACGCGCGTATGGCGCGTGTCCCGGAATGACGGCGCTGGATGGAAGGCACTCCCGTGACCATCGTCACCGACCCCTTGTTCTACGTCCTGGCGGTGCCCGCGATCGTGGCGCTGGGGCTGGCCAAAGGCGGCTTTTCCGGCATGGGGCAGATGGCGCTGCCGCTGCTCGCCCTGGTGATGCCGCCACTCGAAGCCGCCGCCATCATGCTGCCGATCATGATCCTGCAGGACGCCACCGCCGTGTGGGTCTACCGGCACGACTGGAGCGGGCGCATTCTCGCCGTGGTGCTGCCCGGCGCCGTGATTGGGGTCGCAACCGCCGGCCTGGTCGCGGCCCACGTGTCGAACGCCGCGGTGCGGCTTGCCGTCGGCCTCATCACGATGGCCTTCGTCGCCAACACCTGGATCCGCGCCTGGCGCGTCGCTCGCGAGCGGCCGCCCCCGGGCCGGATCGCCGGCATGTTCTGGGGCGCGCTGTCCGGCTTCACCTCGACGCTCGCCCAGGTCGGCGGGCCGGCCTACCAGATCTACGCGCTGGCGCAGAAGATGCCGAAGATGACCTTCGTCGGCACCAACGCCATGTATTTCGCCGCCATGAACTGGATGAAGGTGATCCCTTACGTCGCGCTTGGCCAATTCTCCACCAAGGGCCTGGGCACGTCGCTGGTGCTCTTCCCGCTGGCGATCGCGGCCAACCAGCTCGGCTTCTGGCTGGTGCGGCGCATGCCGCAGGACCGCTTCTATAAGCTCACATTGTGGGTGATGTTCCTGGTGTCGATCGCGCTGATCCGCTCGGGCGTGGTGGGACTGAGGCGGTGACGTCGCGCTCCCCGCTTGCGGCGAGAGAGAGAAGAAGGTAGCCCGCCCTCCGTGCCCATCATCACCGATCCCTTCTTCTACACGCTGGCCATTCCGGCCGTGATCGCGCTTGGGCTGTCGAAGGGCGGCTTTTCCGGGATCGGCACCATCGCGGCGCCGCTGCTCGCCATCGCCGTGCCGCCGATCCAGGCGGTGGGCATCCTGACGCCGATCCTGGTGACGCAGGACGTGGTGACGGTCTGGTCCTACTGGCGCAAGTGGGACTTGGCGATCCTCAAGATTATGGTGCCCGGCCAGGTGGTCGGCGTCGGCCTCGCCTGGCTGATCGCGGCCCATGTGCCGGACGCGGCGATCCGCCTGGTGATCGGCGTCATCGCGGTCGGCTTCACGCTGAGCCAGTGGTTCGGCGTCGCCGCGCGCATGGCGCACGGGCAGCCGAGCCCCATCGCCGGGCGGGTGTGGGGCGCGGTGTCGGGCTTCACCTCGTTCATCGCCAACACCGGCGGGCCGCCGTTCCAGATTTACGTTCTGCCGCAGAAGCTCGACAAGGAAACGTTTGTCGGCACGTTCTCGCTGTTCTTTGCCTGCGGCAACGCGCTCAAAGTTCTGCCCTACTTCCTGCTCGGCCAGCTCAACTCGACGAACCTCGCAACCTCGGCGGTGCTGCTGCCGCTGGCGGTGGTCACCAACATCGCCGGCGTCTGGCTGGTGCGGCGGACACCGGCGGAAGCCTTCTACAAGATCATTTACCTGCTGATCTTCCTGATCGGGCTGCAATTGATCTATGCGGGCACCATGCAGGTGCTGCGCGGCTAGGTTTCCCTCTCCCCGCGCGTGGGAAGTGGCGAAAAGCGGCAATTGATTGCGACGCGTCCCCTTCGTAACGTGGCTAAAATGCGAGGGGAAACGACCAATGGCGCAATCGCCCTACGATAGCGATCTCGACCGCAATCCGGCCAACTACCAGCCGCTCTCGCCGCTGAGCTTCCTCGACCGGGCGGCGCGGGTTTTTCCCGACCACACGGCGATTATCCACGGGCCGCTGCGGCGCACTTACGCGGAATTCTATGCCCGTTCTCGGCGCCTCGCCTCGGCGCTGGCCAAGCGCGGCATCAAGCGCGGCGATACCGTCTCCGTGCTGCTCGCCAATACGCCGGCGATGCTGGAATGCCACTACGGCGTGCCGATGACGCAAGGCGTGCTCAATACGCTCAACACCCGGCTCGATGCGGCGATCCTTGCCTTCTCGCTCGACCATGCCGAGGCCAAGATCGTCATCACCGACCGCGAATATTCCAAGGTGATGAAGGAGGCCTTGTCGCTCTGCAAGGCCAAGCCCCTGGTGATCGACTACGACGACCCGGAATACAATGGCCCGGGCGAGCGGCTCGGCGACATCGAATACGAGGCCTTCATCGCGCAAGGCGATCCCGACTACGACTGGTCGATGCCGAACGACGAATGGGATGCCATCACGCTCAACTACACATCCGGCACCACCGGCGACCCCAAGGGCGTGGTCTATCACCACCGCGGCGCGCACCTGCTGGCGATCGGCAATGTGGTGACCTGCGGCATGGCCAAGCATCCGGTCTATCTGTGGACACTGCCGATGTTTCACTGCAACGGCTGGTGCTTCCCGTGGTCGATCTCGGTGGCGGCCGGCACCCATGTGTGCCTGCGCTGGGTGCGCGCGGGCGCGATGTATGACGCCATCGCGACGCACAAGGTGACGCATCTGTGCGGCGCGCCGATCGTGATGGCAACGCTGCTCAACGCGCCGGAGGCCGAGAAGCGACCGCTGCCGCACACAGTCGAGTTCTTCACCGCCGCGGCGCCGCCGCCGGAAGCCGTGCTGGCGGCGATGAAGGAGGCCGGCTTCAATGTCACGCATTTGTATGGTCTGACCGAAACCTACGGCCCGGCGGTGGTCAACGACTGGCACGCCGAATGGGACGCGCTCGACAAATCGGCGCAAGCGGCGAAGAAAGCGCGCCAGGGCGTGCGCTACGGCGCGCTGGAAGCGCTCGACGTGCGCGACCCGGACACCATGGTGCCGGTCAAGCGCGACGGGGAAACCATCGGCGAGGTCATGTTCCGCGGCAACGTGGTGATGAAGGGTTACCTGAAGAACCCGGCCTCGACGCACAAGGCGTTCCTCGGCGGCTGGTTTCATTCCGGCGATCTCGGGGTGATGCATCCGGACGGCTATATCCAGCTCAAGGATCGCTCGAAGGACATCATCATTTCCGGCGGCGAGAACATCTCGTCGATCGAGGTGGAGGACGCGCTTTACAAGCACCCCGCTGTTGCTGCTGCTGCTGTTGTTGCCAAGCCCGACGAAAAATGGGGCGAAACCCCCTGCGCGTTTGTGGAGCTGAAGCCCGAGAAGCACGCCAGCAGCGAGGAATTGCTGCAATGGTGCAAGAAGCATCTCGCGGGCTACAAATGCCCGCGCTACGTGGTGTTCACCGAGCTGCCGAAGACGAGCACGGGGAAGATACAGAAGTTCAAGCTGAGGGAGATGGCGAAGGAGGTGTGAAATGACCTCGAAAGAAAGCCTTGCATGGCAGTGGAGCTATAGAGAGCAATTCGTTTGGTTCGACAAATGTGACGCCGCATGGATAAAGCAATCTACAAAGGGCTGGGAGGATCCAACGGAGCGGATCGACTTCTTGAATGCATACGGATTACGGAGGGGAAAATCGGGGAAGTTTTTACGCAGGCTCGCCAAAGACGATGACATGTGGGAAGAGCTTGATCGGATATATAAAAAACCGGTCATCGAAGGGGACACGAGCACCATCACCAAACGCTGGCATGAAGCAATTGAGCGCGTCCGCAAATGCGCTAAACCAAATGGGGAAGAGCAAGTCGAGGCAGGGTTCAACTGCCCCTCATTCACATTAAAGCTGTACTGGTTCTATCAGCCAGATGCACTAACGATGTATGATACGAATACGGTTAGGGCTCTTGGAGGAGCCAAGAAAGTGATGGGCATAAGATCGGTTTCCGAGAAGAACTTTTTGGAGGCCTTCGAAAATTGCTACAAACAACATGAGAGTCTTATTAAGGGGCTCCGCGACACGCAAAGTCCCCGTAGGTATCCGTATCCAAGACGCACCCTTGATTTCTGGCTATGGCTACAGGGCTTGAAGAACGATAAGAGAGACCTGACGTTGAAGCGGTTCCGCGATTTTATCGAATTTGGCGTTAGCGGAATTAGCAAGTAGCCCGGGCGGCGCGAAGCAAAACCCGAGACTTCAGCGTGACGGCGACGTACCGTCCCGCATTCCGCTACGCCCACGCGCTACGGCCGGCGCGCTATTGCCCAATCGGACTGATCGGTGGAGGCGTATTCAACATTTCGTTGGCGAGCCTCTCTTGGCTGTGCGTCTCCTGCGCGTGCCGGTTTTCCAGCCGCCTCCGGCAATCGTTGTACGCCGGAGAGCCGGGCTGCGCGCCGGAAGACCGGCAGGTCGTGTCGTCGGCAGCCGTCCTCGCCCGCGCCGCCGCCTCCAGATTGGCCTGCCGCGCCGCGTCGTATTGCGCGCAGCCCGTAAGGAAGGCGAGCGCTAGAAGTGCCGCCGCAAACCGCATGACGACTCCGTTGGTACAAACGGTGCTTATTTACGCCGTCCTCGCCTGCTGTTGCAAATGTCGCCTGAGGGAACCGAGCCACCCCGCAAAGGCGTCGCGAAAGAAGGCAACGCGCTCCTCGTGCTGCTCGGGCGCGCAATCGAATGTCGCCCACCATTCGACGAACGAACGGTCGCCATCGACGATCGGCGTGACACGGATCGTCGCCTGGAATTTCCGCACCGGCAGCGGCGAGACTCCGGCGAAGCAATAGGTCTGCGAGCGCTCCACGTCCGACAGGGCCAATAACTGTTGGCGCCGGTGGTTGCCATTGTAGAGGACGTTACGGATCGCTCCAACAGTATCGCCCGATTTGCCGTCCTCGATCTGGCTCGTGCCGACGCCGTCGACCCAGACGGGGTAATTGTTGAAATCGCGAATCACCTGCCAGACGGAGTTGGCGGGTTGCTCGAACACGGTGCTGTAATAACTCCTGCCCATGGCTTGCACTCCCTTTTTGCGCGGGCGACCATGGCCGCACGGCTCGCCGTCCGCCACCCGATTCCCACGAGCGCTTCAGCGACGACAAAGAGAAACGAATGCCCGATGTTCTCATCAGCGACGACGGTCCGATCCGCACGATAAGGATCAACCGGCCGGACAAGAAAAACGCGCTCACGCTCGCGATGTACGAGGTGATGAGCGCGGCAATTCAAGAAGCGAACCGGCTGCCGGATATCCGCTGCCTGCTACTGACCGGCGGAGCTACGTTCTGCGCCGGCAACGACATCAACGATTTCGTGGAAGCCGGCAAAACCGGCGCGCTGGCCGCGCCCGTGCTCAGCTTTCTCGACACGCTGGTGGAGAACGAAATGCCGGTCGTCGCTGCCGTCGCCGGCCCCGCGGTCGGCATCGGCACCACCATGCTGCTGCACTGCGACTATGTGGTCGCGGCCGCGGACGCGATGTTGTCGACGCCCTTCGTCGCGCTCGGACTGACGCCGGAAGCGGGCTCTACCCTCATCGTGCCGCGGCTGATGGGCCACCCGCGCGCCTTCGAGCTGCTGGTGATGGGGCGGCCGTTTGACGGCGAAGCCGCCCGGGACGCCGGCCTTGTGAACAAGATCGTGGCGCCGAACACGCTGGAGGAAGAAGCGCTCGCCGCCGCGCGCGCGATCGCTGCGCTGCCGCCACAGGGAGTGAAGGCGGCTCGCCAGCTGATGCGCAGCCCGATTCACGAATTAAGCAAGCGGATCAATGAGGAGGCGGCGCTGTTCAGCGAGCGGCTGCGCTCGGACGAGGCCAAGGCGGCATTTGCGGCGTTCCTGAGCCGGAAGAAGTGAGACGCGCCCTCCCTCCCCCCGCGTGGCGGGAAAAAGGTAAAATGCGTCAGCGGAACAGACCGGCCAGATGCATGAGACAGACCGAACCCGCCAGCGACCGGATGAGGATTGAGAACCCGATCGGCGAACCCCAGCCGTACCAGCTTATTGCCTTTTCGGCATAAGGATCGATCATCTGTTCCGTGCGCGTTGCATCGAGATTCATTGTTTCGGTGCTCATGACGCACTCCTCTTGCTCATGGGTTTGCTGCGCGTCTCAGTGTCCGGTGCGGAACCGGTGATTTCATGCTGATTGGCGCAAGCGGACTGGACGGCGCGCCAGACGTCGACCGGTCCCCAGCCTTCTTCGGTAATCCGGCGCACCAATTCGTTGACGAAGTCGTGCTCGGCGCGAACCATGGCCAAGTGATACTCACTCTCCACCGTGAACAGCGGCGGAAACTTCTGGCCCGCCAAGGCCGGCGGGAGCGCCTGCCCGCCAGTCATGGCCAACAAAGCCTGCTGCGCGAGTTCGGCAAGCTGCGCCTCCATCTGCCAGATGGTGCCGCTGAGCTGCAGCGCGCGCGCGCGCAATAGCGACACCGCCTCTTCCGGCGGGAGTACTGGCATCAGAGACAGCGCCGCCTCGAACTGCGGGTATTCCTTGGCCGGCGCGCGCAAGAGATCGCGCATCCATGCGCGCAGTTCGTGGAGACCGGCCGGCGTCAACGCATAGACGGTGCGCTCGGGCCGCCGCCCTTCCCGCTCGATCTCCTTGGCGACGATCAACCCGCGCGCGGTCAGCGCGTCGATCACCGTATAGAGCGAACCATAGCGAAGCTTGATGCTCTCGTGCTTGTGCCGGTCCTTCAGGGTCGAGGCCATCTCGTAGGGATGCATCGGGCGCTCGAACAGCAGCGCGAGCACGGCAAGCGCCAACGGATTGGTCGGACGGCTGGTGGGCATGATGGCACCTTCTGCTCGCAGACGTTTATCCGTGTACGTATATACGTGAACGGATCTTTGCCGTCAAACGGCCGATCCATTGGGGCTCGGGCGGCGGCGTCCGCCTACACAAGCGAATGGCCGGGAAAAAGCCCGGCCATCACGAGGTCTCTATGGGAAACAGCGGCTCCAGGCGGCTGCGTGCCACGCGGCCGGCTTGGACCGCCCGCTCAGCGTTCGCCGGTTGGATGGCCCAATGGCTCGAACAGGTGGTCGGTGTTGTATTGCTGATCGAAGGACGGCTGGTGGCCGAACTGAAAGGTGGTGTTTCCCTCCTTCAGCGTCGTCATCCCGCCTTCCTGCTTGAAGCCCTGCGACTGACCGGACCCGCTCGCTGCACCCTGGTCGGGATAAAGGAAGCCCTGGTCGGCGGCGGAAACGCTGTTGCTCCCATCCTGCATGGTGAAGGCGTGGGCGGCGGAAGCCGCCACCAAGCCAGCGCCAACGAGAGCGGCGGCGAGAGCAAAACGGTGAGAAGACAAGAGCGGCATGGCGGCCTCAGCAGTTCAAGGGCAAGCGCCGTAAGATACACTAGAAAACTATGGCCGCACAGCGGCACCCAACCGAAAGTGCCGCCCGGGCAAAACAAAAACGCCGCCTCGCAGCAGGCGAGCCGGCGGTCTTTCAGCCTTCAGAAACCTAACATCGACGATCGAAGCGGTCAGTGTACGCTGGCGGTTTGCCGGAGCCGTTCGATCTCTTCCTTCACCTGCAACTTGCGACGTTTGAGCTCGACGATTGTCAAATCATCGGTCGCGGGATGGGTCAGGCAATCGGTGATTTCGTCGTCGAGCGCCTGATGCCGCTTTTCCAATTCCGCAAGATGCGATTGCATCGACATGCAGCATGTCTCCTCAACCAGTGGCGTTTAACTAAAAATAGCTTAACCTAAATTTACCGAAAGGGCGATGGAATTACCGACCACCCCTTGGCCTAGTGGCCCGCAATGGAACCGAACCCCTTGAAATCTGATGAGTTACCCGCCGCTTGAACGCATCTGTGGAAAACGCGATAATTTGGCGCAACGCTTTGGGCCGGTGTTCCACCGGTTAGCGAACCAGCGGTGGCAATGACGGACGAGGAAGAACGCGAGTTGCGAGGGCAACTAGCGCGCCTGCAGCAGGAGCATCGCGACCTCGACGCCGCGATCATGGCGCTCGCCGCCTCGCCCGGGGCCGACCTGATCCAGGTTCAGCGGCTGAAGAAGCGCAAGCTCGTCCTGCGCGACCGCATTCGCGCCGTCGAAGACCAGCTCACGCCGGACATTATTGCATGATGTCGCGACACCCAACGCGGTGTCACGCGGTGATGGCTGAATAGGTGGCGCGGCTCTCGCCTCGCCTCTCCCCTTTCCGCACATACATGGCGCAGTCGGCGGCGTCGATCGCGGAAGCGGGGGTCGCCGCCGCTGACAGCATCACCATACCGGCACTGGCGCCGACCGCCAGCACGGCGTTGCCATGTGCGAGCCTGATGGCGGCGATTTCAGCCTCCAGTTCGCGCGCCTTGGCGCGCGCCTGCCATTCGCCAATGTTCCACATCAAGACGCCAAATTCGTCACCGCCGAGCCGGCCGACGACGTCGGAAGCGCGCACATGATCGGCAAGCGTCCGGGCTACCGCCTTGAGCAGCGCGTCGCCGGCGGCGTGGCCGCGGGCGTCGTTGACCGCCTTGAAGCCGTCGAGATCGATGAACAGGAGCGCGGCCTCACCGCCGTAGCGGCGGACAAAGGCGAGCGAGCGATTGAGCTCGCGCTCGAAGCCGCGCCGGTTGAGCACCTCGAGCAGCGGGTCGATGTCGGCGCGCGCCTCCAGTTCGGCGATGCGTGCCTCGGCGCGCGCCAGTTCCGCGGCCAGCCGGCCGACCTCGGCGCGCAAGCGCTCCAGCAAATCGGCATCCCCATCCGCCGCCCGTTTCGCCTGCTGCCAAGCCACGTCCCTAAAACCCTCACGAATCATCCCCCTCTAAATCTACACCTGATGCGGGCCGAAAGCCGCTTTCGCCTTGCCAGCGGGGAGCCCTCACCTATAATCCGGCGCTTCCTTCCGCCGGGGCGGACGGGTTTTTCAAGTCCGCAAGGTCCGCTTTTCCAGCTGGATCGGACGCCAAGGGAAGCAGAGCATGGCGGCAAAGCCGGTCGCGATCATCATGGGTAGCCAGTCCGACTGGGCCACCATGAAGCACGCCGCCGAGACGCTGGACGCGCTCAAGATAGGCCACGACACCCGCATCGTCTCGGCGCACCGCACGCCGAAGCGGCTTTATGATTTTGCGACAGGCGCGCGTGACGCCGGCTTCAAGGTGATCATTGCCGGCGCCGGCGGCGCCGCCCATCTGCCGGGCATGGCGGCCTCGATGACGCCGCTGCCGGTGTTCGGGGTGCCGATGAACACCCATGCGCTCGAGGGCAAGGACTCGCTGCTCTCGATCATGCAGATGCCAGCCGGCATCCCGGTCGGCACGCTGGCGATCGGCAAGGCGGGGGCGATCAACGCCGCGCTATTGGCGGCCGCCGTGCTGGCCCTGAGCGACCCCAAAGTCGCCAAGCGGCTCGACGACTGGCGCGCGCGCCAGACCAAGACCGTCGCCAATCGGCCGAAAGACTAGAAGCGAAGCACAATGCTCGATCGAAAGTCCGCGCTCACGCCCGGCGCAACCATAGGCATTCTCGGCGGCGGGCAACTCGGCCGCATGCTGGCGCTCGCGGCCGCCCGGCTCGGGCTCAACTGCCACGTCTACGCGCCGGACAAGGATTCCTGCGCCTTCGACGTAGTGTCGCGTTCCACCTGCGCGACCTATGACGATGAGGCGGCGTTGGCGCGCTTTGCGCAAAGCGTCGACGTCATCACCTACGAATTCGAGAACGTGCCGGCCAAGACGGCGGCGTTTCTCGCCAAGCGGCGTCCGGTCTTGCCGGACCCCAAGGTGCTGGAGACGACGCAGGACCGGCTGATCGAAAAGGATTTCCTCAAAGACCTGAAGATCCCGACCGCGCCTTACGCACCGGTGCACAGCGCCACCCAGCTTGCCGACGGGATCGAAAAGGTCGGTCTGCCGGCGGTGCTGAAGACGCGACGGCTTGGCTATGACGGCAAGGGCCAGGCCAAAATAACCAAGGACAGCGAGCGCGGCGAGGCGTGGCGTTCGTTACGCCAAGTGCCGTGCATCCTGGAAGGCTTCATCAAGTTCGAGCGCGAAGTGTCGGTGATCGTCGCGCGCGGGCGTGACGGCAAAGTGCAATGCTTCGACGTCACCGAGAACGACCACCGCGACCACATCCTCAAAGTGTCCAAGGCGCCCGCCAAGGTGACGCCGGCGCTTGCCGCAGAAGCGCGCCGCATCGCTACCCGCATCGTCAAGGCGTTCGACTACGTCGGCGTGATGGGCGTGGAGATGTTCGTGGTCGGCAGCGGGAAGAAGCAGACGGTGACGGTCAACGAGGTTGCGCCGCGGGTGCACAATTCCGGACATTGGACTATCGACGGCGCCACCGTCTCGCAGTTCGAGCAGCATATCCGCGCTATCGCGGGCTGGCCGTTGGCGACCGTGAAGCGGCTCGGGCGGGTGGAGATGATCAACCTGATCGGCGCCGAGGTGAATGAGGCCGAGCGCTGGCTGACAGTGCCGGGCGCGGCGGTGCACATCTACGGCAAGGGCACGCCGAGCCCGGGCCGCAAGATGGGGCATGTCACGCGGGTGTGGCCGGAGAAATGACGGCGGCGGCGCGGAGGGGTCCGCCGCGGGCGCCTTCCCCCCGACCGGCTGGCGGGCTTTGTACCAGAGGGTGGCGGAGGCCGGCCGAGCCGCCAAACATCAAACGGGGTGGCGCCCGGGCCCGAAAAGGCCCATATAACGAGTATTCGAGGGTCTTCGGGGGGTGCCTAAGCGCCTCTGCAATGGACTCTTTTCCACATTTCTGCTAGAGCCCGCCAACTCGTAAAGCGGAACGCCATTGCGGCGCTTTCGAGCGGAACCCGAACCGCCACAACGAAGGAGCACAAGTGCAAGTCCTCGTCCGCGACAACAATGTCGACCAGGCCCTGAAGGCGCTGAAGAAGAAGATGCAGCGCGAGGGTATTTTCCGCGAGATGAAGCTTCGCGGCCATTACGAAAAACCGTCGGAAAAGAAGGCGCGGGAAAAGGCGGAAGCGATCCGCCGGGCCCGCAAGCTCGCGCGCAAGAAGATGCAGCGCGAAGGTCTGCTTCCGTCGAAGCCCCGTCCGACCACGGGCGGCCCGGGTGGCGGCCATCGCGGCGCCCCGCGTATGGGCTGAAGCCCCTGCCGCGTGGCGGTGGGAGTTGCGATTGGTGGCGCGGGCCCGATTCGCCCGCGCTATTGCTTTTCCGGACGCCGAACCTTCGCCGCATTCACGGCCAGATTGGTGACGGGGCGGCAGCGTCTCTCGTTATTCGGCCCGGTGGCCTGCGATGAAGCGTGCGCATGACGGCTTTGGGATTTGGCGGCTGACGCTGGTGCTGCCGCTGGTCGCGGCGCTCGGCTCCTGCGCGAGCCTGAGCGCCGGCAATTCGACCGCCGGCGCCCCGGAAAGCGAGGACGCGCTCTACGCCACCTCGCCGGCCAATATCGCTTCCCTCACCGCCGTCGTGCGCAACAACCCGAACGACCCGCAGGCCTACAACATGCGCGGCACGGTGCTCGGCAAGGGCGGCCGCTACGCCGAGGCGCTCGCCGACTTCAATAAGGCGATCAGCATCGATCCCAATTACGCGCAGGCCTATGCCAACCGCGGGCTGGTCTATCGCGAGACGGGCAAGGTCGACCTCGCGCTTGCCGATTACAACAAGTCGCTGTCGATCGATCCGACCTACTCCAACGCCTATCTCGGACGCGGCATGGTCTATCGGCAGGAGCGCAAGATGTTGGCCGCGCTCAAGGACTTCAACAAGGCGATCTCGATCCGCCCCGACAACGCGCAGGCCTATTACAACCGCGGCCTGCTCTACCAGGCCGAGGGCCAGCACGGCTACGCCATCGACGACTTCACCACCGCCATCGGCCTTTCGACCGATCAGGCACCACCGTTCATCGCGCGGGGTTTGAGTTACATCGCCGTGAAGAACTACAAGGACGCGGCCAGCGACCTGGACACCGCAGTCGGCATCGATCCGCAGAACGTGCAGGCGTGGACCAGCCGCGGCCTCGCCTATGAGCGGCTCGGTGACAAGCAGAAAGCAGCCGGCTCGTACGCGCGCGCCATGAACATCGACCAGAGCTATAAGCCGGCGGTCGCCGGATTCGACCGCGTCGGCGGCCGCTACGGCGAGACCTATCAGACGTTCTAAAGCGGGATGATTTTTCTTCGAATCGTCATCCCGCTCTAGAATTCTTGTTTGAGCATGATCCCGAAAATCGGTTCCCGCTTTTCGGGATCATGCTCTAGGCGGTCCCAACCGGGTCCGCCGTCACCACAACGACGGCCGCGCAAGGTGACGATCCTTTGCGGCGGTAAGTGTGCGGGTGAGCGCAATCGAAATACATCGAGTCGCCCTCGCCTAGCGCGAAATCCTCTCCCTCAAGGTTCACCACAAGCTCGCCGCCTAGAACGTAAATGATTTCTGCGCCCGGATGCTCGTGCGGCTCCGACGGCTCAGCTTCGGCTTCAATCTCAACATAGTAGCCATTCAGCTTGCGCTCACTGACCGGATAATCGAGCGATTCAAAATTATAGGCGGGCGAAGCTTGCCCAGCCTTGTCGGGAAGGCGGATACGATCCGCCTTGCGCACCACGGCATGGACCGGCCGGTCGCTGTCCTTTTTGAAAAAGTGATCGAGGCCGACGCCGAAGACCAAGGCGATCCGCAACAAAGTGGGCAAGGTCGGAAACAAGTGCCCGCGCTCGATCTTCGACAGCAGCGCCGGCGACAGCCCCGTGTGTTCGCCAAGCTGGACCAGCCCCAGCTTCTTACGCAGCCGCAGCCGGCGGACTTTCGGGCCGATTGCATAGCCCTCCAGCGCGGTGGTCAGGGTCTCCGACAGCATGATCCAGGTTCCATTTCACCTCTGTTCAAAAGCGGATAGCACCATTTTCTTATCAAGAAAACTAAATTTCGTTTCACGCTAAAGTGAATTACATGAAAATTGCTTTTATTGTTATTCAATTATCAGGCGACGGGCGCAAGGCAAAACCACCTTCTGTCCTCCGCTCCCCAGAACCGATGACTCCGGCAAAGCCGGCCCAAAGGTCAAACGCGTCAAGCCAGGAGCTAGAAGAAGATGAAGAGCAGAATCACAGGTATTGCGTCATTTGCTGCGGTCGCTCTGACCGTGGTGGGACTGGTGCTCGGCGGCAGCCTCGCGCGCGCCAGCAATCAGAACATCGTCGACACCGCGGTCGGTACCGGCCAGTTCAAGACGCTCGCGGCGGCGCTCGGCGCTGCCGGACTGGTCGAAACCCTCAAGGGTCCGGGGCCATTCACGGTGTTCGCGCCGACCGATGCGGCATTCGCCAAGCTGCC
This sequence comes from uncultured Pseudomonadota bacterium, assembly GCA_963732895.1. Taxonomy (GTDB): domain Bacteria; phylum Pseudomonadota; class Alphaproteobacteria; order Rhizobiales; family Xanthobacteraceae; genus Pseudolabrys. The sequence goes on along the minus strand of CAVTBG010000004.1, from coordinate 262,376 downwards.
GGCCGGCACGGTTGAAAGCCTGCTGAAGCCGGAGAACAAGGCAAAGCTGGTCGCGATCCTCACCTATCACGTGGTGCCGGGCGCCGTGAAAGCCGAGCAGGTGACCGAGCTGAACGAGGCCAAGACCGTCAACGGCGCGATGGTGAAGATATCCACCCAGCACGGCAAGGTGATGATCAACGATGCGACTGTCGTGAAGGCCGATATCGCGGCCTCGAACGGCATCATTCACGTCATCGACAAGGTCATCCTGCCGCCCGCAAGCTGATCGGCCTGCCCCCTCAAGCCGATCAACAGCCGGTCCGCTTTTTCCCCGAAAAGCGGGCCGGTCCTCTTCTCACAAGGCACCATTCGTACATAGAAGAGATCGCCGCTATGAACCTCGTTACCCGAATCCAACCCGACGTCAGCATCCATTCGGAAAGTCCCACCCGCGAAGAGGTGGAATCGGCTTTCCGAACGATCATTCGCTGGACCGGCGACGACCCGGACCGCGACGGGTTGGCAAAAACGCCGGCGCGCCTGGCGCGCGCCTTCGAGGAGTATTTTTCCGGTTACGCGACCGACCCCGCGCAATTGCTCTCGACCACCTTCGAGGAGACGGACGGCTATGATGAAATGATCGTCCTGCGCGGCATTCCGTTCGAGAGCCACTGCGAGCACCACTTGGCGCCGATCATCGGCCGCGCCTGGGTCGCGTATGTGCCGACCGAGAGGGTAGTCGGCATTTCAAAGCTGGCCCGCGTCGTCGAAGCCTACGCCAAACGACTACAGATTCAGGAAAAGATGACGGCACAAATTGCCAACACCATTCAGGACGCGCTGCAGGCGCAAGGTGTCGGTGTGGTGCTCAAGGCGAACCATCACTGTCTTTCGACCCGCGGCATCCACAAGCACGACACCGACATGGTCACCAGCCGCATGCTTGGCTGCTTCCGCGACAATCCAATCACTCGGCAGGAATTTCTTACGCTCGTCAACTAGGAGCGTGTTGACTTCGACCAAGGGTCAGTTGAACACGAACCGCATCCCCACCGCCGAGTGGATCACCTTGTCACCCAGTTCCTCGCGGGCGAGATCGTAGAAGCGGTCGCCGGTGCAGTGGCCGACGATCAGGTAATCGGGATTGATATTCTTGAATTCCGCCACGGTGTCGCGGATGTAGTCGTCGCCGAGCGGCGGCACGATGTGGAAACCGCCGAGCACAGCGTGCACCTTGTCGATGCCGGACGCCTTGATCGCCTGGTGCACGGTGTTGATGACGCCGCGATGACTACAAGAGGTGAGCACCACAAGGCCCTTGTCCTTGATGACGTAATTGGTGGCGACCTCATGGTCGAAATCGTCGGGGATATAATCGCCGGTATTCTTTTCCCCCGGCATCTTGTCCGGATAACAGCCGAAGCCGTCGAAGATGCCGACGATCTCGCTGGTCGCCTTCAGCGGCTTTTCGAACGAAGTCTGGCCGATGCGGCCGGTGGTGAAGGCGTGGTCGGCGACCACCGCCGGCTCGGCCGCCATCATCAATGACAGATCGGCGTCGAGGATGGCCTTGCGGTCGAGCGCGCCGAACTGGCCGCCGGCATTGCGGCGAAGACAGAAGGTGTCCTCGCCGCCGACATAGAACGGCAGGTTGCCTTTGAGCGCCTTGCCTCGTGCTTGCAAGAAACCAACCATACCGCCGAAATGATCGTAGTGGCCGTGGCTGAGCACCATGGCGTCGAACGTCGCCGGATCGACGCCAAGAATGTCCATATTGTTGAGCAACACTTCCGGCGTGTAACCAAAGTCGATCATGACGTGCCGGGTCTCGTCGCCGCGCCTGGATTCGCAGTGCATGGCGAGGCCCCATTCGCCCTGCAGCGCGGTGCGCGGCGGCCGGTCGGGCTTGGTATTGCCGTTGCGGCGCTCGATCGTGAAGCCGTCGCGGGTCTCCGGCGGCACGAACTGAATGACGACGTTGTCGGTGACAATCCGCACCGCGAGGCGGTCCACCACCGGCACCTCGCCTTGCAAAGTCTTGGCGGGCTGCGTGCGGTTGCTGGCGGCGAGCGCCGCCATCATGGCGGTCACGAAGCCCGCCCCACCGGCGCAAAGATGGCCGGCATCGGCGAGCGCGGACGGCGCGATGCAGTTGCAAATGTTGAAAAGCATAGGCGGCGTTATCCCCAGGTCGAATATGTGGAATGATAGGCATTTGGTGTGGCGGTTGTCCAACGCGCGCGAAGTTACAACCCCGCCACGAACTGCCGCACCACGTCGACGGCGCCATGGTCGTCGAGATCGACGTGGCCGCCTTGCGGAAACCGCACCATGCGCTTGGGCTCGTTGGCAAGGGCGTAGAGCCGCTCGCCGAAGCGGATCGGCACGATGCGGTCCCCCTCGCCGTGCAGGACGAGGATCGGCGCCGTCACCTTGCCGATGCGAAGGTCGGAGCGGAAGGTGTCCTTGATGAGCCAGCGCACCGGCGCAAACGGATAGGCGGCCGCGCCGACGTCGGCGATGGAGGTAAAGGGCGCATCCAGAATGACGCCGCCGACCTCGCGCTGAGCGGCAAGCGCAATGGCGACCGCGGTGCCGAGCGATTCGCCCCACAGCACGATACGGCGCGCCGGATAGCGCGCGGCGGCGAATTCATAAGCCGCGAGCGCGTCGTTGATGAGCCCCTGCTCGCTCGGCTCCCCGCTGGAACCGCCGAAGCCGCGATAAGACAACGCGATCAGCCCGTCGCCGTCGGACACCAGCCATTGGAAGCGCCCGGCGCGCAGGTTCAGCGCGCCGGCGTTGCCGTGAAGATAGAGCAGCACGGACCGCTCGCCACGCGGCGGGACGTGCCAGGCGACGAGCCGCTCGCCGTCGATGCTCTCGAGGTGCAGTTCCTGCGCCTGCGGCAGCCCCACCGCGGCGGGCAGCGTGCGCACGGCATCGGGGAAATACATGAGGCGGCGCTGAAATACGTACATCAGCACCAGCACGCCACCGTAGGCGACGACCCCCGCGATCAGAAGCCACTTCAGAACCGTCATGGCATCCTCATAACACAACCGCGAGCGCTGCGGCCTTGCCTGCCGAACGACACAGCCCTAGCGTTGCCGCCCAAAGCCGCCGGCGAGCGCGGCGCATCAAAAAAGCTTTCTCAGGGAGAAATGACATGCCGAGGCTGCGCTATATCGAAGATAGTGAGAAGACGCCGCAAACCGCTGCGATGGTCGAATCGGCCAAGCGCACGGGCGCGCCCGATCCGCGCGTGGTCAGCATCATGACCCGCAGCAAGGTCGGCGCGGCCTGGGTCGAATGCTGGAACAAGGTGCTCTATGACGGCGTGCTGCCGCACAAATTAAAGGAAATGTGCCGGATCAAGATCTCGGTGGCGCACCAGTGCGGCTATTGCTCGACCGTGCGCTCCAACGTTGCCAAGGACGAGGGCCTGAGCGAGGAGATGATCAACGACCTGTTCGACTACCGAAACAGCAAGTACTTCACCGCGCGCGAGAAGGCGGCGCTGCATTACGCCGATCTTTTCAAGCAAGGGGAGCACGCGATCGATAAGGACGAGGTCTATACCGAGTTGCAGAAGCACTTCAGTGACGAGGAGATCATCGAACTTGGTATGTTATGTGCGCAGACCGACGGCGTAGGCAAGTTCGTCAAGTCGCTCAATGTGATCAGCTGGGAGGACGCTTGCGCGCTCAACCCCGGTTTGTCGCAGGCGCCGAAACAGGAGGCTGCGGAGTAGCGCGCCGCCCGGCCGTCCGCTTCGCTAGCGCCTGGAATGACGATATAGGGCCATCATGCCCCCGCCCCTCTCCATCCGCCCCACCACGGAAGCTGACGATGACGCCGTCTGGGCGATCTTGGAGCCGACCTTCCGGGCCGGCGAAACCTATCCGATCCCGAGCGACGTCAGCCGCGCCGAGGCACTGGCCTATTGGCGCGCGCCGGGACACACTGTGTTCGTGGCGGAGCGCGATGGCCGCGTGGTCGGCACCTATTACCTGCGCGCCAACAACCGTGGCGGCGGCGCCCACGTGGCCAATTGCGGCTACATGGTCGCGCCCGGCGACATGGGCGGCGGCGTGGCGCGCGCCATGTGCGCGCATTCTCTCGACGAGGCGCGCTCGCGCGGTTTTGTCGCCATGCAGTTCAATTTTGTAATCGCCACCAACGAACGGGCAGTAAGGCTATGGCAAGCCTGCGGCTTCAAAATCGTCGGCACCTTGGCTGGCGTGTTTGCCCATCCCACACGGGGCATGGTTGACGCCTACGTCATGTTCCGGTCGCTGTGAGCGGCATCGGGCACGCTGCCCGGGGGTACCGCGTTAAGCGCAGGTTGTCTTGTTCCGGAAATTCCCGGAGTTCCCATGAACCTTCCGTAATCACGCGCATTGTAGCGTAAGTAGAACGGGAAGCGGTTGCCGCGGTCGGTCGGCTCGGGGAACGAATGAACAAGCCCATCGGATTCCTGAACGATGAATTCGGGCGAGATGGCGTCAAATCCGCCCCCGGGGCCAAAGTGGTCGCGGTCGGCCAGGCCCTGCTGAGCCAAGGCCCTCACGGCGAGCGCGCAGAGGGCTTCCACCAGTTTCTCGATGCGCTGCCGACGGCCGTCTACACCACCGACGCCAAAGGGCGCCTCACCCATTACAACGACGCCGCTGCCGATTTGTGGGGCCGCCGGCCTGCGCTCGGCAGAACCAGGTGGTGCGGTTCCTTGAAACTCTATCGGCCGGACGGCACGCCGATGCCGCACGGAGAAAGCCCCATGGCTGTCGCGCTCAGGGAGCGGCGGCCGCTGCGCGGGCTGGAAGCAATCGGCGAAAAGCCGGACGGCGCGCGCGTGCCGTTCCTTGCCTACCCCACCCCGCTTTACGACGGCGCGCGTCGGCTCACGGGCGGCATCAACACGCTGATCGACATCACCGAGCGCAAGCGGGCGGAGGAACAGCAGTCGCTTCTGATCCGCGAACTGCACCACCGGGTTAAGAACACGCTCGCCACCGTACAGGCCATCATGAGCTCGACCGCGCGCACCGCCGACAACTTCGACGAGTTCAAGACCGCGCTGATCGGGCGTATCAGTTCCCTGGCCAAGACCCATCTGCTGCTCGCCGACGAAGAACCCACGGTGAGCTTGTCCGATTTGCTGCACAAGGAGCTCGGCGCCTTCAACGACGGCAGCGGTGGCCGCATTGTCGTGAGAGGACCACTCGTCGACCTATCCACCCAGCTCGCGGTGTCGCTCGGCATGGCGCTGCACGAGCTCACCACAAATGCCGCCAAGTTCGGCGCACTGTCCGTCCACGGCGGCAAGGTGACCACGACTTGGCGCGTGACGCTCAAGGCGGGCTGCCGAACCCTCGACTTCAGCTGGGTGGAAAGCGGCGGGCCGACTGTCGGGCCCCCCACTCGCAAGGGCTTCGGTTCGCGGCTCCTGGAGATCGTCATGCCGCGGCAAATCCGGGCCCAAACCCATATCGACTACGCGCCGGGGGGCGTACGTGTGCGCTACAGAGTGCCGCTGCCGTATGAGATTCGCTAGGCGACAAAGTCCGAGCCATTCGACGACGACGGCAGCCTTCGAGCGGAGGGCCCGCCAGCGGACAGCCGGCGAACTGTCGATTAACCCTTTGCCAACCAACTCTATTTACCATCAGTGTTGAGGCGGCCCGTGTGTCGTTGGTCCGATGTTTGACACTATCATCCTGCTGACCGGCCCGGTCGAAGAGGGCCCCCTTGCGGCCGCTCTGCTCCGGCATAATCCACATTTGGCCGTGCTCCCGGCCAAGACGCTCGACGAGCTGAACGCAATCGATGCCCGGCAGCTACGGCGCGCCCGCTTGCTCTCCTTTGCCACCGACGTCATCGTACCCGGGCGCATTCTCGACCAACTCGGCTTCGGTGCTTATAATTTTCATCCAGGACCGCCGAGCTATCCCGGTTGGGGGCCGTCGCATTTCGCCGTCTACGACCGCGCCACCGCGTTCGGCGTGACCGCGCACGTCATGTACGAGCAGGTCGACAGCGGACCGATCATCGCAGTCGATTTGTTTGGCATTCTGGCCGGCATTTCCGCAGAATCACTCGAAGCGCTGGCATACGCGCGGCTGACGCGGCAGTTCTTCGAACTCGCCAAGCCTCTGTCGACGAGCCCTCAGTCGCCGACGCCGCTGCCGATCCAATGGTGCGGGCGCAAGAACACGCGACGGCACGGCGTCGAGCTGTGCGCCATTCCGGAGAACATCGCGCCTGACGAGCTGGAGCGGCGCATTTCCGCCTTTGGCGTCGGACGTCTCGGCATCGCCCCCACCGTCAGACTGCACAGCCGCCACTTACGTCATGCCGCCACGGAGACAGCTCCGATGGCGCATGTCGCAAGCGCAACTGCAGACGAGCCGGTCGCCGCCAATCCGGCTTAGGGCGCGAGAGCGTCTTCGGCTATCACGCAACGAAGCGCTTGGCGAGAACGGAACGTGAGAACTTGTGCGCCACCGTCGGATTGGCGAACAAGGGCCCTTGCACCATATCGAATCCAAGTTCGCGCACCGTCAGAAACTCCGCGTGGGAGCTGACGCCGTCGGCCACTGAGCGGGCGCCGTTCTCACGCGCGGCCGCGACAATGTGAGCGCAGACTGCTTGCCGAATGCGGTCGTTGCCGCAGCCGCGAACGAAGGCGCGCCGCACCTTCATCTCCACCACCGGCAGATCGCGCCGTCCGACCAGCATGGCCCCCTCTGGCCCGATCGCGTCGAGCGCAATGCCGATATTGCGGAAGGCAAGATGGGCGCCAGCTCTTCGCACCGAATCAATGTCGGCCATCGCATCGGCGCAATCGGCCGCGATCAAGAGGCCGCCGGCAGCAGCACCGGCGGGCAGCTTGCCGAAGACGTGCGCAATGAAGTCCGGATCCTCCAGCACCGGCGACGGCAGACTGACCGAAATGTCGACCCGGTTTCCATCGGCGGCGAACTGCATCCAGTCCGCCATTACATGCATGATCACGAACTGCGACAGCGAATGGTAATAGGGATCGCTGGCCGAGGGGATGAAATAGGCTGGCGCCACGAGACCCCATGTCGGATGCCGTACCCGCAACAGCGCCTCGGCGCCGCGCGGCGTCAGCGAGCGCGAATCGATCTTGGGCTGGTACCATAGCTCAAGCCAGCCGCTGTGCAGGGCTTCGTCGACGTCAATGCCAATGTCGGGAGACGGCGCAATCGGTAGGAAGCAGTCGAGATTCTGCTTAAGGTCGCTGTCACGAAAGGGCGTGCCGAGCGGCGGCAGCATCGCCAGACCGAGCCGTTCACCGAAGTCGTGCGCGCTGATGAGCGATGGGGCGCTGCGGCCGCCGAACAGCATCACTTTGCCGGGAAAGGCTGTGAGCGTCCGCAGCAGCGCGGGGAGATCGTCATCCGGACCGAGCGGGCCGATGACGACCAGATCCGGGGCGACGTCCGCCAGCACCACCGCAACGTCCCGTGCACCGCATTCATGGGTAATGAAGCCAAGGTCGCTCAACGCTCCGGCGAAAAACGACCGCACGTGCGGCTTGTTGTTGATGACACAGGCGCGCGGTGGAACGAGCCGGTGCCCAAATGGAATGAGCTGAGCCTGCCGCGCGAGGTTCTTGTCCTGGATCATAAAGCTACTCCGTAATTGTGTATTGCGCTACCGGTCTGCGCGCATCGCGTTCAGTCCGGCCCGATGTCGTGCGAAAGCTGTGCATCAGACTTTAACGAGGGCCTACGTAGATCATTCAGAATTGAATCGAATTGCGCCGTTCGGCCCTCGCCACGACTTGCTTGCGCGCGCGGCGATTCCAAAACACCGCGTTGCTGTTTGGCTTCCGTGTCGCGCGCGCAAAAGCTTCATAAGGAATCGCGACTCAAAAATTCTGTTAAAAATTTTTTGGAATAATTCCGCGTTGGCACGACGCTACCACTCGTAGCAAGACGACACCACTCACAGCAAAACGAGGGCACGCAAATATCGACGCGCACAATAAAACCGGTGGTATTGTGCGAGATGTCGCTGGGAATTGGGCGTTCGCGCACACAACAACTAGGAGAAAAACGAAAGCAAGGACGCTTGAAGCGAACGCCTCACATCGCCTTGACGATGCTCTCGGTCATCTTCTTGGCGTCGCCGAGCAGCATCATGGTGTTGTCGCGGTAGAACAGCGGGTTGTCGATGCCGGCGTAGCCGGACGCGAGCGAGCGCTTGATAAACATCACCGTGCCCGCCTTCCATACCTGCAGCACCGGCATGCCGTAGATCGGCGAGGTTTTGTCTTCTTCAGCCGCCGGATTGGTGACGTCGTTGGCGCCGATGACAAAGGCGACGTCGGTCTGGGCGAACTCGGAATTGATGTCCTCGAGTTCGAACACCTCGTCGTAGGGCACGTTGGCTTCGGCCAGCAGCACGTTCATGTGGCCGGGCATGCGGCCGGCGACAGGATGGATGGCGTATTTGACATCGACGCCTTCGGCTTTCAGCTTGTCGGCCATCTCGCGCAGTGCATGCTGCGCCTGCGCCACCGCCATGCCGTAACCGGGCACGATGATGACCTTGGAGGAATTCTTCAGGATGTAGGCGGCGTCATCCGCTGAGCCGAGCTTGACTGGCCGCTGTTCGGCCGCGCCGCTCGGCCCCGCCACCTCACCGCCGAAGCCGCCGAGAATGACCGAGATGAACGAGCGGTTCATGCCCTTGCACATGATGTAGGACAGAATTGCGCCCGAGGAGCCGACCAGCGCGCCGGTGATGATCAGCGCGGTGTTGCCAAGCGTGAAGCCAATGCCGGCGGCCGCCCACCCCGAATAGGAGTTGAGCATCGAGATCACCACCGGCATGTCGGCGCCGCCGATCGGGACGATGATGAGAATGCCGAGCGTCAGCGACAGCGCGACGATGACCCAGAACTCGACCACGCTCTGGTGTAGATAGAAGCTGACGATGAAGAAGATCAGCCCGGCCGCGAGCGCGAGGTTGATGACGTGGCGGCCCGGCAGCGTGATCGGCTTGCCGCTCATGCGGCCCGACAGCTTGAGGAAGGCGATGATCGAGCCGGTGAAGGTGATGGCGCCGATCGCCACACCGAGCGACATCTCGATCAGGCTCTGCTGGTGGATGTGCGCTTCGGTGCCGATGCCGAAGGCGGCCGGGGCATAGAAGGCGCCCGCCGCCACCAGCACGGCGGCCATGCCGACCAGCGAGTGGAAGGCCGCGACCAGTTCCGGCATCGAGGTCATCGGCACCCGGCGCGCGATCACCGCACCGATGCCGCCGCCGAGCGCGATGCCGACGAGCACCAGGCCCCAGGAGAAACCGTCAGCCGGCGGATGTGCGGCCAGCGTGGTGACGACCGCGATCGTCATGCCGATGATGCCGAACCAGTTGCCGCGGCGGCTCGATTCCGGGCTCGACAGCCCGCGCAGCGCCATGATGAAGAGGACGCCGGCGACGAGATAGAGCAGCGCGACGAGATTGGCGCTCATGCCGCGCTCCTATGGGTGACGGAGAAAATAATTTTATGATGTGCCCCCATGACCGTCACTTCTTTTTCTTCTGATACATGGCCAGCATGCGCTGGGTGACCAGGAAACCGCCGAAGATGTTGATGGAGGCGAAGACCAGCGCGACGAAGCCGAGCGCGCGCGCCCAGACCGGGCCCTGGTCGTTGCCGACCAGCGCGACGCCGACCGCAAGCAGCGCACCGACCACGATCACCGAGGAGATGGCGTTGGTCACCGACATCAGCGGGGTGTGCAGCGCCGGTGTCACCGACCACACCACGAAATAGCCGACGAACACCGCCAGCACGAAAATCGAGAAGCGGAACACGAAAGGATCCACCGCATTGGCGATGTGTTCCATGTCAGATCTCCGTTAAGCCGCCGTCTTGGGCTGGAAATTTGAGTGCACGACCGCGCCGTCGCGGGTAAGCAGCGTTGCCTTCACGATCTCGTCGTCCCACGGAACGGCCAGCTTCTTCTCTTTCTTGTCGATCATCAGATCGAGGAAGGTCAGCAAGTTCTTGGCATAGAGCGCGGAAGCCGACGCCGCGATACGCCCTGCCACGTTGAGATAGCCGACGATCTTGGCGGGGCCGGCCTGCGCCACTTCGCCGGGCTTGGCGCCCTCGACATTGCCGCCGCGCTCGACTGCGAGATCGACGATTACCGAGCCGGGACGCATCGAGGCTACCATCTCGGCGGAGATCAGCCGCGGCGCCGGACGGCCCGGGATCAACGCGGTGGTGATGACAATGTCCTGCTTTTTGATGTGCTCGGCCGTGAGCGCGGCCTGCTTAGCCTGGTACTCCTTGGACATTTCCTTGGCGTAGCCGCCGGCGGTCTGCGCGTTCTTAAACTCCTCGTCCTCGACGGCGATGAACTTGGCGCCCAGGCTTTCCACCTGCTCCTTGGTGGCGGGCCGCACGTCGGTGGCGGTAACAATCGCGCCGAGGCGTCGCGCAGTGGCGATCGCTTGCAGGCCGGCGACGCCGACGCCCATGATGAACACTTTGGCGGCCGGAACCGTGCCGGCCGCGGTCATCATCATTGGCAGCGCGCGGCCGTATTCCTCCGCCGCGTCGATCACCGCGCGGTAACCGGCGAGGTTGGCCTGGCTGGAGAGCACGTCCATGGACTGCGCGCGGGTGATGCGCGGCATCAACTCCATGGCGAAGGTGGTCAGGCCGGCATCGGCCATCGCCTTGAGCGCGGCCTCGTTGCCGTAGGGGTCCATGATGGCGATCACCATGACGCCCTTCTTGTAGTCGGCGAGTTCATTGGGGGCCGGGCGGCGCACCTTGAGCACCACGTCGGCGTCCTTGGTGACGCTGTCGGCGATGGTGGCGCCGGCGGCTTCGAATTCGCTGTCGGGAATGCCGGATGTAATGCCGGCGCCGCGCGCGACCGCGACCTCGGCGCCCAAACCGATCAATTTCTTGACCGTCTCCGGCGTCGCGGCAACCCGCGGCTCGTTCGCCTCCGCTTCACGGGCTACGGCTATCTTCATTGTCGCCTCCCCCGTTTCCGCCAAGCGGAAAGGTCACTCTTAAGATACGCCAACGAACGCGAAAATGATGAAGCAGATGACGAAGGCCACGTAGCTCGAGGTCCGCGACCCCGTGAACAGACCCGGCACCGCGCCCATTATCATGATGATGAAGATCGCCAGTGACAGGAACCAGTGCCCCATCACCCCGCCGACCGCCAGGCCGAACAGGATATTGATCACGGCGAGGATGCCGACGAAGGTGAAATGGATGAAGCTCTCGTAGCTCTTCTCGTGGAACGGGTAGTCGTTGCCGGGAGCGGTGGCGTATTCGACGGTGCCGTGGTCGGCCATGGGGGGAGGTCTCCGGAGGTCTCAATTAAGGCGGGGCCTGCGGAGCGATTAGCGCACTTGGGGCGGAAGGGCAACGGCTGCCGTTTCAACTCTCAGGGGCGGGCTCCAAGCCGGCTTTGGCCAGCGCGGCGCTTTGCCGCGCCGCCACGGTTTCCACGGCAAAATCGGCGATGGCTTCGTTGAACAGTTTGAAGAAATTCAGCTCGGCGGCGAGGTGCAGGAACACGGCGCCTAGCCCGACCGCGGCCCGGTCCATGAACACGAATTCCCGCGGCACGGTGACCGGGCCCTTGGCTTTCAGCGCCTGGTGCACCCGGAAAGCCTCCTTGCGGCCGTAGTCGGCGGGCTTGACCCCGTCGGCGATGGTGCGCACCCGGTCGTCGAGCAGCGGACCATAGATGAACCGGGCCCAGATGTTGAGCGCGTCGATGATGTCGCGGCTGAGGCGCTTGAAGCCCCAGGTCTCGTAGGCATGCACGACCCGCGCGTCGTCGCCGTTGAGCAAGCCGAAATAGAGGTCGACCACCCCGCCGGCGAAGCTCGGCGGGAATATCCGCACGCAGCCATAGTCGAGCAGATTGATCCCGGCCGGCCGGCCCTTGGCGTCGTCGAACACCGAATAGTTGCCGAGATGCGGGTCGCCGTGGATGACGGCGTGGCGGGAAAAGGGCACCCACCAGGCGGTGAACATGGTCTTGGCGAGCCGGTTTCGCGTCGCCAGCGGCGCGTCCTTATGGGCCAGCATGCGCGTGCCTTCGAGCCAGTCGAGGGTCAGCAGACGACCAGTCGAGAGCTCCGACCAGACCTTGGGCACGCGGATCGCCGCTTCGTCTTTCAACATCGCGCGGTAAAGCGCGACGTGCTTGGCCTCGCGGATGTAATCGAGTTCCTCGCGCAGGCGGGCGGCGATCTCGACGCCGATCTCGCTGGTGTCGATGGCCGAGTTGAAGCGCTTGCGTAAGTTCAAGAGCAGCTTCAACTGCTGCAGGTCGGCTTCGACCGCCGACTGCATGTCGGGATACTGCAGCTTGCACGCCAGAGGTTCACCGCTAAGCGCAATCGTCTTGTGTACTTGGCCGAGCGACGCGGCCGCCGCTGGATGATGCTCGAATTCCGAAAACTTTTTTTGCCAGTCGGCACCCAACTCGGCCTGCATGCGGCGTTTGACGAAGCCCCAGCCCATGGGCGGCGCTTGGCTCTGCAGCTTGATCAGTTCGTTGGCGTATTCCGGCGGCAGCGCATCGGGGATGGTGGCGAGCAGCTGCGCCACCTTCATGATCGGCCCTTTGAGGCCGCCGAGCGCGGCCGTGAGCGCGATGGCGTTGCCGGCGCGGTTCGGCTTGCGGCCGAGCACGCGCTCGCCGGCCATGCGCGCGGCGACCCCTCCGACGCTGGTGCCGACCCGGGCGTAGCGTCGGGCGCGGGCGGAGAAGCGGTTCTTTTCGCGGTCGTCGGTGGGGGGCATGGATGAACTCACCGGCATTATCTAGTGCCGGCCTGCGCGGAAAATAAGGCGGGCCCCTTACTTCGCCGCGTCCAGCACTTCCAACTCCTCGATCAGATTGGCGATGACGTTCAGGCCGCCGTCCCAGAATTTCGGATCGCGGGCGTCGAGCCCAAATGGCGCCAGCAGCTCGGAATGATGCTTGGTGCCGCCCGCCGCCAGCATGTCGAGATAGCGCTCGGCGAAGCCGGCTTCCGACTGCTCGTAGACCGCATAGAGTGAGTTCACCAGGCAGTCGCCGAATGCGTAAGCATAGACGTAGAACGGCGAATGAATGAAGTGTGGGATATAGACCCAGAAGGTTTCGTAGCCGGGCTTCAGTTCGATCGCCGGGCCTAGGCTTTCCGCCTGCACCGACATCCAGAGCTCGCAGATCTTGTCCGAGGTGAGCTCGCCGTTGCGGCGCTCGAGATGCACCTTGCGCTCAAACGAATAGAACGCGATCTGCCGCACCACCGTGTTGATCATGTCCTCGACCTTGGCGGCGAGCATTGCCTTGCGCTGCCTCCTGTCGGTGGTTTGCGCGAGCAGCTTCCTGAAGGTGAGCATCTCGCCGAACACGGAGGCGGTCTCGGCCAGCGTCAGCGGCGTCGGCGCCATCAGCGCGCCGTTGGGAGCGGCCAGCACCTGGTGCACGCCGTGGCCCAATTCATGAGCAAGCGTCATCACGTCGCGCGGCCGGCCCTGGTAGTTCATCATCACGTAAGGATGTGCCGACGGCACGGTCGGATGCGAGAAGGCGCCCGGCTGCTTGCCCGGCCGCACGGGCGCGTCGATCCAGCGCTTTTCGAAGAAGTCGTCCGCCACGTCCGCCATCTTGGGCGAGAAGGCGCCATAGGCGGTGAGGATAGTGCCGCGCGCGTCCTCCCACGAAATCGTGCGCTGCGCCACCTTTGGCAACGGCGCGTTGCGGTCCCAATGCGGCAGCGTCTTCTTGCCGAACCATTTTGCCTTCAGCGCATAGTAGCGGTGCGACAGCTTGGGATAGGCGTTGCGCACGGCATCGACCAGCGCGTCCACAACTTCGGGCTCGACGCGGTTGGACAGATGGCGCGCGTCCGCGATGTCCTTAAAGCCGCGCCAGCGGTCGGAAATCTCCTTGTCCTTGGCAAGCGTGTTGGTGATCAGCGCGAAGCCGCGCAGGTTCGTCCTGAAAGTCTTGGCCAGCGCCTCGGCAGCGGCCTTGCGCTTTTTGCCGTCAACATCCTGCAACAGATTGAGGGTCGGCTCGATCGGCAATTCCTTGCCACCGACCTTGAAGCGCAAGCCGTTGATGGTCTCGTCAAACTGTCGATTCCAGGCCGAATAGCCGGTCATCGACTTCTCGTGGAACAGCTGTTCGACGCGGTCCTCGAGTTGATAGGGCTTCTCCTTGCGCACGTCCTCGATCCACGGCCGGTAGTGGCCGAGTGCCGGATCGGCCATGGCGGCCTCGAGCGCGGCGTCATCGACGCGGTTGAGCTCGAGCGTGAAGAACAGAAGATGGATCGAAGCGTCAGTGAGCTTCTCCTGCACGTCGCCATAGAACTTGGCGCGCGCCGGGTCGCCGCTGTTGCCGGCATAAAGCAGCGAGGCATACGAGATCAGGCGGCCGAGCCTGTCCTCGATCACCTCGTAACGCTTGAGCACCTCGGCCAGCATCTGCCCGGCCCGTTCGCCGGCGGCAATCGCCTGCAGCTTGCCCTTGTAAACCTCTTCGAATGCCGCGCATTCGGTATCGGCCCACGCCAAGTCGCGCTTGAGCGCGGGGCTGTCCATGCCGGGATAAAGATCGTCCAGATTCCATTCAGGCAATTGCCCGAGACGCAGTCCGACACGGAGCTTGGTAACGGCCTTGGACGCCGGCTTGGTCTTGGCGGCGGCTTTGGATGCGGATTTGGCACGTTTTACAGCTGTGGGCATGACATTCCTGGCTGAAAGCGGCGCCGGGCGGTGCCGCGTGGGCTGACAACAAACAACGGGAATCGCTTGACTTATATCGGACGCGACTGCGGCGGGATCAACCGGCCAATCCGCACAAATGACGCGCGCGGCAGGCGAAAATGCGGACCCCGCCTGCGCTGCCGCGCCCGCGATACGTTGCGCTGAATTGCACGGTATTTGAGCGACCGTTTTAAGGGCGCATTAAGTCTGGGCGCCCAATGTGCTCCAATTCGGCACAAGGAGCCGGATGGAGACCCGCATATGCCCGAGACCATCCTCATCGTCGATGATGACACAGTCCAGCGCCGCCTGCTCGAGGCCATGGTGCAGCGCTTCGGCTACGAGGCGCTGACCGCCGACGGAGGCGATGCCGCGCTCAAGCGGCTGACCGACGCCGGCGCGGCCCCCGTCGATTGTGTGGTGCTCGACCTGGTGATGCCCGATCTCGACGGCCTTGGTGTGCTCGCCCGCCTGCGCGAGGCCGGCATCGCCGTGCCGGTGATCGTGCAGACCGCTCATGGCGGCATCGATAACGTGGTGTCGGCCATGCGCGCGGGCGCGGTTGACTTCGTGGTCAAGCCGGCGAGCCCGGAGCGGCTGCAGGTGTCGCTGCACAATGCGCTGGCGGCCCGCGCGTTGGCCGGCGAAGTGCAACGCCTGAAGCGCAGCCGCGAAGGCACGCTGTCGATCGCCGACGTCATAACGCGCTCGGAAACCATGCGCCCGGTGTTGCGCGCGGCCGAGAAGGCGGCGGCGTCCGCCATCCCTGTTCTGATCGAAGGCGAGTCCGGCGTCGGCAAGGAATTGATCGCACGCGCCATCCACGGCTCAAGCGGGCGCCGCGCCAAGCCGTTCGTCGCCGTCAACTGCGGCGCTCTGCCGGAGAACCTCGTCGAGTTGATCCTGTTCGGCCACGAAAAGGGCGCCTTTACCGGCGCCACCGAAAAGCACACGGGCAAATTCATCGAGGCCGATGGCGGCACGCTGTTCCTCGACGAGGTCGGCGAATTGCCGCTCTCCGCCCAAGTGAAGCTGCTGCGCGCGCTGCAGGAAGGCGAAGTGGAACCGGTTGGCGGGCGCAAGAACGTCAAGGTCGACGTGCGCATCATCTCGGCCACCAACCGCGACCTGATCGCCGACGTGAAGGACGGCCGCTTCCGCGAGGACCTGTTCTACCGCCTGCATGTCTTCCCGGTGTCGGTGCCGCCGCTGCGCCGGCGCAGCGAGGACATCCCAGCGCTTGCCCGTCATTTCCTCACGCGCATCGCGGCCGAAGAAGGAAAGCGCGTGCGGGCTTTTAGCGCCGAGGCGATGGCGCTGCTCGCCACGTTCAAATGGCCGGGCAATGTGCGCCAGCTCGAGAACGCGATTTTCCGCGCCGTGGTTCTGGCCGACGGTGAGGAGATCGGCGTCAACGAGTTCCCGCAGGTATCGGCGCAGCTTGGCGAAGCCGGTGACACGGTTCGGCCCCTGCTCGAGCCGGCGCCGACGATGGCTGCAAGCCTGCCGGACATCCGAGAAGAGGCAGGCGGGCACAAAGCGTTAACGCTGCCGGATCACGTGCTGCATCTCATCGATACGCAAAATGAGGTGCGCCCGCTCGAAGAGATCGAAATCGAAATCATCCGCTTCGCCATCAACCATTATCGCGGACAGATGTCGGAAGTGGCACGCCGGCTCAAGATCGGCCGTTCGACTCTATATCGCAAACTGGAAGGCCTCGGCCTCGACGAGGCCAGCCGCCCGCGTAAAGAGCGCGCCGCCGCCGATTGAGACCGAATTCAGCCGGCTTAACCATGCGCACCGCACGCGTTAGCCGTGATCAGAAGCAAGACTAAATAAGGGCCGGACACGGGTCGTCCCGCCGGCCATTCGGTCGCATAATGATGCAGTGATTGCGTGCGGCGAAAGCGTTAACGCCGCCACACATTGCGAGCGCGCAGAAAGTTGTTGCGTTGAGTTGGAGTGAGTTGAAATGCGCAATGGACAAGTTGGCCGCCTCCTCGCCGGCACTGTGCTGGCCCTGATCGTCACGGCGCCAACACAGAGCCTCTCGGCGCCAGCATCGCCCACGCAGCCCACGCCACCGGCGACCGAACAGGCGCCGGCCAAGACCGACGCCAGCGCTCCCGCGCTCGGCACGATGCTCGACAAGCCGGTTGCGCCGAACGATTCCGCGATCAGCGAAGCCTTGCGCACGATCCTCACCGCCAAGACCTTCGGCACCGGTGTCGAGCGCACCGCCGAGCGCAAGGCGATCGTGGACTACTACACCGCGCACAACTACGCGCCGCTGTGGATCAAGGACGGCGCCCTCACCGCGCGCGCCAAGGCGGTAATCGCACGGCTCAACAACGCCGCCGCCGACGGTCTGTCGCCCTCCGACTATCCGGCGCCGCCTTTCGACACCTTCAACAGCGCCGGACAACTGGCCCAAGGCGACATCAGCCTCACTTATTCGCTGCTCACGTTCGCCCGGCATCTGTCGACCGGACGTATCGCGCCGCGGCGTGTTTTTGCGCAGGTCGAATATGGCAGCCACACGCCCGATCCGGGCGCTATCCTAAAAACCGTATTTCAGGCGCGCGACATCGACGCCGCAATCGAAAGCTACAACCCGCCGGCGCAAGGGTTTGACAAGCTCAGGCAAACGCTCGCCGAACTGCGCAGCCGGAACGGCAATGCTGAGACGAACCGCATTCCCAAAGGTCCGGCCATCCGTCCGGGGCGGAAGGATGCTCGCATTCCACTCGTCCGCGCGCGACTCGGCCTCCAGAGCCGGAAGCGGAACGATGTCACCTACGACCGCCGGCTCTACAAGAGCATCCAGGGGATGCAACACGACAACGGGCTACGGCCGAACGGCATCATCGATGGAAAGCTTCTGGGGCTGATCAACGGGCCAACCCACGCCCAGGAGATCGAAACGGTCAAAGCCAATCTGGAGCGCTGGCGGTGGCTGCCACGCGATCTCGGCGAGACCTATGTCATGGTCAACGTGCCCGACTTCTCGCTGAAACTGGTGCACGATCACAGGGCGGTCTGGCGCACCAAGATCGTCGCCGGCAAGCCGCAGACGCCAACCCCGCTGGTCGGCGCGTCGATGGACACGGTGATCGTCAACCCGTCCTGGTATGTGCCGCAGTCGATCATCCATAACGAGCTGCTGCCGCGCTACAAGAGCGATCCCAACATCTTCAACCGCATGGGTCTGGAGGTGAAGAAGGGCTCAGACGGGCACATCAACGTCGTGCAGCCCCCGGGCGCGGCAAATGCACTCGGCCGCATCAAGTTCAATTTCCGCAACAAGTTCCAGGTCTACCTGCACGATACGCCGGAGAAACAATTGTTCTCCCACGACCGGCGCGCATTCAGTCACGGCTGCATGCGCGTGCAGAACCCGACTAAGCTCGGTGAACTAATCCTGTCGCTGGCGATGGAAGGACGGACGCCGAACGCGCGACAGATCCAGTCGATGTTCGGCCGGGAGGAACACGACTTCAAACTCGTCAACCGGCCGAAGGTGTACGTGACCTATCAGACCGCCTTCATTGACGCGAACGGCAAGCTGCAGATTCGTGACGACATCTACGGCTTTGACGCCCGCATCCACGCCATCCTCAACAGCAGCGAACGCCGGGTGGCCGACATCGCCCCGCCGCCGGACCCGATGCGTGACCTAGCGACCGCCCAGGCCAACCAGAAAATCCTGCAACGGGTCGAGCGCCGCGAGGCGAGCAATCCCTTCGCCTTCTTTGAACAGCTATTCCGCTGATGCCGCGCCGGACGGGCCGCAGACGGCCCCGTCGTGCCCGGTCTCTCGCCGGCCTTGTTCGTTGAGTCACGGCGAGAACGGCCGAAAATCCGCCACGCTGCCCGCTGACAGGCCACTTTCTGCCACTTTCCCCGGGCATATCCGTACCTCTCATCCGGGGGGAGCGTCGCTAAGCGCGCGTTAACTGATCCCGACAAGACTGCTAAGGTCGTCGTCCGACGGCCAGGTTCTGGGGCGTAGCGGCGACTAGTGGGACGGCGCTTTTCACAATTTGTGGCGGTGGCGGTGAGCTCCTCGCGTAGACGTATTGTGTTCGGTAATCTGGCGCGTGCCGGGGCCCGTTTCGGTCTGGCCGGCTTGGCCCTGCTCATCGCCAGCAATGCGTTGCAGAACGCCGTCGCTAAAGGCGACAGCCGTACGTTGACGATGCATCACGTGCACACCGGCGAGACCATCACCGTCACCTATATGCGCGACGGCAAGTACGATGAAACAGCCCTCAAGAAACTCGACTGGTTCCTGCGCGACTGGCGCCGCAACGAAGAAGTGCGCATGGACCCGCACCTGTTCGACGTGTTGTGGCAGGTCTACCGCGAAACCGGCGCCACCAAGCCGATCGAGATTATCTGCGGATATCGCTCGCCCAACACCAACGCCTTGCTGCGTGCGCGCTCCGGCGGCGTCGCCGAATTCAGTCAGCATATCCTCGGCAAGGCGATCGACTTCTTCATCCCGAGCGTTCCGCTGACGAAACTTCGGGCGGTTGGCCTGCAACTACAGCGCGGCGGCGTCGGTTTCTATCCGCGCTCGGGGTCCCCGTTTGTGCATTTGGACGTCGGCACCGTGCGGCACTGGCCGGGCATTTCGCGCGAGCAATTGGTGAAGATCTTCCCGCACGGCGGCACCGTGCATATCCCGCGCGACGGCAAGCCGCTGCCCGGCTTCGCCCAAGCGCTGGCCGAGATCGAGCGGCGCGGCGACGTCCCGAACGCGCGTTCGCTGATGCTCGCGCGGGCGGCCGGCGCCATTGGCGAACGCGAGGAACGGGTGGCGGAACTGATGGCCCAGAACCATAGGGAATCGCTGGTCGCGCTGGTCAATTCCGGCCGCGACAATGGCGTCGCCAAGGGTAAAGAGGCGCCGGTCGCGCTCGCCAGCCTGCGGTCGATCAAGCACGCTCCGACAAAGCCCCTCGTCCAAGTGGCGAGCGCGGCTCCCGTGCCGCTGCCGCACGTCCGTCCGAAGCTCTTGAGGCTGGCCTCCGCGAAATCGAGGCCGGCGGTAGCGCCCGTCACGACCGACTCGGCCGGCCATATAGTCGACCAGCGCTTCTGGCCGGGGCCGAACCAGGACGCGACTGCGCCGTTTGAGGTCGCGAGCGCCGACATGAGCCAAACCGGCAGCATCGGTGGCTACATCGACGCCCTCGCCTATGCTTCCGAGCGGCCGTCGCAGCGGCAAGCCGCCCCGAAAAATGTGCCGAAGCCGATGGGCCAGCGACTGCGCGCGCACCTGCCGCGGCTGGTCTCGCCGGCGATGGCCGACACGCCCGTGGAACCGCAGACGATGGAAGCGAAGTCGCTCCTGGGAACGCCGATGGCGATCGGCGGGCAGCGTCTGTCGAGCCCGTGGACGCGTGCCGCCATGCTGACCCCGAGCGTCGTCGAGGCGATGACGGTGACACGACTGGGCAGCGGTGATCCGCGCCTGTTGCGCGATCTCCTCTATAAGCCGGCGCGCGCGGTCGCGATGAACTTCTCGAACGATCCGCAAGCCGGCATGACGGCCGATCGCTTCAGCGGCGACGCGGTGGTTTTCCTGGCGACGACCCCGTTCGTCCCGCAGCAGACCGCGTCGTTGCAGTAACACTTCCGCTTCCCGCGACGAATCCTCAGTTCAACATCCCCAGCGCATGCATGTAGGTCTCGAGTACGGCTTCGTGCTCTTTGCGCTCATCGGTGTCCATCTTGCGCATGCGCACGATGGTGCGCAACACCTTGACGTCGAAGCCATTGCCCTTGGCCTCGGCGTAGACGTCACGGATGTCGTCGGAAGTCGCCTTCTTCTCCTCCTCGAGCCGCTCAATGCGCTCGATGATGGCTTTGAGCTGATCCTTGGCGAAACGGGTTGTGGCCTGTTCTGTATCATTTTCGGCCGCAGCGGTAGCAGGCATCGACGTCTCCTTGTGAGAGCGGCGGAAAACGGCCGCCGTCTTGCCAAGGAGCTTTCGGAATTACGCGCCCCCGGGTCAAGCCGAAGGGCTGCGCCTTCCACGCTGTTCACATAGCGCGACAATCTTAGTGCTGGGGCCTGGACTTTTCGAACGTCGCCTTCTGCCCCGCCGAGGCGTCTTTCTGGTATTTCGCCCGCCATTCGTAGTAGGGCATGCCGTAGACGATCTCACGGCTTTCGTCCTTGCTCATGGCGAGACCTTTTTCGTCGGCGGCGTCCTTCATCCAGTTCGAGAGGCAATTGCGGCAGAAACCGGCAAGGTTCATCAGGTCGATGTTCTGCACGTCGGTGCGGGTGCGCAGGTGCTCGACCAAGCGCCGGTAGACGGCGGCTTCCAGCTCGGTACGGGTCTTGTCATCCATCGTGAAACTCCATGTCCGCCTCAAAACATAATCGCCCGCGGCCGGACTTGCCATAGGCCGGAAAAACCGGCGGTATCGGTGATATGAGCGAATCCCGCGCGTTTCTGCGTCATCTATTCGACACCGCCGTTGCCGCAGCCCACCCGGCGAGCTGTTTGCCGCCGCTACTGCCACCGCCACCGCCACCGAAGGGCCGGTTGGTCGTGCTCGCCGCCGGCAAGGCGGCCGGGTCCATGACCGAGGTGGCGGAGGTGCACTATCTCGATATGCTGAAGCTCGCGCCCGCGCGACTGACGGGTGTTGCGGTGGCGCGTCACGGCTACAGCCGGCCGACGCGCGCGGTGGAGATGATCGAAGCGGGCCATCCGGTGCCCGACGCCGCGGGACTACGGGCCGCGGAGCGGGCCCTTCAACTCGCCGACGAGGCAGGCGCCGACGATCTTGTGCTGGTGCTGATGTCGGGCGGCGCCTCAGCCAACTGGATCGCGCCGGCGGCGGAGGTGTCGTTCAAAGACAAGCAGGCGGTGACGCGCGCGCTGCTGCGTTCGGGCGCCGGCATCGGCGAGATCAACACAGTGCGCAAGCATCTCTCGCGCATCAAGGGCGGGCGACTGGCGCGCCATGCCTATCCCGCGCGGCTCGCAACAATCGCGATTTCGGACGTGCCCGGCGATGATCCCGCAGTGATCGGCTCCGGTCCCACCGTGCCCGACCCGAGCACGCTTCGCGACGCCCGCGTCATCGTGGCGAAGTACAAGCTTGATGTCGCGGAAAGCGTCACACGCGCGCTCGCTGACCCTCTGAACGAGAGCCCGAAGCCGGGAGATACGGTCTTCGTGGGCAGCCAGTTCGCGATCGCGGCCCGGCCGTCCGACTCGTTGCGCGCCGCTGAGGCAGCGGTGCGCGCAGCCGGTTACGAATACATCTCGCTCGGCGACAGGGTCGAGGGCGAGGCGGAACTCGTGGCACGGGAACATGCTGCGCGCGTCCGCGAATTACGCGCGCAAGGCCGGCGCGCCGTGATCGTCTCCGGCGGCGAATTGACCGTCACCATCAACGGGCAAGGCCGCGGCGGCCCCAACCAGGAATATGCCCTCGCGCTGGCGATCGAACTTGACGGCATGCCCGCGGTGGCTGCACTCGCCGGCGACACCGACGGCACTGACGGCGGCAGCGGGGTGGCGACCGACCCCGCGGGGGCTCTTCTGGACGGGAAAACCGCCGCTCATGCCCGCGCCGATGGCCTCGATCCCGCCGCCTTTCTCGCCGATAACGATTCGACCGGCTTTTTCGCCGCCCTGGGAGATCTTCTGCTGCCGGGGCCGACCTACACCAACGTGAACGACTTCCGGGCCATTGTCGTTGACAGCCCGTGAAGGATCACGCCAAAACCCCTCATCGCAACAACGCCACCCGTGACCGCATTGCCTTTGATCGCTGCCAGGCGCTGCATTTCACCTCGCATTGGACGCGCCATCGCGGTCGCGGTTGTTCTGCTGACGGCGTCATCTATTCCAGCCTTGGCTGATTTCCGCCTGTGCAATAACACCGGCAGCCGAGTTGGCGTCGCCATCGGCTACAAAGACACCGAGGGCTGGGTCACGGAAGGATGGTGGAACGTAGCCCCCCGCACATGCGAAACTCTCCTGCGCGGCTCGCTGGTCGCGCGCTATTACTACATCTACGCGCTGGATTACGACCGCGGCGGCGAGTGGTCCGGCCACGCCGATATGTGCTCGCGTGACAAGGAATTCACGATCCGGGGTACCAAAAACTGCCTGGCGCGCGGCTACGATCGCACCGGATTTTTTGAGGTCGACACCCGCGAACAGCGTTCCTGGACCGTGCAATTGACCGATAATGCCGAAATCAGCGCCC
This sequence comes from uncultured Pseudomonadota bacterium, assembly GCA_963732895.1. Classification (GTDB taxonomy): domain Bacteria; phylum Pseudomonadota; class Alphaproteobacteria; order Rhizobiales; family Xanthobacteraceae; genus Pseudolabrys. Next base: position 239,350 of record CAVTBG010000004.1, on the reverse strand, counting down.
GAACGGCCCTTGCTGCCGCTCGGACCGCCGCGCCTCCCGCCGGCAACCGTCCACTCGCCGCCGGCACCGCCACCCGCAAGCAGGGGCCGCAAGTGATGAGACGCCAGCGCCGCGCCAAGATCGTCGCCACCCTAGGACCGGCCTCCACCGACCCGGCGATGATGGCACGGCTGTTCGCCGCCGGCGTCGACGTGTTTCGCATCAATATGAGCCACACCAGCCAGGACCGAATGCGCGAGCTGGTAGCCGCCATCCGCGCCCTCGAGCGCGAGACCGGTCGGCCGATCGGCATCCTGGTCGACCTGCAGGGGCCGAAGCTCAGGCTCGGCACCTTCACCGGCGGGCAGGCGATGGTGGCGAACGGCGCGAGCTTCGTGCTCGACGCCAATCCGGCGCCCGGCGACGCAAGCCGCGTCTACCTGCCCCATCCGGAGATTTTCCACGGCATCGAGCCCAGCCACACGTTGTTGATCGACGACGGCAAGATCCGGATGACGGCGACCGGGGTCGAGCCCGACAAGATCACCGCGGAAGTGGTGGTCGGCGGCAGGCTCTCCGACCGCAAGGGCGTCAGCCTCCCCGACACCACGATTCCCTTCTCGGCATTGACGGATAAGGATCATTCCGACCTCGACGCCGCACTCGATACCGGCATCGACTGGGTGGCGCTGTCGTTCATCCAACGGCCCGAGGACATCGCCGAAGCCAAGAAGATCACCCGCGGGCGCGCCGCGGTGATGGCCAAGATCGAGAAGCCGCAGGCGGTGGCGCGGCTCGACGAGATCATGGATCTCGCCGACGCGCTGATGGTGGCGCGTGGCGATCTCGGCGTGGAGATGCCGCTCGAAAAAGTGCCGGGCGTGCAGAAGCAAATGACGCGGCTCGGCCGCGCCACCGGCAAGCCGGTGGTGGTGGCGACGCAAATGCTGGAATCGATGATCAATTCGCCGGTGCCGACGCGCGCCGAAGTCTCCGACGTCGCCACCGCCATTTTCGAAGGCGCCGACGCGGTGATGTTGTCAGCGGAATCGGCGGCCGGCAAATTTCCGGTGGAAGCGGTCTCGACCATGAACCGCATCGCCGAGGAAGTCGAAAGCGAACCGGTCTACCGCGGCATCCTCGATGCCCAGCGCGCGGAGCCCGAGGCGACCGGCGCCGACGCCATCGCCGACGCAGCCCGTCACATCGCGGACACACTCGACCTCGCGGCGGTGGTGTGCTGGACCTCGTCCGGTTCGACCGCGCTCAGGGTCGCGCGCGAGCGGCCGCGGCCGCCGATCGTCGCCATCTCGCCCAACATCGCAACGGGGCGTCGGCTCGCCGTGGTGTGGGGCGTGCATGCTGTGATCACCGAAGATGCCCACGATCAGGATGACATGGTCGATCGCGCCTGCCGCATCGCCTTCCGTGAAGGCTTCGCGAAGCAAGGCCAGCGCATCATTACGGTCGCGGGTGTCCCGTTCGGAACGCCGGGCGCGACCAACATGCTGCGCATCGCCTATGTAGGGGCGGAAGACGACGGTGCGTAAGCGAGTCGGAGCGGCCGACGTGGCCGCCCGAACTAGGCGTAGCCAAGCCACAACGACGCCGCCATGGCGATGCCGAGCAGGAAGATGATCGTGCCGGCCACAAGGTGCAGCGTCTGCAGATGCCCCGTTCGCCACGCTTCGGCCTTTTCGGCGGTGGTCAGCCCGAAATAGACCGCCGCCGTGATGGCGATCATCGGCGCGACAAAAACCACATTGTAAATCACGAGCCAGAGCATCGCGCTCACGCGGGTCTCGGTTTTTGCCAGCAACCCCAAAATGACGACGTAAGGACCCGATGTGCACGGCAGCAGAAATAAGCTGACCGCAAGACCAGCGAAGAACGCGCCCGGAACGGAGGTCACGCCTTGGATCAGCTTCTTAAGCATCGGCCGCCAACTCAGCGGCACATCCATCACAAACCACTTTCCGTACCAAAGATAGTCTTTGAGATTGAACAGACCGATCAGAATCGCCAGGACCGCGACAGCGACGTAGAGCGCGCGGCTGACGCCGGCCGCTTCCACGGCCGAATAAATCCCGACCCCCATCATGTAGTAAGAGACAAAAATCGAAAGGGAAAAAGCCAGCCCCGCGTAAAGCGCCCTCCTTCGGCCTCCGGTACCGAGCACGGCGGTGATCAGGATGATCAGCACGGCGAACGCACAAGGGTTAATGGCATCGACAGCGGCGCCGAGCAGCACTGCCGAGAACGTCAAGGGGCGGACGTTCACCGTAACGCCGGAAAGGCGGGCCAGAGGCGACTCGCACTCTTGCGCAATGCAATCCCGTATCGCCCGCTCAATCGTCGGCTGCATATCGTCGGCATAGCCACCGAACACCTGCTTTCCGAGAAACGCGGTCGGCACGCCCTGGATCTCAAACCGATAGGCGGCCGCCATGCGCTCGAACGGACGATCGTTGCCGATGTCGAAATAGACCTCGTATTCGCGCACGCGCAGTTGCGGGTACTTGCCCTGCATCGTCTGCAGAAAGGCCCGCATGGCCGCGCAATGTGGACACCCGCGCCCATAAAACAGGACCAGGTCGATCGTTTTTGCCTCTTGGGCAATCGACAGGGGCCACATTGGGACCGGCCGCGGGCAGCAGCATTACGATAACGAACAAACTCTTGCGCATCGCATTCGCCAAAAAGTCTGCAAACGCGGGCATCAGGGCGCTCCGGGAACAAAGGACACCGGGCAGCCAAGATTAGCTGCATCAATCAGCACAAGCTGCGGGCCGCCGCGTGGTGCCGCCGAAGGATACAGCGCCGGCGCGGTTGCAATAATGCCCATGCCAGCGATTGTTGCAGTGCTAGTTGCCGTTTCTCACGACGCTCGCCGGCTGATTGCCGACCACTGTCGTTCTTGGGAAGCGAGGAACGCGAGCCGCTGCGGGGCCGTTAGATATCCCGTCCTTCGACCTTCTCGGACAGCTTCTTCACGAGATCGGGAACGCGCTGCAGGCGCGGGTAGACCTTGAGCGCCCGGCGGTAGGCTGCCAGCGCTTCGGCGTCGTCGCCGATTTGCTCGAAGATCATGCCGAGGCCCGACAGCGCGCCGAAATGGCGCGGCTCGCGCTTGAGCACCTGGCTGATGTCGGCGATGGCCGCGCCGTAGCGCCGTTCCTTGTATTCGATGGTGGCGCGCTGGTTCCAGGCTTCGACGTAGCCCGGTTTGATCTTGATGATGGCGTCGAGCAGCTTGACCGCGAGCTTGAGGTCCTTGCCCTCGATCGCCTCGCGTACCCGTTTCATAAGCAAATTGGCGGTATCGCTCGGGGACACCATCCACGTCGCCCAGATGCGGACTTCGATGGCCTTGGCGGTCTCATCATCGGGCGCGACTTTGAGCGCCTTGAACAACAGATCAAGGCGGCTCGAATGGTCACCCTGGCGCACGGGCGGCAGCTTGGCCGGCGGCTTGACCCAGTGGTCGCCACCGGGGGCATCCTTCGGCGCGGGATTGGGGGCCGCCAAAGCGGGCGCGACAAACAGAACCGTGGCCGTCAGAACGGCGGACAGCAGTGAAGGGAATCGCGGGCGCATCATCGAACATTAATATCCCCGCCGGTTGCGGCCAATATGCGGCAGGGGATGGCCGCCCTGCTTTCGGGCAGGCCCCAGCATTCAAGCGCCCATGGGACGCCTGGCTAAACGGTTGTTATCGATGATCCTTTGCCGAATTCGCGCCGGACCGAAGCCAGGACGAAGCGAATCCGAAGACCCTAGCGGCTTTAGCCCTGACGGGCCTTGAAGCGGCGGTTGGTCTTGTTGATCACGTAGACCCGGCCCTTGCGCCGCACGAGGCGGTTGTTGCGGTGGCGGCTCCGCAATGATTTCAACGAGTTACGGACTTTCATGACATTCTCTGACAGCGCTGTTTGGGGGCGGTTCTAAGCACCCCACTCGCCCCTGTCAACGTAAGCCCGCCCACCCATTGGTGGCCGGGCATGGGCTGTTTTAAGGTCCGCGCCGGAAACGCCCGGGGACCCTGCCATGCAACGAAGTACCGACCGATTTCTGACCACCCACACCGGCAGCCTACCGCGGCCCGACGACCTGATCCGCATGATGTACGCCAAGGAGGAAGGCGTGCCGGTCGATGCGGTGGCCCTGGCGGCCCGGATCAAGACGGCTGTGGCCGAGGTGGTGCAGAAGCAGGCCGCCGCCGGCATCGACCTCATCAACGACGGCGAGACGTCGAAGCCGAGCTACGCCACCTACATCAAGGACCGGCTCAACGGCTTCGGCGGCACCGGCAACACCTTCATCTACCAGGATGTCCACGAATTCCCGATGCTGGAGAAGCGCGTGTTTGGCGATCCCGGCCGCTCGCGGCGCAAAACTCCAGCCTGTAATGCGGCCATCAGCCTGCGCGACAGGGAAGCGCCGCAGGTCGACGCCGATAACCTCAAAGCCGCACTGACGGGCGTGAAGGCGGCCGGCGGCTTCATGAGCGCTGCTTCGCCCGGCGTCGTGTCGCTGTTCTTCCGCAACGACTATTACAAGGACTTCGAGACCTACATCTTCGCCATTGCCGATGCGATGCGTCACGAATACGAAACCGTCGCCAAGGCGGGTTTCGTCCTGCAGATCGACTGCCCCGATCTCGGCATGGGCCGGCATATCCAATATGCCGACTTGAGCCTCGACAAGTTCCGCAAGCGCGCCGCGCTGCATGTCGAGGCGCTTAACCATGCGGTCGCCAACATTCCGGTGGAGCAACTTCGCATGCATCTGTGCTGGGGCAATTACGAGGGTCCGCACCACCGCGACGTGCCGTTCGCCAACGTCATCGACATCGTAATTAAGGCTAAGCCTTGCGCCATTTCGTTCGAGGCGGCCAATCCGCGCCACGCCCACGAGTGGACGATTTTTGAAAAGGTGAAATTGCCGGATGGCAAAGTGCTGATCCCCGGCGTGATCGAATCGAAGTCGAACTTCATCGAGCATCCCGAGCTGATCGCCCAACGCATTTCACATTATGCCAACCTGGTCGGGCGCGAGAACGTGATCGCCGGCTCCGACTGCGGCTTCGGCACTTGGGTGGGACAAGCGGCAGTCGACCCCGACGTCGTGTTCGCCAAGTTCAAGGCCATGAGCGACGGCGCCGCGATCGCGACGAAGCAGTTCTGGAAGTAAGTGCACGCTAATTGGCCCACACCCGAATTTGAGGCCGCCGTGGACGGCGCGATATTTCTCCGCTCGTGCCGAACGCAAAAACATGCGAAAAGAAGCGATCGAAAAGCGCCATCCCGACTGCCGGACCGGCAACTAGGGCAGGCGCAAGAGAGCCGGCCGGGCCTGAGGCGAAACCGCCGAACCCCGAAACCGGCCCGTTGGGAGGACGTCAATCGTGCAGGCCGAGGCGGATCGACCGCCGCAGCGCGGCCGTGGGATCCATTTTAACACGATCCTTGCCGCTGCTTGCGTGCTGTTCTCGATATTCCTGTTCGCCGTTATTCCGAGCGAAGTGGAGCGGCCGCCGGTGCTGTTCGGCGTCTCGTCGCAAGGCCTCGACCCGGCCTTCTTCCCCTACGTGGTGGCGACCTGCTTCCTGCTTGTCGGTCTCTGGTATCTATACTCGAGCTTCAGCCTCAACGACACCAACGGCTTTCGCGGCCTAAACCGAGATAACTACATCAGCATCACGTTCACCACCGTGATGTTTGTCGTCTACGCAGCGCTCCTGCTGCCGCTAGGCTTCGTGTTGTCGAGCGCGCTCGTGGTGACGGTGCTTGCCGTGTTTTACGGCGCGCGGCATTGGCTCGCCATCGTGCTGGTCGCCATCGGCGTTCCCGCCGTCGTCTATATCGTGTTCCGCCGCGTACTCACCGTCGCGCTCCCCGAACTCCCGGACTTCTGAGCCGTGCTGCACAACGTCCTCACCAGTATCGAACTTCTCATGCGCGTCGACACGATGCTGATGATGAGCCTCGGACTCGTGCTCGGCATCCTCATCGGCGCCCTTCCTGGCTTCACCACCACCATGGCCATGGCAGTGCTGTTGCCAATTTCGTTTTTTCTAAGCCCGGTGGTCGGCATTCCGTTTCTGATCGGCGTCTACAAGGGCGGCATCTACGGCGGCAGCATTCCGGCGGTGCTCGTGGGCATTCCCGGCACCGGCGCCTCCGTGGCCACCACCTATGACGGTCTGCCGCTGACCAGAAAGGGGCAGTCGCGCAAGGCGCTCGATATGGCACTCGCCGCATCCGCCATCGGCGATTTCACAGCCAGTCTCGCGACCGTGTTCCTGATCGGGCCCATTGCGCTGATCGCCATGAAATTCGGCCCGCCGGAGCTCGCCGCCGTGATGGTGCTGAGCATGCTGGTGATCGCGTTCTCCGGCACCACGATGGTCGTCAAAAGCCTGGTGATGCTGCTGCTCGGCATGTTCTTCGCGATGATCGGCCAGGACCCGATCGGCGCGCTCGGCCGCTTTACCTTCGGCCTCTTCCCACTCGAATCCGGCATCAACCTACTGCCGATGCTGATCGGCCTGTTCGCCATTCCCGAAATACTGTTCGCCATCGAGGAGAAGACCAAGCCGTTCGTCGAAAAATCGGTGCGGCCGGAAGGCGAGCGTTTGACACTGGCAGAGCTCAGCGCCAGCAAGCGCACGATCGCGCGCTCGACGGTCATTGGCGCGGTAATCGGCATGGTGCCGGGCGTCGGCCAGGTGGTAGCGGCATTGATGGCCTATGCCGCAGCGAAGACCGCATCGCCCACGCCGGAGAAGTTCGGCACCGGCATCCTCGAAGGCGTCGCGGCGCCGGAAGCCGCCAACAACGCGGTCAACGGCCCGACCATGGTGCCGCTTCTCACCCTCGGTATTCCCGGCGACAACATCACCGCTATCCTGCTCGGCGCTTTCGTGGTGCAAGGCCTCAGGCCGGGGCCGCAACTGTTCGCGCAGCAGGCGCCGCTGATCTACGCAATTCTGTTCAGTATGGTGATCTGCTGCGTGCTGCTCTACGTGCTCGGCTATCTGCTGATCCCGCTGTTCTCCAAGGTGGTGATGATCCGCAAGGCCTATCTGGTGCCGCTTACCATCGTGTTCGCCTTCGTCGGCACCTATGTCTACCGCTCCAACGTGATGGACCTCTATTTCCTGATCTTTTTCGGCCTTGTCGGCTACGCCGCGCGCAAACTGAGCTTCGACGTCACGCCGCTAGTGATGGCCTTCATCCTGACGCCGGTGCTGGAATATTCTCTAGGCCAGTCGATCCTTTTGTCGCAGGGCAATTTGCTACACTATGTCGTCGTCGAACGGCCGCTGGCCTTCGGCATCATCCTGGCGACGCCGGTGCTGACCTGGCTGATGTGGTACCGGACGCGAAAGCTACGAGAAACTGAGCCGGCAAACGGAACCAATCCTTTGCCCGCCGAACAATGAGCCCCGCCCGATGCAGGCGGCGGCCGATGCAAGAGAAGCCAACCCGGTCCACCGGGCTGAAGCTTCAATAATGTGAAACGCAAAGGGAGGACATCGATGACAAAGCTTTCAAGACGCGTGTTCGTCGCCGCCGCGGCGGCCGGCGTCGCGTTCGGCAGCGCGGCGGCTCTCGCCGACGATTATCCGTCGAAGCCGATCACCATGATCATCCCACTCGGCGCTGGCGGCTCGCACGACCTCAACGCCCGCGTGATGACCTCGGTGCTGCCGACCTATCTCGGCCAACCGGTGATCGTGCAACTGATGCCAGGGGCCAGCGGACGGATCGGCACCGAAGCCGCCGCGAAGGCCAAGCCGGACGGCTATACGCTTCTGTTCACTCACAACTTCATCGACGAGTTGCAACAGCACGTCACCAAGCTGCCCTACAATCCAAACAAGGATTTCGTGCCGGTCGCGCGCACCAATACCGCGCCGCCGTCGCTGTCGGTGCGCGCCGACAGCAAGTTTAAGACGCTGAAGCAGATGATAGACTACGCAAAGGCTAATCCCGGCAAGGTGAAGTTCGGCCACAGCGGTAACTGGGGCGCGGCCATGGTACCGGGAGCAGCGCTTCTGCAGGCCGCGAAGGTGAAGATGACGCTGGTACCCTACAAGGGCGGCGGGCCGGCCATGCGCGGCGTGCTTTCCGGCGACGTGGACTTCACGGTGGCCTTCCCGTCGGTGATCACCAGCCAAGGCGACAAGGTCCGCACCTTGGTGACGCTCGCCGACAAGCGCGCGTTCAAGGACGTGCCGACCTCGGGCGAACTCGGCTATCCCGACGTTGCTTCGATCGCCGCCATGCAGCGCGTGGTGCTGGCGCCCGCCGGCATCCCAGCCGACCGCCTCGCCAAGCTGCGCAAGGCGTTCAAGGAAATGTCGCAGGACAAGACCTACAAGGTGCTCTTGAAAAAGCTCGGCGAGAACGATGAGTTCATGGACGGCGCCGAGTATCAGAAGATGCGCCTGAAGCAGGACACGAGCTACGCCAAGCTGGTGAAAGAACTGACCGGCAAGTAAGCCGCAATCAATCGATGTATGAGCGAGCGAGGCCTCACGGCCTCGCCCGTGTTCGTTGGCGCGTCAGCTCTTTGCCTTCACCTTGCCCATCTCCGCGAGCACTTCGTTCGCGGCCTTGAAGGCGTCGAGGCCGGCGGGCACGCCGCAATAGATCGTGGCCTGCACCAGGATTTCCTTGATCTCCTCGACGCTAACGCCGTTGGTGATTGCGCCGCGCACGTGCAGCTTCAGTTCCGGCGCGCGGTTGAGCGCTGTCAGCATGGCGAGGTTGAGCATCGAGCGGGTCTTCTTGTCGAGACCGGGCCGCGACCAGGCATAGCCCCAGCACCACTCGGTGGTGATCTCCTGGAAGGCTTGCGTGAAATCGTTGGCGTTGGCGACGGATTTGTCGACGTACTCGGCGCCGAGAACCTCCCGGCGCAACTTGAGCCCTTTATCCCACATGGCGGAGTCGGTGGACATCGGATGATTTCCTTCTTTTCTGATTGGCAATATCTGTCGATGCGCGACGACGCGACGTTATCGCATGGGGCAGCCGATGAAAATCACCCGGCGGTCATGTCGTCGCGGGCAAGGCCAGCACCGCCGCGCACAGATGGGAAAGCGGCAGTCCTTCGCCGCCGGGGCCGTGATATCCTTGCGCGCGCAAGTAAGCCTCCAGGTTGGCCCGGAGAACAATCGGGAGATATCCCTCCCCGCGCAGCGGCCAACGCTGTTCGACATATAAAAACAATATCGCCTGCTCGACTTGCTCGGCCTCAAGCTCAGCGGCTTTGACGCGCGTACGCAGCGCGGCAACATCACCACCAGGCACGTTCTTCATGTAGCGACGCACCTCGCGCAGCGTCTTGATCGCGGTCTCATGCCAATCACTGACCGCCGCGCCGATTGTCGCAATATCGTGTGGCGTCAACGCAACCCTGCGCGCAAAAGCAAGCCAGGCGCAGAACAACAGCATATTGACATCGACGCCAAAGCGTTCCTGCACAGCCAGACATTCATTGGCGACGCCCGGCACCGCATAGACGGCGAGCGAGAATGTCCAGAACGCATTGTCGAGATTGCCGGCGGCGGACGCAGACATGGCCGTGTCAGCCTTCCCCGCGCACCGGCGCTTTGGGCCGCGCCTTGTCGCCGGTCCAGCGTCGCACCAACCCCATGTCGATGTCGAACAGGTCAAGCACGCGGCCAAGCGTATGATCCACCATCTCGGCAATCGATTTCGGTTGCGCATAGAAGGCGGGCACCGGCGGATAGACGATGGCGCCGGTTTCGGTCACCGCCGCCATGCTGCGGATATGGCCGAGATGCAGCGGCGTCTCGCGCAAAACCAGCACGACGCGACGGCGCTCTTTCAACGCGACGTCGGCCGCGCGCGACAGCAAATGACCGGTGGCGCCGGTGGCGATCTCCGCCATGGTCTTGATGGAGCACGGCGCGATCACCATGCCAAGGGTACGGAACGAGCCGCTCGAACAGGCGGCGCCAACGTCGCTGTTGGAATGAACGACGGTGGCGAACTTCTCGACGTCGGAAACCTTGAGATCGGTTTCGTGCGCGAGCGTAACCTGTGCCGCGCGCGACATGATGAGATGGGTTTCGATGCCAGTGCCTTGCAGCAATTCGAGCAGGCGCACGCCGTAGATCACGCCGGACGCGCCGCTGATACCGACAATCAACCGTGGCTTGGGGGACGACCCTGGCTCAAGTTTCATGACCATGCTCCAGCTTGCCAAGATTTAGCGGCGCAACGCCATGCCGGCAAGGCGGGCGACGCCCAGTCCGAGCCCTGCGCGACCATACCAGATTTACCCCCAACCGGCCGCCCGATTCGGCCGGTTGAGTCGGCAACGCCACAACCGCGGTGATTCTCTCCGCCGGCGTCCTCTTGAGTTCCGTCATAGCCACGCTTTGCGCCCTGTCGGCGCCGGTGATGGGGGCAGTCCATCGTTCCGGAAACGGCCCGATTACGTCATCTCCGAATACGACGAAGAGCGCGACAAACAGATCGCCGGCCGCGAGCCGCACAGCATATTAATCGGGTCCTGGGACGAGAAGGACGACGAGGAAGCTTTCGGCAAGCCGTTTGCAACGCCTACCTAGGTGTCCGAAAAGAGCCGAGGGCTATCCAGCCGGCGCAGCTGTGCCCCGCATCCTGTCCGCTTGCGCATCCTCAGCAGACATCCGGAACAGGTATCCTTTGTACCCGCACGGGGCAATACGCGGAACTGCCCAGTCAAGAAAAGGAAACACCGAGCTTTTCGTTGCTCTGCCATGCCAAGCGGCAGTATCAACTCGACCGGAAATTATCGAAACTCAATTCAAACCACTTTGGGGCATACATATTGAGCGCAAGCTTGAGGCCCGCACCATGGTTCGTCAAATCGAACACAATGCAGTCGAGCGGAGGCCTGTCCTTATTGAAAAGGACCCTTGCCCTCGCATTTACCTCCTGTCTCGGAAACCGGCGTCTTTCTTCCATCGCGACTTTTTCCAACCGCCACAGTGATATTCAATTCAAATTATGGACTCCTTACGGCGCAATTTGATTTAAAGGAGACGCGGAATACGAATTCTTAACGAAACCCAAGGGCCCGCGACGGGTCTACGGCGAAAGAGATCGTTGCTTGAGTGATGTGTGACGGGCACGACCTTTCCATCCAATCATTCCGACCCGCCCGACCATCGTTGGCCCAGACCTCGTGTGGTTCAGACGTCGACCCGCGCCGCGGCTGCGGGTGCAAGCCAGTAATCGGCAATAGATTTCTGACGTGGCGCAACTCCGGCTGTTTCAACGAAATCCCAAAAGCGGACGTTTACAGTTCACTAGCGCACGTCTGCCTTGGGCAGATTCTGTTGAACAAGTCCGGCAGTTGAGCGCAGTAGATCGAGCCGATGATGGCGGCTTCTCGGCGGAGAGCCAGTGCTCATGCCACCTTGAGTTTTGGTAGCGGGATTAGCTTCGCGAGTTTCCTGAGGTTCTGGGCGGTGGCTGCGAGGAGGAACTCATCGTGAGCGCCGGTAGGTCCTCGTAATCTGAGGCGGTCGAGCTTCAGAATGCGCTTGAGATGCGCGAACAGCATCTCGACTTTCTTGCGCAGCCGTCGAGACGTGCCGCCCTCCCACGATCTGGCTATCTGCCGCGCCATGTCGCGCGCACCTTCATAAATCGACCGCGGTACCTTGCGGGCTGGCGTGTTCGGGCAGCACCTGGGCTTGAGGGCGCATCCCGTACATTCGCGTTGAAGCGCAGTGTAGAGCATCGTCGTCCCGTCGTTGACGAGCGTTCCGGTCGTGGCCAACGCCGTGCCGCCGGAGCAATAGTAGACGTTGTGCTGGTGATCGTAGGTGAAGTCGGCCCGTGAGAAGGTGCCGTCCTTGCGGGATGACTTGTCGAAGACCGTCACATGCGGCTCGATACCGTGCTCATAGACCAGCCAGCCGAGCATCTCGGCCGAGCCATAGGCGCTGTCGCCCATGAGCCGGGCGGGATAGAGGCCGAAGCGGTCCATGGAGCGTTCGATCATGCGCCTGGCCGCCAGGACCTCGGCCTGCCGAATGGCGGTGGTCGCCTCCACATCGACAATGATCGCGTTCTCGACATCGATCAGATAGTTGGTGGAATAAGCGAAGAAGGCCTGTCCGCCATGGGCGCCGGTCCAGCGCGCCGCCGGATCGGCTGGCGAAACGAACTTGGGCTTGACCTCGGTCGCCGCCCCAAAGGCCGCATCGTCCAGCACGGCCAGATACTCTTCGATCGCCCGTCCGCTGGCGTCCGGCGGCAGGCCCTTCTCACCCTCGATGCCCTGCTGCCGGTTGCCGTCCGCCTTGATCAGGCTGGCGTCGACCGCGAAGCCTTCGCCGCCGACCAAGCCCTCGCGGATACAGCGCTGCAGGACCGTCTCGAACAAGCGACGAAAGAGGTCGCTCTCACGGAAGCGGCCGTGCCGGTTCTTCGAGAAGGTGGAGTGGTCCGGAACTTGGCCATCGAGCCCAAGGCGGCAGAACCAACGATACGCCAGGTTGAGGTGGACCTCCTCGCAGAGCCGGCGCTCCGAGCGGATGCCGAAGCAATAGCCGACGATCAGCATCCGGATCATCAACTCCGGATCGATCGAGGGCCTGCCCATCGCGCTGTAAAATGGCGCCAGCTCCCGTCGGACCTCTCCCAGTTCGACAAACCTGTCGATTGACCTCAAAAGGTGATCCGGCGGAACGTGCTTCTCGAGCGAGAACTCGTAGAACAGCGAAGCTTGATCGACTTGCCGATGTCCCATCATGATCTTCAGTCCCGGCTATGGTCGAGACTGAATCAGCGAATCATCTGCGTCGCAACTGCCGACTTTTTCAACGAAATCGGCAAATAACAGAAATGAAAGAGGCCGCGAACAAAACGGCCTCTGTCACACCCATTTCGGATAATTAGTGCGTTTTCACACCAGGAACGGCGGCGACGTTGAATTTTGCATATTTCCGGCCAACCTTCCACGCCGCCTCGCGATCCGGCGCTTTGCGCCAAGCGTATAACGCTTCCATGCTATCAAAGCGCAGGATGACCATGCGCCCCTTTGGCATGTTACCGTCGAGCGGTGTTGCTGGTCCGGCCGCGACAAAAGCACCGCCCTGGCAGCGCGGATCCAACGAAAACACCAACAGATTGCTGCGCCAGTACCTGCCACGCGGCACTGACCTATCCTTGCATAGTCAAGCCAAGCTCAGTGCCATCGCAAGGCAGCTCAATGAAAGGCCGAGAAAGACCTTGCTCTATCACACGCCGGCTGAGAAGTTCGCCGAATGTGTTGCAGCGATCGGTTGAGCCCACCGCCAAATCCGGACCTGTCCTTTCCGAAAATCATATCCGGACGTATTGGTGATGCAGCCCAGCCAGGATCGGAATGGCGACAATGGCACCAGATCGTTGGATGGGTCGTCCAATCGATGCTTTCTTGCGCAACGATAAATGCGTTCGCGACTGATTGTGAAGCATACAAAGTCAGAATTTTGCGCAAAAGCGTCTCACCAAAGATCAGAACGTGATCCAAATACTCGCGCCGTAGAGTGCCGATCAGGCGCTCTACATAGCCATTTTGCCACGGCGAACTTGGCGAGATCGGCCGGTCACGGATACCCATGGCTCTGACGCGGGACGTAAAGACATGCCCGTAGGCACGGTCATTGTCGCGCACCAGATAAGTCGGCGCTGACGCTGTGTGTACCGAAAACCTAAACCCGAAAATAATGGTGATGAAGCCCGCCGAGAATAGCGTGTGACGCAAGGTTCCCGACACGGTGAACCGGGCGGAAGCCAGGTGCATCTTTGCTTAGCGCCCGGTGCGTCCTGATCTTGTTGTAGTAGTCGGCGTAATTTCGCAGAATTCGACGTAGCTGAGCCTCGCCCAGAACGACGAGGTGATCGAGGCACTCTCGCCGGATCGATCCGATCAGCCGTTCGGCAAAGCCGTTCTGCCAGGGCGACCCGGGCGCTATGGGCTTGTCGCGAATGCCCATGGCACGAATGCGGCGCAGGGCGACATTGCCATAGATGCGGTCGTTATCTCGGATCAGATAGCCGGGCGCCTCGTCCCACGGGAACGCCTCGGTGAATTGGCGCGCAACCCATTCCGCTGTGGGATTGTACGTCACGTTAATCCAGACCAGCTCTCTCCGGTCCAGCCTGACTATGACAAAGGCATAGAGCAGGCTGAAGTTGATGGTTGGGACCACGAACAAGTCCATGGACGCGATGTCAGGGGTGTGATTTTGCAGAAAAGTACGCCATCCCTGACTGGGTGGGCCCCATCGCTTGATCATGTATTTGGCCACTGTCGATTGTGCGACCTCAAAGCCGAGCTTGAGCAGCTCTCCATGGATGCGCGGAGCACCCCATAACGGATTGTCGATGCTCATTTGCCGGATCAGCGCACGTAGATCAGCCTCAATAGTTGGCCGCCCTCCCCGCGCACGGGACTTCCAACGCCAGTAGCAGCGAAAGCCGGCCCGATGCCAACGAATGACCGTCTCCGGCTGAACGATGGCAAGGGTCTTCAAAATTGACGGAAACCACCGGTAGAGTTGGACCAGGATCAGCCGATCTAGGTTCGTGAGGCGGACCCGCCCGCGCACTTGACGCCGCAACACGACCACCTGATGCCGCAGCGCGACATTCTCTGCCTCAAGCTGGCATTTCGATTTGAATGGCGATGCCAGGATAGCCACGAACAGCCACAACAGCGCGATCATTGCGCTAGGATAGCCAATTCCCTCACGGGATGGCTGCTGATGATGTTTTCGGTACACACAGCTATTTCACCATCCGTGCGCCGGTCGACGGCGATGTCACTCTCCGGCTAGGTCCCACGGGGGACGGCCACGTCGCGCACGGCAACGGTTGGGACGTCTATCTGGGGTCTTCACCGTCGCCCCTGAACACTAAGCCGTCCCACCCCAATCCCTTCGGCGCCGCGCTATCAGCCGTACTGGCCGTGGCGCGTCTTTTCGCGCATAAGCTCGAACCACCGCCGTTTGAATTCGTATGCAATGCCTTCGACTGGCGGGAAGCGCCAGCCGCAGTCGACGCGACCTCACCCGCCCTGGATGACATCGGCAAGCTCTGGTTTGTCGGCGCCGGCTCCGTCGGCACTGCGACCGCCTACTTCCTCACCTTGGCCACGCGGAGCTTCTCGGCCGCCCTCTTCGACATGGACGAGGTCAAAATTCATAACCTTGACCGGTCGCCGATTTTCTCGACGGAAGACGCCGAGCATAAGCTCAAGAAAGTCGCTTCAACTGAAAGCTATCTACGGGCCGTCGGCGTCGACGATGTAATCAGCGAGCCCCGCGCGCTCGACGAGTCTCCTCTCTGGAGAACGCGGCAGAACGGCACACCGGACGTCCTGATCTCCGCCGCCAATGAGCGCAATGTCCGATCAATCGTTGAGGCCGGCTTTCCCCCTATCCAGCTCTACGCGACGACGGGCAAGAACTGGCAGACCACACTGATCCGCCACGTCCCCATGCGGGACCCTTGCTCTGTCTGCCTCTTCCCGACCCAAACCATCCAGCCGCAGACCAAATGCGCCACCGGTGAAGTCGCCGAACAGGTCAAGGGCAAAGAGGTCAAGGTCGATGCGGCCCTGCCCTTCCTGTCATTCGCGGCGGGCTTGATGACGGCAGCAGAGCTGACCAAACTTCAGCTTCCACAATACCCCTACTCGCCCAACCGGGTATGCCTGCAGACGCGCCCCGAGCCTTCGCTGATCGCCACCGCAATGTCATTTCGCGAAGGTTGCGCGTGCCACACACGAAGTACTCGGGTACATCACAAAATGCTGCGCAATTCGAAATACGCGCGTTTGAGTAACGAAGAGGATGCCGGACCCGAGGGTCCTACGATATACACATCTGCCTGACATGCGTGGGGTTGGAATGCCGCGGTCCGCGACACCTGCTGAATTAATATTCAGCCAGCTAGGAAGCGCAAATCGCGTAGCTCTCCGAGATCCAAGACGCCCCTCCTCACGAAAAGCTTCTGGCCGCAGTCTTCGGAGAGTGCCGAACCAAGGCGAAGAACGTCGTCGTCCAGGCCGCTGCAGAAAACGAGCACCAAGGCGAACATAGAGGTCGCGATGCTCACGTTTCGAAGAAACTCGCGCTTCGCCCGATCCGGCGAGACCTTCCACTTAACCGCGGCTTCGTCGAAGATTGCGGCCCGTCGTCCATCGGGGAATTGAGCGATGGCGACCGGATAGGCCAGCCGGTCGAACAAGGCGAGCGGCATATCCCAGAATTCAAAATCCATAAGATAGAGATCGGAAGCGTCGAACGGCGATCCCTGCGATCCCGCCAATTCGCAGAGTACGGCCCGTAGCTTCTCTTCTGTGATCCGGTCAATGGTCGGATCCGGAGACGGGCTAACCGGCGGCGTCGCTTCGAGCTCGGCCCTTAACCTCCGGATTGTCCAATGCCGCCGACCTAGGCCACCGAGCAGGTATCGCGCATGTTCGGGATCGTGCTTGCCAATGCGCATGATCGACTCGATCGATGCGACCGGCATATGCGTCACGCCCTTCGGGAATTCCCTGATCCCGTTGCCTTCAAGGTATTGCGCCGCAGCGATGAAGCGGCGCAGCGTGTTGACGCTGGTGCCGGCGAGGTTGGACAGCTCTTCGATGTATTTCTTCCGCTCGCCACGCGGCAGCTGGCCGTAGCGATCAACATGAGGACGAATGAAATCGAGCCATTGCGTGATCGGCCGCGCACGCGGCTTGCGCGGTATTCTTTTTTTCCCCGTTGTTCGATTGGATTCGGTGGCGATCATCGAAGGTGCGTGGGCTCGATTGAAAACGGGGCGACTATCGACTATGTTTGTTGATAAATCGCGAACTGGCGAAAGCAGACTGGTGAACGCTGTGAGCGTACGCGACGAACGAAGTCGGAAGGTTGGTCTTTACGGCGGTTGCCGAGGAGACTTCTCCGATCCGCGCGTTACCTCCGGAGTAACGTATGTAAGTCGCGACTTGTCTCCGCGTATAAATCGCTACCCGGTGCGGATTGCCACCTCAATGCGCCGCAATCCGACCGGCCAGGCCGCAAGCAGCGACATGATCACTCGCTCCGGCCCAGGGAAGGCAGACGTCTCAATTCGGCCGGGAACCAGCGTCCGCGCAACTTCCGCGCAATTTGGAATTTTTCCCCCGGCGGCTCCGGGGCCCTGCGGCTAGTCGTTTGAAGTTCCTGGGGAAAAGTGGTGGGCGCGACAGGGATCGAACCTGTGACCCCTACCATGTCAAGGTAGTGCTCTTCCGCTGAGCTACGCGCCCTATTTGGCCTAGCGCATGGTCCGATCCAAAAACCGGGTCCCGCTTGTCGGGATCACGCGCTTGTCCGGGATGATCTATCGGCTCCGACCGGGAGAGGCAAGGTGCCTGATGGCCTCAGGCGGCCGTCAGCATCTTTTGCACTTCCGAGACCAACTCGCGCAGGTGAATGGGCTTGGACAGCACCTTGGCCTGCTTGGGCGCATTGGAATCGGCGTTCAGCGCCACGGCGGCAAAGCCGGTGATGAACATGATCTTGATATCGGGGTCGAGCTCCGCCGCCCGGCGGGCGAGCTCGATGCCGTCCATTTCCGGCATCACAATGTCGGTCAACAGGAGTTCGTAGGGTTCCTCGCGCAGCCGGTGGTAAGCCGACATGCCGTTGTCGTAGGAAGTCACCTCGAATCCAGCGTTCTGCAGTGCCTTGACCAAAAAGCGCCGCATATCCGTGTCGTCTTCAGCCAGGAGGATTTTTGTCATTCTTTCCCAACGTCCCGTCCCAACGGCCCGGAAAGGCAGGCCATCCCTCTCCATAAGCCTTATCCCGGGTAAATAACGGGTGAACCTAAAGCATCGCTTGGCTTTGCCCCAGGGGAAATGGACAATGGAGCCTATCCTGGGGTGGGCGGACCCCACCAACCACAACGGTAGCGGCCTTTGGCCGGGCCGTCACGCCGGACCGAGTAACGTGACCCATGGGTGATTTGCACGACGAACTCGACCCGCCCTTCGAGATCCTGGAGCCGGAGACAAGCGCCGGGCCGGTGTTGTTCAACTCGCCCCACAGCGGCTCGGTTTATCCGCCCGCCTTTCTTGCGGTTTCCCGGCTCGATATCGCGACGCTGCGCCGCTCCGAGGACAGTTTCGTCGACGAATTGGCGACCGGCGTTGTGCGCCGCGGCTTCCCTCTGATGCATGCCCATTTCCCGCGCTGTTTCGTCGACGCGAACCGCGAGCCCTACGAACTCGACCCGCGCATGTTCGACGGGCGGCTGCCGTCCTTCGCCAACACCCGCTCGATGCGGGTCGCCGGCGGGCTCGGCACCGTCGCCCGCGTGGTGGGTGACGCCCAGGAAATTTACGACCAGCGCATCCCCGTCGACGAGGCGTTGCAGCGCATTGAGAGCCTCTACAAGCCCTACCACCGGGCGCTGCGCCGGCTGTTTTCCCGGGTACACCGGGATTTCGGCACGGCTGTACTGGTCGATTGCCATTCCATGCCCTCGACGGCGGGCCATCGCGACGAGCGTCAGCGGCCGGAATTCGTGCTCGGCGACCGCTATGGAACCAGTTGCGTGCCGGTGGTGGCGGAAACCGTGGAGCGCACCCTGCGCGGGCTCGGTTACTCGGTGAGCCGCAACAAGCCCTACGCCGGCGGCTTCATAACCGAGCATTACGGCAATCCCGCCGCCGGCCTCCATGCCATCCAGCTTGAGATCAACCGGGCGCTCTACATGGACGAGCGCCGCTACGAGCGTTCGGACAATTTCGCCCGGCTAGCGGCTGATCTGGAGACCCTTGCCTGCCAGCTGGGTGAGATTCCGTTCGACGAACTGCGCCCCTTCCGCGCGGCCGCTGCGGAATAGGCCCGTTTTCCCCGGCCGGGCAAACAACCAGACACAAAAAAAAGGCCGCTCGCGTGTGCAAGCGGCCCAAGTCTAGGGAGGAAACGCCCAAGGAGGGCAACGGTAGCTCTCGCTACCGCATTGCAATAAGTTACATCGCGGCGCACAAAAATCAAGGGCGAACAAACGATTTCCCATGCAATAGGGCATGGCTGGCTACCGGATTTGCCAGCTAGTCTGGACATTTTAACGTCAAACGTTGCAAAAGTGGCACAAATTGAGGTCAAATTGCCGCAGTCCCACCCCGAGACCTGCAAGTTTTGCAACCCATCTACAGGGTTCCACGGTCGCTTGAAACCTTGTTGCCGGCACCGGCGGACTCCGATAGGTCCAACGGAAAGCAGGCAGGCCCCATGACGGTCATCGATTTCGCAAGCTTTGTCGACCAGCTCGCCAGCGTATCGGGCGACACTATCCTGCCGTTCTTCCGCACCGCGTTGGCGGTCGAGAACAAGCAGGCCGGCGGATTCGACCCGGTCACCGCTGCCGACCGGGCCGCCGAGCAAGCCATGCGGACCCTCATCCAGCGGGCGTTTCCCGACCACGGCATCCTCGGCGAGGAATACGGGTCCGAGCGCACCGACGCCGAATATGTCTGGGTGCTCGATCCGATCGACGGCACCAAGTCGTTCATTTCCGGCATGCCGGCCTGGGGCACGTTGATCGGGCTGATGCGGTTCGGCGAGCCGGTGTTCGGCATGATGCACCAGCCTTTCATCAAGGAACGCTTTTCCGGCGACGGCGGGGCGGCGAACTACCGCGGGCCGGCGGGCAACCGCGACTTGCGGGTGCGCGAATGTGCGTCGTTGAGCAACGCGATGCTTTACACCACCAGTCCCCTTTTGATGAACGAGGCCGACCGCGCAATCTTCCGCAAGGTGGAGAACGCGGTGAAGCTGTCGCGCTACGGCGGCGACTGCTACGCCTATTGCATGCTGGCGGCCGGGCAGATCGACCTCATCATAGAGACCGAGATCAAGCCACACGACATCGTGGCGCTGATTCCGATCATCAACGGCGCCGGCGGCATCATCACAACCTGGGAGAACGAGCCGCCGCAGAGCGGCGGTCGCATGGTGGTCGCTGGCGACGAGCGCGTGCACCACGCCGCGCTGGAGATGTTGCAGGGAAAGTGAGAAGGGCAAGGCTTTGGTCGTTTCTCCTCATGCCGAGTTCGTCGCGCGTGTGACCTTTTCCGAAAACCGATTTGCACTTTTCGGGGTCACGCGCATAGCTCCGCCGCCCGTATTGTTTGGCGGGAGCCGGGTACGCCCGTATTCCTCTTGTCCCTCGATATAAATCGACGAGATGGAACGCCGCGAGGCGCAACCATCCTTAGCCCGCACCTTGCGCCCACGATCAAAACAACGGCGTGCCCGGCACGAAGGCGTCGAAGGCAGCCCAGAATTGGTCGCGGTAATGATCCTGCTCCTGCAGGATCTCGTGCATGCTGCCGGAAACGATGAGATGCCTGCCGGCCAAAAGATGCGAGCCGAACGTCTCGATCGCCGCCGTGGAGACGACATTGTCGCGACCGGCCGCCACCAGCAGGATTGGCTGACGCAGGTTCGCCACGTACGACGGCGCTTCGAAACGTCTCATCAGGCGCAGCGCGGAATCGGCCCAAGCCACCGTCGGCCCGCCGAGGCCGAGGTCAGGCTCCTCTTCCAGCACCGCGGCGTTGCGCGCGAAGCGAACGGGATCAGAGGTGACAGCGTTGCCGATGAAGTCCTCGGTGCCCGCTAACGCGCGCGAGGCGGTCGGCACGTAGGAGCGGCCGCGCCCCACGAGGCGCAGCATGCGTGCGAGCGGACGGGCTAGCCCCAGCATGCGGCTTGCGGGGAGCGCGATCATCGGCGCCGACAGCACGACGCGCTCAAACCAGCGGCGGCCCCCGTGGCAGGCTTCGATCGCGATGGCGCCGCCCATAGAATGGCCGAGCGCGAAGATCGGCGGCGGACAGTCGGGCAGCACCACCTGCTCCATGAAGACGTCGAGGTCGGCGCCGTATTGGGCGAACTTGCGCACATAGCCCTTGTGGCGGTCAGAGAGTGCGCGGTCCGACAGGCCCTGCCCACGCCAATCGAGTGTCGCGACCGCGAAGCCGCGCGCGCGCAGGTCGCGCACGGTCTCGAAATATTTCTCGATGAACTCGGCGCGCCCCTGGAGGATCACCACCGTGCCCCGCCGGCCGGGCGGCGGCGCCCATCGGGCGAAGCGCAAGGTCACCCCGTCAGGGGTCTTGATGCTGCCGGAGACCGCGTTGTCGGGCACCGGGTTGGCGGGGATGGAGACGAGTTTCATTGACGCCGAATAAGCCGCCGGTGCGCTTGTGTGCCCGCGACTTATAGCAGGGGCGTGCGTGGGCTCAATGACGAGGCTTGAGGGGGCCATAAAATTATTAACTTTCAATAGCTTGATGGCAGCGCCAAGCGCCACTTGCGCGCCCGAGACCGCATTCCCATATCGGGTTTGCGCAGGCCCGATGGCTGCGCCACGGGCAATTCGGTCCGGCCCATATGGGCGGACTGCCCGCATGTCGCTCAAGAGGAGGACTATGCCATGCGAACTTTCGACCTTTCCCCCCTTTACCGTTCGACCGTCGGTTTCGACCGTCTGTTCTCGATGATGGACGGCTTCGAAGCCGCACCGGGCTATCCGCCCTATAACATCGAGCGCACTGGCGAGAACAACTACCGCGTCTCCGTGGCCGTCGCCGGCTTCGGCGAGAACGACCTGTCGATCGAGGCGAAAGAGAACACGCTGACGATCAAGGGCGCCAAGCAGGCGAAGGAAGAGCAGACGGGCGAGGTGCTCTATCAGGGTATCGCCGCACGCGCCTTCGAGCGCGTCTTTCAGCTTGCCGACTACGTGGTCGTAAAGAACGCCCGGCTCGAGAATGGCCTGTTGCACGTTGACCTCGCGCGCGAGATCCCGGAGGCCAAAAAGCCGCGGCAGATTCCGATTGGTAACGGCGAGGCCAAGGCTCAAGTGATCGACACCAAGGCCGCCGCCTAACCTTCAAACCGAACTTCCAAATGCAAAGCGCCCCGGATGCCCCGGGGCGCTCTTGCTTTGCGATGTCGAGAACTCCGGGCCTGACGCGGCGTCGGCGCTGACGCGTCTCTTTCCTGTGGCGGATTGAACTTCTCACCGCTGGTCGGCTTTGGCACCGAAGTCCGGCGTCTGACGGGCCGAGATCAGGGCCCCCTCGCCCTTCGCTTGCCGCGTATGGCCGGCCGACGCCGGGAGTGCGATGTCGCCGCGCTGCTAAGGCAACGGCCTGACGTCGCGGCTCCCGTAGATATCCTTCGGCACGTGGATGATGCGTGCCACGCCGCCAAAACGGGCATCGTCGGTGCGCCAGGAATAGGCTGGCAGCACCGACAGGATATCGCCGAACTGTGCGTCGGCGACCACCCGCACCTCGCCGCCCCAGGGATTGATGGCATGCAGGACGTAATACGGTCCGCGCAGCACCGGCTCGCTGTCGGGCGCGAGGCCGACCGCCAACACCGACATGAGGATGTCGGAGGTCGGCAGCAGCCTGCTGTTCTCACCCCACGGCCTGTCGACACGCGCAGAACCGGCCCACGCGACGGATGATGAAACCATCGCAGCCACTGCCGCCGCCACCACGCCAATGATCAGCTTTTTGCTCACGGTCGTTGCTCCCGGTTTTCGGGTTCCCTTTGGTTTCCGCCACCTTGTCCCACAAGCTTACGCCACGCCGGGCATGCGACAAGGCTCCGCTAACCTTCCGTTTACCATTGTGGTTAACCGGCAAGTGCCTGTCCACAGGCAAGACGGCCGATTCCCGCGGCTGTTCGTCGGCGTCAGTGGCAAACTCAACGCCGCCGCGAGAGCCAAGCATGGAAACCGAAATCCAAATGTGGGCCGTCGACCGGCGTCTGGCCGACGAAGAAGAACACCTGCGGCGGCGGCGAGGCGATCAGCCAGCCGGGACGCCGCCCACTCGCCCGGACCGTTCTCGCCGAGAGATCGCGAAGGCACGAACATCTCGCTGATGGCGCCTCTCCCCCTATTTTGAGGCGGCATAACCAAACTTCGACGCGACACGGCCCAATCCCGCAACCACGATTAATCGGTGTCGCTTTTTGTCGCGCCGGCGTCGCGCAACGGGATTGCGCCAACGAATTAGCCGTGGTCCTGTTCTTTCGGGGAAAGCCCGTGCCTACGCAACAAAGCCTCCGGCTGACGCGATTCAGGCATGGACCAGCCTTGTGTGACGGGGCAAAATTTGGCAATGTCCATTAGGACAGTGATGCTGTCCTAATGGTGGCAGCCACGAGGGCCGGCAGCTTTATGCGGAGCCGGCGACGGTGGCGCCCAACGGGAGCAGTCACGGCGGTCGGTCAGGCCGGACAAGACTGCCCTTCTTGAGAACGGTTGCACCTTGATCGCGGCGGCTTTCAGACGCTGCGGACGCGGTGGGTGCGCCGGAGGGCCATTCAGGCTCCGGGGTGAGGCAGGGCGGATATGAGTGAGCGACGGAACGGCAGCAAAGTGTTCGAACGCAGGGCTGAGAACGCCCGTGCGCCGAAACCGTTCGTCGACACCGCCGATCCCGGCACGCCGGAAGCGCGCGGACTCTACGATCCCGCGCTCGACAAGGATTCCTGCGGCGTCGGCTTCCTTGCCAACATCAAAGGCGTGAAGTCGCACCAGATCGTCGACGACGGTCTCAAGATTCTCCGCAATCTCGAGCACCGCGGCGCGGTCGGCGCCGATCCGCGCATGGGCGACGGCGCCGGCATCCTGGTGCAAATTCCGCACAAGTTCTTTGCCAAGAAGGCGGCCGAAATCGGCTTCGCGCTGCCGAAGCCCGGCGAATATGCGGTCGGCCAGTTGTTCATGCCGCGCGACGCGCACTGGCGCTCGATCATCCGCGACATCTACGCAGAGATGATTTCGCGCGAGGGGCTGACGCTGCTCGGCTGGCGCGAGATACCGACCGATAATTCGACGCTCGGTGAATCGGTGAAGCCGACCGAGCCGGTGCACCAGCAGGTATTCATCGGCCTCGGCCAACAGAAGTTCGACGAGGAGGCCTTCGAGCGCCACCTTTATCTGCTGCGCAAGTCGATCTCGAACGCCATCTATCGCCGCCGCGCGCGCCGGGTCAGCGACTACTACCCGGTGTCGGTGTCGTGCCGCACGGTCATCTACAAGGGCATGTTCCTGGCCGACCAGCTCGGCACCTATTACCCCGACCTGCACGACCCGGATTTCGAGAGCGCGTTGGCGCTGGTGCATCAGCGCTTCTCAACCAATACCTTCCCGGCCTGGCCGCTGGCACATCCCTACCGCTACATCGCGCACAACGGCGAGATCAACACGCTGCGTGGCAACGTCAACTGGATGGCGGCGCGGCAGGCAACCGTCTCGTCGCCGCTGTTCGGCGACGACATCAAGACGCTGTGGCCAATCTCCTATGAAGGCCAGTCCGACACCGCCTGCTTCGACAACGCGCTCGAGTTCCTGACGCAAGGCGGCTATTCGCTCGCCCACGCCATGATGATGATGATCCCCGAGGCCTGGGCAGGCAATCCGCTGATGGACGAGGAGCGGCGCGCCTTCTACGAATACAACGCAGCGCTGATGGAGCCGTGGGACGGCCCCGCCGCGATCGCCTTCACCGATGGCCGCCAGATCGGCGCCACGCTCGACCGCAACGGCCTGCGTCCGGCGCGCTATCTGCTCACCAACGACGACCGCATCGTCATGGCGTCGGAAATGGGCGTGCTGCCGATCGACGAGAAGGACATCGTCAAGAAGTGGCGGCTGCAGCCAGGCAAGATGCTGCTGGTCGATCTCGATGAGGGCCGGCTGATCCCGGACGAAGAACTGAAGGCGGAGCTGGCGAAGAGCCATCCTTACAAGGAATGGCTTAAGCGTACCCAGATTCAGCTCGAGGAGCTGCCGAATACCGAAAACCACGCGGCGATGTCGAATCTGTCGCTGCTCGATCGCCAGCAGGCTTTCGGCTACACCCAGGAAGACCTCAAGTTCCTTATGACGCCGATGGGGACCACCGGCGAGGAAGCAATCGGCTCCATGGGCAACGACACGCCGATCTCGGCGATGTCGGACAAGCCGAAGCCGCTTTACACCTATTTCAAGCAGAACTTCGCGCAGGTCACCAACCCGCCGATCGATCCGATCCGCGAAGAACTGGTGATGAGCCTGGTGTCCATCATCGGGCCGCGGCCGAACCTGCTCGACATGGAAGGCGCCTCCACGCTCAAGCGGCTGGAAGTGCACCAGCCGATCCTCACCAATGAGGACCTGGAGAAGATCCGCTCCATCTCGGAAATGACCGGCGATCATTTCCAGTCGCTGACTCTCGACATCACCTACGCGGCCGAGCACGGCGTGGAGGGCATGGGCTGGGCGATCGACGAGGTGTGCGAGCGCGCCGAGGACCAGGTGCGCAAGGGCTGCAACATTCTCATCCTGTCGGACCGCAAGGCGAGCGCCGACCGCATTCCGATCCCGGCGCTGCTCGCTTGCGCCGCCGTGCACCACCACCTCATCCGCCAGGGCCTGCGCACCGCGGTCGGGCTGGTGCTGGAGACAGGCGAGCCGCGCGAGGTGCACCATTTCGCGTGTCTGGCCGGCTACGGCGCGGAAGCGATCAACCCCTATCTCGCCTTCGAAACGCTGACCGCGGCCAAGGAAGACCGGCCGCAGAAGCTCGACGACAAGGAAGTCGTCAAGCGCTACATCAAGGCGGTCAACAAAGGGCTGCTCAAGGTGATGTCCAAGATGGGCATCTCCACCTACCAGTCCTATTGCGGCGCGCAGATCTTCGATGCGGTCGGCCTGCGCCAGGAATTCGTCGACCAGTATTTCACCGGTACCCACACGCGCATCGAGGGCGTGGGGCTCGCCGAGATCGCGGAAGAAACCGTGCGCCGCCACCGCGACGCCTTCTCGGACGCACCGATCTATCGTGCCATGCTCGGGGTCGGCGGCGACTATGCCGTGCGCGTGCGCGGCGAGGATCACGTTTGGACGGCCGAGACCGTCGGGCAACTCCAGCACGCGGTGCGTGGAAACTCGCAGGACCATTACCGCGCCTATGCGCAGGCGGTGAATGAGCAGAGCGAACGCCTGCTCACCATCCGCGGCTTGTTCCGCATCAAGGCAGCGCAAGAAGACCACCGTAAGCCGGTGCCGCTCGAGGATGTCGAGCCGGCCAAGAACATAGTGCGGCGCTTCTCCACCGGCGCCATGTCGTTCGGCTCGATCTCGCGCGAAGCGCACACCACGCTCGCCATCGCCATGAACCGCATCGGCGGCAAGTCGAACACCGGCGAGGGCGGCGAGGAAGCCGACCGCTTCAAGCCGCTGCCGAACGGCGACTCCATGCGCTCGGCGATCAAGCAGGTGGCCTCCGGCCGCTTCGGCGTCACGGCCGAATATCTCGTCAACTCCGACATGATGCAGATCAAGATGGCGCAAGGCGCCAAGCCTGGCGAAGGCGGCCAGTTGCCCGGCCACAAGGTCGACAAAACCATCGCCAAGGTGCGCCACTCAACGCCCGGCGTCGGCCTCATCTCGCCGCCGCCACACCACGACATCTATTCGATAGAAGACCTGGCGCAACTCATCTTCGACCTGAAGAACGTCAACCCGGCGGGCGACGTGTCGGTAAAGCTCGTTTCCGAAGTCGGCGTCGGTACCGTCGCCGCTGGCGTCTCTAAGGCGCGCGCCGATCACGTCACCATCGCCGGCTACGAAGGCGGCACGGGTGCCTCACCCCTCACCTCGATCAAACACGCCGGGTCCCCCTGGGAAATTGGCCTCGCCGAAACCCATCAGACGCTGGTCGGCAACCGCCTGCGCGGACGCATCGCAGTGCAGGTCGACGGCGGACTGCGCACCGGCCGCGACGTGGTAATCGGCGCCCTGCTCGGCGCTGACGAGTTCGGCTTCGCCACAGCACCATTGATCGCCGCCGGCTGCATTATGATGCGCAAGTGCCATCTCAATACCTGCCCGGTGGGCGTGGCGACGCAAGACCCGGTGCTACGCAAACGCTTCAAGGGCACGCCCGAGCACGTCATCAACTATTTCTTCTTCGTCGCCGAGGAAGTGCGTGAGCTGATGGCCATGCTCGGCTACCGCACCGTTGACGAAATGATCGGCCAGATGCAGATGCTCGACCAGCGCAAGCTGGTGGAACACTGGAAGGCTAAGGGCCTCGACTTCTCAAAGCTGTTCATGAAACCCGAGGCCGCCATCGGCACCGCCATCTTCAAGTGCGAGGAGCAGGATCACAAGATCCACGACATCCTCGACCGCAAGCTGATCGCCGAATCGCAGGCCGCGCTCGACCGCGGCGCGCCGGTGCGGCTGCAGGCGATGATCCACAACACCGACCGCTCGGCGGGCGGCATGCTGTCCGGCGAAGTGGCCAAGCGCTACGGCCACGAGGGTTTGCCCGACGGCACCATTCATGTGCGCTTCACCGGTACCGCCGGCCAGAGCTTCGGCGCCTGGCTCGCGCGCGGCGTCACCTTCGAACTCGAGGGCGATGCGAACGACTATGTCGGCAAAGGCCTCTCGGGCGGCCGCCTCATCATCCGGCCGCAGGCGCAATCCGGCATCGTGCCGGAGGAGTCGATCATCGTCGGCAATACCGTGCTTTACGGCGCGATCGCCGGCGAATGCTATTTCCGGGGCGTCGCCGGCGAGCGTTTCGCGGTCCGCAATTCGGGTGCCGTCGCCGTAGTCGAAGGCGCCGGCGACCATTGCTGTGAATATATGACCGGTGGCGTGGTGACGGTCCTCGGTTACACGGGGCGCAACTTCGCGGCCGGCATGTCGGGCGGCATCGCCTATGTGCTCGACGAAGACGGTAGCTTCGAGACCCGCTGCAACATGGCGATGGTCGCGCTTGAGCCGATTCCCGAGGAAGAGCTGATCGCCGAGAAAGAATTCGGCCAGCACCAAGATCTAGAGACGCACGGCCGCGTCGACGTCATGGCGGACATGACCACCAAGGACGCCGAGCGGCTTCACATGTTGATCTCGAACCACGCCCGCTATACCGGTTCCAAGCGCGCGGCCGAGATCCTCACCGATTGGCCTCGTTATCGTTCGCTGTTCAAGAAAGTGATGCCGGTCGAATACCGCCGCGCGCTCGCTGAGATGGCAAAGGAGAAGGCCGCTGCGATGCAGGCTGCGGAGTAGGTATGGGTAAGATCACCGGATTTCTGGATTTCGAGCGGCACGACCGAAAGTACGAGCCGGTCGAAGAACGCATCAAGCACTATCGCGAGTTCGTCGTGCCGCTGCCCGAACAGGAGCTGCGCGATCAGGCCGCGCGCTGCATGGATTGCGGCGTGCCATACTGCCACGGCACCAGCCGGATCACCGGCGCGCCCACCGGCTGCCCGGTCAACAACCAGATTCCGGACTGGAACGACCTCATCTATCGCGGCCACTGGGATCTCGCTGCGATCAACCTGCACTCGACCAACAATTTCCCCGAAGTCACCGGCCGCGTGTGCCCGGCGCCGTGCGAGGCGTCCTGCACGCTCAACATCGACGAGAACCCGGTCACCATCAAGACCATCGAGTGCGAGATTGCCGACCGCGCCATCGCGCAGGGGCTCAAGCCCGAACTGCCAACGCGCAAGACCGGCAGGAAGGTCGGGGTGGTCGGCTCCGGCCCCGCAGGGCTAGCTTGCGCGCAACAGCTCGCGCGCGCCGGCCACGACGTGCATGTCTTTGAACGCTGGGGCAAGGCCGGCGGCCTGCTGCGCTACGGCATTCCGGACTTCAAGATGGAGAAGGTGCATGTCGACCGCCGCGTCGAGCAGATGACGGCGGAGGGCGTTACCTTCCATTACGGCGCCGACATCGGCGTCAATTTAGCGATAGACAAGCTCGTCGCCGGGCACGACGCGGTGGTGCTGGCGGGCGGCGCCGAAAAGCCGCGCGACCTGCCGATCCCGGGACGCGAGCTCAAAGGCGTCCATTTCGCCATGGAGTTCCTGCCGCAGCAGAACCGGCGTGTCAGCAACGAGCCGCTGGGCGACATCGAGCCCATTCTCGCCACCGGAAAGAAGGTAGTGGTGATCGGCGGCGGTGACACCGGCTCCGACTGTATCGGAACCTCGATCCGCCAGGGGGCGGTGTCGGTGGTGAACTTCGAGATTATGCCGCAACCGCCGGTGCACGAAGACAAGGCGCTGACCTGGCCGGACTGGCCGCTGAAGCTGCGCATCTCGTCGAGTCACGAGGAAGGCGCGACGCGCGAGTTCTCGGTGCTGACGCAGAAATTCACCGGCGAGAACGGCCAAGTGAAGACGCTGCACTGCGTGCACGTCGACGGCAAGTTCCAGCCGGTGCCCGGCACCGAGTTCGAGATCGAGGCCGATCTGGTGCTGCTCGCCATGGGCTTCGTGCATCCGCTGCACGAGGGCATGCTGCAGGCACTGGACGTCGCGCTCGACAAGCGCGGCAACGTCTCGGCGGACACCGAGGCCTATCTGACCTCGGTGCCCAAGGTGTTCACGGCCGGCGACATGCGCCGCGGCCAGTCGCTGGTGGTGTGGGCGATCCGCGAAGGCCGCCAGTGCGCGCACGCGGTCGACAAGTTCCTCATGGGTTCGACCACACTGCCGCGGTAAGCGCAACTCGCGGTCCGCACATTCCCGCGCAAGCGGGAAACCGGCCAAGACAAAATAATCCTTGCGTTGTGTCGCCTTAAGTCCCCGCCTTCGCGGGGACGAGCGGTCTATTGCTCTACGGCGGAAAAATTCTCAGCGCGGCAGGAGACCAAAGAGACCACCAAACGGGTCGTCCGATCGTCGCTGCGGCCGGCGCTGCTCTTGCCGCCGCGTCTCGATCCGGCCGGGCGGCCTTAGACCGTCGCGCTGGACGGTTTTCTCCTCGGCCGAGCGTCCCCCTTCCGCGCGCGCGCGTTCGGCCGCGCGCTTGCGGGCTTCAGCTCGCGCATTGTCCGACGCTTGCTTCTTGGCTTGGGCGTCGGCTTTCTCTTGTGCCGCGTCGGCCGTGGGCTTGTTGACCGCGGCCGCTTGGGCCGCGTCCGGGGTCGCAGCTTGTGGCGCGGGCGGTGTCGCAGCCGGCGGCACGCTCGCTTGCGTCTGCGGCTTGGCGGCCACGGGCCCATGCTCGGCCGCGATGCCGGGCGCCGGTGCCGTCGGCGCGGCGGCGGCGGGCCCTGCCTTGGCGGGATTGTTCGCCGACGGCGGCGGCGCTGGTGGCTTGCCGTAGTCGGCGCTATCGGGCGGCCAATTAAAGTCGTCGGCGCGTCCAGGCGGCGCGCTCAGCGCATTGCCTTTGACGAGTACGCTCGAGGCGACCGCATCTGAGCGCGAAGGCCGCATGCCGGCACCGCCGAGCAACACGTCGGACTGACCGGTGTTCGCAGTCAGCGGCAGCACCGGTCCGGCCAGCGGCCGCACGGTCGACTTTGGCGCGCTCAATCCGGGGCCCATCGGCCCCGACGGCAGCGTCAGCGTCGTCACCCGGTTGCTCATGTAGCGGCGGATTTCACGCTCGACGTAGTGCGCGAGCTTGCGCGCGCCATAGTTGGTGAAGAACACACCGTCGGCCGAACGCAAACGCCGAGTCTGGCCCTCGTAGTCGGGACCGTAGGATGAATACTTGCCCGCGTCGTCGACAAAGCCGTCCCACACGTCGATATAGACGATGCCGGCGCGCTGGGCGCGGTCGCGATAGATATTGTTTAGATAGATCGCGTCGGCGGTTGACTTGGTGCCGCGGATCGACGGAAGCCCAACCCAGAACACCGGCACGCCCTTGCTCTTGAGCGCCGCGATCGTCTTGTCGATGCGGCGCGCATAGACCTTGACCCACTGATCGCTGCGGAATTCGATAACGCCTCTAGCGTGCGTGGCCTTGAGCTTGTCCTTGACCTCTTTGGCCTGATCGGGCGTCTGCTTGCCGGTCGCGTTGGGCTGCGCCTGCGCGGCCTTTTCGGCTTCCTTCTCAGCCTCCTTGGCGACGTCGCTCTCGCGGATGTTCTGGCGATCGAGCACGCCGAGCATCATGACGACGTAGTTTGCCTTCTGCTGCGCGAGTTCCTCGCGCGCCACGTGCCACCAGTCGAGATCGCTCTTGGCCTGGTAGCGCAGCAAGCCGGAATAGGGCTTGTCCTTGCGCACGATCTCGACGTTAGGCGAGTCGGAAAACGCGTCTTCGAGACCGTAAGCGAGCCAGTCCGCCGTGCTGCCGCCCATTACCACGATCGACGTAATTGGCTTGTCGGGGTCCGGCTGACTTTCCTGTTTGCGCGGCGTCGGCGCATGCGAGTAGTCGACGTGACGCTGCTGCTCGGGGTTGGCACGATAGTGCCGGTAGGGCTCGCGTTGATGGCCCCAGTCGCCGAAAAAACCGCCAAAAAAGCCGCCGCCCTGCTGCTGTCGTTGATATTGTCGGCGTTGGTATCCTTGATCGAACGATTGCGCCTGCGCGGGCGCGGATACGGCAGCGGTCAAGACCATCGCGGCAACGCACTCGAGAGCGGCCGCAAGGGCCACCCCGAGACGCCGACGCTGCCACCGCCCTCTGCCAAACATGCCGATCGCCCAAACGTTGGCGCTGTCTTTGCGCTGTCTTGGCATTGCCCGGAACTGGCCACCGGACCCTGCCGAAACCCTCTAACCGCATGGGCCAATAGCCGGCAAAAAATGTCAACTCAAAGGTGCGGGCCAAGTCAGCCGGGGACGCCCGTTAACCTATTGGGCACGCAGTCGTTTGAGCAGGCCGGCGGAGGCGAAACCATCGGGAACCCGGCCGGTGCGGGCCTGGAAGTCGCGGATCGCAGCCCGGGTGCGAGCGCCGACGCGGCCGTCCGGCTCGCCGACGTCATAGCCATGCCGCTCCAGCAGCTCCTGCATCTCCAGGCGCTGGTTGCGTGACAGCACTTTTTCGTAACGTGGCCAAGCCTGCACGAACGGTCCGCCGCCGCGCAATCGGTCGGCGAGATGGCCGATCGCCAGCGCGTAAGCCTCGGCCGGATTGTAGCGCATGATGACGCGGAAATTGTGCAGCATCAGGAAGCCCGGCCCCTGGATACCGGCCGGCACCAGAAGGAAGGCGCGGTCGTCCGGCCGAGGGAACGGCTTGCTGCCGGCGCGCGTGATGCCGAGCCGCTGCCATTCGCGAACCGTCAGCTCGCGCTCGTCGCCAGCGCGCAGAAAATCGAAATCCGCCGGCACGACCACTTCGTAGCCCCAGGCCGCGCCGGTGGCCCAACCGTCTTTCTTCAAGTTGTTGGCGGTAGAGGCGATGAGGTCGGGCACGGAATCGATCACATCGCGGCGGCCGTCGCCGTCGAAGTCGACGGCGTAGCGCAGAAACGCGCTCGGCATGAACTGAGTCGGGCCGAAGGCGCCGGCCCAGGAGCCGATGAGCCTGTTCTCCGGCACGTCGTGGCGCTGCAGGATCTGCAAGGTGGCGAGGAATTCGTCGCCGAAATAGCGCTGGCGCCGGCCGACGCAGGCGAGCGTCGCGGTCGAGCGCGGCACTGACCGCTCGCCGCCGAGCTCGCCATAATTGCTCTCAACGCCCCAGATCGCGGCGATGACGTAGCGGCTAACGCCATATACGCGCTCGGCGCCGCTGAACGTGTCGGCGTATCGTGCGAGCAGCGCGCGCCCTTTCGCGATGCGCGCATCGGTCACCAGGATGTCGAGATAGTCCCAGAACGATTTGGTGAACTCGGGCTGGCTGTCGAGCAGGTCCATGATTTGCAGATCGGGCGTCAGCCGGCGCGTGGCATGCTCGAAAACGGTGCGCGAAACGCCGCGGCGGGCCGCCGCCGGCCACAGCCGCTCAAGACAAACATGGAAGTGCGCCGCATCGGCGCGGATCGCCGAAGCGCTCATGCGCGGGTCGCCCGAGGAACCGGACTGTCCGCTCCAGGGCGGTGTGCCGGTGCGGCTGGCGGGCGAGATCGAGCCCGTGAACTGTGCCACCGCGCCTGTGCTGGCCGCCGCGAGTAGCGCGGCAAGCAGAAGTTTCAGGGTCATTCGAGTGGGCGAACCGGCTCGCACCCGGCGATTCTGTGCCCTCATGGACACTATGGGTGGGGCCGTTATGGTTTCCAGAAGGTTAATGGCCCCCCGTCTGGACCCAAAGGGCGTTCCCATGCTTTGTCAGGGGACGCGCCCACCGAGAACATGCCCTTCCGTCATGACCCACATCCGTAAAGCCATTTTCCCGGTCGCGGGCCTCGGAACCCGCTTTCTGCCGGCCACCAAGGCCATGCCCAAGGAAATGCTCCCGGTCGTCGACCGGCCGCTGATCCAGCACGTGGTTGACGAGGCGCGCGAGGCCGGCATCGAGCACTGCATCTTCGTCACCGGCCGCAACAAGAGTGTGATCGAGGACCATTTCGACCGCCAGTTCGAGCTCGAAGTCGCGCTCATCGAGCGCGGCAAGACGGCCGAGCTGAACCTTTTGTCGGAGGACCTGCCGGAAGCCGGTACCGCCAGCTTCACCCGCCAGCAATCGCCGCTCGGACTCGGCCACGCGGTGTGGTGCGCGCGCGAGCTGGTCGGCCATGAGCCTTTCGCGCTGCTGCTGCCCGACGTGCTGGTGCAGAACAAGCCCAGCTGCCTGAAGCAGATGATCGATGTCGCCGCAAATCTCGACGCCAAGGCCAACATCATTGCGGTGGAAGAAGTGCCGCAAGACCGCGCGCACATGTACGGCATCGTCGGCGTCGGCGAGCGCCAGGGCAAGGCGTTCTCGATTACGAAGATGGTGGAGAAGCCGAAGGCGAGCGAAGCGCCTTCGAATTTGTCGATCACCGGACGCTACATCCTGCAGCCGGAGATCTTCGACATCCTGGAAAAGCAGACCGCTGGCGCCGGCGGCGAGATCCAGCTCACCGACGCCATGCTGACGCTGGCGCGCACGCAGCCGTTCTTTGGCTACGAATTCGAAGGCCGCAGCTTCGACTGCGGCTCCAAGATCGGATTTCTCGCGGCCAATGTCGCCTACGCGCTGGCGCGCGGCGACATCGCGCCGGCGTTCCGGGCCGAGATCGAGGCGCTGTTGAAGAAGTAGCGAGCCGTCTGCGGGCGCGCCTAAGACTCAAGCACCACAACTCCGCGCAAGTTCTTGCCCGCTTGGAGATCGGCGTAGCCCTGGTTGATCTGATCAAGCCGGTAGGTCCGCGTGACCAACTCGCGTAGTTTCAACGCGCCGCTACGGTAGAACCCGAGCAATTCGGGAATTTGCAGCCGTGGGCTGGCGAAGCCATAGACAGCGCCCATGATTGCCTTCTGCGTCACGAACAGCTCGAGCGGTGGAATCTTCAATTCGCTGACGGTGTCGGGCGTCAGCGCCGTGATGACGACGTTGCCGGCCTTGGCGGTAGCGCGGAACGCCGGCACCAATGTCTCGGGTGGATCGATGCATACGAAAGCGTGATCGACCCCGACGCCCTCGGTGAGCTCAAGCACAGCGCGCGTCAGCGCCTCACCCCGCGCATTGACAACATCGGTGGCGCCGAATTCGTGTGCCCAGTCTAGCTTGGCCGGCACGATGTCGGCGGCGATGATCTTGGACGCCCCGCACAGGCGGGCGCCTTGCACGACGTTCATGCCGTCGCCGCCGCAGCCAACGACCAGAACGCTGTCGCCAGGCTTGACCCGGGCGCGATAGCGGGCGGCTCCAACTCCTGCCGGCACGCCGCAGGCGACCAGGCTGGCAAGATCGAGCGGGACGTCCCTGTCGATCACTATGACGGACGCCTGATCCACCACCGTGCACTCGGCGAAGGCGCCGATCATGCAGAAGGCACCGACGTCGACGCCATCATTATCGCGGCGGCGGTAGCTGCCATCGAGCTGCGGGCCTTGCGTTACGCGCGGCCCCGCGGCGCAGAGATGGTGCAAACCCTGGCGGCACCAGCGGCAGGAGCCACAGGCCGGAATGAAGGTCAGGACGACATGGTCGCCGGTCGCGATGCCTTTGACTTGCGCACCCGTAGCCTCGACCACGCCGGCGGCTTCATGGCCAAGCACCATCGGCTGCATCGCCACGCGCCGCTCGCCGCGCATAACGTGATAATCGGTGCGGCAAAGTCCGATGGCCGCAATGCGCACCATCACCTCGGTCGGGCCGGGCGGATCGAGCACGATCTTCTCGATCGATAGCGGCTTGCCGATTTCACGAAAGATGGCGGCGCGGCAGTCCATGGACCATCATGAGGCAGGTGGTTCAAGCACGCAACGTTTCGCAGCGTCAGGGCATGATGGCAGGCATCAGCGCTGCAACCGCACGCCGAAGAGGAACAGGCTCTCGTCGTAGTCGTTGCCGGACACGTTCGAGCGCACCCAATTCTGCTCGAACTGGCCCTTCAACCAGAGCTCGCGGCTCAACTTGTAGGTGAGGCCGAGGCCGGCCGAATAGCGCAGATCCTGCCGGTCGGGCGTGGTTTCGCCCGGCGCGGTGATGACGCAACCGCAGATCGACGACGTGGTCGTGGAAGAGGCAGAGCCTCCCTTATAGGTATCGACGCCGAAGCCAAGCTTTGCGCTGCCGATCAGCCAACGCCGGAACGCATGGTCGTATTGCAGGCCGATGTCGCGGTAGAACACACCAGAGACGCCAGCAACGGCCGATTCCCCGACCTTCGAAGACGCGGTGAACTTAACGGTGTTGAGTGCATCCGCGATCCAGATCAGTGAGGCGTCGCCGATCAGTCCGCCGACCGCAGAAAAGCGCGAGTCGTCATAAGTCCGGCGGGTATAGCCTAGCGCCACCTCGCCAGTTAGCTGATGGGTCAGTTCGAACGTGGTGCCGATTTCGCCCGTCAAGCCCTTGGAATTTCGAAAATAGCCGTTGGCGTCGGGCTCTTCATCGTGCACGCGGGTATCGGCGCCGATCTGTACGAACGGTTTGACACCGGGCGTAAGCTCGTAACTGCCGCGCAGCGTGCCGCCGAATTGATTGTAGTTGCGATCCTTGTTGCTCACCGTGCTGCCGTCGGTGAGCTCGGAATCCTGGTAAGCCGAGCGCTCGGCATCGCCCTTCAGCCTCAGCTCGAAACGGTTGTACGCTTGAGTGACGCCGGCACTGCCGCCGAATGTTGCAAAGATCGGAAGCTTGGAAAGACCGGCCTGCAGGTTCGGGCTGCCGGGGTTGTCGGTCGAGACCAGCACGCGGCCGCCAAAATCGAAATGAGTATCGCGGGTGGCATCGAGGCAGCCGTCGATCTTGCCGTTGAGATAGGGCCGGCTGAGCGTCGGCGTACTGTCCGGCGAGTAACCGGTGTAGCTGCCGCGCAGCTCGGCATTGAGCGAATGCCGCGTCCAATCGGACCGCACCTGCACCTCCGGCGCAATCGTGTAGAGCGCGGCACCCTTGCCGTCACCGGCCTGATTGGGATTGCTGTCGTAGCCACCGAGCAGTTCGATCGCCGGATAGATGTCGAAGGAACCGGCGCGAATACCGGTCGGCGCAAAGGGATCGATCGGTTCGTCGGGATGGGCCCTGAGCTTTTTCTTTGGCTTGCGGCGGATCGGGCCGATGTCCGGAACTGGCGGATGACCGGGCGCCTGTGCGAACGCGTCACTGGCAAGTGGCGGTATCGGCTGCTGATAGGGCGAAATGTCTTGCGGCGGCGCCAGCGTGTCCACCTGTGTGCCGGTGGCGGCGTCGTTGCGGTCGGCGCCATAGGTCTTGGTGCCATAGGCCCCAGTGCCATAGGTTGATGTGTCCGCGCTCTTTCGCTTGGCCGGCGCATTGGTGGCGTTGAAGCCTGTCGTCCCGGTGCCGGAAGATGGAGGCGCCAGCGGCTTGAGCGGCTCAATGGGCGTAAAGGTGCGCGGCAGGCCGTTGTCGCTTGCGCGCTTACTGCGGCGGAGTTTTTCGAAGCGCGGCGTCTTGCCGCCGGTTGACGTCTGCAGGTCGGGGGCGAACGGATCGCTGTAGAGGGCGGCCGTGCCTGGCGTGCCTTGCGGACTTTGTGCGCCGGCCGCCGTACAGCCGAAACCAACGCCAAGCCCACAGCAGGCGGCAAGCAGCAGGCCGGCACCGTGAGGCGCGGCAAGGCGTGGCAGGCGAAAGCGCGGCACGCTCGCTCCCTCTTGTGCCGCGGCTGGCACGCATGGCGCCAGTCGCAAACGGCATGACATCGACCACAAGGCCAACGAACGCGCGCCGGACGAGAACGCCGCCTCGCCTTGCGCGAGGCATGCGCCCGCCCGGGCCGGACCCGACGGCTTTGGTTAACGGAAGCTAAAGCGCGATGGTTAACGGGACGTTGATCGGGCCTGTGGCCGGTCAACGGACGGCGGAAAGCGCCCGCCGCTTACACCCAGCCCTGCAACTCGCGGGCGACCACCGCACGGATCACCGCCATGCCGCGCTCCGAGTCGTTGAGGCAGGGGATATGCGCGAAGTTCTCGCCACCCGCCTCTTTGAAGACGTGCGCATTCTCCATGACGATCTCTTCCAGCGTCTCCAGGCAATCGGCGGTAAAACCGGGCGTAATGACGGCGAGGTCCTTCACGCCCTTCTTGGCCAGCGCCTCGACAGTATCGATGGTGTAAGGCTTGAGCCATTCCGCCGCGCCGAAGCGCGATTGGAACGTCAACATCAATTTGCCTTCGCCGAGGCCAAGCCGCTCGCGCAGCAGCCGCGCCGTCTTGGCGCACTGGCAGTGATAGGGGTCGCCCTTGTGTAGATATTCCTCCGGCATGCCGTGGAAGGAAGCCAAGATTACGTCCGGCTTGAACGGCAGCTTGGCGAGCTCTTCTTGCAACGAGCCGGCGAGGGCCTCGATATAGCCGGGATCGTCGAACCAGGCGGGCGCGATGCGCACGGCCGGCTGCCAGCGCATGGTCTTGAGCGCATCGAACGCCTTGTCGCAAACGGACGCCGTCGTGGCGGCGGCGTATTGCGGATATAGCGGGACGATCAGAATGCGGTCGCAGCCGGACTTCTGCATGGCATCGAGACGCGAGGCGATCGACGGATTGCCGTAGCGCATCGCCCAGTCGACCACGATGCGCCGGTCAGCGGCGCAAGTCGCGGCGAGCTTGTCGGACTGCGATCGGGAAATGGTCTTGAGGAACAATTCATTCAGCGCCTGGTTCCAGATCTTGTCGTAGTCGCGGCCTTTGCGCCCCGGCCGCACGGTGAGGATGATGAGGTTGAGGATCAGCCACCATTTGACCGGGTTGACCTCGATGACCCGGCGGTCGGAGAGGAATTCCTTCAGATAGCGGCGCATCGACCAATAGTCGGTGGCGTCGGGTGTGCCGAGATTGACCAGCAGCACGCCGATGCGGCGCGGCGGAATCGAAGGATGGTTGGGCGGGAGATGGGCGTCACTCATGGAGTGCAATCAGCGGCAAACGGCGCGCGGGGTCAAGGTGGCGTCTCCCCCCACCCCGGCCACTTTCACTTCGCTCAAGCGGCCGACCCTGCCCACCAATTCGCAAGGGGAGGGATTGCGCCTTGCCCGCAACTCCGCGCTACCCCACGGGCCTTTCGTCGGCGATCGCCTTGCCGTCATTGGGCAGCGAGCCCGGCGCAACCAGCTTGACGGCGCCCTTCAGCTTGGTGACCGACTGCAGCGTGGCGGCGACGGCGCTTTCCAGCGCCGCGTCGGGCGATGCGCATTCGGCCATCAGGGTCATGGTGTCCTGCTCCTGCGCGCGGCCGACTACGAGCCGCAGGCGGGCGAGCTCAGGATGGCGGGCGGCGACGTCGGCGACTTGTCTGGGATGCACGAACATGCCCTTGATCTTCGCGGTCTGATCCGCGCGCCCCATCCAGCCCTTGATGCGGATGTTGGTGCGCCCGCATGGCGAGCGGCCCGGCAGAATCGCGGACAGATCGCCGGTGGCGAGCCGGATCATCGGGTAGTCGGGATTGAACGAGGTCACCACCACCTCGCCCACCTCGCCTTCGGGCACCGGATCGCCGGTGCCGGGCTTGACGATCTCGAGGATCACGCTCTCGTTCACGATCATGCCGTCAGGAGCGCGCACGCGCCCTCCGTCTTGATCAGCCGGGGCCGGCGACTCGTAGGCGATGACGCCGAGTTCGGCGGTGGCGTAGCATTGCAGCACGTCGACGCCGCGTTCTTTCAGCTCCGCGCGCAGCGAGCCGGGTAGCGCGGCGCCGGAGACCAGCGCATGCTTGATGGACGAAGCGTCCTTGCCGCTCTTCGCGGCGGCGTCGAGCAGGATCTTGAGAAAGTCCGGCGTGCCGACGTAGCCGGACGGCTTGTAGTGGGCGATCGCTTCCAGTTGCTGCTCGGTGTTGCCGACGCCGCCGGGAATGACGGCACACCCCAGTGCGTGTGCCCCTGACTCCAGGATGAAACCGCCGGGCGTGAGATGATAGGCGAACGAATTATGGACGATATCGCCAGCGCGGAAACCGGCGGCGCAAAGCGCGCGCGCGGCGCCCCACCAGTCATCGCTGCGGCCTTCCGGCTCGAAGATAGGTCCTGGCGACATCAAGAGACGGCGCGCCTTGCCGGGCGGCGTCACCGCGAGCCCGCCGAACGGGGGGGTTTCCTTCTGCATCGCCGCGATGTCGGACTTGCGCAGCACCGGCAACTTGGCGAGCGCTTCGCGCGAATTGACCGTGTGCGGATTGACGCCAGCTAGCTGTTGCGCCCAGCCGGACGCGTGGAGCGCATGCGCGATGGCATGCGTCAGCGCCGCGAACAGCTCGCTCTCGCGCAGCACCGGCGGGCGGGTTTCGAGGGAATCGAAATGGTCGGCCATGGGTTGCTCGGCTTCGCAGTCACCTCCCCCTGCACGGGGGCGGTCGGCAAGCGAAGCGTGCCGAGCGGGGGTCAGGGCAAGGCACGTCGTGTAAAGACCCCCACCCCGACATTCCCCCTTTTAGGGGGAGGGAGAAGACGATCACGCCAACCACCGCTTCCTGCGCCGGTAATGCTTGCCTTCGCGGAAGCTTTTGCGCTTGCCGCCGGAGGTGCCGAGATAGAACTCCTTGACGTCCTCGTTCTCAGCCAACGCCCTGGCTTCGCCGTCCATCACCACGCGGCCGTTCTCCAGGATATAGCCGTAGCGCGCGAACTTGAGCGCCATGTTGGTGTTCTGCTCGGCGAGCAGGAATGAGACGCCTTCCTTGTCGTTCAGGTCCTTAACGATCTCGAAGATCTCCTCGACGATCTGCGGCGCCAGCCCCATCGACGGCTCGTCAAGCAGGATCATCTTCGGGCGCGACATCAGCGCGCGGCCGATAGCGCACATCTGCTGCTCGCCGCCGGAGGTGTAGCCGGCCAGCGAATTCTTGCGCTCGGCAAGCTTGGGGAAATACCCGTAGACCATGTCCATGTCGCGTTTGATTGCGGCCTTGCCGTCGCGGCGCGTGAAGGCGCCGGTGAGCAGGTTTTCCTCGATGGTGAGATGGCCGAAGCAATGACGGCCTTCCATGACTTGGATGCAGCCGCGGCGCACCAATTCATTCGGAGAGAGAGCTTGTACCTGGTCGCCGTTGAAGCTGATTGAGCCCTTGGTGACGTCGCCGCGCTCCGCACGCAGCAGGTTTGAAATGGCCTTCAGCGTGGTGGTCTTGCCGGCGCCGTTGGCGCCAAGCAAAGCTACGATGCCGCCGCGAGGCACGTCGAGCGAGACGCCCTTAAGGACGAGGATGACGTGATCGTAGATCACCTCGATGTTGCTGACCGAGAGAATGGTCGCGGACGCGGCGGCGGTTTCAGTTGTTGTACTGACGGCGATGCTCATGACGCCTCTCCTTCCCCTCTCCCTTGCGGGGAGGGTCGCCCACCGAGTTTGTAGCAAGGTGAGCGGGGTGGGTGTAACAATTCAACCCCCCACCCCGGCTCGTGGATTTTATCATCGGGCGGCGCTATACGCTGACCCGTTAGCTCGCCGACCCTCCCCACAAGGGGGAGGGTGGCATTTTCACTCACGGCAGCTTGGCGCAAGCCTCGGTGCGCTTGGGCCAGCCGGTGTTCTTCTTGACGTAGTCGGCCGCTGCCGAAGCGAGCAGCGGGTCGACCTGCTTCTCCATGGGCTCGATCAGATCGGAGACGCGGTGCCACTGCTTGCCGTCCCACTGCTGCATATAGACGGCGCTGTGGCCGTTGTGGTCGTTGCAGGTGACGTGGATCGGCGTGCCGAATTTCGGAAAGCCGAGCTTGGCCCAGTCCGCCTCGGTGATGTTGAGGGTCTCGAGTCCTTTACGGACGTCCGGCCCTGTCACGACCTTCTTGCCGGTGATCATCTGCGCGTTGCGGATCGCCTGTGCGATCAGCACCGAGTTGAAGACGCCACGGTTGTAGAAGTTGTCGGCGAACTTGTCCTTCTCGACCTGGCTCTTGCCCTTGTCCACGACGTACTTCTTGATGTCCTGGATGGCCGGGTAGTTGGAACCGAGGCCGTTGAAGTTCATCGCCAGATAGCCCTTGGCCGCGGTGCCGCCGCCACGGGCGTCGTCATCGGAGCCAGACCACCACACGCCGATGAAGTGGTCCATCGGGTAACCGTTCTCGGATGCGCGCTTGACCGCAGTCGGGTTCATGGCGCCCCAGCCCCACATGATCATCCAGTTCGGACGATCGCGTCGCACGGCGAGCCATTGGCTTGACTGGTCCTGCATCTCCTTGCCGGCGACCGGGTAGAGCTTCACATCGAAGCCGTACTCTTTGGAAAGCTGCTTGAGCAGCGGAATCGGCTCACGGCCGTAGCCGACGTCGAGATAGATGAAGCCGATTTTCTTGCCCTTGAGCTTGCCGAGGCCGCCTTCCTTGCCGCCGATGTAGCGGACGACCTGCGACATGCCGTCCCAGTAGGTGGCCGGCGGATTGAAGATCCAAGGAAAGTCCTTGCCGACCGCCGAGGCCGACAGGCCGTAGGCCATCGACAGGATCGGAACCTTGTCGACGCCCGCCTTCGGGATGAGTTGCAACGTGATGCCGGTCGAGAACGGATTGACGACCGTCGGATGCTTGTCCTTAACCAATTCCCAGCACTCCACGCCCTTCTTGGTGTCGTAGCCGGTCTCGCATTCCTGGACGTTGACCTTGACGCCGCCGATGCCGCCGTCACGCTCGTTCAGCATCGCAAGATAGTCATGCATGCCGTTGGCGATCGGGATGCCGGAGTTGGCATACGGTCCGGTCCGATAGGTGAACAGCGGCACAAAGATGCTGTCCTGCGCTTGGGCGGTCCCGGCAAATGCCGCGGCGCCCAGCAAGCCGGCACAGGCGATGCCGGCCAATAACTGTCTCGCTTTCATGTACTCCCTCCCGTTGGTTCGCGCCGACGGCGCGCCTCTGGTTTGCTCTGGGTTCCTCTGTTCGTCCCCGATCTTCTTATCGGTCGGGTAACGATTTCGTACCGCGCCCAAAAGCCGCGGCAGGAAATTGGTCGCTATCTTGCACTATCAATACGGAAACGGCCACACCCTCAGTTTCTGCTTTGCGATCTGCCACAGCCGCGCCAGGCCCGCCGGCTCGGCGATGAGGAAGAGAATGATCAGGACGCCGGTGATCATGAAGGTCAGATGTTCGATGGTATCCGCATGGACGTGCCATCCAAGGCTTTCGGGCAGAAAGCGCAGGACGATCGGCAGGATGAAGATCAGCGCCGCGCCCAGGAACGCACCGAGCAGGCTGCCGAGACCGCCGATGATGATCATGAACAGCGTGGTGAAGCTTTGATTGATGTTGAAGACGCTCGCTTCCGCCCCCCCGTACCACAGGAACACCAAAAGCGCGCCCGCCACGCCACAGTAGAATGATGACACCGCGAAGGCCAAGAGCTTGGTCGGCAGAAGGCGGATGCCCATCAACTCGGCAGCGATATCCATGTCGCGCACCGCCATCCAACTGCGGCCGATACGGCCGTGCACCAGGTTCGACGCGAGCCACGTCATCAGCACCACGAAGGCGAGCACGATGTAATAGCGGGTTTCCGAGGTCGCCCGCGGGCCGGTGATGATGAGGCCGAACAGCGTGCGCTGCGGCACTTCGATGGCGCCGGAGAGATTGTAATTGTAGAGCCACGGAATGCGCACGAAGCACCATTCCAGGAAGAACTGCGCGGCGAGCGTCGCGATCGCAAGATAAAAGCCTTTGATGCGCAGCGACGGCAGTCCGAAGATGGCGCCCACCGCGGCCGCGAAGAAGCCGGAGGCGAACACCCAGATGAGGATGTTCACATTGGGGAAGTACGTGGTGAGCTTGTAGCAGGCATAGGCGCCGACCCCCATGAAGGCGCCGG
Source organism: uncultured Pseudomonadota bacterium (assembly GCA_963732895.1). Classification (GTDB taxonomy): domain Bacteria; phylum Pseudomonadota; class Alphaproteobacteria; order Rhizobiales; family Xanthobacteraceae; genus Pseudolabrys. Next base: position 196,146 of record CAVTBG010000004.1, on the reverse strand, counting down.
TGCCGAGGGACAAGAGGCCGGTATAGCCGGTCAACAGATTGAGCCCCATTGCTGCCAGCGAGAAGATCAGAAACGGAATCATCACTGCGTTGATGAGGAAGTCGTTCTCGGTGAGCGGAATGGCCAGCGCGAGGACAACGATGATCGCAAGCCCGATGCGGTCCTGCAGGATCGGAAAGATCGCCTGGTCGGCGACGTAATCCGATTTGAACTGTCCGGCCTCGCGGTAGAACATCGTCCGTTCCTCAAATTCGCTCGATGAGGCGTTCGCCGAACAATCCTTGCGGACGGAACAGCAGGAAAACCAGCGCGATCACATAGGCGAACCATGCATCTGTGCCGCCGCCGACCAGCGGGCCCCAGTAGAACTCGGCGATCTTCTCGCCGACGCCGATGATCAGCCCGCCGGCGATGGCGCCCGGGATCGAGGTAAAGCCGCCGAGGATCAGCACCGGCAGCGCCTTCAGCGCGATCACCTCGAGCGCGAAGGAGACGTCCGAGCGCGCGCCCCAGAAGATGCCGGTAACCAGCGCCACCAAGCCGGCGGCGAACCAGACGATCACCCAGATCTGCTCGAGCGAAATGCCGACCGAGAGGGCCGCCGAGTGGCTGTCGGCGACAGCGCGGAGCGCGCGGCCGATCCGGGTCTTGGAGAAAAAGACGCCGAGGCCGGTGACCATGATGGTCGCAATCACGGCGGCGGCAATGTCGAGCTTCTGCATCTGCACGATGCCGCCAAAGGCGTGATAGGTGACGGCGCCCTTCGGCAGGTAAAAATCGTTGATCGGCATTACCTTGGGGTCACCGCCGAACACAAATTCACCGAAACCGATAAGGAAATAGGTGATGCCAAAAGTGGCCATGAACAGGATGATGTCGGGCTGGTTGACCAAGGGCCGCAGCACCGCGCGCTCAATCGTCCAGGCCAGCGCGAACATAACCGCGATCGCGAGCGCGAGCGCGACAAAGGCCGGCATGCCGGCCTCGTGAAGCCCGACCAGCGTGAGCGCGGCGAACACCACCATGATGCCTTGCGCGAAGTTGAACACGCCGGAGGCCTTGAAGATCAGCACGAAGCCGAGCGCGATCAACGCGTAGAGCATGCCGGCGACCAGTCCTTCCCATAGCGTCTGCGCCAGCAGGTCGGGCGCGCTGACCATCTGCACGAAGGGGTCGATGAAGATGAGATAGAGAACGTGCATCACTTCACCGTCAATGTGCCACGCCGAGATAGGCGTCGATCACCGCCTGGTTGCGGCTGACTTCGTCGGGAGTGCCATCGGCAATCTTGATCCCGTGATCGAGCACCACCACGCGGTCGGACAGATCCATCACCACGCCCATGTCGTGCTCGATCAGCGCTATGGTTGTTCCATAGTGGTCGTTGACGTCGAGGATGAAGCGCGACATGTCCTCTTTTTCCTCGAGGTTCATGCCGGCCATCGGCTCGTCGAGTAGCAGCAACTCGGGCTCCATGGCGAGCGCGCGGCCGAGTTCGACACGCTTCTGCAGGCCGTAGGGCAGCCGGCCGACCGGCGTACGGCGAATTTCCTGGATGCGCAGGAACTCGATGATCTCCTCCACGCGCTTACGGTGCTCCACCTCTTCCTTCATCGCCGGCCCGTGACGCAGCAATTGCCAGAACAAATTCTTGTTCATGCGCAGCGAGCGGCCGACCAAGATGTTGTCGAGCGCGGTCATGCCGCGGAACAAAGCGACGTTCTGGAAGGTGCGCGCGATGCCGCCTTCCGCCGCCTCATAGGGGCGCATCCTGGATCGGGTCTCGCCCTTGAAGGTGATGCGGCCTTCCTGCGGATGATAGAAGCCGTTGATGACGTTGAGCATCGACGTCTTGCCCGCGCCGTTCGGCCCGATGATGGCGCGGATTTCGCCTTTGCGGATGTCAAAGGAGACTTCGCTCACCGCCTTCACGCCGCCGAATGACAGCGACACGGCCTCGACCGCGATCAGCACGTCGCCGGTGGCGACCTCGGCTCCGCTCGGCGCCCTCATGCCGCTTTCTCCATCGGCGGAGAGGCCGGCACCGTCGTCATGTCGCGGATTTTGACGCGCGCCTTGACGAGCCCCTTACGGCCATCCTCGAAGGTGACTTCGGTGGCGATGTCGGCTTCCTTGGAGCCGTCGTAAAGCGCGGTGACCAAGGGCGCGTAACGCTCGGCGATGAAGCCACGGCGCACCTTCTGGGTGCGGGTCAATTCGCCGTCGTCGGCATCAAGCTCCTTATGCAGGATGAGGAAGCGCTTGATCTGTGCACCGGCCATGACCTTGTCCTGGGCAAGCGCGCGATTCACTTCAGCAATGTTTTTCTCGATCATGTCGTAGACGAGCGGATGGCCGGCAAGCTCCTGATAGGAGCTGTAGATGACGTTGTTGCGTTCAGCCCAGCTGCCGACCGCGGTCAGGTCGATATTCAGCATGACGGCAACGAAATCGCGCTTGTCACCATAGGCCACTGCCTCGCGAATATTGGGGAAGAACTTGAGCTTGTTTTCGATGAATTTCGGCGGGAACAGCGTGCCATCGTTGAGCTTGCCGACGTCATTGGCGCGGTCGATGATCTTGAGATGGCCGGTCTTCTCGTCGAAATAGCCGGCATCGCCCGTCTTCACGTAACCGTCGGGCGTGAACACTTCCTTGGTCTTGGCCTCATCCTTGAAGTAGCCGGTGAACATACCCGGCGACTTGAACAGCACCTCGCCATTCTCGGCGATGCGCAGGTCAACGTGCGGACAGGGCGGGCCGACCGTATCGGAATAAATCTGTCCGTCCGGTTGGGCGGTGAGATAGAGAAAGCCCTCGGTCTGTCCGTAGAGCTGCTTCAGGTTAAGGCCGATGGAGCGATAGAACGCGAAGAGGTCGGGCCCGATGGCTTCGCCCGCAGTGTAGGCGGTGCGCACCCGCGAAAAGCCGAGCACGTTCTTGAGCGGGCCGTAGACCAGGATGTTGCCGATCGCGTAGAGCAGCCGGCCCATCAGCGGAACAGGCCTGTGGTCGAGGATGGCCTCGCCGTATTTACGCGCGACGCCGAGGAAGTAGTGGAACATCTTGCGCTTGGGGAGGCCGGCGTCCTCCATGCGGATCATCACCCGCGTAAGCAGCGCCTCGAGCGTGCGCGGTGGCGCGAAATAGAAGGTCGGGCCGATTTCGCGCAGGTCCTGCATGGAGGTGTCGGTGTTTTCCGGACAGGCGATGCAGAAGCCCGCGACCATGCCTTGCGCGTAGTTCAGATAGTGGTCTCCGACCCAGGCGAGCGGCAGATAGGCGAGCGAGACGTCATTTTCATTGAGATGATCGAAGGCGACCGTGTCCGACGCCGCCTTGATCGAACCCTCGCCGGTCAACACCACGCCCTTGGAGGTGCCGGTGGTGCCTGACGTGTAAAGGATGATGGAGGGGTCGGAGCCCTTGCCGATCTCGATCTCGGTATCGAGCCACGTAGCGACGGACGAGTCTTGCGCCAGCGCCTTGCGCCCCGTCTCGATGACTTCATCCATCGGATGCAGGTGGCTGTGGTCGTAATCGCGCAAACCCCGGGGTTCGTCGTAAATCATCTGCTCCAATTTGGGCAGGCGATCCATCACCGACATGATCTTGTCGACCTGCTCCTGGTCCTCGACCGCAGCGAAGCGCACCTCGGCATGGGCGAGTACGAAGCTGAGCTCATCGGCCACCGCGTCAGCATAGACCGGCACCGGAATGGCGCCGAGCATCTGCGCCGCCATCACCGACCAGTAAAGCTTGGGCCGGTTGGCGCCAACGATGGCGATAGTTTCGCCGCGCTTGAGGCCGAGCCGATTCAGGCCGACGGCATAGGCGCGCACGATTTCGAGCAGATCTCCCCACGTCCAGGACTGCCAGATGCCGAGATCCTTGTGCCGCATAGCCGGCCGGGTCCCGTACAAATGGGCGTTACGGATCAATAGCTTGGGGAACGTGTCCGCCGGAGCGGCGGCGTTCGTCGCCACAGCCTTTCCCTCCCACAAGGCGCCGCTTCGGTGATTTGCGGCCTTTATTTACCCCCTCGCCGTCCTTGAGGACGGTCTCGTTTGTCTCAATATGAAAACACCGCCGGCGGGCGGTCAAGTCTCGAAGACTCGAAAAAAATCGCAATCGCGTGAAGAACTATTCCGCCGCCTTCAGAAATCGCTCTGCGGCAATGTGGAATTGCTCGCGCAAATCGGCTTCCTCGGCCTTGGCGGCTTCCAAATGCCGCTGCTTAACCGGGCCGTACCCGCGGATTTTCTCCGGAATCGAGGCCAACGCGACCGCGATCGGATGATTGTCAGGTGAAAGCTCGGCCACGAGTTTCTCGAGCAATGCCTCGTAATCAGCAATCAATTTTCGTTCAATGCGACGGTCCACGTTGTAGCCAAAGATGTCGAGCGGCGTGCCGCGCAGGAACTTGAATCGCTTGAGTATGCCGAATGCCGTCAGCATCCAGGGCCCAAATGACATCTTCTTCGGCTCACCGGTCGTCGGATCGAGCTTGGCGAACAACGGCGGCGCGAGATGAAACTCCAAGCGCAAGTTGCCGTCGAAAGACGACTTCACGCGGTCGAGGAACGCGGTATCGCTGTAGAGCCGGGCAACTTCGTACTCGTCTTTATAGGCCATAAGCTTGAACAGATAGCGCGCCACCGCTTCGGCAAGCGCGCTCTGTCCCGGCGCCTTGGCGGCTTCGGCGCTACGCACTTTGTCGACCCGTTTGCGATAGCGCCGTGCATAGCGTCGGCTCTGGTAGGCGGTAAGGTACGCCTCACGCCGCTCAACCGTCTCGGCAAATGATTGCGAAAGCTTCAGCGATTCGTTCTGCTCTTCCGGACGCGGGCCGACCAACGCTTCGATGGCGGCCGGATCGACGGCCGCGCGCCGGCCGTAGCTGAAGGCGGCAAGGTTCATCGGCACCGCCTGGCCGTTCAGTTCGATCGCCTTTTCGATCGCCTCTTCCGAGAGCGGCAGGGCGCCGAGCTGATAGGCATAGCCGAGCATGAACATGTTGGCGCCCATCGACTCGCCGAGCAGCGCGGTAGCAAGCCGGCCGGCATCGACAAAACGCGTGCGCCCGCGGCCAGCGTGATCGACGATGGCGCGCTTGAGACGTTCTATCGGCAACGAGAAATCCTCGTTGCGGGTGAAATCACCGGGCAGGAACTCAGCAGTATTGACGATGACATGGGTGCCGCCCTGCTTCATGGCGCCCAGCACCTTTTTGTTGCCGGCCACCACGATGTCGCCGCCCAATACCAAGTCGGCGCCGCCGGCGGCGACGCGAATGGCGTGGATGTCGTCGGGGGTGTTGGCGATGCGGATGTGGCTGTAGACCGCGCCGCCTTTCTGAGCGAGGCCGGCCATGTCGATGACGCCGGCGCCCTTGCCATCAATGTGGGCGGCCATGGCGATGATGGCGCCGACGGTGACGATGCCGGTGCCGCCAACGCCGGTGACGATGATGCCATATGGATGGTTGGCGAGCGGCGCGCTGGGCGCCGGCAATGCAGGCCAATCCACCGGCTCGCTGACGCCCTCGCCCTTCTTCAGCTTGGCGCCGTGCACGGTGACGAAGGACGGGCAGAAGCCCTTCACGCAGGAATAATCCTTATTGCAACTCGATTGGTCGATCGTGCGTTTGCGGCCCCATTCCGTTTCCAGCGGCTGCACCGAGACGCAATTGGATTTCACGCCGCAGTCGCCGCAGCCTTCGCAGACCAGATCGTTGATCACCACGCGCTTGTCGGGGTCGGGGAAGGTGCCGCGCTTGCGGCGCCGGCGCTTCTCGGCGGCGCAGGTCTGATCGTAGATCAGGACGGTGACGCCGGGAATCTCCGCAAGCTCGCGCTGCACGGCATCGAGTTCGTCCCGGTGATGGATGATGAGGCCCTTCGGCCAGTCGGTGTCCTTCGGATACTTCCAGGGCTCGTCGGTGACCACGACCACGCGGCTCGCACCTTCCGCGGCAACTTGGCGGGCGATCTGCGGCACGTTGAGGCCGCCCTCGTTGGCCTGGCCGCCAGTCATCGCCACCGCGTCATTGAACAGGATCTTGTAGGTCATAGTCGTGCCGGAATCGATCGCGGCACGGATGGCGAGATAGCCGGAGTGGTTATAGGTGCCGTCGCCCAGGTTCTGGAACACGTGTGGCGTCTTCGAGAATGGCGCCTCGCCGATCCAGTTGGCGCCCTCGCCGCCCATCTGGGTGAAGCCGAGAGTCTTGCGGTCCATCCACTGCGACATGAAGTGGCAGCCGATGCCAGCATAGGCGCGGCTACCTTCCGGCACGCGGGTCGAGGTGTTGTGCGGGCAGCCGGAACAGAAATAGGGAATGCGCAACGCGACGTCGGTCGTCTCGGCGAGCGCCCGCTGCGCCGATTTCAGCCGCGCAACGTTCGCCGCCAATTCATCGTTGGGCGCGACGTTCAATAGCCGCTCGCCGATGCAGATGGCGACGTCGTTGGGATCGAGCGCGCCCTTCACAGGGAACAGCCAGTTGCCCTGCTCATCGCGCTTGCCGATGCACACCGGCTGGTTTGCGGTGCCGTACAATTCCTCGCGCACCTGCACTTCGATCAGCGAGCGCTTTTCCTCGACCACGATGATGAGATCGAGGCCGTCGGCAAAGGCGACCAGTTCGTCGCGCGGGATCGGCCAGGGGCAGCCCACCTTGAACAGCCGCAAGCCCAGGTCGTTGCATTTCACCTCGTCGATGCCGAGCTCGTCGAAGGCCTGGCGTACGTCGAGATAGGCCTTGCCGGTGGTGATGACGCCGATCTTGGGCGCGCGCCCGCCGGAGGTGATGATCTTGTTGAGCTTGTTGGCGCGCACGAAGGCGAGCATGGCGTCGCGCTTGTAATCATGCAGGCGCGCTTCCTGGCCGAGGATGGTGTCGACCAGGCGGATGTTGAGCCCACCTTCCGGCATCACGAAGTCGGTGGGCGTGACGATCTGCAGGCGATCGACGTGTCCGTCGATCACGCCGGTCGACTCCACCGTCTCGTGCATGCATTTCAATGCGGTCCAGGCGCCGGTGAAGCGCGACATCGCCCAGCCATAGAGCGCGTAGTCGACGATCTCCTGCACCCCGGCCGGATTGAGGATCGGCATCATCACGTCGACGAAATGGAATTCGGATTGATGCGCCGTGGTGGAGGATTCGGCGGTGTGGTCGTCGCCCATCAACGCCAGCACGCCGCCGTGCGGCGAGGTGCCGGCAAGATTGGCGTGGCGGAACACGTCGCCGGAGCGGTCGACGCCCGGGCCCTTGCCGTACCACATACCGAAGACGCCATCGAACTTGCCTTCGCCGCGCAGTTCGGCCTGCTGCGTGCCCCACAGTGCGGTGGCGGCGAGCTCTTCGTTGACGCCGGGATTGAACTTGACGTCGGCGGCGGCCAGGAACCGGTCGGCGCGCATCATCTGCTGGTCGAGGCCGCCGAGCGGCGAGCCGCGATAGCCGGTGACGTAGCCCGCGGTCTTGAGGCCGGCGCGGCGGTCGCGCTCCTTCTGCATCAGCAGCGCGCGGATGAGCGCGTGATAGCCGGTGACGAGGACGCGATCCTGCGCGAGATCGTATTTGTCGTCGAGGCTGACCGATCGAAGCGTCATGCGGGATCCTCGCGCGTCCCCTGATGGCCGGGTAGCAGCCTCTAACATATAGGCCGCCGCGGCGGCACAGGAAACCGGGCCGCACGCGGAAGTGACGGGAAATCAACAGCCTGCACGGGTATTGCGAGTGCGGCGCGCGCGTTGCAAGGAAATTGCGCGCCAGGGTCGGTTGCCGGTCTTTTTTGGATCGGGTGGACACGATGGGTCTAGCCCCGTCCGCCGCTCATGCCCGCGCAAGCGGGCATCCAGCGCTGGGTTCCCGCTTTCGCGGCGACGAGCCGCTGAGCATTTTGCGCCCAGCGCTGAGCACCCAACCGCGCGGAACTGCCCTTCCCGTCCGGCAATGGTCAAAGCCACGGCGATGTGCCAATGAGGAATTGTCGGGGCCCCTCACACATGTTGCAATCCTCAAGTTCCGTCGAAACGCGATCCTCCTGGGTGGTCGCCAGCGTCGCACTGTTCATCATCATGATGGCGTTCGGCGCGGCTTGGTTGACGGCAGTGGCGCTGAAGGACATCGCGGCCGAAGTGGGCGGCGCGCGCTCGGTGCCAGCGCTGGCGAGTTCGCTCGCCTGGCTCGGCTCCGGGCTCGGCGGCATCATGATGGGCCAGGTCGCCGACCGCATCGGCGCGCGCTGGACGGTGATCGGCGGCGCGCTGATGATCGGCCTGGGGCTTTCGATCTCAACGCTCGGTTTGCCGTGGCCGCTCTGGATCGGCCATGGGCTGTTCATCGGCCTGATCGGACTCGGCGGTATCAACGCGCCGCTCTATATTTACGTCAGCCGCTGGTTCGACCGCCGCCGCGGCTCGGCGTTGGCGCTGATCTCGAGCGGCAGCTATCTCGCCGGCGCCGCCTGGCCGCCGGTGTTCAGCCACGCCATCGCGTCCATCGGCTGGCGCCACACCATGCTGTGGTACGCGCTGGCCGAGATCGTGATCATCGTGCCGCTCGCCGCCTGGTTCTTCCGCGCGCCGCCGGAAGTGATCGCGCCGGCGGAGAAGAAGGCGAACGGCACGGCGCCACGCGTGCTCGGCTGGCCGCCCAATCTGGTATTCGGCATGATGTGCTGCGCCGCGGTCACCTGCTGCATCCCGATGTCGATGCCGCAGGGGCACCTGGTGGCGCTGTGCAGCGACCTCGGCATCTCACGCTCGGTGGGCGCGGTCATGCTGTCGGTACTGCTCGGCACCGCTTTCTTAAGCCGGCAGATGTGGGGCGCGATATCCGACCGCATCGGCGGCCTGTCGACGGTCCTGATCGGCTCGGTGTGGCAGTGCTCGGCGATGATCGCATTCCTGCTGACGCAGAACGAGACCGGGCTGTTCACCGTATCGGCCGCCTTCGGGCTCGGTTTTTCCGGCATCATCCCGGCCTATGTGCTGGCGTTGCGCGAATTGTTTCCGGCCTCGCAGGCGTCGTGGCGGATTCCGACGCTGCTTTTGTTCAGCGGTTTCGGCATGGCGACCGGCGGCTGGCTCGCCGGCGTGCTGTACGATCACTACGGCTATTACGCGCCGGCCTTCGCGGCGGGCATCGGGTCGAACATCCTGAATATCTTGATCGTCGGCTCGCTAGTAACGCGCTGGCGCATGCGCGCGGCGTTTGCTTAGCCGCCCTTCGCCACCATCTTGAACATCGCCTCGCCGTACATGGCGCGGGCGTCTTTCAGCAACGACTGCACGGCGTCGACAAAGGCTGAATGTTCCTGCTCGTTCAGCTCGACGATCTCGCAGCCTGCGTCTTCGATGATCCTGCGTGACTGCGCGTGTTCTTCTTCCGCCAGTTTGCGCTGAAAGGTGACGGATTCCGTCACCGCCTCCTGCATCGCCCGCTGCAGGTCCGCGGGCCAAGCCTCGAACGACGCGCGGTGCAGGAACACAGGGCGTGAAATGTAAAAGTGTGACGTAAGCGTGTGGAACTTGTGAAAATTGTGCACGCCATAAGTCACCGTGTTGGCAAGCGGGTTTTCCTGCGCGTCCAAGGTGCCGGCCTTGATCATGGCGATGGCTTCAGTGAGATCCATGGGCATCGCCTGCGCGCCCAAGAGTTCGAAGGTGCGGCGCTGGATCTCGCTCGGCAGCACGCGGGTCTTCATGCCATTCATGTCGGCGGGCAGATGAATGGGCCGCAGCTTGTTGGAGATGTGGCGGAAGCCGTTCTCGAACCAGCCGAGGATGCGGTAGCCGATACGCTCTTCGGTTTTCCTGGCGAGGAATTCACCGAGCGCGCCGTCCATGGCGCCGCGCGCCTGCGCGTTGTTGGCGAATAGGAACGGCAGATCGACAAAGCCGAGTTCGGGCACGCGGTCGGTCAAGTAACTCGACGACTGGTAGCCGAGGGTGAGCAAACCATGTTCGACCAGCCACAGAATGTCCTCGGCCTTGTAGCCGATATCCATGACGTTCCAGACGTATTTGATGTCGACTTGATCGCCGAAACGCGCCTGCAGTTTATCGCCGATGAATTGTAGTGCCTTGGAAAAGCCGGTTGTCGGCGGGCCGTAGCCGGCCATGCGGATTTGAATCGGTTTGGTCATGAACTTGTCCTTTGCGCCTGATCTTTTCCTAAAACCGGTACCCACCTTTCGGGATCAAGCGCGACGTCTCGCTCTCCTGATATAGCTTCTATACGGGCGCGGCAGCGGCTGGCCAAGACCGGCACATATGCTAGTCTCGGGATAAACGGATAACCTGCGAAGGACACGGCCCATGAACACGCACGCGAAGGTCGTCGGCGGGACCGCCGCCAAAGTCTCACAGGGTGAAATTTCACAGGCTGAATGGGAAGCGCGCGTCGACCTCGCCGCGGTCTATCGCCTGCTCGCCCATCACGGCTGGGACGACGTCATCTACAATCACTCATCCATGCGGGTGCCTGGTGAGCCGCGCAAATTCCTCATGAAGAAGCACGACCTGCTCTACACCGAGATCACCGCGTCCAACCTGGTGAAGGTGTCGATGGACGAGGACCTCGACGAGAGCGCCGGCGTCAACCGCCCCGGCTTCACGCTGCATGGCGGCGTCTTGAGCGGGCGCGAAGACGTCAACTGCGCGATTCACATCCACACCAATGCTGGCATCGCTATTTCCGGGATGAAGGGCGGCCTGCGCATGCTGTCGCAGGCAGCGATCCGTTTCTACAATCGCATGGGCTATCACGCATACGAGGGCCTAACCGAGGACTTCGACGAGCGCGCGCGCATCAACCGCGATCTCGGACAAAACCGCGGCATGATCCTGCACAACCACGGCCTGCTCACGGTCGGCAAGACGGCGCGCGAAGCGTTCGTGCTCATGCGCTATCTGATGGACGCGGCCGAGATCCAGTTGATGATGGACTCGACAGGCAAGGAGCTGATCGAGATTCCGGCTAAAGTCTGTGAGAAGACCGCCGAACAGTACGAGCGCCACGACCGCGGCCGCGGCTCGCACGATTGGCCCGCCTATCTGCGTCTGCTGGACCAGATCGACCCGGGCTATCGGAACTAACGCGGCTGCGGCGTATTCGAGAGGCCGCGCCAAAGCCGCGGCCCCAATCGCCGCCACGAGACCGGTATAATCAAATGTCGCGACGCAGCCGCAATCGTTTTGCCGGCGGCTAACCGTGAATTCGACCTCGGCAAGCCGTGCCGCAGCGAAGCTCTTTGCATCCGCGAAATCGGCGTATATTCTTCGTAAATAATAAGGGTAAAACAATGGGGGAGCGCCTGCGATGTCCGACGGACAGAAAACATTCTGGCTCAGCGCCGCGTTCGTGGTGGTTATTGCCATCGGCGGCGTGACCCTGTGGCAGGTGATGACCGGCCCGACCCAGGAGGATCTCGCCGCGCTCAGAGCCAAGGTCGAGGCAACCAACACGAAGCTGGCGCAGGTGCAGAAGGCAACGGCGAGCGAGGCGATCGCCAAGGGCCTCGAGCAGCTCCAGGACAACATCAAGGGCACCAACGAGGCGCTGGCCGGCATCCAGCGCACAATTGCGGCCGGCAACGTCCGTGACCGGCTCGACCGGCTGGAGAAGAGCCTCAAGGGAATTGACGCCTCGCTGGCCACGCTGCAGAAGGCACAAGGCTCGGCCGGCGCCGGCGACAAAGTGGCGGCGCTCGAATCCAGCGTCAAGGCGCTGAGCGACAAGCTGACGGGGGGCCCTAACGAGGCCGCGCTCAAGGGTGTCATCGACAAGGTCGATCAGCTCGGCGCCACGCTCGCCGCGATCAAGCAGGCGATGCCCAAGCAAGACCTTGCCGACCAGATCGGTCCGCTCAACGACAGGATCAAGTCGCTCAACGACACGCTGGCGGACATCCAGAAGTCAACCTCGCTCGACGGGGTGAAGACGCAACTGGCTGCACTCAGCAGTAAGCTCGAAAGCGCCAGCAAGGCAGTGGCGGGCGGCAGCCAGGAAGATACCACCGCCATCACCAGCGCAGTCGACAAGCTAAAAGCGAGCGTCGATGAGGTGGCCAAGCTGAAGACGACGCTCAAGCCGCCACCGAAGGAAGCGGTGGTCTTCTATCTGCACATGCCGAACGAGAAGAACCTGCCGGAGAAGGTGGCCTCGGTGCAGCCGCTCGACATCCAGTACGCGCAGATCGGCAGCACCGACGACAACGGTCAGGCGTCGGTGATCATTCCAAAGCTGAAGCAGTTGGTCGAGGGCCGCAAGGATTGCACCATATCGGTGGCCGGCTACGCCGACACCGTCGGCGGTGACCAGGTCAACCTCAAGATCTCGCAGCGGCGCGCGAGGAATATCGCGCAGAAGATCAAGGCCGCGTTCAGCGGCAGCGACGTAAAGGTCAATGAAGCGGCCTGGGGCGAGCGGCGGCTGAAGGCGTGGACGCCCGACGGCACCGCCAACGAAAATAACCGCCGCGTCGACATCGCGGTGAACTGCAAGAGGTAACCTACGCTGGACGCCGCTGCAGGCACCAGTGATGCGGGGGACGATGGTCGTCGGCGGGTTGTCGACGCAAGTGTGGGCGTGCGTGATGAACAAGTTCCAGGAGCTTCTGGTGGCCGGCCTGATTGCAGCCATTGTGACCGGCGCGGTCGCGGGCGCGGTGATCTGGAAGATCACGGCAACGCAGCACGATTTCGTCGCCCAGCAGTTCGCGGCGCAAAATTCGAAAGTCCAGGCCGTCGGTGACGCGCTTGCCAAGACGGCAAGCGATCTCAAGCGGCTCGACGGCGCGCTCAAAACCACCGAGGGGACGCTGAGCCAGGTCAAGGATCAGATATCGATGGTCGGCACCCGCGGCGGCATCGCGCAGCTCAATGCCATGGTCGCGGGCGCCAACAAAACGCTGGCCGATATCAAGCGGGCGACCGCGCCCGACCAGGCCAAGGCCGCGCTGGCGCCGCTCGCCACGAGGCTCGACACGGCCAGGCAATCGCTGACTGCGCTGCAAGCCAAGCTCGACGACAAGACACGCGATCAGACAGTCGCGCGGATTGAAATCGCCCTCGCCGGAGTCAAGGACGCGCTCGCCAAGCAGCCATCGGACTCCGCGCAGGCCAACGCCAAGCTGGACGACGCGCTTAAAGCGCTGGCCGCGCTCAGCCAGACCGCCAACGGGCTCAAGTCCAACGTCGATAGCGATGCGGCCAAGCTCGCCGCCATATCGAAATCGCTGTCGGCGCTCGGCACCAGCGTCAAGCAAGGCTTTGCCGATACAGCGTCTCAGCAGGCCGGCCTGATGAAAGCTGTCGAAAAGCCGGCTTCGACGCCCGTACCCGCTCCGCCGAAGCCATCGAAGCCCGAGCAGGATCTGGTGGTGCTCTATGTGTCGATGGCCGGCGCCCCGCCGGCGACGACGGCGGCATTGGCCTCGCCAGGGTTGACGCCGGTCGTCCCGTCGCCGTTTGCCGTGCGCTTCGAAAGGCTCGGCGGCGTCGACGACGAAGGCCAGACGAAGCTGATCGTCGACAAGGTGCGCACCCTCATCAAGGGGCACAGCGGCTGCAACATCGCGGTGGCTGGCCACGCCGACACGCTCGGCGGCGACCGAGCCAACTATGAGCTCTCCAAGAGGCGCGCCAACGAAGTGGCCGACAAGCTGCGGGCCGCCTTCGCCGGCGAGTTCATTCCAGTCAGCGAGACCCAATGGGGCGAGAGGCGGTTGGCGCAATGGACTCCCGACGACACCGCCAATGAGGCGAACCGGCGGGTCGACATCAAGGTGAGCTGTCAGAAGTAAGTTTCAGCGCCGCAGCGAACTCCCATCCCTCCCCTGAAAGGGGAGGGATTAAGAAAAATCACCCGCCCTCGGCGCCCCAGTGCCAGAAGTCGCGACCTTCCTCACGCATGAATTGAGCGAGCACCATCTTGTGCACCTCGGAGGCGCCGTCGACCAGCCGCGCGGCGCGGGCGTAGCGGTAGATCCATTCGAGGATCGTGTCCTTGGAATAGCCGCGCGCGCCGCAGAGTTGGATGCCGACGTCGGCAGCGTTGTGCAGCGTGTCGGCGACCGAAACCTTAGCCATCGACACTTCCTTGCGGGCGCGCGAGCCCTGGTCGAGCTTCCAGGCCGCGTGCATGGTGAGCAGCCGCCCGATCTCGATCTGGTGCGCCACCTCGCCGAGCTTGATCTGGATGCTCTCGCGGTCGGCGAGCTTGATGCCGAAGCCCTCGCGCTCGGCCACATAGGCTTGCGCAATTTCCATGCAGCGCTTGGAAAATCCGAGCCAGCGCATGCAGTGCGTCAGCCGCGCGGGCCCGAGCCGGATCTGCGTGATGCGCAGGCCGTCGCCCTCGTTGAGCAAGATGTTCTCGGTCGGAATTTCGAGGCCGTCATATTCGATCTCGCAATGGCCGCCATGCTCCTCGGGGCCCATGATCGGGATGCGGCGCACGATGCGCCAGCCGGGATCGTCCTTGTGATAGAGGAAGGCGGTGAGGCCGCGACGCTTGTCGTCGGAAGTGCGCGCCACCAGGATGTAATGCGCCGCGCCATCGGCGCCGGTGATGAACCATTTACGCCCGCGCACGATGTAGCGGTCGCCCTTTTTCTCGGCGCGGGTCAGCATCATCGCGGGATCAGAGCCGGAGCCGGGATGCGGCTCGGTCATGACGAAGGACGAGCGCACCTTGCCCTCGACGAGCGGGCGTAGGAAGTGCTCCTTTTGCTCCGGCGTGCCGGTACGCGCGAGCACGTTCATGTTGCCGTCGTCGGGCGCCATGCAGTTGATGGCGAGCGGGCCGAAGATCGAGCGCGCCGCCTCCTCGTAGATCGCCGCCCAGGCGACGATGGGAAGTTGCATGCCGCCGAATTCGCGCGGAGACTGCGGCGCCCACAGGCCGGCAGCCTTGGCCTTGGCGCGCACCGGCTCGAGCCGGTCGTGCGGGATATTCTCGTGGTCGGCGAAATTGGCCGGGTCGCTTTCCAGCGGCAGCACGTGCTCTTCGACGAAAGCGCGCACGCGCTGGCGGAGGTCTTCGATCTCGGGGGATAGGGTGAAGTCCATGGCAGAGGCCTTTCTTCCTCCCTCCCCGGCAAGAGGAGGGGTGACTCCGAACGAGAACGGGGAGCCGGCCGGGGTTTTAGCACCGACGCGCAGGTTCCCCCACCCGACTGTTAGCCCTTCAACTGCACCACCTGGCCGCCGTCGACCACGATGGTGGCGCCTGTCATGTAGCGGCCGGCGTCAGACGCCAGCAGCAACAGCGCTCCGTCGAGGTCGCCAGCCTCGCCGAAGCGGCCCATGGGAATGTCACGCTTCATCGCCTGCCCCGCTTCGCTCGTCAGATACTTGTCGTTGATCTCGGTGACGAACCAGCCCGGCGCAATGGCGTTCACGCGCACGCCCTTGAAGGCGAGTTCGAGCGCCAACGCCTTGGTGGTCTGCACCACGGCGGCCTTCGCGACGGCGTAGGCAGCGGTGCCCTTCGCGACCCCGAAGCCAAGAACCGACGCAATATTCACGATTGAGCCCTGTTGTTTGGCGGCCAGCATGCGGCGAGCAGCTTCCTGCGCCCAATAGAACACGGCATCGAGGTCCGTCGATAGCACCCGGCGCCATTCCTCCGGCGACACATCGGTCGCGCGCATAGCGCCCTGCGCGACGCCAGCATTGTTGACCAGCAGTGTGACGGTGCCGAAAACCTTTTCGGCTTCCTCGAAGGCGCGCACCATGGCGGCGCGATCGGTGACATCGGCTTCGATGGCGATGGCGCGACCACCCTTGCCTTCGATTGCGGCTTGCAGGTCCTTCAGCCGCTCGACCCGCCGCGCCACCAACGCGACCGCCGCGCCATTGTCGGCGAGCGCGCGGGCGAACTGAGCGCCAAGCCCGCTGGACGCGCCGGTAACCAGCGCGACGCGGCCTGCAAGATCGAACATATCAGCGGCTTTCATGGCGCGAACCTCGTGTCCTGGGCGTCTCTCAACGCCCATAAAGCGCGTGGGGGAGCGCGGTGGCAAGGGCGGGGACAAACCAGAGCACGACGAGCGCGACGAGTTGGATCACGACGAAGGGAATTATGCCGACATAGATGTGCCGGGTGGTGACCTCGGGCGGCGCGACGCCGCGCAGGTAGAACAAGGTGGGCCCGAGCGGCGGGTGCATGTAGGAGGTCTGCAAATTCACCGCCATCAATATGCCGAGCCAGACCGGATCCACGCCCGGCATCTTCAACAGCGTCGGTGTCACGATCGGCACCACCACGAAGATGATCTCAAAGGCGTCCATGACGAAGCCGAGCAGGAAGATCGCCAGCATAACGGCAAGCAGCGCGCCGGCGACGCCGCCTGGCAGGTTGGCCAGCGCCTGATGCACCATGACGTCGCCACCGAGCGCGCGGAACACCAGGCTGAACATGGTCGCGCCAATCAAGATGAGGAAGATCATGGCGGTGATTTGTGTGGTCTTCTCCACCACTGGCCTCATGACTTCGCCAAGCTTCGCTTTGCGCGCGGCGAGCAGCGTGGCGCCGACCGCGCCGACGGAGGCGGCTTCGGTGGGCGTCGCAATGCCGAACAGGATGGAGCCGAGCACGGCGCCGATGAGGATGAGCGGGGCGAGTAAGGCTTCGATCAGGCTGCTAGTCGGTTGACTTTCACTTGCACCGACCGCGGGACAGGTGGCCGGACGCCACAGCGCCATGGCAACGAGGAACGCCAGATAAAGCCCGACCAGCAATGCGCCGGGCAGAACCGCGCCGGCGAACAGGTCGCTGACCGACAGCGCATTGGGCGCGAAGTTGCCTTGCGCCAGTTGCGCGGCTTGGTAGGCATTGTTGATCTGGTCGCCGAGCACGATCAGCACGGTCGAGGGCGGCACAATCTGCGCTAGCGTCGCGGAGGCCGCCACCGTGCCGGCGGCAAGCCGCGGATCGTAGCCGTGGCGCAGCATGGCTGGCAGCATGATCAGGCCCATGGTGACTGCGGTGGCGCCGACGATACCGGTCGACGCCGCGAGTAGCGCACCGACGACGACGGCGGAATAGCCCAAGCCGCCGCGCCGTGAACCGAATAGCCGACCCATGCGCTCGAGCAGGTTCTCAGCAATGCGGGATTTCTCCAGCATCACGCCCATGAACACGAACAGCGGGATCGCCAGCAGCACCGGATTGGTGATGACGCCAAAGATGCGCTCAGGCAGCGCGCCGAGAATGCCGAGGCCCATGGCGCCGACGAGATGACCGAGCACGCCGAAGGCGAGCGAGATTCCGGCAAGCGTGAGCGCCACCGGATAGCCGGCCATCAGCGCGGCGATGACGGCAACGACGAGGAGGACGGCAAGACTCTCGGCGAGCGGCATTCAGCCCCTACCCCGTACGTTTGGCTGCGATAGCGCGCTTGCCGCCCGGATTGCCTGCACGACGCCTTGCAAGGCCATCAGCGCGGCGAACACCGGAACAAGCGTCTTCAGCGCGAACACCAGTGGCAGACCGCCGACTTCCTGTGATCGCTCGAGAACGGCCCAGGAGCGCGCCGCGTAAGGCACCGACAGCCAGATGAGTGTGAGCGTGAACGGCAGGAGCAGAAGCAGGCTGCCGGCGAGATCGACGATCGCGCGCGCGCGCGGACTGGCATGGGCATAGAACAGGTCGACGCGCACGTGCCCGCCGACCGAAAGCGTCCACGCCGCCGCCAGCATGATCAATGTGGCGTGGCCGTAGACCACCGCTTCGGTGAGCCAGATCGAGCCGAGGTCGAAGACATAGCGCGCCACCACGAGCGCGAACTGCACCAGCACGATGGCGAGCGCCAGCCAGGCCGCGGCGCGGCCGATCCGGGTGTTGAGGCGGTCGATGCGGTCAGCAAGTGTGGCGAGGGTGGCGCGAACGGTCATGACGCGATCATGGCACAAAGCGCGACATTCCGCTAAGTTGCGCGCATGCTCGCCGAACTAGACAACGATGCACGCCGCCCGTGCTTGCGGCGGGCCAGCGTCCGACGGATATCAATGGAAACGGCCCCGGAGAACGAGACGGCAGCGCTGCACGATCGGCGCACGGGATTGAGCTCCGGCGCCCATGACCGCCGCCTTGAGCCCTCAATTCAAATGG
This sequence comes from uncultured Pseudomonadota bacterium, assembly GCA_963732895.1. Classification (GTDB taxonomy): domain Bacteria; phylum Pseudomonadota; class Alphaproteobacteria; order Rhizobiales; family Xanthobacteraceae; genus Pseudolabrys. The sequence goes on along the minus strand of CAVTBG010000004.1, from coordinate 178,013 downwards.
TTCCATCCCCAGTTGATAGGCACCGACCGGCTATTTGTTCTCTATCCAGGCGGCCGCCTCGCTAGTATTAATCCGAACCGGCCGGGGACAATCGATGCTTTTTAACAGTTTGAATTTCTTTATATTTTTCGCGCTATTTTTTCCGCTGTATGTCGTAAGCCGAGGCCAGCAGCGCCTTTGGATCACGCTGATCGGGTCGAACATTTTCTATGCGGCATGGGACTGGCGCTTCCTTGCGCTCATTTGGCTGTCGACGGTCATCAATTACTTTTCAGCATTGTTTGTCGAGGGGCGGCCCATTGTCTTGCGCACCTGTATCGTGGCGAACCTCGGCATTCTTGGGTTTTTCAAATATTTCAATTTCTTCGTCGACTCCATCACCCACGGGCTGCGCGCGCTGGGGCTGGCGGCAAGCCCGTCAACATTACAAATCATCCTGCCGATCGGAATTTCCTTCTACACCTTCCATTGCATCAGTTACGTGGTGGATGTGAATCGCCGCCAAATGCAGGCCGAGCCGAATTTTCTCTACTTCGCCACCTACGTGACGTTATTTCCGCAACTCGTGGCGGGCCCGATCGTTCGGGCAAGGAACCTCTTGCCGCAAATTCGAAAAGGCCCGGAGTTGACCTGGCAATCACTCGGTGCCGGCCTGGAATTGGTATTGTGGGGTTACGTCCTGAAGCTTTGCCTTGCCGATAACACCAGCTCATACGTCGATGCGGTTTTCCGCGCTCCCGAACTCACGACGCATTTGGCGGACTTGATCGCTGTCTGGAGCTTTGCGTTGCAAATCTATGGCGATTTCGCCGGATACTCGCTGATTGCAATCGGCATCGGACGGATGATGGGGTTTGATTTTGGTATAAACTTCGATACCCCCTATTTTTCGGCAAGCTTCGGCGAATTCTGGCAGCGCTGGCATATATCGTTGTCGAGCTGGCTGCGCGACTATCTATATATCCCCTTGGGGGGTAGCCGCGGTTCGCGCCTCCAAACGGTTCGCAACCTGGCCGTCACGATGTTCCTGGGAGGCCTCTGGCACGGCGCCAGTTGGACGTTTGCCATCTGGGGCATGCTGCATGGCGTCTACCTCATCGTCGAACATCAGGCGGCGCCCGCGCTGCGGTTCATCGTCAGAATATTCCGTCTGCCGCGATGGCTCTGGAAGATGGTGGCCATACTGGTCGTGTTCAATCTGACGTGCATAGCCTGGATCTTCTTTCGCGCCCCGAACCTCGAATACGCCGAAGCAATGGTCACTCGACTGCTGTCGTTCAGGAATTACCAGATGACCCTCGGCGCCATTCCACCGGAATGCGCCTTTATTTTCGCCATGGCTTTGCTTGTGCTCGCGATCGAGATCGCCAGCAAGATCGAACCCCTAAAGCAACGGTATCTGTCGTCGGTCGCCTATAGATTCGCGGGAGCCTATACAATGTTCGCACTCATACTGTTGTTCGGGTCTTTTACCGGCCAGCGCTTCATTTATTTTCAGTTTTAAGCGACGCGCAGAATGGCGATTTGGTCAAAGAAATTCGCGCTGCCGCCCGTCACCTTGACGAACATTTGTTTGTTCGCGGTCATCTTGTTTGCCGGCGCCGTGGCCTTCGACCGGCTAATTGAATTTGGGCTGAAGCAGCTTCTCTCGCACAGCAGCTATCGATACATGCGGGTCTATGCCGACGGACCACCGGCGCAATATCTTATCCTTGGGAACTCCCGGGCGGGCGTGCACTTTCCGCACAGCACCGATGGAAGCAACACGTATTTCAACCTGGGCAATGGCGGCATGGGCGTCGCTTATAGCGCGGCACTTGCGCAAGACTACATGGATCACCACGGCGTACCCAAGATCGCGATTATCGAAATGTCATTCATCAGCGATGCAAGATACGGCGAAGACGCGGCAGGGTTGACGAGGGTCTTTTCCGAACGGGCGCGCGCCATCAAAAGCAATCAAACTCGGTTTGAAGGCATCGCGGAGCGCGTGTTTCATCTTATCAATTTCAATCATCCGACGTTACTCAATGCCTTCGTTGGCCTCTTTTGGGAGCGCCGCGAGCGCGCCGTCGCGACCCGCGTGAACGAGGCCACCCTGGCGCACATCGAACAGTCGGCGCCATATGACCTGACACCCGTGCCCGAAAACGTTGCTATGATTACGAAGCTGGTGACCACGTTGCGGCAACGAGGGGTTCGCGTCGTCTGCGTGCTAAGCCCACTCCTGAAACAGACAAGACAACGAATCAAAAATCTCAAAGTCTTTGTGGCGGAGCTCAATTCGATTTGCACATCGAATGGCGGCCTATTTTTCAATTATAGCGCGATGATTTCCGACCCACGCCTATTTGCCGATTCCGCGCACTTGAATGTCGACGGCGTCAGGAAATTCCAGCGGTCGTTCTTCTTGCGGCTCGAGACGGCGGCGGCGCACCGAGAATTGTAAAAGCTCGAATAAATAGAGTCCCGGACGATCTGTTCCCAGCCTTGGCGGGAACAAGTTCACGGATGATGACACGCATCGGAAGTTGCGCTTAAATGCCGGCATGACACATGAGCACGACCACCACCATCATCACGACCACGACCATTCCGAGCTGTCGGAGACGCAGTTGCGCGTGCGTGCGCTGGAAACGGTGCTGACCGAGAAGGGCTATGTCGATCCGGCGGCGCTCGACCTCTTGATCGAGACCTATGAGACCAAGGTCGGCCCGCGCAACGGCGCCGCGGTGGTCGCCAAGGCCTGGGCCGATCCCACCTACCGCGCGCGGCTGTTCAAGGACGCGACGCCCGCGATCGGCGAACTCGGCTATGCCGGCCGCCAGGGCGAGCATATCGTGGCGATCGAGAATACGCCGAAGACGCACAACATGGTCGTGTGCACGTTGTGCTCCTGCTATCCGTGGCCCGTGCTCGGCCTGCCGCCGGTCTGGTACAAATCGGCGCCATATCGCTCGCGCGCGGTAAGCGACCCGCGCGGCGTGCTGAAGGACTTCGGCGTCACGCTGCCGAAGAGCACCGAAATCCGGGTTTGGGATTCGACTGCCGAGATTCGCTATCTCGTCATCCCGATGCGGCCCGAAGGCACCGAAGGCTGGAGCGAGGAGCAACTCGCGGAGTTGGTGACGCGCGACAGCATGATCGGCACCGCGCTCGCGAAGTCGCCGAAGGACATCGGCAGATGAACGGCGCGCAGGACATGGGCGGCGTGCACGGCTTCGGCCCGGTTACGCCAGAGCTGGAAGAGCCGGTTTTCCACGTCGAATGGGAAAAGCGCGCCTTCGCGCTGACGCTCGCCATGGCAAGGCCTGGGCAATGGAACATCGACGCCTCGCGGTTCGCGCGCGAGAACCGCGACCCGGCCGAATATCTGTCGATGAGCTACTACCAGATCTGGTTCGCGGCGCTCGAAACCATGTTGAAGGAGCGCGATTTGGTGGCCGAGGACGAGATTGAGGCCGGCCATTCGTTGCACGGACCGAAGCCGGTGGCGCGCGTACTGCGGCCCGATGACGTCAAGAAAGTACTGCATCGCGGCGGGCCAACCGAACGCGAGACCAACACGCATGCTCTCCTCAAGCCGGGCGACAAGGTGCGGGCGAAGAACCTCAACCCCCTCACCCACACGCGGCTGCCGCGCTACGTGCGTGGACATGTCGGCACGGTGGAGCGCGTGATCGGCTGCCATGTGTTTCCCGACAGCAACGCCGACGGCAATGAAAACCCGCAATGGCTCTATTGCGTGCGCTTCGACGGTCGCGAATTGTGGGGGCCGGACGGCGACCCGACCGTGAAGGTGTCGGTCGACGCCTGGGAGCCGTATTTGGAACCCGCATGATCGACCAAGCCGCCGCGCAACGCGCCACGGAAGAAGTGCCGAGCATTCCTCACGACGCCGAGGGACCGGTGTTCCGCGAGCCGTGGGAGGCACAGGCCTTCGCCATGACGCTGGCGCTGCACGAACGTGGCGTGTTCACCTGGAAGGAATGGGCGACGGCGCTGTCGGTCGAGATCAAGCGCGCGCAAAGCGAAGGCGATCCCGATACTGGCGAGACCTATTACCTGCATTGGTTGGCGGCGCTGGAACGCCTGGTGGCGGAAAAAGGCGTCACCGATGCCGCGACGCTGCATCGCTATCATCACGCCTGGGAAAGCGCCTGCGAACGCACGGCGCATGGCCAGCCGATCGAGTTAAGGGAAGATGATTTCCATTAGTCGTATTAGCGCCGCGGCATTTTCCGCTGTCGTCAACCGCGAAGGCAAAGTGATCCGGTAATCACGGCGACACAGGGGCTACTGGATCATCCGCCTTCGCGGATGATGACGCCTGGGTGGCTTGGCACCGCCGAGGCAACCTCACACCACATTATCCGGCTGCAGGTGGCACTGACTGCCATCGCTGAGCTCGATCTGAACGGTGGCGTGGCAAATCTCGAACTTGTCCTGCAAGTCGTGGGCGACGCGGTGGAGGAATTCATCGCCCGGGTGGCCGGCGGGCGTCACCAGATGACAGGTGAGCGCCGTTTCCGTCGTGCTCATGGCCCAGATGTGCAAGTCGTGCAATTCGTCCACTTCCGGTAAGCCGCGCAGATACCGCGCGACGGCTTCGGGGTCGATGGTTGGAGGAACCGCATTGAGTGCGAGCCGGAGCGAGTCGCGCAGCAGCCGCCAAGTTCCAATCAGAATGACCACGGAAATAAGCAAGCTCACCGCGGGGTCTAGCCATTGCCAGCCGGTGAGCATGATGCCGCCGGCGGCGACAATCACCGCCACCGACACGCCCGCGTCGGCCAGCATGTGGAGGAAGGCGCCTCGCATGTTGAGGTCGGATTGGCTGCCGCGGCTCAAGAGCCAGGCGGAAGCGCCATTCACCACCACCGCGACGGTGGCGACCGCCATCACCGTGCCTGTCGCGACCGGCTCGGGTTGATAGAACCGGTGGATCGCCTCCCAGGCGATAGCGCCGGTCGCCACCAGCAGGATCAGGCCGTTGACGAAGGCGGACAGGATTGAGGCCGAGCGCATCCGATAGGTGAAGCGCGAACTCGGCCGCCAGTCGGCCACGGCATAGGCGAGCCATGCCATGACCAGGCCCATGACGTCGCCGAAATTGTGCCCGGCGTCGGCGAGCAGCGCGAGCGAATGGGCCCAAAGGCCGTAGATCACTTGCGCGGCGACCAGCGCGATGTTGAGCGCTGTGGCAATCGCGAAGGTGCGGCCGAAGTTGGTCGGCACGTGCGAATGGTCGATGCCGTGGCCGTGATGGTCGTGCGCGTGGGACAAGCGGCGACTCCTTATCAGGCAAAACCTAAAGGGTCGCCAGGTGAATACTAGAACATCGGAACACGACGGGCGCCCGCGCTCCCTTTCCCCGCCCGCAGGGAGAGGTGAAAGAGAGTCACACCCCTGCCGCACCACCGTCGGCGCGGGGGTCGTGGCCGCCTTCGAGCGTTCCGTCCGAGTGCAGCACCACCGCGCCAGCATGTCCCATGGTGTCGGAATACGGCCCGTCGAGTACGGCGATGTCATGGCCCGCCGACATCAAACGGTCGATGAGATTGCCGTCAAAACGCAACTCCATGCGCAAGTTGGTGTGGGTGGAGCCCCAGGTGCGGCCCAACAGCCAGCGCGGCGCATCGAGCGCGCGGTCGAGCGGCTGGCCAAACAGGACATGGCGGGTGAACACGGCAGCCTGGCTTTGCGGCTGGCCGTCGCCGCCCATGGTGCCATAGGCAATGACGCGACCGTCTTTGAGTTCGGCGAGCGCCGGATTGAGGGTATGGAACGGGCGTCGGCCGGGCGCCAGCGCGTTGAGCGCCTTGGGGTCGAGCGAGAAGCTGGCGCCGCGGTTCTGCATCAACACACCGGTCGCCGGCAGCACGACGCCGGAGCCGAACTCCCAATAAAGCGACTGGATGTAGGAGACCACGAGACCCGAGGCGTCGGCGGCGCCCATCCAGACGGTGTCGCCCTCGCCGGGTGGCGCCGGCCATTTCGCGGCCTTGCGCCGATCGATCTTGTCGGCCTCGGCATCGAGGAAGGACTTGCTGAGAAGACGGTCGAGATCGACGGTGATGCGGTCGGGATCGGTGACGACGCGGTCGCGCACGCGGAAGGCGCGCTTGGACGCTTCAACCAGGCCGTGGATGTGCTCGAAGGATTCCGCCTTGTCGACGCGCAAGCGATCAAACAGTGCGAGGATGATAAGCGAAGCGAGCCCTTGCGTCGGCGGCGGCGAGTTGTAGAGCGTGCCGGCGTCGATGCTCACGCTGAGCGGGGCATCCACCCAGCCGCGGTATTGTTCGAGATCGGCGCGGGTGACCGGACTGCCGATGCGCTCGAGATCGACGGCAATCTCGCGGCCGACGTCGCCGCGATAGAAATCGTCGAGCCCGGCACTTGCAAGATGATCAAGCGTTGCAGCGAATGCGCTCTGCGTCAGCATGGCGTCCTCTTCCGGCGGCTTGCCGTCGAGCAAGAACATCTGCAGGAATCCGGGCGCGGTTTCGAGCTCGGCATATTTCTCTACGGTCAACTGCGCCTGGCTGCGCGTAACCGCGTAGCCTTCGCGCGCGTGCTTGATGGCGGGAGCCAGCAGCACATTGAGCGGCAGCTTGCCGCCGAAGGCCTTGGCCGCTTCCAGCGCCAGTATCCAGCCGGCGATGGCGCCGGGCACCGTGAGCGCGGCGAGCGGCCCGCGCGTCGGCATCTCGTCATAACCGGCGTCGCGGTAAAGCCGCGGCGTCGCCTTGGCGCCCGCCCTGCCCGCGCCCATGATCGCGCGCACGCGGCCGGACGGCTCGCGGACCAGCCAGAAGCCGTCGCCGCCCACGTGATTCATGTGCGGATAGACGGCGGCGATGGAGGCAGCCATCGCCAGCATCGCCTCGATGGCGTTGCCGCCTTCGGCCAGGATGGCGCGGCCGTCCTCGACGGCGGCGGCATGCGGCGCGCAGACGACGCCGCGGCGGTGGCCGGCGGTGTGGAGGGTCATGCGGAAATCGCGTCCGTCAGCCCGCGCTTCTTCAGCAGCGCATCGACCGCCGGCAGCCGGCCGCGGAAAGCTTTGTAGGCCTCCGCCGGATCGCGCAGGTTGCCGGCGCTGTAGATGAAGTCGCGCAACTTCTTGGCCGTGGCGGGATCGAAGGCGTTGCCGGTTTCCTCGAAGGCTTCGAAAGCGTCGGCGTCGAGCACTTCCGACCACATGTAAGAGTAATAGCCCGCGGCGTAGCCGCCGCCCGAGAACAGGTGTTGGAAATGCGGCAGGCGGTGACGCATGACGATCTCCGCCGGCATGTGGATACGTTCCAGATCGCGGCGCTCGAATTCGGTCACGTTGAGCGTCTCGGGCTTCGGTAGCGTGTGGATGTCGAGATCGACCAGCGCGCAAGATGTGTATTCCACCGTGGCGAAGCCCTGGCCGTAGGTGCGCGTCGCCAAGAGGCGATCGAGCAGCGCCTGAGGCATCGGCTCGCCGGTCCGGCAATGATGTGCGTAGTTGCGCAGGATCTCCGGCACCTCCAGCCAGTGCTCGTAAAGCTGCGAGGGCAGTTCCACGAAGTCGCTCGGCACCGACGTGCCGGACAGCAGCGGATAGGTGACGTTCGACAACATGCCGTGCAGCGCGTGGCCGAATTCGTGGAACAGCGTGCGGGCGTCGTCGAAGGAGAGCAACGCCGGCTCGCCGGACGCAGGCTTCGAAAAATTGCAGACGTTGAGGATGATCGGCCGGATGTCGCCGATCAGCTTTTCCTGGTCGCGCAGCGAAGTCATCCAGGCGCCGGAGTGCTTGGAGCCGCGCGCATAATAGTCGCCGATGAACAGCGCTACCTCCTTGCCCTCGGCGTCCTTCACCTGCCAGGCGCGCGCATCACTGTGATAGAGCGGCACGTCGGCAGGCGTGAAGGTCAGGCCGAACAACCGGCGCGCGGTCTCGAACGCCGCCTCGATCATCTTGTCGAGCTGAAAGTAGGGCTTGATCTCGGCCTCGTCCAAATCGAATTCGGCCTTGCGGCGCTGCTCGGCGTAATAGCGCCAGTCCCAGGGTTCGAGCGCGAAGTTGCCCCCCTCCCCGGTGATGATCTTCTGCATAGCGTCGCGCTCGGCTAAGGCCTTGGCGCGGGCGCGGGTCCAAACGTTTTCCAGGAGTTCGCGCGCGGCGCTTGGCGTCTTCGCCATCTGGTCGGCGAGCCGATAGTCGGCAAAGGTGTCAAAGCCCAAGAGTTTGGCGCGCTCGGCACGCAATGCAACCATCTCTTTGACAATGGCGCGGTTGTCGGTCTTGCCGCCATTCTCGCCGCGCTTGATCCAGGCGTTGAAGATCTTCTCGCGCAGATCGCGGCGCGCGGAGAACTGCAAGAACGGCTCGACCGAGGAGCGCGACAACGTGAAAGCGTATTTGCCCGCGTGGCCGCGCTCTTCGGCCGCGGCGCGTGCGCCGGCGCGGGCGAAATCGGGCAGGCCGTCGAGATCGGCTTCATCGAGGATCAGCGCGTAACCCTTCTCGTCGGCGAGCACATTCTGGCCGAACTGGGTGCCGAGACTGGCCAGCTTCTCGTTGATCGCGGCAAGCATGTCCTGCGCCGGTTTCGCCAGTGCGCCACCCGCGCGGACGAAGCGGGTGTGATAGCGCTCGAGCACGCGCGCCTGCTCCGGCGTCAGCCCGAGGCCGTCGCGCCGCGCATACAAGTCGGCGATGCGGGCGTAGAGGGCGCGGTTGAGATAGAACGCGTTGTTATGACGGGCGAGCAGCGGCGAGACATCGCGCTCGACGTCTTCGATGGCGTCGCTGGTATCAGCGCCGGCCAACACCCAGAAGATGCTGGCGACGCGGTCGAGCACTCGGCCACCGCGCTCCAGCGCCTCGATGGTGTTCGCGAAGGTGGGCGCGGCGGCGTCGGCGGCGATGGCGTTAATCTCGGCGCGGTGCCGCTCAAGCGCGGCATCGAAGGCCGGGCGGAACTGGTCGGGCTTGAAAGCGTCGAAGGGCGGTAGCCCAAACGGACTATTCCAGTCGGCAAGCAGTGGATTTTGGGCGATCGAGGGGGGCGTCTGGGGAGCGTTCATGCCGCTCATCTAGCCATGATCGGCCCGCTTGGCGAGGGGCCCGACGTCGCGGCCCTACCCGTGGGCAGCCACCTTGGGCCGCAGCAGCGTCACCAGCAGGACGCCGGTAATGACAGGACCGCCGCCGAGGTAGTGGTACCACTCGACGCGCTCGCCCAGAATCAGCCAGGCGAAGAAGGTCGCAAACAGCATCTGGCTGTAGACCATCGTGCCGGCACGGGCCGCACCGAGAACACCGACACTCCAGTTGTAGAGGAAATACATGAAGGCACCGCCGATGACGGCGCAATAGGCGAGCGCCAGATAGCCGGTGGCGGCGAGGTGCGCGTGCTCGCCGTGTCCGATCTCCCACAGCGAGAACGGGAGCGCCGAAAGGCTGCCGGCGGCGAGCAGGATGACCAGCAGCGGCAGCGTCGGCAGGTCGAACTTCGCCCGCTTCAGCAACACCGTATAGCCGGCGAAACAGACCACCGCGCCGAGAGCGACTACATCGCCAAGCCCGACATTCAGGCCGAACAGCATGGCTAGGTTGCCATGTACGCAGATCACCACGATACCGGTGAACGCAATGGCCATGCCCAGCCCCTGCCAGCCGTTCATCGGCTCGCCCAGCACGAGGCGGGCCAGCAGCATGGTCGCCATCGGCGCCAGCGCGAACACGATGCCGACATTGACCGCGCTGGTGAGCGACAGCGCCGTAAACGTGACGCCTTGCGTGAGACCGAGGCCGATGGCGCCGATGAAGACCGCCTCCCACCAGCGCTTGCGCAGCAGCGCGAGCATATCGCGGTAGTGACCGGAGACCAGCGGCACCAGAATGAGCGCAGAGATCAGCGCCCGCCAAAAGCAGAAACTCCACGGCGGCATCTCGGTGACGCCGATCTTGACCACGACAAAGACGCTGCCCGCGATCAGCCAGGTCACGATGCCGGCCGCGTAGCCGGCCGCGTCGGAATGGGCGTCGATGTGCCGCTTATGCGCGGCGGCCTCGGCGACCGCCCAAATCTGCACCGTCATGACGCCGCCCCCCGTCAACGCGATCAAAATCGAAACGATCGAACTCAGTCTGGGATTAGAAGCAACTCCTGACCGTGCCGCAAGCCGCGGCGGGCCCGCTTTGCGCGGGCGTTAGCCGCGCAGCGCCCTGAGCGCGTTGAAGATGACGGCGACGTCGATCACCTCCTGCAACAGCGCGCCCTCGACCGGCGGCAGATAGCCGAAGGCGGCTGCGATCATGGCGGCAATCGAGAGGCCAATACCAGCCGCGACGCTTTCCCACGCGATCAGGCGCGAGCGGCGGGCGATCTGGATGGCGGGCAGGATACGATCGAGCTCATCAACCAGCAGCACGACATCGGCGGCTTCGGCGCTCGCCGCAGCGCCTTTGGCGCCCATGGCGACACCGAGGTCGGCGGCGGCAAGAGCGGGCGCGTCGTTGACGCCATCGCCGATCATCATCACCGGGCCGTTCTTGCGCTCGGACAGCACCACCAGGATCTTCTGGTCGGGGGTGAGTTCGGAGCGCACGGAATCGATGGAAAGTCCCATGCTCACAGACCGTGCAACGTCGCGGCGGTCGCCGGTGGCGAGCACGATGCGCTGGATGCCGAGCGTGCGTAGCGCCCGCAGGAGCTGCTCGGTGCCGGCGCGCAGGGCGTCGGAGAGGATGATGACGCCGGCCGCCTTGCCGTCGATTGCGACCGCGACCCCGATGGCGCCCGGCTGGCGGTCGCGGCTGAGTTCACGCAAGACAGCCGCGCCCACCTTGCCGCCGACGAAATGGAAGCCGCCGACCGCCACGGCATGACCCTCAACTCGGCCAACGAGGCCCTCGCCCGCCGTCTCCACCACCTCGGCGGGCACTGTCAGGGTGAGACCGCGCTCACGCGCGGCGGCGACGATGGTCTGGCCGATGATGTGCTTGGAGGCCTGGTCGAGCGAGGCGGCGATACGCAGGACCTCATCCGCCGTCCAAGCTTCGGCGACGTGGGTGGCGACGATGCGCGCTTCACCCTGGGTAAGCGTGCCGGTCTTGTCGATGACGAGTGCGCGCACGGCGGCGAGCGCCTCGATCGCCTTGCCGCCCTTGATCAGGATGCCGAGCTTGGCGGCCCGCGACAGGCCGGCGACGATAGCGACCGGCACCGCCAGGATCAGCGGACAGGGCGTCGCCACAACGAGCACCGCCACCGCGCGGATCGGATCGGCGGTGAGCCACCAGGCGCCGCCGGCGAGCCCCACGGTCACGGCCAGGAACAGGATGGCGTAACGGTCGGCCATACGGGCCATCGGAGCACGCGAGCGCTGCGCGGCCTCGACGAGGCGGACGATGCCGGCATAGGTGCTCTCCTCGGCACGGGCGGACGCCACCAGATCAAACGCATCGCCGACACTGGTCGAGCCGCTCATCACGGCTTCGCCGGCGCGCCGCTGGACGGGCAGCGACTCGCCGGTGAGCGCCGACTGGTCGAGCACCGCCATGCCCTCTGCCACCGTGCCGTCGACCGGCACCACGTCGCCCTGGCGCACCAATAACCGGTCCCCGGGCACGATGAGCTCGAGCGGCACCTCCTCGAGCGTGTGGTCGCGGTGACGCAGCGCCGAGCGCGGCACCCGGGCGAGCAGCGCGGTCATGTCGCGGCGGGCGCGCTTTTCGGCGAAGCCCTCGAGGTACTGGCCACCGGCATACATCAGCGCGACGATCGCCGCGGCCAGCGTCTGGCCGACCAGCAGCGCGGCGGTCATCGACAGCGCGGCGACGATATCGAGGCCGACGTCGCCGCGCCGAAGCGTGGTCACGATCTCGGCGATCAGCGCCAGCAGGACAGGAACCGTCGCCGCAGTCCAGATCGGGTCCGACCAGGACCCGAGCCCGGCGAGTGGCGCCACGAGGCCGGCCGCGAGGCCGAACGCGGCAAAGCCGGCGAGGAAGGGCCGGAGCTGGAGGCGCAGTCTATCCATGGATTAAGGGTGTCATCTCCGTCCGCCCGGGACCATGCGCAAGATCAAAAAGCCCGCGGAAAGGCCGCATTTGCTGCCAACAAGCGGACTCGCGACGGGCTTGATCCTGCGGTCCATTTCGGAGACATTGCGCCCGCCTAACAGGAGGCCTTCATGGCCAAATCGCGTTCGAAATCCAAGTCGAAGTCCCCGCCCGCGGCACCCGCCGCCGCGCCGGCTCAGGCTCCGACGCCTGCGGCATCGGCGACGCCGCCGGCGAGCGGCCGCAACCGCCACATCGTCTGGCTGCATGTTCTTACCGTGCTCAGTGCAACCATCCTGATCGGTGCCGAGGTGTTCGGCGCGGCCTTCGCCGCGAGCTGGGCAATCGCCACCCTGTTCGGCCTGGGCGGCATCGGCGCCCGCGCGCTCGACATCTTCTTCATGCTGTGCGGCGTCGCCATCATGGTGCAGTTCGTGCGCGCGGCGCACAAGATCGAGCCGTTCACGGCACGCGCCTGAGCGCTCAGCACGCCGCGCCGGCCGCGGCAGCGGCGCGTAGCCAAGTCGCATCAGAAAAAAATTAATCAAGAATTCACGCTAAGCGAACTAAATCTCTTGCGGCGCGCGGAGAAATTCCTTATTTGCGTGCTTGCCCAATTTCGCACGTGCCTGTGGCCGTGTGTCGGTCGGTGGGCGTCCGGACAAGAGGCCGGACAGCCGCCTGGAGAGACAAGCTCAGCGAGCCCTCTCCAACACATCTGACCGGCAGCTGGAGGCGAAACCAGCACAGCCTGCTCTCAGCAGGGGACGCGGCTTAAAGCAACGACGATCGGGCTTCCTTGGTCTCTGCCGGCTTCCAACCCCGGCTCACCGAAGAGGCTTGCTCATCATTGCCGGCCGTGCGGACGGGGGCCTCCCCTTCCTCACCTAGGCAGCATGGGCGGCTCTTGAGAGTGCCAGCGCCGGCGCGTCCCCAACGCGTGCCGCCGCCAAACTCGCAAACGCCGCATCATCCTTGGGGCTTCGCGAAAGCCCCTTAAGCCACGGGGAGAGCGCCATGACTGAGCGCATCCGCGAATTCCTGCGTAAGCGCACCGAGGACGGGCCCTGCCTGGTCGTCGACCTCGACGTCGTGCGTGAAAACTACAATACGTTCGCCAAGGCGCTGCCGGACACCCGCGTGTTCTACGCGGTGAAGGCCAACCCGGCGCCTGAGGTGCTGGCACTGCTTGCCAAGCTCGGCTCCTGCTTCGACACCGCCTCGGTCGCCGAGATCGAGATGGTGCTCGCCGCCGGCGCCCCGCCCGACCGCATCTCCTATGGCAACACCATCAAGAAGGAGCGCGACATCGCGCGCGCCTTCGCGCTGGGCGTCCGCCTCTACGCGGTCGATTGCCAGGCCGAGGTCGACAAAGTCGCCCGCGCCGCACCGGGCTCCAAGGTGTTCTGCCGCATCCTGTCGGACTGCGTCGGCGCCGAATGGCCACTGTCGCGCAAGTTCGGCTGCGAGCCGGCCATCGCCGTGGACGTGCTGGAGCATGCCCTACGTCAGGGTCTTGAGCCCCACGGCGTGTCGTTCCACGTCGGCTCCCAGCAGCGCAACCAGCACGCCTGGGACCGTGCGCTCGCCTCGGCGGCCGCGGTATTCAAGGAATGCGGCGAGCGCGGCATGAACCTTTCGATGGTCAACCTGGGCGGTGGCTTCCCGACCAAGTACCTGAAGAACGTGCCGACGGTGAAGACCTACGGCAACGCCATCTTCAAGGCGCTGCGTAAGCACTTCGGCAACCGCATCCCGGAAACCATCATCGAACCGGGCCGCGGCATGGTCGGCAATGCCGGCATCATCGAGAGCGAAGTCGTGCTCGTCTCCAAGAAGAGCGACGAGGACGAGGTGCGCTGGGTCTATCTCGACGTGGGCAAGTTCGGCGGGCTCGCCGAAACCATGGACGAGGCGATCCGCTATCCGCTGCGCACCCCACGCGACGGCGATGACACCGCCCCGTGCGTGCTGGCCGGACCGACCTGCGACAGCGCTGACGTGCTCTATGAGCACGAGCCGTACCTGCTGCCGGTCAGTCTCGAAATCGGCGACAAGGTGCTGATCGAGGGCACCGGCGCCTATACGGCGACCTACTCGTCGGTGGCTTTCAACGGCTTTCCGCCGCTGAAGACGTATCACATCTGATCGCTCCGCGATCGGGCCACATCTGACCAAGCCGGGCGGCGGCAACCCCGCCCCGCTTCCCGCTCCTTTGGAACTGACAAGCGCCTGAGGCCGCGCGTTCACGCGCGCGCCCGGGTGGAGATGGACGGACATGGTCAACATTCGGCACGAGAAACTCAACGACATCGCCGCGCGCGAGGCGCTGCTCGACGAGGCTTTCGGCGAGACCCGCGCCCGCAAATCCTCCGAACGACTGCGTGAGGGCCGGCAGCCGGCGGACGGTCTTTCTTTCATCGCGGTCGAGGGCAAGCGCGTCATCGGCACCGCGCGGCTCTGGCACGTCGCCTGCGACGGTGCCGAGGCGCTGCTGCTCGGGCCGGTGGCGGTCGCAGCCGACCGGCGCGGCGACGGCATCGGGGCGGCGCTGGTGCGCCGCGCGGTGAGCGAGGCGCGGCGGCGCGGCCATGGCGCGGTCATCCTGGTGGGTGACGTGCCCTATTACGGCCGCTTCGGCTTCACCGCCGCCAAGACTGGCGGGCTGTGCATGCCCGGTCCGTTCGAGCGCCGTCGCTTGCTGGCGCGCGAACTCGTCAAAGGCGCGCTCGACGACGCGAGCGGCATTCTGCGCGCGAGCGGCGCCGAGGCGCCACAGCCGGCGCTCGTTGCGCTCGGCCTGCCCGCGCACGCCGCCTGAAATCGCCAAAAACAGTGGGACGCCGCGCCAGACCGTGAGATTCTGGCGTGGCCTCCCTTTACGTTTGTCACATCACCCGGTTATCACCCGAACACTGCCGGACGACCTCTGGAGGAGATGAAGAATGACCGATTGGCCCGTCCACGGCCGTATCAACGGCCCCATTGTGATGATCGGCTTCGGGTCGATCGGTAGGGGCACGCTGCCCTTGATCGAGCGTCATTTTACCTACGACAAATCCCGCTTTGTCGTGATCGACCCCGAGGATAGCGACCGCAAGTTGCTCGACGAGCGCGGCATCCGCTTCATTCACGAGGCGGTGACCAAGGAGAACTTGCGCAAGCTGCTGCCACCGCTGCTCACCGAAGGCGGCGGTCAGGGCTTCTGCGTCAACCTCTCGGTCGACACCTCGTCGGTGGAGATCATGGAGCTGTGTAGCGAAATCGGCGCGCTCTACATCGACACCGTCAACGAGCCCTGGGCCGGCTTCTATTTCGACAGCAAGCTCGGGCCGGAAGCGCGCTCGAACTACGCCCTGCGCGAGAAGACGCTGGCCGCCAAGCGCGCCCGCAAGCCCGGCAGCACCACGGCGGTGTCCTGCTGCGGCGCCAATCCGGGCATGGTATCGTGGTTCGTCAAGCAGGCGCTGATCAACATCGCCGGCGACCTGAAGCTCAAGTTCAAGGAGCCGAAGAGCCAGGAAGATTGGGCGCGTTTGGCCAAGAAGGCCGGCGTCAAAGGCATCCACATCGCCGAGCGCGACACCCAGCGCGCCAAACAACCGAAGCCGATGAACGTCTTCGTCAACACCTGGTCGGTGGAGGGATTCCTGTCGGAGGGCATGCAGCCGGCCGAACTCGGCTGGGGCACGCACGAGAAGTGGATGCCGAAGAACGGCCACAAGCACAAGACCGGCTGCGGCGCGGCGATCTATCTGGAGCAGCCCGGCGCCAACACCCGCGTGCGCTCATGGACGCCGACGCCGCAGGCGCAATACGGCTTCCTGGTCACCCACAACGAGTCGATCTCTATTTCCGACTACTTCACCCTTCGCCAGGGCCGTAAGGTTCTGTACCGGCCGACCTGCCATTATGCCTATCACCCGTGCAACGACGCGGTGCTATCGCTGCACGAATTGTTCGGCCGGGCCGGCGTGCAGCAGGAAGAACTACACATTCTCGACGAGCACGAGATCATCGACGGCATCGACGAACTCGGCGTGCTACTCTACGGCCACAAGAAAAATGCTTATTGGTACGGCTCGCAGCTTTCCATCGACGAGACCCGCGAGATCGCACCCTATCAGAACGCCACTGGGCTGCAGGTGACGTCAGCCGTGCTCGCCGGCATGGTGTGGGCGCTGGAGCATCCGAAGGAAGGCATCGTCGAAGCCGACGAGATGGACTACAAGCGCTGCCTCGCGGTGCAGATGCCTTATCTCGGGCCGGTGATCGGGCAATACACCGACTGGACGCCGCTCACCGGCCGACCCGGCCTGTTCAAGGAAGACATCGACAAGCGCGATCCATGGCAGTTCAAAAACGTGCTGGTGCGTTGAAGCCCATCTAAAACACCAGCACACCCGCTGCGCCGCCCTCGGTGCCGAAGGCGAGCGTCTGGCCGTTGGCCTGCCAGGCGAGCGCGCTCGCCGGCTGGCCGTCGGCCTCGCGCACCAGGATGAGCGCGCCGTCTTCGACGCGCACCAGCACCACCTTGCCGTCGGCGTAGCCGACCGCGACCACTGGCTGGTGCGGATGGCAGGCAACCACGGTGACGCGCGCCGGATCGCGCGCCAGTATCTGCGGTTGGCGGCCCATGGGCCCGTTCTTGCCGTCGAACGGCCAGAGGATGAGCTGCTCGGAGCCCGAGGTGGCGAGAGTGTCGCCGCCCGGTCCCCACGACAGCGAGCGCACCCGCGCCGAATAGCCCGACATGCGCATGTGCTGGCCGTCGCTGATGCGCCAGCCGTGCAGCATCGGCTCCTGCATCGTGGTGATGAGGAAACGGCCATCCGGGCTGACAGTAACGCCCAGATGCGAGCCCTTCCATTCCAGCCGTTGCGGCTCGGCGCCTGGCGCATTGGGGAACCAGAGCGTCGCGCCGTTGTAGTGCGCGATGGCGAGCCGAAAGCCCTTGGGCAGGAAGGCGAGGCCGGCGACGGTCGAGGGCGCGTCGAACGAACGCTCCTCGCCCTTCCTGGTGCACACGTAGGCGGTCTTGCCCGCCGACCAGGCCACCGCGCCGTCCGGCGCCAGCGCCACCTGGTCGATCCAGCGCGATTTGGGATCGGCGGCGAGGGTTTCGTGGGTGCCGGCGGCGCCGGTGGCGACCACCTTGCCGTCATCGCCGCCCGTGACGACCCTCTCGTTGTCGCCGGCGCTCGCGAGAATGCCGCCTGCATGGACGGCGACGCGGCGCAGCTCGGCATCGAGCCGGGCAAACAGCAGCTCTTCCTCGCCGAGCACGAAAACCGGCGTCGCCCCAAGAAAATGCGCGCCGACGATGGTACCGCCGACGTCGAACGAGCGGACGCGGTCGGCGAGTGAGGGCAAGGGTGTATCGGTGGAGGACATCAAAGAATCTCGCGGCAGTTCAGAGGGGGCATCCCTCCCCCTGCGGGGGAGCGTGGCCGCGAGCAAAGCGAGCGGCCGGGCGGGGGACATTGTGCGCGTCGAAAAGCGAACCCCACCCGGCTCGCTTCGCTCGCCACCCTCCCCTTTCAGGGGAGGGATTAAGCAACGCAGCTCTCGAAGCCTTCGCGGATTTTCGCTTCCGGCAGGTTGCGGCCGATGAAGACAATCCGGCTGGTGCGGTCCTCGCCCTCCTTCCACGGACGCTGGTGGTCGCCGTCGAGGATCATGTGCACGCCCTGGAAGACGAAGCGCTCGGGATCGTTCTTGAACGACAGGATGCCCTTGCAACGCAGGATGTTGGGGCCATCGACGGCGACCAAGTCCTGTACCCAAGGGAAGAATTTGTCCGGGTCGAGCGGCTTGTCGGTGTTGAGTGACAACGACTGCATGTCCTCGTCGTGATAATGCTTCAGGCCGCCGTGATGGTGGTGGTGACCATCGCCATGATCGTGATGGTGATGATCGTGGTCATGCTCGTGTTCGTCGGCGGTGAGGAATTCCGGTTCGATGTCGAGGATGCGGTCGAGATCGAAAGCGTTGCGACCGAGCACCTGATCCAACGCTATCTGCGCTCGCTGGGTGCGGTGCAGCTTGGCATACGGGTTGATGCCGCGGATGCGCGCTTCCAGTTCTTCCAACTCTGCAGGCGAGACCAGGTCGGTCTTGTTGATCAGGATGACGTCGGCGAAGGCGATCTGGTTCTTGGCCTCGGGCGCATCTTTCAGCCGATCCTTCAGCCATTTGGCGTCGGCGACGGTGACGACCGCATCCAATTTGGCCTTGGCGCCGACATTCTCGTCCATGAAGAAGGTCTGCGCCACCGGCGCCGGATCGGCGAGCCCGGTGGTCTCGACGATGATGGCGTCGAACTTGCCTTTTCGTCTCATCAAGCCGTCGATGATCCGCACCAGGTCGCCGCGCACGGTGCAGCAGATGCAGCCGTTGTTCATCTCGAACACTTCCTCGTCGGCGTTCACCACGAGGTCGTTGTCGATGCCGATCTCGCCGAATTCGTTGACGATGACGGCGAACTTCTTACCGTGCGGCTCCGACAGAATGCGGTTGAGAAGCGTGGTCTTGCCGGCGCCGAGATAGCCGGTGAGCACGGTAACGGGAATCTTGTCGGCAGTTTGCGAGGCGGTGGCAGTGTCGGTCATGCGGGTCTCCGTTCGACCCGTCATATAGGCAATCTGGGGCGGGAGTACAAAGCGACCGCGCCCTGCCGGCCAGACCGGAACTCGCGACCCGGCCCGGCCTCGCCTTGTTGACTTTTTTGGCAATTTTCCGCCTACCGAAAGGTGGCCACGGGCGGTCATGAACCTTGATCTGCCGGCTGGCGGCCTGCAAATTGGCCCTTTCCGCCCATCCGACGCCGCCGTCTCATGACCACTCCAACACTCTCCATTTTCAGCACCCACGCGCTTGTCGAAGTGCTGCACGCGCTGCAGCCCGACTTCGAGCGCGAGCACGGCTGCCGGCTGGTCTTCACCTTCGATCCGAGCCAGGCGGTCCGCCGCCGCATCGAGGATGGGGAAGTCTTCGACATCGCCATCGTCACCCGGGACGCCATCGATGCGCTTGCCGAGGCTGGCAAGATCGAGCCGGAGACGCGCGTCACGATCGGGCGCACGGGACTCGGCCTATCGGTGCGCACGGGCGCGCCCAAGCCCGACATCGGCAGCGTCGAAGGCTTCAAGCGCGCGTTGCTCGATGCCAATTCCGTGGTGCGCTCGCGCGAGGGCGCAAGTGGCGCCATCTTCGAGGCCGTCATGAAACGCCTCGGAATCACCGATGCCATGCGCGACAAAATCGTGGTGGCGGGCAGCGGCCGTGTCGCGGAGTTTGTCGCGCGCGGCGAGGCTGAACTGGCTGTGCAGCAGATCAGCGAACTCAAGCCGGTTCAGGGCGCGGATTTCGTCGGGCCGTTTCCGCCCGAATTGCAGCACGACACGGTCTTCGCCGCCGGCATCACCTGCGCATCAAAGACGCGGGACAAAGCCGCGGCCTTCATCGCCCTGCTGGCGGCACCCGCGACCGCGCCGCTGTTTTCAGCCAACGGGCTTGAACCCTCGCCGAGATAACTGGTTTCGATCCCGGAGCCGCGGGCCTCAGAGCGCCCGTTGCTTATGGCCGCATTCCTTGCAGGTGTACTCGACTCTGGCCTGGCCGCGCGGCGCCTTGACCTTATTGAGCGCGCCGCACTTGCCGCAATGGGTATCGACGCGGGTCTCGCCCTCTTTCACGGTGACGGACTTGCGCTCCATCGCCTCCTTGATCAGCCGTTCGGCCTCCTCGCGCATCGCCTGTTTGGACATTGCTACCCCTGTTCGCTACCGGCGGATTTGGCCTCGACGGTCCTGGTCCGCGGCACTCGTTATCACAGCCGCGCCGGCAAACGAAGCCTGCCAAGGGCCGCGAAACGCCAAAGCCTCAGCCTTGGATGACCTTCACATGGGTGCCGACCGGGACGCGGTTGTAGAGGTCGATAATATCCTGGTTGAACAGCCGGATGCAGCCCGAGGACACGGCTTGGCCGATGGTTTCCGGCTCGGTGGTGCCGTGCAGGCGGAAGAAGGTGTCGTGGCCCTCGCGGTAGAGGTAAAGCGCCCGGGGGCCCAGCGGATTGTCAGGCCCACCCTTCATCCCACCGGCGTAGGAACGATAGAGCGGGATCGCCGACATCATATTAGCGGTGGGCGTCCAATGCGGCCACTTCTCCTTGCGGCCGACCACCGCGTTGCCGCGGAAATTCGCCGCCGCGGTGCGGGCAACGCCGATGCCGTAGCTCAAGGCTCGGTGGCCCTTCTGCACCAGATAGAGCCGGCGCTCAGAGATGTTGACGACGATGGTGCCCGGTTTCTCGTTGCCTTTCCAGGCGACCTCATGGCGCAACAGGCCGCGGTCGACGGTGGTGAGATCGACCGCGCGGATGCCGTAACCGCCGTCCGTCATATGGCCGTAGCCGCCAGCGCAGCCGGCCACCAGAAGCGGCAAACCGATGAGGAGCGCGCGCCTGCCCAGCACGAAGCGACCGAGTTTGCCGACAACGGAATTGCTAAAACCTCTAATCATCGCGCCGCCACTGTTGTTCATGCGCATTGTGCGAAGCATTGCGGCCGCGTGCAACAGGCCCGTGACAAAGCGCCTCACAAGGCCCGGCCCCTGGGGGAGCCGGGCGCATCCCTGGTTGCGTCCCGCCGAGCGGCGCGCCGATCTCGCTCGCGCAATGATCAGTCGATCGAGCGGTAGAGGCGCTCGTCGTAGAGGCTACCAGTCAGGGGGTTGAGCAGGACCGTCGGATCACTCGGCACGCCGCTGCCTGGCGCAATGCCGGCGAGCTCGTCGCGGAAGACCTTCACGGCCTTGGTGACCGTGTGCCGCTCCTGATCCTTTGCCGACTTCCAGACCTCCACCACCATCATGTGGTTGGGGCGATTGGCCTGAGTCAACGCATCGAAACGCAAATTGCCGGCGTTCTTGCGGCCCGCCGCAACCAGTTGCTGCACCAGCGCATTGCCGCAGGGGCCGGACTCGTTCACCTGCCGCTTGCAGGGCGCGAACTGCTCCGGCGGAATGATGTCGACATGGGTGAGAACATAGACGGCGCCCTTGCCGGGCTTCGGCTCCTTCGACGGATCGCCGGCAACCAGGCCGACATGCGCGCGCTCATCGAACGGGCTGTAAAGCAACGGCTGCAGCGCCTTGCGGAAAGCGAGCGTATGGCCAGCCTTGGCATGAGCGTCGCGCGCGGCCTGATCGGTCCAGGCCTCCAGGATGAGGAAGTGGTTCTTGCGACCGATCCGCTGCAACGCCTCGTATCGAACGTTGCCGGCGTCTTTCTTGCTGGACGCGCTGTGTTTCGCGATCAGGCTTTTGGCCTTGGCGGCGCTATTCGGCGCCACCTCGACATAGGTGACGATGTAGAACGGCTTGGCGGACAGCACGGTGCCGTCGGCAAGCTTCACGTCGGCCGCCATGACCGTCGCGCCTCCGAACATGACAAAAAGCATGGCGAGTACGAGATGCATGTAGCGTGACATTATCTTCCCTCCCCTTTTGCGAACTTGGTTCGCGCTTTTGTTTTTTGCACGGAATGAAATCGAGCGGTTTACCAGGATGAGCTTCCTGCCAAAGCAGCGGACCTGTCAATCGGAAGCTAGATGGTGGGCGCGCGTAACCATCGGCGCCGCCGGAGCTCATATCGCTCTTCGTCGGCGAAGTTGATGAGATCGCACGCGCATTCTTCTGCCAGCTTGCAAAGCTTCGCACACGCGGCGGTATCCGGCTCGCCCGGCGGAAACAATCGCGCAAATTGGCTGTAAGGCAGGTCGAAGACGTGCCCGCGCGGCATCTCGTGAAGAAAGCTCTTCAGCACTGCTTCGGTCAGCATGCACACCGAGTCTTGCTCAGCGGTCATAACGGTTGGCGCGGTGATGGCGCCCACGCGGCGGCGGAGCACCGTCAACCATGTCACGCTGCGGAATGCCGAGCACGCCGCTGACGCCACCGACCACGCCACCCACGACCCCGCCGACCGCCGCACCGAGGATGCCGCCGATCGGACCGGCAATGTGATCACCTTTTTGGTACCCGTCGACGGCACCGCCGGGCACGCCCTGCGCCTCAGCCGCGAGCGGCGCAAGCGCAATGATGACGATGCTGGCCAACAGTCTCGTTTTCACTGGCGTGATTTCCTTGCAAAGAACGGTTCCGACGTGCAACCAATTCCGGCACGCGCGGGGCGGCAATGTAGTCTATAGATATTGCAACGCATAGCCGGCGGTTGCGCGCCGCGCCCGCCCCAGCCCGAAGCGACTTTCCAGCCCTGCCCATGCTGAACGCCGCGTTTTACATTCTTCTGATCGCAGTCCTCGTTGGCGTGCTGCTTGCCGTCCTGCATTTCTCGAAGGCGGGAACGGCGCTACCGCCCTGGCCGCTGGCGGCGCTGCACGCCCTGCTGGCACTCGGCGGCTTCGGGCTGCTGCTCCTGGCTTTACAAGGACCGCCGCGCGGGGTCGATCAGGGCACCGCCGCGTTCGGGGCGATTGCCGCCGCCCTGTTCGTGGTGGCAGCGCTGTTCGGCGGCGGGCTGTTGGCGGGACGGCTACGGCGGCGCCCGCCGGGCACGACGCTGATCGGCATTCACGCCATGATCGCGGTGACCGGCTTCGTCATCCTGATGGTCTACGTGCTCTCGTGACGGCTCAACGTACCAAAGTGCGCCCCAGCGGCGCACCAGGGAGGTTCGCGAGCTCAGGGTTTTTGGTCTTATGAGCGCGCTGTTCGAAGAACTGGACTATCGCCCGACGCCGATCGGCGCGGTCAGCTTGCGTCGGCGCAAGGAGTTGCGACTCGGCATCGATGTCTATGAGATCAAGCTCGGCGACGAATTCCTGATGTCAAGCCTGTTCACCGCTTCCGAGATCGCGCTGGCGCGGTTGGGGCTGGCGGCGCTCGGAGGCGACGATCTCGCGGTCGTGGTCGGCGGGCTCGGCCTCGGCTACACAGCCAAAGCCGTGCTCGAGCACGACAACGTCGGCGCGCTGATCGTGGCCGAAGCGCTCGAACCCGTCATCGACTGGCACCGTGAAGGCTTGGTGCCGCTCGGACCGACACTCATAGGTGATCCGCGCTGCCGCCTGGTGCATGGCGATTTCTTCGCAATGGCGGCATCCGAAGCCGGCTTTGACCCGGCCGCGCCGGGCCGCCGCTTCGACGCCGTGCTGGTTGACATCGATCATTCGCCGGAAGCGTTGCTCGATGCCCGCAGCGCCGCCTTCTACAGCGAAGCGGGATTGGCCCGGCTCGCGGCGCAACTGCGTCCGGGCGGCGTATTCGGCCTGTGGTCGAACGACCGGCCGGACGAAGCCTTCATCACGCGCCTCGCCGCCGTGTTCGCGGACGCGTGCGCGGAGCAAGTGACCTTTCACAATCCGCTGCAAGGCAAGCCGTTCACCCAGACGGTCTATCTGGGCAAACGCCGCGCCTGAACGGCGCGACCTTTCAGTGCAGCCGGTAGCCGGCGTGGCACGACACGCAGGCCATGGTCACCTGCGATAGCGCTTCGAGCGCCGGCTTGACGTCGCCGGTAGCGCCGGCGGTTTGCGCCGTAACGGCGAAGCGGCTCGCGGCGCGATGCATGGCGTTGCCGGCCTCCTGCATGCCCTTCGGCATGAACTTGGCGACCTCGTGCGCCTGGTGCAGGCCGAACGAACTCAAGCCCAACCGCGCTTCGGCCAGTTTGGCGGCGTCATCATATTGACCGGTCGCGAGCGCCTCTTGGATCCGCTGCAGCGTCAAGAGATGATCGCGCATGCTGGCCATTGTGTGATCGCGCAACGGCGTGGGGAAATGCACGAGCTGACGCACGTCGGGCGGCAGGCCAGGCTCGGGCGCGCCTGGCAGCATTTGCTGCATCTGCATGTGATGCATGGACGGGTCGTGTTGGGCCCAGGCCAACGGCAACAGAGCGAGCAATCCGGCCAACAAGCTCAACGCGGCGATCGGCTTCATCGCGGTCTTTCCTCTGGGTTTGCGGAAGATCAGCCTCAAACTAAGGCACTGCCGCGGCGGGCCCTATGATCCGGGTCATAGGGCGGCGCGGGTGCGCGGCCTCTTGCTTACGAAACGTTATAATATTACACTGCAACACATTCTCGCCCCGCGTGGGCTCGAAACGCCTCAATCGCCATGAACGTTTTCAAAGGCTTACCCCCTGGCTGGCCCCGCAGGGCCGTCCTCGCTAGTGCCCTCGCCGTCAGCCTCGTCTGGCTTCCTGCCGCCTCGACCGCATGCGCCGAAGAGGGGATGGCCAAGCTGGTGGCGGCTGAGAATTTCTATGGCGCGATCGCCCACCGCATCGGTGGCCTGCAGGTCGCGGTCACCAGCATCCTGAACAATCCGGAGCAGGACCCGCATTTGTTCGAGGCTTCGCCCGCGGTGGCGCGGCAGATTGCCAACGCGCGCATCGTCATCGTCAACGGCGCCGGCTACGACCCCTGGATCACGAAGCTGTTGCGGGCATCGCCACGGCCGGACCGTGTCGTCATCAACGTCGCCGTGCTCACCGGAGCCAAAGCCGGCGAAAATCCGCATCTTTGGTACGACCCGGCGACGATGCCGAAGGTGGCGCAGGCGCTCGCCGCCGCGCTCGCCAAGGCCGACCCCGATCACGCGCCCGATTATGCCGGCCGGCTCAAAGACACGCTCGCCTCGCTCGCGCGCATCGACAAGCGCGTTGCCGCCATACGCGACAAGTTCAAAGGCACGCCGGTGACCGCGACCGAGCCGGTCTTCGGCTACATGGCCTCGGCGCTCGGCCTCACCATGCGCAACGAGGCGTTCCAGACCGCCATGATGAACGACACCGAGCCGAGCGCGCGCGACCTCGCCGCCTTCGAAAACGACCTCAAGCAGCACAAGGTGCGGGCGCTGATCTACAACAAGCAGGTGTCGGAGAAGCTCACCGAACGGCTGATCGCCATCGCCAAGAAGGCCAAGGTGCCGGTGGTGCCGGTGACCGAGACGATGCCGGAAGGCGTGTCATTCACCGACTGGATGCTGGGCGAGGTCGATGCGCTCGACAAGGCGCTGACGGGACCGCCGGCGTGAACGCCGTCGAGTTCGATCACGTCACGCTCCGTCTCGGCACCCGCACGGTGCTGCATGACGTGAGCTTCGTCATCAAACCGGGCGAATTCATCGGCGTGCTCGGCCCCAACGGCGCCGGCAAGACAACCCTGATGCGGGCTATCCTCGGCCTGTCGACGCCGAGCACTGGCACACTACGCGTTCATGGTGAGCCGCCGCGGCGCGGCGACGCCAGCATCGGCTATCTGCCGCAGGTGCGCACGGTACTTCCCGATCTGCGCGTTTGCGGGCGCGACTTCATCGCGGCATCGCTTCATGGCGAGCGCTGGGGCCTGCCGTCGCTCTCCAAAGCCGAACGCGTCATGATCGACGACACGCTGGCATTGGTCGGCGCGCGAGAACTGGCCGAGCGAGCCATCAGCGACATGTCGGGCGGTGAGCGGCAGCGTCTGCTGCTGGCGCAAGCTCTGGTCGGGTCGCCGCGGCTCCTGCTGCTCGACGAGCCGCTAATCAGCCTCGACGCCCGCCACCAGGAAGTCGCCATCGCCACGGTGCGGCGCGTCTGCCGCGAGCGCGGGATCACTGTGCTGTTCAGCGCGCATGAGCTCAATCAGTTGCTCGGCACCCTCGACCGCGTGCTCTATCTCGGCAATGGCCAGGCGGTGCTCGGCACCGTCGACGAGGTGATCGCCGCGCCGGTGCTGTCGCGACTTTACGGCACCGACATCCATGTGGTGCACGCCGAGGGCCACATCTTCGTGATGTCGCGCGGGCACGACGTCGAACATGTCGAGCATCAGCACGAGCATGAACATGGGCATCATCACTGACATGTTCGCGTATGAATTCATGCGTAACGCTTTTGCCGCCGCCGGTATCGTCGCGGTGGTGGCGGGGCTCACCGGCTTCTTCCTGGTGATGCGCGGGCAGACCTTCGCCGGCCATGCGCTCTCGCACGTCGGCTTTGCCGGCGCGACCGGCGCCGGGCTGATCGGCTTGGCGCCGATCTGGGGGCTGGTCGGCTTTTCGCTCCTCGCCGGCATCGTGATGGGGCTGATGAGCGAGCGCATCAGCAATCGCGACGTCGCCATCGGCGTGGTGCTGGCGCTGGCGCTCGGCTTCGGCCTGTTGTTCATGCACTACCACACAGCCTTTGCCAGCCAGGCGACGGCGCTTTTGTTCGGCAACGTGCTGGCTGTCGACCACACCACGATCGCGATTTTGGCGGTCCTGGCTGCGGTGACGCTTGTTTCGCTCGCCGCCATCATGCGCCCGTTGATTTTCGCCAGCCTGCAGCCGGAACTCGCCGAGGCCAAAGGCTTGCCGCTGCGCTTCGTCTCCACCGCGTTCCTCGCCGTGGTGGCGCTGGCTGTCGCAGCCTGCGCGCAAATCGTTGGCGTGTTGCTGGTGTTCACGCTGATGGTCGGTCCGCCGGCGGCGGCGCAACGGCTAACCACCGGGCTGTGGCCCGGGCTGGCGCTAGCCGCCGCGCTGGCGCTGATCGAGGCATGGGCCGGCATCGCAATCGCCTACTACAGCGACTGGCCGGTGAGCTTCTGCATCGCCACTTTAAGCGCGCTCGGCTATTTCGCCGCGCTCGCAACGCCGGTGACGCACCCTGCCCAACCGTGATAGCAAATGCCGATGAGCGAGCCGAAACGCAGCATCTCAATCGGCGAGGCGAGCGTTGAGCTCACCCGCAGCGCCGATGGCCGCTTCACGCTTCAATGCAACGGCGACACCTTCAACACCGCCATCTATCTCGCGCGCGCCGGCATCCCGACCGCCTTCGCCAGCGCGCTCGGAAACGACCCTTATTCCGACACCATCGTCGCGTTGGCGTCGGCAGAAGGCGTCGCCACCGATCTGATGGTGCGCTGCCCCGGCCGCCTGCCGGGTCTGCGGCTGATCGGCGCCGGCCAAGGCGCCACCCGTATCGACTCCTGGCAAGAAGCGGCGCCGGCGCGCGAGCTGTTTGAACTGCCGAACTGGAGCCGCGTTGCCGAACGCCTCACCGCTGCGCGGCTGATCTATTTCACCGGCATCACCCTGTCGCTTTATTCCAATGTTGGAATTGGACGCTTGCTGGCGGCGGTCGAGCTTGCCCGCGATGCGGGCGCCATCGTCGCCTTCGATCCGAATTTCCGCCCGCGCGGCTGGAACGGCGACCTCTCGCGCACCCGCACGGTGTTCGCCGAGGCCCTCAAGCGCGTCAACATCGCGCTGCCGGCCTATGACGACGAGGCGGTGCTGTGGGGCGATCCGAGCCCGGAGGCAACGATCGAGCGGCTGCAGGCCTTCGGCATCGCCGAAATCGTGGTGAAGAACGGACCGAACAGCGCGCTGGTGACGGCCGGCGGCCGGAACCAGGCGGTGCCCGTGCCGGACGTTGTCGTGCCCGTCGACACGACCGCGGCGGGCGATGCTTTCAACGCCGGCTTCCTGGCGGCACGACTTTCGGGGCACGGGCCGGTCGAGGCCGCCAACGCCGCGCACAAGCTCGCCAGCAACGTCATCCGGCACCCGGGCGCGATCGCACCGCGCGCGGGCGCCGTAGTGCATTAGGCAGACCCATCGATCAGCCTTGCATTTCGCGCCGCCCGCGCTGCATCCGTCCCGCGAAGGGTCATGGCTTGCCCACCAGCATAGCGGCGGCGGCGGCCAGGAACGGTAGCGGCAGCGACACCGCCGCCCTGAGCCAGACCACGCGCGGCGGCATCATCGGCACTTCATAGACAATCAGGCGCTGCACCGCATAAAGCGCCCAGGCAGTCGAATAGGCGATCACCTGCGGCGCGCCGGCCCCGCTCTTAAGCGCGGCGGCGCCGACCGAAAAGCCGACCACCGGTCCGCCCGGCGTCAGCGCACCGCCGATGACCGCGACGGCCAGTCCGGTCAAGCCGGAATCAGGCCCGAGCCACTGGGCGATCAGGTTCTGCGGCAGCACCGCGGCGATGTAGCCGGAGCCGACCACGCCGATGACGATGCGCGGCAGCAACTGCATGAATTCGATGGCGCCGGCGCGGACGCCGTCGTGGACCAGCGCGGTGCTGCGCCGCGCGGTGAGGATCACCAGCACCGCGACCAATCCCCAAAGCGCCAGATTGACGGCCAGGATCACGGCCCGTCCCCCAGCTTCAGGGCGAAGGCGCGGATGGCGTAGCGCGCCAGGATGCCGGCCAGGAACGGCAGCGGCACCGACAGCAGCACGCGCCAGAACACAAAATGAGCTCCGAAGAAGGGCATCTCCCAGACCAGCGCACGCGTGGAGCCGACCAAGTTCCAACTGGCGAGAAAGGCGATGACCGCTCCGCCGTCGGCGCCCATGGCGAGGAAGGCGCCGGCCACGGGATAGATGGTGATCGGCCCGCCCGGCAGGATCGCGCCCACCGCCGCCGCGATGGCGAGACCGGGAAAGCCGGACTCTTCGCCGACCCAGCGCGCCACCATTTCGCGCGGCATCAGAACGGTGATGAACACGGCAATCAGGCAGCCGGCCACCACCTTCGGCAGCATGTCAGCGAGCAGCCAGAGATCGTCGCTAAAGATCGCGAGAAAATGCGCCTGCCCGTCGCGCACATAGACTGTGGCGGCGGCGGCAATCGCGAGGACGGCGATGCTAGCCGTCGACCAGTCGAACGCGCGACGACGGCGGCGGGGAAGACTTGGCTCGGTCAATGGCGGCCGGAATTCGCTAATGGGAGGCGGCCGACGCAGCGGCGGATGCGACAAGCTCGCTCGAAGGCGGCGCATGGAGGACGGTCAGCGTTGCGATGACGGCCAGCGCGATCGCGGCATAGGCCGGGATCAGCACGCCCGACAGCCGTTTCACGGATTTCCGGTCTTCAGCCGACAGATTGACGGGAAGGTGATGGCACATCGCAGCCTCCTTGATCGCTTCCTTGCGAGCAGGTTCGCGAAGCAGCCTTCCGTAGCGCCAGTGGCCGAGACCCACAAGCCCACTGGGCGCATAGCCACGGCAGTCAGGAACCGGTTTCGGTATAGGTCGTGCGCGACGTGAAAAAATGCCGCCGCTCAGGCCTTGGCCTTGGCTGCTTTGGCAGCGCGGCGCTCGAACCAGCGCTCCCGCGAACGTTCACGCCACGCCGCCATGTTCGCGATGCCCATGAGCGCCGCCGGCGTCAGGATCAAGGTCAGCACGGTGGCGAAGCCGAGGCCGAACACGATCGCGGTCGACAGGCTGATCCACCATTGCGTCGCCGGCGCGCCGTGGGTGATGGCGCGGTCGATGAAGTCGAGGTTGATGCCGAAGGCGATCGGCAGCACGCCGAGGATGGCGGTGACGGCAGTGAGCACCACCGGGCGCGCGCGTTCGCGGCAGGTCTCCAGGATCGCCTCATAGGCGCCTTGCCCTTCGCGTCTGAGCCGGTCGTAGGTGTCGATCAGAACAATATTGTTGTTCACGATCACGCCTGCATTGGCGATGATGCCGATGCCCGTCATCACCACGCCGAACGGCTGCCCCATGATCATGAGGCCGAGCAGCACACCGATGGTCGACAAGAGCACCGCTGTCAGCACCAGCACCACCGAGGTAAAGCGGTTGAACTGGGCGAGCAGGATCGCGAAGATCAGGAACAGCGCGGTACCGAAGGCTTTCGACAGGAACGCGCCGGCCTTGGCGCGCTCCTCGTCCTCGCCTTTGAGCTTGTAGGTAACCCCGGGGCCGAGATCGATCTTGTCGAGCTTCTGCGCGATCTCCTTCTGCACCACAGCACTCTGCACGCCATCCGCGATATTGGCGGCGACGGTGATCACCCGGTGGGCGTTGACGCGGTTGATGTAGCCGACGCGGTGCGCCGGCACGCGGTGCACGAAATTACCGATCGGCACATAGCCGGACGGCGTCTGGATGCGCAGTTCGTCGAGCTGATCGAGGCTGCGGCGGTCCCTGGGGAAGCGCACGATAATGTCGACGGCCTTGTCGGACGTGGTCGGGCGGTATTCGGTGACTTTGACGCCGTTCGTCACGAGCTGCACGGCGGTGCCGACCGAACTGATACTTGCGCCGTATTTGGCGGCCTCCGCCTTGTCGACTTCGATCTTCCAGTCGATGCCGGGCAGCGGTAAACCGTCGTCAAGATCGCGGATCGCCGGCATTTTCGAAAGTATTGCAGCAACCTTCTTGGCGGCAGCGGGCAGCTCGGCCGGATCGGCGGCCGCAAGCTGCACCTGCACCGGCTTGCCTGTCGGCGGGCCGGCGCGCGGCGCCGTCACCTCGACCAGGATGCCGGGGATGTCATGGGTCTCCTTGCGGATCTCCTCCATGAGGACGTGCGCCGGCGGCCGCGTCTGCCAGTTGGCGAATTCGAACTGGACGACGCCGATGGTGTCCTCGGCGATGTCGGTCGAGCCGTGCGGCTGCTCGCCAACGCGGGTATAGACGGTCTTCAGCCCCTTGGTCGCCAGTACCACCTTTTCGACCTGGCGCACCGCCTTGTCCTTTTCCGCGAGCGAAAGATTGCCGCGCGCGTGCACAATCACCTGCCCGTAGTCGGGCTCGACCTTGGGGAAGAACTCGACGCCGTGATTGAGCTGGCTATAGGCCGTGACGACCGCCACCAGCATGACGGCGGCGATGGTCAGCGTGGTGCCGGGGCGGCGCAGCGCGGCCTTCACGGTGTGCATGTAGAGCCCGCGCTCGGACGCGCGGTCGTCGTGCGGCACCGGCGCGGCGCGACCGAGCAGGGCGCCGAGCGTGGGTGTGAAGAACAGCGCGACGGCGAGCGAGGCCGACAAGGTCGCGATCAAGGTGATCGGCATGTACTTCATGAACTGGCCGACCACCCCGGGCCAGAACAGCAGCGGAGAAAAAGCGGCAATGCGGGTCGCGGTCGCCGCGATCACCGGGCCGGACATCCGGGTTGCCGCCTGCGCGTAGGCCTGCTTCGGCGGCATGCCTTCCGACATCCGACGCTCGGCGTATTCGGAGACGATGATCGCGTCGTCGACCAGCATGCCGACCGCGAGGATCAGCGAAAACAGCACCACGATATTGACGGTAAGGCCGGCAAGCTCCAGTCCCAGCACGCCCGCCAGGAACGAGGCGGGAATGGCGATACCAATGAACAGCGAGGCGCGGAAGCCGAGCGCGAACAGGATGATGACGACGACGAGCAGCACGCCGGTGGCAACCGAGTTCTGCAAGTCCGACAGCATTTGGCGAATGAGCTTGGACTTGTCCTGGGTGTAGCCGATCTGCAAGCCCGTCGGCCAGGTATTCTGCAGCTTGGCGACCAACCGCTTCACGCCGTCGACGGTCTCGATCAGGTTGGCGCCGGTGCGTTTTGATACCTCGATGGTCATCGCCGGCTTGCCGTTGACGCGGGTGATCGAGGTGGCGTCCTTGAAGGTGGGCCTGACGGTCGCGACGTCACCGAGGGTAACTGTGGCACCAGCGGTGGACGCGACCGGAATCCTCAGCATATCCTCTGGCCGCTCGATCAGGCCGGGCACCTTGACCGCGAAGCGGCCGCTCTGGCCTTCCAGCGCGCCGGCGGCGATCAGGCTGTTGGAAGCCTTCGCCACCGCGGCCAGCTGGTCGAGCGAGATGCCGTAACTCTTCATCAGCATCGGCTCGGCCGTTATCTCGACGGCCTCGTCGCGGGCGCCGCGCAGTTCCGCGGACAGGACGCCCGGCACCTGCTCAATGGCGTCTTTGGCCGAGCGCGCGATATGCAACAGGGTGCGCTCTGGCAACTCGCCGGAGAGCGTCACCACCAATACCGGATAGAGCGACAGATTGACCTCGCGCACCTCGGGCTCGTCGGCGTCCTTCGGTAGGTCGTGCTTGGCCTGGTCGACCTTGGCGCGGACGTCGGCAAGCGCTGCGTCGGAATTGAAGCCGGCTTCGAATTCGAGCAACACATAGCCGCCGCCCTCATAGGCGGTCGCGCGCATTTCCTTGACGTTGCCGACCTGCTTGAGCTGGGTCTCGACCGGCCGCAGCAGCAGGCGCTCGGCATCTTCCGGGCTGATGCCGCGCTGGGTGAGTTGGACGTAGATGATCGGCACCTTGACGTCCGGTTCCGCCTCCTTCGGTATGGCCAGGTAGGCGACGAGACCGGCGATCAACAGGAAGGCGAGCGTGGCCAGCGTCAGCCGCGCGTGGTTGATCGCGTAATTGATGAAACGGGACATCAGCTCAAATCCAATGGCGCTTGCGGTGCTGTCCTGCTGGGGGTGCGATCAGCGCACCGCCTGTTTACGGTCGACGGCGACCGGGGCGACGACCTGCCCCTCGCGCACGAAGTCCTGCCCGCGCACGATCACCTGGGCACCGTTAATGACGCCGGATACCCACATGGTGTCGCGCTGGTCTTCGACCAGCCCAATCGGAACGAACTTGACCGCGTCGGCGTCATCGACCACGCGCACGCCGATGTCGCCGTCCGACGAGATGGTCAGCGCCGAACGCGGCAGTTGCGCCGCTTCGATCGGCTCCAGCGCCAGTGCGACCTCCGCGGTGATGCCGTCAGGAATTTTGCCGTCCGGATTACTGATTTCGACCTCGACGCGATACGTGCGCGTGGTCGGGCTCGCGGTTTTCGAAACGTAACGCACTTGGCCGGTCACGGTCTGCCCGGTGATCAGCCGCACCTCGGCCCGTTCGCCGACCTTGATCCCGGCGAGCTTGCGCTCGGAGACTTCGACCACCGCCAGCATGGGATCAAGCGCGACCAATTCGGCGATCTGCTTGCCGGCCATGGAGAACGCGGCGCCGCCGACCTCCCCCGGCACGTCCGTGATGACACCGGCCCAAGGCGCGCGCACGATGCCGCGGTCATACTCGGCTTGTGCCGAAGCAACCGCCGCCTGCGCCGCCTTGAATTGCGATTCGAGGCTAACCAGATCGAGCTTCGGCAGCGTGCCCTTTTCGATCAGCTGGCGTTTGGCGTCGAGTTCGGCCTTGCGCTGGACGAGCAGGGCTTTCGCCTGCGCGACCTGCGCCTCGCGCGCCTCATCGGACAGAACGGCGATGACCTCGCCTTTCATCACGTGCTGGCCGCGCTTGACGCGCAACTGCGTGAGCACGCCGCCGGCGCGCGCGGTAATCATGACCTTGTGGTCGGCCTCGGTACGACCGGAAAGCGCGAGGACCGGACTGTGCTTTTCGACCCGCACGCTGATGACCGAGACGCGGAACGGCGGCTGGGTCTTCTGTTCGGCCGGGCGAATAGCGGCCTGGCTGTCGCTCGAGTTGCGCGGCAACACGTGGCCGGACACTATCCACACGGCGGCGCCGGCGACGAGGCCGATGGCGGTTATGCGACTTGCTTTCATCATGCGTCCTCCGCCTTTTTAGCCGGCTTGGTAAGCAGGCAATGGACCATCTTCAGGATCATCGGCAGCACGCGCTCGGGGTTGAAGTCCGGCGCCACGGCGCGGCGCCACGACATGCCGTCGCCAAGCACCATCAGCACCGATGCAGCGGCGTCGACGTCGAGATCGGCGTGGATTTCGCCGCGCTCGACCGCGTGCCGGAGCATCGCGGCAATGCGCTCTTTGATGTCGCGTTCGATGTCCTGGTAGAGCTGGGCGACCGAAGGGTTACGCCGGCTCTCGGCCATGATCTCGGCGCAGAGGCCCACTTCCGTTTCACTGCGGTCGACCAGATGATGGCGGGCAAGTTCGGCGAGGCCGTCGAAGAAGGCCGGCGCGGCCCCCACCTCGGCAAAGCTGGCGGCGGCTTCGGCGCGGTTGCGCTCGGAGATGCCGGCGATTAGCGCTTCCTTGGACGGGAAGTAGCGGTAGAGATTGCCCGGGCTCATGCCGGCCTCGGTGCAGATTTCCTGCATTGAGGCGCCGTGGAAGCCGGAACGCGCAAAGCAGCATGCCGCGGCGTCGAGAATCTCAGTGCGGCGATCGGATTGGAGTTGGGCGTTGGCGCGGCGCATGTCGTCCCTGGCAAAGTGTGCAGCGCATCATAACGAGAATGAATATTCGCTCTCAACTAGGCCCGTATGGCGGGACTGTCAAGTTGGGGACCATTGCGCCTCCGGTGGAGGAAGGCCGGAGGCCAGTTGACCCGGTCCGGGGCACCCCATAATTTGGCGCCCGATGGGGATGGGGTCCCCCGATAACCGCCCAAAATCGCTGATTTGCGGGCTGATGACTCCTACCGCGTATCGTTTGCGCATGAATCCGCCGGGAATCGGGCGCCGGGTCATGACCGGCGTTCAGGTTTTTGGCGGCCGATTGTGGCACCGGCGGTAGGACGTTACGCCGCCGCGGGGCGGCTTTTGCCGCTTGCAACAGCAGGGGAATTGGACCCATGGGCTATCTTGTCGTGTTTCTCGGGGGTGGTGTCGGTGCCGCGCTCCGCCACGGCGTCAACCTCGCCGCCGCGCGGCTGCTCGGCACCGGTTTTCCGTACGGCACGCTGACGGTGAACGTGCTCGGCTCGCTATTCATGGGGCTGATGGCGGCTTGGTTTGCCTTCGAGGGCAGCCCATCACAGCATTGGCGCTTGTTCCTCACCACCGGCATGCTCGGCGGCTTCACCACCTTTTCCACCTTTTCGCTCGACACCGCCCTGCTCTACGAACGCGGCGAATTGGGACTGGCCGCGCTTTACGTGGTGGTATCGGTCGCCGCCGGCCTGGCCGGCCTCTTCGGGGGGCTAGCGGTGGTGCGTCACTTTGCGTGATGCTTATTCCATCGGCCGCATGCCGAGCTTGTCCAAGAGCCGCATGTCGCGGTCGCGGTCGGGGTTGGGCGTGGTGAGAAGCTTCGGCCCGTAGAAGATCGAATTCGCGCCGGCGAGAAAACACAGAGCCTGTGCCTCTTCGGTCATATCCTCCCGGCCTGCCGACAATCGCACCACGGATGCCGGCATCGTCATGCGCGCCACCGCAATGGTGCGCACGAAGTCGAGCGGATCGAGCGGGGCGCGGCCGGCGAGCGGCGTGCCCTCCACTTGCACCAGCATGTTGATCGGCACGCTCTCGGGGTGCACCGGCAGCGAAGCCAAAGTCGCGATCATGCCGACGCGGTCGTCCTCGCTTTCGCCCATGCCGACGATGCCGCCGCAGCAGACGTTGATGCCGGCTTCGCGCACATTGCCCAGCGTATCGAGGCGGTCCCGATAGGTGCGGGTCGTGATGATCTCGCTGTAATATTCCGGTGAGGTGTCGAGGTTGTGGTTATAGTAGTCGAGACCTGAATCCTTCAGCCGCTTTGCCTGCGCGGATTCCAGCATGCCGAGCGTGACGCAGGTTTCCAGGCCAAGTGCCTTGACGCCTTCCACCATGGCGCAGACTTGGTCGAGGTCGCGGTCCTTCGGCGAACGCCAGGCCGCTCCCATGCAGAAACGCTGCGCGCCGGCGGCCTTGGCCGCGCGTGCTTCGGCCAGCACCGCCTCGAGGCTCATCAGCTTCTCGGCCTTCACGCCGGTGTCGTATTGGGCGGCCTGCGGGCAATAGGCGCAGTCCTCCGGGCAGCCGCCGGTCTTGATCGACAGCAGGGTCGAAATCTGCACCTCGGTCGGATCGAAATGGGTCCGGTGCGCCTCAGCCGCGCGGAAAACCAGCTCCGTGAACGGCAGCGCGAACAGCACGCGCACCTCCTCGCGGGTCCAATCGTGGCGGAGGGCGCTGGTAGGCGCCGCACGGGAGGCGGTATCAGGAGCCGCTAGCGACATTCAATCAGCCATCTTTCAAGGTTTCTCGCGTCTCACTGAAACCGCTCCCGCGCATTGAGGTCAAGCCCCGCCCCAATCCGCCCATTTGCTGCACCGCGACTTGATGGACGGCAGCTCCGCTGTCTGCGCAGAGCTGATGCGCCCCCCATCGGTTACCGCGTAGCCGCACAGCGGCTAGTATAAAATCTAATTCCCCTTTTGGGGGGCAAATAACAGGATGGGGAGAACGTCATGAGGAAAACGTCGCTAGGCGCGGCGCTCATGTTGAGCGCCGCCATGATCCTGCCTACCGTCGGACCAGCATCCGCCGACGATACGCTCACGAAGCTCGGTGAATTTCAGCAGTCCGGATGGCACGGCGATTGGCCAACGATTCCGCAAACTGGGCCGAAGGCAGAACAAGTCAAGAAGAACCTGGCAAAGATCACGTTGCCGCCCGGCTTCCATATCGGCCTCTACGCGCTGGTACCGGACGCTCGCCACATGGCGGTCGGCCCGCAGGGCATCGCGTTGTTCGTCGGCACGCGCAAGACCAAGGTGTATGTAGTCACGGACCGCGACCGCAATTTTATCGCCGACGACGTCAAAGAATTCGCGCCCTCGCTGGCGAAAAAGATTCCGAACGGCCCGTGCTTCTCAAAGGACGGATTCTTGTTCGTCGTAGAGCAGAACCGCGTCCTCATGTATCCGGCGGCCGAGTTCTTCTACGAAAGCCCGGACGTGGTGGCGGTGCCGATTGTTCCCGAAGGCAAACTCGTTCCGAAGAGCGAGGTTAGCTACAACCACACCGCCCGCGAATGCCGCATCGGGCCCGACAACAAGCTCTACATCCAGCTCGGTCAACCTTTCAACGTGCCGTCCCATGAGAAGTGGGCGATCTATCACAAGAACGGCATGGGCGGCATCATCCGCATGGACCGCGACGGCAAGAACCGCGAGATCTATGCGACCGGCCTGCGCAACCCGGAAGGCATGGACTTCAACCCGACGGACAAGACGCTGTGGAGCAATGACAACCAGGTCGACGGCATGGGCGACGACAAACCGCCGGGCGAGATGAACCGCGTCACCGAAATGGGCCAGGACTTCGGCTTCCCGTATTATGGCGGCGGCCACACGCGCACCACCGAATACGCCAAGGACACGCCGCCGAAGGGCCTCATATTTCCGGAAGTCGAGCAGGTCGCGCACGCGGCGGACTTAGGGCTCACCTTCTACCGCGGCCACCAGTTCCCGGCCAAATACCACGGCGCAATCTTCTCCGCGCAGCACGGCTCATGGAATTGTACGGTTCCGGTCGGCGCTCGCGTCATGGTCACCTTCCTGAAGAAGGATGGTCATGTCGCGGGCCCCTCGATCCCGTTTGCCGAGGGCTGGAACGATCACGGCATCTACAATGGCCGTCCAGTGGATGTAACCGAGCTGTATGACGGCTCGCTGCTCGTCTCGGACGACCTGGTGGGTGCAGTGTATCGCATCTGGTACGACGGCAAATAAGGCGCCAGTGGCCCGAGCGACGCGGAAGCCGGGCAATCCCGGCTTCCGCCGCAATCGGCAGAATGGAATAGGCACGAGGAACATGAAGACGCGATGGCCTTGGGCTTCGGTCGGTGGCTTGTTCGTGTGCTTCGCCATACTGGCGCTGACAAGCTTGCTGGCGCGCGCCGGCGACGTCGCCGCCGCCGCCGGCCGCATGAAGGCGCTGCAATGCCAAGCCTGTCACGGGCTCGACGGCCTGTCCAAGCGGCCGGACGCGCCCAACCTCGCCGGCCAGCCTGAGCCTTACCTGGTCAAGGCGCTCGAAGACTTCCGCCATGGCATCCGCAAGAACGACTTGATGTCGCTCGTGGTAAGGCCGCTATCGGACGCCGACGTCGCCGATCTGGCGGCGTATTATTCGGCGATCGAGATCACCGCCAAGCCGCCGCATTAACGCGACGTCACTATAAAAATGGCATAATATTTTTGGCCGGATTTGCGTTGTCGCAAAGCCGCCACGAAATGCGTACCTATATTGAAGTTGCGGAATGAAACGCGTCCCGCACAAGCCTTCGTTCCGGCCCCCAACGGCCGGACGAGGGGCCCAAGCCGCCGGCGGACAGCCGGCCGCGATATGGCCCGCAAGCATTCGGTCACCCCCTCTCGAATCCGGAAAGGATTTCGACCATGAAGACGCATGCGTTTTTTGTGGGGCTCGGCTTGCTCGCGGCAAGCACCGGCTCCGCTTTCGCCGACAGTGTCACAGGCAAGGTTACGAATTGGGATCCGTCACAACGGACCATCACATTCGAGGACCTCTCGCAGTTCGCCTCCATTCCCCAGGAAGTCGCCGTTCCGAACATCAAGACCGGTGACGTGGTGACGGTCGACTTCGAGCAGTTGGACAACGGTTACGACACCATCAACTCGGTCACGATCGGCGACCGCGCAATCAGCCGGCGGTTGCCGCCACAGACGGAGAAGAAGGGCTGACCGCGATCCGCTGATCCTGCGGTCCAGTATTCCGCCGGCTACCCATTCGGGTTACGGTCGGCGGGATGGACCGGCCCGGAACGCCCGCGGATATCGCGCGCCTCGAAGCGCGCACCGAGACGCTGCAGGAAGCGATTGCGCGCTGTCGCAAGATTTCGCTGGCGGCGAAGATTGCCATCGTCGTCGGCGCGGCTTGGCTGGTGCTGACGATCGTGTGGGCAGTGCCCTTTGTCCCCACTCTGTTGTTCGCAAGCCTCGCTGCGATGATGGGCGGCGTGGTGCTGCTCGGCTCCAATTCGACGACCTGGAAGCAGACCGAGGCCGCGCTGGCGGCCAGCGAAGCCATGCGGCGCGATCTCATCGAGCAGTTGGAACTTCGGGTCATCGACGACAACGTGCCGACACTTCACTAAAAAGTGCGGCCAATTCCATTAGTTGTGCGTGGATTCCGTTCTCGCGGCTGCATCAAATGCACAGGCCGCAGATGTTCTGCCTATGTCCTCGCCGAATTTAGGCGATTTTCGAAAAATTTTTGCGCTTCACTACCGAAACAGCGACCATGTGCCGCAATTTTCGCATCGAAGCGAAATGAAATCCATATTTGTGCATCTCAGGGGTAACATTCTTGGCTCGATAGTTTAGACTACGCTTCATTACATCCATCAAAAGTCGTGGCGACGCACGTCGTGGCGGCCGCGCGTGTGGCGCAGCTCCGTCATTTCGCGACAGCAAAAACACGAAAGGGGGATATTCATGTCGTATACGCATGCCACCCAAACCGATCAAACGAACGGCGCCGCACACCAGGATTTTGGCGACGATCCGCTCGAGATCCGCGAAACCAGCCACTACAAGCAGGAGTACGTCGAGTTGTTCGTCGACAAATGGGACGAACTGATCGATTGGGAGGCACGTGCTGAAAGCGAGGGCGGCTTCTTCATCCAGGCGCTGAAGGCGGCGGGCAAGCACCGAATTCTCGACGTTTCGACCGGCACCGGCTTCCACTCGGTCCAGCTATTGCAAGCCGGCTTCGACGTGACCAGCGTCGATGGCAGCGCCGAGATGCTGGCAAAGGCATTTGAAAACGCCAAACAGCGCGGCTTTATCCTGAAGACCGTTCAAGCTGACTGGCGCTGGCTCAACAAATCGATCCTCGGCAAATACGACGCCATCATTTGCCTCGGCAATTCGTTTACGCATCTGTTCGATGAGATGGACCGCCGCCGCGTGCTGGCCGAGTTCTATGCCGCGCTTCGCCACGATGGCATGCTGATCCTGGATCAGCGCAACTACGATTCGATCCTCGATGTCGGTTTCGACAGCAAGCACAAGTACTACTATTGCGGCGACCAGGTCATCGCGCAGCCCGAGCACATGGACGATTCGCTCGCGCGTTTCCAGTACAGCTTCCCGGACGGCTCGATCTTCCACCTCAACATGTTCCCGCTGCGCAAGAACTATATGCGCAAGCTGCTCAAGGAAGCCGGCTTCCAGAGCGTGCGCACCTACGGCGATTTCCAAGAGACCTATGCCGAGCACGACCCGGACTTCTTCGTGCATGTCGCCTCCAAACATGAGCCGGAGGAGACTGACGAAGGAGAGGCGAAATGAGTTCAGGCGCAAAGCGTCGTCGACGTCGCCGAAGCCTATTACGACAGCAGCGACGCAGACGAGTTCTATTTCCACATCTGGGGTGGTGAGGACATCCACATCGGCCTCTACCAGTCGGACAAGGATTCGATTGGCGAAGCCAGCCGCCGCACCGTCGAAGCGATGGCGGACTCGGTTGAAGGGGCGCTCGGCAAGAACAGCCGCGCGATCGATCTCGGCTCCGGCTTCGGCGGGGCCGCGCGCTATCTCGCCCAGCGCTTCGGCTCTCACGTCACCTGCCTCAACATCAGCCAAGTCGAGAACGCGCGCAACCGCAAAGCCAACGCGGCCGCCGGCCTCGACAAGCTGATCGACGTCAAGCACGGCACCTTCGAGGGAATCCCCGAAAAGGACTCAAGCTTCGATCTTGCCTGGTCGCAGGACGCCATCCTGCATAGCGGCGAGCGCGAGCGAGTGATCGCGGAGATCGCGCGCGTGTTGAAGCCGGGCGGCGAATTCGTCTTCACCGATCCGATGCAGGCGGACGACTGCCCCAAGGGCGTGCTGCAGCCGGTCTACGACCGCATTCATCTCACCTCGCTCGGCTCGGTTCGCTTCTATCGCGATGCGGCGGCGCGCCATGGGCTGACGCTCGTCGATGTCCGCCCCATGCCGGAACAGTTGCGTAACCACTATGCGCGCGTGCGCGTGGAGTTGAAGGCGCGCTACGACGAGATGGTGAAGGTCGCCTCGAAGGACTATGTCGACCGAATGCTCGTCGGTCTACAGAATTGGGTCGACGCCGCCGACAAGGGCTATCTCAACTGGGGCATCATGCACTTCCGCAAGAAGTAGCCGCGGATTTGCCGGCGCCGGCTTTTTGTCCCCGCGTTCGCCAGCTGGTGAGCGCGGGTGTCGGCTTTTGGGGTCCAAATCCGGACCTATGTTCGCCCTTGCAGTCGCGTACCGCGCTGTTAAAAGCACGGCCATGACCGACACGCCCGACAAGCCCACGACCGCCGACATGCCGCCCGATCGGCTCTGCAACGATCCCATGAACCCCTACTACGACGCCACCATCTTGGAACGCGGTATCGGCATCCGTTTCAAAGGTCAGGAGCGCACCAACGTCGAAGAATATTGCGTGAGCGAGGGCTGGATCCGCGTGGTGGTCGGCAACACCAAGGACCGCCACGGCGATCCGCTGACCATGAAAATCCACGGACCGGTGGAGCCGTATTTCAAGAAGTAGCTCTCTCGTGAGCATTTCTCGGCCTCATGCCGAGGAGCGTCGTGCAAGCGACGCATCTCGAAGCATGTGGCCGCCTCATCCTTCGGGACGCGGCCTGTCGCCCGCTCCTCAGGACGAGGCGGGATAGCGGCGCGGCTACGGCGGTGGGATTTTCTGCGGCAGCACGTTTGCCGCAAGCGTCTGGCGGCCTTGCGTCACCGCAATGATGCTGACCGATTTCGCCGGGATGCGGCTGCCGCCGCGATAGCTGATCGTACCGGTCACACCGGCGAAATCGTGGGTCGCGGCAAGCGCCTTGCGCACGGCTAACGGCTTGGTGCTGCCTGCGGACTTGATTGCGGTCATGAGCAGCCGGGCCGTGTCGTAGCCGAGCGCCGAGAAGGCGTCCGCCTCCTTGCCCGGATAAGCCTTCGTGTAAGCCGCACGGAACGCCCGCACGCGCGGATCCGGATTGTCGCCGCCGAGATAGGCATGGGTCGTGAAATAAATCTTGTCGAGCTGTCCGATCTGCTGCCAGGCGGCACCGATGTCGAGGCCGTCGCCGCCCAGGATGGGCTCCGCAACCCCGGCGCCGCGCAAAGCCGCAACGCCGGCAAGAGCGTCATCTGGCTGCGCGGCGAAATAGACCAGGTCGGCCTTCGGCAGCCCCTTCGCCGCGTCCTTGATGGTCGCAAGCGTATAGGGCCGCACGGTGAGCACCTTGCCGCCCAGTTGTTTGAAGCGCGTCCGGAAATAGCCGTGCAGCAGCTTGGCGTAGGTCGACGTGCGCTTGTAGAGCACCACGGCCGTGCGCGCCTTCAGCGTCTTGAATGCCCACTCGGCGCCGGCCGCGGCCTGCACGTTATCGCCAAAGCAGGCGAGAAACAGATAGCGCGGGACCGCGCGCGGCAGACGCGGCGAAGTCGCGCCAGAGGTGACAAAGACGCGCTTGTGCTTTGCGGCGACGGGCGCCGCCGCCAGCACCATGTCGGTGTCGGAAAAGCCGATCACCCCGACAATCGTTGGCTCCTGCTTGAACAGGCTGGCGACCTCACGCACGATGACCGTCGGCTTCGTCCGGCCGTCGCGCACAATAAGTTTGACCTGCCGTCCGAGCACCCCGCCCTTCTTATTGGCTTCGTCGACGGCGAGCCGCACGCCGCGCGACGACGGGATATCGAGGTCCTCCTGGCCACCGGTCAGATTGTACATGGCGCCGATAACGACCGGGTGCTCGGCAGCCGTCGCGCCGGTGAAGGCTGCGGCAAACACAAGCGCGACCAAGCCGCAAAAACGAATCCAACGTCCGTTATGCGCCGAGCGCGGCGGTCGAATTTCCGCTGAGGAATTGGCTGCCATTGTCGTCCCCTGAACCGGTTTCGCCGGATTGGAGACGATTAGGATGGCATGAACGGCAAACGCCGTCACCCTGGGTTGGGGCGACGGCGCGATGGCCTTGTCGGTGCGCGTTATGACGCATCCGCGCCTTACTCCGCCGCCTCGCGCTGGGGCCCCAACTTCTCCACCCGCGCGGCGCAGAACTTGAACTCGGGGATCTTACCGAACGGGTCGAGCTTCGGATTGGTCAGCAGGTTCGCCGCCGCTTCGACATAAGCGAAGGGGATGAACACGACGCCGTCGGGGATGGCGTCGTCCTGGCGCGAGAACAATTCGACCATCCCGCGCCGGGTGGTGACGCGCACCATGTCGCCCGGCTCGATGCCGAGTTTCTCAATCGTACCGCGTGATAGCTGAGCGATGGCGGCGGGTTCGAGTGCGTCGAGCACATGCGCGCGCCGCGTCATCGAGCCGGTATGCCAATGTTCGAGCTGGCGGCCGGTCGACAGGATGAACGGATATTCGTGATCCGGCACTTCATCCGGCGGCTGCAGTTTGGTGGCGACCAGCTTGGCGAAGCCGCCCGGGCGCGGGAAGCCGTCATCGAACACCACGTCGCGGCCCGGCACGTCGGGGCCGTCGACCGGATAAGTGACGTGCTGCTCGCGCTCCACACGATCCCAGGTGATGTTGGCGAGCGCCGGCATCATCGAGGCCATCTCGGTGAACACCTCACCGACATGTTTGTAATTCCAGCAGCAACCCATGCGATTGGCAATGTCCTGGATGATCCACAAATCCTGGCGCGTGTCGCCGGGCAGTGGCAGCGCGGCGCGGCCCATCTGCACCTGGCGGTTGGTGTTGGTGACCGTGCCGTCCTTCTCCGGCCAGCCGGAGGCCGGCAGCACGACGTCGGCATACATGGCGGTCTCGGTCAGGAACAGGTCCTGCACGACCAGATGCTCGAGATGCGCCAGCGCCTCGCGCGCGTGGTTTAAATCCGGGTCCGACATCGCGGGATTTTCGCCCTCGACATACATGCCCTTGATCTCGTCGGCATGCACCGCATCCATGATTTCGACGACAGTCTTGCCCTTCTTCGGCGCCAGCTTGACGCCCCAAGCCTTCTCATACTGGCCGCGAATCTCCGGGTTCTCGACCGACTTGTAGTCGGGGAAGAACATCGGAATGAGCCCGGCGTCGGAGGCGCCTTGCACGTTGTTCTGGCCGCGCAGCGGATGCAGGCCGGTACCGGGACGGCCGATCTGGCCTGTGATCAGCGCCAGTGCAATCAGGCAGCGCGCGTTGTCGGTGCCGTGCGTGTGCTGCGACACGCCCATGCCCCAGAAAATGATCGCGCTTTCGGCGCGGGCGTAGGCACGCGCGACTTCGCGCAGCGTGTCGGCGTCGATGCCGCAGATTGGCGCCATCTCCTCCGGCGTGAAGTCCTTGATATTCTCCTTCCAGGCGTCGAAGCCTTCGACATAGGTCTGGATATATTGCTGATCGTACAGCTTCTCGGTCACGATGACGTTGAGCATGGCGTTGAGCATCGCAACGTCAGTTCCGTTCTTGAACTGCATCATCTTCCAGGCGTGCCGCTTCATCGCGGTGCCGCGCGGATCCATGATGACCAGCTTGGCGCCGCGCTTGGCGGCCTGCTTGAAGAAGGTCGCCGCGACCGGATGGTTCTCGGTTGGGTTGGCGCCGATGACGATGATGACTTCAGAATTCTTGCACTCGTTGAAGGTCGCGGTGACCGCGGCCGAGCCGACTCCTTCCAGGAGCGCCGACACCGACGAGGCGTGACACAACCGCGTGCAGTGATCGACATTGTTGGTGCCGAAGCCGGTGCGCACCAGCTTCTGGAACAGGTAAGCCTCTTCGTTCGAGCCCTTGGCCGAGCCGAAGCCGGCCAGCGCATCCGAACCGTCGCGGTCGCGAATTTTGACGAGACCGGCGG
Source organism: uncultured Pseudomonadota bacterium (assembly GCA_963732895.1). Lineage (GTDB taxonomy): Bacteria > Pseudomonadota > Alphaproteobacteria > Rhizobiales > Xanthobacteraceae > Pseudolabrys. The sequence continues at coordinate 133,660 of CAVTBG010000004.1, read as the reverse complement.
CGGCCTTGTCGAGCGCTTCTTCCCAGCTCGCCTCGCGGAAATGCGTCCAAGGGTTGGAAGGATCGATCGTCTCATGCGGGACTTTCGGCACGCCTTCCTTGCGGATCATTGGCTTCAACAGACGCTGGGGATTCGTGACGTAGTCGAAACCGAAGCGCCCCTTCACGCACAACCGGTTTTCGTTCGCCGGCCCGTTGCGGCCGGTGACATAAAGCAGCTTGTCGTTCTTGACGTGGTAAGTGAGCTGGCAGCCGACGCCGCAATAGGGGCACATGCTGTCGACCTTGCGGTCGGCGAACTCGGTGCGCACGTTGTTGTCGTTGAGCACGGTCGACGGCATTAGCGCGCCGGTCGGGCAGGCCTGCACGCATTCCCCGCAGGCGACACAGGTGGACGCACCCATGGGGTCGTCAAAGTCGAATACAATCTTCTCGTTGTGACCGCGGCCGGCCATGCCGATGACGTCGTTGACCTGCACTTCACGGCACGCGCGCACACAGAGGTTGCACTGGATGCAGGCATCAAGATTGACCGCCATGGCCGGATGGCTGCGGTCGGGCGCCGGCACCGTCTCACGCTCGCGCTTGGGGAAACGGCCGGCTTCGACGCCTTGGCGCTTCACGGTCTTCCAAAATTCGGATTCCGGATCGTGCGCGACGTCGAGCGCCGGCTGGTCGGTAACTAGAAGCTCGGCGACCATCTTGCGCGCGGCCTTGGCGCGCTCGGTCTGCGTCTTCACCTTCATGCCGGGCGTCGGCGTGCGCAGACAGCTCGCCGCCAAGACGCGCTCGCCTTCGATCTCGACCATGCAGACACGGCAATTGCCGTCGGCGCGATACCCGGGTTTCGGCGTGTAGCAAAGATGCGGCAGCTTGATATCGAGCCGGCGCGCGGCGCGGAAGATCAACTCGCCGTCGCGGATGTCAATTTCGCGATCGTCGATGAAAAAGGTCCCTGCATTCTTGTCGGTGCTCATGGCTCGTTCCTCGCCATCACCATTTCACCAACGGCTTTTTGAGCTCGTCGGGGAAAAATTTCAAAACGCTCATTATCGGGTTCGACGCGGCTTGGCCGAGTCCGCAAATGGAGGCATCGCGCATGGCGGTCGAAAGCTCGGTGAGCAGCTCCGTCTTCCACGGGCCCTGTTCCATCAGCTTGACCGCCTTCTCGGTTCCGGCGCGGCACGGCGTACACTGGCCGCACGATTCATCCTCGAAGAACTTCATCAGGTTGAGCGCCACCGCCTTGATGTCATCCTTGTCGGAAAGAATGACAACGGCGTGCGAACCGACGAAAGAGCCGTATTTCTCCAGCATGCCGAAGTCGAGCGGAATGTCGGCCATCGATTCCGGCAGGACGCCGCCGGAGGGGCCGCCCGGCAGGAACGCCTTGAAGGTGTGGCCGTCGGTCATGCCGCCGCAATATTCGTCGATCAACTCGCGCATGGTGATGCCGGCGGGCGCCAGCTTGACGCCGGGTTTCTTCACGCGGCCGGACACCGAGAAGCTACGCAAGCCCTTGCGCTCGTGGCGGCCGTGCGAGGTGAACCAGTCGGCGCCCTTTTCGATGATGTCGCGCACCCAGAACAGCGTCTCGACGTTCTGCTCCAGCGTCGGGCGGCCGAACAGGCCGACCTGCGCGACGTAGGGCGGGCGGTGGCGCGGCAGGCCGCGCTTGCCTTCGATCAACTCGATCATCGCCAACTCTTCGCCGCAGATGTAGGCGCCTGCGCCGCGGCGCAGATGCATTTTGGTGTGTGGCGACAACCCGGCCTTCTCGACCTTGGCCATCTCCTGCTCGAGCATCAGCCGCACTTCAGGATATTCGTCGCGAATATAAACGTATGTCTCGATCGCCTCCACCACCCACGCGGCGACCAGCATGCCTTCGATGAAGCGGTGCGGCTCGCGCTCGAGGTAGTAGCGGTCTTTGAAAGTACCGGGCTCGCCCTCGTCGGCGTTGACCGCGAACATGCGCGGCGCCAACTCGGCGCGCACCAGCGACCACTTGCGGCCCGTCGGGAAGCCTGCGCCGCCGAGGCCGCGCAGGCCGGCATCGCTGACGGTTGCAATCAAATCCTCGCGCGTGCGCTCGCCGGCAAGACAAGCCTTGAGCAGCGCGTAACCGCCATCCTTCTGGTAGGCGGCAAAATCGCTGCCCGCCTTGTAGGCGTGGGCGTGCGGCTTCGCCTTGACGGCAGCGGCTATATTGTCCGGCGTCGCCTTGAACGTCTGCACATGGCCGACGGCGGCGACCGGCGCTCGGTCGCAAGCGCCCATGCAGGGCGCGCGCACCACGCGCACATCCTTGCCAAGAATCCCAGGCAGCTTCGCCAGCAGCTCGTCGGCGCCCGCCATGGCGCAGGACAGCGAATCGCAGACGCGCACGGTAACGGCCGGCGGCGCCTCCTGCCCTTCCTTCACGACGTCGAAATGGGCGTAGAAGGTGGCGACTTCGTAGACCTCGGTCAGCGCCATCTTCATTTCGAAGGCAAGCGCGGCAAGATGAGCGGCGGAGAGATGGCCGTAATGGTCCTGGATGAGATGCAGGTGCTCGATCAGCAGGTCGCGCCGGCGCGGGCGGTCGGTCAGCAGCGCGCGTACTTCATCAAGGGCGGCGGGGTCGACCTGGCGGCCTTTCGGCGTGCGCGGCGGGCGGCGGCGGCCGGCACGGGCAGCGTCTGGAGCCGCGGACGGAGCCTGCAAAGTCGCATCCATTATCGTTCCTCCGAAATTGCAAAAAAGCCCGTAAAATCGCAATAAGCAAGGTCCTGGCTTCAATCAGTCGATAGATAAATCCTATCAAAACTACTAGCTAACCATCAATTTTTCAATTATTAAACCTTCGAAATCCGGCCCGTCTCCCGGACATGGACCTAACGCACCGGCGGCCAAAATGCCCCTTCATTGTGCAAATTTAAGGCGTGTAAGGACAGGGCCTGCACCGTGATCGACAAGCTGGAATTCATGCTGGCGCTGGCGCGCGAAAAGCATTTCGGCCGAGCGGCCGATGAATGCGGCGTAACCCAGCCGACCCTGTCGGCGGGCGTTAAGCACCTCGAAGAGACCTTCGGCGTGCTGCTCGTCAACCGCGGCTCGCGCTTCCAGAGTTTCACGCCAGAGGGCGAGCGGGTGCTGGAATGGGCACGCCGCATCGTCGGCGACACCCGCGCCATGCGCGAGGAAGTACATGCCCTGCGCCACGGGCTGGCCGGACGACTGCGGCTCGCCGCCATCCCCACCGCACTAGCCATGGTGGAATCGCTGACCACGCCCTATCGCGCGCGACATCCCAATGTGCAGTTCACCGTCTATTCGCGCACCTCGATCGAGGTGCTGACGGAGTTGGAGAACCTCGAGATCGACGCCGGACTGACCTATCTCGACAATGAGCCGCTCGGCCGCGTCACCGCGGTCCCGCTCTATCGCGAGCACTACCGGCTGCTGGTCGCCGCCGACGGACCGCTTGGCGACCGCGACAAGGTGACGTGGAAGGAAGTGGCGCAGGTGCCGCTCTGCCTGCTAACGCCCGAGATGCAAAACCGGCGCATCATCGAGCATCTCTTACGCGATACCGGCAACAATCCGAACATCATGCTGGAATCGGATTCGATGATTCTGCTCTATTCCCACGTGCGGACCGGGCGCTGGGCGAGCGTGATGCCGGAGCGGCTCGCCGGCACGCTCCGCCTGACCGACGTCCTGCGCGCTATCCCCATCGTGGATCCGAAAGCGAGCTACACCGTTGGCTTGGTGGCACCGGCGCGCGAACCGATGACGCCGCTGACTACAGCGTTGGTCGCGGAGGCGCGCCGCGTCGCGAAAGTGTTGGTCGATTGAGATACTCACATGCGCCCTTAGTCGTACGCTGCTCGCGACACACTGATGCGCTGCGATAGCGCAGTTCGAAAATCCTTTTAACGCTCACTTGTTGATGGCCATAGGGTTTCGCTATGGCGTTATTTAAGTTTGCTATCGCAACATGGAATTTCGTTGGTTGATTAAATTGCGGCCTTCATCAGTCTGCATGCGCTGGAATTCGGGATCGCGTCGTCCAGTTATTCGCAAAGAATTGACGCAATTTGGGGCTGCAGGGAGGGTTGCGCAATGAGCTTGTTATCCATCCTGGATCGCGAACATACGGTCGCCGAGCCGGGATTTAGCCGTTGGATGGTTCCGCCGGCTGCGCTTTGTATTCATCTATGCATCGGTCAGGCCTACGCGCTCAGCGTATTCAATCTGCCAATGACCAAACTGATCGGCATCACTCATTCCGCGCCGGGCGACTGGAAATTAACGGATTTGGGCTGGATCTTCTCCATCGCCATCTTCGTGCTCGGCGTATCGGCCGCACTGTTCGGTCGCTGGGTGGAAGAAGGCGGGCCGCGCCGCGCCATGTTCACTGCCGGCCTGTGCTGGGCTGGCGGGTTCTTCATTTCCGCCATCGGCGCCTATTCGCACACGCTGTGGCTCGTCTATCTCGGCTATGGATTCTTCGGCGGCGTCGGTCTCGGCATCGGCTATATCTCGCCAGTCTCGACCCTGATCAAATGGTTCCCCGATCGTCCAGGCCTGGCCACCGGTATGGCCATCATGGGCTTCGGCGGCGGCGCGATGATCGCCTCCCCGCTGTCGGTGTGGCTGATGGCGCGCTTCTCGACCGCAACCCATGTTGGCGTCGCCGAAGCGTTCATCGGCCTCGGTATCGTCTACCTGCTGTTCATGTGGGTGGGCGCGGCGATCGTGCGCGTTCCGGCGCCAGGCTGGAAACCGGAAGGCTACAGCCCGCCGGCGCAGACGCAGAAGCTGATCAGCAAGAACGACGTCTATGTCTATGACGCGCTGAAGACTCCACAGTTCTGGCTGATCTGGTGGGTGCTCTGCCTCAACGTGACCGCCGGCATCGGCGTACTCGGCCAGGCCTCACCGATGAGTCAGGAAATGTTCCCTGGCCAAGTGAGCGTCGCCGCGGCGGCGGGCTTCGTCGGCCTGCTTAGCCTGTTCAACATGCTGGGCCGGTTCTTCTGGGCGTCGACCTCCGACTTCATCGGCCGCAAGAACACTTATTTCTGCTTCTTCATCATCGGCACGGTGCTCTACGCGCTGGTGCCACACACCGGCTCAACCGGCAGCGTCGGGCTGTACGTGCTGTGCTTCGTGATCATCATCTCGATGTACGGTGGCGGCTTCGCGACGGTGCCTGCCTATCTCAAGGACATGTTCGGCACGCGCTATGTCGGCGCCATTCACGGCTGGTTGATCACGGCCTGGTCGGCGGCCGGCATTTTCGGCCCGGTACTGGTGAACTACATCCGCCAGTATCAGATCGACCACGGGGTGCCCAAAGCGCAGGCGTACAACACCACCATGTACATCATGGCGGGGTTACTGATCGTCGGCCTCATCTGCAACTACTTCATCAAAGCGGTCCATCACCGCTTCCACATGAAATCCGACCATGAAGCCGAATTGGCCCAAGCGGAAATCGCGGCGGCCAGCGAACCGGCCGGGGCATAGGGGAACACCATGAGCAACAACAACCAAAACGGTGCGATCAACGTAAAAGTTCTGCTCGCCTGGGGCTTCGTCGGCATCCCCCTGCTCTGGGGCGTGTCGCAGACGCTGTCCAAGGCGCTGATGCTATTCCACTGATCTCTGACTAAAAGCCGGGCGCCGCCTTTTGCTCTTCGAGCGAAGGCGGCGCTTGTCCGTTGGCCGGTCCTCGTTGGATTAGGCCCGAGAGGCGCGATGGCCTACAAACTCGCTTATGCAATCGTCCGCGAGCATCCGCGCAAAGTGATTCACGTCGTGCGCGTGCTAGACGACTTGATCGAGGACTGTGAGCTCGGCGAGATCGCCGACGAGATGCGCGAGCGTACGCTTGCCAAACAGGGTGAGCACGGCGCGGCGATCGTGGTGGTGCAGGGCGACAGCAAGGACACGCTGCGGCTTTACGGCGAGCCCTACGCCGTCAGACGCGTGCGTACCGCCATGTTCAACGCGGCGGTGCGCTGGCGTCCGTTCACTCTGGATTGAACCGCCTTCTGGGTCGGCGGCGCGCCAAATCAGGCAACGTTTTGCGTATAACGCTCGGACGGAGCGCTCGACGCGTCGCCATCCCCCTTGCTGGGCGAGGGCTTTTCTTGAGTCTTTTTCGCCTTCGCCCCGAGCGTCTCCGCCTCTTCCTTCACGCGCTGGCGATGGAAGTCGAAGATGCTGCGCGCGGTCTGGGGGCTAAACTTGTTGTAGCGCTCAAAAGCCTCAGAAAAGTCGTCCGCGGTCATGCGGCGCCCGGCGGCTTGCATCTGCAGCAGTTCCTTGACGGTCGCCCAGGAACAATCGGCGGCACGGGCCAGGATCAGCACCATATCGGCGCCTTCGTCGAGCAACGCACGTTCGACCAGATCGACCGGGAAGCGGCCGAGCCGCGCCAGCGCGATCACGACTTTTTCGAATTCTTGCGCGCGCGCCGGGGCATGGACATTGCCCTCGGTCACGGGATGCGCCTTGAAGCGGCGCGCCTTGCGCTCGGCGGCGCTGTGTTCACGTGATGCCGCGCGGGCCTCGTGCTGCATGGCGGTCGCGACGTCGTCAATCGACTTGCGGATGACCTCCGCCATTTCCGGATTAGCCGCTTCGAGCTTGGCGCGCACGGAGGCCGAGGCGCATTCGAGCAGCTTGAGGAAATACTGGCGCGGAATATCGGTGCGTTCGGCGAGGGCAAGCGTCAGCCGGCGGTCGTAGCGCGCGCGGGTGGTCAGGCGATCATAGCCGGCCAGCGAGAAGCGGGCGCCACGGTTGCGCGCCACCTTGCGCACGACGTCGCGATCGCCGCGCTCTACCAGCACGTCGGTGACGGCCTCGCTCAGCTTCAGGCGCTGCGCGATGGCGAGCAGATGCTTTTGGCTCTTGGTGCGTGCGTTCTCGACCAGATCCTCGTCGGTTAACTGCTCGGAGCAGGCGAGCACCGAGACCGCCACGGTGATCTCGTCGTCGAAGGCGAGCTGACGGATGAGCTTGGGCGGCGCGTTGTTCACGAGAGCCAGACGGTGCGCCAGCCGGGCGCGCGATTTGACCTCGATATCGGTGGCAAGCTGCCGCAACACGTCGTCGAATAGCGCGACTTGTTCCTGCGAATAGTTGCGCGAACCAGCCACGAACAGATCGGTGATACGCTGCAGGATCTTCTGGCGCTGCTTGGCGCCACCGCTGTCGACGGCGCTGATCAGCTCGTCGATAATCGAGGCGTCGACGGCTTGCTTCGGGTCGTATTCTGTCGAGGCAACATTGGACATGGGCAATCACGGCAAAACGGGGGTTCACAAAATCCGGCCGGGGCCCTCTCGTATCGGCGAGTCCCGCAACCGGAAGCGGAAAGTTGCGTCACCCTAGCAAGAAGTTGCAAAGAAGGTTCCCCATCGGGATGGAGCAAATTGGCGAAAATTTTAATGAAAAAAGGCCTGTAAAATAGGCTGTAAAAAGCGAATGGCCGGCTTGCTCTCCTGTGCGAGCCCAATGTCGGGTAGACCCGACATTGGGCGCCGGCCATCGCAGCCTTTCGGCGCAGCAATGCGCGCTCAGAACAACCCGACGATGCGACCGTCCGGACCGACGTCGATCGAGTTCGCCGCCGGGACCTTGGGCAGGCCCGGCATGGTCATGACCTCGCCGCAGATGGCCACGACAAACTCAGCACCGGCGGACAGGCGGACTTCGCGCACCGGGATGTTGAAGCCGGTGGGCGCACCTTTGGCGTCGCCATTGGTCGAGAACGAATACTGGGTCTTGGCGATGCAGACCGGCAGATTACCGAAGCCCATGTCCTCCCAAGCCTTGAGCTGATCCTTCACCGCCTTGTCGGCGGTGGCGTCGTCGGCGCGGTAGATTTCCTTGGCGATAGTGCGGATCTTCTCGAACAGCGGCATGTCGTCGGGATAGAGGAGCTTGAGCTTGGCCTTGCCAGCGTCGATGATCTTGACCACCGCCTTGGCAACGTCAGCCGCGCCCTCGCCACCCATGGCCCAGTGATCGGCCATGAGCGCCTCGACGCCGAGCGCCTTGCACTTCTCCTTGACCAGCGCGATTTCCGCGTCGGAATCGGCCGAGAAGCGGTTGATCGAGATTACCGCCGGAAGCCCGAATTTCTTCAGGTTCTCGATGTGGCGCTGCAGGTTCGCCATGCCGGCTTCGAGCGCCTTGAGGTCTTCCTTCTTCAGGTCGTCCTTTTTGACGCCGCCATGCATCTTGAGCGCGCGGATGGTAGCGACAACCACCACGCATTCGGGAGCGATGCCGGCCTTGCGGCACTTGATATCGAGGAACTTCTCGGCGCCGAGATCGGCGCCGAAGCCGGCCTCGGTCACCACGTAATCGGCGAGCTTAAGCGCGGCGGTCGTGGCCGAGACAGAGTTACAGCCGTGCGCGATATTGGCGAAGGGGCCCCCGTGGATGAAGGCCGGCGTGCCTTCCAGCGTCTGCACCATGTTGGGCGCGATCGCGTCCTTCAGCAGCGCGGCCATGGCACCGTTCGCGTCCAATTCCTTGGCGCGGATCGGTTTACGCTCGCGTGTATAGGCAACGATGATGTTGCCGAGCCGCTCGCGCAGGTCGTTGAGATCCTTGGCGAGGCAGAAGATCGCCATGACCTCGGAGGCGACGGTGATGTCGAAGCCGGACTCGCGCGGATAGCCGTTGGCCACGCCGCCGAGCGAGCAGACGATCGAGCGCAGCGCGCGGTCGTTCATGTCCATGACACGGCGCCAGGCAACGCGGCGCGAGTCGATGCCGAGCGCGTTGCCCCAATAGATGTGATTGTCGATCAGCGCGGCGAGCAGATTGTGCGCCGAGGTGATGGCATGGAAGTCCCCGGTGAAGTGCAGATTGATGTCTTCCATCGGCACGACCTGGGCGTAGCCGCCGCCGGCGGCGCCGCCTTTGACGCCGAAGCAAGGGCCGAGCGACGCTTCGCGCAGGCACAGCATCGCCTTCTTGCCGATGTGATTGAGCGCGTCTGTCAGACCCACCGTGGTGGTGGTCTTGCCCTCTCCCGCCGGCGTCGGCGTGATCGCGGTCACCAGGATCAGCTTGCCATTCGGCTTGCTTTCGAGTGACTTGATGTAGTCCATCGACACCTTGGCCTTGTAGTGGCCGTAGGGCTCGAGATTCTTGGCTTCGATGCCGAGCTTTTCCTTGGCGAGTTCCATGATCGGCCGCATCTTGGCGGCCTGGGCAATTTCGATGTCGGACTTCGGATTCTGATGTTGTGAGGCGGGCATGGCGGGGGTGTCCAATATACGCTTGTGTGATTTGAATTAGCCGATGGCTGGGTGAGCAGATGCGTCCCTAATCGGAGTGGCCGGGACGAGCCCGGCCACGACAGAAGGAAATCAAGTGAACTTGGCGCCGGTCGCGAGCTTGGCGGAAGCCGCCCATTCGCCGGCATCGATCTTTTTGCCTTCCGGCGGCTGCACGCGGGTGATCTTTATGCGGCCGTCGGCGCAGACGACGGTGAAGCCGTCGGCTTCGACCGCAACGATTTCGCCGAGTTTGCCGGCGATGCCTTTGGGATTCTTGGCCGGCAGCGGCTTGGCGTCAAAGATCTTGATGGTCTGGCCGTCGAGCGTGGTCCAGGCGCCCGGTGCCGGATTGCAGCCGCGGATCAGCGGGTCGATCTGGCGCCAGGACTTGCCCCAGTCGATCTTGGCGTTGGCGGCGCGGCAGAGGCCTTCGTAGGTGGCCTTCAACTCGTCCTGCTTGAGGCGCGGCGCCTTGCCGGCCTTCACGAGATCAACCGACTCCAGCATCGCCTCGACGCCCATTGGAAACAGGCGATCGAAGTAGACCGTGCCGAGCGTGTCGGTGTCGGAGATCGGCGTCTTCTTCTGCAGCAGAACGTCGCCGGTATCGAGGCCGTTGTCGGGCCAGAAGATAGAGAGACCCGTCTCCTTCTCGCCGAGGATGATCGGCCAGTTGATCGCCGAGGCGCCGCGGTAGGCGGGCAACAACGAGGGATGATATTGGACCGAGCCGTGGGTCGGGATGTTGAGAAAGTCCTCCGGCACGAACAGAGTGACGAAGGCCATAACCTGCAGGTCCGGCTTCATCGCCTTGAACTCTTCCCAGACCTTGGGATCCTTGTAGGACGAGGGCTGGTGGACCGGCAGGCCGGCGGCGATGGCCGCTTCCTTCAGCGGGTCGGCCTTGGCGCCTTCCTTCTCCGGCGCGACGTAAACGGCAATGACCTCATCACCGCGCTTGAGCAGGGCTTCCAGCACGGCCTTGCCGAACGCCTGCTGGCCGTGAACGACGATACGCATAGTGAAATCTCCCTGAAACTCTTCTCTTTTCACCTCTCCCCGCTTGGCGGGGAGAGGGAATTACGCCGCCTTGTCGTTCTTCTGCGGCGCCGACAGCGCGCCGGAGTCCTTGATCTCGGCGATTTCTTTTGCCGAGAGCTTGAGCACGGATTTGAGGATTTCGTCGGTATGCTCGCCCAATAGCGGCGAACGCTTCACGTCGGAAATCGAATCCGATAGCTTGATCGGGTTGCCGACGGTCAGATACTTGCCGCGAGTTCGGATGATCGACCTCGACCACCGTGCCGGTTTCGCGCAGCGACCGCTCCTCGGCGATTTCCTTCATCGACAGGATCGGACCGACCGGGATATCGAGCGGGTTGCACTTCTCCATCACCTCGAACTTGGTCATGGTGGTGGTCCAATCCTCGATCGTGTTGAAGATGTGCCGCAACCGCGGCAGCCGCGCCGACGGCGTGGCGTAATCGGGATCGGCCTTCCACTCCGGCTTGCCGATGAGATCGCAGATCTTCTCCCACACCGGCGCCTGGGTGATGAAATAGATGTAGGCGTTGGGATCGGTCTCCCAGCCCTTGCACTTCAGGATCCAGCCCGGCTGGCCGCCGCCGGAGTCGTTGCCGGCTCGCGGGGCGGCTTCGCCGAAGGGCACACCCTCGCCGAACTGGCTGTATTCCTTGAGCGGACCGTGGGAGAGCCGTTGCTGGTCGCGCAGCTTGACGCGGCAGAGGTTAAGCACGCCATCCTGCATCGCGGCGAGCACCTTCTGGCCGCGGCCAGTGCGGTTGCGCTGGTAGAGCGCCGTGACGATGCCGAGCGCGAGATGCAGTCCCGTGCCGCTGTCGCCGATCTGCGAGCCGGTCACCAGCGGCGGGCCATCGCGGAAGCCGGTGGTCGAGGCCGAGCCGCCGGCGCACTGGGCGATGTTCTCGTAAACCTTGCAGTCCTCATAGGGGCCCGGGCCGAAGCCCTTAACCGAGGCCACGATCATACGCGGGTTGGTCTTGTGGATGTGTTCCCAGGTCAGCCCCATGCGATCGAGCGCGCCGGGCGCGAAGTTCTCCACCAGCACGTCGCAGCTCTTGATCAGTTCGTCGAGCACGCGCTTGCCCTGCGGGTGCTTGGAGTCGATCGTGATCGAGCGCTTGTTGCTGTTGAGCATGGTGAAGTAGAGCGAGTCGGCGTTGGGAACATCGCGGAGCTGGCCGCGCGTGATGTCGCCGATGCCGGGGCGCTCGACCTTGATCACGTCGGCGCCGAACCAGGCCAGCAACTGCGTGCAGGTCGGGCCCGACTGCACGTGCGTGAAGTCGAGGATGCGCACACCTTGCAGCGCCTTGCCGTCCATGCCGTAGGGCTTGGACGAGACCCTTGGAAGGCCGTTACCGCTGGCTTTCTTGGCGCTCGCCTTTTTGGCCGGCGCCTTCTTGTCGCTCATGCGGGCGCCGAGCTTGACGACCTTGCGTGTCAATTTCTTTGCCGCAGTCCGGCTCTTAGGTTTTGTACGAGCCTTTGCCTTGGTGGTTTTCTTGCGCTTGGCCATTCCTACACCTCTCGATCTCATCTTGTTCCGGTATCACGCCCCGCTGGCCGCGGAGCCCCCAGTCGTCGTGATTGCTGCGGCGGCGGGCAGACGCCACGCGCCCGCTACTTCCTCTTGAGTGCGCTTTGCGGGTTGAGGTTGCCGATGCGGCCACTCTCGCTGCCGGCGGCCGGATCGATCACCGCGTTGATGAGCGTCGGCTTGCCAGAATCCATCGCCGCGTTGACGGCGCGCTTGAGCTCATCCGGCGATGTCGCGTTCACACCCACGCCGCCGAAGGCTTCGATCATCTTGTCGTAGCGCGCGCCCTTGACGAACACGGTTGTGGCCGGGTCCGAACCGCCACCCTGATTGACATCGGTGCCGCGGTAAATGCCGTCGTTGTTGAAGATGACGACGCAGACCGGCAGGTTGTAACGGCAAATGGTCTCGATCTCCATGCCGGAAAAACCAAACGCCGAGTCGCCCTCGATCGCCAGCACCGGCTTGCCGGTCTCGACCGCCGCCGCGATCGAGTAGCCCATGCCGATGCCCATGATGCCCCAGGTGCCGACGTCGATGCGCTTGCGCGGCTGATACATATCGATAATGCCGCGGGTGAGGTCGAGTGCGTTGGCGCCTTCGTTCACCATGATGGCGTCCGGCCGCTGCTTGATGATCGTGCGCAGCACGCCGAGCGCGCCGTGGTAATCCATCGGCACGTTGTTGTTCTGCAGCCGCGGCGCCATCTTGGCGATGTTGGAGTCCTTCTTCTCCGTGACCGTCTTGGTCCAGTCGGCCGGGGGGGCCGGCCACTTGCTGCCGAGACCATCGAGCAGCGCCGTCACGCAGGAACCGATGTCGCCCACGACCGGCGCCGCGATCTCCACATTCGAGTCCATTTCCTTGGGCTCGATGTCGATCTGGATGAACTTCTTCGGTGCCTCGCCCCAGGCCTTGCCCTTGCCATGCGAGAGAAGCCAGTTGAGGCGCGCGCCGATTAGCATGACGACGTCGGAATCCTTCAGCACCGTCGAGCGCGCCGCCCCTGCGCACTGCGGATGAGTGTCGGGCAACAGGCCTTTCGCCATGCTCATAGGCAGGAACGGAATGCCAGTCTTCTCGACCAGAGAACGGATCGCGTCATCGGCCTGCGCGTAGGCCGCGCCCTTGCCGAGAATGATCAACGGCTTCTTCGCGCTCTTGAGCACATCAAGCGCGCGCTTGACCGATTGCGGCGCCGGGATTTGCGCCGGCGCGGCGTCGATCACCTTGACCAGAGATTTCTCGCCCTTGGCCGCGTCCATGACCTGGCCGAACAGCTTGGCCGGCAGGTCAAGATAGACACCGCCGGGACGGCCCGAGACAGCGGCACGGATCGCTCGCGCGACGCCGATGCCGATGTCCTGCGCGTGCAGCACGCGGAAAGCCGCCTTGCAGAGCGGCTTGGCGATGGCGAGTTGGTCCATCTCCTCATAGTCGCCCTGCTGCAGGTCAACGACCTCGCGCTCGGAGGAACCCGAGATCAAGATCATCGGAAAGCAATTGGTGGTGGCGTGCGCCAGCGCGGTCAGACCATTGAGAAAACCGGGTGCTGAAACGGTCAGGCAGATGCCCGGTTTCTTGGTCAGGAAGCCAGCAATCGAAGCGGCGTAACCAGCGTTCTGCTCATGGCGGAACGAAAGCACGCGGATGCCCGCGGCCTGCGCCATGCGGCCGAAGTCGGTGATCGGAATGCCGGGCACGCCATAGATCGTCTCAACGCCGTTGAGCTTGAGAGCGTCGATGATGAGATGAAAACCATCGGTCAATTCTTGCTCTGCCTCGGCCGCGGGTGCCTCTGCGCTTCTTGCTTTCGCAGCAGCTTCTGCCATGGGGACTCCTCCACAAGTCTCGTGAGCGTGACGCTCAATCCAAATAGTCGGCGTATTTAGCAACGTGCTCGGCAAGGCTGAGTGCGTGATCGCGCACCAGTTCGCCGGCGCGATCCGTGTCGCGCTGCTCGATGGCCTCGATGATATTGATATGATCGTAGATCGAGCGTTCGACACGATCCTTTTCGCCGATCGTCTTACGGCGGATCATGCGCATGTGGGTGAATAGGTTCTCGGCCAGATCGATTAGCACCTGGTTGTGGCTCATCCGGATGATGGTCTGGTGGAACTCGATGTTCGCGTCGGAATATTCGTCGACCTTCGCCTGCACCTGCCCGCGTTCGAGCGTCGCGAACATGCGGCGTAGGCCAGTGATTTCGTCGTCGGTCGCCTTTTCCGTCATCAGGCGCGCGGCCATGCTTTCGAGCGCCGCCCACGCTGTGATCATCTCGATCACTTCGCGTTTCGACTTGCGCACGACATAGATGCCGCGGCGCGGCACCGAGCGCACGAAACCTTCGCTTTCGAGCTGGGCCATGGCCTCACGCACAGGCGTGCGGCTGATGCCGAAATCCTGCGCGAGCTTGCGTTCGTCGAGCCGGATCTCGTCGTGGCTGCGGTAGACGTCCATGGCCACGATGGCGTTCTTTAACGCCGTGTAGGCCTTCTGTTTGAAGCTGGTGCTGGTTTCGATAGGCGCGAGCACAGGCTGCTCCGGCACCTGCGCGAGCACGGTGGGACGTTCTCGGCGGGTACGGGCGCTGACGGACGGGGAAGTAGGGTCGCGGCCACTCATGCTGGTATACATTATGCCAGAGCCAATAACGAGCCGCAACCGCCCTGTTGCCAGTTTGCCGCAGGGGGCGGCCCTGCCGGCGGCCCCGCCGCAGCAATCGCGGGTTCGGGCCGCCAGATCAAGGAATTCCCGCCGCCGGACTGCCCGGCGGATGGTACAGGCGCGGGTTCAGCCGCGCCCGCTGCGGGTCAGCGCGTAGCGCCGGCCGGCGCGGTCGGCGGACGGCCGCGCAGCGTGCTGATCCCCTTCGAGATCAACGGCCAGAACAGCATGACGATGGCGAGCGCGGTGATGGTACCGACCAAGGGGTTCGAGAACATGACGCCAAGGTCACCCTGCGAGCCGATCATCGCCTGGCGGAACGAACTCTCCGCGCGCCCGCCCAGCACGATCGCCAGCACCATCGGCGCCAGCGGGTAATCGAGTTTCTTGAACAGGTAGCCGATGATACCGAACATCACCATGAAGATGAGATCGGCTGGCGCGTTCGACAGCGTGTAGGAGCCGATCGCGCACACCCCGATGATGATGGGCGCGATGATCGCGAATGGGATGCGCATGATCGACGCCCAGAGCGGCACCGTCGACAGCACGATCACGAGACCGACGAGGTTGCCGAGATAGATGGAGGCGATCAGGCCCCAGACGAAGTCCTTCTGCTCGACGAACAGCAGCGGTCCGGGCTGCAGGCCCCAGATCAACAGGCCGCCGAGCAGCACGGCCGCCGTGGGCGAGCCGGGAATGCCCAGCGTCAGCATCGGCAGCAGCGCCGAGGTGCCGGCGGAGTGTGCCGCCGTCTCCGGCGCCACCACGCCTTCCAGTTCGCCGGTGCCGAACTTGTCGCCGTTCTTGGAAAAGCGCTTGGCAAGTCCATAGCTCATGAACGACGCCGGAGTCGCACCGCCGGGCGTGACGCCGAGCCAGATGCCGACCGCGGTGCCACGGAGAATGGTGACCCAGTACTGCGGAAGCTTTTTCCACGTCTGCCAGACCACGTACGGATTGATGCCGGCGGCACGGCCCTCGAAATGCAAGCCCTGCTCGACCGTCACCAGGATCTCGCCGATGCCGAACAGACCGATGACCGCAATCAGGAAGTGGAAACCTGTCAACAGCGTTTCGGTACCGAAGGTCAGGCGCAAGCCGCCGGTAATCTCGTCTGTGCCGACACTCGCGAAGGCGAAGCCCAGCATCATCGAGGAGATGACCTTCCATGGCGACTGCCGACCCATGCCGACGAAGGAGCAGAAGGTCAGGAGGTAGACCGCGAAATATTCCGGCGGACCGAAGTCGAGGGCAAAATTGGCGACGATAGGCGCCATGAACGTCAACATGACCGTCGCAAAGAACGCGCCGATGAAGGACGACGAGAGCGAGGCGGTGAGCGCCTCGCCAGCCCGGCCCTGCTTGGCCAGGGGGTGGCCGTCGAAAGTGGTGGCGACCGACCAAGGTTCGCCGGGGATATTGAACAGGATGGCGCTGATGCAGCCGCCGAACAACGCACCCCAGTAGATCGCCGCCAGCATGATGATGGCGGTGGTGTTGGGCATCGAAAATGTCAGCGGCAGCAGGATGGCGATGCCGTTCGCCCCGCCGACACCGGGCAGGAAGCCGAGCAGAACGCCAAACAGAATGCCGACCACCATGTAGCCGAGATTGGTGAAGGTCAGCAGCACTTCGAAGCCGTGCATCAGCGAGAAAAACGAATCGAACAACGAGGCCTCCCGTTCACCTGGCGCAGCGTCTAGGGTTCATCATCTTGATGGATCTTGCATGATTGTTCTTGCGTTCATCCGTCACCGAGAACGCCCGACGTCAGTAGCCGAGCCAATGTTCGAATGGCCCTTTCGGCAGCGGCACCAGAAACCAGATCTCGAAAATGATGAAGAGCGCGATCGGGACGGCGATCGCCAGCGGCAGCGTCTTGAGGAGCGAATAGCGGCCGTGCCAGATCATGAAGAAGGCGATGAACAGGGCCATCGGGATGTAGATACCGACATAGATCGAGAGGACGACGAAGATCGCCGTCGGAATCAACACCTGCAGCACCATCATCAATTCGCCATGTGAGATGAAGCTGCTCCGGTCGGCCCGCGCCGTCAGCAGATTTTGCAGGAACGTAGCGCCGCTGGTGCAGAACATGATCAGCGCGACATAGAAGGGGAAGTAGCCTGAGTCAGGTCCGACATTCTTCGCCCAGCCAGCGCCGAGCCGATAGCAGGACACCATCACCACCGTCGCCACCGCCATCAGCGCGAGCGCGACCGCCATATTCATGGTGCGGTTGGAAACAACTCCGTTCTCCAGGCCTACGTTGTTGGAGTCGTCGTGCATGGCGTGAAACTCGTAATCTTTAGAGCAATCTCTGCAAGGTCAAGTATCGGAAATTGACTGCAGAGTAGGATTTAACTTGGTCGTACAAGTCGGAGGCGGGACGCGGGGGCGCCGGATGCCGACGCCCCCGCGGAACGCTTTGGCTTAGGAGCCCTTATGGAGGAAGCCGGCCTTTTCCATCAGTTCATGATGCTCCGCGGCCGCTTTGGTCAGCCACGAATTGAACTCCGAGCCGGTCATGAAGGACTGGTTGAACGCGCCCTTCTCCATGAACGCCTTCCACTCTGGCGTCGCGCGCACCTTCTTGAAGACGCCAATGTAGTAGTCGACGACATCCTGCGATACGCCCGGCGTGGTCATGATGCCACGCAGCATCAGGTATTCGACGTCCAGACCCTTCGACTTGCAGGTCGGGATATCGCCCCACGCCATGTCCTTGGTCATCTTCGCCTTGTACGGCATAGGCTTGCCGTCGAACACGCAGAGCGGACGCGAATTGCCTGCACGCCAGTGAGCGACAGCTTCGATCGGGTTGTTAACACTCGAATCGATATGGCCGCCGACGAGCTGGGTGGCAACAGTTCCGCCCCCTTTGTAGGGGATGTAGGTGAACTTGACGCCGGTCTTCTGCTCGATCGCCGCCGTGATGATCTGATCTTCCTGCTTGGAGCCGGTGCCGCCCATCTTGAACTTGCCCGGCGCCTTCTTGACCGCGGCGAGATACTCGTCCGGGGTCTTGTACGGCGTCTTCGCATTCACCCAGAATACGAATTCGTCGAGCGCCATCATGGCGATCGGGGTGTAGTCCTTCCAAGAGAAGGGCGACCCCGTCGCCAGCGGGGTGGTGAACAGGTTCGACAGGGTGATGATGATCTTGTGCGGGTCGTTCTTATGGTTCTTGACGTAGAGGAAGCCCTCAGCGCCCGAGCCGCCTTTCTTGCTGATGACGACCATGGAGACCGGCATCAGCTTGTGTTTCTGGATGATGCCTTGAATCAGCTGCGCCATCTGGCCGGCACCGCCGCCGATGCCGGCGGGCACGATAAACTCGACCGTGCGGGTCGGCTTCCACGCAGCGTTCGCGGGATTCGCCGACAGCGCGAGCGCGCCGCCGAGAAAAGCCGCACCGATGCTTGAAGCGATTGTGGATCGTCGCATTCAGTCCTCCCTTGGGGTTTTGGCTGGTCGATCTTACTGCCGACTTCGTGTTTGTCGATTTGGGTTTTCGAAATTTCGCCGGTGTAGAGCCGCCGCCCATCACTTGTATACAGTATACCAGGCGCTGGCAAACCCCCTCCAGAATTTATGATCAACCCCGATGCACGTTTAACGAGCATATGAAGCAAACAAGGCCTTGCTAGGCCGCGCCGCCCGAAGGCTGTCGCCCATTTGACGATAATTTATTGTGGGATCCGGCGGGTGAAACATTCATGCCGACACCCCTCATAGCCAGGCGCGGCCGTCCCGGCAATAACCGCGACGAGGGTCGCTTCGCCGCGAAACGACCGCTCGATCGCAAAATGGAACAATGAATAGAACGGGCCGTTTTAGCCTCGTTGTTTGAGGAGGCTCGTCCCATCCCAACGCCTCAACATATTCACGCCCGCAAATCGTACGACTGGCGGCGGCCGACGGCGCATCTTTTTTGTTCACAGCTTTGTCCACAGCAAAGGCGGTCCGTCCTCGGCGAACCCAGCACGCCCGCCAACAGATGGCGCGTCCAGTGCGTTCACTTTCTACGACGGGGAAGACCATGAATGGTTCAAGGATTACCGCGGCACCCGCTGCCTGCCTGCTCGTGATCGGTCTCGTCCAGCCGGCGGATGCCCACCGCAAGAAGCCGCACACCAGTATCGACCTGCTGGCGCACGTTTGCATCCTGACCAACAATGGCAGGAAGATTTGCAATTCAAACTATCGCCCGCGGCGGCGGCGCGGGATTGATTCAAACGGCAATCGTATCCGCCGGCTGAGCCGCGCCGGCAAGATCATCGGGTCGCGCCCGGCCGGATGCCCGCATGCTTATTGCGGTTGCGGACTGCGGAAATATCTTGGCCTGTCGGACAAGCGTCTCAATCTCGCTTGGAATTGGGCCAGACTGTTTCCACACGAACATCATCCGCGTCCTGGTCTTGCCGCGGTTCGCTACCATCACGTGATGTACATCGAATCCGCCGCAGGCAAAGGTCTGTGGCGGGTCCGCGATTACAATTCGGGCGGCGGACTGTCGCGGCTGCATGTCCGCGACGTTCGGGGATACGTTTTCGTCAACCCGCACGCACAAGTCGCGAGCCGTTAGCGGCGACGCACGCCATGCCCGCACCATGGCCGCTCCACCTGTGGTGGACCGCGATCGAGCGCCATTATCGAGCGCCATTAATGTCGTTTGAACGTGCCGGCCGTTCCGGTTCGACCGAAAGGTTGCGGGGGCGCGAATCCACCTATGCCGAACTTCAGTGCGGTTCTGAATTGTTATTCGGCCTGCAAAATTGGCTCTGATGCATATTTGATGATCGTGTGCGGCTTCACGGCGCGCCGATTAGTCTGGCCTGAAGGAGATCAAGATTAGGAAACGCGGGGGCCACCAGGTCAGAGCGGCTTTTGGAACTACGCCGCAAGAGCTTTAGGGAACATAGTCGCACGCTGCGTCGAACCCGCAGCCTTCGTAGACGTTGTGAAGATCGTCTCTGATGATATGTGCAACGCCTTCGGCTTTCCGCGGATCAATCGTTAAGTCCTTCTCCAAGGTCTTCGTCTCGAATGCCCATCCATCGGGGAGCTTGAGCTTGGTTGCCAGTTGAGGAAGATTATTAATAGTAAGGTTCTTGTCTACCTCGGTGGCGTACGACTGCATGACCCAAGTCTTTCCATCGGGCGCACGCACGAAATCGCAACAATCGTGCTGAATATTCGTTTGGCGTACGCGACATCAGGGTATCCGCTGACGAGCTTACGTTGATCGGTTTTGCATTGCTGCAGGGGAAGGGGCGTCGGTACGTCCCTTCCCATTTTCCGCTATTGGACAATGCGTCACTGCAAACATTTCCGCACAAATTTAATCCGCTCGATGGGTCCAAGCTTTTGTGCATTAGCTTGCTTGCGGCAATCTCTTAGCTTGTCGACCCGCAGTTCTATTCGTTGGACCACAGTAAGATCTTCCGAGGCCGGCGCATCGGCGGCAGCCGCCATTGCGGCCTCGAGCTTCTTGACGTCCGCGGGCGACAGCTTGGGGCGGTCCACCTTTATTGTCAGCTTGTTGAGTTTGGCCGTCAGCGGGAACGGCGGCTTGTAGTCGGCGTCGTCGACGCCGGTCAGGGTATCGGAGCCAATGTCGAAGCTCTCGTCCCACTGCAGGATCATCGGCAGCGTCTTTTCCATCGTCTGGGTGGCGACAACCTTGCCATCAACCTTGAGCGTGCCGGTGCCGGAGCGGCCAACGCCGGAGAAGTTGTTGTACGCCAGCGTGCCCGGTCCCAAGCCGTCGTATTTGAAGTCGAACTCTACGATGTGCTTGCCGGGTGTGAGTGCATCCGCGCCTTCCCACTTGATGCGCTTGAGGTCAAGCAGGTTCCACAGCCACACCGGCTTGCCCTTCAACAGGTAGAAGCCGTACCCGGCGAAGCGCCCACCTGAGGTGAGGATCATCCCCTCGGCGCCACCCTCCGGGACAGTTATGTCCGCGGTGACGGTGTACGAGGTGTTCAGCAGCAGCGGTGAGTTGCCCTGCGGCAGACCGACCATCGGTCGCGTGTAGACGAACTCTGTACGCCCGGCGGTGATGTTCGGGCGCGGCGCGACAATGCGGGCCGCTACCGAGGCATCCATCGGGAAGACCTGGTACTTCTTCGCTTCCGCAACGAACATTTTCCGCATCTCCGCCACTTTCTTCGGGTATTTGGCGGCAACGTCATCGTCCTGGGTGAAGTTGGTATTCAGGTTGTAGAGTTGGAAAACCTGGTTGTTGAGCGGATCCGGGTTAGCCGCTCCAAAAGCCTCCCAGGGCGCCCGATTGACCTTCGTGCTCAGAAACCAGCCATCGTGGTACAAAGCCCATTGGCCCATCATTTCGAAATACTGGGTCTCGTGACGCGATGGTGTCTTGGCGTTCTTCGCATCGAATGTATAGGCGAAGCTCGTGCCTTCGATCGGCTTCTGCTTAATGCCGTCTACGGTCTCGGGTGCATGGATCCCAGCGGCTTCGAGGATTGTCGGCACCACGTCGATCACGTGCGTGAATTGTTCACGCAAGCCCCCCTTGTCCTTGATGTGCCCCGGCCATGAGACCACCATGTTCTGGTTGATACCGCCGAGCCTTGACGCGTTCTGCTTGAACCAGTCGAACGGCGCATCGAAGGCCCACGACCAACCGGCCGACATGTGGTTGTAGGTTTGCTCGGTGCCCCACACGTCGTACCACTTCATCTGCACGTCGACGGGGACGGTGACACCGTTGAAGAACGCGACTTCGTTTGGCGTGCCGAGGGGCCCGCCCTCGGCGCTGGTGCCGTTGTCGCCATTGATATAGATGATCAGCGTATTGTCGGGCTTACCCGCGTCCTTGAAGGCCTTGACCACGCGACCGATCTCGTGGTCATTATACGCCACGAAGGCCGCAAAGACTTCCACTTGGCGGATGAAGAGCTTCTTTTCGACGTCGCTAAGCTGGTCCCACGGCTTGAGCAGGTCATTGGGCCAGGGCGTTAGCTTAGCATTTTTGGCGATCACACCGAGCCGCTTCTGATTCTCGAAGATGCGCTCGCGCAGCTTGTTGTAGCCGCCGTCGAACAGGTGCATCGCGTGGATCTTGTCCACCCACTCCTTGGTCGGGTGATGCGGCGCGTGCGTGGCGCCAGGCGCGTATTTGATGAAGAGCGGCTTGTCCGGCTGGGTCTGGTGCATGCGCGAAATGTAATCGATGGCGTCGTCGGCCATCGCCGTAACCAGATTCCAGGTGCCGGGCGGCTTGCCCCGGAACGGATAGATCTGGGTCGTGTCGCGGAACAGGTTAGGCTGCCACTGGTTGGCGTCGCCGCCGACGAAACCGTAGAAATACTCGAAGCCCATGCCGGTCGGCCACTGATCGAACGGCCCGGCCTGGCTGGCCGCAAAGGCCGGCGTGTTGTGGTCCTTGCCGAACCATGCCGTGGCGTAGCCGTTGTCGAGCAGGATGCGCCCGATTGTCGCCGTGTTCTTGCCGATGATGCTATTGTAGCCGGGGAAGCCCGTCGACTGCTCCGAGATCACGCCGAAGCCGACTGAGTGATGGTTGCGCCCGGTGATGAGCGCCGCCCGCGTCGGCGAGCAAAGCGCGGTCGAGAACATGCGATTGTAGCGCAGCCCTTGCTTCGCGATGCTGTCCATCGTCGGCGTCGGGATCACGCCACCGAATGTGCTCGGCACCCCGAAGCCGGCGTCATCGGTGATGATCAGTAGCACGTTAGGCGCGCCCTTCGGCGGCACGACACGCGGTGGCCACCACGGTTTCGATTGCAAAGCATCATCCTTGATCACGCCGCCGAATTTCGGGTCTGGCGCCGGAAGTTGCTTCCCGTCGATCGTCGTCGTAGCGCTCGGCGAGCCCGGAACGCCGGTGATTTGCTGAGCCGACGCCGGAACCGAAACGAGCAGCGTCAGCGTCAAAGCTGAGAGTATTGATGTTCGAATGTTCATGGCTGTCCCCTCATCGCGACCAACGACGACCTCTCCTCGATTGCATGATATGCGCTGTTTACGCGGCCGCTATGGACACCGCGTATAGATTCGACCGTACGCATCCACCGCTTGGTAACAGGCGGGCGCTACGACGACTGGCGCGGCATAGATGGGCGCCGCATAAGCCCCGTATGCGAAAGCGCGTCGCGTCGTGCGGCGCGCGACACCGGCATAACTCATCGGCGTCAGCGGACGGCCGATCCAGGCGTGGGCCTCCGTCACCAATGACCCTGTCTTCGTCAGCACACTTTCGCTCGCGAACAGACCAACGGCGCCAACGGCAGCCGCCAATCCGATGTGCACTAGCCTTTTCGTTCTGCGTCGCATTTTTTCCTCCAATTATTCCGGCGTGCCCGGCGGAACTTCGTCAATGCCGGACATTTCCTTGAGATCGACCTTTTTCGCCCCCGCTGGCGGGGTGAAAACAAACGCGTCGGCAGCTATTTGCGGGTCCGTCTTCCAATCCTTGATACGAAGCGTGTACTGGGGTGCTCCAGTTACGTCCTTGCTTGTGATGACATACATTCGCGGAATTGGATGCGGACCAACCTCGACCCAGAGCTGCCAATCGGTGTCTGCATTGCGAAACGCAAGGTGCTCGCATTCGACGCCATCAATGACGCCACGGCCGATGTGCCTGGCATCGATGACACCCGCAACAAGCGCCTTGTAGGCACCAGTCAACAGGAGATCGGCGCCTGGCGCCTCAACACCGTAATGATTGCGCAGCTTGTCGATCAGCTGATCGGTGGACCCGGCCAAATCCAGTTGCGTGAAGGCATTGAGGTTCTTGCCGTAAATCGTCACTTTTTTGCCATCGAACACAAGCTCGACATCGGCGTAGCCGCCAACGCGGTGAGCGCGCAGTTTGTCCGGTCGGCTCAAAAGTAACTGGCCTGAATTTGTAAATTTGATTTTCTGCAGGTTGGTTGTGATGACCTCGATGTCGCTATCGAAGGTGACTGATATAGCCTTCTGGCTAGTCACGTAATCCGACATCGCTTTGAGAATTGCTTCGCTGTCGTCCGCTGCCCGCGCAAGCGGAGAAAAGATCAGGGCTATCGCCAAAGCCAACGAAGCTGCTGCCACAAACGGCCGAAGACCAGGGATTTTCTGAGAGAAACAGTGAATTATCTTCATTCGAAACTCCAATTTCTATTCCTTTACAGTTGATCCGCCTTCATGCGCCACTTCAGAATCCGCGATCATGCACGTCCTCAGTAACCGCGACCACGAATATGAATGGATAGCCCTCCATTCTAAATCCGCACGCGCGAACGCTCTCACTTCACCTCAATCCCGAGTCTTTCTCTCATATTTTTAAACACGACATCCATCGCTTGAATAATCCGCAGTTCGGGATGCGCCTTGCAATACACAATCACTTCATGTTCGGCTTCTTTTCCTTTTCTGATATCCATGTAATGCTTTTTTGCGAGCCCGTTGTACCAACCACTGTACCATATCGCGAGCCTATCAGCATCTCCTTGCCAAGTTCCGGCAAGCTGGGCGCAGGTCAGCGCTTGAACGTCGATGTAACCGTTGGCATCGGCATAGGCACTGAGATCGACTTGGGCTCGCGCGGCCGATCCCATGATTAAAAAATAGAACGCCGTGACTGTGACAAGCGCGTGTCTGATCGGCATTCGAAGCTCCTTATTCAAACAAGAGGACTCCAGAGACTACGCAGCGAAGCCTTCGTCGTGTTCGCTAAGCGTAACAATCCCGGACTTGGTCCCGCCGTTGCTACGACGCGGATTCAAGCAACCACAGCAAATCACGGTATTCTTACCCTGTCCTCGTTCGTCCGAAACTGCACAAAGGGGAAGGTCAGCGGCCTCGGGTCGGTATCCGAATGTTGCGCCTAGCAAGGCACGGCCTTCTCAATCGCATCAAGCAACTGACGCGGCAGGAAGGGCTTGAGCAAATATGCGACGCAGCCTGTTTTCAGCGCGCGCTCGCGCACGATATCCTCATTGAGGGCAGTCATGAAGATGACTGGAAGCACGGAACCGGAAACCTTGAGTTGACGCTGCAATTCAAGTCCAGACATTCCGCCAAGACGGACGTCCAGGAGAAGACAATCGAACTGAATTGCGCCGTCGCGATCGAGGAAGTCCTGCGCCGATGCATAACCTCTGGTTGAATAACCATGCGCGTCCAATAGGTTCACGGTGCCAATGCGGAAGCCCGGATCGTCGTCTACCACCGCCACAATCTTCCTTTGCTTCAGCATAAAATCTCTCGATTTGGCGGCATGAGCGTGAAATCGGCGCGCCCATATCTTCGACGTTTGCTGCGCATGTTACACAACCGACCCTTGCGGGAACCTGTCCATAGGGGAAATTCACGGCACAGCCTGATTGGATCAGGGTATTTTGAGTTATCGCCATACTCTACAATGCCGGTGAAAATGGCCCATGACTCATTTGCATCGTGCCCATTGTCATTGGCAGGCGGGGTATCACGCGCATGGAATCCGAAAACGATGTGATCGCGCTGTCGAACTTGCGACCGACCTTGCGGCAGCAGCGTTTGACACTCGCTGTCATCGTCTTTCTGGTTGCGACGTATGCGACTATAATTCCATTCGTTAATGTGCAGTTGCCGAACCTGCGCGGGCTTCTCGAAATCATCCTAACGCTTTTATTTGCGGCCAACCTCTTTACGGCCATTCTGATATTCGCCCAATGTTCGATCAGTCGGTCCGCTGGAGTTTTAGTACTCGCGAATGGTTATCTTTTTTCCTCACTGATCATGATTCCATACGTGCTGACTTTTCCAGGCGTTTTTTCGACTAGACCAGTCATTGGCGCAGGAATTCAAGGTAGCCCTTTTGTTTACATGTGGTGGCATTTCACCTTCGTGTCGTCCGTGATCTCCTACACCCTGTTCAAAAACGTGCCGCTACGTTCGATACGCCCCACAATCGCCTTGAGTGTCTTGGTTACCGCAGGTCTCGTGTGCGCTTCCGGATGGGTCATCGCGGTTTATGACGCCTACATTCCGCGGTTTCTGCTGGACGACCATACATTGACGCCCTTCGCCCATTACGCCGCCGGACTTGAACTATCGATAGGCCTGGTAGCGTTGATACTGCTTTGGGTTCGGCGCAGTTCGATGCTCGACCAATGGCTTACGGTTGCAATTTTGGCGATCGTCCTTGAGCTTTCGCTTGTGACATTTTTCATCATTAGCCGTAATGGCCTCGGAGCATATTCCGCGCGCTTATACCTTGCAGTCGCTGCAACGGTCCTTCTTGCAGGGCTGTTTTTAGAAAATACGAGACTGTATACGCGCCTCGCCCGCTCCATTGTGATCCGGCATCGCGAGCGCGAAGCGCGGCTGATAGCCATTAATGCAATGTCCGGGTCAATCGCCCATGAGATAAGTCAGCCGTTGGGAGCAATGATGGCAAATAGCGACGCGGCGCTGCTATGGCTCGCAAAGACGCCACCGCATTTAAATAAGGTGCGAGCGTGCATCGAACAAGTCGCAAATGACGGCCGTCGTGCGAGTGAGGTTGTTGCAAGCATACGAGCTTTGTTTCAGCAGGACACCTCGGAAAACCAGATCCTGAACGTCAACAGTCTCATTCTGGAAGCCCTGGCAGTCGAGCGAACGGAACTACGAGATCACAACGTTTCGGTCGAAACTGAGTTAGACGAAACAATCTCGCAAGTTTTTGGCAGCCGACGCCAATTGCTGCAAGTTATTCTTAATCTGATTACAAATGCCGTCGAGGCTTTGGATCATGTGACCGATCGCGCGCACGTTTTGCGCTTGAAAACAGAAAATTGCGTGTCCGGTGATGTGCGCATCACCATTAAAGATTCTGGAACGGGAATCGACTCGAAGAATGTTGATTTAATATTCGAACCATTCTTTACAACTAAACCAAGCGGCATGGGCTTGGGGCTGTGGATTTGCCGGGCAATCATTGAAAATCACCATGGTCAGCTGACGGCGTCGTCAGGCATTGCTCACGGCTCGGCATTTCAGATTGTTTTGCCCGGTAGAAAGGCCGGTGCTATTTGAGTGGTACGAGCGTTCCGTCGGGTGCTTTACTGACAACGCCACTCAAGGTCATCATTGTCGCCCTTGCGGCCCGGCATCGTCCGAAGCCAAACTTGCCGCCGCATAGAAGATCTTATGCGATCGAATGGGCGCAAGGACGGAGGTCGTCGGTGTCGATTTTTCGGGCGTGTTTAAGACATTAAATTCGGCTTCCGTCGGTCGCGGACAGCAACCCGAGACGCTCCGCAATCACTGCTAGTTCAGCAAGCGATTGAACCTGGCACTTCCGCATCAAATTGTGTCGATGCATTTTGACCGTCCGTTCCGAGGCACCTAATGCGTGAGCAATTTGTTTGTGCGGCTTGCCGCGAATCAACAGTGCAAAAACTTCGTGTTCACGAGGTGTCAACCGAGAAAGTAGTGAACGCAGACCATCGATCCGACTATCCTGCTCTCGCAATTCCTCACAACGAATGAGCGCGCGCGCTATCGCTGCCAGTAATCTCTCTTTTGCTATTGGCTTCGTAACGAAGTCTTCCGCACCGGCTTTAATTGTCCGCACAGTCGTCGGAATATCCCCGTGGCCAGTCACGAATATGATCGGCAGCTTATATCCCAACTCAGCGAGACGGTCCTGCAACTCGGGCCCGCTCAAACCAGGCATTTGGACATCCAACAGAAGACAACCAGGCCTGTTGTTGGGAGGTGGGTTGTCCATTATCTGCGTCGCAGATTTGTAGGTCGCGACCTCATAGCCGCAAGCGCTCAGTAGGTTGCTCATCGCCTCGCGAAACGACACATCATCATCGACGATATGAATGGTCGGGGATACGGTCAGCATGTGACAAACATTTTAGGCTACCAAATTTGGCTTCGCATCCTGGCAGCCCTTGCGCACTCGGTATTTTAATACCACCTAGCCCGACATGCCCCTTTGGGCAGTTATGCCTAAGCAAGATTTATATGATAAAGGAATTTATGGTGAGTGTCTAAACGTCTACGAGAGTCCACAAGGGGCAGGTCCATGAGCCACAATGTATCAAAATTCATCATTGCCGCGGGGCTAAGCCTCGCGCTCGGGCAAATGGCCTTGGCTGCTGACCTGCCGCAACGTCCGGTCTATAAGGCGCCGATGTTGGCGCCAACTCCAGTCTACAATTGGACCGGCTTCTACGTCGGCGGCAACATCGGGGGAGCCTGGGGGAATGTAGACGCGACCGACGTCAATACTGGCGCAAGCGTCTCGCCAAACAACAGCGGCTTTGCCGGTGGCGGTCAGGTTGGCTACGATTACCAAATGGGGTCGTGGGTCATCGGCATCCGCAATATTTTCGACGCGACCGATATAAGCGGTAGTGCGACGTTTGCGGACCCATTGTTCGGAGGCACAGGCACCTTTGACAGCCACTTGCATTGGTTTGATGCTCTGACGGCTCGTGCCGGCTATCTCGTGGAACCGAATGTGTTGCTCTATGCGCAAGGTGGCGCGGCGTGGACATCA
This sequence comes from uncultured Pseudomonadota bacterium, assembly GCA_963732895.1. GTDB lineage: Bacteria > Pseudomonadota > Alphaproteobacteria > Rhizobiales > Xanthobacteraceae > Pseudolabrys. The sequence goes on along the minus strand of CAVTBG010000004.1, from coordinate 105,592 downwards.
TGGGATATAAAAGCAACCAATGGTGCGGGTGTGCAAGTCGGTGAGATCTCCGGCGGCAATCGGACCGGCTGGACGGTCGGGGCCGGCGTTGAATGGATGTTCCTGCCACATTGGTCGACCTTCCTTGAATACAATTACATGGGCTTTGGCACGCGAAGTGCGACCACCACGGCCTGTCTTCGAGGCACCTGCGCTAACATCAGCGGCAGATCGGATCTCCAGAATGTCCTGGTTGGTGTGAACTACAAGTTCTAAACAGAACCGCCAAAAAAATCTGCTCAAGGCCCCGGAGGTACATTCCGGGGCTTAAGAGTTTGACTCAAAACGATTCCGTTGATTTCAAGACCTTGCCTGCGGCAGCAGGTTCTTGCGGCAAGCGCTCGCCGCTTTGCACCACGAGTTCAAGCGGACCAAGAGCGACTCCTGGAGCGGCATGATTGGCTACAAAGCCTCAAACTTCGACTATTCGAAGAGCAGCGGACTAATGCAAATATGAGTACGACATGACAATTTACGGACCCTGTTTTTGGCATCACCGCGCGGTTCTAGACCTGATTTGACATTGTGGGTCTTCGGTTCAACTACACTCGCACAGAGGGATCCAACGATCATGCGTCGGCACCATTTTCTGCTCGCGACGTTCGTCCTAGCGATAGGGTTCGCGGTACCGGCCGCGGCCCAGGCTCCGAAGTGGACGCAAGTGGGTGGGCTCCTTTGCAAGGTCAAACCAAACATTGGCTTCATCATATTCGGCCACCAACCGATGGAGTGCCACTTCACTCCGAGCGTGCCGGCGCACCCATCCGAAGTCTACGAAGGCGCCATCAACACCGTTGGTCTTGATGTCGGCATCACCGCCGGTAGCGTGTTGGGCTGGGCCGTGTTCGCACCGACCACCGGCTTTCCAGCCGGCTCGCTCGTCGGCGAATATGTTGGCGCTTCCGGGGATATTGGCCTTGGTATCGGCGCTGGCGCCAATGTCCTGATCGGCGGCTCTGGCCGCACCTTTGCGCTTCAGCCCGTCTCGCTCCAAGGTTCAGTGGCCGTGAACGTTGTGCTCGGTGTTTCAGCACTCAAACTGCGCCCGGTGCCCTGAGGGCACGCCGGCGTCTGTGAACCGGCCTGCAAAAAAGGGGCTGACGCACATTCGATAATCGTGTGGCGGTTTATAGGGCGCCGAATAGCCTAACCTGCAGAAGCGCGAGCTTGGCGCGCCCGTACATCTGGCGCTTGAACAGTTTACGCTTAGTGATCTGAGCTTTCACTCGGCGGTTGGACCAGAACTGCGTAATGGCGGCATACACGGCTGCCTTGTCGTTGGCAATGCCGGTGGCGAATGAGGCAATCAGACCCAGCTTCGATTTAGCAGTCCTGTCCGTCGTCAGATAAATTGCGACAGGTGGCGGTGTGAACTACAGGATCGACGGGCCCATCAAGTCTAAGTTTAGGCCGCTGCGCATTGTGCGATAAGACATGGTGACGATGTGCGACAATTTTTTTACAGTCATTTGGCTCTAAGGTGAGGGCGCAATGGTGCATTTGAAGCGCAGAAGATATTTTGGCCTACCCCCTCACCTTTTGGAGCAACGACTGGCCCTCGGAACTCCCTAACTGCGCCAGACACGCTAATTTTTATTCTTGTGAGGACCGAGCAGGCGTCGCACTTCTGCGAGTGCTCGCTCACAAGCGCCATTGTCACCGGCGTTATCGGCTGCGCGCGCTCGCGCCATAGCTTTCGCAACCACGTCAGCTTTTTGAGGTGATATTTCGCCGAGTTTTTCCTCAGCGGCGGCCATTGAGCGTGGGGTCGGTTGATCGCTCATGCCAGCGTTGGCGCTTTCGCCGGCATAGGGGCCGACGGCGGCTTTCGCTTCGAGCGTGGCGTCGATGCGGGCCTGAATGCGGTCGATGTCGCCCGAGCATGGGCCGGCATAACTCGCTGATATTGAAGCAACGAATGCCACGGTGCTCCAGATCATCATTCGCATAGTAATCATAACGATCTCCATCCTAACCAGCCACAATTCGGTCTACCAAAACCTAATATAGCTGAGGCTCCTCGATCGGAGTTCCATTTTTCGCAATTTGCTCGCGCAGAAACATGGGCAATAATCCCGCCTCCGTCCGGTAATCAGTTATTTTAGACTGAAACGACGATCTAGCAATTTCCTCTTTACGTGGCCGAACTCATGGGTGAGCGTTGTCCGCAGTCGATTCTCACGGCGGCCGTCCTTCGCCAGCTTTTCGGAGATGGATACCTTGGGCCCCTGATTGGGGAAGAACTCGGCCATTCCCTCGACGTCATCACCGAACGCCGAGAGGTCGGCATAAGAATTGAGCGTGGCATCTGCCTGCTCGATCAGCACGTGAAGGTCTTCGGTAAGGATCGGGAACGTTACGGCCCCGCGCTTCTTGTGCAAAAAGGCGGAAACGATTCGCTCACATTCCCGATCAAGGTCCCCAGGCGAGTAATGGGGCCGTTCGGCGAAACGACCGGTCTTGTCCGGTACCATCCTCACCATGGCAGCCCCCACTCTTATTTCGTGAATGTTTTCCGGAAATTAGCGAAGCTCGTCACGATCTGATCGCGATTCTTGGCTTTCTTGCGGAGGTCATCGGGGATCTTGCCCGCGAGCACGAAAAGATATCCTTCGTCTTCTCCCAGGATCTTGGCGAACTGCTTGATTAGGTGATCAGACGTCGGGCTACGACGATCATGCTCAATGTCATTGAGGTACTGCGGCGAAATAGCCCCGCCGTCTTCGTCCTTCACGACCAGCGCGGCGAGCTCCTTCTGACTCAACCCCTTGGCCTTGCGTGCCTTCGAAACCGCCTGGCCGAACGTCATGACTTCAGCTGACATAGCCGTCCCATCTAGCTTTCCTTACCGTGTTGATACGCTTGTTCGCGGATCAGCGAATTGATACGCTACCGCGCGATAGACATCAACGCTAATTGCCCAGGCAATTCGCTGGAAGCCAGGTGGTCGCCCATCCCCACTGGTGCCACTCTAAATTGTACGATGTAGGTCGGGCCGTTAGCCCGAGACAGGTTTCGCAGAAATGCCAACAGTTGGATGGATACGAGAGGGTGATTGGGAAGCCTTCCTGGAGGGAACGGAGCGTGTTCCCAATCCGGGCCCTCCACGACCTCCATCTTTCCGATGTCCTTTTTGTGATGTCGTTCTGGAAACGAAACGTCAACTGCAGGACCATGTTTCAGCCAGCCATCACGTCGCACGGCCAATACTTTTCTTTGGCGACAAGGAGCCGACGCAGACCAGCATAATCCGCGCGGTGATATCTCCGAGGGACCTTGTCCTCGCCAACACGACCACTGTCGAAATCGAGATCGACGGTGGTAAGCGCGCCACCATCCCGTTAGGTAAGCTTGCCAGTACACTTTCAAGGATTAAACAGGGCGAGCTGTCGCTGAAACTTACAAACGCCTCGCAAATTAACGCAACTCCAGTTTCTCGCTCGCGACCTTCAGGGCATGGCCCTTAAGGTCTGGGCAAATGTGTAGCTCAGCGGACGACAGATCCGTAGCTCGCTTCGACTTGATAGCCCAGACGCGCGTAGCTCTTGCGCCGCTTGGCGCTCATCCTCACCAACACGGGAACCGCTTCGTCGACGTAATCGTAGACGATAACTTCTCTTTTTGCGGGGTGGAGACGATGAAGGCGCCCGGCATATTGCGCGAGCGTGCCCCGCCAGGAGACCGGCATGGTCAGAAACAGCGTGTCCAGCCGCGCATCATCGAATCCCTCACCAAGATATCGGCCAGTGGCAATCAGCACTCGTTCTTCGTGATCTGGGATGGCGGCGAGCCGCTCCATGATCTCCCTTCTCTCCCGCACACCCATTCCACCTCGGAGCACGATGACGTTACGGGCGAAGCGCGACAGCCGTTCGGCCAGAAGTTGAGCATGCTCTGTCCTCTCGGTGAGGATCACGGGAGAGCGCCGGGCTTCGAGCGCCCGCAGGACATCATCGAAGATCAAGTCGTTGCGTCGAGTGTCTCGACACAAGGCAGCATAGATCTCCTGGATCGCCGGCCTCTCTGTTGTCACGCCGGCTGGGGGGTTGAAGCCCGTGTGACGAACCAACACAGTGTGGCGAAATGGCCTGGCGGCTGCGCGCTCCCGAGCATCGACGCGAAAACGCACGGGCCCGCATTGCATGAAAATGACAGGGTGATGACCGTCCCGCCGCGTTACGGTCGCCGACAGACCGAGCACATATTTCGCTTTGCAACGCCGCGCCACCGCTTCAAAGCTAACCGCCGGCAAGTGGTGACATTCATCGACCACCAGATGCCCATAATTGGCGACAATGTCATCGACCTCACCTTTGCGCACCAGGCTCTGGATCAAGGCCACATCGATTTTTCCAGTAGGCCGTTTCTTGCCACCACCGATTTGGCCAATATCGGACGCTGGTAGATCGAGAAATGTTGCTAGCCGCGCAATCCATTGATCGAGCAGCTGCTGCCTGTGAACGAGGATCAGGCTGTTCCGTCGCCGTTCGGCAATCATCGATGCGGCGACTACGGTCTTACCAAAGGCCGTAGCTGCTGCCAGAACGCCAGTCTCGTGTCCAAGCAGAGCATCCCTGGCGGTTCCTTGTTCCGTAGTCAGTTCGCCTAGGAAACGGACATTGAGAACGGCGCCCAGACTACGTTCGTCCCGACGGTGGATTTTCACGCCGAGGGACGTCAGCAGCGCCTCAGTTTGATCCAGGCATCCGCGCGGAAGAGCGACATGTTTCGACGATAATTCTGCGCAGCTGATGATCCGCGGCTTTCCAAACGTCGGCAGCCGCATGGCTTGGGCTTTATAGAATTCTGGATTCTGGAAGGCGGCCAAACGGATCAGCCGATTGACCAATGACGCGGGCAAATCGCGTCGCGCAATGTAAATCTGATCTGCAAGCACAAATTCGATATTCTGTGGTGCAGGACTACCGAGCGGCATCTCCAGTTTTCGGCGTGACGGCGGAAGTAGCCATGGTTCCTCGTCGTCATCGTCGATCGGCAATCGGACGCCAAGGACCTGTCCTCGCCGCTCGGCCTCGTCCTCCAGAATGGAAACGTCCATCAAGCTCATGCGCTTGATAGACGACATGAAGCGCCACTGGTCTGCGTAAGGCTGAAAGCGTTCATCGACGAAAACGCTATTGCCTTGTTCGCGCGGATTACGCTGGAGCGGCAATGCAATCAGATTGCCAAAACCTCCTGCCGGCATGGTGTCCTGACTTGGGAAGAGGCGGTCATAAGATTCGAAGCCGATCTCGGGGCACCGCTCCATCGTTTCGGTTAGAATGTGCGTGCCAAGCTTGCGCGCTTGGCCGGCAGGCACCGGCTCCGCGAAGAAAATCCAGACGTGGCCACCGTTACCGGAGCGGGAGCGCTCCAACGCTGCCGGCACTTCTTTGCGACGACATGTTTCCAGGAAACCAGCAGCGTCCCGTTGCCACGTTTGTTTGTCGAAATCGACGGCAAGGAACCAACACGTCTCGTCACTCAGTAGCGGGTAGACGCCGAGCGTGTAATCCCGGCCATCCGGCCCTTCGCCCTGAAGATGGCAGCGAA
>CAVTBG010000004.1:0-90000 GCA_963732895.1 uncultured Pseudomonadota bacterium | reverse complement strand
GCTCGGTCGCTACGGCGATTACCACGCCCTCGAAGAAGGCCAGAAAGTCCGCGTCCTGCTGTCGCCAGTGCCTGGCAGCAAGCGGCAACAGCCGGTCCGCGTGATCGTCGCCGACGACAACGGCGTCGACGCGGTGGCGGCACTGTCGGACACCGGCAAATACGTCTCGGTCGATCCCAAGAATGTCGACAACGAAGTGGCCGAGGCGAGCGACGACAATCAGGACGAAGGCAACGTCACCACCGGGGTCACACTTTATCAAAGCGTCTATGAAACCGCGCTGCGCAACCACGTTCCGCGCCCCATCATCGACGACCTCATCCGCATTTATTCGTTCGACGTCGATTTCCAGCGCAAGGTGCAGCCCGGCGACTCCTTCGAGATGCTCTATGCCGGCAACGAAGAAGCTCCGGCCGCCGACAGCCGCAACGACGTGCTCTGCGCCTCGCTCACTTTCGGCGGCGAGGTCAAAAAGCTCTACCGCTTCCAATCGCCCGACGACGGACTCACCGACTACTACGACCCGATGGGCAAGAGCGCCAAGAAGTTCCTGGTGCGCAAGCCGGTGCTCGACGGCCACGTGACCTCGGGCTTCGGGCTTCGCCGGCATCCCCTACTCGGCTACGTCAAAATGCACACCGGCGTTGATTGGGCGGCGCCCACCGGCACTCCGGTCTACGCCGCCGGTAACGGCGTCATCGAAAAGGAAGGCTGGGAGTCCGGCTACGGCAAGTTCATCCTGGTGCGCCACAACAACGGCTACGAGACCGCCTACGGCCATATGAGCGCCTACGCCAAGGGCACCCACGAAGGCGAACATGTGCGCCAGGGCCAGGTGATCGGCTTCGTCGGCTCCACCGGCCTCTCGACCGGTTCGCATCTGCACTTCGAGATCCGCATCAATGGCCGCTTCGTCGATCCCATGCGCATCCGGCTGCCGCACGGCCGCGAGTTGCACGGGCCGATCCTGACCGCGTTCGAGCAGGAACGCGCCCGCGTCGACAAGATCATGGCGCGCAAACCCACGCGCGTGGCGGAGCGGCGTTAGGAAGCGCCACAAGCATCTGCGCCGCTCGTCCCCGCGAAGGCGGGGACCCAGAACTCTTTGCTTGAGATTGCCGTCCTGGATTCCCGCTGACGCGGGAAAGAGCGGTCTATGAGCTTACGCCGCCTGAGCCACGGCCTTACCGTTGAAAGTCAGACCCTGCTTGCCGGCTGAGATTTCGACGTCTTCGCCGTCCTTGACGGTACCCGCCAGGATCATCTCGGCGAGCGGGTCCTGCACCGACTTCTGGATCACCCGCTTCAACGGCCGGGCGCCGTAGGCCGGATCCCAGCCCTTGTCGGCCAGCCACTCGCGCGCGCGCGGCGCGAGCGTGACGATGATCTTGCGGTCGTCCAAGAGCTTCTGCAGGCGCTTCATCTGGATGTCGACGATGCGGCCCATCTCCTCCTTCTTCAGGCGGTGGAACAGGATGATCTCGTCCACGCGGTTCAAGAACTCGGGCCGGAACGCGGAGCGCACCACCGCCATCACCTGATCGCGCACCGCATCGGTGTCCTCGCCTTCCGGCTGGTTGACCAGGAAGTCGGCGCCGAGGTTGGAGGTCATGATGATCAGCGTGTTGCGGAAGTCGACCGTGTGGCCCTGCCCGTCCGTGAGCCGGCCATCGTCGAGCACCTGCAGCAGGACGTTAAACACGTCCGGATGCGCCTTCTCGATCTCGTCGAACAGCACGACCTGATAAGGCCGGCGCCGCACCGCTTCGGTGAGCGCGCCGCCTTCGTCATAACCGACATAGCCCGGAGGCGCGCCGATCAGACGCGATACCGAATGTTTCTCCATATATTCCGACATGTCGATGCGGATGAGCGCGTTCTCGTCGTCGAACAGATACGCGGCAAGCGCTTTGGTCAGCTCGGTCTTGCCGACGCCGGTCGGCCCCAGGAACATGAACGAGCCGATCGGCCGGTGCGGGTCCTGCAGGCCGGCGCGCGCGCGGCGCACCGCAGTCGACACCGCCTTGACGGCTTCCGCCTGCCCGACCACGCGCTTGGCAAGTTCCTCCTCCATGCGCAGGAGCTTTTCCTTCTCGCCTTCCAGCATCTTGTCGACTGGCACGCCGGTCCAGCGCGAGACGACACCCGCGATGTGATCGGCGGTCACGGTCTCCTCGACCATGGCGCCCTTGCTTTCGCTAGCCTCGACCTCCTTCAGCTTTTTCTCGAGATCGGGGATGCGGCCATAGGCCAACTCGCCGGCCTTCTGATACTCGCCCTTGCGCTGGGCAATCGCGAGTTCGTTGCGGGCGTCGTCGAGCTGCTTCTTGAGCTCAGTCGCCGAGCCCAGCTTTTCCTTTTCCGACTTCCAGCGGCTGGTGAGATCGGCCGACCGCTTCTCGAGTTCCTTCAGTTCGCCCTCGAGCCGCTGCAACCGATCCTTGGAGCCAGGATCGCTCTCCTTCTTCAGGGCTTCCTGCTCGATCTTCAGCCGCACAATCTCGCGGTCGATCGAATCGAGCTCTTCCGGCTTGGAATCGACCTGCATCTTCAGCCGCGCCGCCGCCTCGTCCACAAGGTCAATCGCCTTGTCGGGCAGGAAGCGGTCGGTGATGTAACGGTTCGACAGCGTCGCGGCGGCAACGATCGCCGAATCGGCGATGCGCACGCCGTGGTGCTGCTCGTATTTATCCTTCAGGCCGCGCAGGATCGAGATGGTATCCTCGACCGTCGGCTCGGACACGAATACCGGCTGGAAGCGCCGCGCCAGGGCGGCATCCTTTTCGACATGTTTCTTGTACTCGTCGAGCGTCGTGGCGCCGATGCAGTGCAGTTCGCCGCGCGCCAGCGCCGGCTTCAACAGGTTGGAGGCGTCCATGGCGCCGTCGGCCTTGCCGGCGCCGACCAGCGTATGCATCTCGTCGATGAACAGGATGATGCCGCCGTCGGATGATGTCACTTCCTGCAGCACGGCCTTCAGCCGCTCCTCGAACTCGCCGCGATATTTGGCGCCGGCGATGAGCGCGCCCATGTCGAGCGCGAGCAGCTTCTTGTCCTGCAGGCTCTCGGGCACATCGCCGTTGACGATGCGTTGCGCCAAGCCCTCGACAATAGCCGTCTTGCCGACGCCGGGCTCGCCGATCAGCACCGGATTGTTCTTGGTCCGGCGCGAGAGCACCTGAATAGTGCGTCGGATTTCCTCGTCGCGGCCGATGACCGGATCGATCTTGCCGTCGCGCGCGGCCTGCGTCAGATCGCGGGCGTATTTCTTGAGCGCGTCATAGGCGTTCTCGGCCGATGCCGAATCCGCAGTGCGGCCCTTACGCAGGGCTTCGATCGCGGCATTCAAATTCTGCGGGGTGACGCCGGCGGCTTTCAGCACCTTGCCGGCCTCGCTGTCCTTCTCGATCGCGAGCGCGAGCAGCAGGCGCTCCACGGTGACGAAACTGTCGCCCGCCTTCTCGCCAGCTTTTTCGGCGGCGTCGAACACACGGGCCAAGGCCGGGTCGAGATAGATCTGGCCAGCGCCGCCGCCCGACACCTTCGGGCGCTTGGCGAGCGCGGCCTCGACCTGTTGCAAGGCCTGGCGCGAATTGCCGCCGGAACGGTCGATCAGCCCCGCCGCCAGCCCTTCCGGGTCGTCGAGCAGGACTTTCAATAGATGTTCGGGAGCGAATTGCTGGTGGCCCTCGCGCAGAGCCAGCGATTGGGCGGATTGCACAAAACCGCGGGCGCGGTCGGTGTATTTCTCGAAATTCATCGTCTAACTCCCTCGGCCCATTTGGCACCGGATAAAGAGCGGGTCCCGAAGCAGGCGGCCCGCCATGGACCTTATGTGGGAAGGGATAATGCCGGTTTGAAGAGGTCTCCGGCTTGATATAGGTCAGCTTACACGCACCTGCCGGGCGACGGAATCTGTAAATGGCCGAGGCCACCCTCGAGGACATCTACCGCTACCCTGTTAAGGGCCTCTCCCCGCAGTGGCTCGAGCGCACCCGTCTCGCCGCCGGCCAGACCATCCCCGCCGACCGGCTTTACGCCATCGAAAACGGCCCCATCGGTTTCGACCCGGCGCATCCGGCCTATTTCCCCAAACAGCGCTTCCTTATGCTGATGCGCAACGAGCGGCTCGCCGCCTTGCGTACCGACTACGACGAGGCCGGACACACGTTGACCATCCGGCAGGGTGACCAGGAGACCGCCCGCGGCGACCTTCGCAACAAGCAAGGCCGCGCCGCCATCGAAGCTTTCTTCGCCACATACTGCGCCGATGAATTGCGCGGACCGCCGAAGGTGCTCTACGGGGACGGCCACAGCTTCTCGGATGTCGCCAAAAAGGTGGTCTCCATCATCAATCTCGCTTCGGTCGCCAACATCGAGACGCTCGCCGGCGCCCCAGTCGACCCGTTGCGTTTCCGCGGCAATCTTTATGTGTCGGGCTGGCCGGCCTGGCACGAGTTCGATCTCATCGACCGGGAGATCAAGGTCGGCAATGGCGTGCGGCTGAAAGTGGTCAAGCGCATCGTGCGTTGCGCGGCCACCAACGTCGATCCGGCGACCGGAATTCGCGACCTGACAATCCCGTCGACACTGCAACAGAACTTAGGCCATGCCGACTGCGGGATTTACGCGGAAGTGATCGCGGGCGGCGAGATCGCACCGGGCGACACCATCGGCGCCCCGTAGCCGGGTCTGCGTGAGCGAAACCCGGGGGGCGTGCCGCTCACAAAAAAGTCCCGAATTTCGCTTGCGCCCCATCCGGGCGATGTTTAGTAGCATTGAGCATCGTGGCAGTCGCGACGGGCAGATCATAACCGGCGATACGCGATACAATGCCGGCAATGGATCCGCCCGCCGCTAGCACGCCGAATGGCGCGCATCTCTTGAACCCGAAATCGCACAGACCGGTGCGCGAACGCGTTCAAGCCGGCATCTGCTGCGCCAAGCGACTCGGTGCCCGTGCCTGCTGACGCGGCGAGGACCGGCGCCGTATCGATTCAAAAAGTTAGCACGGCAATTTTGCACGCAACGCACGGTTTGAATTAACGGTGAAATGGTTTACGCGGGCCGCTAACGTTAATAGCCGCATGCAATGGATCATGCCGCACCCGCCGATTAGCCGACAAAAAAACGCGCCCCGCTTCGTCATGAAGCGAGGCGCGTTTTTTCGAAACAGAACGGTCAGATCAGTTGGTCGGCATCACGTAGGCAACGATGCGGCGGCGCGGATAGACCGATTCCGCCACCGTGTGATTGTGATTGCCGGAAATGATAATCGGGTTGCCGTTGGGGTCGATGCCGGCGACCACGCCGACATGGCCACCGCCACGCCGGCGCATCACCGCGATGGCGCCGACCTGCGGGCCGGCGATCCGGCGGCCATATTTGGTATAGCCGAGCGCGAGGTTGCCGCCGCCTTTGTGACCGGTATCGCGCAGTATCTTGTCCATGAAGGCGCCGCACCAAAGGCTGCGCCGCCCGGTCGGGTTGGTGCCGATATACCTGCGGGCGTCCGCCACTAGGTCGGTGCTGGCGAAACCGCTGTTGACGGACGCTTTGGCGTAGGCCTCCCGGCCGCGGCGGCTGTGCCCGGCCACGCGGTTGCGCCGGCCATGGGCGCGCGCCTTTTTCTTGCGCACAAAGTCCGCGCGCATGACGGCATAAATGCCGCTATTGCCGTCGGCCGCGGTGGTCTGCGCCGCGCTCTGCCGCGCGTGGTGATGATGAATGGGACGTGCGGAAATGGGACTGGTGATCGCTCCTGCCACGAGGGCGAAACACACCAGGAGTGTCGCACGTCGGTATCCAGGTCTCATGTACTCGGGTCCCTTTTATTGTTAGCAACGCCACTCGGTCGAACAGCATCCGCCGCGGCTGCATGGGCTAGACGCCCAAACAGCATGGCGAATTCGTGATGTCGATAAGGTTATTTTATGCTGAGCGCCACACGTATAGCGTGTTAATACATATGGTGATCTTTTTATACATCAGATAATCGTATTATAACCTATTTTATCTCTGATATACAATAATTAGCTCCAGATATACTGGTGGTGCTAGTTTTCGTGGCAGTGCAATAAGTTAAAGTTCCAGTAACGCGCGTAAATCGCGTCAATTACCGGCTGACCGACGAAGTTCCCGGGTCAATCTTTGCGGCTGAGCAGAAAGACCGCCTGTTCCCCGAACAGGTTCCAGAACCACCACGGCGCATTCAGCCGCAGCGGCGAGCCCCAGGGGTTGAACGCCACCGCCTTTTCCATCTTGGCGCCGATCTCGTTACAGAGCTGGACGAAGTCCTTGATGGTGCAGTGGTGGATGTTGGGCGTGTCGTACCAGCTGTGCGGCAGGATGTCGGTGCGCGGCATCTGGCCTAACAGCAGCAATTGCAGCCGCACCCGCCAGTGGCCGAAATTGGGAAACGACACGATGGCGCGGCGGCCGATGCGCAGCATGTGCTCCAGCACCACCCGCGGGTGGCGGGTAGCCTGCAGCGTCTGCGACAGGATCACGTAGTCGAAGGCATCGTCCGGATAGTCGGCGAGGTCGGTGTCGGCGTCGCCCTGGATCACCGCGAGCCCCTTGGCGACGCCTTCGTTCACGCCTTCGCGCGACAGTTCGATGCCGCGGCCGTCGACCCCGCGCGTTTCCGCGAGCAGCCGCAGCAATTCGCCGTCGCCGCAGCCGACGTCGAGCACCTTGGCGCCGCGTTCGACCAACTCGGCGACCAGCGCCAGGTCGACGCGCGCGCCGCCGGCATTGAGCGCGATATTTACGACGGTGAGATTGGGATCGGGGCGCTGGAGCATGGTCAATCCCCCACCGCTTTCGCGACCAGGCCGCGGGCGCGGCCGGCGCCGTCAAGGAAGCCGTTGACGATCTCGAACAGCTCCGGCTCCTCGAGCAGGAAGGCGTCGTGGCCCTTGTCGGTGACGATCTCGGCAAACGACACCCGCGCGCTGCCGGCGTTGAGCGCGTGCACGATGGCGCGCGATCCCGATGTCGGGAACAACCAGTCGCTGGTGAACGAGATCACGCAGAAGCGCGTCGGGGTGCCCCTGAAGGCGTTCGCCACCAGCCCGTTGTAGTCCGCGGCCAGATCGAAATAGTCCATGGCGCGGGTGAGATAGAGGTAGGAATTGGCGTCGAAGCGTTCGACGAACGATGAGCCCTGGTGGCGCAGATAGGATTCCACCTCGAAATCGGCGTCGAACGAGAAGGTCGGGTTTTCGCGGTCCTGGAACTTGCGGCCAAATTTGCGGTGCAGCGCCGCGTCCGAGAGATACGTAATGTGAGCGCCCATGCGCGCAACAGCCAAGCCCCGGCGCGGATTGGTGCCTTCGAGATGATAGCGGCCGCCGCGCCAGTCCGGGTCAGCCATGATCGCTTGGCGGCCGACTTCGTGGAAGGCGATGTTCTGCGCCGAATGGCGGGTCGCGCAGGCGATCGGCAGCGCCGAGAACACACGGTTCGGATAGCTCGCGGCCCATTGCAACACCTGCATGCCGCCCATGGAACCGCCAACCACCGAGAACAACGTGTTGATGCCGAGATGGTCGAGCAGCATGGCCTGCGCGCGTACCATGTCGCGGATGGTGACGACGGGGAATTCCAGGCCCCACGGCTTGCCGGTGGCCGGGTTGGTCGACGACGGGCCGCTCGAACCCATGCAGCCGCCAATGACATTGGCGCAGATGACGAAATACCGATCGGTGTCGATCGGCCTGCGCGGGCCGACCAGCGTCGTCCACCAGCCGGGCTTGCCGGTCACCGGATGTTGGCTCGCCACATGATGATCGCCGGTCAATGCGTGGCAGATGAGCACCGCATTGGAACGCTCGGCGTTGAGCGTGCCGTAGGTCTTGTAAGCAATCTGGAACGGCGAAAGTTCCACTCCGGCGTCGAGTTTTAGCGGCTTGTCGGCGCCGAATTGGACGACCTCCGACGCGTGCGGATGATCCGCCTCGCGCGGGTTCGCCGGCGCCTCACGCGCAGCTGTCAGATTGGCCTCGACCATTGCTTTTAGCGCTCCCGGCGCGCGCGCCGGGGCGCGGGAAAGCCCTCGTGGGCACGCGGCGTCTTAGGTAGGCCAATGTTTTCTTTGATTTCAAGCCCTCCCACCCCTATCAATGCCGCCATGGCTAACCCCCCGGAAAAGCCCTCGCTGGCCGATTTGCGTGGCGAAATCGACCGTATCGACGAGACGATGCACGAGCTTTTGATCGAGCGCAGCGAGATCATCGACCGGCTGATCGCGGTCAAAGGCGGCCAGGAGACCGGCTCCGCGTTCCGGCCCGCCCGCGAGGCCGAGATGATGCGCCGGCTGGTCAAGCGCCACAAAGGCATCTTGCCGCTGGATACCGCCGAAAGCATCTGGCGGGTGATCATTTCGACCTTCACCTATGTCCAGGCCCCCTTCTCCGTGCACGCGGATCTCTCGGCCGGCGACGCCCTGATGCGGGATTCCGCCCGCTTCCATTTCGGCTTCACCGTTCCCTTCATCGGCCATATGGGCGCCTCCGGCGTGGTTGCGGCGGTCTCGGCATCCAAGGGCGATCTCGGCCTGGTGCCGGCGATCGCCGTCCCCGGCGCGGGCGCCTGGTGGAGCGCGCTCGAATTCGATGCCGCGCCCAAGATCATCGCCCGCCTGCCGTTCGTCGAGCGCGCGGACCACCCAGCCGCCATGCCGGTATTCGTGCTGTCGCGGGTCGCGCCCGACGCCATGGCGACGGAAACGGCTGTGTGGAGCGTGCGGGTTGCCGGCTGGGGTGCCAAAGCGGCCGAGGCGCTCTCGATGGTGGCTGATTTTCTGGCTGTGCCCGACCGCGCTTTCGACGGCGCCGCCCTCTTGGTGACCCTGCCGCAGGGCGTCTCCCTCGATCAGATCAGCCAAGCCCTCGTTAAGGCCGGCGCCACCTTGCGCTCCTCGGCCCTCGTCGGCAGCCACGCAACCCGCTATACGGTGGCCGCCGAACCGGCCTGAGCCACTTCCAACAGCGTTAACGTCAATGACCGCCACCCGTCCGCAACCACGCCCCGGCGTGCTCGACATCGCCCCTTATATCCCAGGCAAGAGCACCGCCCCCGGCGTCGACAAAGTCTACAAGCTCTCCTCCAACGAAAGCCCGTTGGGGCCGAGCCCGCGTGCGCTCGAAGCTTATCGCCGGGCCGGCGAGCACCTGGAGGATTATCCGGACGGCGCCTCGGCCGCGCTGCGCGAAGCGATCGGCGCGGCCTACGGGCTCGATCCCGAGCGCATCGTCTGCGGTGCCGGCTCCGACGACCTGCTCAATCTGATTGCGCGCGCTTACCTTAAGGACGGCGATGAGGCGGTCCACGCCACGCACGGCTTCCTGGTCTATCCGATCGCGACGCTCGCCGCCGGCGCCAAGCCGGTGGTCGCGCCGGAAACGAACTACACTGCGAATGTCGACGCCATGCTGCGGGCGGTGAGGCCGCGCACAAAAATCGTCTTCCTGGCCAACCCGAACAATCCGACCGGGACCTACATTCCGTTCGATGAAGTCAAGCGCCTGCATAATGGCCTGCCGCCGCACGTGCTGCTGGTGCTGGATGCGGCTTACGCCGAGTACGTCCAGCGCAACGATTACGAGGCCGGCATCGAATTGGTGGCGACGTCGGAAAACGTCGCGATGTGCCGCACCTTCTCCAAGATCCACGGGCTCGCCGCGCTGCGGCTCGGCTGGATGTACGGGCCCGCGCATGTGATCGACGCCATCAACCGCATCCGCGGACCGTTCAACGTCAACGCGCCGGCGATCGCCGCCGGCATCGCCGCCATCCGCGATGCCGCGTACATTGAATATTCGCGCGCGCACAATGCGCGCTGGCTGCCTTGGCTGAGCGAGGAAATCAGCAAGCTCGGCCTGAAGGTGACGCCGAGCGTCGCGAACTTCATGCTGATCCATTTCCCGGAGACCAAGGGCAAGACCGCCAAGGAAGCGGACGCGTTTCTTACGAAGCGCGGCTTGGTGTTGCGTCAAGTTGGCGCCTATCACCTGCCCAACGCCCTGCGCATGAGCGTCGGCACCGAGGAAGCCAACCGGCTGGTGGTGAAATCGCTCGCCGAGTTTCTGGGAAGGCCGGCGTGAGCGCGCCGAAGACCCTGTTCAACCGTCTAGCGCTGATCGGCGTCGGCCTGATCGGCTCGTCGATCGCGTGCGCCGCCAAAACGCAAAACGCGGTCGGCTCGATCGTCGCCACCGCGCGCTCGCCGGAAACGCGAAGGCGTGTCGCCGAGCTCGGCCTCGCCGACCAGGTTGTCGAGTCGAACGCCGCGGCGGTCGAAGGCGCCGACCTCGTCATCGTCTGTATTCCGGTCGGCGCCTGCGGTCCGGTGGCGCGGGAAATCGGCCCGCATCTGGCGCCGGGCGCGATCGTCTCCGACGTCGGCTCGGTCAAAGGCATGGTCGTTCGCGAGATGAGCCCGCACCTGCCGAAGAATGTCCACTTCGTGCCGGCGCATCCGGTCGCCGGCACCGAATATTCCGGGCCCGACGCCGGTTTCGCCGAATTATTCGTCAACCGCTGGTGCATCCTGACACCACCCGAAGGCACCGATCTCGCGGCAACGGAAAAGCTCGCCGCGTTCTGGCACCTGCTCGGCGCAAATGTCGACACCATGGCCCCCGACCATCACGACCTAGTACTGGCGGTGACCAGCCACCTGCCGCACCTAATCGCCTACACCATCGTCGGCACCGCCGATGAACTGGAAACCGTGACGCGCTCGGAAGTGCTGAAATTCTCCGCCGGCGGCTTCCGCGATTTCACCCGCATCGCCGCCTCCGACCCGACCATGTGGCGCGATGTGTTCCTCGCCAACAAGGACGCGGTGCTGGAGATGCTCGGGCGCTTCAACGAAGATATTGCCCTGCTCACCAAGGCGATCCGCAACGGCGACGGCAATACGCTTTTCGAGCACTTCAAGCGCACCCGGGCCATTCGCAAGGGCATCGTCGATATCGGCCAGGATTCACCCGCCCCCGACTTCGGCCGCCCGCATTCCGGCCTTCCGCCCGAGCCGCTGCCGAAGCCCTACGCGGCGGACGGGGATTGAGGCAACCGACAGCACCGGCGTCGGACGCGCCCGGGCTCGGCGCCTCGCTCGCCCTTCAAAACGCGGGCGGAACGCGACCGTTTCCCGAAATCGGTAGTGCGGAAAGAGCACGACAATATCGCTGCCGCGCCAAAGCCACTTACACGACAGCACCTCGATGACCCCGACGCGCTGCAGGCCTACCACGCGAAATGGATCGGCGAGGAGAAGGCCAAATGGTTCCTGTCGCTGCGCTTCAACGAGCACACCAACTTCAAGCCCGATGATTGCATGAGCGACGAGCTTGAGAGCCTCGTGCGCTAGATCTACGCCAGAGACTACGAGTTGTTCTATCCCTAGAACAGCGACGGCGTGCGCCCCAATGGAATTGGACCGAGCGACACCGCGCCGTTGTCGAAGATGAGCGGCAGCGTGACCGCCGGCTTGCCTTCCAGCTTGCTGTCACCCTCGATCGCCTTGATGCCGAAGGTGATGTGGGCGCCGGCCTGCTCGCGCGCGATGTTGCCCAGCCCCGGCGCCAGCCGATCGAGGAACCCGGCGACCTTGTCCATCTCCGGCGAGTTCTTCACCGCCATGTCGGCGCCGATGGCGTTGAGAAAATGCTCGAGCCCCGCCGCGGTCACCGTCAGCTTGCCCTGCAGATAGCCTTGTGCGTTCAGGCTGAGCTTGCCGCTGCCGACGGCGAGCGTCTCGCCCTGCTGCGCCCGCGCCCTCTCGATGGTGATGAAGCCGCCGGCCTTCTGGATCTCGCGGAAGCGAGCCGGCCACGGCTTGGGTGAGAAATCTTTCAAGCCGTGCAGCGTCGCGACGATCTCGCCGTCGACCGGCTTGGCCGCCGCGGCGTGCACGGTCGGCAACGAGGCCTGCTTCATCGAGAGCGCGATCTCGATCACCGGCTTGTCCGTCACCGAGCCGCCCACCAGGCGGCCGTGGATCTCGACGTGCTCTGCGTTCAGCACATTCTCTAGCTTGTCGCCGGTCATGCGTGCGACCACGGGCTTGTCGAACACCAGCGCCACGCGCTTGGGCGCGATCGGATTGCCGGCGACACTCGATACCGCCTGCTTCCAGTTGGCCACGATGTCCGGCGGCTTGCCCGCTTCGCCGAAGGTGAGCGGCCCCTGCAACTCACTGATCAACAGGCCCGGCTGATAGATCTGGGCGGCGACCAGCGCGGCTCTGATCTCGGCCTTGAGCGGCGTGCCGCCGCTCTTGAACGCCGCCGCCGCCGGCGCGCAATCGATCTCGATGCGGAACGGAAAGCCGCGCAGCGTCTGCTCGCCGCAGGTATAGATACGGCCAGCTAAGGCCTCGCGCGCGCGCCAGCCGGCGATCGCCTTCTGCGCCTGGCCGGCGGCGAAGAACCAGAACGCGCTCCAGCCGCCGCACAAGATGGCGACCAGCGCGACCAGGGTGATGTAGCGCCGGGTGCGCCGGCGCGCGCTATCGCTTGTCACCATCGAGACATGGAGTCCGTCGCTATCGGGTCCGATCGGTGCCCGCCTAACATTATTCTGGCGCATGATCTTGTCCGAAAACCGGTGCCCATCGACATTCACGCCGGGGACAGGCTCTTCCGCGATCATGCACTGATTCAACGCCTGCCAAATGCGGCGTTCTGCGCCCCTAAACGCGCCACCTTGGAGCGCGACCTGACATCCCACCCCCGCACCTTGCGCCGGGGCAGCGGGCCTGTTACGCGAACCCGATCCGCCGGGCCCTGTCAACGCTTCGGCCCCGATTTCCAGCCTCATGACAACGACAATCGAACAATCCGGTGGCGACCTGTGGGTATTCGCCTATGGTTCGCTCATGTGGCGGCCCGGCTTCGACTTCCTTGCGCGCCGCCCGGCCCGGCTGATCGGTGCGCACCGGGCGCTCTGCGTCTATTCCTTCGTCCACCGGGGCACGCCTGAGAAGCCGGGCCTGGTGCTCGGCCTTGACCGCGGCGGCAACTGCCGCGGCATCGCCTACCTCGTGGCCGCGGACAAGCGCGCCGCGACGATCCAATATTTGCGCGAGCGCGAGCAGGTCACTATGGTCTACCGCGAGGCCCGGCGCGCGGTGTGGCTCAACGACGACCCGAACGAGCGCGTCACCGCTCTTTGCTACATGGTCGACCGCGGCCACGAGCAATATGCCGGCCGCCTCACACTCGACCAGCAGCTTCATTACGTGCGCCAGGGCCACGGCCGCTCCGGCGTCAACCGCGATTACGTGCTGGACACGGTCAAGGAGATCGAGGCCCAAGGCTATCGCGACGGCCCGCTGCATTTGCTGGCGGAGCGGCTGAAGGGGCTGCACGAGAAGGCGGGGTGAGCCTCGCGCGACTGACTGCACCTTCGACCTGGCGCGACGGCTGAGGACCACAAGCCGACCAACACGGCACCCACGTCGGTTACACGCGCAAAAATTATTCGGGCAACCCAGCGGCGCGGAGGGCGTCACCAAGAGATGCCGCGAGTGTCGGAGCACAGTTGACCCCGGCAAATTGGCGGCTGTACCGGAAGGTGGGGTGCAGTTCGAGGACCCTCTCCCCGGCCGCCTTGGCTTCTTCCAGTCGTCCGAGTTTGGAGAGAGCGGCGGCCAATTGCACATAGGTAATGCTATGGGCAGGGTTGGCGTGCACGGACTTATAAGCGGCATGAGCAGCTTTGTCATAGCGACCGCGATGGAAATGACCCATAGCCTGAGCATCGAACGCCGCAAAAGCCCACGGATCACGCGGGCTGAGACGCATGCCCCGTTCGCTCCACTCGATTGCACGTTCGGCTTCGCCGCCCCAAGCAAGAATGACGCTGCCGAGAACGTAAGTCAGCGCTGACGACGGACTGATCGCCAGGGCAGCTTCCAACGCTATGAATGCGGCGGCGCGATCGTGCCCGTCCATCCCGATTGAAAATCCGGCGAGGGTTAGCGCGTGCGCGTCGTCCGGGCCATGCACGATGGCCGCCTGAGCGTGGCGAACCGACGCCAATCGCTCCTCGTCATGAAGCCCACTGCGCAGAAAGAGACAATGATGGCACATGGCCGCGAATGCATGCGCCAGCGCATAGGTCGGATCGAATACGAGTGCACGCTCGAGGAGCACTAATGCCTTGGTCACTTGCGCTGGCATTCCGGAATCCACGTCCGGCTGCGCCTGCAGGACAAGGTCGTAGGCATCGAGGCTGTCAGGCCGCTTGCGCTTGACGCGCTCGACCTCGGCGCGCCGCAGGCTGGGCTCGATGGCGCTGACCACGTTCAGGGCGATCTCGTCCTGCAACGCGAACACGTCGTCGAGCGGGCGTTCGAATCGTTCGGTCCATAACTGATGTCCGGTCTCCGCCTCGACCATCTGGGCGGAGATGCGGACACGACGGCCGTCCCTGCGGACGCTTCCTTGCAGGATGTAGCGCACGCCCAGGTCGCGACCGACTTGCCTCACATCGACGGCCGCCCCCTTGTAGGTGAAGCTCGAACTGCGCGCGATGACGAACAGCCATTTGATGCGGCACAATCCGGCGACGATATCTTCCACCATGCCGTCGGCGAAATACTCCTGCTCCGGATCGCCGCCCAGATAGGTGAACGGAAGCACCGCGACGGACGGCTTGTCCGGCAAGACCAGCGGCGAGGTCAGCGGCGACGGGGCGGACGGCGAGCCGCCCATCGCGACCGCCGGCCCGACATAGCGATAGCCGCGACGCGGCAACGTCTCGATCCAATTCGCGCCGCCGCCGCATTCATCGAACGCCCGGCGTAGCGCCGCGATCTGGACGGTCAAATTGCTGTCCTCGATGGCCAGCCCGGGCCACGCCGCGTCGAACAGCGCATCTTTGGAAACCGGTGCGCCGGCCCGTTCCAGTAGCATCCGAAGCAGCGCCACCGCGCGTTGGCCCAGCACGATCGGTTGGGCGCCGCGAAACAGAATTTCGGCGTCCGCATCGAGACGGAACGGACCGAATTCGTACATCGTCGCCATGGGTAGGCCGCCCTCTTTGGAGACATTTTGCAACTTTTTCGGAGTGATTTCACGACCTTTCCGGGGGCCTGGAGCAGGATGGTGGACGTCTCAAGGCGCGATGAAACGCAAACCTACGGAGGATACCATGAGCGCGAAAGCGGTCGTCCGCATGCCCGGCGAGGGAAAACAGGTCTCGTTGGCCGGGAAGCCTTTGGTCTTCCTTGTGACCGGCCAGGACACCAAGCACACTTCCATGTTCGATTGGACGTTGCCGGCCGGTTTTTCCACCGGCACCCACGTTCACCGCGTCCAGGAAGAGACCTTCTATGTGCTGGAGGGCGAGTGCGAGTGGCATGTGGGCGGCGAACTGATCCACGCCAAGCCCGGAACCTACGTCTTCATCCCGCCGGGCGTGCCGCACAACATCGCCAATGCCAGCGACCAACCGGCGCGAATGATCATGACCGTGTCGCCCCCAGGCCACGAGCAATATTTCGACGAGCTGGTGAAACTGGTGACCCGCAGCGGGTCGCCGGATGCCATCGCCATCGCGAAATTGCGCGCCCGCTTCGACACGGAGCAATTGTCGGCCCTGCAAGCCAGCTAATTATTCCCGACCGACGATTGGATCGTGGCGTTCGACGAGACAGAAAGTTGCACCGCCGCAGATCCGAAAGCGGCGGTGCTTTCCGAACGTCCGCCGAGGGCCATCCAATGCCGACCGATTTCTGCGTCGCCACGAATTGACGCTAAGGGCCAATCGCTACCGATGCAGCGCAACGAACAGCACATACAGAAAGACCGCCTCGCGGCGGTCGCTCCAAATCAGAGCATCTGTGTTGATCAGGCGGTTGCTCGAGCCTTCTTTTTCCTGCGCCAGCCTAGCAGACCGAACGCGCCAAGCCCGGTGGCGAAGAGTGGGAGCGCGGCTGGCAATGGGACTGCGGGAGGAGCTCCGCCCGGAGTGAAATCCAAGGATAGATTCATGTCGCTAAAATTGTCGATAGAGTTTGCGCCAAAAGCGTCTGGCTCTGATCCTACGAGCGCCGTCAATCGAATACTTGGCCAATTTCCGCCGCTTGTCACTGGCGCTGCCACTAGGCTCGTGACGTCGAACGTATACGTCTGACCAGTGACAACCGGCAAAATTGTAGCAAAGCTGTTGCCCGCGTTATAATCGCTCTTTTGAGGGCCGCCCGCAGACCCGTTGAAAAAGGCAAGATCTATTGCAGGGCTGGAGGGGCAGGTTGAAAAACCGAAACAGCCAAGCGGCGCGTTCAAAGGACTAATAGTAAGACTTAGCATAGCGCTATTGATTGTCGCAGGCAGCAAATTGCCAATACTAAATTCTATGATCCCTCTAAGCTCGTTTGCTAAGGTGGGGTCTCCTGCGTTGATCCCGTTGAGGGCGCCGATTTCAACCGGCAATCCGAAATTCGGGTCCCATACAGTTCCATCGGCAAGGTGGACAATGTATCCCTCAGACCATGGAGAAAGAGAGACGCTGTTCGCTGTCGCAACGGCACTCGGCAGCGCGGCGATCAACACCGCACCGATAAAAATTCGCTAGCTTTTCATTTTAACTTCCTACCTACAGCAAAAAAGCCACGCTTTTAGTGAGACACAAAGACCCATAGGCGTATTGACCTGGATCAAATCACTGTTTGATCACCGCGGTCCGATCGAGGATTTCCACAATTGCCGTATGGAGTTTGCATAATAACATTGAGCGGCGCGCCCAACTTTGCCTGTTGAACTCCGCTCCAATTGCTATTTATACCTAGGTTTGCATACCTATAAGGGCGGCATTCTGCGGGACGTTTGACAGGTGGGAGGCTCAAACAAGCCGTCCCCGCCCGGAGAGAACGGCTCCAGGAGGAAAGAAAACGCCGCGGGTGGAGCATCGGAAGGCCGCGCGTCGGGCCTCGAAACGGCGCGGCCTCCCCTGCCGCAAGGCGAGGCGGGAGGTCGACTGGACACGCCTTTCAGTGCTCCACCCCTCGCACTTCTCCCTTTCTCTCAGGTGCGCGGGACGCTTCTGAAGATCCGCCGCAATGTCGCGCGCGGACACGGCTTCCTCATGTCCCGGAGAACAGCCCATGGCACGATCCCCTACCCTTTCCACAGCGAAGAAGAAGCCCGCGGCGGCGCGCGAAACCGGCCTCGAGCACCGCCTGCGCATCGACGGCGAAGGGCCGAATCCAGTGGGGGACGAAGACGCCCTCCGCATCCGGCTCGCGCGCCGCCTCCACATGATCCTCAATGATTGGCGCGGCTGCCCTGAGCGGCAGTGCCGGCGCCAGCGCGACTGCATGGCGCCAAATAACAAGTGCTCGAACGCCCCCTCGCCCGAAGTCGAGGATGAGCGCTGGCGCAAGGTGCAGGCCGAACTCGTCGCCGCGCTCAACAAGATGGAGGCAGAAGGAAGCTACGAGGTATGACGGCGCGGGCGGCTTGCGCAAATCGCGACGCGGGCGCCGCGCTAGCGCCCGCGACTGCGCTTACGCTTGCGTTGCGCTTCCGCGATCAGCCCGTTGCTCGCCGCTTCGATGCTGTTTTGCAGCCGGCCGAAGAACGCCTCCTTGCCGAGCCCCGGCGGAATCGGATCGAGGATTTCCACGATCACCTTGCCTGGCCGGCGCAGGATCGAACGGCGCGGCCAGAACAGCCCGGAATTGAGTGCGATCGGCAGGCACGGCACGCCTTCCACCCCATAGATGTGCGCCACGCCGAACTTGTAGCGCGGCTCGGCGCCGGCGGGGCGCCGCGTGCCTTCGGGGAAAATGATGAGCTGGCGGCCGTCGGCAAGCTCGATGCGCGCGCGCTCGTTCATGGCGGCGAGCGCCTCTTTGCCGCGCCGGCGGTCGATCGCCACCATGCGGCCCTTGATCAAGAGCCAGCCGAAAATCGGGATCCATTGCAGCTCGCGCTTGAGGATGAACAACGGATTGTCGAACAGCGTCAGCAGCGCGAAGGTCTCCCACGCCGACTGGTGCTTGGCCGCGACAATCAGCGGTCCGGAAGGGATTTTCTCAGTGCCTCGCCATTCAACATCGATGCCGGCGATCACGCGCAGCAGCACCAGGTTCACGCGGCCCCAGCTCTTGGCGATCCAGATCACCGCGCGATAGGGCATGAAGAAGGCTGGCAACGCCACGATCAGCCATAACACCGTGTTCAGATAAAACGCGACGTTGAAAACGATGGAGCGAAGCAGAATCTGCACTTGACCCACTTCCTTAATCGGCGAGGTCGGGATCGACGTGAAAGCGCGCCTGCGCGAACAGGTATTTCACGTATTCGGCGAAGAGGAAACGCGCGCTTTCGACATTCGACCACCAAGGATCGTTCTTCAGCCGTTCCGAGATCACCGGATAGGGGATCAGCATGATGTCGGGAAGCTGGTGCTCGATCTCGACCATGGCGCGCGGCATGTGCCAGTTGGAGGTCACCACGATGAGCGACTTGAAATGATGCTCGTGCGCCCACCGACGCGCCTGGATGGCGTTGCCGTAGGTGTTGAGCGCCGAGCGGTCGAGGTCGATGCAGCAGGCAAAGAAGCGGTTGTAGAGCGGCGTCAGCCGCGCGATTTCGCGGGAGCGGGTGTTGCGATAGACGCCGGTGATCAGGAGGCGCTGTCCGCGCCCGGCCGCCAGCAGCCCGATGGCGTCGGGGATGCGCGCGGCGGCGCCTGTCAGCACCACGATGCCGTCGGCCTTGCGGTCGAGCGCCGCCTCCTTGTGCGGGATCTGCCGCACGAACCAGAAATAGCCGGCGGCGAACAGCACGATGGCGATGGCGCCGGCCGCCATCGTGAGTATGCCGATAAAACGGGTGAGACGCCAAAACATCCTAGTCGATCGTCTCCAGCGTGCGGTTCACCGTGTGGCGCGATGTCCAGGCCGTCACCAGCGCGATCAGCACGATCAGCGCGAGCACAGCGGCGTAGCCCCAAAAGCCGATGGAGAACGAACCGAACAACGCGGCGGTCTCAGCCCCCGCCGCGCTGCCGCCGAACCAGCCGCTGATCAGGCTGGCGAGCGCGAACAGCAGCATGGCGGCGGCGCCGCCGATGGCGCCGCCCTGCAGGCCGAGAAGGAGAAAATGAATCTGGAAATGACGCGCGATGAAGGCGTTCTTGGCGCCCACGAAATGCAGCACTTCGATCACCGGCTTGTTGGTCGCCATGGCGCCGCGGGTGGCGAAGCTGACCGACAGCATGGTGGCGGCGAGCATCAGGAGCAACACGGCGACGCCGGTGCCGACCGCGGTGCCAGCCATCGTGCGCATGCGCCCGATCCAGCCGCGGTGGTCGTCGAGCATCGCGCCGGGCGCATCCTTGGCGAGCCGTTGGCGCAATCCTGCGAGATTGGGCTTGGCCCCGGAAACGAGCCGAACCACGATCAGCCGCGGGATCGGCAACTCATCGAGCGTGAGGCCGCTGCCGAGCCACGGCTCCAGAAGCTTGGTCGACTCTTCCTTGCTGTAGGGCCGCACGTCATCGATGCCGGGAAAGCCGCGCGCAATGGCCGCCGCCTTCTTCACCGTGGCATCGACGTCGACGCCGGACGCAGGGACGACTTGGATCGTGACTTCGCGCGCCACGTCAAACTCCCAGCTGCTGGCGGAGCCGCTGATCAGGATCACCGCACCGACCGTGAGCGCGGCGAGAAACGTCATGATCGCGACCACCGCCACCAACGCGCGGCCGGCGATCGAATAGCGCGGCACCAGCGGCGTTTCGAAACGCGGCATGCCGACGCCGGGCGTACGTGGCGCCGTGGTCAGGTCGGTCGTGCCGGTGTCGAGCATGGGCGTCTCAGTCGTCCATCAATCGTAGGTGTGCAGGCGTCCATCGTGCAGCACGAGCCGGCGCGCATCGTACTGGTCCATCAGGGCGATGTCGTGGGTGGCGATTACCACCGACGTGCCAGACTTGTTGAGCTCGATAAACAGCCGCAAGAGTCGCTGCGCCAGGCTCGGATCGACATTGCCGGTAGGCTCGTCGGCGAGCAGCAGTTGCGGGCGCGCGATTACCGCGCGCGCGATCGCCGCGCGCTGCTTCTCGCCGCCGGAGAGCACCGGCGGCAGCGCCCACATGCGGTCGCCGAGCCCGACCCAGTTGAGCAATTCCACCACTTCCTCGCGGTAACTCTCCTCGGGCCGGCCCATGACGCGAAGCGGCAGCGCGATGTTCTCATAGGTGGTCATATGATCGAGCAGGCGGAAATCCTGAAACACGATGCCGATGCGGCGGCGCAGCGTGGCGACCGCGTCCTTCGACAGGGTGGCGACGTCATGGCCGAATTGGGTGATCAGCCCGCGCGTCGGCTTCAGCGACAGGAACAGCAGGCGCAACAGCGAGGTCTTGCCGGCACCGGAGGGGCCGGTCAGGAACTGGAACGAATGCGGCTCGATGCGGAACGTGAGGTCGCGCAGGACCTCCGGCCCCAGGCCGTAGCGCAAGCCGACATTCTCGAATCGGACCACACCCCTCTCCGACAAATTCCCTTCAAGGCCCCCTGCCGCAGGTCAACCGGCAGAGTTCCGTGATCGGGTTCAGAAACGTCCCCCGGTCGCTTTTACAAGATTATTGCGGCGCCGCCAGAACTTATCCCCGCCCGAAAGGGTCTCTTGGCGCCCGAAAGCTTTAGCCAGCATGGTTTCCGATCCGTTAACGGACTGCTGCTAGGGTCACGGAACGAGCCGTCGCCGATTCATTGTCACGAATTCCATGCTGATCGTCTGTCCGAGCTGCGCAACGTCTTACATAATCGACGCGACCTCCCTGGGTGCGGGCGGACGCATGGTGCGATGCGCGCGATGCAAGGCGACCTGGTTCGCGGACGCGGCGCAGGATGAGGCCGCCGCCTTCGTTGACGAGGCTGTCTCCGAGGCCGAATCAGCCGAGAAGGAGCCGTTCCTGCGGGCGCCACCCGGGGAAATGACCCCATCGCCGGTCGCGGAGGATTTAGGGACCGGCCCGGCAGAAAGTTTCGGGCCGGCCGAGGACCAACTCGGCGAGCCGAGCGAGCCGGCAGGCGCGCCCGCAGCCGCGCACCAAGAGCCCGAGATCATCGCGGACGCGCCTTCGCTGGTACCGTCGATGGAACAGGCACCGCCAGCCGGTACTGGACACGAGCAAGAATCCGACGACGTCGAAACTTTTGCCGCCCGTCGCCGACGTCTCAAATCGCGCCGCAAGCAGGCCAAACGCGCGTCGCGCTGGACGGCCGCCATTCTGGTGCTGTTCGCCGTCAACGTTGCCATTATCGGCGGTCGCACCGAAGTGGTGCGCTACCTGCCGCAGACCGCTTCGCTGTTTGCTGCGATCGGCCTTCCGGTCAACCTGCAACACCTGAAATTCGAGAATGTGCGTATATCGCCGAGCGGCACGAGCGGCGAGGGCCTCACGGTAGAGGGCACCATCGTGAGCACCGGCCGCGCGCCGGTCAATGTACCGGATCTGCGCTTCGCCGTCCGCAACGCCGCCAGACAGGAAATCTACACTTGGACCACGAAGCCTTTGCGCACTTCACTCGATCCCGGGGGAGAGCTTAATTTCCGCAGCGAACTCGCCTCGCCGCCGGCCAATGCCAAGGACGTGCTGGTTCGCTTCGTAACTGCGCAGGAAGCCACCGATATGGCCGCTGGCGCGAAGAAGCCCGCGCAGACCGGCGGCGATCACTAACCCGATCAGTATCCTTTGAGCAGACGCTCGATGTAGTCGAGCTCCATCTGCGGACGGAAGCTCTCGCCGTAGCGCTTGCGGAGTTCCTCAAGAATTCGGCGCGCGCGCTGCGCGTCGATCTCGCCTGGCACCTTCACGGTGGCGTCGTCGCTATATTCGCGGCCGCGCATCGGCCGCCCGAGCGGATCGGTGTCCTGTTGCGCGCGCGCACGGCCGGTGCGACCGGGCTGGCCCTGGCCGGGCCCGAAGCCGTTCTGCTGCATCGACTGCGCCAGGCCTTGCGCACCTTTGCGCATGGCTTCCAACGCTCGCCCTTGCGAGCCGACGGCACTTTCGGAGTCACCCTGGCCGAGCTGACCCTGGGCCTTGCCCATTTCCTTGCCAGCTTGGCCTAGCTGCCCCATCTGGTTCCCTTTCTGACCCGGCTGCTGACCTTGCTGCGGCATATTGCCCAAACCATTCTTGCGCAGCTGATCAAGCAGCTTGTTCAGACGCTCACGCAAAGCCTGCTGGTCCTGCCGCAGATCGCCGAACTGCTGCTGGCCGCGCTGCTCGCGCTGGCGGTCGCGCCGCATATCCTGACCCTGCTTGAAGGTGCGGTCGCGTAGTTGCTGCTGTTTGCGAATCATGTCGCTCAATTCGTTGAGCGCCTGATCCATCTCGTCCTCACCATCGTCCATCTGGCCAGGCTGCGCCATCTGCAGGTTCTCCAGCATCGACTGCATTTGGTCGAGGAGTTGCTGCGCGGCGTTGCGCTGGCCGGAACGGGCAAGCCGCTCCAGCCGATCGAGCATCTGGTTGAGATCCTGCGGACGCAACGTGCGCGTATTGCGGTCAAGCGGACGCGCGAGCTGCTGCGGATTCTTGCGCATCTGCTCGGCCAGCGCCTGCATGAACTTGTCCATGGCCGCGCGCAGCTGATCCATCAGCTTTTTCAGTTCCTGGTCGCTGGCGCCGCGTTCAAGCGCCTGGCGCAAAGCATCCTGCGCTTGCCGCAGCGCCTGCTCAGCCTTGCTGACATTGCCGTCCTCAAGCTGCACGGCCATGTCCCACATGCGCGCAACCACGTCGCGCAGCGCCGGATCGGTGCGCGCGCGCTTGAGGTCGTAATAGATCGAGCGCAGCCCCAAATAGACGCCGGCGTCGGGAGTAAATTTTTCCGGCGCGATCGTGAGCGCGTCGAGTGCGGTCAGCACCAGCGACTTCTCGTTGGCATCGAGCGCGAGGACGCGCCGCTGTTCGATCAGCGCGCGGGCGATCGGCTTGGTGAAGATGCGTTCCGGCAGCGTGAAGTCGACCGCCTTGCTGCGGCCTTCGTTGCCCGCCTCGTCGCGGGCGACCAGTTGGATCGAGACCTCGGCGCCGGCCCATGGATGCGCGGTCAGATCGTGCGTGGTCTGCGCGGCGCCAGAGCGGGTACGCGCATTCGGCAGCGTCAATTTGAATTCGGGCGGGCCGAACAGCGGATGGGCCGGCTTCCCATTCGCCTCCTCGTCCTTGGAGCCCTTCAGCGCGAAGACGGCACTGGCGCCGACCACGCCATAATCGTCGCTCATCTTGTAGTCGAGGCGCAGGGCGCCACGCACTTGTCGCTGTGGATCTTTGAGTAAGGTAATCGTCGGCGCGCGGTCTGGAATAGCGGTGAACGCCCAGGTCAGATCGCTGCCAGCGCCGTGCAGTACGGCTTCGCCGTCGCTCGTGATGACGAAGCGGCGCTCTTCGCTGCCCTTGGGTAGTGGCGATCTGGCATCGGCCTTGTTCGCGTCCGCCTTGGCAACCTCGATACCGCCCTTGCGCACGACGTCGAAATGCACGTCTCCCGTCGAGCGCACCACGAGTTGGCTGCCGACCGGCACCTGAACCGGCGCGCCTTGCGGCTGCGCCGCCTGGCCGGGGCGCAAGCCCGAAAGCATCACGGGCGGACGCCCGGTATAGACCGGTGGCGTGACCCACGCATCGATGCGGAAATTCGCCGGCGCGACAACGCCCTGCCAGTCAAAGGCAGCGGCGACGCGCTTGAAACGTTCGCCGCTGGCGCCGAAGAAGCTCGCCACCGCCAGGATAAGAATCAGCGCCCGCAAGGCCATGGGATCGCGCAACGCCAGCCGCGGCGACGGCCAACCAGCCTTCAGCTTGCGCGCGGACATCAACGCGCGCTCGACATGAGCCTGCCACAGCGCCCTCGCCACCGGGTCGTGGTCGTTGGCGGCAATATGATCGACGACCGAGGTGGCCGGACGATGCGGCTCTCCGCTCACGCGGTCGAGCCGGCGCAGTCCGTCATGGATGCTGGGCACCCGTAGCCGAATCAACGGCACCGCTGCAGCGATAACGATCAGAGCAAAGATCGAAAGCCCGATGGCGCGGCCGAGCGGTGGCAGCAACAGCCAGAGCCCAGCCCAGGAGAGGGTGAGGAATAGACCGAGCGCCATGGCGAAGGTGGCGAGCGCCGGCCACAATCGTTCCCACAGCAGGCTGCCTCGGGCGCGTTGGACGGCCCGGGCGAGCAACACCCGGATGGGCACCTCCCGGTCGGGAGTGAGATCGTCGCTGTCCAAAAACCGCTCCGTCGCCCGGACTAAGAGAATCTCTCGTCCACTAACACACTAGCACGAGCCTATTTCCCACACCACGCGAGCATTTATGCTCCCACAGCCATGCCGGCGTGCGGTCAGGGTATGATCATGTAATCGGATGCAATGATTGGGCCGGTTTCAAGGCGGAACGACCTACCGCATGGCAGATCCGAAGCCGCCACGGTCCAGCTTCGCAGGACCGTGATTTAGAGCCAATCGGGCATCTGATCCAGCGCGATAAGTTGCTCGGCCTCGAGCCGCGGGCGGACGATGGCCCATTTCTCGCCGTTCACCAGCACTTCCGGCACCAGCGCGCGAGTGTTGTAGGTGCCGGCCTGCACTGCCCCGTAGGCGCCGGCGGTCATCACCGCCAACAGATCGCCGGCCTTGGGCTCCGGCATCTCGCGGTCGTGGGCAAGGCAATCGCCGCTCTCGCACACTGGCCCCACCACATCGGCGCGGATGCGCCGGGCTGCCAGCGGTTCCTTGACCGGACGTATCTCGTGATAGGCGTCGTAGAGCGTTGGACGGATCAGGTCGTTCATGGCGGCGTCGACAACAATAAAATTCTTGGCCTCGCCGTGCTTCACAAACAACACTTGCGTTACCAGGATACCTGCGTTGCCAACCAGCAGCCGGCCCGGCTCGAAAATCAGCCGGCAGCCGAGATCCCTCATGGTGCTCTTCACCACCTCGGCGTAGGCGTCCGGCAGCGGCGGCGGATCGTTGGTCTCGTGATAGGGAATGCCCAGACCGCCGCCCAGATCGACATGCGAAATCGTGTGGCCGTCGGCGCGCAAGGTGCGCACGAACTCGGCGAGCAGCGTAAAGGCGTTGGTGAATGGCTCAAGATCGGTGATTTGGCTGCCGATGTGCATGTCAGCGCCGGTCACCTTGATGCCCGGCAACTTGGCGGCGTGTGCATAGACGTCGCGAGCGCGGCTGATCGGAATGCCGAACTTGTTCTCGGCCTTGCCGGTCGCGATCTTGTGGTGGGTCTTTGCGTCGACGTCCGGGTTGACGCGGATCGAGACCGGCGCGCGTTGTCCCTTCTCGACCGCGATTCCAGACAACAGTTCGAGTTCAGGCTCCGACTCGACATTGATGCAGAGAATGCGCTCGTCGAGTGCGAGCGCAAGCTCGCCCGCGGTCTTGCCTATGCCGGAGAACACGATTCTGTCAGGCGGAATGCCGGCCGCGCGCGCGCGCTTTAACTCGCCGCCCGACACCACGTCGGCGCCAGAACCGAGTTTAGCAAGCGTCTTGATCACCGCCTGATTGGAGTTCGCCTTCATCGCATAGCAGATGAGCGCGTTCGTACCGGCAAAGGCGTTAGCGAACACATTGTAGTGCCGCGTCAACGTGGCCGTCGAATAGCAATAGAACGGCGTGCCGACTTGCGCCGAGATGGCGTCAAGCGGCACCGCCTCGGCGCACAGCACGCCGTCACGATAAGCGAAATGGTTCATCGCGCGCTCAGTTGAGCAGAGGGTCGAGAGCGAAACTCTTGTCCGGCACCTGATTGCGTTGCGGCTTGCCGGCGCGCTTCTCAAACGGCGAGTTGATCAAGCTCGTGTTGGCAGGCTCCTGTTTGCCCGTGGCGGAGACGGCACTCGGCGGCGGATCGAGCGGACCCTTGCGGCCGCAAGCGGCCAAGCCGAAGGCGGCGGCGAGCGCGCCGGCCAGCGCCAGGCGGAAAAACAATCGATCGGGGAAATGGCTCACGAACCGCGCTCCTTATTTAGCCACCATAGCAAAACCGCCAAACAAGGCGAAGTCAGGATTTCTCTTTTTCCAGAGCACGCAGCCACTTCTTGGCCTGCGTGCGCACATTTTTCGGCGCGGTACCGCCATAGCTGGTCCGGCTTTTCACCGACTTGTCGACCGACAGCACATTGAACACCTCGTCGCCGATGCGCGGCTCAATCTCCTGCATGATCGCGAGCGGCAACCGGTGCAGCGGCACACCCGCCTCGGCCGCCCTGGCGACGATGCGGCCCGTAATGTGGTGGGCTTCGCGGAACGGCATCTTGAGCGCGCGAACCAGCCAGTCGGCGAGATCGGTGGCGGTGGCATAGCCCTCGCCCGCCGCTTTCTTCATGCGCGCGGTGTCAGGGACGAGATCGGCCACCATGCCAGTCATCGCTGCGATCGCCAGCGAGAGTGCGGAGAGCGCGTCCATGGCGCCCTCCTTGTCCTCCTGCATGTCCTTGGCGTAGGCGAGCGGCAGGCCCTTCATCACGACAAGGATGCCGTTGAGCGCGCCGATGATACGGCCGGTCTTGGCGCGCACCAGTTCGGCCGCGTCCGGGTTGCGCTTCTGCGGCATGATCGAGGAGCCGGTGGTGAACTTGTCCGACAACTTCACCAGGGCGGTGAGCGGCGACGTCCAGATTACGATCTCTTCGGCGAAGCGCGACAGATGCACCGCCGCGATCGACGCTGCCGCCAGCGTCTCCATGACGAAGTCGCGATCGGACACGGCATCGAGCGAATTGGCCATCGGACGGTCGAAACCGAGCGCCTTGGCGCTCATGTCGCGGTCGAGCGGAAACGAGGTGCCGGCGAGCGCCGCCGACCCGAGCGGCGATTTGTTCATGCGCTTGCGGGCATCGCCGAAGCGGCCGCGATCGCGCGCCGCCATCTCCACATAAGCGAGCAGATGATGGCCGAAGGTGACCGGCTGCGCGGTCTGCAAGTGCGTGAAGCCCGGCATCACCGTGCCGGCGTGCTCGAGCGCCTTGGTCGCCAACGCGTTCTGATAGCCGGCGAGCGCCAGGTCGATGGTGTCGACGGTATCGCGCATCCACAGCCGGAAGTCGGTCGCGACCTGATCATTGCGCGAGCGCGCGGTGTGCAGCCGCCCGGCGGCCGCGCCGATCAGCTCGCTGAGCCGGCTCTCCACGTTCATGTGGATGTCCTCAAGCGCGCGCTGGAAGGAGAACTTGCCGGCGTCGATCTCTGACAGGATCGTGTCTAGCCCGTGAGCGATATTTGCCGCATCGTCCGCCGTAATGATGCCTTGCTTGGCCAGCATCTGGGCATGGGCCTTGGACGCGGCGATGTCCTGGCGGTAGAGATGCCGGTCGAAGTCGATGGAGGCGTTGATCTCCTCCATGATGGCATCCGGGCCAGACGCAAATCGCCCGCCCCACATTTTGTTGCTCATCTTGGTGCCCAATGGATCAATTTGCCATCACTTTGGCATCGCTACCGAGGTTTTGCCGCTCGTGACCGACCAGCCTTCGCCCAACCCCGTCAAAAATCGCTTTCCCAAGCTTGTGGCAACCGGTCTAGCCAGCGTGGCCGTGATCGCTGCGGCGGTATACGGGATCGGGGCCCTGACAGGCAATGCGGGCGGCGCCCCCGAGTGCCGGCCAGCGGTGGACTTGGCTAAGAAAGTAGCCCCTTTCGCCACCGGCCAGGTGGCTGCGGTTAACGTCGCCAAGAACCCGCTCAAGGTGCCAAACGTCGCTTTCCAGAGTGCCGACGGGAAGCCGGTCAAACTCGCCGACTTCCACGGCCGCACGGTGCTTCTCAACCTGTGGGCCACCTGGTGCGTGCCGTGCCGGGCCGAAATGCCGACGCTCGACAAGCTGGAGGGCGAACTTGGTGGGCCCGATTTTCAGGTCGTGGCGGTTAATATCGACACGCGAAATCCGCAGCACCCGAAGGACTTCCTCAAGCAGATCGGCGTCAAGCACCTGACCTATTACGCCGACCCCAGCGCCGAGGCTTTCCAGGACCTGAAAAACATCGGCCGCGCCTTCGGCATGCCGACTACTTTGCTGGTGGACCCGAAGGGCTGCGAGGTCGGCACCATCGCCGGCCCGGCCGACTGGGCCAGCAGCGATGCGCTCAAGCTGGTCAAGGCAGCACTTGGCAAGGGTTGAGCCCGGCAGGACCGCTCACGCAATGATATTGACGTTCTGGCCGACGCCGTTCGCCACGTTGGCGAGGCTTTTCAGGTTCTGCTGGGCGGATCCGACAATCTTGGCGACTAGACCTGACGCGTCCGCGTTCATGCGTAGCATCTTGGCCGCCAAAATCATCCGGGCGCTACTGGCCTGAGCGCCGGACATCACTGCTACAAGGGTCGCCGGGTCCATGACCGGAAAACCTTGGGACCGCAGAGTCAACAAAACCCTAACAACAAAGATCGAATTGCGGACATCCTTTCCAACCTCTTGACTTCCAGCTGCGCGCGGTTACACTTAACCAAATGGTTTACTATTCACCCGCAACACTCGACCGCACTTTCGCCGCCCTCGCCGACCCCACCCGGCGCGCGCTGCTGGCGCAGCTCAGCAAGCGCGAGAGTATTTCAGTAAGCGAACTCGCCAAGCCGTTTTCCATGTCGCTGCCGGCGGTAATGAAGCATCTCGACGTTTTGTCGGACGCCGGCTTGGTCACCCGCGAAAAAGTCGGCCGCACGGTCTCCTGCACCTTGCGCGCCGAGCCGATGCGAGGGGCCAACGACTGGCTCAACCGCTATCAGCGCTTCTGGACCGAGCGCCTCGATCAACTCGCCGCCTTCCTGGAGGAAGAACCATGGCCGACGTTCTCACCAAGCCAAGCCTCACCATCAAACGCCGTTTCAACGCAGCGCCAGCGAAGGTCTTCAACGCCTGGACCGACCCGGAGAAAATGACGCGCTGGATGGGGCCCGGCGAAGTCACGGCTCCGGCCGTCGAATGCGATCTGCGCGTCGGCGGCCATTACGCCATCAAGATGGCCACCAGCAGCGGCGAAGAGCACAGCGTCAGCGGCGTCTACCGCGAGATCGTGCCGAACGAGAAACTGGTGTTCACCTGGGCGTGGAAAACGACGCCGGAGCGCGAGTCACTGGTTACCGTCACCTTCAAGCCGGAGGGCGACGGCACGCTGATGACGCTGCACCATGAACAGTTCTTCGACGAGGACGCACGCGACCGCCACGAAGCTGGCTGGAACGGCACCATGGTCAAGCTGGAGCGCTTCCTCGGCTGATCAACGCCCCTAACGCTAACGTTCGTAATGGAGACTATCCATGAAACTCATCGGCTTTCCGGCCTCACCTAATACCTGGAAGGTGCGCGCCGTCGCGGCCTATCTCGTTATTCCGCTTGAGCTCGAATTTGTCGATCTCACCAAGGGCGCCTCGCACACGCCGGACTATCTAGCCCTCAACCCCACCGGCCGCGCGCCGGTGCTGATCGACGGCGATTTCAAGCTCTGGGAATCGAATGCGATTATGCAGTATCTCGCGAGCCAAAAGCCCAATTCGCTGTGGCCGGACGATACCCGCGCACGCGCCGACATCATGCGCTGGCAGAGCTGGCAACTCGCCCACTGGGGCAAGGAAGCTTGCGAGCCACTATTGATCCAGCGCATCGTGAAGCAGATCCTCAATCTCGGCCCGCCCGACGGAGCTGCGGTGGCAAACGGCCTCGAATGTTTCAACCGAGACGCGGCGATACTCGACGCTCATCTCGCGAAGCAGTCGTATCTCGTGGACAACGCCGTAACGCTCGCCGACTTCTCGATTGCAGTGCCCTTGTTCTATGCCGAGCGCGCCGACCTGCCGCTCGCGCCCTACCCGCGCGTCCGAGAGTGGTTCGGTCGCGTCTCTGCGCTGCCGTGCTGGCAGCAGACCATGCCGCAGTTCACGGCTGCGGCGGCGTAGGACACGTGCGCCAGAAACACCAACGCCCGGCACAAGGCCGGGCGTCAGAAATATCCGTCCGATTGACCGAAGCTTTGATTCAGCGCGTCGGCACCGGCTTGTCGCCGCGGTAGTCGTAAAAGCCGCGCTGGGCCTTACGGCCGAGCCAGCCGGCCTCGACGTATTTCACCAAGAGTGGACACGGCCGGTATTTGGAATCGGCAAGCCCTTCGTAGAGCACCTGCATGACCGATAGGCAGGTATCGAGGCCGATGAAGTCGGCTAGCTCCAGCGGTCCCATCGGATGATGCGCGCCGAGGCGCATGGCAGTGTCGATCGACTCAACGTTGCCGACACCTTCATAGAGCGTATAAATTGCCTCGTTGATCATCGGCAGCAGGATGCGGTTGACGATGAAGGCCGGGAAGTCTTCGGCCACCGCGATGGTCTTGCCGAGGCTCGAGATGAAGGCCTTGCTCGCCTCGAAGGTGGGATCGTCGGTGGCGATGCCGCGGATCAACTCCACCAGTTCCATCAGCGGCACCGGATTCATGAAGTGGATGCCGATGAAGCGTTCGGGCCGGTCGGTCGACGACGCCAGCCGCGTGATCGAGATCGACGACGTGTTGGTGGCGATGATGGCTTCGGGTTTAAGCGAAGTGCACAGGCCGGCGAAAATCTTGCGCTTGACCTCTTCCTTTTCGGTCGCGGTCTCGATCACCAGGTCGCAATTCGTCAGATCGTCGTATTTTTCCGCCGGCTTGATCAACTCGAGCGCCTTCTTGCGCGCGTCCTCGCTGATCAACTTCTTGGAGACCTGGCGCGTCATGTTGCCATTGATGGTCGCCATGCCGGCCTTGATGCGCTCACCCGACACGTCGTTGAGCATTACGGGAAAGCCCGACAGCGCGCAGACATGGGCTATGCCATTGCCCATCTGCCCCGCACCAATCACTCCAATACTCTTGATGGCAGCCATGCTCTTATCCGATCGATGCTGGTTCCGGCGCTCGGCGTCGATTGCGGTATTCACGTCCGGTTGCCTTTGCCTATTTACGACGAACCGACGGAGGACACCACCGGCGGAACAACAAAATTACGGCATCACCGCTTAATCTTGTCGAGCTCGCTCGCGAGTTCCGGCAGCGCCTGATAGAGGTCCGCTACCAGCCCGTAATCGGCGACCTGAAAAATCGGCGCCTCTTCGTCTTTGTTGATCGCAACGATCACCTTGGAATCCTTCATGCCGGCAAGATGCTGGATGGCGCCCGAAATGCCCACCGCGATGTAGAGCTCCGGCGCAACCACCTTGCCGGTTTGCCCGACCTGCCAATCGTTGGGCGCATAGCCGGCATCAACCGCAGCGCGCGAGGCCCCCATGGCGGCGCCAAGCTTGTCCGCCACCGGTTCGATGTATTTGGTGAAGTTCTCCCGGCTCTGCATCGCGCGGCCGCCGGAGATGATGATCTTGGCCGAGGTCAGCTCCGGCCGGTCGGACTTCGACAGCTCCTCGCCGACGAAGGATGACAGCGCCGGATCGTTGGCTGCGTTCACGGTCTCGACCGGCGCGGAGCCACTCTCACCCACCGCCTGGAAGGTCGAGGTGCGCACGGTGATCACCTTCTTCGGATCCGACGACTTCACCGTCTGGATCGCGTTGCCGGCGTAGATCGGCCGCTCGAACGTGTCGGGCGCGATCACCTTGGTGATGTCGGATATCTGCATCACGTCGAGCAGCGCAGCGACACGCGGCATCAAATTTTTGCCGCCGGTGGTCGCCGGCGCGACGATGGCATCGTAGGCACCGGCGAGCGACACGATCAGCGCGGCCAAAGCCTCGGCCAACTGATGCTCATAGGTCGGGCTCTCCGCCAGCAGCACCTTGGCGACGCCGTCGAGCTTGGCGGCAGCGTCCGCCGCGGGCTTGGAGTCATTGCCGGCGACCAGCACATGCACGTCGCCGCCCAATTGTTTCGCCGCGGTCAGCGCCCTGTTGGTAGCTTCGCGCAGGCTCTTGTTGTCATGCTCGGCAATCAGAAGCGTGGCCATGTCAGATCACCCCCGCTTCATCTTTGAGCTTACCGACCAGTTCGGCCACCGAACCGACCTTGACGCCGGCCTGGCGGCCGCCCGGCTCGGTCGTCTTGACCACCTGCAAGCGCGGCGCGGTGTCGACGCCGTAATCGCCCGGCGCCTTCTCGTCGATCGGCTTCTTCTTGGCCTTCATGATGTTGGGCAGTGAAGCGTAGCGCGGCTCATTGAGCCGCAGATCGGTGGTGACGATCACCGGCGCTTTCAGCTTCACCGTCTGCAGGCCGCCATCGACTTCACGCGTGACGATCACGCTGTCGCCGTCGATAACGAGCTTGGAGGCGAAGGTGCCTTGCGCCCAGCCGAGCAGCGCTGCCAGCATCTGGCCGGTCTGGTTGCAGTCGTCGTCGATCGCTTGCTTGCCCATGATCACGAGGCCAGGCTGCTCCGCCTCGACGATGCCTTTCAAAATCTTGGCCACCGCCAGCGGCTCGACGGTCCCTTCCGTCTTCACCAAGATACCGCGGTCGGCTCCCATGGCGAGGGCGGTGCGGATGGTCTCGGAGGCCTGCTGCGGGCCGATTGACACCGCCACGATCTCGGTGGCCTTGCCGGCTTCCTTCAAGCGGATAGCCTCTTCCACGGCAATCTCGTCAAAGGGATTCATCGACATCTTGATATTGGCGAGCTCGACGCCAGAGCCGTCGGGCTTCACTCGGATCTTGACGTTGAAATCGACGACCCGCTTCACGGGCACCAGAATTTTCATGATCCCCCATCCCGGATGGGCAAGTGCAATGGAAAGCGGGCGGAAGCTAAAGGCCACGCATTTGCCAGTCAACGCTTATGCTGCGCCGCCGCAAGGCCCGCTAGTGTCCCGAATCAGAGGTTCGTCCGATTGTCCAGCTCGCTCCGTACGAACTTCAAATTCGAAAAAGGCTCCAGCAACTTTATGATTCTAGTGCGGTTTTTGGTTTGAAGTTCACCTACGGACTCGCCCTTGGCAATGTAACGAAATTCAAATCCACCGCACTATCGGTTCTCCCCCGGCACCCACAGCACGTCGGACGCGCCCTTGTCATTGGCATAGCGGCCGGCGACGAACAGATAGTCCGACAGCCGGTTCACGTATTGCAACGAGGGGCCCGACACGTCCTCGCCCGGCTGGTCCATGAGTTCGACCATGATG
This sequence comes from uncultured Pseudomonadota bacterium, assembly GCA_963732895.1. GTDB lineage: Bacteria > Pseudomonadota > Alphaproteobacteria > Rhizobiales > Xanthobacteraceae > Pseudolabrys. Next base: position 56,846 of record CAVTBG010000004.1, on the reverse strand, counting down.
CGCTCGGCGCGCCGGCAGACGGTCCGAGCCAGATGCAGCCAAGCTGAGGCCGCGCTGCCGCCGGGCAGGATGAAAGACTTCAGCGGGGCCAGTTCCTCGTTCAGCCGATCGATCTCGCCCTCCAGCCAGGCTACCTGAGCCTCGGTCACCGTTAGCCTGGCCCCACCTGGCCCCTTTTCGGACAGGCACAAATCAGCCTCCACGTCGAAAATGTCGTTTTGAATGCGCCCCATTGCGGCATCAAGCGCCGGATCGGCGACAGTATGCAGCCGGGCAAGACCGATCACCGCATTGACTTCATCGAGAGTGCCGTAGGCGGCTACTCGGTGGTCGTATTTCTTGCGGCGGTCGCCACTCCCCAGGGCAGTCGTGCCGTCGTCGCCGGTTCCGGTATAGATGCGGTTGAGCACGACCATCGGGAACCTCACCTCACGCCTTTCGCCCCGGGCATAAAGCCCCTTCGCTCGCCCGGGGTTTGGGAATATGCTCCATCCTACAGGATGTCCACCGATGGGGGATTCCCATGATTCGCGTTCTTGTACTGGCCGCCTCCGCGGCCTTCCTGCTGGCCCCGGCCGCTGCCAACGCCCACTGCGGCGCGCAGCACACGGCACAGGCCTCGCAACCCGCCTCGACTGTCCTCGCCGCCAAGAAGAAAGCTACGCCGGCGACGACCGACGGCAAGGGCAGCGCCACGCAGACGGCACCGGCGAAGTAGGCGCGCAGGCTCTAGCGGCCCATCACCCAGATCGTCGCCATGATGACGATGATGGCGACGAATTGAAGTAACACGCGCAACCGCATTAGCTTCTGCGAGCGGTTGGGGTTGCCGCCTCGCATCATGTTGATCAAGCCGAGCACAAGCACGATCGCCACCGCGATGATGGCTGCCGGCACCAGATAAAACGACATGAAGTGAGACATGGGCCGGCTTCTAGCACCCGTGACGTGTCGGAGCCACGGCCGAATTGGCTGGCAAGGCCCAACGCGCAATGCGTGAAAGAATGACATTGCACAATTTTTTATAGCGGGCAGCCACCGCTACGTGTATACTACTTATACGCGAAACTAGGGTGAATTATGGAGCTGGACCGCGAGGCCGGCGTGGCCGCCCGGCCTGCTGTCGCTTTTGTTCGCAGACGTAATACCGCCGCCCCGTCCGCCCCCGCGACGGTCGCCGCGGCCACCACCGGCATTCTCGATCCAGGACGTTGTCCGGAACTCGACTGCATCGAACGGTTCCTGCCGCCAGCGACTATTGCTGCGGCCCGGGAACGAGCGGCCGCGGTTGGGGTCAGCGCCGACCGAGTGCTAATTGCGGCCGGTTGTCTGAGCGAAGAGGCTTATCTACGGGCGCTGGGCGAGAGCCTCGGCGTCGCCTTCGAGCCGCTCGACGACGTCACCCGCGAACGCTGCCCCCTCGGCGACGACACGCTGATCGAAAGTATGGCGACCGGGCTTCTGCCACTCTCCGGCGGGGACAATCTCATGGTGGTGGTTGCGCCTCGCGAGCGCGCGGTGCGCAAACTCATGACTATGCTTGGAGGCAATCCTGAGCTCGCCCGTCGCTTCTGTTTCACCACCGGCGAACGGCTCAACCGTTTCGTGCTGCGCCAAGCCGGCAAAGCCATCACCGCTCGTGCCACCGATGGCCTCCGGCAGACCTTCCCGGCACTTTCTGCCAGTCCACGCACCACGCACAGGTCTCCTGTTCCGCTCGCCCTTGCTGGCGTCATGGCGGCGGCCGGCGCCGTCATCGCGCCGATCGTCACGATGCATGTCCTGGCAATGACGCTCGCGGGAGTTTTCCTGGCTTGGCTCGGACTGCGCTTTGCCGCGGCCTTCGTCCCGGCACCTGCGCCGCCGCAAATCGCCATCTCCGACCATGAGTTGCCGGTCTACAGCGTGATCGCGGCACTCTACCGCGAAGCGGCTTCTGCCGACGGACTGTTGCGCTCAATTGAAGCGCTGGATTATCCGGTCGAAAAGCTCGATGTCGTTATTGCGTTGGAAGCCGATGACGACGAAACTCGGGCTGCTATTGCAGCCCGCCGGCACCGTCTACCAATTTCAGTCATCACTGTCCCGCCGGGCGGCCCGCGCACCAAGCCGAAAGCGCTCAATGCCGCGCTGCTGTTCGCGCGTGGCAGCTTCACGGTCATTTACGATGCGGAGGACAGGCCCGAGCCGGACCAGTTGCGCCGCGCCCTGCAGGCGTTCGCCTCAGGCGGCAACAAGCTCGCCCGTGTGCAGGCGCGGCTTTGCATCGATAACACGGCCGACAGTTGGCTGACGCGGTTGTTCACCGCCGAATATGCCGGCCAGTTCGACACTTTCCTGCCAGGATCGGCGGTCGGACACTTGCCGCTACCGCTCGGCGGGTCGTCCAACCACTTTCACATCGCGACGCTGCGTGCGGTCGGCGCCTGGGACGCCTACAACGTCACCGAAGACGCCGACCTCGGCATGCGGCTTGCGCGCCTCGGTTATCGAGCCGCCGTAATCGCGTCGACCACCTACGAGGAAGCACCGGCGCAATTCGGGCCCTGGCTGCGTCAGCGCACCCGCTGGTTCAAAGGTTGGATGCGCCCGTCAAGCGCTATAGTTTTTCCTCACTTTTTCAATGGGTTAATCGTTATAATAATGGCCATATTCGCGACCATCGCAACGCTATCGCAACAAATCTGGCCAAGGCTGGATATTTTGCCCGGCACCGTTGCTGGTGTTTAAGGTGAGTGCAATTCTGCAGCGAGTAGAACCGGATTGAGAGCCTTCACATGGGATGGCTTGCAGCGGTCATTGCCTTTGTGGCGATTATTTATCTCATGGTGATATCGCCGGGATTCCGCCTATTCGCAATTAGCGTGCTTATCGAGAGAGAGGCAATTTCATAACCTTGCTCCTCCAATAGAATCCAAATAAGGCGCATGGCAGAGTGACGCGCGTGGATCATCACGTAGCGATTGCCAGCGACGATTTTTTTCGCCGCCAGCCGAGTAGACCGAATGCGGCGAGGCCGCTCGCGAAGAGTGGAAGGGTGGCGGGAAGAGGAGTGGTTTGTAGTACGCCATCCATGTAAACCGCCGGGCCGGACCAACCGTTGAAATTTGGAGATGCGATGCCGAGTTCCTCTATACTAAAAGGAACGTCAGGTGTAACGATCACAAAGGTTGAGTAGTACGAATCACCAGAAGAGCTCGTGGTAACTTCCCTATAATAAAATGTATCAAAATATTTCTCATAAATATCCCAATCTGCAATTTGGCCTGACGCCAATGTAATTTGACCAAAGCCATCCACACCATAATAGAAACAACAGCTCGGTTGCAGTGTGAAAATAAAATATGTTTGAGTGAAAGTGACAAGGCCAATGAATGATCCGGACACCTTACGAGTATCAAAAGGAAATGTAATAGTGGCCGATATCGCTTGACTGCTCGCGCTTACACCGGTCACGTTTCCCATATAATCGTAATTCGTTATTGTTGTGGGGACAGTTTCACCGTCATACTGATAGACGCTATAGACTGTCGCCTTCGCTTGCACCGCGCTGAGCATTAGACACGCGCCAACAACACACAATTTTTGAATGACTGCTGCTGATATCATTTTCATAGCCATCCCCCGCAATGCAGAGTCGCCCCACAAACCATTCTGTACCTGCTTATTTTTGAGTGCAAGCCTCGCGTCCACGCACGGTGACCACCGGCCCTTCTGCATTGCCGATGCGCGCTCGAATCATCAGCGAGAGGTTCTTCGTAATTGGCCCGCCTCCGGGCCAAGACCGGCAAGCCGAGCTATCGTAGCCGCATGTGAAAGCGTCACCCCGTACCGTTCGGCAATCCGGCGAGCCGGTGGATTCGGCCGCCGCAGATCGAGTTCGCGGAGCCAATCGAACAGGTCAGGGTGATGGTTGCGGCATATTGGCCGCTTGCGGTATCCAGGCATTGTGAAAACTCCTATTGCCCGGTGGTCGCGGTGGCTCGCGGCGCCGGGCGTTTCATTTCAGGGGTTTTGATTGGGATTCAGCGCCGGGAGTTTTTCCAACCACCGGCGCAAATCGGCTTCGAGAATCAGTGTTGATCGACCACGCTTCACCGCACGCAGCTCACCCCGTTTGATCGCTTCATAGACAGTCGTGCGACCGCACCGCGAAGCCGTGCAGGCTTCGCTTATCCTCAGCGCCATTGGCGCAATCTGATTTGGGGACATCGGACCTCGCCATCAATTAGCCGGAGGGTCTCCGGCAACCACACCCGCGTGTGTGCGAATGCAGGTCAATCACTGGCGAAGATTCGAATACGAAACAACGATGGGTTTAATTGTCGTAGTACGGAAATAGGAATCATCCAATTCCGTACCAGCCTGCCTAGGCCCAGGTCTTATTCCTTGGTTTGTCCCTGTGGCCGGCCAATACCGATGCCGAACATTCCTGCCTCCGGTCGAAATGAACGTGGGCTCTGCAGGGCCTCGGCGAGACGTTTCTGTTCTTTGATTTTCTCTTTGATTTTCCGCCCCTCATTGTAGCGCGTCTTCAGGCTATCAATACTAGTCCCCCATCGCCATTCTGGTTTTTTCATTGCTGCTTTAATCGCGTTTGGAATGGTGAGGCGTCGACTTCTATTCCGTTCGTTTTCAATTGCATTTACGAACTTCATATATTCAGCGTCGGTCCATTTTCTTTTCGGGCCCGGCTTCGCCCGAGGATCGATCAATTTGAACCCATCAACATGAGCTATCGCGAGGCAGATCGCCAGCTCTGTCCAGCACCAAGGCTCGTCAAAAGCGATTCCGTAGTGCTCAAATAATAAAGGCACCTTGGCTTTGAGTTGAGTGTGAATTTTCTGTCTTGCGATTCCGGGGGATTTGACGATTGCCTCCGCCAGTTGCCCGGTATAGCGCGATTGCCGCTTGCGAGACATCACCACCACCACCCACCGCCGCTGCAATGGTCGGCGCGAGGCAAACCGGACGACGGTGGTAATATGTCCGGCGACGGGCTGCAGACCCGGCCCCGCGCCTAGAGCAGATTCCGATCAATTTCAAACATAGCCTATGTGCCTACAATCGCCAATCCGGCAGTCCCCGTCATTTCAAAATGTTCTCGACGACAAGAGCAGCCAAAGCAACAAACGCCAACGAGGGCAAAAACAGCTACCACGACGAATACAAGGCCCAAGAGAAAAGCGTAGAAGAGCTGCAGCCCGGCAGTCGCCACATGGACCAGCTCGCCCTGTGCCCTTCGCATTTTGATCGCACGCCACTCCTGCAGTGGAAAAACGATGGGTCCACACAGAAAAGCTATCAAATAGAATAATGCGGTCGATACCGAGCCAAGATTGACCGTCCTAGCCTCGAAAGAGCCCGGGGCCAGGAAGCGCTCTTTCGGCGGCAGGGGCTCGAATACTCGTGAGACGCCCTTAATAAACGATGCCACAATCCAACCAATTAGGGCGCGCACTCATGAAACCGGTGCCGCCAACGCCGCCTCCTCAATGTCCGCTCCGCCCCGAAAGCGACGGAATTGCTGCATCACCGAGAAATGACGCGAAAGGCCATAACCGGGCACCAAGGTGAGCGCAGGTGCGTAGCAAAAAGCCCCGGCTCAGCGCCGGGGCTTCGTTGTTCTGGGTATGGGGTACGACTTACCGCTGTAGTTCGATTTCTCCGGGCCGCCACTTCTTATCGAACCACGGCTCCAACGGACCATAGAGGCGAAGGATCATAAACCAACCCTTGCCGGGGACTGTTTGCACCCAATTGTTTTCGTCGCCAGTTGGGGCCTTCGGGCCAAAATAGACATCTACCGAGCCGTCCGCATCGACCTTAAGTCCCTTCTTCTGACTGCTCACGCTCGGAAACTGCTGATCGGTCTGCAACATCGAGCGCGTCTGATTGTCATAGACAATGACCGACCAGAAATCCTTGACCGGAATGTGCGGAGGCAGGTGGAGCTTGTAGTTCTTCCCACCATCCAAGCGGTTGCCATTGGAGTCTTGCGCAGTCCATGGGTACTGAGACCCTTCGCCGATCATCTTGATTGCCATCGCGGGCGTGACGCCCGTGGCGAAGTAGTAGAAGAAGGCAGCTCCATCCAGGTTGCTGACGCCCGGCGCAACTTCGAACTTGTAACCGCCAAAGAAGGGCAATCGCCACTGACTGTCCGGATAGAAGTAGGCATCCTTGCCGCGAATCTTGAAGGCGACCGTACGTGCAGTCACTGCACCGACATTCGCGGCGTCCGTCAAAATCTTCTTCATCCGCTCGTCGGGATTGAACGGCTTGCCTTTCACAATGCCGATTGAGGCAAAGAGGCCAAGCGTCGTTGGGTCGCTTCCAGCAGCCGGCTCTTCCTGAATGACTTCGTTCAGCAGGTTCCAGAACGAGTAATCGTTGGGATAGACAAAATTCGACGGGATCCCACACCGCTTCTTCACGTTCGAGTTGGTTGATCTTTGGATGATTGTGCACGCCAGCGTCGGCACCAACACATCTGGTTCGGTGGCCAAGACCTACCTCTTCACGGGGCCGGGGTGGACCGGCGAGGTGCCCAAGGGCATGACGCACATGTCGTTCCCGACCCGCTACATGGTCGTTCTGGGCCGCACCTATGCGCTCGATACGCCAGAGGATCTCGCCAAGGTCCACGCGCTGCAGGACCAGTACAAAGTCGTCCCGCTTTCGACCTATGGCAAACCCTACACTTTTGTGGCGCCACCGGTGAATCCTAACCCGGGCGTTAGCATGACCGAGGCGCCGCAAAAGGCAATTTCGGCGCTAGGAACGGAGGGATATTTCAACTGGATGACCCGGCTGATGGGCGCCGACGCGAGGCCGCCAGCGCAAGACGCCCCAATGCTGGCGCGCATGGCTGGGATCGGCATCGTGCCGGGAAAGCCATTCAAACTCACTGAGCTCGATTCCACGGTGCAAGCGGCGCTGAAGGATGTCCACGAGGTGGCACTTAAGCGGATGAATGACGCGTGGGCCGGGCTCGGCAAGGACAAGAACGGCTGGCGTGTCACGACGGTCGGCGGCCAGTACGATACCGATTATCTCGAACGCGCTGCTTGGGCCTCGAACGGCTGGCCGTCACAGTTGCCTAAGGTTTCCGTCTATCCTACCACCTATGTCGATAGCGAAGGGAAGACGTTGAATGGCAAGAACAACTACACCATCACATTTCCCAAGGGCGCAACGCCGCCCGTGAGCCCGGAGGCCTTTTGGTCGATCACCATGTACATGATCGACGACGGCCTTTGGTTCTATCCCAATAAGCAGAACAAGCTCACGGTCAGCCCGCGGAACGATCTCAAGTTCAACAAGGACGAGTCGCTCACGCTCTATTTCCAGCATAAATCGCCGGGTGCCGAAAAGGAAGCGAACTGGTTGCCGGCGCCGGCTGCGCCCTTCGCCCTGACGCTGCGCATGTATTGGCCGAACCAGACGTCGCCCTCGATCCTGGACGGCACGTGGGCGCCGCCACCGGTCGTGAAGCTCTAAAGCCTCACACGGTCGCGCGGTATTGAGATCGGGAAAGATCGAACTTCAATCCTGAACAAAGCTATTGTGGACGGCGCTGAACCGCCGCCCACAAATTCTTTCATGTCGGCCTAGGGTCATTTTCGACCGGAGGGCGGCCGGCAATCCCTCCCGCCATATCGGCTTTGCCCCGAAAGCGGAAGTGAATTGAGGGTACCGGCATCTGTCACGACCGGCCGTGGCGGGTTGATGATGCCGTCCGACGCATGATTCAAGCTCCCCAAACTGGAGCCTCACATCATGCGCTACGAACTGACCGATTATGAATGGACGGCCATCAAGCCGATGCTGCCGAACAAGCCGCGCGGCGTGCCACGGGTAAATGACCGTCGTGTCCTCAATGGTATCTTTTGGGTCTTGCGGTCCGGGGCGCCATGGCGCGACCTGCCGGACAATTTCGGCCCATACACAACCTGCTCCAATCGGTTCGTTCGCTGGCGACGAGCGGGGGTATGGGGCATGGGAGTTGCCACTCCATCAACTGATGCACCCCGAGCGTGCAGCCGCGTTAGGCGGCATTTCGCGAGGGCACAGTATGGCGGTCCAGTCTAGCCACGTTTTCCGTGGTTGGAACGTCAGCGACAATTTCTTGCAATCGTCGGTCCCAGGCTTCCAATACGGTCCGCTTGCGTTCGACTAGATCGCTCCGAACATAGTGCCGGACAAGAGTACGCGTATCTTTCGCACCCAATTCATGACCGACTACTGCGGCGATCAACTCAAACGAAATTCCCATCTCGGCCAGCATCGTAGCCACGGTGCGCCTCAGGTCGTGCGTCGTAAACTTTGCAATTGGAAGCCGCTCGATCCGCGAAAGAACAAAATGGCCGATATGAGCTGACGTGAACGGCCTGCCGGTTTCGGTCAGAAATAGTGGTCCACACGTTGTGCCGGCGAGACGCTTTTCCAGAATATAACGCGCAATACCGACGATCGGCGTCACGCGCGGTTTTTGATTTTTCGAACGCGCGGCCGGCAGCGTCCAAGTCCATTGCTCGCGGTCGATTTCCTCAACACACATGCCACTAATTTCGCCGCAGCGCGCCCCGGTGGCAAGTTGCAATCGCAAAATGTCGGCGGGATCTGGCGGCATGTCGCCGCTGTCCAGCCATTTCCACAGCGCGACGATTTCCTCGACTGACAACACTCGGTCGCGCGGCGTCCCTGGGTCATAGGCGCGCAATCCAGCGGTTGGATCAGCAGCCACCATGTCTTGAGACACGGCCCACCGGAACATTGCGCCAACCGTCTGCCGCCGCTTTTCCGCCTCGCGCTGCATGTCCTGGTCAGCGACGCTGTCCAGAAATTCCCGGATGTCGCGTCGCCGGATTTCCTCGGCCGGTCTATCCAAAACGGGACCGAGCACCCGTCGCAGGCGGCTTTCGATTTCCTTCGCGGTACGCAGACGGCCCGCTACCCGCCGCCGAACGTATAGTTCGATCAGCTTCTCCACGGTGATCCGGGCGGCTGCGGCCGTGCGAACCTCGGCTTCCTCGGCCAGCAAGTCCCGCCCCGTGCGCGCCGCGCTCGTCAGCGCATTGGCGCGCTCGCGGGCATTTTCGAGGGTCACATCCGCCGTGCGGCCCAAGGACAACCGCGTAACCTTGCCCGTGCCTTTGACGCGGTAAGCCAAATCCCAGGTTTTGAGCCCACTTGGCGCAACGCGGATTGCCAAACCCTTGCACCGTTGATCGGGCACCCTATAGGCCGCCTGGGAAGGCCGCAGAGCGTCTATTGATCGTTGGGTGAGGGAAATTGCCTGCCGTGTCGATCCAGCACCGCCAGCCATCGCCTGTCTCCTTTTGCCGTTTCCGTCGCAACGCTGTCGCAACAAATTCGGCGGCACTGAGCGAACTGACCCGAATGATGCCGAATCATAACGGATTGTTTTGGCAACACAAAATGCACACCACGGAACGACAGCGGCTTACTGCGGACAGATATACAAAGGCTGGATGCAGACCTGGCTGGTGCACATGCGCGACCCGCTTCGCTTGCTGCACGAACTCGGCTGGCCGGGGTTCCTCTGCTTCCAGCTTATCGTCGGCGGCAGCGCTCTGGCGGCGCTGGTGCATCCGCTATTCCTGGTGAGCTTCGCCATCGCGATGCTGACCCCAGTGTCGTCGTGGGCGCCCGATACGCTGACCGGTTTGATACTGCCGTCGATCTATATCTCTACCGCTATCCTCGGCTATCTCGTTTCGATTGGCCTCGGCTGGCTGGGGCTGGCGCGACGCGGCCTGTCGGCGGATGCCTGGGTGCTCGCGCTGACGCCCGTGCATTGGTTGCTGATCTCAGCGGCCGCCTGGCGCGCGCTCCATCAACTCATCGTCGCGCCTTATGTCTGGGAAAAGACCGCGCACGGCCTTGCCAGACATTCGAGGCTCGATGAGGAGACAGCTTCCTCCGTGGCGGAGCTAGAACTCTATCTGCGCACGCTGAAGCGGAGCACGCAATATCAATGAAAGCCGATGTGCCCGCTCGTGCGGGCGAAGAGCAGAGCCCTACATATACTTCCGCAGCGCCGCCGCCGACTCCGCCGGTTTGCGCTTGAGATTGAAGGGCGCGACGAAGCGGCCTTGCTTGTCCATCAGGTAGATCACTGCACTGTGGTCCATGCTGTAGTCGCCTTTCTCGGTCGGAACCTTCTTGGCGTAGACGCGAAACTCTTGCTCGACCTTCTCGATGGTCTTCAGGTCGCCAGTGGCACCGACCAGATGCGGATCAAAGTTCGACAGATAATCCTTCATCACCGGCGGCGTGTCGCGCTCGGGATCCACCGTGATGAATAGGCCTGCCGTACGGTCGGCGTCCTTACCCAGTGCCGCCATCACCTGCGACATTTCGAACAAGGTGGTCGGGCACACGTCTGGGCAATGGGTATAGCCGAAGAAAACGAGATAAGGTTTGCCCTTGAAGGTCTCGTTGCTGATCGGCTGGCCGTCGTCGCCCGTGAGCTCGAAAGGCCCGCCGACGGCGCCCCCGGAACGGCCGCCGAACTGGCCGGTCGCATAGAGAATGACACCCAAAAAAATCACCAGTCCGACCACAAAGGCAGCGATGACGACAAGGACGTGGGACGCGCGGGTCGCGATCAAAGGCCCTCACCTCAGCTCGTTCAGAAACAGGAGACCCAGCCGGTACGTACGATCTCGAAGAATACGGTCGTGCCGTACCAGGCCCACAAGGCCGCGGTTGCCGCCACCAGTACGCCACCGAAAACCGCGAGCAGAACCAGCGGGCGGAAAAGGCCGGAGGGAGAGGCGGTTGCGGGCATTCGGTCGGCTCCAGGCCGTTTGCAAGGCCTAGAACCCAAATAAGGCCGATTTTCTGTGACGGCAACCATCTGCCAAGCGAGAGCGGGTGCACCGTCCAGATTAACCATTCTACCGCATGAAAGTCCGGAAACCCAGGCTTTGCATCGCGTCACATTGACTCGCGCGGTTAAAGTCGGGCTGAATGCAACTATGACAGATCAATTCTGCGGTTCACGGGGGTGGTCATGATGCGTACCGCTTTGGCGACAGCTGTTGCCATCCTACTGGCTGGCACCAGTGCCTGGGCTGAGACAGCTCCGGCAACGGCAAAGTCGAAATGCAACAATCCCAATGCGCTGGGCGTGGAGCGCGTGGTGCAAATCGACACCACCGGCGGGCCGGGCTTCGGCTTCGAGCACTTCAAGGCATACGACTTCCTGCGTGACAAGGAAGTGGTGCTCACCTTCGACGACGGCCCCTGGCCGTGGAACACCGAGCACGTGCTCAAAGCCCTGGCCGACCAATGTACCAAGGCCATGTTCTTCCCCATCGGCAAGCACGCCGGCTATCACCCTGAAATCCTGAAAGAGGTGAAGGCGGCAGGTCACACGGTCGGCTCGCACACTTGGTCGCACAAAGACCTGTCGACGCTTCCGCCCGAAGAAGCCAAGGCGGAGATCGAGAAGGGCATCGCGGCGGTAAGCATCGCGCTCGGCGATAAGCCGGTCGATCCTTTCTTCCGATTTCCTGCGCTCAAGCATCCGCCGGAAATGCTGAAATATCTCGGCACCCGCAATATTGCGGTGTTCTCCTGCGACTTCGACTCCTTTGACTTCAAGATGCATCGCCCCGAACAGGTGGTCCGTTCGGTAATGCGCAAGCTCGCCAAGCATCATAAAGGCATCATCCTGATGCACGATTTCCAGCACGCCACTGCCGAGGCGCTGCCGGAGTTGCTCAAGAAGTTGAAGGAAAGCGGCTACAAGGTGGTGCAGATCGTCGGCAAGACGCCGGTCGAGCCGCTGCCAGAGTACAAGAAGATCGTGCTGAAGGAGATCGGCGGCGGGCTCGCGACGGCACGCCCGATGTCCAACGTGATCAAGACCATCAGCGGTCCGACCAACTGAGCGAGACTTTTGAGCCTCTACTAATACCGGCTGCGCGATGCCCCGCGCGGCCGGTTTTCGTTTCGACGACGTATTGATCGACAGGCGCCGCTAAACGGCGTCTTGCGCTTTCCAGTTTGGGGACGTGCGGGAGCTACGCCCTCAAACGGTGCAGAGCCAAAACCGCGACTCAGTTAAAGTGGCTGCACCTATGCCGGCGTTGGACGACATCCGCATTTGCCACGCCGTCGTCGAAATTTGGCCGGCGCGGCGGCGTTAGATGCCGCCGGCTTGCCAAACGAAATGAACCGCGAGCGCGAGGGACGCGGAGCGCATGCTAAACCGGCGGGAAATCTTGGCGAGCGGACTAGTCGCTGCCGTTGCCAGCGGATTTACGCATAGATCCGCGCTCGCCGTTGCCGCATCGCCTGCTACGTTCATCGATGACGTCGCCGCGCGCACCTTCCGCTATTTCTGGGAGACGACGAACGCGGAGAACGGGCTCGCGCCTGACCGTTATCCGTCGCCGGCGCCGGCGAGCGTCGCGGCGGTCGGCTTTGCGCTTACCGCCTATCCGGTCGGAGTTGAACGCGGGCTAATCACACGCAATGAGGCACGGGGGCGTGTGCTGGCAACGTTGCGCTTCTTCCACAACGCGCCACAAGGGCCGGATGCGCGCGGCATGACCGGCCACAAGGGCTTCTATTACCACTATCTCAACATGACGACCGGCGTCCGCGCCGGCAACGCGGAGCTCTCCACCGTCGACACTGCACTGTTCCTGTGCGGCGTCCTGTTCTGCGCGTCCTATTTCGATCGTGCGCACCCGCGAGAGCAACAAATCCGCGCACTCGCCGAGGCTATTTACGCCCGAGTCGACTGGCGCTGGGCTCAGCCGCGGCCGCCATCAATCGTGCTCGGCTGGACGCCTGAGCAAGGCTTCCTGCCCTACGACTGGCGCGGCTATTGCGAGGCCATGCTGGTTTACATCTTAGCGCTCGGATCGCCCACCTATCCGGTAGCAACTACCGCTTGGGACCTGTGGACCAGCAGCTACGACAAGAATTGGGGTGTCTATTACGGCCAGCGCCATCTCGCCTTTGCCAGCCTGTTCGGCCATTTTCACGCCCAGACCTGGGTCGACTTTCGCGGAATTCATGATCCCTTCATGCGCGCTCGCGGCATCGACTATTTCGAGAATACGCGCCGCGCCGTTCACGCTCAGCGCAACTACGCCATGGCCAATCCGGGCGGTTGGGATGGTTACGGTGCCGACGTCTGGGGTATCTCCGCATGTGACGGCCCGGCGCATGTGCGCCTGCACCACGGCGGGGAGAAGCGCTTGTTTCGCCGCTACTGGGCGCGTGGCGCCGCCGGCCCCTGGGCTTTTGACGATGGCACGCTCACGCCGGCCGTAGTGCTAGCGTCGCTTGCCGTCGCGCCCGACATCGCGGAGCCGGCCGTTGCCGCGCAATATCAGCGTTACGGCGAGCACATCTACGGCGGCTACGGTTTCGTTGATGCTTTCAACCCGAGCTTCGACTTTGACGTGCCGCTTTCGATTGGCCACAAGGTAGCGGGGCTGGGCTGGGTCGACAGCGACTATATCGGGATCGACCAGGGGCTCATCGTGGCCATGCTGGAGAATCAGCGGTCGCAGTTGATCTGGCGTGCCATGCGCAAGAATGCGGATCTGCGCCGCGGCCTGCGCCGCGCCGGTTTCCGCGGCGGCTGGCTCTGACATCAGGCCTGATCCGGATTCCCAGCCCTCCGGGCATACTGTCTGCCGCAGCACTTTAAGACTCCATTTACCCCTCAACTCACCCTTTAACGCCCCATACACCTACTTTGGAAAATCCAAAGTGTGCGCGAGCGGCTCAAGGGTTGACTAAGTGCTTGTCGGTAAAGCTGTACGACATGCGCGGTACCTCGTCTTTCTTCTCCAACGCAATGCGACGATGGCAGCGATTGCCGGCCCAGGCCCGCAAGCCCGCGGCCGCGGCGCTGCTCGTGCCCGCTTCCCTGCGTGACTCGCGTCCGTTCCGACTGATTTTCGCACTCAGCACCATCTTGATCGCCGTCATTATTTTGGCGACCTGGATGCTACTCGCCAACCTGCGCAGCCAACAGATCGCCAAGAGCGACCGCGATCTCCAAAGCCTTACCATGCTTCTGGCCGAGCAGATCGATCGCAGTTTTCAGGCGATCGAGCTCGTTCAGTCAAGCGTGCTCGACCGCATCAAGGCTCTCGGAGTCAGGTCGCCGGAAGATCTCCAACTAAAGATGTCCGGCTACGACACCTATCAGCGGCTCCGAGACCGGATCGCCGCCCTACCCCACATCGACGCGATGGTGCTGACGACTCCGAATGGCAATCTCATCAATTTCTCTCGCGGCTGGCCGATCCCGCGGCTCAAGGAGGTGCGGCCCAACCGCGCCGAAATATTCGGAACAACGCCTCAGATCTCGTTCATAGGCAAGCCGCTGCGCAGCCCGACCAAAGGCACCTGGGTTCTACCGATCGTGCACAAGGCGACGGGCGCAAACGGCGCTTTTGTTGGCGTCTTGGTCGGCACCATGAGGCTGCGTTATTTCGAGCAGTTGTTCAAAGCGGTCGCCCGCAATCGCGACCGATCCATTTCCTTATTCACAGGCGACGGCACACTGGTCGCGCGCTATCCACGCGACAATACCTTGCGGGGCCACTCGTTCGCCAACCGCGCCATTTTCAAGGACATCCTCTTTAAAGGAGGACACGGCACCGTCCAGCAAGCCAGCATCGTCAGCGGCAGCGATCTGCTGATATCCGGCCGCAATTTGTCGCATTACCCGATGGCCGTCGTGGTGACCAAAAAAGTGAAAGACGTGCTTGCGGGCTGGTGGAATGCGGTCCTCTACATCGTCGGCGCCGCCGCTATTATTGTGCTCATGATCGCTGGGGCGGCGTCCCTGGTCGCACGCCAAATCGCGAGGCGCCTGAAGGCGCAGAACAGCCATCTCGATGCCGCGCTCAACAACATGTCGCAAGGGCTGACCATGTTCGACGCCTCGGGGCGTCTGATTGTCTGCAACGAACGCTATCTTAAAATGTTCAACATGCCGGCCGAGACGGTAAAGCCCGGCTGCACACTGGCTGACCTGCTACAACTCCGGATCGACAACGGCACCTTCGAAAAAACGACCGTCGGCGATCCCCAGCAGCATGCCGCCCGGATAATCGCGCAAATTGCCGAAGGCCGGCCGATACCATTTGTTTGTGAACTCAACGACGGCCGCATCGTTTCCATAACCAACCAGCCCATGCCCGACGGCGGATGGGTTGCCACGCACGACGACATCACCGAGATCCGACGGCGAGATGCATCGTTTCAACTGCTGTTCGACAGCAATCCAATCCCGATGCTGGTCTATGACCTCGACGCACTGAGCATCCTCGCGGTCAACGACGCCGCCGTCGCTCACTACGGCTACAGTCGCGAACAATTCATGACGATGACGATCTTCGACATCCGGCCGGTCGACGAGCGGCGGCGATTCGGCGAATTCCTGCGCAACTTTCAAGGGACCTACGAGGCCGAGCAGACCTGGCGCCACCAAAAGGCTGACGGCACCGTGTTCGATGTCGATGTCCATGCACGGGCACTGGAATACCGCGGCCACCGCGCGAGCCTCATCGCCTTGCACGATATTACCGACCGTGAACGCGCCGAAGAGCAGTTGCGCAATAGCCAAAAGTTCCTGGACGCCATCATCGAAAACGTGCCGGCCGCGATTTTGGTCAAGGACGTTCCGGTCGGAACCGATGATGCGGAGGCATGCCGCTACAGTCTGGTCAATCGTGCCTTCGAAAAATTGTTTGATGTCTCCCGCGATCAGATAATTGGTAAGACCATTCGCGACGTCTACCCAAAAGAGCAAGCCGACGCCATCATAGCGGAAAACATCGAAACGCTGCGGTCGAGTGGACCGATGATTCTGCCAGACCGCATGCTCACGACGATCGGTCACAAACCGCGGCTGGCCGCCGGCCAATGCGTCGCGGTGCGCGACGACAATAACCGACCGCGATTCCTGCTCACCGTGCTCGAGGACGTCTCCGAGCGCCGGCACGCCGAGGAGCAGCTTCGCCGCACGCAGAACTTCCTCGACACTATCGTCGAAAACGTGCCTGTCCCGATCATGGTCAAGGACGTTCCGCCTGGGGCGAAGGACGCGAGCGAATGTCCGTTCTCGCTGATCAACCGGGCGTGTGAAGAGCTGCTCGGCGTGCGGCGTGACGAAGTTATCGGCAAGACCTTAGGCGATCTTTATCCGAAGCAGCAGGCGGACTTCGTCATCGCGGAAAACAATGCGGCATTGCGTTCGAAGCAACCAATCTTGATCGGCGACCACGAGGTGCATACCCCCGGCAATGGTACTCGGATCGCGGCAGCGCGCAACGTCGCGGTGCGCGGCGACGACGACCAGCCGCAATATCTGTTGAGCGTGCTTGAGGATGTGACAGATCGCAAGCGCGCCGAGCAGCGCATTACCCACATGGCGCATTTCGACAATCTGACCGAATTGCCCAACCGGGTCACCTTCAACGACGCCATGGAGGCCGCGCTCGATCGGGCTCAGAAAACCGGCGAGCAATTCGCTGTTCTGTCGCTCGATCTCGACGGCTTCAAGGACGCCAACGACAGTTATGGCCATGCGCTCGGGGACGCACTCTTGCGCGAGGTTGCGCGCCGGCTGCAAGCAGCCGCCGAAGGCGCCTTTTTGGCTCGCATTGGTGGCGACGAATTCATGCTGATTGTGAGCGGCGGCAAGCAGCCGGATGCCGCGTCCGCGGTCGCTGAACGTCTGCTAAGAGCGCTCGCCGGCGAAATCGACGTTGAGGAGCGCATTCTCTCGGTCGGTGCGACCATCGGTGGCGCGATCTATCCGCTCGACGGCGCCGACGCCAAGACGTTGATGATCAACGCCGACGTTGCGCTTTACCGCGCCAAGGCGGCGGTGCGCGGCACGGTGCTGTTCTACGAGACCGAAATGGGCGAGCAGGTACGCGAGCGCCGTGCTTTGCAGGCTGACTTGCGCGCGGCGACCGACAACAACGAACTGTTCCTGTACTATCAGCCGCAACAGACAATGGACGGCGAAGCCATCGGATTCGAAGCCCTGCTACGGTGGCAGTGTCCGAAGCGCGGCACGGTGTCGCCTGAGACCTTCATCCCGCTCGCGGAAGAAAGCGGGCTGATCGTGCAGATCGATGAATGGGTGCTGCGCGAGGCCTGCCATGAGGCGGCGTCTTGGCCGGAACCCCTGACCGTCGCCGTCAACATCTCGCCCACGCAGTTCCGCACCGGCGATTTCCCCGGGTTCGTGCATGCGGTGTTGCTGGAGACCGGCCTGCCCGCCGGCCGCCTGGAACTCGAAGTCACTGAGAACGTGCTGATCGACGACTTCTCGCGCGCGATATCGATCTTGTGCCGGCTCAAGGCGCTGGGCGTGCGCATCGCCCTCGACGACTTCGGCACCGGCTATTCTTCCATGTCGTATCTGCACTCGTTCCCGTTTGACAAGATCAAGATTGACCGCGCTTTCGTCGGTGACCTAGAAGACAACCGCCATTCGATGGCGATCGTGCGCGCGATCATCGATCTCGGCCACAGCCTCAACGTGCCGATCTTGGCGGAGGGCGTGGAGACCGAAGAGCAGCACGCCATCCTGAAGCGCGGCGGCTGCGACGAGGTGCAGGGCTATTACATTGGCCGGCCACAGCCGATCGAGGACTACGCCGAACTTGTCGGCCGGGCTGGCGCCAAGAGCAACGTCGTCCGACTGGCGGGCTGATTTGGCTGGCGTGTCGGCGTCGCCAACACCGCAAATCCAGATTGCACTGCACAATGGATCACGCGCGCGCCCGCGTTCGAAACCAGCTAGTATGACCGCGTCATGGGAATGCCTGTCCGCCGGGCAGCGCTATCGGCGAGGAATCGACAACAGCACGATCACGTTTACTCATCAGCGGCCGGGTCAACCGCAAGGGGGAGGACGACGACATGGATGTTCTAGCGATCGCAGCTGGTGCATTGGTGGCAATCTGGGTCTGTGTGCTGTGGGGTTCGCGCTATCTGGGTCCGCGCTGAAGCTTCGCTGACACGCCCGGGCGAGACGTTCGTTCGTGCGCCGAGAGAATCCCCCTGACCGCAAGCCGCGGCGCACGCGGTGCGTGGCGATTATTGGACCTTTTTCTCTGAATTTTGTCGATGCAGGGGCTGTTCGCAGGCGCAAAAATACCTATTTCTTCTGCAGACTAATCCCCGCCGGCACAGCACTTGCCGCACCCGGCACAGCAATTGCCGAGCCATGGCGGCGCGCCGACTACGGATGCTTTTGACGTGCCAGACATCGTCACCCTAACCATCAACCCTGCCGTCGACATCTTCGTCAACGTCGATCATGTCGAACCGACCAAAAAGCTGCGCTGCTCCGCGCCCAAGCGCGATCCAGGCGGTGGCGGTATCAACGTAGCGCGCGTCGCCCATCGGCTCGGCTGCGACGTCGCCGCGATCTACCCGATCGGTGGCGCCATCGGCAAATTGCTGCAGCGTCTGGTGGAACGCGAAGGCATCGACAGCGTGGTAACGCCGTCGCATGTGGAAACGCGGGAGAACTTCACCGCCTTTGAAGAGGACAGCGGCGAGCAGTTCCGTTTCGTGCTGCCCGGCTCTGCGCTGCACCGGGCCGAATGGGGGGCCTGCCTCGACAAGCTGGCAACTCTGCCTGAAAAGCCGAAATTCGTAGTCGCCAGCGGCAGCATTCCGCCCGGCGTGCCCGGCGATTTCTACGCCCATGTCGCGCGCCACGCCAAAAAGCTAGGCGCCAAGATGGTGCTCGACACCTCCGGCCGCTCGCTGGCGCCAGCCTTAGACGAAGGAGTCGCGCTGATTAAGCCGAACCAGGCGGAGCTGAGCGACTTCGTCGGTGAGCGGCTCGACCACGAGGACAAGTACATCGCCGCGAGCCGGCAATTGATTATGGCTGGTCGCACCGAGGCGGTGGCGCTGACCCTGGGCGAAGGGGGGGCGCTGCTGGTGACGGCCAAGCATGCTTGGCGCGCGGAGGCAATGCAGATCGAGGTCGCCAGCACGGTCGGCGCCGGCGACAGCTTCCTCGGTGGCATGGTGGCCGCACTCGCGGCCGGTCAATCGATGGAGGATGCCTTCCGCATGGCCATCGCCGCCGGTTCGGCCGCGGTGATGAGCCCGGGCACCGAGCTTTGCCGCGAGGAAGACGTGCGGCGGCTTATGCCGCGGGTGAAGATCAGCGAAGTCGCAACGGCGTCGGCGTGAGCGGCGGCCATTGCATCAGCTCTTTTTGTCCTGCGGCCCGCTGGTCTTATTCAAGGAAGCTAGCTTGGCTCGAACTCACGAAAGACGTGGGCGCCGGGGCCAGCTGGAGATTGCAGCGGCCGAAGCTACGCCTGCGATGCCGAGCGCAAAGGCTAACCCCTTTGATCGACATGCGTTAGGAGCGCGATCAGCCCTTGCAAAAGGGCCGTCGGGGACGGCGGACAGCCGCGGATGTGCAAATCAACCGGGACAACGTCCTTGACGCCGCCAGCGACCGCGTAGCTGCCGGCGAATATGCCTCCATCGATGGCGCAAGCGCCCACCGCCACGACCCATTTTGGATCGGGGGTGGCGCTGTAGGTGCGCATCAACGCCTCACGCATATTCTTGGTGACCGGTCCGGTCACCAGCAAGACGTCCGCGTGGCGGGGCGACGCGACGAAATGCAGACCGAATCGCTCGAGATCGTAGAACGCGTTGTTGAGCGCATGGATCTCCAATTCGCAACCATTGCAGGAGCCGGCATCGACCTGGCGGATCGACAGCGAGCGGCCGAGCCGCGCGCGCGCCGCGCGGTTCGCACTCTCCGCCAGCTCTTTGAGTGCCGCCTCGTCAGCCGCGGGCGGCGGCTCTGTAAGAGGGCGATGGGTCAAGTTTTCGAATAGTGTGCGGCGCATGACTTCGCTCTAGAGATCGTGGCCCGAATAGGAGCAGTTGAACGACTTGTTACAGAGGGGAAAGTCCGCAACGATGTTGCCTTCGATCGCGGTCTCCAAGAGCGGCCATTGAAACCAGGAGGCGTCGCGCATATGGCAGCGCGCGACCAAGCCGTCAGCCCCCAGGCGAAGCCACACCAACACGTCGCCGCGGAACGCTTCGGTGAGCGCCAACCCTTCGCATGTACCGCCGCTGGCTTGGACGGCCGTTGCAATCGGTCCGTCGGGTAACGCACCCACGATTTGTTCGATCAGCCCCAGACTCTGCTCGACCTCGCGGATGCGGATCCACACCCGCGCATTGACGTCGCCGGCGTCCAGCACCGGCACCTCGAAACGTAGTTGATCGTAGGGTGCGTAGGCGAGCATACGTCGGGCGTCGAAGGCGCGGCCGGAGGCGCGGCCCACGTAGCCACCGGCGCCAAATTGGCCGGCATACTCCGGCTTGACGATACCGGTGCTCACGGTGCGGTCCTGCAACGAGGCCGTATTGTCGTAGAGCTCGATCAAGCGCGGGAAGCGGCGCCGCAGCTCGGCGAGCAGGGCCTTGATCGCGGCCGGCCCATCCGGTGCAATGTCGCGGGCCACGCCGCCAGGAACGATCGCGTCCATCATCAGCCGGTGACCAAAGCATGTCTGCGCCGCGCGCAACACGCGCTCGCGCAACACGCCCGTCTGCGCGTGCATGAGAGCGAAGGCGGCATCGTTGCAGATGGCGCCGACGTCGCCCAGATGATTGGCTAGCCGTTCCAACTCTGCCATCAGCGCGCGCATATAGATCGCGCGCGCCGGCACCTCAATTTGCAACGCCGCTTCGACGGCCAGCGCGAAGGCATAAGAATAAGCCACCGTGCTGTCGCCGGACGTGCGCGCGGCAAGCCTAGCGGCCTTGTCGAGCGTGGCACCCCTCATCAGCGACTCGAGTCCCTTGTGCACATAGCCGAGCCGCTGTTCCAGCCGCACTGTATGCTCGCCATTCGCGGTGAAACGGAAATGCCCGGGCTCGATGATGCCCGCATGCACAGGCCCCACCGGAATCTGGTGCAAGCCTTCGCCTTCCACTGGAAGGAAGGGATAAGGTTCGGGCTCCTGTGCGGGGGCCTTGTCGCCGAGCGGATGCGTCACACCCCAGAAGCCGAGATCGAGCCACGGCCGCGTGTCGGGCGAACCCATGGCCTCAAGGCCGAACAGCGAACGAATGGCGCGTTCGAGCCTGATAGCCGGCGGATGCTGCGCGCCGACGCTTGGGAATTTCCCGTCCACGCATTCGTAGGTCTGCAAGGCGATGCTGCCCGCGTCTTCGTCGAGCAGGGCCATACGCACGTACGGCGCATCGCCCCACAGGCCGAGCAAGGTCGCCTGCCCGAACGCGAGACGCGCGATGGCCTCGCGCCAGCTCTGCTCGTTCACAGTGCTGCGGGTGACGTTCATGACGCTACCCCAACAACCGGGCGACGTTTTCAAAACCCGTGACCAGCGCAGGCGGCAGATAGATGCCGGCCACGAATACGATCGCGAGGTGCGTGAACATCGGCACATACGAGGCCTGCGCGGGCGCCGCGGGACCGCGCGGCTCGCCGAACGCAACGGTGCTGACCCGCAGGAATAGCCCGCCAAGCGCTATCAGGATGCCGAGCCCGAGCAGCGCCGCCAGCCACGGCTCGCGTGCGAAGGTCGAAGTCACTACAAGGAATTCACTCATGAAGATGCCAAGCGGCGGCAAGCCCGCAATCGCGACCACTCCGAGCACCAGACCCCATCCAAGCACCGGATGGGTCACCGTCAGCCCGCCGAGATCGGCGATTTTCTGCGTCCCCTTCACCTGCGAGATATGGCCGACCGCGAAAAAGATCGCCGACTTTGTGAGCGAATGCATGGTCATGTGTAGGAGCGCGGCGAAATTGGCGAGCGGCCCGCCCATGCCGAAGGCGAACACGATAATGCCCATGTGCTCGATCGACGAATAAGCGAACATGCGTTTGATGTCGCGCCGGCGGTAGAGCATGAAGGCTGCAAACAGGCACGAGATCAGCCCCATGGTCACCATCAGCGGCCCGGGCGCGATCGCCCCGGGGTTGAGCGCCAGCAGCATCTTGAAGCGCAGCAGCGCATAGAGCGCGACATTCAACAGCAGCCCGGACAGCACCGCCGAGATCGGCGTCGGGCCCTCGGCATGGGCGTCCGGCAGCCAGGCATGTAGCGGCGCGAGCCCTACCTTGGTGCCATAGCCGAGCAAAAGAAAGACGAAGGCGACGTCGAGCAACGCGGGATCGAAACGCGCCGCCTTGGTCATCAGCACCGTCCACACCATGGCGTCGAGACCTTCACCGACCACCGGCTGCGCCGCCATGTAGACCAGGATGGTGCCGAACAGCGCCAGCCCGATGCCAACGCTGCCGAGAATGAAATATTTCCACGCCGCCTCCAGCGCCTCGTGGGTGCGGTAGATACCGACCATCAGCACGGTCGAGAGCGTGGCGAGCTCAATCGCCACCCACATCAGGCCGATATTGTTGGCGAGCAGGGCCAGGTTCATGCCGAACATCAGCACCTGGTACATGGCGTGATAGAAGCGGACGAAGCGCGGCGTCAGCTTGCCCTTCTCGATCTCGTGACCGATATAGCTCGCGCTGAATACAGCCGTGGTAAAGCTGACAAAGGTCGTCAGCACGATAAAGACCTTGTTGAGGTCGTCGATCAGCAGGTACGAACCCGACACCGGCGTCACGAAAAAGAATGACAGCGAGGCCAGGAACGTGGCGAGCGCCGCCAATACGTTGAGCCGCGCCGTCAATTTGTATCCGGGCAGAATCGCCAGCAGCACAGCCGACACGGCCGGGATCAGCAGCACCGCAAAGAGCGCGTCGAAGCTCATCGCCGCTCTCCCCGAAACCGGTCGAGGGCCTGCAGATCGACCGTGTCGAACCGCTCGCGGATACGGAACAGGAAGATGCCGATCACGATGAAAGCGATCAGCACCGAGAAAGCGACGCTGATCTCGACCACCAGCGGCATGCCCCTCGCCCCGGTCGCCGCCAGCACCAGGCCGTTTTCCAGCGACATGAATCCGATAACCTGACTCACTGCATTGCGCCGCGTCACCATCATCAACAAGCCGAGTAGCACCACCGACAACGCGAAAGCGAGATCCTCGCGCGCCAACGCGTCGGCGCCCGCGGTCACCCGCAGCATTACCACCATGGACAACGCCACCAGCCCAATGCCGAGCAGCATGGTCAGGCCGACACCGAGCACATTCTCGATCTGACGATGAATGCCGAGCTTGACGATGATCCGATGCAGCGCAAATGGAATAATGATGGCCTTGAAGATGAGCGCGATAGCGGCCGTCACATAAAGGTGCGGCGCATCCTGCGCAGAGGCCTGCCAAGCGACCGATGCTGCCAGCACCAAGGCGTGCAGCGCGTAGATGTTCAGCAATGCATAGAGCCTGCTCTGGTAAACCAGCATGAAGCTGATCAACACCAACGAACCGGCGAGCAGATGAGCGACGTCGAAGGTGAGGCTATGCATGGGCATGCCCCACTTGGTCTATACCTTGTCGTCCGGTCGTCCCCGCGAAAGCGCGGACCCAGTCGTTCGCTATCGTCCGGTAAGAACTGGATTCCCACTTGCGCGGGAATGAGCGGAATGTGGGGCCAATAAAACAGAACATGCGTCACAGGCTCCCCGACACGAACAACAACAATGTGGCAAGCAAGCCGAGCATCAACGCCGCGCCGAGGAATTCAGAGACTCTGAATACGCGCATCTTGGCGATCGCGGTCTCGAACACGGCAAGCAGGAAGCCGAGGCCCGCGAGCTTGACCCCATAGCCGCCGACAGCGATCGCTAGCGCTTGCGGATCGGCACCGGTGGAGGCCAATCCCCAGGGCAGAAACAGGCAGGCGATCAAAGAGACGTAAAGAAGAAGCTTGAGCTCGGACGCGAGGTCGATCAGCGCGAGATGACGGCCGGAATATTCCAGCACCATGGCCTCGTGCACCATGGTGAGTTCAAGATGGGTGGCCGGGTTGTCGACCGGAATGCGCGCGTTCTCCGCGATCGCCACCATGACGATGGCAATCAGCGCCAGGCCCAGCGAGACCCGCAAGCCCACCGCTGACGACAGCATGAAGGCAGCCATGGTCGAAAGCTGCGTCGAACCGGCAACCAGGGCGAGCGTGAACACGATCATCAGCATCGCCGGCTCGGCCAGCGAAGCGATCATCACCTCGCGGCTCGAGCCGATGCCGCCGAACGAGGTGCCGACATCGAGTCCGGCCAGCGCCAAAAAGAAGCGCGCACTACCGAGTAGCGCGATGATAGCGATGAGGTCGGCCGACCAGGAGAAATACAGCCCGCTGCGGAAGGTCGGCACCAGTGAGGCCGCCACCCAGGTCCCCGCAAAGACGATGTAAGGGATGACGCGGAAGAGCCAGGAAGCGTTTTGCGCCAGTACCACATCCTTGCGCAGTAGACGCGCGAGGTCACGGTAGGGCTGCGAGAGCGGGGGTCCCCGCCTTCGCTGCAGCCGCGCCTTCATCTTGCGCACGAAGCCGGTGAGCAGCGGGCTGAGCAGTAGCACCAGCAGCATCTGCGCGCCCTGGAATGCGAATTCGCGCACTATTGCCATATCGCCAGCACCAGAAGCAGCAGCACCAGCGCCGCGAACACCAACGAGAGGTAACGGCGGATCGTGAGGAATTGCAGGATATTGAGGCGGTCGGCCGCACTGCCGATGAAGGTCGCAAGCGGAGCGTAGGCGAAGTCCCAGATCAGATCGCGGATGTCGACCTTAAAGCGCGCCGGCGCAAGCGAACCGGGCGGGGGCATCTCGCCGATCTCACGGGCGCTGAAGACGAGCGTGCCGTATACGCGGCGAATCGGCTGGGCAAAGCTCGAGGCGCTATATTGTGTCGCCGGGTTCGGATCGGGATAGCCGCAGTCCCACGCCGGTGCCCGCCGCAGGCGATCGGAAGCCAACCGGTGTATCGCGACGGCCGCGATCGCCGCCGACATCCCCATGAAGATGAAGACCAGCAGGCCGTTGTATGAGCTCCGGCTCTCTGCGATCGGAACGATCGACAACCATTGCATGCCGTCCTGATACGGCATGCTGGCGCCGACCAGCGACGTGGTGACGGGGGCCAGCGCATCGATGAAAACGCCTGGCACGATACCGGCGATGAGGCAGAGCGCCGCCAGCGCAAACATGGCGACGCGCGACGCGCCATCGGTTTCCTGGGCAGCAGTAGCGGCGGAGCTACGCGCGCGACCGAGGAAGCTGATGCCGAACGCGCGCACGAAGCAGGCCGCAGCCAGCGCCGCCGACAGCGCCAGCAGCGCGCCGACCGCAGGCACCATGAATTTCAGGCCCCAGGTCGGCAGATGCGGGCTCAGCAGAATGGCCTGGAAGGTCAGCCATTCAGACACGAAGCCGTTGAGCGGCGGCAGCGCGGAGATCGCGACGCAGCCGACTAAAAAGACGAAGGCCGATTGTGGCATGCGGTGAATGAGGCCGCCGAGCTTGTCCATATCGCGCTCGCCAGTCGCATTGAGCACGGCGCCAGCGCCGAAGAACAAAAGGCTCTTGAACAACGAATGATTGAACACGTGCAACAGGGCGGCAGTCATCGCCAGCGCCGCCGGCACCATCATGCCCTCGGCCTTGAACGCGAGCGCAAGGCCGAGCGCCGCGAAGATGATGCCGATATTTTCAATGGTGCTGTAGGCGAGCACGCGTTTTATATCATTCTGCATCAGCGCATAGAGAACGCCCATCACTGCGGTAATGCCGCCGACGGCCAGCACGAGCATGCTCCACCACCAATCGGGCGCGCCGAGCAGGTCGAACACAATGCGGATGAAGCCGTAGATCGCGACCTTGGTCATGACGCCGCTCATCAGCGCGGAAATGTGGCTGGGCGCGGCCGGATGGGCGAGCGGCAACCAGCCGTGCAGCGGCACCACGCCCGCTTTTGAACCGGCGCCGAGCAGCGCCAAGATAAGCACGATCGCCGCCGTCGACACCGACGGATGCGCACCACGGATGGCGTCGAAGGCGTAACGGCCGTCCGCCCCGGCCAGCAGGCCGAAGGCGAGCAACAGGGCCATCGTGCCGAAGCTCGCCATGACCAGATAGACATAGCCGGCACGCAGGTTGTCGCTTTCCTTGTGGTGGGCAATCACCAACGCCCAAGAGGTCAGCGACATGAACTCCCACGCCACCAAAAAGCTGAAGGCGTCGTTGGCGAGCACCACCAGGTTCATCGCAGCGAGATAAGCGGGATAAAAAGGCAGGACGCGCCGCGGGGTTTCCTCGTGGCGGCCATAGCCGAGCGCGTAGACACTGGTAGCCGCGCCGCCGAGATTGATCACGACCAGGAAAAATGCCGACAGCGCGTCGATGCGAAAGTGGGCGCCAAGCCACGGCAGGCCGAGCGGTAGCGTGATCGCTGAAACCGGCTGGCCGAGCAGACTTGCGAGCCCGATGCCGCCGAGCGCGAGGGTAACGATGAAGCTCGCGCCGTAAATCAGGCTTGTCGCCTGACGTGAAGCGCCCAGCGCAATGGCGATCGGCGCGAGAACCAGCAGCGCCGCCAAGCCGTAAAGCGCGGGAACGATCATCAACTCCTCCGCCCGATCCTTCCCCGGCCCTGCATTACAACGGCACTCATTTCAGCCGCACTCCGCGGCCACCGCCGCTCGAGACGGCGCCCTCGCCGATCAGCTCGATGCCATTGCCGGCAAGCATATCGACCAGCTTCATCAACGAGTCGACATTGCCGCGGACCACGCCGTCGCTGGCTTCCATGCGCTGGATGGTGGGTAGCGATAGCCCGCAGCGCTGCGCCAGCTCGCGCTGATCGATTCCGAGCAAGGCCCGAGCGGCCCGCAGTTGGGCGGAGGTAATCATGCTATCGCCGATTTATACATAACTAATGATGTTTTATATATCTATTATTGAGTGTCAAGCCTCATATATAGGTCCGCCATAACCGCGCAGCCCCCTTGCCCCCAAGCGGCAAGGCATATCCACAGCGCGCGCCTGCCGGCCGAGGGGACCGCGACGCCCGTCTTGGCGTCCGATCGCTCGATGAGTTTCCCAGGTGCAAGCACCCGCCGCGCCAGCGCACCGGCGGCAGGCCGCCGCATTTTGCCGAACCCAACGCCGCACGTCGTGTGACCGTTCGAACTGCGGAGGCAATCGGCAGATCAGCGTGCGCTGGCAGAGCGCAAAAGGTTTATTTCGCGAAAATTGGCTGGAGCGGGCGAAGGGAATCGAACCCTCGTATGCAGCTTGGGAAGCTGCCGTTCTACCATTGAACTACGCCCGCAAATCGGTGGTTTTGGCTTCCGGTCGCTTTAGCTATCTACAGTATACCTACACTTGGAAGCCAGCCAAAGGGCCAACGATGGCATTGTGCAAAATCTTTCGCTGGCGGTCACACTCGCGCCGTCTGGCGGGCGATACGGCGCGGGCAGCGACCAATGGTGAGGTCAAGGATCTGCGGCGCGAGGCGCAGGAGTTCAAGGCGGTCGTGGCCGAACAGGCGCTCGAATTGCGTCTGCTCAAAAAAACGTAGCCTAAAAACTTGGAGCCGATTTTCAAAATTCTGGTCCATCGACCCCCGAGTCCAATCCGTCGTTGCGCTATGTCAACGCCTTGATGTGCGCGTGGCTTTTAGCTGAGGTCTCGGAAGCTTTCGGTAGATGTCCGCCTTCAGAGGCGATGATTCAACTCCGAAGGACAAGAGTTTGCCGACAAACTCGTCTTAACCACTGTCAAACGGTCTCTAACGTAAATGAGAATCTGATGGAAGAAATAATTGCAAAAGTCGGATCGGAGCAGAGCGTCGAACTCGTTCAACACGGTTCGAGCGGACGCAAGCCAATAGCCCATATGACTCCGCAGGATGCTACCTATTTGGCACGAGGTATTCTTGCTTGCGCGGCGGCGCTGTGCGAAACGGACCCTCCGCACGTCGGCACGATAATTCCTGATGCACACATACCGGTTACCAAATGGATCGTCAGTCAATCCGACGGCGAGCTTCTGCTTACCTTGAAGACCCGGTCAGGTGTGCAATTGACCTTTCGGATGCCGGTACCATCCGCTGCGTGAGCCCGCGCGCAGCGGTGACGGTCCATTATTCCAAAGGGCACCGTGCATATGTAGTATTTAGTTCTTCCATTCCCGGATATAGCCGGGTGATATTGTTTTGGTCATTGATTTTGAATGAAAATTGAACATTTGCGAGGGCAACATCGGTCGAGCATTTGGCGATCAAGTGGACCACATTCTTGACCTCCTTCTTTCCGGTTATCGCGCACGTCGCAATCTTTCCGATAATGGAATTTCCGCGAACAATAAAGCCGCCTCCGAAGCTATCTGAATCTGCCTTCATAAAGGGAATATGATCTGCCGACATGCCGAATACGTTTTTGCATGCCGATGCATCGGTGGCCCATGCACCATTTAAGTCAAACGCATAAGCCTGACTACAGATGAGCGCCGACGCGAGCATCGCGCTCACGGCAGTTACCCGCATGACGGCCATCACATCCTCCATCTCAACAACAATAAGCTTAGATTATTCTCAAAAGCCGGAATTGATCTAGCGAAAATAGATGTAACGGAGGTGCAGGTGCATGCTTGCCGATGTAGAAGCCGATGACTTGCCGATGTCGATGTGGCGTTACTGCATATAGGACCGACGGCCTCGAGCCCAAGGACTCTCAGCCTTTGAGCCCGTGCGCGACCTGCAGAACGTGCGGCGCAGGTGAGCGCTAGAAGCGAGCCGTTATTCCGAAAATCGGACCATGCATCGTCATTTTATATTCATACTGGGAAAGGCCGGAGCCCTGCTCATAGTCGACGTAAAGGGCTTTGTAGCCGAGCATGGCGTTCCAAGATATGTTGCCCTGCTTGGCAAATTCATAGTTTAGCGCGGCAACGGCCTGCCACGAGAATTTGCTGCCGACTCCGAAGCCGCCAATATCACCGCTGACGCCTAGATCCAGACCGGGCATGAATTCATGGCGGAGTCTCAGTCCGACAACTGGATCGACCCAAGTGACATCTGCTGATGCATTGAAGTTGCCGCTTCCGGTCCGGGTGAGGCCCAAAATGTTTACAGTACCTGTCACAGCGAAATCGGCGTCGGCCTTCTGCCACCACACGCGACCGCCACCATATATGTCCAGTGCGGTACCGGAAGTTGGCGAAGTTAATGCGCCCCAGCGTCCGACCTCATAGGCCGCTGCAATCTCGGCGATGATCATTTGCACCTTAAGGCCCGCCGATGCACCGACGGAGGCATTAAACGCGTCAACGCCACGCGAATGAGCGATGTCTCCGTTAACGCCAATTTTCATGTATGCGATGTCGGTCAGGATCGCGAATTTTCCATAACGAGCCTCACCGAAAGAGGACAGTTGGAACAGGTCCTTCGGAAACTCGGTGTGATCGAGGATGTCAAAAAAGCCCGCGTCAATGTCGGTGGTTCGGCCCAATACAGTTGTCGAGCCATTGAGTGATGTGGCCCAGGCATATGGCGTAAGGCTGAAGGTCCACGCGTCCGCTATGGGCGCGGGGGCCGTGATGGCCTTGACCGGCATCGCCATATCGGCAGCGCTGGCGCCTGTCGACGCGCTCAGTCCCATGATTAGCGAAGCAAGCGTAGCAGTAATCCAGGAAAAACGGTCCGCATCCATGTTATTTCCCCAGGCCGATCAGCCCCACCATGTGGTCGTCGGTTAAGCCGTATTATCTGGTGGCAGTCAGTATACCGCGAAGCTGAGTCGCTTGTCGTATTTATTGTGTGACGGGCGGCCTGCTGCCCGCAATTGGGTTCGATGCGAAGCTCGACTGGTGTGGCAGAATTGCACCATAGCGGAAGTCAGCCGAAACCGGTCTTCGAATTTCTGTAGTAAGCTCATTGAGCTCACATTCATCTCGCCGACTATCGATCGAGCGGGCTCATTTCCGGGGGAATAGCAGCGAGAGCTGGAGCCGTAATTGCCAATCGGCGGCTCCATCCGGACGAACGACATTGTAATAACCTGCGACCTGGGCGTTGAGGGGCTGTTTGCCAACTCGGAACACCCGGCCGATGCCCCCGCCAATCGGAACGGTCCATTGCTGGCCTGACGGCGCATTCCAGTTGACGGTCATAACGGGAGAGAACGTCGCGTACCAGCCTTCGGAGAAGTTGTAATTGATAAACGGCTGGATAAGGCCGGTATTGACAGACGATCGATTGCTATCGCCCGCGAAAGACCACTGGTTGCTGATAAGCGCCCCGATCACCCAGTGGCCAGGCGTGACCAACGCTACGGCTGAAGGACCTGCGAGCCACTTGCCGGTACCCAGGATCGAGTTGGTGGCGGTCGGGAAGGTGACGGCGGGTCCAATGCCCCAAATAATCGAGCCGGGATGCGCCGGCGAAAGAAAAAGCGTCTCGCTGATATCGCCCAGCCCGAACAAACTGCTGTCAGTCGTCGGACTTGGTTGAAGCATGAGTGGTATTATGCTGCGACTGATCAAATTCCAGTCGGGGTTCAAGGTAATGGGGATAACGGGCTGGATGTTGAGTATATCCTGCGCACGGTTGAATGGCCCGACGTTGAAATTTGTGTTGTTTTGAAAAGGCACACTGATCATCGCGGCCACTGGATTTTGCGCCGCTTTAGCTAGGTCTTCGGTTTTCTGCTGGGCGAGCGCGCTCGTCGTAGCCAACAGCCCTACCGTAAGGGCGACTGCCACAACTCTTGCCTTAAGCATTTTGATGCCCCCTGCGGGATTGTTGATACAGGTACTTTGACAGATCCGTGCGCCGCCTCCGGAAGTAAAGCGGCATATTGAGTATGACCGCATAACGGACGCGACACCATCCCGAAGGTCATGCCGTTCTTCAAGCTCGCCCCGTCAGCCGTACCGCCAGCGCCGATTACAAATCCGCTGCCGAGATCGGAGCAACCGGCAATGTCCTTCAGCCAAAGAAACGGCCCCCAACCCGTCGCCAAATTGGTTAGGTGCCAGCCCATCAAGATCGCTCCAGGGCGGTTCCCAGCCGAAACGCCGTCTTTTTCAACAGCATCGGCCAATAGGCGACATCTTTCTTCGCATCGGAGCGGCAAGCACTTGGCCTGCCGCTCCAATTCGACCATTAGCGGACCAGTTCAACCTCGCCCGGTCGCCATTGCTTGGAGAAGAAGGGTTCGAGAGGGCTGTACAGGCGCAGGCATGGAAAGAAACCCTTGCCGGGCATGGTCTGTATCCAGTTGCCGCGCTCGACGCCGCTGGGCTGCTGCGGCGCGAAGTACACCGTCGTCGAGCCATCGGCATTTGGCTTGGCGGCCGGGGACGGATAGCTCTGGCTACCGGCGCGCGGGTAGCGCTGCGGCGTGTCGATCATCGACCGGGTCATGGTGTCGTACACGGTAAACGACCAGAACTTTCCCGCCGGGATGTCCTTGGGCAGCGTGACCTTGTAGGTCTTGGCGCCGTCGAAGTAGTTGCCCTGCGCGTCGACCATGGTCCACAGGTAGGTCGAGCCAATTCCCGGCAGCCGCATGGCCATTGCAGGTGTGATGCCGGTCACGCCGTAGAAGAAGGCGCGGCGCGCGTCGAGCTGTCGATAGCCGGTGGTCGGAAACGGCTTGACCCCCTCCTTCGTGATAAGCGGAATCGGGGTCTCGAACTCGTGACCGGTGGCAAACAGCATGTTCTGCCAGTGCCCGTCGGGGTAGTAGTACCAGGAGCGATCGCGCGGGTTCATGAACAGGCTGCGCGAACTCGCGTTGGCGACATGGAGCGCCTCGGTGAGGATCTTCTTCATGCGCGCGTCGGGCGCGAACGGCTTGCCCTTGACGATGCCGATGGCGGCGATCGGCCCCATCAATTCGGGGTCGAGCGCGGTGGCCGGCTCCTCCTGAACGACCTCGTTGAGCATCTCGTAGTAGGTCCAGTCGTTCGGCGGGATGGTGTTTATGACCTTGCCGCTGCCTTCGTGGAACACCGTCGGCGGCGGGGTGGTGATGCGGCCCAACTTGGCCTTGCCTGCCAGGAACTCGGCAATGGGGGTACCGACACCGCCGGCTTCGTAGTGGTATACCTTGGTGAGCTTTCGAATCCTGTCGGCCACCGGCTTGGGATTGTTGCCGTTCTCGATAAACGCCCGTACGAACCAGACGCCGTAGTTAGTCTTGGAGTGTGCGATGTTGAAGCCGCCGCCTTCCGGCAGAGCGCCTTGGTAACCCGGCGGCACGATCAGATACTTGCCGCCGAGGCCGCGGTCGGGCCCGGGCAGACCCATGTCGATAACCCAGCGGAACCAGGCATCCTGGACCGTGCCCAAGACTTCCGGTGGCACCTCGATCACCATCGGGCCCTTCGTCAGGTCGAGGCTGCCGATAACGTAGATCGTGTCGGCGTTGGCGGTCAGGAACAGCGACTTGGCGTCCATCAACTTCGAGAAGACGATGACTTCGTTGTCCTTTACGCCAATGTCATGCAGACCCTTCCGAACGGCGTAGATGCTGACGCCCTGAAGGGTGTCCGAGAACGCGCGAAGCGCATGCGTGTAGTCCAAGTTGTCATAGACCTTGTCCAGGGTCGCCTTGTTCGGCAAGCCGTCCTTGAACTCGAGCGTGCCGATGCGCGACTGGACTTTGTCCGGCGTCACAAGGGAGGGAGGGATTGCGGATGCCGTTTGAGCGGCAACCATGCTGGGCAGCGCGAACGTGACGCACGCCGCGATAGTTGTAAAGTATTTGTAGAACCACTTCATAGAGTTACCTCCGTCGCACGGTTGCTCCGGGAAATCCTATGTCACGACCTACATTTAGTCCATTCGACCAAAGACCCGATATTGTGACGCGCTGTTCGTTCAATGTCCGGGTCAATAACGGGAATATAGTCGCATTGTAACAATGAAACCACGTGTCCGTTATCAGATAAATTGCGACAGCTGGCTGTTTGAACGATCGGATTGATTGGCTCATCTGGTTTGAGTTTAGGCGGCTTTGTTTTGGTGCTGCAAGCGTCGATTATGGATTGTGTTTCGTTTGATCCTTTCTCTTTCCTGCAGGATTGTTTGACCGCGCCCGGCTGGATCTTCTTGGTCTTCGGGCTGACGAACTTGTATTTCTGCCAGAAGGTGCCGTCCTTCTTGGCGAGCGCGACGCGTTCCTTGACGAAGTACTTGCCGTCGACGTCCTGCGCGTCGATCATGACCTTGCCGATCAGCTTCGCCTTAGAGCCGTGCGCAAGCACCTTGCCGTCGAGCCCGTAGACGACGATGTAGAGATCGCGGTCGTGGAACTGGCTGCCCTTCTGGTCGATCTCGGTATAGGCCTTCTCCGGGCCCGTCTGCTTGATATAGGCGACGGCCTTTTTCACCATGGCCATGGCTTCCGGCTTGGTCGCGCTCGCCGCGCCCCAGGCGGGGACACTCACGCCGAGCGCGAGAGCCGCGGCGGTCATCAACTTCACTGCTTTCATATCGGTTCTCCTTCCATTGAGACGATTCTGCTCCAAAGCGGGCACAGTTGCGCCCTTGCGCCAACCGCGTCGAACGGTTGAACCAACGAAGTAGATTGGGTTTTGCGATCTCGCCGTCGCTATTCAGCGGTCATGACCGGCATGCGAAATTCGGTAAGGAGGATCCCTGTACGATTGCATGCCAGTCTCACGCTGGCCTTGCTCTTGGATTCGCGACCGGAGAGGTCGCGATCGTTCATGATGTCTCTGGCTCCCACTGCTCGTTGCTCGGAAAAGTAGATCGGAGGCGTAAATAAACCTCTTAATTTCCCGTAGTGAGGCAATGGCATTGACCGTTTACAATCTAGATTAAGCTGCTGTTGTCCGTTGACCCGTTAGACCCTGCCGGCAAAACTTTAGTCGTATGATCAATCGGCTTTTTACGCGCCGGTCATAACGCTGGCGCCACTCACTTCATCA
This sequence comes from uncultured Pseudomonadota bacterium, assembly GCA_963732895.1. Classification (GTDB taxonomy): domain Bacteria; phylum Pseudomonadota; class Alphaproteobacteria; order Rhizobiales; family Xanthobacteraceae; genus Pseudolabrys. The sequence continues at coordinate 22,919 of CAVTBG010000004.1, read as the reverse complement.
TGGACGACCGCAGGCGTGCGTAAATATGCCGGCGGCGGTTATTAGAGTCGGCAAGAGCCGCCCACAGCTAACCCTTGAAGTGCTTCGATAGCTTCAGGCTCTGCGCCTGGTAGTTCGAGCCAATCCCTTGCCCGTAGAGCGTTTCCGGCCGTGCCAGCATCTTCTCATAGATGAGACGGCCGACGATCTGGCCGTGCTCAAGAATGAACGGCACCTCGCGCGAGCGCACTTCCAAAACAGCGCGCGCGCCGGCGCCTCCTGTGCCCGCATAACCGAAGCCGGGATCGAAGAAACCCGCATAGTGGACTCGGAATTCGCCTACCAAGGGATCGAACGGCACCATCTCGGCGGCGTAATCCGGCGGCACCTGCACGGCTTCTTTCGAAGCCAGGATATAGAACTCGTTGGGATCGAGGATCAGGCTCTTGTCCGGGCGCGCGGCGATCGGCTCCCAGTAGTCGAGGACGCTGTAACGGCCACGCCGCTCTACATCGATCAGGCCGGTGTGGCGCTTGGCGCGATAGCCGACGATGCCGGGCCGCTCGGGGCCGCCGAGATTGCCGGATAGATCGACGCTCACCGCCACGCCCTCGCTGACGTCGGCATCGTCGCTGTCGACCAGCCGCTCTCGCGCGTGCAGGTCGCGCAGCGTGTCGGGATCGAGCAGCGCATGACCGCGGCGGAACCGGATTTGAGAAAGCCGCGAGCCCTCGCGCACCAGCACCGGAAAAGTGCGCGGGCTGATCTCGGCATAGAGCGGCCCGTGATAGCCAGGCTCTATGCGATCGAAGCCGCGGGTTTCATCGGCAATCACGCGCGTGAACACATCGAGCCGGCCGGTCGAGCTTTTCGGATTGGCGGCGGCGGCGAGATCGTCCGGCAGAGCAAGGCTTTCGAGGAGCGGCACGATATAGACGCATCCGGTCTCCAGCACTGCACCGTCGGTGAGGGCGAATTCATGCAGCTTCAATTCGTCGATGCGCTGCGCCACAGTGGTCGTGCCCGGCAGGAAACTCGCACGCACCCGGTAGGCGATTTCGCCGAGCCGCAGGTCGAGGCTCGCTGGTTGGATTTGGTCGGGCACGAACGCGCTCGCCGGTAGGATGCCGCCGTCCGCGGCAAGCTGCCGGATCATGCTATCGGGCAAAATGCCCTTGTCCTCGATGGCGAAAGAAAGTGCCACGGCGCCCCGTACAATCTGGAGGCCCGATCTAACCCGACAGGCGGCTTGACGGGAAGGCGTTGCTTCCGCTAGGAACAATTTATCCCGTGGTCAATTTGAGCCGGCCGGCTTGCAGCCACGTAAAATAAGTCGCTAAAAGGCCGGGGGACGCGTGAGTGGACCCGGCCGAGAGTTTGCTCTCCGGCCGGTTTTTTGTTGGCCGGTGCATGTTTCGATCATGCGTCCGGACTGAGGGAGACCCACGATGTCCGCGCCCGCGTCAAAAACCTATCGCCCCGAAACCCGGCTGGTGCACGCCGGCACGCTGCGCTCGCAATTCGGCGAGATGTCGGAAGGGCTGTTCCTCACGCAAGGCTATATCTACCCGAGCGCGGAGGAATGCGAGGCGCGCTTCTCCGGCAAGACGCCCGGCTACGTCTACTCACGCTATTCGAACCCTACCATTTCCATGTTTGAGCAGCGCATGGCCTCGCTCGAAGGCGCCGAAGCCGCGCGAGCTACCGCCACCGGCATGGCCGCGGTCACCACCGCGCTGATGGGCCAGGTCAAGGCGGGCGATCACGTGGTCGCGGCCAAGGCGCTGTTCGGCTCCTGCCGCTGGATGATCGAAGACTGGCTCGGCCGCTTCGGCGTGACGTCGACGCTCGTCAACGGCGCCAATCTCGACGAATGGAAGAAGGCGGTTAAGAAGAATACCAAGGTGTTCTTCATGGAGACGCCGACCAACCCGACGCTCGAGGTCTACGACATCGCCGCAGTTGCCGACATCGCGCACAACGCCGGCGCGACGCTGACTGTCGACAACGTATTCGCCACGCCACTCTACCAAAGCCCGCTGTCGCTCGGCGCCGATTGCGTCCTCTATTCGGCGACCAAACACATCGACGGCCAGGGTCGCGTGCTCGGCGGCATGATCCTCGGCTCCGAGAAGTTCATCCAGGACAACGTGCACCAGTTGATCCGGCAGACTGGTCCGTCACTGTCACCATTCAATGCGTGGGTGCTGTTGAAAGGTTTGGAGACGCTGCCGGTGCGCGTGCAGAGGCAGACGGAAACCGCGGCGGCTGTTTCGGTGGCACTCGATGGCCACAAGAAGCTGACGAGGCTGATCTATCCCGGCCGGCCCGACCATCCGCAGGCCGACATCGTGCGCAAGCAGATGAAGGCCGGCTCGACCTTGTGCTCGTTCGAGATCAAGGGCGGGAAGGAAGGCGCCTTTCGCTTCCTCAATGCTCTCAAGCTTATCGGCATCACCAACAATCTCGGCGACGCCAAGAGCCTGATCACGCATCCGACGACGACGACGCATCAACGGCTGACGCCGGAACAGCGCGCCGAGCTCGGCATTGGCGACGGCTTGGTGCGGTTATCCTGCGGCCTCGAGCATCCCGACGACGTAATCGAGGATCTGCTGACCGCGCTCGACGCGGTGTGAGCCGGCAGAACGCGCGGAACCTGCGGCACAACGAACGGCTTTTCTTTCGGGCGCCGTTCCGGCAATAATTCCGGCAACGGAGCGGCGAACAGGATTTTTCGATGTATCGGGCGGTAACCCGCAAAATTGAGGTGATGGTCACTCCCCGGTTCGTGCAGGAGCGCTCGTCACCCACCAATGGTTACTTTTTTTGGGCCTACACCATCGACATTTCCAATCTCGGCGGCGAGACGGTGCAGTTAAAGACACGACACTGGCGCATAACTGACGCGCTCGGCCGGCTGCAGGAGGTCAAAGGCCCCGGGGTCGTGGGCGAAGAGCCGGTGCTCAAGCCCGGTGAATCGTTCGAGTACACGAGCGGCGTGCCGCTGCCGACACCATCCGGCTTCATGGCCGGCAGCTACGGCATGGTGACGGGCGAAGGCGAGCAATTCGACATCGAAATTCCGACGTTCTCGCTCAACTCGTCCTACGCCGAGCGCACGATCAACTAGGGGCTATCACCTCGGGGATTAGCGCCGACGTCGCCGGGGGCAAATTCGTAATTGGCGCTGCAGAACTCGCAAGTCACCGAGATTCGGCCATCCTCTACCATGTGGTCGCGGTCGTCCTGCGAGAAACTCTTGAGCATGGCCTCAACGGCCTCGCGCGAGCATGAGCATTCCGCCTTGACGTCGCCGTGCTGAAACACGCGAACGCCGGGCTCGTGGAACAGACGATAAACCAGCCGTTCACTGGAGAGTGCTGGGTCGATCAGTTCGATATCCTCGACGGTGGAAACCAAAGCGCGGCCCTCGATCCAGGATTCGTCTTCCTTCACCTCTGGCACTTCGACGCCTTCCGGCGCGTCACCGGGGTGGAGGTCGGGCTGGCGCGCGCGCTCCGGGGCCTTGGGCAGGAATTGCAGCATGATGCCGCCGGCGCGCCAGCCATGGCGGGCGCCGCCTTTGGCCGCGCGTAGTTCCTCCGCCACCGCCAGGCGCACTTGGGTGGGGATTTGCTCGGAACGATGGAAGTATTCGTGCGCCGCGTCTTCCAGCGAACCGCCTTCCAGCGCCACCAGTCCCTGGTAGCGGCTCATGTCGGGACCCTGGTCGATGGTCATAGCGAGATGGCCTTTGCCGAGCAGGCTCGCCCCGTCGTCCTCGCCGGCGGCGATCGCCTCGGCCACCGCTTTCTCGTCGAAGCGGGCGCAGGCGCGCACTTTGCCGGGCGCGGTGAAGTCCACCACGATCATGCGCACGGGACCGTCGGTCTGGGTCTGCAGAATGAAGCGGCCCTCGATCTTGAGCGCGGAACCGAGCATGACGGTGAGCACCACCGCCTCCCCCACCAGCTTGGCGACCGGCGGCGGATAGGCATGGCCTTCAAGAATTTGGTCGACCGTGGCCCCCAGCCGCACGACCCGGCCGCGCAGGTCGAGCTTGGCGACCTCGAACGGCAGGACGCTGTCGTCGTTGGGGGTCGCCGACGGTGCACGAGTGGGAATGACCGTTTCGGGATTACTCATATCGGGATGGCTCATGGCCCTTATGTAGCGCTGAAACGCCGAAACGCGAGACCCTTGAAATCTCGCCGTCATTCCGGGGCGCGAGCGCCGCAAGCGAACCCCGAATCCATAAAAAAAACCGGGGTCATAGATTCCGGGTCCGGCCCTTTGGGCGGTCCGGAACAACAATAGTCAGCCGTCCGCGTGCAGGCACCAGGCCAGCAGACCCTTCTGGGCGTGCAGACGGTTCTCGGCCTCGTCGAACACCACCGACTGCGGGCCGTCGATCACCTCGTTGGTGACCTCCTCGCCGCGGTGGGCCGGCAGGCAGTGCATGAACACGGCGTCGGGCTTTGCTTTGCCCATCAGCGCGGCATTGACCTGGTAGCGCTTGAGCACGTTGTGACGGCGCTTGCCGTCGCGGTCGCCCATCGACACCCATGTGTCCGTAACCACGCAATCGGCCTCGCTGACGGCGGCCTCGGGGTCGTCGCCGACGACAATATCGGCGCCGGATTTTTTGACCCAGTCCATCAACCATTTCTTCGGCCGAAGCTCGGCCGGCGTCGCCACCTTGAGCTGGAAGTCGAAGCGCTCGGCCGCGTGCATCCAGGAAGCCAGCACGTTGTTGGCGTCACCGGTCCAGGCCACGGTGCGGCCGCGGATCGAGCCTTTCTTTTCCTCAAAGGTCATGACGTCGGCCAGCACCTGGCAGGGATGCGAGCGCCGAGTGAGCCCGTTGATCACCGGAATGGTGGCATGGCGCGCGAGCTCTGCCACCGCCTCGGGATCGAGGATGCGGATCATGATGGCGTCGACGAAGCGCGACAGCACGCGCGCGGTGTCGGCCAGCGTCTCGCCGCGGCCGAGTTGCATCTCCTGGGCGGTAAGCATGATCGCCTCGCCGCCCAGCTGGCGCATGCCTACGTCGAAGGAGACGCGGGTACGGGTCGACGGCTTGTCGAAGATCATCGCCAGCGTCTTGCCGGCAAGCGGCGCCGAATTCAAGCCGCGCGCCCGCGCCGCCTTCATGGCGCGGCTGGAATCTATCAGGTGGCCAAGCGTCTGCTTGGGAATGTCGGTGAGGTCGAGGAAGTGCCGCACGCCGTTGCCGGTCATGTCGCCGCCTCCTTCGCCGATTTGGCTACCTGCGCCAGCCGCGCGCAGGCGCGGTCGATCTTTGCGACCGCCTCGTTGATTTCTTCTTCGTTGATGATCAGCGGGGGCAACAGCCGCACCACGTTGTCGCCGGCGGCAACCGTGATCATATTTTCGGCCCGCAACTCGTCGACCATCGTGCCGGCTGGCGGAATCATGCGCAGACCGATGAGCAGTCCCTCGCCGCGCACCTCTGCGATCACCGAGCCGTAACGATCCTTGATCTCAGCCAGCCGCTGCTTGAGCCGCAGCGAGATTTGGCGCACGTGCTCGATGAACTCGGGCTCCAGCACGACGTCAAGCACGGCATTGCCCACGGCCATAGCGAGCGGATTGCCGCCGAACGTCGAACCATGGGTGCCGGCCGTCATGCCCTTGGAGGCTTCAGTCGTCGCAAGACAGGCGCCGACGGGAAAGCCGCCGCCGAGCGCTTTCGCCAAAGCCATGATGTCGGGTGCGACGCCGGTGCGCTCATAGGCGAAGATTTCGCCGGTGCGGCCGATGCCGGTCTGCACTTCATCGAAGATGAGCATGAGGCCGTGCTTGTCGGCAAGTTCGCGCAGCGACCGCAGGAAGCCCCGCAGCGCGACGCGCACGCCACCTTCGCCCTGGATCGGCTCGATCAATATCGCACCGGTCTCAGGCCCGATCGCTTTCTTCACCGCGTCGAGATCGCCGAACGGAACCTGGTCGAAGCCGTCGACAGGCGGGCCGAAGCCTTCGAGATATTTTTTGTTACCGGTAGCGGCGATGGTCGTGAGCGTGCGGCCGTGGAAGGCGCCCTCGAAAGTAATGATGCGGTACCGCTCCGGCTTTCCGCATGCCGACTGGTACTTGCGCGCCATCTTGATGCAGCATTCCAGCGCCTCGGCGCCGGAATTCTGAAAGAAGACAGTGTCGGCGAAGCTCGCCGCGCACAGCCGATCGGCGAGCCGCTCGCCCTCCGGGATGCGGTAGAGATTGGAGACGTGCCAGACTTTTTTGGCCTGTTCGGTCAGCGCCTCGACCAGATGCGGATGGCAATGGCCGAGCGCGTTGACGGCGACACCGGAGGTGAAATCGAGATAGCGTTCGCCCTCAGCCGTGAACAGCCACGCGCCCTCGCCTCGCTCGAAAGCGAGGTCGACGCGCGCATAAGTCGGCAAGAGATGCGAGCTCACGGTCTGTTTCTTCCATCGAGTGAATGGCCGAAATCGTTGGGGCGATTTGCCGAAATAAAATGTGCCGCCTTCCGGGGCGGCACTATTGTCATTTTATGACTGGACCCTGCGCCGGTCAACCGAAGCCGGCCGCCGCTTTTCCTGACTCAAAATTGCCGCAAGCGCCAATTTTAAAGGAAAACCTGTTGGTAGATGCAATTTGGGGGCTTGCTAACGCTTGCGCGCAACTCACCCCATATTGTAGCTTTGAGTTAAGCTGGTACGACATCTCGTGCGGCGAGACCGTTTTCTAGTTCATGCCTGTTGCGTCACGCGCTCGGGGGCCCTTTGGGGGTGCCCGACGGGGAGGGTGGATTCCACCCAAAAAAGCACTGAACGCGGAGGAGAAAATCCGATGGGCTGGACCGACGAAAGGGTCGAACTCCTAAAGAAGTTATGGGCCGACGGGCTCTCCGCCAGCCAGATTGCAGCGGAACTTGGGGGTATCACCCGCAATGCCGTCATCGGCAAGGTCCACCGCCTCGGCCTGTCGGGTCGAGCCAAGAGCCCTTCCTCCGCCACCCCGCGCCCGCGCAAGCCGCGCTCGAGCGGCCACATGTTGCGGGTGTCGCGACCGGCGGTGCGCGGCAACACTGCGCTTGCCTATGATTACGACGTGGAGCCTGAGCCGGAACTGCTCGAGATTCCGTTGGAGCAGCGCAAGACCCTGCTGCAGCTCAACGAACACACCTGCCGCTGGCCGATCGGCGATCCCGGCAGCGTGGAATTCTTCTTCTGCGGTGGCGAGACAGCGAATGAGTTGCCCTACTGCGCCTATCATTCGCGCGTCGCCTATCAGCCTGCCGGCGACCGCCGGCGCGAGAAGCGTCATTTCCGGGGGTGAACTGATTTCACTGTTTGTGCGTTGTTCATGGCCGGGCTTGCCCCGGCCATTTTTGTTTGAAGGCGCAGCGGCGTTTCTTTTCCCTCTTCCCCGTTTACGGGCAGAGGGAAAGCGCGTCTGCCGCACGCGGGTGCTTCAACGGTTCACATTTCAAACTGCCATGCGTTATCGCCTGTATTATTTGGCGGGCGCCGAGTTCGCCCATATTTCCCCTTCCCTCGTCCACGCGATGCGGGAGATGGAGTGCATGATAAGGGCCCTCCGGCGAGCGGGCATAAGTTTCGGATGTTTTTTGATCGCTGGCGACCAGCCGACGCGGCCCCCTCGCGCGTCCTTTGCGCCCCTTGGCGGGCGCGCCATTTCCGTCTATGCCCGCCCGAGCGACGACAAACACGCGCGCTAGAAGCTCGCGGGTCCCGAAAACGCGGAGCTGAAGAGTTCCCGAGATGCGCAAGAATCTGCGCCCGATCGCTTCACTCCTGCTCGGCGTCGCCTTTTTGCTCGCGGGCAACGGCCTGCAATTTACCTTGCTGCCGCTGCGCGGCCACGCCGACGGGTTCAGTTCGCTCGCCATCGGCGGCATCAGCTCGGCTTACTACGCCGGCTTCGTCGCCGGCTGCCTGCTGGCGCCTTACATCATCCTGCGCGCCGGCCACATCCGCGCCTTCGCCGCGCTGGTGGCGCTAGCGGTGGTGGTCGGGCTCGCCTATCCTCTGGCCAACGCGGTCGGCCCCTGGATCGCCTTCCGCCTGATCAACGGCTTCTGCATCGCAGGCTTCTATCTCGTCATCGAAAGCTGGCTCAACGACCGCGCCAGCAACGAAACGCGTGGCTTCGTGATGTCATCCTACGTGATGGTGATCTACGTCGCCTTCACCGCCGGGCAATTGATGGTGATGCTTTATCCGATCCGAGGGGCAGAAAACTTCATGCTGGCGGCAATGCTGGCCTCGCTCGCCATCGTGCCGGTGGCGCTCACGCGCTCGGCGCAGCCGGCGGCGATTACCATCGTCAGCTTCCGGCCGTGGCACGTCTATCAAGCAGCCCCCGTCGGCCTGGTGGCGAGCTTCGCGATCGGCGCGGTCAACGGCGCCTTCTTCGGACTGGGGCCGGTGTCGGCCGCGCGCACCGGGCTCAATGTCGCAGAGGTGGCGGTGTTCATGAGCGCGGCGACTTTGGCCGGTGCGGCGACGCAATGGCCGGCCGGACGGCTGTCCGACCGCCACGACCGCCGCTTGGTGCTCATGGTGCTGCTGATCGGCGCGGCGGTAAGCGGCGTGCTGTTGTGGCTGTTCGCGACCAACGGTCTGCTGCTGGTGGCGTTCGGCTTTGTCTACGGCGCGCTGGCGCTGCCGGGCTATGCGCTCGCCGCCGCGCACGCCTACGACAAGACGGACGTGAGCGACATGGTATCGACTGCCGCCACCGTCCTGCTCGCCAACGCGGTGGGCGCGGTGATCGGCCCGCTGGTGGCGCCGCTGGTGATGGACGAACTGGGGCCGCGCTCGCTGTTCCTGTTCACGGCGATCATCGAACTGGCGCTGGCGGGCTACGTGTTCCACCGCACCAAGGTGCAGTCCTCGCTCGCCACCCCGGAGAAGACGGGATTCGATCTCGCCACCACCGCGCCGGTCGGCGCCGTGTTCACCAGCGAGACGCCCAATCCGGACGATCCGCTAGTGGTGGTGCCGGAGCCCTATCCGCCAATGCCGGAGGCAGACATCCCCGCCGCGGAAGCGCCGCCGGCAGAGGCGACGGAGATGGAGGTGCTGGCGCCGGACGATGAACCACCATCGGCCGACAGGCCGGTGTGATACGGGTCGGAACAGGGAGGACGAAAAATGCCGAAGGCCTATTGGGTAGTGACCTATCGCAGCGTGAAGAATCCGGAGGCCTGGCAGGCCTACGCCAAACTGGCGGTGCCGGCGATCACCGGCGCCGGTGGGCGCTTCCTGGTGCGCAGCAAGCCAGCCAAAACTTACGAAGCCGGCATCAATGAACGCGTAGTGATGATCGAGTTCGACAGCGTCGAGCAGGCGATCGCGGCGCACGACACGCCGGCTTACAAGCATGCGCTCGAAACGCTCGGCACCGACAGCGTCGTGCGCGACATGCGGGTCGTCGAAGGGGTGGACTAGCGTCTCAAAGCGATGCGCGGGCCTTGGCCCGCGCATAACATCGTAACGTCGACTGAACGCCGGCGCGGCTTACCAGTCGCAGAACGGATAGCGGCGCTGTGCTTCGCGCGCCATGCGCTGCGCCTCGGCAAAAAACTCCGACAGCATCACCGCATAGGCGGTAACGCTCGATATCACGGTGTGGGGCAGCGACCACAGCCTGGATTCGGCCGGGGCCCGGGTTTCCAAAGTCGACATTCCAGTTCTCCTTCAATTCCTTACAAGTGGCTCGGGTTGGACAGGAAACGGCGCTCGATTTCGCGCTCGGTTTCATCCGCGAATCGGCCGCCAGCGCTTTCCACGAAGGTCGCGATTTCGCGCTCGGCCTGCCTCATGCGAGCCGCCATCAGGGCGTCGAACAGCCGTCTCGTGAAGCTGCGGCGACAGGCGGCGGGTTGCGAAATTGCAATATCGCGCGTGACGATCGCGGAGGAAGCATAAGCCACGGGTCGGCTCCTGTTTCGAGGTCAGTCCCGAGGTGCTTTCCCCTTTGGTTTCTTATTGTTGTTGCATTGCAATATAAATTATTTTGCGGTGCGAAGAAGTGGTATACCAGCATGTGTCCCATGCGCGTGAGGCATGCGTATAGTGCGCATCGCGTGTATTGGCCATGCAGATTCGTATAGGTTGCGGCTGCTCGACCCGCTGCGCTCCGAAACCGGCGGAAAGAATCAGCCGCTGCGGCGTTGTCCCTCCAAACAAGCAGCAATGGAGGCGCACGACATGGCCATGAACGCGGCGACGACCGAAAAGAAACTGACGGCCAGCGATGAGGGCGACAAGCGCGGGCTCGAGCTCGGCCGCGCGGAAGGCGAGGCCTTCGGCCGCATCCTCAAGCACATGCTGGAAGACGTCGCCGACGGCGGCCGCGAGATCGAAAGCGGCGACTATCTCATCGCCTATGCGGTGGAGAAGGCCGAAGGTATGTACGCGCCGAAAAACAGTGGCTTCGAATGGCAGGAGCCGAAAGACGAGAACATCCACATCGAAGTGTCGGTGCGCGACCGCGCCGACGGACGGCTGATCCCTGGGCTCAATATCGACGTGACCGTCATCGACATTAATGGCAAGGAAATCGGCACCCACCGGCATCCGCTGCTGTGGCACCCCTATCTCTATCACTACGGCCGCAACTGGATGATACCGGGCGACGGCACCTATTCATTGCGGTTGCGTTTCCCCGCGCCGCAGTTCCACCGCCACGACAAGGTCAACGGCAAACGCTTTGCCAAGGGCGCGGACGTGACATTCGAGGGCGTGGAGTTGGAGACCGGTAAGGACTGACTTCGCATATTGAATTCCGCTCGTTCCCGCCTCACCTGTGCGAGGATGGGGACGAGCGGATCACACTTATTTCGCCGGCGTCGCGACCGGTGCGGGCTCGGCCTTTTCTTTGTTTTCGCTGCGCTCGGCCTTGTCGCCCGCTTCGCCTTGCGCGCTCCACTGCTGGTATTGCTCGGGCGTGACGCCGCCCATGCGTTGGGCAAACGCGACGGCGCGCCAAATCTCGTCATCGCTCATGTGTCCGCCGAAGGCCGGCATGCCCGTCATGCGGATGCCATTCTTGATGATCCAGAACACGTGGCCGGGTGGATCATGCGCCACGTGCTTGCCGAGATCGGGCGGATCGGGGTCCATACCCTGCGCGAATTTGGCGGGCTTGCGGCCGGGCGCGCCGTGGCAATCGACGCAGCCTTCTTCGGCGAACTCGTGGGCGCCGGCCTGAACCGTCTTGGCATCGTTGAACCAGGCTGGCGGCGCGGACGACCGCGCGTGCTGGCCGACCGAGGCCTCGCGTACGGCGCGCACCGACCATTGCACCGCGGGATTGCCGCCAGCGGCGACGGAGACGTCATAGAAGCCGCCGAAGAAATAGACGACGCCGGCTATTGCCGCACAAATGGCCAACGCGCCGATGAAAGCCAGAAATCGCATGAGAACCCCGCGTGCAAAACCCACCCCCGAACTTGGAACGCACGGCGGCGGGATTTGATCCATCGCGGCGGACAATAGCCGGGCGGCTGTCGTTGCCCTCAATCGAACAGCGCCACCGCGCGGGTCCAACCGCCGGAGGCGGCTTTGATCTTGGTCGGGAAGCAGGCGACGATGAAGCCGTCGTTGGGAAGCTGCTCGAGGTTGCAGAGCTTCTCCATGTGGCAATAGGGAATCTCGCGGCCGGCTTTGTGGCCCTCCCAGATGATCGACGGGTCGTGCGTTTCTTCCCATTTCTTGCGGGTGTGCACGAACGGCGCGTCCCAGCCCCAAGCATCGATGCCGCAAACGCGTACGCCGCGTGAGGTGAGATAAAGCGTGGCCTCACGGCCCATGCCGATGCCCGCGGACATGTAATCGTCCTTGCCGATACAGGAGCCGGCGCGGGTATTGACCAGCACGATGTCCATCGGCTGCAGCTCATGACCGATACGCTTGAGCTCGGCTTCGACCTCCGCCGCGCTGACGATGTGACCGTCGGGCAGATGGCGGAAGTCGAGCTTGACGCCGGGACGGAAGAACCAGTCGAGCGGCACCTCGTCGATGGTAATCATGCGATTCCCATGGATGTCCTTGGACTGGAAGTGATAGGGCGCATCCATGTGGGTGCCGTTGTGGGTGGCTAGATGGATGAACTCCACCGCCCATGCTTCGCCGTCCGGCAGTTGCTCAGCCTTGAGACCGGGGAATGCGTCCATCAATGTCCAGGCGTTCTCTTTGCCGGTCTTGTAGTCGATCTTCGGCCGCATGAAGGGCGGGTCGAGCACGGTCTCGTTGTCGAGGGTGACTGAGATGTCGACCATGCGGCTGGGCAGTTTCATGGGGGCGGCTCCGTTTCGTGTCATTGTCGGCGCAATCGTAGTGGACCGCATGGGGCGCGGGAAGCGGTTGAGCCTCATGCCGATGAGGAGGCTTCATTGTGCACCGCACGAAGACTACATTGCACTGCCGCGCGCGATCACGATACATTTGCAACAAAGGCGCCCGAGCAAGAACGCGCCACATTCCAGGGAGCCCAAGGGCCCGGCTATGCATCTGCTTCAACTGCCGCTGTTTCGGCTGCTCGCCATCAACCTCGTCATCGGCGCCATCATCGCCGGATTGATGATCGGTGGGCTGCTCGCGATCAACCCCCTCAACATCCGCCACATGATTTTTTCCGACCGCGAACCTGCGGCGGTGCTGGCGGTGCTGGTGTTCGACTTCTTCATCACCTTTGGCAGCGCGGCCATGGGCACCGCCATCATGGCACTCGGCCGCGGCCCGGACGGAGACGCCTCGGTCGAGCGGGCGCGCGCGGCAGGTGCCGAGTTTCACTAGCCGAGAATCGCAGGCACGGGCGTAGCGTCATCCACTTTTCATCTCTAAGATTTTGACTTCGTCCTACCCGTGCGCGGGGCGCGGCCGCGCACCTATCAACTGCTTCCGCGGGCATCGGCATGCTGGCGCCGATTGGCTCCAACGCCACCGAGGAAGGCCGCGCGCTCAACCGGCGCGTGGAACTGGTCGAGCCTTAAGGGCGCGCCGCAAATCGAAATCAACACCCATTACAAGGAGAGAGACAACATGCCCAAGGCGCTCTGGATCACCTGCTATCGCGAGATCAAGGACCCCGACAAGCTCGCGGCCTACGCGAAACTGGCGGGGCCGGCGACGGCCAAGTTCGGCAGTCGCTATCTGTGCCGCGGGCCCGCGCAGATGGCGTACGAACACGGGCAGAAGGAGCGCGTGGTGGTGACGGAGTTCGACAGCCTGCAACAGGCGATCGCCGCCCACGACAGCCCTGGCTATCAGGAAGCGCTGAAGGCGCTCGGCGACGGTGCGGTGCGCGATGTGCGCATGATCGAGATGCTGGAGTGACCGGCGCGAGCGAGTAGCGGCCGCAATGGCTTGAGCTGACAATCGCGGCTTGCCAGCCCAGAAATCCATGGCAAGCTCGGGCCAGGATTGGTCCTGGGGACGTTCCATGCAACGGCGCATAGTGATGATCGCCGCGCTCGGCACGCTGCCGGGCGCCGCGCTAACTTCGATCCTGCGGGCGGCGAGCTTCGAGGGCAATTGGTCGGCAACGGTAAACTGCCCTCGCGAGCCCGGCGGCGCGCGCGGCTACACCTATCGCTTCACCGCCAGCGTGAAAGGCGGCGCCCTGCACGGCGAGAACGGCCGCTGCGGCACGCCCGGTTCGCTCACCATCACCGGCCATGTCGCGACCGACGGCGCGGTGAGCTTCAACGCGCATGGTATCGTCAACAATCCCAAATACGCGCTCAAGCACCGGAAGATGGGTGTCAAATACGCCTACAGCGCCATCGGCCGTTTCAGCGGCAGGCACGGCAACGCCCACCGCACCCACGGGTGGACGTGTAACTACAGCTTTCGTGAGGCGCTGAGGCGGCGGTGACCGCGCCCTCCCATCGCCCCGCGCAACTATTTGCAATTGCAGCCTTGGTCGCCTATATCGCCCTCAACAATCTAACCCCGCCCTGGCGCGGGGTTTTGTGTTTCGACGGAGGCGCGACATGGCGAAAAAGCCGGGCAGCAATCCCAAAAACGAATTCGTATTCTTCGACGTGATCTATGAAGACGGCTCGCAACGCTCCAACCGGCGGGTGCCGGCTGACTTGCTCGGCGGGCTGGAAAAGGACGAACCGGCGCGCGGCTTCATCATCGAGCAGGACCGCGAGATCGCCGAAAAATCCGGGCGCGCGCCGCTGGCGATCAAGAGCATCGCGCGCGTGGGCGCCAAGCCCAAGAAGGCGATGAAGGTCGGCTAGCGTTCCGCCTCAACGCGCCCCCAGCCGCTCGGAAAACAAGACCAGCGCGCGGCGATAGATCTCGGACCGGTTCCACTCCCGCATCACATCGAAATTCGCCGTGCCCGGCCCAAACGGCTGGCCGGCCTGCCAGCCGTTGACCTTCAAGAGGTTGGCGGTGGAGGCCAGCACGTCCGCCACGCTGTGACGCAGATCGACGCGGCCGTCGCCGTCGAAATCGACGCCGTATTTGATGTAGGACGACGGGAGGAATTGAGTCTGGCCGATTTCGCCGGCGTAGGCGCCGATCATCTGGCTCGGCGGGAGGTCGCCGCGCTGCAGGATGCGCAGCGCCGCGATCAGCTCGCGCTGGAACAGCGCCGAGCGCCGGCAGTCGTGACCAAGCGTCGCCAGCGTACGCACGACCGGCAAGTGGCCCATGTCACCGACGCCATTGTCGCTTTCCATGGTCCAAATCGCCATCAGCAATTCCTTCGGCACGCCGAAGCGCGCTTCGACGCGCTTGAGCAGCGCCGCGTGGCGCTGCATCAGCCGCGCGGCGCGCTTCAGTCGCGCAGCCGAGACGCGGGTGCGGACGAATTTCTCGAAATTGCCCTCACGGCGGAAGGCATGGGCCTGACGCCGGTCAAAGGCCATCACCTTGGGATCGGCCGTCAGGCCGGAGAAGGCCGCGTTGACGACGCTACGTGAAATGCCCTGCGCCTGCGCATCATGCCCGATGGCGACCAGGAAGACGCTGAAACTACCGCCGCATTGGGCGGCGGACGCCGGCGCGGCGAGAAGGAGCGTGAAAAGCAGGACTGCGAGCATGCGGTTGATCATGCGCGCACCCCACCACGTCCGTTCATTCCCGCGCAAGCGGGAATCCGGCAAGACTGTATAAAAACCGGGATCCCGCTTTTGACTTAAGACGCGCTTCGCGCTTTGGCGCGGGAACGCGCGAAAGATCTCGGCCGCCATCACCCCTTCTCCCCCTGCCGCGCCTGCGCGTCGCGCAGCATGCGCTGCACCTGCGCAATGCTGCGCGCGGCGCGCCGGCCATCGGGATCCAGCTTTGGCGGCGGCACATTGCTGCAATGGATCTTCGGCGCCCGGCAGCAACGATGCCGCCGGCAGGCCGGCTCCTTGCACGTGCGCCAGGCGCGGCGCCGGTCGCCGACGAACTGGCTGATGCGACGCGCGAACGCATAGCGCAGCGCATCGATGTCGGCCGGCGGCTGGTCGTGAACGAGGGCGTTGGCGTGGGCACCGCTATTGGCGAGCCGCTCGCGGCGGAGCGCGCGCCGCGTCATCCGGTTTCGCTTGGGGATTCGCTTGGTCGTCTTTTCGGCGACCATCGCGGCCGCATGCTTGCTCGTCGTTTCGCTCGCGTTCTTCGTCGTGCTCATGATCGTGCTCTTGGGGGGGGGGACATCTCCGGGCGTCCATCATCGTCTCCGCGCGCGGACGGCCCGCGCCGGAGGGTGGCCCTTCCGCCTTCGCCTCCGGCCCAGGGGCGCGGAGAAGCCGCCCCCCGCTTCTCAAGAAGACAGGGGTCCGGGGAGTTGCCCCCGCAAAAAGTTGCGAGGGCGTGGAGCGCCGAAAGGCGCAACCACGTCGTTCTCCCGCCGCCGCCCTCATCGGGCTTCGGCGGGGCGCGCTCTTGAGCCGCGAGCGCGTCGCCTTCCGGCGCTCCACGTGCGGCTTTTTTGTCCCCGGGGCCGTGCTTCCGGGCGCGGACGGGGCCCGAGCCGGGCCCCCGATCCGGGCAGCTTTCGCCGCCCTTCGTCCGCGCCGCGTCCAGCCATTCAAGGCAGGCCCTCGTAGTGGGGCCGGACGGTTGCCCGGGGCCTCCCGGTGGCGAGGTTACAAGCCTCGCCAGCGGGCGCCGCCCCTCCCCCGCGTGCCGGCACGTCTGCAGACAAGCCCCTCGCGTGGGGGAGGTGAGGCGGAATTTGATCCTAGATTATGGCAGGAATATGGTCCTTGCAAAACCAAGATGGCGGGCGCGCAAGACGAGCGGAGCGCGCTGCGGCAGGCCGCCAGCGGTTCGACTTAGCTAGGCAAAATAGGCGACGGCACCTGCAATATGGTCAAGGCTCTCTTTCATTTCCGCATAGTTGGCGTCGTTAGCTCCGATGTGGCCCACGAGTTGCGCCAATTCTTCCGGATTCGAATCGTCCAATACTTTCCGAAAATAAATCGGCGATACGGATGGCTGAAAATGATCAGGCCATTCTTTCTGCGTAAGCACGACACCGCGCATAAAATTCTGATCGTGATGCAATCTCGTTAGCGTAATCAGCCGCAACGCACCCAGTTGCACCGTCAGTAAATGAACAAGACCAATCGTATTGCTAATAAAGACCTCGCCAGTTTGATCATAACTAACTCGCCGCTTTAAGACTGAAGAGTCATATGACTGAAACTCTTTGAACCTCAGACAATTATGATTCTTCTCCCACTCAAACTTGAAAAGCGAGCGGACAAAGTCGCCAGGAACCGAAAAACTCCTGCGAATTGCATAGAAATAGCCGACATAATCCTGGACAAGCGCCTCAGAGTAAGAGCCGTGTTGGGCATTTGAGGAGAGAGTTGTTGCAATTTCTTTCCGAGTTCCCGCGTCGAAATCGACACCAACTTCGGCACAAATTTTTCTAATGGTAACTTCCTTGATTGGCTTGCCATTAAGAAAATTTTGGATCGTCCGTACATGGCAGCCCACATCCTCAGCCAATGCTTTTGCCGGCAAATTTTTTTCGCGGCAAATTTCATCGACCTTTTTGACCAATGCTTTTCTGGCTTTGATGCCGATACTCTTCATCACGCCACCAGCCGCTGATTCCGCTACTTTCCAATTTTTTCCCATCTTTTCCCGATTGGGAACTGAAAATTCCACCCCGTTTCGTTCATGTTCCGTTTTTTATCTGTTCTTTCGCGCAAAAATGCTCTATATTTACCAATGCAACCGGACGATCGGGCGCGCGAATTGATACAGAGGAAACTGCCATGGCTAAGCCGATTGGCTTTTCTGCGTTTCTTAAATTGCTCGAACTTTCGGACGGGCGTCGTAAAACTGAGTTGAAGAAGAAGCTCGGGGGCGGAGGTGGCTTCCAATACTGGCGGCCGGTTCAAACCGTCGCGCCCAAAGCAATCCTGCCTGCCGCAGATATCGAATATCTCAAAAAAGAAATTGAAAGACTCTGCTCAGGCCATCAGCAGCGGCACAACAAGAATGCATTCGCCGCCTTTTGCAAATGGGCCAAGGGCAAGACGATTAAGTCGACCTCCCCCTTACCAACGATTGACGTTCGGTTTGGAAACAGCGACTTGATAATTCGCCTCAAACCCGACGTCTCGTTTGAAATGGACGGCAATCACTTCTCTATGAATTTGTGGGCAACGACAAAACCGCTTCTCACCGTCAGCACTCTTTCAACCGGGCTGCTGTTTTGCGCCCTTGCCTACTAGGCGCGAGGCCACAAAAGCCAAACGCACGTGATCTTGGACACGGTCAGTAGTCGGTTCTTTCGTGAAGAGGAAATCTTGCCGAGTGCAATTCATCTTCTGAAGAACAAAGTCGACGCGTTCAAGAAAGATTGGGATACCCTGAAATCCAGCACCACCTCCCTCGCCGTCGCCGGGCAGCTCGACAGATCAACCCGACGCGCCCAAACAGCCGTAGTGTGTTAGGCAATCAATTAGCAACGGAGTAAACGATGGCAGACAACCTCCACCTTCGCGGTCAACCTGATCGCTCTCGCATTAATGTGCATGAGGACTACGAACTGCGATATTGGGCCAACAAGTTTGGCGTCACACACGACCAGTTGCGCGCGGCTGTGCGCGCCGTGGGTCCGATGGCCCATGACGTGGCGAGACATCTCGGCAAACCGCTATAACCAGAAAGGGTTTTGAAATGGCCAAAAAGGTTACAAGGCCTCCGGCCCCAATTACGTCAACGAAAGTAAAACATCTTGCCGGCGAAGGCTTAAAGAGACCCAGCCAATTGTCGACCAAGCAAGTTCGTGAACTGGCGGGATCTGTCTTAGCTCATGTTGAACCCCGCAAATTCAGGAAGCTTACCGAAAAATAGCTCCTTAAGGCGGATGAGCGTAGCGCAAATGCATAACGGCGGGCTTTCAAGCCCGTCGTTATGCATTTCGAGATGGATTGCCGGGTCAAGCCCGGCAATGACGTGCCGAAGCGCGACGAGCGTCTTCTCTTCACGCCGCCTCCAATTCCTTCTCGTATTCTTCCGCCCGTTTTTTCAGTTGGTCATGAATATGCGTCTGGCCGGCCATGATGGCCGCGTTCGCCGCCTTGACGATCTCCGCCTCGATGGCGACATCGCGCGCGATTTTTTGATTCTTGAACATCCATTTGGCGACGGTGGCCCAATCCCACAGCGAGCTGTCGGCGGTCACGCGTGCCATTGGCGCCGGAAAGTTTTTCGCCCGCTCACCCTTGGCGTAGTTCGTGATGGCTTGGCGTGACAGGCCGGAGCGCGCCGCGATTTCAATCAGGCTGACCAGCGGATCGGGTTCAATCCTGTCCACTTTTGCGCCCGCCTTGGCGACATCGTCGACGGCGCCGGCAATGGCGTTTTGCAACGATCCGGCCGCGCGGGCGAAGTCGAGAACAATGTGGCCCTTCTGAAACGAAAGGGTCGCGTCGATGCATCCCGCCTCGAAGAAGCGGTCCGCGAAGCCGTCCGCCTCCGGGTCGAGGCCGGACGCGACGATGCTGAATTCAAACGTCTTCATCGTTCGCCTCCTCTTCCTTGTGCGGACAGCGGTCGACCTGGCGCCTTATCTGCCTGGCGTGATGTTCCGGCACCCCGGGCGTCGATGCTTTTGCGCGGGGATGACCAGTGGATGTTATTCCGCCGCCACCTGCGCCAATTCACCGGCCGCCGCCATGCGCTCATGCAGCGCAATCGGGTCGAGATCGAAACCGTTCGGCCAGGTCAGCGCGCCGAGCTCGACGAACACGCGCGCGAAGAACGCCGGGTCCTTGAGCGGCCGCACCATCTCGCCGTCACGCGCGGCCGTCGCCGAAAAGTCGTGCACGCCGGCGGAGCCGTCGGAAAAGCCGACGCGCAGCCTGTAACCGCCCATCGGCTTCACCGAGACGACATCAATCATCGGCGGGACCTGCGACCCGGAAGCAGCGGCCGTCCGTTTGCGCATGATGCCAATTCTCCATCAACTCGGGTTGCCTGAGCGCGACCCAGGACCTTACCAAATTCGCCTGTTTGCGGGGAAGCGACCCCCGGATGACCGCCCCGTCGCTGATCCGCACTAATGCTTTGAACTCGCCATAAATCGCGTGCACATGCGGCGGATTGTGATCTTCAAAGAACATCTGGATGATGATTCCGCTGAAGATCGCGATGGTCGGCATGGCCGACTACTATCATGAGTTGTATTCTGGAGAAAGCGAGTTGTGATTGGCTTAAACGAAAAACGGCGGGCTTTCGGCCCGCCGTCTTAATTCAGCGCTGGGTCCCCGCTTTCGCGGGGACAAGCGGACCTCGCTCGGCCTCATGGTGAGGAGCGTTGCGAAGCAACGCCTCTCGAATATCGCAAGTCGGGTTTACCCGACTTGCGCGTGTTAAGTGCCGATCTCGGGTAAACCCGAGATCGGGTGGCCGCTCTCGACCTTCGAGACGCATCGCTTCGCGATGCTCCTCAGGATGAGGACGGAGAGAGGTCAGCCCGCCGCCTCCAATTCCTTCTCGTATTCTTCCGCCCGTTTTTTCAATTGCGCGTGAAGATGCGTTTCGCCGGCCATAATGGCTGCATTCGCGGCCTTGACGATCTCCGCCTCGATGGCGACATCGCGTTTTACTTTTTGATTCTTGAACATCCATTTGGCGACGGTCGCCCAGTCCCACAGCGAGCTGTCGGCGGTCACGCGGGCCATCGGCGCGGGGAAATTCTTCGCCCGCTCGCCCTTGGCGTAGTTTGTGATGGCCTGGCGCGAGAGGCCGGAGCGCGCCGCGATCTCGATCAGGCTGACCAGCGGATCGGGCTCGATCCGATCCACAGTCGCGCCGGCCTTGGCGACGTCCTCGACGGCGCCGGCGATAGCGCTTTGCAACGAGCCGGCCGCGCGGGCGAAGTCGAGAATGATGTGGCCCTTCTGAAACGAAAGGGTCGCGTCATCGCATCCAGCCACAAAGAAGCGATCCGCGAAGCCGTCCGCCGCCGGGTCGAGGCCGGACGCGACGATGCTGAATTCAAACGTCTTCATCGTTCGGCCCTTCGTCCTTGTGCGGGCAGCGGTCGACCTGGCGCTTGATTTGTCTGGCATGATGTTCCGGCACCCTGGGCGTCGACCAAACGAAGATGCCGCAACCGTCCCTGTCGTGGCGTTTGCAGTAGAGCTTGCCCCAGGCGTGGCCGCTGACCTTGTGCCAGGTCCAGCCCTGCTTCGGCGTAGGCGACCGCGGCCTCAATCTCCTTTTTGGGGTGGCGCGGCCGGCCAGCCATTTAGTTGGGCTTCCTTTAATCGGACCGTTGACATATGTTAACACAAAGGCCGGTTCTGCGGCCGAGACCGTCAACTAAGCTATTGATATAAAGTATTTTTATTATTCGAAAAATCAACGCATGCAACCGAAGCGGGAAATGTCTAGGTCGAAAACGCCCTAGCCCGTAGGGCTGATTGGCGCAGCGTAGTCCGTCATCGGAGCTGCAATGGCGGGTTACGTCTTCGGCTAACTCGCCCTACGAATTGGCCGCGTCATGGCCGGGCGCAGCCCGCCGAAGACGGGCGTGAACGCTCTTTTGTCCCGGCCATCCGGAAAATTAAGCCACCGCCCTCACCGCCTAAACGAGATCGCCGGAACCTCGTCGAGCGAAGCGACGCCGTCCGACGGGCGGCCAGGCCCGGCGATGACGGTTCTCATCATCCCGCCGGCACCGGCCTTGGCCTTCCGTTGTCGTCGATCGCGACGAAGGTGAAATTGGCGTCCGTCACCTTCTCGTGGATAGCGGTCTGAAACCGCCGCGACCAGGCCTCGACATGAATCTTCATCGAGGTGCGGCCGACGCGCTCGACTTCGGTATAGACCTCCAGCACGTCGCCGATCCGCACCGGCCGGATGAACTTCATCGCATCGACCGCAATGGTGGCGACGCGGCCGCGCGCACGCTCGACGCCGGCGATGCCGCCGGCCTGGTCCATGCACGACATCACCCAGCCGCCGAAAATATCGCCGTTCGCATTGGTGTCGGCCGGCATGGCGCTGATGCGCACCGTGAGCGCGCCGCGCGGGGCGTCTGAGTCGGTCATGCTGTCTTCCCGCTTTTGGTCGCTGACGCCGGTACTTCCTTAGCCAGGTATTCGATCGCCGCCGAGGTGCCACCGGGCCCATGCGGAATGTTCAGCGCGGTCAGTCCCATCTCGATGGCCGCTAACGTGCCCAGCACCATCGGCGCGTTGACGTGGCCCATATGCGCGATGCGAAAGCCGAGGCCTTCGACCCTGCCGATAGCGCGGCCGAGCACGACGCCGCATTGCTCGCGGCAATAATCGGCCAGCGGCGGCATGGTCGCGCCGTTGGGCGTGACGATCGCGGTGACGGTGTTGCAGCGCTCATGCGGCGCGGTGACGTTGAAGTCGATTGCCTGGCCTTGCGCCCAAATGGCGACAGCGCGGCGGGCGGCCTCGGCCAGCAGCGCGTGGCGCCTGAACACGTTCGGCAGGCCCTCCGCGAAAATCAGATCGAGCGCGGCGCGCAAGCCGAACAGCAGATGCTCCGGCGGCGTGCCGCAATATTTGTGGTAATGCACGTCGCCGTCGCGGAAGGTCCAGTCCCAATAGGGCGTGCGCATGTTGGCCTTTTTGTGCGCGACGCGGGCGCGCGGACCGGCGGCGGTGAAGCCCAGACCCGGCGGCGTCATCAGGCCTTTTTGCGAGCCGGCCATCGCGACGTCGACGCCCCAGGCGTCCATCTCGAACGGCATGCAGCCGAGCGAAGCGACGGTGTCGACCATCAGCAGCGCGTCGTGGGAGGCGGCGCGGATCGCCTGGCCGATCGCTTCGATGTCGTTGACGACGCCCGAGGCGGTGTCGATCTGCGCCACCAGGATCGCCTTGATCTCAGCCTTGGTGTCGGCCTTGAGCCGCGCCTCGACTTCTTCCGGCCGCACCGCGCGGCGGAAATCGCCGGGCAGAATTTCGGCTTCGGCCCCGAGCATTTTCGCCGCCTCGCCCCAGCCGATCGCGAAGCGCCCGCTTTCCAGCACCAGCACCTTGTCGCCGCGCGACAGCACGTTGGTCAGCGCCGCTTCCCAGGCGCCGTGGCCGTTGGCGGCGTAGATGTAGCTTTTGCCGGCGGTGGCGAAGACTTTGCTGAGGTCGGCGAGCAGCGTGTCGGTCAGCGCGACCGCTTCGCCGGCGTAAATGTCGATCGCCGGGCGCTGCATGGCCTGCAACACGGCATCGGGCATCACGGTCGGGCCCGGGATGGCAAGAAATTCACGGCCAGCGGCAAGGGAGGTCATCGGGACACGTCAGCATAGTGGCGGAGCAGGCGAAGATGAGACCTTATGGTTAGCACGTTCCGGCGGGGCACAACAAAACGGCGGGCTTGAGGGCCCGCCATCTGCATATCCAACTGCATTGAGCGCTTAGTTATCGAGGAAGCTGCGCAATTTGCGCGACCGGCTCGGGTGCT
>CAVTBG010000003.1:0-63870 GCA_963732895.1 uncultured Pseudomonadota bacterium | reverse complement strand
GCCAAGTCCATAAAAATCATCGCGCAATTAGCTTCTTAGGCCGCGGCCCTTCACGCCTGCCCTGCGCCGATCTGCAACCAAGCTCTATAGATACTGGAACTGCCTAGCTCAGAGGGCGCGGGCCGGCCTTCTACGGACCGTAAGGCCCTTTTTGAAGGCCACCACCACCCTGACCGCTCCTATGATTTGGAAGCGCCCGGCGCGGCCGCAACGAAGTTCCACGCGCGGAGAGCGTACGGCAGAACGTCGCCGCCTGCACAGCCGCGAACTCCCCTGAAAACAAAGCTTTGGTGCTGTCCAAAGATACAGAACGAATATTGGCGCCAACGATGCTCAACTATTATCGAGTCCATGTGGTGCTCGATGGCGCCTTGCAGACCGGCAAGGACACGTTCCATCTTTAAACAGCCGACGTCCAGGGCCGCCAATACACCTGTACCTATCGCAATATTCGACGCGCGGCCGCCTCCGGAACCAATTGGCTATCTGCCATTCGATCGGCGCCGAACCTGCGCCGCCTTTTTCTTCGCTTCACCTCCGGCAATTTCGAAGTCATGAAGCTTCTTTCCAGTCTTTAAGGCCGCGGTCAGCCACCGCGGCTGTCGCCCTCGTCCCGACCAGGACTCGAGTAAATCGTCGGGATTACGGTATTTTGGCGCAACCGTCGCACGCTTTCCGATCACACGGCCGCCACGCGCCAGTCTTTGAGATTCCCGCACATCGACACGCTGTAAACGCGCCAGCCGTATCTCCAGATCGCGCCGCTCGGCTTGCACCCGGCTCGACAAGGTTTCGAGGATGCGTTCGCGCAGGACCAAGAGATCGTCAACCGTCATCGTCTTTAGATTGAGTGCGTTCATTTAAGGTATGCCCCTTCATTGCTGTTTTTACTTTGAACCGACAATGGCCACTCTTTTTTGTCCTCAAGCCACCAAACGCGATCGGCAAGTACGCCTATGCGCTACGATTGCCACACATAATGTTCAGCCACCTCGATCATTCGAGCCGCGACAGCACTCAATACTAAACAGTATAAGCATTCGACAATTCCACCGACAACCAATAAAAACTGAGCCGCTCACGCAGAGTTTATCCAATCCGCAAAACTGTCTGTGAATAGAAATAATCCTGAACGCGCCGCTGCGGGTAGTAATTTGCGGCTCTTACCGTGTCTTATATTGCGATCGCGCGCACGCGTCGCAACAAAGCTCCCTCGAATCTCGGTTCCAACCCGGCCAAGCGAAACACGCAGCAAACGGCAAATACCTTCGGCGGGTAGTAATTTTTTGCTACCGAGGGCAGCGACAAGCTCCCCAATGAACAGAATTGCCTGCGTTGAATTCCAGCAGAGAGGCTATGATATTCCATTGACCGGCGGACTGACCGAACCGCCGTTGCGAAGATTGTGGCATCTAAAATACAAGACTTTACTGCCTTTATTGCAGCGGCCATCCAGCGTGATTGCCGGCCACGACCCGACCATGTTTTAAAATCGCACCTCCATCGAGTGTCCTCCTCAACCGACAATTGGAACTACGGGCGCTCGCTATAATGAGCGTCTGCCAAAGGGCGGCCGCAATCCACCCAACTGAAATACCCGGAACAGCACCGGCAATCACATCACTTAGAACGTGATCATTGCAACAAGACCAACGCCGACAAAAAGCGCGGCCGTGTCGAGCCAATAGCCGCCTAAGCCGAAACGACGCCCCGCGCCTGCGCCGACACCGCCTTCCCGAACGCCTCGAACAATGTGCGGTTCACCGGGTGAAGCGTCGCTTTGTATTCCGCGTGCCATTGCACGCCGAGGGCAAAGCCCGGCGCGTCGGCGATGCTGATCGCCTCGATGGTGCCGTCCTCCGCCACGCCTTCTACCACCACTCGCTTGCCGGGCTCGAGAATGCCCTGGCCATGCAGCGAATTCACGCGGATCACCTCGCAGCCGTAAAGGCGCGCGAAGGCGCGGCCGGTGGTGAGACGGACGTCATGTCGGTCGCCATAGACGACCTCCTGGTCGGGATGGATCTCGCCGTTCTCCAGGCGCGGCATGCGGTGGTTCATGCGTCCGGGCAAATCGCGGATTTCCGGGTGCAGCGTACCACCGAAGGCGACGTTCATCTCCTGAAAGCCGCGACAAAGGCCGAGCAACGGCACGCCGCGCGCGACGCAAGTCCTAATCAATTCCAGCGCCAGTTCGTCGCGCGGGATATCGTACGGCTCGTAGCTCGGGTGCGGCTCGACGCCGAAAAAGCTGGGGTGAACATTGGCGCGCCCGCCGGTCAGCAAAATGCCGTCGACCGTCTCCAGCAGCGCATCGATATCCGTGATCTCGGGCGAGCCGGCGAAGATCAGCGGCAAGGCGCCGATCACATCCTTGATCGCGCGCAAGTTTCGTTCGCCAACCCGCTGCGACGCGAACCGTTGCTCGACCAGTTGCGCACTTCCGATCACGCCAACCACGGGCCGCTTCATCGTTCGGCACTCACTTCCTCAAATCCGCGAACGCATGCTCAAGCCGGCCCAGCGCATCCTCGAGGATCGGGCGCGGGGTGGCGAAATTGAAGCGCAACCAATTCTTACCGCCGGGGCCGAATTGCGGGCCGGGGCTGGCGAAGATGCGCGCGCCTTTGGCCACGCGGTCGGCGACGTCCTTGGACGCAAGGCCGGTCCCGGTGAAATCAACCCAAGCAAGATAAGTGGCGGCAAGCCGCATCGATCGCGCGCCGGGCGCAGCGGCCTCGATACGCTGGTCGAATATATCGCGGTTCTCGGTGAGATATGGCAGTAGCGCATCAAGCCAATCTTCCCCGGTGCGCCAGGCCGCTTCGGTCGCGATCATGCCAAAGCCGTTGTAGGAACCGAGCCCCGACGCTGCGATGCGGGCATCGAGCTTGCGCTTGAGTTCCGGGTTGCAGGTGACGCAGGCACCGACGTGGGCGCCGGCGAGGTTGAAGGTCTTGGTCGCGGCAACGCACGTGATCAGACGGTCGGCAACTTCCGGTGCGGCAACGATGGTGGGCGTGTGCTCGGCGCCGGCAAAAACGAGATCGCAGTGGATTTCGTCCGAAACAAGAATGAGATTGTGTTCGGCGCAGAAACCGGCGAGGGCCCGCAGCTCGTCCGGCGACCAAACGGTGCCGCCGGGATTGTGCGGGCTCGACAGAAAAACGACCTTGGTGCGTGGCGTCAGCTTCTCACGCAGCGTCTCGAGATCCATGGCGTGGCGACCGTTGGCCTGGACGAGTTGGGCGTCGAGAATGCGCCGCTCGTTGGCGACGATGATCTTGCGAAAGGCGTGGTAGGCGGGCGGGAATACGACGACCTCGTCGCCGGGCTCACTCAGCGCCTGCAAAATAAGACCCAAGCCGGAGACGATGCCGGGCGTCGGGCTGACCCAGGCCGGGTCGATCTTGAGGCCGTGTCGTTTCGCCATAAAGACGACGAGCGCTTCCGCCCAGCTACCGGTGTCGGCATAGTAGCCATGCGTTCCGCGGTTGACTTCCGCCAGCAACGCTGCCGTCACGCCCGGGGGGGCGGCGAAGTCCATGTCCGCCACCCACATCGGGATCGCGTCGGGGGCGGTGATACCCGACAGACGCGCCATGTTGTCCCATTTCGAGGCGTGCGTGTTATGGCGGTCAATGACGCGGTCGAAATCGAACATGGGGAGGCGGCTCCTCGGGCACTCGGGCGGGAACGTGGTGGCGTATCCGGCACTCTCAATCACACTTTTTTATACCGTTTCAATGTCCGGGCTGGCCCGGAAAAGCTAGCCTGAAACGACCGAATCGATTTACCCGATGCGCCACGCCACCACCATCCCCCCTTCCTTCACGCGAAAGTGAGCCATGCTGCTCGTAAAGACCTATCTCGACGAGAGTCCAATCCACGGGCTCGGCGTCTTCGCCAGCGAAATCATCCCCAAGGGCACCAAGATCTGGCGATTCGTCGAAGGCTTCGACCGCGCCTATACAGCCAAGCAGTTCGCAAAATTGCCCAAGCCGGCACGCGACTTTCTCAAACTTTACGGCTACCGGGTGGACGGCGAGGTCTTGTTCACCGTCGACTACGACCGGCACATCAACCATTCCGACGAGCCCAACACCGATATGCACAACGGCTACGTCATCGCCCGCGTCGACATCCCCAAGGGCACCGAAATCACCAATGACTATCGGGAATTCGACACCGCTTTATGTGCGGCCTTCCTGAAGGAGCGGAAGATGGTGTCCCGCCAGCGGGCGAAGCGCGCGGCCTGAAGCCGCCCCGCAAATTCGGGTTTAGTCAGGTCGCACCAGCTCCGACAAGTTCCATTTCATGGTTTGACGGCCGTTCTTGAAGGCGGCGAGTGGCTGGGCGATCTCGGCCACCGCCTGTTCCGGCGTCGCGGCGTTCATGATGACGACGTCGGCGGGATTGCCGACCGCAAAGCCGTAATCCTTATAATTGAGCACGCGCGCGGAACGCTCGGTCAGCATCTCGAAGCATTCGCGCAGCTGCGCGGGCCGGTCGACCTGCAGCACATTGGCGTAAAGATTGGCGATGCGGATCAGCGAGCAGTCGCCATAAGGTGTCGCCGGGTTGAGCACGTTGTTGGTCGAGAGGGAGCATTTGACGCCGTGCGCGCACAACACATTGGCGTCGGCGACGCCACGGCGAACGCCGTGATCCTGATCGCGGCCCATGAGAAACAAATCCGTCGCCGGTAGCACCGTAACCGCGACTCCACTGTCGGCGAGCGAACGCGCCATCGCCGCCATCTCGGCCGGCGGCAGCAATGACAGCTTCGCCATGTGACCTGCGACGACGCGACCGCCGCGCTTGTACTGGTCTGTCAGTTCGCGCACGAGGTGGATGTACATGTCATTGGCGGTGTGACCGACGTCGAGGTGCATATCGATGTCGACGTCAAACTCGCGCGCCAATTCGAAGATGCGGCGGATCTGGCCGGGACCGTCCTTGTCGTAGCGCGGCGCGCCACCGATCACCCTGGCGCCGCGTTTGAGGCCCTCGACCAGCAGTTCGTCGGTGCCGGGATAGCTGATCAGGCCTTCCTGCGGAAACACGCACATCTCGATGTCGATTGCCCATTTATACTCGTCGATCAGCGCCTGGACCCCTTCGAATCCCCGCATGCCGATGCCGGGGTCCACTTCAACTTGCGTGCGCATACGGGTGCAGCCGTGCTTAATGCATTCCTCAAGCGTTTGCGCAGCGCGGGCACGCACGTCCTCGACCGTCATTGTCGTCTTTACCGGCGTGACGCCGAAAACGGGGCTCAAGGTCGCCCGTTCCTGCGGCGCGCAACGGTCGATGATGCGCGATTTGTCGAGATGGATGTGGGACTCGATCAGGCCCGGACAGGCGAGCTTGCCTTGCGCGTCGTAGGTGGGAGCTTCCGCCGCGAGATCGCGCTCGATCGCAGCGATGTGGCCGCGCTCGATACCAATGTCGAGCGGCGCGTCACCGTGGCCAGCCAGACGCGCGTTGCGAACGATGAAGTCCATGGACAAGCCCCCGATACATTTCCCGCGGTCTCTCACGCAACAAGACCGCCGACATCATGATAGCAGCCGGCTCGACGTTGTCTCAAAGCGCCTGTACGCTATCTGCCGCACGTCCTCGCGGCGGACGTGAGTTTGCCGGCTATTTCCCTCCCCGCGCACATTTCGACCATGACCAAAGACGGTATCAAGACCCGCTTTCGGCTCGAAGAGGCAATCTTCGATGAACTGCACACGGCCATCCGTGCCGGCGAAACAACCCTCGTACAGGTGATCGAGCACTATATCGCGCGGGCGCGCGCCTTTAACGGCGTCGCCAGCATGCTCGTGACCGAAGATGGCGCCGAGGTGCCGCAAGCACCCGGCACGGTGCGCGCGCAGACGCCGCTCACGTTCCCGACGGCGACGCTGAAAGCCTCCACCTTCCTGCCCGATCTCGAAAAGTACGAAGGCCCGCCGCTCGAATTTGGCCGCATGGAACCGACCGCCTCCGATCCGGCCGTCTCCCAGCAATACGGCATGCTCGTCGGCATGCCTAACGCCGGCCAGGTCAACGCGCTGGCGACGCTCAACATCCGCGGCGAGCGCTCGGTGACCTGCAAGGGCGAGTTCGACCGCCATCCGTCGCTCGGGCCGCTGCCGAAAGGCGCGCCGCCGATCTGCGAATATTTCCGCCATCTGCCCGACGCGTTGGAGCGCGCGGCCGAACTCGACGCCCAATACGGGCGCAATCCCGACCTCGAGAAAATGCCGATGTACGGCGTCACGTTCTCGTTCAAGGATTCCTTCGACGTCAAGGACATGCGCTCGACGGGCGGCGGCGACGCCGCCTACGACATCGACTTCCCGACGCGCGACCACGTGCTGGTCGAGCAGTTGCGCAACAAGGGCGCCATCATCTTCGCCAAGGCGGTGTGCACCGAATACAACGGCCGCGCCGGCAACCCGGGCGGGCGGCACATGCCCCACAAAGTGCTGCCCTCGACGCTCGGCTATCAGCGCAGCACCTGGGGCGGCAATCCGTCGAACCCCTACGACACCACCCGCTCGGCCTCGCTCGGCTCCAGCTCCGGCTCGGCGCTGTCGGTGAGTGTCAACCTCGTCATGGCAAGCCTCGGCGAAGAAACCCGCGCCTCCTGCCGCGGGCCGTCGAACCACAACGCGGTGGCGCTGATCCTGCCGCACAAGGCCATGCTCGGCTTCGACGGCGGCGCCATCGGCGCCGACATTTATTGCGACCGCAGCGGCATCCACTGCCGCACCATCGCCGACTGCGCCAAAGTGCTCGACGCATTGAAGGACCCGGACAATGGCTATTACGACCCGCGCGACGTCTTCACCACGGTACCGCGCTCGTCGGTGCTCGACAATTATGCCGGCCATGCGCGCAAGTCGGGCGACGCAGGCGCGCTGAAAGGCATCCGCCTCGGCGTGGTGCGCGAGTTCGATGGTTTACCGCGCCGGCTCCAAGACCGAGCAGCCGATCGTTGAGGCGGCAGCGCGCGAGATCAAGACCGTGCTCGGCGGTCATCTCGGCGCGAGGCTGGTCGAATCCGGCGATCCGCGCTGGACGCCGGACGCTGACGTCGAACAGATGACCGTCGATTACCGCAAGGCGCTGGCGCGGCTGGTGCCGGTGTTCATGCCGGACATCCTGTTCCGCCTCACGCCTGCCGGCGCGCCGATGTTTCCCGATTTCGCCGCGCAAATCGTTCGCACCGAATTCCTGCCAGGAAACTTCTTCGGCACCGGCACGATGCAGCCGATCGACTACATGGTCGCGATGGCCGAGGAACGCATCGCGCCGCCCGCAAACCTCGACCTCGCCACCATCCAGCAGCAGGAACTGGCCAACACGTTCCGCTTCCACATCTCGCAATATCTCACCCGCCGCGCCACCGACTGGCACGCGAAGGGCTTCACCGAAACGCTTGACGACTGGGCCGCGCTCAACGCGCGCTCTAAGTTCTGGGGCGACGACCAACGCGCCGCCTTCAAGAACTGGGAAGAGATCGCCGACCCGCGCAATCCGCTCAACGGAAGGCAAGGCGTCAACGAGCGCATCATGCTCCGCGAGTTGCTGCGGCGCGCCGACATGATGGTAATCTTCGAGAACAAGCTTGACGCACTGGTGCGGCTGCACACGCCCTTCCCGCCCGCGATCATCGGCGGCGCCGGCCAGCCCGGTCTGGTGCATAATTTGACGCCGGAGTCGCAGAGCGGGCCGAACGCCGGCCTCACCGAAGTGCTGATCCCGGCGGGCTACGTCACCACGGTCTACGATCCGGTGTTCACCCTGAGCGAGGACCGCCGACGCTACCAGTGGACGCCTTCGGACACCCCCACCCGTATTCCGGAACCGGGCCTTCCGTTCTCGCTCGTGTTCCGCGCCGAGCCTGGCAAGGAAGACCTGCTGTTGAACATCGCATCGGCATACGAGAAAGCGAGCAAGCGGCGCATCCCGCCACCGGCCTTTCCGCCGCTTTGAGATGGCGCCGCGGTGGGCGGCTTCCCGCTATACGGCATTGTGAAAGGCCGCCGCCCGAAATTACCGCGATCTGAAGAGCTATTCCGTGGGTTGCTTTGACAGGTCCCTGGCACGGTGTGACAATGTCGCAATCGAAGCGCGTCAACCGCTCAAGCGCTGCCGGCCAGGCGCCGACGGCGATATTGGAGAGACACCCATGGCATCTGCGCAAGGCAAGGCGACGGTTCGCATCGCTCCCAATAATCCCGTGTTCGATCTCCCGGTCATTGTCGGCATCGAGGAAGGTCTGTTCGACAAGGCCGGTCTCGACGTGCGGTTCAGCGCGACCTATGCCGACCGCGAGAAGGACAACGCCGACAAGCCAGTAATGACGCGGCTGAAGGAGCAGATGTTCGATACCGGCTCGGCCGACAGCTACAACGTCTGCGAATGGGCCAGCATCGACCGCCTGGAAAAGGGCGAGCGCGGCGGCAAACTCGCGGCCTTGCGCGCTTCGGTCGCGGCGCAAGCCATTGTCACCTTCGACGACACGCTGCAGATCCCGCGTGACCTCGCCGACATTCCGGTCTACGTGCAGGAATTCACCGGCTCGCATTATTGCACAGTGCAGTTGCTGGAAAGCGCACTCGGCGCCGAACACGTCAATATCGGCAAAGGCGGGCTACCGCAGCAGCGCTATGCGAAACTGAAGGATGGAACCTATCGCGTCGTCACCGTCATGGAGCCGTTCATCAGCCTCGCGCTCAAGGAAGGCGCGCATATCATCGCCGCCATGTTCTATCGCGGCGGCGAGGTGATTTCGCCCGATCTGACCGCCGAGCAGCGCAAGGCCTACTACGACGCAGAGAACGTCGCGGTCGATATGATCAACAAGGATTTTTACAAATACGCCCACCACGTCGCCGCCCACGCCAAGGGCGCGCTGCAGCCGAACGAACTGCTCAGAGCGTTCGTGCGCTACAAGCATGTCGACTACTACGACACCACGCTGTTCAACCGCACCTATGACTGGATGTCGGCGCGCGGCTTCTCCACCGGCGAGTCCGTGCACGGCAGTCTCGTCGTCGGCTGAGTTGACGCTCACGTCATCGGCAAGAAACGCGAGACAAAGCGCGCCGCAGCAACGGCACGGGGAACAGGCAAGGCCGCGTTGGGGGCGGCCTTGCCGACAAACGACAAAAAGGGAGGATTACCGCCATGAAATTCAGGACGGACTTCAAGGCAGGTTTCAAGACTTGGGCCGTCGCGCTCGGCGCGCTTGCCGCTCTGGCAGCTCCGGCGGCCGCGCAGACCTACACCATCGGCGCCAATCCGCAAGGGTCGGTGTTCTACGCGGCCGCAGCCGCCATCGCCAAGGTCGAGGTCGACAAGACAGGCCTTCAGTTCCGGGTGGCCCCCTACTCCGGCTCATCCACCTACATCCCCAAGGTCAACAACGGCGAGCTCGCCTTCGGCATGTCCAACGGCGCTGAATATGGCTTCGCCTATTCCGGCACCGAGCTATTCAAGGGCCACGAGAACAAGAACCTGCGCAGCGTTATGTTCACCTTCGCGCTCACCAACGGTTTCGCGGTGCGCAACGATTCAGGCATCAAGACCGCCGCCGACCTCAAGGGCAAGAAGGTTCCCGGCGTGTACAGCTCGGGGCGCATTTTCGCCCTCTTACAGGACGCCTGGCTGGCGGCCTCCGGCATGAGTCAGAAGGACGTCACCATCGTCCCCGCCCCCAACTTCGTCGTCGGGATCAAGGCCTTCATGGACGGGCGCACGGACGCGGCCTATATCCCCTTCAATTCCGGCATCGGCAAGCAGGCGATGGCGAAGATTCCCGGCGGCTGGCATTACCTGTCGACCGGCACCGTGCCGAACGCCGACGAGAAGGCGGCGGAAGCCTTGCCAACTGCGCGCACCGTCAAGATCAAGCCTGGCAAGAACGCCACCGGCATCGCCGGCAACCCGACCAAATTGATTGCGATCGACGTGGCCATGTTTACCAACAAGGACGTGCCAGACGACGTCGTCTACAAAGTGGTCAAGACCATCTACGGCGGCAAGCCGGACCTAACCAAGGCACTCGGCGCGTTCGCGCGCTTCAATCCGAAGATGATGGTGCGCAAGAGCGCGGTGCCGTACCATCCCGGAGCCATCAAAGCTTACAAGGAATTGGGCATTTGGCCGAAATAGTCTGATCCGCCAGCGCCGCCGGCGCCCAGCGCGCCGGCGGCGTCGCGTTCCCGCCAGGAGCATCACGGTTGAGCAGCGAAGCCACCGCCCCCGGCCCCGAGCGTGCAACGCCCGCGCTCTGGCTGGCACGCCTGTGCGGCGCGCTGTTCGTCACGCTTTCGATCATCTGGACCTTTCAGGTTGCGAGCCGGCTCGGCATCAGCGTCTACAAGGAGCAGTTCCTGCTGCTCTGCCTCGGCCTTTCCGGCGCCATCGTCTTCCTGACCTACCGCGTCAACCGCCAGAAGACGGCAAACCCGCCGCTCATCGACTGGGCGCTGGCGCTGCTCACGCTTGGCGTCATGGCCTACATCGCCTGGTACTACGAATGGTTCCTGGAGAACGCGGCCTACAAGCCGCCGCTGATGCTGGTGCTGGCGGTCGTCGTCGTCCTGCTGGTGATGGAGGGCCTGCGGCGGGTCTCCGGCTGGGTGCTGTTTTCAATCGTCATCGTTTTCATGATCTACGGCCTCTTGGCGCATCTGGTGCCTGCGCCGCTGACCGGCACGCGCACCGCCGTCGACGAACTCGCCATCTATCTCGCCTTCGACACCAATGCGCTGATCGGCATTCCGCTCGGCGTCGCCACCACGATCGTGGTGATCTTCATCTTCATGGGCCAGGTGCTGTTCAACACCGGCGGCGGCGAGTTTGTCACCGACATTGCCATGGCCACCATGGGCCGCCGGCGCGGCGGCGCCGCCAAGATATCGGTGCTCGCTTCAGGCCTGTTCGGCACCATCTCCGGCAGCGCCATCTCCAACGCCACCACGGTCGGCGTCGTCACCATTCCGCTGATGCAGCGATCCGGTTACACGGCGGTTGACGCCGGCGCCATCGAGGCCAACGCCTCGACCGGCGGCCAGTTCATGCCGCCGGTGATGGGCGCGGCCGCCTTCCTGATGGCCGAGTTCCTCGAAATCCCCTATTCTGAGGTGGTCGTGGCGGCGGCGATTCCCGCCCTGCTCTATTACTTCGCCATCTTCGTGCAGGTGGATCTGGTCGCCGCGCGCGACCGCATCCGCTTCCTCGTCGACGATTTGCCGAAGGCAGGCGAGGTGCTGCGCGCCGGCTGGCATTTCATCGTACCCTTCGTGGTGCTGATCTACGCCCTGTTTGAGCTGGCAGCGGAGGCGGAAGTCGCAGCCCTCTACGCCGCGCTCACCATCGTCGTGCTCGGCGCGCTGCGCGCCTACAAGGGCCAGCGCATGACCTTGCGCCAACTTGCCGCCTCATTCTGGGGTGGCGGCATCGCCACCACCGAGCTGGTGATGATCGTCGCCGCCGCTGGTTTCGTCATCGGCATCCTGAACAAGAGCGGCGGCGGTTTCGCGTTGACCCTGTTCTTGGTCAAGCTCGGCGGCGGCAATCTCTACATCCTGCTGCTGATGGCCGCCCTCATCTGCATCGTGCTCGGGATGGGCATGCCAACCACCGGCGTCTACGTGCTGCTGGCCGCGCTGGTCGCCCCGTCATTGATCGAGGCCGGCGTCGCCAAATTGTCGGCGCACATGTTCATTCTCTACTTCGGCATGATGTCCATGATCACGCCGCCGATCGCGCTCGCCGCCTTCGCCGCCGCCTCGATCAGCCAGGCCGACCCGATGAAGACCGGATTCGTCGCCATGCGCATGGGCTGGGTCGCCTACGTCATCCCCTTCCTGTTCGTGCTGTCGCCCACATTGCTGGGGGTCGGCGCGCCGTGGAAGATCGCGCTCAACGCCGCCACCGCGACCATCGGCGTGTATATCGTCTCCGTCGCTATGGTCGGCTATTTCACTCGCTCGCTCGGCTTAATGCCGCGCCTTCTGCTTGGCATCGGCGGACTGGCGGCGGTGTTCCCCGACACCGCCATCGGCGCCAGCGGTATCATCGATATCGCGGGGATTGGTTTAGCCTTGGCTGTGCTCGGCCGCGAATGGTTCTCGACGCGCGCTTTGCCAACCGCAGCGCACGCCCCGCTCAAGCCGCCCTCAGCGGGCGGCTAACCGTTGCTGTCTTTGTCCGGCCGGTATTTGGTTTCCGGCTTGAGCCCCCGGCGGCGCGCCTTTTCGCTGATCTTGCCGTTCTCGAGATAGCGCCCGCGCGCCGCGCGTTCCGCGGCCTCGTCCCACTGCGGCAACCAGTCGCCGAGCGAATAACCGAACCAAGGCGCTTGCGGGCGCAATGGCCCGAATCCAAGTTCCTGCCAGATCGCCTTCGCCCGCTCCATGTACTCCTGTTTGGGTAAGGCGAGCGGCGGCATGTCGCTCTTCATGGTGGCGTCCATCAGCAACGTGGAATCTTCTTCCTGATTGTGCTCGCGCTTGGGCCCATGGCCCTGGCCGCGATGCGGCACGAGTTCGACGTCCTCCACCGGGTTCATGCGGTAGGCCATGGCCCACAGCAGCGCGTCGGCGTTGTCAACGCTGATGTCTTCGTTCACCGCAATACAGATCTTGCCGCAGTCGCCCTTGAAGAAGGCCGCCCCATGCAGGCCGCGCCAGACCTCGGTACGTGCAGTGCCCTTCTCGAAAGTGATGACCGTCACGCGCAGCAAGCCGGTCAGCGGCTCGTGCAGGGACACCTTCTTGACGCCGCGCACGCCGAGCGTCGAGCGCAAGTGATGGGTGAACAGCGGCTCGTAGGCGACGCGCTTGATGACACTCGATTCCGACGGCGCCACTTGGCTGATATAGGACGGGATCACCGGATTCTGGCGCATGGTAATGGCTGTGACGCGCATCGGCATGTTGAATTCTTCCAATGCCACGTGGCCGTGAGATTCGCCGAACGGCGCTTCCGGCTCGAGATATTCGGTGTCGATCAGCCCCTCGATGACGATCTCGGATTCCGCCGGGATCAGCAGGTCAACCGTGCGCCCGCGCACAATGTTGATCGGCCCGCCGGCTAGCCCTCCAGCAACGGTCATCTCATCAACCCCTAGCGGCAACTTCTGCGGCCCCATGAAGGCGACATAGGGCGGGCAGCCGAGCACGATGGCGCAGGGCATCGGCTCGCCCCTCTTTTGATACTTGAGATAGTGCTGAAAGCCGCCAGCACCGCCAACCCGCGTCGCCATGCGCACCACCAGCCGGTCGGGTGATTTCAGGGCGGCGCGATAAGTGCCCATGTTCTGCACGCCGGTTTCCGGATCACGGGTGATGACGTTGGTCGCGGTCAGCGTTGGCGCGGAGTCGAAGCCAGGTGTGGAAATCGGGATAGGTAGCCGGTCGAGACCGTTGCCCTGCCCTTTCAGCGCATCGCCTTCGATCACCACCTCGTGACACACCGCTTCATTGACGAGCCGCGGCTCCACCGGATTAGCGATCGCGTGGTCCCACTTGGCCTGGATCTCGGACAAAGGCGCGCGCATCCCGATGCTGTAGATGTCCGGGTTGGCGGCAATCGCGCCGACCACCACCGGGATGTCATAGGTCCGGCCTAGCCCGTCGGAGATGTTTGTGAACAGGAACGCCTTGCGGTCAGCCTCGGCGAGACCACCGACGAACTGCCAGCGCACCAGCGGGTGTAATTCCGCGTCCTTGTCGATCTTGCGGTCGATCCGCCGCAGCAAGCCGCGCTCCTCAAGCGCGGCAAGATGCTCATGCAGGTCGGGATAATTGCGCGGCGCGGCCGTCATGCTCCACTCCTTGGCATTTCCTGAGGGCCATCATGGCCGGTAAGCGAGCCGGTTGTCACGGTGGGGTCCAATGCGAACTGAACTGGGTTGCGACGACCTGCTCGTAGCTCAATGGCGCATCGACAAGGCCAAGGTCGTGCACGAACCGGCTCATGCCCGCAACGAAATCTGGTGAGATGGCCGCGTCGTAATATGGCAGATCGCGGCGGACAAGTTCGGCGATCAGGCCGGATTCGGTCTCCGGGAAGAGTTTCCGGCCAACCTGCGTCGCCAGCGACACGTCGCTCTTGAGCGCCTGTTGCGTTTGGACAATTGCGCGCACCGCGGCAGCGGCAACTTCGGGTGATTTCTCGATCAGCCGGTCGGCGCAAGCTACCGACGCCATTGTGTATGCGAACGCTTCCCGTGGCCCATCGCCACGACGCACGTCGAGCACCACCGTGCCAACGCCCCGCGTGGCCGCAATCGCCGCCGCCATGCCATTCGCCCAGAAACCATCGACCTTGCGGTCTTCCAGCGCACGCGCCGCGGTCAGCCCAAAATTGACACCCGCCCCTTGCGCACCGGGCACCGGCGCAATGTTGACCTTGTCGCGATCCGGATCGAGGCCGGCGGCATGTAATAGACGGCGCAGGCCCATCTCGACCCAGGGTGCCGCGCCGATCTTGCGGCCCTTGACCGCTTCGATGTCGCCACGCTTGGCGCCGAAATCCTTGTGCATGACCAAGAACCAGTACATGCCCTGTGCCTGCGCGCAGATCAGCTTGACACCTTTGAAATCAGGAAACGCCGCGAGCGCCGAATGCGCCGACCCACCGACGAAATCGACGGTGCCATCACGCAACGCCTCATAGGCCTTGTCGACCGGGAAGATGAGTTCCAACTCGACGTCGAGCCCCTGCTGACGGAAGAAGCCGAGTTCGACCGCGGCTTCGGCGGGGAAATACGAGTTTGAAATCATATCGGGGACGGCGAGCTTCACGACGCGTCCTCCAGGGTCATCGTTGCGGCGCGCCGCTGGCTGCCGATCATCGACGTGCGCAGCAGGAACTGCCGTGCCCGCGCCGGATCAGCGGCGGTCGCGCGCAATTCATTGAAATTGCGCTGGCGAACATCAGGATCGCGCGCCTCCAGCCGTTTCTTGTTGGCAATCGATTGTTCCTGCACAAATTCGATCGCCACGGTTCGGCGTTGGAGATCGTAAAGGTCGAGCAGTTGCTCGTCTGCGCCGTCCAACACCTGAGCTAGTTTCTCGCACAGGTTGGCGGCGTCCTGGATGCCGCCGTTGAGGCCCATACCGCCGATCGGATTGTTGACATGAGCGGCGTCACCCGCAAGCAGCACGCCGCCCTGCCGGAAACGCGCCGCCACCCGCTGATGGGTAACGTAGAGATTGCGGTGGATGATCTCATAAGGCCGCGGCGCCGGGAAGAACGCCTGCATACGCGCCTCGGCCCCGGCATCGCTCATGATATCGGCCTCGCTCTCGGATGGATCAACGGGATAGACCGTGCGCCATAAGCCGGGCGGTCCATCTGACGAAACCTTGAAGCAATTGCACCAAGCGCCGATGTCGGCGAAATAGCTGCGGTAGCAGGTGCCGCGGTTCGATTTGAAATCGTAGGGCGTCGTCAGCACGATGAAGCGTTCGGGCCAAGTGAAGCCTTCGAATTCGATGCCGCATTCCTTGCGCACGGTGCTGCGCCCGCCGTCGGCACCGATTAGATAAGCGCCGGTGTATTTGATCGGGCCACCCGGGCCGCGCACGCTGACCGTAACGGCGTCCCCACCCTGCTCCACGCCGGTTACGGTGTGGCCAAAGCAAATTTCAACATTCGAAAGATTGCGCAGCCGCTCCAGAATCAGCCCGGCAGTCTTGAACTGCTCGCACTGCACCACATACGGAAAGCGGGTGTCGTCCTTGAGCACCGCATGGTCGAATTCGGCAACCAACTCGCCGGACGGGCGATCCCAAAACTGAAAGATCGGCGCCACCAGCCCGACCCGCGCCATGTCGTCGGCCAGGCCATCGTCGGCGAGCAGTTCGAGCGTCGCTGGATGAGTGGTGGCGGCGCGCGGGTCGGCCTGAGGGCTCAGGTTCTCGTCGAACAGCCGCACTGGCACGCCCTGCCGGCCCAGCAGCCAGGCGCACAGCAACCCGACCGGGCCGCCGCCGGCGATCAGCACGCGCCTGTCATCGCTTGCCATGGGAAGGTCTTCGCGTATGTGCCCGTCTTTCCGCCCTGTTGGCGTATCAGGTCGACGGGCCGGACACCATGCCCCAGCGCCGCACCGTCATCGCCTCCAGGCGTTGGAACACGAAGCGTTCGAAGAACACGCCGATCACACCGATCGCGATGAGAGTCGACAGCATGATGCCGGAGTTGAGAAATTCGGCGGCGTTAAAAATGATCTCGCCGAGCCCCAACTTCGGGCTCGACAAGAGCTCACCGCCGATGACGCCGATCCAAGCGCGTCCGAACGACAGCCTGAGCCCGGTGATGATATAGGGGAGCGTTCCCGGCCAGATCACCTTGCGGAACAGTGTCATCTCGTCGGCGCCCATGACGATGGCCGCGCGCAGCCAGATCGGATTGACCGCGCGCACTCCGGTCCACACTGCATAGATCATCGGGAACGACGCCGCGTAGATCACCACCACGATGGTGGCGCGATCGCCGATGCCGAACCACAAAATGAACAGCGGCACCCAGGCGAGCGACGGAATCGGCAGCAGCACGCTCAGCACTGGATTGAAAATGCGCTCGGCCACCCAATAGCGCGCCATCAGCACGCCGAGTGGAATGGCGATGGCAAACGAAATGCTGAGCCCTATGAACACGCGTACGATGGTCGCCGCCGTATTCTCCACGAGCGTGCCGTCGAGCAGCATACGCCACATGATCGCGGCGATCGATTCCAGTGGCGGCGTCATGGCGGTGGAGAACATGCCACTGCGGGAAAAGCTTTCCCACACCGCCAGCAGCACTACCACTCCGGCGACGCCGCGCGCGAAGGCAATCGTTGAGCGCTTCGCCTTCATGCCGTCACCATGCCCCAGCGCACCACCGTATAGCGCTCAATTCGGGCGAACACCTGCCGCTCGAGCAGGATGCCGATCGCGCCGATCACCGCGATGGTAGCGAGCATCACGTCGGTGTTGAGGAAGGTCTGGGCGCCGAAGATCAGCCAGCCGAGCCCCTGCTGCACCGACATCAGCATCTCCACGGCAATCAGGATGCGCCAGGACTGCGCCAGCCCCAACCGCAGGCCGATCAGAATATAGGGCAGCGCCGCCGGCAGCACGACGCGGCAGAACACCTCCCGGTCGGCGGCGCCCATTACTTCCGCCGAGCGCAGCCAGATCGGCTTCACCGCCTTTACACCCTTCCAGGTGTTGATGATGACGGTGAAGCAGGACGACACGCCGACCAGTAGGATGGTCGGGGTGTCGCCCAGCCCGAACCATAGGACGAACAGCGGCGCATAGGCGAGACCCGGGATCGGATAGAGAAAGGTGACGATCGGCACCAGGGTATCTTCCACCCATTGCCGCCGCCCCATGGCGATTCCGACGCCTACTCCGATGACCGCCGCAATCGCGAAGCCGGCGCTGAGGCGATAGAGCGTCGCCACGGTCGCCGCCCACAGCACGCCGTTACCGGCGAGGCGAACGAACGCCTCGCCGATGGCCGGCAGGCCGGGCACCAGCTTGGGCGAAAACCCACCGTACGTGACGAATAGCTCCCACGCCGCCGCAATCACCGCGAAGGTGACGATTGGCAGCGCTATTCCCACTACCCGCTTCATCCCCATGTCGGGGTTCAGCCCTTGTGCGCTTCCGCCAACAGGCCGCTATTGAGCAGCTTATCCCAGTCAGGAATCGCGGCGATCTTATTCTGCTTCATCAGGACCTTGGACTGGTTGGTCAGGTAGTTCTTGAGCTCCGGCTTGAACTCCGGATTGACGTCGATCTTCGACAGCATCAGCTTGACGACCTTTTCGCTGATCTTGAAGCCCTTCTTTTTGAAGGAATTGATCACGATCTCAGCCGCCTTGTCGCGATTGTCGTCGAATATCTTTACGCCGGCAAGCCAGCCGCGCAGGAAGGCGACGACGTCGCCGCGCCGTTTCTGAACGTCGGCCGTGCTGCAGCCCAAGATCACCGGTTGCAAGTCGTAGGGGCTGTAGTCGGTCAGCACCTTGCCCAGTTTGTCAACCTCCGCAAGCGAAGGGAACGGCTCCACACCAGCGAAGGCGTCGACCGAGCCGGCGGCTAGTGCCGAGACGTGGTTTTGGAAGCGGACGTTGACCATCTGCACGTCCTTCGCCGACAGACCCGCCTTCGGCAAAATCTTATTCTGGAACACGTAATCGGTAGCCGAGCCGAACTGCGAGCCGACGCGATGCCCTTTCAGGTCTTTGATCGAATTGATGCCCTTCTTCAGGCCCGCGACCACGGCAAGCGTCTTTGAACCGTAGAGGGCGAGACCGATCGCCTCCATCTGGCCCTTGGCGGCGCCGATGATGAACGGCGTCGCGCCGATCACGCCCATATCGATGCGCCCCGAGATCATCGCGTCGCGTGTCGCCTTGCCACTGCTGAAATGGAAGATCTTGATGGGAGCGTTGGCTTTCTTGAACAGGCCTTCGGCCTCGGTGATCATGCCGACTGTGCCCCAGGA
This sequence comes from uncultured Pseudomonadota bacterium, assembly GCA_963732895.1. Classification (GTDB taxonomy): domain Bacteria; phylum Pseudomonadota; class Alphaproteobacteria; order Rhizobiales; family Xanthobacteraceae; genus Pseudolabrys. Next base: position 45,348 of record CAVTBG010000003.1, on the reverse strand, counting down.
GGTATCCTGGAAACCGAAATTGAGCGGCGCATCGGCACCGAAGGCGTCCACCATCGGAAACGCGGAAGCGGTGAGCGTGGCGCCGGCAATAGCAAGGAAGTCGCGTCGCGGCAGCGTAAGCTTGGTCATGGTTTCCTCCCGTTTTTTAAGTCGCGAAATTATCGTTTAGAGCGTCACTCCATTGCTTTTTTCCCACAGCCGAGCCACTTCGGTTTGATCGGCTTTACCGCCGACTTCTGCCTCGGCCTTACCCCAAATTTCAGCGACACAATCAACGAGCGGGGTCATGGCGCCGATTGAGTGCCCGAAATTCGCAGCGATCGCGACGTCCTTGGCAATCAAACCAAGCGCCATGCCCGTGGCGAACTTGCGGGTGAGTACCTGCGGGATCACTTTTTTCTCGAGCGGATGCTGACGGCCGGTACACATTTGCTGCATGGCGTCCGTCATGACGTTGGTGTCGAGGCCAAACTTGCGCCCGATGGCGAGCGCTTCGATGAAGTTGATCAGCGTGGTCGCGTTCACGTAATTGGCCAGCGCTTTGAGCGCGTGGCCGGCGCCGAGCGCGCCGCAACGAAATACCTGGCGGCCGATGGCGTCAAAGATCGGCATACAGCGCGCGATGTCATCGCCGGCGCCGCCGGCCATCACGTCAAGCGAGCCGTCTTTCGCGAAGACAACGCCACCCATCACAGGCGCATCCACAAAACGTATGCCGCGACCGTTGAGCGCCGCACCGGTTTCGACAGTGGCGCGAGGATCGGAGGTGCTCATGTCGATAACAATCGCACCCGGCGCGAGGCCATCCGCCAGCCCGCTCTCACCCAGCGCCACGGCGCGCACAATCGTGTCCGTCGGCAGCATCGTGATGGCGACATCGGCGCCGCGGGCGGCATCAGCTGCGCTGGTTGCGGCACGCCCGCCATGGCCGGCAATGAAAGCCTGCACGGCCTCCGCGCGCGCGTCGTAAACGGAAAGCGCGAAGCCCCTGGCGGCAAGCCGCGCCGCCATCGGCGCCCCCATATTGCCGAGGCCGACGAACGTGATTGTCTTGACCGGCGCCATCCGTTCCGCCTGTTCCGGCTCTCGCCCCTCGCAATCCCGATGAAGACGCCTGCTTCTGGCACCCTCCATCCACCTTACCTCACGCTGCCCGCCGGCGCCCCTCCGGCCGCGGGTTACAGGTAGTCGAGAATCTTCCAACTCCCCGGCTTGGCGTCGACCACGTTCTTCGAGGGCTTGCCGGCGCGGCGGTCGGCGTAAACCTGACCTTCCTTCATGACCAGCTGGATGTTGTTTTTCTCCTGCAGGCACTTGATATCGGCGACCGGATCGCCGTTGACCGCCACGATATCGGCAAGCTTGCCGGCCTCGAGCGTGCCGAGGTCCTTATCCAACTTGATCGCCTTGGCCGCGTTGATGGTTGCGGTCTGCAGCGCATGCATCGGCTTCATGCCGAGATCGACATAGATTGCGAGTTCGGCGGCATTGCTACCCATCTCCGGATCGAGCCCCATGTCGGTGCCCATGGCGATGTTGATGCCCATCTTCACCGCCTTCTGGAACGTCTCGAAGCAAGACGGCTGCAGCTTCTTCATCTTGTCGGTGACGAACTTGGCGGTGCCGATCTCCTTGCGGATCTCGATGGCGTGATCGACGCGGTGCGCCAAGGTCGGTGTCATCCACACGCCGGCTTCCTTGATCATGCCCAAGGTCTCGTCGTCATGAAAGACCATGTGCTCGATGGTGTCGACGCCGGCTTTGAGCGCCATGCGCTGGCCCTGCGGGGTGAAGCAGTGCACCGCGCATTGCTTGTGAAAGGCGTGCGCCTCATCGACCACTGCGTCGCATTCTTCCTGCGTCATGTTGCGGATGTCGGGCTCCTCCTTGTCGGTGCCGCCACCGCCGGTAACGCAGGTCTTGATCAGATCGCAACCGTCGAGCAGATTCTTGCGCGCGAGCTTGCGCAGCTCCCATGGACCGTCGGCGGCCTGGAAGCCGAGCCGGAGTGCCGCGCGTGGCTGGATCAAGGACAGATGCGAGCCGGTGATCACGGTGAAGCCCGCAACCAGCATGCGCGGCCCGACGGCAACGCCGGCGTTGATGGCGTCGCGGATGGCGCAAGCCTCCGACACCAGGAGCCCGTGCTGCGAATTCATGCCGAGATCGCGGACCGTGGTGAAGCCCATGTCGAAGCAAAGCTGCGCATGGAACAGCCCGTACATCTGTTGCAATTCGGGTGTGATCTCCCACATCGCGACACGGTAGTTGTGGAAAGTCAGGCAGTTGAACATCAACGTATGCAGATGGATGTCCATCAGGCCCGGAATCAGCGTGCAACTCCCGCAGTCGATCACCTCGGCGCCTTGCGGGATCTTGATCGTCGCCTTGGTCCCGATCTTGTCGATGCGGTCGCCCTTGAGCATGATCACAGGGTCCTTGCTCGCAGGCGAACCCGTGCAATCGATCATGCTGGCGGCGGTGACGTATTTGACCGCGGCCGAAGCGGACGCGCCTTCGTTGGCGTCAGTCATTGAGTCTCCAATTCATTCTTGAACCCTGACGTAGACTTCGCCGCGCCGCGTCGAGGCGACGTACGGAACAATTCCATGGCTTCGCGAAACCTCGCGTAGGTTTCCGGATTTATGGTCATATTGCGCTTGGCGCGACCGCCCTCGAAGCGGAAGGCGCTGAAGGTGCGCTCGATGTCGGCGGCGTCGATGCCGCGGGTGATGAACACGAGCCGCGAGCGGCGGTCGTCGTCTTCCGGCCAGGCACTGAGCGGCTCCGGTTCGCTGATGATGGTCTGCACCGCCTGCACCGCGTAGGGCTTGCCCTCGACGTTGACGATGCCCTTCACGCGCAACAGACCGGCGCCACGGAAACCGGCCAGCAGATTCATCCAAAGCACGAAGCCGGGCAGCGTGATTTCCTCGTCGTAGCTCAGCGCGAATGTCGAGATCGCAGGATCGGCCGACGGTGCCGCAACCGTGGCCGCATAGGAGCGGTCGTTCAGCCAGCCGCGCGCTTCGTCGCTGCGGCCGGCGAGGTCGAAGCCGGCGTGGTCGAGAATGTCGGCCGCGGGCACCGCGCCATGGGCTACCCGCATTTGCCGCGCGCCGGGATTGATCGCGGCAAGGCGCGCCGCCAGCGCGTCGAGCACGGCGTCCTCGGCAAGATCGACCTTGCTGACGACAATGGTGTCGGCGACCGCCGCCTGCTTCACCGATTCCGGATGGCGCCCAAGATGCTCGGCACCATGCACGCCGTCGGCGACCGCGATCACCGTTTTCAATTCGTAGAGCGGCGAGACGTGGCGGTCGGTCAGCAAGCCCTGGATCACCGGCACCGGATCCGCGAGACCCGACATCTCAATCAGCACATGATCGAAGTCGAGGTTGGGGTCGCGGTCGCGCTTGACATAGAGGTCGAGCAGGCTGGAGGCGATTTCCTCGTGCATGTGGCCGCACAGACAGCCGGAATCGACGATGCGCATGCGATAGCGCGGCGTCTCGACCAGCACGTGGTCAATGCTCACCTCGCCGTATTCGTTGACCACGACTGCGGCGCGCGCAAAGCTCTTCGTCTTCAGCAGGCGGTTGACCAGCGTGGTCTTGCCGCTGCCGAGAAATCCCGTCACCAAAATGACTGGAATGCGCGCAGGCGCCTCATTCACCGACACGGACGTCTCTCCCGCGGCGCCCGATTTGTTGTTGTCTCCAGCCCAGGCACCTCCCAAAGCCTAGAGAGCGGACTAGGATAGATCAATTATATTCTGATTATGTCGTAGATAGACTTGGTCTATGACGCACGCTGGCAGCGCGGCGCTTACCGTTTGGCCGTCGCCGCGCGCGGCCGGCGTCCCTGCCCGGTCTCGGCTTGGGCCTCCCGGATCATCTCGGCCATGCGCAGGGCCGCCGCCGAGCGATGACCGCTGCGGCGCCAAAGAATGGCGACTCGCCGCTTGGGCACTGGGTCGGTCAACCGCACGACCTGCACCCCGCGCGGGTCGACAATAGCCCCTGCAGACAACACGGTGGCAAGCCGCGAATTGCGGATGGTCGCCAGGATCGGTTCGATCGCGTTCATGTCCAGCACCACGTGTAGCGAGAGGCCGTTGTCGCCCATGTAGCGATCGACGAATTGACGGGTGCCGAATTCAGGCGTCAGCAGCACCAGCGGCAGGCTCGCCAGTTCGCGCATCGGCATCGACTTGCGGCCGGCGTAGGGATGCTTGGAGCCGACAATGAGCACCAATTCCTCGTCGAACAGATGTTCCGCAACGATCTGGTCATAGTCGTCGGCCACATAGGAAACCGCGAAGTCGAGATCGGCACTGAGCAGGTCGCGCTCCAGGTCGACCTGCGGCACCACTTGCGTGGTCACGTGCACACCAGGATAGCGCAACGCGAACTCCGCCAGGATCGGCGGCAGCACCGAATGTGAGAAAGAGTGGAATACGGCCACCCGCAACGTGCCACGCATCAAGCCTTCCAGCTCGGAAATGGCCAGCACGCTTGCATCAATTTCCCGAATGATGCGCTCGCAATAGGGCTTGAACAGCTGGCCGGCGGCGGTGAGCTCGATCTCCTTCGTGCCGCGCTCAAACAGGATCGTGCCGACCTGCTGCTCGAGCTGCTTGATCTGGTGCGAAAGCGTCGGCTGAGTGACATGAAGACGCTCGGCGGCACGCGTGAAACTATGCGTTTCCGCGACGGCGAGGAAATAGCGGACGTGCCGCAACTCCATGTCAGGCTCCCTAATGTCACACTCTTGGACGTCACGCGCCTTGGCGCGCGTCCGGTCCAACCGGCGCCGGCGCCGGGAGCGAACAGTGTTTTATAGCATTGATCTTGTCTATTACCGAAATAACTAGAATATCGTTGATCTATTCTGGTCGACGTCTACTCTTGCGGGTGGCGCCCGCCTCCTCGCGACAACAACGAGCGGGCCCGATAATGAGGAAATGCCGCCGGGTCCTCAGGGCTAGCGCGCAGCGGCGCGATCCGTCTTTAGCAAGGGCCTATCACGCCATTCTTGCAGTCGGCACAGGAGGGTGAACGATGGCGCCTTTGAAAGCGGCCCTAATCGGGCCGGGTAATTGGGGCCGCGTGCTGGCCAAGGCCGCGGCGCAATCGGACAAGATCGACGTCGTGGCGTGCGTTGGCCGTGGCCCGGAGCGGCTGGCCACGTTTTCAAAGGACTTAGGGATTCCGGCGCGCGGCATCGATGCAGTGCTGGCCGACAAGGATATCGGCGCCGTGGTGCTGGCGCTACCTAACGAAATCCATTTCGACTTCGCCGAGCGCGCCGCGCGGGCCGGCAAGCACGTCTACATTGAAAAACCGATCGCCAACACGCTTGAGGACGCCCTCGCCATCGCCGCGCTGGAAAAGAAACACGGCGTGCGCGTGGTGATCGGCCATTGCGCACGGCTCCTCACCGGCGTGCGCGTCATCCGCAAAATGATGGACGTCGGGCAACTCGGCAAGGTCACGCAGATCGAAACCAGCTTTTGCAATGACCGCGGGCTGCGGCTCTCATCAAAAGACTGGCGCTGGTATCAGGAAAGTTCTCCGGGCGGCTCGCTGAGCCAGATCGGCATCCACCAATTCGACATGGTGCGCTATCTCGGCGGCGACATCGAAGCGGTGAGCGCAAGCGCGGCCCGCCATTCGCCGGTCGGCGCCGAGGTGGAAGATCAGTGGATCGTTACGCTCCATTTTGCGGACGGCAAGCTTGGCTCGGTGATATCGAACTGGACCAGCCCCGGCACCTTCAATGTGCGCGTTACCGGCCAGGACGCGCTCATGTTCTACGACATTGACCAGACATTTTGGCCAACAGCGGACCGGCTGCACGAGAACGCGACGCTCTACCGGCAGGCGCGTGGCAAAGGCCCCGGCGACCGCGAGAACCTAGCCGTACCCCCCGGCAACATGTTCAAGGATGAATTGGAACTGTTTGCCGATGCCGTCTCGAGCGGAGGCGACTGCGAACTTACCGCCATGAACGGATGCCTGGCGGTTGCCGCAGTTTATGCGGCGATCAAATCGGTGAAAGAGAACAGCCGAGTGGTCGCCTTGGACGAGGTGATTGCGCCAGCCCAGGCCGCGGCGGCAAGCGCCGGTAAACCGCAAACGCGCTAAGAGACCCCCGTGCAAGAACCAACGCAAGACCCAGCCACCGGCCCGGCGGACGCGACCGAACTGGCGGTGTACTGTCCCGGCGCGGTGCAGTCGCTGGTGCGTCCATTGCTCGACGAGTACGTCATGGGCTCCGGTAATCCCGTAAAATTCGAATCCTTCACCGCCGGCGCCATCCTCCAGCGCATCGCTGACGGCGCGCCGGGCGATGTCGTCATCACCACCGACCAAGGCATCGGCTTCCTTGCCAAGATGGGTAAAGTCGATATCGCCAGCATCCGCAGCCTCGGCAGCATGGGCATGGGCGTCGCCGTGCGGCGCGGCAACCCGGTGCCGAAGATCGAGGATGTTGAATTGTTCAAGCAGGCGATGCTGGCCGCAACCTCGATCATGTATTCCGATCCGGCGCACGGTGCTCAGAGCGGCCTTCACATCGCCAAAGCTTTCGACGAGATCGGCATCACGCAGTCGGTCGCGCCGCGATTGCAATTACGCCGGCGCGGAACCGACGGCTTCAAAGAAGTTGCCCAAGGCGCGATAGAGATCGGCCTCGGGCCCATAAGCGAGATCCTCGCGCACAAAGAGCTCGTTCTGGTCGCGCCTTTCCCGCGCGAGATCCAGGGCACGGTGACCTTCGCAGTGGCGGTGCATAGCGCGAGCGCGCGCAAGCAGGACGCCGGTGATCTGGTCGCGGCTCTGGTTTCGCCGGCCGCCCGGGCCAAATTCCAGGCGGTCGGCTTCGCCACGGACTGATAAACGGTATCCAGCGCGGTGGGCCTGTCCGCTGCAATTGATGCCGCGGTCAGAAATAGTGGCAGTTACTGTTTCGCCTCGGCAAGCCGCTCTTCGAGGTAAGGTGTTGCCCGCACCGCCACGAAGCGCGCCGGCGTTCCTTTTTTAACGCGCAGCCGGTAGGCGGCGCCGCGCGGCACCTCGATGATGTCGCCCGCGCTCAGATGCTTGCGCTCGCCGCCAACCTCGCCGTCAATCTCGCCGTCGCAGACATAAAAGAACTGTTCGTGCGCGCTGTGCTCGCTGACGTCTTCGAAATCGCCGGGCACCTCGAAGAAGCCGAACGCCGCCCGCTCGCCTTCGATCCACTCGATGCGACGGCCATAGCCGATCGGTCCTTTCAGACCGTGCACCAGCGGGTAGTAACAATCCGGCACGCCCTCGACGATGGCGCCGGAACTGTTAGAGGTCGAATACGGCACCTTCGGCTGCTTGCCGGTGCGCGCGATCTCTTCGGATTCCTCCATTGTCAGCGGCCGTTCCGGCGGAGCTTCGTCCGCGCCGATACCGACGATCGTCCATGTGCGATCCTTGATGTAGAGATAGGCGCATTCACCGTCCTCGGTCGCCTTCATCGAATGGCGCACGTTGGGCGGGATGATGATGAAGGTGCCCGGCTCCGCGATACGCCGGTCCTTGCCCACCACGGCGTTCACCTTGCCGCGCACGACGAAGATCAAGAGCTCGTTGGGATGGTAGTGCAACTCCGAGCCGGTGCCGGCCTTCTTCTGGTTCAGACAAAAGTAAAGATGGCTGCCTTCGATCACCGGCCCGTTGGCGGTCGAAAGATGCAGCGTGAAGTTCTTGTTCTCCATGTCCTCGAACCGATGGAACGGCATTTCACTCCCCTTAAGGATGGCGGCCCGCCACCGGGCAATGCGCATCGGAGACTTTGCTAGTTTAGCCTATGGCGTGAATCAAGCGCGCCGCATCGGAAGCGTATGCGGAAGGTCTATCGTTCGCATATCCAGCGTCGATTAACGCCTCCGGAAGCAACCGCCGGACACCCACCTTGATCGAGTTGCAAGGCTCCCCGCGACAATCGCAACCGTACCCCGTTTTCCTGCTACGAAACGGCGCGTCGCGATTTCCATCGAGCAGGATGCCAATTCACTGGACCACCGCAAGAACCCGTACTAGCCTTCAAGCCATCAGAACCGCGACCGACACGACAATGTCGAACAACGCGGCCGCTGCTCGACCAGCTCAAATAGAAAATGATCTCGGGAGGAACAACATGACCATCGTCAGGCGCGATTTTCTTAGGCTGATGGGCGCGGCAGGCGCGGCCACCACGCTTCCGCTCGATCTGTCATACGCCGCCGCTTATCCGAACCGGCCGATCACGCAAGTCGTCTCGACCGCATTGGGCGGCGGTGTCGACACCGTCGCGCGCGCCGTTTCGCCTCAGATGAAAAAGAACCTCGGGGGCGCCACCATCAATTCCGTCAACAAGACCGGCGGCACCAGTTCGATCGCGACCAAGTTCGTCTTCAGCCAGCCGTCCGACGGCTACACGTGGCTCGCCTGCCCCGGTTTCGATCGTGGCTTGCGCATTCTCGGCAAGGACACGACCGTCCCCTACAGGGACTGGCAGTATTTCGGTTGCGACACTTCATATATGAGCCTCGCCGTTCTGCCCAATTCGCCGATCAAGGATTTAGCCGATCTGATCGACAAGGCGCACAAGAAGCCAGGCGGGTTGCGCATGGCGACCAACGGCCCCGGCGGCACCTGGTACCTCGCCGCGCTGCTGGTGGAACGCGCGTCGAAGACCAAGTTCCGTCTGGTGCCCTACAACGGCGGCTTCCCGGCCATGAAGGCCTGTTTGGAAGGCGAGGTCGACGTCACTTGCAACGGCCTGCACGAGCAACTGCCCTTTATCAAGACCGGCAAGCTGCGCAACCTCGCGGTGGCGGTGTCCGCGCCGCTCGACATCCAAGGCGTCAAACTGCAGCCGATCACCAATTGGCTGCCGTCGCTCAAGAACGTGACGCCGATCGGCGGCGGCCTCTCGCTGGCAGTCAAGCGCGACACCGATAAGGCGATTCTGAAGCAGCTTTCTGATGCCTGGGTGAAGAGCGTCAACTCCAAGGAGTTCCAAGCGTTCGACGCCAAGAAGCCGCGCTTCCCCGACCCCGTGGTCGGTGAGGCCGCCGACAAGCGGGCGGCGCTGTGGGATTGCGTCGCGTCCAACTTGCTCGTCACCGCGGGCCTGAACAAGAAGAGCCTGAAGGAACTCGACATCCCGAGCATCGAAGAGTTCGAGCATTGGTGGCCGCCGAAAGGCTACAAGCCCGCGATCTAACGATGGCGAGCAACATGGCTCAACAGGAAGCCGAGGGCGACGCGCGATTAAAGGCTGAAAGCGCGCCGCCCACCGAGGGGCCGACGAGCGTCCTTGTCGCCGTTGGCCTTCTCGTTCTTTCCACATACTTCACGATCGGCGGCCTGGCGCTGCCCGATCCGGAGGGCTGGCAAACGGCGCCGGGCATGCTGCCCGTTCTCTTGGGCGGCAGCCTGTTCACCATGTCAGCCATCCTGCTGGTCAAGGCGATCCGCGCCGGCGCCTTGCGGGTCAGCCTGGCCGAGGAAATGGGCGACAGCCATATGGCACGTGCCGTGCTCGCCTTTGCATGCATCGGCGTCTTTTATTTCGTCCTACTGGCCTTTCTGCCGTTCGAGGTCGCGGCAGCGCTCTTCCTTTTTGGAATGCTCTGGCTGTTCTGGCCGGAAGGCAAAATGTGGATACGCGTGACAGTGGCGATTGGTATGCCGATCCTGTTGACGCTCGCCTTCGCCGGCGTGTTCCAACTGCCGTTGCCGGGACAAGGCAATCTGGTTCTGTGGATTCAGTACCTCAAGGTCGCGGGCTAAGGTAAGACCAATGATGTTCGATTGGACGTTTGTCTTTAGCCCGCTCGGTCTGGGCGTGGCCGCTTTGGGCGCAGCGCTCGGCATCATATGGGGTGCCTTGCCCGGCCTGTCGTCCAACATGGCGATGGCGCTGCTGGTCGGCTTCACCTACACACTGTCGCCCGCCATCTCGGTCATCTTCCTCATTTCGGTCTGGATCGCGACCGAGTTCGGCGGCGCCATCTCCGCCATCCTGATCAACATTCCGGGCACGCCGTCGGCCGTGCCAACGGCCATGGCCGGCCATCCGCTCGCCAAGCGCGGCGAAGGCGGCATCGCCATCGGCTCGGCACTGACCTTTTCCATGGTAGGCAATTGGGCCGGCCTCATCGTTCTGGTTACGCTGGCGCCGGTCATGATTGCACTGGCGCTCAGCTTCGGCTCCTGGGAGTTCTTCCTGCTGGTGATGCTCGGCGTCTCCATCGCCGGCACGCTGACCGGCCGCGAGGAGCCGCTCAAGGGTTGGGCTTCCGGCTGGCTCGGCTTGATGATCGCCATGGTCGGCACCGACAAGCTGCATGGCGTGGAACGCTTCACCTTTGACGTGCCGGACCTCATGGCCGGCATCAAATACCTGCCGGTGCTGATCGGCCTGTTCGGTCTGACCGAGGTCATCAACGTCCTGAGCCGGCGAACGCCGGTGCCGATCCCGGCCAAGATCGGCCGCGTGCTGCCGCCTTTCAGCTACTTCCGCAAATACTGGAAAAGCGCACTGCGCTCGAGCGCCGTCGGCACAATCATCGGCGCCATCCCCGGCGCCGGCGCCAATATTTCGGCCTTCGTCTCGTACAATTTCGGCGAACGGGCGACCGGCAGGAAATTCAGCGAAGGCGACATCGAAGGCGTCGTCTGCTCGGAAGTCGCCAACAACGCCACCTGCGGCGGCGCGTTGCTGCCAACCTGTACGCTCGGTATTCCCGGCAACAGTTCCACCGCACTGATCATCGCCGCGCTCAGCCTGCACGGCATCACGCTCGGCCCCGGGATCCAGATGGAACATCCGGGTTTCATGCACTTCATCTACGCCAGCCTGCTGATCGCCAACTTCTTCATGTACACGGTGGCGTTCCTGCTGATCCGACCGAGCATCTTCTTGTTGTCGTTACCGTCGCCGACCGTCATGTCCACGGTCGTGCTGTTGTGCCTGATCGGCACCTTCGCGGCCTCCTACTCCATGTTCGACATCGGCGTCATGTTCGTCTCCGGCGGCGTCGGCTATCTGCTCTACCGCGCCAGCTATCCATTCGCACCACTGATCCTAGGGTTGATTCTCGGGCCGCTGGCCGATCAGACTCTGCGGCGCACGATCTGGATCTACGACGGCAAGTATCACGAGTTGCTCTACCGGCCGGTCGGGCTGGTGCTGCTCGCCGCCGTGATTTGGTCGTTCTACTACGGCATTCGCCGCTCGATCGAGGAAAGCGCTAAACACAAAGCGCAAGCAAATGGGTCAGCCGCCCTGCAAACCAGGAGCGAACAGAAAGCATAAGGCATAGAGCAACGCCAAATCGCGACTTGCTACGGCCAACGCGTCAAGTGCGCGTAAAGAGTGTGAGTTGGACCGGCCGAGACCATTTCGCTGGTTGCATAGTTGCCGCCACGATCTACAATTGTTCGCAATAAGACCAGACGAACTGGTCTCCAAGGGGAGGAAGAACTCATGATCCGCCGATCGCTCGCAGCGGCCGTGGCCGCCTTTGCTTTGTTCGCGTTTTCGGCCGCGTCGGCCGAGCCGGTGACGCTGAAAGTCAATTACAGCGCCATACCGCCGCACCTGATCCCGGCAATCTTCATGAAGAAGGATCTGCTCAAGCACGAAGGCAAGAGCTACAACGTCAAATTCGTGTTCACCCGCGGCAGTTCCATCGTGATGCAGACGCTGGCGGCCAATGAGATGGACCTCGGCGTCTTGTCCTCCATCGCCTTCGTGCACGGCATCCAGAACGCGCACCTGTCGTTCCGCGCCATTGGCGACCTTGTGCAGGACGGTCCGCAGTTCACCTCCAGGTTCGCCGTCAAGAAGGACTCGCCGATCAAGACGGTGGAGGACCTGAAAGGTCACTCCATCGCGATCAACGCATTCGGCGGCGCGCTCGACATGGCCGCACGCCTGATGCTGAAGAAGCACGGGCTCACCCCCGGCAAGGACGTCACGATCGTCGAAGCCAAGTTCCCGGCCATGCACGCCATGCTGACGTCGGGCAAGGTGGACGCGGCGGTCTTCATCGCGCCCTTCTGGTACCCGGCGAATAAAGCCGGCGATATCCGCCCTTTGTTCACGATGAAACAAGCGCTCGGCGACTTGGAATTCCTGTTCTGGGTGGCGACCGAACAGACGCTCAAGAAAAATCACGCCGCGCTCGTCGACTTCTTCGAGGACTATTTGCGCGCCCGGCGCTGGTTCCTCGATCCCAAGAACCGGACGGAAGCGCTCGCATTGATGTCAAAGGCGGCGAAACGGCCCGTCTCCAAGTTTGAATGGGCGCTGGGGAAAGACGGTTACTACCGCACCAAGGACCTGCGCCTCGACAAGAAGGTGTTCCAGAACACGATCGACCAAATCTACGAGGCCGGCTTCATCAAGAAGAAGTTCGATGCGTCGCCCTATATCGATGAGTTGGTCATCAAGGAAGCGGCGGCGCGGCTGAAATAACGCCTCACGCCCACGCGACGGGGTTCACTGGTGGTTCCGGCGCGGTCCGGAACCACCGTTGTCCCATCGAAGCGAGCCGTCGCCGATCACGAGACAGCAAGGCCAGAGCACCCCCCGTGTCGAAGATCCAGTTCAACGGCGTGAAAAAGATTTTCCCCGGCCAGGGCGCCGCGCCGGTGGTCGCCCTCGACGGCATCGATCTGTCGATTCAGCGCGACGAATTCGTTTCGGTGGTAGGCCCGAGCGGCTGCGGCAAAAGCACATTGCTTTATCTCCTCGGTGGCTTTCTCGAACTGTCCGGCGGCCAGATCCTGGTCGATAGCAAGCCGGTAAAAGAGCCGGGACCCGACCGCGGCATTGTCTTCCAGCATTTTGCGCTGTTCCCGTGGAAGACGGTAATGGGCAACGTCGAGTTCGGTCTTGCCGAACGCGGCGTCGGCAAGGACGAGCGCCGCACAACCGCCCAGCGCTATATCGACATGGTAAAGCTGACGGGCTTCGAGAACACGTTCCCGAACCGGCTGTCCGGCGGCATGCAGCAGCGCGTGGCGCTCGCACGCACGCTGGCCTGCAATCCCGACATTCTGCTGATGGACGAGCCGTTCGGCGCGCTCGACGCGCAGACCCGCTACATCCTGCAACAGGAACTGCTGGACATCTGGCGGCAGCAGAAGAAGACCGTCATGTTCATCACCCACGACGTGCGCGAGGCGGTGATGCTAGGCGAGCGCGTGGTGGTGATGTCGGCCCGCCCCGGCCGCATCAAGACCATTCTCAACACCAAGCTCACCGCCGGCGACCCGCGCACCAAAATCGACGATCTCTCCGAGGAAATATGGTCACTGTTGCGCGAAGAGATGGCCCTGGCTTCCTGACCGCGCTGAACGCGGTCGGCGGTACGCTCGTCTATTACGGGCCGGTTGCTCTGTTGCTGCTCGCCTGGGAAATCGCCTCGCGCGCCGGCTGGCTGTCGGCCGACTTGCTGCCATCACCGGAAGCGACCTTTGCAGCGTTCCGTTCAGCGTTCGACTCCGGGGAATTGGCACAACAGGCCTTGGTGTCGCTCAAGCGCGAGCTCGCCGGCCTGCTCTCGAGCGTGGTTCTCGGCACCGTTGTCGGCATCGCCATGGCGCGCGTCGAAATGGCGCGCCTGCTTTTCAGGCCGGTCATCACCTTTCTTTACCCAATGCCGAAGAGCGCGCTGATCCCAGTCCTGCTGTTGTGGTTCGGCCTCGGCGACATGTCGAAGATCGCCGCCGTCTTCCTCGGATGCCTGTTGCCGGTGGTGATCAGCTCCTACAACGGCGCGCGCGGCGTCGATCCGCTGTTGGTCTGGTCGGCGCGCAGCCTCGGTGCGAGCAAGATCGGCGTCCTGTGGAAGATCATCCTGCCAGCCGCCTTGCCCGACGTCCTCAGCGGCATCCGCATGGCGCTGGCGTTGTCCTGGCTGCTCCTAGTCAGCGCCGAATTGCTGCTCGCCGAGAAAGGGCTCGGCTACATGATCGGCTACAACGGCGAGACCGGCGACTACGCCACCATGTTCAGCGCCATCATCGTCGTCATCCTGATCGGCTCGGTGTCCGATCGACTGTTCCTTCACCTCATGGCATGGTCGCTCCGATGGCGGACACTGTCCTCATAACGAAGAGCGGCCCGTCGTGGACCGCCCGGCTCTTGAAGGGCTCGGCGAGCTTTGCGCTCGGCACCGTCCTGATAGTGGCCTGGCAGGTCAGCGTGCAGTCCGGCTGGATCAACGCGTATTTATTGCCGGCACCCAGCAATATCGTGCTGCGGATGGGCGAACAGCTCTGGTCCGGCACGCTTTTCTCCGACACAGTATTGACCATCTACCGCGCCTTCAGTGGCTTCTTGATCGCCGCGGTTGTCGGCATCGCGATCGGCACGATGGCCGCCCGTAACAAGCTCGCGCGCTGGTTCTTCGACCCCCTGGTGTCGATCGGCTTTCCGGCGCCGAAGATCGCCTTTATGCCGCTGTTCGTTCTCTGGTTTGGCTTGGGCGACCAGGCCAAGATCACCATGGTCGCGGTAAGCTGCGTCTTCCCCATCATCAGCGCGACCTATCTCGGCACCGGCTCGATCGATCACTATCTGATCTGGTCGGCGCGCAATCTGGGGCTCAGCCGACGGCGGGTAGTTTGGAAGATCGTGGTGCCGGCCGCCCTGCCCCAGATACTGAACGGCCTGCAGATCGCCTTTCCGATGTCGCTGGTCGTCACCGTCGTAACCGAGATGATCACCGCCGGCGGGGGCTTGGGCGGCTACATGATCCTCTCGGCGCGCATGGCGCTGTCCGAACAGGTTTTCGTCGGCATCCTGACCATCGCCCTCGTCGGCTATGTGCTTCTCGCCGCTGCCGACCATCTGCGACGTTATCTGTTGCGCTGGCACACGGAGAGCATGTCAGGGTTGTAGGATTCACTCTTCCGGTCGCGCGACGGAGCTTTCCTACCGCATGAGAAAAGCACGGCGCGCGACAAGACGGCTTGTGATAAATGGAACAACAACTACGGTACCATGCGATACCGTTTGGGAGAAACCACGTGGTCACGGCACTGAAATTGGGTCACCTCGTGCTCAGCGTCCGCGACTGCGTGCGCTCGCGCGATTTCTATACACGGAACCTCGGCTTAAAGATCTCGAGCGAGAAGCCGGAGCGTGGCCAGGTGTTCCTGACCATCGGCGACGAGCACCACGTGCTGGCGCTGTTCCAGCGCGCCACACTCGATCCGCCGTCGCCGGACCAGCCGGGCATCCGCCACATCGCCTTCCAACTCGACAATTTCGAGCAGGTGCGGGCGGCCTATGACCAATTGAAGGCCGCCGGCGTTCCGATCGAAAACGAGAGCGAAGACGGCATCACCCGCAGCTTCTATGTACGCGACCCTGACAACAATTGCGTCGAGCTGTTTTGCAATCGCAGCAGCGACGGTATGGCCGCGATCCGCGCCGCCGACATGTCCGCACGGCCGCTCGATATCGCAGCCGCCAGCGCACATCAGCACTAAGGAAACCGAGATGACCGAAGTGCAGAAGCTCGCTCATGTCGCACTCAATGTCTCCAACGCGCAGGTTTCGAAGGAATTCTACACCATGGTGTTGGGCCTGACGGTTTCGGCCGAAAGCGCCGATGGCAAAACGATCTATCTCAGTCTTGGCGAACAACACCACGATCTTGCGTTGATCGAGGGCGCTACCGGCCCACGCACCAACGAGAAACAGCCTAGCCTCATCCACTTCGCCTGGCAGGTCGATGACTACGAAGCGTTGAAGACGGCTTACTACGAATTGAAGGACAAAGGCTTCAACATCAAGCACACCTTTCAGCACAACGTCACCGACAGCATCTATATCGAGGATCCGGACGGCATGCTGGTCGAACTCTACTGCAACCGCTTCGAAAATGGGCTAGAGGCCATGCAGACCATGGGCCCGCGCACGGATGATCTCGATATCGACACTCGCATCGCCACCCCGCGCCAGCCTGCGCGGTGATCTCGCCCGCTAGCCTTTCGCCACCTTCGCGCCCTTCATGCCGGCGCGGGTAATCGCTTCGGCGATGAAGCCGGAGCGAATCACCTCATCGAGGAATGCGTTGACGAAGGCGAGCCCGGCGGCCTGCTGTCCCTTCGGCACGGCGATGCCGACGAAAGCCTTGTCGAACCAGTCGTCGAGAATGCGCGAGCCGGCAAACCGACCTTGCGCAGTCGCCAGCACCTGGCGCGGCGCCGCCACCAGATCGCATTCGTTGTTGGCGAGCCCGTCGAACGCGGCGCCGACGCCGCCGAAACGCACCAGCGTTGCCTGCTTGACGAAGCGCGTCAGGAACAGATCGAACGCGGAGTTCTCGGCGACCCCGATGCGGGTATCCGGCCTGTCAGCGTCGGCGACCTTCTCAATGGAAGAGCCGGCCGGCACAAGATAGGTCGAGTTGGCTTCCAGATAACCGCGGCTGTAGTCGAAGGTCTTGCGCCGCTCGTCCTCCATGACGATGGTCGCGAGATCCCATTCATCCTTGTCGGTGTCGGCGATCAGTTCGCGCACGGCCTTGTAGGGCTTGCCTTCAAACGGCACGCCGAGCCGCGCGGCAAGCGCCGCGCCCAGGTCCGTCGAGACGCCGCGCAGTTCCCCGCTCGCCGGATCGCGCGTCACGTAAAGCGCGCTCGCCGCCGGAAAGGCGAGCCGCAGCCTTCCACGCGGCGCAAGTTCGGCGCGCGCCTGCGCTGACGGCATGGCTCGTTGCGTGGTACCGGTGTTCACGGCGCTCTCTCCTTTTCACAACCCGACGCCTATTTAGCGCCGCGTCGCGCCAAGTGCCAGCGTGCGCAACCGCGCTGCACTGACGAAGGCCGCATAGCTCCAGGTCAGATGACGGGCCGACGTCTGCACGCCGGTGGCGCGGTCGACCTGCTCGGACAATGCGCCATCGTCCGGCGTCAAGTCGCGCACCGTCGCCATGAAGGCGTCGCCGCGCTTGATGAGCGCCGCGCGGTTCGGCTCGGACCGCAGCGCCCGCCGGTAGCACAAACCGGCCGCAGCCAATGTGGTCGGATACCAGGCCCCGCCGCCGAAATAGCGGTCGCCGCGCGAGCGGCCGAGCGCGGGCGCATCCCGCCCGCGGTTGATGGGAAATTCGCGCGCGAACAGATCCTCGATCGCGCGTAGCGTCTTTTGGACGCGCGGGTCATCGGCGCTATGCGGGCCACCCGGCAGGTCCGCATCGACGACCGCCAGCAGCATCGCGGCGTCGATCAAATCATCGGCACTGTCCGCGCGCGCGGGCCGCATCGCCATATAGACCTGGTGACGCTCAGACCAGTGTGCATCGAGACCCGTTCGCAAGTGTCGCTCGGCCTCAGCGCATTGAGTTTGGTCGAGAAATGCACGGCCGTGCACCAGTGCACCGAGTTGCACCAGCGCCGTAAAATAGTGATGAGTGTTTTCATCGCCCTCCTCCCAGGGGCCGATGCACCGCAAGCCGGCATGACGGACAGTGAAATCCAGATCGAGCCGCAACAGCGCCGCGATCTCATCAGTCAAAATACCGCCGCCGGCGAGATAGCGTAACGACGCGAGTGCCCGCAGCGCCGGCCCGTCATATTGCGGGCGCGACCAACGCAAAACGTCGACCGTCCCATCCGGATTGAAACGCGGCTCGCCAAGAAGCTTGTCGCCGGCGAGTTCGCGAATTTCCGGCACTGGACGCAAGAACTTGCGAAACGCCGCGCTGGTCGCTTGAAAATATTTATCGCGAGCCGCATACACCGCGCCGTCGAGTCTGCTGAGCGTCAGGCTGAAGCGGACGAAATCCTCGAAAGCTTCGCACCAGCGAACGCGCTCATCTTGCATTGCAGCATCTTGCATCAGCTCGGCCACGGCGCGCATGACGACCGCAGAATCACGCAGCCAATGAAAGAAATAATCGGGTTCCGGGTCCCAATTCGCGACAATTGGTGAGGCCAGCACCGAGCCGCGAGCAGGAATAATGACTTGCCCGAACTGTTCGCGCTTGCGAACGAGCCACGTCGCTGAAATCGCCTGTGCCATCGCCGAGGCACTATGGCGAGCCTGGCGTGCAATCCAGGCACCCAGATCAGCCAGATCTATCCCTGAAGCCACAAAACGAGCGCTCCGACGCTACACAACGTCATCCGTCAAAGTTCCATGTGTATCATTCATGCATGCGACAACAGTACTGACATTACTGCTTGCATTTTAACGACTCTGACATAAATCATAGTGAAACTTGAAAAGATACAAGAGCAGTGCCGGTCACGGGGGACCGGTAACATGCGAAAAATAACGTGCAACAACGATTGAACCGAGACGCGCCCGGCGATCAAGCTGATTCGCGCCTGCAGATGGATGCTTCCCTTGCTGCGGCCGATGATGCTCGCCCGGACACTGCTGGTTCCCACGCGCCAGCCGGGTTCCAGCCGCCCACGGCGGCCTACGAGGGCAAGAGCGCCGCGCGTGAGAGCCTCACTTTGCTGCGCGCCCTCTGGCGTTCGGCCTCGCGCCTGCGCGTCAGCTTGCTAGCCGCCGGCATCGTCGTCGTGCTGGTCGGCAACATGATCGGCCAGGTCAGGCTTAACGACTGGAACGGCAGCTTTTTCGATGCGCTGTCGCAGCGCAACTTGCCGGGCCTCGGCCACGAGCTTCTGATCTTCCTCGCCATTGTCGCGGTTCTGCTGGCGCTGGTCGTCGGGCAAACCTGGATGCAGCAGATGCTAAAGGTGCGTCTGCGCGAATGGCTGACCCATCATCTACTTGATCAATGGCTGGTCCGTGGCCGCGCCTATCGGCTCGGCCTCGCGGGGCAAATCGGTGTAAACCCAGACCAGCGCATCGAGGAAGATACCCGCAAGCTCACCGAACTGTCGGCCGGACTTGGCGTCGGCCTCCTGCAGGCCACGATGCTTCTGGTGAGCTTCATCGGCATCTTGTGGGCCTTGTCGAGCAGGCTGGTGTTCTCGTTCGACGGCTATCACTTCGCCATTCCCGGCTACATGGTCTGGTGCGCGGTCGCCTACGCGCTGATCGGCTCATTGTTGACATGGCGCGTGGGCGTGCCGCTGATCGGCCTCAACGCCGAACTCTATGCTCGCGAAGCGGAACTGCGCTTCGCTCTCGTGCGGGTGAGCGAAAGCGCGGAAAGCATCGCTTTATTCCACGGCGAGGAGGACGAGCGCCGCCAGCTGGAGAGCAACCTCAATCGCATCATCACGACCATGCGCGATCTGTCCGGGGCGCTGTCGAGGCTGACCTGGATCACATCCGGTTATGGCTGGGTTGCCATCGTGGTGCCGATCATCGTCGCGTCGCCCGGCTATTTCAGCGGCAGCCTGACAATAGGCGGGCTGATGATGGTGGTGGGCGCATTCAACCAGGTTCAGAACTCGCTGCGGTGGTTCGTTGACCAGTTTCCTTCGATCGCCGACTGGCGCGCGACGCTCCATCGCGTCAGCGCGTTCAAGGCCGCCGTCGACGAGGTCGACCGGATCGACGAGGCTGTCGAGCGCATCGGCCTCGTCCGGCATCCGGAAGGCAAGCTCGCCTTCGACGGCGTGAGCGTACTGCTCTCCGACGGACGGGTGGTGATCTCGGAGGCGACCGTAGAGATCGGCCACGGCGAGCGAGTGCTGATCGTCGGCGAATCCGGCGCCGGCAAGAGCACGCTGTTCCGCGCGCTGGCGGGCTTGTGGCCTTGGGGCGGCGGCACCATCCGCCTGCCCGCCGCCGACAGCATGATGTTCATGCCGCAGCGGCCTTACCTGCCGCTCGGCACCATGCGGTCGGCCATCACCTATCCTGATCCGCCCGAGGCCTTCGCCACTGCTGACGTTGAGGCCGTGGTCAAGCGCGTGGGGCTCGCCGAATTCCTGCCCATGCTCGATTTCAAAGGCCGGCTCGACAAGAGCCTCTCGCTCGGGCAACAGCAGTTGATCGGCTTTGCCCGCCTGCTGCTGCACCGTCCGTCGTGGCTATTCCTGGATGAAGCGACGTCGGCGCTCGACGAGGTCAGCCAGCGCCGGGTTATGTCGATGTTCGACCATGAACTGCGCAGCGCCGCCGTGCTGAGTATCGGCCACCGGCCGGGACTGGAAGCCTTCCACACCCGCGTGCTGCATCTCGTGCGCACCCCGCAGGGCGCCATGCTGCACCACCACGCGCCGCCCGAATCGGTGCATGTGCTGCCGCAGCGCGGCGCCCTCGCCGGCCTCGGCGCTGCCATCAAGGTGCCTACCAAGATCGCCGAGCGCGCGGCGGAAACGCCCGCCCGGCGCCTGCAAACCACCGCCTGACCGGCCCGCCGTCTTAGCGGCACAATCGTAGAAACAGATACGCGGCCCAAGGCCTATCCCCTTCGGCGCCTGCTAGAACCCACCGCCAGCCATGGCCGAATTCATTGAAAAGCTGATAAGCGGAATGAGCTTGGCCGAAAAAATCGGCCAGTTGAATCATCCGAACGCCGCCGGCGGCGACACTACCGGTGCGGGCACTGCGGTGACGGACATCGAAAGCCGCATCCGCCGTGGCGAGGTCGGGAGTCTGGCCGCCGGCCAGCCGCTGGCGCGGTTGCGCGACCTGCAACGCATCGCCGTGGAAGAGTTGCCGCACGGCATCCCGCTGATGTTTACGCTCGACGTGATCCACGGTCACCGTACCATTTTTCCGCTTCCGCTCGGCCTCGCCTGCAGTTTTGACCCGGACCTCATCCGCCGCACCGCCCGCATCGCCGCAACCGAAGCGGCGGCCGCCGGCATCGCACTCAACTGGGCGCCGATGCTGGACGTGTCGCGAGACGCACGCTGGGGACGCTCAGCCGAAAGCCCGGGCGAGGACCCGTTGCTCGGCTCGGTCATCGCGCGCGCCTTGGTCGACGGCTTTCAGGATAAAGACTTGGCGCGGCCCGATGCGGTGATGGCCTGTGCCAAGCACTTCGCCGGCTACGGCTTTGCGGAGGGCGGGCGCGATTACAACGCAGTCGATGTTTCACCCTACCGCATGCACAATGTGGTGCTCCCGCCGTTCAAGGCGGCGGTCAAAGCCGACGTCGGCGCCGTCATGGTCGGCTTCCACGACCTTGCCGGCATTCCGTGCACGGCGCATCGCGAATTGCTGCACGACCTGTTGCGTGGAAACTGGGGCTTCGACGGACTGATCGTCTCCGACTACACCGCAATCATGGAACTAGTGCACCACGGCGTTGCCGCCGATGAGAAGCAGGCGGCCCTGCTCGCTTTCGCCGCCGGCGTCGATATCGACCTCGTGAGCGAGTGCTACATGCGTCATTTGTCCGCGTTGGTGGCGGAGGGCCACGTTGATGTAGCCGACATCGACGCCGCCTGCTGCCGCGTATTGCGGGCGAAACAGAAGCTCGGGCTTTTTGCCGATTCCTATCGCGGCCTCGACGAAAAGCGCCGGCAGGTCGTCACCCTCACCCCAGAAAACCGCCGGTTGGCGCGGGAAGCGGCTGCGAAGTCCTGTGTGCTGTTGAAGAACAATGGCGTGCTGCCGCTCGCGCGTTCCGGTACTATCGCTTTGGTTGGCCCGCTGGCCGACAGCCGCACCAATATGCAGGGTACATGGGCGGTGGCGGCACGCGCCGAGGACAGCGTGACCGTATTGGAAGGCCTGCGCGCCGCCTACAACAAAGCCGGCGTCTTGTACGCCAAGGGCGCGAACATCGTCGATGATCCCAACGTCGCCGCCCGGCTCAATGTGTTCGGCGAAATCGCCAGCATTGATCCACGCGCGCCGGATGAGTTGATCGCCGAAGCAGTCGCGCTCGCCCGTCAAGCGGACGCGGTGATCGCCTGCGTTGGCGAGGTCAAGGAACATAGCGGCGAGGCGTCAACGCGCACGGACATCGGCCTGCCCGGCAGCCAGCGGCGTCTGTTGCAAGCATTGCATGAGACCGGCAAGCCGCTGGCGTTGGTCACCATGAGCGGGCGGCCGCTGGCGCTGGAATGGGAAGACGGCCTTGCGGACGCTATCCTGCACGCATGGTTTGGCGGCAGCGAAGCCGGCAACGCCATCGCCGACATTTTGTTCGGTGACGTCAATCCTTCCGGCAAACTGGCGATGAGCTTTCCGCGCAACGCCGGCCAATGTCCTGTCCACTATGCCGAAGCGCCAAGCGGCCGACCCATCGACAAAATCGGCATCGACGTAGCCGGCGATGAAGAACGCGATGCGCAAGGCCGCCGCGTCTTTCGCAAGTTCACCACCGCCTGCCGCCTCGAGGGGCCGCACACGCCGCTTTATCCGTTCGGCTACGGCCTGAGCTACACCACGTTCGACTACGGCGCTTTGAAACTTGACAAGATGGCATTGCGCGGCAAAGACGATGCGCTCACCGCCACCTGCATCGTACGCAACGCCGGTTCAATTGCTGGCGAGGAAATCGTGCAACTCTACATCGGCGATCCTGTCGCCAGCCGCTCGCGCCCGATGCGCGAACTGAAAGGATTTCAGAAAATCGCGCTGCAGCCTGGCTTGACGCAGACGGTTAGTTTCCGCATTACAATCGATGACCTGCGGTTCTTCCTCGCGCACCGCCTCGCCGCGCCCGAACACATCTGGGAGCCGGGGATGTTCATCATCGAGGTCGGTCCAGGCTCGGACAGGTTGTCGGCCGCGCAAATCGAATGGCAGGCGGAATGACCGAACCGCTCCACGACGATGCCCTGCTCGACCTCGTGCAGCGACAGACGCTCTCTTATTTCTGGGATTTTGCTCATCCGGCAAGCGGGCTCGCGCGCGAGCGCAGCAATCCGGTCGCCGGCTACGATTATCGCGACACCGTCACCAGCGGCGGCAGCGGGTTTGGCATCATGGCGATGCTTGCAGGCGCTTCGCGCGGGTTTCTTTCGCGCGCCGACGTGCTCGCGCGGATCGCGCAGATCGTCGATTTTCTTGGCAGTGCCGAGACCTATCACGGCGTATTTCCGCACTTCCTGCACGGCGCGAGCGGTAAGACAATTCCATTCTCGGCCAAGGACGACGGCGGCGATCTTGTCGAGACCGCGTTTCTGATGGCGGGCCTGCTCTGCGCGCGGCAATTTTTTGGCGCCGCCGTTCCAGAAGAGGCACGACTGCGGCGCGCGATCGACCAACTCTGGCACGCCGTCGAATGGGATTGGCACACGCAAGACCAAGACGCGCTGTATTGGCACTGGAGCCCGCACCACGGCTTCGCGATGAACCACGCCATCACGGGCTGGAACGAGTGTCTCATTACTTACGTGCTCGCCGCCGCTTCGCCCGCGCACCCGATCGGCGCGGAAGTCTATCGCCGCGGCTGGACCGACAGCCCCGTGTTCCAGAACGGGCAGCGCTATCACGGCATTGAGCTGCCGCTCGGACCGCCCTTTGGCGGGCCGCTCTTCTTCGCGCATTATTCTTTTCTCGGCCTTGACCCGCGGGGCCTGGTCGACCGCTATGCCGACTATTTCGCGCAGAACCGTGCGCATGTCCTGATCAACCGCGCCCATTGCATTTCAAATCCGCACGGCTTTGCCGGCTACACCGCCAGTTGCTGGGGCCTGACCGCCTGCGATGGCGATGCCGGTTACAACGCCTTTTCGCCCACCAACGACCACGGCGTCATTGCGCCCACCGCGGCGATTGCCTCCATGCCTTATACGCCAGAGGAATCGATGACGGCCCTGCGCTATTTCTATGAACGGCTCGGCGACGACATCTGGCGTGAACGCGGCTTTGCGGATGCCTTCAACCGCTCGCAGAACTGGGCCGCGCCCGGCCATCTCGCCATCGACCAGGGGCCGATCGTGGTGATGGTCGAGAACCACCGCTCCGGGCTGCTTTGGAGCCTGTTTATGAGTTGCCCGGAAGTGCGCGCCGGCCTGCGCGGTCTCGGCTTCGAAAGCCCGCAGTTCGCCGCCACATGAGACTCGGCTACACCGCCTCGATGTCAGCCAGCAGCTTGTCCGTAATGGTGAGGCCGTCCCTCGCCACCTTCTCGCGGGCCGCCAGACGGCGCACGCCGGGCAGTCGCGCGCCCCGTTGATCTTCAATCGACTTGGCCAATGCGCCGAAGTGGACGAGTGCGCCGCCACCGCCGAAAGCCGTTGGGTCGATGGCGATCAGCAACTGCCCGGTACCGGGCGGGCCGCCCTTGGCATCGAGGAATGAGGAGGCATCGGCCGCGTAATTCGCGCCGGTGAGGCCGGCGGCCAAAAGCTCCACCATCAGCGCCAGCGCCGTGCCCTTGGCGTCACCGAGCGGCAGCATGGTGCCGGCGAGCGCCGCGGTCGCATCGGTGGTCGGTTTGCCGTCGGCGTCCAGCGCCCAGCCCTCCGGGATCGGCTCGTTCTTCTGCTTGGCGGCGAGGATGTTGCCGCGCGCCACCTTCGAGATCGACAGGTCGACCACGATCGGCGCCTGCCCCGGCAGCGGACAGGCAAAGGCGATCGGATTGGTGCCGAACACCGCCTTCGATCCGCCCCAGGGCGCGATCGCTCCCGGCGTGTTGGCGAACAGCAGCGCCAACAGCCCTTCTTTGGCCAGATGCTCGACCGGATGGCCGGCCACCCCGCAATGGTGCGAATGATGGATGCCCGCCGCCGCGATACCGTTCTGCCGCGTCGCCTTGGGCAGCGCGGCGAGCGCGGCCTCGAGCGCCGGATAAGCAAAGCCGTTCTTGGCGTCGATGACGGCGGCCGCCGGGCGCGGCCAGGTCAGCACCGGTTTGGCGAAGCCGTCGACCTTGCCGACCTTGGCCTGCGCGGCATAGCTCGGCGCCCGCGTCAGGCCGTGGCCCTTCTGGCCTTCCGCTTCCGCCGCCACTAACGCCCGCGCGACGCTCGCGGCGACATCACGGTCGGTCTTGCAGCGGGTGAGCGTGCGGACGACGAGGTCTTGCGCCTCGACCAAAGTCAAAGTCGGCATCGCGAGTCTCCGGCGAGATGGTCGCGGATCTTTTCCGCCACCATCCGCGATACACGGGTATTGGCTTCCACCGTCACGCCCGCGATGTGCGGGGTCAACAGCAGGTTGGGGCAACCAGCGAACACCTGTCCCCGCTCCAGCGTGAGCGGCTCCTGCGCAAATACATCGAGCGCCGCGCCGCCAAGTTGGCCCGAGCGCAATGCATCTGCGACGGCGGCCTCATCGACCACACCACCACGCGCGGCATTGATGAGGATAGCGCCGCGTTTCATGCCAGCGATTGTCGCAGCATCGATCATGTTGCGCGTGGCCTCGGTCAGCGGCACGTGCAGCGAGACCACGTCGCCGTCGCGCAGCAGCGTCTTAAGATCGCATGGCGCCACCTTGCCCCAGGGCTGCGACCAGACCACGTCGCCAACCGCGATGTGCGGGTCGAAGCCGCAAACGCTCATGCCGAGCGCCGCCGCCACCGCGCCGACCTTGCGGCCGATGGAGCCGAAACCAATAAGTCCAAGCCGCTTGCCGCCGGCCTCGCGTCCCATCAGCTTGGTGCGCGGCCATTCCCCGGCCGTGACGCTGTCGGTCGCGGCAAAAGCGCCTCGCAACAGCAGCAGCATGGCGGCGACCACCCATTCGACCACCGCCACGTCGTTGGCGCCGGTCGCCGGATAAACGGCAACGCCGCGCGCCTTGCAGGCTTCCACGTCGATATTATCAAGCCCGACGCCAAGCCGGCCCACCGCCTTGAGCTTCGGCGCCACGTCGAGCAAGGCGGCATCGACCCGCGTACGGTTGCGCACGATCAGCGCGTCTGCATTGGCAGCCGCTGCCAGCAGATCGGCACGCCGGTCGACCAGCGCCGGATCGTAGACCACGTCATGCGAAGCGAGGAGGCCACGAATGGCCTCCTCGTCCATGAACTCCGTGATCACGATCGCGGCCATCAGCTGGTTATTTGTCGACGCATGATCTTATCCGAAAACCGGGTCCCACTTTTCGGGATCATGCGCACTGTTACGCGCTGCGATAGAGCTTGGTCAGCACGAACTCGCGATGGCCGAGCGCTTCCGCTGCGGTCGCCCGGCCGTTGGCGGTGCGCAGGATCATCTCGATCAGCGCGTCGCCGGCCTCCGGGATCGTCATGTCGCGGCGCAGAATACCTGTCACGTCGAGGTCGACGTGCTCGGACATGGTACGCAGCGTGCGCGGATTGCCGGAGATCTTGATCACCGGCACGATCGGGTTGCCGATGATGTTGCCCTGCCCGGTCGGGAAAGTGTGCACCACGTAACCGGCAGCCGCCATCAGCGTCACGCACTCGGCCGCGGCCGAAGAGGTGTCCATATAGTAGAGGCCGGGACCTTTCGCCGGCGTCTCCGCCGGCTCCAGCACATCGATGTATTTGCAGGAGCGGCCGATCTTCTCGAGGTTGCCGAGCGCCTTTTCCTCGATGGTGGTGAGGCCGCCGGCGATGTTGCCCTTGGTCGGCTGCGAGTCCGAGAGGTCGTCGGTCTTGTGCGCCTGGATGACGTCGTCTTCATAGGCCTGCCAGGTCTTCATCCACTTCTCGCCGATCTCCGGGCTGATGGCGCGCGCCTTGGCGATGTGCTCGCCGCCGGTAATCTCCGAGGTCTCGCCGAACACGCCGTAGATGCCCTTGGGGATCAGCTTGTCGTACATGTTGCCGACAGTCGGGCAGGACGCGAGGCCCGTGGTGGTGTCGCTCTCGCCGCACTTAGTCGAGATCCAAAGCTCGGACATGTCGCATTCTTCGCGCTGCAGTTCCGTGGCCCAGTGCACGTATTCTTTGGCCTGGCGCGAAGCGCGCGCGATGGTGTCGATGTCGCCGTGCAATTCGATGCCGAAGCCGGTGACCGGCTTGCCGGTCTTGGCAATGCCGTCGACCACGCGCTGGGTCCAGCCTTCCTCGATGCCGATCACGACCACAGCCGCAACGTTCGGGTTGGAGCCGGTGCCGATCAGCGTGCGGAAATGCAGATCGAGGTCGGCGCCGAATTGCAGGCGGCCGTAGGAATGCGGGATGGCGATCGTGCCCTTGATGTTGTTGGCCACCGCCTCGCAGGCCGCGTTGGAAATGTCGTCGAGCGGCAGGATGAGCACGTAATTGCGCACGGCGACGCGGTCGTTCTCGCGCCGCCAGCCCATGAACTTCATGTTGGACTTACCGTTACCCTTGGCCATGACTACCACCGCTTGGTCTTGAGATTGTGAACGTGCACGTGCTCGCCCTTGGCGATGTCCGCCACCGCCTTGCCGATATCCTCGCCGTACTTGATCACCGTGTCGCCATTCTTGATGTCGACCAGGGCGATCTTGTGCCCGACCGGCACGTCCATCTTGGTCCTCATGTTGAACGACGAGTTGTCGGCGGTCACCACGCACAGCATGTCGGTCCCGGCCTTGAGGCCTTCGATTGCGACCACGCCGACCGTGTCTTTCTTGTCGTGCACCAATAACTGCGGAATGCCCATGGGCCCATCCCCTTCAAACGAACTGACTTGCGCCAGTCTTGTATAAGACATAAAAGATAAGAGTTCAACGAGGACGCCGTGTATCGGCGCGGCCGGACCCAATGGACCAACCGCGGATCGAGCCCAAACGCGCCGGCGGCGACGCACTCGGCTTCCGCCCGCTCTACCGGCAGGTGCGCGATGTGCTGGTCAAACGCATCGTCGACAATGTCTGGCAGCCGGGCGAACTGTTGCCCAGCGAATTCGAAATCGCCGGCGATCTCGGCGTCTCGCAGGGCACCATCCGCAAGGCGCTCGACGAGCTCGAGGCAGAGAAATTCGTCGTCCGCCGCCAGGGCAAGGGTACTTATGTCGCCCGCCACGACGACGCACGCATCCTGTTCCAGTTCTTCAAGCTGGTCCCGGATTCCGGGAAAAGCGAATTTCCCGAAAGCCAGATCCTCGACGTCACCGTGGAAGCCGCCGACGCCGAGGCGGCCGCCGCCCTTGATCTATCCGCCAAAGCGCGGGTCGTGCGCATCGAACGGCTGCGTTCCCTCTCGGCCCAAGTCTGCATTGCCGAGCGCATTCGGCTGCCGCGCGCGCTGTTTCCCGGCATCGAGAAGCGCGATCTGCCCAACAATCTCTACGAACTGTACCGCTCGGATTTCCGCGTCACCGTGGTGCGCGCGTCCGAAAAGCTCAAAGCCGTCGCCGCCGGTCGGCGCGAGGCCAAACATCTCGGCGTCAAGGCCGGCGCGCCGCTGCTCGCCATCGACCGCACTGCCTTCGCGCTCGACGGCCGGCCGGTCGAATGGCGCGTCTCGCTGTGCCAGACCGACCAGATGCATTACCTGTCGGATCTACGGTGATGCGCATGCGTTTAGTCGAGGCAAAACCCTTGGTTCCGCACGAAAGCGCCAAAATCGGCACGTTGCGGGGTCGCGTATTGCCGCGCCTTGTCCTCGGACCAGCCATAAAACCCGGCCTCGCCGAAGCGCGCGGGGTCGCGCTGCCGGCGGTAAGGACGCGACGCCGCCCGCCGGCGGTCATAGGCCTCGATCTGGCCGGGAAGATCGCCCTCCTCGAAACGCTCTTCATGCACGGTCGCCGACAGCGGCAGCCGCGGCGAAATGGCGCCCTCCTCCGCCGGCCACCCCACCGACATGCCCGCAATTGGAACCACCTTCTCGGGCAAGCCAACCAACTTGCCGACGGCGGCGGCGTGATTGCGGATCATGCTGATTGGACAGCAGCCGAGCCCTACCGCTTCCGCCGCGCGCAGGAACGTGGAGAGCACAATCGCGGCATCCACGGTCGCGTTGAAGAACAGATCGAGATGCTCGTTGGGAAAGGGCTTGCCGCGCATTTTCGAGATAAACGGAACCCGGCGGCCGTTGGCAAGGAACAGAAGGAACACCGGCGCCGCCCGCAACCACGGCATTTCGGGAAGCAGGTCCGCTATGGCATAGCGCTTTGTCTTTTCCCGAACAATGAGAATGTCCGCCTGTTGCAGATCGCTCTTCGACGGGGCAGACAATGCGCATGCGCAGATGAGGCGCAGCAGTTCGACCGTAACGTCACGATCGAGATAATGCCGACACACTTTACGAGCGGAGAGGCGCGCCAATTCGTCAAGCCCAGCCAGATTGGCGTCCACATCGAAACGTTCGCCGAACCGCTCCATCAACGCGCTCCGGATCGTTTGCACGGCATCGGCCATCAGGCGCTCCTTCGACAAATTGATGCTTGCCACTCTATCGCAAACTGAGCACGATGGGTGAAAGCCAAAAAGAAATGAAAATCAAAAGAGCTAACCGGGAGGACCGACAATGAGACAAAACCGTCGTACTATCTTGTGCTGGCCGCTGCTGGCCGCGGCCGCCGCTTTCGCCTTCTCCGCCACGGCCGCCAACGCCGAACCGCGCACCGTGCGCATCGCCCAGCAGTTCGGCATTTCCTACGTGCCGCTGACTATTATGAAGGAGCATCATCTGCTCGAGTCGGAAGGCAAGAAGCTCGGGCTGGACCTGACAACCGAGTGGACGCACTTTTCCAACGGCGCGGCGATGAATAACGCCCTGCTCTCCGGCAGCCTCGATTTCGCCTCCGGCGGCGTCGGTCCGCTGGTCACAGCCTGGGCCCGCACCAAGGGCAAGCAGGACATCAAGGGCATCTGCGCGCTCAACATGATGCCGCTCTTTCTCAACACTATCGATCCCAAGGTGAAGAAGATCACGGACTTCACCGCCAAGGACAAGATCGCCCTGCCGGCCGTGCGCGTGTCGATGCAGGCGGTGATCCTGCAGATGGCGGCGCTCAAGGCGCTCGGCAAAGGACACGAGCACGACCTCGACAAATACACCGTCTCGCTCAGCCATCCCGATGGGCTTGCCCAGATGATGAGCTTCAAGTCGGAGATCACCGGGCACTTCACCTCAGCACCCTACATGTATATCGAACTCAAGAACCCGAAAGTCCACCGCGTGCTTAACAGCTACGACGTCTTCGGCGGCCCGCACACCTTCAACGTGGTGTGGGCGATGGGTAAGATGTACAAGAACAACCCCAAGATCGTGCAGGCTTTTCTGGCGGGACTGAAGATCGCCATGAAGGAAATCCACGACGATCCGCATGCTGCGGCCGCGCTGTGGGTCAAGGCCAACCACTCCAAGCTACCGGTGGCTGAAGCCGAAGCCATCATCAAGAACCCGGACAACACCTTCACCATCGTGCCCAAGCGCACCATGGTGGTGGCGAACTACATGGCCGACGCCAAGATGGTGCCGAACCGTCCGAAGACCTGGAAGGACATGTTCATCGACGCCATCCACGACATGCCGGGCAGTTGAGGACCGGGATGAACGCCCCTCTACTCGAGGTGAACGGGGTCACGCTCCAGTACAAGACGCCGCGCCATCTCGTCACGGCGACTTACCGGGTAGATTTCTCCGTTCACCAAAGCGACCGCTACGTGATGCTCGGGCCTTCGGGGTGTGGCAAGTCCACGCTGCTGAAGGCCGTGGGCGGCTTCATGCCGCCGGTGGAAGGCTCGATCCGAATCCGCGGCAAGGAGGTCGAGGCCCCCGGCCCCGACCGCATGATGGTGTTCCAGGAATTCGAGCAATTGATGCCCTGGAAATCCGTGTACCAGAACGTGCTATTCCCGATGAAGGTGACGCGCAAGTTCTCTTCGGCCGAGGCCAGGGAACGCGCCGACGCCGCCATCGAAAAGGTGCAGCTCACCAAGTTCCGCGACATCTATCCGCACATGCTGTCGGGTGGCATGAAGATGCGCGTCGCCATCGCCCGCGCCATGGCGCTGGAGCCGGACATCCTGCTGATGGACGAGCCGTTCGCGGCGCTCGACGCACTGACCCGGCGCTCCATGCAACAGGAACTGCTGTCGCTGTGGGACCAGTTGCACTTCACCGTGCTGTTCGTCACCCACTCGATCGAAGAAGCGATCCTGGTCGGCTCGCGTATCCTGGTGCTGTCGCCGCATCCCGGCCGCGTGCGCGCCGAGCTCGACGCCGCCCGCTTCAACTTTTCCAACATCGACCAGAGCGACTTCGGCGCAATGTCGAAACGCATCCACGGGCTGCTGTTCGGTGACGAGACGGGATACGCCGGCGGCGCAGCGGACGAGAAGGCCAACGGATGAGCGCCGTCGATCTCGATCCTCGGCCGCAAGCGGTCGAACGCCCCGAATTCGAGCTACAGCTGGTCGATTCCGGCGCGATCGGCGACGTCGAACGGCCGCTCAGCTTCTTCGAGCGCCTGTTCCAGAGCGAAGCGGTGCAGCGGCTGAACATCCTCGTCGCCTTGATCGTGATCTGGCAGGTCTACGCTTGGTGGCTCGACGACTTGCTGCTGTTCCCGAGCTTCAGCGAAACCGTGCGCATGTTCGTCAGCGACTTGCGCAACGGCCTACTGCTCAACCGCACCATCACCTCACTGCAGACGCTCGCCATCGGCTACGGCGCCGGGCTTGCCATCGCCACCGCGTTCACCACCTTCGCCGTCATCAGCAAGACCGGCACGCGCATCCTCTCCACCCTCACCGCCATGTTCAACCCGTTGCCAGCTATCGCGCTGCTGCCGATGGCGCTGATCTGGTTCGGCTTAGGCACGCCGTCGCTGGTGTTCGTCATCATCCACTCGGTGCTGTGGGCGGTGGCACTAAATACGCTGAGCGGATTCCGCAGTGTGCCGGAGACCCTGCGCATGTCCGGCCGCAATGTGGGGTTGAAGGGCGCGCGCTATGTCGCGCTCATTCTCATTCCCGCTGCCTTCCCGTCGATCTTGTCGGGTCTGAAGATCGGCTGGGCCTTCGCTTGGCGCACGCTGGTCGCGGCGGAGTTGGTGTTCGGTGTGTCATCGCGCTCAGGCGGTATCGGCTGGTACATCTTCGAGGCGCGCAACGATCTCGACACCGCGCGCGTCTTCTCAGGGCTGCTGATGGTTATCGTCATCGGCCTCCTGGTCGAGTCGGTGATCTTCCGTGCCATCGAATCTCGCACCGTCAACGCCTGGGGCATGCAGCGATGAGCGCAAGCGACGGCGCCGTGCTCTTGGTCGATGTCTGGCGGGGAAGCGAAAGCGGGGAGTTTCAAGCCTTCACTGTCCCCCGCCGCACGCACCAGACCGTGCTCGATGTCGTCACCGAGATCCAGCGCGAGCAGGACTCGACCCTCTCCTACCGCTTTGCCTGCCGGGTTGGCATGTGCGGCTCCTGCGCCATGGTGGTGAACGGCCGCCCGCGCTGGACCTGCCGCACCCGCGTCAACGACGTCATCGGAAACGACAACCGGCTCCGGCTGGAACCCCTGCGGAATTTCACCGTGGTGAAAGATCTCGCAGTCGAAATGACGCAATTCTTCAACAAGTGGAAGGAGGCGGGCGGCTTCTTCGAACCCGGACCTCAGCCAGAAATGGATTTCACCGTGGTGCCGCCGGCGACGCCCGAACGCCAGGCTGCCGACGCCGGCATCGAATGCATCGGCTGCGGCGTGTGCTATTCCGCCTGCGACGTGGTGGCCTGGGAGAGCGATTACCTCGGCCCCGCGGCACTCAACCGCGCCTGGACCCTCGTCAACGATGTGCGCGACCGCGGCCAGGCCGCTCGCTTGAAAGCGGTCTCCCACAGCGAGGGTTGCCAAGCGTGCCACACCCACATGAGCTGCACGCAATTCTGCCCCAAGGCGATCGCGCCCACTTACTCGATCGCCGGCCTTAAGCGGGAGGTATTGAAGCGCAGCTTGCGGGGGCGCCCGTGAGCGCCATGCTGTTCTCCGCGCAACGGATGACCGCCTTCGTGTTGGCATTTGCGGTCGCGATCCATCTCGTTACCATTCTCTACGCGGTGCGCGGCGGCCTGACGGCAGGCGAAATCCTCACGCGCACCCATGGCAATTTCCTGTTCCTCGCGCTCTACCTCATATTTGTTACCGCGGTGGCAATCCATGCGCCCATCGGCCTGCGCAATGTGCTGCGCGAATGGACGCCATGGCGCGGCCGTTCGCTCGACATCGCGTTGCTTTTGTTTGCCGGGGTTCTGTTCGTGCTCGGCTTCTGCGCAGTCTTCGCGGTGTTCAGCGCATGATAAATGCATCCCATAGGCAACGCGGCTTCATCGCCGCCCTGCTCCACCGCCTCGCCGGCATCGCGCTCGCGATTTTCCTGCCGCTGCATTTCCTGGCGCTTGCCACCGCGCTGAACGGCGCCCACGCGCTCGATTCCTTCCTGGCGCTTACACGCCAGCCGCTGGTGCAGTTTGCCGAAATCGGCATCGTGGTAGCGCTCGCCGTTCACCTGACGCTGGGCCTGCGCGTGCTCGCCATCGAGTTCTTCGATTTCCGCGAGAAAACAATCGCGGCGGTATCTGCCTGTTTTGCTGCCGTGGTCGCGGTCGGCCTCATCTTCGTCCTCAATCTAGGCTAAGGTAATGCTCGCCGGCTATCCGATCGAGACGGTCGCCATTCTCTGGCTAGGGGCGCTGGTCGGCGGCATTGCGGCCGGCGGCGCCGGCTTTGCCTTCGGGCTCACCGCGTCGTCAATCTGGCTGCATCGTATCGATCCCCTGCATTCGGCGTTGCTCATCAATTGCTGCGGCACGCTGCTGCATCTGACGACGATCTGGCCGCAACGCCGCCACATGGAAATTCGCCGGATTTGGCCGTTTGTGGTCGGCGGACTGGTTGGCATCCCGATCGGCGTGCGCGTGCTCCTCATCCTTGATGCCGGCCTTCTTAAGGCCGCCCTTGGAGCATTCCTGCTCGCTTTTGGCGCTTATGCGCTGCTGGCGCCACGAATTCACACCTTCCAGGCCGGCGGACGTGCTGCTGATGCGGGTATCGGCTTCATTGGCGGCATTCTCAGCGGCGTCGGCGGTTATTCCGGTGTCTTACCAACGATCTGGACGCAGTTACGCGGTTGGCCGAAGCAGATGGCGCGTGCGGTATACCAGCCCTACATAATTGTCATTCAGTCCGGAACGGTGGTGGGCATAATATGGGCCTCTTATGATCGCGCCAGCCTGATGCTGGTCCTTTTGGTGCTGCCGCCGCTCGCGCTCGGAACCTGGATCGGCTGGCAACTTTACGGCCGGCTCAATGACTTGCGCTTTCGCCAGGGGTTGGCGCTATTGCTCATCGCCTCCGGTGCAACGCTGGTGCTTTAAAACGGGAACACAGCCATGCAGCTCGATCTCAAGGAAGTCGAGGAGCTCGCCAAGACGCTCTATATCCGCGCTCTCAAGCTGCTGCCCGGCGACATCAAGCAGGGCTTCGAGCAACTGCTGATACGGGAGACCGACGCCACCGGCAAGACCATCTTAGGCACCATGGTGGAGAACATCGCGGTCGCCGAGCGCACCAAGAACCTGCTCTGCCAGGACACCGGCATCCCGATCTACAACATCACCATCGGCCGCCATGTCGAGTTCGACGGCGCCGCGATGAAGGAAGCGATCCGCCGCGGCTGCGCGCGCGCCACCACCGAACATCCGTTGCGCTCCTCGGTGGTGCATCCGATCACGCGGGTGAACGAGCAGACCTCCTGCGGCATCGGCGTGCCGGTCATCAATGTCGATTTCGACACCCGCGAGGAGACGGTCGCGATCGAGATGATCCCCAAGGGATCGGGCTCGGAGAACGGCTCTTTCCTGCAGATGCTGATCCCGGCCGACGGTGTCGCCGCGGTCAAGCGCTTCGTCATCGACAAGGTGATCGAATGCGGCGGCCGCGTCTGCCCGCCGACCATTGTCGGTGTCGGTATCGGCGGCACCTCGGACCTCTGCATGCATCTCGCCAAGGTCGCTGCCACGCGCCCACTCGGCACCAACTGCTCCGATGCGGAAGGCGCCAAGATCGAGGCACAGCTCTCGGAAGCGGTCAACGAACTCGGCATCGGCCCACAAGGCCTCGGTGGCCGCTCAACTGCCTTTAGGGTTCACGTGGAAGTCGCCGCCACCCACATCACCATGAATCCGGTGGCGGTGAACATCCAGTGCCATTCCGCCCGCCGCGCTACCGCGATCATCACGCCCGGCGGCATCGCGTTCGAGTAGAGACCACGCCATGACCCATCACGTCCTTGACATGCCGATCACCGAAGCGCAGGCGCGCGAATTGCGTATCGGCGACACCGTCACGCTGGAAAAAACCCTGTTCGGCATCCGCGACGCCACGCTCATTGCCATGTTCGACCGCGGCCGCACCACGCGCCTCGATCTCAAAGGCCAGGCGGTGGTGCACACCGCCCCCAATGTGCGCAAGATCGAGCCGCGCCCAGGGAACGCATCGGAATACGAGCCGGTGTGCATTGGCACCACGACGTCTATGCGCATGGAGCGCTTCACGAAGCCATTGGTGCAGCGCGAAGGCGTGCGGCTGATCATCGGCAAGGGCGGCATGGGCAAGGACACGCTCGACGCCTTCCGCGAATTCGGCGGCGCTTACCTCGCCGTCGTCGGTGGCGCTGCCGCCCTGCAGACCACCTGGATCGAGGCCATTGAAGACGTTGACTTCGAGGACCTGAACCCCGAGTGCCTATGGAAGTTCAGCATCAAGGGTTTCGGCCCGCTGCTGGTCACCATGGATTCGCACGGCGGCTCGCTGCACGCTGAGATCAACGATCAGGTCGCCGCGCGGCGCGCCGCGGTGCTCGCCAGCATCGGAAGCGCGTAGACCGTGCAAACCGTCGAAACCGACATCCTCATTCTCGGCGCCGGCGGCGCCGGACTGTTCGCGGCGTTGCACGCGAAAAAGGCCAACCCGGATCTTCACGTCACCATCGCCGTCAAAGGCCTGCTCGGCAAATGCGGCTGCACCCGAATGGTGCAGGGCGGCTACAACGTGGCGCTGTCGCCAGAGGATTCGGTTGAACGCCATTTCATGGACACCATCGAAGGCGGTGGCTGGCTCAACGATCAGGATCTCGCCTGGCTACTGGTAGCGACCGCCCCGGGACGCATCCGCGAGCTTGAAACCGAGTTCGGCTGCTTCTTCGATCGCAACCCGGACGGCACCGTGCACCAGAAGGCTTTCGCCGGGCAGACCTTTGACCGCACAGTACACAAGGGCGACCTCACCGGCATCGAGATCATCAATCGCCTGGCGGAACAGGTCTGGCGCCGCGAGGTCAATCGCCTGGAAGACCACCGCGCGCTCGAACTTATCCCCGCGGCCGACGGCTCGGGGCTTGCCGGCGTCTTGATGCTCGACATACGCTCGGGCGAACTTTTGCTGGTCCGTGCGCGCGCCACGCTGCTCGCCACCGGCGGTGGGCCGACCATGTACCGCTATCACACGCCGTCCGGAGACAAGTCCTGCGATGGGCTTGCCATGGCGCTGCGCGCCGGTTTGCCGTTGCGCGACATCGAGATGGTCCAGTTCCACCCGACCGGTTTGCTCGCCGGAGAAGGCACGCGCATGACCGGCACCGTGCTGGAAGAAGGATTACGCGGCTCCGGTGGCTGGCTGACCGACTCCGAACAAAAGCGCTTCATGTTCGAATACGACAAGCGCGGCGAGCGCGCCACCCGCGACATCGTCAGCCGCTCGATCATGGACCGCATCCGAAACGGTCACGCCAGCCCTCATGGCGGCGTCTATATCGAGATGGGCCACCTCGGTCCCGACCGCGTGCGCCGCGAGTTCAAGGGCATGGTCGAGCGCTGCGCCGATTGCGGCTTCGATCTCGCCGCCGGCCGGGTCGAGGTGATCCCAACCGCGCATTATATGATGGGTGGCGTTCAGTTCGCGGCCGACTGCACCACAGAACTAGCGGGCCTTTTCGCGGCGGGCGAAGACACCGGCGGCGTCCACGGCGCCAACCGGTTGGGCGGCAACGGCGTGGCCAACTCCACTGTGTTCGGCGGCGTCGCCGGCGACGTCATGGGGCAGCAAACGAAGTGCACGGGCGCCCTACCCGATCCGGACATCAACGCCATCGATGAGGCACGCGATCGCGCCTTCGCGCCGCTCGGCCGCAAGCCCGGTCATCTGCCGGATATGCGCGAGCGGCTCTACGACATCATGTGGAACGACGTCGGCATCTTGCGTACCGCGGAGAGCCTGGCGCGCGGCGCGGCGGCGCTCGATCACTTGGCGCGCGACATCGCCGATTGCGGCGTCGCCGACGACAGCCGGCGCTACAATCTCACCTGGATGGACCGGCTCAATCTCGAAAACCTCACGCTGGTCAGCCGCGCCATTTGCGCCGCCGCGGACTTCCGCAAGGATAGCCGCGGCGCGCATTTCCGCGAAGACTTTCCGCAAACAAGCGATCTCGCGGCCTCCGCCTACACTACCGTGCGGCTATCCGGCGACGAGCCAGAAGTCGAGAGCCAGCCGGTGCATTTCACCCGCGTAAAGCCGGGTGAAAGCCTGCTCACACAAGCGCCGACCGAGCGCAGCACCGCTTGACCTGCTCCAGCGCGGCTGTTTCAAAAGACAATCTCATTATTTACGGCAGGTTTGAAATGAGCCCCGACGAACTCGACAAATACCGCGCTAATGTCGGCCGCAAGCAGACCGAGCACGACGTGGTGTCGCCGGAGCTAGTGATGCGCTTCGCCGCCGCGACCGACCAGCCCTTTCCCGGCGCCGGCAAGCCGCTGCCGCCCATGTGGCATTACGGATTTTTCGCAACCGACACGCCGACCGCCCGGCTCGGCCCCGACGGTCATCCGCCACGCGGCGAGTTCATGCCGCCAGTGAAGCTGCCGCGCCGCATGTTCGCCGGCGCGTCTTTGCGCTTTCAGCGACCGCTCATGATCGGCGCGCCGGCCACCAAGATTTCCGAGATCACCTCGGTCGATTTCCGCGAGGGCAAGAGCGGCGGCCTGGTATTCGTACGGGTGAATATCCAATACATGCAGGGCGGCTCATTATGTGTCGAGGAAGACCAGACCGTGGTCTATCGCGACGATGGCCCACCGATCCCGCCGATTGCACCGAAGCCGGACGAGGCACTCCCCGAGCACGAAGCGAGCGAAGACTGGGACCCGAACAGCGTCGCCCTGTTCCGTTATTCGGCAGTCACATTCAACGGCCACCGCATCCACTACGATCTCGCTTATGTGACAAAAGTAGAAGGCTATCCCGGCCTGGTCGTGCACGGTCCCTTCACCGCCTTCAAGCTCTGCCATTTCGCAGGCCGCCTGCTGGATGGCGTGAAAACCTTCCGCTTCCGCGGCGAGGCGCCGCTGTTCGTCGACCAGCGGGTGCGACTGGTGGCGAAAAAGGAAGGCACCGAACTTCAGGTCAAGGCGGTGCGCTGCGACGGCGTCGTCGGCATGAGCGCGACAGCGACGTGAACAAATAGCGAGATCAGGTCCGAACGACGTACTCACCCGATCGTCTCCGCGGTAGCGGGGAGCCCGCTCTTTGGTGACAAGCACTGGATGCCCGCTTTTGCGGGCACGAGCGATGTATACTTCAACGTCGCAGAAATTACTCGCTCAGCGCGCCCCCTTCACCGAATTAAGCACGCTCCAGATGCGCGCCGGTGTCGCCGGCATGTCGAAGTGCGCGACGCCCGCGCTGCGCAGGGCGTCCAGCACCGCATTGAGGCAGGCCGGCAGGCCGCCAGTCGAGCCCGCCTCGCCCACTCCCTTGACGCCGAGCGGATTGTTCGGGCTCGGCACGCCGGCGTTGATCGGCTCGATGCCCGGCATCAGGTCGGCGCGCGGCATGCAATAGTCCATGAAGCTCGCGGTGATGAGCTGGCCGTCGGCCGGATCGTAGTGGCAGACTTCGCCGAACACCTGGCCGGCGCTCTGCACGATGCCACCGACGAGCTGGCCGTCGGCAAGCGTCGGGTTGATCACCGTCCCGATGTCGTCGACCGCGGTGTAGCGCAGCACCTCGACCGTGCCGGTATCGGGATCGATCTCGACTTCCGCCACATGCGCACCGCTCGGGAAGGCGCGCGACACGTTGCGCTCGGCGATGGTGTCGAGCGGATGCGGCTTCTCGTCGGCGCGACGGTCGATGATCTCACGCATGGTGATGCGGCGGTCGGTGCCGGCAATGGTGAAGACACCGCCGGCGAACAACAGGTCGTCGACGTTCGCTTCCAACGCCTCCGCCGCCAGCTTCTTGGCCTTTTCGATCACCACGTCGGCGGCGACCTTGTAGGCACTACCCTGCGACATGGCCGATCGCGAGCCGATCGACGGATTGCCGACGAGTTCGGGCCCGTCCGGGTCGCCAGCCTTCAGGACGATGCGCCCGGCGTCGAGCCCGAGCCACCGCGCGATCATGTCGGGAAAGATGGTCTCGTGCCCCTGCCCGCTCGGGCCGGTGACATTGTGCAACACGATATTGCCATCCGCCTCGAACAGCACCGCCACCTGGTCCTTCGGAATGCCGCCGCCGCCCGATGGCTCGACGAACATGCCACAACCGAGTCCGCGCAACTTGCCGCGCCTTTTCGACTTTCGGCGGCGCGCCTTAAAGCCATCCCAGTCGGCCGCCTCACGCACCTTGGCGGCGAGCGTGGGAAAATCCCCACTGTCGAACATGATGCCGGTCAGGGTGCGGTACGGCATCTGCACTTTATTGATCAGATTGCGCCGGCGCAGTTCGAGCGGATCGATGTTGAGTTTAGCCGCCGCCTCGTCCACCAGCCGCTCAACGATCAAATTCGCTTCCGGCCGCCCGGCGCCGCGATAGGCGTTGGTCGGCGCGGTGTTTGTGATGATCTGTCGGTGGCGGCTGTAGAGCGACTCGACCTGATAGACGCCGGCCCCAACCGCGAGTCCGTTGATGGAATTGGTCAGGATGCCGGCTTCGCCCAGATAAGCACCGGAGTCGCACAGCCATTCGGTGCGCAGCGCGAGAAACCGGCCCTTGCTGTTGAACGCCAGTTCGCCGGAGAGCGAGATGGCGCGGCCGTGGTTGTCGGTAAGGAAGTCCTCGGTGCGGGTGGAGAGCCACTTTACCGGGCGGCCCAGCTTCTTGGCGGCGTAGAGCAGCACTGGATACTCCGGAAACGGCGCGGTGCGTGCGCCGAAGGCGCCGCCGACGTCGAGCATTCGCACCCGCAAACACTTCGGATCGATGCCGGCCGCGTGGGCAAGCTCATTGCGCATCGCCAGCGTGCCCTGGTTGGGGGTGTAGAAATCGTAAGCGCCGGTCGCCGCATCGTAGGACGCAATCGCCCCGCGCACTTCCATCGGCGTTGGCGCCACGCGCGGGCTTTCCACCGTGACGCTGACCACATGCGGCGATTTTTCGATCAGCGCCGCGGTTTTTTTCTCATCGCCGTATTCGAAATCGAAGCAAACATTGTCCAGGATATGATCGTGGATCACAAAGGCGTCGGTCTCAATGGCGCGCTTCACCCCGATCACCACCGGCAGGTCGTCGTAGTCTACCTCGATCAAGTCGGCGGCGTCGCGCGCTTGCGCCGCGGTCTCGGCGACCACCAGCGCGATTTCCTCGCCAACGAAACGTACGCGTTTCTCCGCCAACACCGGCCGTTCCGGCACGATGATCTTCTGCCCGCCCCGCCCTGGCGGCGGCTGGATCGGCTGCACCGTCTTGAAACCCACGCCAGCGACGGCGCGCGCCGTCAGCACCAGAAGAACTCCGGGCGCAGCTTGCGCGGCGCTCGCGTCCACGTTTCTGATCACCGCATGCGCGCGGTCGGAGCGGCGAAAGCACGCATGCAATTGCCCCGGCAGGTTCCAATCGTTGGTGTAGCGCCCCTGCCCGGTGAGGAAGCGCGGGTCTTCGCGCCGCCCCTTGAACGTCTCAACGTCAGTCATTCCCGCCAGCCCGCCGTGAATGCGCCCGTGTCACCGCAGCTCGATCTCCATCGCGATGGCGTCGCCGCGATAGACGCCGTGACCGGCATAAAGGATCGTGCCCTCGCGGTCGAGCGCGATGCGGTCAACCAGTGCAACCGGCGCGCTGAGTGGGACTTGCAACAGGCCGGCCATTTCCACATCGGCCATGCCAATGGTCAGACTCTGCCAGGCCTTGCCGATGTCGGCGCCGGCGATCCGGTGCAAGGTCGGCAGCGTCGGCAGCCGGCGAAATTGCAGCGGCGGGCCCTTTTTGAACAACTCGTATTCAAGGTAGAAGCGCGCCACCAGATAAGGCCGTCCGTCACGCAGGTGCAACCGCCGCATCATTTGGTACTTGCGCGACGGCTTGCCCTTGGCGCGGTCAGCCGCCGGCAGCTCGGCGACGACACGTTGTTCCAGCACCTCGATCTTGGCGCCCTCGTGCGCCAAAATCAGCGACGGCCAGTCGATCGCCAGCTTGTGCACATGAGCCTCAAGCGGCGATTGCCGCACGAATGTGCCTTTCGCGCGCAACCGCTCGAGCAACCCTTCCTGCTCGAGCAGCCCGAGCGCTTCTCGCATGGTGCCGCGCGCCACCGCGAATTCAACGGCGAGCACATCGACGTTGGAGATGCGGCTTCCCACCGGCCATTCGCCGGCGGCGATGCGGTTGCGGAACAAAGTGGCGAGCTGGATATAACGGGCGACCGGGCTGCGGTCGAAATCGGTCCCGCCCGGCACGACCCGCAACGCGTTCTTGTTCATCGCCATCGGTTCTCGTTTCCCTTCCCAGCTGCCGCTTCATTCAATCAATAATATGGACTTTTGTAAGAGAGAGCGATAGGGCTAATTGCGTAAAGGAGCCGTGGAATGAGCCGCCTGCCGATCACCGTCGCGACTTGGGACTACGACCGCGTGCGCGCCTTGACTGACGGCCGCCTACCGATCGAGGGCTGCGACGTCAACTACCTCACGATGCCGGTGGAGGAGTGCTTCGAGCGCGCCTTCTTCCATGGCGAATTCGAGGTGTCGGAAATCGGCTTCAGCCCGTTTTTGATCGCGCTGTCGCGCGGGCCGACGCCCTATGTGGCTGTGCCGGTGTTTCTGTCGCGCATGTTCCGGCATTCCGCCGTCTATATCCGCACCGACCGCGGCATCAATGGTCCCGCCGACCTGCGCGGCAAGACCATCGGCGTGCCGGAATATCAGATGTCGGCGGTGATGTGGTTCCGTGGTTACCTGAAGGACGAATTCGGCATTGAAACCAGGGACATCAACTGGGTACAGGCGGGCCTGGAAAATCCCGGCCGCCGCGACAAGTTTCCGCTCAATCTGCCGGAAGGCTTTCCCCTCACCTCGCGCAACGATGTGTCGCTGTCGCAAATGCTCGCCAACGGTGAACTCGACGGCGTGATGTCGGCGCGCACCCCCTCCTGCTTCGTCAAAGGCCACCCGCAGGTGCGGCGGCTGTTTCCCGATTACCGCAGCGCGGAGCGTGACTACTACAAGAAGACCGGCATTTACCCGATCATGCACGCGCTTGGCATCCGCCGCGACATCTACGACAAGAACAGATGGCTGGCGGCGAGCCTGTTCAAGGCCTTCCTTAACGCCAAGCGGCTGGCCGACGCCGAGTTCGTCGAGACCACGGCGCTGAAGATCGGCCTGCCCTGGATCACCGCAGAATACGAGTTGACCGTCGCAGCGCTCGGACCGGACTTCTGGTCCTACGGCGTCGAACCCAACCGCAAGACGCTGGCCACCATGGCGCGCTATTCCTACGAACAAGGCCTCAGCGTACGGGAAGTGGCTGTCGACGAAATGTTTGCGGAAGGAAACCTGAGCGAAACTCGCGTCTAACGCATGATCCCGAAAAAATGGGAACCGAATTTCGGATAAGATCATGCGTAGACAAAATGTTAGGCGACGCACCGATTGAACTGACTAAACAGAACTCTAGCGCGCTGGCAAACCGCCTTCGAAGAAGGCATCATGCGCGGCAAAATGGGAGGAGACCATGCCCGTCCAACTAATCTGCGCTTCGCATAGTCCGTTGATGTTGACGGACGTCGAAGAGTCGGAACACGGCGTGCACGCCCAGTTCTTCCGTGAGCTCGACCAATGCGCCAAGGCGCTCCACACGTTTAACCCCGACCTAGTGGTTGTGTTCGGGCCGGACCATTTCAACGGATTCTTCTACGAACTGATGCCGATGTTCTGCATCGGCGCCGCCGCGCAAGGCTCGAAGGATTGGCATCTGGAGGCCGGGCCGCTTAAGGTGCCGCGCCAGACCGCGCTCGATTGCGTGCGCTACCTACACCAGCACGACTTCGACACGGCGCTATCGCACGAGATGAGGGTCGACCACGGCATCACCATTCCTCTCTACAAGCTGACCGGCGCGCTCAATCGCTACAACGTGCTGCCGATCTTTATCAATTGCGCCGCCGATCCGCGCCCGTCGTTCCGTCGAGTGCGTAATTTTGGCGCCACCGTCGGCCAATTCTTCGCCGAACGCGATAAGGGCATGCGCATCACTTTCCTCGGCTCCGGCGGCCTGTCACACGACCCGCCGACGCCGCGCCTGGAGATGAGCCCACCGGACGTCGCCAAACGTCTTGTTCAGCGGCAGAACCCGACGCAGGAAGAACTCGACGTGCGCGAAGCGCGCGTGGTGCGCGCCGCCCGCGATCTCGTCGCCGGCAAGGGCCCATGTCTGCCGCCCGACGAACAGTGGGACCACGATTTTCTCAAGAGCTTCGTCAAGGGCACACTTGAGGACTTCGACAATATGAGCGACGCCGACATTGACCGCCTCGCCGGCTTCGGCGCGCACGAGGTGCGCACCTGGGTGGCGGCGGCGGCCGCCGCCAAGGCCATGGGCTCGCTCAAGAACGAATTGAAATACTACCACCTAGTGCCGGAATGGATCACCGGCATGGGCATCGTGGTGGGACAGGCTTAAGCAGCCAACGTCGTCGTCACGGGCTTGTCCCGCCGACCTCGCTTAGGCAGCCGCCATGCCCTGCTCATCGGGATGACCGGGACAAGCCCGGCCTTGACCATCGAAGGCTTTTCCGCCCACCTGCTTCAACCACCGAGCCCTTTCTCATGTCAGCCACTCAGCACACCACCGGCCGCATCAAATCCGGCGACGTCAAGATCTTCTATCGCCGGTTCGGCGTGCCCGATAAGACGCCCGTCATCATCGTGCACGGACTGTCATTCTTCTCCTACGACTGGATCGAGACCGCCACGCTCATGGCCAAGGACCGCGAAGTGGTGGCGATCGACATGCGCGGCTTCGGCGAGTCCACGTGGAGCCCGACCCGCGACTACAAGCTCGAGAGCATGAGCAACGACGTCGTCAACGTCCTCGATGCGCATGGTTGGCCGAAAGCGATTTTGATGGGCCATTCCTTCGGCGGCCGGGTGTGCCTCGCCACTGCCGGCTGGAAGCCGGAGCGCGCCGCTGCGCTGGTCTGCGTCGACTTCGCACCCGATCTCGCCGCGGCCGGCCGCAAGCACGTGGCCGAGCGCATCGGCCGTCAGCCGGACGTATTCGCCTCAGTCGATGAGGCCATGACCTATCACCACGACGACCCGGGCAATGCCACCCCCCGCGCGCGCTGGGAAGCATTCCTCAAGAAGACCGATCAGGGCTACGTGCTCAAGCGCGACTTGCACTTCCGCGACAATTTCAAACGCGCGCTGGAAGGCAATCCGACGCCGGCTCCGCAATTCCTCTGGCCAATGCTGGGCGAGATGGCGATCCCGACGCTGGTGATCCGCGGCACAGAGTTCGGACATGTTCGCACCAGAAACCATGGACAAGGTGCGCGCCACCAATTCGCGTATCACGACCGTCGAGATCGCCGGCAGCCACAATCTGTCCGGCGACAACCCGCAAGGGCTGTCGAAGGCCGTCAACGACTTCCTCGCCGGCGCCCGCCTCTAG
This sequence comes from uncultured Pseudomonadota bacterium, assembly GCA_963732895.1. Classification (GTDB taxonomy): domain Bacteria; phylum Pseudomonadota; class Alphaproteobacteria; order Rhizobiales; family Xanthobacteraceae; genus Pseudolabrys. Next base: position 677 of record CAVTBG010000003.1, on the reverse strand, counting down.
CGTGCCGCGCCGTCATACCCGTTTCTTGGAACGAATTGACGCGAGCCGGCCAGCTTCATCCCGTTGAAGGGGTTTATCCCGGCCGCAGCCCGCTTCACGCGCGGGTTGACCGGCTCGCAACTGCCCTTAGGGTGCGCGTGTCTGGTAAACGTCGCGTTAAGGCCGCAAGGGCCGCATCGGCTCAATGTGCGAAGCCTAATATGATCGCGCCCGAAGCGATGGCAAGAACCGCGACCAGCACAAGCGGGATTACGACATCGAGCAACTCGCCGGCTTTCCACCACCAACGCACGAAAGCACTCTCGCTGACGCTTGTCGCCAAAGCCAGCACCATCGCCTTCATGGGAATACCTCGCGCGTTCCGGGACGAGGCTTTTACGGCGCTTCTGGAATATCACCGCATAAACGTTGCGTGTAGCCACATAAATTCGGAGTAAGCGCGCCGCCCGCGTAGACGGGCGAACGTCACCACTGCTGCTTGCAGCATTGGCGCGTGTGAAAGGCCGACCGACGGCTACGCCCTCGCTCCGATCCGCCGCCGCATCGCGTCGGCGAATTCGCGCGTAGCGGATGACGCCGCCTCGCCTTTGCGCTGGACCACTCCGATATCCCGCGTAATTTGCGGATTGGTCACCTGGATCTGTGCCACGTCGATGTGGTCACCGAGGCTAAGCGCC
>CAVTBG010000002.1:0-40272 GCA_963732895.1 uncultured Pseudomonadota bacterium | reverse complement strand
CCGCGGCGTCCTGCGTGACGGGATGCTCATGAGCGTTGTAAAGCACCGCAAAGATGCCATCCACCACCGCATTGGCAGTAGCGCGCGCAAGCGTAGCGAACACATACTGTTCCCGAACCTTATTCAGATCGCAGAGTCAGCAACCCCTCCCCTTCGGTGATCCATCCCGTATGAACGGCAAAGCCCGAACCCGTGAAATCGAAATGCGCGCTCGAACCGGAAAGCGATGAAATGACGCGAATGCTAATTCGTATCGCGGGCCGATACAAGTGACGTCCACAGCGCGCCGACAATGAGTGCGAGAACAATTTTTATAATTTACCCTGGCGGTGGCACGGTGAGTGTCGCCATCACAGCATCCGCTGCAACGCAACATGGACTGAGTTCACGCGGCGCTATGCCGATTTGACGCGCGGATTTTATACACATCGTTGGCGCCCTCATCGCCGCGCCGCCCGTCTCAAAATCTTAGCTGAAGCGTCACGAAGGTTTCACGTCCCGGTCCTCTCACCGCCACGATCTGCCGCTATTCGAGACAGCATGAGTTCAGGAGGTCGATGAAAAGGAGACCGGGACCATGCTTCATTGCGACGCCGCCAAGCTCGATGCGATGCGCGCCTTTGCCGGCCCCACCCGCTGCCCGTACTGCGGCGACTGGATGGTCGCCCCCCTGGTGTCCGAGTTCGTCGTCGACGGCGAGATCCGCCATCATTGGGAATGCGAAGCCTGCGGGCAGCCCTCCTCCAGCTCCATTCCGCTCTGCGGCGACGAATAGAGGTGGAATAGTCGCACAGTCTAGGTGTTGTGACCTTTGTGGCGGCTTGCGGCCGGGGGCACTATGGCTGCCGGCAGCCGACTGCCAATAGTGGCTGTACAAGCTATTTCCAAGGAGCAACACCCATGACAACGACCTTCCCGCGGCTCGGTCTGGCAGCGTTGGCCTGTGCCGCCGCGCTCGCATTCGCGTCCCCGTCGCTGGCCGAGATGGTGCACTTCAAAGCCAGCGCCAACGGCGCCCAGGAGGTGCCGCCGAACGACAGCAAGGGCACCGCCACGGTCAACGCCACATACAACAGCGCCGACCAGATGCTGAGCTGGGACGGCACTTATTCGAACCTGAGCGGCAAGGCAACCGCCGCCCACTTCCACAAGGGCGCGCCGGGCAAGAACGGCGGCGTGGTGGTGCCAATCTTCGCCGGCAACACCGCCAAGAGCCCGTTCAAGGGCTGGAAAAAGCTGACCGCTGAGCAGGCCGGCGAGCTGATGTCGGGCCAGTTGTACCTGAACATCCACACCGCGGCCCACCCGCCCGGCGAAATCCGCGGCCAACTGACGAAATAGCGCCATCGGTTCCCGCCGGCTGAAAAGCCCGCACCTGATGGGAAGTAGCCCGCCGGTTCCTGCGCCGGCGGGCTTCACATTTCGCGCATGACGCGCTTTGCGTCCGGCCGGCGGGCGCATTATGGTGCCTGCCAACAAATCCCATCTGCGTGCAATTTCAAAGAGGTGAGGGTGATGGCCGGGAGCAATGGCAGGTCCGCGCCGATTTTAATCTCCGGCGGCGGCATCGGCGGCCTGGTCGCCGCTTATGCGCTGGCGCGAAAAGGCTTTGCCGTCCGTCTGTTTGAGCAGTCGTCCGAATTCCGCGAGGTCGGCGCCGGCATCCAGCTCGGCCCCAACATCTTCCGCGCGCTCGAGAAGATCGGCCTCAAGGACGCCATCCTCGCCGACGCCCACGTGCCGCCAGCGCAGGAGATGCGCGACGCCCTCACCGGCAAGTTGATCACCCGCATCCCGCTCGACGAGGAATTCTCCAAGCGCTTCGGCGGCCAGCCTTACGCGGTCACCCACCGCGCCGACATCCACGGCACCTTCCTGAAGGCGTGCCAGAGCTCGAACCTGGTCACGCTGGAAACCAGTCGCCGCGTCGACGGCTTCACGCAGGACGACAAGGGCGTCACCGTCACACTGGAGAATGGCGAGAAGGTCGAAGGCCGCGCGCTGATCGGCTGCGACGGCATGTGGTCGAAAATTCGCGAAATGGTAGTTGGCGACGGCAAGCCCCGCGTCTCCGGCCACATCGCCTATCGCGCGGTGCTCAGGCGCGAAGACGTGCCGGAGGACCTGTGGCGCCCCGACGTGGTCTTATGGGCGGGCCCGCGCACCCATTTCGTGCACTATCCGCTGCGCCGCGGCGAGCTCTACAACCTTGTCGCCGTGTTCCACTCCGACCACTACGAGGAGGGATGGGACGCCGAAGGCAGCAAGGACCTGTTGTGGAAGCACTTCAAGGGCGAGGTGCCGCAGGTGCTGCGCATGCTCGAGCGCATCGAGACCTGGCGCATGTGGGTGCTGTGCGACCGCGAGCCGGTGAAGAATTGGACCGACGGCCGCGTCACCCTGCTCGGCGACGCCGCGCACCCAATGCTGCAGTATCTTGCGCAAGGCGCCTGCATGGCGACCGAGGATGCGGTAATTCTGGCGGAAGAAACCGCCGCCACGCCAGACGACCTGCCGGGCGCGTTCCAGCGCTATCAGCAGCAGCGCTACCTGCGTACTGGCCGCACGCAGATCATGGCGCGGGTCTATGGCGAGTTCTATCACGCCCGCGGCGTCACCGCCGAGCTACGCGACATCGCGCTTTCCGGCCGCACGCCGCAGCAGAGCTTCGACGGCATCGCCTGGCTCTACGGCGGGTCGTAAAACCTTGAACCCGCCGGCGGCCATGGTCGTCTAATGCTATGGTGGATCACCGCTGGCATCGGACGATCAGCTATGAAGGCTGCCTCGCACTATGCGGCAATAGCCTGCACTGTCGCCCTCGCGGTGGCTCCAACCTGCGCGTTCGCCGAAACCAAGCCCTCGCCCAAGGTGCTGTACGCGATCGCGCTCGACATCGACCATGACGGCAAGCCGGACCGCGCTGTGCTGGTCGCACCGGCGGGCACCGGCTCTCCGAGTCAAGACAAGTCGCTCATGATCGGTCCGGACGCGCGCGTGGATCTTTACATTTACTTGGGGAGCGGAAACGAAAAGCTCAACCTCGCGCGCAAGCCAACGTTTCTCAAGAAACATATTGTCGTCGGCGACCACAACAATCAGATATTCCCGCTCAAGAGCCGCAACGGAACGCTGATCGTCAAGTCCGCCTATAACCTGTTCTCCAATTGGGCGCCCGAGACCATGACCATCGTCCATCGCAAGGGAGAATTCCTCGTCGGCGGATTCTCCCTGAGCTACGATCTCAAGAACGGCGACCAAGGCGGTTGCGATATCGACTTCCTCACCGGCAAGGGCGTCGCGTCGAAAGGACTCGGGAAAGCCACGACCATCAAGAGAAAATTCAAGCCGATCAAGCTCGCCGACTGGTCGGCGGAGATGGGGTGGCAGGCCTGCCGGTGACGCCCGGTTCCGCGATCCTTCGCCAAGCGCAACATACCCTACCGCGGCCCCAGCATGACTATGGCTGTTGCAACTCCCGTACCTCACCAAGCGTCAGCGCGCGCGGGGCGCCGCCGTCGAAATAGATAAAGCTGAGCTTGCGCCGGTGCGTGACCATGCGTGCCGGCAAGGGGTCGTAGCGCATGACGCCGCCGCCGAACTGCGGCATCAATGTGCCGATGTCGGTGGTCGCTCCCGTCTCTACCCGCAGCAGCACCAGCTTGGTGCCGTTGGCATCGATCGCTTCGAATGGAATGCGCGCAAGCCTTAGGAAACTCGCTGGATCCTTGGTGGTGGCGAAACCCTCCACAAAGGCCATCTCGACGAGATCGAGGTCCAACTCGCCGTGATGATGATCCTCGTCGTGCATGTGGTAGTCCGGCAAATGGGGTGTCTGCCATTGCGCCGCCCTTAAGGGCGTGACGTGATTATGGCCGGCGCTCCCACCGTTGCCGTGATGGTGATGGTCGTGATCGTGTCCACTGTGCATCGTCACCTCCCTCAGTACTTCACCGGTTTGTCGATCAGCTTCTTGTGGCTGCCGAGCTTGCCGTGCGCGACCATCGAGCCGAGCGCCTCCACGACCACGCGCACGCCGACCAGCGCGGTGATGTCGGAGGTGTCGTAAGGCGGCGAGACTTCCACCACCTCCAGCCCGCACAGGCCTTCCGCCGCCACCAGCCCCAGCAACTTCAGCGCCTCGCGCGGCAGGAAGCCACCCGGTTCCGGCCAGCCGGTGCCCGGCACGAAGCCGCAGTCGATGGAATCGACGTCGAACGAAATGTAGACCGCGTCGGCGTCCTTCCACGCCAGCTCCAGTGCGATCTCGGCGGTCTTTTCCAGGCCGATCTTCTCGATATCGGCGATGGTGAGCACATTGGTGTTGCGTTTGCGTGCGACCTCCACGCCGGCGCGCGGCACCTGCCAGCCGCCGATGCCGAGCTGCACCAAGTTGGTCGGCTTCACGTTCGGCAGATTGGTCGCCCAGAACCAGGGCGTGGTGTGCATGCGCTCGTCCAGGTCTTTTTCCTGGATATCGATATGGCGGTCGAAATGGATGATGCCGATGCGTTTACTGGTGCATTCGGCGATGCCGCGCACGCACGGGAAACCGATCGAGTGGTCGCCGCCCAGCATGATCGGCAGCGCGCCGGACGAAAACACGTGTGCCACCCCGCGGCTGATCTGGTCGAAGCTCTTTTCCAGATTGCCGGGGATGGTGAACACGTCGCCGGCATCGCACAACGTCATCTGCTCGCGCAGGTCGACGCCGAGCTCATAGTTGTAGGGCGTATAGAGCGCCGAGATGCGGCGGATGCCCTGCGGCCCAAAGCGGGTGCCGGGCCGGTAGGTAGTGCCGGAATCGAAGGGAATGCCTAACACCGCGGCGTCGTATTTTGCCACGTCGCGCACATTCTCGACGTAGGGCGCCTTCAGGAACGTATTGATGCCGGCGAAATGCGGCAGCTCGCCGCGCGAGAATGTCGGGATCGACTTGTCGGTCAGGCTGTCGGCGCCGGGCAGCCCCATGTCGAGCGCCCATTGCTGCTCCTTGCGCCAGCCCGCTTCCGACAGCTTGCCCTCGGCGTCCAGCGCCTTCCATCCCTGTGTCTCCATGCGGTCGAAATCGGGATGGTGGCGGCGCCCGCGTGTGGGCGGAGGCAACAATCCCGCCTTGCGCGACCTGCGCGTGAATGGGTCCGGCATCAGAACACTCCTTTTGCTTGCTGCATTTCGTCAATGAAGGGATGCGATTGCGGGATCAGCGCGGCCGCGAGATGCATTTTGCCGGAGATGACGCCGCGCCTCGAAATCATCTGGTCGGCGATCATCTCCAGCTTGCGCGCCGGCCCCTGCACCAGCACCGCTTCCATGGTCTGGTTGTGCATCAAATGGACGTGCAGCGAGGTGATGACCTCGTTGATGTAGCGCACCTGCAGGTCAGCGAGCTGCTTCTGCAGGCCCGGCATCGAATTGTTGTAGAGCAGCGTGATCACACCGACCATGACGTCATCGCCGATCGTGTTCTTATGCTCGACCAGGAACTGGTGCAGCATGTCGTTAACCGCGTGCGAGCGGCTGGCGAAGCCGCGCGTCTCCACCATGCGGTCGAGATCGCACAAGAGCCATTCCGGCAGCGAGATGCTGATCCGGCTCACCGGCTGTTTACAGGCGTTGGTGACGGCGCTCATGGTCCCGGCTCCCCCCTCAGAACAAATGACTGTAACGTTCCACTTCCCATTGGCTCACCGTGAGGTGATAACCCTCCCATTCCATCGTCTTGTACTTGACGAATTCATCGCGCAGTTCGGTTCCGAGAGTCGCCTCGACCAGCGGATCCTCGGCAAAGGCTGCCACCGCTTCCTGCAGCGTCTGTGGCAGGAATTCGATGCCGCGCTGGCGCCGCGCGTCGTCGGAGATGGTGTAGAGGTTGTCTTCGTTCGGCTCGCCGGGATCGATCTTCTCGCGTACGCCTTCGAGGCCGGCGGCCAAGGCGAGCGTCGCGGCGAGATACGGGTTCACCGAACCATCGGCATTGCGGGATTCACAGCGCCCACCTCCCATCGGCACCCGCACCGAATTGGTGCGGTTGTTGGAGCCGTAAGAGTTGAATACCGGCGCCCAGGAGAAATAGCTCATGGCCCCCTGGCGCACGAGCCGCTTGTAACTGTTCACCGTCGGCGCAAAGGCCGCGCACAAGGCTTTGCCGTGCCGCAGGATGCCGCCGATGAAATGGTAGCCGGTTTCGGTGAGCCCTAGCCCACGCGGATCATCGGCGGGATCGCGCGCAAATAAGTTGCGCCCGCTGGCGAGCTCGTAAAGCGACATATTGAAATGTGCGCCGTTGCCGGTCTTGTCGGCAAACGGCTTGGGCATCATCGTGGCCAGCAGGCCCTCTTCCTTGGCGTAATGCTTGGTCATGTAGCGGAAGAAGGTCAGCCGATCGCAGGTGGTCAGGGCGTCAGCGTATTTGAAGTCGAATTCGTACTGTCCGTTCGCGTCCTCGTGGTCGAAGGAATAGAGGTCCCAGCCGAGATCGTTAATGCAGCTCGCGACCTTGTCGAGCCAACTGAAATTATCGAGGAACGGCCTGAGATCGTAGCAAGGCTTGGTCAACTTGTCGTCCGGATTTGGCACGGCAAGCGTGCCATCACCGTTTTTCTTGAGAACGAACACTTCGCATTCAATACCAAGATTGAAGCCGAAGCCGAGCGCGACGGCTTCCGCCAGCACGTTCTTCAGCGCGACCCGGGTGTTGAGTTCGATAGGGCTTGCCCTTGAATGTGTTGTCGGCCGGCATCCAGGCGAGCTTCGGCTCCCACGGCAATTGGATGGCGCGCTCGATGTCAGGCACCGAGGCGATCTCGTCGTCGTTAGGCGCCTGCCCCAGCCCATCCAGCGCATAGCCTGTATAGAGCTCGGAGCCGTGCGCCATGTGCTCCAGATGGTCGATAGGCACCACCTTGCCCTTGGGGACACCGTGGATGTCCACATAAGCGCCGATGCAATACTTAACGCCCTTGGCGCGCAACGCCTCTTGCGTCTGCTTGATGGTGTCCGGCGCGAGCATGGGCGGTTTGACCTCTAGGCTTGAGTTGTTTCGAAGTAGGAATGATCGAGCGGTGGCGTCTCGATGAGGCCGCGTGTGACCAGCACGCTCAGGTCCTGAACCATCCATTCGAACCACAACCGGCCATTGGCTACGGTGGCGCGGCTCGGGCTGCCGGTGACGCCATTCTTGCTGGTCCGGTTCACGGGATGCGCGAACACCAGGCTTTGCGTGCGGTCGGGATCATCAGCCGCGGCCATCAGCTCAGGGCGGACCATCTCCGGCGAGAGCGCCAGCATCAGAGACGTTTCGGCCTCGTTGGCGTGCCAGTCGTCCGCATCGGCGAAATACACCGCGCGCACGCGCGCGCTGACCTCGGGCGAATTAACCAGCGTCACCATCAGGTCGTCGTGCTCGGCGCGCAGCATTTCCAGGGCGCAGCGCAAGGGTGCCGCGTTGGTGACATGGGTATTGACCATGAACAGCCGCCGCACGCCGGAGACGTAAGCGCCGTCGCCGATCTCCTTCACCAGCGCCATCAGGGTCGCCGGCTGCAACGGGATCGTTCCCGGCCAGCGCCGGCTATGACCGAGCGAGCAGCCGTAAGGTAGCGCCGGCAGTATCGGCACGCCGGTGCGCTTGGCGACCTCCGCGCACAGCCTATCGGCCAGCACGGCGTCCATGCCGCAGCCCATGTGTGGCCCGTGCTGCTCGGTGGCGCCAACCGGCAGGATCGCTGCCCGCCCCGCAGCCGCAAGGTCTTTGGGCAGCTCCGCCCATGTGCGCTCGGCCCACAGCATGGCTAATCGACGTCGTCTGTGACGTCGGTCAGCCGCGCTACCATCTGGTAGGTGTCGGCGTCTTCGTCGTCATGAGCGGCGCCCTGGTGGATCAGTTCTTCCAGCCGCGCCTTGGTGACGAGGAATTCCGGCGAGATGAGCTGCGCCGGGCTGCGCGGATGCGGCACCGGCACTTCGATCAGCTCCTGCACCTCGCCTGGATGCGCCGATAGCACCAGGATGCGGTCGGCAAGAAAGATGGCTTCGTCGAGATCGTGGGTGATGAACACGATGGTGATGTCGATCTTGCGCCAGATCTCCAGCAAGTGCGCCTGCATGCGCGCCCGCGTCTGCGCATCGAGCGCGCCGAACGGTTCGTCCATCAACAAGATGCGCGGCTGATTGGCGAGCGCTCGCACGATCGCCACGCGCTGCTTCATGCCGCCAGACAACTGGTGCGGATAGTTGTCGGCGAATTTCTCAAGGCCAATGAGCTGCAGCCATTGCAGCGCCTGGGTCTCGGCCTCGTGCCGGTCCTTGCCGTTGACCTCGAGGCCGAACATCACATTCTTCTTCACGGTCAGCCAGGGAAACAATGTGTAGCCCTGGAACACCATGCCGCGGTCGCTGCCGGGCTCGGTCACTGGCTCGCCCAAGAGCAGTACATCGCCGTCGCTATAATCCTCGAGTTCCTGCAAGGATTCGCACCAGCGTGGACTTGCCGCAGCCCGAGGGGCCTACCACGCACAGGAACTCGCGCCGGTGAGTTTGGAAACTGATGTCGTTGAGCGCCAGCGTCTCGCGTTTCCCGGTCGTGAACACCTTGCTGAGATGCTCGACCTTGAGAATGACTTCGCGCGCCTTCAGCCGGTCGAAGCGCCCACGCACATCGCTCGACTGGTCAAGATAGGAAGGCAGTTCGTTGGGCGCGACGAATTTGTTCATGGCCTCAGGCCACCTTCGCCAGGCCGCGATCCCAGGGGAACAGTCGCCGGCCGGCGAGCGCGAGCACGATGTCGGTGCCGAGCCCGATGATGCCGATCATGAAGATCGCGGCGTAGACATTGGCGAAATGCTGGTAACGCGCCTGCTGCGTAATGAACCAGGTGATGCCGCTGGTGGTGCCGATCAACTCGGCGACAATCAGGTAGGTCCAGGCCCAGCCTAGCAGGATGCGCTGGTCGCGATAGAGGTCCGGCAGGATGCCGGGGATAACCACACGCCACAGCAATTTCAAGTTCTTGGTGCCGAGCGTGAGCGCCGCCTCCACCAGCGCGACGTCGAGCTTGCGAGTGGTGTTGGCTATGATGAGGACTTGCTGAAAAAAAGTGCCGATGACGATGATGGTGATCTTCGGCCCATCATAGATGCCAAGGATCGCGACTGCGAGCGCGCCGAAGGCCGGTGCCGGCAGGTAGCGGAAGAACTCGATGAACGGTTCGCTCAGCCGCGAGAACGCGGCGTAGGTGCCGCACAGAACCCCGAGCGGGACGCCCATGATCGAGGAGATCACGAAGCCCCAGAAGATGATCTGGATGCTGTGCCACAAGCTCTGGTGCAGCCAGGGCGAATCCTTGGTTGGCGGCGGGGTGATGAACGAGGTGTACATCGCCATCGCCACTTCGTGCGGCGCCGGCAGGTAGATTGGATTGGATGAGACGCCCTCGGGCGGCGCCTTGTGCTCGCTCTTGGCGTCGGCCACCGCGCTGGCGAAGTCCGCCTTGTTCATGCGCATGTCGACCTGAAGATAATCGGCCGAGCCGGGATCGGTGATACGCACCTGCGGATGCCAGACAAACGGAACGTAAGAGACAATGCACCAGAGCACGATCGGCAGCACGAACGACAGCGTGCCGAGCGCGAGCCTGGCGCGCGGCGAGAGCGGGCGCAAAACCTGAAACCACCCTTTCCGCTTCATCGCCCTGGCTTTTCCAGCGGCGCGGCGGGTCCGCTCATCCGCATGCCCCGGAGCAAGCGGCAATCTGGCGCCCAGCGTTTCGACTCTGCTCATATGGATATCCCCGCCGGAAGTCGCCCTCGGGCCGGCGGAGCCGGGCCCGAGGACGGGGTGTGCGGTATGCAGGCCCTCTGCGCCCGTTACTTGGTTGCTTTTGCCATCAGCGACGCATCGATGTAGGCCTCGATGTCCTGATGCTGCTTGTAGACAGCGTTGGCGACGTTGAAGTCGTCGGCGATATGCGACGAGCCATAGAGCGATCCGAGACCCTCACCCTTCTTGAACCGCTTCGCACCTTCTTTCAGGTCGATGAGGTGCGTGCCCTTCAAAAGCGGCTTGTAGGCCGCCGGCGTCAAACCGACGCGCGCCGACATGATCTTGAGCGCATCAGGCTGAGTCTTGGGATCGTTGATGTAGTGCACCACCTTATCCCAGACTTTGATCACCTTGATCCACTCGGCCTTGTGGCTGGCGAGGCTGGTCGGCCGCACGGCGAGCACGTCATAGATCAAGCCGGGCGCCTGAGCCGAGGTGTATATCGGCCGCGAGCCGGGCAGCGTCTTCATCGCCTGGCCGGACACCGGTTGCCAGGCGCCAATGGCGGCGACCTGACCGGAGCCGAGCACCTGCGGCGTCTCGTTGGTCTTAGAGTTGACCAGCGTGACGTCCTTCTGGCTCATGTGGTTCTTCTTCAGGCCGTTGAGCAACAACAGGTGCTCGACGAGGCCGAGCTCAAGCCCAACCTTTTTGCCCTTCAGGTCCTTGATGCTCTTAATGCCGGGCTTGCCCACGATCATGTCGTTGCCGTTTGAATAGTCGGTCAACATGATCATGACGCTCTTGCCGCCGCCGGCGCCGGTGACCAGCGTGTCGCCGTTGGTCATCAGGTCGGCGTCGATCTTACCGGCGGCCAGCGCGTCCATCGAAGCCGAGTAGTCGAACCACTGGAACTTGACGTCGAGGCCGGCCTCTTTCAGCCAGCCCTTGTCGATCGCGACCTGCCAAGCCACCCAGCCCGGCCAGTCGCTATAGCCGATGGTCAGCGGCGCGGCAGAAGCCGCCCGCGCGCCTAGCATCGCGGCCAGCGCAAGCCCTAGGATGAAACCGGTACCACTTCTACGACCCATCGCGCGCTCCTGCGTTTGAGTATTACGTAAAGCCGAAAACGTAATACTGGCGAGCAAGGACCGTGCCAGCGAGATTTCCATTTGTTTTTAAGTGGTTTGGAGAGGGTGCGCCTAATTGGGCGCCAGCGCGTCTGCTTTTTTGCCGCTTCCACGGTCAATCAGCGCCGCCCGCAACAGCAGATAGAGCACGCCAGCGTTGAGCAGGTGCCATAGGAAATGGGTGCCCAGCGGGAACACCTGGCACATGGTCATATCGATGCTGCGGAAGAACAACGACAGCGCAAGCGTCGCGCCGGCGGCGAGGATAAGCGGCCCGGCCTGCCGCCGCCGCGCCAGCCAGCCGATCACAAGCGTGGCGGCGAGCGCCAGCAGATAAGCGTGCGAGCCGTTTAACGCGTAGGCCGGCACCAGCATGCCCTCGGCAACGCTGAGCGCGGCGAAGGCGATCAGCAGCGCGACCGCCGTGAAGGGCCCCATTTCCAGAAAGCGGCGCAGCGCAAAGAACAAATAGGCGTAGATGAAAACGGCAATGGGAACGGTATCGAACAGTTCCGCCCCTTGCGTCGCCACCGTGTGGAAGATGAACGAGCCGGCGCCGATCACGGCGACGAGAACAACCAGCGCCAACACCGGCCAGTCGCGTTCACCGCTGCGTCGCCATTGCGCATAGGCGACGATTGCCGCAATCAGGAAGGCGGCATTGGTCAGGGCATTGACCGGCTCGGCCCAGAACGAGGGATCGGTGCGCTCGCAGTAGATATCGACCGGGCGCGACCAGTCCATGGCCGATCAGAGCGCCGAAAAGCCGTAGAGCCGCGCCGGGTTGTCGACCAGGAGTTTCTTCTGCAGCGCCGCGTCCGCGGCGAACTGCGGGATGAGGTCGACCAGATCGGCTTCGTCGGCTTCGTGGGTCGGATTGGGATGCGGAAAGTCAGTGCCCCACAGCACCCGGTCCGGCGCAGCCGCGATGATCGCCTGCGCGATCGGCACCGCCTCCGCATAAGGCGGCAACGAGATCCGCTCGGATCCGCAGACCTTGATCCAGCACTTGTCCAGTTTGGCGAGTTCCAACAGCGCCTTCAGCGGCGGCTGGTTGACACCGTCCTTGCCCGGCACCCGGCCCATATGGTCGATGACGAAGGGCAGCGGCAACGCGCGGATCATGTCCGACAGCGGAATGATACTCGGGGCATCGAGATGCAGCACGATGTGCCAGCCCATCTCCTTGATGCGATCAGCGGTGCGGTGAAAAAGCTCCATGTCCGGCGTCCCGCCGAGATGCTTGACGAAGTTGAAGCGCGCACCGCGCACGCCGCCATCGTGCAACACCTTGTATTCGGCCTCACCAAACGTGTTGTCGACGATGCAGACGCCTTTGGTGCGCGCGGGATCGTCGGCGATGGCGTCGAGCATGGCGCGGTTGTCGCTGCCGTGGCAACTCGCCTGCACGATGACCGTGCGATCGATGCCTAGATGGCGATGCAGTGCCGCCAGCATCTCCTTGGGTGCGTCCTCTGGGGTGTAACGCCGGTTCGGCGCATAGGGGAATTTGGCGGCCGGCCCGAACACGTGGCAGTGGGCATCGGTCGCCCCCGGCAGCAGCTTGAATTTGGGCTTGCGGCGATCGCTAAGGAAATCGGGACGGATGTTCATGGGGCAAGGCTTTAGCCAAGCCATTCGCAAGAAACAATGCCCCCCTCCCGCTCCTCGCGGACTCATCCTTCGGGACGTCCGCTACGCGCGCTCCTCAGCATGAGGGCGGTTAAAGCGGCGCGATATCACCCTGCCCCCAACCGGCCACGGTGTCGGCGCGGAAGGCCTCGAATGAGCCGGCAGCGATGGCCTCGCGCATGCCGGCCATCAGCGTCTGGTAATAGGCGATGTTGATGGTCGAGAGCAGCACCGCGCCCAGGATCTCGTTGGCTTTGACCAGGTGATGCAGATAGGCGCGCGAATAGGTGCGCGCGGCCGGGTGCGCGCTTGCCTCGTCGAGTGGGCGCGGGTCCGCGGCGTGGCGGGCGTTGGCGAGATTGAGCGGCCCAAACCGGGTGAAGGCCATGCCATGGCGGCCGTTGCGGGTCGGCATCACGCAGTCGAACATGTCGATGCCACGCGCCACCGCTTCCAGCATGTCGTGCGGCGTGCCGACGCCCATCAGATAGCGCGGCCGCTCGGCCGGCAGCACCGGCGTGGTCTCCTCGACAACTTTCAGCATGACGTCCTGCGGCTCACCGACCGCCAGCCCACCGATGGCGTAGCCCTGAAAGTCCATGTCGACCAGCTCGCGTGCGCTCTGCTGGCGCAAGGAGATGTCGTCGCCGCCCTGCACGATGCCGAACAGGGCGTAGCCTTCGCGCGCCCGCGCTGCGAAAGCCTTCCTGGAGCGCTCCGCCCAGCGCAGCGACAATTCCATCGCGCGGGCCATCTCGTCGCGCGATGCCGGCAGCCGCAGGCATTCGTCGAGCTGCATCGAGATATCCGCGCCGAGCAGCGCCTGGATCTCGATCGAACGCTCTGGCGAGAGGTCATGCATGGCGCCGTCGAGATGCGAGCGGAAGGTGACGCTCTGCTCCGACAGCTTGCGCAGGGACGCGAGCGACATCACCTGGAAGCCGCCGCTATCGGTGAGGATCGGCAGGGGCCATTGCATGAAGCTGTGCAGGCCGCCCAGTTCGGCGACGCGCTCGGCGCCCGGCCGCAGCATCAGATGATAGGTGTTGCCGAGCACGATCTCGGCGCCGGTGCCGCGCACCACTTCCGGCGTCAGGCCCTTCACCGTCCCTTGCGTGCCGACCGGCATGAAGGCCGGCGTCTGTACCCGCCCGTGCGGCGTCACGAACCCGCCGCAGCGCGCTGCGCCGTCGGTTTTCAGAACAGAGAAGGAGAAAGGTTCACTCATGGGTGGGCAGGATAAAGCAAACACGCATCGCCATAGGAATAGAACCGATAGCCGTCACGAACCGCATGGGCATAGGCGCGCCTCATCGTCTCCAGTCCCGAAAACGCCGCCGCCAGCATGAACAGTGTCGACCGAGGCAGATGGAAGTTGGTCAGCATCAGGTCGACGGCGCGGAATTTGTAGCCCGGCGTGATGAAGATGTCGGTTTCGCCGGCAAACGGGTTGAGCCGTCCGTCGTCACCGGCCGCGCTTTCCAGCGTGCGCAACGCCGTCGAGCCCACCGCGACAATGCGGCCGCCCTTGGCGCGCGCCTTGTTCAGCGCGTCGGCCACCTCGTCTGTTAGGATAGCAAACTCGGCGTGCATCTTATGGCCGCTGGTGTCTTCTGCCTTCACCGGCAGGAATGTGCCCGGGCCGACATGCAGTGTCATCTTGTGCAGGGCCACTCCGCGCGGCTTTAGCCGCGCCAAAAGGTCGTCGGTGAAATGCAGTCCTGCCGTGGGGGCTGCCACCGAGCCTTCATCGTGCGCGAACAGAGTTCTGGTAATCGGCCTTGTCCTGGTCGTCGGGCGCTCTTTTCGAGGCGATATAAGGCGGTAGCGGCATGTCCCCGCGCTCTTCAATAGCTTGATCGAGTACCGGGCCATGGAAGGAAAATGAAAGGATTACCTCTCCACCTTCATCTTTATGTGACACTTGAGCATCGAGTTGGCCGAGGAAGCAGACCTTGCCCTCGTCGCCGAACCGCAATGTGTCGCCCACCTGCACCTTCTTGGCGCCAAGGATAAAGGCCTGCCAGTGCGAGCCGTCGAGCCGCTTGATGAGCGTCGCCTCGATCTTCGGTTCGCTGTCCCCGCGCCCGATCCGCCGCCCCTTCAGCCGCGCGGCGATCACTTTGCTGTCGTTGACCACCAGACAGTCGCCAGACTGCAGGATCTCTGGCAGATCGCGCACGATCCGGTCCTGCCATTCCGGCGTCTCCCCCGGAAGCACGACCAGAAGCCGCGCGGCGTCGCGCGGGCTCGCCGGCCGCAACGCGATGCGG
The DNA here is from genome assembly GCA_963732895.1 of uncultured Pseudomonadota bacterium. Lineage (GTDB taxonomy): Bacteria > Pseudomonadota > Alphaproteobacteria > Rhizobiales > Xanthobacteraceae > Pseudolabrys. Next base: position 25,474 of record CAVTBG010000002.1, on the reverse strand, counting down.
TCGGCCGGCAGGTCGAAGTCGAAGAGGTCGGTGCGCATTCTTTCTTATACCTCCCCCTGCAAGGGGTAGGCATACGCGGTCTCCGGCCGCCGTTCTCGGAGGGAAAAAACGCCGATGCGTTTGCATCGGCTTTGGGCGCGCAGCGTGCCGGGTGGCGGTCGCTGATGACCGGCGAAGAAGACCCCACCCCGACCGCCTCGCGGCGGCCGACCCTCCCCTTTCAGGGGAGGGATCACGCCCCCATCGTCGCCTTGATGATCTTGTCGGGATCCTGCACCGGCTCGCCGCGCTTGATCTTGTCGACGTTCTCCATGCCGGAGATGACCTTGCCCCACGCCGTGTACTGGTTGTCGAGGAAGGTGGCGTCGTCAAAGCAGATGAAGAACTGGCTATCGCCGGAATCCGGATTGGCGGCGCGCGCCATCGACACCGTGCCGCGCACATGCGGTTCGTTGTTGAACTCGGCCTTCAGCTTCTGCCCCGAACCGCCGGTGCCGGTGCCGTGCGGGCAGCCGGTCTGCGCCATGAAGCCGTCGATGACGCGGTGAAAGACGATGCCGTCGTAGAAGCCTTCCTTCACCAGTTCCTTGATGCGGGCGACGTGTCCCGGCGCGAGATCGGGGCGCATCTCGATCACCACCGGCCCTTGGGTGGTCTCGAGCGTGAGGGTGTCTTCCGGCTTGGCCATTATGGTTTTCCTTTCAATCAACAGGGCACGCGTTTCAGCGCGCGATGGTCGCCTTCTTGATGAAGTCCAGCCGCTTGAAGTTGCTGCTGAGGTAGCGGTTGCCTTCCATCTGCATGCGGGCCTGGTCGGGGCCGTCGCCCTGCGGCGCGCCCTCGCCGTAGCCGGCATATAGCGCATCGACCACGTTCATGCCCGACACTACCTCGCCGAACGGCGCAAAGCCCATGCGATCAAGCGACGAGTTGTCGCCGAAGTTGACGAACACCTGCGTCGTGCGCGTGTTCGGCCCGGCGGTCGCAAAGCTGATCCTGGCGCGGGTATTGCTCTGGCGTACCGGATCGTCGGGAATGCGTGCCACCCGCCACTTCGCCATCAGCGCCGGATCACCGTTGATGCCGAACTGCGCCATGAAGCCGCTCAGCACGCGGAAGAAACGCACGTTGTTGTAGAAACCATTCTTGACCAGATTGTAGAAGCGGTCGGCCCCGTGTGGCGCCCAGTCGCGATGCACGAGGATCACGAAGGTGCCCTTGCTGGTGTCGAACTTGGCGCGGTAGGTCGCCGGCGCTTGCTGGTTGAGCGCGGCCGGGTTGGCGAGCGGCGATTGGGCCAGCGCCGGGCTCGCCAGCGGCAACAGACCGGCGAACAGCAAAGCCGGCGCGAGCGTCAGGATCGAACGACGATTCATGGGATTCCTCGGGCTTTACAAGGATCAGGCGCGCGGCTTGGCGGACTTCGCCTTCAGCCGCGTCACCACGGAAGCCGGCACAAAGGCGGAAACATCGCCGCCCATGCCGGCGATCTGGCGCACCAATGTGGCCGTGATCGGGCGCACCATCGGCGAGGCCGGCAGGAACACGGTCTGCACGTCCGGCGCCATGGCGTCGTTCATGCCGGCCATCTGCATCTCGTAATCAAGGTCGGTGCCGTCGCGCAGGCCGCGGATCAGGAGCGTCGCGCCCTCGCGCCGCGCGGTCTCAACCACTAGGTCATCGAACGTGACGCAGGCGAGCTCACACTTGGCAGCAGCCGCCAGCGGCCCGCAGGTCTCTTCCAGCATGGCCAGCCGCTCGTCGGCGGAAAACAGAGGCGCCTTGCCCGGATGCACCCCGACGGCCAGCACCAGCCGGTCGGCAAGCCGGGCGGCATTGCGCACCACATCGAGATGGCCGTTGGTGACGGGGTCGAAGGACCCGGCATAGAGGGCTGTCCGTGCCATGGCCGGGGTCTACCCTGCCCGGTTCCGCCCGGCAAGGGCCGGTTCCTCGGGTGAACTATTTACTGGATCGGGCGTTGTCTCATCGAACCTTGTGGCTGGTGGGCGCGACTAATTGTCATGCGCGACGGGAAGCGGCCGCGCCGCCGAGAACCGGGGAAAACCATGAAATCGTTGACAGCCATTCTGGCTGCGGCCACCGCAGCCGCCGTAGTCACTCTTCTGTCCGCACCGAGCACACCGGTGGCCGCGGGCGCCATGCCGGCGCCGATCGCCAACGCTATGCATGCCTGCGCCGACCGCCCCTGGCCTTACCTGCGCTGCGTCGGCACGAGATACGGCAATCCGAAAATCCGGCTGGTGACGACGGACCAGTTGCCGCGGCGGTAAGTGCACGCGTTATCGCAACGTCATGGCCGGGCTTGACCCGGCCATCCTGATTCCAGAGGCATGACGACGGAGAGGCTCACGCCCGCGCCCGCACCAGCGACAGCCACACGCCGCCGCCGATCAATACCAGGCCGGATAGCCGGCCGAGCAGCTTGTTGTGCTGCGGCTTCGTCAGGACAGCGCGGCCCAGGCTCGCGACGGTCGCCCAGCCGGCGTCGATACAGCCGGCCAGCACCACCGACACTGCGCACATCACCACGAGCTGGCGCGTCAGCGGCAGCGTCGGGTCGATAAACTGCGGCAGGAAGGCGGTGAAGAAGGCGATCGTCTTCGGGTTGGTGATCGCCACCACGAAGCCACGCCAGGCATAAACGTGACCCGCAACTGGCGCGGTTTGCACGGGCGAGCCGGCATGGCGCCAGGCCTGGATGCCGAGCCAGATGAGATAGGCCGCGCCAATCCAGCGAATGTAATCAAAGATTTCTGCGGAAGCCTTGAGAATCCAGCTTAGGCCTAGTGCAATGCAGGCGAGCAGCACCGCGTTGCCGAGCGTGGTGCCGATCACCGTCTGCAGGGCGGCGCGGAGGCCGCGGCTGGCCCCGGTCGCAATCACCAAGGTCACGATCGGCCCCGGCGTGAGAACCAATATCATCGTGATCAGCAGGAAGGCGGAGAACAGGTGCCAGTTCATCGGGAGCCTCTTCTCCTCTCCCCCGCGAGGACCTGCGAGTGATGGCGAGGGGTCGGGGGTGGAGGGAATATATATCGCGCAGCAGGCGAAAGCGCCCCCCACCCCGGTTCGCATCGCTTACGCGATGCTCACCGACCCTCCCCACCGCTTCGCGGCGGGAGGGAAAGGCAGCTTGGCAAGCTGATGAGCTCTAATCCTCTTCCTCGGTCAGATGCTCGACCGACACCACATGCTCGTCCTGCGCGGTGTCGAGCACGATGACGCCCTGCGTCGAGCGGCCGGCGATGCGGATGCCGTTGACCGTGGTGCGGATCAGCTTGCCCTGGTCGGTGACCAGCATCACCTGGTCGCCCTCCTCAACCGGGAACGAGCCGACCAGCTTGCCGGTCTTTTGCGTCACGTTCATCGCCACGATGCCTTTGCCGCCGCGGCCGGTGGTGCGGTACTCGAACGACGAGGTGCGCTTGCCGAAGCCGCGCTCCGACACGGTGAGCACGAGCTGCTCGACGGTCGACAGCTCCACGTAGCGCTGCTCTCCGAGTTCCATGGCGTTGCTGTCGCCATTCTCTCCGTTTTCGTGTGCCTCTTCGCCCTCGGCCGCCGCCGGCTCTTCATCGCCGAGGCCGCGGCGCACCGCACTGGCGCGCTTGAGATAGGCAGCGCGCTCGTCAGCCGTGACCTCGACGTGGCGCAGGATCGACAGCGAAATGACCTTGTCGCCGGAACCGAGATTGATGCCGCGCACGCCCATCGAGGTGCGGCCGGTAAACACCCGCACCTCCGGCACCGGGAAGCGGATGCAGTGGCCGCCCGAGGTCGTGAGCAGCACATCGTCCTTCTCGGTGCAGATCTCCACATGCACGATTGCCTCGCCCTCGGCGAGCTTCATGGCGATGATTCCGGAGCGGCGCACGTCGACGAAATCGGAAAGCTTATTGCGCCGCACCGTGCCTTTGGTGGTGGCGAACATGACGTCGAGGTTTCCCCACGTCTTCTCATCCTCCGGCAGCGGCATGATCGAGGTGATGATCTCACCCACCTCAAGCGGCAGGATGTTGATCAGCGCCTTGCCGCGCGCCTGCGGCGCCGCCTGCGGCAGCCGCCAGACCTTCTGCTTGTAGACCTTGCCGCGTGAGGAGAAGAACAGCACCGGCGTATGCGTCGAGGCGACGAACAGCCGCGAGACGAAGTCCTCCTCGCGCACCTGCATGCCTCCGCGGCCCTTGCCGCCGCGCTTTTGCGCGCGGTAGGTCGAGAGCGGCACGCGCTTGATGTAGCCGAGATGCGACACGGTGACGACCATATCCTCGCGCTGGATCAGGTCCTCGTCCTCGACCTCCGCCTCTTGCTCGGTGATGACGGTCCGGCGCGGGGTGGCGAACTGCTCGCGCACCGCCTGCAATTCGTCCTTGATGATGGTCTGGATACGCGCGCGCGAGCGCAAGATGTCGAGATAGTCGGAAATCTGCACGGCGAGCTTGTCGAGCTCTTCGGTGATCTCCTCCCGCCCGAGCGCGGTCAGCCGCTGCAGGCGCAGATCGAGGATGGCTTTCGCCTGTTCGGCCGACAGCCGCGTCATCCCGCTTTCCGATACCGTGTGCCGCGGATCGTCGATCAGCAGTACCACCGGCGCCATGTCCTTGGCCGGCCATTCGCGCGCCATCAAGGTTTCGCGCGCCTCGGCCGCGTCCTTCGAGCCGCGGATCAGCGCGATCATCTCGTCGATGTTGGCGACGGCGATGGCGAGACCGACCAGGATGTGTGCGCGGTCGCGCGCCTTGCCGAGCAGGAATTTGGTGCGCCGCTGCACCACCTCCTCGCGGAACGCGATAAAGGCGGTCAACATGTCCTTCAAATTCATCACCAGCGGCCGGCCGCCGTCGAGCGCCACCATGTTGGCGCCGAACGAGGTCTGCAGCGGAGTGAAGCGGTAGAGCTGGTTGAGCACCACTTCGCGCTCGGCGTCGCGCTTGAGCTCGATCACCACGCGATAGCCGTCGCGGTCGGATTCGTCGCGCAGATCGGCAATGCCCTCGATCCGCTTCTCGCGCACCAGTTCCGCGATGCGCTCGACCATCGTCGCCTTGTTCACCTGATACGGAATTTCCGAGACGATAATCGCCTCGCGCTCCTTGCGGACGGTCTCGAAGTTGACCTTGCCGCGCATGATGATCGAGCCGCGGCCGTTGTGATAGGCGCTATGGATGCCGGCGCGGCCGAGGATGATGCCGCCGGTCGGGAAATCCGGTCCCGGCACAATGTTGATGAGATCGTCGATGCTCAAGGCGGGATCGTCGATCAGCGCGTAACAGGCGTCGATCAGTTCGCCGAGATTGTGCGGCGGGATGTTGGTCGCCATGCCGACGGCGATGCCGCCGGCGCCGTTGGCCAGCAGATTCGGAAAGCGCGCCGGCAGCACCACCGGCTCGTGCTCGTGGCCGTCGTAGTTATCCTGGAAGTCGACGGTGTCCTTGTCGATGTCATCGAGCAGCGCCATCGCTGCTTTTTCGAGCCTGCACTCGGTGTAGCGCATGGCAGCCGGCGGATCGCCGTCGACCGAGCCGAAATTGCCCTGTCCGTCGATCAACTCCAGGCGCATGGAGAAATCCTGCGCCATGCGCACCAGCGCGTCGTAGATCGCCTGGTCGCCGTGCGGATGATATTTACCCATCACGTCGCCGACCACGCGCGAGGACTTCACGTATTTCTTGTCGGGCGTATGGCCCTGCTCGTGCATCGAATAGAGGATGCGCCGGTGCACCGGCTTCAAGCCGTCGCGCACGTCGGGCAGCGCTCGCGACACGATCACGCTCATGGCGTAATCGAGGTAAGAGCGCTTCATCTCCTCGGTGATCGAGATCGGGCGGACGTCGGAAGGACTGCCGTCCCCCGACTTGGGCGTGTCGCTATCGGACAAAGATGGATTCCTGGAACGGAGCTAGCTGACCATTTTATGTAGCTGATTCAAAACTCGTTTGCCACTGCAAAGCACTGCCGGCGCAAGCTATTTTCATTCAATATATCAATGGCTTATAATATGCCCTGCGGGCCATTCATGAGCTTGCCGCAATCCCCTGAGAGGGGCCGCCAAACTGGCTCGGGCTGCGGCAACCGCGGGCGGTCCCGCCAGCCGTGGCAAGACCGTGCCCAGGGTGAACAACCAGGTGCCGAGCATCGGACCAGCCGTGCGATCTAGATGGCTAGCAATACTGAAAATAGCCTGGTCAGCGCGGGCACGCGTTCAACAAAAGTGCCCGCAGCTCGATCCATTTTTCAAAGCTGATCTAGATTAACATGTGTGAATGCAGAAGCCCCCAAACGTAAAACCCAAGAAGACAAACAAGAAACGTTGTGAATGCGAACCAGAAAACAGTTCCGCCATAAAACATAAGCGGATTTTGGCTCCTCTCAGCGAATCCACCGCGAATCTCCAATCTCCCTGTTTTAAATGCGGTCCCAACGATCCTAATAACGAGCGGGATAAAATAAGCCACCGACATCGAAAGGAGGATTAGCCAAATTATCTCGAACACCTTCACTCCCCGCGTCGCTCCCAATAAGAACATTTTTCATTGTTGCGATCTGTACGCACACGACGCTGCAGCACGACAAGCAGCATTTCCAATTACAAATGCTTTACCACTCAAATCCAGCCAAACGGCTAATTTGCGAATCTTAGAGCGCGCAAATGACAAATGAAAGTTCGATGGCTTACGGACGCATACGAATGACGGTATAGCCGCGCGGCCAGCTTCGGAGCACAATGAGCCATGCCCACCGAGTTCCTCATTTCCGCGCTGGTCACCCTGGTGGTCGTGGTCGATCCCATCGGCCTGGTGCCGACTTTCATCGCCATCACCGCCGGCCTACCAGCGCAAGCCCGCCGCAATGTGGCGCTGCGGGCGAGCCTGATCGCCTGCGCGGTCTTGGCCGGCAGCGCGTTGATCGGTGATTGGCTGCTACGCTCACTGGCGATCACCCTGCCCGCCTTCCGCATCGCCGGCGGGCTCCTGTTATTCTCCATCGCCTCCGAAATGGTGTTCGGGGTGCGCACCGTGCGCCAATCGCAGCAGGCCGAGGAAGCGGTCGAGGAGCGCGTACGCAACATCGCCGCCTTCCCGCTCGCCGTGCCGCTCATGGCCGGCCCTGGTGCCATCACCGCCACCGTGCTGCTCGCCGGCCGCGGCAATGGCGAGCCGCTGCGGCTGGCGTTGCTGCTCGCCGTCATAGCCGTGGTAGTGGCGGCATGTTTCACCGTGTTCCTGATCGCGGCCCGCATCGCGCACCTGCTGGGCGTGACCGGCAGCGTCGTGCTCTCGCGCCTGCTCGGCGTGCTGCTGGCGGCGCTCGCGGTGCAATATGTCATCGACGGCGTGCGCGTGGCGCTCGCCGGCTGACAGACCGCTTACCGCTCAGAATGGAATCTCGTCGTCCATCTCGCCACGGTCGCCACCGCCGCCGGCCATAGCCGGCCGCCGCTCGCGGCTGGCTGTCGGGCCGGCCGAACCGAAGTCGTCGCCACCACCTTCGCTACTGGCCCCGCCACCGCCGCGGCCATCGAGCATGGTGAGCTGCGAATTAAAGCCCTGCAACACAACTTCGGTCGAATAACGGTCCTGCCCGTCCTTGTCCTGCCATTTGCGCGTCTGCAGCGCGCCTTCCAGGTAAACCTTAGAGCCCTTCTTGAGGTACTGCTCGGCGATCCGGCACAGGCCCTCGTTGAAGATCACCACCCGGTGCCATTCGGTCTTTTCGCGGCGCTCGCCGGTCGCCTTGTCGCGCCAGGTGTCCGAAGTGGCGACCCGCAGATTGGCGATCGGACGCCCGTCCTGGGTGCGGCGAATTTCCGGATCCGCACCGAGATTGCCGATGAGGATCACCTTGTTGACACTGCCTGCCATGATGTTCTCCGAACTGGCGATGCCGGCTCGCTCTTTCATCGGTCGATGCTTGCTTCACCGATACCGAGTTCGCGCGTCGGGCCGCTCGCCGTTTGAGGGACTTGCCAGCCGCTGATGGCCCCCCGTCTGTAAATAACGTGTCTCGGTACTCACCCTAGTCCGCGTCCCCGGGGCGGCAAGCGCGTTCGGCCTTAATCCACAAGGCTTCTCACGCGTAGCCACTGCCGGCCGGCCGCTTTTTCAAGTTTATCAAATGTTCGCGGAATGTTCTAGTTCCCAATCTTTTGGTAGTCAATTGATTCATCGCCTGTTTTTACAGCCCAAGCGCGTGTGTACCACGCGAGCGGACGGACATCGGGCATCCCTACTCTCCGATGCGCGGCACCTTATTTCTTTGCAGCCTTCAGCTTTGTGCGGGTGGCGTGAACTTGCTGCGGCGTAAGCTTCTGCTTGCGCACATCCTCCACCGCCTTAGCGTCGACAGGTTTCAGCGCCGCCGGCCTCAGCTTGTCGTTGCCCCAGGCGCTGCGCACATAGCCGATCGCCGCCGCGATCTCCGCGTCCGACAAATGTCCGAACGACGGCATCGCGCTCGCGATCGTCTTGCCTTCGGTGGTAATCTTTCCCTCCATGCCGAACAGCACCACCATGGCCGGAAAAGTGCGGCTCAGGAACAGGTCCGGGTTGCCGGCGAGCGGCGGAAAGTTGCCCGCGACGCCCTGCCCGTTCGGTTGGTGGCAGGCGCTGCACTGCTCCTTGAACACCTTCGCACCGTCGACCTTGACGGACGTTGCCGGTTCGGCCGCCGCCGTCTTTTGCGTTTCCTTGGGCGGCGGATTGGGACCGAGATACGTGGCAAGGTAGTTCAGGATCTTGGCGCGCTCGTCCTGCGGAATTTCCAGCCCGTACTGCTTCATGCTGTCGAGCAGGTCGCTCCAGGTGCTGCGCGGCACGCCCGCCGACTCGACCAGATATTGCAGGTCGTGGCAGGTACGGCACTTGCCGTAAACCAGGTCGCGGTTGGGCCCCGGCGGAATGTCCGGTCCGCCCTGCGCATGGACCGCCCCTTGGGCCACGCAAGCCAAAAACAGGCCACCGACGGCCCCTGCAAGGAGGGTCGTCCTCCGCATCGTTATCTCTCCTGACATCGATGAAAAACGGGAGCGCCGCGCGGCGCCCCCGTTTCTTTCGTGCGCGTCAGACCGTGATCTCCACGTGGTCGACGCCATTCCACTCGTAGCCGCGCGGGTTCCAGCGCGTCAGACCGTTCAGCGGCTGCGTGCGGCCGAGCGCGTCGGTCGCACGGCACATGATCGTGTTCTTGCCGGCGGCGAGCTTGCCCGGGGCCGAGAAGTGGTACCAGGACCACGGACTCATCGGCGGCTTGATGTCCGCATTGGTCCAGCTCTTGCCGCCGTCCGACGACACTTGGACCTGGGTGATCGTGGCTTCGCCGTCGTTGAAGGCGACGCCGGTGATGGTGACGTTGCCGGATTTCGGCTTGTCCTCCGGCAGCGGCGAGAAGATCACGCTCTTGATGGCGTGGCCGTAGGTCGGACGGCTGTTGTACCAGTTGTAGTCGTTCGCCCCGAACTTGCCCGGCTCGACCGGGAAATTCGGCATGCGGTAACCGACCGACTGGAACACGCTCGGGTTTTGCTCGGCCGCGAACAGAAGCATGGTGACCATCTTCACGTTCATGTTGCCGTAGTAGCCCGGAATGATCAGCCGCACCGGCCCGCCGTTGGTGGCGGGGATCGGCTCGCCGTTCATCTTCAACGCCAGGATGGCGTTGTCGAGCGCGTGGTCGGCCACGTGATAGCTCTTGGCGAAGTCGGAGCCCGTGGGCGTCGCCGGTTGGTCCCAGCCTTCGGCGGTGAGCCAGTGCGCGGTCGGTGATGGGCTCATCTTGAGATCGGCGAGGAAGGGCCTGAGCGGCACGCCTTCCCACTCGACGTTGCCCATGCCGCCATTGTGCCACTGGCCGCCGCCGACTTTCTGCTTCGCCGCGTAGTAGGCGCGGCCGTTGCCGGCGCATTGCAGCACGGACACGCGCTTCTCCTGCGGCATCTTCTGCAGATCGGCGATGGTCACGTTGCGCGGACGCTGCACCAGGCCGTCGACCCGGATGGTCCAGTTCTTCACCATCTCCGCTGACGGCGGCTGCGTGGTGGCGTACCACGAAGCGCTGCCTTCGTGCGGATAGTGGAAGCGGTTGAACAGGATGTTCTTGGGCGTGATCGCGTGCTTGCGCAGTTCGGTAAGCGGGGTTTCCATGACGCCGAGCTTGGCGTTGTGGATGATGAGGCCGCTCTCCTTGCCCTTGATAATGGTGGCGGAATCCGGCCCCGCCGCGTTGGCGATTTCTGGCAATGCGCCCGCGCCTAGCGCAACGCCGGCGGCACCGGCGAGAAGGCCGAACTGCCGGCGAGTTACACGTATCTTGTCGGATCGGTCGAGCATTTCTCTTCCCTCCAATGCCTCCCGATCCGGTGCGGATCGTTCTTTTTGAGCCCGACAACCGGCTATCCAACGATAGACACGGGACACGGGCGAGGCAGATGTTATGTTCTAATTTTCACAGATTTTTCAGAACATCAGTTTTGTGATCTTCGGTCCGGAGAGCATGAAATTCAACACATTTATTTTAGTGCATATATCGTTCGATTAAATCGCACATCAATTTTGTGAAAACAACGGGACGGCGCCACCCGCAATTTCTCTGCCGTATTTGCGCCGCAGCGCAATTTGCATTGCGTGGCGCCAGCAACTGCGACGCGCACCCGCCAGCGCGGCTCAGGCGGCGCCGAGTGCAGCCGCAATATTATAGGTGAGCAAGGAAGCCAGATAAGCGAGCGCCAACATGTAGGCGAAGGTCACGCCCATCCAGCGCCAGCTGCCGGTCTCGCGCTTGATTACCGCCAGCGTCGAAGCGCATTGCGGCGCAAATACGTACCAAACCAGCAACGAGAGCGCCGTGGCCAAGCTCCATTGTGTGGCAAGCACATGGCCGATCTGCTGAGCCGCTTCCTTGCCGCCGGAAATGGCGTAGACCGTGCCGAGCGCCGCGACGGCCACCTCGCGCGCGGCCATGCCCGGGATCAGGGCCACGCTTATCTGCCAGTTGAACCCAAGCGGCGCGAGCAGCGGCTCGATCCAATGGCCGAGGATGGCGGCAAGGCTGTAATTGATCGCCGGCTGTGTGGCCCCCGCCGGCGGCCGTGGGAACGAGGCCAGGAACCAGATCACCACCATCATCGAGAAGATCGTGGTGCCGGCGCGCTGCAGGAACATCTTGGCGCGCATATAGAGGCCGAGAGCGACGCTGCGCGGCCGCGGTAACTTGTAGTCGGGCAACTCCAGCATGAACGGCGGAGTGGGATCGTCGCGCCAGAAGATGAACTTGGCGAGGAACGACACGCCGAGCGCGCTGACGATGCCGGCTGCGTAGAGCCCGAACATGACCACGCCCTGCAGATTGGCAAAGCCCCAGATCTGCTTGGCCGGAATGAAGGCGGAGATGATCAGCGTATAGACCGGAATACGCGCCGAGCAGGTCATGAGCGGCGCGACCATGATGGTGGTCAATCGGTCGCGCGGATTGTCGATCACGCGCGTGGCCATGATGCCGGGGATGGCGCAGGCAAAGCTCGACAAGAGCGGAATGAAGGCGCGGCCGTGCAGGCCGGCGCCGCCCATGATGCGGTCCATCAGGAAGGCCGCGCGCGCCATGTAGCCGAGATCTTCGAGCAACAGGATGAACAGAAACAGGATGAGGATCTGCGGCAGAAACACCAGCACGCTGCCGACGCCGGAAATAACGCCGTCGGCGAGAAAGCTCTGCAACAGGCCGGCCGGCAGCCATGTCTGCACCAGTTGGCCGAGCCCGTCGAAGCCGGCGGAGACCAAATCCATCAACGGTTGCGCCCAGGAGAACACCGCCTGGAACATGACGAACAGCAGCAACAGCAGCAACAGCAGACCGGCCACCGGATGCAGCAGCACGGCATCCAGCCTTGTCGTCAGCGTATCCGGCTTGGCCGGCATGTGTACCGCAAGCTGGATGATACGGTCGGCCTCGCGCTGCGCGGCACGTAGTTCGCCGGTACTCGGCGGCATCCAGGCGCTTTCGGCCTCGGCTCTGTGCTCGGCAACCGCTAAATCGTCGAGCCGGCGGAGCAGATCGTCGGTGCCGCCCCGACGCACGGCCGCGGCGGTGATAACCGGCACGCCGAGCTCCCCCGATAGCCGATCGAGATCGATGACGATGCCGCGCCGGCCGGCAATGTCGATCATATTGAGCACGAGCAGCAGCGGTCGATTGACCCGCTTCAGCTCGATGACCAGACGCAGCGCGAGGCGCAGGTTGGTGGCGTCGGCAACGCACAGCAGCAGGTCCGGCGTCTTTTCGCGCGCGAAGCGGCCGAGCACGACATCGCGCGTCACCTCTTCGTCGGGGCTGCGCGCTCGCAATGAATAGGTGCCCGGCAGATCGACAAGCGTCACTTTGCGGCCGGCCGGAGTCAGCAAGGCGCCGCTCTTGCGCTCAACGGTGACGCCCGGGTAGTTGGCAACTTTCTGCCGATTGCCGGTCAGCGCATTGAACAGGGCGGTCTTGCCGCTGTTCGGTGCACCGATCAGCGCGAAATGCCGCCCTTCGCCTTCTACGATCGCGCTCACTTTGCCCGTGATCCAGTCCCGTCAGCTCACAAGGATCGCCATCGCCTCACGGCGGCGCAAAGCGACCGTGGCGTGATTGATGCGCACGGCGATGGGGTCACGACCAAAAATCCCTTCGTGGAGGATTTCGACCGTCGCCCCCTCGGTGAAACCAAGTTCGATCAGACGCCGCTCGAGTTCGCCTTCCGGCAGGTGCGACGTGCCATCCGCGACCGCGATGGCATGGATCCGGCCGCGAAACCCGCGCGGCGCATGGCCCAGGCACGACGGCCGCGCCTCGGCGCTTTCTTCCAACGTTGCCGTCTGAACCATGACCGTCATGACCGAAATCCGTCGTGAGGCGGAGGATGCGACCCATTCGCGCTTTTCTAACTATCACGCTCATTTGGGCCGGGAATTGCGCTAGGTCAAGAGATAACACCAATAAATTCAATACCTTAGAACTATTATAAGGAGATGGCTTAAGCCTTGTCAGGCCGCGTCTAATGTCGCGCGAACGAGTTGCCCGCCCTAATTTTCCCCAGCGGCAATGCAGGTTTGCAAGCTCCTAGGCTGGCGCAAACCCGTCGTTCTCACTACGTTCCGTCAACTGTTTTCCGCGTCCGACGCCCAATGTTCCGGCCTCTGCCGGGGCCACTCTGTTCCATGCGCCTTGAAAGTTGCTTGAAAGCCCCAGAACCGACCTCATGACCGACCTGCCCCCCAAGACCGCCGGCCGCGACGCCCGCTCGATCACCATCCGCGGCGCCCGCGAGCACAATCTCAAGAACGTCGACGTCGCCATCCCGCGCGACCAACTGGTGGTGTTCACCGGCCTGTCGGGCTCGGGCAAGTCCTCGCTTGCCTTCGACACCATCTATGCCGAGGGCCAGCGCCGCTACGTCGAGAGCCTGTCGGCCTATGCCCGCCAGTTCCTTGAGATGATGCAGAAGCCGGACCTCGACCAGATCGACGGGTTGTCGCCGGCCATCTCCATCGAACAGAAGACCACCTCGAAGAACCCGCGCTCGACGGTCGGCACCGTCACCGAGATCTACGACTACATGCGCCTGCTGTGGGCGCGCGTCGGCATCCCCTATTCGCCCGCCACCGGCCTCCCCATCGAGAGCCAGACCATCAGCCAGATGGTCGACCGCGTGCTGGAACTGCCGGAGGGCACACGCATCTATGTGCTGGCGCCGCTGGTGCGCGGCCGCAAGGGCGAGTACCGCAAGGAACTCGCCGACCTGCTGAAGAAGGGCTACCAGCGGGTCAAGATCGACGGCGCCTTCCTTGAGATCGGCGAGGTCAAGCCGCTCGACAAGAAGTTCACCCACGACATTGACGTCGTCGTCGATCGCCTTGTTGTTAAAGGCGATATCGGCACCCGGCTGGCGGACTCCCTGGAGCAGAGCCTGAAGCTCGCCGACGGCCTCGCGGTGATCGAATTGGCCGACAGCAAGGCCACGGGCGCCGCCGCCAACCGCGGCCGCAATGCCAATGCCGAGCGGCTGATCTTCTCCGAGAAGTTCGCCTGCCCGGTGTCCGGCTTCACCATTTCCGAAATCGAGCCGCGGCTGTTCTCCTTCAACAACCCGTTCGGCGCCTGCCCGGAATGCGGCGGCCTCGGGCTGGAGCAGCACATCGACGCCGACCTGGTCATCCCCGACAAGGACGCCAGCTTGCGTAAAGGAGCCATCGCACCGTGGGCGAAGTCGTCATCGCCCTATTACACCCAGACGCTCGACGCGCTCGGCAAGCACTACCGCTTTACCCTCGACACCAAATGGAAGGACCTGCCGAAAAAGACGCAAACGGCGATCCTCTACGGCTCCGGCGAGGACGAGATCAAGTTCGTCTACGACGACGGCCTGCGCGGCTACCAGACCAAGAAGCCGTTCGAGGGAGTCATCACCAACCTCGAGCGCCGCTTCAAGGAAACTGAATCCGAGTGGGCGCGCGAGGACCTCGCCAAATACTTCACCGACACCCCCTGCTCCGCCTGCCACGGCGCGCGGCTCAAGCCCGAAGCGCTCTGCGTCAAGATCGCCGGCGCGACCATCGCCGACGTCGCCGAACTGTCGGTGCGCAAGGCCGGCGACTGGGTCGGCAACCTGCCGCAGCAGCTCAGCGCCAAGCAGAACGAGATCGCCGGCCGCATCCTCAAGGAAATCCGCGAGCGGCTGCGCTTCCTGGTCGACGTCGGCCTCGACTACCTCACGCTCTCGCGCGCTTCCGGCACGCTCTCCGGCGGCGAGAGCCAGCGCATCCGGCTTGCTTCCCAAATCGGCAGCGGTCTCACCGGCGTGCTCTATGTGCTCGACGAGCCAAGTATCGGCCTGCACCAGCGCGACAACGCCCGCCTGCTGGAGACCCTCAAAAGGCTGCGCGACCTCGGCAACACCGTCATCGTGGTCGAGCACGACGAGGACGCCATCCGCACCGCCGACTATGTGCTCGACATCGGCCCCGGCGCCGGCATCCACGGCGGCCACGTCGTCGCCGAGGGCCATGTCGACGACCTCATCGCCGCGCCGCGCTCGTGGACCGGCAAGTACCTGTCCGGCGAACTCTCCGTGCCGATCCCCGATCGCCAGGCGCCCGACCCGCGCCGCATGATCAAGGTGGTCAACGCCCGCGGCAATAACCTGAAAAACATCACCGCCGAGATCCCGCTCGGTTTGTTCACCTGTGTCACCGGCGTTTCCGGCGGCGGCAAGTCGACGCTGTTGATCGACACGCTCTATGCCGCGGTGGCGCGCAAGCTCAACGGCGCTTCGCTGGCGCCGGCCCCGCACGACAAGATCGAGGGCCTGCAGCACATCGACAAGATCATCGACATCGACCAATCGCCGATCGGCCGCACACCGCGCTCCAACCCGGCCACCTACACCGGCGCCTTCACGCCGATCCGCGAGTGGTTCGCCGGCCTGCCCGAGGCCAAGGCGCGCGGCTACGCGCCGGGGCGCTTCTCGTTCAACGTCAAGGGCGGCCGCTGCGAGGCCTGCCAGGGCGACGGCGTCATCAAGATCGAGATGCACTTCCTGCCCGACGTCTACGTCACCTGCGACGTCTGCAAGGGCAAGCGCTACAACCGCGAGACCCTGGAGGTGCTGTTCAAGGGCAAGTCGATCGCCGACGTGCTCGACATGACGGTGGAAGAGGCGCTCGAGTTCTTCAAGGCGGTGCCGCGCGTGCGCGACGTGCTGGCGCTGCTGCACCGCGTCGGCCTCGACTACATCCATGTCGGCCAGCAGGCCACCACGCTCTCGGGCGGCGAAGCCCAGCGCGTCAAGCTCGCCAAGGAGCTGAGCAAGCGCGCCACCGGCCGCACTTTATACATCTTGGATGAGCCCACCACGGGGCTCCATTTTCACGACGTCGCCAAGCTCTTGGACGTGCTGCACGAGCTGGTGGAGACCGGCAACACCGTGGTGGTGATCGAGCACAATCTGGAAGTGATCAAGACGGCGGACTGGATCATCGACCTCGGGCCGGAGGGCGGTGATGGTGGCGGCGAGATCGTCGCCCAAGGCACGCCGGAGGATATTGTGAAGGCGAAGCGCAGTTATACCGGGGAGTTCTTGAAGCCGGTGTTGGCGAGGGAAGCGCCGGGAAGAAGGAAGAAGAAGGGGATGGAGGCGGCGGAGTGAGGCACGCTTCATCCTCCCCCATAGGCGAGCGGACGCTCGCCGTCCGGCGAGCTATGCGGGGAGGGTCGGCGCGCGGGACGCGCGCCGGGGTGGAGGTGAAGGGGGCGGCATGAGCGAAACCTTGCGCCGGATACAAACGCTCGTGCTGGCGGGCGATTACCTGATCAGCGGCCACGGCTTTAACGAGCTCGACAAGGATGGTATTCTTGCCGGCGATGCGGTCGCGGGCATCGCGACCGCCGTCGCCATCGAGGACTACCCGGACCGGGCGCGTGGGCCAAGCGTTCTGACTTTGCAGCACGACGGAGACGGACATCCCGTCCATGTCGTGTGGGGCATTCCGGAGGGCCAGCGCCGTCCCGCAGTGCTTGTGACCGCGTACCGGCCAGATCCAGCCCATTGGGACGAAGACTTCAAACGACGGTTGATCCGATGATCCGCAAGAGCAGCAAATATGTTCATGAAGGCAAATACGCCGCCGAGGTCCCAGTTGACCTGATCGAGGACGACACAGCCTGGTCGCCCTATCTCTCGCCCGACGACGCTCGCAAACTCGACGCCGTCCGCCTCGCGTTACGCCGTGGCGATATCGCCGGGGCCGCAAAATACGGTCGCGTGTTCGAATTGACGCCGGTGGCGATCAAGTGATCGACGGCGAGAAAGCCTGCCCTCGGGCTTGACCCGAGGGTCGCCCAGGGCACGCCAGAGGAGATAGTGAAGGCGAAGCGGAGTTATACGGGCGAGTTTTTGAAGCCAGTGTTGGGAAGGGGAGCGCCGGGGCGACGGAAGAAGAAGGGGATGGAAGCGGCGGAGTGATTCTATGGCTGATTTAAACGGTTTTCAGAATTATATTCCGACAATTACAAGTGTATTGGCCATAGCCATATCTTCTGTAACTCTCGGATGGACAATTTATCGCGATGCAATTAGAAAGCCAAAATTCAATGTAGACATCGCGGTAAAGAAAATCATTCAGGCTGGGCGCCCGCCCGACGGCCCATATGTATTCGTAGAAGCGCTGAACATGGGTCCAATCGCAAACCGAATTGGACTTACATTCCTTCGAAAAAACTGGATCAAAAGACGCATTTTGGAGCGGGAACACGGTAGTGCCATGGTTTATCCGGACTACCACCATTGGGCGACAACACGTGCTTCGGCTAAACTTGAGGTCGGAGATCAAGCACATTTTGTCTTCCCATACGACAAGGATTTGTTTTTGAAAGAGACCTTTTTACAGATTGGAGTCGCTGATGGCTTTGGGCGTATCCATTGGACTTCACGACGTGATTTTCGCAAAGCACGCGAAAAATATCAGAAAGACTTTCCAGGAGCCTAAATCAGCCCGTAAGGTGGGTTAGCGCCAAAGGCGCATAACCCACCTTACGAGTTCGATTTGCTCTCGCGCGCTAATAACTCAGCGGCTTCGATTAGCTCTTTTCCAAGGGACATTTCTATTGGCGCCCAAACAGTCTTTCCGACAGCTGTTGAAATTCCCACCTTCATCCGACGTACCCATAATTTTCGTAAGTACTTGGGTAGGTTTTTGGCAAAACGCCTAATCCAGTTATCATCGTCCTTCGGATCAACGTCTATGTAGAAGGAACCGCGATGGCCAGGCTCTAATCTTTGATGAATGCGCAAACTATCCATCGCCGAGCCGGTAACCTGAACGGCGTACTGCCTCCGCAAAATTCCCCAACTCCAAAGGACGTTCGTTACGACTACGTCCCTCGCCCCAATATTCGCTACGGTTATGTCGATTACCTCGCCATCTTTGCCCAGGCCCGACGTCATCACCAAACGATAACCTGCGGTAACTTTCAGCCGAACCGCTCTTTCCGAAAGCGCTAGATACAACGCGACGATTACAGCAAGAAGCGAGCCAATACCTGAAATCCACGTTCCCAACACTTCGAGTAGCCGATAGGTTTGTTCATCAATTGTCATTTTGACTCTCTCGTCATGTGAGAGCAAGCATAGGGAGCCCACCCCGACTCACGTAAAGTCATATTCGTGTGCTCTGGTCCACTGCCAAATTTCGAATTCCGAAAAGCCTCCAACGGTTTCCGATACGGCTCGGTAGGCATCGCTAAATGAGCATCGCAAAATCTCAGTGGCTGTCTGCGAAATGCCGTCCTTAAAATATGGTTTGTATACCTTTGTCGCTTTGACCTTTGCCGAGGCGTCGTGCTCCACTCGGCCGGCCTCGCGAACCTTTATAAAAAATAACACCTCCCAATCTGAAAGCCCCCCGTGATGCTCCCCTCTAAGTTGGTTTTCACGCTGGGCGATGTCGATGGCAGTACCTATCTTGATCACGCGCCCGATCTTCGATCCCGCTATGTAGACAAAGCCGGGTGAATTGTATCGTCTCTGAAAGGCGATCTTTTTTGGATCGCATTGAGCACAATGGTGCGATCGGGTCCTTAGCCTATGCCCTGCCGTGCGACATGGCGTGCCAAGCACAAAGAACTTCCCCGCTGCTTTAGCCGCATGACGCCGATACGCCTGCGATTCGCCGCGACCGTCATACACGTCGTCTTCTGAAAACCCGTGCTTTGCTAAAAACCAAAGCTCGTCTTCCGTGAGAATGGGCATGCTCTTGCCATAAACGCAGCCGCATGCCGGGCCGCGGGCCGTGGCGGCCTTCGCAGGAGCAGTGCTTGCCAAGCGGCGCCGGAAAAGGCGGCGAACATCGGCAGTCCGATGAATGCGATCGCCAGCGGCAGCATTCCGAGATCGCTGCCGGGTTTCGCGAACGCGATCATCGCGACGGCGTGGCCGAACAGCGCCCACGCCGCGAGCTTCCACGGCGATTGCTCTGCCATGGCGCCGGCGAGGCCGAGCGAGATCAGCAACACCGGCATGCCGATCACCCAGTAGCCGCCGGTGTCCCAGGCCTCGCGGACCGTGCCGCCGGCCGCAAGCGGCAGCAGCGCGAACAGCGCCCAGACCGCAAACCCTTCCGAGGTGAGCAGCGCCGCCGCGCCGGTCGGTGCAAAACGGTTGGATCCCATGCCCGTGGCCCTCCGCCGTGGCCGCCGATCAAAGCGCATGGGTGTTAAGAGTTCTTTGCGTGCCGGGGCCCGCGCCTCACCGCCCGTTCACCGGCGCGTGAAGAGGCCGTCAGCGCCGGTGACCGCAACGTGACGGCCGATCACGCGCTTGTCGGTCGCAGGTGAGCGGGGTGGCGCGTATGTCTGCGGTTGTGAGGCGCCGGCGTTTTGGTCGCGGCGTCCAAACAGCAACCGAAGGTCCGAGATGCTCAGCGCCCTGTTCGCCTTGCTTGCCGGTATTGTCACCGTGGCCGCGCCCTGCACGCTGCCGGTGCTGCCGATCCTGCTCGGCGCGAGCCTCGCCGGGCGGAGCCAGTCCGCGACCCGGATGCGGCCGCTGTTCATCGCTTTGGGCTTCATCGCCGCCTTCGCCGCGGTCACGTTTGTGTTCAGCTTCTTCGCCCGCGTCGCCGGCCTCTCGCCCGACCAATTGCGCAACGTGGCGATCGCGCTGCTCGCCACCTTCGGCGTGCTGATGGTGTGGCCGGGGCTCTACGCGCGCATCTCGGTCGCCGCCTCCACGTTGTTCAGCCGCGTCGGCAACGGCGCGACGCGCACAAACGAAGGCGCCGCCGGCGGCCTGCTGCTCGGCGCCACGCTCGGCTTGGTGTGGACGCCCTGCGCCGGCCCGGTGCTCGGTTCCATCCTCACACTGCTCGCGACGCAGAAGCAGCCAGGATGGGCCGCCACCTTGCTGCTGTTCTACGCCGTCGGCGCCGCTATTCCCATGCTCGCCATCGCCTATGGCGGGCAAGTCGCCGCGACCCGCGTGCGATCGATCGCGCCTTATGCGCAGCGCCTGCAACAGGGATTCGGCGTGCTCATCGTCTCGTTCGCCGCCGCCATGTACTTCCAGGTCGACACCGAACTCACCGCCTGGCTCACGCAATTCTATCCCGCCGGACAGATCGGCTTGTAACGGAAAGGACAATCGCCATGCTTAGACGACTGCTCTATGTGGCGCTGGCCGCCGCCGCGCTTGTTGCCCTCGTCATCGCGACCGGCAGCATGATCGGCGTCTCGGTGCCCGCGCGCGCCTCCGCCGCCGCTCCGGTGAAGCTCGCCGACGCTCGTTCCCGCGCGCCGGAAATCACCGGCATCACCCACTGGCTCAATTCGCGCCCGCTCACGCTCGCGAGCCTCCGCGGCAAGGTCGTGCTGGTGGACTTCTGGACCTATGGCTGCATCAACTGCGTGCACACGCTGCCGCACGTGGTCGACCTCTATGAGAAGTACAAAGACCGCGGCCTCGTCGTGATTGGCGTGCACGCGCCGGAATTCGCCTACGAGAAATCGACCGAGAACGTTGCCGCCGCCATTAAACGTCACGGCATCCACTATCCGGTGGCGCAGGACAACAACTTCGCCACCTGGAACGCCTACGGCAATCAGTATTGGCCCGCGCAGTATATCGTCGACCAGCACGGCCGCATCGTCTACCGGCACGCGGGTGAAGGCGCCTACGGCACCATCGAGAACACAGTGCGCGGACTGCTCGACCGCACCAGTTGAGGACCGCCGCTGAGGCTCATCGCCTCCGCAAAAGCAATGCGGCGCGCGGAATCCCGCGCGCCGCATGCCCTGCCTTCAAGCCTTAGTTGTTTTGTTTCTTCTGCATGTTGCGATTCGTATTATGCGGCCGATTCTGCATGTTGCCGTGCCCGCTACGCGGTTGATACTGCTTGTGCTGCGGCGCGGAGTAACGATGGACCGGCGCACGATGAACCGGCCCGCGATACACCCGGCTGTGGTGCCAGCCGCGCCAGCCACTCGCTCCACCCCAGCCATAGCCGCGGCGATGCGAATAGCCGCACCAGTACCAGCCCGGGCCATGCCAGCCGTCAAAATAGAAGCAGTATTGCCGCCCGCGGTAGTGATATTGCACGTTCTCTACCAGATCGAACCCGATGGCGCCGGCGTTCAAATGGCTCGACAAGCCCGCCGGCACGGCCTGCGCCACCCCCGTCGTCATCATCGTACCGGCTCCGAGCGCAATCGCCCCCACCAGCGCCAGAGCTGTTTTCCGCATGCTCATTCAAATTTCCTTCTTTCGGTTGCACAAAACGTCTATTCGGCCGCGCGTTGCGGCCTATGCATTAAACGGCCTGCGAACCTTCTACCTGCGGACGCTGCCATGCCGTTTGACATACATCAGGACGTTGAGAGGCACATGAGTTCCATTGCGCGATCGGATGAAACGTCAACAGCGGAGCGCAGCGCCGGTGCCGAAGACGAAACGAAAGCTAAACGGCGCCGCGTCGTGGCGGCAGAGTTTGCAACGGTTGTACGAAGCCAACACCCGCCTCGGCCACGGCTTCCGCTACGGTCTGCTCGTCTTTGACCTCGTCACCATCGCTTTCATCGTCTCGACCTCCTTCATCCCCCGCACTCCGCTCATCGAAGTCGTGAATGTCGTGTTCGGCATCGCGATCCTCGCCGACTTCTCCGCCCGCATCGCCATCAGCCGTCAACTCAGCCGCGACCTGCTGCATCCCTCGACCTGGGCTGACGCAGCGGCCATCGTCTCGTTCCTGGCGCCGCTGATCGGCGAAGGCGCCGCGTTCCTGCGCATCTTGCGCACGCTTCGGTTGATGCGCACCTATCATCTCTTGGCGCAGCTACGCGCCGACAGCAGCTTCTTCCGCCGCAACGAAGAGGTGATATTCGCCGTCGCCAATCTCGCGGTATTCATCTTCATCACCACCGGCGTGGTCTACGAGACCCAGCATTACGGCAATCCAGCGATCCACAATTGGGCTGACGCGCTTTATTTCACCGTTACCGCGCTGACCACCACCGGCTTCGGCGACATTACGCTGCAGGGCACTCTCGGCCGCCTGATCTCGGTGGCGATCATGATCTTCGGTGTCACGCTGTTCTTTAATCTGGCGCGGGCGCTGATCAGCCCGACCAAGGTACGCTACCGCTGCCCGCAATGCGGCCTGCTCCGGCACGACGCGGACGCCGTGCACTGCAAAGCTTGCGGGGCGTTGCTCAATATCCCGGATGAGGGCCGCGATTGAGCGCCGCCGCACCGTATTCAGCCGCCGCTGAATTCCTTATCCTTGGCTTCGACGCGCTGGGCCGCCGGGCGTTCGGCAATGCGGGCGGCATAGGCCAGGAATTCGGGACGCTCGGGCACCAGCTTGAACATCATGCCGTAGCGCAAGCCCGAACCGATCACGACGTCGGCAGTCGTAAACTGGTCGCCCATCAGCCAGGGTCCGGTGCCAATTCCCTTGGCCATGATGTCCAGGACCTGATCGAAATCGCGCCAGCCCAGCGCCGTCGCGCGCGGGGCCTCCTTGCGCGGAAAGGCACGGTCGGTCATCGCCGGCTCGAACACGCTCGGTCCGAAGAACAACCATTTCAGATAGACGCCGCGAGCGGGCGTGCCGACCGGCACACTGAGCTTGGCCGCGGAGAATTCGTCGGCGAGATAGGTGCAAATCGCCGCCACCTCGGTGATGATCGAATCGCCGTGCTTCAGCGCCGGCACCTTGCCCATCGGGTTGATGGCAAGATAGTCGGGCTTGAGGTTGTCGCCCTCGCTCATCTTCAAAAGCTTGACATCATAGGGCGCACCGACCTCTTCCAGCATCCACAGCACGATGGAAGAGCGCGACGGCGCGATGTGATAGAGGGTGAGGTTCGGCATGGCTGACCTTTGTCTGGATAATAGGCGGGACTCGCAATCGTCGCTACACTACGACCGCGCAGGAAAGATGACCATGACCGACACCGTCCGCGACAATACCGCCCGCCATCGTTTCGAACTCGACACCGACGGCGAGATCGCCTTCGCCAACTACCAGCGCGACGGCCATATGCTCACGATTCACCACACCGAGGTGCCAAAACACCTGGAAGGCCGCGGCCTCGGCGCGCGGCTGGTGTCCGGTGTGCTGGACCTCGCGCGCGCGCAAGGATTCACGGTGGTGCCGCGCTGCTCGTTCGTAAAGGCCTATATCAAGCGGCATCCCGAGTATGCAGACCTGGTCGCGAGTTCGAGCCATTCCCGCATCCGAGTCCTGAAAGTCGCATGCGCCAGCGCACCGTCACCGTCAACGACAAGATGCAGAAGGGCTACTGCTACGCGCTCAGCGCGCAGCCAGGCCGCCAGTTCGATCCCGAGTTCAAGCCCCAGTTGACGCCGGCCGAAATGTTGCGGCTCGGTGTGTTCGGCGGCAAATACATGACCGACTGCCGTCGTGAGTTCCCCAAGAGCTGGTTCGCGCGCGCCAAGCTGTCACTGAAAAAGCGCGACAATTCGCTCAATTTTTTCGGCATCGACGCCAGTCAGCCGCTGTCCGAATGGAAACGCAAGGGCTGGATTCACCCGGACGATCCGCGTGGCTGGTTCCAGTGGTACTGCCGCTATTACATGGGCCGCCGCATGCCCCAAGAGGATAAGCGGCAGATCGGCCGATGGAAGGCGATCCGGCGGCACGTTCGGCAACTCGAGAAAAACTGCGAGCCGGGCGATCTGCTTTGCCGCCGCCGCCAGCGGCAAGCGCTGCTGCACTGGGCCTATGACAGCCGGAAGATTTAGGGGCGCGACAAGCTTCTGGTCGGCTTAGGGCCAACGACGAACCCGTGCACCGCAAAGGGAAAGACCGCCTTGCGGCGGTCCTTAAAAATGACGAACTGTGTCGATCGCTCAGGCTGCAGCCATCGCGGCTCTCTCACTTTTTCTGCGCCGACCGAACAAAAACACTAACGCGCTGAGGCCAGAGGCAAAGAGAGTAAACGCGCCCGGGAGGGGCGTTGCCGATATCTCGCCAAACAGGCCATTCGCTCCACCATTGATTCCAGCAGAAAAATACAGCGAGTCGGCATTAAATCCCTGGCTGCCATTGCCGAACATTAGCGCGAAAAGACCCGGGTTAACGATGGGATTTCCTTGAGCGTCTTTCATCTGCCCGATCAAGGCGCCGTTGAGATCAAAGGCCCAAATTGTACCATCGCCATGATTGCCGACGAGAAGATCGTTGCTGAATTCGCCAAAGTCAGATGGCGCAATCGCAAGACCCCATGGGGCATTTAGGGCGCCATTCGAGATCAGTCGACTGGCAAAACTGCCATCTAAATTAAACACGTCCACGAAACCCAAACCTGCGCCCGCTAGCGGCTGGTTCCCGCTTGCATCTTGCAACGCAAACGTAACAAACAACTGGTCGTTGAGGTTTTGAATGTTAAACGGAACGTAGCCGGCCGGAAGGTTCGGGTCAGTAAAATTGCCAGGCAAATTTCTTAGATTGAACGATGTGCCAATGAACTCGACGACATCTACATTTCCATTTTTAAAATCAGCCGCATACAAGTTTGGTCCACTGGAATTTCCGGACGCCAGTCCGGTGTATACTGCGCCGAGATTCAAGAATTCAGTCGCGGCGCTAGTACCATAAGCGGGCTTCCATCCGGCAATTTGTCCGCTAAGTGTTGAAAATAGAAAAAGGTCGCCGTTGAAAGACCCAGTGCCAGCGCCTTCGTTAAACACAGTCCCGGTTGGGCCAATAGGCTGGCTAGCGCCAGCTGGCGTCGGAATACTTACAACAAGTCCCAACGGACTACCCGCCCCGTTCAGGATGGTCGCTTCGCCACTAGCCTGATTTGATATCCAAAACGGTCCAGTGGGAGAGAATGAAACGCCCCACGGATTTTGTAGTTCGGGAATTGTATACGCAGCCACGCCCGAAACGTCAGATGACAGATTGTTCTGGGCGTATTGAGCGCTCGCGCTTTGAAAGCCAAATGCGAAAAGGCTCATTGCGCAAATAGCCAGCGATCTCACTTGATACATTGCAGCCCCCCGTCACTCTAGCTCAACCGCCACAACACTTATTAAATCACCTTTGATGGGTCGTTCCAACACGAAACGGCACCTCGCATTCGGCAGCCCCGAAATGGCCCGCACCTAGCGGGTATGGTCCGAAGGACTGGGCGCACCTTCGCATTCAAATGAAAGGTCTATTGGCTTCAACACAGTGCCGGCTACGGCCAAAAGTTCCGTGTTTATATGATATTTATTTCGACTGCTCTGCATCATGAGTGTCGGCTGCGGCAACGGGCGGCCACCCCATCACCGACCGCGATTGCCGAAGGCTTTGGCGATTTTCGCGGTCGTCTCCTTGCCCGCCTTTATGATGGAGTCGCAGCCCTGAATTGTCCGGTCATCGGTGGCGGCGCAGAAGCATCATATCTTGAGTTGATCGGT
>CAVTBG010000001.1:0-394791 GCA_963732895.1 uncultured Pseudomonadota bacterium | reverse complement strand
ACGGACTTAAGCCGGCCGCCGACGGGAATGGCGCCGCCGGTCAGCGCCCAGCCATTGGTGCCGATGCGGCGCTCGGTGGCGAGGCGGCTGAGCAGCAGCATCAGCATCGCCTTTAAGCCGCGACGGGAGCTGCGGCTTTCGGTGAGCGCACCGTCGACGCAGATGCCGAGGCCGACATTGGCGACCGCGCCCTTGGGGAACAGCCAGCCGTAGCCGCCGCGGTAATCGGCGCTGAGAAAGATGTCGGTCGCGTCATGCGGCAGCACCAGCGGCACGGTGACTTGACGCGTTTCCACCAGATCGCGGTTGACCGAGCCGATCGCCGCGCCGACGCGCGAGCGTGGGCCGTCGGCGCCGATCAGCACCTTGGGCTTTATGCAGCCGCCGTCGGCGGCGCGCACCGTGCCGTCGGAGTCGATCCAACGCACTTTGATGCCATAGCGGCAGTCGGCGCCGGCATTGGCGGCGTTCTCCGCAAGCATCTGGTCAAATACGCCGCGGTCGATCATGCGGCCGCGGAACTCAGGCGTGATATGCGGTTTCTCATCCTCTTCGATGAACGTGAACATGCGCGCGACCACTTGTTCGGTCACGTTTGCGACGTTCGGCACATCGCGCTCGATCATCGACGGCACGAACTCGGCGCACTGCACCGGCATGCCGGCGGCCGCACGCTTTTCCAGCGCGATCACGTGCAAGCCGGCCTTGGCGGCGGCTTCGGCGGCACGGCTGCCTGCTGGTCCTAGACCGATGACCAAAACATCTGGTGTTTCGCGACCCATCGGCGCCTCACGCGGCGCAGGCGCGGCGGCCGGCAAGGCCGTCGAGGGAGATCGAGCAACAGGCGTGCTCCTGCTCGATCGGGCGGCCGACCGCGCGGGCAAGTTCCACCGTGCCTTGCGCCGGGTAGGCGATGCCGTCGAACCCGGCCATCACCGCGTAGGCATCGGTCATCATCTTGTGGGTGCCGGCCGGGCGGATGCAGCCAAGCTGCACTGGCGCGTTCTGGATGCGCTGGCGGGCGGCGACGAAAACCTTGGCCACGTCCTCGGTGCCGATGGTGGCAAATGGCTTATCGGCGGGCGCATAGATCGGCGACACGATCACCAGGATCAGTGCCGCGATCCCGTGGCGGGAAATAATGTCGAGGGCGTTCTCCTCGCCCAGCAGCCGGCCGTAATGCAGGCCGATCACGATATGCGGCACCACGTCCATTGAGGTCGCGGACAGCGCCGCCAAAGTCGCCTCGAAATCGGCCACCGGCCGGTCGAGATGATAGACGTCGCGGATGGTTTCCTGCGCGCCAATGACGTCCATCATGGCGACGTCGACACCGGCTGATTCCATGCGCTTGGCGCGGGTCTCATCGAGCAGGGCCGAGTGCACGGCAATGCGCAACTGCGGAAATTCGCGCTTCAGCTTCTCGATGGTTGGGTAATAGCGTTCGTAGGGCACTTCGTTGCGCCGGTTGGAACCGCCCGAGAGCAGGAAGCCGCCGAGATCTTTGAGGATGATGAGATCGCGGACCTTGCGTTCGAGCTCGGCCGGGCTGGTAGCGGCGATCATCGGCTCCAGGATTTTGGCCTGGCAGTGGTCGCAATTGAGCGCGCAGGCGCCACCAGTGATGGAGAAGGCCGGGAAGCTGGCCTTGCCGCAGCCTTTCAACTCGTCGCTGGTATAGGAGCGGAAAGTGGGGGTGTAGAAGCGCATCGGCCCCAGCGGGCGCTCCTTGGCGGCGTCCTCGAGCGCGTCGACCAGCGTCCGATCGAACGGCAAGTCGTCGAACGGCTCGATCTCCTGCAGCAATTGATACCAGGCCATCGTTCCCTCGCGTTCTTCACATATAAGAACTTATATATGTTTCGGCGGCCATCGGCTAGTATCGTCACTCGATCCCGTCACGCAAACGGATTGTCCGCCGTCATGAAGACTTTGTGCGTCCTCCAGCACGTCGAAGCCGACTATCTCGGTCTGATGGAGGACCATTTCGAGGGCCGCAACATCCGTTTCCGTTACACGCGGCCGTTCACGCCGGGTGGGGTGGTACCGTTCACTGCGGACGAATACGACGGTCTGGTGCTGCTAGGTATCGGACCCTACGGCATCGTCAGCGGCAGTCTAATCCCCAGCCTCGCTGCCGAACTGCGGTTGACCCGCGATTTCCTCGACCGCGGCCTGCCAGTGATTGGCTGCGGCATCGGCGCCTGCATCCTCACCGCCGCCGCCGGGGGCGGGGCCGACGAGGCGCCGCTGCGTTTCACCGTCGAGCGCGCCCGCCGCGTGGTGTCAGACGCCCTCAGCGGTCATTTGCCGCAGACCTTTCCGGTCGCCAGCTACATGCGCGACCGCCCTGTGCTCCCGCCCGACGCCAAGGTGCTGGCGATCGGTGAGGACAACGCCCCGGTCGTATTCCAAATCCGTGATAATTGCCTTGGCTTCCTGGGCCATCCGGGCGTTAAATCGGCGATGATCGAGGACGTGATCATGGCCTTTGACGATGTGCCGGAGGGCACGGCCGAGACGCTTGCGGCCTTGCGCGCGGTGCAGGGGGAAATTGCGGTGGCTCTGGCTGAGATCATGGTCGGGCTGGTCGGGGTAACCGGGCTGATGCGGCCAGATCATTGAATTCATTGGGCTTATCGACACGTGATTTTTGTATATTAGCTATGGTATCTATTCAATAATTAGAATATGTGTTGAGGTGATAGCCGTGGTGCGGTCGATCCTCGAATGGGGTCGCCGCACCGCCAACAGCAAAAAGAATTCAAAAGAATTCGGTTTTCAACGGGGTGCCCGAGGACGAAATGGCGAAGAAGCTCATCATCATCATGGTCAACACCGACCCGCGCAACGGCGAGGAGCTGGGCGCGCCATTCTTTCAGGCGACCGTCGCCGCGGCCATGGATTACGAGGTCGAGGTGGTTTGCACCGCGACCGCCGGCCAGCTCATGAAGAAGGGCGTGGCCGAAAAGCTGGTGGTGAAGGCCGGCTCCCCCAAGACTGTCTACGACTTTATCAAGGACGCCCACGAGGCCGGGGTGAAGTTCTATTGCTGCTCCCCCAACCTCGATCTGTTTGACATGACGAAGGAAGACCTGATCCCCGAATGCGAAGGCATCGTCGGTGGCGCCAAGGTCATCGAGGACGTCATGGAAGACGACGACGCAAGAGTCCTGACTTACTAGTTCTGACTTTCTGACCTGATTCAAGGTGAGGCGCGCATGAGTGTCTTTGCGGCCATGACGGGCGAAAAAGGAAGCATCGGCGATCCGGTGTCGGAAAAGCCGGTCGTTCCTTACGAGAAGCTCGAAGAGATCTTCGACGACATCCGCAGCCACGTCCTCTACGACCACGAGCTGCACGGCTGCCTCAACTGTGGCATCTGCACCGCCACCTGTCCGTCGGCGCATTATTACGACTATTCGCCGCGCGAGATCGTCCAGCTTCTGTGGACGGAAAATCTCGAAGGTATCTACGATGCCATGCAGGAAAAGATTTGGGCCTGCGCCCAGTGCTACACCTGCGCCGCGCGCTGCCCGTTCCAGAATTCGCCCGGCGGCCTCGTCATGCTCATGCGCGAGACCGCGATCAAGCATGGCATGCAGTCGGCGAAAGACGTGCTGCGGCCGTTCTCGCGCGTGCTGTTGAAGGTGATCTCCACCGGCAACCAGCTCGCGCCCAACATGATAACCCGCGACGCCTTCCCCGACTGGGGCCCGAACGTCACCAAGGTCGACGCGCCGCTCAATATTCTTCGCAAGGCGATTCCGGTGCCGACCATGCACACCATGGACACGGCCTGGGAGGTCAATCTCAAGACCTCGGTCGAGCTCTATTCGATCTGGGAAGCGACCGGCGTGCTCGACCAGCTTGAGATGGTGGACGAGAACCTGTTCGACGTCGTCAACGACGTGATGGATGAGAAGCGCGACGAGTACAACGAGTGGCTCGAAGAGCAAGAAGACAACGACGACGAATAATTCCGGCGAACGCGACTAACTTAGGAGCGAAACGATGGATAAGCCCGGCAACAGCCAAGAGACCTTTACCGGCCACGGCAGCGAGTGGCGGCCGTCCAATCTTTCGCCGGCCGAGGCTCAGCGCGCCACTGCCTGGGTGGAAGCCAAGATCGACCGCCGCTCCATGCTGACCAACAAGGATCGCGTCGAGGACGTGCGCGACGCCATGTGGCAGCTCGAGAAGGACGGCGAAATCGTCGTGCATCGGCTCGACGAGCGCCACGAACCGGTTGTCGCCCGCACCCTCTATGGCTGGGAAAAGCGCATCCCCACCAATAATCTCTGGCACCACAAGTCGTGCGGCCAGTGCGGCAACATCCCCGGCTATCCGTCGAGCGTGATGTGGCTGATGAACACGCTCGGCACCCAATATATCGACGAGACCGACCAGACCTCGTGTACCGCCTGGAACTACCACGGCTCCGGCATCGGCAACGTCGTCAGCCTCGCCGCCGTGTTCCTGCGCAACTTCCACCAGGCCTATATGTCGGCGAAGGCGCAGGGCCTGCCGGTTGGCACCTATTATCCGCTGGTGCATTGCGGCACCTCCTTCGGCAACTACAAGGAGATGCGCATCTTCCTGATGCATTCGGCCGAATTGCGCGAGCAGGTGAAGAAGATTCTCGGCAAGCTCGGCCGTCTCGTGGATGGTAAGCTGCTGATCCCGGAAGAGATCGTGCACTATTCGGAATGGCTGCACGTGATGCGCGAGCGCATCAGGCAACATCAGGTCATCGACTGCAGCAACATCCGCGCCACCGTGCATCCGGCCTGCCACGTCTACAAGATGGTGCCGGAAGACGTGATCTATGATGAGACCGTGATGGAAGGAAACCGCGTCGCGGTCTCGACCGGGCTGCTGCAGACCATGGGCGCCAACGTCATCGACTATTCGACCTGGTACGACTGCTGCGGCTTCGGCTTCCGCCACATCATCGGCGAGCGCGAGTTCACGCGCTCCTTCGCCATCGACCGCAAGATCAAGGTGGCGGTGGACGAGGCGAAAGCCGACGTCATGATCGGCCACGACACTGGTTGCATCACTACCCTCGATAAGAACCAGTGGATCGGCAAGGCGGTCGACAAGGTCTATGCGCTGCCGGTCATGGCTGACTGCCAGTTCGCCGCCCTGCTGTGCGGCGCGCATCCTTACAAGCTGGCGCAGTTGCACTGGCATGCGTCCCCGTTCGAAGGGCTTTTGGAAAAGCTCGGCATCGACTGGGAAAAAGCGAAAGCCGAATTCGAAAGCTATCTCGAGGAGGTCAAGGCCGGCCGCATTGAGACGCTCTATGATCCCAAGCGTGCGATTACCTCGGGCCCCGGCTACGTGAAGCCGCAGCCGGCGATCGCGGCGCAATCCGGAGGTGCGGAATAATGAGTTCGTCCGGTTCTCGTCGTCGGCGGTGGCCCCGCCGGCTTGTCGGCAGCCCATGCGTTGGCCAGCGCCGGCCAGCGTGTCGTGCTGGTCGATAAGTCCGATATTCTCGGCGGCGCGCCGATCCAGTCCGGCTATGCCAAGCTGGTGCCGTCGGGCGAATGGGCCAGGGACGCCATCGGTGGCATGGTCAAGCGCGTCGAAGGCAACAAGCTCATCGAGTTGAAGACCAACGTTTCGGTGAAGAGCTTCAGCGGCGGCCCCGGTGACTTCAAGGCCACGCTGTCCGATGGCTCGACCGTCGAAGCGGGCGCCACCATCCTGGCCACCGGCTTCACCCACTTCGACTCGGTCAACAAGCCGGAATGGGGCTTCGGCACCTACCCGGACGTGGTCACCACCACCCAAGTCGAGCAGATGATCTCGTCCGGCAAGGGCGTGCGCTGTCCCTCGGATGGCCGCAAGCCCGACCGCGTCGCCATCTTGCTCTGCGTCGGCTCGCGCGACCGCCAGATCGGGCGCGAATGGTGCTCCAAGATCTGCTGCACCGTTTCGGCCAACATCGCGATGGAAATCCGCGAAGAGCTGCCGAACTGTAACGTCTACATCTACTACATGGATATCCGCACCTTCGGGCTCTACGAAGGCCAGTACTACTGGGAGAGCCAGGAGAAGCATAAGGTCAAGTACATCAAGGCGCGCATCGCCGAGGTGACCTCCGACGGCAAGCGGCTGATCGTGAAGGGCGAGGACACCCTGGTGAAGCGCCCGATCACCATTCCCTTCGACATGGTGGTGCACGCCATCGGCATGGACCCGAACGTCGACAACATGACGCTGTCGGCGGTGTTCGACGTCAAGCTGGAGAAGTACGGCCACATCCAGAAGGCCTCGACCTACGCCAACATGTCGGCGACCTCGCGCCCTGGCGTGTTCGTCGCCGGTGCGGCAACGGGGCCGGAAACCATCGACGATTCCATCGCGCAGGGGCAGTCGGCCGCCATGGCGGCGCTGAATGCCGTGCGCGGCGTTGTAAGCGAGGCGGCTGAGTGATGTTCTCGCTGCTGCGGACCAACAAGCAGAAACCGCCGGCCCCAAGCCGGCCGGTGTTGCATTTGTCGGGCCCGCGGTTGCGCGCCGCGTTCGAAAGCCTGGTCGATGCCGCCGACAATACAGGCGGGGTCGAGCGCTATGTCGGCGCGCTGGCGCTGAAGGCCTCGCTGTTCGAGGAAATGTTCGGCAAGGGCCGGGTCCATGAGCTGAGCGAGACCGAGTTCCTCGATCTCGCGGCTTTCGTGACCCCGGCGCGGCGCCGCATCGGCGCCTGGCTCGCCCATAACGGTTACGAAAGCCTGCACCCGCGGCTCGTTAAGCTGCTTGCTGGCTGGTCCGATGTCAGCACCGCGGACCAGCGCATGGCCGCGTTCTGCGCCGGCTTTCCCGAGGACCGCGAACACCGCTGGGTGCGCGACCTCGGCGCCGAGGTGCTGCACTACACCGCTCCGCATCACTATCCGCTGATGGCGCGCTGGATGTGGGACATGCGCGTGAACACCGGCGTGCTGCGCGAGATATGGCACGATGAGAACGGCGTTCCTGCCGGCGCCATCAAGATCGACGATAATTTCGCGACCTTCGCAATGCTGCGCGAGGAGCTGGAAGGTTTTCTCGCCGACAATGGCGTGTTCCGAGACCTGCCATTCTATGTCGATATCCTCTGCGCGCATGTTTATGCCGGCTACATCAACGACAAAGGCGGCGCGTATCTGCGCGGCGACTTCTGCGGTGCGACGAAGGAAGATTCCATGGCGCATACGCGCCGGCTGCTCGGGCTCGATGCGGTCGATACCGAGTCCGGCCGCACCCGCCTCAAGCTGATCGATGGCGAAGCCCATGTTCTCGGCGAACAGCGCCGTTTGAGTTCGTAAGGGAAACCGATGCCGATTTACGAAAAATCGCTGATCCGGCCGGAGAATCTGGTCACCCACGAGCACTTGGAGATCGAAGGCGTCGACGTCTCCGGGCACTGGAGCACGTTCATCAATTCGCGCGCCGTCACTGACTACAACGAGGCGATGGAAGAGGAGATCGCGGCGCTGCCGGGCGGCGAGTTCATCCACCGCTGCTGGCAATGCGGCTCCTGCACCAATTCGTGCACGGTCAACGCCATCAACTCGGACTTCAACCCGCGCTACTGGATCTACCTGATCCGCTTAGGGATGCAGGACGAGCTGCTGCGCGACAAGGACATCATCTGGCAGTGCGTCTCCTGCAACAAATGCACCTATGCCTGCCCGCGCGACGTCAATCCGGAAGGCGTGATGAAGGCCACCGCCCATTGGCTGGAGCTGAAGGGCCATACTGAAAAGAAACCGTCGATGGTGTTCGACGAGGCCTTCTCCGAGCAGGTCTTCGCCACCGGCAAGATCGAAGACGGTTTGGTGCTGCGCCAATTCTTCGCGCGCACCAAGCAGTCGCTGTTCCAGGACTGGTTGGTGGCGCTGGTGCGCGGTCTTCTGATGAAGCTGCCGGTCTCTATGTTGATGAAGCTCGGGCTCGCCACCGTCTTCCGGCCGCGCACGCGCAACTGGGCTGCGGCGAGCGCGGCAATTGATGAATACGTCGCCGAGCGGCACGCGGCCGATGCCCGCGCGCTCAAGCTCGACACGCAAGGAGCGGAATGATGAGCGGCAAATACAAGAAGGTTGCCTATTACCCCGGCTGCGCGCTGGAAGGAACCGGCCACGCCTATAACCGCTCCACGAAGGCGCTGGGCAAGGCGCTCGGCCTTGAACTGACCGAATTGAAGAACTGGAACTGCTGCGGCGCCATGGAGGTCAAGAACGTCGACCCCAAGCTGCAGACCTATCTCTCGGCGCGCAATCTCTCCATCGCCGGTGACATGGGCTTTGATACGGTGATGGCGCCATGCAACGGCTGCTATCACAATCTGAAGAAGGCCGAATACGACCTCAAGAACGACGATGCCTCGCGCGAGATCAACGCTCGGCTGTCGGGCAAGGCCGGCCACACCACCTACGAGGCCGGCAAGGTCGAGACCATCCACGCCCTCGACTGGATCAAGGAATCGGTCGGCGAGGAGGGGCTGAAGGCGCGAGTGAAGAACTCGCTCAAAGGCCTCAAGGTCGCCAACTACTACGGCTGCATGTATACGCGTCCGCGCCACATCTTCCCGGAAAAAGATCAAGGGCCGGGTTCGGAATTGACGTCGCAGCCGCATTTCATGGACGATCTCCTGGCCGCGGCCGGTGCCGAGAACGTCGATTATCCGCTCAAGACCGCCTGCTGCGGCGGTGCCCACACGTTGTCGGACAGCGACACCTCGACCAAGCTGGTGCTCAATCTGCTGACCGCTGCGGAAGCCTGCGGCGCCGACGTAATCGCCACCGAATGCCCAACCTGCCACACGGGCCTGGAAATGCACCAGGTGCGGGCGGAAAAAGTGTTCGGCCGCAAGACCTCGGTGAAGATCCTCTATTTCACCCAGCTCCTCGGCATGGCGCTCGGCCTCTCGCC
Source organism: uncultured Pseudomonadota bacterium (assembly GCA_963732895.1). Lineage (GTDB taxonomy): Bacteria > Pseudomonadota > Alphaproteobacteria > Rhizobiales > Xanthobacteraceae > Pseudolabrys. Next base: position 385,860 of record CAVTBG010000001.1, on the reverse strand, counting down.
GCGCAAGGTCGGCGTGCAGGAGAACTTCTCCGACGCCTCCGATCTCATTCGGGAAAAAGGCCTCGGCTGATGGATGATACCCGCACAATGAGTCTCGATGACGTGGCTGCGCGCCTTGACGCGATCGACGCCGCGTCGGATGCGACGTTGCGGGAGAAAGCTGCACCTTACGCCGACGAGTTGCTGGCGCTGGGTGAGGCTATCCTGGAGCGCTGGGTCGTGGCGCACGGCAAGACGCCGACGGCCGACAGGGTGGAGGGCTTCCGTCTGCTGGCGCTGCACCGCCAGGGCGCGCGCGGTGAGCCGAGCTTCAATGCCTGCCGCGAGACCGGCCGCGAGCTGGTCTATCATCACAATCTCGTCCGCCTCGATCCCGCCCATCCGGACACTGCCCGCCGCTTGCGGCTTGGTGCTATGGTAGCGCGGCACTTGGCGCTGTTCATTGGTGGCAAGCTGGAGGTCGCCGGTCTCGGCGAATTCTGTTGCTCATCGCGGCCGCTGCGCCAGAACGAGGCAATGCCGGATCGAACCGTTTGACATAAAGGAGAGGGATCAATGCCGAGCGTACGTGGCTGCAACCTTCCCGACGAACTGCTCTACGACGTCGAGAATAACATCTGGTACCGCGAAAACCCCGACGGCACGGTGACGCTCGGCATGACCGCCGTTGCCGCGGCAATGGCGGGCCAACTGGTCGCCTTCACTGCCAAGAAGGTGGGCCGCTCGGTGCAGAGCGGCAAGTCGTGCGCCACGGTCGAATCCGGCAAGTGGGTGGGCCCGGCCAAGATCGCCTTTGACGCCGAAGTGGTCGAGGTCAACGAAGCGCTCGTCGGCACCCCCAAGATCGCCAATGCCGAGCCCTACGGCGAAGGCTGGATGGTCAAGGTTAAGCCGGCGGATTGGGCGACGGCCAAGGCCGCGCTCACGCCCGGTTCGGCGGTCGCGGGTCCCTACGAAGCGAAGATGACGGCCGACAATTTCGCAGGCTGCGAATAGGGCGCCGTACTAGTGTCCCGATTCGGAAGTTCGCTTGATTGTGCAGCAAGTCCTGGAGCGAACTTCCGAATCTAAGGGACACTAGCAACATAATGGTTCTAGTGCGGTTTTGGATTTGAAGTTCGTATCAGAGCTTGCTGCAAAGAATGGTACGAACTTCAAATCCACCGCATTAGCACCCGGCAGGCCGGGAGAGGTGAAGTCATGAGCGACGAAACCAATACCAAATCGATGTCGATGATCGTCACCAAGGGGTCGCTCGACTGGGCGTATCCGCCCTTCATCTTGGCGACCACCGCGGCCGCCATGGGGTTAGAGGTGACGATGTTCTTCACATTCTACGGCCTTACGTTGTTGAAGAAGGACCTCAATCTGAAAATCTCCACGCTCGGCAATCCGGCCATGGAAATGCCCATCATGGGCATGCATATGGGCATGCCTAACTTGGTCTCCGCCATTCCCGGCGTCGATGCCGCGGCGACCGCGATGATGAAAAACCTGATCAAGAAGAAGGGCGTTGCCTCGATCGAGGAATTGCGCGACATGGCGCTCGAGGCCGACGTCAAAATGATCGCCTGCCAGATGACCATGGATCTGTTCGAATACACCAAGGACGACATGATCGAAGGCCCGGTGCTCGGCGGCGCGGCCACCTATATCGAGACCGCGACCAAGAGCGACATCAACCTGTTTATCTAAGTGACATAGAATTCGACAACGTCTGAGGAAGAGACATGGCCGACCAGGTGCTCGATGTAAAAGGACTGAACTGCCCGCTCCCGATCCTGCGCGCCAAGAAGGCGCTCAAGGACATCCCGACCGGCGGCACGCTGCAGGTGCTGGCGACCGATCCCGGCGCGGTGAAGGACTTCGAGGCCTTCTGCCGCACGACCGGCAACGAACTGATGGAATCGAAGAGCGAGGACAAGGTATTCAGTTTCATAATAAAGCGCACCGCTTGAGCCAAATCAAAAGCAGGGGCCGAGGCCTGGGTAAGATTATGCTTCGATAGGGGATCTGTGCGCGTGGAGGTCAAGCGATGGCGTCAAATACGTTGTACATCCTGCTTTGCTCCGGCGAACACGAAAAGGTTCAGATGGCGGCCATGATGGCCTCGGTTGCCGCCGTCTCGGAGCGGCCGGTCGAGGTGTTCATCAGCATGAACGCGCTGCTTGCCTTCGCCAAGGGCGCTTCCGCCGACCAACGCTATCACGGCGGCGCATATTCCAAGCTGCTCAAGGAAAAGAAGGCGCCCGATCCCATGATCCTGTTCCAGCAGGGCAAGGAACTCGGCGACCTTAAGCTCTGGGCTTGCTCCATGGCGTTGGACGTGCAGGGCTGGGAGCTTGATCATCTGGAAGACGACATGTTCGATGGGCCGCTCGGCCTCACCAAATTCCTATCCGATGCAGAGGACGGGCAATTCATTACCCTTTGAAGCTCTAGAAAGTACGAGTGAGATGGCGAGAGAAAAGATCGACGCGCGCGGCGCCTTCTGCCCAGGGCCATTGATGGAACTGATTGCCACGCTCAAGCTCGTCAATATCGGCGATGAGATCGAGGTCTGGTCGAGCGACAAAGGCTCGGTTGCGGACATTCCGGAATGGGTCAAGAAGGTCAAGCACGAGATGGTGGGGGTGACCCAGGAGGACGGCTACTGGAGCATCGTCGTGCGCAAAGCCAAATGACCGACTAGCGTGCGCCAGCGCAGTGGGTGCCGGCGGCGTTGACAGAGGGGGAGGAGACCAAGATGGCCAAGAAGATCCTGATCGTCGGCGGCGGTCTCGCCGGCACCATCGTCGCCAACGGGTTGTGCCGCCAACTGCGAGAGGAATTGTCCTCCGGAAGCGTCGCCATCACCATGATCGGCGCCACCGACAAGCACATGTATCAGCCGGGCCTGCTCTATGTGCCGTTCGGCAAGATGCGCGAGGCGGAGTTGTTCCGCGACCAGCGCAAGGTGCTCGACCGCCGCGTGCCCTACATCGTCGATCCCGCCAAGAACATCGACGTCGACAAAAGGACCGTCACCACCGAATTGGGCAAGACCCACAGTTACGACTTCCTGGTGATCGCCACCGGTTCGCGTATTCGGCCCGACAATATTCCCGGCATGACCGAGGGCGGGCACTGGTTCTACGACCTCGATGGCGCGCGCAAGATGCGCGACGCGCTCAACGACTTCAAAGGCGGCAAGATTGTCGTCAACGTCAACGCCCCGCACAAATGCCCGGTGGCGCCGCTCGAGATCACTTTCATGCTGCGCGACTTCCTCGCCGGCAGGGGCCTGCTCGACAAGAGCGAGATCACCTATACCTATCCGATCGGCCGGCTGCATGCGCTTGAGCCGGTGGCGCACTGGACGGGGCCGGAGTTCGATCGCGCTGGCATCAAGTCGGAAACCTTCTTCAACACCAAATCTGTGGACGCCAAGGCCAAGACCATCACCTCGGAAGAGGGCTCGACGCTGCCCTACGATCTGCTCATCACCATCCCGCCGCATAGCGGTCAGGCGGTGATCACCAACTCAAATCTCGGCGCTGGCGGCTGGGTGCCGACGGTAAAAAATACACTGCTGAAGGAAGGATCCGACAACGTCTTTATTGTCGGTGACACGACCAATATTCCGATCTCCAAGGCCGGCTCGACCGCGCATTTCGAGGCCGACACCATCGTCGACAACCTGTCGTCGCTGATCAAGGAAGACCGCTGGGCCCGCGACTATGACGGCAAGGTGTTCTGCTTCGTTGAGACCGGCATGAGCACGGGCACTTATGTTTGGTTCAACTACACGACGCCGCCCAATCCGGGCCCGCCGTCGCAGATGATCCACTGGTTCAAGCTGGCCTATAACCGGCTGTACTGGTTGTCCGCGCGCGGCTTATTGTAGGGGGCCGCCATGAACGACATGACCAACCAACCGATGGACGAAATGGCACGTCTGAGCCTTGCAGCGCGCGAGGCGTTGACCGACGGCATGGTCGAGCGCCTAGCGATGATGGGCGGGAACGCCCTCGATCTGCTCGATCGCCTCAATGATCCCGACACCAGCGCGGCGGTGCATTCGCTGATCGACCGGCTCACTGAGCTGCACAAGGTGGGCGCCATCGACACCGTCTGCGACCTTGCCTTGACCCTGCATGCGGTGCGCAGCGCGCTCACCGACAACATGGTCGAGCGGCTGTTCATGTTCATGGAGAGCATGATCAACACGGTCGGCAACGAAGCCATGGGCGAGCTCGCCGAGAACACGCGCATGGCCTTCGAGGAAGCGGCGCAGGAAACTGCCCAGTCGAAGCCGAGCGGCGGCATCATGGGCATGATGTCGATGCTGTCGAAGCCGGAGACGCAGAAGAGCCTGGCCTTCCTGCTCGCATTCAGCAGCAAGCTGCAGGCGCGCGCAGGCTGATCCGCCTTCGTCGGAATTGTCGCTTGAAAAAAACCGGCGCCGTTTGTACGGCGCCGGTTTAATTTTCAGATGTTCTTTTTCTTCTTACGCCCGCACGAACACCGAGCGGATGGCGCCGCCGAGCGAGCCTTCCTCGAGATATTTCACGCCGAGATAGCCGCCGGCCAGGATCGACAACCAGGCGATCAGGCTGCCGAGCGCGAGCGTTGACAGTCCCGTGATGCCCTGGCCGATGGTGCAGCCAAGCGCCATCACGCCGCCGGCACCCATCAGGCTGGCGCCGCCGAGATGGCGCAGGAAATCCTTGTGGTCGACGAAACTCTCGACCCGGAACTCACCAGTTAATGTCGCCATCAGGAAACTGCCGAGAATGACGCCGCCGACCACCGCGATGCCGAAATTGAGGGTCGCGCCGGTGAAGGTCATCAAGTATTGGATGCTCTCGCCGACCGGAGCCACAAAGGTAATGGATGAAAGCGGCGTCGGATTGAAGTCGTCGGCCGCCAGCACGCCGGTCACTACCCACCCGCCGACAACACAGAGGCCGATGACGAGGCCGGCGGTGATATTGGCGGGGCTGCGACGGAAGCTCGCGTCCTTGAAACAGTAGATCAGGAACGCCAGCGCCAGTACGGCCGCGGCGATGGCGCGGGCGGTGCCGGCCGACAACCCGAGGGCTGCACCCGCCATTTCACCGAGATTCTGGTTGGCGAGCCCATGCGTCGTCAGATCGACATTCGTCGTCTCGATCTGCAACCTCGCCAGCGCCAGGAGGCCTCGCACCGTCGCGTAGGCTACGATGCCGAGCACCAGCGTCACCAGCAGCGACTTCAGATTACCGGCCCCGAGCCGCACTAGGGTGCGGCTCGCGCAGCCGCCGGCCTGTGTCATGCCGAAGCCGAACATCAGCCCGCCGATGACGGCGCCGAGCCAGCCGAAATTCGACGTTAGGTAAATCGCCTTGCTGATGTCCACCACACCCGCAAACGAAAGAATCTGAGTGCCGATGATCGCGACCGCGATCGCCAGCACCCAGGCCCGGAAGCGGCGGCCGTCGCCCATAAGGACGATGTCCGATATCGAGCCCATTGTGCAGAAATTGGTGCGCTGCACGACGGCTCCGAAGATCAGGCCGATCACGAGACCACCAATACCGACGGTCAGGGTAGGGGAAAGTCCGCTCATCTGCCTCTCATCATAGGAGTTGTGGTCGCTTGTCGGGTTTATATCACTTATGGATCATCGGTTGCACCGGCGCCGGTGGGACGAAGTGGTAGGTGTAGCCCAAGGTGAACTGGTACTGATGCATTTCGATGTCGATATTGCTGCCTGGGGTGGCCGCAAATGGAGGCGCCCCTATTTTCTCAGGCCCACTGACGCTGTGCGAGGGAACATAAGCCGCGGCGAATTCCCACGTCGAGCTGGGGCTGGGGTTGTAGGCGAAACCGCCGGTGAAATGATCGGTGACTACACCCGGCGCTAGGATGTTGAAGGTCACGTCGGCCGACTGGATCGGATTAGTATTGTGGGCATAGCCGACCCGGAAAGTCCATTTTGGCGTCGTGCGCCACTCGGCGCCAATTTTGAAGATATCGATGTCGTGCCAGCCGAAGCCGGGTCCGTTGGACTGGCCGAGCAATCCCGGCGACGACATCGGATTGGCGATCGATGCAACGCTGCCGTAGAAAATGTGCTTGTAGTCGAACATCACGGTGAAGTCCGGCATCACGTCCCAGGCGATGCCGGCGGTGAGGTTGGCTGGAATATCGAAGCTGCCGCCCTCGGCGAACAGGCCGCTATAGCTGTGGAACTTCGTCATCCAGATCGGTGTCTGGCCGGAAAAGCCGAGGCGGACATTGGGCATGACCTTCCATTGCACGCCGAGGCGCGCGCCGCCGCCGTAGGCGTATGAATAGTCCCCGCTGGTCAGGTTCGCGGGGTCGGAGGAGATACCCGCAAACGCGCCCAGCCCCTGCACCCGGATTCGTTGAATGGCGGCCACCGGTGAGACGCCGACGGAGAACGCGCCGAAGCGACGCGCGTAGCCGACCGCGATGAACGCCTGCATAAGATCGACGTGCAACTTGCTGCCGTCGCAGAACACGCCGACGCCGCCACCGCAGCCAGGCGACGTATTGGTCATGTTGGGCCAGTTGGTATTCATGCCGCCGTTGCCGAACACCGCGAGGCCCCATGCCGAGTCCGCATCGATTGGACTGCTGTAGGCCATGTTCGGGACGGGGAAGATATTGTCGCCACTGTCGTAGCTTCCCGGCGCTACGAAGCCGGTCCCGGTGGCGGTATAGCTGCGGTAGGGCATGAACAGCGCCATGCCGAGTTGCAATTGCCGGCTGACATCGACGAGGCCGGCCGGATTGAGCGAGAGCGCCATGGCGTCGCGCGAGTCGGCGACGCCGGCCCCGGCGAGGCCGCTCTGGCGCGCGCCGTAGCCGTATTGGAAGTAGCCCTCGGTTGCTTGCGCTGCGCTGCCAGCGAGCCAAGCGGCAGTCAAACAGGTTGTGATTTTGGCCGCACGCACGGCGACACACTGTCGTGCTGGTTGCATCGCTTCCCCCGTCGCAGATGTTATTATTTAATATTCGAATAATTCGATACGAACGAAAGTGTCCCGTCAAGCGGTTTGATGGGCCTTGGCCCGCAATCGGTGCCGTGGCCGGTCACTTGGGGCAAGCCATTGGAAAGGCGCGGAAAGTTCTGGGCGCGGTAGCGGACCGGTGGTGGACAGGTGTGCCAAACCGGCGGGGCCGGGGCGGGAGCCGCCTTAGGCCACCGACTCCACATCCCACTTGGGGGCGCGCTCGCGCGGGTTGGCAATGCGCATCTGCTTGCTACGCAGCGCCGAGATACGGCGCATCTCATCGTCGCTCAGCGCGAACTCGAATACGTCGAGATCTTCCGCGATATGCTCCTCGGTGAGCGCGCGCGGCACCGCCGCCACCATCGGCTGCTGGATAAGCCAGCGCAGCGCGATCTGCGCGATCGACTTGCCGTGCGTCTTGGCGATCTCGCCGATGACGGGATCGTCCAGCAACTTGCCGCGCGCCACCGGGCAATAGGCGGTGAGGATCATGCCGTGCCGCTTGAGCGCCGCCAACATGCGGTCCTGCGGCAGATAGGCGTGGTATTCGATCTGGTTGGTGATGAGCGGCTCGGGGCACACCTGCACGGCTTCGTCGAGCATGGCGATGGTGAAGTTCGACACGCCGATATGGCGCGTCAGGCCCTGGCGCTTCGCCTTGGCGAGCGCGCCGAGCGTTTCCGAAAATGGCACTTTGGGCTGCGGCCAGTGCACCAGCAGCAGATCGACATAGTCAAGTTGCAACGCCTTGAGCGACGTCTCGGCCGACTTGAGAAAGTCGGTTCCACGCGCGTTCAATTCGGTGACCTTGGTGGTGACCCACAGGTCCTTCCGCGCGATGCCGCTGGCGCGAATGCCTTCGCCGACCTGCTCTTCGGTGCCGTATTTGCGCGCGGTGTCGATCAGACGATAGCCGCAATTGATCGCATAATTGACGAGCTCGGCGGCGCGCGCCGGAAACTCCATGGTGCCGAATCCGATTGCCGGCATGTGCGCGCCATGCGCGGAAAGGGTAAAGGACTTGGCGGGTTGCATGGGCTGGGACGTCCGGCAAAGAGCGGTGGGAGCGGGATAGTAGTGTGAAGACGGTGCAGCCGTAAACGCCCTGTGCCAGGTATTAGCATTATCGAAATTTCATCTGGTGCAATCCGTGCGATCCCTAGGCGCGCGGCCGCATCATGGTTAGAAGCCTGGAGAAGAATCGGACGAATGCGACACGAATCATGACCGCCCTGCAACGATGGCTTCTGGCGCTGGCGCTCACCGTCGCCACCGTGATCATCTGCTATCAATGGCTCGACCGGCCGGCCGCCTTATGGGTGCATATCCATTTCGCATCTCAGGGCGGCCCGATGTCCGCACCGGTCAGCCATTTCTCCGATCCATTGCTGCCGGCGGCGGCGATCGCCTTTTTTGGGCTCGGCTTGCGGGTCTTGGCCGGCCGGCCTTTGTCGCGGCTGGCGGCCGTTGTCGTCGCCTGCAGCGTCAGCGTGACCATGAGCGAGGCGGTCAAGAACCTGCTCAAATGGGCGTTCGGGCGCACTTGGCCGGAGACCTGGACGGATAACAATCCCTCGTTTATCCACGATGGCGCCTATGGCTTCAACTGGTTCCACGGCGGCACCGGTTACGAGTTGTTCCCATCTGGCCACATGGCGGCCGCCTGTGCCGTGCTTGCTGTGCTGTGGATTCGCTATCCACGACTGAGGTCGCTTTGTGCGCTTGCAGCAGCCGCCATCGCCGCCGCGCTCGTCGCGGGCAATTTTCATTTCTTCAGCGACGTTGTCGCGGGCGGCTTTGTCGGGGTTTCGATCGGTTGGATGACGACGCGGTTCTTTGACCGCGCGGGCCGCATTAGCGATGGCGGCCGGCACGGGCCTGATTAGGGTTTCTGCTTTTCGTTCAGGCGTTTTCCGAGACGGGCGAGGTCGACCACCCTGCGTTCATGGGCGCCCTTGCCGATCTCTTCGGTTTCGTCGCGCGCGCTGACCTTGAATTCGATGCGTCTGCCGTCAACTTTGGTGACTTCCGCTTCCGCCGTGACCTGATGTCCGACCGGCGTTGCCGCCAGGTGGCGCACATTGACGACCGTGCCGACCGCGCTTTCGCCCGGATCGAGATAGTCCCGGATCGCATTGAGCGCCGCGTTTTCCATCGCCCGCACCATCATCGGCGTGGCGAACACCGGCGGCAGCGCCGCGTCCTTGAACTGGCTCGCGAGATGGGCCGGGGTCACTCGCAGCGTGTCTGTTCCTTTGGCTCCCACCGGAATCGGGCGCATGGCGCTAGACCTCCTCACGACGTACGTAATTGATGGCCGGCGACAGCCCGGCCAAGATGAATCCGCAAATCGCGATCGGCAGGAATGCCATGGCGGCGATACCGCTCGCGTCCCACACTATGCCACTGATCACCGGCACGACCACGGCCCAGCTGTAGCTGATCGTGAACATGGCGGCGGTGACGCGATGCACGTCATCAGGCGGCGCCAGCAACGGCGGTAGCGCCAGCGCCAGCACCAGAATGCTGGCGGCGGAAAAACCGATCAGAGTCGCGGAGGCGACGGCGACGGGCCCCGAACCGAACACAATGCCGGCAATGGCGAGGACGCACAGCAGACCGCTCGCGGCATAGGGCCATGCCTTGAGTTCGAGCCGGCTGGCAAACGCGAGCAGGAGCGCCGAAGCAGGCAGTTGACCGGCATTCAAGCCCGTGAGTGCGGCGCTGATCCAGGCGCTCTGGCCGCGGTGGGTGAGATAGTCCGGCAGGAACGCGTTGGTGCCGAAATAGATGGCGTTGACCGTACCCAACATGAATCCCAGTCGCCAGATCAGAAAACTGCCCCAGTCCGGCCACCAACGCCGCCGTACTGGCGCGCCGTTCGCCGTCGGCTGGCGCTGCGCGAACAACAGCACCAGCAGCGCGATCGCTGCAACCGGCGCGCTCCAGAACGCGAAGCCCCCCTGCCAACCGCCCACAAGCGGCAGGACGAAGGGAATGGTGAGCGCGACGGGCGCGAGTTCACCAATCAGGAGCCCGTTGGTATAGACTGCGGTGGCGAAGCCGATCCGGTGTGGCACCCAAGCGCGCACCGCCGGCGGCATGCTCACCTGCATGATCGCGACGCCCGCGCCCATGGCAATGGTCATGGCGTAGAGCCACGTGACGTCGGGGAAGATGCCGCGCAGCGCGCCGCCGACGGCGGTCAGCGCTAGGCCGACGATCATGGCACTGCGGACCCCCAGCCGCGCGATCAAGAGAGAGCCCGGCACCGCCGCGAGCGCTAGCAGCATCGACGGCAGGCCTGTCAGCACGCCGATCTGGGTGGCGTTGAGGCTGAGGTCGTGATGAATCTTCGGGATCACGGGCGGCACCGCCAGGATCGTCAGCCGCAGGGCTGAGCCGACGAGCCAGAGGAGGCAGAGCGCAGTAAGAACGCTGGTCCGCGATTGCGCGTTGCCCGTGCCGGCGGTCGATGAATGGTTCATTGGCGTGGAGGGTGCCACGAGGGCGACAAAATGTTGTCCTTATTGGGCGGGGGATAACACATATTGAGCGGCGTTGCACAGCCGCCGCGGATGAAATGCCAGCCATGGATGTAGTCGATCTGAGCGCGAACGCGCCGCTTTACGTTATTGGCGACATTCACGGCCGGCTGGACCTTTTGGATCAGCTGACCGAGGTTATCTATCGCGACGCCGGCCAAGCCGGAACCGAGAGCCTGACGGTGACGGTCGGCGACTACATCGACCGCGGGCCCGATTCCCGCGGGGTTATTGGGCGGCTCATGACCAATCCATTCCCCGGCCGTTATGTTGCGCTCAAGGGTAACCACGAAGGCATCATGCAACGCTTTCTTGCCGATCCGTTTGTCGGCAGCCACTGGCGAAATCTCGGTGGCTTGGAGACCCTGCGTTCGTTCGGCGTGCCGGTCTCGCGGCGTATCCAAGACTTCGCGCGCGCCTCGGAAGCATTGCATACAACGCTCACGCTCGAAGAGAAGCGCTTTCTGGCGTCGCTGCGGCCGGCTTTGTCGGTGGGCGGTTACTTCATCTGCCACGCCGGCGTGCGGCCTGGCGTTCCGCTCGAACGGCAGAGCGAGGAAGACCTGCTCTGGATTCGAGGTGAATTTCTCGACAGCTCGGTGGATTTCGGCAAGATTGTCGTGCACGGACACACGCCGGTGCCAGAACCGGAAGTCAAAGCGAACCGCATCAACGTCGACACTGGGGCCTTCGCTAGTGGCCGCCTGACCTGCGCCGTGCTGGAGAAGGGCGGCCATCGATTCCTGACGGCATCGGGCCGTTCAAACCGGTAACAGAGCAAGCGCTCCGAATGCGGTATCATCCATCACCCCGTTGCAAGGGGGCTGCTCGAAAAAGCGAGAATGCGGTCAAGCAATTGGCGATGGGCGTCGGCGTCCGACGCAGGCTCACGGCGAGGACATGAGGTGTGGGACGCAAAGGCGTCCGCCGCGCTTGCATCGAGCCTTTCGTGATCGCAATCGACGAAAAACGAATGACGTCCAAGGCCGAGCGACAACGTGGCCAGGGGGTTCTTGCTCCGGCCCGCAATGGTGCTGCCGGCAATTTCCTCGATCCGCAATGTTGTCATATACGGAAAAAGGCAGCCGATGCGGACTTTCCCCTCGCTTGCGGCCTTGCGGATGACGAGGTCGAGGGGGTCGGTGGGGCCATTCGTCAATTCGCGCTCGAAGATCTCGACCAGCATCGGAATCGAATGATGATTGACGATGTAGGATGTCGTCGCGGCTATATAGGTTATGACATGCGGCTGCACGACGGATATGGCGCCGGTTTCATCGCGTTCCAGACTCTGGTCGTAGAGAGCTTTATATCTTCGATAGTCGCGTTGCATCGTGAAGCTATCGGTGAATAGTAGATCGAACCGATCGATCGCACCCGACGATAGGGTAGAGTTGATTGCCTGCGCGGTGAAACGAGAAAAAACAACGTCGTCTTCGACGATATGAAGATGGTGCGAGCTTTCGCAATTCTGTTTCAGCAGGAGATAGTGCGACGTAAAGCAGCCGATCTCGCCACCGGTGAGCCTGTGGTTCGGAAATCCGAGACTGTTTCCGTCGGCCGCGGGAAAGCGCTTATAAAAAGACTGGAGATTGCAATGTGAAATCTCGTCTTCGATTTGTGCCCGCCGCGCGGTGCTGCGGTCGAGATTGATGTAAAAACCGACGTAGTGCACCGAAACATCCTCGGCCTTCTGCAACTTCGGCAGGACGATTCCTCGATTATTCTTTTCCTGCAGGGCGAGACCGCGGTTGTGCAGCGCTTCGGTGTCGTTCGGCTGCAGCGCCAGCGCGCCATCGTAGCTCGCCAGCGCCTCGTCGAAACGGCCCAATTCACTCAGGATATTGCCCCGATTGTAAAGTGTTTCAGCATAATCCGGCCGCAGGGCCAGCGCCCGATCGCAGCTTGCCAGCGCTTCGTCGTGCCGCTTCAGGCAATGCAGGATGACGCCCCGACTATTGAAGACCTCCGCCTCGTTCGGGCGCAAGGCGAGGACGCCGTCGTAGCTCGCCAGCGCCTCCTCATGCCGATCTAGCGCATGCAGAATTTTGGCCCTGTCGTAGAGCGCCTCGGCGTAGTCCGGCTGCAGCGCCAGCGCACGATCGTAGCTTTCCAGCGCTTCATCGAGCCGCTCAAGCGTGCCCAGTATGCGGCCCTGGTTGGCATAGGCATCGGCGGATTGCGAGTTGATGGCCAAAGCCTTTGCGATAAGGTTCAGCGCGGCCTCGCACTGGCCGCGCTGATGCATGAGTACCCCGAGGAGGTGCAGGGCGTCGAAGTGGTCATGTTCGGCCTGAAGAATAAGGCCGTAGAGCCGTTCGGCGTCATCAAGCCGCCCTTGCTGATGGTAGGATATGGCCTGTCGGATCATTGACGACAAATGTGAGGGGTTAGCAATAATTCGCCGATGGGCGGGAACTCCGGCGGTTGAGCGCATCGGCCGCGGGTACTCGGGCGCTCATTGATATCGCTCCTCGGGTATCGCATAGACCACGGCGCCGGTGCCGCACCACGCGTGACAGCGGAACAGGAAGCGATAGTCTCGCAGGGTTTGCATGAGCCAGAGCGGGGTTTGCCAGATGCCGTCGACGTTGTGATAGACGGTGGCCGCGATGATCGGCCGGTTTGACAACAAGGTTTGCCGTCCGCCCTTGAGCGCGGCGAGTTCGCCGCCTTCGAGGTGGAGCTTGACGAAGCTGGGTGCGAGCCCGAGCGTGTCGAGCCGGCGCGTGGTGACCCGGGTCTCTCCCAAGCCAGAGAGTTGCGACGCGTAGCCCAGCCCCTCGCGAAACGGCGCAGCGCCTTCCGTTTCGGCCAGCGCGCAGCCGTAGCACGTGACGCGCGGATCGCGCGGCAACCATGAATTCAGTTTGTCTTCGAGAACCGCTCGGTTGCCCGCATCCGGTTCGATTGCCGCGATTCCCCTGAAGGCGCCATTCGTTTGTTTGATGAAGGCGCCCGCCACCGATCCGTGGTGAGCCCCTGCGTCTACGAAGACCTCATCGTCGTACAGCACGCCAGCCACGTCCGGTATGAAGTAGCGGTTGTCGGTTCGCACAGGCGCTGCTTGAAATGTCCATTCCTCCCGCAAGCGCCGCCAAGCCAGAAATTGCAAATGATGGGCGCGCGATTCGTCGTCGCGCCAGAGCGTCAGCACCTTGGCGGTATTGTCTTGGTCGCGCGATGTAAGCACTGGCGCGAACCAGCCGTTCGACAGCGGATGCTGGGTGCGGAAGCTTTCCGCCAAGTCGTAGAAGGGCACCGCATCATCGAAGCCCCTCTCGAGTAGCGATTGCTCGATCGGCACATAAGGCGAGGTGACGACGCTGACTGCGAGGCGGAACGCGTGCTTGGCGGCTTGTGGCACCTTGTCCGGCTGCTTGAGTTGCACGCCGGACCAGTACGGGTCGCGCGCGAGTTCCTCAGCGTTGCGGTCGATAACAAGCGCGAAGTCGTGGCCGACGCTGGTGAGGAATTGGCGCGCCATGCGGCCCAGGTTCCCCGCGCCATAGAGCGCCAGCGGCCGGTCCATCGGCACCGGAGAGAAGGCGCAAGAGCCACCGGCGATTTCGCCCAGCAACCGGACGGCTGCGCCCGCGTTCGGCAACGCGGCGAACGAGCGGGCCTTGTGAGGTGTGCTGCGCTCGAACGGGGGCGAATCGACGGCCGGCATTGCCCGCATGGGCCGCTCCTGTTGCCCGGAACGCAGGGCCTTTCGACGCGTGAGCGAATCAGTGCTGCGGGCACATTATAGACGTCTTGTGATCTCAAGAATCAGGCTTGTCGCTTGCGCTCAAGCGGCAGGCTTTGTCCGCGTGAAAGGCTATGGTTAATGCAGTCTTAACGTTCATGCCTTATCTGCTTTTTCTCCGGCCGTCCGTGAAGGATCGATTGCGCAACTCGGGACGAATAGGGCATCGTATGAAAAAGCTGCTTTTCATTATTCCCCCGTACTTCAACGCCGATGATTACATTAACAAAGGTCGGGCGGCGGTCTTACCGCAATTTACGATCCCCTACGGCATTCTCTCGATGGAGAGTTACCTCACGGCAGCGTGCAAATCGCGGCTTGAACTCCGGATGCTCGATTTGAATGTCACGCTGCAAAGGCTGGTCGCCGAAAGATTTGCCGGCGACTACATCCACGTGTTCAGCGAGGAAATCGAGAAACATCTGCGGACTTTTAATCCGGAGTTTGTCGGGGTGTCCGCTTTATTCAATTCGTCAAATCGCTATATCCAAGACATTGTCAGCACCTGCAAAGACTACGACTCGGATATCATCACGCTGGCTGGAGGAGGGCTTCCGTCAGCGGCCTATAAGATGTTGCTCGAAAGTTGCCCGCAGTTAGATGCGGTCTGCAAGGGCGAAGGCGAATTGCCGATGCGCGAGTTACTGGACGCCGACGAGCCGTGGCAGGTCATCCGCAGCCACAAATCCTGGATCAGCCGCAAAGAATTGGCGGAGAACAAAATTCCTCAGCACACGTTCATTGACGATCTCGATGAGATTCCTCCGTTCAATTACGAGATTGTCAATCTCGACCACTACAACGACCGCAGCATCGACAAACGATATGCCGGCACGAAAAAGCGCGAAATGGCAATTCATACTTCGCGCGGCTGTCCGTTTTTATGCGTCTTTTGCTCGAACCCTTCGCTGCATGGCCGGGATGTCCGCACGATGTCGATCGAACGGGTGGTCTCGGATGTCCGGCGCATGAAGGACGAATTCGGCATGACTGTCTTGTTGTTGGAAGATGACCACTTCTTCAATGACAAGGACCGCGCCAAGCAGATATTGCGCGAACTGGCGAAACTCGAAGTGCGGGTGGAATTTCCGAACGGTGTGGCCGTCTATG
Organism: uncultured Pseudomonadota bacterium; assembly: GCA_963732895.1. GTDB lineage: Bacteria > Pseudomonadota > Alphaproteobacteria > Rhizobiales > Xanthobacteraceae > Pseudolabrys. The sequence goes on along the minus strand of CAVTBG010000001.1, from coordinate 370,450 downwards.
CCATCGACGATGAAGTGGCCGAATTGTTTTCCAAAGCCGGTGTATCGGCAGTGGCGCTGGCGGTCGAGTCCGGTTCCGATCACGTGCTCAACAACATCATTCGCAAGCCGTTGAAAAAGAGGCTGATCCGGCCGGCTGTCGAAGCCTTACGCAAATTCAACGTCCGTTCCCACGTGTTCATCGTCATCGGCTTGCCGGGCGAACAAGACGAACACCGCCAAGAAACCTTGCAAATGCTGCTGGACTGCGGTTTTGACTGGGCGCACGTTTATCTGGCCATGCCGATCTTTGGCAGCCGGCTCTACGATATTTGCGTCGAGAACAACTACATCGAGAACGTCAATTCGCAGGACTTTGTTGCGACGAAATCCGTCATCCGGGCGCCCGGTATTGATCCTGTCACACTGGAAGCCGACGCCTACGAGATGCAGATTCGCGTGAATTTCGTCGAGAATCACAATATGAAAATTGGGCGCTACGACGTACCGGCGGATTACATGAAAAACGTCATCAGCAAATATCCCGATCACGCCTTTGGCCATTTCTTTCTGGCCAAGTGCTACCGCGCCACCGGCAGGGTGACGCTGGCGGAAGAGCATTTTGCGCGCTTTCGGGACATTTGCGCGCGCGACGCATGGTGGCGCGGCATGGCTGAGAAATATCGCGTGACCATGCCGGCGGAGGCCGCCGCGGCTTCTTCGCCTGATTTGGCGATGCAGCCCGCCTAACGCTGGTGCTCAAATGCGCTTGAGGAAGCCGTCCGGCGATGCCGTGATCATGATCTTGTGTTCGATCGTACGGTCATAGGCGAAGTGCAACGCGTCGCCGTCGTACGCCTTGCGGCCTTCGTCGTTCAAGCGCCGCATGTATTCCCACACGGCTGTCTTCGGATTATTGCCTTTGCCCCAGGGACGATCGGAACACATATCTTCAGGCAAGTCTTCAACGCCGGTATCCCAGACCACGCAATAGGAGCCCTTGCTGACATAGGGTGCGTAGAGCTCGAGTTCCTCCAGCACATGGTCATGCGTGTGATTGGAATCCAGGAACAACATGACGCGATCGTATGCTTCGGTCTGGGTAGCAACCTTGTCCACGGTGTCGGAGGCAATTGACGAGCCTTCAATGGTGTGAATCTTGTGGCGCAGCGGATGGGCTTCGATCGCCGCCCGATTGTGCGGGCGGATGTCGATATCGACGCCGATCACCTTGCGGCGGCTGGCCTTCGGATCGAGCGTAGCGCCGGCTTCCGCGGCGTCGCAGTAGTCGAGCAGCGCCAACATCGACGCGCTCATGACCAGGGAGCCCCCATGGGCAATGCCGGTCTCAATGATCAGATCAGGACGGGAAGTCCAGATGAGATCCTGAATGGCGTATAGATCTTGCGGAACCTGAATGACCGGCCGCCCAAGCCAGGTAAAATTTTGAGCGTAATTATGCTGAATACATTTGTGCACCCAGATTTTAGAGAGCTTTTCAAACTCTGGGTCGTCGCCTGCCCCTTCGATGTTGCGGCGAACGTATTCGGCAAATTTCTGTTCTTCCGATTTTGAATTCATGCGCGTTCTCGGTTTTCAACGTTGGTGCAATGGATGTCCCACCAATTTGTCTGGGGTGCGAGACGGTTGCCGGCGAGGTCGCGCACGGTCGACGAATAAAGCGCCACCATGTCTTGATGCGAAAGCCATTGGCCTGGCACAGCCTCGCCGAATGGTCCCGACGAACCCGCCGGAAAGACGCGGCCGGTCGTCGGATCCGTCAGTTCGGTTACGGTTGATTGGTCAAAGAGTTTGAAGCCATCGTACCCGTACGACGCTAGGATTTCCATAAACTGGAAGCCGAAGCGGCAATCTTCGATGCTGACATACAATGGAAGTAGACTGGCGTCGCGCAGTTGGTTAAGCACGCTAAGGTCGACACCTTCGACATCGATCTTTAAATAATGGGGCTCGCCAAAATCGTGGAACAAGTTTGAAAGGGTAACGCACTGTACGCTGATCTCGGTATAGCGGCTGGCATCGCGGCCGGCCCAATTGACGTCCAGGCTGCTCCAATGATCGTTGTCCAGATTGACAAAAAACGTCGCTTCCCCGGATTTTTCCCAAATCGCGGCGTTGATGATTTTTACACGTCCTTCGTCGATCGCGGTTCGAAACCGTGTCTGCGCCATTTCGCAAAGCTTCGGATTGGCGTCCAGCGCGACGACATTGAAGCCGCGGCGAAGGTAATAGGCCGTATCATCTCCATTGTTCATGCCGAGATCGAAAATGAGTTGGCTGTCCTCAGCATACCGGGTCATGCTCACTCGATCCTTTGCTCGCGGGCATAAATTGCCGCACCCGGAGCGGACTGGGCATGCTGGCGGGATGCCGCTACCAAGCCGTTGATGAGCGAGGCCGCCCGATTAGGGCCGGGCGAGGTCATGGGCAATCGGGTCTTGTGCGGCAAGAGAGGCTCGTTGGCGGAGGTGAATGGATCGAGTTCGGGCTTAATTAGTCACGCCTTCATGGTCCAATTTGGCTGATTCGCTGACGCAAATCAGTGGTGTGTCCCGAGCACGGACCAGGGTTGATCTACGGAGCCTTTTGGATACCCCGAATCAGTGCATTGGAATATGGATATGTTGCCATATTTGGTGACGCGCCCGGCGCAATTTCACTGCAGGGCGGGTTTGGGGCGACATGAACTGGCGGGAAGGTCCTTGCAACTCTCCATTCTTCTTCCGTCGAACCGGGCCGGTCTGACGGCAATTTCGCGGATTGCGCAGGTCTGTTCCTGGGCTGGACCGAATGTTGAAGTCATCGTTCGCGATAATTCGGGCGACGCGCAAAAGCGGGAACTAATTTCGCGTTTTCAAAGTGAGTATTGCAAAATTGTCAGCGTCGAATCGTGCAAGCCTCTGGAGAATTTTTCCCCGCTCCTTCGGTTGGCGAAGGGCGATTTTATTTTTTGTCCGGCCGATGACGACTTCGGTTTCGATCGCGCCGTCAGAGGAGTGTCCGAACTCCTTGAACAGTTCGGCAAAGACCCGTCGGTCGTCGGCGTCACCGGGCAATATGTAATCGAAACGTCGTTCGGGTCGTCGATTGCGAGCTACGACGGCGTCGAGTCCGACGATGCGGTGACACGTGTGACCGGATATTTGAGTTATGCTGGGCCCAACGTATTTGTTTATTCGGCGTTACGGCGAGAAGTGGTCAACCGTGTTTTCAATTTTTTGACGTCCATGCCGTTCTATTTCTCGTTCCACGACCAGATTCAAAGTCTGCTGTTTTTGCTTAATGGGAAATTCATCAAGCTCGAGCGGCTCCTATACTGCTATGACCTTGGGGTTTGGCAGGCGAGCGCTACCGCTGAGCAACGAGATATCGATTTCTATGCGGCCGAGGGCCTGGATCCGGTAATCAACATCATGCATTGGCTGTTGTGCGCTTTTGAGGGGGCTGTGCTGGTTCGGAACGCGAACATCTTCCCGGACTATCCGCTCGCACAGCGCCAGGCGATGGCGGACCGTTGGTTCTCGACGAAGTTTGCCGGGTTCGTGATAGGTTCCCGGTCGACTTTCGGATCGGAATTCGGTGACGAAGGCCAACGTATCCGCGCAAAATTGCTCGTGTCGACCGGTCAGCTATCCTTTGAGGGCCTGCTCACGGAAATCTGCAATGTGATCGCGTTGTTTTCGACGGACAAGGCCGAACGTTACTATGCGTTTTGGCATGCTCAGATCAGTCAAGCCGCGGCCGGGCAGGGGCAGGGGTCGAAACCGGCCTCCGGCTACGCGGCCTGAGCCACATCGTCCGTGGCTGCCGCAGGCGTTTTGGGCACGTTCAAGGCGGTTTACTTGCGCAAATGCCGCCAGCTACTATTCCACCATAGCGAATCGGTCGTGACGCGGTGGTGAAGGCCTTCGATCGGCGCACCGGGGTTGTGTTGGCGTTAGTGGCGTCGATTCCGCAACCAGGTCAGCGATAATCCCCATGAAGGCTGTCATCCTCGCCGGGGGGCTCGGCACCCGCATCTCCGAAGAGAGCTATTTGAGACCCAAGCCGATGATCGAGATCGGCGGCAGGCCGATGCTCTGGCACATCATGAAGATCTACTCGGCGCACGGCGTCCATGAATTCGTGATCTGCTGCGGCTACAAGGGCTACGTCATCAAGGAATATTTCGCCAACTACTTCCTGCACATGTCCGACGTGACCTTCGACATGGCTGACAACAGCGTGATCGTCCACCAGCAGAAGGCCGAGCCGTGGCGCGTGACTCTGGTCGATACCGGGGAGAGCACAGCGACCGGCGGCCGCCTCAAACGCGTCGCGGATTACATAAAGGATGAGAAAGCCTTCTGCTTCACTTATGGTGACGGCGTCAGCGACGTGAACGTCCGCGCGTCCATCGAATTTCATATTGGCCACGGCAAGCTCGCCACGGTGACGGCGGTGCGACCGCCGGGACGCTTTGGCGCGCTGGAACGTGATGGCGACATGGTCACCGGCTTCAGCGAGAAACCGCGTGGCGATGGCGGGCTTATCAACGGCGGTTTCTTCGTGCTGTCGCCGCGCTGCCTCGATTACATCGAGGGCGACGACACCATCTGGGAGAGATCGCCCGCTATCCGGCTCGCAGCGATGGAGCAAATGAAGGCGTTCGAACATCGCGGTTTTTGGCAGCCGATGGATACCATGCGCGACAAGGCCATGCTGGAAGAGCTGTGGGCGTCCGGCCGCGCGCCATGGAAAGTCTGGCAATGACGCGCGCGGCGGATGCTTCGTTCTGGCGTGGTCGCCGCGTCCTGCTCACCGGCCATTCCGGATTCAAGGGTTCCTGGTTGACGCTGTGGTTGCACCGGCTGGGCGCCGTCGTCACCGGCGTCAGTTTGCCGCCGGAGACCACGCCCAATATTTTCGCCGATGCCAATATCGGCAGGCTCTGTAAGAGTCACTTCTGTGACATTCGAGACGCGGCGCCGCTCGCGGAGCTTGTTCGCGCGGCGCGCCCGGAGATCGTTCTGCATCTGGCGGCACAGCCGCTGGTGCGCGCGAGCTACCGCGAGCCGCGCGAAACCTTTGCGACGAACGTCATGGGTACGGTCAACGTGCTTGATGCGTTGCGCGGGATTGATGGTATGCGCGTCGCAGTGATGGTGACGACCGACAAGGTCTATCGCAGCCAGGAACCGCCGCGACCCTATCGTGAAGACGATGCGATGGGCGGGCGTGATCCTTACAGTGCCAGCAAGGCCGCCTGCGAAATGGCCATCGCCGCCTATCGCGACGGTTTCCTGGCCGCGCAAGGCGCGGCGGTGGCCAGCGCGCGTGCCGGCAATGTAATCGGCGGCGGCGACTGGTCGGAGGATCGCATCATTCCTGACGCGGTGCGAGCCTGGCAGGCGGGGCAAACGCTCGATGTCCGCCGGCCGCAGGCCATTCGTCCCTGGCAGCATGTCCTGGAGCCGTTGGCCGGCTATCTGGCTTTGGCGCAGGCGTTGTGGCAGCAGCCCGCACTCGCTGACAGCTACAATTTCGGCCCAGAAAGCAACGGTGCCGTGAGCGTGCACGAACTGGTTGAGATGGCGCTTGCCGCCTATGGGCAAGGCGCGGTGTGTTACGGTGCCGGCCACGAAGGTCCGCATGAATCCGCATGGCTGGCGCTGGATGTTGCCAAGGCGAGGGCTGTGCTCGGCGTCGAGCCAAAATTGAAACTGGCAGAGGCCGTCAACCGGACGATGGTTTGGTATCGCGCGCATCACGACGGCGCGGACGCCTTGACGCTGTGCCAACAAGAAATCGCGGCTTACGAGGCGCTCAGTTGAAACGGGTTGCGATCGCCGACCTGCCGTTGGCGGGACTGAAACGCATCGAGCGCCAACGCCTTGGCGACGCGCGCGGTTTCCTGTCGCGCCTGTTCTGCGCCGAGGAGCTGGAAGCCGCCGGCTGGACCAAGCCGATCGCGCAGATCAATCAGACTTACACCGCCAAACGAGGCACTGTGCGCGGCCTGCATTTCCAGTATCCGCCGGATGCGGAAATGAAGCTGGTGAGTTGCCTGCGCGGCGAAGTGTGGGATGTCGCCGTCGACATTCGCGCGGGCTCAAAGACCTTCCTGTGCTGGCATGCCGAGCTTCTTTCGGCGGACAATGGTTGTGCGCTGCTCATTCCGGAAGGATTCGCGCACGGCTTGCAGACGCTGACCGATGACGTCGATCTCCTGTATTGCCATTCGGCCGCCTACAGTGCGGGTGCTGAAGCCGGGCTCAATCCCAACGACGCACGTCTGGCGGTTGCCTGGCCGTTGCCGATCGCAGAGCTCTCGGCGCGAGATGCGCAGCATCCCATGCTGAATGGCCAATTCGCGGGGGTGGCGTTATGAATTGCCGCCATTGCGCGCATTCGCTGACGCACACGTTCCTCGATCTCGGCTTTGCGCCCCCCTCCAACGCCTATCTGAGCGCCGACGATCTGACGCGGCCGGAAAAATATTATCCGCTGAAGATCAAGGTCTGCGATCAATGCTGGCTTGTGCAAACCGAGGATTATGCGGCGGCCGACGAGCTGTTCGGCCCGGAATACGCCTATTTCTCTAGCACATCGACAGGCTGGCTCGCGCACGCGGCGCGCTATACCGACAACATAATCGAGAACCTGCAACTCGGCCGTGACAGTCTGGTCATCGAAATTGCCTGCAATGACGGCTATCTGCTCAAGAACTTTGTTGCCGCCGGCATTCCGTGTCTCGGCATCGAGCCGACCGCGAGCACGGCCGCCGCGGCCGCGGGGCTCGGTATTCCGATCGTCCGCGAATTCTTCAGCGAAGAACTAGCCCAGCGATTGGCTGCGGAAGGTAGACAGGCCGATCTGATCGTCGGCAACAATGTCTATGCCCATGTGCCGGAAATCAACGATTTCACCTGCGGCTTGAAAAAGGCGTTGAAGCCTGGCGGCATGATTACGCTCGAATTTCCCCATCTGTTGCGGCTGATCGAGCAGGCGCAATTCGATACCGTCTATCACGAACATTTCTCCTATCTGTCAGTCTACACGGTCGCGCGCATCTTTGCCGCTTCCGGCTTGCGTGTGTGCGATGTGGAGGAATTGCCGACCCAGGGCGGCAGCTTGCGGGTCTATGGCTGCCACGCCGAAGATCGGCGCCCGACCTCTGCCGCCGTTGCCGCATTGGTGGGTGAGGAGGAAAGCCAAGGGCTGCGCGGGCTTGCCGTCTATCAAGGGTTCCAAGCCAGGGCCGATCGGATCAAGGATGACCTTCTGCTGTTTCTGTTGCAGCAGAAGCGCGCCGGCCGATCCGTGGCGGCCTACGGCGCCGCTGCCAAAGGAAACACCTTGCTCAACTACGCCGGCGTCAAGCCGGACCTGCTGCCCTTTATCTGCGATGCCGCGGTCGCCAAGCAAGGCAAGTTCATGCCCGGCAGCCATATCCCGATCTTGCCGCCGTCCGCGCTGACCGAACGGCGACCGGACTACCTGCTGATCCTGCCGTGGAATATCGCGGCCGAAGTCCGGCAGGCGAATGCGGCTTTGGCGGAGCGCCACACAAAATTCGTTACCGCCGTGCCGAAATTGGAGGTCGCATGAACGGGCTCGTTCTGCTCACTGGCGCCTTTGGCTTTGTCGGCCGCCAGGTGCTGCGGGCGCTAGCGGCACGGGGCCGCAAGGTCCGTCTGGTCGTCAGGGCAGGTTCCGAAGACCGGCCTTTGCACGCGGACGCCGTTGAAAGAGTGATCGCCACCCCGGACATTTGGGTTGAAGACGCCGCGTGGTGGGCTGATGCCTACCGTGGCGTCGATACCGTGATACATGTCGCCTGGTACGCCGAGCCGGGAAATTATCTGCAATCGCCGAAGAACAGCGAGTGTCTGGCGGGCACATTGCGGCTTGCTGATGCAGCCAGCCAGGCCGGGATCCGACGTTTTGTCGGCATCGGCACCTGCTTTGAATACGACCTTGATGCTGAGCTGCTGTCCGTCGACGCACCGCTCAAACCGACGACGCCGTATGCGCAAGCCAAGGCCGCCGCCTACGTGAAGCTCTCGCAGTTGCTTCCAGCTCGGGGCGTTGAATTCGTCTGGTGCCGCCTGTTTTATCTCTACGGCGAGGGGGAGGACGATCGGCGGCTGATGCCTTACCTGCATGCCAAATTGCGGGCGGGCGAGCCGGCGCTGCTGACCAGCGGCAGTCAGATTCGCGATTACCTGGACGTAACCGAGGCGGGCCGCATGATTGTGGACGCAGCCCTCGGCACGGCGCATGGGCCGATCAATATCTGTTCCGGCGTTCCCGCCACCGTCCGAGAGTTCGCCGAACGGATCGCCGACCAATACGGCCGCCGCGACCTGCTCCGGTTCGGCGCGCGGGCGGACAATCTTGTCGATCCGCCGCGCGTTGTTGGCGTGTCCGGCGGGCTGGTCTTTTCTGGCGCCGGGGAGCGCCCCTGATCATGGTTAATACTTGTTAACCATTGTCCCGTAAGACTTGAGGGACGGCGCAGCGCTTTGCAGGAAAACCGCATGAAAGCTCGGCTGGAACCACGAATCAATCTTTTGGGTCGCACGCCGCTGGAAACGGTCATCCCGCTTTCCACGCCGTTTGTCGTGTTCGCCGATCCGGCGAGCTCCTGCAATTTCCAATGCACCTTCTGCCCGACCGGCCATCGCGACATGATCCGCGAAACCGGCCGCTTCCAGGGCGCGATGAAATACGAGGTGTTTCAGAAGATTGTCGATGATCTGGCTGAGTTCGACAAGCCGATCAAAGTGCTGCGCATGTACAAGGACGGCGAGCCGTTCCTGAACAAGCGGCTGGCCGACATGATCGCTTATGCGAAGAGGGCCGAACACATCGAATATATCGACACAACCACCAACGGGACGTTCCTGTCGCCCGATCGTATCGGTCCGGTGCTGGAGGCCGGCATCGACAAGATTAATATCTCGGTCGACGGCATGAATGAGGGCGGCTACGCGCGCTTCACCCGATTCAAGTTCGACTTCGCCAAGTTCGTCGAAAACGTCAAATGGATCTACGCCAATAAAGGCGCTTGCGAAATCGTCGTCAAGATTCCCGCCGAATTGATCAGCGAGGCGGAACGTCAACAATTCCTCGACACGTTCGGCGATCATTGCGACCGCATCTTTGTGGAGAATTTTGCGCCTTGCTGGCCAGAATTCGATGTCGAAGCGCACACCGGCATCAAGATCAGTAAAGGCATTTATCAGCAGGATATCAGCGATACCGACACCTGCCCCTACATCTTCTACGGCTATTCGGTGAATGCCGACGGTCTGGTCAGCTCTTGCTTCCTGGACTGGGGCCGCAAGCTGGTGATTGGCGATGTGCGCCGGCAGACCATGAAGGAGATCTGGAATTCCGAGCGCATGAATGCGCTGCGCTTGCAGCATCTCCAGGGCCGCCGGCGGCAGAACGGCGTTTGCGGCAATTGCGGGCAGCTCAGTCATTGCTTGCCGGACAACATCGACGCGCACCGCCCCGCGCTGCTGGAGAAATTCAAAGCGACCGTTTCCGTTGACGAAACGATAGAGCCTCCGGGCGGGATCAATCCCGTGGCCGTGGCCGCGGAATGAAAATCCTGCATGTCACGCCGCATCTCGGCGGCGGCGTCGGGAAAGCGCACGCGGCGTTGCGGGGCGTCCTCCCCGACGAGATCGAACAGACCTATGTCCTGCTCGAACCCCCGCGCGACACTCGCTATTCGAAATTGATCGAAGATCGCGGCGGGCGGATCGTCATCGCGAATAACATCGACCTTGTGGCCGCGCTGGCGAGGAAGGCGGACGTCGTTCAGTTCGAGTTCTGGAATCATCCACGACTGTTTGAATGTCTTGCTCACTGCGACTTTCCGGCTATGCGCAGTGTGTTTTGGTCGCATATTTCGGGGCTTTTCAAGCCGCTGATTCCGCTGGGGCTGATCGAAGAGAGCGGTCGTTTCGCCTTTACGACTCCGGCCTCGCGCGATATCGCTTCGCTTGAAGAGCTTTCCGAATCCGCGCAACGCAAGATCGCCGTCATCGGCAGTGGCTTCGGTTTCCAGCCGAGCTTTGAGCGCGTACCGCACAGGCGGGTACCAAAAATCGCCTATCTCGGCACGGTCGAATTCCTGAAGATGAATCCCTGCTTTTTCGATTGCATCGATCAACTGGCGGACGATGCAGTTCGCGTCGCGATCTGGGGCGCGGTCGATCAGGATGGTCTCGTCGCTGAGCGGGCCCGAGCCATGCGTCACCCGGAACGCGTCGAGTTTTGCGGCAATACCGACGAACCCGAGCGTGCTCTTGTCGAGGCCGATATCTTCTTCTATCCACTGCAACCGAACCACTACGGCACCGCTGAAAACGCTCTCGTCGAGGCCATGTCACTTGGCCTAGTTCCGGTCGTGATGAACAATGCGGCTGAAAGGGCGATTGTTCGTGATGGCGAGGACGGCTTTGTGGCGCAAACTGCGGACGAATGCACCAGATTGTTGCAGGTGTTGCTGTCGTCGCCGAACCTGCGCAACTGGATGTCTCATAACGCCATTAGGCACGTTGCAAGCAGCCGGACGCCGGCGCAATCCGCCCAGGATTTTATGATCCTATGGTTGGGGCTGCTGGCAAGGCCGGCCAAGCGGCATGACTTCCGGGCCGTAATCGGTGAGAGCCCCTCGGATTGGTTTCTGGCCACTCAGGGCGCGCCGGACATGGCCAGGGAAGCCGCGGTTGCGAGTCTCGGGCAATCGCCGTCCAAGGGTACGCTGACCCATTTCCAGCGCGTCTTTGCCGGTGATGCGTCTCTTGATCGGTTGCGAGTTTAACGGCCGCAGCTGACGCCTTCCGGAACCGAGGTAGATGCGACGTGCTTGCGTGGTTTTAGTTCGATAGCCGCCGGCAATCGGCCTGACGGATCATGCCGCCGAGCGGCGTGCCCCTTTGAGAAAATCGGCGTAAGCCGCCCTCAGGCCCTCGCGCAGCGGAATCGTCGACGACCATCCGAGCGCATTGAGTTTCGAGACGTCAAGGAGCTTCTGCGGCGCGCCATCCGGTTTTGACGTATCGAACAAAATGCGCCCCCGGTAGCCGACGACGTCGGCGATGACGTGCGCAAATTCCGCAATCGTCATGTCGCGGCCCACGCCGACGTTGAGAAAGCCCGGCGCTGAATAATGCTTCGTGATGAACACGCAGGCGTCCGCGAGATCATCGGCGGACATAAACTCGCGTCGAGGAGTGCCGGTACCCCAGACCGTGACGGCCGGTACGTCGGCTTGCTTGGCCTCGTGGAAGCGCCGGATGAGCGCGGCCGGCACGTGACTGTTCTGCGGGTCGTAGTTGTCGCCGGGGCCGTAGAGATTCGTCGGCATCACCGAGACGAAATCGGCGCCATGTTGCTTGCGGTAGGCCTCGCACATCTTGAGCGCGGCGATCTTGGCAACGGCGTACCATTCATTCGTCGGCTCGAGTGGGCCGGTAAGCATGGCCTCTTCAGTCATCGGCTGCGGCGCCAACTTGGGATATACGCAGGATGAACCAAGCCCGAGCAGTTTGCCGACGCCGACCCTGAATGAACCGCGGATGACGTTGAGCGCGATCGCCAGGTTGTCGACGATGAAATCGGCCGGATAGGTGTTGTTGGCGTAGATGCCCCCGACATGGGCGGCGGCGAGAAACACCGCGTCGGGCTTGGTTTTTGCCAGCCAATCTTCAGTCGCGCTCTGGTCGGTGAGGTCGAGGGTCCGCCGGTCGGCAGTGACGAGTTCGCAGTCCTCATTGGCCAGCCGGCGCGTGATGGCTGAGCCAACCATGCCACGGTGGCCGGCGACGTAAACTCGCTTGCCTTTGAGATCGAACTGGAGCGGTGGGCTCATGACGATGTCCGCTAATGTCTTGATTTACGAGGGCCGGCTAAGGCGGCAAGGTATAGGCGACGCGTTTAGCCAAGCCAAGTCTGAGCGAAGTCACGATGTTCCAATGGCTTCATTACGATTCCTTCTAAATCAGAACGTTCCGTACTGGCTCAATTCCGTGTTCGCGACGAAGACGGCTTGCGCGCTTCCGGGGGCCTTCGGCTGGCGCTGAAATCGGACGCTACGGTGCCGCAATTCATGTGCCGCAGTAATCTGCGGGGAAGCGAAGGGGCTTGGCGATCCCGCCGTGAACGGCGCGGCCTCGTCAGTGGTTCGCGCATTCGCCGGGCTAGCGGAGGACAGGGGCGGCCGAGACTTAGCGACAATCTGGTCCGGCGCGACTCCGGAAATTCGCATTCGGCCGTCCTTTTGCGACTAATTTGATAATATGAAATCAATATTGGTTCCCTCGAAATTTCCTTGACTCTGGATGGCAGGGCTATTTCCCTTAGGGTCAGGGAGAAACGAAACCAATGGAAGCAACTATTCTGCCTGGGCCCGGGCTTGAGGGCGGCCGGTCGCCGGCGCGTAGCGCTGGCGACCGTCACAGCATCCAGTCGGTAGACCGGGCGCTCTATCTGCTGGAAACCATCGCGGAGGCCGGCGGCGAGGCGACCCTCACCGATCTTGCCAACCGCACTGGCCTCAACATCTCGACCTGCCATCACCTGTTGGCGACCCTGATCAAGCGCGGCTTCGCCACCAAGGTGACGGGACGGCGGCTTTACGCGCTCGGCGCCCGCATCATGTATCTTAGTCACGCCTGCCTGCAGGTCGACCTGCCGCGCAGGGCGCAGCCTTATCTCGAAGCCGTTAACCAGGCGACCGGCGAAACGGTGCACCTTGCTGCCTTGCAGGGCGACTCCGTGGTCACGCTAGCCGTGCGCGAAGCGCGCCACGCGGTGCGGGTGGAGACCGGCAAGATCGGCAAGATGGAAGCGCCGCACGCCACCTCGATGGGCAAAGCGATCCTGGCCTGGCTGCCGGAAGACGAGATGCGCCGCATCGTCGCCCACGGCATGAAGCGCTTCACCGACAAGACCATCACCGAGTTCCCCGCGCTGGTCGAATCGCTGCGGGTGGTGCGGCGTAACGGCTACGCTATCGAGCGCGAGGAGTATCTGCCGGGGGTAATCTGTGTCGGCGCCGCCATTCGCGATCAGGCCGGCACGGTAGTCGGCGGCATCAGCGCATCGACCCCCACCATGCGGGCGACCGACGAGCACATCGCGTTGATCTGCAACGAAGTCATCGCCGCCGCCCGCGGGTTGTCGACAGAGTTCGGCGCGCCCAACGGTCATGCGAACAACGATCGCAGCCAGGCTACCGCCAATTGACGGCGGCCGCGCAACGATAAAATTTCCGGAGGAAATTGATGTACGCACCCGAGGGCGTGAAGACCAATCATAACGAATTCCCGATCCCCGACAGCATGCGCGCCTGGGTGCTCGGCGATCCGGGCCAGCTTAGCATGAGCGAGAAGCCGACGCCGGTGCCGAAGAAGGCGGAAGTGCTGGTGCGCATCGACGCGGTGGCGATCTGCGCAACCGACCTCGAGATCATCTATCAGGGCCCGCCTGCCATGATCCAAGGCGGGTTGCCGTTCAACAAAAACTTCACCCCCGGTCATGAATACATGGGCACGGTGGTGGCGCTCGGCCATGGCGTCGACGAATACAACATCGGCCAGCGCGTCTCGGTCGAGATCCACGCCGGCTGCGGCCAGTGCAAGCGCTGCCGCGAGGGCATGTACACCTCGTGTCACAACTACGGCCTCAATTACGGTGACGTCGACAAAGGCCACCGCGCCAACGGCTTCACCACTGACGGCGGCTTCTGCGAATACCAAGTCAACAACATCAACACCTTGGTGTCGATCCCGGACGAGATGTCGGACGAGGAGGGCACCCTCGTCGTCACCGCCGGCACCGGCATGTATGCGCTGACCGAGCTCGGTGGCCTGATGGCCGGCGAAAGCGTCGCGGTCATCGGCCCCGGCCCGATCGGCCTGATGACGGTGGCGGTGGCGAAAGCGCTCGGCGCCCAGCCGGTCATCCTTACCGGCACTCGCGACAACCGCTTGCGGATCGGCAAGGAGCTCGGCGCCGACGCCGTCATCAACATCCGCAAGACTCCGGACGTGGTCGAAGAGGTGAAGAAACTCAACGGCGGCAGGGGCGTCGACTACGTCGTCGAGTGCTCGGCGGCGACCAGCGCGGTCAACGACGCGGTGCGCATGGTTAACCGCGGCGGTCGCGTATGCTTGGCCGCCTTCGCGCACGAAGAGGTGCCGGTGGATGTGGCGCACATCGTGCGCAACAACATCTTCCTCTGCGGCATTCGCGGCGAGGGCAAGAGCGCGACCCACCGCGCCGAGGCCTTCATGGCGCAGAAACGCTTCGACGCCACCAAGATCCACACGCATACGTTTCCGCTCGACGACCTGCCGACCGCGATCCGCTACGCCAAAGACCGGGTAGAAGACGCCATCAAGGTGGTGGTGAAGGCCAACATGGGCGCCGCCAGCAAGCAGGCGGCGGAGTAGCTTTTTTATCCTTCCCCCGCCTGCGGGGGAGTGTGGTCGGCGAAGCCGGCCGGGTGGGACCGCCCATGGTTCGAGACGCCAGGTTACGCCCGGCTCCTCACCATGAGGCGGAATTAGCACCCTCATCCTGAGGAGCCGCGAAGCGCGGCGTCTCGAAGGATCAGGGCGTGATGGAGTGTCGATGCTCACCTGCGACGACTATCTGACGCCGCAAACGCTCGCCGAGGCCTTCACCGCCTTGGCGCAGCACCGCGGCCGTTGCCGCGTCGTCGCCGGCTGCACCGACACCTATCCTTGGGCGCGCGAGGGCCGCGCCGGCGACGTCGATATTCCCGTGCTGATCGACGTGTCGAAAATCCCGGAGCTCAACGAGGTAAGCGTCGGCGACCAGCGCGTGCGGCTCGGCGCCGCCACCGCGATCCAACGTTTCCTCGACGACCCCGCCCTCGGCCGCGCGCTGCCGGCGATGCCGCGCTGCGCGGTGTGGTTCGCCGACGATCAGATCCGCGCCCAGGCGACCGTTGGCGGCAACATCGTCAACGCTTCGCCGGCCGCCGACGTCACGCCGTGCCTGATCGCGCACGAAGCGGAAGTGGAGTTGGCGAAAGACAACGGCGGCAAGTTCGTCAGCCGCCGCATGAAGCTCGCAGATTTCGTCACCGGCCCCAACCGCACCGCGCTGGACGAGGGCGAATTGCTGGTGGCGATCGAATGCGACGCGCTGCCGGCTTATGGCGGCAGCTTCGAAAAGGTCGGCCACCGCCGCTCGCTGGTGATCTCGCTCGTGTGCCTGGCCACGCTGATCAAGCTCGACCCGCAAGGGCGCGCCATCGAAGACGTGCGGCTGTCGATTGCCGGCATCGGTCCGCGTCCCCTGCGCCTCACCGAGGTCGAAAAATTCCTGCGCGGCGGCGCCATCACGTTGGATCGCCTTGAGCAGGCCGCCGAGATGCCGGTCGATCTCGTTGCCTCGCGCACCCGGCTGGAATACCGCCGCGAGGTGGTGCGCGGCTTCATGCTGCGCGGGCTGATCACCGCCGCGCGCCGCGCCGGCGCTTCGCCCGAGGTGCTCGCCCCCGAACTGGAGGCGGCCTATGCCTGATATTCATCTGCAAGCCACCATCAACGGCCGCAAAATTTCGCGCAGCGCCAAGCCAAGCCAACGATTGTTGGATTTCCTGCGCGACGACCTGCATCTCACCGGCAACAAGGAAGGCTGCGGCGCAGGCGAATGCGGCACCTGCTCCGTGTTCGTCGATGGCATGCTGATGAAGTCGTGTCTGCTGCCGGTCGCCAAGGCGCAAGGCGCGAAGATCGAGACCATCGAGTCGCTGGCCAAGACCGGCGAACTGAACGTGTTGCAGCGAGCCTTCCACCAGGCCGGCGCCAGCCAATGCGGCTACTGCATTCCCGGCATGGTGATGGCGGCGACCTCGGCGTTGCGCGCCAACCCATTCGCCGACCGGGAAGAGATCAAGGAGCGGCTCGGCGGTAACATCTGCCGCTGCACCGGCTATCAGAAGATTTTCGATGCAGTCGAGATGGCGCGCGACGTGCAAAACGGCCGCCTGCCGGCGACCGTGTTCGCGGAGGCGGAAGCGGAAGCGGGTGACTTCATCGGCAAGGCCGTGCGCCGCATCGATGCGCCCAGCAAGGTCTCCGGACGCCTCAAATATGCCGGCGACATGGTGATGTCCGACATGCTGCACGTGCAGGTGCTGCGGTCGCCGCACGCGCATGCGCGCATCGTCTCGATTGACACCTCCACCGCCGTAGCGATGGACGGCGTCGAGGGCGTGATCACTAGCGCCGATGTGCCGGGCGAGGACGGCTTCGGCGTCTTCGTCAACGACCAGCCGATCATGGCGCGCGGCAAGGTACGCTATGTGGGCGAGGCGGTGGCCGCGGTCGCGGCGGAAGACTTGATCACGGCCAAGCGCGCGCTTGCCGCCATCAAGGTGGAGTACGGGCCGCTCGCACCCGTGTTCGATCCGGAAGAAGCGATGCGCGCGGGCGCAGCCGTCGTGCATGACTACGCGCCGGACAACATCACCAAGCACATCCCCATCCGCGTCGGCGACGTGGAAAGAGGTTTCGCCGAATCCGATGTCGTCATCGAGGAAACCTATTCGACGCAGGCCATTGAGCACGCCTATCTCGAGCCAGAAGCCGGCCTCGCCTATGTCGATCACGACGGCGTGGTAACGGTTGTTTCCCCGAGCCAGAACATTACGCATCACCGCCACATGCTGGCGCGCATCATCGCCAAGCCGGTGAGCAAGGTTCGCTTCATCATGAGCCCGGTGGGCGGTGGCTTCGGCGGCAAGGAAGACATGATCTACCAGGGCATGCTGGCCCTGCTGGCGATGAAAACCAGCCGGCCGGTGCGTCTCGTGTTTACCCGCGAAGAATCGATCGTCTCGACCGCCAAGCGTCATCCCTCGCGCACGATCCTGCGCATGGGGCTGATGCGTGACGGCTCTATCCGCGCCTCACAGATGACCATGATCTGCGACGGCGGCGCCTATGGGCTTTCGACCGAGGGTGTCATGCGCAAGGCCGCGATCCTGGCTGCCGGGCCCTACGTCATTCCGCACGTGCGGGTCGACGTCTACGGCATCTACACCAACAACACGCCGTCTGGCGCCTTCCGCTCCTTCGGCGCCTTGCAGACCGAGTTCGCCACCGAAAGCCATCTCGACATCTGCGCCGAGCGCCTCGGCCTCGACCCGTTCGAGATCCGCCGCATCAACGCCATGCGCGATGGCGCGGTGACGCACACCAAGCAGAAGCTGGGTAGCGTCAGCTTGCTGCGCTGCCTTGAGGCGGCGGAAAAGGCTTCCGGCTGGGAAGCCGGCGCGCCAACCTCGCGCGGCGAAACGCGCAAGGATTTGAACCGCGCGGACGTGCGCCCGCGCGTTTCGCTCGGCGCGCGTTTCGCCGCGGTCGAAAAACAAGAGGCAGCGGAATAATGGCCCGGAGGCGCGGACGCGGCATGGCGGCTTGCTGGTACGGGATAGCCCGCACCGCCACGGTCGATCGTGCCGCCGCCTGGGCGGAGATCGATGATGGCGGCAGCGCCAAGGTGGTCACCGGCGTCACCGAGATTGGCGAGGGCATCCTCACGGTTCTCGCCCAGATCGCCGCCCACGAGATGGGTGTGAAGCCGGAATACGTCACTATCGGCGACAACGACACTGCGCGCGCGCCAGAAGCCGCGCACGCCGGCGCCAGCCGCCAGACCTACATGATCGGCAACGTGGTCGCGCTCGCTTCGCGCGAAGCCCGCCAGCGGCTTGCCCAAGTGATGGCCGAGGTGTGGGACGTCGATGTCGATGACATCGGCACCGGCAACGGCGAGATCTGGGCGGAGAACAGCAACCACCGCATCCCGATCGGCGAAGCCGTCACCACCGCCAAGAACCGCGGTGTGGTGCCAGTGGGTTCGGCGAGCTTCGGAACCGACACCACCGGGCTCGATCCCATCGATGGCACCGGCCGGCCGTGGCAGGCCTATGTGTTTGGCACGCAGGTCGCCGAGGTCGAGGTCGACACCGTCACCGGCGAAGTGCAGGTGCTCGGCATCTGGGCGGCGCACGACGTCGGCCGCGCGGTCAATCCGCAAGGCGTCGAAGGCCAGATCGAAGGCGGCATCGTGCAGGCGCTCGGTCAGGGCCTGATGGAGGACTACCAACTCTCCGAAGGCCGCACGTCGACATCGGGCTTCGCCAAGTACATCCTGCCGACCTCGCTCGACGTGCCGCGCATCAATTCGATCATCATCGAGGACCCGGACCCGCTCGGGCCGCTCGGCGTCAAGGGCATCGGCGAGCCGGCTATGGTGCCGACCATTCCGGCGATCATGAATGCGATCTACGACGCCGTTGGCGTGCGCATCACGGCGCTGCCGGCGACGCCGGAGAAAGTATTGATGGCGATCCGCGAAAGGGAAAACCGCGACGCGCAAATGGCGCAGGCGGCCAAATAGGCGAGAGGCAAATGAGTCTGGCGAGCTTGGCCGAGAGGGCAGGGGTGGAGGAGACGCCGTTTGCAGCGGACCTCGCCGCTATCCGCCGGCTCGCCAACTTGCTGCCGGGCGCCAAGCCGACCGCCGTCAACGGCATCCGCGTCGCCGCATCCATCCGCCCGCGCAAGTTTGTCATCGAAGGCGGCGACGACACGCTCGTCAACATGCCGCGCACCGCCTTCCAGGTGGTCTATCCGGACGGCACGGTGATGATCGATTCTGGGCTCGATCAGGAAACTCACGATTCCTTCTCCACGCCCGACAAGCGCGAGCCTTATTTCTCCGATGCCTTCGCTCAGTTGCAGCAGGCGCTAAACCAGGCGCGCATGATCGTGCTGACCCACTTTCATGCTGATCACGTCGCCGGCGTCACCCGCGCGGCCAGTTACGACGCGCTCGCCGCCAAGACCATCGTCAGCGCCGACACCGCCGAATGCCTGCTGAAGACGCCGCACCGGCCGCATCTCGCCATGACCGCCGAACAGATCGGCAAGATGACCGTCATCGGCTACAGGCAATATTACCCCGTGGCGCCCGGCATGGTGCTTATCAAGGCGCCTGGGCACAGCGCCGACCATCAGATGGTCTACATCGCGCTGCAGACTGGTCGCGAGGTCCTGCACAGCGTCGATGTCGGCTGGGTGCTCGACAATATTCGTCATGTCAAAGGCAAGGCGGCGCCCTGGGTGAAGGAAGACGTGCCGGCGGTGATCGGCCAGCTACGCTGGCTCAACCGCGTCCTGCGCGAGGAGCCTAATGTCATCCTATTGGTGACCCATGACGACGACCTGTTCACGCAAAGCGCCCAAAGCGGCGCGATCGGAGGCGACCTGAAGCTTTAGGTGATGCATTCGGCCGCAGCGACTTCACCGTTCGGCCGAGGCAAAATTGAAAGCGAAAAACGGAGGGAGGAAACAAGCCATGAGATACGCGGGAATTGTTGCCGCACCGCTGCTTGCGTCGGCGCTGGCGTTTGCCGCGGGCGGCGCGGCGCTGGCGCAGGGGAAGTTTCCCGACAAGCCGGTCGAAATGACCGTGCTGTTCGGCGGCTCGGCGCAGACCGTCGGCCAGGTATTGGCCGATCAGATGTCGAAGAAGCTCGGCAGTCCGGTGGTGGCGGTCGGCCGCAAGGGCGGCGGCGGGGCCATTGGCTACACATACGTGCACGGCACTAAGCCTGACGGTTACAACATCGTCTGGAACTCGAACTCGATCTCCACCACACATTACCGTGGTAATGTGAAGTTCGACTACAAGGCCTTTGCGCCGATCGCTCAGATCGGCGTCGAAGTGCCGGTCTTCGCGGTGCGCACCGCGTCCGGCTGGAAGACGCTGAGGGAAATGGTTGCCGACGCCAATAAGTCCGGCAAGAAACTCAAGGTCGCGGTCGGCGGCCTCGGCTCCTTCACGCATCTGGTCGCTGCCGCGTTGTTCAACCGGCTCGGTATCCAGGTCATCTACATCCCCGGTGGCCGCGGCCAAGAGGTGGCCGAGCTGCTCGCCGGCCGCGTCGATGGCGTGTTGCGATTCCCGAGCGAAGTGGCGAGCAACGTCAAGGCCGGCACCATCAAAGTGCTCTGCGTCGCCAGCAAGGATATCAAGGTCGAAGGCCTCGACGCGCCGAGCTGCGCCGCCGCCGGCGCCGCCGGCATGGATCTGAGCATGTGGCGCGGTCTGGCGGCGCCGGCCGGCACACCGCCGGACGTCATTGCCAAGCTGCAGAAGGCCGCCAAGGAAGCCGTCGAGTCGCCCGACTTCCAGAAGGCGGTGCGCAACGTCGGCTTCATCCCGCACTTCATGCCCGCCAAGCAGTTCGGCCAGGAGATCGCGACCGACGACAAGGAGATCGGCACGCTGATGAAGCAGATTGGTCTCGAGAAAAAGAAGAAGTGAGGGCGCGACGTTGTCGCAAACAAAAATCGATCGGCTGGCCGGCGGCATCCTGCTGCTGGTCGCCGTCGTCTGGTCTGCCGCGGTGTACTGGACCATCCCCGGCGGGGAGGGCGGCGGCCAGATCGGCCCGCGCGGATTCCCGCTCGGCATGGGAATCCTGCTCGGCGTGTTGGCGCTGTTCATGCTCGCCGGCAGCGTCGTCAATGGCGAAGTCGGCGCGCCTGTCGATGAGGACAGCGTCGATCGACCACGCACCCCGCGGCAGCGGTTTGCCGAGAGGTGGTCCCTGGTCGCTACCTTCGGCTTTCTCGGTGTCTATGTGCTGCTGCTCGATCTGTTCGGCTTTCTCATCGCTACCATCGTGGCGGTCGCCTCGTTCCTGGCATTCGTCCTCGACAAGCGTTCGCCCAAATTGATCGCGGCCACCTCGCTCGGCCTCGGCTTCGGCATCTGGCTGATTCTCGGCAAGGCCATGGGCGTCTATCTGCCGCGCGGCTCAATCATCGATTGGTTTTAGCGCATGATCCCGAAAAGTGGGCACTGGTTTTCGGATAAGATCATGCGCAAGGAAAATGGCAGGTGGGCTGTGAGTCAAACTAAACTAACTGGACTCTAAGTTCATGCACGCCATCCTGATGGGCCTTGCGACAGCGGCGACCTGGCAAGTGCTGGTGGCGACCTTGTTCGGCTCGCTGGTCGGGCTGATCTTCGGCGCCATTCCCGGCCTTACTTATTCGATGGCGCTCGCCATGGTGCTGCCGATCACCTTCGGCATGGGCAACGAGCCCGCCATCGCCGTGATGCTGTCGACCTATATCGGTGGCATGACCGGCGGGGCCATTTCGGCGATCCTGATCGGCGTGCCCGGCACGCCCTCGGCTGCCGCCACCGTGCTCGACGGTCATCTGCTGGCGAAGAGCAACAAGGCCAGCCTCGCCATCGGCGTCGCCACCGTGTCCGCCGGCGTCGGCGGTATCCTCAGTCTCGTCGTCATGCTGATCGCGGTGAAGCTGCTGGCCACCGTGGCGCTTGCCTTCGGCCCGGCGGAAATTACCGCGCTGGTCATTTTCGGTCTGTCCACCATCTGCGGCTTGGCCGAAAGATCGCTCGTCCGCGGGCTGATCGGCGGCGTGCTCGGCCTCATGGTCATGACCATCGGGCAGGACCCAATCGACGGATTGCCGCGCTTCACCTTCGGCTCCACCACCATGCTGCAGGGTGTAGACTTGCTGGTGGCGATGATTGGCCTATTCGCCGTGCCGCATGCCATCGCCGCGCTCACGGCCTGGAAGGCTGGCGAGGAGGCGCGCCCGCAGGCCGCCGCCGTCAAGGTCGAATTGCCGTCGTTCGTACTGTTGCGCAGCCACTGGGCGAACCTCTTGCGCTCCAGCTTGATCGGCACCGTGATCGGCGCCATCCCAGGCACCGGCGGTCCGATCGCCGCATTCCTCTCCTATGACCAGGCGCGCCGTTTCCACAAACATCCCGAGCGCATGGGCCGCGGCGAGGGCGATCTCGCCGGCGTCATTGCGCCGGAAGCCGCCAACCACGCGGTGACTGGCGGCGCCATGATCCCGCTGCTCGGCCTCGGCATTCCCGGCGATCCGGCCACCGCTATCATCCTTGGTGGTCTGCTCATCCACGGCATTCAGCCGGGCCCCATGCTGTTCATGGAAAAGCCGACGGTGATCGCGAACATCTATTGGCTGTTTTTTTTGGCCTACATCGTCGTCGTTATCCTGCAGCTCTACGGCGTGCGCCTGTTCGTGCATGCGTTGCGCGTGCCGCCGCATCTGCTGGCTGTCGGTATATTGGTGATGTGCGCGGTCGGCTCCTTCGCCATTCGAAATACGTTGTTTGACGTCGGCGTCATGATGGTGATCGGCTTCTTTGGCTATCTCTTGCTGCGCGTGCGCATCCCGGTGGCGCCGGTGCTGCTCGGCCTGGTGCTGGGGCCGACGCTCGAGCGCAGCAGCCGCACCGCGCTGATCATGTCGGAAGGCCATCTCGACATCTTCTACACGTCGCTGCCGGCGTTGTTATTCTTCGGCCTTGCGCTGTTGGTGATCGGCGGCCATGTGGTCGGCAACATGCGCGCCAGGGCGCGAGCGCACCACCCGAGCGAACAGAAGGCATGAACGAGACCATGTTGACGCGCAGCGAAACCGATCAGGAAAAAGCCATGCGGACCCGCGCCCGCGCCGTGCAGGCCGCCGGCGGGCTTGAGCAGGCAGTGGCGCAAGGCGGCATCCCCAAGCTGATCGACTGTTCTTTATCGGAAGCGCTCGTGCTCGGCCTGCTCAAGCAGGGCGTGCGCAAGTACTTCGCCATCTTCGGCCACGGCTCGACCGACCTCGGCAACTGCTTGCGCATCTACGAGGAGGAAGGCGTTACTCGCACCGTCAACTGCCGCAACGAGGTGGCGATGGCGCATGCAGCGACCGCGCTGCGCTGGCAATACGATGAGATTTCCGCGGTGGTGACCTCGATCGGCCCCGGCGCCATGCAGGCGCTGGCGGGCTCCTTGGCGGCGGCGTCGAACGGCGTCGGCGTCTATCATATCTACGGCGACGAGACGACCTTCGGCGAAGGCTACAACATGCAGCAGGTGCCGAAGGAGGAGCAGGGCCTCTTCGGTCGCATCACCGCGGTGATGGGTCAGTCCTACGTCCTGCACACGCCGGCCGCCTTGCGCGATGCGCTGCGCCGCGGCGCCTTGTGCGTCAATCATCCGTATCGCGCCGGGCCGTTCTATCTCCTGCTCCCACTCAACACTCAGCCGGCGGTGACGTCCGTTAATCTAAGCGCGCTGCCGGCAAAGCCGGTGCTGCCGGCCTTGGCGCCTGCGGACGATGCCGCGCTCGATGCCGCAGCGGCATTGATTGCGCAGGCGCAGAAAGTCGCGATCAAGGCGGGCGGCGGCTGCCGCGGCCATGACGCGGCGGTTCGCCGTCTTGCGGAGGCCGCCGGCGCCGCAGTGGCGCTGTCGCCCGGCTCGACCGGTGTTTTGCCCGACGCCCACGCGCAGAACATGCATGTCGGTGGTTCGAAGGGCTCGATCAGCGGTAACTATGCCATGGGCGAGGCGGAGCTGTTGATGGTCATCGGCTCGCGCGCGGTCTGTCAGGCGGACTGTTCCGGCATCGGTTACAAGAACGCGCGCGCGGTCATCAACATCAACGGCGATCTGGCCGACGCCTTGCATTACAACAACACGGTCGCACTGGCCGGCGACATCGGCGCGGTGGCAGAACGGCTCGCCGCCAAGTTGGAGGCCATGGAGGCGGCCAAGAACAAGCGCGCCTTCCTCGACACGTGCGCCGCGAAGAAGGCAGAATGGGCCGCCTACAAGCGCCAGCGTTACGAATGCCCGCCGCTGCGCGATGAAGCCTGGCAGAAGCCGGTGCTGCCGCAGCCGGCCGCGATCAAGATTGTCGCCGACTTTGCCAAGCAGATCGACGCGGCCAAGTTCTTCGACGCCGGAGACGTGCAGGCCAACGCCTTTCAGATCGTGGAAGACGACAAGAGCGGCGATACCTTCACCGAAACCGGCGCCTCTTATATGGGCTTCGCCGTCAGTGCGCTCATGGGCAACGCGCTTGCCAGCAAGCCGCGCTACGGCATTGCGTTTACCGGCGACGGCTCCTTCATGATGAACCCGCAGGTGCTGATCGATGCGGTAGAGCACCGTGTGCGCGGCATGATCGTCATCTTCGACAACCGCCGTATGGCGGCCATCACCGGGCTGCAGCTCGCGCAGTACAATCAGGAATTCCGCACCAATGACCGCGTCGCGGTTGACTACGTGCGGCTGGCGTCTTCGGTGGCAGGCGTGTTTGCAACATCGGGTGGTGACAATGTTAAGGCCTTGCGCGCCGCGCTGAAGGAAGCGCACGTCCACGACGGCCTTTCGGTGGTGCACGTGCCGGTCTATAGCGGCCCCGATGTACTCGGCGGCCTCGGCGCCTGGGGCCAGTGGAACGTCGGTAACTGGTGCGCCGACGTGCAGGACGAGTGGCTCAAGCAGGATCTGTAGACGCGGATCAATCGACTTTTATGGTTTTGCTGCAGCGAGCCGACACCGTGATCGCCTCGGTCGCCGCCACGGTATTGACGATCGTCTCCGGAGCGATCACGAAATTGACGCCATCCGCCACCGCATCGGCGAAATCCTCCAGTTCGGCGCGTTCCTTGTCGATCGCGTCGAAGCGTAAGGTCTCGGTCGGGCCATTGAGGTCGAATACATTGAGTTCGGTCTCGCCGCGCATCTCCAGCGAGCCCCGCGATCCGAACACGTGGATGCGATAGAAGGCGCTCGCCGCATGCAGCGTGGCGAGTGCGCCGGTGGCGCCGCCGGCGAAGTGCAAGGCGCAAACGGTGGTGTCGTCGACATCGATTGTGTGCTGCAGCCGCTCGCTGAACGCGGACACGCTTGCCACCGGGCCGCATAGGTTCACCATGCTGTCGAGCACGTGCACGCCGCGCGCGGTCATGCTGCCGCCCGGGCTCTCGATCTGGTTGGAGCGCCAGTTGCCCCGCTCGGTCTGATAGCTCGGGGGGCCTGAGAAATTGCCCTCAACATGGCGCGGCACGCCGATGGCGCCGGCCGCAATGCGTCGGATAATCTCGCCATAGGCCGGCGCGTAGCGGCGGTTGAAGCCGACATGCAAGGTGATACCGGCCGTCCGGCAGGCTTCGACCGCGCATTCGGCGTCGGCGCGTGTCAGCGTGAACGGCTTTTCCACGAACACGTGCTTGCCGGCCTCCGCCGCCGCCACGATCTCTTCGGCATGTTGCGAATGCGGCGTCGCCAGCACCACCGCGGCGATGGCCGGATCGGCCAGGACCGCGGCGTAGCTGTCGGTCAGCGTGAGGCCGAGCCGCTCGGCCAACGGCCGCTGGCCGGTCGGATCGCGCGTGACCGCCGCCACGAAGCCGATCTTGCCGCTTTTACCTTGTACCGACTCGATCAGCCGCCGACCCCAATGGCCGGCGCCGACAATCGCCGTGCGCAGCATGTTCTTCCTCAGTCTTCCGTGCCGGGAACCCAATAGGATGCTGCTACCGCCGTCAATGGGAACCATTCGGGTTGCTCCGCCGTTTTATACCGACACATCGGTCGCTATCGGAGCACTCCAATGGAAAAGCCCAAAGAACACATCCAAGACGAGCGCGAGCGCATTGAGCGCAAGGAAGATGAGGTGACGCTCGAATCCGACGAGAGCTTTCCGGCCAGCGACTCGCCATCATTCAACCCCGGTATCACCGGGGCGAAGGACGTGAAAAAGAAGAAGTAGATTTTCTTTCCTACACGAATTTCCGCTTCAACAGCTTCTCGGCGTTGCCGCAGAACACCTTGCGCTCGTCTCCCGCCGATAGCCCCAAGCCTTTCACCGTCTTGATGGTTGGCGCGATAGGCCCGAGCGGCGTGTCGGTGGCATAGACTACGTGATCGACGCCGAAGAATTCCAGCCCGCAGCGGATCGCGTGCGCGCCGCCGCCGAACATGGCAGTGTCGGCGTAGAAGTCGTGCAGATAGTCCATATGGGGCCGCTTCAGCGAGCTCAGCACTTTTGAATAGTCCTCGTCCGACGTGCGCGCGCCCAGCACTTGCAGGCCGAGCCCGATGCGGCCGTCGTAATAGGGGATCATGCCGCCGAGATGGTGAGTGATGATCTTCAGGTTCGGGTAGCGGTCGAACAGGCCGTCGAACACCATGCGAATCATCGCCACCGAGGTATCGTACGGCCAGCCCAGGCACCACCACATCTCGTAGCGCGATTTCGTCTCGCTCTTGTAGTCGGTCACCATCGCCGTGCGCGCCGGATGCAGCCAGATCGGCGCGTCCAGCTCCGCCATGGTGGCGAAGAACGGCTCGAACTTGTCGAGGTCCAGCGGTTCGCCGGCGACGTCGGTATAGATCAGCGCGCCGGCGGCCCCCAGCGCGTGAATGGCGCGCCGCGCCTCGTGGATCGAGCCGTCGATGTCGGTCATGCACAGCGCTGCGGCGAAGGTCGGGAAACGATCCGGATATCTCTGGCAGAGCGCCGCCATCTCGTCGTTGGCGATGCGCGCGAGCGCTAGGCCGGCTTCCGGCGTTGCGATGTCCTCGATCGGCGGATTGGGCAGTGAGATGATCTCCCGGTAGTCGCCGAACGTATCCATCTCCTTGAAGCGCGCATCGAGGTCGAACAGCTTGGTGATGCTGCGCAGACGCGGGCCGATGTCCTTGAGCTTGGGCGCAACCTTCATCATCTCCTGGAAGAAGCGGTCCGGGTAGATGTGGCAATAAATGTCGACGATCGTGCTCATGGCTTCGCCCCTTCGCTCTTTGCCTCGTTCATTACTAGCCGCCGCTGCAGCGGTAGCGCCTGCCAGCCTAGCCGTTCGGCGATTAGGCCCCACAATCCTTGCGGTGCGAACAGCATCACGAGAATCGCCACGCCGCCCATCATAAGCAGATAAAGGCTTCCGAGGTCGGCGAGCGTCTGCCGCATGACGAAGAAGATGACCGTACCGACGATCGGCCCCTCAATGCGGCCGATGCCGCCGATCACAGTGATGAAGATGACGAAGGCGGTCCAGTCGTTGACGCTGAACGCGGTGTCCGGCGAGATGCGCAGCTTCATCAGGAAGATCAGCCCGCCGATCAGGCCGGTGCCGAACGCGGTCAGGACGTAGACGGTGAACTTAAGGCGGGTGACGTCGACGCCGTTGCTCTGCGCCGCGACTTCATTGTCGCGGATGGCGGTCAGCGCCAGCCCGTGGCGCGAGCGCAGCAGCGCCACGATCGCACCCATTACCGCCACGCTCAGCACCAGCGCCAGCCAATAGATTTCGTGCTCGCGCGCGGTGCGGCTCGGCGCCATGGCGATGATGATCTGCGCCGGCAGGCTGATGCCGGAGCCGCCGCCCATCACTGAAACCTGCGACGCGAGCAGCCGGAACACCTCCGCCACCACCCAGGTGCCGATGGCGAAATAGGCGCCGCGCAGGCGGAAGATCAGCATCGCCACAGGCACGGCGACCAGCGCCGATACCGGCCCCGCGATTAATATGGCGAGGATCGGATGCACCCCGGCCAGCATGGCGAGCGCGAACATCAGATAGCCGCCTAAGCCCACATAGGCCTGCTGGCCGACCGAGACGAGACCGGTGTAACCCGCGAGCAGATTCCACAGGCTCGCCAGCGCGACGTAGGTGAAGATCTCGGCGAGTATGCGCAGCGTCTCGCGGTCGCCCCAATACGGCGCCGCCGCCAGCACGACAAGGCCGAGGCCGATGATGACGACGCCGACGCGGCTCGACGGGGTGGCGTGCTCGACCCGCATCATCCCGACACCTTCGGAAACAGTCCCTGCGGCCGCACGGCCAGAATAGCGAGGAACACGATATGGCCGGCAAGCAGTTGCCAGCCGGGATTGATCTGCGCGCCGATCGCCTGCGACACGCCGAGCACGATGCCGCCGATTAGCGTGCCCCACATGCTGCCAAGTCCGCCGATGATCACCGCCTCAAAGCCGAAGATCAGCCGCGCCGGTCCGATCGATGGATCGAAATTGGTGCGCACCGCCAGGAATACGCCGGCGATGGCAATCACCGCGAGCGACAGCGCCATCGCCATGGCGAAGACGTGACTGGTGTCGAGCCCCATCAGTTGCGCCACCGGCTGGTCGTCGGAGGTGGCACGGAAGGCGCGACCGAGCGCAGTCTTGTAGAACAGCACCTGCAGAGCCCAGATCACCGCCACCGCCACGATGAATTGGATCAGCGGCAAGAGACCGATCCATACGCCATGCACCGCCTGGAAAGTCTGCACCTCGATTGCGCCCGCATTGAGCTTGCGGCTGTCGGCGGTGAAGAGCTCGAGCAGGCCATTCTGCAGGATGATCGAGAGGCCGAAGGTGACGAGCAGCGGCGGCAGAAGGTCTTCACCGAGTGTGAAATTGAGCAGCCCGCGCTGCAGCGCGTAGCCGATCAGCGCCATGATCGGCACCACCAGCAGCAACGAGGTGAGGGGATCGATACCGAGGCCTTGCACCACCATCAGCGCCACGTAGGCCGCGAGCACGATCAGGTCCCCGTGCGCGATGTTGACAAGCCGCATGACGCCGAAGATCAGCGACAGCCCGGCGGCGAACATGGCGTAGAGACCGCCGATCAACACACCCTGCAAGATGATGTTGATCCAGAGGGTCATCCCTACACTCCGAAATATGCCGCTGAGATTGCCTCGCGCGTGAGCGAGCCTGCCTCGCCATCAAGCGCGATGCGACCCTCCTGCAGGCAATAGACGTGACTCGCGGCTTTGAGCGCCTGCACGATGTCTTGCTCGACGATGATCAGCGACTGGCCCTCTGCCATGATCGCCGGCAATTGCGCGTAGATGTCGCGCACGATAATGGGCGCCAGCCCCAGGCTTATCTCGTCGCACAGCAGCAGCCGCGGGTTCGACATCAGCGCGCGCGCGAGCGCCGCCATCTGCTGCTGGCCGCCGGAGAGCGCCGGCGCCGGCAGGTGCCGCCGCTCGGCCAGCACCGGAAACAGCTCGTAGATGCGCTTCAGGTTCCAGGGGCCGGGTCGCTTTGACTGTCCGCCGATCAGCAGGTTCTCTTCGACCGAGAGCGAGGGAAACAGCTTGCGCCCTTCCGGCACCATGGCGACGCCGCGCTTGACCACGGCGAACGCCGGCTTGTTGCCGATGCTTTCGCCGTCGAACACGATGTCGCCTTGGCGCGGGTGCATCAGCCCGGAGATGCAGCGCAGCAGCGTGCTTTTGCCGGCACCGTTGGCGCCGATCACCGCAACCACTTGGCCGGGTTCGACCTTCAGCGAGACGCCGAACAGCGCCTGGAAGTCGCCGTAATAGGCGTCGATGCCGTCGACCTGGAGGAGGGGCTCAGGCATCGGCCTCGATCCCCATATAGATCTCGCTCACCTCGGGGCTCTTGATCACCACATGGGGATCGCCCTCGGCGATGAAGCGGCCGCCGTGCAACACCGCCAGCCGATCGACGGCGGCGAGCAGCGCATGCACCACGTGCTCGATCCAAATGATCGCCACGCCGCTCGCGCGGACGTCTTTGATTAGCGCCACCAACGCGCCGCATTCGTACTCTGTCAGCCCGCCCGCCACTTCGTCGAGCAGCAGCACGCGCGGGCGCGTCGCCAGCGCGCGCGCCAGCTCCAGTCTCTTTCTATCCAGCAGCGTTAATCCGCCGGCGCGCTGATTGGCCTTGGTCGCAAGCGCGCAGCGTTCAAGCAGTTTCGCGCAGCGCCCATAGACCGCCGCCTCGCGCTCGCCGCCGCCGAAGGCCGCCGCCACCACTACGTTCTCGAACACGGTCATGCCGGAAAACGGCTGCGGGATCTGGAACGAGCGCGCCAGCCCCTTGCGGCAGCGCCGCTCCGGCGGCAGCCGCGTGATGTCCTCGCCGGCGTAGAGCACGCGGCCGCCGTCCGGCGCCACTGCGCCGGTGGCGATGCCGAACAGCGTGGTCTTTCCGGCGCCGTTCGGCCCGATGATGCCGAGCGCCTCGCCGTCCTGCAGCACGAGATCGACGCCGTCGGCCACCACCACGGCGCCGAAGCGTTTGTCGATTTTTCGAGCGCGAGGATGGGGGGCATGGCAAATGCCTCTCGATTGTCATGCGCGGGCTTGACCCGCGTATCCCGCTTTGGAGGACAGGTGCCAGCCCAAGCGGGGTGGCCGGGACATAGGCGTTTTTAAACGCCGTTCCTCGAACGGCTATGCCCGGCCACGACGGCGGATGAAAGTGCGCTTTACGCCAGCGGCTTCAACCTGCCGCCGACCGGGATCATCGGCGCCGACTTGTTCTCGGTGATCACAAGGTCGAACGAGCCGTCCTTCTGGCGCTGCCATTGCCCGGCGACCAGCGGCGTCTTCGACACGTTCTTCACCGGCTTGCCGGCCCAGTGCACCGGCCCGACCATCGACTTGTAATTTGTCGAGGTGATTGCGGCCAGCACCGCCTTCGGGTCGTGCGGGTTCTTGGTGCGCTTCAAGACGTCGATCGCTACCTCGAACAGCGCGTGCTGATAACCGATCGGCTGCGTCCACGGCCGCTTGGTCGCCTTCGTGTAGGCGTCGGTGAGCTCCTTGGCGTTCTGGCCGGTGAGGCCGGACTTGAAGGGGAAGCTCGGCGTCCACCAGATCTCGCTGGTCAGGCCATCGCCGCGCGCGCCCAGCGACTTTACTACCGACGGGAACAGCAGCGCCTTGCCGATGCTGACGATCTTCGGCTTGAAGCCCTGCTGCGCCGCCTGCGACCAGAAGGTGGCGAAGTCGGGCGGGATCATGTTGCCGACGACGATCTCGGCGCCGGCCGCCTTGAAGGCGGAGATCTGCGAGGTGAAGTCGTTGTTCATCACCTGATAGCGGCCAGGATCGTGCAGCTTGTAGCCGGCGGCTTTCAGTGCCGGCGGCAGGCCGTGCTGCGGATCGCCCCATGCGTTGCCGTCGGCGTCGTTGGGGAACAGGCCGCCGACGACTTTGTTGGTCGGCAGTGAATCCCACATCGGCAGGTAGGAGGCGATCACATCCTCCAGGCCCCAGAAGAAATGATAGGTCCAGGTGAACCCCTTCGCCGGATTGCCCTTGCGGCCGAAGAAGTAGGGCTGCCACGGGCAGTTGGTGGTGACGCACGGCACCTCGTTGACTTCCGCCTGGTCGGCCACCGGGTTGGTGGTGTCGGGCGCGGAGGACGCCAGGATCAAGTCGACCTTTTCGCCGAGGATCAGGTCGGAGGCTACTTCCGAGGCGCGGCTCGCGCTCGATTGGCTGTCCTTGGAGATGACCTCGACGTGATAGGTCTTGCCTCCGGCCTTGAGGCCGTTCTTCAGGATGTCGCGCACCTGTTCGAGAATGAAGCCATCGGCCTCGCCGAAGCCGGCAAGCGGCCCGGTCTTCGGGCTGACATGGCCGACCTTGATGGTGTCGGACGCCGCCAGCGCTGGCGCGATTTTGAACACCGCCGGTGCGGCGACGGCGCCGAGGCCGGCCTTCACCATGGTGCGACGTGAGATCGTGATCTTCTTGTCCGTCATTGTTTCCTCCCGTTCGTGCTTACACGAATTGTTTTTCGCTCACGGCGTCATCGCTTGACGTCTTCCTCTCTGGCCTTCATCAGGTGTTTCAGGACTTTCGAACGCAGTTCCGCTTGCTGCTCAGGCGTCCATTTGCGGAAACCTTCGCCCGACTTGAAGCCGAGCTTGCCCTCGACCACCAGTTTCTCGAGATAGGGCGAAGGCCCCGGCCGTCGGTCGATCGCCGGCAGCACCGTCTTGTGGATCGCCAGCGTCAGATCGGTGCCGACCATGTCGGCGTTTTCCAGCGGTCCTAGCACCGCGATGCGCCGGCCGAAGGCGGCCTTGATCACCTTGTCGACGGTCTCGGCGTCGCAGATGCCGTTCTCGACCAGCGATACCGCCTCGCGCCACAGCGCGTGTTGCAGGCGATTGCCGATGAAGCCGGGCACGTCCTTCTTCACGTGGGCCGGTTGCTTGCCGGCGTCGGCGTGCAATTTCATCGTGAACGCGACCGCCTCCGGCGTCGTCCACTGCGTTTCGATGACCTCGACCAGCGGCACCAAGAACGGCGGGTTCCACCAATGGGTGCCGAGCGCACGCTCGCGGCGCTTCAGCCCCTGCATGATGTCGGTGATCGGGATCACCGAGGTGTTGCTGGCGAGGATCGTGTCCGGCCGCACGCGCGGCTCGATCTCGCCGAACAATTTTTGTTTCAGCGGCAGATCTTCCAACACCGCCTCTACCACATAGTCGGCGTCGCGCACCGCGTTGCCGAGATCGGCGACCGGCGTCACGCGGTTCACCGCGCTCTCGTCGTCGCCGAGATCTTTGAGGTTGGTGAGGATGCGGTCCTTGACCGTGTCCAGGCTCGCCCGCGCGGCGTCGTAGATGGTGACGTCATGGCCGGCGAGCGCGAACACTTGGGCGATGCCGTGGCCCATCAGCCCGGCGCCGATGACGGCGATGCGCGCCTTGGCCATGACTTACCCCGCCGTGTAGCCGCCATCGGCGTAAAGGATGTGGCCAGTGTAGAAGTCCGACGCCTTCGACGCGAGGAACAACAGCGGCCCGGCGAGATCCTCCGGTTCGCCCAGGCGCCCTTTCGGCACCCGCGCCAGAAAGCCCTTGCGCACGTTCTGCGCCTGCTCGGTGTCCTCGTACATCCACGCGGTCAGTGGCGAGCGGAAGACCGTGGGGCCCAAGGCGTTGACGGTGATGCCGGTCGCGCCCCATTCGCAGCCGAGCGCTTTGGTGATGCCGTCGACCGCCGACTTCGACGCACAATAGGCGGTGTAGCCGGCCGGATGGCCGAGCAGCCCGCGCGCCGAGGAGGTGAGGATCACCCTGCCGCCGTCGCCCTGCTTCAGCATCCGCCGTCCGGCCGCGCGCGCCATCAGCCAGGACTGGTTGACGTTGGCGTCCATGACGTCGAGGAAATCCTCGAGCTTCTGATCGACGATCTTCGCCACCTTGTTGAGGCCGGACGCGACCACAAGGATGTCGACGCGGCCGAACTTGTCGAGCGCGGTCTCAACGATCTTGTCGCAGTTTGATTCCGACGACGGCCGGAGCGCGATAACCGCAGCCTTGCCGCCAAGCTTCTCGCACTCGGCCGCGACCTTCTTGAGCTCATCCTCCTTGCTCGCTGCCAGCACCACATTGGCGCCGGCGCCGGCCAGCACCTTTGCGGCGAGGGCACCGAACGCGCCTGAGGCGCCGGTGACGATGGCGGTCTTGCCCTTGATGTCGAACAGCGACGCCGGACTTTTCAGAAAATCGTCGGCCACTTTGATCCTCCCCGATCTTTGTTCTTGTCATGGCCGGGCTTGGCCCGGCCATCTCGCTTAGGTTGGCACTGTCGTGCGCCGCTTGTCGGGATCGCCGGGACAAGCCCGGTGATGCCCGACGTTAGGAAGGCTTCACGCCTTGGGCGGCGCGACGGCCACCACAATGGTGCATACCTCGTTGCCGCGGTTGATGATCTCGCGGTTCTCGTCCGGCTCGATCACGCAAGAGTCGTGTTTCTTCAGCACGGTTTCCTTGCCGTCGATGATCACGGTCAGTTCGCCTTCCAGCACGAAATAGACCTTCTCCGGCGGGGAGGCGTCCGGACCGGCGCCGCCGCCGGGCAGGAAGTGCGAGAGCCCGACAATCAGGCCGGTGGTGCCACCGGCTTCCGCGCCGAACAGCCGCAAGGCGGTGCAGTCGCGGTGATTGGGCGCAACGTACGCCTTGGCGTCGGAAAAGCGCTTGACCTTCATGAGAGTTCGCTCCACTTGGATTGGTCAGTGATATTCCTGACGTTTTTTATTCGCGCATGATCTTATCGGAAAAACGGTTTTCACTTTTCGGGACCATGCGCTAGAACTTCTCCCCGCGTTCGATGCGATACTTGCCGTCCGGATCGGTGATAGCCACCAGGCGGATAATGCAGCCGTCGCCACGGTCCCAGTTCCACGGGAAAAACGCGAAAGTGCAGCGCTTGCCGGTCACCTTGTCGATGTCGCCGCCGACGTTCTCGATGCCCAGAATGCCGTTGGTGAACAGGATGCGGTGAACCGGCTCCCATTCCGGGAAGTCGTCTTTCCAGTCGCGGCCGCCCGACCATTCCTTGTATTCTTCGGCCAGATGCGGATGCAGTGGCCCGTTGCGCTGCGGGCCGATGGCGGTCGCCAGCGGATGGTCGTTGGCCTGGGTGTCGTGGCCGACCACCTTCACCTTCTTCTCGACGAACCATTTGCCGGCCGACGACACGAAGCCGGGCGAACGGCAGAAGTAGTCTTCCGAGTCCTCGTAGAGCTTGTGCCAACCGGTGTTGACAATCACCACGTCGCGCGGACGCACGATCTTGCCGGCGGCCTTTTCCAGGTCGTCGTAGGTGATCTGCTCCCACTTCTTCTTCGGGATCGAGATCACAATGCCGGAGCCGAAGAAATGCGGCAGCGGCACTTCGTCGATGAACGGCGTGCCCTGCACCACGTGCGCCGGCGCGTCGATGTGGGTGGTATTGTGCATCGAGGTCGTAATGCGCTGCGACAGCACACCCGATTTGGCCATGTAGTGGATGCGCTCGATCTTGACGTCTTCGAAGTATGGCCAGTTCGGCGACTGGAAGCCGAAGCGATGGGACAGGTTGTAAAACTGCAGTCCCATGCTGTTGCTGAGGTTTTCCTCGAACGT
Organism: uncultured Pseudomonadota bacterium; assembly: GCA_963732895.1. GTDB lineage: Bacteria > Pseudomonadota > Alphaproteobacteria > Rhizobiales > Xanthobacteraceae > Pseudolabrys. Next base: position 335,846 of record CAVTBG010000001.1, on the reverse strand, counting down.
CACGCCGCGGATTTTTTTGGTCACGGCAATCCTCCTTTTTGACCTATATGCGTTTGCGCTCGTCGCGCTTGGATGGCGGATCGATGTTTGCGTTCCGCCACCGACTGCAACCGCGTTCAGGCGGCAGCGGCGTTCATATGCGTCTCCATGGCCCGTTTGGTGGCGAGCAGGCACTCGGCGATATGCGTCTGCTGATCGGCAAAACGCTGGCACGGCACCGGCACCGAAATGGCGACCGAATTGCCGAGTGGATCGCGCAAGGCGACGCCGGCCGCGCAGATGCCGAGCGTGTGTTCCTCGCGGTCGAAGGCGACGCCGCTATTCGCGCGCACCTTGACGAGTTCGTCCATCAGCCTCTCGATCCGCGTCAGCGTGTTGGGCGTGCGCGTTTCGTAGGCGCGGCCGATCAGTTTTTCGACGCTCGGCTCGCTGAGTTGCGACAGATAGGCTTTGCCGTTGGCGGTGCAGTACAGGGGGAAGGTCTCGCCCACGGCAGAAACCGTGCGCAGCCGCTGTGGCGCAATCACCTGGTCGATGAATACCAGGTGGTCCTTCTTGACCACGGACAGGTCGACGGTTTCCTGCAATTCGGCCGACAGCCGTTCGAGAAACGGCCGCGCCACCGCGATGAAGTCGCTGCGCACCGACGCTGCCAGCCTCAGGATCGCGGGGCCAAGCCGCACCCGCCCGTTGGGCGTGGCGGCGATCACCAGGCTCTCGGTTTCGAGCGCGGCGACGATGCGCTGCACGGTCGAGCGCGCGAGGTTCACCCGCTGTGCGATCTGGCCGAGGCTGAGCCCTGCGTTTTCGTCTTCCAGGGCCCGAAGAATAGTGGCCGCGCGGGCGATAACCTGCACCTGGCTCTTGTCGTTTTTCACGCTGACGAGAGGACGATCCATACGCGATACCCGGAACCAGAGACTGCGGTGGCGGCATGCCGCCTTGAATAGTGGTACACTTTAGCCCAAGGTACAGTACAGGTGGCAAGGCCCAATTTTGCCACATCGAATAAAAACAACAGCCGGAGGGCGTGGATGGTGAAGAAGATCGCGCTGGAGGAACATTTCCTCTCGCCGGGCTTGGTCGATATCTGGCGTCCGACGATGGCCGACGTACCGGCGCTGGCGACCGAGAAGTTCCAGAAACGGCTCGCCGATTTCGGCGATCTGCGCCTGGAAACCATGGACAAAGCCGGCATCGACAAGGCCGTGCTGTCGATCTCCGGACCAGGCGTGCAGGCCGTGCGCGACGCCGCCACGGCGACACGCTTGGCGCGCGAAGCCAATGATTTCCTTGCCGAACAAATCCACAAGCGGCCGGACCGCTATGCGGGCTTTGCTCACATCGCGGTACAGGATCCGAAGGCCGGCGCCGCCGAGCTCGAGCGCTGCATGCGCGAGCTCAAGTTCTGCGGTGCCATGATCAACGGCCACACCAACGGGCTCTATCTCGACGATCGTTCGCTCGACCCGTTCTGGGAGCGGGTGCAGGCGCTCGGCGCGCTCGTCTACATCCACCCGACCGATCCCGTGCAGCCGGCGCCGGTGCTCAATGGCGTGCCGGGTTTGCGCCGCTCGACCTGGGAATGGGGCTTCGAGACGGGCTCACATGCGCTGCGTCTAGTGTTCACCGGGCTGTTCGATCGTTTTCCCAAGGCGCGGGTCGCGCTCGGCCACATGGGCGAGACGTTGCCTTATCTGCTCTGGCGCTTCGACAGCCGCGCGAAGCTGTACAATATCAAGCTCGGCAAACAGCCATCCGACTATATCCGTGACAATTTCGTGGTGACGGTGTCGGGCGTGCTGGCCGCCGAGCCCTTGCGCTGTGCGCTCGATGCGCTGGGGCGCGACAAGGTGATGTTCGCCGCCGACTATCCGTTCGAGGACATGGCTGAAGCGGGCCATTTCATGGACACGGTGGCAATCAGCGACAGCGAGCGTGCCGACGTCGCTTACAACAACGCGGTCAGGCTGTTTGGGCTGTAGGGCTAGCAACACATTCGACCAATCGCCCCGGCGAAAACGGGGACCCAGCTCTTTGGCCATCAAGCACTGGATGCCCGCTTGCGCGGGCATGAGCGGAGAAGAGTCTACTTTGACTCGATCACCCGCACCGGCTTGCAGTCGAGCCACGCCCTGATGTCTTCGACGATGTCTGGAAAGTACTTGGCGTAGTTCTGGGTGCTGACGTAGCCGATGTGCGGCGTGGTCACGACGTTGTCCATCGTGCGGTAGGGATGGTCGAGCGACAGCGGCTCGTGATCGAAGACGTCGAGCCCGGCGCCGGCGATCGCCTTGCTCCGCAACGCCGCGATCAGCGCTTTCTCCTCGATGATCGGCCCGCGCGACGTATTGATGAGATAAGCGGTCTTCTTCATCCGCCCGATGTCGGCGGCGGCGACCAGCCCGCGCGAGCGCTCGCTCAGCACCATGTGGATGGTGATGAAGTCGGCCTTGGCGAACAGCTCTTCCTTGGTCGCGTAGTCGGCGCCGCCCTCCTTGGCCCGTTCCGGCGTCAGGTTCGGGCTCCAGGCGATCGCCTTCATGCCGAAGGCTTTGCCGACCGCGGCCGAGCGTTGGCCCAGCTTGCCCAAGCCCACGATGCCGAGCGTCGTGCCGGTAAGGTCGGGACCGATGGTGGTCTGTAACGGCGCGCCCGCCTTCATGCGCGCATTCTCAAGACCAATATGGCGGGTCAGTTCAAGCATCAGGCCGAAGGCGACGCCCGTGGTCGGCGAGCCGACCGCGCCGGTGCCGCAAACGGTGACGCCGCGCTCGCTGGCGGCCTTGATGTCGAAGGAATTGTTCTTGGCGCCGGTGGTGATCAGCAGCTTGAGATCGGGCAGCGCCTCGATCACCCGGCGCGGGAAGGGCGTGCGCTCGCGCATGCCGACGACAATGGGGAAGCCCTGCAGCGCCTTGATCGCGTCGTCCTCGCTCGCGAAGGGTTGATTGAACACTTTGATGTCGACGTCTTTGGTGATCGGAGACCAATCGGCGAAGCTCATCGTCACGTTCTGGTAGTCATCGAGAATGGCGGCCTTCACCATGCGCAATCCGTCCCTCTTGTCCGCTGGTCCGCCCGCGATAGCCACGAGCGGCGCAAGATTAGGGCGCATGGACCGAAATGAAAGGGGGGTCGCTCCGCGGGCCGCGCGGCATGGAGGCCAAGGATGGACGAGGCGCTTACTGGGGCTTCTGGCCGTGCTTGGCCTGCCAGGCCGGGCCGGGGCCGCGCATATAGTGGCGCTCAGGCCGGTAGGGCCGGGCCGCGTCGTGGGTCATGGCACGCCAGACGGTGCCGAGGCGCTGTCCGAGGAGGGCAAGGGGGCTATGCAGGAGGGCTGCCGTTGAACCGGAAAGAGCCGCGATCGCGCGTGCCATGGCACTGATTTCCTACCGAAGAGCGGGCGCCTGCCGCCCGCCTGACCATTGGTCGCGCCCAAGCGCACCCAGGTTCATCGCGGTGATCCTGGGGCCGGTTTGCTTAAGGAACGGTAGGTGTTTCCGCGTAGTGCGGGGCGAGTTACCGATCAGCGTTTCCAGATGCTTACCGGCTGCAACCCGCGCTTGCCCTTTGTGGCTGCCGTCGTTACATCAGCGGCGCATTTCCCTGAACAACGCGTCCCGATGCGTCCACGCCGAACCCGGCTGGCTGAACTGAGGTTTCGACAAGGTCAATGAACGGTCGCCAATTCATCTATCATATGCAGGGTCTGTCCAAGACCTATCCCGCTGGCAAGAAGGTGCTGGATAACGTCAATCTGTCCTTCTACCCGGACGCCAAGATCGGCGTGCTCGGCGTCAACGGCTCCGGCAAGTCGACCCTGCTGCGCATCATGGCTGGGATCGACACCGAGTTTATCGGCGAAGGCTGGGTCGCCGAGGGCGCCCGCGTCGGCTACCTGGAGCAGGAGCCGCAGCTCAATCCCGACAAGTCGGTGCGCGGAAACGTCGAGGAGGGGGTGGGCCCCCAGCGGGCGCTGCTCGATCGCTACAACGAGTTGGCGATGAACTATTCCGACGAGACCGCCGACGAGATGGCGCGGTTGCAGGACATCATCGACAGCCAGAACCTGTGGGACCTCGATTCCAAGGTGACCCAGGCCATGGATGCGCTGCGCTGCCCGCCCGACGACGCCGACGTCGTCAATCTCTCCGGCGGCGAGCGCCGCCGCGTGGCGCTCTGCAAGCTGTTGCTGGAAGCGCCAGACCTGCTGCTGCTCGACGAGCCGACCAACCATCTCGACGCCGAAAGCGTGAACTGGCTGGAAGGCCACCTGCGCAACTATCCGGGCGCCATCCTGATCGTCACCCACGACCGCTACTTCCTCGACAACGTCACTGGCTGGATCCTCGAACTCGACCATGGCCGCGGCATCCCCTACGAGGGCAACTATTCATCCTGGCTGAAGCAGAAGCAGAAGCGCCTCGAGCAGGAAGGCCGCGAAGACGAAGCGCGCCGGCGCACGTTGGAGCGCGAGCAAGAGTGGATTCAGTCGTCACCCAAGGCGCGGCAGGCGAAATCGAAGGCGCGCTATCAGCGCTACGAGGACCTGATCAAGATCGCCAACGCCAAGCAGAACACGACCGCCCAGATCACGATCCCCGTCGCCGAGCGGCTCGGCCAGAACGTGGTCGATTTCGAAGACCTGACCAAAGGCTTCGGCGACAACCTGCTGATCGACGACCTCACCTTCAAGCTGCCACCCGGCGGCATTGTCGGCGTCATCGGCCCTAACGGCGCCGGCAAGACGACGCTGTTCCGCATGATTACCGGCCAGGAGAAGCCCGACAAGGGCACGATCAAGATCGGCGAATCTGTGCATCTCGGTTACGTTGACCAGTCGCGCGATGCGCTCGACGGCAAGAAGACCGTGTGGGAGGAAATCTCCAACGGCCAGGACATCATCCTGCTCGGCAAGAAGGAAGTGAACAGCCGCGCCTACTGCTCGCTGTTCAACTTCAAAGGCGCCGACCAGCAGAAGAAAGTCGGCACGCTCTCGGGGGGCGAGCGCAACCGCGTGCATCTGGCCAAAATGCTGCGCGCCGGTGCCAACCTCTTGCTGCTCGACGAGCCGACCAACGACCTCGACGTCGATACGCTGCGCGCGCTGGAAGAGGCGCTTGAGGATTTCGCCGGCTGCGCCGTCATCATCAGCCATGATCGCTGGTTCCTCGATCGTATCGCGACGCACATCCTCGCGTTCGAAGACGAAAGCCATGTCGAATGGTTCGAAGGCAACTTTCAGGACTACGAGGCCGACAAGCTGCGCCGGCTGGGGCAGGACTCGATCATCCCGCACCGGCTGAAGTATAAGAAATTTACAAGGTAGCTTCGAGGGGGCGAGACTTGATCAGCAGCTGGAGAATTTACGAACGCGACGTAGATGTGGTGCTTGCTGAAGAGTTTTATGCAAACCCTCAATTTGCAGAGTGGGTCCTCAACCAGTCTAAGTCTTTTTCTTCGGTTGACGCTAAAGTGGTCGAGGTATCGGTGTCACTTAGCGACAGAGATGGCGAGTCGGATCTGGTCGTTGTCTTTGAAAAGGCGGATAAGACCCGATTTGCGTTGTTGATTGAAGATAAGATCGATGCGCAATTTCAGCCGGATCAACTCGCCCGCTATCGTCAGCGTGGCGACTCGGGAATCGAGCGTGGGTTTTGGAAGGAATTTGAAGTTGCCCTGTTCGCTCCCAGGTCTTACCTCGATCGACACTTGATCGTGCAAGATTTTGATATTGCGTTTGCATATGAAGACATCGCTTCAGCGATTTGTACGACCCTGTCAGGGCGGCGAGGTGACTATCGTGCCGATTTTATATCGGCTGCGGCTCCTCGTGGAGCTAGCGCCTTTGTAAAGGTCAAAGACGCGGCAACTGATGCGTTTTGGAATAGCGCATATGCGCTCGCGCAAGCAGAATTTCCTGAGCTCGAAATGAAGAATCCGGATTATGCGGCGGGTGCAAACTGGGTGATCTTTCGTCCTCAAGATATTCCGACAAATATTTGGACGGAGTTAAAGGGCGGGAATGGCAATGTTGATTTGACGTTCTATGGCAATAGTTTCGAAGCGGTTTATGAAGCGGCAAGTCCTTTGATTGAGAAAGATATGGCAATTCTGCGAGTTGGAAAATCGCCGGCCATACGATTGAAGACCCCAACATTTTTTGTGTCCGAAGGAGCCGACGTGATTGAAACCAAGGTTCGAACTGGATTTTCAAAATCGTCTCGTCTGATTAGTTTTTATCGCAAACATCGCCATGCCTTCTTGCCTTTCGAAAAGTCTGGTAGAAAGAAAGACATTCATTGAAGAATGTGTAATGGACGCTCGCCAATGGCCGACTGGGACTCCCGCCAATATCTCAAATTCGAAAGCGACCGCACGCGGCCGCCGCGCGATCTCTTGGCGCAGGTGCCGCTGCAGCGCGCGCGCAAGATCGTCGACCTCGGCTGCGGTCCGGGCAACTCGACCGAGCTCCTGGTCCAGCGTTATCTGGATGCAAAGGTGATCGGCCTCGATTCCTCGCCTGACATGCTGGCCAAGGCGCGCGAGCGCCTGCCCGCGAACGAGTTCGTGCAGGCCGATCTCGCGCAATGGCGGCCGGAGCCGGACACCGATCTGCTGTTTTCCAACGCCACCTTCCAGTGGGTGCCGGATCATCCGGCGGTGCTGAAGCGGCTCTTGCAGGCGCTACCGGAAGGCGGCGTGCTGGCGGTGCAGATGCCCGACAACAAGACCGAGCGCACGCACACGCTCATGGGCGAGGTCGCGCGCGAAGGCGGCTGGCTGTCGGCCGAGACCGAAGGGCAGGACCGCGGCAATCCGCTCGATCCGGAGGCGTATTACGATCTCCTGCGCCCGCACTGCCAGGCGCTCGACATGTGGCACACGATCTATGCCCACGTGCTCGACAACGCCGGGGCCATCGTCGAATGGTTCAAGAGCACGGCCTTGCGGCCCTACACGGCGCCGCTCGCGCCCGAGGCGCGCGAAGCTTATCTCGCGGCCTACGAGAAGCGCATCGCCGAGATCTATCCGCCGCGCACCGACGGCAAGGTGATCCTCAACTTCCCGCGTTTCTTCATCGTCGCGGTGCGGTAGCGGCCGCCACGCCAGGCTAGTCCGCCCAGGACCGCAGCGCGCGCAAGGTCGGCGTCTTCTTGTGCTGATGCTCATTCATGCGCTGGAGCAGCCGGTCGAGCGCGGCCGCGGCGGCGGGTGCGTTCGGGCCCTTGTTGAGCATGATGCACTCGGCGCGCGCCGACATTGCTGCGTCGGTCATCTCGCCGCGCGACGGCAATCCTTTGGTCACCAGCCCTTCGAGGACCTGCGTCGCCCAGATGGCGGGCACGTGCGCGGCCTCGCACAGCCACAGAATTTCCTCCTGCATCTCCGCCAGTCGCTCGAAGCCAAGTTCGATGGCGAGATCACCGCGCGCGATCATGACCGCCAAGGGCTGGCGGCCGGCGGCCTGCACGATGATGGCGGGAAGATTGCGCACGGCGCGCGGCGTCTCGATTTTCGCCACCAGGGCGAGCTTTTGCCAGTCGGCGCGGCGGGTCGCCAACTCACTTTGCAGCAAGGCGACATGTTCCGCCGTCTCGACGAAGGAATAGCCCACCATGTCGGCGTGTTCGGCGATGAAGTCGAGGTCGGCGCGATCGCGCGCGGTCAGCGGATCGAGGCAGAGATCGACGCCGGGAAAATTGATGCCCTTTTCCGCCTTCAGCCGGATGCCCTTGTCGCGGCCTTCCTGCATCTCAGCGACAAGGCCGCCCGCGATCCTCCGCACGATGTGGCCGCGCAGTTTGCCATCATCAAGCGAGACGAAATCGCCGACTTTTACGCGCGCGAAAATCTGCGGCAGTGTGCATCCGACGCTGAACGGCGGCGCTGCTTCGCCGATGGGTTCGCCGGTCACGAGGAGCAATTCGTCGCCGACCCGAAGCCTGTCTTGCTCCGGTGGTGTCCTGACGCTGGCGGTGCGCACCTTTGGTCCGCCGATATCCATCAGCACCGGAATCCGCCGGCCTGATTTTTTCTCCGCCGCGCGCACATGGTCGATCATGCAACTCCAGGCGTTGACATTATCGTGCGCGCAGTTGATCCGGATGGCGTCGGCGCCGCTCGCCACGAGAGCCGCGACGATATGCGGGGTTTCGGCCGCGTCACTGCCGAGGGTCACCAGAATGCGACCCGTTCGCTTCTCGGGCGCAGCGCCGAAGATTTCGTTGGTGTTGCGAACGAGCAACCGCTCGCCGCGGAAGAACTGCCGCCGATTTGGCCGGTGGATGATGCGTGGCGGCTCGACTTCGGCAAGACCGCACAGGGCCAGTATCAGCGCGTCAAGCGAGGCGAGCACACGGCCTTCGGCACGGCCGAGCGAGGACAGGCCGAGTTGCATCAGGCGGCGCTGTAAGGCGCGCACATCGTGATGGCGAAACGCCAAATAGTGAGCGAGATTGAACGCCCCAAATCTGAAACAAGGCCGTTCGATGTGCGGCTGCCATTGGCGAAAGGTGCTCCGCCCGTGCTCGGCGATGTGGTCGCGTAACGCCAGCACCTCTTCGAGCACGCGGCGCGTGTCGCTCTGGAATGCGCTACAAGGCATGCATCTGTCTCGCTGAGGCATGGCTAGCGCGCGCGCATGACAGTTATGTGTCGGCGGCGATCAGGGGCCTGAGGCGTTATTCGGCATGCCGAATGCGCCTGCCGCCTCGGGCCACATGAAATCGGCCTGCGTTGCGGCAATGGCGTCGCGCCGCCGGCAGGCACGCCGGACGGCCGCATCGTGCGCGCGAAACGGTGACAGCTCCGTCCCTGCCGTTTCTTTGCGGCCCCGTGTTAATGTCCAATTTACCGGCCACTATCTGTTCTCTGATTCGCGGATGTTCTTCGAACGTTCGAGGTTTTGCTCGATGTTGTGTTGGCGGCGCACGCTTGGACCATATCTAGCGGTATTTGCGCTGGTCCTTGTCGCGATGACGCCGAATCGCGCGCCTGCCGATTCGGCCTTCGACCGCTTTCTCGAATCGCTGTGGTCTCAGGCGCGGCAACTCGGCGTGTCGCGCAGTGTCTTTGAGGCTGCGGTGCGGGGCCTTGAGCCTGACTATTCGCTGCCCGATCTCGTCATCCCCGGGCGGCCGGAGAAACCGGCGGCGCAGCCGGAATTCGTTCAGACCCCGGCGCGCTATCTGCGGCCTTCGACCTTCGAGCGCCTCGCCGCGCAAGGTCGGCGGTTGGCGGCGAAATATCGCGGCACGCTCAGCGCAATCGAAAAGCAGTTCGGCGTGCCCGGGGATGTGGTGCTGGCAATCTGGGCGCGCGAGACCGATTACGGCCGTTATGCCCTGCCGCACGACGCCATCCGCGTACTGGCGACGCAGGGCTTTGTGGGTAAACGCAAGGACTTCTTCCGCAACGAATTTCTGCAGGCCTTGAAGATGTTGCAGGACGGCATCCCGCGCTCCGACATGCGCTCGTCCTGGGGTGGGGCGTTGGGCATGACCCAGTTCCTGCCGTCGGACTATTTCAAATACGCGGTTGATTTCGATCACCGTGGCCGTGCCGATATCTGGCATTCGGTGCCGGATGCGTTGGCGTCCGCGGCCAAGCAGCTCAGGGCGCGCGGCTGGCAGACCGGGGAACCCTGGGCCATCGAAGTGCATCCGCCGAACAACGTCGATTGCACGGTCGCCGAGCCGGCGGTGCGCTATCCGATTGGCGAATGGATCGCGCACGGTTACCGGCCGGCTTACGGCCGCCAGGTCAGCGCGCGTGTGCGCGCGGTAACAGCCTCGCTGCTGTTACCGGAAGGTACCTATGGTCCGGCCTTCCTGACGCCGAAGAACTATTACGTTCTCAAGGACTATAATTATTCGGATCTCTACGTGCTGTTTGTCGGCCACCTCAGCGATCTCATCGGCGGCGGGCGGCCGTTCGAGACGCCGTGGAGCAAGAACAAACAGCTTCGCAGCATAGAGGTGGACACAATGCAGCGGCGGCTGGCCGCGCTCGGGTTCTATAAGGACAAGGTGGACGGCAAGGCGGGCATGCTGACCCGCGCCGCGCTCGGCGCCTATCAAAAGAAGAATGGATTGAAGGTAGATTGCTGGCCCACCGCCGCCGTGCTCGCGCACATGCAGCGGTGACAAGTCAGCTCGGAGCCTAATCGCAGACTTCGACGCGGCGGCGGCGCCAGCCCCAGCCGTCGACCCAGACGCGGCGATGCTCGATGTGGCACACCGGGCCGTCGTCCTCGTAGTAGACCCGCGGCGGGGGCGGAGGAGCAGGTTCGGCATAAGCCGGATGGCCGGCAATTGCGCCACCGATAATGGCGCCGGCGGCCAAGCCTCCGATCACGCCGGCGGCGACACCGCAGCCATGGCAGCGGGCCTGCGCAACCGACGGCAAAGCGGCAGCCATCATGGCCACGGCGGCAAGCGCGAAAATGGACTTCTTCATGGATGAGTTTCCCTCGTGCCGGGCACAATCGCTTGGCGCGATCATGCGTTAGTTTTCGTTACGCGATCATTAAGGACATATGAAGCGGATTCACGTCCGCGTTATGCTTGTCTTGCCGGCCCCGCGGCCGGCAAGTGCATGGCAAGGACAATTTCGGTATCGCCCCGTGGACCGGATCAGTTGCAGACGCGGACGCGGTGCCAATGCCAGCGGTAGCCGTTCCAATAGCGTTCGCGGTTCCACCAGCAGTGCGGACGATAATAGTAGGGGCCTGGCGGACCGTAGTAATAGCCAGGGCCATAATAATAAGGACTGCCCGCGGCGGCGCCGAGCAAGGCGCCGGCGGCGAGCCCGCCGATGATGCCGGCAGCGATGCGCCCATTGCGCGCTTGGGCCGGTTGCGATGTGGCAACGCTCGCGAGCGCAAGCGTTGCAGCCGCGGCGATAGCTGTGAGGGTCTTTCTCATGGCCTACCTTCCTTCGCTTCGCTTGGGTCGTAGTGATTAAACGGCCAGGCGACTAATTTCCTGCGATTTTCGAGCGCCGCCCTTAACGTCGGGTGCGGCCGGCAGGTTCCTGATTTCGGCGTGAACGCCGGATGAATGAACCGTTGTAATCGGCGCTAGAATAAGCGCTTTTATTGACTTTTTGCAAGAAACCCGGCGGAAATGGGACGCTGGCTGTGGGCCGTTTGGGCCACAGATCTTGCCGCGTCGCGGGGAGCGCATTCAGCGGGTGGCGCGCCGCTTCTGCGCCTTGCGGTGCGGGCGCGGCCGCTTCGCCCCTGCCTTGGTCCGGCTTGATTTGCTCCGGCTCGTCCTGGCTCCGCCGCCTTTGCGCCGGCGAGCTTTGGTGTTGCGCGCTTTGCGCCTGCCGGTTTTGCGTGTGCCCGCGTTCCGCGCGCGACGCTGCTGCAGCACCTGACGGCCGACGTGGCGCAGGAACAGCTTTTCGAGCGGATAACTGAGCTTCAGGACCGCCGCCGGAAGCGGGAGCCAGGCGACCGCGCTGATGTCCTTCATCAGATCGAAGCTTGGGTGCTTCGACGCTTCCATGCTCCAGAACTGCACGACCTTCGGCCGCCCGCTGGCGCGGTAGGTGATGGCGCCGAGGAACTCGTGGGTGCGCACGTGATGGCCGGTCTCCTCGGTGACTTCACGGCGGGCGCCGGCCAGCGGAGGCTCGCTACGCTTGAGCTTGCCGCGCGGCAACACCCAGCGTTCGTCCTTGCTGCGCTGGACAATCGCGATCAGCGGTCGCGTTCCGTCGCGAATGACCACACCGCCCGCTGCATAGACCGGCTTGCGTGCCATCGTTTCTTTACTTTCGCCGCCAGTTCATCATCTCCGTTTAACAAAATTGGCGTGCCGCTTGGAAAAAATCGCGCTGTCGAGAGGCGGTTAGCTGTGGGCAACGGGCATGATCGGGACGGCTTTCGGCGCCCGTCATACAGGTGTCATCGGCGGTAGAGCCGCTTCTTCGGGGCTAAGAACCGGTGGCCAAAAGATACTTGCGGTGAGTGAGTCCAGCGCCTCTCTCGCGCAACAGCGGACAGACGCAAAAGCGCAATGCGACGGCGGGCACGCGGATCATCGATTCGGCGGATGATGCGCATTGGTGGATGCGCCGCGGCGCGCCCGTTCAGACTTGACGATCGTGCAGACGATCGTGCAGTCGATGCATTCGCCCGCCAATCTCGCGAAGCGAATGTCGATGGCATGGGTCAGTTCTCGCCTGTGACGCTCATCGCGCGGTCTGCCGCGACGCGTCGGGCGATTTTGGTTGGCGGCAATGCTATTGGCCGCGGTTGCTTTAGTATTAAATACAATTTAAGGGCGTGGCGCAGGGCTCGATGAAATGAGCCCAAACGCCTAGGGTCGTTTGATGAAAGTTTTTAGCTTTCGATGCGCGAAATCGAGCCGGTTCACGCGATCGACGAACTGCGCCTGTTCATCGGCCGGCTGCTCATGTGCACGAAGGCCCGACCGCATTCAGCGGATGTTTATCCGAAGCGTCTATAAGCTGCGTTGCGCGGCCGTCCCGGTTGTTGCGTCCAGTTGCTTGGCGTGGCCAATATGACGGCGCCAACGTTCAATTCAGCAACGGGACCGAATTGCCATGCCGACCATCACTTGGGATCACATCCACTTGCGCAGCCCCGATCCGGAAGCGACCGCGCAGTGGTTCGAGCATATGCTGGGCGCCGAGGTGATCCGCAGCATGCAGCAGGGCAAGCCGCGCATCGACCTCAAGCTTGGCGGCGCCAAGATCTTCATCGCAGCGGTCGCGCCCAATGACGACGTCAATCCGCCGCCGCAAACGCCCTATCAAGGGCTCGACCATTTCGCTTTCTTCGTCACCGACCTCGATAAGTATGTTGAGGGTCTCAAGGCCAAGGGCGTTGAGTTCTCCCAGGACCTGAAAGTCGCGCGCCCCGGAATTCGCACGTGCTTCCTGCGCGGGCCGCAGGGAGTTTCCATCGAACTGTTGGAGCGCGATCCGAAAATCGTCTGAGCCCAACGCCTGGGTTCCAACGTGACCATTTACCCGGATGGCGCATTTGTGCCGGATTTGCGCCGGATTTACGCTGGATAAGGGCACGCCTTCGCTTGCTTCAATCGCTCCCGCGGTGCAAAAACCCTTGGGGGCATCTTCAAATAAGGAAAAAGAATGCGGCAGCTCGCACTGGCGATCGGCTTGGTCATGCTCGTAGGAGCCGGCGCCGTAGCGGCCGAGAACAGATTCGAGCGGAGCCTGAAACGGCTCAGTCCAGCCGAGCGGCTGGTGCAGCTCTGCGACTACACGGCCATGCAGCGTATCCGCAGCCAGCATGGTGAATACCGTCCTGATCGTGCAGTGGCCGATGCCCGTAGCCGAGTCTACATCAACGGCAACATCGTCGAGGCCAAGGGTGGCGCTTTCCGCAGCCGCCGCAAGTGGTATGCGCTGTCCTACACTTGCACCGGCGCGTCCGGGAACCTGAAAGTGCGCTCATTTAAGTACAACATCGGTTCGGAAATCCCGCAGTCGAAATGGACGCTCTATAGCCTTTGGGAATGAGGGCGCGATTGCACGCGGCCGGCCTCTTGGTAGAATGCAAAGGGGGGCCCATCCATGCAAAAGCAAGACTTGGTCGGCGCTTGGCGCGAAGTCGGGCGTGAATTCGTTGGCGCCGATGGCCGCGCGAGACCTGACATTCCACGCACGTCGCAGATCATGTATACGCCCGACGGCTATATGGGCGTGGTCAACACGCCGGCCCGGCGGAAGGTGGTGAGTGGCGAGGCGCCCAACATGAATCTTGACAATGCCACGGTCGCCGAGCGTGCCGAGGCTGCGCTCGGAGTGGTCGCCTATGCCGGGCACTACGAGGTCGAAGGCGAACTCGTCAAGCATCACCTCTATTCGTCGCTCAATCCCAATCTTGCCGGCACGACGCAGTTACGCCGCGCGACGCTTGCCGGCGACGATCTTACCCTGAGCACGCTGCCAAGCGGCGACGGCAGCTTCTTCCGCATTCACTGGCGCCGCGCGGCCAAGCTTTAGTCAACGATCGTTGCAGGCCGCTCGGGATTTTTGGGTGCGGACGCCGGCTTGCTTGGCCGGCTAAGCCACCGACGAACCGCGCTTTTGAGCGTACATCGTACGGTCCGCCGCTTGGTAAAGCGCGTCCGGCGTCTCGCCGTCCTCGGGAAAAATCGCGATGCCGACACTTGCCGCAACAACGATCGGATGCTCCACCGACGCAATGGAGGAGACGACTCCGGCGCCGAGATGGGCGCGGATGCGACGCGCGGTTAACACGTCGTCGTTAACCGGCAGCACCACGCCGAACTCGTCGCCGCCGATGCGGGCCACCAGACAGTCGGGCCCAGCCTTTGCCGTGAGTTCCGCGGCGAGCGCCTTGAGCGCCGCGTCGCCGACGCGATGGCCGTGCATATCGTTCAAGGATTTCAGTTGGTTCAGATCAACCAGCACCACGCCAGTATGGCAGCCGTGTTCTCGCGCCGACGACACCGCAAGCGCGAGCTGCGCGTCGAAGGTGGCGCGGTTCGGCAGGCGGGTCAGCGAGTCAACCTGCATGGCCGAGACGTCGACATGCATCAAGATGGCATGGCGCTCGCCGCCGAAATCCGCCGTCGAGATCACCACTTCGAACCAGTGATGCCGGCCGCTGAACGGACAGGTATAGGTGGCGACATAGGACGGCAGGCCACCGTCGAGGACGAGACGCAGTCCATCCAGAATGGGGATCGCTTCCACGCAGCCGCGCCCGATCGCCGCCTCGCATTCCTCGAGGTAGTTCCAGCCTTCGATGCGTGCCGCCAGACCGCCAACGCGGGCGGTGGAGAGCCACTTCCGGTTGACGTGGACGATGGTGCCGGACATGTCGACCACCGCGATTTCGGCGGTCAGCCAGTCGGATAGATTGAGGTCGTAAGGCCTGACCATAAGGAACTGGATTTGACGTTCGTGATTTCGCAGCCGGTCGCGGTCGGCCGACAATCCAAGGGTTAGCAGATATTGTGTAGCCATAGCGGTAAAAGGGCAGTTTCCGCGAGCGCAATCGAATTTCGTTATTATGATACCGTCCCGGCGTCAGCGGCCACCTCGGTCCGTTATTATCGGTGCGCGGGAGGGACTCGTGGCCGCCCTGGAAATGGCTCGCGGTAGCGGCGGCAAATGCGAGCGATCCGCTATTGTCGTTGCGGCCCTCGGTCAACGCGAAACCAACACGATATGAACGGCAACGCCCTTTGCATCCGCCCCATGTGCTCCGAGGAGATTGCGATTGCCGTCGATTGGGTGGCGGCGGAAGGATGGAACCCCGCGCTAGCCGCCCCCGCTTGTTTCGCACATCGCCATCCCGAAGGCTTCATCGTTGGCGAAATCGACGGCGGATCAGTCAGCCTTCACCTCGACGGTGAATTGTAACGCTGATTGTTCCTTTCTCGGCTTCTATAACGTGCGACCTGACATGCGCGGGCACATCTTTGGCGTGACCAAGTTCGAACTGGGTTAGGCAGCGGACGCTGCTTGCGCAGGCCCACCAAAGCGGTAGCCTTGCGGCCATGAAGATATTTGTCACTGGCGCCAGCGGTTATATTGGTGGCTCGTTGGCGGCCCATCTTATTGCCGCCGGCCACGAAGTGAGTGGACTGGCGCGGTCGGCTGAAACCGCCGATGCGTTGGCCAAGCTCGGCGTCGCGCCGGTGCGCGGCGCGCTCGATGATGCGGAAGTTCTGGCGAAAGCCGCGCGCGCGGCCGATGCGGTGATTGACACGGCCAATGCCGACCACCGCGGCGCGGCCGAGGCGATGCTCGCGGCGCTCGCCGGAAGCGGCAAAGTGTTCATTCACACCAGCGGCTCCAGTATCGTCGGCACTCGCGCCGGCGGCGATCTGCGCGACGACGTGTTTGATGAGAATACACCGTTCACACCGTCGCCGGCGCGGGCGTCACGTGTGGCGCTCGACGACGATATCCGTGCGGCGGCGGCCAAAGGCGTTCGCACCGTGATCATCGCGCCGAGCCTGATCTACGGTCGCGGGCACGGGCTCAACCCGCACAGCATCCAGGTGCCATGGTTGATCGCGCTCGCCAAGAAAAACGGCGTCGCCAAGCACGTCGGCACCGGCGAGAACCGGTGGTCGAATGTGCACATCGACGATCTCGCCGCCCTCTACGCGCTGGCGCTGGAGAAGGCGCCGGCGGGCGCGCTCTATTTCGCGGAAAACGGAGAAAACTCCATGCGCGAGGTGTGCGAGGCGATCAGCCGAATGCTGGGCTTCGACGGGCGCACGCAGGCGATGCCGGTGGAAGAGGCCGCTGTCGAATGGGGCGAGGGGCCAGCCAACGACACCATGGGCTCCAACAGCCGCGTCCGCGCCACACGCGCGCGCGCCGAACTTGGCTGGCAGGCGCAGGCGCGATCATTGATCGATGAAATTGAGCGCGGCTGTTACACTGAGGACATGTGAGGGGGTTGCGGGCCGCGTCAGCGCAAGGGCGCAAGGAAGCTCTCGACCGCCGCCCACACCGCGGTCGCCCCGGTAGGGTTGGCGTCGGCGCGCAAGGCCGAAGCGCCGTGCGGCGCCTGCTTGGGCGCGAACTGCGTCTTGGCTGTGCCCGGCACCGCCCGGACGATGGCGTGGGCGGCTGCGATCTCGCCGCGATCGCTAGCGGAAGAAACAAAGACCGCAACGTCGCGCAGCTTCCCTGCCGCGTCATGCACGACATGGCGGCCGCCGAGATATTCGCCAGGCGAGAACGCTATCAGACCGGCGACCTTGCCGGGATTGTTTGCCGCCAACAGAAAGACCAGCGCGGCCGAATAGCTCGAACCGCAGACGACGATCTTGCCACTGTCGTTCTTGCGCGCCCAATCGAGCGCCGCCTGAAGGTCGGGCAGGGCGGCGCGATAGCGCGTGCTATGCCCAAGCGCATTCACCGTCCGGTTGGCGCGGCCGAACGCTCGGCCGCCGGAGCGCTGGTCGACCGCGAGTGCGTTGAAGCCGAGTGCGTTGAGCTTGGGCGCGATTGTTGAATACTCGGCGCCATTGGCGCCGGCCTGGTGAAACAGGAGCACGATCGGTTTGGTCACGTCGCCGGTGCCGTAATAGGTGGCGAACACCTTGACGTGACCGGCGGCGGTCAAGGTGACTGGGCTGGGTGCGGCGAAGGCGCTCAGCGTTGCGGCGGCGATGACGGCGAGAGCCAGCGAAAACACGCGCATGAAAAGGACCATGGAATGAGCTTAGCGCGAAAGGCCGCTTCCGGTGTTCAAGGCTCGATCAGGATTTCGTGATGCGTCTTCTTAAATCGTCCTATACCCGCCGTCGGCCATGACAATCGAGCCGGTGACATAGGCGGAAAGATCAGAAGCGAGGAAGATCGCCGGGCCGACAATGTCCTCCGGCTTGCCGGCGCGGCCGAGCGGGGTGTGGTCGACGAACACTTTCACGTATTCCGGATGATCGGCGCGCGTCGCCTCGTTAATCGCCGTTTCGATGAAGCCTGGGCCGATGCAATTGACGCGCACGCCCTCCCTGCCGAGCTCGGCGGCGAGCGCGCGGGTGAAGCCGAGCACGGCGTGCTTGGAGGCAGTGTAGGCGGTCGACGATGGCGTGCGCAGATGCACGAAGGACTGGATCGAGGCCAGGTTGACGATACGGCCCTTGGCGACGAGCAAGGGCTCGCGGAAGGCCTGCGTCGCATTGAACATGCCGCCGAGGTTGACCGCGAGGATTTCGTCCCAATCCTTGGCGACGGATTCCGGATCGGCGGTAAAGGCATTGCGCCGCGTGATGCCGGCGTTGTTGACCAGGATTGAGACGCGGCCGAGCGTGTCGGCGACCTCATCGGCCACCAGGCGGCAGGCGGCGCGATCGGTGACGTCGAGGGTGAAGCTGCGCGCCGCGCCGCCTTCGGAGCGGATGTCGGCGGCGGTCTGTTCCGCCGTTTCGCCGTTGAGGTCGAGCACGGCGAGCTTTGCGCCCTCGCGAGCGAAGCCGAGCGCGATGGCGCGGCCGATGCCGGAGCCTGCGCCCGTGACGACGGCGATGTGGTTTTGCAGCAGATCGGGCATTGGTGCGCTCCCTCGCGTTCTTTAGCATGTGAGATTAGCGCGCAGGATGAGGGCGAGAAAGGCAACGCTCTCGATCCTCATGCTTCGAGGCAACGAAGCCGCTGTCCCGAAGCATGATGTCGAGAGTGAGAAGTGATGACTGGGTTCTCAGCCTTTGCGGAAATGCTCCGCCTTCAGCCGGGTCTTCCCTTCGGGGGGCCGATGAAACTCAGCTTGGCAGTCTTTCGAGAGATGACTTATGTTGTGGATCAGGCAAACCTCGATCTTGGGCACGTTGGGGATGTCGGAGGTGCAGAAGTGGAAGGCATCGCCTATGCAGGCCGAGCGCTCTTCTGCGGTGCCCTGGGCGAGGGCGGGCGCCGACAACATAGCGAGGCAGCTCGCGGACACGGCGGCAAATCGCACGGAAGATGAGACAAACATCATGTTACGCCCCCTCGAGTGAAGAAATCGATTGCGCACGGGGAGCTTGTTGGATCGCGGAATCGAAGTCCATGGGGGGCTTGCCGCAGAATGAAAAAAGTGAGCGCGGCACGATCGATCGGCCGAACACGACCGGCAGGGCCGGTCCGATCGCTCGTGCCTAACGGTACCGGGCTACGGGTCGGCAACCATGCGTGGCAGCGGCGCGCCTTGCGCGGCATTTCCCGTGGTTCCGCGCGCGCAGGCGATATATCGTGCGTTCCGCACCAAACCGGCCGGTTCGGCCAATGGAGAAGAGATCATGAAATTATCGTCGGGATTTCGGGCGGCGTTGGTCGCCTTCACGCTGTTGCTCGGCGCCGGCTTCACGCCGGCGCATGCCGACAGCGGCAGCATCAAGCTCACCATTTATAAGGGCGGCTGGATTATCGGCGCGTCGGGCGGCAGCGGCACTCTCTATTTCCACGGCCACCAATATCGGCTTGGGGTCGGCGGCGTAAGCTTCGGCCTGGTGTTCGGCGGCTCCAAGGCGTTTCTGCACGGTAAAGTGAGTCACATCCGCCGGCCGTCGGATGTCGCCGGCGTTTATGGCGCGGGCGGCGCGGGCGCGGCATTGGGCGCGGGCGCGCGCGCGATCGTGCTGACCAACGAGAAGGGCGCGGTGCTGACGCTCGTCGGGCGTCAGGTCGGCCTGATGGCGAACGCCGATTTGAGCGGTTTGGCGATTTCATTGCGGTAGTGGGCGCGAGAAGTGCCGCAGGCGTCGCGCGCGTTTGCGCGCGGCCAAAATGAAGAACGAAGTCGATGGCGACGGCCGGGGCGGATGCCCCGGCTGCTTTTGTTTCCCGGTTTGAGGCACTCGCTGTCGTGAAATGCGCCCGAGCATGATGGCGGGGGCGCTTCGCCGCATTGAGCTAAGCAAAATGCCGGGCTTGCCTTGACGCGCCGGTGGTGGGACGCTCGGTTTCATACGCAACGGGGCGACGACGTGTCATGCGTGCAAACATCGGGCGCCTGGTGGCGCTGCTGCTGATCGGCTTTTTCTGCGATCCCGCCGTTTCCGGCCAGGAAGCGACCGACATGAAGTTGGAAGACGCCGGTTTCACCGTGCGGGTGGCCGACACGTCGGCCAAGGCAGCGCGGCTCCGTGCCGTGCCGGCGCGCAAATTCATCCGCCGCGTCAAGGCGGGCCGCGCCTACTACATGTATGTCGATCCCGATCTCTGCAAATGCGCCTATCTCGGCAATCAGGACGCCATGAACAATTACCGCGCCATGGTGACAAAGCGGCGCCAGCAGTTCTTCCTGCAATCGCCCAACGCCCAGTTGCCGTCGGCCCTCGCGCCGGAAAGCACCATGATCCGGGACATCGATGTCGAAACCGACGGCACCGTGCCGGAAGGCGACATTCTCGACTACAAGTTCTGAGGCGCGCGGCGCGTTTGACGTGACGGCAAGGAGGTTTTGAATGAATCGCGGCTTGGTGTTCCTGATTGCTCTCGCGATGGCCGGAGCGGCAACCGCGCAGGCGGCGCGCGCTGCCGACGTCCGACGCGGTGAACAATTGGCGCAGAACCATTGCGCGTCCTGCCACATCGTCGCGCCGCACGCGCGCAACGAGGTTGCCGACGCGCCGCCGTTCGAGGTGATCGGAGGCAAATACGGTTTCAATGCAGGCATGATCGCTAACGCCATCACCGGCCCGCATCGCAAGATGAATTTCGTGCCGGACCCGGAAGAGGCGGCGGACATCGCGGCCTATATCGCGACCTTAAGAAAGTGAGAGGGCGCGCGCGACCGGTCTCCAGCTCAAGTCCGCATTTGAAGCCGCCCAAGCGGGCCGCGCCGTTCTACGGGGTGTCCTCGACGTCGGTGTCGGGCCGGTCGCTGCCGCTCGCCATCTCCTGGTGCCACTTGCCGTTCTCGTCCTCGTATTCGATGGCCTCGGTCTGGCCGGGCACGCGTTGTTCGGCGGCGGCGCGGCGCGCGGCCTCGAGCGCCTCGCGGTGGCTCGGAAAGCTCTCCGAGAACGTGCCGCCGAGCGTGTAGGCCCAGCCATCCTCGTGCCGGACGATCCTGTAGATGACGTGGGCCATCGTCTCACCTGCCGTGCCGTTTTCACCTGCGGTAGGGTGAAAGGTTAATCCCGGATGGCAACAGGCTCAATGCCGGTTACCTGCTATGGTGACGGCGGCAACGAACGGCAGAAAAAGGCAGACCATGGCCCGAGGACCCACACCCCCCGATGCGCGCGCCCGCGCCGAACAGGCGTTCAAGGCGGCGACCACGAAGAAGGCTGAGCTGCCGCCACAGACGGCGGCCGTTCCCGGCGTGAAGGAGCAGGTGACGCTGCGCATCGACCGCGACGTACTCGATTTCTTCCAGGCCGACGGGCCGGGCTGGCAGGAGCGGATCAATCAAGCGCTCAGGACGGCGACGGGAAAGTAGGTCGCCCCGCCGCCTGTCCAAGCGCACCATCGCGGCGCCCTAAATATGCGGCCCGCGATTAAAGGCGTCGACCAGTTGATTGTAGTCGCGCAGCAGCCGCGGCGGGGAGCCCTCGACCATCCAGCCGCCGCCGGAGTTGAGCATCATCCTGTCGCCGGCGCTGTAGCGCGCGTGATCGCGGATGCGGCGCATCAGCAGCTTCGCCGTGACCAGGAACGATTTGGCGTTGTTCATGAAGAACGAGCCGATCTTGTCGCTGCCGCTGCCGGAAAACTGTTCCGATCCTTTGACGACGGCTTCGTAGTCGTTCAGCGCCTGCGTGATAGCCGCAAGGTCCGGTCGCGCCGCATTTTCCGCGCGCAGCAAGCGCTTGGCCTGAATCATCGTCGCCTGAACGTAATAGCGCGACTTGCGGCCGTCGCTTTTCTCGATCTCGGCGAGTTTCGCGGCCGCGCGCCTGTCCTGAATGGTTTCGACGGCGCCGCGCAGCGCCTGGTCGGCGTGGGCGAAGGCATTCCACGCGGCGACGAGACGGGGATGCAGGTCCTTGCCCTTGCGCATCCTGTCGTCCTTGTAGTCCTGCTGGGTGTAGTAGTCGTCGGCCTCCTTGAGCAGCGGCGCGAGCTTGCCGACGGCCTCCGCATAGGCGGTCGCGGCAGCTTCGAGCGCGGCGTCGCGCGGCTCCATCGCATTCGCCTTCTCGACGTTCTTCTTGCAGTCGGAGGTGTCGTAGATGGTGTAGGTGCCGTAGATGATGCGCTCGCGGCCGGTCGGGCCCTTTTTGCCGACCCAGCTGAAATAGCGCGAGCGCGACTGGTACGCGCGCGCCGACAGCCGGTTGATGCAGCCGACATAGGCGTTGAGTTTCGCGGTGAGCGAGGCGGCCTGATCCGGAGGCGCCTGGCCCTGCGCGGCGGCCGTGCCGGCGAGAAGTGGCGCGAGCAGTAGCGCCGCGCCGAGCGCGGCGATCGAAAACGGTTTCATGGTCGCTCCCCCAAGTGATGTGACGGCGCGGGGCAACCCCGGCCGTGCGCATTTCACCTTCGGTCGATGATAGATAGGCGCCGCTGCCCGGCACAAGGGTCATGCCCGGCGAGCGAAACCGGATCGGGGGGCGGCGGCAACGGCAACTGGACCGGCGACAGCGGCGGGCGGGCTCTGCGCCGCGCGCGTGCAAGGCCGCTCGACCGCCGCACCGCCAATGGATCGAGCGGGCGTTGGGGATGGTTCTGGTGGGGCTGGGGGGACGGATTTTTGTGGGAATGAGGGTGTGGTCCGTAGCCCGCATGGAGCCCCCCTGGGTCGCGCGCCGCGCCCGGGGGTAAACTCCGCGGAGTGCCGGAGTGCGTGCTGAAATGGTTGCCCCGGATTTCGCTCGCGCTCCATCCAGGCTACGCTTGCTATGCCAAAAGGGGAGGCGACCCATGCGGCGACGGAATTTGGCAGTGTGCGGCTTGATCCTCGGCGCCGGGCTCTTCTTCGCCGGCGCGCGGCCGGCCGCGGCGCAGGCGGCGCTGCAGGGAAACTGGATCGCGACCAAGGCGGAGACCAACGGCGCGGCCAGCCCCGAGGTTGTCGGACACCGGCTGTCGGTTGACGGCGACCGGTTCGAGATCAAGTCCAAGGATGGAAAGTCGGTCTATGCGGGCACGGTGCGGACCGATCCGAAAGCGACGCCGGCGGCGATCGACTTCGCGCACACGTTGGGCGCGCTCGACGGCAAGGCGTGGAAAGGCATCTACAAGCTCGCTGGCGACTCGTTGATCGTCTGCGATAACGCGGCGGATCTGGCGAAAGGCCGACCCACGGCGTTCGAAGCGAAGCCCGGCTCGGGCTACGTGCTGCTCACCTTCGTGCGGGCAAAGTAGGCGACGCGGAGCGGCCTTCGACGTCGTCTCGATGAGGCGCGAGGGCGGCGCGTCTCGTCGCTGCCACGGGCTACTTTTTCGGCAATGCGTCACGCTGCTTGATCAGCCGGTCCAGTTCTTCCTGCTGCGCGGCGAGCCGGTCGGCGTTGCGCGCTTCATCCTCGGCGCCAGACGACCCGGCCGCCTGTTCGATCAACTGCCGGATATTGTCGCGCGTGATCGCGATGCGATCGTCGAGTTCGGGGCGGGAGAGATGGGGTTCGTCGGCCATGGGGTTCAATCCTCAAACGCGAAGCACGTTCCGTTCTCTTCCATCCGGACTGTGACCGTCGGCTCAGGCGTCGCACCTGATCTGCTGACCCTTCCCTTGAGAGATTTCTCGGGAAGGCGCTCGCGGGCTTAGCGGCGCGAAGGCCGCATACCGCCGGTGGGGACTTCCACCCCGCCCTGAGAACGGGGCTATTGTTGGCGAAGCGGGGGCGGGTTGGCAATGCGGGCGGGATTCGCAAACCTGTAGCAGGGAGGGCAGTCCCCGATTTCGCGGAGTTTACCCTCGGGCGCACCGAAGGTACGGCCCGGGGGCTCCATCCGGGCTACGTTTGCTTTCTCGCATAGGCTTCAAAACCGCGTTGACGAGCCGATATATTGGGGGTACGGTAATTCGATGAAGATCACCTTCGATCCGTCGAAGCGCGATCTGACGCTCAAGCATCGCGGGCTCGATTTCGCCCGCGCCGGCGAAGTGTTCGCCGGCCGCACGATTACGGTTCCGGACGACCGGTTTGATTATGGCGAGGCGCGTTTCATCACGGCGGGTTATCTCGGCGACCGCATGGTGGTCATCGTCTGGACGGCATAAGCGCGTTCACGCGCGTCTTCGACGCGCTATGGTGGCGATAGCCGCCACGTCATCTCAATGAGGCACTGTCATGCCAAGGAAGAAAGGCTCTGGCGCGAGCAAATGGGTTGATCCCGACGATGCGCCGGAATTGACCAGGGAGTTTTTCGAGCGCGGCGAAATCCGGCACGGCGACAAAGTGATCCGGCGCGGTCGCCCGCCGCTCGACAATCCGAAGCAGGCGGTGAAGCTGCGGCTCGACGCCGACGTGCTCGAAGCCTATCGCGCGACCGGCGACGGCTGGCAAACGCGCATCAACGCGGATTTGCGGAAGGCGCGGAAGTTGAAGGCGGGGTGAGGGTGCGCTTGTAGCCCGCATGGAGCGAAGCGGAATGCGGGGCTGCGTTGGGCGAGGTTCTCGCTTGCGCCCGCGCCAATTAGGCTTAGATTTACGCACTGCCAGGCAAGAGGTCGTCGGATGAAGATCAAGGTGGTCGTGCACGAGGCGGAAAAGGGCGGCTTCTGGGCCGAGGTGCCCGCCATTCCCGGCTGC
This sequence comes from uncultured Pseudomonadota bacterium, assembly GCA_963732895.1. Taxonomy (GTDB): domain Bacteria; phylum Pseudomonadota; class Alphaproteobacteria; order Rhizobiales; family Xanthobacteraceae; genus Pseudolabrys. Next base: position 311,661 of record CAVTBG010000001.1, on the reverse strand, counting down.
GCCAGCCAGGGCGAGACCATGGACGAGCTCCTGAGCAATATTCACGAAGCCATCGAGGGCTGCCTTTCGGTCGACGTCGCCGTCTGAAATTCGGCGCGCTTGCTCACGCCACCTCGACGATCTTCTCGCCCCGTTCGAGCGCCGCGACAACGCCCGGCCATAAGGGCGACAGACGGCCGATCAACGCCTCGCGCGTCGCGTTGCCGATGCGTATCCAGACCACCGGCGGCCCGTCGCGGTCGATGGCGTGCAGCAGCACGAAGTCCTCGTCCTTGGTCACGATGCAGGCGTCTATCTCGCGGGCACGGTCCCAGATGTCGCGATCGCTGGCACCTTCGAGGGCGAATTCGCTGACGTGGTTCGCTTCGTGGCCCTGTTCGACGAGCCAGTGCGCGAGCGCCGGCGGCAGATTGGCGTCGATCAGGAACTTCACCGCTCCGTCGCCGCGATGACGGGATGATCCGTCGCGCGCGATGCGAACTCCAGGGCGGCCGTGATGTCCTCATCTTCGAGGTAGGGATAATCGCGGAGGATTTCCGCCCGCGTCGCGCCGCCGGCCAGCATGTCGAGCACGTCCTTGACGCGCACGCGCAAGCCCCGGATGCACGGGCGCCCGCCGCATTGCTGCGGGTCGACGGTGATTTGGTCGAGTAGGTTGGTCATAAGGCGATTCCGGCGCCTCTTGGGCAGATGCGGTAAGAATAATCCGCCATCCGGGCAAAGAAAAGGCGGGTCGAAGCGTGTAGCCCGCATGGAACGAAGCGAAATGCAGGGTTGCGCGCGGAGATTTTCGCCCCGGATTTCGCTACGCTCCATCCCGGCTACTTACTAACCCCCTCAATGGGCTAAATGAAGGTTCTCCATGAAGGGTCAATGGATAGGTTCATACGCTGGGACGAACTCAGGTGCGCTCGTGCTTGAGATTGATGACTTGGGCGATCACTTTGAAGGCCGCGCTTATGCGTATGATTCGAATGCAGACCTGCCCGATACAGTTGCCCTCATAAAGACGGTCGATAAATCACAGAAGTTTGAATTAGACATTCCCCTCGTGCCGATGCAGCGGCATACGGGTGAAATAGTGGACTGGCAGTTGGCGAGCCGGGACTATTCTCCTGATGTTGTGCCGCCGACAAACGCGAAAACCAATTGGGATTGGGACGATACGCGCGTCTTTGTAAAATGGACGACAAATATTGGGACGTCGGGCGAGGCTGAGCTTCATAGAGGCAGGGCGGGAGAGCCTTCTGATTATCAGCCTCAAAAAATCTCTTCGTGGAATGAGTTTAGGAATTTCGTTCTTAGTCTTGAACAAGGCCGCTATATCTATCGAGGTCAGGAGGATGCTCAATGGCGTCTCCGAACGTTTTTTCATCGAACGGGTAGAGCAGATACGTTGCGCTATTTGAGTGTTGATGTTCCGTCTTTGCATCAGCACCTAAGTAGTCTTACCCGGCACGTTTTCGATCTAACGAAGCCGGTTGAAAACGGTGCGTTTGTCAGTTTGATCCAACATCATGGCTATCCCACCCCTCTCTTGGATTGGACGCACTCCCCATTTATTGCTGCATATTTTGCGTTTAGAAAGGCGAGGCAGACCGAAGGGAATGTCCGAATTTTTATCTTCGATGAGAAGCGATGGAGGTCTGATTTCAATCAACTGGCAAAGTTAGCTCCTGCGAAGCCGCATTTTTCCATCGCGAAATTCTTGTCGATTAACAATCCTCGGATGGTTCCTCAGCAGGCATTATCGAGTATCACTAATGTGGATGATATTGAAGAGTACATACGTATGAGGGAGCATGAGCGTGGCACTCAATATTTGAGAGTCATTGATTTACGAGTAAGCGAGCGGCCATATGTTATGTCAGAATTAAAATTAATGGGAATTACTGCGGGTTCTTTGTTCCCTGGGCTTGATGGGGCATGCGAACAATTAAGGGAGCAGAACTTCGCGCCATAGCGCCACCCGGATGCCGACGCTTCAGGGGGGTGTGACAATAAAAGCGGCCGGGCTTTCGCCCGGCCTTTTGTTTTTCGGATCGATGGCCGGGTCAAGCCCGGGCATGACGGCGGGGAGAAACGGCGCCTCACAGCGCCTTATTACTCTCCTTCACCTTCTCCGCATCCACATAAACCTGCTGGCCCATGGCGTTGAACTTGTCCGACATCTCCTTCATGCCGGCTTCTCTTGTCAGGGCAGACGGCTCGGTGGCGCCTTCGGCGCCATTCGCCTTTTGCGTCTTATCCAACCCCAGCGCCGCCTTCTCGTTGTCGCCGAGCCCCGCCGCGTAATCCCGCACGTCCTGCGTGATCTTCATCGAGCAGAACTTCGGGCCGCACATGGAGCAGAAGTGCGCCACCTTGTGCGGCCCCTTGGGCAGCGTCTCGTCGTGGTCGTTGCACGCGCATGGTCAGCGAGCCGCTCAAGCCTTATGCCGGGTCAAAGCGCGTTCCGGCGACACGTTGCTCGCCGGCAGACTTCGGCGCTTCTTCGCGGGCAGAAAGCGTCCCGCGCGCTCTATATGCGTGCCGTGGGTCGCCTTGAAAGCCGCTCGTTTGAGCGCGGCATCCACCTTTGCAATATCCAGCGTCCGTTTCATCGTTGGTCCCATGCCTCCGCAAGCGCGAAGGCCCCTTCGAGGCTATCCCAAATATACCACTCATCGACGAGGGGTTTATAGACCTTCTCCAAGTAAGAAATGCTTCTGCCGAACCGCCTCCGAATGGTCGCTTCCGGAATGCCGTGGCCGCCGGCCTCGATCCGGCGCCGGACGCGGGAAATCGATGCTTCGACCGATGGCAGGCGCAGGTAGATGAGCGATACAATGTAGCCGCGGCGTTGCCAGAACGGGATTTTGCGGGCGTAGGTCCGCGTCGCCAGCGTGGTTTCGAACGTGAAATCGACTCCTGCTTCGGCGAAATCCTCGATCCGTTCGAACATGATCCGGGCCGCTCGAATATCCCGTTGAGGCTGCGGCGTTCCTGGAGAGCCGATCTCGCGCGCGATCTCGTCGGCGTTGACGAACGCGAGGCGTTGCCGGCTGTCCGCGAGATACTCGTCGGCAAACGTCGTCTTGCCGGCGCCGTTCGGCCCGGCGATGATGACGACAGTCGGCACGTCGCCGCGACCCCGCTATAGCGCCTTGTTGCTTTCCTTCACCTTCTCCGCATCCACATAAACCTGCTGTCCCATGGCGTTGAACTTCTCGCTCATCTCCTTCATACCCGCCTTCGCTACGGCTTCGGCGGACAAGCCGGCTTTCGCATCAAGCCCCAACGCCGCCTTCTCGTTATCCCCCAACCCCGCCGCATAGTCCCGCACATCCTGCGTGATCTTCATCGAGCAGAACTTGGGGCCGCACATGGAGCAGAAGTGCGCCACCTTGTGCGCCTCCTTGGGCAGCGTCTCGTCGTGGTATTCCTTCGCGGTGTCGGGATCGAGCCCGAGGTTGAACTGGTCCTGCCAGCGGAAGTCGAAGCGCGCGCGTGACAGCGCGTCGTCGCGCAGTTGCGCGGCCGGGTGGCCCTTGGCGAGATCGGCCGCGTGCGCCGCGATCTTGTAGGTGATGACGCCTTCCTTCACGTCGTCGCGGTCGGGCAGTCCCAAATGTTCCTTGGGAGTCACGTAGCAGAGCATGGCGCAGCCGAACCAGCCGATCATGGCGGCGCCGATGCCGCTGGTGATGTGGTCGTAGCCCGGCGCGATGTCGGTGGTGAGCGGCCCGAGCGTGTAGAACGGCGCCTCGCCGCATTCCTTCAGCTGCTTGTCCATGTTGATCTTGATCTTGTGCATCGGCACGTGGCCGGGGCCTTCGATCATGACCTGGCAGCCCTTCTGCCATGCGGCCTGCGTCAATTCGCCGAGCGTCTCCAACTCCGCGAACTGCGCGCGGTCGTTGGCGTCGGCGATCGAGCCGGGGCGCAAGCCGTCGCCGAGCGAGAACGAGACGTCATACTTGCGCATGATGTCGCAGATTTCGTCGAAACGCTCGTAGAGGAAGCTCTCCTTGTGGCGCGACAGGCACCACTTGGCCATGATCGAGCCGCCGCGCGAGACGATGCCGGTGACGCGGGTTGCGGTGAGCGGCACGTAAGCGAGCCGCACGCCGGCGTGGATGGTGAAATAGTCGACGCCCTGTTCGCACTGCTCGATCAGCGTGTCCTTGTAGCATTCCCAATCGAGCTTGACGGGATCGCCGTCGACCTTCTCCAGCGCCTGGTAGATCGGCACTGTTCCAATGGGGACCGGCGAATTGCGCAAAATCCATTCGCGCGTGTTGTGGATGTTGCGGCCGGTGGAGAGGTCCATCACCGTGTCGGCGCCCCAGCGGATCGCCCACACCATCTTCTCGACTTCCTCTTCGACCGAGGAGGTGACCGCCGAGTTGCCGATGTTGGCGTTGATCTTCACCAGGAAGTTGCGGCCGATGATCATCGGCTCGAGTTCGGCGTGGTTGATGTTGGAGGGGATGATGGCGCGGCCGCGCGCGATCTCGTCGCGCACGAACTCGGGCGTGATGAAGGCGGGCACCGAGGCGCCGAAGCTCTCGCCGTCGGCGAGCGCGGCTTCGGCGCGCTCCAGCATCTTCTTGCGGCCCAGGTTCTCGCGCTCGGCGACGTAGATCATTTCTTTGGTGATCACGCCGGCTTTGGCGAATTCGTATTGCGTCACCGGCGCGCCATCGAGCGCCCGCCACGGCTTCGGCGTGTTGGGGAAGTTGCGCGCCAGGTGCTTGCCGGAGACGTTGCCGTTGTCGACGGGCTTGATCGGGCGGCCTTCGTATTCCTCGACGCCGCCGCGCTCCTTCACCCATTCGATGCGGGCGCGCTTGAGGCCCTTCTCGACGTCGATCGCCACATTGTCGTCGGTATAGGGGCCGGTGGTGTCATAGACCGGCAGCGGCGCTTCGCCGGAAGCCTCCGACAGCGTGATCTCGCGGATTGGAACTCGCAGGTCCGGCGCGGCTTCAGGGCTGGAATAAACCTTGCGGGAGGCGGGCAGCGGGCCGGTGGTGACCTTGGGCGTGACCAGATCGGCGGACGTGACGGGCTTGTTCATGGAACTCTCCTGCGCAAGGGCTGAGATCCGGATGCAGTAACGGCGTTGGGGGCAAAAGTCCCTGTCCCTTCGCCGGCATGACCCGGATCAGGTTCAAAGGGTTGCCGCGTCGCGCGGCCTCTCAGCCCCTCACGGGGCCCCCCTCGGAACAGGACTTAATGTATGCCGGGCGCTAGGTGTGTCAATGTAGGGCGAGGGTTATGCCTTGGCCGGCGCGGCCGCGCCAAGCCTGGCATACCAGAGGCCGTCCACCGGCGACGCCGCGCCGTAACCAATACCCGGCATCCTAAAATCTTGAAATTTTTTCTCACAAAGCGAGAAATCATCGATTGTACCTAAATCGTTCGTCATAAGTCTCCGCGCATTACGCATCGTAATGCTGTCATTAAAAACGAGACATTGAAACGATCGGTCGGCACTCGTCGTGAAGAGCAATAGTCGCCGTGAAGAAGCGACATTGCCCGCAGTCGATACGTGCGGCCCGCGTTTCGATACAGACGATGCAAGTCGCTGCAACGCGTGGGCCGCTCGCCCAAGCCTCGATCGCGGGGTGCGTCCGGGTATCGGGTTCGCCCTCTTGGGACGCTTGCCTTGGCAGTGCCCGCTTCCCGCCGGCTCTAGATCTTCGGCAGCTTGCTCACCGCCACCTTCACCGTTCCGCCGGCGGCGGCGGTGACGCGCAGCGTTTTGGCGTCGAAGCCGATGCCGGTCAGCCGTAGGTCGTCGACCGCGGCGTCGACCTCAACGCCCGGCTGGGTGTTGCGGAATTCGGTGAGCGTTTCGGCGATCTTCTTGCGCGCATCGGCGGCGAAGGGCTTTAGATCGACCACCGCGCTGTCGGCGATCGCTTGGGTGAGGTAGGGCGTCGCCGCACGCGCCGCCGCGCTGAGCAGGCCGTAGGCGGCCTGCGACTGCACCGCCAGCACGATGTCGGCGAAGCGCAGGATCTGGTTCTTGGTGTCGAGCACCGGCTTGCCCCAGACATTGATGGTGGCGTTGGCGCCAAAGCCGAACCAACTCTTTTTCTCGACGGCGCGCACCTTCAACGTGATCAGCAGGCGGTCGCCGGCGGCGGCGACGTGTACGCCGCGCACCGTGACGTCGACCGGCGCATCCTTCTGTTCCGGATAGTGGTGGCCCTTGAGCTGCGCTTCCAGCAGCGCGTCGAGCATGGTGAATGGGATGTCGATCGGCAGCCCGATGGTGAGTTTACCATTCGGCATCGGCGGCACCAGCTCGATGGTCGCCGGGAACGGGCAGGTGGGCTTGGTCTCCGTGGCGGTGATGCGGGTGTCGGTCTGCACGCCGACGGTGAGCGTCATATTACGCGCGTCGATCTGCGGCTGGGCGGCGGCGGCACGCACCGGCCGCATTTCCAGCCACAGCTTGGGCAGGCCGGTCTTGCCGCCGCCCAGCGGGATCGACCGGCACATCTTGGCCCATTGCGCGCGCGCGGCTTTTTCGATGAAGGGATCGTTGTTGATGCGCGCCTGCAGCTTCTGGAGCCCCTCGTTCACACCCTGGCTGATCAAGGGGCGCACCTGATTGGCGAGGTCGATGGGTACACCGGCGACCGACATCGAGCCGCGCCCGAGCGAGAGGTCGGCGTTGAGGTTGGGCTGCAGCCGCCAATTGGGCGCGAGCTTGGGCTCGGCGTGCACGGTGACCTCGCCGCGGATGTTGCTGGTCTGATTGAGCGTCTGGGTGGCGACTTGGCCAACGGCTTTGCCGATTTGCTTACCCACGTCGCCGCCGAGCAGGCCGCCGAGTTTATTGGTGAGGTCGCCGGCGAGATTGGCGGCCTGATCGGCGGTGCGCGCGATGAACTTGCCGCTGATGTGCACGCTGCTGGCGAGCGGCGTGGAGATGGTGAGCGCGTTAGGCTTGCCGGAAACCGACATGGGCCCGCGCGAAACGACGATGCCGATGTCGGCCTGGGAGAGCAGGCCGCTGACTGAATTATTGCCCTTGCCGCTGAATTCGTGCGGCGCGGCGGCGTCGAGGGCGTCGCGCAGCGCGACAAGCGAGATCGCGATCGGCGCGATCACGACCGAGGCGCTGCTCACCGCCTTCAAGCGCGGCGGCGGAGGCAATTTGGCGAGGAGCTGCGCAGCGCCGGTGTCGCCGGGCAGGAAGCGCTCGAGCGCCCAGTTCGCCCCGACGAAGGAACCGGCGAGCACAATCAGCGCCACGATCAGCCAGCGGAAGGCGCGCGAGCGGCCGAACAGGCGGACGGGCGCGGTGACGTGATAGATAAACGTGTCCATGGCGGCGCGTGCCTCCCCGAACGGCCGATTCGTCGCGGCCGAATCGTAACGGGCGGTCGCACGCGTTTCCAGCGCTTTAGCCGGCCCGCATTGCCGCACCGCCGCCGCGCGTGTTAGGCGGAAAAGACTGCTTGCGCAACACGGCCGCTTCGTGGCGGCAAGCGAAAGGTGCGGACGTCATGGCGCAGCCGTTCGTCGAGCCCTGCGACAGCGGAATCATTCGCGCCCAGCCGTGTCCGCGCCTCGCCAAGCGGGAAATCCCAGCGCCACGCCGGCGCATGGTGCTGGCGGCGTGCGTGCTCGCTTCCTCGATGGCGTTCGTCGATGGATCGGCGCTGACCGTGGCGCTGCCGGCCCTGCGCGCACATTTCGGCGCCGATCTCGCGGCGGTGCAATGGGTGCTTAACGGCTATGTGCTGGCGCTTGCCGCGTTGACGCTGATCGGTGGGGCGCTCGCCGACGTCTACGGCAAGTCGCGCATGCTGGGAATCGGCTGTTTTGGCTTTGGACTCGCGTCGGCGTTCTGCGTCTTTGCGCCGTCGGTCGAATTGCTGATCGCGGCGCGGGTGGTGCAGGGCGTGGCTGCGGCGGTGGTGACGCCCACTAGCCTGGCGTTGATCGGCGCGATCTATCCGAAAGACGAGCGCAACAGCGCCATCGGCGTGTGGGCGGCGGCGTCCGCGCTGACCACCGCCGGCGGTCCGGTGTTGGGCGGCTGGCTGACGCAATCATTTGGCTGGCAATACGTGTTCGCCATCAATCCAGTGCTGGCTTTGCTCGCGGTCGCGCTGTTGATCTTCTTTGCGCCGCCGGACCGGCCGGTCCCGCGCCGCTTCGATGTGGTGGGCGCGGGCGTTCTTGCGGTTGCGCTGGCGGCGCTGGCCTGGGCGTTGAGCGAGATCGGGCCGGGGCGCGGCAAGGCCGCCGGCGCGGCGCATGATGTGTTTGTCGCCGTTGCCGCGTTGGTCTCGCTCGGGGGGATCATCGGCTACACGCTATGGGAGCGCGCGACCTCGCATCCGATGACGCCGCCGCGGCTTGCGGCCAACCGCGCGTTCGTCGGGCTCAACCTCGCCACCGTGCTGATCTATGCCGGATTGTCGATCATGTTCTTCCTGCTGTCGTTTGACCTGATCGATCGCCGCCATCTCGCGCCGACGACCGCCGGCCTCGCGTTCCTGCCGTTCACGCTCGGCGTCGGCTTGTTATCGCGGCCGTTTGGTGCGCTGGCCGACAAGGTGGGCGCGCGCACGATGCTGATCGCAGGGCCGCTCGGCGCCGCGCTCGCAGATGTCCTGCTGGCGTTTGGCAAGAGCGCGTCGCTCGTGTCCGGCGTGCTGGCGCCGATGGCCCTGCTCGGCATATCATTTGCCGTACTGGTCGCGCCGCTCACCGCGTCGGTGCTGTCGAGTGTAACGGATAGCGATGAGGGACTGGCCTCGGGCATCAACAACGCGGTGAGCCGGGTCGCGCAGCTTGCCGGCATTGCGCTCGCGGCCGGCGTCGCTTCATATTCGGCCGGCTATGCCATCGGGCTGATCGCGGCGGGGTTAAGTTCAGCCGCCGGCGCGCTGGTGATTGCAATCCGAATGCCGCCGCGCCGCGCCAAGGCGGCCAAGCAAGGGAGCGCATCATGAACACGACCTGCACCCACTCCAGCGGCATCAGAACGGTTAAACCGAGCACGCGCGGCTGTGAGGAATGCCTGAAGATGGGTGCACGCTGGGTCCATTTGCGGCTGTGCCGGACCTGCGGCCATGTCGGCTGCTGCGATTCATCGCCTAACAAGCATGCCACCAAGCATTTCCATGCCAGCGGCCACCCCATCATCGAAGGCTATGATCCGCCGGAGGGCTGGGGCTGGTGCTATGTCGATGAAACATTCGTCGATCTTCCGAACACCACGCCGCAGGACGGGCCCATTCCGCGTTACGTGTGAGCGACGGCGGCACCGGCCTAGGCGGCCCGGGTGACGTCGAAGTCGGCGACGGCTTGGCGGAGGGCGTCGAAGCAGCCGGCGTCGATGGCGCTGCCCACCATGTCGGACATGATGCCGAGCGCCTTGGCGACCGGCATGGCGGCACGGTAGGGGCGGTCTGCGGTCAGCGCGTCGAAGATATCCGCCACGGTGATGATGCGGGTCTCGTAATCGATTTCGTCGCCGAGCAAGCCCCGCGGGTAGCCCTTGCCGTCGAGCCGCTCGTGATGCGCGGCGGCGATCGGCGCCAGATCGCGAAACGCGGCGATGCGCTCAAGGATTTGTTCTGAATAAACCGCGTGCATCTTGATAGCGGTCCATTCGTCGTCGTCGAGCTTGCCCGGCTTGTCGAGCACCGAATTGCTGACGCCGAGCTTGCCGATGTCGTGTAGCAGCGCCGCGCGCCTGAGCCAGCGCCGCCGCTCCGGCGAGAGTTGCAGCTTCTCGGCAGCCATATCTGTGTAGAGGGTGACGCGGCGGCTGTGGCCGCTGGTGAAGGGGCTCTTGGAGTCGACGACGTCGGCGAAGGCTTCGGCGATGTCGTCGAGATAGTCGTCGTCGACGGTCTTGATCTCCTGCGCCGGCTCCAGCGCGTAGAGCGCCTGCTGCAAGCGGACCGACCGCAAGGTCTCCCAGAAGCCGGGCTGTGCGGCGACGCGCTCGAAGGCGGCGACGAGTTGCGGATCGAACCAGCCGCCGGCGCGGTGACGCACCTCCCGACGCGCGGCGTCGATGCCGCTGCCGGTCTGGAACACGTCGACGACCTGCGCCAGCAGCGCGATGCGCGAATAGACCGGGATGGCTTCGCCGGTCGCGGCCAGCGGCAGGCCGCTGCCGTCCCAATGCTCGTCGAGATTTTCGATGCCTTGCGCGACGCTTTCGGAGAACCGCATCTTGCGCGCGATCTCGGCGCCGCGGTGGCAGCGCGTCTCGACCAGTTCCTTGGTCGCGCTGCCGGCGGTCTGCACCGCGCGGATGAGGGCGCGTGTGCGTTCGGCGAGGCCGGCGCCCATGCCGGTGTGGCCGAGCACGAAGCGCAGCGCTTGCGGCAGGCTGCCGTCGATCTGCTTGATATCGCGTTTGAAGACGATGTCGTCGGTGAGATAGAGCTGGCAGATGCGCGCCGCGTTGCTGCTGCAGCCGAGGTCCTTCAGCAGCAAGGTGTAATAGAGTTCCCAAATCTGCGCTTCGTCGAGACCGATCTCGCGGCCGACATGGATGCCGATCCAGCAGCAGCGCACGCAATGGCCGGCTGGCTGGCCCTCGACCAGATCCAGCGCATAGCTGAGCGCGCTCAAGAGTTCCGCGAGCCGGATGTTTTGCATCCCGGCGAGACAAACACGTCGTGATTAAGCCTTGGTGTAGACGCTTTGGTTGCGTCTAGCCCGCTTGGCCCATGCGGAAGGTCTTGAGCGCGGCGTAGATGGTGTCATTGACCGGCGTCGGCACGTTGAGCTCTTTGCCGAGCTGCTTGACCTTGCCGGCGAGCCAGTCGAGCTCGAGGCGGTTGCCGCGGTCGAGGTCGTTGGCCATGGAGGCCTTCATGCCGTCCGGCACGTGGGCATCGGCAAAGGCCATGCGGTCGTCGACATAGCCGGGATCGATGGCGACGCCCTTGGCGCGGCCGACGGCGAGCGTCTCGCTCATGATGCTGCGGAACATGGCGCGCATGTCGAGGTCCTTGAGGATCGGGCCCATGGTGGTGCGCGTCACTGCGGTGGCGCCGGAGGTGCCGGAGAGGAAGATGAATTTGTGCCAGCGGTCGCGCTGGATGTCGTCGGAGAGCTTGATGTCGATGCCGGCGGCCTTGGCGGCCTCGACGAAGGCCACGAGCTTGACGTCGGCGCGGCCGTCATGGGTGCCGCAGATGATCTGCTGGAACTGGCTCGCCTGCTTGATGACCCCTGGCTTGTCGATGACGGTGACGACGTAGGTGACGCCGGGGATCGCGCGTTCAGGCCCGATGATGGGCGCGATGCGCTCGTAGCTGTCGACGCCGTTCTGCAAGGTGATGACGCGTGTGTCGGGGCCGAGCAAAGGTTTCATCTGCTCGGCGGCCTTTTCGGTGTCCCACAGTTTGACTGCGAACAGCACCACGTCGACGGGGCCGACCTTGGCCGGATCGTCGGTGGCGTTGACCTCGGGCAGATGCAGGTCGCCGTGATGCTGGCTGTGGATCGTCAGGCCGTCTTTCTTGATGGCCGCGAGATGGGCGCCGCGTGCGATGTAAAACACCTCGTGTCCGGTCGCCTGCATGCGCGCGCCGAAATAGGCGCCGACCGCGCCCGCCGCCATGGCCGCTATCCGCATCGTTACTCTCCCGCTCGTTTCTGGGCGAGGGTATAGCGCATGATCCCGAAAAGTGGGAACCGGTTTTCGGACAAGATCATGCGCAAAGAAGAAAAAGCTCCCGCGCACAAAAAAGAACCCGGCCAGGGCCGGGCTCGAAGTCGGGAGGAAGATGTAGAGCGCGTGTGCTTTTTAGTAGAGGCCGCGTGCTCGCATGCCGTTCCAGGTCACGCCCGCCGGGTTCTCGTCGGCCTGGGCATAGGCCGACATGCCGGCGGTCTCGACCGAGGGATGGCGCTGCGGTTCGCCGCTCGCCTCGCGGGTGGGCGTGCCTTCCTGCGGCAGCACGACGACCTTGGCGCCGACCTGCACGCGGCTGAACAGATCCATGACGTTGTCGTTGGTCAACCGGATGCAGCCGCTCGACACGTGCTTGCCGATGGTGGTCGGATCGTTGGTGCCGTGGATGCGATATTCGGTGCCGCCGATATACATGGCGCGGGCGCCGAGCGGATTGCCGGGGCCGCCGGCCATCATGCGCGGCAGGTAAGGCTGGCGCTGGATCATCTCCGGCGGCGGATACCAGTCGGGCCATTCGTTCTTGCGCGCGATGTGCTTGACGCCCGACCAGGTGAAGCCTTCGCGGCCGACGCCGATGCCGTAGCGGATCGCCTTGCCGTTGCCGAGCACGTAATAGAGATAGGTGTGCTGCGTATCGACGATGACCGTGCCGGGTGCTTCGCGGGTCGAATAATAGACGAGCTGGCGCTGCAGGCGCGGCGGAAGCTGCGCGTTCTCGTCGCCGATCATGGCGTCGTCGCGCGCGTATTCGGCGGGACCGGGCGTTGCCTGTCCGGCCAGCGGCGCGAATTGGGCCTGCTGCGCCGGCGTGACATAAGCGAGCTGCTGCGAATGCGCGCTGCCGGCGAAAGCGGCAGCCGCGATCAGCGCGGCGAGCGAGCCGGTGGCGAATTTGCGTGACATAGCGCCCTCCGAATTTCCCGATCCAGTGATTTGTCGGGAAAACCGGTGAGCAGGTTCAAAGGTTCCGGATCAAATTGTCCCGCCGGCGGGAACCGGAGCGATTTCAGTGCGTTAGGGGGCGGCTTTAGGCAAGGCCATTTCCCGTTCGGTCCCGCGATCGCGGGGCGAGCGGAAAGTGGTTGCGCTATTGCTTGGTCTGCCGCCAGCCGCACACGGCCTCCGGTACGGAATTGATCGACGGCAGATAGGGCTTGATGTCGAGCAGAGGTGTACCGTCGAGGCAATCGACGCCAATGACCGACAGCTTGTTACCCTCGATGCCGAGGAGTTTCACCACGCTCATGGCGATCGGGTTGGGGCGCGCCGGCGAGCGCAGCGCGAAGGTGCCGCGTGGCGTGCCGTAATGGCGCGGCACCTGCACGGTAATGTCGCGCGGGGCTTTGTCCATCCAATAGAGCAGCACGATGTGCGTGCAGGTCTCGACATCCTTGAGCCCGGCCTGGAAGCGCGGATCGAGCTCAATCGTGCAGACGGCGTCGGCTTCGCGCGGGTTTTTCGGGCACTGCATGCGGTCAGTCCACGGCGTGCGGATGCGGCCGATAAAATAGACGCCGGCGTCGGTCGTCGCCGGTAGCTCGGTGGTCACTTCGCCGTCGCGAACGCCGAAGGTTTGGGTGGTCATCGTTCTTAACTCTCCACGTCGTTCCGAAGTCCTCCTTTACGTCATTCCAGGACGGGCGCGAAGCGAGCGATCCTCGGGACTGGCCCAAGCCCCTTGCAAAAACCGGCTTAAAGGTATAAAGATATCTTTATATGGTGGGAGATGGCCCAAACAGGGGCTTTCCAACGTGGGTTTGAGTTCAGGCGGAATGCCCCAGAACGCAAGCGGCCAGCTCGGTTTCGAGGCTCTCAACGCGGCGCTGAAGGCGGCGGGCGAGGAGACGCGCCTGCGCGTGCTGGCGCTGTTGGGCGAGGCCGAGCTGACGGTCTCCGACTTGACCGACATCCTGCGCCAATCACAGCCGCGCATTTCCCGCCACCTGCGCCTGCTGGCCGAAGCCGGGCTGGTTGAGCGCTACCGCGAGGGTACTTGGGCCTTCTTCCGCCTCGCGGAGCATGGCAGCGGTGCGGCGGTCGCGCGTGCGCTGCTCGACCGACTCGATCCCACCGATCCTACGATCGCCCGCGACAGCGAACGGCTCGCCGCCGTGCGCAAGGCGCGCGCCGCCGCCGCGCAGGCCTATTTCCGCGCGCATGCCGCGGAGTGGGACCGCATCCGCAAGCTGCACGTTCCCGATGAGGCGGTGGAGCAGGCGATCCGCGCGGCGCTTGCCGGCCTACCGTTCAATTCGCTGCTTGATCTGGGCACCGGCACCGGGCGCATGCTCGAACTCTTCGGCCCCGAGATCGAACGCGGGCTGGGCATCGACCTCTCGCTCGACATGCTGCAGCTCGCGCGCGATCGGCTGGAACGCGCCAAGCTTCGCAATTGCAGCGTCCGCCAGGGCGACCTCTACGACCTGCCGCTCGCCAACGACACCTTCGACGTCGTCATCCTGCACCAGGTGTTGCACTTCCTGGAGGATGGCGCCCGCGCCATCCAGGAAGCGGCGCGCGTGTTGCGGCCCGGCGGGCGGCTGCTGGTGGTCGACTTTGCGCCGCACGAGGAAGAGCTCCTGCGCGCGCAATTCGCCCACCGCCGGCTCGGCTTTGCGCCGGAGACCGTCACGCAATGGATGAAATCCTCCGGCCTCGATCCGGTGATGCACAAGTCGTTGGCGCCGGAGCCCGGCTCCGACGTCAAGATCGCCGTCTCGCTGTGGCTCGCGCGCGACGCCCGCGTGCTGATGGCGGCGCCCAAAAATGCGAGTAAGTCGGCGAAGGAGGTGGCGTGATGCAGAGTGCGCTCCGCCCCAGCCGTTTCATCCGCAGCGACCGGCTGTCGGTCTCCTTCGAGTTCTTCCCGCCCAAGGACGAGCCGATGGAGAAGATCCTGTGGGAGTCGATCGAGCGGCTGGCGCCGCTGACGCCCAATTTCGTATCCGTCACCTATGGCGCCGGCGGTTCGAACTCGCGAGCGTACCCACAACACCGTCAAGCGCATCCTCAGCGAGACAGCGCTGACGCCGGCCGCCCATCTGACTTGCGTGGCGGCGACATGCGAGGAAATCGACGAGGTCGTGCGCGGCTACTACGACGCCGGCGTGCGCCATATCGTGGCGCTGCGCGGTGATTCCGTCGACGGGCCGGGCACGCGCTATCAGCCGCATCCAGGCGGCTACCAGAACGCCGCCGACCTCACCGCCGGGATCAAGAAGATTGCCCACGATTTCGAGGTGTCGGTCTCGGCCTATCCCGAACGTCATCCCGACAGCCCGACGCTGGAAGCCGACATCGACATGTTGAAGGCCAAGGTTGACGCCGGGGCGACCCGCGCCATCACCCAGTTCTTCTTCGATAACGAGCTCTACTTCCGTTATCTCGACCGGGTGCAGGCGCGCGGCATCGATATTCCGATCGTGCCGGGCATCCTGCCGGTGCAGAACTTCAAGGCGGCGAAGAACTTCGCGGTCCGCGCCGGCGCCTCGGTGCCGGACTGGCTGGCCGAACGTTTCGAAGGCCTGGACGACGATCCGGCGACCCGCAAGCTGATCGCCGCCGCCGTCGCCGCGGAACAGGTGATCGACCTGCTCGATAGCGGCGTCACCACTTTCCACTTCTACACCATGAACCGCGCCGACCTGGTCTACGCAATCTGCCACTTGCTGGGCCTGCGGTCCGCGGTGGAAAAAGCCGCTTAATTCTGGAGTACCCCGTGACCGTTCCCCCGACCAGCGCCCGTACCGTATTCCTCGCGGAAATGAAGAAACGCATCCTGGTGCTCGATGGCGCCATGGGCACCATGATCCAGGCGCTCAAACTCGACGAGGAAGGCTTCCGCGGCGCGCGCTTCGACGCCTGGAACCGCGAGGTGCGCGGCAACAACGACCTGCTGAACCTGAGCCGGCCGCGCTCGATCCGCGACATTCATTATGCCTACTTCAAGGCCGGCGCCGACATCGTCTCGACCAACACGTTTTCCTCGACCACGATCGCCCAAGCCGATTACGGCATGGAAGACATCGCCTACGAGCTGAACTTGTCGGGTGCGCGGTTGGCGCGCGAAGCCGCCAAGGACGCCGAGGCCGAAGACGGCCGCCGCCGTTTCGTCGCCGGCGCGTTGGGCCCGACCAACCGCACCGCATCGATTTCGCCGGATGTATCCAATCCCGGCTTCCGCGCCATCACCTTCGACCGGCTGCGCGAAGCCTACGGCATGCAGACGCGCGGGCTGATCGATGGCGGCGCCGACCTGCTGCTGATCGAGACCATCTTCGACACGCTCAACGCCAAGGCCGCGATCTACGCCATCCAGGAAATCTGCGACGAGCGTGGCCTCGACATGCCGGTGATGATCTCCGGCACCATCACCGACCGCTCCGGCCGGCTGCTGTCCGGGCAGACGCCGGGCGCGTTCTGGAATTCGGTGCGCCATGCCGACCCCATAACCGTCGGGCTCAACTGCGCGCTCGGCGCCGAGGAGATGCGCGCCCACATCGCCGAACTCGGCCGCATCGCCGACACCTACGTCTGCGCCTATCCGAACGCCGGTCTGCCCAACGAATTCGGCTACTACGACGAGAGCCCGGAATACATGGCCGAGCTGCTCGAGGAATTCGCCAGCGCCGGTCTGGTCAACGTCGTCGGCGGCTGCTGCGGCACCACGCCCGAGCACATCAGCGCCATCGCCAGGGCGGTGGAAGGCAAGAAGCCGCGCGACATCCCAGAGGTGCCGCGCCAGTTGCGCCTCTCCGGCCTGGAGCCCTTCGCGCTGACGCCGGAAATCCCGTTCGTCAACGTCGGCGAGCGCACCAACGTCACCGGCTCGGCCAAGTTCCGCAAGCTGATCACCGCCGGCGATTACACCGCCGCGCTCGACGTCGCCCGCGCCCAGGTCGAAAACGGCGCCCAGGTGATCGACGTCAACATGGACGAAGGCCTGCTCGACTCGGAAGAGGCGATTGTGACCTTCCTCAATCTCATCGCGGCCGAGCCTGACATCGCGCGCGTGCCGGTGATGGTCGACTCCTCCAAGTTCTCGGTGATCGAGGCCGGCCTGAAATGCCTGCAGGGCAAGCCGGTGGTGAACTCCATTTCGCTGAAAGAGGGCGAGGAGGCCTTCATCGAGCACGCTAAGATCGTTCGTCGCCACGGCGCCGCGGTGGTGGTGATGGCGTTCGATGAGAAGGGCCAGGCCGATACGCAGGAACGCAAGACGTCAATCTGTAAGCGCGCCTACGACATCCTGGTGAACAAGCTCGGCTTTCCGCCGGAAGACATCATCTTCGATCCCAACATCTTTGCCGTCGCCACCGGCATGGAGGAGCACAACAACTACGGCGTCGACTTCATCGAGGCGACGCGCTGGATCCGGCAAAACCTGCCCTACGCGCACGTCTCCGGCGGCGTGTCGAACCTGTCGTTCTCGTTTCGCGGCAACGAGCGCGTGCGGGAGGCCATGCATTCGGTGTTCCTCTATCACGCCATCAAAGCCGGCATGGACATGGGCATTGTCAACGCCGGGCAAATGGCGGTCTATGACGACCTCGATCCGGAACTGCGCGAGGGCTGCGAGGACGTGGTGCTCAACCGCCGGCCCGACGCGTCCGAGCGGCTGCTGGCGCTGGCCGAGAAATTCCGCGGCGACGGCCAAGCGGCCAAGGTTGCCGATCTCTCCTGGCGCGAGGAGCCGGTGGAGAAGCGGCTGGCGCATTCGCTGGTGCACGGCATTACCGAATTCGTCGAGCGGGACACCGAGGAGGCGCGCCAGAAGGCCGAACGCCCGCTGCACGTGATCGAAGGTCCGCTGATGGACGGCATGAACATCGTCGGCGACCTGTTCGGCTCCGGCAAGATGTTCCTGCCGCAAGTGGTGAAGTCCGCCCGCGTCATGAAGCAGGCGGTCGCCTATCTGATGCCCTACATGGAGAAGGAAAAGGAAGAACAGGGCATCACCACGAGCAATTCCAACGGCAAGATCGTGATGGCGACGGTGAAGGGCGATGTGCACGACATCGGCAAGAACATCGTCGGCGTTGTGCTCCAGTGCAACAACTACGAAGTCGTGGATCTCGGCGTCATGGTGCCGGCGGCCAAGATCCTGGAGACCGCCAAGGCCGAGAAGGCCGACATCATCGGCTTGTCGGGCTTGATCACGCCGTCGCTCGACGAGATGTGTCATGTCGCGGCCGAGATGGAGCGGCAAGGCCTCGACCTGCCGCTTCTGATTGGCGGCGCCACCACCAGCCGCGTGCACACGGCGGTGAAGATCCATCCGAATTACCAGCGCGGCCAGGCCATCTATGTCAATGACGCCAGCCGGGCCGTCGGCGTCGCGCAATCGCTGATGTCGGCGGAGGCCAAAGCCGGCTACGTCGCCGGCATCCGCAACGAATACGCCAAGGTCGCCGCCGCGCACGCGCGTGCGCAGGAGGACAAGGTGCGGCTGCCGCTCACCGCCGCGCGTGACAACGCGCCAAAGCTCGATTGGTCGGGCGTCTATCAGCCTCCGAAGCCGAGCTTTCTCGGCACCAAGGTGCTGAAGGATTATCCGGTGAAGGACCTGGTCGGCGTCATCGATTGGACGCCGTTCTTCCAGACCTGGGAATTGAGCGGGCGCTATCCCGCCATTCTCGACGATGACAAAGTCGGCAAGGCGGCACGGTCGCTCTACGACGACGCGCGCGCCATGCTGGACAAGATCGTCAACGAGAACTGGTTCACCGCCAGCGCCGTGTTCGGCTTTTGGCCGGCGCAAGCCGCCGGCGACGACATTCTGCTGTTCGGCGACGAGACGCGTGAAAAGCCGATCGCTACCTTGCATTCCCTGCGCCAGCAGCTTTCCAAGCGCGAGGGCCGCGCCAACACCGCGCTCAGCGATTTCATCGCGCCGCGCGAGAGCGGCGTGCCCGACTATATCGGCGCCTTCGCGGTCACCGCCGGCATCGGCGAGGACGTGATCGCCGAGCGCTTCAAGAAGGCGAACGACGACTACTCCGCCATCATGGTCAAGGCGCTGGCCGACCGGCTGGCGGAGGCCTTCGCCGAGAAGCTGCATCAACAGGTGCGCAAGGAGTTCTGGGGCTATGCGCCGGACGAAAGCTTAAGCAACGAGGCGCTGATCCGCGAAGAGTACAAGGGCATCCGCCCGGCGCCCGGCTATCCGGCACAGCCCGACCACACCGAGAAGGGCACACTGTTCGATCTGCTCAAGCCCGACCGCATCGGCATGCAACTGACCGAGAGCTACGCCATGTGGCCGGGCGCGGCGGTGAGCGGGCTTTATTTCAGCCATCCGCAGAGCGCCTATTTCGGCGTCGGCAAGGTCGAGCGCGACCAGGTCGCCGACTACGCCCGGCGCAAGGGCTGGGCTCTGGAAGAGGCCGAACGCTGGCTGGCGCCGATCCTCAACTACGACCCGCGCCGCGCGCCGAGCATCGCGGCGGCGTGAGGCCAAAACCGCTGCCGATTTCACAAATTCCGTCTTGCCCGTTGAAAGCGAATATTGATCAGCGGCCGTTGGCGGCGGGCGTCGGCATAGACCGCACCGGAAACAGCCGCGCCGTCGACGATATCAACTGGCTGCGCCTGCATTTGCCCTTGCCTGCGTCGGGGTCCGGCTTGCCGTCCGACCCGTCGCGCCGCCTGGTCCATTCGTCGTCGGCACGGTTGACGATCAGCGTGGCGTGGTCGCGCCTCATCGTGTCCGGGTTCTTGCGCTTGTCATCGGGTTGGAACACGTTGCCGTCAGCCTTGCCGTTGAACTCGTATTCGCAGCCGCCCTTGTAGTCGGTCTCGAACCACTTGCCGCCGGATGCATTCAGCGTGCCGTCCTTGCCGCGCGTTACCGTGAGCTCGGCGTTGTAGCCAATCCATTTGCCTTCGAAGCCGCGGCGCTTTTCGTCGAAACCGTCGAGCATCGCGATGCGTTTGCGTTGCAGCCGGGCAAGTCTATCTCGCGCCAGCGCGGTCCAATGCACGAAATAGGTCCGCTTGGCCCAGTCCGGATGCAAGTCGTCGGGATAACGTTCGGCCTGGGTCTTGACCCAAGCGCGTTGATCCTCGGTGAGCAACCGTCGCGTGGCGGCGTCGAGCCTCGGCAGCAGCCGTCTCCAGGCCCGATTGAGCCGGACATCGTTGGTGGCGAGATCGGGATCGGCGCAGATCTCCTCTTCGGACGCGGTCGCCGGATGGGCGCAATTGAAACTGGGTGCGACGAACGACGCGCTGGCATGGCCGGCGGCGACGTTTGCCTTGCCGGCCGCGAAATAGCTGCCGGTCAGTTGATTGGCGCCGCTACATTTGAGCGCGCTGGTGTCGTTGTGATCGCTGCTCTCGTCGCCGGCCACGACACGCAAGCTGTCACCCTGCCGGCGTATTCGCACGAGCGCCGGCTTCGCCATCTTGCTCGCCTTGCCGGCGCCGGCGCGCGCGGTCGCGGCGCCCACCAACCAGCCGTCCGCGCCCGGCCGCACCACGGCCTCGGCTCGACAGGACTGTTGCAGTTCGTCGTAGGAATAGCCGTACAATGTCTTGGTCGACAAGGTTACGCGGTGTGCGCCGTTCGCGGCGGGCGTCACCGCGACCGTTCCAAACGCATTGGCCCAACGTCCCGCGACACCGGCGCGGTCGGCACCTTGGGCGATGTCGTGCAGCAGGGCGATCCGCTCTTGCAGCATGGCGGCGGCCTTGGTCGTGAACCGCTTCTGCCAGTCCTTGCCAATGGCGTCGGAATTATTGGCGTCTTCCGCGAAATGTTCCATCATCTGACGGAACCAGACCTGATCGCGCTTCATCGACGAAATCGTGGTCGGATGCATCGTAGCAAGGGTGGCCTTGGCCGCGTGGTCGACCTCGCGCGCCAGTCGGTCGAGCGAGCCATCCTGGCAAGGCGCGACTTTCACAAATTCCGTTTGCGGCCTGCACAGCATGACCGTGCCGGACTTGAGGCTTTCGGCGCGATTGGCGTCGCCATCGTCGTCGTCGGCAAGGCAGGGCGTCATGGCTGCGAGCAGCAGCGGCACTGCGGCGACAAGGCAACGCAACGAAAGGTAGATGTGAGCGAGCATCGGTTTGGCTGCGCCTCGTCTCTGTCCGCCGCCGGCGATGGACTCTAGCGCGTCGGCAAAAGCAAAACACCGGAGAGCGTTTCACTCTCCGGTGTCGTAATCGTTGGCCGGTTCGCGACCGGCTATTGTGGTCGGCGTTGTCGCCGGACTCCTGAACTCAGAATGCCCCCAGCAAAACCGCGCCGACGAATGCAAATACTGCGCATACGAAGACGACATTCAGCTTCAAGGTCAGGTCCAAGGCAGGTGCCTCCCTCGTTGACATGGCGAAAGGTTAGCACACAACGCGGAACCCCCGAAGCTGGTTGCAAGTTGCCAGCATTAAATTTGCCGAAAACGTCATGCGCGCGTGGAATGGCGGCGACAACAGATTGATCGCGCAATGCAAAAATCTTCGCCGTGGATAAAAAGGCGGTGCAAGACTGGCTTTCCGGTAAAATCAGACGTCCTTTTGGGCTGCGATTGGCATCGAACTCGTAGGGATTTCGCTTTGCACAAAATTCAGCCGTTGCAAATTTGCATTGCGGGTTAACGGGGCGACGGTCATTTTTTCAGGTATCGCGGCCATCGGCAAAAGATATTCAAGTGTTCGAATTCGATAATTCGATGGGGGCGTTGTGCGCGGGTGAGGCCGGGGACAAATGCTCGCCACGTCAACCAATCCCTAACCTTAATGAATTCGCGGTTACCATCGTTGAAACCTCGTTAAAGAAAACGCCCGCATTTTCGCGGGCATGAAAGCGGCGTTGCGTTTCTCATTGGTCGGCGCAGCCATGCTGGTGATGCTCGCCGGCTGCGGCCGCGGATTCTTCCAGGGCAGCCGCGCGCCTTGGCGCCACGAGGCAGAGGTCAAGTGTCTGAGTTCGGGCGCGGTCAAGAACGGCGCCGGTGATGTGCGCATCGAGCCCATCGAGGGGCCGGGCGTTTGCGGTATGGATTTCCCGCTCAAGGTCTCGGCGCTTGGCGAACCGCCGGCCCTGAGCTTCGCCGACGACATGCGGCCGCCGGCCTCCGTCCCGCAGGACTCGCGCATGCCGCGCTGGCCCGTCCGGCAGGACTATTATTCGCCGCCCAGCCAGTCGGCGCCGGTGGCGCGGGTCGCGCCGCACGAGCAGCTGCGCTGGGTGACAGGGCCGCCGGCGGTGAACGCGCCGCAAAGCGGGCCGGCCGACGAGCGCGCGACCGGCACGCCAATGTCGATCACGCCGCAGGACGGCTATGCGCCGGAACCGCGCGTTGCGGCCCCGGCCTATCCTCGCGCCATGCCGCCGGCCTCCGCGCCGCGCCCCGCGGCGCGCCCCTGGGTGTCGCCCGATGTCGCGGGCGCCATGCAGCAACCCGACGACATTCCGCCCGACGCTATCCTGCCCGGTGGCCGCCGCCCGATGCCACAGGCGCCGCGCACCCGGCACGCCTATAACGCGCCCGATTATCAGCCGCCGGCGCAGCGCGCGAGGCCGGCGCTCGGTCCCATGCGCGGGCCTTACACGCCTGCGTCCATTCCGCAGGCGAGCCTGAAGCCGGCCGCCAAGCTCGCCTGTCCGATCGTCTCCGCGCTCGACCGCTGGGTCAGCGACGGCGTGCAGCCGGCGGCGCTGCACTGGTTCAATTCGCCCGTGGTTACGATCCACCAGATCGGCAGCTATTCCTGCCGCGACATGGTGGGCGCGGGCTCGGCACATATTTCCGAGCATGCCTTCGGCAACGCGCTCGACATATCCGGCTTCACGCTCGCCGACGGCCGCTCCATCACCGTAAAGGACGGTTGGCGCGGCTCGCCGACAGAGCAAGGCTTCCTGCACGACGTGCAGCTCTATGCCTGTGAGACGTTCACCACCGTGCTGGCGCCCGGCTACAATCCCGAGCACTACAATCACATCCATGTCGATTTGATGCGTCGGCGGCCCGGCTATCGGCCGTGCCGACCCGAGGCGATCCGCGGCGAAATCGTCGCAGCACGCGTGCGGGCGCACTATGCCGGCCGCAGACGCAGCCCGGCTTATACTGGCTCGATCGGCAAGCAAAACTATGCACCGAACGCGGTCGCCGGCGCCGACGGTCTCGTGGGCGATGACAATGGCGGGGACGACTATGCGCCCTCGCTCAGGGGCCCCAACGTCACCGGCTCGATCCCGCCGCTGCTACGCCCGCCCGCGCAGCACACTCTTCATTCCAAACAGAGCCAGGCCGTAACCTATTAGCGCGCGGTTGAACAAGGCCTTGAGCGCGAGGCGGCGCAGCCATGGGCGCGAGCGCCGGCTCGGCACGAACAGGCGCGCGAACCGTGCGGCGTCGCGCTGTTTCTTGTCGACATGCGGTTTCAGAAATTGCTGGTAGGCGGCGAAGGCGGCGCCGTGGTCGGGCTGCCGCGCCAGTTCCTCGGCCAGTACGTAGCCGCCCGCCATCGCCATATGCGAGCCCTGGCCGGCCAGCAGCGTCAGGCAGCCGCAGGCGTCGCCGATCAGCGCGACGCGGCCGCGGTGCCATTGCGGCATGACGATCTGGGTGACGCTGTCGAAGAAGATCGGGTCGCCGCCGGCATAGGCCTCGAGCACGTCCTCCGCGATCCAGCCGGCGCCGCGGTAGCGTTTGCGCAAGGTGGCGAGGCGGTCGATGGCGTGGGTGTTCGTTTCGGGTTGCCGGAAGATGTAAGTCGCGTCCATTTCCGATTCGCTGAGCGAATAGAAGAAGGCCGAGCGGTCGGTCTCCTCGTAGATCCGAGCGGCGTTGCGGACCGGGAAGCCGTCGCTGGCGACGTGGAAGGCGGCGACATAGAGGCCGAGGAAGCGGGCGAATTGCGCTTCATGACCGAAGGTCAGTTCTCGAACGCGCGAATGCACGCCGTCGGCGCCAATGACGAGCGCAAAATCGCCTTCGCTGCCGTCTTCGAAGCGCGCGTGAATCCCGTCCTGCCGGTTCTCCAGCGCGGCGATCGAGGTGCCGTAACGCACCGGGACGCTCCGGTCGCGTGCGCGTTCGGCGAGGATGCGTTCAAGATCCTGCCGGCGTAGATAAACATAACGATCGTCGAGTGCGCGTCGCAGTCTTTCGATCGGCATGTGCACGTAAGGTTCGCCATCAGCAGCGACGAAATCGAGCGCGTCGATCGGGTAGCGGACGGCGCACAAGTCGTCTATCAGCCCCATGCGCTCGGCTACGTCCCAGCCGGTGCCGAAGAAGTCCATCATGTAGCCTTCGGTGCGAAGACCGTTTTCGCGCTCGATCACCAGCGGCTCGAAGCCGCGGCGCTTGAGTTCGACGGCGAGCGTGAGGCCGGCAATTCCACCTCCGGAGACGAGGATGCGGGGAGGGGGCATGTCGATCCTTCTCATGCGCGCGCGCCCGCGCATTGAGGCATCAGGCGCCGTCAAGTTCCATCCAGCAAGATCTTCGTCAAAGGCGGCCTACAACACCGCCTCGAGCAGCATGGCCGCGAACAAAATCAACCCTGCGTCGCGGTTGGACTTGAACAGTTTCAGGCAATGGGCCGGGTCGTTGATATCGAGCCGCAACACCTGCCAACCGAGATGGGCGGCGAAGGCGATGACCCCCAACGTGAAGATCAAGTGTCCGTCCGCCATCAGTCCAGCGGCTGCGATCAATATCACGGCCGCGCCATAGAAGCTCGCCAGCATTGAGCGGGTGCTTTCGCCGAACAGCAATGCGGTGGACTTGATGCCGATCAGGAGATCATCCTCGCGGTCCTGGTGCGCGTAGATGGTGTCGTAGCCGATCACCCATGAGATCGACCCGGCATAAAGCACGAGCGCGGGCCAATCGAGCCGGCCGAAGGCGGCCGGCCAGCCCATCAGCGCGCCCCAGGAGAAGGCTAGGCCGAGCACGATCTGCGGCCAATAGGTGATGCGCTTCATGAAAGGATAGATCACGATCACCGACAGCGATGCAAAGCCGACCAACACGGTGAAGCGGTTGAACTGCAGCAGCACTGCCAGCCCGATGAGCGCTTGCGCGAGCATGAAGATCGTCGCTTGCGCCACCGTCACTTGCCGGGAGGGGATCGGCCGCGAACGCGTGCGCTCCACGCGGGCATCGAGATCGCGGTCGACCAGATCGTTCCAGGTGCAGCCGGCGCCGCGCATGGCAAACGCGCCGATGAAGAACAACACGATGTGCCACACGCTGGGAAAGGCGCTCGCCCGCATGCCGGCGAGACCCACCGACCACCAGCATGGCATCAACAGGAGCCAGGAGCCGATCGGGCGGTCGAGACGGGCAAGTCGCAAATAAGGCCGGGTCCGCGTCGGCGCCAAGCCGTCGACCCAGTTACCGGTCGCATCGGCGACGCGTCCGGCACTGCCGGTCATCGGCTGCCGATCGGCGAACCGGTTAGCGTATCGAAGGCCCCGCCGCGGCCGGTCTTGATGTTGTCAGCGTCCGGCACCGGGCCGCTGAGGGCGTCGCTCAAGCTCGGCCCGCGCGGGCGCGCCTGCTGGGCGGCTGCAACGCTGCAGATGCGCGTGCGCGTCACGGTGGTTCGCGCATGCGCCTTTTTCATCTGCTCGACGACCTGCGGCGGAATCCCACACCAGGTCGCATTCTCGGTAGCGTATTTCAAAAGATTTCCTTCGGCCGTCGAGAAGACGTTGAACAGATGGCAGGCTTCCTGAGCGGTGGGCTTTTGCTTGCGCTTGCCGACCGCCTCCAACGTCTTGGCTTTGGTCGCGGCAATGTCGCGCAGGGACATGAATTTCTTGACGCAGGGCGGTGCTTGCTGTCCCGCTCCCGGCTGCATCTGCGCCCAAGCCGGGCCGGCGGCGGCCGCCAAGCCCAACGCGGCAATGAACACGACCCGGCGCACGCTCATGGCTAGACCCCTCCTGCTCCCGGCCGTGATAATAGCGATGAATTGAGCCGGGCGCGCGTTTATAACAACCCCGCGAATACGTCGGGAAGGCGGCAAACCGCGCGAAATTGCCGCTCCAGATCCGGGCCTATGCGTCCGCCGGTGCCGACGCCCCGGAGAGATTGAACGAGCCATAAAGCCATGCCGCGCTATGATTTCCGCACTCCTCGGATTTATGTCGAGGCGCCGCTTCTCGAGGGCCAGGAACTGCCCCTCGGTCATGAACGGGCCAACTATCTGCTCAATGTGCTGCGGCTCCGGCGCGGCGACGGGGTACTGCTGTTCAATGGCCGCGACGGCGAGTGGCAGGGGGGGTTGGTGGGCGAGGGCCGGAAGGCGGCGGCTGTGCGGGTCGGCGCGCGCACCCGCGCGCAGCCGGATGCAAATGACCTGCATTTCCTGTTCGCCCCGCTCAAGCATGCGCGGCTCGACTATCTGGTGCAGAAGGCGGTGGAGATGGGCGCCTCCCGGCTGCAGCCGGTGCTGACCCGGCACACGCAAGTAGCCCGCATCAATCTCGATCGCATGCGCGCGAATGTCATCGAGGCGGCGCAACAATGCGGGGTACTGGCCGTGCCGGAGGTGGCGGAACCGGCTGCTTTTGAGACGACCGCGGCGAATGCGACCCGGCTCCTGGTGTTTTGCGACGAGGACGCCGAGGTGAAGGATCCGCTGGCCGCGCTCGCCGCCGCGCCGCGCGGGTTGCCGGTGGCGGTGTTGATCGGGCCCGAAGGCGGCTTTGCCAAAGACGAACGTATGCAACTGCTCAAACGGCCGAATGTGGTGCGCCTGTCGCTGGGACCGCGCATTCTCCGTGCCGACACGGCGGCCGTGGCGGCGCTGGCGCTGGTGCAGGCGGTGCTGGGCGATTGGACTGCGTGAGAGCATTGAGGGCAGGCGCCCACTTGGCCGCACGGCCTAGACGAGGCACGCCACGCGCGCCGATAGGGGGCCTTTGTCGGCCCGTTTCGCGCCAAAAGTCGGTAAATCCCGCAAGCGGGGGCGCAAATCCGGCCGCGCGGAATCCTGTGGTCAATTGGTCCACGATCTGGGGAATCCTGTGATAAAGTAGGGTCAGGTCAGCGGGAGTTACGTTATGGCGCGCGCGTCCTGGTGCATTCGGTCGTTCAGTTTCATGGTGCTGCTCAGTCTCGGTTGGCTGGCCGCGGTGCCGTCATCGGCACAAGCGGCGGGCTGGTTGGAGAAGAACTTCTGGCTGAGCGGGGCGAACTACGACAACGCCGTGCCGGCTTGCGAGGCCGGGCTCGATGAAATCGTCTCGGGATTTGCCGAGAAGGAAAGCCGCTTCTGGCATTCTGCGCTGCAGATTGTCGATTTCCAGCACGTCCGGCAGATCGCCCACAACGCCTGGGTCCGCGGGACCATCCCGCGCCGCTACTGCCAGGCGGTGGCCTATGTCAGCGCCGGTAACGGTGCCCCACCGCGACGGCACATGGTCTACTACTGGATCGGCGAGGACACCGGGATGATCGGAGCGAGCTGGGGGGTGCGCTGGTGCGTGACCGGGCTCGACCGTAACTGGGCCTACAATCCCTATTGCAAGATGGCACGGCCCTGAGCGGACCGGGTTGAACCGCGGCGGCCTAGATGCCGGCCGGGTCATACCCTTTTCGTTTTTATTTTGTTCTTGTTGTGTTCTACTAGCTATTGTATATTGGCTGAAACGATTGAGTTGCATCAATTTCGGGGTTGTTCCGCTCCCGCTTGTTCAAGAGGGCGTCCATGTTGCGTGACCCGCTTCGTTCCACGGCCCGCGCGGCCGTTTTCCTCCTCAGCTTCATCCTGATCGCGGTTCCGGCCGCCTGGGCGCAAGACACGAAAGTCGGTACGCCGGGGCGGTTCGACTTCTATGTGCTGGCGCTGTCTTGGTCGCCATCGTTCTGCGCGAAGCAGCGGCCAGCGCGGCGGGCGAGGGATCCGCAATGCAATGGACGGCCGTTTTCCTTCGTGGTGCACGGGCTGTGGCCGCAATTCGACCACGGCTTCCCGTCCTACTGCCAAGTGCCGGCGCCGCGCCTCGATCGCGCGTTGGTGGACAAGGCGCTCGACCTGATGCCGAGCCGCGCCCTGATCTATCACGAGTGGAATTGGCACGGCACCTGCGCCGGGCTTTCGGCGCGGGCCTATTTCGCGACCGTGCGCAAGGCGCGTGCGGCGGTGAAAATCCCGGCGGCCTATCGCGATCTCGGCGAGCCGATCAAGGTGGCGCCGTCCGCCGTGGTGGACGCGTTCATCAAGGCCAATCCGGGTCTCGCCCGCGACGACATGGCGGTTGGCTGCGACAGTAAGCGGTTGACCGAGATCCGCGTGTGTCTGTCGCGCGAATTTGCGTTTCGCGCCTGTCCGCAGATCGTGCGCCGCACCTGCCGGCGCGGCAGCGTTTCCATGCCGGCGGCACGCGGCGCACACTGAAACTAAAGAATTTGTCGAATGCCGGGACATTCGCGCGGAAGTACGCCAATTTGCGAGCGCGGGGTTCGATTTAACAGCAGATTGTGGCCCGTCGGCGAGGTGACGCGCACGAATGCTGCGTCGATCCATGCGCGCCCGGCCCGGCGCTACCAAGCGATTAATCGCTCGGTCGAATAAAGGGCCGTTTTGATGCCTTTGAGTTTGCGATTGCATTAAGCGACCAATAACGACGGTTGCAGGCGTTATCGGGAGTCATGGGGATAAGCCGCGCGAGTCGAGAATTTGCGCAAGATTCCCGTAAAGGTAATCCGCAATGTTCGGTATGCGAAAGACGCCGGGGAGCGCGTCGATGGATAGATGTAGGGAATATTTCGGATTTACGGTGTGGTTCGCCGGGATCGGTTATGCGGTGCTGTGGCCGCTTACCGCCGACGGCGATAGCGGCCGTTTGTTCGGCGCGTCCGTCGTCTGTGGCCGTTCGAGCGGCGGCATGATGGCCGCGCTGTGTCACTTGCCGCATCTGCTTACGCTGCCGATCGGGCTGCATGTCCTGGGCTTCGTCGCGGCGGCGTTGGTTGCCGTCCGGCTGTTATGCCGCGTGCTGCGCCGCCTTTGGCCGCGCTGCACCTTCATCCCGGTCGAGGAACTGGCCGCGCGCCTGCCGAGCGTGCTGAGCGGCCGATCGCGGAGAAAGCCGGCGCGTCCCGTGCGTCCGGCCAAGCCGCGTGCGCATTTCGGCTTGCGCGGCGTGCCGCACTAGATGCTATGGCATGGGCGCCGCGCGCGCCGCGCCGCGCGTCTATGGCCGGAGGCTCGCGTTGAACTATCGCCACGCCTTTCACGCCGGCAATTTCGCCGATGTGCACAAGCACGCAGTGCTTGCGCTCATTCTGCATTATCTGTGCGAGAAGCCGGCGGCCTTCCGTATCATCGACACCCATGCCGGTGCCGGGCTCTATGACCTCGCCGGTCCGGAAGCCCGGCGCAGCGGCGAATGGCGCGACGGCATAGCCCGGTTGATGGCGGCTTCGCTTCCCGAACCGGCGGCCGCACTCTTGGCGCCCTATCTCGAGGTGATCGGCGCGTTTAACGACCGCGACCGGCTCGTGAGCTACCCGGGATCGCCGGCGATCGCCCGCGCGTTTCTGCGTCCGCAGGACCGCCTGATCGCCTGCGAACTGGAGCCGCATGCCGCCGACGCGCTCGCGCACAATCTGCGCGGCGACCCGCGCATCAAGACGATCGTGATCGACGGCTGGACCGCGCTGTCGGCCCATCTGCCGCCGAAGGAGCGCCGCGGCCTGGTGCTGGTTGATCCACCCTTCGAGCAGGAGACCGATTTTGCTCGATTAACGAACGCACTTGCGGTCGCGCACCGCAAGTGGGCGACCGGCATCTACATGCTGTGGTATCCGATCAAAGGGCGCAGCGCGCCGGACGCGCTGGCCAAGCGCCTGCGCCGCCTCGGCATCCCAAAACTGCTGCGCAGCGAACTGATCGTCGCGTCGCTTGGCGATCCCAGCCGTCTCAACGGCTCCGGCCTGATTGTGGTCAATCCGCCCTGGACATTGGAAAGAGAACTTGCCGCGCTGCTTCCGGCGCTCACCGAAATGCTGCGCCGCGACAGCAAGGGCAGCCACCGGCTGGACTGGCTCGCGGGCGAGCATCCGGCCGCCCACCGCTGAGCGTTGCGCCCCCTTTCCACAGACGACGAACTGGTGTCTAGTTCCAACATTGGCAGTGACGTTCCGCCTCCGCTGTGGGGGCCGGCGGAGTGACTGAGGCCGTCAGGGGCCGATGCTTTCCCCGACTTGTGAATGTCCGGCCGAGTTGTCGTGCGTGGGGCCGACGGCGGAGCAGTGCGGGGAAGAGGAGTTTTCCCGATGGCGCAGACTGGGACTGTGAAGTTCTTCAACACGGAGCGGGGCTACGGTTTCGTTAAACCCGACGACGGCGGCCGCGACGTGTTCGTCCATATCACCGCCGTGGAGCAGGCGGGGCTAAAAGGACTGAACGAGGGGCAGCGCATCAGCTTCGACGTCGAGCCGGACAAGAAGGGCAAAGGCCCCAAGGCGGTCAATCTAGTGATCACCGACTGACGCTACGCCGCGCAGGCGGCCGCGCAAAAAAACATCCTCAATCCATTCGGGGCAATCTTCCTCCCCGGTCTTAACCGGGAGCGATAGCCATCCCATGATGATTCTGCGTTCTTCTCCTTCCTCGCCGTTTGTCCGCAAGACGCGCATCGGCGCGAGTGTGCTGGGCCTCGCCGCGAAGATCGACGTTCGCGAGACCGATCTTAATGATCCGGACGACAGCATCCGCACCGAGAACCCGCTCGGCAAGATTCCCGCGCTGATCACGGAAGACGGCACGACCTGGTACGATTCGCGGGTGATCCTGAATGTGCTCGACCATCTCGCCGGCGGCGGCCGCATCCTGCCGCGCGAACCGATGGCGCGCTTTGCGGCCGAGCGGCTGCAGGCGTTGTGCGACGGCATGATGGATGCCAGCGTGCTCATCGTCTACGAAAGCCGCTATCGCCCGCCGGAGATGCGCGTGGACGCCTGGGTCGAGCGCCAGGCCGACAAAGTGGCGCGCGGGCTCGAGGCGCTGGAAGCCTCACCACCGACGCTCACCGATCCGCCCGACGTCGGGCAGATCGGGCTTGCCTGCCTGCTCGGCTATCGCGACCTGCGCTTCGGCGGCGATTGGCGTAAAGATCATCCGAAGCTGGTGGCTTGGCTCGACAAGTTTTCGGCGCAGGTGCCGGCCTTCAAAGAGACGAAAGTGGAGGCGTAACGCAAAAGCCCCGGCGCTTTCGCGCCGGGGCCTAGCGTCTCCGCACGAGCGCTGGCGTCAGAACTTGTAGTTGATGCCGCCACGCACGATGTCGCTGGTGAAGTCGACATCGGAACCGCCGACCGAGCCACCGCGGCCAAGATCGACGTGCAGGTATTCGACCTTCGCCGTCCACGGACCGGTGATATGGAATTCGACGCCGCCGCCAGCCGTCCAGCCGGCCTTGGTGTCGTCGGCGCTGCCGACTCCCGGGATGTTGGTGCTGATGTTGCCGAGCGCGAGACCGCCGGTGACGTAGGGCATGAAGCGGTCGAACGAATAACCGAGCCGGCCGCGCACGGTGCTCAGCCAGTCGTTGTTCACGCTGCAACTGACGCCGCCGCAGGTGGCGCTGCCGCCCATATTGCTCCAGTCGATGTCGCCTTCGACGCCGAACACGGCCTGGCCGTACTGCCAGTTATAGCCGAGCGTGCCGCCGATCACTCCGCCGTTGGTGTCGAACGAGCCGCTGGCGAAAGGCGTCGAGAAATCCGAACTTCCCCAGCCGTAGCCGCCGTTGATACCGACGTAAGGGCCGGTCCAGCTCCAGGCCGGCGGCACATAAACCGGGGCCTTCATCGGCATATGACGCGGCAGATCCGCCGCCGATGCCGTCGCCACGCCGAGGGCGAGAACGCCGACGCTCGCGAGCAGAACTTTCTTCATCACGCACCTCACTTCCATTGCTATTTGCATTGTCATCGCGGTTCGCGATGCCTGCGGACGGACGCGGGCGCGCCGTCCCCCGATTGAAACCTTCAACGCAATCCCGCCAAACTCGGTTCCTCGATAATTCACCGATCGCCGTCACTGCGTTCTTTGCGCAACGCCGTGATGCGTCGCGAGGCGCGGTATTTGCGTGGCGATTGCGATTGTCTTGCGGCGAAACCGCGGCAATTACGCATTCGTTTTGGCGTGTGGCATTTATGTTTCCTGGACTTGTCTTGAAACTGAGCTTCTTGAAACTGAGTTCCGGTCTTCACGCGCACGACACGCGCGCGCCACAAAAAAGCCCGGAGCGTTTCCCGCCAGGCTTACTGCTGTTCACATTCGATGTGCGATTTGAAACGATCGTTGAAGTGGCAAAGAAAAAACCCCGGGCTGTTAGCCCGGGGATGTTCACGCCACGTGTTGGAGGATCGCTCAGAAGTGATAGTTGATGCCAAAGCGCAGCAGACTGGCCGAAAGACCGTTGTCTGTGCCGGTGGTGGCGAAGCTGCGGTTGCCGAGATCGATGTAGAGATATTCGACTTTGGCGGACCAGTTCGCGCTGAAGCCATATTCCGCGCCGATGCCGACGGTCCAGCCGATCTCGGTCTTGGTTTCGTCGATGCCGGTGGCGGTGCCGGTGGCAACGAGATCGCCGAAGGCGAGGCCGCCGGTAGCGTAGGCCAGCACGTTGTTGAAAGCGTAACCGAGGCGACCGCGCACGGTGCCGAACCACGGATTGGAGAACTTATAGGCGGCGAAGGTGTCGTCGGCGCCGGAAATGCTCATGTCGCCTTCGGCGCCGAAGACGAACTGGCCGTTCTGCCAATTGTAGCCGCCTTGCAACCCGCCGGCGATGCCGCTCGGATCGGGCGTCGCGTTGCTGACCCCGCCCCACTCATAGCCGATGTTGAGACCGACATAGGGGCCCGCCCAGTTGAAGATGCGGCTCGGGCTCGGCGAGGAATAGTAAGGCTGCGGGCCGAGATCGGCGGCGGATGCCATGCCGCCGGCTGCACCAGCGACTGCGACACCCGCAGCCAGCAAAAACCTCTTCATCTTAACCTCCACTTTCTGCCGCGACGGCCTCTTGATCCAAGGGCGACTGGCGCGGTCCTTCTCGGGCTTTCGTCCCGCGGCCTTTGCTAAGAAGTTCTCCGTTGGCGAAGAACCGGCCGGTACGAGGCCCGGCGGCGGGCGAAAGCGCGACGATTTTGTGGAAGATTTATCGGGCTTTTTAAGTTAAGCGGTTATAAATCGCTAAGTAATTCCAAGTTGTTATCCCTAAGGAAACGTTAGTTTGAAGCCGCCATTGCCGATAACGACCGCAATCGATTCAGGGTCTATTCACCATGACTGTGAGGCGCATGAAGCCACTCGCGGGCTGGCCGTGCCGGGCGGTGCGTCGTAAGAGACTGCTGTGCCAAATTCGAACTCGACCCAACGTGCCGCGCTGATCACCGGAAGCGCGCGCCGCATAGGCGCGGCAATCGCGCGCGCGCTCGCCCGCGAAGGCTATGCGCTGGCGCTGCACGCCAACCGCTCGCGCAGCGAAGCCGAAAAGCTCGCCGCCGAGATCGAGGCGGCCGGCGGCCAAGCGTGCGTGGTGCTGGCCGATCTCGCCGACCCGGCGGCGGTTGGCGGGCTGATCGCGGCGGCGGCCTTCCGGCCGCTCACGCTCTTGGTCAACAACGCCGGCGAATTCGAGCCTGACGAGATCGGGACGCTTCGGCATGAAGGATTCGAGCGCACGATGGCGGTGAACCTCGCCGCGCCCTTGTTTCTGGCGCAGGGTTTTGCGGCGCAGGCGGTCGATGGCGCCTCGATCGTCAATGTGCTCGACCAGCGCGTGCTAAAGCCGAC
This sequence comes from uncultured Pseudomonadota bacterium, assembly GCA_963732895.1. Taxonomy (GTDB): domain Bacteria; phylum Pseudomonadota; class Alphaproteobacteria; order Rhizobiales; family Xanthobacteraceae; genus Pseudolabrys. The sequence continues at coordinate 278,204 of CAVTBG010000001.1, read as the reverse complement.
CCCGCGCTTCTTCTCCTATACGTTGGCCAAGAGCGCGCTGCACACCGCCACCACCACGCTCGCGCAGGCGTTGGCGCCGCGGGTCAGGGTCAACGCGGTGGCGCCGGGGCCGACGCTGCCGAGTCCGCGTCAGTCGGAGATCGAATTCGCGCAGCAGGCGGTTGCGCTGCCGCTGCAAAGGGGGCCCTCGCCCGACGACATTGCCGCGGCGGTGGTTTATCTCGCGGAGGCCCGGGCGGTGACCGGGGTCACCATCGCCGTTGACGGTGGCCAGCATCTGGCCTGGCGCACTGCCGACAGCGACGTTGCCGAATAGCGCGGCTCACGCATGATCCCGAAAAGTGGGAACCGGTTTTCGGATAAGATCATGCGCGATCGAGGCGCGCTCACTATCTTAACGCCATGAACGGCCGCAAGGACATAGACCCGGAAAGCGAGCTGCGCGAGGAGGACGAGGACTCCGCGCTGCCCGAGCTCGAGCTGGAAGTCGAGACCGCCGCGCTCGGTACGCTCGCCGCCGGGCGCGCGGCAATCGCGCGCTTTGCCAGGCTCGCGCCCTCGGCGCCGGGCGTCTATCGCATGCTCGACGCCAAGGGTGCCGTGCTCTATGTCGGCAAAGCCAAGAACATCAAGAAGCGCGTGACGTCCTACGCGCGGCCGACCGGCCACGACAGCCGTATCACTCGCATGATCGCCGGCACGGCGACAATGGAGTTCGTCTCCACCAAGACCGAGACCGAGGCGCTGCTGCTCGAAGCCAATCTGATCAAGCGCCTGCGTCCGCGCTTTAACGTTCTCCTGCGCGACGACAAGTCATTTCCTTATATTTTGATCACGTCCGATCATTGGGCGCCGCAGATTCTCAAGCACCGCGGCGCGCGCACGCGGCCAGGGCATTACTACGGGCCGTTCGCCTCGGCGGGGGCCGTCAACCGCACGATCAATGCATTGCAGCGCGCGTTCCTGCTGCGCTCGTGCTCGGATTTGTTTTTCGAGTCGCGCACACGGCCCTGCCTGCTCTACCAAATCAAGCGCTGCTCGGGCCCGTGCACCGGGGAGATCGACTTCGCCGGCTACAGCGAATTGGTGCGCGAGGCCAACGGATTCTTGTCGGGGCGCAGTTCGTCGGTGCAGAGGGGACTTGCCGGTGAGATGGACAAGGCGGCGGACGCGCTCGACTTCGAGCACGCCGCGGTCTATCGCGACCGGCTGTCGGCGTTGTCGGCGATCCAGTCGCACCAGGGCATCAACCCACGCAACATCGAGGAAGCGGACGTGTTCGCCGTGCACCAAGCCGGCGGCTATACCTGCGTCGAGGTGTTCTTCTTCCGCACCGGGCAGAACTGGGGCAACCGCGCTTATTTCCCCAAAGCCGACCGCGCGCTCGGAGCAGGTGAGGTGCTCTCTGCCTTCATTGCGCAGTTCTATGACGACAAGCCGCCGCCACGGCTTATCCTGGTGTCGCATGAGTTCGAGGAGCGCGGCCTGCTGGCGCAAGCGCTTTCGAGCAAAGCCGGGCGCAAGGTCGAAGTGTCGCTGCCGCAGCGCGGCGAGCGCAAGGAACTGGTGCAGCATGCGCTCGCTAATGCGCGCGAGGCGCTGGCGCGCAAGCTCGCCGACACGTCGTCGCAACAGAAGTTGCTGACTGCGCTGACCGAGACCTTTGCGTTGCCGCGCAGCCCGCGCCGCATCGAGGTCTACGACAACAGCCACATTGCGGGCACCAATGCGGTCGGCGGGATGATCGTCGCGGGACCGGAAGGCTTCCGCAAGAACCAGTACCGCAAGTTCAACATCCGCTCGGAGGATCTGACGCCCGGCGACGACTACGGCATGATGCGCGAAGTGCTCGAACGGCGGTTCAAACGGCTGATGGAGGAAAATCCGCGCGCGGCAACCGAACCGGTGACGGGCGACGAGGCCGATGACGCGCTCGATTCGCCGTGGCCCGATCTGGTGCTGATCGACGGAGGGCAGGGGCAGCTCAAGGTGGCGACCGAAACGCTCAGCGAACTTGGCGTCAAGGATGTCCCTCTGGTTGCCATCGCCAAGGGGCTCGACCGCGACGCCGGCCGCGAGACTTTCTTCATGGCCGGCAAGAGCCCCTTTAAGCTGCCGCCGCGCGATCCCTTGCTCTATTACATTGCGCGCCTGCGCGACGAGGCCCACCGCTTTGCCATCGGCTCCCACCGCGCGCGCCGCAAAAAGGACATCCGCGAGGCCGGCTTGCAGGAAATTCCTGGGATAGGGCCCACCCGCAAGCGCGCCTTGCTGCGTCATTTCGGCACGGTGAAAGCGATTGAGCGCGCAAGCCTGCCCGATCTTGCCCAGGTGCCGGGAATCAATGCGGAGACCGCGCGGAAGATATATGAATTCTTCCATGAGCAGGCGCGGTAGCGCCCGGCAGGCATTCGGCGGGGAAGCAATATGATTATCCAACGGCAAGAAGACGTCACCAAGGCCGTGCTGGAGGCCTACAACAGCATCTCCGATCCGCGCCTTCGCGAGATTGTCGCCTCGCTGGTCAAACACCTGCACGCATTTGCGCGCGACGTGCATCTCACCGAGGAAGAGTTCCAGAAGGGTGCGGAGATCGTCGCCCGGCTCGGACAGCTCACCACCGAGAACCATAACGAAGTGGTGCTGATGTCGGGCTCGCTCGGGTTTTCCGCGCTGGTCTGCCTCCTCAACAACGGCAACAACGGCCAGACCGAAACCACCGCCAACCTGCTGGGGCCGTTTTGGCGCATGAACTCGCCGCGCGCCGAGAACGGCGACTCGATCGTGCGTTCGCCGACGCCGGGGCCGGTGCTGTTCGTCAACGCCACCGTCAAGGATCCGAACGGCGAACCGATCGCGGGCGCAGAGGTCGACGTCTGGCATTCCTCGCCGGAAGGCTTCTACGAGCAGCAGGATCCCAAGCAGGCCGACATGAACCTGCGCGGCAAGTTCATGACCGACAAAGATGGTCGTTTCAGCTTCCGCAGCGTCAAGCCGGCCGGCTACCCGATTCCCGTGGATGGCCCGGTGGGCGATCTGGTGCGCGCCGCCGACCGCCACAATTACCGGCCGGCACACCTGCACTTCCTGATCTTCAAGGACGGTTTCAAGACGCTGATCTCGCAGATCTACGTCAATGACGACCCAGTGCTCGAAACCGACGTGCAGTTCGGCGTCACCCGGGCGCTGGTCGGCGATTACGTACGCCACGAGGGCAAGGCGCCGGCGGCGGACGTGACCGGGGAATGGTATTCCCTGGATCAAACCTTCGTCATGGAACCGGGTCAGGCCCGGTTGCCCAGACCGCCGATCCAGTAGGATTTTTTCCGGCTATTTTCGGGTTTATCCGTCTTCGACGGGCGCCCGGGAATCGCGGTAGCTTCCGGTTGACCTCCACCATTGAGACATGTTCCTTGTCCGAGATGAACGCCTTTGGCTCCAGGCCGTTGCCGGCGCGCCCGCTCGCACTGCCGAATATCCTAACCTATGCCCGCATCGCCGCCGTGCCGGTGGTGGTAGGACTGATGTATTGGCAGGGTATCGAGGGCGGCGGGCTTTGGCTGAGTTGGCTGGCGCTCGCCATCTTCATCGCCGCGGGCATTACCGATTTCTTCGACGGTTATCTCGCCCGCATGTGGGGACAGCAGTCCTCGCTCGGGCGCATGCTGGACCCGATCGCCGACAAACTTCTGGTTTCTTCGTGCCTGCTGATGCTGGCGGCGGAAGGCACCATTCGCGGCTGGTCGCTGTTCGCCGCGGTCATCATCCTGTGCCGCGAAATCCTGGTCTCGGGCCTGCGCGAATATCTTGCGGAATTGCGCGTCAGCGTGCCGGTCACGCGGCTGGCGAAATGGAAGACCATCGGGCAGATGGTGGCGGTCGGATTTTTGATCGCGGGGGAAGCCGGCGACACGATCTTGCCCGGCACCACCCAGGTCGGCATCGTGCTGATCTGGGCCTCCGCCATCATCACGCTTTATACCGGCTGGGATTATTTTCGCGCCGGCCTGCGTTACGTGATGGACTAGCGCCTGATCGCGAAAAGTGGGAACCGATTTTCGGCCAAGATCATGCGCGAACGAAAAAGACACCGATGAAAGTAAAGCTGCGTTATTTCGCCTGGGTGCGCGAGCGCGTGGGCAAGCTCGAGGAAGAGGTCGAGGTTCCGTCGAGCGTCGCCACCGTCGGCGAGCTGATGGATTGGCTGGCCGGCCGTGGCGAGGAGTACGCCTATGCCTTCGAAAACCGCAAGGTGATCCGAGCGGCCATAGACCGCACCCATGTTCGCCCGGAGCACCTGATCGGCGCGGCCGCCGAAATCGCCTTTTTTCCGCCAATGACGGGGGGGTGACGGGCGGCGCAGCCGCTTCAAGCGGACTGCGCGATGCTGTACATTCGCCCCATGATCGGGAACCCCACGACGATACCCGCCACCGTGCGCTTGCAGCGCGAGCCGTTCGACGCCTCGGCGGAGGCGGCGAAACTCACGCGTGGCCGCACCGACGTCGGCGCCATCGTCACCTTCACCGGCCTCTGCCGCGGCACCGAGGACGAGGAGCCGATCGCCGCACTCACACTTGAGCATTACCCCGACATGGCGGAAGCCGAGATATCGCGCCACGTCGAAGAAGCGCGGACGCGTTGGCCGCTGCTCGGCGTCACCGTCATTCATCGCTATGGCCGCATCACCCCGGGCGAGGACATCGTGCTTGTGGTGACGACCTCGTCCCATCGCGAGGCGGCATTCGCGGCGGCGGAATTCCTCATGGATTATCTGAAGACAATGGCGCCGTTCTGGAAGCAGGTCGAAAAGGCGAGCGGCAGCAGTTGGGTCGACGCCAAGGCGACCGACGACGCGGCGGCCGCGCGCTGGGACGCCTAGCGCAGGAATCAGGCCGCTGAATGAGTTAAATGCGTGTCGCTTTTAATGCGTGTCGCTAAGGAGGCACGTTCATGATCCGGCTCATGATTGCGGCATTCGCGCTTGTCGCCCTCAGCCAGGCGTCGGCGCGCGCCGCTTTGGTTTCCTACTATCCGGTGCCCTCCGGCGCGCATCCCCATGATGTTGCACCGGCGCCCGACGGCGGCGTCTGGTACACCGCGCAGGCGCAAGGCGCGCTCGGCCTGCTCGATCCCAAGACCGGCAAGACCACCCAGATTCCACTCGGGCCCAACTCGGCGCCACATGGTGTCATCGTTGGGCCCGACCGCGCCGCTTGGGTCACCGATGGCGGACAAAATGCGATTGTGCGGGTCGATCCCAAGACGCATGCGGTTCGCCGTTTCCCGCTGCCGAAAGGATTCGGCGACGCCAACCTCAACACGGCGACTTTCGACCGCAAAGGCATCCTCTGGTTCACTGGGCAGACCGGAGTTTACGGCCGGGTCGATCCGGCGACCGGCAAGGTGGATGCCTGGAAGGCGCCGAAAGGCGTTGGCCCCTACGGCATCACCACCACGCCGGAGGGTGATATTTGGTACGCCTCGCTCGCCGGCGACCACATCGCCAAGATCGACACCGTGAGCGGCGAAACGACGATGATCGCGCCGCCCAAGCCTGGCGTCGGACCGCGCCGCATCTGGTCGGATTCCAAGGGCGCGCTATGGGTCAGCTTCTGGAACTCCGGAGAACTCGCCCGTTTTGAGCCGGCGCTTCGGCGCTGGTCGGTGTGGCGGTTGCCGGAGAGCGCCGAGGGCTGTTACGCGGTTTTTGTCGACGACAAAGACAAGGTCTGGGTCAGCGATTGGGACGCCAACGCGATAAGGCGTTTTGATCCGGTGACCGAACACTTCGACACTTTCGTCAGCAACAAGCCTCGCGCCGACGTGCGGCAGATCCTCGGCCGGCCGGGGGAACTGTGGGCGGCCGAGTCCGGCACCGACCGGCTGACGATGATACGGGATTGACCTGCGCTTTCGCCACGGCAGGATAAGCGCCATGGCCTTCGATTCTGTTGTCAGCCGCCGGACAGTCTTGCAGCTTGGCGCCGCCGGCGCCGCGCTCGCGGGCGGTCTATGCTCAGCGGAGGCCGCCCGCCGGCGCATCGACGCACTCATTCTCATGGCGCGCGCGCTGCCAATGATTGGGCAGCGCATCGATTTCATCTCGCGCGCCCTGATCGGCACGCCCTATCGCGGCTATACCCTGATCGGAGGCCCGCATCGGCCGGAGCGCTTCGTCGTGCGCGACGACGGCTTCGACTGCGTCACCTACTGCGAAACCGTGCTGGCGGCGGCGCGCTCGGAGCGGCTGAGCGATTTTGAACCGGAGCTGCGCCGCATCCGTTATCACAACGGCGTCGTCGCCTGGCGCGCGCGCAACCATTATTTCGCCGATTGGGGCAAGAATAACATCGCTGACGGCATTTGTGCGCCGGTGACGTTGCCGGGAGGTATGGCCGTCGACAAGACGCTGACTCATATGCGCGCGCTCGGGCCCCGGCGGGTATCGTTCGACGCTATTCCGCGCGCGCGGCTGCTCGCCAACCGTGAGCGGCTCATGACGGGCGACATCATCGGCTTCCTGTCACAGCGGCCGCGGCTCGACTATTTCCATATCGGCTTTGTGATGATCGGTCCCGACGGCGAGTTGCTGTTGCGCCATGCGGCGCGCAGCCGTCACCGCGTGCTCAATCAGCGGCTCGCGCATTTCCTCGCCGTGAACCGCGTGCGGCGGGTGACGCTGCTGCGGCCGTTGGAGCGGGCGGTGATGATGGACGTGTGAGCGGCGGTCGAGTCCTTTCAACCGCTTAGGAAGGCAGTGCGCCCTAAACGAGATGGCCGGGACAAGCCCGGCCATGACGATCGATAGGGACGTGCGAATGTGGCTCTTTACGCCGCTGCTGCTTTCGGCTGAACCTCGGCGGTGTAGTCGTCCATCAGCGTCTTGGTGATGCCGCCGGGATTGAAGTTCCACTGCTCGATTTCGGCGACCGCGGTGACTTCGGCCGCCGAGCCCGTGATGAAGCACTCGGAGAATTCGGACAACTCCTCCGGCAGGATGCGGCGCTCGATCACCTCGATGCCGCGCTGACGCGCCAATCCAATGACAGTCTGCCGCGTGATGCCGTCGAGGAAGCAGTCAGCGATGGGCGTATGGATCTTGCCGTCCTTGACGAAGAAGATGTTGGCGCCGGTGCATTCGGCGATGCGGCCTTCCCAGTCCAGCATCATGGCGTCGGCATAGCCGCGGCGCTCGGCGCGATGCTTGGAGATGGTGCAGATCATATAGAGGCCGGCTGCCTTGGCTTTCACTGGCGCGCATTTCGGGTCTGGCCGGCGGTATTCGGCGAGATCGAGCCGGATGCCGCGCAGCCGCTGCTCGGGATCGAAATAGCTCGGCCATTCCCAGGTGGCGATGGCGAGGTGGATGGTGTTCTCCTGCGCCGAGACGCCCATCATCTCCGAGCCGCGCCAGGCCACCGGTCGCACATAGGCTTCCGTCTTGCCATTCTTTTCCAGAACCAGCTTCTTGGCGGCGTCGATCTCCGCGACCGAATAGGGAATCTCGAAATCGAGAATGTTGGCGGAGCGCTTGAGCCGCTCCGAGTGTTCGGTGCACTTGAAGATCTGTCCGCCATAGGCGCGCTCGCCTTCGAACACGGCGCTGGCGTAGTGCAGGCCGTGGCTGAGCACGTGCAGGTTGGCGTGATTCCAGGGCACGAGCTTGCCGTCGTACCAGATGACCCCTTCGAGTTGGTCGTAAGACTGCGCAGCCATGAACTCCTCCTCACTCGTCCGGGCCTTGATGCCGCTTGCCGCCTTGATGGCGCATTTTCCGCGCCTATTCCAACACTTTGCGTCGCGGCGCAACACCCGGTAAAACGGGCTCGGTCCGGCGGCGCGCCGTCGTCCGAGGCTTGATCCGGCCCCGGCAGCGCCCTCAGGAACGATCGTTTCGTCCCTGGCAGGCTTTTTGTAACATAAAACCAAAATATGTCAACATGGCTGACATAAATTTGAGCGCCAAAACCGCCGCTGCCGCCACCGAGGCAGGCGTCACCGAGCACCCGGCCGCGACCCCCGCGCTCGCGCCGGCCGAGCCGATCTGGGACATCATTGAGCTTCTGTTCTTCGCCTATCGCGATTTCGTCGGCGACCCCGATGAGGTGCTCGGCAAGCTCGGCTTCGGGCGCGCCCATCACCGGGTCGTGCATTTCGTCAACCGCCACCCCGGCATGAAGGTTGCCGACCTGCTCGACATCCTTAACATCACCAAGCAATCGCTCGGCCGCGTGCTCAAGCAACTCGTGGACCAGGGCTATGTGGTGCAGAAGGAGGGCGCGCAGGATCGCCGCCAGCGGCTCCTCTACGTGACGCCGAAGGGCGAAGCGCTCTCGCTCAAGCTCGCGGCGCTGCAGACCGAACGCATCAACCGCGCCTTCGACAAACTCGGCCCCGGCGCCCATGATGCCGCGCGCCGCTTCCTCACCGCAATGATCGACGACGATAACCGCGACGGCGTGCTGCGTCTGATCGCGCGTGCCGACCGCGCCAGCAAGCCGCGCGGGTGATGACTGCACGAGGACTTCGGCCGATGAGCCTGCCCGAGACGCTCGCCGACGACGCCCCGCATCTCCTGGTGGTCGATGACGACCGGCGCATTCGCGACCTGCTTTTGCGCTTCCTGGTGAGCGAGGGCTATCGCGTCACCACCGCCGAGACCGCGGCCGACGCGCGCGCCAAGCTCACTGGCCTGAGCTTCGACCTGCTCATTCTCGATGTCATGATGCCGGGCGAATCCGGTTTCGACTTCGCTCAGGCGCTGCGCGGCACCTCTAACGTGCCGATCCTGATGCTGACCGCGCGCGATGCCGCCGAGAGCCGCATCAAGGGTCTCGAGATCGGCGCGGACGACTATCTCTCAAAGCCGTTCGAGCCGCGCGAGCTTTCGCTGCGCATCGCCAATATCCTCAAGCGCGCGTTGCCGGCGGCAGCGCCGGCGGTCGAATCCGTGCGCTTCGGCCCGTTCGTCTATCACCTGGCGCGCGGCGAATTGCGCAAGGGCGACGATGTCATCCGCCTCACCGACCGCGAGCGCGACATGCTGCGCGTCCTGGTGGCGACGCCGGGCGAAACCGTGCCGCGCACGGAACTCGCCGGCAACGGCGGTAAGGTGAGCGAGCGCGCGGTCGACGTGCAAATCAACCGTTTGCGCCGCAAGATCGAGAAAAACCCCGCCAACCCGCTCTATGTGCAGACCGTGCGCGGGATCGGTTACCGGTTGGTGACGTCGACATGACAAGCCTCGACGTCAGCATCGCGGCGGTGCGCAGCGCGCTCAACGAGAGCCGGCGCATCATCAACGATCTGCCGACGACGCGCGCGCTGGTCTGGGGCGCGGGCCACGTGCAGGCCGGCTGGCGGCGCTTCGCGCGCTGGCTCAACGGTGTGATGCCGAAGGGCCTTTATGCCCGCGTGCTGCTGATCATTATTTTGCCGATGGTGATCCTGCAGTCGGTGGTCGCCTTCGTGTTCATGGAGCGGCACTGGAACCTGGTCACGCAACGCTTGTCGGCGGGCGTGGTGCAGGACATCGCCGCGCTGATCGACGTCTACCGCGAATATCCGCAGGACAAGGACCGCGCCAAGATCAAGAAGATCGCGCAGGACCGCCTCGGCCTGGTGGTCGACTTCCTGCCGCTCGGAGACCTGCCGCCGCCGGGCCCGAAGCCGTTCTTTTCGCTGCTCGACCAGGCGTTGTCGGAGGAGATCCGCAAGCAGATCGGCCTCCCGTTCTGGATCGACACCGTCGGCAAGTCGGCGCTGGTCGAAATCCGGATCCAGCTCAAGAGCACCGTGATGCGCGTCTTCGCGCGGCGCAGCGCGGCCTATGCCTCCAATTCGGAAATCTTCCTGATCTGGATGGTCGGCACCTCGCTGATCCTGATCACCGTTGCCGTCATCTTCCTGCGCAACCAGATCAAGCCGATCTTAAGGCTGGCCGACGCCGCCGAAAGCTTCGGCAAGGGGCGCGAGGCGCCCAACTTCCGCCCGCGCGGCGCGCGCGAGGTGCGGCAGGCGGCGGCCGCCTTCATCGAGATGAAGACGCGTATCGAGCGCGCCATCGAGCAGCGCACCGCGATGCTCGCCGGCGTCAGCCACGATTTGCGCACCGTGCTCACCCGCTTCAAACTGGAACTGGCGCTGATCGGCGACACGCCGGAGGTCGAGGCCATGAAGCGCGACGTCGACGAGATGGCGCGCATGCTGGAAGCGTATCTCGCCTTCGCCCGCGGCGATCTCGGCGAGCTGTCGGCGGAAACCGACATGGCCGAATTCCTCGATGAACTGAAGGCGGACGTCGAGCGCGACGGCCATCAGGTTAATGTCGTGTTCCACGGGCCGCCGATCGTCACCGTGCGGCCGGCCGCCTTCAAGCGCTGCCTCGCCAATCTGGTGTCGAACGCCGCGCGCTTCGCCCACACTATTTCGATCACAGGCCATCGCGACCATCGCTGGCTGACGTTCACCATCGACGACGACGGCCCCGGCATTCCGGTGTCGATGCGCGAGGACGTCTTCAAGCCGTTCCTGCGGCTTGACGACGCCCGCAATCAGGATCAGGGCGGCACCGGCTTGGGTCTCGCGATCGCGCGCGACATCGCGCGCTCGCACGGCGGCGACATCATGCTCGGCGACAGCCCGCTCGGCGGCTTGCGCGCGACGGTGCGGGTGCCGGTCTAGCGTCCGGGCATTGCGAAGAGACCAGCAGTGAGTGCGCGGTTACGCATTCAATGGCCGGTTTAATTTCTGTCTCTCTCCTCTCAGACCGCGTCCGCAAACCCATTCGTTTGTCATCAATCTTTGACGCGCGGCAGGTGGTGCAAGGGTACCAGGCTGCGGGCGGCGAACAGGAATTCGAGACACCCTTTAAAATTGTAGTAATTTATATAGACTCGTAAAGAGAGCAATCAAAACCTTTGCCCCATCGTCAGGGCGCCGCCAGGGAGAGACACCATGATTAGCCGAGCTGCCGTGGTCGTTAACTCAGTCGAGCCGCTGCAAGGTCGCGAAGGAACGATCGTAACGCTTCGAGGTTCGGGCTTTCCGACAGACCTTCGAAATAACTGCGTCGTCGTCGGCGGAATGGGGGCCTGTGCGCGGGCCCAGCCCAATCCAACGCCGGTGGCGTTGAAGGTCAGGATCGGGCCGGTGGCTCGGAAAACGGTCGGCGACATATTGATGTGGCCGGGGCTCGGATTGGACTTGCACATGGATCAGATACGCCATGGCGAGGTGGGCTTGAAATTTTCCGAAGTGGCAATGTTTCGAAATGCTGCGCCCGTTACTTCCGCCGGCGTCAAGTTCGAGTTGACCGAAATATCGCCAAATACGTTCGCCGGACATTTCGAACGAGCCGTCACCTCCAATGTCGAGTTGGGCGGGCACGAAAACGGCTCTATCATGCGCGTGAATTTCCCGAAGGACCTGCCACTTGCGAAGTATCCGACGGTCGACATTTGCGTCGTCCTCAAGGAGCCGACGCTCGCCATCGATTTTACTGCGGAGATTTCGGGCCACTCTGAGGCAGTGGAGGGTCTGAGGGCGATCGCCAAGAGCATCGTCGTCAACGCCGCACAGATTGGCGAAAAGGTCTACGCCGACGTCACGCAAAACCAGAAGTCCGGCGAATACGAACTGTACGTGACGAAGCCCTATCTCGAAAACGGCATGATGATTGTAAACTTCAACTCGAATCGTCCACGTACGGCCGCGTAGAAGGCGGGTGACGAAAGCCTAAGCCGCCTCCATGTCCTCTTCGTCGCGCCGGCGGCGGCGCCGGCGCGGCCCCCGCAGGATGCAGGCCGGCAACCTGCACAGATCGTCGAGGAAGCCGACCCAGCGTTCGGCGCTGGTGAGGCCACGGTCGAGCACCGCCATGGTGCGGTCGTGGCCCGGCTCGTCGTCGTCGACCCATGTGTCGACGACGCGCGCGAACATCAGCGCGGCGCCTTGCGCGCGCATGGCGCCGCGCGGACCGTTGGCGGAAATGCCGGCGGCTTCCAGCATCCAGCGCTGCGAGCGAATGGCAAGCGCGTTGAGCGCGAACCCGAGACCAGGATGGCGGCGCGCCGACCGCATCACCGAGCGCACGGCGTCCTTGTAGGGTTCCATCGCCTCCAGTCGGCGCATCAATACGTCGAACAGCCGCTCGCGCGCCGGCTCCTCGGCAAGCTCGGCGTCGCCGCCGGCGAGCACGGCGCGGTCGATGTCCTTCACGTGGGCAGCGAAGATCGCCATGACCGAGCCGAACTCGGCGCGCAACTGGGAAAGTTTGAGCCCGGCGCGGCCGGCGACCTCGGCAAGGCCGATGTCTTCGAACGGCTGCTCGGCCAGCAGCGCCATCAGCGCGTCGATGGCCTTGTCGCGGTCGGACGTCCCACGCGGGGGTGGGGCGCTCGGAGCTTTGCGGGCGCTTTTGGCTTTGCGGGCCGGTTTGCGGGCCATGACGACCTCCCTGGCGGCGTCTGATCTTCTCAATCTAGGCACCTAAAGCCGGCCGTTCCAGGGCGGGACCCGGCTAGGTCCGAACCGGAACTAGCCGGCAAGTTCCCGCGAGCGGCGGGTGGCGGCGGCGATCGCCTCGGTCAGCAATCGGCCGAAGCCATCTGGACCCATGAGCACGCCGAGTGCGGCGGCAGTGGTGCCGCCGGGCGAGGTGACGTTCTGCCGGAGCGTTGCCGCGTCGAGCGCCGAGCGATGCAGGAGTTCGCCGGACCCGGCGACGGTCTCGCGCGCTAACTGCGCGGCGAGCGCCGGCGGCAGGCCGGCGGCGATGCCGGCTTGCGTCATCGCTTCCGCCAGCAGGAAGACATAGGCGGGGCCCGAGCCGGAGACGGCAGTGACCGCGTCCATCAGCGCTTCGTCTTTCACCCATTCGACGCCGCCGGTTGCCGCGAGCAGGTCCGACGCCTGCTTGCGTTGGCGCGCCGAGACCCTGGCGTTGGGCACCGCCACCGTGATGCCGCGGCCGATGGCCGCCGGCGTGTTGGGCATGGCGCGCACGATCGCGGCACCTGCCGGTAGCGCGCCGTTAAGGAAACAAAGCGTGCGGCCGGCCATGATCGAGAGCGCCAGGGTGCTCTTGCCGACGTAAGGCTCAAGCGCCGGCAACGCGTCCGGCGCGGTCTGCGGCTTCACCGCGATGACGATGGCGGTGGCCTCCGTTGCCGTCGATTTCTGGGTAGCTTTGGGATTGAGCTTGAGCCCGTGCCGGGTGAGCGCCTTCACCGTTTTGGCCGGCTGCGGCTCGAGCACGATCACCTTGCGAGGGCTCAGCCCGCGCGCGAGCCAGCCCTCGAGCAGAGCGAAGCCCATTTTGCCGGCGCCGAGCAGAACGAGGTGGCCGGGGAATTTGGCGAGGAGTTTCTTAGGAGCAGGTCTTTTCATGCCGGCATGATAGCGGCAATCGCAGCGTTGTCATTCCGGGTTCGCGAGCTGCGCTCGCGCCCCGGAATGACGATGATCGGAAATTACGCTTCTCCCGAGGTCTCGAACATGGCGGCGGCAAGTGCCTCCTTGGCGCCCTTGCCGGCCCAGACCACGAACTGGAAGGCGGTGAAATAGCGCTCGCAGCATTGGATCGCGGTCGACAGCAGCGACTCGCACTGGCGGCCGGAGGCTTCCACGCCGCCGGTCAGCACCAGCGCGTGGCGGAACATGACCAGGCCCTGCTGTATCCAGAGATCGAAATGGCCGATCCACAGTTGCTCGTTGATCGCCGAGATCAGCGCCTGCACCTCGCCTTGGCGGCGCTCCGGCACCTTGAGGTCGAAGGCGCAAGCCAGATGCAGCGCCTCGAGCTCGTCCATCCAGGTGTAGGAAAGCTGGTAGTCGGTCCAGCGCCCGGTCACCAGAATGGTGATCTCATCGTCGCCGGCGCGTTCGAACGACCAGTCGTTACCCGAGGCGAGCCGCTCGACCACGTCGAGAGGGTTGATGCGAGAGTCATCGGTGTAGCTGATGTGGGACATTACGTCTCCGCTTGGCCGAGTTGAGCGAGGGGAAACGCACGCCACCACACACTACCGGAAGACCCTTTCGGGCCCGGACCATAGGGTTGACTCAGGAGCTACTGGATGTGTCGCCGACGAACGAATCAGAGACCCGATTACTATAACCCGCTCGATTCAGCCCGCCAGAGCCATCTTTGACGGCCCAATGAGCCGTGATTTGCCCGAGGGAGGCAACGGCGCGAGGCGGAATCTCCACAAGCAATCTTTGCGGCAAGTTGAATAGCCGGTGGATAATTCGCCGCAGGTTTCCGGCTGGCGAATGGCGGCAGGCTGTTATGTCGGGTTGGCGGCACGCCGGTTCGGTGACCAGCGTGTCCTCGCTTCGAGAGTGTGTTTGCATGGCCGGAAACGGGGCTCGATTGTTGTCGGTTAGCCGAAGCTTCTTTGGCAGCGGCGGCACGCAACGCGCGCACTTGTCGTGGAACGCGTGACCTGTCCAACGTGGCGTGCATTTCGCGTCACGGTCGCCTGCCATTAAAAGGATTTATCTCACATAGCTTATCGCTATGGTGGTATCATTCGACTACTGCCGAACAAATAAATAAGCGGCTGATATAATGAGGAAATTTCGCGCCGTTAGTCGAACAGGCTCGACACCGACTCTTCCACCGCGGTGCGGTGGATGGCTTCGCCGATCAGCGGCGCGATTTCCAGCGTGCGGATATTGGGCGCGGCCATCACCGCGTCGGTGGCCTGGATGGAGTCGGTGATCACCAATTCCTTGAGCCGCGAATTGACGATGCGCGCGACCGCGCCGCCCGACAGCACGCCGTGGCTGATATAGCCGTAGACCTCTTTGGCGCCTTGTTTGAGCAGCGCGTCGGCGGCGTTCACCAGGGTGCCGCCGGAATCGACGATGTCGTCGATCAGCACGCAGATGTGGCCCTCGACCTCGCCGATCACGTTCATGACTTCGGATTCGCCCGGGCGCTCGCGCCGCTTGTCGACGATGGCGAGCGGCGCGTTGATGCGCTTGGCGAGCCCGCGCGCGCGCGCCACACCGCCGACGTCGGGCGACACCACCATCACGCTTTCGAGGTCGAAGCGTTCCTTGATGTCGCGCACCATCAGCGGCGAGGCGTAGAGGTTGTCGGTGGGGATATCGAAGAAGCCCTGGATCTGCCCGGCGTGCAGGTCGAGCGTCATCACCCGGTCGACGCCGGCGCGGGTGATCAGGTTGGCGACGAGCTTTGCCGAGATCGGCGCGCGCGGGCCCGGTTTGCGGTCTTGGCGGGCGTAGCCGAAATAGGGGATCACCGCCGTGATGCGGCGGGACGACGCGCGGCGCAGCGCGTCGATAACGATCAGCAATTCCATCAGATGGTCGTTGGCCGGAAACGAGGTCGACTGGATGACGAAGACGTCGGCGCCGCGCACGTTTTCCTGAATCTCGACGAATATCTCCATGTCGGCAAAGCGCCGAACCACCGCCTTGGTCAGCGGCGTCTTGAGATAGTCGCCGATCGCCTGTGCCAGCGCGGGATTCGAATTGCCGGCAACGAGCTTGATCGCTCCGTTCTTGCCCGACATTCGAAGATCCTCACGTTACTAATCGCCGCAGGCGGCGTGGTCATAACAAGGCAGGCGGGAGCGGGCAATACGGCTCGGAATCATTGTCCCGCGGCTTTTTTGGCCACGGCGAAGGTCAACGCCGGGCGGCCGCCAACGTCACGGTTTCGCTGCTTGAAACCGCGGTCGTGACCCGCGGGCGACGACGGGGCGGCAGCGGCGTGGCACCGGCCGCGGAAGTGCTTTCGTTCGTCGGCGCAAGGGCTGGGGCCGGGTCGGGACTGGGCTGGAAAACGCGGAAAATACCAGCGGCTTCCGGGCTGGAGGGGTCGGGCATTGCCAGGGCGATCTGCGGTCCGCTGGTGTCCGGCGTGCCCGGTGCCACCGCCGGGGACGTGAGGAAGGCGGCGAGCTCCGTCATGCTGCTGTCGGCGATCCGCTGCATCATGGCGCTGTCGGCGGCCTGCCAGCCCCGGCCGGCCTTGGCGGTTTCGCTGCCGCTGATGCGCAGGGCGCGCCGCTGGTCGCGGTCGAACACGTCCCAAACCCAGGAAATGGTGGTCTTGCCGCGGTCCACGGTGGCGGCGAGATAGCCGCGTATGCGGTAGGCGGATGGCTCCGCGCGTGCGATCACCGCCAGCCGGCGCGTCTGTGCCTCGGTGTTGAGATCCTGAACGAGCGCGCGGAATTGGGTTTGCGGGGGACCGTCAATCGAACTCGAATGCGACGGTGGCGCCGCGCGGTTGCGCGGCGGCGACATTCGACTGGTTGTCGGGATTGCAAGCGGTGAGCGCCAAGGCGACGCCAACCACGGGGCCCGCGATACCGATATTCCGCGATGCAACGCGCAAGGCGCGCCGACCCCGAACTCCACTCCATGACACCCCTGCGGCCGCTTTTTTCGTTGTCGCGCGTTTTCCGCGCTGTCGTCCCCCGGCCAGGGGCAAGGGTACCGGGCCGCGGGCACGAGAGTCCAGCAAGTCGGCCAAGAATTGTGGATACGTCAGGTTGCGAGCGCGATGGCGTTGATGTGCCGGCCATAGTCGGGTTCGCCGTGCTGGGTCATGCGGCGATAGCTGTAGAAGCGCTCCGGCTCGGCATAGGTGCACAGGCCGAGGTTCTCGAAATCGCCGATCCCGGCCGCTTGCGCGCGGACGGCGATATAACCGGGCAGGTCGAACATGGCGTGGCCGGCGCGGTTGGAGGGCGCGAAGAAGCGCGCATTGTCCGCGTCGGCCTCAAGGAAGCGCTCGATAAACTCCGGGCCGACTTCGTAGTTCGTCTGGCCGATGGTGGGCCCCAGCGCGACGGTGATGTGCCTACGGTCGGCGCCCAGGCTTTCCATGGCCGCAATAGTCGCTTCGATCACGCCGCTGAAGGCGCCGCGCCAGCCGGCGTGCGCAGCGCCGATCACGCCGGCCTGCGCGTCGGCGAACAGCAGCGGTCCGCAGTCGGCAGTGGAAACGCCGATCGCCAACCCCGGTGTGCGCGTGACCAACGCGTCGGCGCGCGGACGGGTTTGTTCGTTCCAGGGGCACTCGACCAGCGCCACGGCGGGTGAATGAATCTGATAGGGCGTCAGCAGACGATCCGGTGCAACGCCCAGCGCCGCCGCCATGCGCGCGCGGTTTTCCGCGACGGCGGTAGGCCGGTCGTCCGAGCCGGTGCCGCCGTTGAGGCTCGCATAGACGCCCTGCGACACGCCGCCGCCGCGCGTGAAGAAAGCGTGGCGGATCGGGGCAAAACGGGTGAGCGAAGGCGCTTGCAGCATGAGGTATCCGATTAAGACGGCCTGACCTAGATCAATGAATCAGAAGCCGCGCCGATCCATCAAGACATAACGACTGACAAGCCATTCGACCACGGAATTTGAGAGGAGTTTGCCATGCGATTACCACTGATTTCAGCCGCCGTGCTTGGCGCTTCCCTACTGGCTTTGTCGGCGCCAGCGGCCGCGGCGTAATTCAACGGTTTCTCGACGACCAATCTGCCGGTGCAAGCGCACTCCTTCGACCGTTCGCTGGTGCAGAAGGTGCGGTCCCCTGGTCCCCATCGCGGGGGCTATCGGGGCGGCCATGGCGGCAGGTACGGCGGCAGGTACGGCGGCGGGTACTACGGAGGTGGCGGTGGCGGCGCAGCGGCGGCCGGCGCCATTTTCGGTCTTGCCATCGGCGTCATGATCGCGTCGCAGGCGGCGCAAAATTATCAATCGGTTGAATGGTGCATGCGGCGCTATCGCAGCTACAATCCGAATACCCACACGTGGGTCGATTACCACGGCCGGGTCCGTTACTGCCCGTAAGCGGCGCTCACGTTTCGAACGCGGGGGGTACCCCGACCGACGGATGCGCGAACGCGGCGGCCTTGAACAGGCCACCCATTTCGCCGGGCCCATTGCCGGTCAGCCGCGCGAACGCCTTGTCGATATCAACGGCGGCCTGCTGGGTCGCACGGGCCTTGAGCTTGGCCGCGCGGGTTTCGATGCCGAGCCGGCGCAGCAGTTGCGCTTGTGTGATCGGTCCGTAGGCGTTTGCGCCCATTGCCTCGACCGCGCGCGTCAACGCCTGAAAATCCACATGGGCGGTGAGGTCGACGCGTCCGGGTGCACTCAGCACATCTGCATACGTGTGGCGGCTGACCGCTTGCAGCGTATCGCCCGCGGCGCTATCGGCGTGGCCGTAATCGATCACCAGTGCTGCGCCGCCGTTACGTGCGATGCGCCGACCCGTTTCCATCGCCTCGACTTCCGAACGCCATTCGAAGATCGCGCCAGTCGGTGCCGCGCGCACCGCCGGCGGCAACAGCGTCTCGAATCCCCGGAGCGGATCCGGCGCGGCGGTAAAGGCGAGATGGCCGCCGGCGTCGACCTCGATCTGGCGCTCGCGCCAGCCGGCGTCGGTCTTCACGGCCTGGCTCACCGACAAGGCGTCGAAGAACTCGTTGGCGATGATGATGGCGGGCCCTTCCGGCACGTCGGCGAGGCTCGGATGCCAGGACATCGGCACTCCTTGTCCGGCGAGCGTCTGCTGCTGCTGCCTCTGCAGGGCGGGGCTGATCTCGACCAGATGCAGCGTGACGGCCGCACGGAAAGCCGGCAGCGCTTTCACCGCGCGCAGCGCGTCGTTCATCAAGGTGCCGCGGCCGGGACCGAGCTCGATGACTTGAATGCTGCCGGGCGAATCCATGCGGGTCCACACCGCCGCCATCCATAGGCCCATCAACTCGCCGAACATCTGGCTGATCTCGGGCGAGGTGATGAAATCGCCGCCGGCGCCGAGCGGGTCGCGCGTGCGGTAGTAACCGTGCTGCGGGTCGCCGAGACAGAGCGCCATGTATTCACCGACCGGCATCGGTCCGGCCGTCGCGATGCGGTGCCGGATCTCGGCTTCCAGCGGCGAGGTTTCGACCACGGCTTCGCTCACGGCTTAACTCCGCAACGGCTTGTGCTTCAGCGCGTAGATGATGAAGCAGAGACCCGCCAGGAACAATGGGATCGACAGCAATTGACCCATGGTGGCGCCGCCCCACAGGAAGCCGAGCTGCGGGTCGGGCTCGCGGAAGAATTCGCAAAAGATACGCGCGACCGCGTAGCCGCAGGCGAATGAGCCGATGATCAGCCCCGGCCGTTTCAGGGCGCCGGCGCGGATCAGGAAGTAGAGCAGCGCCAGCAGAGCCAGCCCCTCGAGCGCCGCTTCGTAGAGTTGGCTCGGGTGGCGCGCAACGGGACCGCCGGTGGGAAAGACCATCGCCCAAGGCACGTCGGTCGGCCGGCCCCAGAGCTCGTCGTTGATGAAGTTGGCAATGCGGCCGAGGAACAGACCGATCGGCCCGACCGCGCAGGTAATGTCGCCGAGGGAGAGGATCGAGAGGCCGCGCTTCTTCGCGAACAGCAACACCGCAATGACGCAGCCGGTAAAGCCGCCGTGGAACGACATGCCGCCGTGCCAGAGCTGGAACATCTGCAGCGGATGGCTGGCGAAATACGGCAGGTTATAGAACAGCACGTAACCGATGCGGCCGCCGAGGATGATGCCAAGCGTGACCCACAGTACAAAATCGTCGAATTCGACCACGGTTAGCGGCGCTGGCCCGCCCCAGTAGCGTTCGTTGCGAATGATCGCGCGGGCATACATCCAACCGAGCAGAATGCCGGTGATGTAGGCGAGCGCATACCAACGGATGGCGAAGGGGCCGAGCTGCACCAGCACCGGGTCGAACTGAGGATAGGGAATGACGAATAAAGGCATCACGAGTTCCGGTATTGAAGTCTGTCAGGCGCCCCCGCGCGCCAGCAGCGCCCGATTTGTGTTAGCACGCTAGTTGAGCGAATTTGACATTTGATACCCATTTGCGGCCAGCCGCTTATCAAATGTCAAATTCAAAGGTCCACTAGAATCAAATAATTGCTAGCGGTCCTTTGATTCCGACATTTGCTCGCGAGCTTGCGGCAGCGGGATGCAAATGTCGGAATCGGACCACTAGCTCTTGCAGCGGGATGACCCAATCGTCAATGTCGACATGAAGACCGAGCCTGGAGACGAACAATGACCCAGACAAATAACCGGATTTTCGACGAGATGGCTCGTCTGATGAACGACGCCGCCGGGGTCGCCCAGGGTGTCCGCCGCGAATTCGACACCCTGTTTCGCGCCCAGGCCGAGCGCATGCTGCGCGATCTCGACGTGGTCCAGCGCGAGGAGTTCGAGGCGGTCAAGGAGATGGCCCAAAACGCTCGCGAGGAAAACGAGGCGCTGAAAGCCCGCATCGAGGCGCTGGAGGCCAAGCTGGCCGCCAAGCCGAAGGCGGCGAGGGGCCGCAAGGCAGGCGACGACGGCGACGCCATCGAGCCGGCGGCAGACTAAGCCTGCGATTCCTGCTTTTCTTGCCCTTTCAAGGGCTTGCCGCTATAACCCCGCCGACCCTGCGGCCCCCGGCACCCCTGGAGGCATGCCGCAGCGTTCCGTGGGCGGCAAAAAGCCGCCTTTTTCCATAGGCTTAGAAGGATTCGAGACGATGGCTTCCGTCCAGGAAATTAAAGCGACGGTGCGTCCGAAAGGCGGCAAGGGGGCCGCCCGGAATGCACGCCGCTCCGGCCGCGTGCCGGGCGTGGTCTACGGCAATAACGAGCCCCCGATGATGGTGCTGATCGAGCACGACGAGTTGAAGAAGCGCATCTACCAAGGCCGCTTCCTCACCACGCTCTATGAGCTCGAGGTCGACGGCAAGAAGCACCGCGTGATCCCGCGCGACTTCCAGCTCGACGCGCTCAAGGATTTGCCGATGCACGTCGATTTCCTGCGCGTGGCTGAAGGCGCCAAGATCCGGGTGCATATCCCGGTGCATGTGCTCAACACCGATCAGTCGCCCGGCGTGAAGCGTGGCGGCGCGGTCAACGTTGTCACCCACAGCGTCGAGGTTGAATGTCCCGCCGACGCCATTCCGGAGTCGATCGACGTCGACATCGCCGGCCTGGAGATCAGCCACTCGAAGCATCTCAACGATGTGACACTTGCGGCGAACGTGCGCGTGATCGGGCGCGCGGACATGACGCTGGTGACCGTCGTGCCGCCGTCCGGCTACGCGGAAGAACAGAAAGCCGCCGCGGAAGCTGCTGCCGCCGCTGCTGCCGCCGCTGCGGCGCCTGCCGCTGGCGCGCCTGGTGCGGCTCCTGCTGCGCCTGGTGCCGCTCCCGGCGCCGCGCCGGCTGCCGCCGCGCCCGCGCCCGAGAAGAAGTGAGGCGGCGCGTAAGCGCCCCTTACATCTTCGTTTGCTCGGTCGGAGGACGGCGGCGACGCCGTTGATGCCATGCTGCTCCTCGTCGGCCTCGGCAATCCCGGCACACGCTACACCGGCAACCGTCACAACGTCGGGTTCATGGCGGTGCAGGCGATCGCGCGCCGACACAACATCGCGCCCTGGCGGCGCAAGTTCCAGGGCGTGGCAGTGGAAGGCGTGATCGCCAGCGAGCGGGTACTGCTGCTGCTGCCCGGCACTTTCATGAACGAGTTGGGGCGCGCGGTGCAGGAAGCCGCGCGCTTCTACAAGGTCGAGCCCGCCCAGATTCTCGTCTTCCACGACGAGCTCGAGCTGCAGCCCGGCAAGGTGCGTGTAAAGGTTGGCGGCGGCAATGCCGGCCACAACGGACTGCGTTCGATTTCCGCCCATGTCGGCAACGACTACAAGCGCGTGCGCATCGGCATCGGGCATCCGGGTGACAAGAAGCTGGTCGAGCGCTACGTGCTGCAGGATTTTGCAAAGGACGAATGGCCGTGGGTGGAGGCGCTGGGTGACGTGATCGCCGACAATGCCGGCCTTCTGATCGCGGGCAAGGACGCGAGCTTTCAGAACAAGGTGCACCTGGCGATGGACGCCAAAGGCTTCGGCGACAAAGAGGAGCCGTCCGGCTCCGAATGACGAAATGACTTAGACAGACGCGGATCAATCATGGGTTTCAAATGCGGTATCGTCGGCCTGCCCAATGTCGGCAAGTCGACGCTGTTCAATGCGCTGACCGAGACGGCGGCGGCACAGGCGGCCAACTATCCGTTCTGTACCATCGAGCCGAACGTGGGCGAGATCGCGGTGCCGGACCCGCGGCTCGACAAGCTCGCGCCGCTCGCCAAGTCGGAAGAGATCATTCCGACCCGCATCACCTTCGTCGACATCGCCGGTCTCGTGCGCGGCGCCTCGAAAGGCGAGGGGCTTGGCAATCAGTTTCTCGCCAACATCCGCGAAGTCGACGCCATTGTGCATGTGGTGCGTTGCTTCGAGGATTCGGACGTCACGCATGTCGAGGGCAAGATCGATCCGATCGCCGACATCGAGACCATCGAGACCGAGCTGATGCTGGCCGATCTAGAGTCGCTGGAAAAGCGCGTCGATAACCTGGGTAAGAAGGCCAAGGGCTCCGGCGAGGACGCTAAGCAGGCCAAGGAAATGCTCGATCTGATCGACCGCGCGCTGGTCCTGCTGCGCGACGGAAGACCGGCGCGCTTCGTCGAGCGCAAGTTTGAGGAGGAAAAACTGTTCCACTCGCTCGGGCTGTTGACCTCCGCGCCGGTGCTTTACGCCTGCAACGTTGACGAAGCCGCCGCCGCGAACGGCAATGACTTCTCGCGGCAGGTGGAAGCGCGAGCGAAGGAAGAGGGCGCCGTCGCGGTGGTGATCTCGGCCAAAATAGAGTCCGAGATTTCAACCCTGCCGCCAGCTGAACGCGCGGAGTTTCTTGAGGCGGTGGGCCTGAAGGAAACCGGCCTCGACCGTCTGGTGCGCGCCGGCTACGCCCTATTGCATCTCGTGACCTATTTCACCGTCGGCCCGAAGGAAACGCGGGCCTGGACCATCACGCAGGGGACCAAGGCGCCGCAGGCCGCCGGGGTGATCCATACAGATTTCGAAAAAGGCTTCATCCGCGCCGAAACCATCGCCTACGACGACTACATCGCCTGCGCCGGCGAGGTGGGCGCCAAGGAGGCCGGCAAGATGCGGCTGGAAGGCAAGGACTATGTGGTCGCCGACGGCGACGTGATGCACTTCCGGTTTGCGACGTGATATCTTTGGCGCCATGCCGAAACTCCATTGGGAAGACTTCAAGCCCGGCGACGTCGCGATCTACGGTCCGCGGCGTGTGACGCGCGAGGAAATCGTCGCCTTTGCCGCCGAGTTCGATCCGCAGCCGATGCATCTGGACGAAGCCGCCGCCAACGCCACCTTGCTGGGTGGGCTGGGGGCGTCGGGTTGGCATACTTGCTGCCTGCTGATGCGCATCATTGCCGATGGCTTGCTGCGCGACGCCGCCTCGATGGGTGCGCCCGGCATCGACGAGATGCGCTGGCTTAAGCCATTGCGGCCCGGCACCGAAATTCGCGTGCGCGCCACCGCCCTCGATTGCCGGCCCTCGGCCGGTCGGCCGGAACGTGGTTTCGTCAAGTTTCGCTTCGACGTGCTCGACGAGCAGGACGCGGTGCTGGCGAGCCTTACGTGTTCCCAGATGCTCGGACGCCGCGATCCGGGGGCGCGTTAGTGAAATACTTCGAAGATATTCAGGTCGGCGAACGCATGCCGCTCGGCCGTCACACCTTCACAGCGGCGGAGATCAAGGCCTTCGCCCATCGATTCGACCCGCAGCCGTTTCACCTCGACGAGAAGGCGGCGGAAGAATCGCATTTCGGCGCCCTTGTCGCGTCCGGCTGGCACACCGCGGTAATCTGGATGCGGCTGATGGTCGATTACCGTCGGCGCATGGACGAAGCTGCGCGCGCGCGCGGCGAGCCGGTCGCCGGCATCGGGCCCGCACTCGGGTTCCGCAACATGCGATGGTACAAGCCGGTCTTTGTCGACGACACCATTGATTACGCAAGCGAAGTGGCCGAACTCAGGCTCTCCGGCAGCCGGCCGGACCGCGGGCTCATGACCGTCCGTTCGACCGGCCTCAACCAGAACGGCGTGTTGGTGTTTTCGTTTGTCAGCACCACGTTTGTCGAACGCTGCCCCGGCGAACCATGACCGCATCCGCCAATTCACCGCGCGTCCTCGGCGATCCTCTCGGTAAGCGGACCGAGCGCCACGCGGTGGGCGTCGCCTGCGGAGCACATGCGCTGCACGACGGCTACACCGATCTGATCTACGTCTTGCTGCCGATCTGGCAGCACGAGTTCGCGCTCGGCTATGCCGCGCTCGGGTTGATGAAGACGGTGTTCTCCGGCACGCTGGCGGGCTTTCAACTTCCGTCAACGCTCCTGGCCGAACGCTTCGGCGCGCCTCTGGTGCTGGCGCTCGGCACCGCGCTCGCCGGCATCGGTTATTGCTTGGCGGGCTTGAGTCAGGGCGTGCTTATGCTGGTCGCCGCGCTGTTCATTGGCGGGCTCGGCGCCAGCACGCAGCATCCACTGGCCTCGTCGCTGATCGCGCATGTGTTCTCCGGCCCGCGTTTGATGAAGGCGCTCGGCACTTACAATTTTGCGGGCGACATCGGCAAAATGACCGTGCCGGCGGCGGCGTCGCTGATGTTCGTCGTGTTGCCGTGGCGCGAAGCAGTGGCGATGCTCGGCGGCGTTGGTGTGCTGGTCGGGTTCGTGATCTTCGTCCTGATGCCGCGTCTGCCGGCGGCGGCCACCGTGACGCGCAAGGCCGACGATGCAGCACGCGGCGCGGGCGGGGCGCCGCGGTCCGGCTTTCCGCTGTTGTTGTCGGTGGGCGTGATCGACAGCGCCACCCGCATGGCGTTTCTGACGTTCCTGCCGTTCGTGCTGACCGCCAAGGGTGCTAGCCTGCCGACGGTCGGCATGGCGTTGACGCTGGTGTTCGCCGGGGGCGCCGCCGGCAAGCTGGTCTGCGCCTTCATCGGCGCGCGCCTCGGCGCGGTGGCGACGGTATGGCTGACCGAAACGGCAACCGCGGTCGGCATCGTCGGCCTGCTGCCGCTGCCACTCGACGCCGCGCTGGTGCTGCTGCCCTTGGTCGGCATCGCGCTCAACGGCACCTCATCGGTGCTGTACGGTTCGGTGCCCGACCTCGTGGAGCCGGCGCGACGGGTCCGCGCCTTCGGCGTCTTCTATACCGGCACCATCGGCGCCGGCGCGGTGTCGCCGGCGCTCTACGGCCTGTTGGGCGATGCTATCGGCGTACCGTCGGCGCTCATGGTGGTGGCGAGCGTCGTGCTGGTCACCCTGCCGCTCACGCTGGCGCTGCGGCCGGCGCTGGCTGCGCGGCTATCGTGAATTGGCGCGCACACGCGCCTTGGCTTGCTTCAACACCGCGGCAATCCTCAGCACCGGCACACCGATGAGCGCGAAGCAGGCCGCCACGCTCAAGCAACTCTCGGTCGACGCCTACCAGTCTGAGGTATTCGACGAACACCTCACGCACGCCGAGGCCGAGCGGCGCATCGCCACCTTGCGCGCGAAACTAAAGCTGCTCGATGCGCCACCGCACACGTTGTGACGCCATTGATGGCGCGGCTGCAATAATTTTTCCTATAGTGCAATGTTGGCGCACCCGTCGGGTCAGCCATGCCGGCGCCGGCGCTGGATTTTCGCACGCACAAAGTCCATAATGTATTGAGGGAGTTTGTTGCGATGTCGACTATCAATTACCGTGCCCCATCAGAGTTGTTTCCCAGCCGCAGCCGTAGGTCGCGGCGACCGATGGGCTACAAGCGCTTTTCGACCGCGGCGGAAGCCATTCGTTTCGCCATTGAGGAGTTGCCGCCGGAGCTTTTGCTTGGCGCTTATCTCGAGGTGGAGGAAAAGCGCTTTGATGGCAACGGCATCCGCCAGCTTTACGACAGTGACGATTATCCGCTGCCGCGCAAAGTTGCCGCGAACTAGCTGAATACGCGAATATACGCTCGACCAACGCCCCAACGCCCCATAGCCGCTGCGGCGACAGGGCGTTTATTCTTGTCCCGCGGAAATTATTCGGCCGCGCGCGGGCCGGTCTTGGCCGGCGCATTCTTCCATTGCGTCAGGCTTTCGCCGATCACTTTCATCGCCGTCATCGCCGCATGGCTAAGGCTGGCATAGCCGGCGATCTCGCGGCTGACGCGCTCGCCTTCATTGCGCAGCATGTCGCGCACGCTCTGCAACTCGTCGATGACGCGATCGATTTCACCCATCGAAGCGCCGGAGACGCGCTGGATCAGCGCGTTCATGTTTTCGGCGCTCGCTTCGCCGTTCGGCCCCGCGTCGCGCAGTTTGCGTTGCGGGCCGACGTCGCGCCGGACGAATTCGCGAATCTCGCCTTCGAAGGCGCTCACCGCCTGATCGACGTCGCCAAGCCGTACCGGCGCCGGCGCACTCCGGTGCGGCGCGTATTGCTCCGGCCCTTCTTTCTCAGGATTCATTCGATCTGTACCGACCCGCTCGGGTTTGATCGCCGTCATGCTCTGCTCCTGCTGAAGCGCAACCGTTGCGCTGACGCCCCTCCGAATGGCGAATTGGGGCACGCAACTTGGGCGCTCATGGGGCGAGGCGAGGGCGGCATAGCGGCCGGACGCCGGCACCGAGTACCGCTCTGTCGAAAATCACCAGGTCAACTTGAAGCCGGCCGAAACGCTTTTGCTGCTTGTCGGCTCGCCGACGTCGTTGATTGCGGTGGTAACGTGCAAGGGACCGTAAACCCTCTGATCGGCACTCAACGTATTGTGCGTTGCCGGATCGGCACTGTCCGCGCGCACGCCTGCGGACAACGTTGTGCCGGTCGAAGCGATGTTGAGTTTCACAGTCTGTTCGTTGCTCAACACCGGTGCGGGCTGTTGCGGTGTCGTCGGCGGTGCGGCGAGCGTATCGCTGACCGCACAGCGGCCGCGCAACGTGACTGACACGTCATCGCCGAGCGGGATCGAATGCTCGATCGTCGTGCCGAGCTTGCCCTGCTCGCTGCCGGGCTCGATACGCGCGTCGACGGTGGCAAAACGCGTCACGCCAAGCGAGGCCCAGGCGGCGCTGGACCCGCTGTCCCTTGTGGCGCCGGGCGGCGGCCTGTCCGGCTCATAGGTGGTGGCCGGTGTCGCGGCAACGTTGAGATCGGCGCCGACTTTGGCGTCCCAGTCACTCGACAGCGGCTGCTTGACGGAAACGGTGCTGGATCCATCCACATGCTCGCTGCGGCTGACACCGAGATTCTGCGGGTGGGCGAGGTTTGCCGTACTGAACGGCTTATCGGGCGCGTCCTCGGCGAGCGTTGCGGCATCAACGTTGAGCGAACGCGCAAGCGCCTCGCTTTTTTCCGGCGTCAGCGGCACATCGGCGGTTGGCGCGACGTAAGGCGCGATACGCACGTCCTTGGCTGCGGCCGGCACCAGTGACGTGACGAGTGTAACGCAAACAACACACCCGGCGCTTTGCAGCGCGCGACTTCGCATGTGGAGACTCTCCCCCCCGTTGGCAGATCGTGCCGGCTCTTGTCCTGCCGCGCGAGCATCGGCGGCAATCGTTAAGCCTTGCTTGCTCTTCTTTCACCGAACTGGGGCGAACCTATGGAAATATTTTGGCGGAGGGTTCGTGGCGTTGCGCATGATCTTGGCCGAAAACCGGTTCCCATCCCGGATCAGGTCGGGGACAGGCTTTTTCGGGAACATGCGCTAGTTGCAGGCGACAGCTATGCGTTCGTTGATCCGCGACACGTTGGCGTCGAAACGGCCCAGGGCGTGCTCGCGAGCCGGTCCTTGATCGCATAGCGCGGTAACCGCGCGTGCCTTGACCACTTCGAGGAAATAGAGGCGGGTCAGATTGCACATTTGCGCGCCATTGGTGGCGCCGAGTTTTTGCAGGCGGGCTTGCGAGGCGGCGACGCGGGCGTCGGCGGCCCTCAAATCACCCATGCAGCCGGGCGGCTGGAACGGGGCGGGTTTCGCCGGCGGGGCGGCCAGCAGCGCCGCGGCGAAGGCGCCGGGTACGATCAGGCCGACAAACGTGACGAAGGCCATCACAAAGCGTTTGACCACGGCACCGCTCTCCCGTTGTTCCTGATGCTTGGTCGCGGGGAGGGGGCGGAGGGTTCAAATTGAACCGGAACTTCGGTTCCGTGTTAAGAATCTGGATGGGGGTCGAACAAAGGGAGCCCGACCATGGCTGCATTATGGCCGATCGTGCTGGTAGCCGCCCACACGGTGGCGGGCGAGGTGCCCAAGCTCAATATCACGCCGACTTGCCGCGCCGCCTCGGCGGACACCCAGGTCCACCGTCCGCAAGGGGCCTGCGAACGCGACGAAAACCAGGCCCGCGCCACTCTGGAAAAGCAGTGGAGCCGCTACAGCCCGGCCGAACGGCAACGCTGCACCACCATGACCCTGACAGGCGGGCCGCCGAGCTATGTCGAACTGCTCACCTGCCTGCAAACCGCCGCGGAGGCGGCCAAGCTGCCGAAGGGCAAACCGGAAAAGCCGATGGACTAGGCGTCGGGGCTTCTTCTCACGTCTTCTTGGGCGCCGCGCTCACCATCGGATGGGTCGAGGTGCCGAGCTGCGCCTGCTTGTAAGCAGACAAGTGCTTCGGCTTGTCCTTGTCGGCTTTCGGTTTCTTCTTTTCCTTCGGAACGCGCATTTGACCCTTCGCCATGACACCCTCCGTACGGCAGTGGAACTACGGATGATGATACGGCGCCAGAGTCGCGGCAAGGGGCTCGCGCGTACGAGGGGGGTCAATTCCCAGCCATCTTTCGCTTGATGCACTTGTCGACGACGTCGGCGCGCTTGTCGAGCGGCAGGTCGGCGCGGCCGTGCTCAGTCGACATCCAGCAGTAAAGCGCGGCCTTCCGATGGGTCATCGGCCCTTGCGAGGCGGCCGCCGTATTTTCCTGCGCCATCGGGTTAGGCGGCTCGGTGGGCGGCGCCGGCGTAGCGGCCTGCGCCATCGATCCGGCGGCGCCCAGGCCGGCGGTTTCGCATGCCGCCAGCGATACGGCGGCGGCGACGAGGAGCGCGCCGCTGGCAAGTCTGGCGATGGCGGAACGAGGCAACGAAATGGTCATGGACGCTGGTCCGAGCTTTGCCGCCGCCCCCGATCGGCCTGTTCAGCCGTCGATTTCATTTTTACCCCAGCCGCTCCTGCGGCGCCAATGAAGTTTTGGGTATTTTTCTGAGGGGCGCACCGCATCGCCGCGGCTTGCCTTGTGCAGCCCAGCACGACCTATCCGTTCGTGCTTGCGCAAGCGGGCATCCAGTTCCGGCGGCGAAGACCGGGTCCCCGCTTGCACGGGGACGAACGGTCGTGTGTTTGGCGCGGTGCTACATGCGCCGCGACAGGAAGGCGTGGGCCTTTTCCATGGTCGGGAAGGTGCCGAGCTCGCGATAGTCGGGGTCGTCCTCGGCGGTTTCGCGTGAGGCCAGCACGACATAGCCGTCAATCTCTTCCTCGATCACCAGCGACCAATCGTCAGTGCGGTAGGGGAAGACGTCCTTGGCGCGGCAGAACGGGCAGTCGTCCTCGCGCAAGTGGGACCACTCGTCGAGCCAGGTCCCCTCACAGGTGTCGCAGCAATAGTAGTGGCGAAACCAGGCCATGAGCGGTCTCCGAAAGAAGAGGCGCGGGACGAAACGGAACGCAGACATCGACACGGGACAGCGGGCGGAAAGAAACCCGCGCGTAAACGAATCAGCGCCAATAGGAAAGAATATTTTTGTGACGCGCGATAGTCAGCCGGCCCCCGTGCGTTGGACAACCGCAAGTCGGCTGGTGCAGCCCGCCAGTTCGGCTATGCTGGCCGCATGGAGCTCGACGTCAATGGGACGATTGTCGCCGATCCGACCGCTGCGGACATTGTCCGCGCGCTGGACGCGCCGAGCTTTTCGGACGACTGGTACATCGCACTCGAAAGCGAGAGCGGCGCCTCGCTCGACGCGCTTGCCGAGGAGGGTGGCACGTTCACTCTCTCTTTCGGCGATGACAAACGCCGCCGCCGGGTGGAGGTCGATGCCGCCACGGTGAAGGCGGTCTACGTCAAGTTTCTCGCCGGCGATGCAAGTTGGCAAAACGAAGTCGGCGGGCACGGCGACCCCTCGAAGCAGGAATTCGTCTCCGACACCCGGCCGGTGCTCGGGCGCAGTGGCGACCAGCCGCCGCTCGCGGCGATGATCGTCATGGTCGCGATCATCGGCCTCGTGGCCCTGATCTATGCCATCGAACGCGCGAGCCCGGGCGCCATCCGCGGCAACGTTCCCTTCGGCCGTTCGGACTACTTCTGGATCGGACTTATCTTCCTGCCGATGGTGGCGCTCGTACTGGTCGCGACCGTTACTAAGCTGATCGAGTTCCGACAGTCGCAAAGCTGGGCGCAGACCACCGGCCATATCGTGCGCTCGGAAATCGAGGTGCGGCGGCATCAGTTCCAGGGCGAACCGGAAACGGTCAAGAACGTGCCGGCGGTCGAATACGAGTTCAAGGTCGGCGCACGCACGATCCACGGCGTGCGCATCGGCATCGGCGACGATACCGGCGGCGCCAACACCGAAGCGACGCTGAAACGCTATCCGATGGGCGCCAACGTGACCGTCTATTACGATCCCGCCGACCCGCGCCAGTGCGTGCTCGAGCGCGAGGGGCCGAAGGGCGTCACCAAGCGCGACGCGGCGTCGGGCCTGGCCGGCGGGCTGGCGCTGCTCGCGCTGTTCGGCGGCGCGATCTATTGGCTGATTGCGATTGGCCCGGACTTCGTCCGCGTGCATTTCCCCAAGGCCGCCGATAAGCCGGCGTTTCCGCTGGTGGCCGCCGGCTTTGGGCTGGTGCTGCTGCTGTTCTTCGTTGGCTCGCGGCGCAACTCGAAGCAGGCGGCGAACTGGCCTTCGGTGCGCGGCAAAATCGTCAGGAGCAAGGTCGAAGAATATCAGGAGCGCGACAGCGACGGTCGCCTGCGGACCAATTATCGGCCGGCCGTGGAATTTTCCTATCCGGTGCATGGCCGCGACTATCACGGCAACCAGATCAAGGTCGGCCTCACGGTCAGCGCCGGCAAAGCCTATGCCGAAAAGGTGATCGCCAAATATCCCGCCGGCAGCGAGATTGAGGTGCATTACGATCCCAACGATCCGTCGACGGCGGCGCTGGAAAACCCGACCGGCATGACCTGGGTCGTCGCCGTGGCCGCGCTCGGCTGCTTCGCGCTGGCCAGTTGGCAGCTCGGGATTTTCGGATAGGACGCCGGCGAGGGGGAGAAGGCCGGATGGCAGACCGCTGTGACCGATGCGTCACAGCGCGTCCCGGAACAGCAGAAATCCCAGCACCCACAGCGCCAAGCCCACGACCGCGCCAATTAGCCCGCCGGCGATGCGGCGGCGGCGCCAGACGAGCGCGCCGATGAGGCCGCCGAGCGCAAGGCCGGGGCCGAAGATCATCAGCGCGATGATCGCGAGGTCGAAGGGGCCGTTGAGGATGCCGATGTCGGACATGGGTTAGATTGACTCGTGCGTCGCCGCGCGCGCTCGGCGCCGTCCACCGACGCACCGGC
Source organism: uncultured Pseudomonadota bacterium (assembly GCA_963732895.1). GTDB lineage: Bacteria > Pseudomonadota > Alphaproteobacteria > Rhizobiales > Xanthobacteraceae > Pseudolabrys. The sequence goes on along the minus strand of CAVTBG010000001.1, from coordinate 246,735 downwards.
GACGCGGCGCGTTCATTGCAGCACAAATTCAGATTTCAAACAGCCAAGCTTCGCCGCCCCTATTGTTTGAGGGGCCCGGGGTGAGCCCGCTTCCCTTTTTCCGTCCTCCCACAGGAGGACCTCCCCCGAACAAGGGGGATGGAGCGCCGGGAGGGCGCCAGGGGCTTGCGAGGCCCCTTTGGGCGGGATTGACGGACCCGCCCGCGCGCCTTGCGAGGGCGCGCGCCCGCTTGGCTCAAGCGGGCTCGCCCTCCCGGCGCTCCACCGTCAAGCCGGCGCGATGCCGCGCTCGCCTGACCCGCGGCGCCATTGTCGGGCGCCGGCCTTGGGTCCCGCGTCGCGGGCGTCCTCGAGACGACGCCCGCTGCCCGACCTAGGCGCGAGGATGATAGGGGCGCCGGAGCGAGCGGGGATAAGTTGGGAGGATTTTTTTGGGGGCTGTGCGGATCGCGCCTCGAACTTGACCTCGCATTGATTGTAGTTTATAAATTACAATCATGGCCAAAGCATCGAAATTCGACGCCGCCGATTATCTCAAATCGCCGCAGACCATCGCCAAATATCTGAGCGAGGCCTTCGAGACCGGCGATGAGAGATTTATTGCCGAGGCCCTCGGCACGGTGGCGCGCGCCAAAGGGATGGCCGGCATTGCCACTGAGACGGGTCTTTCGCGCGAGGGCCTCTATCGTTCGCTCAGCAGCGAAGGCCGGCCCGAGCTCGCCACGGCGATGAAGGTTCTCGACGCTTTCGACATGCGGTTGGTGGTGAAGCCGAAGGAGAAAAGCGCGGCGTGAGCCACGGAAACAGGAGGCGGTCATGACAAGCCAAAATTGGATCGGTTTGAGTTGACGCGAGAGGACAATTCTGCTCAACGCGCTGAGAGCCTTTCGCGGCTTAAATGGCGAGAAGGCGCGCGACATCGACGCGCTCGTGGTCAAGCTCACCTATTGCCCGCCGCATCCCGAAATCACGGTCGGCGTTCATGGCGGCCAAGTACAGTGGACGCTTGGCAATCCGTTTCCGATCCGTGTCTGCGATTACGATGGGGATAGGGAAGAGTTGTCCGATATCGACGAGCGCGGGCAACGGTGCAGGATTTGGTTTGAACCGCAGAGCGACGATAGCCGCATTTAGCCGCTTGAGCGCAAGCGATAGTGGCCGCGTCCGACGAAATCCAGGTAGCCGCGGTCTCTGAGATATTGGAGCTGCTGCCGGATTTTCGGTCTGACATTCTGATTGCCGGGATACAAACGGCTCAGATGCTGATCGAAAGCGTAAACGTCATCGATCTCGAACTCAGGCCTGCCGAGGGATTCGATGCACTTCATGACTTCGATCAACCAGCCGCGCGCCTCCAACGGCTCCGAACGCAGGAACAGCGTCTTTTGCCACTCGGCAAGAACCGCGTCTTTCGGCTGAGGGATGCCGTTCTTCAGAATGTAAATTTTCCCGGCATCGGGAATTTGGCCGAGCAGAATTTTTGACCCGACCCAGCCCGCCCGCCGCGCGGTTGCCGCGAGCGGCTTCCGGTTCTCAATGATCTCAGGAACAAAGAAGTGCTTCGGAACGATGAGAAGATTGACGACACTCAGTTGCTTGAGATCATAGTTCAGCAAGAACAGATTTGGATTATTGCTTGCGGCCAGCCGCTCACATTTCTTGTCGTACGCCCCATCAAGCACCTTGTCGCCAAACCGATTTTTCTGGCTTTTCAGCTCGTACTCTTCGCTGCACGATCCGCAGAAAAAATCCGCGACCGGGCTGTTGCTGGGAAAGGGATCGATCTTCTGATTCCCGCAGTTCGGGCAATAGACCCAGTCGCGAACCCAGCGCTCAGTCCACGCGCGCGCGCTTTGCGAGCCACTAGAGTAGGGGGTCTGCGATTCCTCGAAGCCCAGTTTCATAAGAGCCTAGGCTGACATGACCTCTTGAATATGCAGTTAAAAGAACTTGGGTGAGGGTCCTGCTATCTGCTAGAAATGCAACCGGGGGTTTAACGAAAATTACAGGGAATAAGGGGGCTCATGTCAACTCGACCAAAGCAAGTCGGGCTGTTTTCAACGGTCAAGGACGTTGAAGTCGTCGATGTCGAAGACAGAAAAACAGACGAGCTTGTGCTCGGATTTGTCGGGCCTATCGGCTCTGGAATTTCCTTTTCCGCAAAAATTTTTGCGTCGATGCTCCAGGCCCAATTCGGCTACTCGGGCGAAGTAATAAAGGTCAGCGACGTAATAAATCAAAACGTTGGCATAATCGGCGAGACTGTAGTCTTGCCAACGGATGACAAACGTACAGAAAAATTGCAGAGGTTGGGTACAAAGCTGAGAGAGGATTTTGGCGATACATATTTGATCGAAAAAGTGGTCGGACAGATTAATCTGAAAAGGGGTACGGCGGGCACCGAAACAGTGCCGGTCGCACGCCGACATTTCACGATCATTGATTCGATAAAGCATCCGCATGAAGTGCGGCGCCTTCAAGAGGTGTATGGCGACACATTCTGGCTTATCGGTGTCTTTGCCCCCGATGAAGTGAGGCGTGCTCGCCTTCAGGCTTTGGGACATGAGGAATCCTATATTATCGAAATAACGAGTAGAGACGAAGACGAGGGTCGTAAATCCGGTCAGCGTGTGCGCGATGCCATGTTTCTTGCTGACTTTTTTATTCGCAACGACGCGGAAAATGATTTGAAGCTAAGAAAGACTGTCGAGAGATTTTTAGATGTTATGTTCTCGATTGGAGTGCAGACGCCGACCAAGGATGAATCTGCAATGTATGCGGCTGCATCCGCGGCGGCAGAGTCGGCATGCTTGTCGAGGCAAGTCGGGGCCGTCATAACTAACGTAGCTGGTGAAATTATTGGAGTGGGGAGCAACGACGTCCCAAAATACGGCGGAGGTCTTTATTCGGTCGAGCAAAAAGAGGGCGATCATCGGTGCTTTCAATGGCGAGGAAAGATTTGCCACAACGATGATCGTAAGGCCGATATCCTGCAAAAAATCGTCACCGCCCTCACAACGCAAGGGATCGTCGATAAGAAGAAGTCAATGAACGCATTGGCGGTGCTTCAAAAATCAGACGTGCGAAATTTGATCGAATTTTCTCGCGCAGTTCACGCAGAAATGGAAGCGATCATTTCGGTGGGGCGAAGCGGCGCATCGGGGCTAGTTTCTGGGACTTTGTATTCGACAACTTTCCCCTGCCACAACTGCGCCCGTCATATAGTGGCTGCAGGGATCAGCAAGGTGATTTACATAGAGCCATATACGAAGAGTCTGGCTCTGAAGCTCCATGAAGATGCCATTTCAATTCATGAGAACGACGTGGGGAAAAAGGTCGTATTCCTGCAATATGAAGGTGTGGCCCCCCGTAACATGATCCGGCTCTTCAACGGACGAGGTAGTAGAAAACTAAATGGTAAGCTCTTGTTAACCAGCCGGAAGGAAGCTAAACCTGCTTCGCAGGCTCCGCTCGATGGCTTTGAAGCTCGGGAAAGGCTCATCGTCGCGAGGCTGTCTCAGCTTGAACAATCTAGGGCGCAGGGCAAAACAAATGCGTGATCGGAAGTCTGATCAGCAAATGTCGCTCCCCCTTTCTAATTCAAAGGACGATCGGCAAAATATCGAATCGCGTCAATCTGTTAGACTCCCTAATAATGTTTTGGATTTGAATTTATGTCGAACAGGCCTGCATGAGCAGACGGTCCTTCAGCGGGTAATCCGCGAAGGCTATATAAAGTCAAAAGCCTGAGTCCTCGCAGTAGTTTACCTTCCTCTCTTCTTAAACCCACCCCGTTGCCCCGGCTTGCCGAGCTTGCTCCTGGGCGAGTCGGGCCGGCTCGGCGCGGCTTCGTGCCAATTGCCGATGCCCATTTCGTCGAGATGGGGTTTGTGGGGCCGGCTCGCCGGGTCGCTCGACGCTTTCACCCCACCCCGGCGCGCTGCGCGCGCCGACCCTCCCCCTCCAGGGGAGGGTGAAGAGGGCCGCTTCGCCGTCGGATCATCCAGCACCGCCAGTTCGGTCTGCTTCAGCCGCTTGATCTCGTCGCGCAGGCGCGCGGCCTCTTCGAAGTCGAGATCGCTGGCGGCCTCGCGCATGCGCTTCTCCAGGTCGGCCACCACCGCTTCCAGATTGTGGCCGATGGTCGCCGCGTCGGCGAACTCGCCGCTGCCAATGCCCCCTTGGCCGGTGCCGATCAGCACGTGGTCGCGCTCGTAGACGCTGTTGAGAATGTCGTGGATCGAGCGCTTGATGCTCTCCGGCGTGATGCCGTGCTCGGTGTTGTACTCGACCTGCTTCTCGCGGCGGCGGCCGGTCTCCTCCATGGCGCGCTGCATCGAGCCGGTGACGTGATCGGCATAGAGCACCACCTTGCCGTCGACGTTGCGCGCGGCGCGGCCGATGGTTTGAATCAGTGAAGTTTCACTCCGGAGGAAGCCTTCTTTGTCGGCGTCGAGAATGGCGACCAGCGCGCATTCCGGGATGTCGAGGCCCTCGCGCAACAGGTTGATGCCGACCAGCGCGTCGAAGGCGCCAAGCCTCAAGTCACGGATGATCTCGATGCGCTCCAGCGTATCGATGTCGGAGTGCATGTAGCGCACGCGGATGCCTTGTTCGTGCAGGTATTCGGTCAAGTCCTCGGCCATGCGCTTGGTCAGCACGGTGACGAGCGAACGGTAGCCTTTCTGCGCCACCTGCCGCACCTCGCCGACCAGGTCGTCGACCTGCGTGCGCGCCGGGCGGATTTCGACCGGCGGGTCGATCAGGCCGGTGGGGCGGATGACCTGCTCGACGAAGACGCCGCCGGATTCCTCCAGCTCCCAATTGCTCGGCGTGGCGGAGACCGCGAGCGTCTGCGGCCGCATGGCGTCCCATTCCTCGAAGCGCAGCGGCCGGTTGTCCATGCAGGAGGGCAGGCGGAAGCCGTATTCGGCCAGCGTCGCCTTGCGGCGGAAGTCGCCGCGGTACATGCCGCCGAGCTGCGGGATGGTGACGTGGCTTTCGTCGGCGAAGACCAGCGCGTTGTCGGGCACGTATTCGAACAACGTCGGCGGCGGCTCGCCCGGCTTGCGGCCGGTGAGATAGCGCGAATAGTTCTCGATGCCGGCGCAGGCGCCGGTGGCTTCCATCATTTCGAGATCAAAGATGGTGCGTTGTTCCAGCCGTTGTGCCTCCAGCAGGCGGCCGGCGGCGTTGAGCTGGTCGAGGCGTTGGCGCAGTTCGGCCTTGATCGAGGCCATCGCCTGGATCAGCGTCGGGCGCGGCGTGACGTAGTGCGAATTGGCGTAGACCTTGACGAATTCCAATTCGTCGGTCTTGCGGCCGGTGAGCGGGTCCAGTTCCTCGATCTTCTCGATTTCGTCGCCGAACAGATGAATGCGCCAGGCGCGGTCTTCATAGTGCGCCGGGAACAGGTCGAGGATGTCGCCGTGCACGCGGAAGGTGCCGCGCGCGAAATCGTGCTGGGTGCGCTTGTATTGCAGCGCGACGAGATCGGCGATGAGCTGGCGCTGGTCGATCTTGCCGCCCTGTTTGAGCGTGAAGGTCATGGCGGAGTAGGTCTCCACCGAGCCGATGCCGTAGATGCACGACACCGAGGCGACGATGATGACGTCGTCGCGTTCGAGCAGCGCGCGCGTCGCCGAATGGCGCATGCGGTCGATCTGCTCGTTGATGGAGGATTCCTTCTCGATATAGGTGTCGGTGCGCGGGACGTAAGCCTCCGGCTGGTAGTAGTCGTAGTAGGAGACGAAATACTCGACCGCGTTGTCGGGGAAGAACGACTTGAACTCGCCGTAGAGCTGGGCGGCCAGCGTCTTGTTGGGCGCCAGGATGAGGGCGGGGCGTTGCGTCGCCTCGATCACCTTGGCCATGGTGAAGGTCTTGCCCGAGCCGGTGACGCCGAGCAGCACCTGGGTGCGGTCGTGGCGGTTGACGCCCTCGACCAGGTCCTTGATCGCCTGCGGCTGGTCGCCCTTGGGCTCGAAGTCGGAGACGATCTTGAAGGTGACGCCGCCTTCGGATTTCTCCGGGCGGGGCGGGCGGTGCGGCGTCCATACCTTGCCGCTTTCGGTCTCCGTGCGGAATTCGGCGCGGCCCTCGCGCAGCAGCCTGTCCAGCGACTCCTGGCTGGCGATGCCGCCGAAGCCGCTGATCCCGCCGCCTTGCGTCGGCAGGTCGGCTTTCGGCAGGCGATATTTCAGGTCATCCGTGAGGCCGAGTTCCTCCGCCAAGGCCGGATCGAGGCCGCTCACCGGCGGCCCATCGAAGTCCGCCTGCGGCGCCTCGCTGAAGCCTTTCTGCGACGATTGGGCCGACTTGCTCGCCTTATGGGCGTCGGAAAAATCCTGCCGTCGGTCCCAGGAATTGTCCGGCGGCGGCTGCAAGTTCAGGCTTTTGCCCGTGCCCGAGCCGACGCCCGCGGTGCCCTTGCCGATGGCGGGATTGAGCAGCTCGGCGAGCGAATCAGGGGTCGGTGGGGTGACGGGACGCGCCGCTTTGGCCCGTGTCGGCCGCGCCGGGTCCTTTTTTGGTGAACTTTTTGGCTTGTTCGGGGATTTGGTCATTGGAACCGAATATGGGGCGAGTCCGGTGGCGAGGAAAGTGCCGGAAATAGCCGTTTTTGCGGCTTGATGCAGCGCAAACTGGCGGCTTTCGCGCCATGCGATGCTTTCCACAAAGGAGATTGGACATGAACGCAACAGACCAACCCACCACGGCGCCGAGCGATGGTTTGGCCGCCGCCGCCGCCCGTATTGCCGAAGAACTTCAGCGCGCCAAGGACAACTTGTCGCGCTCGGCCTCCGACGCCGGCGGAGAATTGGCGGGCGATTTGCGAAAGCTGCAGGACGACCTCGCCGCCATCCAGCGCACGGTCGCTGGCTTCGGCCAGGAGGCGCGCGAAGAAGCGGCCGGCGCGGCCTCGCGCATCGGCGGTCACGCCGCCGGCGCGGCGCACGACTTCGCCGACAACACCAGGCAGCGGGCGCATTCGGCCACCGCCGACTTCGAGGACTTCGCGCGCAAGAACCCGCAGGTGTTGCTCGGCGCCGCGCTTGGGCTCGGCGTCGTGCTCGGCCTGCTGTTGCGGAGGCGTTGATGCTCGCGTCCATCACGAGTTCGGTGCTGACCCTGATCAAGTTTGACCTCAAGGCGCGCCTGCGCGCCATGACGGTGTCAGCGGTGCTGACGCTGATCGGCGTGGTGCTGCTGTTGACCGCAATCGGATTTGGGTTGGCGCTGCTTTACGTCTGGCTGCAGCAGATATTAGGCACGATCTTCGCATTGGCGATCATTGCCGGCGCCTGCGTGCTGCTGGCGCTGATCCTGTTTGCGGTCGCGGCCTGGCGGCCGAAGCCAGGCGACAAGCCGGCGCATCGCGCGCCGCCTCCGCCGCCGCGCACGGAGAGCGCGGTGGGCGGCACCACCACCGACCGCATGATCGACGAAGCGCTTTCCGCCATGCAGCAGGGCTCGCGCGAGCAGATGCTGGCGGCGCTGTCGCTCGCGCTGGTGACGGGAATTATCCTGGGGCGGAGGGTTTGAGGCGTGCGCCGGTCAGGTGCGGCAGGCGCACAATACGCCGACCGGGAAATCGAGTGACTATTGACGCAACTACGCCGCTTTGGCCCACAGCTGCGCCGACGCCCGGCGGGCGCCATCAACGAGCGACTGCAGTTTCATCCACACGATCTTGGTATCGACCTGCACGCGGCCGGCGAACGTGCCGAAGCCGCAGTCGACGCCGGCGATGACGTTCTCGCGCCCGACCACGTTAGCGAAATTCAAAATGCGGTCTGCGACCGCTTCCGGGTGCTCCACGGTGTTGACGGTGGAATTGATCACGCCGGGAATGATGATCTTGCCGTCGGGCAATTTGACGTCCCGCCAGATCTTCCATTCGTGTTCGTGGCGGCCGTTGGCGGCGGGGAACGACACGGCTTGCGGCTTTGCCGACAGGATGATGTCGACGATGTCCTTCAGCTCCACGTCGGTGTGGCGCGGCGCCATGGTCGAACCCCAGCACACGTGCATGCGCATGCGGTCGGCGGGAAGGTCGCGCACCGCGTGATTGAGCGCGGCGACGTTGACCGAGATGATCTTGCGGTAATCGGCGAGCGGCAGGTTCAGATAGGTGGTGTGGCGCAGCATGGCCAGATCCGGGCAGTCGAGCTGCAGGATCAACCCGGACTCGACAATCGCCGCGTATTCCCGACGCATCACGTCGGCTAGCGCGTAGATGTAGGTTTCGTCGTTCGGGTAGTAGTCGTTCTTGAGATAACGCGCGATCTGGCCGGGCGAGGGCGAGGTCATGAAGAAGTCTTCGCACTTCGCGTCCTGCATGGCCTCTTTGGCAAGATCGATGTCCGCTTGCGCCGCGGGCCAGTCCTTCCAGCCGACGGGGCCGTTGCAGGCGGGGCGGTTCTGGAATGGCGAGGCGAACGGCTTGAGCAATTCGGCGAGCTCAGGAAACTCCTCGTCGCCGGCGCCGAGCGGGCCTGTGCTCTTGCCCTCGAAGCCGGTCAGCCGGCGCATCACGTGCACGGTGTAGTCGGTGCGGCCCTGCTCGCCGTCATTGATGATGTCGAGGCCGCATTCGATTTGATGGCGCACGCGGTCGGCCACCGCTTCGCGCACCGCGGCCTCCAGTTCGGCCTTGCGCGCGCTCGGGTTTTTGTCCTCCGCGAGCAGCAGTTCGACCACTTTTTTGGTACGCGGCAAGCTGCCGGTGTGGGTCGTGAGAATGCGGCCGGTGCTGCGTTTCATCGTTCCCAATCCCCGCTCAAAACCCGTCCACCACTTGGCGCACATGTTCGACCTCGGGCGGCGCGGCGAAGGTGGGCCCCACCAGCTTGCGCCATTCCTGGAAGTCGGCCGACTCGCGGAAGTCGATGATGTGGTTCTCCAGCGTCTCCCATTGCACGAACAGCCGGTAGCGCGACGGCTTCTCGTGCGAGCGCTGCAATGTCACGCCCTTGCAGCCCTTGGCGCGCTTGAAGAGCGGCACGGCTTTGGTTACGCCGGCTTCGAAGTCGGCTTCCTTGCCGGGCGTGACGTCGATCTGGGCGATTTCGAGAATCATAGGGACGAGCTTTCACGGAATGAGGAATGAAAAAAGTGCGGCATTATGGGCCGCGCCGAGAAGCGTGAAAAGGGCGGGATGTCGCCCACGCAACGCAGCACCGCAGCGCCAGACTTGCGCGATGAGAAAATGAAGCGTTCGCCGCTAGAACGCGCGCATCCTGCGCAGCGCCCAATAGGTCACCGCTCCGGACGTGAACGCCACCAGCAGCGCCAGCCAGGTGCCGCCATGCCGGTGGCGACATCGGCGACGGTCACGGCGGCGTGCTCTCGCCAGCATGAACAAAGCGGGGAGTGCGCCGGCATGTGTCGGGACGATGACACACGCTCTTAACCTCGGCCGCATGCGGAGAGGGAGAACAAAAACTACTCTGCCGCCTGCTGCGGGGCGTCCGCGTCAATGAAGCCGCCGGATTGATGCCGCCACAGCGCCGCGTAATGTCCGCCGGCGCGCAGCAGACTCTCGTGCGTGCCCTCTTCGACGACGCGGCCGCGGTCGAGCACCACCAGACGGTCCATCTGCGCGATGGTCGACAGGCGGTGGGCGATCGCGATCACGGTCTTGCCGTGCATCAGCGAGCTCAGGCTCGACTGGATCGCTGCCTCCACCTCGCTGTCGAGCGCGGAGGTAGCCTCATCCAGCACCAGGATGGGCGCGTTCTTCAGGATGACGCGGGCGATGGCGATGCGCTGGCGCTGACCGCCGGACAGCTTGACGCCGCGCTCGCCGACATGGGCGTCGTAGCCGCGCCGGCCCTGCAGGTCCTCGAGGTCGTGAATAAACTCGTCCGCGTGCGCCATGCGCGCGGCGGCGATGATGTCGGCCTCGCTCGCCTCCGGCTTGCCGTAGCGGATGTTGTCGCGGATCGAGCGATGCAGCAGCGACGTGTCCTGCGTCACCACCGAGATCTGCGACCGCAATGACTCCTGCGTCACCAGCGCGATGTCCTGGCCGTCGATCAGGATGCGGCCGCCTTCGAGATCGAAGAAGCGCAGCAGCAGATTGACCAGCGTCGACTTGCCGGCGCCGGAGCGGCCGACCAGGCCGATCTTCTCGCCCGGCTTGACCTCCAACGTCAGCCCGTCGATCAGCCCGCTCTCGCGGCCGTAACCGAAGCGCACGTCCTCGAAGCGGACCTCGCCGCGGCTCACCTGCAGCGCCGCCGCATACGGCTTGTCGACGAGCGTATGCGGGCGGGCGATCGTCAACATGCCCTCCTGCACCACGCCGATGTTCTCGAAGATGCCGGTCACCTGCCACGCCACCCAACCGGAGGCGCTCACGATCTGCGTCGTCATCGGCAACGCCATCGCCACGACACCGACCTCGACATGGCCGAGCCGCCACAGCGCAATGGCAAAGGCGCCGGTCGAGGTGATCAGTAGCGCGTTGAGCAGCGTCAGCGTCAGCGCGAACCAGGTGTTCAGCCGCAACGAGGCGAGGAAGCGGCCGGTGTGATGGTCGACCGCCTCGCGCACATAGGCGTCTTCGTCGCGCGCGCGGGCGAACAGCTTCACCGTGACGATGTTGGTATAGGTGTCGACGATGCGCCCGGTCAGCATCGAGCGCGCTTCCGACATCGTCTTCGAGCGGTCGCGCATGCGCGGCACGAAGTAGCGCAGCATCACCACGTAGCTCATGAACCACAGCACCACCGGCAGCGCCAGCCAGGGGTCGGCGTGCGCCAGCAGAATTAATGACGAGGTGCCGTAGATCAGGATGAACCAGACAGCGGTCACCAGCGAGACCAGGCTCTCGCGGATTGCGGGGCCCGTCTGCATGACGCGGGTAGCGATGCGGCCGGCGAAGTCGTTCTGGAAAAACGCCCACGACTGGCGCACAACGTGCCAGTGATTCTGCCAGCGGATGCGGTTCGACACATTCGCGGCGATGGCCTGATTTATCAATAAATGTTGGGTGACGAAAGCCAATGGCCGCAGCACCAGCAGAACGCCGGCCATGACGGCGAACAGCGGCCAGTTTTGCGCCAGCAGATCGGCCGGCCTAGTCGTCGTCACCAGGGTTACGATCTTGCCGATGAATACCGGGATGGTGATGTCGAGCAGTGCCACGACAAAGCCGGCGGCGAATAGCGCTGCAAATAAATCTTTGGCCTGGCTGGCGAAATGCCAATAGAACGCGATGAGCCCGGCGGGCGGCGTGACGCCCTCCGGCAGCTCTGTCGGCTTCAACCTCCGTTCGAACAGGCGGAACATGGTCGCCTCAGACAGGTACGCGCGGCGCCCCAGGGCACCGCGCGCGATCAAACTCTCGACTATAAGATTGTCCGCTGTCTAGGCGGACATCATGACATAAGCGTGGCGACGCCCGGTCGCCAGGGCTCAGGCCGCCACGTATTTGCCGCGTCCGAAATAGCGGTCCTTGGCATCGTCCGTCGCGGTATCGCGCACCGACTTGATCTGGCCGATCTTGGCATAAGCACGCTTGACCGCGTCGCGCGCGTTGAGCTTGTCCACCCAGGCTTTCACATGCGGCCGCTTCGATATGTCGATGCCGAGGAAGTCGGTGTTGCGCAGCCAGGGGAATGCAGCGATGTCGGCGATAGTGTATTCGTCGCCTGCGACGTAGGGGCTGCTCGCGAGCTTCTGGTCGTAGACGTCGAACAGCTTGTTGACCACAGTGCGGTAGCGCGCGATGCCGTAGTCGCTTCCGGGTGGCGAAAACTTGCTGAAGTGCACGTGCTGGCCGCACATGGGCCCGACATTGGCCATCTGCACCATCAGCCACTGAATCACGTCGTAGCGTTTAACCGGATCGTGCGGGATGAACTTGCCGGTCTTTTCGGCGAGATACATCAGGATGGCGCCGGACTCGATCACCGTATAGGGCTTGCCGGCCGGGCCGTCGCCGTCGACGATGGCCGGGACTTTCTGCAGCGGATTGATCTTGGTGAATTCGGATGTGAATTGGTCGCCCTTCCACACATCGACCGGATGCATGGTGTAGGGCAGCTCGCATTCTTCCAGCATGATGAAAATCTTCTGCACGTTCGGGCTGGTCAGCGCGTAAAACTCGATCATGGGTGTATCTCTTTCGACAAATACCGCGGGAAGCGCGGCCGCCCTCTATAGACGAAGACGACGTCGCTTGTCGCGGTGGCTCACGCGAACTTGAAATCAGGGCGTCGGCTGTTTGGCGGATGCGGCGGCTGTTCTTTGCAGGCAGGCGGGGCAGAGGCACCCTTCCGCGATTGCGGCGGCATCGAGCGGCAGCCGGACGCTTTCGTCGGCGCACCAACAGCCGCCGGCCGGCCGGCATTCGAACGCTGCGCCGCAGCGCGGGCAGGTGAGCCGGCGGGGCGGCGTTGAATTGGGCATTGGCGGATCCGATGGCGGCGTGAGCGCGCCATTCGAGGACCGAATCGCGGTCTTGGCAAGCGCCGTGAGGCCGCGCCTTCTTTCTTTTCCGGCCGCGTGCTGCAAGGCAAAAAATAAGCGGTCCCGGGAGAGCAGGGGTTGGCTGCGCGGGACCGCAAAGGGGGGCTTACGCGTTTACGCAACAGGAACGAACAAATTTCACGATAGCGGACCGCTATGACGGCCGCGTGACATAGGCGCGCGGTCGCGGTGGAAAATGCTAGGATGTGATTTATATCAATTTACCGCGCATCGTTTCAGGCGGCTTCACGCTGGACCTTTCCAATGCCCGACATCACCACCGCGATAGCCGTGGCGATCTTTGCCGCGACGTATGTGATTGTCGCGCTCGGCAAGATTCCCGTCTATCGCATCGACCGCGCCGGGGCAGCGCTACTCGGCGGCAGCCTGATGGTGGCCGCTGGAGTGCTCACGCTCGATGAGGCCTATCGCGCGGTCGATCTCAACACCGTCACGCTGCTGTTCGGCATGATGATCGTGGTGGCGAACCTGAGGGTCTCCGGCTTCTTCCGCGTCGTCAACGGATGGATTGCCGTGCACGTGCGTCATCCGCTCGGACTATTGATCGCCGTGGTGCTCGCGACTGGCGTGTTGTCGGCTTTCTTTGTCAACGACGCCATTTGCCTGGCGATGACGCCTCTGGTGCTCGACGTGGTGGAACGCTGGCGGCTCGATCCGGTGCCTTATCTCCTGGCGATCGCCATGGCTTCCAACATCGGCAGCGTCGCCACCATCACGGGCAATCCGCAGAATATTATCATCGGCAGTCTGTCGGGTATTCCCTATACGACCTTCACGGCGGCGTTGGCGCCGGTCGCGGCGTTCGGGTTGATCGTAACTGTGGCGCTGATCGCGCTTGCCTACCGGCGCGACTTCTTCACCTGCGACGTGCTGCCGCCGGTGGAAGTCGATCGGCATTACCACAAGCCGCTGGTCATCAAGACCGTGCTGGTGGCGGCGGTGATGGTGGCGCTGTTCTTCCTCGGCCAGCCGGTGGCGAAGGTGGCGATCGTCGGCGGCTCGTTTCTTTTGCTCACGCGGCGCGTGAGCCCCGCGAAGATCTACCGTGAGATCGACTGGCCGCTCCTGGTCATGTTCGTGGGCCTGTTCATCGTGGTGGCGGGGCTGGAGAAGACCGCGATCGATCCGCATTTGCCGGCGCTGATCGGCGGGCTGCATCTCAGCGACAATACGGTGCTCGGCGTCATCACTGCGGTTTTGTCCAATATCGTGAGCAACGTGCCGGCGGTGCTGGTGCTCAAGCCGTTCGTCGCCGAATTGCACGACCCGCAACGCGCCTGGCTGGTGGTGGCGATGACGGCGACTTTAGCCGGCAATTTCACGCTGGTCGGTTCGATCGCCAATCTGATCGTGGCGCAACGCGCCGAGGCGCGCGGAGTGGAGGTGCGCTTCTGGCCTTATTTCGCGATCGGCGCGCCGTTGACGGTGATCACGATTGCCGCAGGTCTGTTGTGGCTGGGCGTCGGGCTGCTGCCGTAAGCGAGGCCTAATGCTTCTTGTGCTTGTCTCCGGAAAGGGTGGAGATGCCGCCGAGGCCGATGAAGATGAGGCCGAGCAGCAGGGCAATGCTGAACAGGCTGCCCTCGTGACCGATGACGCCGTCGGCGACGTTGGCGTGGGCAACGCCGACAGACAGAACCGTGGCGACCACCACGGTGGAGAGGGCGAGCGCGATGCCGGTCACGAGCTCGGCACAGGCGGCGGTGCGGCGCTCGCGGCCCAACCTGTGCCGGGCGGGGGCCCCGAAGCCGTTGATTTCAATATGTTTGCGCATTGTGAACCTGCGGCCGAATCACTTTTTCCGATTGAGCCAGGTTGGGGAGGGAACCCGGCGGCGATTCGACCCCATTGGGGCGGAGGAGGTAATGTTTGCGGGCGATTTCGTGACAAAGGTTAAGGGAGGGTTAAGCCGCCCCGGGAGGCCGATCTGTTTCCGCCTCCGAAACGCGCTATTCCCGTTCGCGCGCGCGGAACGCTGACATGCGGCGGACCAGAGGCTACTGCGCCGCCTGCAGCGCGTCGGGCTGCCAATCCATCGGCACGTGGCCGGGCTCGGCGGTGACGCGCGCGAGCCAGGCGCGGATCGCCGGATAGCGCGCGAGGTCGAAATCGCACTGCTCGGCCACATGCGTGTACGCGTAAAGCGCGATGTCGGCGATAGTGTAGCGGCCGTCGACGAAGAAGGGCTGGCGCGCGAGATGCGCCTCCATCACCGCGAGCGCGTGATAGCCGTTCTCCATCCAGTCATCGAGCGCGTGGCGCTGTAGGTCGCGCCCGCCTTTGATCAGCGCGAGCCAGAAATAGGCGGCGCCGATATTCGGTTCCAGACTGTGCTGCTTGAAGAACATCCATTGCAGCGCTTCGGCGCGTGCGATGCGGTCCTCCGGCGCGAGCGGCGTGCCGCCAGCGACGTACCAGAGGATGGCGTTCGACTCGGCGATGTAACGGTCGGGCGCGACTTCGAGCAGCGGGATCTGCCCGTTGGGATTCTTGGCGATGAATTCCGGCGTGCGGCTCTCGCCTTGCAGAATGTCGACTTCGACCAGACGGTAATCGAAACCGAGGTGCGCCAGCGCAAGGCGGACCTTGTAGCTGTTGCCCGACCGCTGCATCGAATAAAGCGTGTACATCAATCCATTCCCTCGAGCGCGCCCGCGCTTCCGCCGGCCGCTCGTGTATGCGCGAAGTCCGGCAATAGAATGGCCTTCATATTGCAAAGCACGCTGTCATCTTCCCGCCTCGAGCGCGCCGCACGGAATAGACATATTGCGAAATCGGCCAACATGGAAATTTTCATTTTATTCCGCCGCGACGCGACGGACGCGCGCGTATTCGCGCAGGGCGCCGTCGTCGGTGGGAATAAGCGCTGAGAAATCGCGATGCGCGATCCACTCCGGCCGGGTGAATTTGGTGATGTGGTTGGAGACCGCGCACAGCGTCAGATAAACGATCTTGCGCGGGTAGGGCGTAATGTTGGGCGGCGAGGCATGCACCAGATTGCCGTGGAACATGAGCACGGAGCCGGGCTTGCCGGTCGGCGCCACGATGCCGACGCCGTCGTCGCCGGCGGCATCGTCGACGAGGCGCGTCACCGTTTCCTTGTCGAGCGTCCAGAGCGGATAGGACGTGGTGAGCGTGTCGTGACCGGCCTCGAACACGCCCTGCCGATGGCTTTTCGGAATCAAGAGCAGCGGGCCGTTGATCGGCATCACTTCGTCGAGGAACACGGCGATGTTCATGGCGCGCGGCTCGGGCATGCCGTCGTCGCGCTGCCACGTCCCGTAGTCCTGATGCCACTGCCAGACGTCGCCTTCGAAGGCGGCCTTGGCGTTGAGCTTGAATTGATGGACGTAGACGTCCTCGCCGAACAATTGCCGCAACGGCTCGACAAGGCGCGGATGGCGCGCCAAGAGGCCGAACACCTCGCTGAAGGTATGCGCGGCGAAAGCGGTGCGCGGCGCGCCGGTCTTCTCGCGCCAGACTTCCGGGCGGTCCAGTTTCAGGATGCTGTCGGCTTCCGCGCGCAAGAGCGCGATCTCGTCTTCCGAAAAGCAATTCGGAAAGAAGCAGTAGCCTTGCTCGTCGAATGCCTTGAGTTGCTCGCTCGAAAGCTTCATGGCGCGCTCCCTCGAAAAGGTCAGCGGCCGATTCAACGGCTCTTTGCCGGCTATTTTAGATTATTGGTGGTGAAATGCCACTGCTTCGCCGCGCCGGTTTCGGTTATGGCGCGGTGCAGCAAGAAGGCGAATGCGGCAAGCAGTGTCGGCACCGCCAGCGGGATCAGTGTTGCGCCGGCGATGACGCGCGTCACCAGCGGCACGAACCACAGCGCGGCCAGCAGGCTCTTCTGCCAAGGGGTGAAGCCATTTTCCATGCCGTCGCGGCTGAGGAAGGCAATGGCCGGCGCCACTACCATCAAGTCATAGTCGAGGCTGTAAGGCGTGGCGAGGATGGCGCCGATTGCGAGCGCGGCGGCCTTGAACGCGAAACTTGTGCGCGAGCGCCAGAGCCAGGCGAGCGCGGCGGCAACGGCGATGGTCACAGTCGTCTGCAGCGCATAAGCGAGCGGAACCGAACCGCCCCACATGCGCACCACCGAGAACACGCTCTGGATCTTCTGCCAGCCGGTGTCGCCCTGTTCGAGCACCACGGTGCGGGTGAACTTGGTGGAGGCGAGGAAGGCGCTCCACACCTCGGGACCGAAGGCGAGCGTCACGGCAAGCGTGAGCAGGATAACCGTGAGCGCGGCGGCGGCGAAGCTGCGCCAGCGGCCGCTCGCCATGAGCACCAGCGGGATCAAGAGGCCGAACTGCGGCTTGTAGACCAGGAGGCCGATCAGCACCCCGGCGAGCCAGGGGCGGCGGTCGAGCTGCAGCAGCGCGGCGCCGAGCAGGGCGGCAGTGAGGAAGCCGTTATGGCCGTGGCCCAGGTTTATGAACACAGCCGGATAGGCAAGGGCGAGGAGAAACCATAGGCGGTCAACCCTTCTTCCGTCAGAGGGGGGCGAAGCAAGCAGGATCCTGCGAATTACCAGCAGATAGAGCGCCAGCGTCACGCCCTGCCATAGCGCCAGGGCAAGGGGGTAGGGCATCGCCGCCAGCAGTGCGGCCAGACCGAGGAAATAGGGTGGATAGTGCCAGCCGTAGAATGGGGTCTTCTGGCCGAAGATCGCCTGCTCACGTGCGTATTGGCGGGCGGGCGCGAAGGGGGCGGCGGCCTCGCCGTCCAGGACGTAGGTTCCGGCGGCGTAAACATTGGAAAAATCGGTTCCGAGCGGCCGGCCAAGGCGATCGTTAAGGCCGTTCGATGTCGCGACCAGGAAGGTGGCGCCGATCAGCGAGGCGGCGAGCACCGCCAGCGCCACCAGCCTGATGCGCTCACGGGTCAGCCAGGCACCGGTGCTCAGCGTCTCGATCAAGGCAGCCATCGGCGCGGTTTATCAGGCCAGCCTTAAGGGACGGTTAGGCCATTAATCAGCTGCCTTGATCAAATCATCATGTATTGCGACTTGCTGTTGGCCGGGCAGGCTATTACGACACCGCTCAACTGGCCCTTTTGACCCCTGAATCTGGAGCTTTTCGAATGGCCTTTCTTGCGGACCACCTGAAGCGCATCAAGCCGTCGCCGACGATCGCCGTCACCGACAAGGCACGCGCGCTCAAAGCGGCGGGCCGTAACGTCATTGGGCTGGGGGCGGGCGAGCCCGACTTCGACACCCCGGACAACATCAAGGAAGCCGCGATCAAGGCGATCCGCGAGGGCCGCGCCTCCAAGTATACCCAGGTCGATGGCCTCGCCGAGTTGAAGGAGGCTGTCGCGGCCAAGTTCAAGCGCGAGAACGGCCTCGAGTATACGCCGGCGCAGATCACGGTAAGCGCCGGCGGCAAGCAGGTGCTCTACAACGCCTTCATGGCCACCCTGAACCCAGGCGACGAGGTGATCATCCCGGCGCCCTATTGGGTGAGTTATCCCGACATGGTGCTGCTCGCCGGCGGCACGCCGGTGGAGGTGGTTTGCCGCATGGAAGATGGCTTCAAGCTCAAGCCCGAGCAGCTTGAGAAGGCGATCACGCCGAAGACCAAGTGGTTCCTGCTGAATTCGCCGTCGAACCCGACCGGTGCCGCCTATTCGCGCGACGATCTGAAGGCGCTCACCGACGTGCTGGTGAAGCATCCGCACGTGCATCTCATGACCGACGACATGTACGAGCACTTGACCTATGACGACTTCAAGTTCTTCACGCCGGCGCAGGTCGAGCCTTCCCTCTACGAGCGCACGCTCACCATCAACGGCACCTCAAAGGCCTATTGCATGACCGGCTGGCGCATCGGCTTCGCCGGCGGGCCGATGCCGCTTATCAAAGCGATGGCGATGATCCAGTCGCAGTCCACCACCAATCCGGCGGCGGCGTCGCAATGGGCGGCGGTGGAAGCGCTCAACGGGCCGAAGGACTTCATCGCCGCGCACAACAAGATCTTCAAGGAGCGGCGCGATCTCGTTGTCTCCATGCTCAACCAGGCGAATGGCATCAAGTGCCCGACGCCGGAGGGCGCGTTTTATGTCTATCCGTCATGTCACGGCACCATCGGCAAGACCACGCCGTCTGGAAAAAAGCTCACGACCGACGAGGACTTCGTCACCGAACTCCTGGAAGCTGAAGGCGTGGCGGTTGTGCAGGGTTCGGCGTTCGGTCTCGGGCCGGCCTTCCGCATTTCCTACGCGACCAAGACGGAGGACCTGGAAGAAGCCTGCAGCCGTATCCAGCGGTTCTGCGGCAATTTAAAATAAGGTCTTGTCAAAATAAGGTCTTGGCTGAGGAACGCTCTCACCTCGCGGGCGCGGGCCACGACCGCGCCTCCTCGCGCACAGGTCATGAGGAGTATTCTTGAGGCGCTCAACCAAAAGCTTTGGGCATTTTACACAACCGCAACGTGGTAATAGTGCGCGAATCACTCATAGCTCGGCTAATGTCTAATTTATGATTCGCAGGACCCTTGCTGTCCTTGTCCTCGTCGCCGCGACGATCGTGCAGGTCGCGGCGGCCGAACGCGTCACCGTCGCCACCACTCGCGACGTGCAGAACGGCGCGCTCTTTCTGGCGGCGTTGCGCGGCTATTTCGGGGCCGAGGGCATCAACCTCGCCATGCAGGCCTATTCGTCGCCCAACGCGGTGGTCGAGGCGCTCGCCGCCGGCAACGCCGATCTCGGCCTGACTAGCTTCACCGCCACGGCATTCAATCTTGCCGGCACCGGCGTAATCAAAGCGATCGCCGCTCAGGTGCGCGAAAAGCGCGAGCACGAAGGCGACGTGGTGGTGGCCGCCAACGGCGCCTATCGGATTGGTCTGCGCACTTTTGGTGATCTCGCCAACAAGTCCGTCGCGATTAACTCGCTCGGCTCCGTGTATCACTATCAACTCGGCCAGATCGCACGGCTCAACCATTTCAAGCTCGCCAGCGTCACCGTAAAGACGCTCCACACCTTCGATGCGATGACCGCGGCGGTGGCCAACGGGCAGGTAGACGCGGCGATTCTGCCGTCACGCTATGGTCGTTCGCTGTTGGCCTCCGGCCAGGCGCAGATCGTCGGCTGGTATTCGGAACTGGATGAGCAGCAATTGGGCGCCTTGTTCGCCTCTGCCAAGACGCTCGCGAACCGGTCCGAGACTGTGGCCAGGTTCCTGCGCGCCTATCGCCGCGGCGCCGCTGACTATTCCGCGGTGCTGTCCCGTTACGGCCTGGGCGGCAAGCTTGTCTTTAATGACAAGTCGCGCGCGGCTGCCGCTTCGATTGCCCGCTACGTTTATCCTGGCACCCCACCATCAGGCGCGATCTCCGCGGTGCAGGAGGGCGCCTATTACATGGACCCGATGGCGCGCCTCGATACCGCCGACCTTGCGCGCCAGTTCGACTGGTTCAAGGCGCAAGGGCTGGTCAAGGCCGATGCCGATCTGCACAAAGCGGTCGATTTGAGCCTCGCCGCCAAGTAACAGCCGCGTAACGATGCGGCCTTACGTTCTTGAGAGGCGTCGTACCACAAAACGGCCCCTTGCCAGTCCCCCATCCACCTGAGACGATATCGTCAAAGGGCCGGGATAAGTGGTCCGACCTCCCGGCCGGTAAGGGAGGTATCCATGGGACAAAATGGCTCGGAACCCAATGGCGCCAGAAATTTGGGCCCTCGGTGCATCGCGCTGGTGGGCCCCTTTCAAAGCGGCAAAACGACGCTTCTCGAGGCGATACTAGCGCGAACGGACGCGGTGCAGCGCCAAGGGACCGTGGATGCCGGCACCACAGTTGGTGATGCCAGCAAGGAGGCCCGCCATCACAAGATGAGTGTCGAGGCTTCTGTCGCCACCACCACCTTCATGGGCGACAGCTACACTTTCATTGACTGCCCGGGCTCTATCGAATTCATTCACGACATGCGTAGCGTGCTGCCGGCGGTCGACGCCGCGGTGGTGGTCTGCGAAGCGGATGAAAAGAAGGTGCCGCAGCTTCAGTTGATCCTGCGCGAGCTCGAAGATCAGAACATTCCGCGCTTCCTCTATCTCAACAAGATCGATAAGGCCGACAAGCGCATTCGTGAGACGCTGAAGCTGTTGCAGCCGGCCTCGCGCGCACCGCTGCTGCTTCGCCAGATTCCAATCTGGAAGGACGAAATCATCTCCGGCTTCGTCGACCTCGCACTCGAACGCGCCTATGTCTACAAGGAATATGCACCCTCCGAAGTGATCGAACTCGCCGGCGAGGACCTCTCGCGCAAGACGGAAGCGCGCTTCACAATGCTGGAGACGCTGGCCGACCACGACGACAAGCTGATGGAGCAGTTGCTCGAGGATATCGAGCCCCCACGTGATAAGGTGTTCGACGATCTGGCAGCCGAGTTACGCGAGCGTCAGGTGGTGCCGATGTTGCTCGGCGTCGCCACCCGCTCAAACGGTGTACTGCGGCTATTGAAGGCGCTGCGTCATGAGGCGCCCGGTGTGGCGGGCACCGCCGCCCGCCTTGGCGTGGAGGCCAAGGACGATGCAGTAGCGCTGGTGCTCAAGACATTCCACACCACCCACGGCGGCAAGATGTCGGTCGCCCGCTTGTTGTCGGGCACGGCCGGCGACGGCACCACGTTCAACACGCCAGAAATCGAGGCCGGTCGGGTGTCGGGCGTGTTCAAGCAGATGGGCCAGCACTTCGAGAAGCGCGCCGCCGCCATGGCCGGCGAGACGGTCGCCCTCGGCAAGCTCGACAACGCCAAGACGGGCGACACGCTGTCGGCGGGCAAGACCCCGCATGCGCCTATTGCCAACGTGAAGCCTTATCCGCCTGTGCTCGCCATCGCGGTGCAGGCGAGAGAGCGCAAAGATGACGTCAAGCTCGGCCAGGCATTCACCAAGCTGACAGATGAAGACCCTTCGCTCAGCATCGTGCATAATCCAGAAAGCCATGAGGTGGTGATTTGGGGCCAGGGCGAGATGCATCTGCGCGTCGCCACCGAGCGGCTCGCCGACCGTTACGCGGTGCCGGTGGTCTCGCATCCGCCGGCGGTCGGTTATCGCGAGACAATCCGCAAGTCGATCACCATCCGCGGTCGCCACAAGAAGCAATCCGGCGGCCACGGCCAGTTCGGCGACGTGGTGCTGGAGATCAAGCCGCTGCCGCGCTCGTCCGGGTTCCATTTTGAGGAGCGCATCACCGGCGGCGTGGTCCCACGCAACTACATCCCAGCGGTGCAGGAGGGCGTCATTGACGCGCTCAAGCACGGCCCGCTCGGCTTCCCGGTGGTGGACATCGCGGTGGCGCTGATCGACGGCTCCTACCATTCGGTCGACTCCTCGGACATGGCGTTCCGCATCGCTGGCCGCATTGCCATTGTGGAGGGCCTGCCACAATGCCAGCCGGTGCTGTTGGAGCCGATCCATTTGGTCGAGATTGTGTGCCCGAGCGAGGCCACTGCCAAGATGAACGCCATTCTCTCAAGTCGGCGCGGACAGATCCTCGGCTTTGACGCGCGTCAGAACTGGCCAGGCTGGGACGTGGTGCGCGCGCAGATGCCGGAAGCGGAGATCGGCAATCTCATCATCGAGGTGCGTTCGGCGACCGCCGGCGTCGGCAGCTTCGCCTACACATTCGATCACATGGCGGATCTGACCGGCCGCACTGCCGATCAGATCGTGGCGGCGCGGCGCGCGGCGGAGTGATTTGAAACGATCGCGGTCGCGGGATCGTCTGCCCATGCGGACGAACCCGCGATTTTTTTATGACAATGCGAATTTAAGTCTCGCCAACTTCCTAACCGGTCGCAAAGCGTGTCGACAAAACGCCGGTTTTCATTAACCGGTGCAAGGCTGTCGCCACATAACAATACCGCTCTCGCGTGGCCAAAGCGCGTGTTGTCCTTGGGTGCCGGAACATGTTGAGCTCGCTGCAACGACTGCGCCAATTTTTTTCAGCGCCGGAGCCGGCGCCCTACGCCGATCCGAAAGATAAGATTCCGCTCGGCGAGGTGCTTCGGCGCAACTGGTTTGAGCTGTGGTATCAGCCCAAGATTGAGCTGCGTAGCATGCGTATGGTGGGCGCCGAGGCGTTGGTGCGCGCGCGCCATCCCGACCGCGGCGTGGTGGCGCCATTCTTCTTTCTGCCTGGCGCCGGTGAAGAGGAAATGCTGGCGCTCACCGAACGGGTGATCCTAACCGCGCTCGGCGATTGGGAGGTTTTCAACGACTACGGCGTGGCGATGAGGTTGGCGGTCAACGTGCCGGTGTCGGCCTTTGTTAAATTGCCAATTCCGCAGATGCTGCGCGAGGCGCGTCCGCGCGCGACGAACTGGCCCGGGCTGGTGCTGGAAGTAACTGAGGACCAGATCATCAACGATCTTGCGCTCGCCAACGATGTCGCTGATGCCTTGCGCGAACTCAATTGCGCGCTAGCGCTTGACGATTTCGGCGCCGGGTATTCCTCGCTCGCGCGGCTGCGACAACTGCCTTTTAGCGAGCTGAAGATCGATCGCAACTATGTGATGAATTGCGACCGTGATCCGCTCAACGCCGCTTTATGCGAGACCATCGTGGAACTCGGCAAGCGTTTCGGCCTCAGTATCGTGGCCGAGGGCATCGAGACCGTGCACGAGAGCCATAAATTGCAGGGCATCGGCTGCGACGTCGGCCAGGGCTATCTGTTCGCCAAGCCGATGCCGAAAGGCGAGCTCATTGCCCTGATGCGCCAGCGCGTGGTAGGCGGACCGCGGGCGGTGGTCAAAACGCCGCGCCGGGTACTGGCAAGTACGTGATTTGCATTCGTTTGTGCGGCCTCCCGCAACCGTGATTTGCCAGTGAAGGAAGCCCTGCCGTAGCTCTTGGGGTCGGGGACGCAATCCGATTCGGGAGTCAAGCCCATGAACATCATTCGCCGCCGGGGGTGGGAAATTCCTGAGCGATTGGCGACCCCGGAACACCTGGTGTTCAGCCGTCGCAATCTGCTCGCGGCCGGCGTCGGTGCCGGAGCGTTTGCGTTCGTGCCAGGCCTTGCCACCGCGCAAGGCGCCGCTGCCAAAGCGGGTGATCCAACCGCGGACCTGTACCCGGCCAAGCGTAGCCCTAAATACACTCTCGATCGGCCGATCACCGACGAGAAGATCAACGACGACTACAACAATTTTTACGAATTCGGCACCTCGAAGCACATCGCTGGGGCCGCGCAGGCGCTGCCAATCCGCCCGTGGATGGTGAAGATAGACGGCATGGTAGAGAAGCCGCAGGAACTCGGCATCGACGATCTCGTCCGCAAGATGACGCTGGAAGAGCGTCTCTACCGCCACCGCTGCGTCGAAGCCTGGAGCATGGCGATCGCCTGGACCGGATTCCCGTTCGCCAAGCTGGTGAATTTCGCGCGACCGCTCGGTTCCGCCAAGTACATCAAGATGACGACCTTCATGAACCCGAACGTTGCGACCGGCCAGCACATGTCCTGGTTCCCTTGGCCATACGTGGAAGGGTTGACAATGGCGGAAGCGACCAACGAACTCGCCTTCCTCGCTACCGGCTGCTACGGCCATCCAATTGACAAACAGCACGGGGCGCCGCTTCGGTTGGCGGTGCCGTGGAAATACGGCTTCAAGTCGATCAAGTCGATCGTGCGGTTCACATTCACCGACAAGCAGCCGGTGGGCATGTGGCAGCAATTGCAATCGAACGAGTACGGCTTCTGGGCCAACGTCAATCCGAAGGTACCGCACCGGCGCTGGAGCCAGGCGACGGAGGAGGAGATCGGCACTGGAAAGCGGGTGCCGACGCTGTTGTTCAACGGCTACGCCGAATTCGTCGCCGAGCTTTATAAGGGCATGGAAGGCCACCAATTGTGGATGTGAGCGGAAGCCCGCGAGGACTCGCCTTCGCGCAACCGCTCGCCGTCGATGCGCTCCGCGATTGGCGGCGCAAGGGTATCGTCTTCCTCATCAACGAGACTGCGACCAATGCCGATGTGACCGGGCTCTTGCGGGCGCAACGGCGGTTGGACCGCCTTTCCGTGTTGTTTCGGTGTATTCGTTGACGTGGTATGGTTCCGGCTCGGGAAGCTGAGCCGGAGATACCCCATGTCCACCAACGGACCTGACATCACTCAAATCCAGCGCGCCGTTGCGCAGTCGCTGCACGAGCACTGGGTGCTCTATCTGATCGAGGGCATCGTGCTTCTAGTACTGGGCGCCCTCGCCATCATCATTCCGCCACTCGCCAGTATCGCGGTGACCATCATCGTCGGCTGGCTGTTTTTGGTCAGCGGCGTGATGGGGCTGGTCACCACTTTCTGGATGCGGGCGGCGCCCGGCTTCTGGTGGGCGCTGATTTCGGCGGTGCTCGGCATCGTGGTCGGCATAATGTTACTGGCATCGCCGTTGCGCGCTTTGATTCCGCTGACGATCTTGCTCGTCGCTTTCTTCATTATCGAGGGCATTTCCTCGATCATGTTTTCACTCGATCACAAGCGCGAGCTCAGTGGCCGCTGGGGCTGGATGCTGGTGAGCGGCGTGGTCGATCTGATCTTGGCCGCGGTCATCTTCGCCGGCCTGCCGGGCACCGCCGCTTGGGCCATCGGGCTGCTGGTCGGCATCAATATGATTTTCGGCGGTTCAGCGCTGATTGCCATGGCGCTGCACGCGCGCGGGGCCTCAGCGTAAGTCACTTCCAGCCCAGCCGTTCGGCCAGTTGCCGGTCGTAGTCGAGCACCGCCTGTAGCAAGACCTGTGCGCCGGCGGCGCATTGCGCCTTGCTTGAGTGCTCTGCTTCGTTGTGACTGACGCCGTTGCGACAGGGCACGAAGATCATCGCCGCGGGCGCGACGCGCGCGACATAGGCCGCATCGTGGCCGGCGCCAGAGATCATAGTGCGGCTCGTAAGGCCCGATGCTTCCGCCGCCCGTTGCACGGCAGCGACGCACGCCCGGTCGAACGGCTGCGCCGGCTGGTTCCAGATGTTATCGATTGCGATCTCGACGCCGAGATCCCGCCTCACTCGTTCCGCGGTGGCGCTGATCTCGGCTTCCATGGCGTCGAGCACGTGGGATTCTGGATCGCGCAGGTCGATCGTAAAGAAGACTTCGCCCGGAACGACATTGGGCGACCCCGGCTTCACTTCCATTAGACCGACGGTGCCGACGGCACCCGGGTGATTACGCGCGCTCGCATTGACCGCCTCGACCAAACGGGCGGCCGCGAGCAGGGCGTCGTGCCGGCGCGGCATCGGCGTGGTGCCGGCATGGGTCTCCTGCCCGGTGATCGTCGCCCCATACCAGCGCATGGCCTGCACGCCCGTGACGACCCCGATATCCTTGTTCTCCATTTCAAGATAGGGGCCTTGTTCGATATGCAATTCAAAGAAGGCGGAGAGCTTGTGCTGTCCGCAAGCTTCGCCGCCGCAATAACCGATCTTGTCCAAGGCGTCACCAAACATCTCGCCGCTGCGATCTTGCCGCGCCGTGGCCCAGTCGCGGCTGAAAACGCCGGCGAATACACCGGAGGCCATCATGGCAGGCGCGAAACGCGCGCCTTCCTCATTCGTCCAATTCACCACCTCGACCGGCGCGAAGGTCTCATAGCCTGCACGGTGCAACGTGCGTAACGCTTCCAGCGCCGCCAGCACGCCGAGCGCCCCGTCGAACTTGCCGCCGGTTGGCTGGGTGTCGAGATGGCTGCCCATGGCGATCGGCGGCACGTTGTCGCGCTGGCCGACGCGCCGCGCGAACATGTTGCCCATGTCGTCGATGGTGAACGTGCAGCCGAGTGCTTCGACGCGCGCCTTGAACCAGTCGCGCACTTGGCGGTCGAGATCGGTCAGGGTCAGCCGGCAGATGCCGCCCTTGGCGGTGCCGCCGATCTTGGCGGTCGCCATTAGATCGTCCCACAACCGTTCGGGATCGATCTCTAGGTTGGTCATGCCGCTCATGGCTGCAACTCCGGCGTTACGTGGCACCTGCCGATACGCTTCCCGTGTGCCGCTATGCGAACAGCTGCGGGCAACCATGTTTCCTTCTCTTGTTTGCATGCTGGCGCATTGGGTTCAATATGACCATTAAGGTGAGGAGACAGCGAGGAGAGAGGCATGCCGGCTTACTGGGTGGCGCGGTCCAAGATCAACGATCCGGTCGAATACAAGAAGTACACCGATCTGGTTCCCGACATCATCGCCAAATACGGCGGCAAGGTGCTGGCGCGCGGCGGCAAATTCCAGATCATGGAGGGGCCGGACAAATTCCACCGCTTCGTCGTGATCGAATTCCCCACTTTCGAGCAAGGGGTGGCTTGTTTCACATCGCCGGAATACGACCGCGCCGCGACGTTTCGGCGCGGCGGGGCGGGCGAGGTCGAGACCATCATGGTGGGGGGGATATAGCCCACCCTTTCATCCCGCCGGCCCTCTAGCGCGGGCGCGAAAACTGCGTAAGATGCGGACAAAACAACGGTTCACTGGGAGGATGACTAATGTTGCGAAAGCTTAAATCGACTACAGTTGCGTGGATCGCGGGGCTCGGCCTGACGCTTGCGGCCGGGATCCTGTTCGTCGCGCAACCCGCGATGGCGCAGGACAAGAAGCCGATCACGGTCGGTTTCGCCATGTCGCTGACCGGCTTCTTGTCGGCGAATGGCAAGCAGGCGCTGCTTGCCATGGAGATCTGGCGCGACCAAGTTAACAAGGCCGGCGGCCTGCTCGGGCGTCCGGTGAAGCTCGTCTATTACGACGACAAGAGCGCGCCACAGGAAATTCCGGGCATCTACACCAAGCTGCTCGACGTCGACAAAGTCGACCTCGTGGTCTCTGCCTACGCCACCAACGACGTGGCGCCGGCGATGCCCGTGGTCATTCGCAAGGGCAAGACCTTCATCAGCCTGTTCGCGCTCGACGCGAACGACAAGTTCCACTATCCGAAGTACTTCTCGATCCTGCCGACCGGCCCGAACACGAAGACCTCGTTCACCTTGGGCTTCTTTCAGACCGCGGCTGCTCAGAAGCCGAAGCCGAAGACGGTGGCGCTGTCCTACGCCGACGCGGACTTCTCGCAGAACGCATGTGACGGCGCCCGCGCGAATGCCAAGAAATTCGGCTTCAAGATCGTTTACGACAAGAGCTATCCGCCTCCGCCGAAGACCACCGATTTCACACCGATTGTGCGCGCGCTCAAGGCGACGAACGCCGATCTGGTGGTGGTCTGCGCCTATCCGGCCAACTCGGTCGGCATAGTGCAAGCGGCCAACGAAGTCGGCCTCACCCCGAAAATGTTCGGCGGTGCCATGGTCGGCCTGCAGGCGACGTTCTTTAAGAACAAGCTGAAGTCGATGCTCAACGGCATCGTCAATTACGAGACTTGGGTGCCGGACAAGAAGCAGATGTATCCGGGTACCGAGGCCTTCTTCAAAGAGTACCAGTCCAAGGCCAAAGCGGCCGGTGTCGATCTGCTCGGCTACTATCTGGGCGGTTGGGGCTATGCCCGCATGCAGGTGCTCGAACAGGCCGTCAAGGGCGCCAAGAGCATCAACGACGACAAGCTTGCCGCCTATATGCGCACGCACACTTTCAAGACCGTGATGGGGCCGATCAAGTTCGGCAAGAAGGGTGAGTGGGCGGAAAGCCGCATGCTGACGGTGCAGTACCACGGTATCACCGGCAAGGCGAACCTCGAGACCTGGCGCGGGATGAGCTACCAGACCGTGCTGGAGCCGAAAAACCTGGAGACCGGCAAGGTCATCTACCCCTATTCGAAGGCGCACAAGTAAGCCTTCGTCGGGATCGGTCGGGGCCTGCGCGCCCCGGCTGACGACAAACGAACGGCGCCGCGGGCCACTGCGGCGTCGTTTTATTTTTGAGATTCTCATGGTTGCGATTCGGGGTTCGTCCGCCTCTGCGCTGCGGGCACAGGCGGATGCTCCCGAACGACGGCCCGGCTTACGCCTCCAGCCCCATGTAGAACTGGCGGATCAGGTCGTTGTTGTTAAGTTCGTCGGCGGAGCCGCCCTCGAAGGCGATCTTGCCGTGCACGATCACGTAGCCACGGTCGGCAATACGGACTGCCTGCATGAAGTTCTGCTCGGCCATCAGCACCGTGAGCTGGTAGTGGTCCTTGAGCTGCTTGATGGCGTCGATGGTGCGGCTCACCAGCACTGGTGCAAGACCCACCGACGGCTCGTCGATCAGCAAGACGCGCGGGTCGAGCATCAGCGCGCGGGCGAGCGCCAGCATTTGCTGCTCGCCGCCGCTCATGGAGCCGGCGAGTTGGCCGCGGCGTTCGGCCAGCCGCGGGAAGATCTCGAAGCAGAAATCCATATTTTCGCGGATGCGCGCGCGCGCTTTCTTACGGCTGGCGCCGAGCAGCAGGTTCTCCTCCACCGTCTGGCGCGGGAACAAGCGGCGGCCTTCCGGTACCAGCGCGATGCCGAGGTCGACGATCTGCTCGGTGGTCATGCCGACCAGATTGTGCGTCGCGCCGTCGATCTCGGCGATGATCTTCCCGGCGCGCGGCTGGACCATGCCCATGATGCATTTCATGAGCGTGCTCTTGCCGTTGCCATTGGTGCCGAGCAGCACCACGGTTTCGCCGCCGCCGACGGTGAGCGACACATCTTCAAGGACCCGCACCGCCCCGTAGGCGGCGTCGATGTGATCGACGGTGATGCTATTGGCCAAGATACGCCCTCTCGACTTCCGCGTTCTTGATCACGTCATCGGGCTTGCCGTCGGCGATTTTATTGCCCGACACCAGAACCACCAGGCGCTGCGAGAAGCTCATCACCGCGCGCATGATGTGCTCGATCATGATGATGGTAATACCGCGCTCGTTGAGCCGGATCAGCAGCGCCACGATGTCCTCGACCTCGGAGTGCGAGAGCCCGGCCATCGACTCGTCGGCGATCAGCAGTTTCGGCTCTGTCGCCATGGCGCGCGCGAGCTCCAATTTACGCATCTCGACCTGGGTGAGGTCGAACGGGCTTTTCGACGCTTTTTCGTCGAGTGCCACCAGCTTGAGCAATTCCATGCAGCGGTCGTCGAGCTCGGATATCGAGCGATGGGCGCCGCTGCGCGCATGCACCGTATAGAGCAGCGGCACGCGGACATTGTCAGCAACGCTCATGCTTGGGAAAGGGCGCGGCAATTGGAAGCTGCGGGCGAGCCCAGCGCGCGTGCGCTGGTGGGCGTTGAGCCCGTTCATGACGTGGCCGTCGAAGGTCACGGTGCCGGCCTCGTTGAACAGGGTACCGCAGATGCAATTGACCAGCGTACTCTTGCCCGAGCCGTTGGGGCCGATCAGGCCCACGCGCTCGCCCTTGGCGACGTCCAGGCTGACGGTGTCGAGAGCGACGAACCCGCCGAAGCGCTTGCTGACCTGGTCGATCTGCAACAACGGGGCCGTCATGGCTTCTTCCCCTTGCCGAACCAGTCCTGCCACAGGCCGACGATGCCCTTGGGTGCGATGATCACGAAGCCGATAAGCAACAGGCCGACGATCAACAGGTTCACCGCCGATGAGATGGTGACAGTGGCGACCTGCTGCAGGGTGCCGAGCAGCAAGGCCCCGATCAAGGGGCCGAGCCAGGAGGTGGTGCCGCCGATCATCGGCATGGCGATCGAGTTCACCGCGTAGGACAGGTCGAACACCGACCCGGGCTCGGTGAAGCCGAGATAGAACGGGAAGGTGGAGCCCGCCATGCCCATCAGCGCGCCCGAGAGTGCGGTGGCGATCAATTTGAGCTTGAGCGTCGGTACGCCGCAGGCCTCTGCCGCCAGCTCGTCGTCGCGGATGGAGGCAAACCCGACGCCGAGCCGTGAGCGCTCGATCAGGCGCGCGCTAGTGAGCGCGATGATGACCATGATCAGCATCAGCACGAAAAGATACTGAATGTAGGGACCGAACACCGGCACCGTGTTGGGCGGAATAATGTAGGCGCCGCGTGAGCCGCCGACGAACGACCAGTTGACGATGAAGGTCTGTAAGACCACCGCCAGCGCCAAGGTAGCGATGGCAAAGAACACGCCGCGTAGCCGCAGGGTCAGATAACCGGTGCCGAGCCCGACCAGGCCCGCGGCAATGCCGGCGATGACGATCAGCACCGGCACCGGCAGGGGAAAGATCAGGTGCATCACGCCCTGCAGGGACTCCGGCACCACATCATCGATCTGCTGGCCGAGGGTGTAGAGGTAGACGCTGGAATAGGCGCCGATGGCGAAGAAACCGGCGGAGCCGAAATTCACGTAGCCGCAATAGCCGCCGAGAATGTTCCAGGCCGTCGCCAGCACGACGAATTGCAACACGGTGTAGCTGGCGAAGAAGATGTAATCGTTGCCGAAGTAGCGGAACGCCAGATACAGCACGGTCGCGACCAGGATTTCGATGAGGATGAAGACGGGTGTGCGCACGGTCTAGCGCCCCAACAATCCGGAGGGCCGTACGGCCAACGTAAACAACAGAATGCCGAACGACACCGCCGGCGCCCAAGATGGGCCGAAGAAGGTCGAGGTCAGGCTTTCGGCGACGCCGAGGAGCAGAGCCGCGATCAGCGTGCCGGGCAAGCTGCCGAGTCCGCCAAGGACGCAGATAGCGAAGATGCGGCCGATATAGTCGCGTCCGACCGAGGGGATCACCGGCTGGATGATGATCAGGAAGGCGCCGGCCATCGAAGCTGTGGCGATCGAGATGCCGAAGGCGATGCGCTTGATGCGGGTCGGGTCGACCGCCATCAGCCTTAGCGCCTGCGGATCCTGCGAGACCGCCATCACAGCGCGACCGATGAAGGTACGGCTCATGAAGACCTGCAATGCCAGGAACATCCCGGCCGCCGCCAGGGCCGGCACCAGCAGCCGGTAGGGGAATTCCATTACGCCGATTGTGAGGCTGGGGCCGATATAGGCGGCGTTGACCGAGCGGTAGTCGACGCCGAACACCAACACGAGGATCACTTCGGTGACGAACAGCAGGCCGAAGAAGAAGGCGAGGCCGCGCAGGGATTCCTGGCCGCGTTTCTCGAATGAAACGTAGTAGACCTGATACACCAGTGCACCGAGCGCGTAGAACAGCGGTAGCGCCAGTATGCTGACGACAATGGGATCGACGCCGAACCGGGCGTTGACGATATACGCGACGTAAGAACCGACGATGATGAACGCGGGATGCGCAATGTTAACGATGTCGAGCATGCCGAAAGAGATTGAAATGCCGGCTGTGACGGCCGCGTAGAAGGCGCCTAGCAGGAGCCCCGCGATGATCGCGTTGGTCAGGAGCGAGAAGGAGAATTCCATTCGGGCCTCAACCCACGCGTCCGCGGCACCGCGCGCGCGGCTTGAAGATCGATGATGCGCGGAGACGAGCGTCGGCACCGGCCACACACACTGGGGCACACGCATAAGGTCTGTCAAAAGCGACCGGCATTCCACCCCCGAAAAACTTGCTTGTTTTTGACTTGTTCACCTGCCGCGGCCGCCGCTGCGTCGGCCGTTCAGATGGCCCGACCGCCGGGCCCGGGAGGCCCGTTGTCAGAGTGTTGTCGTATAGTTTGCAGGAAGGCCGCGCCCTTGGCTAGCCTATTGATCGTCAAGCGCAACGATACCAGCCGCGACAAAATAAGCAGGCCCGCTGCCCGGTACAGTCCGGGCAGCGGGCTGAAATTTACGACGAAAGGCGTCAGGCCGCGGCCTGCTTCGGCACGCCAGCGGGCAGCGTCATCGGCTTGTTGGCGCTGTCTTTGAACTCGACGGTCATGAACACCAGATCACTGTCGCCAATGTTCTCCAGGTCGTGCACCTTGAATTCGCCGGGGCCGTAGCTCTCGTGACGAGTCTCGCCGGGCTGATAGGTCGCTTCGAACGTGGTGCCGTCGTTCACGTGCTGGCGGCCGCGACCGCCGGTCACCGAGGTCCAGAAATAATCGAGCACGTGGCGGTGGAACCCGACCCGCTCGCCCGGGGCAAGACGGATAATCCACACGCGCGTGCGTTCATTTTCGGACAGCAAGGTCGACCCGACGCAAGGGTTTGGATTCTTCGCCTCGCGCTCGAATTCTGCGGCGATCTCGGCCGGCCACGGCGATTTGTCCTTTTTCTCGGTGTTCTTATCGAGCATGGTCAGAGCCATGGGGAGTTTCTCCAATGCTATTTCGATGTCATATATAGCATAAAATGCCTCTCGAAAAGATTGAGGTACATCAATTGGCCTGGTCCAGGGGAGGGCGTGCCGTCGTCATCGGCGGTTCGATGAGCGGTCTACTCAGCGCGCTGCAATTGCGGCGGGCGGGGTGGGACGTGGACGTCTACGAGCGCGTGGAAAGCGAATTGTCCGGCCGCGGCGCCGGCATCGTCGCTCAATACGAGCTGATCGACCGGCTGCGCGGCCTGGCGCTTGCCACCGACCAACTCGGCGTTGCCATCACCACCCGCAAGATTCTCGACCGGCAGGGGCGCATCACCTCCGAAATCGAGTGCCCGCAGGTGCTCACCGCCTGGGAGCGCGTCTACCGGCTGCTGCGCGACGCCTTTCCTGCGGAGCATTATCATCGCGGAAGGAGTCTGGCGACGTTCACGCAAGATGCGCGTGGGGTGACCGCAAATTTTTCCAATGGTGAAACGGTCGAGGCGGATCTGCTGGTGGGCGCCGACGGCATTCGCTCGACCGTGCGTCAACAATGTGCGCCGCAGGTAGCGCCGCTCTACGCCGGCTACAGTGCTTGGCGGACTCTGATCGACGAAAGCTCCTGGCCGCCCGACGTGCATCGCGAGTTGTTCGACGTGATGGCTTTCGGGTTGCCGCCGAGCGAGCAATTCCTCAGTTATCCGGTGGCTGGGCCGAAAGATGATCTGCGTCTCGGCCATCGCCGCACCAATGTGGTCTGGTACCGTCCGGCGGACGAGAAGACAAAGCTGCAATGGCTGCTCACCGACGAGACGGGTGTGACGCACGCGATTTCAATCCCGCCGCCGCTGATCCGCCGCGAGGCGATCGATGAGATGCGAGCGGACGCCGAGCGGTTGCTCGCACCGCAGTTCCGCCAGATCGTGCGATTGATCGACGAGCCGATATTGCAGCCGATCTACGATCTGGAATCCGAAAACATGGCCTTCGGTCATGTCGCCGTGCTGGGCGACGCGGCTTTCGTCGCACGCCCGCACGTGGCGGCCGGCGTGTCGAAGGCGTCCGACGACGCCGCGGCGCTGGCTGAAGCCCTCACAGCGGAAGGCAACGTCGAAGCTGGTTTGAAGCGTTTCGAGGCGGCGCGGCTGAAGGAGAACCACGCCATCATCCAGCGCGCCCGCCATCTCGGCGCTTATCTGCAGGCCAGCCGCAGCGCGGAAGAGCAGGCCCGCGCCGGCCAGCACAGCACCGACGAGGCGGTGATCGCGGAAACGGCGGTGCTGGATTTTCTGTATGCGTGAGGCGCGCTAGATCCCCAGCAGCTTCTTTGCCGTGCCGCCGGCCAGCGCCGCGCGGGTGGAGTCGTCGAAGCCTTCGACCGAGGCGATGTGGCCGATGGGGTCGTGCTCTAGCATGTCGAACGGATAGTCGGTGCCCATCATCACATGGTCGACGCCGAAGGTCTTGACCAGCGCTTCGAGCTGGTCGGGCGTGAACACCACGGTGTCGACATAAACCTGCTTGAGATACTCGGTCGGCGGCTTGGGCAGGCCGGCATGGCAGTCGGAGCGCGCGCCCCAGGCGTGGTCGATGCGCCCCGAGTAGGCGCCGAGATAGCCGCCGCCGTGCATGGCGAAGAGCTTGAGCTTGGGGTGGCGCTCCAGCACGCCGTCGAAGATCAGGTAATGCAGCGCCAGCGTCGTCTCCAGCGGATTGCCGATGACGTTGTTGAAATAGAAACGCGACAGCCGCTGGCCTTCGGTGAAGCCGTTGGGGTGGATGATGACCAGCGCGCCGAGATCCTCGGCTTTCCGCCAGAACGGTGCGAAGGCGGGATCGGACAGCTCCTTGCCGGCGACGTTGGTGAGGATTTCCACACCCTTGAACTTGAGCTGCTTCATGCAGCGCTCGAGTTCTTTCGCCGCCTCGTTGCCGTCCTGCATCGGCACCGTGCCGGTGGGGATGAAGCGGCCGGGATGCTTGGCGACCCATTCGGCGATGCCGTCGTTGATCATGCGCGCCGCCGGCACCGCGTATTCGAGCGCGACCGTGTGATAGCACTGCGGCGGCGGCGGCATCACGAGCTGCATGTCGACGCCCATCGCGTCCATGTGCTTAAAGCGCTCGTCGTAGCTCGTCGTCATCACCCCGCGAATGTCTTCTTCCTGCTTGGTGTTGACCGCCTTGGACTCCTCGCTGGCGAAATGGCCGAGCGGAATAGTGCTGACGTCGAGATAGGGCTTGATGTACTGGGCCGCCGCCGGCACGGCGACATGGCTGTGCATGTCGATGGTGACGCTCTTCGGTCGCACGTCGCGCCCCGGCTTGCCGTGCTTGCGCGCCGCCGTGTTGGCGTATTTGTTCCAGATCACCATTTTGTATGCCTCTGTTGCCTGCGTCATGCCCGGCCTTGTGCCGGCATCCACGCCTTTCTTTCTTCATCCAAGACGTGGATGGCCGGGTCAAGCCCGGCCACGATGGTGTGGAAACGCTTTAGTACACCCCCAAATGCTGGTGCAGCGCGGCTTCGTCCTGCTTGAGCGCGTCCGGGGTGGTAACCAGTGCCACCCGTCCGGTGTTGAGCACGACGATGTCGTCGGCGACGTCGAACACCAGCATCGGGTTCTGCTCGACCAGCACGATCGACAGCCCGCTTTCCTTCAGCTTGCGGATGGTGGCCATCACCTCGGCGACAATCTGCGGCGCCAGCCCTTCCGACGGCTCGTCCATCAGCAGCACGCGTGGATTGCCCATCAATGCGCGGCCGATCGCCAGCATCTGCTGCTCGCCGCCGGACAGATGCGCGGCGATCTGGCCCGCCCGCTCGTTCAGGCGCGGGAACATGGCGAACACGGTGTCGATCGTCCACGGTGCGTGCTTGCCGTCGGTCGGCTTGCGCGCCGCCACGATGAGGTTCTCGCGCACGGTCAGGCTTTTGAAGATGCGACGCCCCTGCGGCACCAGCGCCACACCGCGCGCGGCGATCATCTCCGGCGGCAGGCCGCTTACGCGCTCGCCGAACACCGCGATATCGCCTTGGCGCGCCGGCAGCAAGCCCATGGTGACGTTCATGCACGTCGATTTGCCGGCGCCGTTGCGGCCGAGCAGGCCGAGCATGCGCGCCTCGCCAAGCTCGAACGAGATGTTCTGCAGCACGTGGCTGTCGCCGTAATAGGCGTCGACGTGCGAGAGTTCGAGCGCGCTAGTGGCCAAGATACACCTCCCGGGTACGCGGGTCGGCCACCACTTCGGCGCGGTTGCCCTCGACGATCACCTCGCCGAAATGCAGCAGCGTGATGCGTTCTGCGAATTCCAGGGCCACGTCCATATTGTGCTCGATCATGACCATGGTCACATCGCGCGGGATATCCATCAGCAATTGATGCACGTCGCGCCGCTCGTCGATGGAAAGCCCGGCGAAAGGCTCGTCGAGAAGCAGCACTTTCGGCTTCTGCGCCAACGCCATGGCAATCTCAACGCGGCGGCGTTCGCCATAGGAGGTCTCGCCCAGCGGCCGGTTGGCGATATGGCCGAGACCGACCTGCGCCAGCGCTTCGCGTCCGCGCTCGACCAGATGCGATTGCCGCTTGATGTCGATCAGCGGATTCCAGCGCAGGGGCGAGAGGCCGAGCAGCGCCAGCGACACATTGTGGATGATGGTGTTGTGCGGGAACAGCGTGATGATTTGATAGGTGCGTGCCATGCCCAGATGCGGGCGGCGGCGGCTTGGCGCGCGGGTAATGTCTTGGCCGAACAATTGGATCGAGCCGGCGTCGGGCGACAACTCGCCGGTGATCAGGTTGAACAGGGTCGTCTTGCCGGCGCCGTTGGGACCGATGATCAGCCGGCGCTCACCGGGCTCGACAGTCAGGTTGACGTCGCGGGTGACGTGCAGGCCGCCGAAGGATTTCGAGAGGCGGCTGACGGTGAGCGCGCTCATGATTCCGCTCCCCTGGATTTCGGCGCCGGCTTGCCGTCGCTCCTCAACCGCCGCATGGCCGCCCGCCACAGCCGCGCCGAGCCGGGCACGAGGCCCTCCGGCATCAGGATGACGATGGCGACGAAGATGAAGCCGAGCAGCATGTTCCAGCGCTCGATGAAGCCCGAGACCACGCTCTTGACGATGACCACCAGCGCCGCGCCGACGATGGGGCCGAGCAGGGTGCCGGCGCCGCCGGAGATCACCATCAGCAGCACCTCGGCCGAGGCGGTGAGGTCGAGCGCCTGCGGACTGATGAATTGCGTGTAATAGACAAACAAGATACCGGAGACCGACGTCAGTAGTCCCGAAAACATGCAGGCCCAAAAGCGGATCGCCCAGACGTGATAGCCGAGCGCGGTCATGCGGCGCGCCTGATCACGCGTGCCCATCAGCGCGGCGCCGAGCGGCGAGCGCACGAACATGGTGACGGCCGTCACGGCTATGAGAAAAACCACCAGCGTCATGTAATAATAGGAGGTCGGCGTATTGATCGAGAGGCCGAACGGCTCTGGCCGTCCGTGCAAGTTGATGCCGTTGTCGCCGCCGGTGATGCTGATCCAGCGATAGGCTAGGCCCCAGATGATTTCGCCCAGCGCCAGTGTGATCATGATGAAGCCGATGCCGGTCGCGCGCAGCGACAACACGGCGTAGAGCGCCATCGAGGCGAGGCCGGCGACCAGCGCCGTAAGAATGGCGATTGGGTGCCCGAAGCCGTGCTGCAGCATGTAGCCGACGGCGTAGGCGGAGATTCCGAGCAGGCCGGCATGGCCGAGCGAGACCAAGCCGCCGTAGCCGGCAATGATGTTCAGGCCGAGCGCGAAGATGGCGTAGAACAGAATTTGGCTGGAGACGTTGAGGTAATAGGCGCCGGGCACCCAGTACGGCAGCGTGACCAGCGCCACAACGCCGATGACAATGGCGGCAAGACGCGCGTTCATGGCACGAACCTGCCGAACAAGCCCTGCGGCCTCACGATCAGCACGATCAGCATGGGCAGGAACAGGACGAAGTAGGAAAGCTCCGGCAGCAGCGCCTGGCCGAAATTATAGATGAAGCCGATGATGATGCTGCCGACGAAACTGCCGAGCAGACTGCCCGAGCCGCCGAGAATGACGACCACCAGCGCGAGCGGCAGCATGTCCTGATCGAGGCCGGGATAGACCGACAGGATCGGTGCGCCGATGACGCCCGCGAAGGCGGCCAAGCCGGCGCCGAGTGCGAAGACGATGGTGAACAAATGCGAGACGCGGATGCCGACCACCCGCGCCATGTCGGGATCGTCGACGCCGGCGCGGATCATGGCGCCGAGCCTCGTGCGGTCGAGCAACAGCCACAAAGCGATTGCCGTCACTGCGGCGATGACGATGATCGCCAGCCGGTAATGCGGAAAGATCAGCGGGCCATAGTGGAGGGCGCCGGTGAGATATTCCGGAGTATCGACGCGGACCGGATCGCCGCCCCAGACCATCAGACAAAAGTCGGCGACAATGAAGGAAATGCCGAGCGTGACCAGCACCTGCGCCAGTGGCTGGCCGGGCAATTGCCGCAGCAGGAAGCGTTCGATGATCATGCCAAAGACCGCGACCAGCAAGGTTGCCAGCAGCACCGCCACCCAGAAATTGAACGTCATGCTCAAATAGCCGCCGGCGAAGGTGGCGCCGAAATAAGCCCCGAGCATGAACAGCGAGCCGTGCGTCAGGTTCGGAATGCGCATCAGGCCGAAAATCAGCGAGAAACCCGCCGCCAATAGGAACAACAGGCCGCCGAACGTGATGCTGTTGACGGTCAGCAGCAGCCAAAACGTCATTTCCGCGTCTTTCCGCTTTTCCGCAAAGTGATCCGCCACGGACGCCGTTTGAGCGGCGTCCGCGGCGATCGATTTGTTCAGATCAGCATTTCGTCAGCGGCGGATAGTTGCGCGAATAGACCGGATGCGCGAGGAACTCCTTTTCCGGCCAGGTCCAGAACTGGCTGACGTTCTCATAGGTCTTGACCGTCTTGTTCCAAAGCTTGAGCCCGTAAGGCGCATCGGACCTCTTCTCGCACTGGCGCACGTAGAAAGTGCCGACCACGTTGCCGAGATGGTCGAACTTGATCGGCCCGCGCGGCGTGTCCTTCAGGTTCACGGCCTTGAGCGCGGTCATCAACTTATCCTTGTCGTCAGTCTTGCCGTTGACCGCTTCCAGGCCGGCGTTGACGACGTCGCAGGTGACGTAAAGTCCTGCGGCGTAGAAGCCCGGCGGGTCCTTGAAGTCCTTGATCATCGCCTGGATGAACTTCTTGTTGGCGTCGGTGTCGAGATCGAGCGTGTAGGGGCAGGCGCTCATCATGCCCACCGCTTCGTCGCCAAAGGAATGCAGCAGCGCGTCGTCGCCGCCAGTCTCGCCAGTGACCACCGGGTATTTGAGGCCGAAGCTGGAGTATTGCTTGAGGAAGCGCAGCGGCACGCCGCCGGGGAAGCCCTGGCAGACGACGTCGCAATCGCTGATCTGCGCGATATAGGGCGTGTAATCGGGCGTGCCCAACGGCGTCCACAGTTTCTTGGTCACGCAGCCGCCGTCCTTCTGGAACGCCGCCTGGAATCCGCCTTCCTGTTCGTAACCGAAGGCAAAATCCCAATCGAGGGTAACGGCCTTCTTCTTCCCCATTTCCTTGGCGGCGTAATGGCCCATCACGTGCATCGCTTGCGAGGACGCCGCCGAGGCCCGCAGGAAGTAGGGGTTGGGCCGTCGCTGGGTGAGGTCGTCGGCGCCGGCGAGGCTCAGCGTCGGAGTCTTATGCTGCTTGATATAGTCGTCGATCGCCAGCAGCTCGAAGGCGGCGAGCGGCCCGAGGATGACGTCGACCTTATCGCGCTCGATCAGTTCCTGCGCTTTGGTCTTGGTGCCGGCCGGCTTGCCGCCGGTGTCGGCGGAGAAGAACTCGACCGGCCGGCCGGCCATTTTGTTGCCGTGCTCCTTCAGCCAGACCCGCACGCCTTGTTCCATCTGGATGCCGCCCTCGGCCAGCCCGCCGGTCTTGACGGTGAGCAGGCCGAGCTTGAACGGCGCGGCTTGCGCGATCGCCGGAGTGGGGAACTTGAACGTTGCCGCCGCGGCACCCGCGGCCGTCGCAGCCATAAATTTACGCCGGCTGACTTTGATGGACATAGAACTCCTCCCTTCGTCGCCCCGTTTCGGGGTTGATGGCCGAGCGCTTTTCGTTCGACCGTTATTGTTCGGCCTTCGCAGCCTTGGTTGGCGGGGTGAACGGCGCCACTTTATGAGCCGCCGCATCCAGCGCAACAGACCGAGCCGCGCGCATCATCGTTCAATGTAATCCGTCGTGTAAAGCCCGTTGCTGCCGTTGCGAGGCTGCCCACGTTGCGAAACAGCGGGCAACGCATGCATTAACATGCTTGTTGACTTATCCGTTGCGAGTGCAATCATCCCTGAGTGCAACGGGCGGTGAACAATGACGGGTAACGGCTTCGAGGTGAGGCCCATTTCTGGTTCGATCGGCGCAGAGGTATTGGGCATCGATCTTGCCAACGAGCCCGGCCACAACGTGATATCTGCTATCCGGCAGGTTTGGCTGGAGCACGGCGTCATCTTTTTCCGAGACCAGGACCTGCCGCCTGCAAAGTTTCTCAATGTCGCAAAACGTTTCGGCGAGGTTATCGAATACCCCTTCATCAAGGGCATCGAGGGCTTCCCTGAGATTATTCCGGTCGTGAAGCTCGAACACGAGCGGAATAATTTCGGCGGCGTCTGGCACAGCGACACCGCCTATCTCGAGGCGCCGCCCATGGCCACCATGCTGATCGCGCGCGAAGTGCCGCCCTATGGCGGCGACACGCTTTTTGCCAGCGGCTATCGCGCCTACGAGACGTTGTCCGACGGCATGAAGCGGATGCTTGACGGACTGATCGCCATAAACTCATCGGCCAAGGCGGACGTCACGAAGACGCGCGAGGACCGGGTGCGCGACAGCGCCAAGACGGAGGCCAAGAAAGAGTATGTCGGCGAGCATCCGGTGGTGCGCACCCATCCGGAGACTGGCCGCAAGGCGCTTTACGTCAATTTCGCGCACACCTTGCGCTTCAAGGACATGACAGAAGCGGAAAGCCGACCGCTGCTCGAATTTCTTTTCCAGCACCAGACAAGGCCCGAATTCACTTGCCG
This sequence comes from uncultured Pseudomonadota bacterium, assembly GCA_963732895.1. Classification (GTDB taxonomy): domain Bacteria; phylum Pseudomonadota; class Alphaproteobacteria; order Rhizobiales; family Xanthobacteraceae; genus Pseudolabrys. Next base: position 205,990 of record CAVTBG010000001.1, on the reverse strand, counting down.
CTTCAGCTGGCGGGTCGGCTCGATGGCGTTTTGGGATAACCGCTGCGTGCTGCACAACCCGGTCAACGACTACCACGGCTTCAAACGCGTGATGCATCGGGTGACGCTGGCGGGGGATAGGCCGCGTTAGATGCCGAGATAACTCGACTTGATCTCGTCGTTTCCCTTCAGTTCCTCAGGCGTCGAGGAATAGACCACCTGGCCCTTGCTCATCACATGCACGTAGTCGACCAGCTTGAGCGCCAAGTTGGCGTTCTGCTCGACCAGCAGGATGGAGAGGCCCTGTTCCTTCAGCTTGGAGATGGCCTCCCACAGGCCCTGGATGATGATCGGCGCTAGGCCCTCCGACGGCTCGTCCATGATCAGGCAGTCCGGATTCGTCATCAGCGCCCGGCCGATCGCCAGCATCTGCTGCTCGCCGCCCGATAGCGTCTTGGCGCGTTGGGTGCGGCGCTCATGCAGGCGCGGGAACAGATTGTAGACGCGCTCCAGGTTCCAGTTGTGCCGCTCGGGGCTGCGCTCGGCGACCAGCAGAATTCTCTTCCACGCCCAGGGTTGGGAACACGCGGCGGCCTTGCGGCACCAGGCCCATACCGCTGCGCACGGTCTCGAACGACGACTTCAGCGTGATGTCGTCGCCTTTGAACATCACCTTGCCGCGGCGCGGCGGATTGAAGCCGACGATGGAGTTCACCAGCGTGGTTTTGCCGACGCCATTGCGGCCGAGCAGGCCGAGGATCTGGCCCTGCTCGAGCTCGATCGACAGCCCCTGCAGCACGTAGGCGTCGCCGTAATAGGTGTGGATGTCCTGCACGTCGAGGATGGCGGCCATGACTCAGCCTGTTCCGAGATAGATTTCCTGCACGCGCGCGCTGTTGTGGATCTGTTGCGGCGTGCCGGATTCGAGAATTTCGCCGAAGTGCAGGACGGAAATTTCCGACGCTACGTCGAACACCACGTCCATGTCGTGCTCGATCAACAGGATGGCGAGCTGCGGGTCGAGCTTCATGAGGAACTGCGCCATTTCGGCGGACTCGCCGGAAGACAAGCCCGCGGCGGGCTCGTCGAGCAACAGAATTTTGGGATCACTGGCGAGCCCGAGCACGATCTCGAGCTGGCGCTGTTCGCCGTGCGACAGGTTGCGCACCTCGATGTCTTTGCGGTCGAGGAAACCCGCCTGATCGAGCAGCGAATGCGCCTTCCGGTAGACGTCGCGGTAGGAGGTCATGAACCGCCACATTACGAATTTCGAACTGCGCAAACCCTGAATGCCGAGAATTACGTTGTCGAGCACGGTCAGCTTCGGAAACAGGCTTGTGACCTGGAACGTGCGGGCCATGCCGAGCGCGGTGCGGCGATGACTCGGCCACTTGGTGACGTCCTGGCCGAACAGCAGCACTTCGCCGGAGGTTACCGGATAGATGCCGGTAATGAGATTGAACAGCGTGGTCTTGCCCGCGCCGTTGGGGCCGATGATTGCCTTGCGGTCGCCCGGCATCACGCGCAGGCTGACGTCGCGGGTCGCCTGCAGACCGCCGAAGCTCTTGCATAGCGCGCGCACTTCGAGCGCCGGGACGCTGCCGCCGTTTGACTGAGTGTCCATGCTCACAACATAAGCTTTCGAACCGGGCGGAACGCCGGGGCCCCTGACGGAGCCCCGGCGTCTGGTCACTTATTCGCAGTACTTACAAGGCGGAAAGTTGCGGCTATAGACCGGCTGCTTCAGGAACTTCTCTTTCCCGTAGGTCCAGTACTGGCTGACGTTCGGATACGTCTTGATCACGACGTTCCACAGCTCAGCCTTCGGATAGCCGAACATCTTCTTCTTCTCGACTTTCTTGATGTAGATGTTCTGTACTGGGTTTCGGTCTTCGAAATGGACCGGCCCACGTACGGCGTCGATCTTCAGGCCGCCCATGATCTCGACGAACTTTGCCGGACCGGGATACTTGCCGCCGGCCTTCTTCATCGCCTCGTCGATGATCTGCGCCGTCGTGTAGTTGGCCTCCGAATAGTAGGACGGCACCTTGCCGTACTTCTTGCGGTAAGCTTTCACGAAAGCTTCATTCTTCGGCGTGTCGATGGCGGCCGAGTATTGCAGCGCGGAGACATCGCCGATCACGAAGTCACCCATATTCGGCAGAATGAACTCGTCGTAGCTGGTGCCGCCGCCGACGATCGGTTTCTTGTAGCCGGCCCCGCGCAACTGTTTGGGGAACTGCAGCGACATCGGCCCCACCATCAGCGAGAACACCGCGTCGGCGTCCGACTTGATCTGCGGAATGAATGGCCCGAAGTCCTTTTCGCCCAGCCGCGGCCAGAGCTTCTGGATCACCTTGCCGCCGCAGTCCTCGAACGCCTTCTGGAAGCCGCCGACGACTTCGTAGCCGAAGGCGTAGTCGGCGGCGATGGCGACGACCTTTTTGTAGCCCTGTTCGCAGGCCCACTGGCCGAGCGGGTGGTGCGGCTGCGATGAGGTCCAGGTGGTGCGGAAGAAAAACGGGTACTTGCTCGCCTGCCGCTGGGTCAGGTCATCGGCGGCCGGGATCGAGGCGATGTACAGCGTCTTCTCCTCGTTGCTGACCGGGGCCAACGCATAGCCGGTGGAGGCCAACAGGCCGCCGATGAACATCTGCGCTTTGTCGCTCAGCACCAGTTTCTTGGCCTTGGTCACGGCGGCGTCAGATTTGCCCTGGTTGTCTTCGACAATGAACTTGACGGTGGCGCCGCCGAGTTTGTTGCCGTGTTCGTCCAGATACATTTGGAAGCCATTGCGCATGTCCTTGCCGACTTGGGCGAAGATACCGGTCAGCGGCGCGATAAAGCCGATGCGCAGTTCCTCCGCTTTGGCCGCGTTCATGCTCATACCGAGCACGAAGGCACCGGCCATCAGCACGGGGCCAACTCGCTTTCGTAACTTGTCTGTCATTGTCGTCCCTCCCGTTGTCTTGATCAGATCTCCGTCCGCTTTCAGGACGGCTCAGGCGCCAGCTTGTCTGCGGTCGCTGGTCTGTTTTGCTTGTCGGAACTCGCGCGGGCCTGCCGGATGCGCGTTGGGATGCCCATCAGGCCCGTCGGCAGATAGAGAATGGTCAGCACATAGACGCCGCCCAGCACGTATTGCCACCACGGCACCAAGGTCGAGAGATATTCGCGCAGGCCGAACACGATCGCCGAGCCGATGGCGCCGCCGACCAGCGTGCCGGCGCCGCCGAGCACCACCATCAGCAGCGCGTCGACCGAGGTAGTCAATACCACGGTCTCCGGGCTGACCAGGCCGTTGGTGTGGGCCCACAGCACGCCGGCCAGCCCACCGAAGGCGCCGGCGATGATGAACGCGATGTATTTGTGCAGCCAGGTGTTGTAGCCGAGGATCTGCATGCGCAGTTCACGCTCGCGGATGCCGGCCAGGCTGCGGCCAAACGGCGAGCGCACCAGCACGTAGAGAGTGATAAGCGCCGCGACAAAGAAGCCGAATACCAGGAAGAAGAAGGTGCGCTCGTTGGTCAGGTCGAGGCCGAAACTGGGTCGTGCCGTGACGTTGATGCCGTTGTCGCCGCCGGTCAGCGAGTTCCAGCGATAAGCCAGGCCCCAGACGCACTGTCCCAATGCCAATGTGATCATCAGGAAGTAGACGCCGGTGGCGCGGATGGCGAACAACCCGAACAGCGCGGCGAGCGCCGCCGCGAACAGCATGCCCAGGATCACCACCAGCCAGAAGTCCCAGCCCAGCCCGAAATGGAACTTGTGCGCCAGGATGGCGGTGAGATAGGCGCCGGCGCCGAAATAGGCGGCCTGGCCGAGCGAGGCCAGCCCGGTGAAGCCGAGCAGGATGTCCAGACTCATTGCCAGGATGGCGAACACCATGGCGCGGGTCGCCAGCAGCACCACGAACGAACTCGAGCTCGGGATGATGTAGGTCAGTGCCGCCAGCACGACGGCGACGGTCAGGATTTTTGTTCGCTGGCTCATCATCGCGATTGGCTCACTCGCGTCCGAACAGGCCGGTGGGCTTGATCGCCAAGATCAACACCATCGGCGCGTAAAGGGTGAAGTACGAGATTTCCGGAAACAGCGCCTTGCCGAAATTGTCCGCAAGACCCACCGCAAGGGCGCCGACAGCGGCGCCGCCGAGCGAGCCCATGCCGCCGATGATGACCACCGCGAAGGCGAGCGGCAGGATCTCGAAGTCGAGGCCCGGATAGACGCCGACGAAAGCGCCGCCGATCACGCCGCCGAGCGCAGCCAGGAAGGCGCCGAGCGCGAAGATGAACATCGAGATGCGGTTGGTGTCGATGCCAACGCCGCGCGCCATCTGCGCGTCGTCAACGGTGGCGCGCACCGCGGCGCCCATGCGCGTCTTTTCCATGATCAGCCAAAGGCCGATGCCGATCACCAGCGCCATGGCAATCATGAACACGCGGTAGAGCGGGAAATAGATGCCGCCGATCACCACGCTTTTGTTCAGCACCGCTATGGGATTGATGTCCATATTGTCGCCGCCCCAGATGTCGAGCGCGGCCTGCTGGAACAGGTAGGCGAAACCGACGGTGAGCAGAACCTGGCGCAAGACGTCGGCCTCGATCGGCACGATGGGAACATGCTTCAATAGGTAATAGCTGGCGATGGAAGCAACGAGCGCGATCGCGATAATCTGCGGCAGGCCGCCGCCGATCAGCTCAGGCCATTTCGCTTTGACAGCCAGACTGATGAGCAGGCCGACGCCGACGGCGATTACGCCCGTGCGCACGAACTCTAAGCCTTCCGAGCGCAGGAAAAGACGCTCCATCGCGATGCCGATCAAGGCGACCGCGAGCGCGGCGAGCGGCAGCGACACGACCCATGAGCCGGTCGCCGCTATTACTGAGATCGCAATGTAGCCGCCCCAAAGAAAATAAGCGCCATGAGACAGATTGACGATCCGCATGACGCCGAAAATGAGAGATAGTCCGCTGCCGACCAGAAACAACAGCGCGCCGTAGGATATTCCGTTAAAGCCCTGGATAATCCAGTAATGCGCGTTCATTCCGCCCCACTTCCCACAACTCCCTTCTTGTTGAGGCCGAAGGTTATGCGGGCAAGCTTACCCGAGCCGCAGTGGGAGTGAACCCCCTAAATGGCCGCTGATGAGATTTGGCCTTTGCGCGCTGCACCATGTCGGGCGCAAAACGGCGCGCGGCCATTGCACGCTAACGATCGCGCCTTTTGAGATGTCGGAATGCGAGGCGTGTCGCCCGCTCTCCCATCTGAATGGGGAGCGGGTCGCGACAATTTGTGTCAAGGCCGGTGGGTTAACGCCGGCTCTTCGTGCCGGCTTTTTTGGCGGTTGCCACTCGTTTTGGCGGAATAATCGGTAACAACACGTAGGGCATTTTCGCCCTGCCAAAATGTAACGTGGTTGTGTTGTCGAAAATGGCTGCCGGCCGATCGCGCGGGTCGTCGTGCAGAAACGGGCCGCAGCCGGTCAACTCATTCTTGAAGTTCGATAGCTTGCCTCCACTGCCGCCAGGATAGACGTAGTCTTTGCCGCGCACCGACAGGCCGATGCGATAGCCGGCCGGCACGACGATGCAGGTCGGCCAGATTTCGATGTCGAGTTCTGCCTGCTGGCCTTTTTTCAGCGGCTGCTTCTCGTCGTGGGTGTGATAGGGCCGGTAGGGCAGCGACAGTTTCTTGTCGAGCTTACGGTGCGAGGCGCGCAGCCAGCCCTGCGCCACCGGGGTGTGCGGATCGATGGCGCCCTGAAACACGACCTCCTTCATGTCGCCGGTGAACACCCGCAGCACGATGAAGAAGTCGGCATCGCTGGTTGACGATGAGGCAAATAGCTTGAGCGCCGACGGCCCGGTGATCTCGGTGTCTTCCTTTAGCGGCGGAGTGAGGAAGGTGAGGCCGTCGCCCATGGACGCGAAGCTGAGCTTGGCGCCGCGCGTCGGTTTCTTGGTCTCCAGCGTCATGCTCGTAGTATCGAGGTAGTACTTCGTCCACTTGGTGCGCTTGAGCGGCCATTCGCCCTCGGCGCGGCCGACGAACTTCTCGCCCGGATAGCGGACTTGCAGGAATACCTTCGGCTGCTTCGACCAACTCGTATCCTTGCCGTGCAGGAAGTAATCGAAGAAACGTAGCTGCTGCCCGCGGCCGTAGTCTGTGTAGAAGTGGGTCCAGTGCTCGATGCCGTGCGCCTCGAGCCATTTCTGCTTCGACGCAGCGCGCACGAAGCCCTCAAAATTGCCGCGCGGATGCAGCCCTTGGCCGCCCCAGTTGGCGGCCGTGAACAGCGGCACGCTCACCTTCGACCACACCGGCGAGCGGTCGCGGTGATACTTGTCATCCATCGGATGGGCGAGGATATCGCCGCCGAAATCGGAACGGTTCCTGGCGAGCTCTTCCTCCGACAACGTTTCCGGGCCGCACACCAGTTCGCCATGCACGGGGCTGCGGCCGCCGCGCTCGCCCGCGCCGTACTGCACGGTCTTCACCTGCATGTCGTACCAGTTCTCCCAGAAGGTTGAGAGAATGCCGCCGTGATGGGTCATGTCGCGGTACCAGTCGGCGGAGCCTTCCCACACGCACATGGCGGCGAGATGCGGCGGCTGCAGCGACGCCACGTGCCACTGGTTCATGCCGTAATAGGAAATGCCGTTGAGCCCGACCTTGCCGCTCGACCAGGGCTGTACGCCGGCCCATTCGATGCAGTCGTAGAAATCCTTGGTTTCACGCGGTGAGAAATGATCGATGAAGCCGGGCGAGCAGCCGGTGCCGCGCAAGTCGACGCGCACGCAGACGTAATCGTGCGGCACCCATTTCTCCGGATCGACCACTTCCCAGTTCTGGTAGAGGTTGCTGGAACCGGCGGTGACGTCGGCGTGCTTGTCCGCCATGCGCTGCCAGGCGCTCGGATAGCCATCTTGGAAGGCGAGGTTCTTGGCGTAGGGCCCGTAAGTGAGGAGCACCGGATAGCGGCCATCCTTGATTGGCCGATAGACATCGGCGCGCACGACCAAGCCATCGTCCATGGTGATCGGTACGTTCCAGTCGATGCGCATGCCGTCGCGGACTTCGGAGCGTTCCTCCAGCGCAGCCACCATATCGTCCTCCCTGACAATAAATTTCAATTGTTGCCGGGGAGGCTACAGAGAAGCGCCGCCGGCGCGCAAGGGCGAACGCAATTGTCCGCTCGTCCCCGCGTAAGCAGTGATCCAGTGCCACGAATTGGGATCGCAGGCACGTGGCGACTGGGTTCCCGCTTGCGCGGGAATGAGCGGAGTATGATGCGGCGCTCGCCGGCGGCGCGTTAGCGCCGCTTTTTCCTGCGCTTCACCTTCGCCATCTTTTCCAGGACCGCGCACACCGAGGCGGTATCGTGTGCGCCGAGACCGGACTTCTGCGCCTTGACGTAGACCGGCTTGGTGGCGTCGAACAGCGGTGTCGGCACCTTAATTTTCTTGGCGTAGCCGCCGATCACCGACATGTCCTTGTCCCACACGTCGATCTTCATGGTGGCGTCTTTGTAGTTGCCTTTTACCATCATCGGCGCGCGCAATTCGAACACACGCGAATTACCGGCGCCGGCCTGCACCAAGTCGAGGATCATCTGCGGATCGAGGCCCGCCTTCATGCCCAGCACCATGGCTTCGGCGCTGGCGACATTGTGGATGGCGACCAGCAGGTTGGCGACATATTTCATCTTGCTGCCGTTGCCGAACGGGCCGACGTCATAAACATTGCGGCCGAAGGCTTCGAACATCGGCTTGAGCTTGCGGATCGCCTTCGCCTCGCCGCTGGCATAAAACACGAGATCGCCGGCGGCGGCTTGCGAGCCGGTGCCGCTGACTGGGCAATCGAGCATAGTGTGGCCAGCCTTGCGCAGGATCTTCTCGGCCTTTTCCTTATCTGAAATCGTGAAAGTGCTCATTTCCACGAGCACCTTGCCCTTCAGCTTGGCGCCGGCGATTTCGCGCGCGACCGCCATCAGCGCCTGCGGCTTGGGCAAGCTGGTCAGCACCGTCGGCGCGGCGGCGGCCACCGCGGCGGCGCTACGCACGATTTCCACGCCCGCGCGGACGGCTTCGCGCCGGCGTGCCACGCTGACGTCGAAGCCGATAACGCGCCAGCCGGACTTCGCCAAGTTCTTGGCGAAGGCACCGCCCATAATCCCGAGGCCAACGACGCCGACTATGCCCTTCGACCGCTTCTTCCGCTTCGCCGCTGCCATTCGGTTTTCTCCCTGCCGAAAAATAAGAGCGCATGCATCTCGCACGTCCCGTCGCGAGTCCTCTTAAGGCGTTAGAGCCCGGGCTGTCGAGTGGGTGGGCAACAACACGGCTTTCATGGGACGCCGCGATCGCCTATCGTCGCAGCAAAAGCGTGTCAGGAGGAAGCATGAAAATCGGAGTTGCCGGTCTCGGCGCGATGGGCGCCGCCATTGCCGCGCGGTTGATCGACGTCGGTCATGAGGTCACCGTTTGGAATCGAGCGGTCGAGAAGGCGAAGCCGCTGGCCGAGGCCGGTGCCAAGGTTGCCGGATCGCCGGCCGAGGTGGCGGGGCTAAGCGAAGCGATCATCACCATCCTGACTGACGGCAAGGCGATAGACGACGTCTATAACGGACCGAACGGTCTCTTGTCCGGCGACGTCAAGGGCAGGCTGTTCATCGAGATGAGCACGGTGGCGCCCAAGGTCGAGACCGACCTCGCGCCCAAGGTGCGCGGCAAAGGCGCCGTCATGGTCGAATGCCCGGTCGGCGGCTCCACCGCGCCGGCGCGCAAGGGCCAACTGCTCGGCCTCATGGGCGCCGAACCGGACGACGCCGTGCGCGCGCGGCCGATCCTGGAGCAACTGACCCGCAGGCTTGAGCATTGCGGCCCAATCGGCTCCGGCGCGGCCATGAAGCTCGCCATCAACCTGCCGCTGATGGTGGCGTGGCAGGCCTACGGCGAGGCCTTCGCCATCGCGCGCAGCGTGGGCTGGGACCCCAAGCGCCTGCTCGACTTGTTCGTCGAAAGTAACGGCGCCAATAACGCGCTCAGGATGCGCGCCGACATGATCGTCACCATGTTCCAGGGCAAGGACCCAGGGCCGGCCACCTTCACGATCGCCAACGGACTGAAGGACCTGCGCACCATGGTCGAGACCGGTGAGGCGCTTGGCGCCGACATGATCGCGACCAAGGCGGCGCTGTCGGGCTTCCAGGACGCGGTGCAGCACGGGGCTGGCGAGGGCGACGGCGCGCGCATGGCGGTCTACTGGTCGTCGGAGAAGAATTAGAACTCACGGAGTTGATTTGAGGGAGCGCGTTCGATGAAACTATTTTCCTACTGGCGTTCGCTGGCGACCTACCGAGTGCGCGTCGCGCTCAACCTTAAAGGCATAACGCCCGACGAGGTCGTCAACGTGAACCTGCATGAGGGCAAGCAGCGCGAAGAGGCCTATCGCAAGATCAATCCGATGATGGCGCTGCCGGCGCTGATCGAGGACGACGGCACGGTGCTGTTCGAGTCGCTCGCCATCCTCGAATATCTCGACGAAACTCATCCCAACCCGTCGCTGCTGCCGAAGGAGCCGAAGGCGCGCGCGCGGGTGCGGGCGCTATCGCAGCTTATCGCCTGCGACACCCATCCGCTGATCGTGCCGCGTGTGCGCGAGCATCTCGCCAAGACCTATGACGTCGACGAGGCCGGCATCATCGAATGGGGACAGCATTGGCATAACGCGGCGCTGCACGCGCTGGAGACGAACCTGTCGTCGTCGCCCGAGACCGGGCGCTATTGCCAGGGCGACCAGGTTACCATCGCCGACATCTGTCTGTCGGGTCAGGGCGCCGGCGCCATGTATTTCAAATGCGACATGACGCCTTATCCGACTGTAACGCGCATCATCGACGAATGCGCCAAGCTCGACGCCTTCGCCCGCGCCCATCCGCTCAAGCAGCCGGGCGCGCCGGCGTCGGTCTAGTTGGAAGTCGCAATGCTCAATACCGCAATCGTCGGCCTCGGCTGGTGGGGCAAGACACTGGTCAAGGCGGCCAACGACTTCGGCGCGCCGATTCGTTTCGCGCGCGGCGTCACGTTGGAGCCGGACACGGTGCGCGACTTCGCTGCCGAGCAGAAAATCGCCCTCGGCACGTCGTATGAAGAGGTGTTGGCTGATCCCGCGGTACAGGCGGTAATCCTGGCGACGCCTCACTCCAAGCACCGCGCGCAGGTGGAAGCGGCCGCCGCCGCCGGTAAGCACATCTATTGCGAAAAGCCGTTCGCGCTCAGCAAGGCTGATGCGCAGGCGATGCTGGCCGCGGTCGAACGCGCTGGCGTTCAGATCGCCGTCGGCCATCATTTCCGGCTGATGCCGTCGATGCGCGTGCTCGCCGAGGTGGCGGCGAGCGGCGCGCTCGGCACCATCATGCATGCGGAAGGCAATTATAGTCACGACTGGCTTGCCGGCATGCCGGCGGACAGCTGGCGCATGGCGGCGGCGGAAACCCGCGCTGGCGGCATGACCGGCATGGGCATTCATGTGCTCGACTGCTTTCGCGACCTAGTCGGGCCGATGAAGCGCATCGCCGCGCTGTCGAAGGCGCGCGCGCTGGACGTGCCGGCCGGCGACACCACCGCGGCACTGATCGAATTCGAGAACGGCGCGACCGGCAACCTAGGCACCACCATTAAGACGCCGTTCCGCTGGCGCATCGCGATCTTCGGCGAGAACTGCTGGATGGAGAGCGTGAGCGAGACACGCGCGCTCGTCCGCCGCGCTGGCGACGACGAGCCGGAAGTGATCGACCGGCCGGCCGACAACCATCTCGGCCGCAATCTCGATTACTTCGCGCGCGCCGTGCTGGGCGAGGGGACGTTCCCGATCCCGCCCGCCGGCATCCTGCAGACCGCCGCCGCGCTGGAGGCGGTGTTCAAGTCGGTCGACGCCAATGGGGCGTGGATGCAGGTTTGACCGGGGCGTGATAAGATTACGTTTTGGGCGACGGAGTAATGGTCATGCCTGCACATGAAGGCGGCTGTCTATGCGGTCGAATCCGCTATGCGGTTAAATCGCGGCCGATGCGCGTGACGATCTGCCATTGCCGGTTCTGCCAAAGAGCCACCGGGTCGGCGTATCTGGTGGAGCCGATCTTCGGAACATCCGACATGGACGTGGTTTCAGGCCAGCCGAAGATTTACGATCACCGCTCCGAAGGCAGCGGCAAGATGGTCGAAGTCCACTTCTGCGACAACTGCGGCACCAAGCTGTTCCTGAGCTTCGAACGCTTCCCCGACGTCGTCGGCGTTTATGGCGGCACCTTCGACGATCCGAACTGGTTCGAGCGGACGGCCGAAAACACGCGGCACATCTTCTTGAGCGTCGCCCAGCGGGGCACGGTCATCCCGGCAGGCATCAAATGTTTCGAACAGCATACGATGACCAACGACGGGACGCCGCTCGAACCGCGGGTCTACGATGAGCCCCGAGTGATAGGGCCGGGCTGACGCAGCTCCGCCTTCGCGGGGCATGACAGCTCAGCGGATATTGGCCGCCTCACCCCAGGCGCCTAAGGTGTGCGCCTTATCGTCCGCCAGGTCAGGCTGTTCGAACGGCCTAGCCGCATCCGGATCGTAGTTCTTCGGCGCCACCGCATCCAAGCCGGCCTCGGCGTCGGGATCCTGCAGCGCGCGGGCGTAGCTCTCCTCCTCGCGCCACGTCCATTGGCTACGCTCCAGCCGCGCATAGACCTTGCCCGTGTCGTAGTCGGCGAAATTGATCGCCGGAATCATGCGCGCGCAGCGCTTGAGGAACTCGACGTTGCGTTCCGGCGCCAAGTCGTCACCGAGATAGACCTCCGTGGGCGCATGCGCGTTGATGTTGATCTTGCGGAAGCGATCGATGTCGAGCATCGCCTTCACGTCCAGAATCGTCATGTCCTGGTTCCAGCCATAGGCCACCGTGCGCGGCCGTTGACCCTCGGCGACGCTGTTGTCTAGGAATTCATAGTGCACGCGCCGCCCGGTGTTGAGCGCCCAGGTGAAGAACAACTCGGGCATGCCCTCATAGGCTTCGACATTGTGGGCGAGCAGGTCGTCGACTGCCTTGTAACGGCCGAATTTCAGCCCGCGCCTCCAGGCGCGCTCCACCGTCATCTCTGGCGGCGTGATCATGAAGAACATGTAGATCAGGTCGCCGAACCGGGTGAGCAGCCGGCGGCTCTCCTTGCCTTCCGGCGTGAAGCTGTCGAAGCGGAAGCGGTCGATCAAGAGATGCGACATTTTCCCATCGGCGGCTTTGGCCGCCATGCGCAGATCGAGCTTCTTGTCGATGATCTCGACCTCGTGCGCGGTCATGGTGCCGGCGTATTTGTAGGCGGCGTCAAGCGAATTGTAGTCGAGCAGATATTTGCGCCAGATGTCAGGGCTGATCAGCGCGAAGTCGTTCCAGGGCAAGTGGAGTTTTTCCGCCAGCGCCCGTTGCAACGGCCGCATTGTGCTTTTTCCGGAGGCTGACGCACCCTTGACGTTCATGACGACCGGATGCGCCTGCGGCGGCAGCGGCCGGTAGCTCTCTTTCTTGGCCGCTTCCATGACGAACGGCTGGACGGCGTCGCCGATGACCTCGCTGCCATGGTCGTTGCATGCCAAAGTGACGGCAAGCTCCGTAAGTATGTTCTGGTCGCCGTAAAGCCGTCCACGTCTGGTGATGATCGCCGTGGCGACGGTGCCGAGCGCCCAGAAACAGGACTCATCGAGCGGATTGTCGGCGGCCTTCGATTTCTCTTGCCATTCGGCAGCGATACGTCGGTCACGGGCTTCGGGCGTTTCGAGCGCGGGGGTAGGCTTCTCCTTTGGTTTGCCAAACCCGAAAAATCCGCGCGATTCCCCTTCCTTCGTTGCAGACTGTTTCGTCGCGGGCGCGAACACCGCCGAAAGCTCCCGTGCAATTTTTTCCGTGGCGGCACGCTTTACGTCTTCATAAGCCGCAATCAGTTCGTCGCGATGGGGAGCAATGTAACGGGCGAGAATGGTCGATGTCATCTGGCGGAAATTTTCACCCAGAGTGGCGTATTTGGTGCCGTCGGGCACCGACAGATTGATGGTCACCGAAATCAGCAGTTCATGGACGATCAATCTTTCGGGACGAAATGCGACCAGATCTTGCACTGGCAAGCCGCAATAATCGGCGAGCTCATATGCTTTGGCGATGTTGGTCGAAACATGGTCGCTGTTGAAGATGGTCGAGAGCGGCAGGTACGCGCGCGGCAACTGCGATTCGAGCCCTGGGTTCCAGGCGCCGTATTCGGCGGAGGGTACATGAGCGTCCATGGCTTACTCGGCCGCGGGCTGCATGGCGCTGCGCGTTCCGGCGATCGCGCGGTCCCATACTTCGTGAATATGGGCGACCTCCTGCTCGAAGCGTTCGAGAAACAATCGCGCTTGCGTCGAGAGCGTGTGCCGGGTTGGCTGGATCACCACGAAGTCGGCGTGCAGCTCCGGCTCGATGATCGGATTGACGATGAGTTCGCTGCGGCCGATGTCGTTGACCGAAATCACGCTTGGCAGAATGGTCGCCCAGTCGGAACGGGCGACGAACTCGAGCGTGGCGATCATGGCGTCCATTTCCAGCATGGCCTCGACTTCGACGCCGTGACTCTGGAAATAGGTTTCGAGATTGCGCCGACGGATATTGTCCGGCCCCGGGATCACCAGTTTGAGCGGCCGGCATTCGGAAAGCCGCACCGGCGATAGCGGCGTCAGGCCGCGGCTCGGGCCGGAGATCAGCATCTCGCGGTCGCGCACCAGAAGACGCGCCTTGAGCCCGATGGTGCCTTCGAAGGCCGGCACCACCGCGAAGTCGAGCGCGTCATCGAGCACCATCTCGGTAAGGAGCCCGCTGTAGCCTTCGACGATGTGCAGGCGCACTTCCGGGCAACGTGGCACAAAGTTGTCCAGCACCGGGGCCAACACGGCGCGGGTGAAGGTCGGCATCAGGCCAATGCGCAGTTCGCCGGTCACCTGGCCGGCGAGCGAGCGCGCCTGCTCGGCGGCGTTTTCCAGCGCGCCGACCGCTTCGACGCAGCTTTTGTAATAACGCAGGCCCGCCGGCGTCGGCTTGACCCCGCCGGTGGTGCGTTCGAACAACTGCACGCCGAGCGAGCGTTCGGCCGCTGCCACGTGTTGTGAGATACCGGACTGGGTGGCGTTCTCCCGCACAGCGGCGCGGGTGAAGGAGCCTTCCTCGCAGACGGCGATGACGGCGCGAATTTGCCGCAGCGGGATGTTGGTCATGAATGCCCGATTGGATCGACGCTATTAGAAAACATAATGCCTTGGCGCAGAATATATTATTTCTTCTTGATCTGCCAACAGCATAGAGTCCGCGCCCAATCAGCCCTCGCAAACTAGGGCGCCGGTGAACGGCGCCCGTCGGGAGAAAACGCCATGGGAGCGAATTTCGGCATCGCCGGTATGGATTGGCAGCAGAAGATCAATTGGGATCGTCTGCGCGAGTACCGTATCGAGCGCGCACGCACGATGATGAAGAAGCACGGTCTCGGCGCCATGCTCTGCATGTACGACGAGAACTGCCGCTACATCACCGGCACGCTGACCCCCGGCTGGAACCGGCTCAAGCCCGGCCTGCGCTACGCCATGCTGTGCGGCGACGGCCGTCCGATCCTGTTCGAGCAGGGCGACATCGGCTTCCAGATCGAGCGCCATAGCCCGTGGATCCCGAAGGAGAACGTCCGCCACTCGTTCGCGTGGATCAAGGGTGCCGCCGGTCCCGCCTCGACCCAGCAGGTCAACAAGTTCGTCAAGGCGATCATGCAGGCGATGAAGGAACATGGCGTCGCCGGGCAGAAGCTCGGCTGCGACTTCATCGACATCAACATGATCAACGTGTTCAAGGAGAATAACATCAATTGGGTCGACGGCATGACGCCCATGATGGAGGCGCGCGCGGTCAAGAGCCCCGACGAACAGGAAGCTTTCCGCATCGTCGGCGCCATCGGTGACGCCACCCACTGGGAGTGCATGAAATTCCTGCGCCCGGGCGTGACCGAGAACCAGGTCACCGCGCACTTGATGGAATACCTCTACAACATCCCCGGCATGGAAGACGTCGAGGACGTCATCGTGTCGTCCGGCCCCAACACCTGGCCGAACTGGCGCAACTTCTCCGACCGCATCATCCAGCCCGGCGACATCGTGTTCATGGATTTGGCCGCGCTCACTTGGAACGGCTACAAGTCCTGCTATTACCGTACCTATTGCGTCGGCAAGGAGCCGACCCAGGAGCAGAAGGACACCTACGATACCGCGCTCAAGTGGCTCTACGACTCGATCGGCGCGGTAAAGGCCGGCGCCACCACGCGCGACATCGCGCTGAAGTGGCCGTCGGCGATGGAGACCTGGGGCTACGAGGACGAAGACCAGGCCGCCGCTAACCTTTGGGGTCACGGTCTCGGCCTCGCGCAGTATGACCCGCCGGTGATCTCGCGCATCTGGTCGCTCGACCATCCGATCGAGATCCAGGAAGGCATGACCTTCGCGCTCGAGACTCAGCACGGCAAACGATTCCGCTACGGCGTGCGCATCGAGGAAATGCTGATCGTCAAGAACGACGGCATCGAGATCGTGTCGAACTTCCCTGTGAAGCAGATCACCGTTGTCGATCCGCTGCCGGGCTACGGCGACCACGTGAAATGACGTATGTGTCCCGGGCGCAGCGCGGCACGTCAGTGATGCGCTGTAGACTCGGAATTTCATCGCACTGAAAAACTGGGTTCCGGATCGGTGCTGCACCGCGAGCGTGGTGCACCGCGTCCGGGACACGAGGGGAGAGATGGCCGAATTCATTTTGCCGCTCACCGACCCTGCCGCGGCCGATCCCGAAAACGTCGGCCCGAAGGCGGCGAACCTGTCGCAGTTGACGCGCGCCGGGCTGCCGACGCCGGGCGGCTTCGCGCTCACGGCTGGGGCCTACCGACATCAGCTCCGCCATATCGGCATTGAGCACATGCTCGCCGAGTACAACGAAGGCGATGTACCGACCACGCGCCGGCTGTCGATCCAGATCAGGCTGGCGATCTACCAGCAGCCGATCGCGCCGGAAATTCTCGAGCCGCTGCTCGCCGCCTGGCGCGCCCAGCGTGAGCAAGCGCCCCTCGGCGCCGTGCGCTCCTCTGCGCTGCTCGAGGACCGCAAGGGCGCCAACTTCGCCGGCCAGTTCGAAAGCTTCCTCGGCCTCTCCGACGAAACCGAATTCTTGACCGCGGTGCGCGCCTGCTGGGCGGCGCTGTGGACCTCGCATGCGCGGCGCTACATGGAGAATGCCGATCTGTCGCCGGCCGATACCGCCATGGGCGTGCTGATCCAGCCGCTGATCAACGCGCGCGCCTCCGGCGGCGGCTTGAGCGAAACCGCTGAAGGCCAGATGCTGATCTCGGCCACCTGGGGCCTCGGCTCGGCGATCGCGCAGGGCGAGGTGGTGCCGGACCGCATCGTGCTCGCCAAGAACGGCTTCCTGCGCACCGTGCAGGCCGGCCGCAAGAACCATCAGGACACCTGCGCCCATGGCGTCTCGGCACCGCAGAGCGTGCCCAAGGACATGGTCAGCGAGCCGTGCCTCAGCGCCGGTCAGGCGGTCGCCCTCGGCCGTCTGTTGCGCAAGTGCGAGCAGCTCGCCGGTCAGCCGGTCGAGATCGAATGGGCGATGGATGAAAGCGGCTTCAAGCTGTTGCAGTCGCGTCCGCTGCATGTCGAAGCGCCCGTGGTGCCCGATGAGATTTGGCTGCGTCATCCGGGCTTGAGCGGCCATCCGGCAGGCATCGGCTGGGGCTCCGGCCGTGCCGTGGTGGTCAATTGCGAATGCGAGCTGGCGCGCGTCGCGCCCGGCGACATTCTAGTCACGCGCGTCGCCGGTCCGGCGCTCAGCCATATCCTGCCGAAGGTGGCCGGCGTGGTCGCCGAGCTCGGTGGCTCGACCTCGCATCTGGCTTCGCTGGCACGCGAGCGCGGCATTCCCATGGTGCTGGGCGTGCTCGATGCCACCCAGCATATTCCCGATGGCTCGCAGTGTGCGGTCGACGGCGTCGCCGGTGTCGTGCGGTGGCTGCGGTGAGCCGCAAACCGCGCATCTTCGTCAGCCAGCCGGTTGCCGACAGCGCCATCAAGCGTTTGCGCGCGCTCGGCAGCGTCAAAATCTTTCCCGACGACAGCCGCGTCATCCCGCACCGCACGCTTATCACTGCCGTTAAACAGGCCGACATCCTCTTCTGCCTTCTGCACGACAAGATCGATAAGGCGGTGATCGCGGCCAATCCGAACCTTCAACACATCGCGGCGCAGTCGATCTCGCCGTCGAACATCGACGTTGCGGAAGCAACCAGGCGCGGCATTCCAGTAACCGTTGTGCCGCCGGTGACCACCGAGGCGACCGCGGATCTCACCTTCGGCCTGATGCTGGCGGCCGCGCGCCGCATGGTGGAAGGCGACAGACTGGTGCGTGCCGGCAAATTCCCCGGCGGCCAGTCGCGCCATCTGCTCGGCGCCATCGTGCACGGCAAGACGCTGGGCCTGGTCGGCGGCGGCGGGCTGATCGGCAAGGCGGTGGCCAAGCGCGCGCAGGGCTTCGACATGCGCGTTCTGTACTGGACGCCGCGCCGTAAGCCGGAAAGTGAGGAGCGCGAAGCCGGGCTCATTTATGTGCCGTTCGATGAGTTGCTGCGTGAATCCGATTTCGTCTCGCTGCATTCGCCGCTCAACGCCGAGACCCGCCATCAGATCGGCGCGCGCGAATTGGGCTTGATGAAGAAGACCGCGTTTATCGTCAACACGGCGCGCGGGCCGATCATCGACGAGAAGGCGCTTGTGCGCGCGCTCAAGGCCAAGAAAATTGCCGGCGCCGGCCTTGACGTGTTCGAGTTCGAGCCGAATGTCTCCGCCGAGCTGACGAAGATGAAGAACGTCGTCCTCAACCCGCATCTCGGCAGCGCCACATTCGAAGTGCGCGAGGAGATGGCGAACATCGTCGTCGACAATATCGAAGCGCTGCTTGACGGCCGCACGCCGGCCGGCTGCGTCAATCCGGAAGTGTTGCAGCCTTGATCGGCCTCATGGTGAGGAGCGCCGCGTAGGCGGCGCGTCTCGAACCGTATGGCCGCCCCATCCTTCGAGACGCCGCGCTGCGCGCGGGCTCCTCAGGATGAGGCGGAAGAGCGCTTCACTCCGCCGTCCAGCCGCCGTCGAGCTTGAGCGCTGCGCCGGTCATCAGCGACGAGGCATCGCTTGCCAGGAATACGATCGCCCCGCAAAGCTCTTCCAACTGCCCGAGCCGGGCGAGCTTGATCTTTCCCAGCACCTCGTCGCGGAACGCTTTGTTCTCGAAGAATGGCCGTGTCATTGGCGTCTCCAGGAAGGTGGGGCCGAGCGAATTGACGCGGATGTTGTGCGGCGCGAGCTCGATCGCCATCGCCTTGGTGAAGCCCTCCATGGCGTGCTTGGATGCGCAATAGACCGTGCGGCGCGCGGCGCCGACATGGCCCATCTGCGAGGAGATATTGATGATCGAGCCCGGCAGCTTTTCGTCCAGCAGCCGCGTCGCCACCGCCTGCGCCACGAAGAAGGCGGCGCGTACGTTGAGCGAAAAGATGGCGTCGAAGTCTTCTGCCGTCACGTCCGGCAGCATGGCCGGCCGGTTCATGCCGGCGTTGTTGACCAGGATGTGGTAGGGCGCGCGTTGGGCAAGCGCCGCGCGGACCGCGTCGATATCGGTGACGTCGAGCGTCAGCGCGTCCGCCTGCTGCCCGCGCGCGCGGATGGCCTCCGCGGCTTCCTGAATCTCGTTCGATGTGCGGGCGGCCAACGTCACCTGCGCGCCGGCGTCGGCGAGCGCCGCCGCGGCCGTCAGGCCGATGCCGCGCCCGCCGCCGGTCACCAGCGCGCGGCGCCCGTCAAGGCGGGAGGAGGGGGTGGGGGTGAGGTCGATGCTCATGCGCTACCAATTCTTGACCCAGAAGCGGTTGGTCGCAACCGGCGCGAAACCGTAGCGGCGATAGAGTGCGGCCGCCGGCGCATTGGCTGCAACGACCTGCAGCGCCAAGGCGTGGACGCCGCGCGTGGCGGCCCAGGCTTCGAGGCCGGCGAGGATGCTTTTGGCGCCGCCTTGCCGCCGCGCCGTCGCACGGGTTGTCATGCATTCCACCGCCGCAAAGCGGCCGTCGGCGACGCACAGGCCGGTCGAGATCACTTGTCCGTTGCGCCGGCAGGAAAACCAGGAGCGGGGTTGCGGGATCGAGTTGAGGATCTTCGCATTGACCGCGCGCCGATTTTCGGTGATAGCGCCGAGATAGACCTCGCGCCATTCTGCGTCGGCTAGGTCGGCGACTTCGACATCCGCCGGCGTTTCCCGCGCGGTGACTCCCTTCACCATCGTGACCGTGGCTTCGCCGTCGCGGTAGCCGCGCGCCTCTAGCAGGCCGGTCAACCCGGGCGGCGCGGTGAGGTCGTAGGTGTGGACCCGTATCATTGCGCCGCGGGCACGGTAGCGGGCCTCGACGAGGTCGAGCGCGACAGCGGGGCCGTCACCGTCGAAGTGCACGGTCGAGACCGAATTGGCGCGTTGCGAGCCGCCGCCTGAGTAGCGCCAAAGCCAGCCGTGAACTGCCGCCGTTTCGAGCGCGGGCCACGCCCGCACATGCAGGCGTTCAATTGCTTGGATATCCTCAGCAGTAAATTGCATCGGTGCACACGCTCACTCCGCCGCCGTGGCGTAGGGCACATTCCGCCCGCCGTAGCGGCGCACGCGGATGTTGGCCTGCTCGGCGTGGCCGAGGAAGCCTTCCAGCACGCACAGCCGCGAGCAGACTTCGCCGATCTTGGCGCTGGCCTCGTCGGTCAGCACCCTCTGATAGGTGCAGGTCTTGAGGAACTTGCCGACCCACAGCCCGCCGGTGAAGCGGGCGTTCTTCTTGGTCGGCAGCGTGTGGTTGGTGCCGATCACCTTGTCGCCATAGGCGACGTTGGTGCGCGGCCCCAGGAACAGCGCGCCGTAGTTGGTCATGTTGTTGAGGAAATAGTCGGGATCGCGCGTCATCACCTGCACGTGCTCGGAGGCGATACGGTCGGCTTCCGCCACCATTTCGTCGACCGAGTCGCAGACGATCACCTCGCCGTAGTCCTTCCAGGCCTGGCTGGCAGCATCGGCGGTGGGCAGGATCGACAAGAGGCGCTCGACTTCCCTCATGGTGTCCTGCGCGAGCTTTTCCGAGTTGGTCAGCAGCACCGCGGGCGAGGTCGGCCCGTGCTCGGCTTGGCCGAGCAGGTCGGTGGCACAGATTTCGCCGTCGACGCTGTCGTCGGCGATCACCAAAGTCTCGGTCGGGCCGGCGAGCAGATCGATGCCGATGCGGCCGTAGAGCTGGCGCTTGGCTTCCGCCACATAGGCGTTGCCGGGGCCGACGATCATGTCGACCGGCTCGATCGTGTCGGTGCCGAGCGCCATCGCCGCCACCGCCTGCACGCCGCCGAGCACGTAGATGTCGTCGGCGCCGCCGAAGTGCTGGGCGGCAACGATGGCCGGATTCGGCCCGCCCTTGTAGGGCGGGGCGCAGGCAATGATGCGCTTCACACCCGCGACCTTGGCGGTGACGATCGACATGTGCGCCGACGCCACCATCGGATAGCGCCCGCCGGGTACGTAGCAGCCGATCGAATTTACCGGGATGTGCTTGTGGCCGAGCACCACGCCGGGCAGGGTCTCCACCTCGATGTCGACCATGCTCTCGCGCTGTTTCTGCGCGAAGTTGCGCACTTGCGCTTGGGCGAACTTGATATCCTCGAGGTCGCGCTTCGGCACTTGGTCAATCGCGCGCTCGATCTCCTGCGCACTCAGCTTGAAATCGGGTGGCGACCAGTTGTCGAACTTCTGCGACAGCTCGCGAACGGCTTCGTCATTGCGCGCCTCGATCTGGCCGAGAATGCCCTCGACCGTCTCGCGCACCTTGGCGTCGGCGGCCTTGATCGCGCTCGCGTCCATTCCGCGCTTGAGATAGCGAGGCATGATTGTTCCTCCTGTTTTTTCTTTCCACCCTCCCCTGGAAGGGGAGGGTCGGACCGCCGCAGGTGGTCCGCGTTGGGGTGACCACAACGTCGGCCTACCACCCCCACCCGCCGCGCTTCGCGGCGACCTCCCCCCTCCAGGGGGAGGTGAAGAGTTCCTCTACTTGATCGCCTGCGGGTTGATAGGGCTTCCCGTGCCGCCGGTGATGATCAGCGGCGGGCCGCAGAAGAAGAATTCGTAGACACCGTCCTCGTCGCAGTCTTCGGCCAATTCCTTGAGATAGAAGATCTCGCCCATGCACAGGCCCATGGCCGGGATCACCACCCAGTGCCACGGCTGGTTGGCGTCCTTGGTTTCGTTCGGCCGCACTTCCACGCCCCATGTGTCGGTGCAGATTGCGGCGATCTGCTTGTCGTAACACCAATAGCAATTCTCGAACTTCACGCCCGGCGCGTCGCCGCCGGCATAGCCGCCCCAGTCGCCTTCCTCGTGGCAGCGCTCCATCTGCCCCGTACGGATGATGACGAAGTCGCCTTTGCAGATCTCGACGTTCTGCTGCTTGGCGCACTCGTCGAGTTCATCATTGGAGATGCTCTCGCCGTCCTGCATCCATTTCACCCCGCGATGGCGGGCGATATCGAGCAGTACGCCGCGGCCGACCATCTTGCTCTTGGAGTGCTCAATGCCGAGCACCGAAAGGCCGCGCGAGTCGATCAGCTTGGCGTCATGCCCGTTGTAGGCCTTTTCCTCGTAGAAGATGTGACCGAGCGCGTCCCAATGCGTGGCGCCTTGCACGCACAGCATCAAGGTGTCGTCGGCATAGCGGATCTTGTTCCAGTCCTGCTGACCGGCGATGGCGTCGGTGCCGGTCGCCAGCATCTGGTGGATCGGGTTGAAGCGGCCGCCGAACAGCCCGGTCTGCGGGCCGGTCTTGTCGAGCGGGATGCCGAGCGCGAACACCTTGCCGGTGCGGATCAGGCTCGCCGCCTTGACGATATCCTCAGGGGTGACCTGGTTGAGCGTGCCGATATGATCGTCCTTGCCCCAGCGACCCCAATTCGAGAGCTTTTTGGAGGCTTCCGCGATCGCTTCCTTGCCGACCTTGATGTTCATGAGGGTTCCTTCCCGCTTCTTCACTGGCACTCGCCTGTCGAACTGACGGCGCTTGTCGGTGCAATATTGCGCCGGACTGCGTTGTTACAGCAAGCGGGGGCGGAATTCCCGCCGCTGTGCCGATTTCCTATGATCAAAACCGGCGGACCGGCCGGATCACCTGCCGGCCCTCCATGGGAGGATTGCCATGCAACGAAACCTGATCGCTATGCTGGCCGTAGCCGTTACGGCAGCACTCACGCTGCCGGCAGAGGCCGGTAACGTTATCGACGACTGGGCCAGCATCAAGCGCCCGCCACCGCCGACGCTCAAGCCGGTGACGGTCGATCCGAAGACCACCGCGCTCTTGATGCTCGACTTCATGAAACAGAACTGCGGCAAGCGGCCGGCCTGCGTCGCCTCGGTGCCGCACGTCAAGAAACTGCTTGAAGCCGCGCGTGCCGCCAAGGCGACGGTGGTCTACTCATTCATCGCCAAGACGACCAGTGCCGACGTGATCAAGGACGTGGCGCCGCTGCCCAGCGAAGCGCATGTGCTGTCCGGACCGGACAAGTTCCTGCATACCGATCTCGATAAGATTCTGAAAGACGAAGGCATCAAGACGGTGATCGCAGTCGGCACCTCGGCCAACGGCGCGGTGCTTTATACCGCTTCCGGCGCCGCGCTGCGCGGCATGAGCGTGGTCGTGCCGGTCGATGGCATGTCGTCGGTCAGCCGCTATTCCGATCTCACCACGGCTTTCACTTTCGCCGACGCCCCGCTGGTATCGAAGAAGGTGACGCTGACGAAGTTGGATATGGTGAAGTTTTGAGTAATAGGCCTCATGGTGAGGAGCACGCGTAGCGTGCGTCTCGAACCGTGAGGCCGCCCACATCGTTTGAGATGGGCGCTTCGCGGCCTCCTTGGGATGAGGGCGGGGTTACACTTTGCCCAGCGCCGCCAAAATCTTTCCCGGCGTGAACGGCATGTCGGTGAGCGGCGCGGCGCCCAACGGCCGCAGCGCGTCGTTGATGGCGTTCATGACGCAGGCCGGCGCGCCTGCGGTGCCGGCTTCGCCCGCGCCCTTGGCGCCAAGCTCCGAGTCGGCCGTCGGCGAAACAACGTGGCCGCATTCGATGTCCGGCATTTCGGTCGCCATCGGCACCAGGTAATCGGCCATGTTGCCGTTCAGCATCTGCCCGCGCTCGTCATAAAGACACTGCTCGTAGAGCGCCGCGCCGATCCCCTGCACCACGCCGCCACGCATTTGCTCATCGACCAACTGCGGATTGATGATGGTGCCGCAGTCCTCCACCACCCAGTGGTTCAGCAATTTGACGAAGCCGGTGTCGGTGTCTACTTCGAGATAGCTCGCCTGCACGCCGTTCGTGAAGGCGAAGGGATACGCGCGCGGCACGTAATGGCGCGTCGCCACCAGTTCGGCCTGCACGCCGGCCGGCAGGGTGTCGGGGCGGAAATAGGCGACGCGCGCGAGTTCCTCCAGCGGCAGCCGTTCTGCGCCGCTCGTCTTGTCGACGATCACGCTGTCGCGGATGTCGAGGTCCTCGGGCTTGGCCTGTAGCATTGCGCCGGCGACCACCAGCACGTTCTCGCGCAGCGCCTTGCCGGCCTGCCAGGCCGCTTCGCCGCCGATGCCGGCCGCGCGCGAGGCCCAGGTGCCGCCGCCATAGGGCGTGTTGTCGGTGTCGCCCATCACCACCTGCACCTTGTCGAGCGCGACGCCGAAGCCGGTGGCGGCGCATTGCGCCACGACGGATTCCGCGCCCTGGCCCTGCTCGGTGACGCCGACGTGGACGCTGATGCGTCCCTGCGCGTCGAGCCTCACCGTCGCGCCTTCCTGCGAGGTGATGCGCGCGCCGCCGACGCCATAGAAGGCCGCCGATGGGTTGGTCACCTCGATGAAGCTGGCAAAGCCGATGCCTCGGTAGATCCCCAGCTCACGCAATTTCGCCTGCTCGGCGCGCAAGGCGGCGTAGTTCATCATCTTGTCGAGATTGGCGAGGCAGGCGTGATGCGATAGCTGCTCGAACTTCAGCCCCGCCGCCGATTGCGTCGGATATGCGTCGTCGGCGAACAGGTTGCGCCGGCGGAGCTCCAGCGGGTCCATGCCGATTTTGGCCGCCGCCAGTTCGACGAGCCCTTCGGTGACCGCCACCGCGATTGGGTGACCGACCGCGCGGTACTGGCACATCACATTCTTGTTGAGGAACACGACCTGCGCCTGCGCACGGTAATTCGCCGTGGTGTACGGTCCACCCACTAGGTTCACCACCTGGTTCGCCTCGATGCCTGACGTGCGAGGATAGACCGAGTAGGGGCCGATGCCGGTCAGGTCGTCGATCTCGAATGCGGTGATGGTGCCGTCTTGGTTGACGCCGATCTTGGCCTTGATGCGGTGGTCGCGGGCGTGGATGTCGGTGACGAAGCTTTCGATGCGATCGGCGACGAATTTCACCGGCCGCTTGAGCATCATGGACAGCGCCACCGTCGCCATCTCGTCGGCATAGGTATGCACCTTGATGCCGAACGAGCCGCCGACGTCCTTGGTGATGACGCGCACTTGGCTCTCGGCCAAGTCGAGATGCTTGGCGAACAGGTTCTGCATCATGTGCGGCGCCTGCGTGCCCTGATAGACGGTGAGGCGCTGCTCGCCGGGGTTCCAGTCGGCGACAATGGCGCGCGGCTCGGTGGTGACGCCGGTGTGGCGGCCGAAAAGGAAGGTCGTTTCCACCACTTCGTCGGACGACGCGAAGGCCTTATCCGGCTCGCCCACCTCCAATTTTCGTTCAAAGCAGAGATTGTCGCCGAGCTCGGGCTGGATCACCGGCGTCTTAGGGTCGAGCGCGGTTTCCGGGTCGGTGACCGCTGGCAGCTCGTCGTAGGTGACATCGACCAATTCGCAGGCGTCCTCGGCTTGCGCGCGCGTTTTCGCCACCACCGCGCACACCGCCTCGCCCTGCCAGCAGGCGCGCTCGACCGCGATGGCGTATTGCGGCGCGGACTTCAGGCCCTTGAGATGGGTGAGCACGCCGACCCACGGCGTCATCACCTTGGCAAGTTCGGCACCGGTGACCACCGCGATCACGCCGGGCGCTTTCTTGGCCGCTTCGGTATCGATCTTGACGATGCGCGCATGCGCATGCGGCGAGCGCACAAAGGCGGCATGCGCCATGCGCGGCAGGGTGACGTCGCTGACATATTGCCCGCGCCCTTGGGTCAGCCGTTGCAAATTCGGCCGCGGCACGGAACGGCCGATATAGGAATTTGGCCGGTCGAGCGCGGTCAGCACGGGGGGCGAGTTTTCGGTGATTTTCATCATTTGCCTCCCGCCCGCGCTTGCGCGACCGCTTCCACCGCATCAATGATGGCGTGATAGCCAGTGCAGCGGCAGTAATTGCCGGACAGGTGCTCGCGGATTTCCTCGCGCGTCGGCGCGCTGCCGCACGATTTCGCTTGTAGAAGCAGATCCTGTGCCGCCGCCAGCACGCCCGGCGTGCAATAGCCGCATTGCAGGGCGTTGCGTTGCTCGAAGGCCAATTGCAGGTCGGCGATCTCGCCGGAGTCACTTAGGCCCTCGATGGTCTCCACCGTGGCGCCGTCGCACTGCACCGCCAGCATCAGGCAGCCGCGCACGATCTCGCCGTTGACGCGCACCGTGCAGGCGCCGCAGACGCCGTGCTCGCAGCCGATGTGGCTGCCGGTCAGCACCAGGTCGTCGCGCAGGAAATCGACCAGCGTCTTGCGCGCGTCAACGCGCTCGCTCACCGGCTCATCGTTGACGGTGAGGGTGATGTCGATGCTTGTGCCGCTCATCACCGCGCCTCCGTCAATTGCGCCGCCACCCGCCGCAGCAGCACGCCGGCGAGGTGCTTCTTCACCGCCGCGGTTGCTTGCACGTCGTCGTGCGGTTCGAGATCGAGCGCGGCGATTGCCGCCGCGACGTCGCCTTTCTCCAGCGCGGCTTCCGCCTTCTTGGCTCGCACCGGCATGTTGCCGATCCCGAAATAGGCTAGGCGCACATCCGCCAAACCTTTACCGGAAGCGCGGGCGCAAGCCGCCAATCCCACGATGGCGTAGTCGCCGTGCCGCCTGGCCAGTTCGGCAAAGCCGATACGCGTGTCCTTGTTCGCGGCCGGCACCCGGATCGCGGTCAATATTTCATCAGGCGCAAGCGCGGTCTCAAACAGTCCTTTGAAGAAATCCGCCGTTTTGATCGTGCGCTTACCCTTGGGGCCCGTCGCCTCCACCTCGCCGTCGAGCGCGAGCAGACAAGCCGGCAATTCCGCCGCTGGGTCCGCGAATGCAATCGAGCCGCCGAGCGTTCCGCGGTTGCGGATGGCGACGTGCGCAATGTGCGGCATGGCGCGCGCGATCAGCGGTGCGTGACTGGCGATCACGTCGGAGCGCTCGGCCTGGGCGTGGCGCACCAGCGTACCGATTTCCAACATGCCGTCATTCAGCGCGATACCGTCGAGCCCACCGATGCCGTTGATGTCGATCAGCATCGAAGGCGCCGACAGGCGCATATTGAGCGTGGCGATCAGGCTCTGGCCGCCGGCGAGCAGTTTGGCATCCCTGTTGGCGGCAAGCAGCGCCACCGCGTCGTCGAGCGATCGCGCCTTATGGTAGGCGAATGGCGCCGGCTTCACCTTTTTGTCTCCTCCCGTTTTTCTTATTGTGGCGGGGAAAGGGGTGCGTGGCAACGTAGTCTCGGCGTACGCCCCGCCTATGTCAGTTCTTTCACGATGTCGATCGCCCGTCGTAGCAGCGTCATCGACGCCTCCTGCGTGCGGAAGGCGGCATGCGAAGTCAGTGTCACGTTTGGCAATTTCGCCAGCGGGTTGTCTGGCTTCAGCGGTTCGTTTTGGAAAACGTCAAGCCCGGCATGCCGAATGTGCCCGCTTTGCAGGGCGCTGATCAGTGCCGCCTCGTCCGCAAGTGCGCCGCGCGCAGTGTTGACCAGGATCGCGCCTGACTTCATGTGCGCGATGCGCGCTTTGTTCAAGAATCCGCGGGTCTCGTCGTTGAGCACCAGGTTGAGTGAGACCACATCCGAGCGCACCAGCAAGTCGTCGATATCGACCAGCGCGCAGGGCGCATCGTCTCGCGCAGTGCGGTTATAGGCGATCACCTCCATGCCGATGCCGCGCGCGATGCGCGCCACTTCGCGGCCGATGCCGCCGAGCCCGATCACCCCCAGCGTCTTGCCCAAAAGCTGCACGCCCTCTTGCGGCGTCCACACACCGCCACGGACATCGCGATCCATGCGCGCGACATCGCGCGCGATGGCGAACATCAAAGCGACGGTGTGCTCGGCCACCGCCGTGTCGCCATAGCCCTTGATGGTGTGAACCGAAACGCCCCGGCCTTTCAGTTCGTCAACGTTCATGTAGCTCGCTGCGCCGGTGCCGAGAAATACGATGTGCTTGAGCGCTGGGCACTGCGCCACCAATTCGGTCGGCATATAGGAATGGTCGTCGAGCGCGATCTGGTAGTCGCCGAGCACGCGCGGCAGCGATTCGCGTGCAAACGGTGCCCGGTTGAGATCGATCTTAGGGTCGTCGGGGCGAATGACCTCGGCCCACACTGGCGCGAGCTGTTCGTTGCAGTCAATGAAGATCGCTTTCATGCCCTCAGTGTAGCGCGGCAAACGTTGCTTGAAGCCGGATTATTGCTCGCTGTCCCCAGCCGGAGGCGCCGTCTAAAGTTGGACGATTGAGCCGAGATCGTAATCGACGCCCGGCGGATTCTCGCCGATGCGGAGGGTCTTGTCGTTCACGAAACGATAGGGCGGCACTGGCAGGTTGTAGGGTGCGGGCACGCCGGAAAACACGCGGCCGGCGAGATCGTATTTCGAGCCGTGGCAGGGACAGAAATAACCGCCCAACCATTCGGTCGCCGGGGTGGTCGGGTTGGGCTCGGGGAAGAACTTCGGAATGCATCCGAGATGGGTGCAGATGCCGACAAGCACCGCGAATTCTGGTTTCACCGAGCGGTGCCAGTTCTGAGCATAGGGTGGTTGCTGGTGCACGGTTGAATCCGGGTCGCTCAGCCGGTCGACCATTTTTTTCTCTTGCAGGATTTTGAGCAGCGCGGGCGTCCGGTTGACGATCAGGATCGGCTTCGAGCGCCAGAACACCTGTATCTGCTGCCCGGGCGCGATCTGGCTTATATCAACGGCGATTGGCGCGCCGGCCGCAATGGTGGCGCGGTCCGGGTTCATCTGGTCGATCAGCGGGATCAAGGTTGCTGCGGCGCCGACCGCGCCCACGGCGGCGGTAGCGATGTAAAGAAAGTCGCGGCGATTTGGTTGATGGGTGCTGGCAGCGTCAGTCACAGGCGGGCCCTTCATTCACATCAAGTTATCGCCCCTCGGGGTCGCCCCCCGAATTTGCCGTCGCTCACTGCCAATGTAATGCGCCGCGCCGGCAGCGTCACCCCCCGAAGAGGGAACTTTGTCGGGCCGTGCTGGTTCCGCCTGGTTCCGCGTTTGTGGGCTGTTTCGCCGCTTACGCGCATCGATTTCGCTCGCGCGCGTATGAACGACGAGTTGGCGCATCTAATCGCGCGCGAAGGGGGCAATCCATGGTGGTGGTCGCGCTGAAGCCCCGCCGTTGACGGCTTCGCGCGCGCGGAATACATGCTGCTCGCGCGAAGTTCGCGCGGCAGGCCGCCGAACCATCGACGACACTATGCTGCCCACTCCGATGGGCGCAGAGATCTTAAGATTTGCGATGAAACTTGCAAGCTACAGGGTTCGCGGCCGCGACAGCTTCGGTGCTGTGGTGGGCGAGGGCGTGGTCGATCTCAAACCGCGGCTCGCCCCACGCTATCAAAGCGTACTCGATCTATTACGTTATGGCGCGGTCGATGCCGCCCGCGATGCGGTGCGGGGCGTGCGCGCGGATTTTCCCGCCGGCGACGTGGAATGGCTGCCGCCGGTGCTGGCGCCGGAGAAGATTCTGTGCATCGGCATCAATTACGCCAATCGCAACGCCGATTTCGGCGATGCCGAGCCCCCGCAGTATCCCAGTATGTTTTTTCGGACGCCGGCATCGCTCGTCGGTCATCAGCAGCCGATCGTGATTCCGCGTGAGTCCGAGCAACTCGACTATGAGGGCGAGATTGCGTTGGTGATCGGCCGCGCCGGTCGGCGCATCGCGCACGCAGACGCGCTTGATCATATCGCCGGCGCCACCTTGTGCAACGAGGGCACCATCCGCGACTGGATCCGTCACGGCAAATTCAACGTGACCCAAGGTAAGAATTTCGACGCCACTGGCAGCATCGGCCCCTGGCTGGTGACAAGCGATGAGCTCGATTTGGCGCGGCCCTTGCATCTCACGGTCCGGCTCAATGGTGAAGTGACCCAAGACGACAGCACGGACCACATGATCAAGTCGTTTGCCGATCTGATCGCCTATATCAGCACCTTCATGACGCTGAAGCCGGGCGATGTCATCGTCACCGGGACCCCGGTCAAGCAAGGTCCGCGCAGCGCTTCCCCGCGTTGGCTCAAGGCCGGCGACGTGCTTGAGATTGAGGCACCCGGGATTGGAAATTTGCGTAACACGGTAGTGGCAGAACAATGAGTGAAGAAGACCGCAAAGCGGCATGCGTTATCGGCTGGCCGATCGCTCATTCGCGTTCGCCGCTGATTCACAATTACTGGATCAAGCAGCACGGATTGAATGCTGAATACCGGCGCGAGGCGGTGCCGCCGGGCGAAATAGAGGAATTCATCAAGAACCTGCGCGCGCACGGCTATGTCGGTGCCAATGTCACGGTGCCGCACAAGGAGATTGCGCTTGCGCTGTCGACGCCCGACGACCGCGCCAAGGCGGTCGGCGCGGCCAACACACTGTATTATGTCGATGACACGCTACGCTCGACCAACAGCGACGTCGAAGGTTTCCTTGCCAATCTCGACGCCGCCGCGCCCGGCTGGGACCGCGGGCTCGAAAGCGCGGTGGTGCTCGGCGCCGGCGGCGCCGCGCGTGGCGTCGTTTATGCCCTGATTGCGCGCGAGGTTCAGCGCGTCTATGTGATCAACCGCACGCCGGAACGCGCTCAGGCGCTGAAGAAGCAATTCGGCGCCAAGGTGTATCCGGCCGGCTGGGACGAGATCACGGGTCTGCTCGGGGGCGCCGGTCTGTTGGTCAACACCACGCCGCTCGGCATGACCGGCCAGCCGCCGCTCGAGATCAATTTACGCTGCCCGGCTTCGCTGGTGGTGGCGGAACTGGTCTACGATCCGCTGGTTACCAATCTGATGTTAGCCGCGCGCGAGAAGGGCCTGCGCAATGTCGACGGGCTCGGTATGCTGCTACACCAGGCGGTGCGCGGCTTTGAATTGTGGTTCGGCGTCAAGCCCGAGGTGACGCCGGAACTGCGTGCGCTGGTCGAGGCCGACCTGACGAAGCCGGACGAAGCGCCCCCGGTGCCGCCCGCGCCGACGGCGGCGCAGGTCGCGGTCGAGAAGGCGCTCAAGCGAAAAAAAAGAAAGCAGCAGCCGAAATAACGGGCAAGGCCCGGTGTTGTCACCCCTGGTGGTACGGCCGCGTCACTGCCGCGGGCTACTCTTCAGGGAGGAGACCTATGCCAGGCTTGAGCATGACGCGTCGTGTGTTGGTCGCGGCCGCGTTCACGGTATTATACTCCGGTGTTGCCCTCGCGCAGCAGCCCGGCCGCATCCGGGCCGAAATCGAAAAGGTCGACGGCGCGATTCTGTCGGTCAAGAGTCGCGACGGCGCCATGCTGAAGGTGATGATAGACGATCACACCCGCCTCGGCGCCTTGGTCAAGGCATCACTTTCCGACATCAAGAATGACTCGTTCATCGGCGTCGCCGGGATACCGCAAGCCGATGGCAACATCGCTGCATTTTCGGTGCATATCTTCATGGCCGCCCAGCGCGGCGTGGTGCCGGATCGCCATGGACCGTGGGACGCGCAGCCCGGCAGCACCATGACCAACGCTTATGTTGAGAGCATGGTGACCGGCAAGAACGGGGAAGCGCTGACGGTGAAATACAAGGGCGGCGAGAAGAAGATCAATATCACGCCGCAGACAGTGATCGCGGCGGTTGCCAAGGGTGACCGCGCCGACCTGAAAGTCGGCGCGTACATTATCATATTCGCGTCGCAGAAGCAGGCCGACGGTTCGCTGCTGGCAAAGGCCCTTTACGTCGGCCGCGATGTCGCGCCGGCGATGTGACGTCACCCGACGGCGCGAATTGGGTGGGGTTGGGCCGTTTCCCCGGGCCCGAACGTTGCGGATGGCCTCGCTCAAATCCCTCTCCCCGCTTGCGGGGAGAGGGAAGCGCGCTTCACTCGCCCACTTCAAATGTCCTGATGTCGATTTCCGACTTTAGCGTCCGGTGTACCGGGCATTTGTCGGCGATATCCATCAGCCGCTTGCGGTCGGCGGGCTCGAGCGCGCCTTCCAGCGTGATTTTGCGGTCGATGCGGTCGATAGTGCCGTGCTTGGTCTCGCACTCGGCGCAGTCCTCGGCATGGATTTTCTCGTGGGTCAGCCGCACGGTGACGCGGTCGAGCGGGAGGTCCTTGCGCTCGGCATACAGCCTCAAAGTCATTGACGTGCAGGCGCCAAGGCCCGCGAGCAGCAGGTCGTAGGGCCCGGGTCCGGAATCGAGGCCACCGACTTTGACCGGCTCGTCGGCCAGGAAGCGGTGCGGCCCGCTCATGATCTCCTGTTGGAATGTCCCGGCCCGCGTCTCGCGCACCACGACCACGCCTTCTTCGCTCTTGGCCTCGGCCACGCTCGCCGGCCGGTCGAGATAGCGATCGGACCACGCCGCGACCACGTCGGCGACATAAATGGCGTCGCTTTTCTTGCTGAGCAGATGATCGGCGTCGTCGAGCGAGACGAAGCTCTTGGGATGCTTGGCGGCGACGAAGATTTGTGAGGCGTTGTCGATGCCGACCAGGTCGTCGGTGGGTGAATGGAAGACGAGCAGCGCCTTTCGCAAGGTGGCGAGACATTCCTTCAGCCTCCGCTCGGCGACGTCTTCGAGGAATTGGCGCTTGATGCGGAACGGCCGTCCGGCCAACTGCACTTCGACTTCTCCGTGTTCGCGGACCTTATCGACATGCTCCTTGAAAAGACCGATGACGTGGCTCGGATCGTAGGGCGCGGCGATTGTCACCACGGCGCGCGCCTCCTCGATACGGTGCGACGCCGCCAGCACCGCCGCGCCGCCCAGACTGTGGCCGATCAGGATCGCCGGTGCCCGATACATCTTGCGCAGGTGATCGGCGGCGGCGATCAGGTCGTCGACGTTCGATGAAAAATGCGTGTTTGCGAATTCGCCCTGGCTCGCGCCGAGCCCGGTGAAATCGAAGCGCAGCGCTGCGATGCCGTGCACCGACAGTCGCTCGGTAATGCGTTTTGCCGCTAAGATGTCCTTACCGCAGGTAAAGCAGTGGGCGAAAAGCGCGAAGGCGGTTGGTTCGCCGAGCGGCAGGTCGAGTTGGGCGGCGAGTTTCTCGCCGTTGTTGTTGGGAAAATTGAAACGCTCGGTGCGCATGGCTGCAATCCCCTTTCGGCAGGACCGGACGGGCCGGGGCCATCCAGGTATTCACCGTTCTACACGCGTCAAGCGGCACGTGCCCACGCTAAATGGCGGCATGACGCAGAGTTTATCGCCGCTTGACCGCCGCGCGTCCCCGCGCGCGCCTTGCCCTGTGCTAAGCTGCAATGCTGGATTGCAGGAACCCTGCCATGAGTGACATCGCGGATCGATACGACCAGATGTTTCCGATGCTCGATCCACCGCAGATCGAAGCGGCCAAGCGTTTCGCCAGCGACGAACCGCGCCGCTTCGCGCCCGGCGAAGTCATCTACGACATCGGCGTGCGGAACGCGCCGGCCTGGCTGGTGATCGACGGCACGATTGAGGTCGTGCGCCGCGATGGCCTGCACCGCGAGTCCTCGGTGGTTTCGCTCAGTCCCGGCCAATTCAGCGGCGAGGTGAGCCAACTCGGCGGCCGCGGCACCATCGCCTCCGGCCACGCCGGCCCCGACGGTTGCACCGCCATTCCGTTCGATGCCGTGCACCTCCGCGCTTTGGTGATCGGCTCGGCCGAAGTCGGCGAACTGCTGATGCGCGCCTTCATTCTGCGGCGGGTGGCGTTGATCCAGGGCGGTGGCGCCGGCTCGTTGCTGGTCGACCGGCGCGGCTCGCCCGATCTCATCCGCCTGCAAGGCTTCCTTTCGCGCAACGGCTATCCTTATACGGTGCTCGACGCCGATTCCGACGAGGAAGCGCATGGCCTCGTCGAGCGTCTCGGCATCGGCGCCGATGATCTGCCGCTGATGGTGTGTCCGGACGGTACGGTGCTCAAGCGGCCGAGCGACGCCGAGGCCGGCGTCTGTCTCGGCATCACGCCGGAGCTCGATCCCAAGCTCGTCTACGACGTCGCCATTGTCGGCGCGGGCCCTGCCGGTTTGGCGGCCGCGGTCTACGGCGCCTCGGAAGGTCTTTCAGTAATTGTGCTCGATCAGCGCGCCTTCGGCGGACAGGCCGGTGCCTCCGCGCGCATCGAGAACTATCTCGGCTTTCCCGCGGGCATTTCCGGTCAGGCGCTCGCCGGCCGCGCCTTCACCCAGGCGCAGAAGTTCGGCGCCGAGATCGCCATTCCACTCGAAGTCGGCCATCTCGACTGCGGCTGCACCGACGCGTTGAGTCTGCAACTCACCGACGGCCAGGCAATCAAGGCGCGTTCTGTCGTCATCGCCTCCGGCGTCCGTTACCGCCAACTCGATGTCCCGAACCTGTCCGATTTCGAAGGCAACGGCATCTCTTATTGGGCCTCACCCATCGAAGCCAAGCTCTGCGAGGGCGAGGAAGTCGCGCTCATCGGCGGCGGCAATTCGGCCGGCCAGGCGGTGGTCTTCCTGGCGCCGCGCGTCAAGCGCCTGCACCTGATCGTGCGCCGCGAAGGCCTGGAAGCCACCATGTCGCGCTATTTGGTCGACCGCATCAAGACATTGTCGAATGTCGAGATGCACACCGGCAAGGAAGTGGTCGCCTTGCACGGTGACAGTACGACGGGCTTGGCCGCCATCGTGGTGCGCACGCGCGCCGACGGCGCCACCCGCACCGTGCCGCTGCGCCATCTGTTCCTGTTCATCGGCGCCGATCCCAACACCGGCTGGCTCAAAGGTTGCGTCGACGTCGATCAGAAAGGTTTTGTCGTCACCGGCGCCGGCTTCTCAGCCGATGGCGGGACGCGCGCGCCGATGCCGTTGGAATGCAGCCGTCCTGGCGTGTTCGCGATCGGCGACGTACGCGCCAGTTCCACCAAGCGCGTGGGCGCTGCAATCGGCGAGGGCGCGGCGGTGGTGGCGCAGATTCACAATTATTTTGCCCTGGCGCAGCAGGCGGGCGCGGCGAAGCAGGTCGCGGTCTAGACGCGTATCCACAAATTGAAGCCAGTCATCTGCGCGTCGCTGATGTGTGCTTTGCCGCAGAATGCGGACGTTGGCGTCGACGCTCGAATTTCCGCTAAGGGCCGATTCTGTTGAAAAAGTCCGAGCGACGCCGTGACCACATTTTTTAAGCGGCACAGGCCCTCTTTTGGAAAGCGGACGCGGGGAACCTCATCTTTTGTCTTTCGATGACCGTGGCAGTCTCTAAATGGAATTGCAGCGTCTATCTGAGCGGAGCAAAGATAACAAAGTCATTTTGACGGTTTTTATTCTGGCTCAACTTTCAACTTTTTCAACAGAATCGGCCAACAGCGGACATTCGTTCTCAAACGTCCGCCATCGGTATTTCGTTCGACCTTGTGGCTATGCACATCGATCGGCGGATACGGTTGGTTGCATGGTTCCATCCCATGTCGCTATGGTCGCGCGTCCATATGAAAAAAGAGCTGGATAAAAATTTTGGAGAGCACAATGCCAGTTATCACCGGGATGCTGGGTCATGGCTTTTACAATAAGCACTCCGCGCCACAAATGGCTGCCGTTGATTACGTTCTTCCGTGGGTGGACGGTACGGTCAATGCTATGCCCCTCAATGAGCAACCGCCAACGATCGGGCTTGCCGATTTCGGTTGCTCCGAGGGACGAAATTCTATTTCGGTGATGAAGCGCCTGGTCGCAGCTTACCGCGCACGCACAACGCGACCGATTCAGACCATCCATAGCGATCTTTCAACAAACGACTTTTCCGAGTTGTTCACCGGTCTGCGCCCGGAAGGACGATCAGTTTTCGGCGACATAGGCGTCTATTCGTCAGCCGTGGGTGGATCGATGTTCGATCAGCTCCTGCCGCCCGGTTCGCTTCATTTCGCTACCACGTTCAACGCGATCGGCTTTCTTCGAAGGCGTCCTCTTGATCGGCTTCCCGGTTATATTCTTCCAAACGGACCGAGCAAACGCGGTGCCACTGGCTATGTTTCCGAAGCGGACCGCAATTCCTTTGCCACGCAGGCACGTGAGGACGTCCAAGCATTTCTCACTGCGAGGGCAGCTGAGCTTGTGCCAGGAGGGAAGCTGCTGCTGCAGGTCTTCGGTGTCGGCGAAGAGTATCGCACTTGCGATGGTATATATGACGTCCTGAATGACGCCATGCTCGAAGCAGTGGCCGCCGGCATGATCGACCGGACCAGTTACGAAGTCTTCTACCAGCCTGTCTATTTTCGCACTCTGGACGAGCTCAAGGCGCCACTCGTTGATCCCAGTTCACCGGTCGCCAGCCTCTATCAGTTGGATCGTGCTGAAACCTATGAGGTCCCGGTGCCGTTCGTCGAGGAGTTTCGCATAAGCGGCGATGCGGATCGGTACGCTTCCGAATACACGAATTTCATTCGGGCTTTCACCGAGCCCGTCGTGCGATCGAGCTTCTATCGTAATCCGTCTTTGGACGCGCTTGTGACGGACATCTACAAGTGGGCCGAGCGGCTGGTCCGAGAGCAGCCTCAACGTTATGAATTTCACTATATTGCCATCGCGGTTCTCATGACGAGGCGATAGTGCTCGTCCGCTAATGGGATGTCCCGGCCGCGCTCCTTGCCAGTCAAGGAGGCGCAACGTTGCAGTGCAGCGCTCATGTCGCCGTTGGGGTCATAGGCGGACATTCCGCGATGTCCAGGCCATGTCCGCTTTTCTTCTGCAATCGGCCTTTGTGGGCGCATCCACGTCGCCATGCGGCTGTTCGTCTATGAGGCCGCGCCTAATCCGCGCCCGACATATGTTTCTTGCGGATGCGGCGCAGCAGCCACCAGATCGCCAGCACCGCCACCGGCACGAACAGCGCGCTCGCCAGCGTGGTGTCGACCGGCACGCCGCGGTCGTGCACGCCCTTGACGAGATAACCGAACAGCCCGACCACGTAATAGCTGATGGCGGCGACCGACAGGCCCTCCACCGTGGTCTGCAGCCGCAACTGCAATCGTGTGCGCTCGTTCATCGACTTGAGCAGGTTGCGGTTCTGCTGCTCCACTTCGACGTCGACCCGCGTGCGCAACAGGTTGGCGGCGCGCGACAGTTTCTCCGACAGCGTCGCCTGCCGCTCCTCGATGGTGATGCAGGTGCGCATCGCCGGCTGCATGCGGCGGGCCAGGAACGACGACCAGGTCGGGAAAGTGTCGACCTTGCGCTCGCCGATCGTATCCAGCCGCAAATGCACGATCTCGTTATAGGCGCGGCTGGCGCCGAAGCGGTACAGGCTCGCCGCCGCGCCCGCTTCCAGTTCGGCGGCAAGCGCGGTCAGCTCATCAAGCAGGCGGTGATTGTCGATCAGGTTCTCGGTGCGCGTCATCTCCTCGGTGACTTCGGCGAGCCGCTGCTCGATGCGGTTGATCGCGGGCGCTAGCCGTTGCGCTTCCGGCAGGCCGAGCAGCGCCAGCGTGCGATAGGTCTCGAGCTCGACGATGCGCTGGACCAGCGCGCCGGCGCGTGGCGCGCCGAGGCCGCGGTCGATCACCAGCACGCGGACGAAGCCGCCGGGGTCGATCTGGAAATCCGTCGCGAAGAGCGCGTCGCCTTCACTGTTCTCCGCCACCGCCACGCTGGCGCGGTCGAACAGCCGTTCGATGGCGACGCCGCTTTCGCCGCCGGAGATCGCATGCAGGTCGAGCGCCACCAGCACCGGCCCGGGCTGCGGCAGGCCGACCAGCGGTGCCGCCAGTGCCGTCGCCGCCGGCTGGAACGGTGTCTGCCCGTCGGCCGGTAGCTCCCAGGTATAAGTCGTAAACTCGGAATGCTGCTCCCAGCGCAGGATGGCGCCGCTCAAGCTGAGCCGATGGTGCTTGGCGCCCGGCTTCAGCGGCTCCAGCCCGCGCTCGTTGCAGAATGCGGCCAGCGCCGCGCGGTCGGCCTGGGCCGCCTCGGGGCCGGTCTGAAAGGCGAAATGCAGGAGCCGGCAGGGTGTCTCGACCGCGGTAAACGGCCGGGCATGCACCTCGCTCAGGACCGCCGCGCGCAAGGGGTGCGCTTCGAGCCGCACCCCGCCCTTGATGGTCACGTCCGCGGTCATGCCTTCCGGGTGGCATGGTCGGGACCCTTTGGCAAGCCGGAGAATGGCGCGGAAGTTGCTTGGTCTGGGCCGTTTGTGACGAACAAGGAGTTGGACGATGACCCGTAGCGACCTCACCGAAAAGCTGCTCGATATCAAGCGTGAGAAAGGCTGGACCTGGAAACATATCTGCGACGAAATCGGCGGTATGTCGCCCTTGCTGATTACCGGCGCCATTCTCGGCCAAATGAAAATGACGAAACCACAGGCGGCTAAGGCAGCCTCGCTGTTCGGCCTGTCGAAGAGCGAGCAGGTGCTGCTCAACGAGGTGCCGATGCGGGGGACCGGCACCCCGATGCCGCCGACTGATCCGCTGATCTATCGCTTCTACGAGTTGGTCATGGTCAACGGCCCGGCGCTGAAGGCGCTGATCGAGGAAGAATTCGGCGACGGCATCATGTCGGCAATCGATCTTGACATGGACCTGGCGCGCCAAGCGGACGCCAAGGGCGACCGCGTGCGGCTGTCCATGAGCGGAAAATTCCTCCCCTACAAATATTATGGCGCCACAGGCAATGCGCTGGCCTTGGGTTTAAAGGAGGAGTGAGCGCTCCGCGCGCGCTCTTACGCTTCGTTCCCGACGACCAGTTGCCGGCTGATCTCAGCAATGCTGTTGGTGCCGGTCAACGCCATGGCGATATCGAGCTCCTTCTTCAGGATGTCGATCGCCTTGGCGACGCCTTCGCCTCCGCCGGCGCCCAAGCCGTAGACGTAAGCGCGGCCGATCAGGCAGGCGTGCGCGCCCATCGCCAGCGCCCGCAATATGTCGGCGCCGGTGCGGATGCCACCGTCGAACAGCATCTCAATGTCATTGCCCACCGCATCGGCAATTCTCGGCAGCATCGAGATCGAAGACGGCGCGCCGTCAAGCTGACGGCCGCCGTGGTTCGATACCACGATGGCGTCGGCGCCAAGTTTCACCGCGGTCCTCGCGTCGTCGACGTCGAGGATGCCCTTGATGATCAACTTGCCGGGCCAAATGCTCTTGATCCACTCGACGTCGTTCCAGTTCAGCGCCGGATCGAATTGCTGATTGGTCCACTGCGCGAGTTGATTGACTTTCTCCATACCTTTCACGTGGCCGGCGAGATTGCCGAAAGTCCAGCTCTTGGCGTTGAGGATGCTCCACAGCCAGGCCGGCTTGGTGCCAATGTCGATGATGTTCTTGATACGGAGTTGGGGCGGCACCGTCATGCCGTTCTTGATGTCGCGATGGCGCTGGCCGAGCAATTGCAGGTCGACGGTGAGCACAAGCGTGTCGCATTTCGCCGCCCGCGCGCGCGAGAGAATGTCCTTGGTGAAGTCGCGGTCCTTGATGACGTAAAGTTGGAACCAGAACGGC
Source organism: uncultured Pseudomonadota bacterium (assembly GCA_963732895.1). Taxonomy (GTDB): domain Bacteria; phylum Pseudomonadota; class Alphaproteobacteria; order Rhizobiales; family Xanthobacteraceae; genus Pseudolabrys. The sequence continues at coordinate 166,949 of CAVTBG010000001.1, read as the reverse complement.
TTGCCGGTCGCCTCCGCCACTTGCTCGATCGAACAGATCGACATGGTCGAAAGCGTGTAGGGAATGCCGGCGGCGTTGGCCGCCTGGGCCGCCAGGATCTCGCCGTTGCCGTGCTGCATGCCGGTGAGCCCGATCGGCCCCAGCGCGAACGGCAACGCCAATTCCTGTCCGACGATGGTGGTGGCGAGGCTGCGCTTGGAGACGTCGACCAGTACGCGCTGGCGCAGTTTGAGCTTCTCCAGGTCGGCCCGGTTGGCGCGCAGGGTCTCTTCTTCATAGGAACCGCTGTCGGCATAGTCGAAGAAGGCGCGGGGTACCCGGCGCCGGTGCAGCGCGCGCAGGTCCGCAATGTTGGTTACGGTCTTCATGGGGATAACTCGGTAGGCCTCAAATCTAGGTCAAACCGCCTAGCACAGCGTCTGCGGCCGCGAAACGGGCCGATTTTGTGGCTGCCGGCGCCCCACGGGAGGGCGGGGGATCAAAGTTAACGCGATCCGGTAATGTTTACTCACAATTTTTGAAGCAAATACACCAGCTTGTCCTATTATACGGAACCGGCGCGGCGGGGTCGCCGCCCGTCGATCCGGACCGATCCGGACCGCAACAAATAACAAGGCTATTGGGCGCAACAGCCGACGGTAAGGCGTTGAGGGGCTGCTTTATGGTTCGTCATTATTTCGGCACCGACGGTATTCGCGGCCGGGCCAACCGGGTGATCACGCCGGAACTGGCGCTCAAGGTTGGGCAGGCTGCCGGGCTCATGTTCCGCAACGGCGAGCACCGCCATCGCGTGTTGATCGGCAAGGACACGCGCCTTTCCGGCTATATGATCGAAAACGCTCTCGTCGCCGGCTTCACCTCGGTCGGCATGGACGTGCTGCTCACGGGCCCGATCCCGACCCCGGCGATCGGCATGCTGGCGCGCTCCATGCGCGCCGATCTCGGTGTGATGATTTCAGCCTCGCATAACCCCTTCGACGACAACGGCATCAAGCTGTTTGGGCCGGATGGGTTCAAGCTCTCCGACCGGGTCGAGGTCGAGATTGAAAAGCTGCTCGATTCCGATCTCTCGAAGCGGCTCGCTGGTTCTCGTGAACTCGGCCGCGCCAAGCGCATTGACGGTGTGCAGGACCGCTACATCGAATTTGCCAAGCTGACGCTGTCGAAGACGATCAGCTTGGAAGGGTTGCGCGTGGTGATCGACTGCGCCAACGGGGCCGCCTACAAAGTGGCGCCGGCCGCGCTGTGGGAGATGGGCGCCGACGTGATCGCCATCGGCGTCGAGCCGGACGGCTTCAATATCAACAAGGATTGCGGTTCCACCAATTTGACGGCGGTTTGCGACAAGGTGCGTGAGATGCGCGCCGATATCGGCATCGCGCTGGACGGCGATGCCGACCGGGTGTTGATTGTTGACGAACGTGGCCATGTGATCGACGGCGACCAGCTCATTGCCGTGATCGCCGAAAGTTTCAAGGAAGACGGCCGGCTGCAAAACGCCGGCGTAGTCTCCACTGTGATGGCCAATCTCGGGCTCGAGCGTCATCTTGGCGGGCTCGGCCTTGAACTCATCCGTACGCCGGTCGGGGACCGTTACGTGCTCGAACGCATGCGCGCCGACGGCTACAATATCGGCGGCGAACCGTCCGGCCATATCATCCTGTCGGACTACACTACCACCGGCGACGGCTTCATCGCTGCCCTGCAGATTCTCTCGGTGGTCAAGCGCCGCGACAAGCGGGTGTCGGAAGTATGCCATCGCTTCGAGCCGCTGCCGCAGGTGATGAAGAACGTGCGCTACAAGAACGGTGCGCCGTTGCAGAACGCCGCAGTGGTGTCGGCCATCGCCAGCGCCGAGAAGAAGCTTGGCCGCGGCGGCCGGCTGATCGTGCGCCCCTCCGGCACCGAGCCGGTGATCCGCGTAATGGGCGAAGGCGACGACAAGATATTGGTCGAGGCCGCGGTCGACGACGTGGTGGACGCCTTGACAGAGGTTGCCGCCTGAAGCAGTCGCGAACCGCCACGGACAATGAAGGCGGCCGTGCACGCGATTTGGCGCGCGCGACGACGGTAACCGAATCCTGAAACCGTAACCAAATCCCTAACGACGCCCGCCTGCGTGCGTCGCCGCGGCGTTGCGGCATGTCGGGTAGCCGCAGACTGTTTAATGGTCGTGGTTAAAAAACAAGGTTAAGTGCCAATTAAGGAATTACTGCCATCGTCCATTTAATACCACCGTTCGCGCGGACGGCGGACTGGGAAAAGGACGATGTCATGCTTGGTACGCGTTTCAATATTTCCGCACTGACAGCGCTCGCGGTGCTGTTCGCCGGTGCTGCGGCGCATGCGGCTGACTATTCACAACCGCCGGTCGTCGTCCAGCAACCGCAGGAAACGCTCGGCAATAACTGGTATTTGCGCGGCCAGGTGGGCGTCGGCATGATCCAGTCGGACAAGATGGAGTACCTGCACAATCCGGCAAACAATCCGAATGATTTCACCGTCGGCACTTCTTCCATTTCCGACACCTATTTCATCGGCGGCGGCGTCGGTTACAATTGGAACAATTGGCTCCGCTTTGATGCCACCGTCGAATATCGTTCGAAGGCGAACATCAACGCTTTCGGCTCCTATACGACGGCCTGTACCGACGCGGCCGGCAATGCGGCTGCGACCTGCATCGACACATATCAGGGTTATTTGAAATCCTGGGTGTTCCTGGCCAACGCCTATGTCGATCTCGGCACCTGGGAATGCTTCACACCCTTCGTCGGCGTCGGCATCGGTGGCGCGTACAACTCGCTCGTCGATTTCAACGACCTCAATACGACCAATGGTGGCCGCGGATACGGGCGTAACTCGAGCGATTGGAGCTTTGCGTGGGCGCTCTACGCCGGCGTCGCTTACAACGTCAGCAAGAACCTGAAGGTCGATCTCTCTTACCGCTATCTGAACTACGGTTCGGTGACCGACGCCATCGATTGTGTGGGCGGCTGTAACGCCAACTCCTACAAATTCGGCAATCTGCACTCCAACGACATCATGCTCGGCCTGCGCTGGACCTGCTGTGAGCTTGCTCCGCCACCGCGCTACATCTATCGCCCGCCGCCGCCGATCAGCAGCAGGGGATAGCGAGGAATGTCCATGTCGGCCGCCGGTCGATCGGTTAACGGCGCGCGGACATGGTGAAGTTTTATGGTTAAGCGCCGCTTTACCTATCTGCGGCATAGTTGTGTAAGCGAGGCGTGCGAGGCGCACGGCAACGGGGGAAACCTTTGCCGGGGACCTCAGCAAAAGGAATGCGGGTCATGAGTCGGTTGGGTCAGTTTGTTTTCGCCGGAGCGCGCCTCGCGCCGACCGCCGTGAAGAAGGCTGCCGACGTGCCGGGCGAATATTCGCCGCCCGCCGATCTCGGTGGCAGCGACAGCGACCACAGCCAACGGAATGTCAAGCAGGCTGCGATGGCTGGGGTCGACCACGCCGCCATGCCCAGTCCCATGCTCGACGCTGGATATCGCTACTTGAGTCTCAATGCTGTGCAGGTCGCGAGCGACCTGACCTGCCAAATGGTGTTCTTGAACATCGCTGCGCACGAGGTGCGCGTCGGTGCATGTTGGAGCTTTGACAATGCAGCCGCGACGAACTGACATGGCCCATACGAAGAAGTCCCAACTTGCCGGCTCAATTCATCGCGGAACCGCGATGGCGTGCCTCGCATTCGCAGTGTCCCTTCTCGCGGCGACGGCGGGACCGGCGCGGGCCGCCGACTGGCTCGGTGACACGCCGTTGCGCGGCACGCTGGACACGGGATCCGTCAGTTGGGACGGCTTCTATTTCGGCGGCTCGTTCGGCATCGGCAACTCGAATGTCGATTTCGGAGATAGCGCGCACGACCTGATCGCCTTTATGTTGCGCAACACGGTGTTGCAAAACGAGCAAGCTCCCGAGAATTGGACGACGCTAGGAAACCAAGTCGGCCATATAACCTCTTACGGCGGGTTCTTTGGCTACAATATGGTGTGGGACGGTCTCGTGCTGGGCGGCGAAGCTGCTTATAATCACATGTCCGGGGGGGCGACCACGGCGTCCGATTCGATGACACGGCGGGTCACGTTGTCGACGGGAACGGACACGGTATCGATCGCCGCCAGCTCCTCGATCCAGCTCAAGGACTATGTGACATTCCGGGCGCGGGTCGGCTACATCTACGACGAGTTTCTGCCCTATGCCTATCTCGGCGTCGCAGTCGGCCGGTTCGACTATCTAACAAGCGTTACTTTGGCAGTCAGCGGTACCGATAACTACATCAATACCGATTCTAACGGCAAGAACGACGCTATCAGCGCGGGTCTCGACGTCGGTCTCGGCGTTGACTGGGCGCTTACCTCGAACTTGTTCCTGCGCGGCGAGTGGGAATACTTGGCCTATGCGCCCATCTCTGGGATCCGCTATACCGCCAATATCGCGCGCGCCGCCGTCGGCGTGAAGTTCTAGCCCGATCAGCAGCTTCAGACGTTTGCCCCGGCGTCTGCGCAAATATTGCGCGGCTGCCAGTTGACCGCGCGTCCGGCTTCGCCTATCTCCGCCAGTGGGACACCCCTCCCCAACGAGGGGCGCCTATCTGGAAGGATAGATAAAATGACAGAGACGAAGCCCGGCGTGCGACCGATCGTTCCGCACTTTTCGTCCGGCCCCTGCGCCAAGCGCCCCGGCTGGAACCTGCAAACCCTCACCGACGCTGCTTTGGGACGTTCGCATCGCGCCAAGATCGGCAAGGCGAAGCTCAAACGCGCCATCGACCTCACCCGCAACGTATTGGAAGTGCCGGCCGATTACCGCATCGGCATTGTGCCGGCGTCGGACACCGGCGCGGTGGAAATGGCGCTGTGGTCGCTTCTTGGCGCACGCCCCGTCACCATGCTGAGCTGGGAATCGTTCGGCGAAGGCTGGGTTACCGACGTCGAGAAGCAGTTGAAGCTCAAGGACGTGACGGTTCTGCGCGCGCCTTACGGCGAACTCCCTGATCTGCTGAAGGTCGACTTTTCGAACGACGTGATCCTCACCTGGAACGGCACCACATCCGGCGTGCGCGTGCCGGACGGCGACTGGATCGCGGCCGACCGGGCCGGGCTGACCATCTGCGACGCAACCTCGGCCGCGTTCGCGCAAAAGCTCGACTGGCCCAAGCTTGATGTCGTTACCTTCTCCTGGCAGAAGGCGCTCGGCGGCGAGGCCGGACACGGCATGCTCATCTTGTCGCCGCGCGCGGTCGAGCGGCTCGAAACGCATAAGCCGGTCTGGCCGCTGCCAAAGATCTTCCGTCTCACAAAGGGCGGCAAGATCAACGAGGGCATCTTCGTCGGTGAAACGATCAACACGCCGTCGATGCTGTGCGTGGAGGATTATCTCGACGCGCTCGATTGGGCAAAATCGATCGGCGGCCTTGCCGCCACCGTCGCCCGCTCTGACGCGAACGCCAAGGTGCTGGCCGATTGGGTCAAGCGCACGGCCTGGGTCGACCATCTCGCAGTCGAGCCGGCGAACCGTTCCAACACTTCGGTCTGCCTCAAGGTGGTCGATCCGGCAGTGACTGGGCTTGCGGCCGACGCGCAGGCGGCGTTCGCCAAGAACATCGCGGGCGTCCTGGACAAGGAAGGCGTCGCCTACGACATCGCCTTTTACCGCGACGCTCCGCCGGGCCTGCGCATCTGGTGCGGGGCGACGGTGGAGGCCAGCGACGTCGAGGCGCTTACCCCCTGGCTCGACTGGGCCTTCGCTCAAGCCAAAGCAGCGCTGCCGAAAGCCGCGTGAATGATGCTGTCATGCTCCGCGTAGGCGGGGCATCCGGCAATCATCGCCGCTTCGGTCAATCCCAAACGGCTTTGATTACTGGATCGTCGGCCTTCGCGGACGATGACATTGGAAAATTGTTCGCAACACCCAAATTCGGATAAAACCTCATGCCGAAAGTTCTAATCTCCGACGCTCTTTCTCCCGCCGCCGTCCAGATCTTCAAGGATCGCGGCATCGAGGTCGACTTCCAGCCCAAGCTCGGCAAGGACAAGGAGAAGCTCGCCGAAGTGATCGGCGACTTCGACGGCCTAGCCATTCGCTCGGCGACCAAGGTGACGCCGAAGATCCTGGAAAAGGCCAAGAATCTGAAGGTGATCGGCCGCGCCGGCATCGGAGTCGACAACGTCGACATCCCTGCCGCCACTGCCAAGGGGATCATCGTGATGAACACGCCCTTCGGCAATTCGATCACCACTGCCGAGCACGCCATCTCGCTGATGCTCGCGCTCGCCCGCCAAATCCCGGAAGCCGACGCTTCCACTCGCGCCGGCAAGTGGGAAAAGAACAGGTTTATGGGCGTGGAGATTTTCGGCAAGACGCTCGGCGTCATCGGCTGCGGCAACATCGGCTCGATTGTCGCCGATCGTGGTCTCGGCTTGCGTATGAGGGTGATCGCGTTCGATCCGTTCCTGTCGCACGAGCGTGCCGTTGATCTCGGCGTCGAGAAGGTCGATATCGACGAATTGTTCAAGCGCGCCGATTTCATTACCCTGCACACGCCGCTCACCGAAAAGACCCGTAATATCATTGATGCCGCCGCCCTTCAGAAAATGAAGAAGGGCGTGCGCGTCATCAATTGCGCGCGTGGCGGCCTGGTCGACGAGGCTGCGGTCGCTGAAGCGCTCACGTCCGGCCACGTCGCCGGTGCTGCATTCGATGTGTTCGTCGAGGAGCCGGCGATCGACAATCCGTTGTTCAAGCTGCCTAACGTGGTGTGCACGCCGCATCTCGGCGCCTCCACCTCGGAGGCGCAGGAAAACGTCGCGCTGCAGGTCGCCGACCAGATGTCGGAATATCTGCTGCGCGGGGCCATTCAGAACGCCATCAACTTTCCCTCGATCAGCGCGGAAGAAGCGCCCAAGCTCAAACCGTTCGTGTCGCTTGCCGAAAAGCTCGGCTCGTTTGCCGGACAGCTCACCGAGAACCCGGTCACCGAGTTGCAGATCACTTATGAGGGCGCGGTGGCGCAGATGAACACCCGTGCGCTCACCTCGGCGGTGCTCGCCGGCCTGCTGCGGCCGATGCTGGGCGACGTCAATGTGGTGTCGGCGCCGGTGGTGGCGCGCGAGCGCGGCATGGCAGTGGAGGAGGTGACCCGCGAAGCGGAAAGCGATTACGAAAGCCTGATCACCGTCACGGTAACCACCGAAAAGCAGACCCGCTTCGTTTCGGGCACCGTGTTCGCCGACGGCCGCCCGCGCATCGTCAACATCAAGGGTATCCGCATGGACGCGGAGTTTGCGCCCTCGATGATCTACATCACCAACTTCGACAAGCCGGGCTTCATCGGCAAGTTTTCGTCCACCTTGGGCGAAGCCGGCATCAACATCGCCACCTTCCACGTTGGCCGCGAGGCCCCCGGCGCCAATGCGGTGGCGCTAATCGAGATCGATGGCGAACTGCCCGACAAGGTGCTCGACCAGGTCCGCGCGCTGCCGCAGGTGCAGCAGGCCAAGCCGTTGCATTTCTGATCTTGGCCGTCGGCTGTCGCGGGCGGACGGTCGCAGCGCCTGCCCCGATTTGACCTAAATCAGTGTGCACCGCGGCGTGGCGGTTAGCCTTGCGCTGACTATCATGGAGACCGTGCGATAATGTATCCGATCACAACCGATGTGCCCCTGGCGCCGGCCGAGGTGGGTCCAACGCTCGAAAAGTCTCCTTTGCCGGCGCCATCCATGCCGGCCAATGCCCCGGCGTTGGAAATGGAGCCGGTGGCGCTGCCGCCCGACCAGCGCGATTCCTACGCCGTCACCGCCTTTGCCGACATCATCGATCGTTCGCAGCACGCGGCGACCGCCCGCCTCACCATGGGCCTGTCGCCGACCGCCATGATGCAGGCCTACATGGACTGGGCCATTCATCTCGCCAGCCAGCCCGGAAAGCGGCTTCAGCTTATCGACAAAGCCGTTCGCAAGACCACGCGTTTGGCACAGTACGCGTCACAATGTGCCATCAAGGGCAACGCTGGCGAGAAGTGCATCGAGCCCCTGCCACAAGATCGCCGTTTCGTTGGCGAGGATTGGCAGAGGTGGCCGTACAACGTCATGTACCAAGCCTTTCTGCTCAACCAGCAATGGTGGCACAACGCCACCACTGGCATGCGTGGCGTCAGTAAGCAACACGAGCGGATGACCGAGTTCATGTCGCGTCAGATCCTCGACATGGTTTCGCCGTCGAATTTCCTTCTTACCAATCCCGAGGTGATGCGCCGCACGCTGGAAAAAGGCGGGAAGAATCTGGCCGACGGCTTCAGGAACATGCTGGAGGATTGGGAGCGACGGTCGAGCGGCAAGAAGCCAGCCGGCACCGAAAACTTCAAAGTCGGCCGCGACCTCGCGGCGACGCCCGGCAAGGTGGTCTACCGCAACCGGTTGATCGAATTGATCCAGTATGCACCGACGACCGACACCGTACGCCCGGAACCGGTGCTGATCGTGCCGGCCTGGATCATGAAGTACTACGTCCTCGATCTGTCGCCGCATAATTCGCTAGTGAAATATCTCACCGGCCAGGGCTTCACGGTATTCATGATTTCCTGGAAGAATCCGGACACGGACGACCGCGACCTCGGCATGGAGGACTACCGCAAGCTCGGTATCATGGCCGCGCTCGAAGCGGTCAATGCCATCGTTCCGGAGCAGAAGGTGCATGCGGTCGGCTACTGCCTTGGCGGTACGCTCATGTCGATCGCCGCCGCGGCAATGGCGCGCGACCACGACGAGCGGCTGCAATCGCTTACCTTGCTCGCCGCGCAGACCGATTTCACCGAAGCCGGCGAACTGATGCTGTTCATCAACGAGAGCCAACTCGCCTTTCTCGAAGACATGATGTGGGAGCAGGGCTTCCTCGACACCGCGCAAATGTCAGGCGCGTTCCAGATGCTACGCTCGAACGACCTGATCTGGTCCTATATGACCCGCAACTATCTAATGGGTGAGCGCGAGCCCATGACCGATCTGATGGCGTGGAACGCCGACGCCACGCGCATGCCCTATCGCATGCATTCGGAATATCTCCGCCGGCTGTTCCTCGACAATGATCTCGCCGAAGGCCGCTACGCCGCTGGAGACAAGCCGGTGTCGCTCTCCGACATCCGCGTTCCGATCTTCGCCGTCGGTACCGTGCGCGACCATGTTGCGCCCTGGCGCTCGACCTACAAGATCCGCGGCCTGACTGACACCGAGGTCACATACCTGCTCACCACCGGCGGCCACAATGCCGGTATCGTGTCGGAGCCCGACCACAAATCGCGCAGCTACCAGGTCTCGACGTTGGCCGCCGACGCGCCTCACATCGATCTCGATACCTGGGCGGCGACCGCCGAGTACAAGAACGGGTCCTGGTGGCCGGAATGGAGCGTGTGGCTTCAGGCCCGATCCGGTTTGGCGATCGCGCCACCGGCCATGCCGGCTGCGGCGGCCGCCGCTGCTCCCGGCTTTTACGTGCTGCAGCCCTGACCGGGCCGGCGTCGGCGCCCGCAAAGCTCGGTAGTGCGTTGAAAAGTCAGCCAAACTATCCCCCTGCGGGTGGACCCGGGGCTGCCGTTCGCCTTGCTTCGGCCGCTCGCATCCTTTATCCGAGTGTGAATCTGGCCGGTGGCACCCGGCGAAGCGTCCGGGCGCTAACGGTGCGGGGAAGGGGTCCCGATGGCGAATGTTGTGGTGGTCGGGGCCCAGTGGGGCGACGAAGGCAAGGGTAAGATCGTTGACTGGCTCTCGGAGCAGGCCGACATCGTCGTCCGCTTTCAGGGCGGACACAATGCCGGCCACACGCTGGTCATCGATGGTGTCACCTACAAATTGTCGCTGCTGCCATCCGGCGTGGTACGCGGTGGCAAGCTCTCTGTCATCGGCAATGGCGTGGTGCTCGATCCGACGGCGCTGGTCGGCGAGATCGCTCAGCTCGGCACTCAGGGGGTCGAGGTGACGCCGGAAAACCTGCGCATCGCCGAAAACGCGACCTTGATCCTGCCGCTGCATCAGGAACTCGACGCGTTCCGCGAGTTGTCAAACGCCACCTCGGCCATCGGCACGACCAAGCGCGGCATTGGACCGGCCTACGAGGACAAGGTTGGCCGGCGTGCGATCCGCGTCATGGATTTGGCCGATCTGCCGGCGCTTATGCCCAAGATCGAGCGCTTGCTTTCCCATCACAACGCGCTCCGGCGGGGGCTCGGCATCGACGAACTCGACGCCAAGTCGATCTATGACTCGCTTGCGGCCGTGGCGCCGAAAGTGCTGCCGTATATGGATTCGGTGTGGTCTTTGCTTGATACACGCCGCCGCGAAGGCAAGCGCATTCTCTTCGAAGGAGCGCAAGGCGCGCTTCTCGACATCGACCATGGGACCTACCCTTACGTCACGTCTTCCAATACGGTGGCGGCGCAGGCGGCGACCGGCTCCGGTCTCGGCCCCAACGCGATCGACTACGTGCTCGGTATTTGCAAGGCCTACACAACGCGCGTCGGGCAGGGGCCTTTTCCTACCGAGCAGGACAACGAGGTCGGCCGCGTGATCGGCGAGCGAGGCCACGAATTCGGCACCGTCACCGGTCGTGCCCGCCGCTGCGGCTGGTTTGACGCCGTCTTGGTGCACCAAACCGTTCGCACCTGCGGTATTGATGGCTTGGCGCTTACCAAGCTCGATATCCTTGATGGTTTTGATGAGATCAATGTTTGCACCGGCTACAGGCTCGATGGCCGCGTGCTCGACTATCTGCCCGCCGGCGAGAAGGCGCAGGCCGAGGTGGAACCCATCTACGAGACCATTGCCGGCTGGAAGGAACCCACAGCCGGCGCGCGTTCATGGGCGCAATTGCCGGCGCAGGCCATAAAATACGTGCGGCGAATCGAAGAGCTGGTCGGCTGCCCGGTGGCCCTGCTCTCCACCAGCCCGGAGCGTGAGGACACCATCCTGATGCAAAATCCCTTCGAGGTCTGAATTCCGAAAAAAGACAAGATGCCGCGTCACTAGGAGCCGAATCCGGATGGGGAAGCTGGATTTTTGCAGCAACGCGTGCTCCAGATAATGTGAAGTATTGGATCGTAATGTCGCGCAATGGCTGACTATGAACCGCTGATCGCTCGCGCCGTGGCGGGCCTCGAACAAAACACCGGCGAGAACCGTCGTGTGCTGTACGAGCGCGCCCGCACCGCGTTGGTCAGCCAACTGCGCGGCGTCGACCCGCCGCTCGAGGAAGGCGATATCACCCGCGAGCGCTTGGCGTTGGAAGAGGCGATCCGCAAGGTGGAGGCGGAGGCCGCCGCCAACGAGCAGGCGCGAGGCGCCGCACCGGAGCTTGAGCCGCAACCCGAATCTGAATTTGTGTCGGCGGAAGCGCCCCCGCCCGAGCCGCGCCCTTCGCTGGGCGATCGGGGGCTGCGCAGCTTCCGCGAGTCGGTGGCCGAGGCCCAGGGCCTCGGCGAGGCTTCGGCGGGAGCAAATCGCGCCGCGCGCCAGACCTTCGGCACGGTGTCCGGCGAGGCCGCGGCCGCGCCGTCTGAAGAAACCCATTATTTTGAGCCGGCCGGCGAGCCCGATTCCGCGCCGGCTTTTATCGGCGAGCACGAGGAAGGGCCGGCTGAAAAGGGCGCGCATGCCGGCCTGCACGAACGCGAAGAAGTGCCGCTGCCACCGTTTGAAGACCATGCGGAGGACGTCTATGCGCGGCCGGCGCGATCCTATGGCCGGCTGATCGCCGCCCTTATCGTCTTGTTGCTGGTGGCGGGCATCGGCGCCGCCGCCTATTGGCAACGCGACAATATCGCGTCGATGGTTGCGAGCCTGCAGAGCAGCAAGACCGCGACGGCGCCTACCGAGGAGGCCGCCAAGCCGCCTGTGCAGCCCAAGATTGCCGACCGTATCGGCCCTTCCAGCAGCACGCCCTCCGCCGAACCCAAGACCGCTGAGCAATCGGGTCAGCCGGCACAGCCGGTCACGGCGCCGGCGGCCTCAGTGGCGCAGAAGGTCGTGCTCTACGAGGAAGATTCCAAGAATCCGCAGGGCAAGCGCTATGTTGGCTCGGCGATCTGGCGCACCGAGACCGTGTCGCCCGGCCCCGGCTTGGCGCCCGAGCTCGCCGTGCGCGCCGACGTCGAGATCCCTGAGCGCCACTTGCGCATGACCTGGTCGTTGCGCCGCAACACCGACAAGGCGCTACCGGCCAGCCATACTATCGAGATCACCTTCACGCTGCCGGCCGAGTTCGACGAAGGCGGCATTGGCAACGTGCCTGGCGTGCTGATGAAAAACGGCGAGCAGGCGCGCGGCATTCCGCTCGCCGGCCTTTCTGTGAAGGTGACGAACGGCTATTTCCTCATTGGCCTGTCGTCGGTCGATGTCGACAAGCAGCGTAACATTGACCTACTCAAGAGTCGCGAATGGTTCGACATCCCGATCGTTTACACGACCGGTAAACGTGCCATCCTGGCGATAGAAAAGGGCCCACCGGGCGACCGCGCCTTCAAGGAAGCCTTCCGCGCCTGGGGCGAATAACGGCGCGCCGCCCTATACACACTATCTTGCTGTCATCGGCTTAGGCGCTGCATACGCGGTGCCGTGCCTGCGGTCCATGTGATTGAGTACGCCCGATATGATGACGAAGCCGAACATGGCGATGGCGAAGGCTGCGGCGCCAATCGCGAGGATGCGATTCTTCGGTCGCGCGTTTTCGACCAGCGCGTCGCCGGTGGTGGGAAACACCAGCGCGTCTGAATTTGAACCTGTCCAACGCGTGCGCCGTGCATCAACGCGTGTTTCGTGCCGGCCCCATAAATGGATGATGGCGATAGCCGCGAGAACGCAGATGATGCTGCCCGGCACCCAGATCACCGCGCCGCCCATCGTTTCGTCGCTCAGCGGGGCGGTGTGGAACAGCCGTCCGACGATGTCATAGGCGGAATAAAGCACTGTCGTCTTCACGGTGAGGTATGCGCCGAGGCCGATCTGCGCGAGCGTGGCGATGAGCAACATGCCGAGCCGTGCGCCATAGCCCGGTCCGAGCGGCGGCGAGCGCGGGTCGAGCACCCGCCACCAGAACAGCAGTCCGCTTCCCAGCAGCGTCAGCGCCATGGCGACGGCGATGATGGGATGCAGCACCGCAGCGTTAAGGCAGAACGGAATTTGCCAGAACGCGAATGCGCCAATGAAGATGGCCGTCGCGGCGACCGGATGCGCAAGATATGAGAGGCCACCGCGCGGCGGCGTGTCATTCATGAAGAAAGGGTCGTCGTCTTGCACGGGAAAGCGTTTGCGCCAGCGCTCCGGCAGCCCCGCGTTCAACGCCGCGCCCGGCGCCGCGAGCATGACCAGCATCGGCGCTATGAATCGCAACAGTAGCGATTGCACCTGTTGCATCCAGAACAGCTGACCGGCCATGCCGCCAAGGGGCGGCAGCAGTGCCAGCGCCATCGAGGTCATGCCGGCGCTGAACAGAAAGTGCGAGGCGCACGGCACGCCTTGTGCTCCGGCGGAGCGTTTCACACCGTGCCAATATGCAAAGCAGACAAGCGCAACCGCCGAGGCGGCAAAAGCTTCGAACGTCCACGATACGGACATGCTGCAACGACTCGTGATGCGCCCCGGCGGCCCTTTAGACCCGGAGCGCATCCGAATCAATGCGTGCGCCGCATTCCTTTTAAGCCCGCGGCAGTTTGTCCCTCATTTCGTCCACGGAAACAGCACCGAGGGGAAATCGGCGGCGTAACGCCCTTTGCGGTCAGGCTCGTGCTGGGTCGGACGCGGGCTGTCGCCGGTGTCGACCGTGCGGCGATAAAGGTGCCAGGTGGCATGGCCGAGGATCGGCACCACCACGGCTAGCCCCAAGAAGAACGGCAGCGAGCCGATCAGCAGAAGCGCCGCCACAATCAAGCCCCACATCGCCATGGTGACCGGGTTTTCCAGCACCACGCGGATCGAGGTCCATAACGCCACCGCTGCCCCCACGTCGCGGTCGAGCAGGAGCGGGAACGAGGCTACGCTAATCACCAAGGCCAACACGGCAAAGCAGAAGCCGACAATGTTGCCGGCGACGATCATGCGCCAGCCGGCTTCGGTGGTGAACACGTGGCGGATGAAGCCTTCGATCGAGGCCGGCGGGGCGTAGCCGAAAGTTGCGATGTAAATGGCGTTGGCGGCCAGCATCCACAGTGCGAACAGCACCAGCAGCAGCAGGCCGAGCGCAACGATGGCGCCGATCGACGACGACTTCACGACGTCAAGCGCGTGCGTCGCCGACACGTCGAGCCCTGCCTCCCGCCGCCGGCTCAATTCGTAAAGCCCGAGCGCGGCCAGTGGGCCGACCAGCGCAAATCCGGCAGCCAACGGATAAAGCAACGGCAGCACCGAATAGCCGAAGGCGAGCCGCGCCAGCAGCAGGCCGACGATCGGATAGATCGCGCCGAGGAACAGTGCATGCGTCGGCATCGCTAGGAAGTCGTCAGTGCCTTTGCGCAACGCGTCTTTCAGATCGGCGGCGCCGATGTGGCGGATGGAGAGTTTGGCGGGGGTCGTTCCCGCGCCGAGAAGAACGTGTGAATGCGCCATGGTCTAAGCCCTCCTGGAGTTCGATGCTCCGAAGCGGGTCGCGACGTTTCCCTCGGCCAGGGCGCACTTTAACTGGCCCTTGGGCACCCGGAATGCCACGAGCCGTCGATAATGCATAGCACAGACGCGCCCTGCCGTGGTCATCATAAAAAGGTGAGACGTAGAAAGTTCCATGAGGTATTCGGGTCGTTTGGCTGACCGAAAGCGGGCACCCAAACGTCATGGCCGGGCGGAGCCCGGCCATGACGTACCCGTGTCTTACTTCGCGCGAGGTTAATGCGCCGCGATCTGGGCTTCGGCCGCCTTCGGTTGCTCCATCGCGGCCATGCGGCTTTTCACCGCCTTTTGCACCTTCTCGAAAGCGCGCACCTCGATCTGGCGCACGCGCTCGCGCGAAACGCCGAACTCGGCGGCGAGGTCCTCGAGCGTGATCGGATCGTCCGCCAAGCGGCGCGCTTCGAAGATGCGCCGTTCGCGCTCGTTGAGCACGTCGAGCGCGCCGATCAGCGCCTCGTGGCGGTTATCCTTCTCTTCGCTCTCGGCCAGGAGGCGTTCCTGGCTGGGGCTATCGTCCACCAGCCAGTCCATCCATTCGCCCGAGTCGCCTTCCTCGCGGATCGGCGCGTTGAGCGATGCATCGCCGCCGAGACGGCGGTTCATGTCGACCACGTCCTGCTCGTTGACGCCGAGCCGCTTGGCGATGATCTTGACCTGATCGGGCCGCAGATCGCCTTCCTCCAGCGCAGAGATCTTGCTCTTTGCCTTGCGCAGATTGAAGAACAGCTTCTTCTGATTGGCGGTGGTGCCCATCTTCACCAGCGACCACGAGCGCAGGATGTACTCCTGGATCGCGGCCTTGATCCACCACATGGCATAGGTCGCGAGCCGGAAGCCCTTCTCGGGCTCGAAGCGCTTCACCGCCTGCATCAGGCCGACGTTGCCTTCCGAGATCACCTCGGAAATCGGCAGGCCGTAGCCGCGATAACCCATGGCGATCTTGGCGACCAGGCGGAGATGGCTGGTGACGAGTTGGTGCGCGGCTTCGCGATCGCCGTGCTCACGCCAGCTACGCGCCAGCATGTATTCCTGCTGCGGTTCCAACATGGGGAACCGACGGATTTCTTCGAGATAGTGCGACAGGCCGGATTCGGCCTTGAGTGCCGGAAGAACGGCAGAACGGGCCATGGTAAGCGCCCTCCTTAATTGCCCCCGAATATCGGCGGGCGGTTGCTGCCGCCGCTCCCCGAGCCGACGGCTAAGAGGTGATTTCGCGACCGCGAAACGCTGATCGCAGGTGCAACATAGCGGACAAGCGGAGCGAAAGAAAGGCAACCTTTCTCACGTCGACGTGACCCTATATGTCGTTGTTTATGTTTAGTTATCAGCGCGCTAGGGCTCCGGAATGGGGCGAAAGCGGCCAATTCACGGTGTTAACGACGCAAAACGCCCGGTGTTCCATCGGAAACACCAGGATATGTGGGGTTGGGACCTTTTTGATGGTTTTAATGTGGGAGCGGCCGGCCTATTTCGCAAGGGGCGCCCGGAGCGCCGTCCCCAAGGTGGCCAATTCGGGCGGCAAATCGGCCTCAAATTCCATCATTTCGCCGGTCACAGGGTGCTCGAAGCCAAGCCGGTGAGCGTGCAGGGCCTGGCGGCCGAGCGCTTCCAGCGCGGCGCGGGCCTTGGGGCCGAGGCGGCTGATTTTGGTCTGGAAGCCGGTGGCGTAGGTCTGGTCGCCCATGATTGGGTGGCCGATATGGGCTAAATGCACCCGGATCTGGTGGGTGCGGCCAGTTTCCAGCGCGCATTCGATAAGGCTCGCCACCGGCTTGCCCGCAGGATCGTTGAAACGTTCGAGCACCTTCCAGTGGGTCACTGCCTCGCGGCCGCCTTCGCGCACCGCCCGTTTGTCGCGGGCATGGGGATGGCGGTCGAGCGGCGCATCGATGGTACCGCGTGGGCGATCGGGCACGCCCCAGACGAAGGCGAGATAGGCGCGCTCCAGCGGGCCCTCGAGCTTCTCTTCAAACTGCTTGGCCAGCGCCTTGTGTGCCTTGTCGGTCTTGGCCACCACCATCACGCCGGTGGTGTCCTTGTCGAGGCGGTGCACGATGCCGGGGCGCTTGACGCCGCCGATGCCGCTGAGGCTGTCGCCGCAATGGGCGATCAGCGCATTGACCAGGGTGCCGCTGGCGTGGCCGGCCGCCGGATGCACCACCAGCCTGGCGGGCTTGTCGATGACGACCAACGCGTCGTCCTCGTAAACGATATCGAGCGGGATCGCTTCCCCGGCCGGCTCTGGCGGTTCCGGCGGTGGCAGGTTCACCCGCACGGTCTCGCCGGAATTGACGTGGGTCGCCGGATCGCGGACTGTGCGCGCCTCAATCGCGCCCTGTATCGTGACTTGGCCGTCGAGGATCAACGCCTTCAGGCGCGAGCGCGACAGTGCCGGGATGCGGGCGGCCAGCACGCGGTCGAGCCGCTCGCCCGTTTCCTCGGGCGCGATCATCACCGTTTCGCTTTCGCTTTCCGTCATGGCTTAATCAATGTCCGATCCAAGCTCTACCGACGCGCAAGCCGCTGCGTTCATTGCCCGCGTTCGCCGGCTGATGATGCTTGCGGTCGGCGGCACCTTTGTCGCGCTTGCAGTAGTACTCAGCCTTATCGGGTATCGTCTTTTTCGAAGCGCGGATAGGCCCGCGCCAGCTTCTGTGGCCGCGGCGCCGCCGGTCGCGACGCTGCCGGCCGGCGCCAAGGTGCTCTCCAGCGCGGTCGGCGACGGCCATGTCGTTCTGACCGTGGAGATCAACGGCGCGGTCGAGCTGCGCACCTTCGATCTCAAGACGCTGAAGCCGCTGGGGCAACTGCGGTTGGAGCGGAAGCCTTAGAAATTGCTGTTGCCGGGCCGTTCACCTCAACTGGTGGCCCACGCTTTCGCCGCCTGCGGATCGAGGCTCTCTCGGGACCCTGGCGCTGATACAACTCAGCCGTCCGAGAGGCACTTGCGCCAGTCGGCGAAGCGTTCGGCGAAGCGGGCGCGGAAGACCTCGCGCTTGCATTCGATCTCGACGAGCCGGCGCTCGGCGACCCGGGCGGTGAGATCGGCGAGTGCCTGAAACTCCTCGCTACCCTTCTGGGCCAGCGCCGGAAGAATGTTGTCGCCGAAAAGGAATTGCTGGGCGTGGAGAACCTCGACTTGGTCCGGGGCACGGCGGGTGTTGCGGTCGATGGCGATCCTGCCGGAGGTGAAGCCCGCCTCGATCTCGTCGAGCGCTGCGTCGGGCACGCCAGCCTCGGCCAGAAGCCGGCGGCCCGCGAAGCCCTGCGCGAAGTCGCACAACTCCCAACAGTCGAGGCCGGCGCCGGGGCCCGCGGCCGCGAGAAACCGCCGGAGTTCACCGAAGGCCACCGCATAG
Organism: uncultured Pseudomonadota bacterium; assembly: GCA_963732895.1. GTDB lineage: Bacteria > Pseudomonadota > Alphaproteobacteria > Rhizobiales > Xanthobacteraceae > Pseudolabrys. Next base: position 148,918 of record CAVTBG010000001.1, on the reverse strand, counting down.
TCGAAGACATAGGCGACAGGGATCACGCTCTGCCACGCAGCCCAGAACAGGCCCTGTTGGAGCGCGGCGCGGGCCGACTGTTCGTAGCTGATCGGGAACCACTTCGCGGCCTCGGCATAGATCGACTGGAAATAGTCGAAGGGCGCGCGCACCGAGAAGACGAAGCGGACGTCGCCGGCCCCGGCCTCGCGGAAGGCGACGACGAGCCCCAGCGCATAGGCCTTCTGGCAGAGAAGGTTCTGGAAATGCTCGGTGGATAGAAGGACGCAGTCGGCGTCGGCGGCGCGGGCCTCGTCCATGAGTTCGCCGACCCAGCGGTAATCGTCGAGATAGGCGCGTTCGGCGAGATGCCGGTGACCGACGGGCGCCTTCGGATAGCAGAGGCCGTGCGCGGCGAGCCCGGGTCCGACACGGGCCATCAACGTCTGGAAGGAGGTGGAGCCGTTCTTGGCGCAGCCGGCGTGGATGATGACCTTCAAGACGCGCCTCCAATGCAAGCGATTGGAACCGCGCTCATCGAGCCGCATTGACGCGTAGCCGCCCTGGGCAAATGTGTTGGGTTCAGCGTCGCCGCGATTTGGACGGGACGTGCAACCCAATGTCCAATTTTGAGGTGAGACAAAGCCGCATTCGGTGGCGCGGTCTGGGCCATTGCAGAATTCCGAAGCAATTCCAATATTCCACACGCGCGCGACGCGTGAATTGCCTATATGGATATCTGAATTCGTATACGAATCACTAAGATTGTATCATGGAACTTTTTATACAAATACGATAAGTAAAATTTTGGCTGCGTGGATCCCGTGTCGACGACCTCGCCGGGCCACTGACGGTGGAGGTCGACGGCGCGGTCGAGCTGCGCACCTTCGACCTCAAGACGCTGAAGCCGCTGGGGCGGTTGAGGTTGTCAAAGTAACCGCGTCATTGCCGGGCCGCCGCGAAGCGGCGAGACCCGGCAATCCATCGCTTCTTGAAGAACGATGGATGCGTGGGTCAAGCCCGCGCATGACGGCAACAAATTCACTGCCCCCTGATCTTCTCCAGCACCGGCAAGAGATACGACACGAACTTCTCGTGGTCCTCGCTCATCGGAAAGTGCCCGAGCCCCTTCATCACGGTGGCCGGCGCGCCGGTGCGCTCCGCGATCTCGAGCGTACCTTCCGCCGTGCAGGAATAATCGTATTCGCCGGTGAGCAGGTACAAGGGACAGCGCGTGATGTCGATCTCAGCCAGCCGGTGGCGGATGTCGCCGTCGGCGGTGGTGTAGAAATAGAGATCGCCCGCGAACACGCCGGGCCCGCTCTGCATGTAGTGCCACAGCGTTTCCCAGCGCTCGGCCGGCGCCACCGTCGGCGCCATCAAGCCGGAGATGACACCGGCGCACACCATGCCGCCGTGCACGTCGGGCCGGTTGAGCCAGGAGAGATCGTAGTAGGCCTCGGCGAAAGCCGCCAACTCCAGGCCGATCAGCGCGCGAAAGCGCTCCGGGTGCTCGTAGGCGAGGTGCAGCACGATGCGTCCGCCGATCGAGCAACCCATGGCCACGGGCTTGTCGAGCTCGAGCGCGTCGGACACGTCGAGGATCATGCGCATGTAGTCGCTGGCCGTGAGCTGGTAGTCGAGGTCCTGCCAGCCGGCCGGAGGCGAGGTCTTGCCGTGCCACGGCATGTCGAAAGCGATGACGCGGAAGTGGTCGGTGACGCGCTTGTCGTTCATCAGCCCGCGGTATTGCCGCGTGTCGGCGCCGGCGGTGTGCAGGCAGAGCAGGGGAATGCCTTCGCCCGCTTCCTCTACATAGAGCCGGTGCGGCTCGCCGAGGATGGTGCATGGCAGGTAGCGCCCGGTGATGGCTTCGTAGCGCGGACTCATAGCGCTGCCTGCTTGTTTGCGGGATCTCTTGCATTTTCTCGGCGCGGCGCGGCAATCACGTCCTTGAAGTAGAGCAAGTTGGCCATGAACGGATGCAGATCGCCTTCCAACTTCATCAGCTTCTGTTTGACCAAGGCGAAGATGTCAGTGAATCCGCGCGGCGGCAGCGGCAGCCAAAACTTGTCCCAGACCTCGCGCGGCGCGCGCAAGGCGAAGCTGAAGTCGGGCGTGATGAAAGGCCCGTGCTTCACGCTGGTAATGCGGCCTTCCTCGACGCGCAGCAAGGTGTAGTCGTCATCGACGGCAATCACAAAGGTGGTGTCGACGAAGCGCCCGCGCCGCACCAGGCGGGCGTCGGCGTTCACGAGCGCGGCGATATTGTCGATCATCGGTGGCCTCCCGCTTTGCCGGGACAGGGTGGCGGGAAGGGCCGTTCACCGCAAGCGGTGGCCCACGCTTGCGTCGCCTCCGGATCGAGGCTATCTCCAGCGCCTTGGCCTTTAGCTCCCTTCGTCTAGCGGTCTAGGACGCGGCCCTCTCAAGGCTGAAACAGGGGTTCGATTCCCCTAGGGAGCGCCAATGTTTTCAAGCACTTAATCGCAGCCACACTGGCCGTACGGCAAATTGAATCGCTTACGCTAGCGATAGCGGTCCAACAAAATGCGCGTATGGGCTAGCGGGCATCGGCAGTAGCAGCGCGGTGAATTTCACAATCCTTCCCTAGCGTCGCTTACCCCTCCACAGGAGCGAAAGCCGGTTCGCGCCAGGGGTATCGAGATTGATCGGCGCTCGCAGCTTGATGACCGGGCGCGCATCATGTCCGATCTTCCAGAATTGGAATATCTGCTTGACCTTGGCGAAGTTCGCGCACGCCCTGTTGCCGCGACGCGCTTTCCAGCGAGGTGGGTTGATTGACGCGAGATCGAATGCAAGCGCGCTCGGTCCTGGAGTCTTGTCGACAAGGCAGACTTCAATGCGATTGGGGGGCAGCCGATTGTCCTTTGCAAAGATGAGTTCCAGGCGTTCGCCGTCGGCAAGCGATATGGGAGTCGTCCCCTGTGCAGAGCAATCACAGCATGCCACGGCAGCCACGGCGAAAAGCATCGGCAAGCGCCAGATATTGCGCGGAGCACCCATGCGGCGGACGTTAAGCGGAGAGCAAACAACGCCATATAGGGGGAATCCCCCAATCGGGGCCGTCGCTAGAGTTCAGGCGCCGCGTCGATCAGGCCGTGCTGAAGTGCGTAAGAGATCAATTTGGCGAGCGAATGCACGTCCAGCTTCTGCATCAGGCTGGTGCGGTGGCGGTCCACGGTCTTGTCGCTGATCCCGAGCCAGTTCGCGATTTCCTTGTTGCCGCGGCCGCTGACGATCAGGTTCAAGATCTGCCGCTCGCGGTCGGTCAGACTGGACTGTTTGACCTGCTCGGAGAGGATTTGCGTGAAGAAAGGTGCAACGAAGCGTTCGCCCGCAAGAATGCGCGGCAGGTGCTGGTACATCTCCTCGTTCGGCGTTGATTTGGAGAACAGTCCGTCCACGCCGATGTCGACCAGATCGCTGACTTTGCCGACGGCCGAAATGCCGGTGAACACAACATACTTGGTGTCAGGCGACCAGCGCCGCGCTTCGACGAGGACTTCCACGCCGCCTGCGAGCGGCATCGACACGTCCAGCAGCATGAGGTCGGGACGGTGACGCTTGACCTCGCTGATGGCCTGCAACCCGTCGCTTGCCTCGGCAATCACTTCGATGTGGCGTCCGGCCATTAGCTCGGCGGATTCAAGCGCGGACCTGAGACCAGAGCGGACGATCGCATGGTCGTCGGCAATAATCGCTCGATATCTTGCCTCGTCTTGCATAAGCTTCCGGGTCGTTGATGCCGCCGAGGGGGCAATTTTTGCATCATAGGTGGAGAAATTGTGTAGGCAAGCTTGCCTTGGGGCTGATGCTTTTGCTGATCGTTGCGCCGGCTTTCGGTGCGGGCGGCAGGCTCGTCGACCTCCAGGGCGGACAGGACCGTCTGCATCTCGACGCGCGCATGGCCTTCGTGCCCGATCGCGGTCAGACACTGGCGGAATTGGCCAAGGCCTACCGGTCAGGTCGTTTGACGGACGCCTATGTGGCGGCCGAAAGGCAGGCCGCGCCTTACCACCCCATCTGGGGTGTCGTCGAACTCAAAGACGGATCCTTCGCTGACGGCCGTACGGCGGACAGCTGGATCGGTCTTTTTGGCACTTACGGCGTGCTCAAGGCCGATGCCTATCTCCTGAGGTCCAATGGCCTCACCGACTTCTTGTTGTCCTATGACTATGAACGGTCGTTCGATGCGTCGCAGTTTGCCATCACGCAGGTAAAGACGCGCGCGATTACACTGGCTCCGGGGGAGCAGGCGACGCTCCTGATCAAGGTCACGCACGGCCCGGTGCGCCAGGCAGCGTTCGATCTTTTGACAGAGGATTCGCTGGCTCAGTACAACTTCACGAAGGGATTGGGACTGTCGGCGTACTATGCCTTCGGCGCATCCGCCTTGTTCTTCTTCATGTTGTTCCAGCTTTCCCTGAAGAACTGGACCGGCGCACTTTACGGCCTGCTGTTCATCTTTGCCCTGGCGTTCCTCGCCTATATGGATCTGCTGTTCTTCAGGTTCCTCTATCCGCAGCGGCCGGCGTGGCACATTCCGTCCGGTATCGCGCTGATCAACCTCATGAACTTGACCGGCTTGTACATCGTCCGGAAGGAGATCGCGGCCGCGGGTTGGTCGGGGTGGCTCAGCTGGCTTGGGCGGACGGTCTGGTTGCTGCCGATAGCGGCCTTGCTGACGACGCCTATCGTGCCGACGGAGGCGACAGTCAATTTCAGCTATTTTCTGTTCTTGCTCATGCTCGGTCTACAGATTGCCGTATCGCACGCATGGGCGCGGGCGGTCAGACACATTTTCTTGGCACGGCTGATATTTGGCTTCGTATTCATATCGCTGGCGCTGCTGCTTCTTTACCAGTTGTTTGGGCCGCACGATCTTGGCTTTCCGGTATCGATGCTGATCAAGATCGTCTACGTGTTGACTGCGTTGCTGACGCTCGGAACCATCACCCTGGAACTGGTCATCTTCCGACGCGAACATGAGGCGGCGTTGCAGGATCGTGTGGTATCGCTCGAGCGGGAGAAGCAGCAGAACGAAAAGCTGCTGGAGGCCGAGCGCGCCTATTCCAGGGCGCGTGACCAGGCGGTATTGCGTCAGCGGCAACTTGCCGTCGCCTCGCACGACATCAGACAGCCGCTCACCAGCCTGCGTCTGACCTTCGACAGCATGGCGGCCGGGCTGAACATGGAAGTCAGCCGCAATTTGCGCGAGGCACTGAATTATCTCGAATCGCTTTCGACGGACTATTTGCGGCAAAGCCGTCCCGGCGAGGAGACGGTGGATGAGAAGGTGGCAGAGCCCCAGCCCGAGACGAGCGAGCCTTATTCGCTTTCGGTCGTGCTGGGCGCGGTGCGCCAGATGTTCAACGAGGAGGCGACCTCCAAGCAGATCCGCCTGAAGGTGGTGAGCAGCGAGCTGATGACCACGGTTCCGCCGCTCGCGATCATGCGCATTGTCAGCAACCTCACCTCCAATGCAGTCAAATACACTGATCGGGGCAAGGTTGTGGTCGGCGTTCGCCGCGCGGGTGGGCGCTGCCAAATAATGGTGTTGGACACCGGCCGTGGAATGACTAAGGAGGAGCGCACGCAGTTCCGCGCGCATTGGCAAAAAGGCGCGCAGTCCGACGGGGAAGGGCTTGGCCTTGCGATCTGCCATCAACTGGCCGAGGCCAACGGCCTCAAGCTCGCGGTCCACTCGACGCCCGGTAGGGGAACGGTGTTCTCTCTCGAAATTCCGGTGCTGAGTTAGGGGTGCACAAGGGTAATTCGCTGCGCTTTGAAGTCATTGAATTATCGGTTCGCGCGGATGCTGGCGGCGAACCAGTCCTGATCGCTTCCGGGCGCCAATGACATCAAAACCGGGCCGCGCCGCCGTCCGCTCGTCTGATAACCTATTGAATCATATGTAGTTTGTGGCCGACAAGATCGATTGGGGTATCCACCTTATGTCGCGGCGGGGCCCGCCCCGTCATTCTCCTCGCATGCAGATCGCGAAGCGGTTTCGCGATCCGGAGAGAGGAAAGGGCTACTCCAATGTCCATCGTCAATACGCTGAAGCGCGTTTCCAAAACCGTCACCATGCTCGTCGTCGCCACCATGGTTTCTTACGGCGCCGTCACCTGCGTTAAGCCGTCCATCGCCGAGGCCGGTGCGCGCAAGAAGGTTCAGTTCGTCACCAAAGGCATCAACAAATTCGGCCGTGAACTTGAAGTCCTGGGACGCAACGCGCAACGCAGCCGCGGCGTCGGTCACTTCGTCGGCGGCATCCTCAAGAACGCCGGCAAGGGCACGCGGAACCTGGGCCGGACTGTCGACCGATCGGTAAATGTCGCCACGCGAGGCGTCAACCGGGCGCTGTCGAAGTCCAAGGTGGGGCGCACGGTGCAGGGCGGCTGGCGCAATGCGCAACGTTTCCAGAACAATCTCATCGACAACGCGTTTCGCGGATGCCGCGGCGGACTATGCGATGGCGCTCGCAATGCGGTCCGGTTTGCCGCGCCGATGTGAGGCATCCGGCACAACCGAATGAGAAGCAGTTTGGCCCGGTAACCGACTTCGTTACCGGGCCCGAACTTTCAGCACAGCATCGATACATCTGAGGATCGCAAGTCATGTCATCGCCAATCAAGATTGCTTCCGTCTCACTCCTGACTTGGCTCGCCTTCTTGAGCGGCGCTCACGCCACGGCCATCTGTTACGGCCCCAGCGCGAATTTCAATGGCATACGCGTGACTGTCGCCAACGGCTGCATCTCCTCAAGCCGCAAATATCTCGGCAACAACATCGCCGTGACCGTTGATACGAAAAAAGCGATTGATCGCGGTGACGGGTGACTTCCATTATCGACGGTCGACGTCGAGCGTGGTCACCGCAGAGTGCGGCGCACGGCAAAGCAAGGAATTCCATTTCGATGCGTCCGGACACCCCGTCTATCGAATTCTGTACGGCGCCACTGCCATCCAGCCAACTCCGTATGGCGGCAGGCTTTTTGCGCTGTTCTCCCGAAGCACAACGCGCGTGCGCCTAGGACTTCTAAATTTGAACGTAAGTGAAGGACGTTGGCGAAGCAGCGATGAAAGCTCCTGAAAACATGGTGCGAGGTGCGCACCAAACGTTCTGCCGGATCGCCGCCGGGATCGCGCTGAGTCTCTCGGTTCTGGCCGCGTTGGGCTACGCGCAAAACGCCGCCGCTCACGACGCGGTCACTTCGCCTTTCGACGGCCCGTCGAAACAGATCGGTCATTACGATCTGACATTCGGTGTAGGGTCCGCCACGCCCGCATTGCGCGGCGATCTCGATGCCATATGCCTCGATACCAGGAACGATCGTGTGGTGATCTATGCCAACGGCAAACTGATCACCATGGCGTTCGGCATGGCCGGAAACGAGTTCGCGCAACGTCCGGTCGAGTTGAAGAAGGAAACGCCGGCGCGTTATGCGCTGCTCGAACCGGCGAGCAAAACGGTCATTGGCGCTGTGCAGCTTGCTACGGCCGCGAACAACGCGTCCGGATCGTCGCTGACACGAATGACCCAGGCCGACATCGGCGGCAAACATTATGACTGCTTCGCGCCTTTGGGCCTCGTCTATCTGGGCTTCGACATACTCGGGTCGATCACCTTGCAGCAGACCCAGGAAGGCCTTGTCCTGAGCCGCCACGAATGGACCAGCAAGTCACCTGCCGAACGCTGCAACGTTCGTGCCATGGCACGGAGTGTAAACAACGGTGTCATGGCCATTGCGCTGCAAAAGGGACATGAGCCTCTCATTCTGTCGGTGTCGACCGCGGAGGACGGCCCGCATAGCAGCCTCACTGCCGACACGTACGGTTATGACATGATCGCCGACAGTCCTACCCGTTCGCTCATGTCCGAAAAAGTGCCGGCCACCGAAGTCGGCACGGACGTTCTCGACCATCTGGTCGCGCTTTCCGCGTGTCTCCATTTTGCCGGCGAGGATTCGGAAGGTAATCCGGAGCGCGGGAAAATGTTGAGCGCTGCGTACAAGAAGAACCGTTGCGCCCAACGCGAAACGTTGCAGCGTGCGTTCTTGGCGAAATATTCGCGCGGCAGCGCGGTCGGCTCGACCCTGCGACGCTGGCGCTTTCGCGATGGTATGCCCATGCGTGCCGAATAGCTTGGGACGCCCTGGAACTGCATCGTTGGGCAGATGCCATGAATTGCGTAGCGGAGGTCTTCGTGCCTGTCTTCAGCGCTTGGCCGGCGTCGCTATGCCGATCGGCCCCGCCGGCTATGCCGGTGCAACCACCAGCTTTAAACAAAAATTGCACCTGGGCGGCTCAGTGTGGGCTGCTCAAGTGGTCATCCCACAACAGGCGGCGGACCGGACCATTGATCAAACAAGGTGCGGTCGCGCGTAACAGAATTGAAGTAAAACGGCTTAACTGATGGGCTTAGCTTGGTCGGTGCCTCGGGAAGCCGATTCCCGTCCGCCTATGTCGGGCGGTCTGCCTCAGGCCTAACAAGCGATGCGCAGCGATCCTCGCCTCCGCGCGGCTTCCTGCGGCGCAGGTGCGGTATTCTAAGTCTAATGAACGAGGCACCAATGGCCGCCTACGGAATAAGCTTACGAAACTGTCCACAATCCCGCCATTGACCTTCAGTTTCGACAAGGCTCGCGCGACGTTGCCGGCTGACCCGAACGCCACCACGCGCCCGCTCAAGACATGGCGTACTTCATAGACGCCCGGCCCGATTGGCGCTTCCACTGCACCGCCGGTTTGGGTCTCTGGAAAGCGTTTCCAACCACTCCAAGTTTGCATCATCCGATGAGATTCCTCATTCAGCTAAAAAATGCGCCGAAGAACCACAGCAATCACTTTAGTATACACATTGCGCGGCTTGCGGCCTAAAAAGCCAAATTAATAGTAAAGTGACGAATGGCCGCGGGTACCGAACGAGTGGATGTTGCCGGGAATCATGGTTTGCGGAAGTTATTTCGTCACTTCGGCCGACTAAGATTAAACGGCGTATCAGTCGTTAAGCACATACTCACAGATTGGCGCTGCCAGGGCCGATGAACTAATATTTACTTTATACTGAAGAGCTAGCATTTGCCGGACGAATCGGCATTCCCGCTAAGTGTCATGGCGAAATCCCCGCACTCCAACAAAGTGAATGGCAGCCTGCCGGGTATAATTGCGACGTTTAAGGTGACCTCCCGAGGAAGGGTGGCGGAATTAGTATAATTGTTTACAGGGTTGCTAGAGAGGCGTTGCGATCTCGCTGCAGATTAGGGTTAGCCAGCGAAATTACATGCCATAGGATTGATTAAATCGAGGACCGTTGTATGCCTTCAGCGACAGATGGAAAGGTTGTTGTCGATGACCGAAAACAGGCATTCCGTTCGGACCAAAACCTATCTATATGGTGCAATCATTTTCAATTCGAATTGCTCCACTATGGATTGCGTCGTCCGGAATTTGTCGACAGCCGGCGCTATGATCGAAATTGATCAGTTCTCGAATGGTCCAGATAGGTTCCAATTCGAACTCCCGTCGAAGAATAGAGCATTTCAGGCCAGAGTTGCTTGGCGCGGCTCGCGAAGAATTGGTCTTGCCTTTGTTGATGAGGCCGATCGGGACGCTGAGTCCGTCCCGGTCGATTGGGTAAGGCGCTTCAATCAAAGCAAGCGGGAGAAGCAGCGTCTGACGAGGCAGATTGAGGATCTAAGATCTGCGTAGAACTTGGCCGCTCGACGGCAGCGCAGTTGGCCTTGTAAATCGACGGGGGCCACATCAGGACACGTGCATAATTCATCAACGGAATGTTTACCGACAGATAACTTTAAATAAATGGCGGAAGAATACGGTGTCGGCAAGTAGGCCGGGCCGTTAATGTTCAAGAACTCAGCATTTTTTGTCCGCAATTGTGGTTGGCGACTGGTCGCTCTCGTTGGATTATTGTCTTTCGTAGTGAGCTTCAGCGTGCTCGCGCCTTTCACCCCAAACTGGGTTGGCGCAGTTTTCCGAAATATCTCCGAGACCGCACTCGCCGTATTCGCTGCGGCGCTCATTGCCCAAATGGCGATGAGTGTCTCGGGCTTTCTGCTTACGCGCCATCAGCACCAACAAAAACAGCAGATGCGGACGGCCCTGGACAGCATGACACAAGGGCTGAGCATGTTTGACGCTACAGAACGTCTGGTTGTCTGCAATTCGCAATACTACAAGCTGTATGGGCCGACGTCAGAGGACGTGAAGCCCGGATCAACGCTATCGGAAGTACTTGCCAAACGGGTGGCTACCGGCACGTTTCCTCTCAATCCGCGCCAATATGGAGAAAACTTTCTGAGTGCGTACCGGATTGGTCGCACGACTCTTACGGAATTCAACTCAGGCAAACACCTTTTGCTGGTAACCAACCAACCGATGAAAGGCGGTGGCTGGATCACTACGCACGAAGACACAACACAGCGTCGCCAAGCCGAGCAGCAACGCATGGCAATCCAGCAGCAAGAGGAACGCCGTGCCGCGATTGAAGGGGCCACATCAACGTTCCGCATGCGAACTGAGGCACTGCTTCAGACAGTGTCTGACAGCACGAGCGAAATGCGGTTGACCGCGGCTGATAACCGCGACGGAGAATATTTCGAAACAGATTCTGGAAATACAGAGCTCGATCCGGAAGGCCGTGCAGACAATTGGAGTTATTGCTCAGCGGATGGAAGAGATCGACCATTACACCTCGGCCGTTGGGGATTCAGTACAGCAACAGAGCGTTGCAACCGGAGCGATCACGTTTAACCTGACCGGGGCTACCGACGGTGCCAAATTGGTCGTAGTCACACTTGGCAAAGTGGCGGCTGCCACCACTAAGGCCCAACGAGCGGCGCAGACTGTGCTCAATGCATCAGAAGCGGTAAAGGAGGCGGCGGCTAAGGTCGGCGGTGAAGTGGAGAGCTTCCTTCTCAATGTCGCTGTGTAGCGGAGCAAACATTAGGACGAGGTCCTCACTTTGCCCCCTCATTCGGCAGTCTTTGGAATCGAGAGACCCGCTTCACACTTTCGGCTGACTTCCACAAGCGACCGAAGTTTACGCGGTCGGCATGGCTGGAAGCTCGCGATTTGAAACCTTCACCCCCAAAAGTGTGTTTAGAGCGACCGTTCGGATCGATACTTGAGTGATATGGCGGGTCCACTTCCCTTCAAATCACCAAGCATTGCCTAATCTTCTGCGAGAAGCCCAGACCGTCATCGAATGCCGGCGCTGTAGCTCCCGACGGCGCTATGCCGGAATTACCGGCAACAGCAGATATAATTCATGCTCGCCGCCGGAATGGATGGTGTTGGTCCCCGTGTTGTAATCGGCGTGGTAGTGCATGTAGCCCTGGCTGCCAATGCCGTCGCGCGGCTGTACGTCAAGCCTGATGCGGTGGCCCTTTTTGAACACCATCGAGGTGGGCCAGATCTCCACATCGACATTCACGATCTCGCCCGGCTTCAAATAGAGCCGGCGCGTGTGCTTGTGATAAGGCCGGTAGGGCAACGACAGGTCGGGATCGAGCTCCCGGTGCGAGACGCGCAGCCAGCCCTTCGCCACCGGCACCGGCGCACCCTGCTGGCCGGTTTCCAGCACCTCGTTGCCGTCGGCGTCGAAGTTGCGCAGAGTCAGGAACAGGTCCATGTCCTCGCTCGCGCTCGACACCCAGAACGAAGCGGCGAGTGGGCCGGTGACTTCGAGGTCGTGCTCGAGCGGCGCCGTCTCCAGCGCGATCCCCATGCCCGGCTTGATGCCGCCGCCGCCCATCACCTGCGAGGACGCAGCCGAAGTCGAGCCCATGGTGCCGAGCATTGAGGTGACGTAGCTGCGCGAATGCGCTGTCTTCGGGTTTTTGGAAACAAGCGCCGCCGAATTCTCCAGCGCGCCCTGGGCCGGCGGTGACAGGTCGAAATAGAACTTGGTCCACCGGGTGCGCTTGAGCGGCCATTCCTGCTCGCTGCGCCATTCTACCTGGTCGGCACCGTGGCGGATGGCGAGCTTTACCGGCGGCTCGTCCATCACGCCGTTGTCGATGCCTTTCAGCCAATAGTCGAGAAAGCGGATCTGGTCGGCCCGCGCTTCCTCGCGATAGAACGGATGCACGTGGCTGCCGGTATGGATGCGCAGCTTCTTGTGCTTGGAGGGTGAGCGCATGAAGGCCTCGGTATTGCCGCGCAAGTGCAGGCCGAAGCCGGTCCAGTTGCCGACCGAATAGAATGGCACCGTGATCTTGTCCCACTGTGCTTGAGCGCCAGTGAAGGCGCCGCTGTCGAGATTGTTGGAAAGCCAGAAGTCGAGCGTGTTCACCTTCCAGCGATCGGGCAGTTGCTGCGAGGTGTGGCCGAGCTTGTGATGCATCAAATGCGCGGTAAACCAGTTGGTCATGAACACGCTGAGGATGCCGCCGTGGTAGAGCGCGTCGCGGTAGAGGTCGGCAAAGCCTTCCCAGGGGATGATCGCCTTCAGCGACGGCGGCCGCCGGTTGGCGACGAACCATTGGTTGATGGCGAAATAGGAAATGCCGAGCAGCCCGACATTGCCATTGCACCAGGGCTGCGCCGCCACCCATTCGATGGCGTCATAGAAGTCGATCGCCTCGGCCAGCGACCACGGCTCGCACTGACCCTGGCTCTTGCCGCTGCCGCGCCCGTCGATCCGCACAGCGGCATAGCCGTGCGGCACCCACCACAACGGGTTGACGGTCTCCCAATTCATAAGCGAGTTCGGCTTTTCTTCCAGTGTATCCGGCACCACCCAGAGCTTGTCCTTCTGGTACGGGCCGAGATTGAGGATCGCCGGCACGCGCCTGTCGCCCTTGGGACGGAACACGTCGGCCATCAGTTGGGCACCGTCGCGCATAGGCACCGCGACGTCCCTCTCGATCAAAATGGCCTCCAGCGCTTCGTCAGCAGCATCGGTGTGCACGTTCATTGCGCTGACATCTCCACTTTAGTAGGTCCGCGGTGCGAACGGCAGCGGAACCGATTGACGGTACGGCTCAGGTGAGTATGAAGTAATCCACTGGCGCGAGGCCTTCCACTCAATTAATATTATCTGAAAGCAGTCCGAAACATGGACGGGAAAGCTTTCCTGGGGAGAAACAACATGAGTAGCGCACCCGTCCCGCGGACTCCTGGCGCCAAGCGTGCGGGTCCTGGAGAGTATGTCTTTGATCTTGGCACCGTGCAGAAGATTCTGGGTGGTCCCGATTATTCGACCGCTCACGGGCCGTGCGTCGAAGGCGATCGAATGATCGTCGGCCTGATGCGCATGAAGGCCGGCACGGGCGCAGAACCGCATTCGCACCCTAATGAGCAGTGGATCTATATCCTCGAGGGCACATTTAATGCCGTCATCGACGGCAAGTCGATTGAAGCGAAACCGGGCGCCGTCGTTTACATTCCGGCCGATGCAATCCATGCCGGCAAGGCCTCGGCGGACGGTGACGTCGTCTTCTTCACCGTCAAAGACGGCTCTCATAGCCTGCACGGGATCAAAGCGTCCTGATCTGAGATTGGCAGCTCCGCTCAGCACGCGATCGCGAATACGCATAGATTAAAGTCTTTGGTTGAAGTTCGCGCCATGGGCAACCGGTTCTTCGGCATCCGCGATGGTGCCGGGGAACCGCCGCGATCAACTCCGCACCAGCTTGTCCTCGAACCAGTTCCACATGATGGCGCAGCCAAGCGGGAGGTAGTCGCGCTGGCAATGCTGCGCGCCGCCCTCATCGCTGGTGAACACGCGAAACGTCTTGTCCGGCGAACCGCACGCGTCAAAGAGTGCCTGCGCGTCCTTGAGCGGAATCTGCTCGTCGTCCTCGCCATGACAGAGCAGGAACGGACAGCGCATCTGCTGGACGACACCATCGAGCTTGAACTTCTCCAGCCGCTGCAGGGCGTCGTCGAGGCTGTCGGCGCCCAGAATCCACATGATGTGATGGCCGGGCACCGACATCGAGGCGTTGAACTGCGCCGCGATACGCCGCTTCCACACTGCTTGGTAGTCCCAGATCGCGCCCCAGGCGATGCAGGCGGCGAAGCGCGGCTCCAGCGAAGCGCAACGCGGCGCGTAATAACCACCGAGGCTGACGGCGACAACGCCGATCTTCTTGGCGTCGACGTCCGGCCGCGTCTCTAGATAGTCGATGCAGGCGCTGCCAGCGCGATCGTAGTCGTGGCGCAGAACCATATTGCGGAAGCGGATCGCCTCGCCGGTGCCGGGCCCGTCCATCAGCAGCACCGAGATGCCGCGCTTGATGAGCTCGGGCGTGCCCATCACGAACAGGATCTCCTTGGTCACGTCGAGCCCGTCGAAGAAGACCACGCACGGCGTGGGCCCGGGCTTGGCGTTCTGGGCATGGACGAAATAGCCGGGCATGCTGCCGCCCTCGAACGGCACCTCGACGATCTCGATGTCGAGATCGGTCTGATCGACGAAACTGTGGAAGCAGTCGATGCTGCGCTGATAGGTCGCCAGCGCCTTCTCGTCCTTCGGCGTGCGGAAGCGCTCACCCATCTGATAGTAATGCGATGCGCGCAGGTAGAAGGGCGCCGCCGAGACCGGGTGATTGCTGGCGCGAAACGCGTCGGCGTGACCGCTCACCTCGTCGGCCACTTTGACGAAGGCGTCATACCACGCGGCGTCGTCGCCGACATGTCCCTCCAGCAACCGGCCGATCTTGTGCAGTTCGCTGATGTCCGAGCCGCCGTAATGGCCGCGTCCGAGCATGTTCACGTAAGCCGCGGACCAACGGTAATTGTCCGGATAGTACATGAAATATTTTGGCGTCTTTGCCATGCCGGTTCTCGCAATCTCTTATCGTCAATAGGCTTGGAGCTTGCCCGCTGTAATCGGCTGCCCGCCAAATAATTGTGAATGCACCAAGGCGCCGCTCAGCCGAAGAGCCCCCACCAGGTCGGATCCGGCAGCGGGACATAGAACACTTTCTCGAAAACGAGATAGGCCACGACGCAGGCCGCAACTGGCGTCACAATCGCAAGGGCCACGTTATGGCGCGTCTTGTCCTTTGTCAGATAGAGCGACACCAGCGCCAGCATCACGAAGCTGGCGATCCAGAATCCGAGGCCGTACATCGCCAGCAAATAGCCAAGCGCAATCACCAGAAATACGGACACGTCCCACCAAACGACGCGGTCTTCCGCACCGGTACCAATGACGTCGAGCCCACGTCCGTTGACGATCCCGAATAGAGCGCTGACGATCAAGAGTGCCCCCGCGAATAGAATGAAATAAGTCGCCATAAGGGGAAAGGCCCAATTCATCATATCTGAACCCGCATTGAGCCATGCGATCGATCCGATAGCGAACAAGATCACCCCAGCGAGGAAGTCTCGGTCCAATAATTTTTGCATGCCGTTCACTTCTTGCGTTTCGACACAGCCGCTTATTCGGCCTCGATTTCTTCGGGCTCGATGACACCGCTAGCACGTTTCCGCGCCCGATCCCTGAAGCGCGCCAATATCACCAAGCTAATCGAGACGACCGTGATCGCTATAAGCGTGATGTTGATCGCGCCGGTGAAGAAGACATCGCCGATCGAAGACGCCCGCGCAATATAAAGCGACTGCACGAGCGCGGGCTCGATGATGGGCCCCAAGATTATGCCGAGACCGATGGGGCCGGGGTGAATGCCCAGCGGCCGCATGAAATAGACGAGCACTCCGAGGCCGAACATCAAGTAGACGTCGAAGATGTCATTTCTGATCGCATAGGCTCCGATCACGGACAAGAAGAAGATCAGGGGCGCCAGCAGCCGCAAGGGGATGCTCACGATCCGGACCATGAACGGCGAAAACAAGCTGCCAACGATGAACGTCATGACTCCGGCCAGCATCAACGACCATCCGAAGGCGTAGACGAGCGTCCCGTCGGTCTGAAACAGCTCCGGACCCGGATTGAGACCTCGCAGCATGAGCGCGCCGGCAATGACCGCGGCCGGCGAGGAGCCCGGGACACCCAGCGTCACCAGCGGGATCAACGACGCTGATGCACAGGCGGTGTTCGCGATCTCCGATGCCGTCACGCCGCGCACATCACCCTTGCCGAATTGACTCTTGTCTTTGCTCCAGCGCACCGCCTCATTGTAAGAGACCAAAGCAGCAATCGGGCTGCCCGCTCCAGGCAGGATTCCGACGAAGGTACCAATCGCCGCGGAGCGAATGAAGTGCACCGGTTCGGAGAGCACCTTCACCATGATCTTCAGGGCAACGCCGCGCTGGGGTTTGTACTCGGCAATAGTTTCCTTCGTCCGAAACTCGGCAATCATCGAAAGAACCTGAGGAATCGCAAAAACGCCGATCAGCGCCGCAACGAGGGAAACGCCGCCGCGAAGTTCGGGAATACCGAAGGTGAAGCGGGCCACTTCGTTGGCATGGCTTATGCCGACCGAACTGATGAGAAGACCGATGGCGCCGCCGGCGAGGCCCTTCAGCACCGACTTGCCAGCCAGGCTGCCGATGATGGTCAACGCGAACACGCCCAGCCAGAAGAACTCGGGCGGGCCGAATTTCAGCGCAACCGCCATCATCGGCCAGGCCAGCAGAAGGTAGCACGCGGCGCCAAACATCCCCCCCAGGGCTGAGCTGAAACAGGACGCCACGATGGCCTCCTGTCCCCTGCCTTTCAGGGTCATGGGGTAACCGTCGAAAGCGGTGGCCATCGCGGCCGGCGTTCCGGGCGTGTTCACCAGACACGCCGGTATGGCGTCGGAATACATCGCGCAAACATAAAGCCCTCCCAACATCGCAAGGCCTGCACCGGTCGGCAGGGCGAATGTGAAGGGGACGAGCAATGCCGTGCCCATCGTGGCGGTAAGGCCGGGCAGTGCGCCAACCACCATGCCCACCATGACTCCCACGGTGAGCCACAGGATATATGTTGGGTGGAGGGCCATCATCAAACCGTCCAACATCTAGACACTCCTAAAAGCACCGCGGTGCTAACGTATTGATGGAGTCCTTTGCCTGGGCACATCCTCGAGAGCATTCGCCTCTCGCCCCGCCGGCAGGCAACTCACTTTTTTGGAACACTTGTTGGAGATCACGCGGAACCCGGTCTCGCGAACGAGACGTCCTAGCACCAAGGTTTTTGGTGCTAGGACAGCTTAGAACGGCAGCAGTCTCGACTTCAGAAATCCGCCATGGTCTCCTGGACAAATTTCTTCGCCTCGGCCGGCGTCTGCTTCATCGGCGTGAGACCATTCTTTTCCACGAGGGCCCTCACAGGAGGGGTCGCTTCGTTAAGAGCCGCATTGAGTTTTGCGACGATGGCGGCCGGCGTTCCGGGAGGCGCCATGACGCCCCACGTGGTTGCCATTTTCCAACCTGGCTCGCTAGGGACGCCCGGCAGCAATTTAACAGGTGATTTGCCGGCGACGACAAGTGTGTTCAATTCCGTTTTGTGCTTGACCGCATGGGACGACGACGTGATGCCGGCATCAACGTGATTACCGACGAGCATGGGGACCATCTTGCCCACGCCCCCAGAGACCGGCACATAGCTGACCTTGATCCCGAGCAATTTCATGAGTTGAGCGGTTTGCACTTTGCCCGTGTTCCCCACGCCGGCGACTGTCAATTTGCCTGGATTTGCCTTTGCGTACGCAACGAACTCTTTCAGGCTCTTGAACTTGCTGTCCTTGGGAACCATCAGAGCGCCGACGGCCTGAGAAGTCATTCCGATATAGGCAAACTGGTCCGGCTTGTAGCCGACGTTCTTGCCTTTGGACGTCACGATGATGTTCGGAACGACCACGTTTGAGATCGTGTAGCCATCGGGCTTCGAGCGGTACAATTCGCTGAACCCGATCGCGCCGCCGCCGCCGGTCTTGTAGACGATGCGAATATTGACGCCGAGCGCTTTCTGCAGACCCGGTTGAAGCCGGCGCGCCTGCTGATCCGACCCGCCGCCCGGCGAGTATGGAACGATGAACGTTATGTCATGATCGGGGTAGTCGGCCGCGCGGCTAGGGCCGCTCGCGACAAAAGCCATGGACAGAACTGCCGCGGAGGCCAGAAGCCTGCCAAGCTGGTACCTAAATCTCCTCGTCATCGTGATATCCTCCTCATGATCGTCATCTCCCCTCTTTAAGCGTCCCCCCTCTTTATCTCGGGTCGTGGATCGCTCTTCGTGTCTACCACTAATTCGGTAGCGATGCGGCTCAGCGCGAGATCGCAAAGCTTTGACTTGCGCCTTGCACGTTGCGTGCTGAGAAGCGTGCAATATAGCTATTATGGAGTCAATCAAGGACGATTTGGAGGCGGCCCGCACGCCGCGAAAACCTGACAACCCAAGCAATCTTCGCGCACGGACAGTAGTCCTGGGTCAACGCGACAATTGCCTTGGGAACCTCTGGATGTCGCATGCAGAATGCATCATGCAACATTGATGGTCACCATCTATATCATCTATGGGAATCATAGATATCGTTCGAGCGATAAGGTGTCCGAGGCAACCGCGATCGGTCGGGCCGAAAGAATTTCAGGGACAGCCTTTACGCACGGTCGACGTCTACAAGCCCTTCATTGCAATGGACATCGTCGCGTATGCGCGTCGAGGACGCGTCTTCGGCGGCGCGCTAGCTGGATCGACTTCTGCCTCCTAGGTGATTCGCCTAGCGGCCCGGCGCAAAACCCTAGAGCGTGCCGGCATAGACTTTCGGCAGTGGCAAAGCCCATAGCCCGCGCTTTGATGTTGTAAGTCCGAGACCGGTAACCGCCTCGGCGAGACGGACTGCCGCCGACACGCCTTCGATCACGGGTAGATTATGTGTGGCGCTTAACTCTTCGGCAAGATGCGCCATACCCGCGCACCCGAGCACGATGCCGTCGATTGCGTCGTCGCGGATGGCGGTCGCGATCATCTCGGAGATGAAGCTGCGCGTATCGTTTGCAGGATCGTCGAGTGCCAGCACCGGGATGTCGCTTGCGCGCACTCCGGCGCAGCGCGATGATAAACCCGTGACGGCGAGGTTGCGCTCGAGGATCGGCACCGAGCGCGCCAGTGTGGTGATGACGGTAAATCGATGCGCCACCAGGCTTGCGATGTGAAAAGCCGCTTCGCCGATGCCGATCACCGGCTTCAACGCAGCCGCGCGCGCGGCATCGAGCCCGGTGTCGTCGAAGCAGGCGATGATGTGCGCGTCAGTCCCCATCTTCTCCGCGTGCAATACCTCCTCGATCACACCGGGCACCGCCAAGGCGCCGTCGTAGACGCCCTCGATCGAGGACGGGCCGGAGCCCGGCTGCACCGCGACGATTTCAGTCGTTTGACTTGCCGCCGCTCGCGCCGCAGCGGCGATGCTCTCGGTCATCGCGCGTGTGGTGTTGGGATTGATGATCGTGAGGCGCACGGCGCTCAGACCAGGCCTTTGCCGGCATCGGAGCCATGTTGGCGACGGCGGCGCTGGACCACGAACACTGTCACCAGGGCGATGCCGATGACCAGGAAGGAGATCGCGGTGGTGGTGGTGCCGAGCGCGTAGATCGCCGGCGTGGTTATGGTGGTGGTCAGGGCCTTGAGCTGGATTGGAAGCGTGTTGCTCGAGCCCATGGCCTGGCTCGAACGCGCAAGTTCGTCCCAAGACAAGGTGAAGCCGAACAGCGCCACGCCGACCAGCGACGGCGCGATCATCGGCAGCACCACGTAGCGGATGGTCTGCCAAGGCGAGGCGCCAAGATCGCGCGCGGCTTCTTCATAGGCGCGATTGAAGCGATTGAAGACCGCGAACATGATCAGCAGGCCGAAGGGCAGCGTCCATGACAGGTGGGCGCCGAGCCCGGACGAGAAAAGGTCCATCGCGGTGGTGTAGTTGTTCTGGGTCCATTCGATACTGAACGCATCGCCCATCGCCTTGATACTGTCGTCGATGATGCGAAATTCGAGTGCGATGCCAAGCGACACCACGATCGACGGCATGATCAGGCTGGCGATCGCCGTGTAGAATAGCGCCGACGAGCCGCGGAATTGGTTGCGGAAGGCGAGCCCCGCCATGACCGACAGCATCACCGTCAGCACCATGACGATGGTGCCGAGTTCGAGCGAATTCCAGAGGCCCTGGCTGATGTCGATCAGCCCAATGCCGTGCCATAGTCGCACGAACCAATGCACCGAAATGCCGTTCATCGGGAATGTCAGGCCGCCCTGCGGCCCCTGGAATGAGAGCACGAGGATGGTGATCACCGGCCCATAAAGGAACAGGACGAACAGCCCGAACGCGAGCGCGAGCCAATAGAACGATGCGGGCCGTTTCTCGCTCATCGGTTACAGCTCCTTGCGGATGTCGATGAAACGGGTGAGGCCGTAGATGATGGCCAGCACGGCGGCGAGCAGGATCACCGCGTTTGCGGCTGCGATCGGGAACTGCAAAAACCCGGTCTCGACATTGATCTCTTTGCCAACGGACGCAATCTGCTGGCCGCCCATGACGCCGATGGTCACGAAGTCGCCCATCACCATCGTGACGACGAAGATCGAGCCGATGGCGATGCCGGTCTTCGACAGCGGGATCACCACGTTCACCAGCACCTGCCGGGCGCTGGCGCCGGCGTCGCGCGCCGCCTCGATGAGCGATTTGTCGATGCGCAGCATGGAGTTGAGGATCGGCACGATCATGAAAGCGGTGAGCAGGTGCACGAAGGCGATGGTCACCGCGAAGGGCGAATACAGCAGCCATTCGACCGGCTTTTGGATGAGACCGAGATCGAGCAGCGCTTGGTTCACCAGCCCGTTGCGGCCGAGCAGCGGGATCCAGGAGATCATGCGGATAACGTCGGAGGTCCAGAACGGGATGATGCAGATGAGCGCCAGCACGAGTTGCATCGTCAGCGTGCGGATATGGAAAGCGAGGAAATAGGCGATGGTAAAGCCGATCAACAAGGTGACAACCCACACCATGAGGCAATATTTAAAGGTCGACAAATAGGTGCTGAAGGTCGTGCACAGCTTGGGCAGTCCGGCAATACACTTGTCGAAGATGCCGGTGTAATTCTGCACCGTGAACGCCGGGATGATCGAATACTGATTGAACCGCCAGAAGCTCACGATCAGGATCGCCACGAGCGGCAGCACGAAAAAGAAAAAGAAGACAAGCGCCATCGGAGACGCCTGCCAATAAGCCATCTGGCCGGCGCGGGTGGACGCCGCGCCGGTACTCTTGCCGGAGCGCTGGGCGGACGCTCCCGCAGCGGCCGCGCCGGTTGCGGGAGTCTCGCCGTTCAGCGTCAGGCCGCGATGAACTGATTCCATTTGGTGATCAGATATTCGTTTTCGTCCATGACCGAGTTCCAGCAGGCGATGCGGCTCATGCGCGTCTCGTAGGAGCCGCCGTCGCGCACCGCGCCGGCCTTTTCGATCAGCGTACCGTTTGGCGCGTGGATGTCCTTGGTCGCCGGCTTGCCCTCATACCAATAGGCCCATTCGTAGGGCGCCAGATCCTTCTTGGTTGTCGAGATGACCGCCGGATAATAGCCTTGCCGGCTGAGATAGGCGCCGGCCCAGCCGGACAGGAACCAGTTGATGAACTCGTAGGCCGCGGCTTCCTTCTTGCCCGACAGTGTTCGCGGCAAGGCGAAGCCCGAGCACCAGCCGCGGTAACCTTCGGCAAGCGCTGTGTAGGTGCACTTGATGCCCTTGGAGCGCACGGCTGTCACCGCCGGCGACCACATCGACTGGATGATCACTTCGCCGGAGGCCATCAGGTTCACCGACTCGTTGAAATCGGACCAGAAGGCGCGGAACTGGCCCGCCTTCTTGGCCTGGGTCAGGATGTCGATGGTCTTGTCGATCTCGGCCTTGGTCTGGTTGCCCTTGTCGCCGTATTTGATCAGTCCGGCGGACTCGATCGCCATGGCCGCGTCCATGATACCGATCGAGGGAATGTTGATCAGCGCGGTCTTGCCTTTGAATTCCGGGTTGAGCAGTTCCTTCCAGTGTTCGATGGGCCGGCCTATGAGGTCGGGCCTGATGCCGAGCGAGTCGGCGTTGTAGGTGGTCGGGATCAGCGTCAGCCACTCGGTCGGCGTCTTCGAGAATTTCTTCGAGTGCTTGCCGGTTAGATAGAACACTTTGAATGGGGCGGTGCCCTGGCTGCCGATCTTCTCGCTGCCAATCGCGCCCTTGCTCAACACGGTGGTGATGTCATCGGCAAGCTTGATCTTCTTGGCGTCCATGCCGACCAAGTTGCCGGACGGCACGAGATTCGGCAGCGAGAAGTATTCAACGTCGACTAGATCGAAGGAATTCGGCTGGGTGATGATGCGCTTGGTCACCTCGTCGGTGGTCAGCGGCACGTATTGGATGTTGATGCCGATGTCTTCCTTCACCTTCTTGGCGATGTCGGTCGACTGATTCACGGCGGTGCCGAGATAGCGCAGCGTTACCGGTTCGGCTGCGTGCACGGCGGGAAAGCCGGTGATCGCCGTTGTGCCGGCAGCGCCGGCGAAGGCCGCGGAGCCTTTCAGCAGCGCGCGGCGGCTCAAGCCCTGATGTCTTGTGGTTTTCTTCATGTTGTCCGTTCCTTCTTGTGATGTCCGCCGCCCGGCTACGGCGCGTTGGTCAATTCGTGCAGATCGCTTGGGTCCCACGAGACCCGGAGTTGCTGATCGATGGCGATAGGATTGTCGAGGAAGCTGCGCTCTGCCACGATGGCGGTAAGGTCGAGGTCGCCCTCAGCGCGCAGGCTGACCAGCACATAGATGCCCTGGTATTCGACGTCTCGGACGGTGGCGGCGAGGCTGCCCGGACCGTTCTCGAGGCGCAGGCGGTCGGCGCGCACGCCGAAGCGGCGACCGTCGATCGGCAGGACGTTATTGCCGCCCATGAAGCGCGCGACGAATTCGGTGCGCGGCTTGTTGTAGACCTCGCGCGGAGCGCCGATCTGCTCGATACGGCCGTCATTCATCACCACGATCATGTCGGCGAGTGCCATCGCCTCTTCCTGGCTGTGGGTGACGTGGATGAAGGAGATGCCGAGTTCGCGCTGCCAACGCTTGAGTTCGGCGCGCATGCGGATGCGCAGGAACGGGTCGAGCGCCGAGAGCGGCTCGTCGAGCAGCAGGATTTGCGGGTCTGTGACGAGCGCGCGGGCAAGCGCCACGCGCTGCTGTTGGCCGCCGGATAGTTGCGCCGGCAATCGCGCCGCGTATGCGCCCATCGCCACCAGTTGCAGCGTCTCCAGCGCGTGGGCGCGCCGTTCCGCCTTGCCGATACCCTTCATCTTGAGCGAGAAGGCGACATTGTCGACCACCGACAAGTGCGGGAACAGCGCGTAACTCTGGAACATCATCGCGGTGCCGCGCGAGGCCGGCGGCATGTCGCCGACTTCCCGGCTGCCGATGATGATGCCGCCGCTGGTCACGCTCTCGTGGCCTGCGATCATCCTGAGCGTCGACGTCTTGCCGCAGCCAGACGGCCCCAGCAGACAGCAGTAGGTGCCGGCCAGAATCTTCAACGAGATGCGGTCGACGGCGACGATATCGCCGTAGCGCTTTTCGACGGAGGCAAGTTCAAGGTCGGCCGCACGCGTCATCCCGGGCTCCACTGTCGCCCTGGTTTGGCAAAGCGCGTGCCAAACCGGCGGGCTGTGCCGACTGTCGACACCTGGGCGCGGCTTGAGCGGAAAATCATGGTTTGGCGGGCAGCGAAGGCCAGTTGGGTCGCGCTTTTACGAGCGATGGCTGAAGATTAGGCGCCCATGCCTAAACTTACAGCACCTCTTGAGCTTGCCTAATTTGCCAGCGGCGGTGTCAATATTCCGGCTGACGTTGGTCCGATGACCACCAGGAGAAAAGAGCGGACATGTCCCCGCCGCGCACCATTACTTGTGCCTATGGCATTGCCGCACCCGACCAGCGGGTCGCCCGGCAATGCGCGATCACCATCAACGGTCGGCAAATCACGGATCTCTCCGACGCGGCGGGCAAGCCGGTAGATCCCTTGCTGGCGTTGCCGGCACTGGTCAATGCGCATGACCACGGCCGCTCGGTGCGGACCTCATCGGTCGGTGCCGGCAACAAGCCGCTGGAGTCGTGGCTGCTTCATCTGGCGCTAATCCCGTCGGTCGATCCTTATCTTGCCGCTGTCGTCGCGCTGGGCAACGCCGCGCTCGGCGGTGCTGGCGCGGTTATGGTGCACTATACGCGTGCGCAAGGGTTCACCGATCTTCCGACTGAAGCGGCTGAGATGGCCCGCGCTGCGCGCGATGTCGGAGTGCGCGTCGGCTTCGCCGTTTCCATGCGCGACCGCAATCCACTGGTTTACGGAGATTCGGAGCCAGTGTTGTCGATGCTGCCGGCGGCCGCGCGGGCGGAAGTGGAGCGGCGTTTGCTGCGCCCGCCGTTGTCGCCGGATGAATATGTCACGCTGGTCGATGCGGTCGCATCCGCCGCTGCCGGGCCGATGTTCGACGTGCAATACGGTCCGAACGGCGTGCAATGGTGCAGCGATGCGCTGCTTGAGCGAATTGCCGACGCTTCAGATCGCACCGGCCGGCGGGTGCATATGCATTTGCTAGAAACCCGCTATCAGCGCGCCTGGGCCGACGCCAACTTCCCGGACGGCATCGTGAAGCATCTTGACGCCATCGGCCTGCTGTCGTCACGGCTCTCGCTCGCCCACTGCGTTTGGGCGCGCCCGGAGGAACTGGATCTGCTGGCGGTGAGGGGCGTTACGCTGGTCAACAACAACAGTTCCAATCTGCACCTACGTTCCGGCATGGCGCCGGTTGCGCGCATGGTGGAGCGCGGCTGCCGGGTCGCGCTCGGCATCGACGGCAGCGCGCTAGACGAGGATGACGATAGCTTGCGCGAATTACGGCTCGCGCATCTCTTGCATGTCGGTCCTAGCTTCAAATCGGCGGTCAGCCGCGAGCAGGCGTTACGCATGGCCTTTGGCAACGGTCGCTTCTCGGTCACTAACGTGGACGATGGCGGCGTGATCGCCGCGGGCGCGCCCGCCGACCTCTTGCTGCTCAACTGGGGGGCAATTAACGACGACCGTTTGTACGAAGGGATCGATCCGCTTGATTTGCTGTTTTCGCGCGCAACGGCCAGACACATCTGCGAGTTGATTGTCGACGGCCGCACGGTGGTGAAGGACGGCGCCGTGCTCGGCGTCGATCTGCCGGGCGCGCGCGCCGAGGTGATCGGTCAAATGCGCGCCGGAATGCGTGACAATGCGGCGCTCGCGGCGGCGCTGCCGGCGCTTGAGCGGGTGGTGGTTGCGCACTTCGAGCCGGGGTGCTGCTAGCGCATGATCCCGAAAAGTGGGACCCGATTTTCGGAAAAGATCATGCGCATACTTTAAAGGCTACCGCGTTCCGTACATGCGGTTGCCGACGTCGCCAAGCCCCGGCAGGATGTAGCCATTCTCGGTGATGCCGTCGTCGATCGCGGCGGTATAGATCGGCACATCGGGATGATGCGCCTTGATCTTCTCGATCGCTGACGGCGTTGCGAGCATGCAGACGATGCGCACGGTCTTGGCGCCACTTTCCTTCAGGCGGTCGACGGCGGCGACCGCCGAATTGCCGGTGGCGAGCATCGGATGCAGCACCAGCGTCAGCCGCTCGTCCATTTCGTCCGGCGCCTTGAAGAAATATTCGACGGCAACGAGTGTGCGCGGATCGCGGTAAAGCCCGACATGGGCGACTCGCGCCGTCGGCACCAGCTTGAGGATGCCGTCGAGAAAGCCCATGCCGGCGCGCCCGACCGGCGCCAGCACCAATTGCTTGCCATCGAGCACCCGCGACTGGATGGCGGCGAGCGGCGTCTCGACCTCGATGGTCTTCAACGGCAGATCGCGCGTCGCCTCATAGCAGAGCAGCGCGCCAAGCTCGTTGAATAGTTCGCGGAACACCTTGGTCGAGCGTGTCTTGTCGCGCAGCAAAGTGAGCTTGTGCTGAACGAGAGGGTGATTAACGACGGTGACCCCATCCATGGCTATTGCCTCGAGCCTTCTCAAAAAACCGTGCCGTCGCTGGCGACCTGCAAGGGTGGGCCGCCGTCGGCGCGTTTTTCACGCGCGAGCTTGCGTCCGGCTGCCCAGGTGCCACCCTCAAGCAATGCGCCGAGCGAAAAGTCTTGCGCGCTCACACCGAGCTTGTCGCGCACCAACGGCAGCAGACGGTCGAGCAGAGCGACGGTCAGCGCGCGCCATTCAACGACGAGTTCGGAGTTCGACGGGATGGGGCGGGGCGGCTTGCGCCGGTTCGCGCAGCGCGATCACGCCGCTATCGATGAACAATCCGCCATTGCGATATTCAGCCAACCCGGTGAGACCGTCGATGTTGCTCACAACAATGCCGGCTTCTTGCAACGGCTCGATCAACGAATAAGAGAGCCACTGCGACAGCTTGTGCAGCGGCATCAGGCCGTCGGTGGCATCGTCGCGCTTGATGGCGCTGTGCTGCCAACAGTCGCCGAGCGCTACGCCGCCGAGCGTCAGCCGGTCCGGCCAGATGGGCGCGAGATGGACAAGCAGCGCATGCAGGATGTCGGGCGCGGGGAGGGCGCCTGGCGCATTCCCGGCCAGAAGGTCGAACAGGCAGCCGGCGCGCGCTGTATCATTCGCCGCAAAGACCTTACGGTCATCAAGCATCGTGCGGCCGAGCCGCGCCAGCAATGCTGCACGCCCTTCCAGACCGGTCATCGGATTTGCGCCGTTGACGCCGAAGCCGTGCTTCAGATCCTCGCCGACCAAGTCTGCCAGCCGCGCGGCATCGGCTCGCAAGGGATCGCGTGGATCGGCCGAAAACAAGCCGGCTTCGAACATCCGCAGGCTGGCGAGGGCGAGCCCTTCTGAGCGGCCGATGCCAAAACCTGTCGCTCGGTCATGAAAGCGCCAGTCGGGCCCGGCGCCGGCATCGAGCAGCACGGAGACGATGACGAGATCGAATTCGGCGCGCGCCCGCGCCTTGGCGTCTTTCCACGCGGCTCTACGCGCGATATCCGCCCACAGATCGTGGCCGCCGATCACAAAATGGCGCCAGCGCGCGTGCAGCGGCACCTTTAGGTCCGGATAGTTGTCTCGAATGACGCCGGCAACGAAATCGGCCGTGGGCACGAGCTGTGCAGGATCGATGCGGAAATGCGGCAAGGCGTCAGCAAGGCCCGCTTGCAACATCTCATGCGCGCGTTCGCGCACGGCCGCCGCCGACAGCAACGACTGCGCCAGGTCTCGCTCGGAATCGAGCGTATGGGTCAGCGTGCCAATGGCTAAAACTCGTCGAGCTTGCGGCCGCGCACGGCCTTGAGCCCGTCCGCGTTGGCCACCACGTCCGGCGTGTAGTAGCCGGCCGCCTTCTTGGCCTCGATTTCGACTTGCGCATCGGGCGGCACGAGGTCAGGCGGGATCGGCACCCGCTCGCCGACGTCGATGCCGGAGCCAACAATGGCGTCGTATTTCATGTCCGACATAGACACGAAGCGGTCGATGCGGGTGATGCCAAGCCAGTGCAGCACATCCGGCATCAATTGCTGGAAACGCGCGTCCTGTACGCCGGCCACACATTCGGTGCGCTCGAAATAGGTGGCAGCCTGGTCGCCGCCCTCCTGCCGCTTGCGCGCATTGTAAACCAGGAACTTGGTCACCTCTCCGAGGGCGCGGCCTTCCTTGCGGTTGTAGACGATCAGGCCGGCGCCGCCGTTCTGCACTTCCTTCACGCATTCGGCAATGCCGTGGATGAGATAGGGCCGGCAGGTGCAGATGTCGGAACCGAACACGTCGGAGCCGTTGCATTCGTCGTGCACGCGGCAAGTCAGCGTGCGCTTGGGATCGGCGATCGCCGCCGGGTCGCCGAATATATAGAGCGTGATGCCGCCGATCGGCGGCAGAAAAACGGTGAGGTCCGGCCGCGTCACCAGTTCCGGATAATTGCCACCTGTCTGCTCGAACAACGTCCGGCGCAGCTTGTCCTCGCTCACATGGAAGCGTTCGGCGATGCCGGGCAGATACCAGACCGGATCGATCGCCGCCTTGGTCACCGCGATGTCGCCGCCGGCTCGCACGATCTTGCCGTCCTTTTCAACGCCCCAGCCGCCGGCGGTGAATTCGGGAATGGTCAATCGCGCCTTGGTGACCGCGATGGTCGGCCGGATGTCGAGGCCCTCGGCGATCTCGGCGCGGAAGTCCTCTGCCACCCGATGCCCCCAAGGATCGAGCGACACGATGCGGCCCGGTTCACGCCATTGCGGGAACGGGCCTATGTCGACGACAGGAGCCGTGTTGGTAAGGTCGGGGCGTGCCAGCGGGCTGAGCGCGCCGGACGATACGGCGAGCGCGCGGTAAAGCGCATAGGAGCCGCCGTGGGCGCCGATGGCGTTGCGGTCGTTGGCTGACACAACGGTGCCGATGACCGGCCCGCGTTCGCGTGCAGTCTTGGTGCCCCAATTCAGCGGATAGCGGCCGGGCGCGCGGTGGCCGGGGTGAGAAGTCAGCCTGATATGGCCGTCTCTATTCGTGGACATCAGCTTGCCCCACAAAAGCAAAAAGCCCCTCTCCGGAGAACCGGAATAGTGGCTTCAAAAAAACAAGATAAGGTATACAGCGGTCATGCTCAAGGGCGGCATGCGCTCAAAATTGGGGCATTTCGCAGGGCAGGGCGCATTAACCGGTGCCGTACAAGCGGTCGCCCGCATCGCCCAGGCCGGGAACGATGTAGGCGTGGCCGTCGAGCTTGCTATCGATCGAGGCGGTGTAGATCGGCACATCCGGGTGCTCGGCCCGCAGTAAGGCAACACCCTCGGGCGCGGCCAAGAGGGAAATTAATCTAATCCGTTTGACTGACAGTTCCTTGATGCGCGTGATGGCGGCAGCGGCGGAATGACCGGTCGCCAGCATGGGGTCCACAATGAAAACGACGTAACTGGAAAAGCCCGCGGGTACCTTGAAGTAGTATTCGATCGCCTCCAGCGTCTTGGGATCACGATAAAGTCCGACATGCGCGACCTTGGCGAAGGGAAGCAGGTCGAGCATGCTCTCGACCATGCCGAGCCCCGCGCGCAGCACCGGTGCCAGACAGATGTTCGTGCCATCGAGCGCCGCCGCCGCGAACGGTCCGAGCGGCGTCTCGATCTGAACGTCGCGCAACGGCAAATCGCGCGTCGCCTCATAGAGCATCAGCGCGCCGACGTCGCGCATCAGAACGCGGAATTCGGGCGGCGCGGTCTCGTTGCGGCGCAACTGCGTCAACTTGTGCTGCACCACCGGGTGCGAAACCACGTTTACCGATCCGTCCATAGAGTCCTCGACATTCAAAACAGTAGCGACCGGCATTGAAGCTTCGCCGTTCCCGTCGAAATGGTCAACGTGTCGAGCAAAACGTCCCGCAGTTGCGCGCTCGTGCGGCGATGGTCAAGATACGAAAAGACGATGCAGGAGCGCCTGCACCATAATGGGGGTTAGCGTTTGAGACCGCTGCAAGGCGTCCTGGTTCTGGATTTCACCACCCTGTTGCCGGGGCCGATGGCGACCCTGCTGCTGGCCGAGGCCGGCGCCGAGGTGCTCAAAATCGAACGCCCTGGCGGCGAGGACATGCGCAACTATGCGCCGCATTGGGGCAAGGACAGCGTCGGCTTCGCGTTACTCAACCGAGGCAAAAAGAGCCTCGCGCTCGACCTCAAAAACCCAGCCCAGCGCGCCAAGTTGGATCCGCTGTTGGCGCGCGCCGATATCCTGGTCGAACAATTCCGCCCAGGCGTCATGGGGCGACTCGGCCTCGGCTACGACAGCGTTGCCAAGATCAATCCGCGCCTCATCTACTGTTCGATCACCGGCTTCGGCCAGACCGGACCCAAACGCGACGTTGCCGCCCACGACCTCAACTACATCGGCGATGCCGGCCTGCTGGCGCTGTCGATCGGTCCGCACGACCATCCGGTGGTGCCGCCAGCGTTGATCGCCGACATCGCCGGCGCTGCCTATCCCGCGGTGATGAACATCCTGTTGGCGATGACCGAGCGCGCGAAAACCGGCAAGGGCCGTTATCTCGACATCGCCATGACCGAGAACCTGTTCCCCTTCATGTACTGGGCGCTCGGCGAGGGGGCCGCCACCGGCCATTGGCCGGGCAATGGCGACAGCCTGGTAACCGGCGGCACCGCGCGCTACCGGCTCTATTCGACACGCGACGGAAAGATTCTCGCCGCCGCACCAATCGAGCAGCGTTTCTGGGTGGTCTTTTGCCGGCTGATCGGACTGGAAGCGGAATATGCCGACGAGAAGAATCCTGCCGCCACGGTTGCGCGCGTCGTCGAAATCATTCGCAATCAGGATGCCGCCCATTGGCGTGCCCGCTTCGAGGGCGAGGATTGCTGCTGCTCCATCGTGCAGACCGCGCAAGATGCGCTAACCGATCCGCACTTCGCCGCGCGCGGCGTGTTCGCCCACCGGCTCACCAATGTGGAAGGCCGGAGCATTCCGGCATTGCCGGTGCCGATCGATCCCGGGTTCCGCGGGTCACCGCAGACGCCACTATCGGCGCCGGTGCTTGGCGCCCATAACGAAGACTATTTGAAGTGATCTGGCGGGTCAGAAACGGTTGGCCGGAATTTTAAAATAGCTGTGTCCGTCCGCTTCCGGCTTCGGCAATCGCCCCCCGCGCAGATTGACCTGTAGCGCGTGCAGCATTCGGTTGGGCAGCGGCAGCGTCTTGTCACGTTCGGTGCGCACTTTGACAAATTGCGACTCCGATACGCCATCGTGCACGTGAATGTTCTTCTTTTTGTGTTCGGCGACGGTCGCTTCCCATTGCGGCGCGCGGCCGCCCTTGCCGTAGTCGTGACCGACAAACAGCCGCGTTTGCGGCGGCAACGCCAGGATCTTCTGGATAGAGCGGTAGAGCGCGGCCGCGTCGCCGCCAGGAAAATCGGCGCGTGAACTCCCCGAGTCCGGATACATCAATGTATCGTGCACGAAAGCAGCGTCGTCACCCACCACGTAGGTGATCGAACCGAGCGTATGCCCGGGCGAAAGAATGACGCTTATCGGCAGCGCTCCGATGTGGAACGTGTCACCGTCGGCGAAGAGGCGGTCGAACGCGACCTCAACACCGAAGGCGTTTGGCATGTTGTAGATTTTGCACCACAAGTCCGCGATTTCACGCACCCTGTCGCCGATTGCCTGGGGTGCGTTGAGCTTGTCCTTTAGATACGCTGCCGCCATGAAATGGTCGGCATGCGGATGGGTATCGAGGATCCATTCCACGGTCAGGCCATGCGCGCTCACGTGCCGCAAAATCTCATCGGCCGAATGTGTGCCCGTGCGGGCGCTGCGCGGATCGAAGTTCCATACGGCGTCGATAATCGCCGCCTTTCGACTGGCCGGGTCGCTGACGACATATTGGATGCTGCCGGTGTCCGGCTCGTAGAAACCAGTCACCTCCGGCGATAGCGGTCCGCGCGATGCACTGGTATGCGGGGTCATGATCTCCTCGCCGTTGAGGTCATGTTTTTTCTGTAACATGCCACCCGGCGGAAAAGAATCTTCGTCTCGGCCAGCGTATTTTTCATCTGGCCGGGAGCGCGGGGAACTTCATAGCCCCGGGCTATTCCTTGCTTAGCAGCCTCGAATTATTGTATTTTTTTGCGCGTAACAAAAACAGTGCATGTATTTGCAGGATAATTCATGCAACTTTTCACCACTGCCGAAGCCGCCGCCTACCTTCGTCTCAAAGAGCGCAAGATTTATGAGATGGTAGCGGAAGGGACGGTGCCCTGCACCAAGGTCACCGGCCGGTGGCTGTTTCCCAAGGCCGAGCTCGACCAGTGGCTCACGTCCAGCATTTCGCGCCCGCCCGGCATGGCGCGGCCGGAGCCCGCGCCGATTATCGCCGGCAGCCACGATCCGCTGCTGGAATGGGCCCTGCGCGAGAGCGGCTCAGGCTTGGCGACGCTCGCCGTCGGCAGCGAGGCCGGCTTCAACCGCTTCGTCACGGGTGAGAGCATCGCCGCCGCCATCCATCTGCATGCTCTCGAAGATCCGGCTGCCGATGCCAATGTCGCAACCCTGCAGAGTCGCAGTGACGTCCAGGACGTGGTGTTGATCGGCTTTTGCCGCCGCGAACAAGGCTTCCTGCTGGCGCCCGGCAACCCGCTCGGCATCAAGACCATCGAGGACGTGATCGCCAAACGCGCCCGCATCACCATGCGGCCGAAGGGCGCCGGCGCGCAGTTGCTGCTCCTCTCCCTGCTGCATGGCGCGAAGACGCCACTCGAACAGCTCGTCACGGTAACCCCGGTCTCCCCGACCGGCCCCGATATCGCACAGGCCCTGCGGGCCGGCCGCGCCGACACCGGAATCGCCACCCGTGGCGTCGCCAGTGCCGCCGGACTTGATTTCGTGCCGATCGCCTGGGAGCATTTCGACTTGGCTATGCGCCAGCGGGACTATTTCCATCCGCCACTGCAGGCGGCGATGCGCTTCCTGCGCTCGGACGAACTCGCGGGCCGCGCCGAAGAATTGGGCGGCTACGATATGAGCGGAGCGGGCGCGGTCCGGTTTGTGATCTAAGGCGGTCCGAGTTAAGACAGGCGTCATGAATGCCACCGATACACCGGCCTGGCCGGAAGAATTGCGTCTGCACAAAGACCGCAGGACGCTGACCGTCAGCTTCGAGGGCGGCGAGCGCTACGACCTTGCCGCTGAATATCTGCGGGTGAAAAGCCCGAGCGCCGAAGTGCAGGGTCATTCCGCTGAGGAGCGCAAGACCGTTCCCGGCAAGAGGAATGTCGCCATCCTCGAAGTGCTGCCGGTCGGCAACTACGCCGTGCGGCTGGTGTTCGACGACATGCACTCGACCGGCATCTATAGCTGGGACACGTTGCGTGACTTCGGCCGCAGTCACGATCGCTATTGGCAGGACTATCTCGACGAACTGGCGTCGAAAAATTTGAGCCGCGATCCGCTGACGCGGCCGTGACCGCGCCGGTCGGCCTTCGGTTCTCGCTCACGCCTGGTAGCGGCTCTGACCGCTCACCTCCAGGAACAGCTCCGAAATGCGCTTGCGGGCGTAGAACATGCGCGTCTTCACAGTGTTGCGCGGCACGCCGAGGATCCGCGCAACATGTTCCACCGGCATTTCGTGGTAGTATATGAGATCGACGACCGCGCGGTGCTCCGGTGACAACTGGCCGATGCAGCTCCGCAGTAGCGCACCGTCGTTCTTTTTTTGCAGCTTCACTTCAGGATTGTCCGTTTGATCGGCGATTGTCGCCACGACGCCGTTGTCGAGCGCCTCCTCTCGGCGCTGCCGCAGCACTGACAGCGCCTTGAAGCGCGCGATCGCCAGAATCCAGGTCGCCGCCTGGCTGTGCCCCTCGAAGCGGCCGGCCTGTCGCCAGACCTCGAGGAACACCTCGCTCACCACATCCTCGGCCCTGCAAGCATCGCAAATGAGCCGCAGCACGAAACGGTAGACCTTCACGTTGTGGCGTGCGTAGAGCACCCGCATCGCCAGTTTATTGCCGGCGGCGATGCTTTCGATGAGGTCGATGTCGGAGGTTTCCTGGGCCGCGATCGTGTGCGGCCAGTTCGTTGCGGTACATGCCAGTGTATTTCCGGTCTGCATCTCAAGTCCCCCTGGGGGTCTTTGTGGCCGTTGTCTGGATGCATCCGTACCAAGCCGGTGTTGCTGCCGTTTTTCGCCGCAAAAGAATTTGGTTTCAGGAATCGCGTTGATTGTTTTGCGTCCGTAACACCGGAGAAACAATTGGCGCTCCGTGTCGGCCAATGTTTCATTGCTGCCTGGGACCGGCGGAGGACGTTGTCGTCGTCCTCAAAGACAAGCGCCGCCTCGGCGGGCGGCGCATTGGGCCGTCATTCTATGGCGGCGGGACTCAAGCGGCGATGGGCTCTTTGGCGGCTGCCATCATGACGCCGGCGAGCGCGTCATAGGCGGACGTCCAGGCCCGCTTCACTTCCGGGGTAAAGGCCTCGCCAGGCCGCGGTCCAGCGTCGCCAGCAGCGCCGCGCCCGCCATGGTGCAATGGGCGTCGACCACGCCATAGTCCCGGTGCCGCAGGCGATCATCAAAAAAGCCCGCATGAAGCGGGCTTCTTGATCTTTGCAGCAATGAATGGTGGGCGCTATAGGGATTGAACCTATGACCTCTCCCGTGTGAAGGGAACGCTCTCCCGCTGAGCTAAGCGCCCGCCCGTTCAGGCCGGGCGGATATAAGGTTCGCGGTCAAGGCCTGTCAAGCGAGGGCCGCTGGGCCGCGCTGGAGTCCGATCCGTTGAAGCCGAAACGGCGCCGCCCCTAACATTTTGCTTGCGCATGATCTTTTCCGAAAACCGGTTCTCACTTTTCGGGATCATGCGCTAGTGGCTTTGCGGCTCGTCGCCATGGGGCACGCGCAAGGCGTGGGTTTTCAGCGCCCGGATGCGGTCGGCGAGGTTGCCGCCGCCGGCTTCAGGCTCGTTGAGCGCGACGTTGGACATGCCGGCCATTGTCACCGGGCCGGCCGCGCGGTCGCGCGCTGTTTCCGCGGCAAGGATGGCGTCGATCGGCGAATTGGGACCTTCCAGCGCC
Organism: uncultured Pseudomonadota bacterium; assembly: GCA_963732895.1. Lineage (GTDB taxonomy): Bacteria > Pseudomonadota > Alphaproteobacteria > Rhizobiales > Xanthobacteraceae > Pseudolabrys. Next base: position 114,361 of record CAVTBG010000001.1, on the reverse strand, counting down.
GAGGCAAGCCGCGCCACTTCGGCGGCCACGTCATTGATGCGCTCGCGCAGGAGCGAGTTCTCCACCCGCTCGGAAGCCCAGGCTTCTTCGGTCTCGCGCTTCGTAGCGGCGAGATCGCGCGACAGCCGGTCACGCTCGTCGCGGGTGCGATCGAGTTCGTTCTGCAGGTCTGCCTTTTCCGCCTTGAGCGTGGCGATGGCAGAACTGCTGCGCTCGTCGAGCTCGGCGGTCGCCGCCCGTAGATCGGCTTCAGTCTCGTGCGCGGTTTCGATGTCGTCGTGCGCGTGCTTCAATTCGGTCTCGGTCTGAGCGAGCAGGCGAGACTGTTCGGTCAGGCGATTTTCCAGGTCATCGGCGCGGCGGCCGAGTATTTCCGCTTCCTTGACTTGCGCCGCCAATTGCTGTTCGAGCTCGGAAATCCGGCGGCCGAGGTTTTCAACCTTGCCACGCTCGTCGTCCAATTCGCGCGTCGCGACACCGACCGCGACTCGTTCGGCTTCGCGGCTGTCTTCCACCGACTTGATCTCGCGGCCCGCGTCGGTGAGCCGATCCTTGAGCGCCTCGATTTGGGTCTTTAGTGCGACAATCTCGACATTCTGCGCGTCGGCAAAGCTCGACTGCTCGTCGAGCGCGCTGACCATCCTGGCGAGTTCGGATTCCTTGTCGGAGATCGAGCGCGCCGCGTCATGCATGGCCGAAGTCTTGACCGCGACTTCTTCCTCGGTCGCGCGCAACTGGTCACGCAGCGCCTTGTCGCGCGCTTCCAGTGCGAAAATCGCGGCGGTTTTCTCGCCGAGCTCGATCTTGAGGCGGTTGATGGCGTCACTCTTCTTGCCCAGTTCGGCCAGTTGGCCGGTGCTCTTGGCCTTGAGCTGCTCGACGCTCATTTCAAGACGCCGCGTCGACATGGCGAATTCCGCACGCAACTGGTCCTTGTCCGCTTGGATCTCGGCCATCGACAGCGGAGTGGCCGCTTCCAGCCGGCGCATGGTCAGGCGGACGGCGCGGCCATGGACGAGCGGAATGATCACCAGCCCGAGGAGGGCGGCGACGAGAAACCCGATCCCGAAATACATGATCGGTTCAACCATGGAACGATGCCTCCAACGCACCCACTTTCATTCCCACCAATACCACTGTGGTGGTGGCGGGACACGCAACGGTAGTATGGTCCAGGGTAAACCCTTGTTAACCTGAACCCCGGCTTCGCGCTGCGGGCCGGGGTTCAGAATAGCACGAAAACGGCGGTGCTCAGAATGGGTTCCAGGTCGCTCGTGGCGTGAACTTGAGGTAGCCGACATTGGCGCCGAGACGGAATCCAACGCCTGAGCGGATCGGCACCACCACGATCCTGTTGTAGGTCAGCGCGGTCATGCCGAAGCCGCCGATGAAATAGGCGGAGCCGTCGATACCACCGAAGCGCTGAAAGATCGCGTCGGTCGACGGCAGATTATAGACCAGCATCATGGTGCGTGCGCCTTCGCCGCCCGCATCAAAGCCGATGGACGGGCCTTCCCAGAACACCCGCCGGTCGCCGGCATTGCGGGTGTAGAGTTTACCGTCGCCGTAACGGACACCGACCACGAAAGCGCCGCCGCCTTCCTGGCCGAGCACATAGCCGTTGGGTTCGCCGAAGCGGCTGAATGCCTCCTGCACCACCTGGGCCAGACCGCGCGACACGGTGCCGAAGAACTGGTGTCCAGCGCCAATGACCTCGCCGGCCGAAAACGTGTCGCGATGCCGTGGCGGCGGCGGCGCGCCTTGGGCCAGGGCCAGATCGGCCCCAAAGACGAACAAGCAAAGCGTCAGGACCGTCAGGCGCAAAATGACGCGCATCGGATACTCCTATTGAGGTGTTGCCCCCGGACGAGGTTTAACCGGATGCTCATGCGTGGGCGATAGTGTCGCCAGCATCGAACAATCCGAATCGTGGCAATCTCCTCCTGGACTATGACTGCAGCACGGCAGCCGCGGAAGTGTGTTCGGGCGCTCGCCCGGCCCCTGGCACTCGCGCTGATTATCGGCGCCGGTTGTCTTTTGCCGGCCATTCCGCGGCCCGCCGCCGCGCAGGTCGTGGTGGACGCCCATACCGGACTTGCCGTCAGCGGCTTCGACCCACTGGCCTATTTCATTGATGGTCGACCGGAACTCGGCCGTTCCGATGTGGAACTGCGCCTGGGCGGTGTGGTCTGGCAGTTCCGCAATGAGGGTAACCGAGCCGCTTTTGCCGATCATCCGGAGGTCTATATGCCCCGCTTTGGGGGCTACGATCCGGTGGGCGTCGCCCGCGGTGAAGCGGTGCCGGGCAATCCTTTGATTTGGACCCTGCTCGGCGAGCGGCTCTACCTCTTTTACGACGCAAAAACGCGGGCCGCTTTCCTGGCCGATCCCGGTCGTGTCCTCATTGCGGCGGAGCGCAAATGGCCGGGCGTTGCCGAAGGCCTCGGCCATTGAACGACTGCTGCTAGGGATGCATGGCCGCCGCTTTGGCGGGATCGCCCCAGGCAACGAAGGCCGGAAGCCGGAAATTGCGGTCGGCGTGTCCGTAGGCGAGGGCCGCACCTTCCGGCGTCAACACCGTGCCCCCCGCCGCCGTGACGAGGGCATGACCGGCAGCCACGTCCCATTCGCACGTGGTCCCAAGCCGCGGATAGACGTCGGCGCTGCCCTCGGCGATCAGCGCGAACTTGAGTGCCGAGCCACATGATTCATGCGTGATGGCGCCAAAGGGCTTCAGAAAAGCATCGGTCTTCGGATCGTAGTGTGAGCGGCTTACCATCGCCACCGCGCTCGCGCCCGGCCAGCGCCGCGCCTTGATCGGCCTTGGCTGGTCGGCTCCGGCCGGCTTAAGCCGCAGGCGTTCAGCGCCATGGCCGACGACGCCACGCCAGACTTGGCCACGGGTCGGTCCCGCCACGATGCCGGCGATCGGTACCCCGTCGGTGACGATGCCCAGCAGCACGGCAAATTCGTCGGACCCGGAGAGGAATTCCTTGGTGCCGTCGAGCGGATCGACGATGAAGAAACTGCCTTCGATCAAATGCGGCGCCTGCGGCACGGCGCTTTCCTCCGAGATCACCGGCACCTCCGGCATGAGGCGCGCGAGCCCGTTCAGAATCGCCGCCTCGGAGGCTTCGTCGGCGGCGGTGACGGGTGATTGGTCGTCCTTTGCCCGCCGCGATACCGTTGCCGGCGACAGTGCGGCGATCAGCGCGGCGGCGCGGGCGACGATTTGCGTTAGATCGTCCATGAGCCGGACCGCATCGGCCGGCGAAATCTTAGCCATGGCAGGCAAATTCCTTGTTCCCCCTTCCGTAGCGCTGCGCGTCTTGGCGCTCAGCCGGGTGCGGTGTATCACGCCAAATCATCGACTCCACCAGCAATTCGCCGGTATCCCTGCGAATCCTGCACGCGAAAGCGGAGATAGTTTCATGTCCGGATCTTCCATCGACGCACTCGATCTCGCGGCGTTGCTGTGCTCGCGCGTGTGCCACGATTTGATCAGCCCGGTCGGCGCCATCGTCAACGGGCTGGAGGTGCTGGAGGAGGAAAAAGACGAGGAAACCAAGCAGTTTGCGCTCGACCTGATCAAGAAGAGCTCCGACACCGCCTCCGCCAAGCTGCAGTTCTGCCGGATTGCCTTCGGGGCCGCAGGTTCGGCCGGCGCCCAGATCGATCTCGGGGATGCCGAGAAGATCGCGCGCGGTTTCTTCGAGGACGACAGGACCAAGCTCGCCTGGAACTTGCCGCGGCTGCTGTTGCCGAAGAATCGCGTCAAGCTGCTGCTCAATATGCTGTTGATCGTCGGGCAAACGATACCGCGCGGCGGCCGGATCACCATCGATCCGGTTGGCGAGGGCGAGGCCATGGGCTTCAAGATCACCGCCACTGGGACCAATGCCAAGATCGCCCCGGCGGTACCTCCTCTGTTGGCGGGCGAGGCCGGGGCCGATCCGATCGACGCCCACCGTATCCAGCCGTTCTATGCCGGCCTTCTGGCGCGCGCCTGCGGCGTTACGGCGAGCCTGGCGATGGAGGGCGACGCCGTCGTCTTCAGCGCGCAATAGACCCGGTTTTCGGCGGTTAATAGTTGCTTAATGCGGGCGGCTTCAACGGCGTCCTGCAACCAAAATTAAACCCTTCATCGACACACTGACCCGGCTTCGACCGAGTCCGGGGGACAGCCCGACTGGTCGTCGATGAAGGCGTTTGTCCATGGACGACCTGCTGCGGGAATTCGTGACCGAGACCAATGAGAGTCTCGATGTGGTCGACCTCGAACTCGTGCGGTTCGAGCAGGATCCCAATAACGCCACGATCCTCCACAACGTCTTCCGTCTCGTTCACACGATCAAGGGGACCTGCGGCTTCCTCGGTCTGCCGCGCCTGGAAGCGCTCGCGCACGCCGCGGAAACGCTGATGGGCAAATTCCGAGATGGCGCGGAAGCGACCGGCGAGGCCGTGACGCTGGTGCTCGCCACGATCGACCGTATCAAGGAAATCCTTGATGCGCTCGAGCAGCACCAGCGCGAGCCGGAAGGCTCCGACAGCGACCTCATTGCCGAACTGGAACAGTTGGTGGGACGGGTCGCGTCCGACACGCCGGCAACGAATTCGGAGCAGCCGGCCGAGAGGCTTACGTCTGCGCCGGGCCAAGAGACACTCGATAGGCTGGAGCGCGCGTTCCGCGGCACGCCGGTCGATCCGCCCGCCGCAAATCCGGCTGAAGCACCGCCGCCCGAGGGCGAGACCAAGGACGACAACAACAGCAAGGCCGGCCATCAGTCGATCCGGGTCAACGTCGACATGCTCGAACAACTGATGACGATGGTGTCCGAACTGGTGCTCACCCGCAATCAACTGCTGGAGATCGTGCGCAGGCACGAGGATTCCGAATTCAAGGCGCCACTGCAAAGGCTGTCCAATGTAACCGCCGAGCTGCAGGAAGGCGTGATGAAGACGCGCATGCAGCCGATCGGCAACGCCTGGCAGAAGCTGCCGCGCATTGTGCGTGACCTGTCCATCGAGCTTGGAAAAAAGATTGACCTCGAAATGCAGGGCGCGGAGACCGAACTCGACCGGCAGGTGCTCGATCTCATCAAGGATCCGCTCACCCACATGGTGCGCAACTCCGCCGATCACGGTCTGGAAGCGCCCGGGGCGCGCCGTGCCGCCGGTAAACCCGAGGGAGGGCTGATCCGCCTCTCCGCCTATCATGAAGGCGGCCATATCATCATCCAGATCGCCGACGACGGCCGTGGACTCGACACCGAGCGCATCAAGGCCAAGGCAGTCGCCCAGGGCCTGATCTCCGAGGTGGACGTCGAAAAGCTGTCGGAAGGCCAGATCCACAAATTCATCTTCACGCCCGGGTTTTCTACCGCCGCAAAGATAACGTCGGTGTCCGGCCGCGGCGTCGGCATGGACGTGGTGCGCGCCAATATCGATCAGATCGGCGGCACCATCGACGTCAAGTCGGTGGCCGGCATAGGCTTGAGCTTCACCATCAAGATTCCGCTGACGCTCGCGATCGTCGCGGCGCTGATCGTCGAAGCCGGCGGCGACCACTTCGCCATCCCGCAGGTGTCCGTGATCGAATTGGTGCGCGCGCGCAACGGTGGCGATCACCGTATCGAACGTATCCGAGACACCGCGGTGTTGCGCTTGCGCGACAAATTGGTCCCGCTGGCATGGCTCACCGAGTTGCTCGGCATCGAGCGTCGCGGCGAGGCGCAAACCGGTTACATCGTCGTCACCCAGGTCGGCAGACAGACGTTTGGCGTGGTCGTCGACGCCGTGTTTCACACCGAGGAAATCGTGGTGAAGCCGATGTCGAGCAAGCTGCGCCACATTCCGATGTTCTCGGGCAACACGATCCTCGGCGACGGCTCGGTGATCATGATCATCGATCCCAACGGCATCGCCCAGGCGCTTGGCAGCACCGTCACTGCGCAGCCGACCGCTCAAGAGGCCGCCAATGCGAGCGACGACGAGGAGGCGCAAACGACCTCGCTGCTGGTCTTCCGCGCCGGCTCGACCCGCCCCATGGCGGTGCCGCTGTCGCTGATCACGCGGCTGGAGGAAATCGACTCGCGCAAAATAGAGATGTCGAACGGCCGCCACATGGTGCAATACCGCGGCCATCTCATGCCGCTTGTGAGCATGAACGAGGGCGTGCAGGTGAAGGGCGAGGGCGCCCAGCCACTCTTGGTGTTCTCGGATGGGGCCCGCTCGATGGCGTTGGTGGTCGACGAGATCGTCGATATCGTCGAAGACCGTCTCGACATCGAGGTGGCGAGCGACACTCCCGGCGTGATCGGCTCGGCTATCATCAAGGGTCAGGCCACCGAGATCGTCGACGTCGGACACTTCCTGCCGCTGGCCTCTGAGGACTGGTTCCGCCGCAAGGAGCAGCCGGTCCGAACGGCTCCGCGCGCAGTGCTGTTGATCGACGACTCCCCGTTTTTCCGCAATATGTTGGCGCCGGTTCTGCAGGCCGCGGGCTTTGCCGTGAGCGCCGTCGGCTCGGGACGCGAGGCGCTCGCGCTGCTCAACGATGGACGCCGCTTCGAGGCCGCCATTGCGGATGTCGAGATGCCGGAGATGGACGGTTTCGAGTTCGCCGAAGCAGTGCGCGCCGATCCGCAGACTGCTGGGCTGCCGGTGATCGGACTTTCCTCAGTCGTTTCCGCCGAAGCCATCGAGCGCGGCCGGCGCGCAGGCTTCCACGATTTCGTCGCCAAATTCGACCGCCAGGGGCTGATCGCGTCGCTCAAGGAGCAGACCGACGTCGGCTGTGCGGCCTAAGAACGAATCGATCATGAGTAACGAAGGCAGCAACTTGAGGGAATATGTCACCGCGATGGTCGGCGGCCAGCTGTTTGGTCTGCCGATTCTGCGCGTGCAGGACGTATTCAAGCCGGAGCGGGTGACCCGCGTGCCGTTGGCGCCGCCGGAAATCGCTGGCATGCTCAATTTGCGCGGCCGCATCGTCACCCTCGTCGATTTGCGCCGGCAACTCGACCTGCCGCCGCCCGAAGACGACAAGCCGCGAATGGCGGTCGGGGTAGAGTGGCGCGGTGAATCCTACGGCCTGCTGATCGACAGCATCGGCGAAGTGCTCAAGCTTGATGACGAAGCGCGCGAACGGAACCCGGCCAACCTGAGCGAGGGGCTGGCGCGCATGTCGGTCGGCATTCATAGGCTGGACCAGCAACTGCTGATGGTGCTCGATGTCGAACGCGTGCTCGATATCGGCGCGATACCGATCGCGGCATGAGGGTGCGGCGGCAAAGACGAAAGATGGATCGAACCGATTTGGAATGACCGGTGCGAAGAAAGATTCAACAGACGAGGTGGTGCAATGAAAACGTGTTTGGTCGTTGACGACTCGAGCGTCATCCGAAAGGTGGCGCGTCGAATTCTTGAAGGCCTGGACTTCGAGATCATGGAAGCGGAGGACGGCGAGCAGGCTTTGGAAAGCTGCCGGCGCCAACTGCCAGAGGCCATCCTGCTCGATTGGAACATGCCGAAGATGGATGGTTACGAATTCCTGCGCTCGTTGCGTCGGCTCCCCGGCGGTGACGGGCCCAAGGTCGTGTTCTGCACCACCGAGAACGACGTCGCGCATATCGCCCGGGCGCTGCATGCCGGCGCGAATGAGTACATCATGAAACCCTTCGATAGGGAGATCGTCGAAGCGAAGTTCCAGGAAGTGGGGCTGCTCTGACCGTGAAACGCCAACGCGCAACCGCACCGGCGGAAAGCAGCAAATTGCCCCGATGAGCCTCGCATTCGCACCCACGCCACCGGCCGCCGCAGGCCGGCGCATTCGCGTCATGATTGTCGACGACGCCGTTGTCGTGCGCGGATTGTTCACGCGTTGGGTCGAGGCGGAGCCAGACCTTGAACTGGCCGCTTCGCTGCGCACCGGCCGCGAAGCCGTGAACCAGTTCGAGCGCGTCGACCCGGACGTGGTCGTGCTCGACATCGATATGCCGGATCTCGACGGCATGGCCGCATTGCCGCAATTGCTCGCCAAGAAGCCCGACCTCGTCGTGATCATGGCGTCGACGCTGACGCGTCGCAACGCCGAGATCAGCTTGCGGGCACTGTCGCTCGGCGCTACCGACTACATCCCGAAGCCGGACACCAACCGCGAAGTCACCACGTCGACCACCTTCCGCCGCGAGCTTATCGAAAAGATCCGTCATCTGGGTCTGCGCGCCAAGCGCTTCCGCGTACCGCCGGCTCACCCGTTGCCGCTTCATCAGGCGTCGGCCGCAAAGCCTGTCGTGCCGCGTCCCGCGCTTCACGAGCCGGGACATGAGATCGTGCTGCGGCCGATGCCGGTGATCCCGCCGCGGGTGCTGCTGATCGGCGCGTCTACCGGCGGCCCGCAGGCGCTCAACACCGTGCTTGGCCACATCGCCGGCGTGTTCGACCGTGCGCCCGTGCTGATCACTCAGCACATGCCGCCGACTTTCACCGCTATTCTGTCCGAGCATCTCACCCGCCTGATCAACCGCCCGGTGCATGAAGCGGTCGATGGCGAGCCGATCAATGCGGGCAGCGTCTATATCGCCCCCGGCGGCAAGCACATGCGCGTGACCCGCCATAACGGTACCGCCACGATCGCGCTTGACGACGGCCCATTGGTCAATTTCTGCAAGCCGTCGGTGGACCCGCTGTTTGCCTCCGCCGCCGAGGTCTGGGGCCATAAGGCGTTGGCGCTGGTGCTCACCGGCATGGGATCGGACGGCTTGCAGGGCGCAAAGGCGATCGTCGCCGCCGGCGGTCACGTGCTCGCGCAGGACGAAGCCTCGAGTGTAGTCTGGGGCATGCCGGGCCAGGTCGCGCACGCGGGGCTCGCTTCCGCGCTGCTGCCGCTCGACGAAATCGCACCCAAGCTCGTCCGCATTTTCGGGGGCGAAGCGTCATGACCCCCAATGATTTCGACTATCTGCGCAAAATGTTGAAGGAGCGCTCAGGCCTCGTGCTGGCGGCGGAGAAGCAGTATCTGGCGGAAAGCCGCCTGCTGCCGGTCGCGCGCCAGCATGGCATGAGCACGCTGACCGACCTGATCGCCGCTCTGAAAGCGCGTTCTGCGCCTCAACTCGACGGCAAGGTGGTCGACGCGATGACCACCAACGAGACCTTCTTCTTCCGTGACAAGGTGCCGTTCGAGCACGTGCGCCATGTCGTGATGCCGGCGCTGATTGCGGCGCGCGCACGCGAAAAACGCATCCGCATCTGGTGCGCGGCCGCCGCCACCGGCCAGGAACCTTATTCGATCGCGATGACGCTGAAGGGCATGGGAGCCGCGCTTCACGGCTTTCGCGTCGATATCGTCGCCACTGACCTCGTCGGAGATGTATTGGAGCGTGCCAAGGCCGGCATCTACAGTCAGTTCGAAGTGCAGCGCGGGCTGCCGATCCAGATGCTGGTCAAGTATTTCACGCAAGCCGGCGAAGCCTGGCAGATCGCGCCCGAATTGCGCGCGATGGTGCAGTTCCGCACCCTCAATCTGCTCAACGACTTCTCGCCGCTCGGCCGCTTCGACCTTGTGTTTTGCCGCAACGTGCTGATCTACTTCGACCAACCTGCCAAGACCCAGGTGCTGAAACGGCTGGCTAATCAAATGCCCGACGATGGCTTTTTGATCCTGGGTGCGGCGGAAACGGTGGTCGGCCTCACCGATATGTTCAAGCCGATGCCAGACCAGCGCGGGCTTTACGTGCCGAACGCGGAACGGCGCTACAGCAACTCGACGCTTGGCACGGTGATGCGATTTGCGGAGAAGGCGTAATTTCGCGTCGTGCTCGCTTCTCGCAGCCGTCAGATACCAAATCGCCTCCGGCTCGCCCTTCCGGCCGAACTTTGGATCCCCGTCGCGTCGTGGAGATGGCTGCCGGCAACCGATAGCTCCCGGCAAAAAACGGGGCGCCGAAGCGCCCCGCTGGAATTCCCGTTAAGCCGGGATCCGTTCTTCGGTGTCGGCTGGCTCTCGCAAGACGTAGCCGCGGCCCCACACGGTCTCGATATAGTTCTTGCCGCTCGAGGCGTTGGCCAGCTTCTTGCGCAGCTTGCAGATGAAGACGTCGATGATCTTCAGTTCCGGCTCGTCCATCCCGCCGTAGAGATGATTGAGGAACATCTCCTTGGTGAGCGTCGTTCCCTTGCGCAGGGAAAGCAGCTCGAGCATCTGGTATTCCTTGCCGGTCAGGTGCACGCGCTGGCCGCCGACCTCCACCGTCTTGGTGTCGAGGTTGACCACCAGGTCGCCGGTGTTGATCACCGACTGGGCGTGGCCCTTTGACCGACGCACGATGGCGTGGATGCGGGCGATCAACTCGTCCTTGTGGAACGGCTTGGTCATGTAGTCGTCGGCGCCGAAACCGAGCCCGCGGACCTTGTCCTCAATGCCGGCCAGGCCGGACAGGATGAGGATTGGGGTCTTGACCTTGGATACCCGCAGCGAGCGCAACACCTCGAAACCCGACATGTCGGGGAGGTTTAAGTCGAGGAGAATGATGTCGTAGTCGTAGAGCTTTCCGAGATCCACGCCCTCTTCGCCGAGGTCGGTGGTGTAGACGTTAAAGCTCTCCGATTTGAGCATCAGCTCGATCGACTGTGCGGTCGCGCCGTCGTCTTCTATGAGTAGAACGCGCATGCCAGTCCCCTTCTCGCCGCTACCGGGCCCCTCAGGTCAGCGCCGCGGTGGCGGCGAAGGTTAAAAACGCTTTTGGGACAAACTGATTCGACACTATCGAGCTATGGTTAACAAAACCTGATTCTCTCTAGCAAGGGCGCCGTAGGCAAATGCTCCCGAATCGGCGTAAGTTCTTGCCACAGAGAGGTTTTTTGACCACGCCGTGGTTCGTGCTCCAGTCCTGGGCCGGTTTTCTCCGGCCGCGTTGCGAACCGCTCATCTCGTCCGGCCGGCGATTCTGGCGGCCTTTGTCCCATGGACGATGACCCAATGATTAACGACGCGGGTAAACATCGGGTTAAACAGGGCGCTTGGGCGGTAAGCCTAAGGGCAGGTTTATGGCTTTTGGCGGGGATTTCTCGGCCTGGGCGGTACCATTGCCCGGTTGGGGTTTGTGCGTATGCGGACGTCGACGGCCAGGGGCGGTGGCTGTCTTTCTTGGTCGCGCGGCCGGATGCAAAGCCGGTTCCCACTCTTGCTGGCCGCGCTCCATGATTAAGGCCCTGGCTGAACAAATATCCGACCTCGATGCGGTGGAAACCTACGGCCGCGTCGTCACCGTGCGCGGGCTCATGGTGGAGGTGGCCGGCCCGGTCCACGCCATGTCGGTTGGCGCCCGACTCATGATCGAGACCGGGCCCGGGCCAGGGGTTCCTTGCGAGGTGGTCGGCTTTGCCGGCGGAAAAGCGCTGGCCATGCCGTTCGCTTCGCTCGACGGGGTGCGGCGCGGCTGCCGGGCCGTGGTGCAAACCGCTGCCGGCTCAGTGCGGCCGTCGGAAGCCTGGCTCGGCCGGGTGGTCAATGCGATGGGCGAGCCGATCGACGGACTGGGTCCGCTGCCGGCGGGACCGGCGCCTTATGCGTTCCGGAATTCGCCGCCGCCAGCGCATGCGCGCCAGCGGGTCGGCGAACCACTCGACCTTGGGGTACGGGCGCTTAACACCTTTCTCACCTGCTGCCGCGGCCAGCGTATGGGCATCTTCTCCGGCTCCGGTGTCGGCAAATCGGTGCTGCTGTCGATGCTGGCGAGGAACGTGCACGCGGACGTATCGGTCATTGGCCTAGTCGGCGAGCGCGGCCGTGAGGTGCAGGAGTTCTTGCAGGACGACCTGGGGCCGTCCGGCCTCGCCCGCTCGGTGGTGGTGGTGTCGACGTCGGACGAGCCGGCGCTGATGCGCCGCCAGGCGGCCTACCTCACGCTCGCCATCGCCGAGTCCTTTCGCGACCTGCACAAGGACGTGCTGGTACTGATGGATTCGGTGACCCGCTTCGCCATGGCCCAGCGCGAGATCGGTCTCTCCGCCGGCGAACCGCCGACCGCCAAAGGCTATACGCCGACTGTATTCACCGAGCTTCCGCGGCTCTTGGAACGCGCGGGGCCCGGCGCCGACGCCGGTACCATAACCGGCATCTTCACCGTGCTGGTCGACGGCGACGACCATAATGAGCCGGTGGCCGACGCCGTGCGTGGCATCCTCGACGGTCACATCGTGATGGAGCGGGCGATCGCCGAGCGCGGGCGCTATCCGGCCATCAACGTGTTGAAATCGATCTCCCGCACCATGCCGCGGGCGGCCGACCCGGCCTATCTGCCGGTGCTCAACCGGGCCCGCCAGGTGATGGCTACCTATTCCGACATGGAAGAACTGATCCGGCTCGGGGCCTATCGCCCCGGCACCAGCGAGGAGGTGGACGAAGCCATCCGTCTGCATCCCCCATTGGAGGCATTTCTGGGCCAAAACAAGGACGAAGCCTCCACTTTGGCCGAGGGATACCACCGGTTAGCCGAGATTCTAAGCTCGGCGGAAACCGAAAACTAACGTTATTGCTTCAGTCTCGGCCCACTGAACGGTCCGTATCGTCCGCGCGGGGCCGCTTTGTTGGGCCGTCGCGGGCCAAGATTTGGGGCTTCGGGGGAGTATCTAGTCGATGAAGTCACGCGAAACCCTCATCCGCCTGAAAAAGTTTCAGGTCGACGAGAAGCGGCGCAAGGTCGCCCAGATCGAGGCGATGATTGCCGAGTTTGAGCGGATTGCCACCGAACTTGAGCGCGAGATCAAGGTGGAACAGGACCGTGCGGGAATCCACGATCCCGGTCATTTCGCCTATCCGACTTATGCAAAGGCCGCTATCACCCGGCGCGAGAACCTGGTGCGTTCGGCCGGCGAACTGAAGACCCAACTCGACGACGCCCAGGCCGCGCTCGGCGAGGCCTTCGAAGAGCTCAAGAAAGTCGAGATGTTGGACGAGCGCGACCAGGCCCGCGAACGCGCCGAGACCAATGCTCGCGAGCAGTCCGAACTCGACCGCATCGGCGCGCTGCGCTTCAACGCCGGCGGGGTAGGGGCGTAGGTCTTCCGCTCAGCGTTCGGCCAGCGCGAGCTCGATCCCCAGTGCCACGAAGGCTGCGGCGAAGCCGCGCCGCATCCAGGCCATGACGCGCGGGCGCGAGACGATGTGGTCGCGCACGGCAGCCGCGAACAGGCCGTAACCGACGAACACCACGAACGTCAACAACATGAACATCGAGCTCAGCGCCAGCATGTGCGCGGGCGGATATGTTTCGTCGTGCGTCACGAACTGCGGCAGGAAGGCGAAGAAGAAAATCGACAGTTTGGGATTGAGCAGGTTGATGAGGATCGCGGCGGTGGCCGACGTAGCGCCCATCACATTTTGACCAAGTTCGGGGTGGCGGTAAGGTCCGATCTTTACCTTGAGCCGAATGCGATATGTTCGATACCCTGAGATGGTCGGCCTTGGCCGGTGCGGTCTTCGCGCTTGCGCTGGGCGCGCCGATGGCGGCACTCGCGCATCCCCACGTCTTCGTCGATGCCAAGGCGGAAATCGTCTTCGACGAACAGGGCCGGATGGCCGCCGTCCGCAATATCTGGCGGTTCGATCCGGCGTATTCCGCCTTCGCCAGCCAGGGTCTCGACAAGGATGCCGACGGCAAGCTGAGCGACGCGGAGCTGGCGCCGCTCGCCAAGACCAACGTGGACTCGCTCAAATATTACGGATTCTTCACCCGCCTGTCGGTGGGCGGCCACGCGCTCAAGCTGAAATTCCCCGACCGGTATTTCCTGCGCGCGGCCGATCATCAGTTGACCTTGTATTTCGAACTTCCGCTTAGGACGCCCGCGCATGCCGGCGCAAAGACGGTGCTGGAGATCTACGACCCCGAATATTTCGTCGCCTTCACCTTCGTGAAGCAGGACCCCGTCACGCTCGAGCATGCGCCGGCGGGGTGCCACGCCGAATATCATCCGCCGCATCCGCTCGATGCGAGCATCATGATGAGGCTCTCGGAGATACCGGCGAGCCAGCATGACCTTCCTCCCGCCCTGCGCGATGCGGCGGTGGGCCTCGCCAATCTCATCAGCGTGGAATGCCCGCAATGAAGCGCCGCGCGACGCCGGCGCTCGTGACGCTCGTCCTGTGGCTCGCGCAAAGCAGCGCCGCGCTTGCCGTGCGAAGCCCGTTCGGCATTGCCACTCCGGACACCACCGGGCCGGCGTTCAGCGGGCCGCTCGGCGGCTTCTTTGCCTGGGTGGCGATGTGGCAAGCGGAATTCTATCACGCGCTTACCGCCGGGCTGATGCAGGTCAAGCAGAGCGGTCACGCCTTCCTTCTGCTGGCCGGAGTGAGCTTCCTCTATGGCGTTTTTCATGCGGTGGGGCCCGGCCACGGCAAGGCGGTCATCACGTCCTATCTGCTGGTGTCGCGGCAGACGGTGAAACGCGGCGTCACGATCGCGCTTGCCGCCGCTCTCATGCAAGGACTCGTGGCCATCTCGGTGGTGCTGATCGTCGCGGTCGTGCTGCGGGCGACGGCGGTCGAGATGACCCACGCCACGGACTGGTTCGAGATCATGAGCTATGCGCTGGTGGCTGCCGTCGGCGCCTGGCTGTTGTGGTCCAAGACGATCGGCCACGGCCACGGCCACGCGCACGACGATCATCACGACGATCACCACGATCACGACGGGCATCATCATCATGGTCACCGTGACGGCGAGACATGCAGCACGTGCGGTCATTCCCATGCGCCGGACCCACGTCTGCTCAACAAGCCGTTGACCGTCTCCCGCGCCTGGGCGGCGATATTGGCCGTCGGCATCAGGCCGTGCTCGGGCGCGATCATCGTGCTGGTTTTTGCGTTGTCGCAGCAACTGCTACTGGCGGGGATCAGTTCGGTGCTGGCGATGTCGCTCGGCACCTTCATCACCGTATCGTCGCTGGCGGTTCTCGCGGTCACCGCCAAGGACGTAGCACTGCGCTTCGTCGGGTTCGAGTCCGGCGTCGCCGAGCGCATCATGCGCCTCGTTGAAATCGGGGGCGCGCTTCTGGTGTTGCTGCTCGGTCTGACGCTGCTCGGGGGCGCGCTCCAGGGCGGCCTGCCGGCTTAGCCGGCGAACCGTCTGCGTCCTAAAACGCCGCCGCCATCTCTTGCGCGCCGGGATTTTTTTCGGCGCGGTCGATGTGGCTCTGAATTTCGGTGATCAGGCCGGCCACCACTTTTGCGCGGCGCGCGATGGGGTTGCGCCAATAACCGGCGGGCGCGAAGAAGTTCGCGGTCGGCACCCTCTCGCGCAAGCTTTGCGGCATCATCACCATGTCGATGCCGTTGCCGGCGCCGGCGAGATTCATCAGTTCCAACTCGGTGGCGCTCATGCGCCCCTCGTAGCCCTTGACGCGCGCGAAGTGCAACGAATTGGCGAGGTTCTGCACCTGCAACAGCGGGCCGATGTCGACGTCGAGCAGCACCGCGTGCATACCAATCCCCTTGGCGGAGTGCTTGGCGAGCCGGTCATAGGCGCTCCAGCGGTGCGGCACCGAGCGAGCGACGGCGATCATGCGCCTGAGAGCGGCGATCTTGCGCGCCATCCGGTAGCGCGCTTCGCCGGAAAGCCGCTGCTCCTTCTGTTGCAGCAGGGCGGCGACGTGGTTGCCGTGTTCGGCGAGCAGCGAAATGGTCAGCGTGCTCAAGAGCTGATTGTAGCCGAGCGCCGGCGAGATCGCGCGTGCGCCTGGCCGGTCGAAGAGCAGGCCCGCTTGGGTATCGTAGGCGCCGTGCCCGCCGGTCTCGAAAGCATAGATGCCGACGACCTGGTTCTTGTCGAGGCCGGCGGCGCGCGCGGCCGCTGCGTAGGCGCGCTTGAACTCCAACTCGCTGCGTGGGCGGTCGGGCACGAAGCCATATTGCTGGCGCGCGGCTTCGAGAAAATCTGCGACCACCGGGATCTCTTTCTTCTCGGTGGGCGGCGTGGGCGGGCCGAAAGGGTTCTTCGGCTTCGACGGCCCGCCGTATTCCGGCGGCTGGGCGAGCACGTAGTCGTTGGCGACGATGCGCGCGTGCTGGCGGCGCTTGGCGTTGCGCAGCTTGCGCTTCTCGGAAATCGCGTTCCAATAGGCCGACGCGTCCGCCTCGTAGGCGCCGTGCGCCTGTTGGTAGGCCGCAAGCTTCGCCTGATATTCGGCCGAGGCGGGATCTGCGGCTTGGCCCAGGGTTGTTTCGGCGCAGGCCGAGACGCTCATCGCCGCCAGCGCCACGACGAGACCCTTCATCCAGGGCAGCGGCCAGACCCCGGTTCGGCGCGGAAAACGAAGACGGCGATGCATGTCCAGCCCGGCGCGGTGCGTTGGTTGATCCGATCCCCTCAATACGCGGTCCGCGGTTTGGAGCGGGTTAACCCCATGCGGCCAGGGCCCGCTCCAAGTCACAAAAAAACACGCCGCAATTGCGGCGTGGGAGGGGGGAGGAAGATGAAACGGTGGTGTGCGGGGCCCAAAGGGGCCAACGCCCGGGGGCGGTTAACGAATGGTTACGCCGGTGCGCTCGCTGAAGGCCGTGGACTTTTGAGCCTGGATCACAGTCGGTGCCTGAGCCGTCATTATGTCAGTGCCGAGATTGAATTCGTGGGCGGCGATACCGATCAGGGCCACCAGCAGCGCAAACGACAGGCCCACCACCACGATCTTGAGATGGGTGTTGCGATCGGCGGAATAGAGTGACCAGTTCATGACGTCCTCCAAAGTCCTTTGCCCATTGGTCGCTCGGACCTCGAAAAAGGTTCAATGGCGTTCCATGCTATAAACGTGGGGAGGTCCGGTTCCGTTCCCTAGGGGCATCACGCAGCTTTGAAGCGGCGGCGAAAGGCGCGGAAATGGCGCCATTGTCGCGGGAACCGGCCGTGGCGTGGCACGTCAGGGCCTATTCCGTTACCGCCGGTTGTCGGCGCACGGCCGATGCTGTTGAAAAAGGCCTCGCGCTAAAGGGCGAACAGTGATTCCGTCTGTCTGGGGCTTTCGGCTGCGGAGGTTTGCCATGATGGGCCGGCAGAGGGGCGATCAGAGCCAGCTTTTCTATCTGTTCAATCTTGAGCGGCGCATTCCGGCAGGCCATCTGCTGCGGCGGATCAACCCAGTCGTGACGGGAGTGCTGGCTGACCTGGGCGAGAAGCTGGCGCCGTTCTACAGCGAGATCGGCCGGCCTTCGATCGATCCCGAACTGATGATCCGTATGTTGATCGTGGGCTATTGCTATGGCATCCGCTTCGAGCGGCGGCTGTGCGAGGAAGTCGAGCTGCATCTGGCCTATCGATGGTTCTGCCGGCTCGATCTCGACGATCCTGTGCCCGACCACTCGACCTTCTCGGTCAACCGCTACGGCCGATTCCGCGACGGCGACATCCTGCGCCAGGTGTTTGAGGCCGTGGTGCGGGCGTGCATAGCCGCCGGTCTGGTCAAAGGCGAAGGATTCGCCGTCGACGCCAGCGTGATGGAGGCTAACGCCAGCCGCTACCACGGCAAGGCGCCGGACGAGATCGAATGGGCGGAGCCCGAACGCCAGACGCGCGCGGTCAAGGAATATCTCGCAGCACTCGAAGCCGAGATTGAACCCAATCCCGACCGCAAGCCGCCGAAGGTTATATCGCCGAGCGACCCTTGCTCGGCATGGACCGCCAAAGCCAACAAGCGGGTGCAGTTCGGCTATGGGCTCAATTATCTCATCGACATCGAGAACGCGGTCATTGTCGACGTCGAGCCGACGCCAGCGCGAACCTACGACGAGGTCGAGGCCACCAAGACGATGCTCGATCGCACCGAGCGATGCTTCGGTATAAAGCCGAAGCGGCTCGCCGCCGACACGGCTTACGGGACTGGCCGTTTTCTGGGCTGGCTGGTCGGTCGCCGGATCGCTCCGCACATTCCGGTTCGCGATGCCAGCGGGCGCGACGATGGCACCTTCTCGCGCAGCGACTTTCGCTGGGACCGGCACCGAGGCGTTTACGTCTGCCCCAACAACAAGGTCCTGCATACCACCGGCACCGTGTACGATGGCACCTTGCTCCGCTATCGCGCCTCAAAGTTCGACTGCGATGTCTGTCCGCTCAAGATGAAGTGCTGTCCCAACACGTCCGCGCGCCACGTTCCCCGCGATTTGCAAGAGGACGCCCGCGATGTGGCGCGTCGGCTGATACGCACAAAGGCTTTCCTCAAGTCGCGTGATGAGCGCAAGCGCGTCGAGATGCGCTTTGCTCACCTCAAGACCCACCATGGCTTCGAGCGAATGCGGCTGCGAGGTCTTTCCGGAGCGCGCGACGAGTTCCATCTCGCCGCCATCGTGCAGAACCTCAAGACCATGGCGCTCCGCGCCCTCGGACCGCCGCCCAACCGGCGGCAAGCGTCGTTTGCGTAAGCGTCCGGTGCCAAGGCTGCCGATCGAAGTTAGCGTCAAGCCGGCGCCAATCGGGCGGCCCTAAAGGCAAAAGTCGATTAGGTGCCAGCCCATCAAGATCGCTCCAGGGCGGTTCCCAGCCGAAACGCCGCCTTTTTCAACAGCATCGGACGTAGGCGGACGTTTATTTAGTGATGTGCACGCGTGAATGGCGCGTTTTGATGTGCGTGGCTGAAAGGCGCAATTTGATAGGTGCGCCTGAAAGGCGCAATCGGGCGCGCGGGCTGTGGCCCGCGCCGGCCAGCTTATGCCGCCTGCTCGGCGCGCTCTAGCGGGTAGTCCGCGCTTTCGTACAGCGCGCGAATATCCTTATGGCCAAGCCGGCCGGTTTCCACTTCGATATAGGCGCCGAGCAGTTGCGGCTCCGGCAGTTCCTCGACCGCGAAACGGATCGCCTCGGCGGCGCGGTCGAAGCGGCGATATTTCACTTTGCTCACGACCCGACGGTTGCGCGAGGGAAACAGCTCCGCAGGCGCGGAATAATCAAATTTGTTCATGATCGCTCCATGACTCTCGAAACCACTCGAAACTATTCAACCAACTTCCGTTATATGGGGTCACTGGAGCGATTTTTCCAGTGGCGGCGGGCCTTTGCGCGAACTCGCGGTAAACGTGGTGAAAATTGCGCCAATCGTCGCGCAGCCGACATAAAGCTCGACATTTTTCGCGAAAACTCGCACTTTATGACGCATTAGTGGGCCTGGCGCAGGAGCACGCATGCCGAAGGCGGCCGCCGATCGAAATCCCGCGCTGCTCCATTTCGTGATGATCAAGCCGACGCATTACGACGACGACGGCTATCCGATTCAGTGGTTCCGTTCGGCAATCCCGTCCAACACGCTTGCTTGTTTGAACGCGCTTGCTGAAGACGCGCGCAAGCGCGAGGTGCTGGGTTCGGGCGTCGAAATTCGCCTGCACACCTACGATGAAACAAACCGCCGCGTGCGTCCCGAGAAGATCATCAAGATGATCCGCCGTGAAGGCGGCCGTGCGCTGATCGGATTCGTGGGGGTGCAATCGAACCAGTTTCCGCGCGCGGTCGATCTGGCGCGGCCGTTCCTCGCGGCCGGCCTGCCGGTTGGCGTCGGCGGCTTTCATGTCTCCGGCTGTATCGCGATGCTGCCCGAATTACCCGCCGACATCAAAGCCGCGCAAGCCATGGGCATCTCGTTCTTCGCCGGCGAAGCCGAGGAGCACCGGCTCGACGAAGTCCTGCTGGACGCATACGCCGGAAAGCTCAAGCCGCTCTACAACCACATGGACGCGCTGCCGGCGCTCGCCGGCGAGCCGCCGCCGATTCTGCCGCGCCAGCACGTCAAGCGCACCTCAGGTTCGCTGTCGTCGATCGATCTCGGCCGCGGCTGTCCCTACCAGTGCTCGTTCTGCACCATTATCAATGTGCAGGGGCGAAAGAGCCGCATTCGCTCCGCCGACGATCTCGAACACATCGTGCGCGAGAACGTGGCGCAAGGCATCAAGCGCTTCTTCATCACCGACGACAATTTCGCCCGCAACAAGGATTGGGAGCCGCTTTTCGACCGCATGATTTCGATGCGCGAAGGCGAGAAGATGAATATCGGCTTCACCATCCAGGTCGATACGCTCTGCCACAAGATCCCGGGCTTCATCGAGAAGGCGGCGCGCGCAGGCGTGCGCCGCGTGTTCATCGGCCTCGAGAACATCAACCCGGACAACTTGATCGCCGCCAAGAAACGGCAGAACAAGATCACCGAATACCGCGAGATGCTGCAGATGTGGCGCAACCACGGCGCCATCACCTATGCCGGTTATATTCTCGGCTTCCCCGCCGATACCAAGGAATCGATCCTGCGCGACGTCGAGATCATCAAGCGCGAACTGCCGATCGATATCCTTGAGTTCTTCTTCCTGACGCCGCTGCCGGGCTCCGAGGACCACAAGACGCTTTCGGCGAAGGGCGCCTGGATGGACCCGGACATGAATAAATACGATCTCAACCACCGGGTCTCGCATCACGGCACCATGCTGGACGCCGAATGGGAGCAAGCCTATCGCGCGGCCTGGCACGCCTTCTATACGCCGGAGCACATCAAGACGATTATGCGCCGCACCTGCGCGGCCAAGAATCTCAGGCCCGGCACCACGCTTGGGACTATCCTGTGGTTCTATCTGATGATCCTCTATGAGGGCGTACATCCGCTGGAAGGCGGCGCCGTGCGGCTGAAATTCCGCCGCGACCGGCGCCACGGCATGAAGCTGGAAAATCCACTTGTGTTCTGGGGCCGGCAGGTGTTCGGCGGCGCGGTGAAGTACTGGGGCTATTTCCGGGTCTGGCGCCGCTGCAAGAAGATGCTGGACGGCGCGCTCAAGGCGCCCGACCGCTTCACCTACAGCGATCTCGCCATCGCACCGCCCAAGGCCGACGAATTCGATTCGCTCGATCTTTATCACGCTACCACCGGCGGCGAAGCGGCGCTGGCGCGCAAGTATCGCGACGACGCCATCCGCGGCCGCCATGGCGACGAGGAACACGCCGCGCCGGTTGCGGCGGCGGAGTAAGCCCCTCAAATACTCCCCATCGTCGTCAGCCTGATGCGCGGGTCGATTTCGCTCTGCGACATCACCGGCGTCCGCGAACGGAGGCGCTCGACGATGCCGCATACGAACGGGCGGAGGTCACCGGCCTGGGGTGTAGAACGAACCGGAAGTCATCGATCGCGCCTCGTAAATTCACGAAAATCCCGCCTTGCGAAGATCGGCGAGCAACAGGTCAAGCTGATTTCCGCGGGCCATGGGGTAGGCGGTGCTCCAGACGTTGAGGTTGAACCCGGGCTCGATGATTTTGACTTCTTCCGCCTCCCACGCTGCATCGCCGGCTTTGTTCATGCGGACAAGCGTAGCGGCGCGGTAAAGGTGCGCCTCGACATTTTGCGGATTGCGGGAAATGGCCTCCTTCAGATTAATTCCCGCCTGCTCGAAATCGCTGAGGAAATAGTAGGCACGTGCCAGGAGCAGGAAATAAAGATACCCGCCGTTGGGGTTGAGTCGAAGCGCCTTGCGTAGCAATGGAATGGTCCGCGCCGGGTTTTCGCGATATGTCTCGATGCCGCCGGACAACGCGTAGGCGTCGGCAAATCCAGGATCGATATCGATCGCCTTTTGAAGCGCCGCGCGCCCTTCATCGTATTTGCGCTGTTGTGTATTGACGTAGCCGACGACCCAAAGCGGTTCGGGAAGGTTCGGAGCGATTCCGATCGCGGTTTTGGCATACGTCAGCGCGGCGCTGAGCGCCGCTTGGCGGTCCTTGACCCAGCCGTTGCGATACTCCGCGGCATAAGTCAATGCGAGGCCGCCATAGGCGCGGGCAAAATTCGGATCCTTGTCGATGGCCTGACGATACAAGCCCCGCGCGGCGAGGTTGATTTCCCGGGTTCGCACGAGCAGCGCACGCTGCGCCTTGAGAAACAGATCATAGGCGGCCACGTTTTCGGTATAGCCGTGCGCCTTACGTGAATGCTCGACGGCGCTGATGCTGTGCTTGAGTTTCTTCAGGACGTGTTCGCGGATCGCGTCCTCGATGGTGAGCAGATCGGCGAAGGGGCGGTCGAAGCGGAGTGAGTATAGGACTTTCCCACTCTTGACTTCCACAAGGCGCGAGTCGATCCGAATGACGTTGCCGCTGCGCAAAACACTGCCTTCCAGGAGATAGTCGAAATCCGGTGACGTCTCTGCCGGTGCGGGCCGGATCGTGGTGCCGGACGGCCAGGTCCGGCACCTGTGCCAGATCGGTCAGGATCGAATCCGCGATCCCGCGCGCCAGATAGTCCTGCGCCGCATCGCGGCTGACATTGGCAAAGGGAGCCACTCCGATTACGACGCGATGGTGTGACGGCGCGCTCGTCCTTGTTTCGTTCTTTGTGGAAACTGCGGGCCAATAAAATGCGGTGGCGGCCGCCACGACCGCAATGGCCAGGATTGCGAATGCCGCAAGGTATAAGCGTCGCGGGCCGTTTTTCGATGGCGTAGGCCGACCTTCGGCGGTGCCGTTGACGGTGGCTTCGCGTACCGGCGCGATCAAGCGATATCCGCGTTTCGGGATCGTTTCGACATATTGAGGATCGCGCGCGTCGTCGGCCAGCGCCCGCCTGATCTTGATAATGGCGGCGGTGAGCGAATCGTCGCCGACATGGATGCCCGGCCAGACTTGCTCGAGCAATTCATCGCGGCTGACCATCTCGCCACGCCGGGCGATTAGGTGGGCCAGGATCTCCATGGACTTCGGCTCGAGGCGCAGCGTCTCGCCGTTGCGAACGATCTCGTTCGTGTCGGGCCGCACCACGCAATCGCCGACCACGAATTCCTGCCTGCCGGTTTGTTCGCCACGCTCGCCCAAGGTGCCCCCTTGCTCGCCCTGGGTGCCTGCGTCCTCACAGCCCACGGCCACCGGCATCATTTTCCCTCTTTTTCAACGCGATAGCAAAAAGATCGGAAAATCGTCGGGCAAAATTCGGGACCGACCACCCCCGCCAGGGCTAATCCGGACGACATCCTGCGGCGCCGGATCGGATGTACGGCGCAAAGCACCGCCTAGTCCTGCAACGACATGATGGGGGAACGAACGATGGCGTTTGATGCAAACCGCTACAAATCGACGACGCGCCAGCAATGGCAGGACGCGGCGGAAGCCTGGAATGCCTGGGGCCAGTTGCTGGGCGAATGGCTCGGCCCGGCCACCGAGGCGATGCTGGACATGGCCGCAATCGGCAAGGGCAGCCGGGTTCTCGATGTGGCTGCCGGCGCCGGACATCAATCGCTGGTCGTCGCGCGGCGGGTCGGGCCCGCGGGCCACGTTTTGGCGACCGACATTTCGCCTAATATCCTCGAATATGCCGCGGAGAACGCTCGCATTGAGGGCTTGGAAAACCTTGGCACACTAGTTGCCGACGGTGAAGAGCTCGACGTCGAAGCAGACGGCTTCGACGCGGCGATTTCGCGGGTGGGGCTGATTTACTTCCCCGACCAGCAGAGGGCGCTGGCAAACATCCGGCGGGCGTTGAAGCCGGGCGGACGGTTTGCAACGATCGTCTATTCGACACCCAACAGGAACGGGTTTTTCTCAAAACCGGTTTCGATCATCCGCGAGCGCGCCAAGCTGCCGCCGCCAGCGGCAGGCCAGCCGGGGCCGTTCAGCCTGGGCAGCCCCGACGTGCTGGCCGGTGTCTTGAAACAGGCGGGCTTCCGCGATGTCGAAGAAAGGGTCATCGACGCGCCGGTGATGTTGCCGACCGCCGTCGATTGCGTGCGGTTCGAGCGCGAGTCATTTGGCGCACTTCATCAGATGATGAGCGGCCTGGACGTCAAAGCCAAGGAAGAGACGTGGGACGAAATTACCACGACGCTCGCCGCCTACGAGACCGCGGCCGGCTTCCGGGGGCCTTGTGAGTTGGTCGTCGCCGCCGGCACGAAGTGAAGCCCGCGCGTGCTCGCTAATCGCAGGTATGATTGAATACAAGAGGAACCGACCATGAAAATCGCTGTCGTTCAGGAACCGCCTTTTTATCTCGATCTTGAAAAAACCATGGCGCGTGCGCTCGATCTGATCGCGCAGGCCGCCCGTGACGACGCCGGATTAGTGGTGTTTCCGGAGGCCTGGTTTCCCGGCTATCCGACTTTCGTCTGGCGCTTGCCGCCGGGCGCCGGGATGGGGAAGGCAGATGAGATCTATGCGCGTCTTCAGGCCAATTCGATCGATCGCATCAACGGCGGACTTGAACCGTTGCAGGCGGCTGCGCGTGAATACGGCGTCGTGCTGGTGGTCGGCTATCAGGAGCTCGACAGTGGCGTGAGCGGCAGCACGCTCTTCAACAGTTGTGCAATCATCGATGCCGACGGCTCGATCGCGAACAACCACCGCAAGCTGATGCCGACCAATCCCGAGCGGATGGTTTGGGGCTTTGGCGATGCGTCCGGGCTCAATGTGGTCGAGACCGCGGCCGGCCGCATCGGGGCGTTGATCTGTTGGGAAAACTATATGCCGCTCGCGCGCTTTGCGCTCTATGCGCAGGACATCGACATCCTGGTGGCGCCGACGTGGGATAGTGGTGATACGTGGCTTGCCACGATGCAGCATATTGCCCGAGAGGGGGGGTGCTGGGTCGTCGGGTGCGCGACATCGCTCGAAGTCTCCGATATTCCGACCGACGTTCCATATTACGACGAGTTGTTCCCGAACAAGGATGAATGGATCAACCCAGGCGACGCGGTGGTCTATAAACCGTTCGGCGGCGTGATTGCCGGCCCGATGCGGCGCGAGAAAGGCTTGTTGACGGCCGAGATCGATCCGAGTGCGGCCCGCGCCTCACGGCGGAAATTCGACGTGAGCGGTCACTACGCGCGGCCCGACATCTTCACCTTGACGGTCGATCGCAGGCCGCAATCACCGGTCGCGTTCAAGGATTGACCGCGCTGGGAATCCAGAGAAAGGCCGGTTGGATGTCAGCGCATCGACGAAGGCGTGTTGCCCACCGGCCGATGCTTCACGCCCTCAAATACTTCCCACCGTCTTCAGCCGGATCCGCGGGTGGATTTCGCTTTGCGACATCACGGGCGTCTGGGCGCGGAAGCGCTCGACGATTCCGCGCACGAACGGCCGGATGCCGGCCGATGTCACCAGCACCGGGGATTCGCCTTCGCGCGCGGCCGCCTCGAAAGCATCGCGCACCAGCGTGATGAATTCGGTGAGCTTGGACGGCTGCATGGCGAGCGAGCGGTCATCACCTTGGCCGACCAGTGATTCCGCGAAGGACTGCTCCCACTGCGCCGACAAAGCGATGATCGGCAGATAGCCGGCGTGGCTGGCGTGCTGGGCGCAGATCTGACGGGCGAGCCGCGCGCGCACATGCTCGGCCAGAATGGCCGGATTGCGCGTGCTGGAAATGCCGTCGGCGATGCCTTCCAGGATGGTGGAGAGATCCCGGATCGAGACGCGTTCGGCGAGGAGGAGTTGCAGCACGCGCTGGATGCCGGAGACGTTTATAGTGTTCGGCACCAGGTCCTTGAGCAACTCGGCCTGTTCCTTCGGCAATTCCTTTAACAGCTTCTGCACCTCACCGTAGGACAATAGCTCGGCCATGTTGCCCTTGAGCAACTCGGTGAGATGGGTCGAGAGGACGGTGGCGGCGTCTACCACCGTATAGCCCTTCATCGAGGCGTCTTCCTTGAGCGAGGCATCGACCCACGTCGCCGGCAGGCCGAAAGTCGGCTCGGTGGTGTGGGTGCCAGGCAGGTCGATCTGGCCGCCAGCCGGGTCCATGACCATGTACTGGCCGGCCCAGACTTGGCCGCTGCCGGCGTCGACTTCCTTGATCTTGATGATGTAGTTGTTGGCTTCCAAATGCACGTTGTCGAGGATGCGCACCGCGGGCATGACGAAGCCCATCTCCATTGCCAACGAGCGGCGCAGCGCCTTGATCTGCTCGGTGAGCCGGTCGCTGCCGTCGGGTGCATTGACCATCGACAACAGCGCGTAGCCGAGTTCGATCTTGAGGTCGTCGATCTTGAGCGCGGCGGTGATCGGCTCATCCGCTTCTTTCTTCTCCGCCTCGGCTTCCGCTTCCTTGGTCTCCGTGGCGGCGGCGGCTTTGTTGCGCTTGTCGACGATGAAAGCGAGCGACGCGGCGCCGGCGCCGAGCACCAGGAATGGCAGCATCGGAATTCCGGGCAGTAGCGACATCACCATCATCACGCCGCCCGCCATTGCGAGCGCTTGCGGATAACCCGAGAGCTGCTTGAGCAGCGCCTTGTCGGCGGCGCCGGCAACGCCGGCCTTGGCCACAAGCAGACCGGCGGCGGTGGAGACGATCAGCGCCGGGATTTGCGTCACCAGGCCGTCGCCGACGGTGAGCACGGTGTATGAATGCGCGGCGGCGGAGAAGGAGAGGCCCTGCTGGGCGATGCCGATGATCATGCCGCCGATGACGTTGATGAACACCACCAAGAGGCCGGCGATGGCGTCGCCGCGCACGAACTTGGAGGCGCCGTCCATGGCGCCGAAGAAGCCGCCTTCCTCCTCCAGCGTCTTGCGGCGGTTGCGCGCCTCCTTCTCGTCGATCAGCCCGGCGGAGAGGTCGGCATCGATCGCCATCTGCTTGCCCGGCATGGCATCGAGGTGGAAGCGGGCCGCCACTTCGGCGATGCGGCCAGAACCCTTGGTGATGACCACGAAGTTCACGATCACCAAGATCGCGAACACGATGATGCCGATGACGAAATTGCCGCCCATCACGAAGTTGCCGAAGGCCTGGATGACGTGGCCGGCGGCGGCGGTGCCCTCGTGACCGTGGGACAGGATCAGCCGGGTCGACGCCAAGTTGAGCGACAGCCTCAGCATGGTCGAGATCAGCAGCACGGTGGGGAAGGCGGAGAACTCGAGCGGCGTGTGGATGAACAACGCCGTCATAAGGATCAGCACCGAAAAGATGATCGAGATGGCAAGCGCGAAATCGAGCAGCAGTGGTGGCAGCGGCAGGATCAGCACCACCAGGATGGTGAGCACGCCGACGGCGAGGCCGATGTCGCCGCGCTTCATCAGCGCGCCAACGACGCCGATGCCCGGTAGGCTGATGCCTGGGGTGGCCCCGGCGGGGGCGGACGGCGCGGCGCTGATGTCGCTCATACTGTCCTGGTTCCGCCACACGCCCGGCGGCTGGGACGCTCACAACACATCGGTCATCAAACTGGTATGGGGCACCCGAATCTGGTGCCCGAGTAACGGCTGTGGTGAGCCAATACCCCAGTCCCTCGGCAATATTTGCCCAGCTTATGGTTATCAGAGAGTTAATAGAGGTAACCCCTTGTGCCGCAACGCGCACGGTCCTCTCCCCGGGGACGGGAGAGGACCGATGAGCGCCGCTTGAGACCGGCGCCCTTGCCGGGCGGGTTGAGAGGAGGATCAGCCCGGCAGCAGCACGGTGTTGATCACCTGGATGACGCCGTTCGACTGCATCACGTTCCGGACGGTGATCTGAGCTTTGTCGCCCTTGCCGTCGATGATCCAGAGGTGGCCGTCCTTCTCCTTGATGATGAGCGGCTTGCCTTCGACGGTCTTGAGCATGGCGGTGCCGTGGCCGGCCTTGACCTTCTTCATCAGCGCGCCGGTCGTCAGGCGGCCGGGCACCACATGATAGGTGAGCACCGCGGTCAGGGTCTTCTTGTTTTCGGGCTTGAGCAGATTCTGCACGGTGCCGTCCGGCAACTTCGCGAAGGCTTTGTTGGTTGGCGCGAACACCGTGAAGGGACCGGCCGACTCGAGCGTCTCGACCAGCCCGGCGGCTTTTACCGCCGCGACCAGCGTGGTGTGGTCCTTGGAGTGAACGGCGTTCTGCACGATGTTCTTGGAGGGATACATCGGCGCGCCGCCGACCATCTTGGTCATCTCCTTGGCGAAAGTCTGCGTCGTGGCGGTTGCGCCGAAAGCAAGCGCCAGCGCGGCGGCGCCGGCCAGGGCGATTGTGTGGATGCGTTTCATGAAATTCTCCCGTTGCTCTGTTGCGCGTCCCCGTGATGGAGACGTTCGGAGCTACGGAAGCCCGCGACGGCCGGATGCGGCCCTCGCTATCACAGAGTCGTGAGCTTGCCGGTGGCGATCACCGGACCGGTGGGCTGGCCGGTCGGCGAACCGCCCGGCGGTTCGAGCGAGACCGCCAGGACCGCGTTACGCTTGGTATCCGCGATCAGGTTGCGCGGGATGGTGATGGTCACCGTCCGGTCAGCCTGCAGCAGCCCGAGGGGATACGGCTTGCCTCCGGGCGGGATGAGCCACAATTCCGGTACTTTCGCCGGCACCCCGGCGAATGCGGCCGGCACCACCGCCATCGTGCCGCGCCGCGTATCGACGGTGGCGACGAAGTGATGATGGCCACCACCGTCGATGGCCGCCACCAGCGGCGGTGTCGGCGCGAGCGCGCCCAGATAGATAAGGGCGGCAATACAGGCGGCGGCGAGCGCGCCGCTTGTCAGCGCGAGACCGCGCCAGAATGCGATGCTCTGCCACAGGCCGGTGCGCGGCGCTGCGGGGGCGGGAAGGGCGGTGGCGATAGCCTCCCAGACATGCGGCGGCGGCGCGACTTCTGCGAATTCTGCAGTCCATGGCGCGAGCCGTTCCTCCCAGGCGGCGACCAGCGTGGCGAAAGCCGGCTCGCGCATCATCCGTTCGGCGGCGGTGGCGCGCTCGGCGCCGCTCAACACGCCGAGCACGTATTCTGCCGCGATCAGGTCGTCTTCCGGCATACCGGTATGGTCGTGGACGTCGCTCATTGCTCGAGACAGACCTTGAGTTTGATCATCGCCCGCCTGATCCAACTTTTCATGGTGCCGAGCGGCACTTTCATGCGCGCGGCCAGTTCCTCATAGGTGTTGCCCTCGAAAAATGCGGCGCGTAGCGCGTTGCGCTCGCGATCGGAGAGACCGCCAAGACATTCGTGCAGGCGGGCGTTGTCCTGCGCCTGTTCCAAGGCGGCGTCGGCGCCGGCGGCTCCGTCGGCGAGTTCGGCGGCCGCCTCGATCGGCGCCATGCGTCGGCTTGTGCGGGTCGCGCGCAGGCGATCGATGGCGCGATTGCGCGCGATGGCAATCAACCACGTCATCGGGCTCGCCCGTGCGGCGTCGAAATCGGCGGCCTTGCGCCACACCGTCATGTAAACCTCCTGCAGCACGTCTTCCGCCTCGCCGCGTTCCCCCAAGATACGCAAGGCAACGCCAAAAAGCTTCGCTGAGGTCAGCCGATAGACGGTCTGCAAGGCCGCGCGGTCGCCGGCGGGAATACGCGCGAGCGCGGCGGCGAGAAGTGCGCGGTTGCCGTCAAGGACCATGGCCGGTGCGGACCCGCGCTCCCTCTTACCGCCGTTTCCAGACTTCGGTGCCAATATAGCGCGTACCGCCGACGACCCAGACCACCCGATAGGTCTTGCCGGTGCGTTCGACCTTGACCGAGCCGTGATATCGCGAGCCGCCGCCTGGATTGGTGCCAATGACGCGGTAAGCGCCGACCGGATCGGCGGCAAAGGCAAGCGCGGTGCCGCACAGAAGCGCCGCGATGATCAGCAGATAGCGCATTTTGTCTCCCCTCGACGTGCAAGCAGCCGCGCGCGGCGGCCGGGATGGACTCTAAGGCGCAGATGACGTGGCGACAAATGCCGCTTAGGCAGGATCACGTCCTGCATCAGAAGGTGGACTTCGCCGCAGGAGGGGCGACGTGCGGGCCGGCGTTCGACTATCGGGCGTGGCACGGCTCAGCCGACAAGCGGCGGAAAGATGTGCCGGCCGTCGGGTCCAAGCGGCAGCGGCTCGACCCGCGTGACCGCGGAAAGTGCGAGATCGCCATAAAGGTGCGGAAACAAGGCGCCGCCGCGCGATGGCTCCCATTTCAGCGATTGCCCGAGACGCTCGGCGTCGACGCTCACCAGCACGAGCTCCGATTGGCCGGCAAAGTGTTTGGCGGCGGTTTCTTCGGCCTGTTCGGCAGTGGAAAAATGGATGAAACCGTCGCCGAGATCGACCGGCGCGCCCTTGAAGACGCCTTGGTGTTCGGCCTCCTGCCAGAGCGCCGAGGGGCAAATCTTGTAAATCACCATCAGAGTCGCCGCTCCTATGTGCCTGTAAGATTATGATAATTTAGTTTGGACCCAAACTATCTTGAATTGACCGCAATAAGCATCGATATATCTCCCAAAAACCTAACCGGAGAGATCATGATCGATACCGAGGAATACCTCATCGCGACGGCCGACCGGTGCATCCGGCTGGCGCGCGTGGGGCGTGAACTGGCTGCCGATCTGGAGGCCATGAGTAACGAATTGATGGCCAAAGCGGTTGAACTCGATACTCACGAAAGCAAGAAAAAGGCTGCCGACAGCAACGGCGCTTGAGGGGAATGAGTTTAGCGATAATAGAAAGCCCGGCCTTCGCGCCGGGCTTTTTTTTTGCGAGTTGAGCTTTGGTCTCGGCTCTCGACGGGCCGGCCATACTCGAGCGCGAGGCGAGGCTTAGGCCGCCCCGCGCAATTCCGTCCCGCCGGCCGGCGGGATCGGCGCGCCAGCGGTCGCGTATTCGTTGAGCTTGTTGCGCAGCGTGCGGATTGAAATGCCAAGGATGTTGGCGGCATGGGTCCGGTTGCCGAGACAGTGCTTGAGCGTCTCCAGGATCAGGTCGCGTTCGACCTCGGCCACCGTGCGCCCGACGAGACCGCGCGTGACCTGCTCGGCGGCCATCGCCGCATGCGTAGCGAGGTCCGTCCCGCGCACCGAATCGAGCCGGCTGCCGTCCGGCGTGAGAATGCCGTCGATGCCGATTTCCGGTCCGGTTGAGAGCAACACCGCGCGATGCAAGGTGTTTTCCAGTTCGCGCACATTGCCCGGCCAGCGATGCAGGCCCAGAGCGCGGCGCGCTTCCGCCGACAAAGGCCGCACCAACAGGCTGTTCACCTCGGCGTATTTCTTGATGAAATATTCGGCGAGTTCGTTGATGTCCGCGGGCCGCTGGCGCAGCGCGGGGATCTTCAAGTTCACGACGTTGAGGCGGAACAATAGATCTTCGCGGAATTTGCCCTCGCGTACGGCTTCGGCCAGGTTGCGGTTGGATGTCGCGATGATGCGGATGTCGATCGGGACCGGCCGGCTGCCGCCGACGCGGTCGATCACGCGCTCCTGGATAGCGCGCAGGAGCTTGGCCTGCAGGCGCACGTCCATCTCCGAAATTTCGTCGAGCAGCAGGGTGCCGCCGTTGGCCTCCTCGAACTTACCGATGCGGCGGCCTTGCGCGCCGGTGAAGGCGCCCTTCTCGTGGCCGAACAATTCGGACTCCAGCAGGTTCTCCGGAATGGCCGCACAGTTGACGCTGATGAACGGCTTTCTTGCCCGCGGCGAGCGGCCGTGGAGGTAGCGCGCCAGCACCTCCTTGCCGGTACCGCTCTCGCCGGTGATCATCACCGAGGCATCGGAGCCGGCGATCTGCTGGGCGAGCTTGACCACCTGCGCCATGGCGTCGTCGCGGTAGATCATCTCGCGCGTGTCGTCGGCAACGGCCGCGAGCACCGCCGCGATGAGGTCGGGATCCGGCGGCAACGGAATGTATTCTTTCGCGCCGGCATGAATGGCCGCGACCGCGGCGCGCGTGTCGTTAGAAACGCCACAGGCGACGATCGGCACGTGGATGCGTTCGGCGTCGAGCCGCGCGATCAAGTCGCGGATGTCGAGCGCAACGTCCACCATGACCAGGTCGGCGCCGCGGCCGGAGCGCAGCACGGCAAGCGCCTGCGTGTTGTCTTCGGCGTGAGTGACACTCGCCCCTTTTTCCATGGCGAGCTTGGTGGCGGCGGTGAGCTGGCCCTGGAGTGTGCCGACGATCAGGAGTTCGCATGGGTTAGCTCCTTGCACTTCTTGGTTCTTGCCCGCAGCAAAAGCGGAACAGCAGGCGGGATATTGGCGGACCGCGTACATCAATTTTTCTCCGCCTTGATGATTTCGGTCATGGTCACGCCGAGCTTGTCCTCGACCAGCACGACTTCACCACGCGCCACCAGCCGGTTGTTGACGTAGATGTCGATTGCCTCGCCCACCTTACGGTCTAGTTCGATGACGGCGCCCGGGCCGAGATTGAGCAATTCGCCGACTTCCATGCGCGAACGGCCGAGAACGGCGGAAACCTGCACGGGGACATCGAACACCGCTTCCAGGTCGGCGGCACCATGGGTCAATTGGTCGTCGCCGTCCTCGGGCGCCAAACTGCCGCTATCCTCGACGCTCGGTATGCTGCCGTTCTCAAGATCCGGCAGCGGCACTTCTTTGTTGTCGTTGTCGTCCTCACTCATGGCCTGGCTCTCCGGAATTCACTTGTCTCGTTGGCGTGACGCATTTTTTCATTGCTCATTTGGTTACGGCATCGGCCTGCGCGTCGACGCCGCGGGCGGCGACGTAGCGGCCGACGAGATCGTCAACGGCCGCGCGAATGGCGGCTTCGTCGCGATTGACGCCGCCCTCGGCCCATTCGACGCGGCAGTCGCCGGGCGCGAGCTGGGCGTCTGCTTGCACCAAGAGGCGGCCCTCGAATCCGCGCGATTGCGCGATCCCCGTGAGCTTTTCTTTGGTCGCCTCGTAGATGTCGGGGCCGACGCACACCACAACGTGCGGCGTGCTGACCAGGTGCCGAAAGCACTCGGTGGCGAGCGCAGTCACCTCCGTCAGCGGTTCACGCGCGATTAGTTCCGGCGCGAGCTTGGAGGCGACCGCCACCGCCACCTCGACCGCCTCGATTTCCAGGCGCGCTTCGATCGCATTGAGCGCGCGGTCGAGCCGCTCCAGCCCGTCCGCCACCACGTCGAGAGCAGTGGCGATGTGTTGGGTCGCCTCGTTCGTGGCCTGGTCGTGGCCGGCGGTGAAGCCGTTGCGGTAGGCGACCGATTCGGCGTCGGCGCGCCGCCGCTCGTGCTCGACCATGGAGATGGTCGGCTTCTCGCGGGCGGCGAAGTCGTCGTCGAACAAAAATTTGGCGGTCGCCTTCATCGTCTTTCCAGTGCTCGGATCAATAGATCAGTTCTTCGTCGCCACGGCTCTTGGAGATCATGATTTCGCCCCGGGCGGCCATGTCCTTGGCCACGTTGACCAGCAGTGCCTGCGCCTCGTCGACGTCGCGCAAGCGCACCGGCCCCAATGCCTGCATGTCGTCGACCAGCATCTTGGCCGCGCGCGACGACATATTGGTGAAGAAGAACTGGCGCACGGTGTCGTTGGCGCCCTTGAGCGCGACCGCCAGCTTGTCCTTGTCGATATTGCGCATCAGCGTTTGCGCCGATCCGGCGTCGAGCTTGATCAGGTCGTCGAAGGTGAACATCAGCGCCTTGATGCGTTCGGCGGAGTCCCGGCTCTCCACTTCCAGCGCGGACAGGAATTGGGTTTCGGTTTGCCGGTCGAAATTGTTGAAGATGTCGGCCATCACCTCGTGGGCGTCGCGCCGGCGGGTTTGTGATAGATTGGACATGAATTCGGTGCGCAGCGTCTGCTCGACGCGCTCGATCACTTCCTTCTGAACCGCCTCCATTCGCAGCATGCGATTGACCACGTCGAGCGCGAGATCCTCCGGCAGGATGGCGAGAACGCGGGCGGCGTGCTCGGGGTGCAGTTTGGACAGCACCACCGCCACGGTCTGCGGGTATTCGTTCTTCAGGTAGGTCGCCAGCACTTCTTCCTGCACGTTGGCGAGCTTTTCCCACATATTGCGGCCGGCGGGACCGCGAATATCATCCATGATGCTGTGCACGCGCTCAGGCGGCAGGTACTGCAGCAGCAGCCGTTCGGTGGCGTCGTGGTTGCCGAGTAGTGCGCCAGACGCCGAGAGCCGGGAGACGAATTCGAGCAACAGGTTCTCGACCGCGCTCGATTCGATGACGCCGAGCGATGACATCACGATCGAGATTTGGCGCAGTTCGTCGTCGTCGAGCATGCTGAAGATCTTGCCGCCGTATTGCTCGCCGAGCGACAGCATCAGGATGGCCGCGCGCTCGGGACCGGTCAGTTTGCGCCCGTCTTCGCCGCCGGGTTGGCGCTTGGCGAGGTCGGCCATCAGGTCGCCGATCTCCTGCGGCATCTCCTGTTCGTTGCTCCGTGCTGCGACCATCGCCATGGCTTAAGCGGCGTCCTCGTGTAACCAGCTGCGAATAATGGCGACCGTCTCGTGCGGGTTATGATCGGCGAGCTCGCCCACCTTCTGCACTGACTTCGCGTGCACCTGTCCATGCACTTGGGCGATGTCGATCATCTCCGATGTCCGGTTGGAGATGGCGACCTTTTCCTCGCTGCTGACGATCGAGACGTTGGGTCCGTTGCCGTTCTCGCCTTCGCCGACTCCGAGCGCGCCAGCAACGCCGGCGCGGCCGGTCCTGCCGGCCTCCTGCATTTCAGGCGTGATGATGCGTCGCACCAGCGGCCGGACCACCATGAACAGGACGAGCAGGCCGAGCAATCCCATCACCCCGAGGTCGGCGGCGCGCATGATGTCGTTCTTGGTGAAATTTAGCTGCGCGAGCCAGCCAGAGGGCTGGTCGATCGGGATCGGCGTCGCCTCGGCAAAGCGCAAATTGACCACCTCGACCTGATCGCCGCGCTTGGCATCGAAGCCGATGGCCGAGCGCACTAGCGCCGCGATGCGGTTGATCTCCTGCTTGGTGCGCGGCTGATAGACCATTTGGCCTTTGGCGTCCTTGGTGTAGATGCCGTCGACCAGCACCGCTGCGGAGATGCGGTGGAGGCGGCCGGGTTCGATCACTTCGGTCTTGCTGGTGTGCGAGATCTCATAGTTGACCACTTCCTCGGTCTTGTGGGTGTTGTCGCTGGTGTTGCCGCGCTGTGGGCTCGTGTTGTTGGCGGGCAATTCGTTGCCGACCGAGACGGCTCCGCCGACGCGACCGCGACCGCTCGTGTCGGTTTCCTCGCGCGACTGGCTGGAGCGGATCACCCGGCCGTCGGGGTCGAATTTGTCGGAGGTCTGGGTAATGCGATTGAAATCGAAATCGGCGGCGACTTGTACGCGCGCGTGACCGGGGCCGACCACCGAGTCGACGATGTTCTTGACCTCCTTGCGCATGCGGTTTTCGAACGAGACTTTGCGTTCATCGGCGCCCTCCGCCGTGAGCGCGTTGCTGCCGCCGGCACCATCGGCGAGGAGCTTGCCAGTCTCGTCCACCACCGAAATGCGCTCGGGCTTCAGACCGTTGACGGCGCTCGCCACCAGGTGGCGGATCGCACGCACCTGCCCGGGCCGCAACGTGCCGCGCACCTTGAGCACGATGGAGGCCGATGGCTGCGATGTGTCGCGCGAGAACAACTGACGCTGGGGCAGCACCAGGTGCACGCGTGCCGCCTCGACCTGATCGAGGCTGCGGATGGTGCGGGCGAGCTCGCCTTCGAGCGCGCGCAGGTGGTTGATGTTCTGGACGAAGTTGGTGGCGCCAAGGGTGTCGGACTTGTCGAAGATCTCATAACCGACGCCGCCGCCCTTGGGCAGGCCGTCTTCGGCCAGCGTCATGCGCAGCCGGGCGACGTTGGCGCGCGGCACCATGATGACGGCGCCGCCGCTCTTCAACTCATAGGTCACGTTCTTGCTGTCCAGCTCCTTCAGGATCGAAGCCGAGTTGCCGAGCGTCAAGTCGGTGAACAGCGGCACCATTTCGGGTGTCGTCATGCGCACCATGAGAAAGGAGAAAAAGCCGATCATGGCCAGCGTTACCGCGACCATTGCGCTCAAACGCGCAGCACCGAGCGACTTCACAAAGGCGGAGATACCTTGCACCGGGTATTGGCCTCACCATGCGGACAAAAGAGCAGCACAGACCCGGCAAGATTTGCCCAGCTTATGGTTAGCGTCCGGTTAACGCTCGGCAATTTAAGGAGAAAACGGCTAAAGGCTGGTATGGATACACGTCCATGCCGCGCGATTTGGCGCTACCGTAACTTTTGGTAGGCGATTCAAGCCTCGCGCATCGATTCAGTTCGATCAGGCTGCTCGCAAACCGACGGCCGCCGATGCAAACGGCGATCGGCCAGGCCCAGCGATCCGGCGGTTTCGATTCAAGATTATGCAGCGTCAGGCCGTCAAATCGCGCGGACACGCCTTCGCGCCGCCGAGTCACGCGCGCGTTGCAACGAGATCGCCGGCCGCGATGGGCCGGCGCTCGACGTTCTAGGAACGGGGGGTCGGGCTACTGCCGATATTGCTGAATGCGAGTAGTGCGCAGGCCGGCGAGGCCGTGCTGGTCGATCGAGTACTGCCAGGACAGGAACTCCTCGACCGTCAGCGTGTAGCGGGCGCAGGCTTCCTCGAGGGAGAGGAGACCGCCGCGCACGGCTGCAACGACCTCCGCCTTGCGGCGGATGACCCAGCGTTTGGTGGTCGGCGGCGGCAGGTCCGCGATGGTGAGCGGACTACCATCGGGCCCGATGACGTATTTGACCCTCGGGCGATGGGGTTCGGTCATAGGGGCGTACTCACAACTCGACTGACTAATACTGTGCGGAAAATACTCGTCGCGGCTTAAAATTTGCCTAAGCACCACGGCGTAACAGGCCGCAGATTGGCCCACTTCCGCTAACGTTTTGGTTACGGATGGATCATGCGATTCCTTTGCCGAGAGCGCAAGCGGCTCGCCGGCCGCGGTAACATAGGAATACTTGGGGTTCGCTGGGGCAGCGGACGGCACCAAATGGTCGCTGGATGGCATCGGTTTGGCGCTCGCGGTGGCTGAAACCGGGGCCAAGCGCCGGCTCATGCCCCAGACCGAACGATGCGCTTGACCTTGTCGAGGGTGTAATTCTGTCCGTTGACTGACATTACCGGCGGATCCTGTGTGAGATCGACGGCGTCGACGGTCCCCTGCGCTTCGGTGGAGACCGCGACCGGCTGCTTGCTGGCGTCGGTTGCGGTCACGGTGATGGTGTAATTGCCGTCCGGCCGCTGGACGCCGTTGTTGCTGTGGCCGTTCCAGGTGAACGCCTGGGTGCCGGCGCCGACCGCGACGGCGCCGCTGTAGACGGTCTGGCCGGTCGTATCCGTGATGGTCACCGAGGCGGTTGCCGGCTTGCCGGAAGTCAGGTTCCAGGTGGCGGCGCCATTGGTGAGCTTGCTTGTCGAGCCGTCCACCACCACGGTTGAGCCTACATAGTTGAGCGCCTCGGTCGCTTGCGCGCTCTTCTGCAGCGACACCAGGGTCGTAAGCTGGTCGTTCGATTTTATCTGCTGTTCGACCTGGGCGAACTGCACCAGTTGCTGGGTGAACTGGTTGGTATCGAGCGGATCGAGCGGGTTCTGGTTCTTGAGCTGCGTGGTGAGCAGCGTCAAAAATGTGTTGAAATTGTCGGCGATCCCTGAGGTGACGCTGCTGCTTGAGCTTGAGCTTGAGCTTGAGCTCGAGCTCGAGCTCGAGCTCGAACTCGCGCTTGCAGTCGCGACTGCCGATGTTGCGGGGGAGGGCAGGATCGCAGCGGGGGAAACGCTCATGGCAGATCCTCAGACTTGGATGTCGACGCCGCCGACGCGGCCGAGATAGCGGCCGTAATTGGCGGGAATGGCTTCGGCGACGGTGGTTTCGTCATTGAGTACGAGATGGCCGGCAGTGCCGCCGTTCGATTGCTGCTGCTGCTGTTGTTGTTGCTGGCCGGCAAAGGAATCGCGCAGCGAGAATTGCAGGCCATTGTCGGCGGTCTTGAAACCGGCATCCTGCAAGGCGCGTTGCAGGCCGGAGGCGTCGCGCTGCAGGAGCGTGAGGGTGTCCTGCCGGTCGGCCACCAGATGTGAGGTGATGTGGCCGTCCTTGTCGACCGTGAGGCGAACGTCGACGCGGCCAAGCTCGGGCGGGTCGAGACGGATGGCGAAGCTGTTCTTGCCGGCGCTCGCGTGGGCGGCGATGGCGATGGCGACGCCGGCGAGTGGCACCGGCGCTACAGGTGACGGGACAGCGGGGATCGCCGTTGGAGCTTGCGCCGCGGGCTGGGTCGCCGGAGGCGGCACGCCGAGATTCTGCGCGGCGTTGAGCGCCGACGAAGCCGAAGTGCTCTGGGCGCCGGCCGACGCGTTGCCAGAAGCGTCGGGCAAGGCGAAGCGATGAGCGTCGGTGGTCTTTTCTCCACGCGCTGCCGCGATGAATTGCTGCTCGGCGGATTTCTGATTGTTGCTGAGTGCCGGCGTTGCCTGGGGATTTTCGCTCACTGCCTGCGGCACTGGGGCGGAATTCGCCGGCGTCTGCGCTGATGGCCCGGCTTGAATCGGCTGGTTGGCGGCGGTGTCGCCAACTTTGCCGAGGCCCGCCACGGCAGCCACCACCGGTGTCTTGGCTTTCGGCGACGCATCGCCGGCGCCGCCACCGCCATGCCCCGGTGACACTGCGGCCTGGGCGGTCGCGGCAACGACCACAGCCGCGGCCGTATTGGACGCGGCTTGCCCATTGGCCTGCTGTGCCGCGGCTTGCGCGGCAGTCGGATCTGGAGCGGTGGGCGTGGCGGGCTTCTCGGCGGACTTGGATGAAGCATTCGTCTTGGCGGTCTTGTCTTTGTCGCTTTTGTCCGACTTCCCGGTCTTTTTTCCGTGGCCGGTCGGCAGCGGATTGAGCTTGATCGTCCCGCCGGTTTGGCCCGGGTCCGTGGTCTTGGAGGCGTCGGTCGCCTTCGTGTCCGCCTTGGCGCCGGACTTGGCATCGGAACTGGCGCCGGCCTGCGAGTTATTCGCGGCGGTGCTGGCAGCTTTGCCGCTATCTTTGACGTTCTTGCGAGCCGGCTTAACCGTCGCGCCGTCCTGTTTTGCCTGCTGTGGCTTGGCGCTCGGCTGCGTCTGAGCCGGCGGCTGTGGGGCGGCCGCGTCTCGGCCGGGGATCTGGGGGGCAGGCCCCGGGTCCTGCGGCGGCGGTCGCGGAGGGGAATCGCTGATCAGGCTTTCAAACGATGAGCCGCCCGCATTCTCCTGGCTCGGACGCGGCGTGCCGGCGCGGGTCGGGGGCAGGGGACGGCTGGCGGGCGGCGTTTCTGACGCGACTTGCGGCACTTAGGGAACCTCCGGATATCCACCGCTCCATTAGCAATCGGTGGGCCAGCCGGCACTCTCAATTTATGTCTTTTATTATCAATATGTTATGAGAAATCGAGGGGCTGGCCCGCTCCCGACCCGGCAGCGCTTGCAGGTCGGGCCCGGCAAGATTTGCCGCTGGCGTGTCGCCCTCCGGCCGCCGTCCGGGCCCTACCTTGGTGGCGGCGCTGAGTTCCCGCGGGGGGGCTCATTGCGCGACCTCCCCGGGCACCTATAGTAAGAAGCGTCATGCTCAACAGCCTCGACCTTGCCGGCCGCCCCGAAACCACCCGTGTCGTCGTCGCCATGTCCGGCGGCGTCGATTCGTCGGTGACTGCGGCGCTGCTCAAGGCCGAAGGTTATAACGTCGTCGGCGTAACGCTGCAGCTCTACGATCATGGCGCCGCCACCCATCGCAAGGGCGCCTGCTGCGCCGGCCAGGACATCTATGACGCACGTCGCGTCGCCGAACGGCTCGGTATTCCGCACTACGTGCTCGACTATGAGAGCCGCTTCAAGGAAGCGGTGATCGACCGTTTCGCCGAAAGCTACATCCAAGGCGAGACGCCGGTACCGTGCGTCGACTGCAATATGGCGATCAAGTTTCACGACCTACTCGACACCGCACGCGAACTCGGGGCGCAGGTGCTTGCAACCGGCCATTACGTCGCCTCGCGGCCGCTGCCGTCCGGCGGCCGCGGACTCTATCGCGCGCGCGAAGCCGAGCGCGACCAGAGCTATTTTCTGTTCGCCACCACGCGCGAACAACTCGAACTGCTGCGCTTTCCGCTTGGCGAGCGCACGAAGGCCGAGACGCGCGCGCTCGCCCGCGATTTCGGTCTGGCGGTGGCCGACAAGCACGACAGCCAGGACATCTGCTTCGTGCCGACGGGCCACTATGCGGACGTGATCGAGCGGCTGAAGCCGGGGGCGGCGGAAGCGGGCGCGATCGTCGACCTCGAAGGCAGGGTGCTGGGCGCGCATTCCGGCATCATTCATTATACCGTCGGCCAGCGTCGCGGCCTGGGGATTGCCACCGGTACACCGCTTTACGTCGTGCGGCTCGATGCCGAGCATCGCCACGTCGTGGTCGGTCCGCGTGAGGCGCTGCGCATGAGCCGCATTCTGCTGCGCGACATCAATTGGATCGGCGACGGCTCGCTTCGTCAGGTGCTCGCGGACGACCGGCGCGAAGTGTTCGTGAAAGTCCGCTCGACCCGGCCGCCACAGGCGGCTTGGTTGCACCGCAGCGGTGACGATTACGAGGTCGATCTTGTGGATGGGGAGCACGGCGTCTCGCCGGGACAGGCCTGCGTGTTCTACGATGCGGCGGAGGGGCAGGCCCGTGTGCTGGGCGGCGGTTTCATCCGCAGCGCCTTGCCGGCGGGGGAGGGGTTGCCCGCGGTTGATCGATCGATGGCGGCTGCCGATCTGCGTGGCTGAATTTGGCCGATGACCGCAAAAACGGACGGGTTGACGGAACCAACGACTTTGCGACAGCTTCTGATTCAGGAGTGGTGGATCGAAGCGTGATGGATACGGGGGCGGACATCAATCGGCATAGCGTCGAGCGCGCCTACGCGCGCTGGGCGCCGGTTTATGATTTTGTTTTCGGTGCCGTGTTTGACGCCGGCCGCCGCGCCGCCATTGCCGCCGCCGAGGAGATTTGCGGGCCGGCTGGTGGGCGCATTCTCGAAGTCGGAGTCGGCACCGGCATCTCTCTCCCGGATTACGCACCCATTAACCGGCTGGTCGGCATCGATCTGTCCGAGCCGATGCTGCGCAAGGCGCGCACACGGGTCGCCGAATACAATCTTCACAACGTCGACGCGCTGGCGGTGATGGACGCGCAGCATCTGGCGTTGCCGGACGAAGCCTTCGACGTGGTGGTGGCGCAATATGTCATCACCACGGTGCCGCATCCGGAAGCGACGCTCGATGAATTCGTCCGCGTCATTCGGCCGGGCGGCGAGATCATCCTGGTCAACCATATCGGTGCGGAGACCGGACCCCGCCGCGTCATCGAGCAGGGCATCTCGCCGATCGCGCGGTGGCTCGGCTGGCGGACGGAGTTCCCATTCGCGCGGCTCGCCAATTGGGCCGCACGGCACGGTGGTGTGCGGGTGATTGGATGCCGGCCGATGCCGCCGTTCAATCATTTCTCACTGATCCGCTTCGAGCGCCTAGCCGATCCGATCGCCGCCGCCGCGGCGGAATAGGGCGGGACTACCCGGCGGCCCTGAGGCCATGGGTGGGGTTGAACCAAAATGTCGGAATTTGAGCCAAAATGGGACCGTGCCGGCCGGTTGACCGGCTTGCTTGACAGCGTTTGCTTGCGCTCCCTATATCGCCCCATTCCGGCGCGAGGCCGGAAGCCGGTGGCGGGGTAGCTCAGCTGGTTAGAGCAGCGGAATCATAATCCGCGTGTCGGGGGTTCGAGTCCCTCCCTCGCTACCAAAATTATCCCTTGATCGTAATCGCTTACGGCCGACCCAAGAGGCGGGGAGCGGCCTGATCTGGGTTGGGCCACACTGGGGTCGCAGAGCTCGAAAAGCTATCCAGATTGGCGTCCCTTTTCCTTTTTTGGAGTTTGATCAACTTAGTTCGAAGCATATCCGTAATTTCTGAATTAGATTGCGCACTCCTGAGGGGGGAAGCCTCCAAGGAGCGAGCGGGTGTGCCTCCAGTTGGCCTCTACGGTGCGCTCGGAGGCTTTGCGCAGCAGCGTCTTCGGTTCGGCAAAGACCTGCTCACGCGGATTGAGATCGGGTCTATAGGGCGGCACGAAAAGCAATTTGGCGCCAGCCGCGCCTGGATGGTCCGACGTGCCGCCTTGCCCTTGTGGTTGCCGAGATTGTCGACGATGACGATGTCGCCCGGTTGGAGCGTTGGAACGAGCACCTTCTCGACATAAACACCGGAGCTCTCGCCACTGTTCGGCCCGTCGATGACACAAGGGGCGCCGATCCGATCGCGGCGCAAGACGGCTAGTAAAGTGAGTGTCCGTCGATGCTCGTGCGGAGCCTTGGCCAAAGCTTGCGTCCGCGAGGCGACCAACCCCGTCGGCGCGTCATATCGGCCTTGGCCCAGGTATCGTCGAAGAACACCACGCGCACCGGGTCAACCATCTTCGTGATGGGCCTTAGTAGGCGTTTCTTCCGCGCAAGATCTCGACGGCCGTCATGAAGATGATTTTAATATCGAGAGCGGGGCTCCAATTGTCGATATAAAAGAGGTCGCTTTTGATCCTCTGTTCAATGTCCTCGGGGGTGCGCGTTTCCCCACGGAATCCGTTGACCTGGGCCCAGCCGGTGATGCCGGGTTTCACGTGATGGCGATACGCGTAGTTGGCCACGACTTTCTCGAACTGACCGTCATGCGCCAAAGCATGCGGTCTCGGGCCAACGATCGACATTTCGCCCTTCAGCACATTGAGTAACTGGGGTAACTCATCGATGCTCGACCGTCGCAACCAGGCACCGATACGCGTTATTCGCCGGTCGTTTATCCGGGCCTGGACGATCGACTCTCCGTCTTCGAGAACGGACATGGTGCGGAATTTTACGATATAGAACGGTCTGCCGTTGAAACCACAGCGTCGCTGCCGAAACATGATCGGCCCATCCGAATCGAGTTTGATCGCCGCCGCTGTCATCAGAAACAATGGGCACAGCAATATCAAACCTACGATGGAGGCGACGATGTCGAAAAGACGTTTTGTTGCTCGGTTGAAGAGGGTATGCGGAGCGGCCTGCAGTTCGATGGTGACCGTCTCGCCGACTTTTTGACGTCGGTTGTGGAACAGCTCGGCTATCGGAC
Source organism: uncultured Pseudomonadota bacterium (assembly GCA_963732895.1). Taxonomy (GTDB): domain Bacteria; phylum Pseudomonadota; class Alphaproteobacteria; order Rhizobiales; family Xanthobacteraceae; genus Pseudolabrys. The sequence goes on along the minus strand of CAVTBG010000001.1, from coordinate 71,517 downwards.
CCGTCGGCAACAAGGTGACAGGCAAAGGGAGTATGCGAAGCTGCGACATCATCGAGGTCAACTGCCCCCAATGGCGGGCATCGGCGCAAATGACGACTTCCTCGACATCGGATCCGCGGATGGAAGCAACAGCTTGGCGAATTGTTGATTCCTCGACCTTGCCGTCCGTCCAGTCCTTTGGGAGAACGAAGTGATAGGACGCGCGCGACCCGTGGCGGCTAAGCGCCTCAAGAATCCCGGCATTGGATGCGCCCTCACTATCGGAGATTACGGCGATCTGCCTATAGGAAAATGCGTGGACAGACTTTTCGCTGGCGAGAAATACGCGCCATCCGAGGCGAGAGGCGGCCAACGCAGGCAAACCGGAAATCCAAAATAGGATGATGGCGCCACGCGAAAAGGATTCTCCCAACTTTATGCTGAAGGCCAGTCCGGTCAAAAGCAGGAATACGGCGGACCAATTTGCAAGGGACTTGCGAAGCTGCAATTTGTAATTCAGCAGCTCGGCCAGATCATAAGTGCCTCGAGTTTTGCCGACCAATATAAAGAGAACACCGGTCAGAACGGCCACGCCCAGATAAGGCGCCAAACCAATGACTATACCAATCGTCTCGTAGTTGTAGGCCCATGCGCTCAAAATGCAGATGGCAAGAATTAATACCGCGTCCGACAACATGACCACGGGCGTGATGGCCCGATAGGATAACGACAACCGTTGCCGCGACAACCGCCGGCGATTTTCAACCGCCAACGCCTTGGACGGGTTACCGCCTATGAAGCTGCTCATTACACGCACCGAATGACAGAATAGAACTTCAACGAATGAGCACGATGGCGGGACAAGCAAGATTTCGCTACTAATTGATTATATTAATTTTAATTGTGGGCTCAAGCGAGCAAAATTCTGTTTATATTAATTTTAGTGGGCGCCCAAACCGGCGGAATTGTCAGGTTTTTGAGTGGGGCCGGAGCGACACCAGCCAATTTACTCTGAATCGGCCCTTTCGGGCCGGAACCAGATGTCAGCGGGGAGGGCCGTTGTCGGCCCGAGATTGCCCTTCGGGGGCGCGGCGTTTCGGAGCGCTCCGAGGCGGCGCTCAGGGTTCTGGTTCCAGTCGCTACCATTGTAAAGAATACGGTCCCGTCCCGGTATCAGCCGCCAGCGCCACCGCGCCTATGCTGATGAACGTATTCCTGCGCCAACAGGGTTCCGGTTCCCCACAGGGCATTGCCCTGATCGGTTTGTGATGGTTACCGATGTGATGCCACCCGACAGCAAAGTTTGCGGCAAGGCATTCAAAAAGCCGAGCGTAGAACTGAGGGGAAGCTACGTCCGCGGCGGTGATCCAGATAGTTCCCGCTGTGGGCTGGATGCATTGAAACTCGTACTTCGTTTAAAAGGACGATGCAGGAAGCAACGTGGAGCCCGTTAGACATCCGCCGCTGCTGCGGCGATTAGCAACGCGGAAAGTCCCGCGGCCGCGACCAGCATGCTTTCACTCATGTCAGCCCCCGTGGGTTTGTTTGGCCAAAACCTGAGTTACTAAGCCATCTATGCAACCAATAGTTGATTAATTAATTTTGCCCACGCAATAAATGTGCCGTCTGAAAAAGTTGGGCGGCTGGACGATCCCAGGGATCGCAAAATTTTGCCAAATCGACGCCTTCCAATGGGTGCTTGCCAACAGGTCAGCGTGTGGGGCGTTGCGTCGGCCCAAGTCTCTTGCGTGGAACTTCGCGCCGCTTGCTCCAGCTTCCCGCCTGGCAGGAGAAATTGGCGGGGAACCGACGCACCTCGTTCGGAGATCGTTCGGCCAACAGATTAGTTGAACACGAACTGCGGGTGTTGGCGGGTGCATTCGTAATGAACGCTCATTGCTCTTGTATAATGTTGATTGATTCGACGCCGAATTCGAAGGATGCGTCGAGTGTGGGGAGATTATCATGGCTGCGAACGAACAAGCACCTCAAGTCGCCGTCGAATTCGTCGATATTCCATCGCTAGCCGAAACGTTCGCGGATAATATTCGTGGCGTTCACGCCGACAATCAGGGTTTGCGCATCGAGTTTTGCGTAACGCGTGTCGACCCGGCAAAGCCTGGGGAGACCATCCATGCTCGCGCTTATCCCGTATGCCGCCTGGTCCTGCCCGGGCCGGCTGTTCTCGACTTAATCAACAAGATGAAACAGGTCGAGGCAGCGTTGGTGGAGAATGGCGTTATCAAGAAGAATGAGTAGGCTGACGTTTGAATTTGCCGTTCCGGCTCCTGGCGAGACGAACAAGCGTGCGGGCAGGTCGTCACAGCCTTAAAAGAGCAGGCGGGTGCGATGTCGGTTGTAGAGGTCTAAAGGGCGAAGCCGCCGCGATGCGGTTTTTTCAGTTTACTTTATGCAGGCTGTTTGGCGCCGAAAGCGATGTGCCGTTGGAGTGCCGCAAGTCTTTCGGGGCGCGTCCCGGAGGACTAGAGGTTCACGTTTCTTAAACTCCGAGCCACAGGCGCAGCGGCAGGTAAAGAACAACTCCGATCCATAGCGTCGTTAGTATGAGGCCGAATAAGACAAGCAAGCGCGGCCAATGATTACGCGGATACATGGTTAAATTCCGGAAGCCCCAATTTGAGCTATCCGGATAATTCACGATGGACCGTCGAAAAATCAAGAAGTTCGCGCGTAAACTATTAAGATCGAATGGTCGGTTCGTTTTAAAAAAGTTCCAAGAAGGTTTACTTCTCCCGGAACGCCCGCGATATCTGATCGGAAAGCGGCTTTAGAAGGTACGCCATAACCGTCCGATCGCCCGTCTGAATGAATGTTTCGACCGGCATGCCAGGTACCAGTCTAACATCGCCGAGTTTGGCGACTTCTGCGGCCGGCATCGTTATTCTGATCGTGTAGTAACTGGCCCCAGTACGTTGGTCGGTGGCTGCATCCGCCGAAATGCGTGCGACGCGGCCCAAGATGTCAAGGGTCGTTCGAGAATCGAGCCCTGAAAATCGCAGGGCGGCAGGCTGGCCTAACTCGACTTTGTCGATGTCTTGCGGGTTAACGCGCGCTTGCACGAGCAACTTGTCGGCGTCTGGGACGATCAACATTATTGTTTCGCCCGGTGGAATGACTCCGCCGACGGTATGCACCTTCGATTCAAAGACGGTACCATCTTGTGGGGCGCGGATATCGGTGCGCTTCAATTGATCCAGCGCCGAGACCTTTCGCTCGACAAATTCGCCGATCTTGGCGTCAATATCTCTCATTTCTTTGGCGACATCGCTCGCCATATCTTGGTCGATTTGGATGATCTGCAAGTTGAGCTCAGCGATTTTGCCCTTCGCCTGCGCTTTTGACGCGATCAGCTGACCTCGCTCTCCGTCGAGGCGAGCTGCCTCCCGCTGCAGGGCGCTAATTCTGCTGAGCGGTACGAGGTTCTTCTGGTAGAGCGTCTCTATGGCCGCGAGTTCGCGGCGGATCAACGCTGTCTCCTCAGCTTTCGCCTTCAACTGCGAGTCAAATCCAACAATCTCTTGACCGAGTTGATCTATTCTCTGTTGCAATTGCGCTTTTTTGCCGGAACGGGCTGATCGACGGAGGTCGAAGAGCTTTTGCTCTCCGCGCATTGCCTCGACGACATCTGGATTGGTGCGGTGGTCTAGGAGATCCGGCGGAAACGCTATTTTTGTCGTGCCGTCACGTTCGGCTGCCAGTCGGGCCTTGCGGGCCTCGAGTTCTGTCAGCCCCTTTGTGACAATCGCCAGATTGGCCTTCGTAACGGTATCGTCCAGCTGCACCAGTATCTGACCGGCCTTTACCCGGTCGCCGTCCCTCACATAAAGCTTTCCGACAACGCCTCCTGTCAGATGCTGTACCTTTTTGACATTCGAATCGACGACGATCTTGCCGGAGGCGATGACGGCGCCCGAAATCTCCGTCGTGGCAGCCCAGCCGCCGACTCCAAAGACCAAAAGACCTGTGGCCGTCGCCCCTACAAAGATGTAGTGCCGAATGGAACTGACAGAATCGCGGAATTTGTTCATGCCGTAGCCGCCGTCATTTCCGGCACCACCGTGAGGCCCGGCGTGGGAGCCGTCCGTTTGATGAACTGTGCCAAGATTGACTCCTTCGGACCGAATTCGACCTGTCGGCCATTATTCATGAGCAGAACAAGGTCGAGGCCTATAATGGCGCTGGGCCGATGCGCTACCACGATCACGATGCCACCGCGGGCACGAATGCCTTCTATCGCGGCAGTTAGAGCTTCGTCACCTTCCGAGTCCAAATTTGAATTTGGTTCATCAAGGACAACGAGGAACGGTTCGCCATAAAGCGCCCGCGCGAGCGCGATCCGCTGAGCCTGACCTGCTGAAAGCGCCGTACCCTGTTCTCCGACCGGCGTGTCATATCCTTGGGGAAGCGACAGAATAAGCTCGTGAACGCCGGCGGCCTTCGCCGCCGCTATGATTGATGTTGGATCCGCTTGGTCATTAAAGCGGGCTATATTCTGCGCCAGCGTACCTTCGAATAATTCGACGTCTTGAGGCACATATCCAATATGCGTTCCGAGGACGTCGGGGCTCCACTGGTCATAGGTTGCTGCGTCGAGCCGAACCGCGCCACGTGCCGGCTGCCAAACGCCAACCAATGCTCGAGCCAGACAAGACTTGCCGGATCCGCTCGGACCAATAATGGCAAGCCCGTCTCCAGCCTTCAATTTGAAACGTATGTCGAGCACGGTAGGCTTTTGGGTGCCTGGAGGAATGATCGTGGCGGCGTCAACCTCAAGGGTTTCGCGCGGGGGCTCAAGCCCGAGTACCGGCGGCGACGCTGGAAAGAGCGTTAGGAGTTGGTCCAATCGTGACCAGCTCTGACGTGCGGCGACGAAGGATTTCCAGTTTGCGATCGCGAGGTCGACGGGTGCGAGTGCGCGACCGCTCAGAATCGAGCTCGCGATAATGACGCCTGCCGTTGCCTGTTGTTCGATGACGAGATAGGCGCCAACGGCAAGTACCGCCGACTGCAATACCATCCTCAGGACCTTCGAGGATGAAGTAAAGCCACCCGCCAGGTCGCTCGTTTCGCGCTGGCTGTTCAAGAACGATCCGTTGATCTCCGTCCATTTTTGGGTCAGCCGTCCCGACATTCCCATCGCGACAACGGTTTCGGCGTTGCGGCGACTGGACTTAGCGAGCTTGCTCCGCAATCGGGCAAATTCGGCGGTTTTTTTGCTGGGCTCGCGCGTATAGACCTCAGTCAGCACGGTCACGATGCACAGGATGATTGCTCCGATCAACGCCGCCACCCCGATAAGGGTGTGGAACGCGAAGCAGATTGCTAGATAAAGCGGGATCCATGGGAGATCGAAGAAGGCGATTGGGCCGAGCCCGGATAGAAACGTGCGTACGCTATCAAGATCGCGAAGTGACTGCAGGCCCTCGGCACGCTGACCCGCCTTGGCCGGTAACTGGATTAAGGATTCGTAAATCCTTCCTCCGACGATTTCGTCGAATCGCATTCCAATTCGAACGAGCACTCTCGTTCTGACGAAGTCCATGACACCCAAAGCCGCATATAAGCCTGCGGCCAATACGGCCAGGCCGACGAGTGTCTGGATGCTTCTGCTCGGAAGCACCCGATCGTAGACCTCCAACATGAAGATGGCGCCGGTCAGCATCAAGACGTTCGAAACGCCGCTAAAAACGCCGGTCCACAGCAATGCGCTTCGACACGAGCGCAGTGCTGATGAAATTTCCGATGATTTCGCACCAGAAATCTTCGACATTGATTTCTCCCCACCCAGCCGTCGGGCGACGGCCCTCACGAAGCTCGTAAACACGACGTAACAGTTATGATTCCACTAAACCATGAAAGGTTAGCTAAATCCAAAGACGATAGTTGTTGATGCATCGAAAATGCCCATCTTTTGGCCCTTTTTCGCCACATCCTGCCTTCTTAAGCTAACGGGGGCTTAAGGCATGCTCCGATAAAATCATAAGAATGGGGGCATTTCGGTGACCGCGAATTTACGGGCGATCGGTAACTTGGTGGGTAACAACCAACCCGGAGCGGAACCGTGACTGGAACGACTTCAACGACTGCCACTGGCAATGTGTACGTCGACGGTATCATTAGCGGTACGCAGTGGGCGACGAACTCCTTCACATACAGTTTTCCGACTTCGGCGTCGTTCTATACGGGCGCTTTTGGATTATCTTATGGGAGTGGCGAGCCGCTGAACGGTTTTCAGCCTTTTACCGCCATCCAACAGGCCGCAGTCACCTCCATTTTGGGGATGTATTCTCAGGTTGCGAACCTGAGCTTCACGGAAATAACTGAAACATCAACGCAGAGCGCGACTCTGCGGTATGCCGAGTTGTCGTTGCCAAGTACGGCGTGGACGTATTATCCGTCCACGAGTCCGGAAGGTGGTGATGCATGGTTTAATTCGACCACGCACTGGTATGATAATCCTGTCGTCGGCAATTATGCTTGGCTGACCATGATCCATGAGACGGGTCATGCGATGGGTCTTAAGCATCCGCAGGAGGCCGGTACTTACGGAGCGATGCCGGCCGATCACAATTCGCTCGAGTATACAGTAATGAGCTACCGCTCCTATGTTGGAGCATCTGATACCGCGGGTCTGACAAACGGAACCTGGAGCTTCCCGACGACGCTGATGATGTATGATATTTCAGCGTTGCAGTCGATGTATGGTGCAAACTACAGCACCAACGCGGGTGACACTGTCTACAAATGGGACCCCAGCACGGGTCAGGAATTCATAAACGGCGTGGCCCAGGCCATGCCGGGTGGTAACAAGGTATTTATGACCATCTGGGACGGCGGTGGTCACGACACATACGACTTTTCAAACTATACGACGGGAGTCACGGTCAATCTTGCGCCCGGCAGTTGGACGACGACCTCGGCCACGCAATTGGCCAATCTTGGAAACGGGCATACGGCGATTGGCAATATTGCCAATGCGCTGGAATTCCAGGGCAATACAGCCTCGCTCATCGAGAATGCCGTCGGCGGCACTGGTAACGATACGCTCATTGGCAACGCGGCCAACAACACTCTGACGGGCGGGCATGGCAACGACACGCTGGATGGCGTGTCTGGAACGGATACGGCGGTCTATTCGGGGAAGTCTACAGACTACAGGATCACGGCCAATGCCGACGGATCGTACACCGTAACCGATTTGCGGTCCGGTAGCCCCGATGGCACCGACACCTTAAGACATATCGAGCTTGCGAAATTCAGCGACACCACGGTTACTCTGGGAACAGCAACCCAGCCCGGTATCGCGACACCATCAATTGTTTCGTTTTCGCCGGATACCGGCGTGGTCGGTGACGGTATCACCGATAAGAGTGTTATCTCTCTGGCCGGCACTGCGGATGCCAACTCGACGATCAAGATTTACGACGGTGCAACGCTGCTCGGCTCTGTGACCACGGCCAGCAATGGTTCGTGGAGTTTCACGACTGCCACGCTGTCTGATGGTACCCATGCGTTTACGGCAACGGCGACCGATTCATCTGGCAACACCAGTGCGACTTCGACCGCTACGAATGTGACGGTCGATACCGTTGCTCCGGTCGTGCCTACCGTTTCGTTGCAATCGGCGGACAGCGGAATCGTGGGTGACGGCATTACGAATGCGAATGTGGTTGCGATCAATGGCGTCGCAGAGGCGGGCAGCACGGTTCGGCTCTACGACAATGGCGTGTTGGTCGGAACCGCGTTGGCCAATGCCGCGGGTACGTACAGCTTCACCGCTAATCCGCAGAGCGCGCAAATCCAAGACGACCAAGCTGCGGCGCAAGCGACAATCACGAATGTCTCCCACGCTGGCAATGGCAGCGTGTTGCTTACCGGGACCGCGACGCCCGGTGAAACCGTTGAAATCACCGATAAGGCGACAGGTGCGGTTATCGGCGAAGCCAACGCCAATGCGCACGGCGAATGGATTTGGACGCACGAACAGTCGAAGACTCAGACCTTTGCCGCGAGCGTGGCTCACGCCTCAGGCGGCGGTGGCACTGCATCAGGTGCGACGGCGAATCAGACACAGGCCTACAATCTCAGCACGGGGCCGCTGTCCGACGGTGTCCACAACTTCACAGTGACCTCGACCGATGCCGCCGGAAATGTAAGCACATCCAATACCTTAGCCGTAAGGATCGATACGACCGCGCCAGTTGCGCCTTCGATCGTCTCCTTCGGTCCCGACAGCGGGATCGTTGGTGATGGGATTACCAATCACAGCACGCTGACGCTGACGGGTTCGGCGGAAGCCAACAGCACGGTCAAGGTCTACGACGGCACGACGCTGTTGGGCACCGCGACGGCGAACGGAACCGGCGCCTGGTCGCTGACCACCGGAACGCTGGCCAACGGGGCGCACAATCTGACCGCCACGTCGACCGACGTTGCCGGCAACACCAGTGCTGCCTCGGGCGCCCTGCAGGTGACCGTGGATACGATCGCGCCAGTTGCGCCCTCGATCGCCTCTTTCGGGCCCGACAGCGGGATCGTTGGCGATGGCATCACCAATCACAGCACGCTGACGCTGACGGGTTCGGCGGAAGCCAACAGCACGGTGAAGGTCTACGACGGCACGACCCTGCTGGGCACCGCGACGGCGAACGGAACCGGCGCCTGGTCGCTGACCACCGGGACGCTGGCCAACGGGGCGCACAATCTGACCGCCACGTCGACCGACGTTGCCGGTAACACCAGCGGCGCCTCGAGCGTCCTGCCGGTGACTGTGGATACCAGCGCGCCAGTGGTGCCCTCGATCGCCTCCTTCGGGCCTGACAGCGGCACGGTGGGCGATGGCATTACCAACCACAGCACGTTGACGCTGACGGGTTCGGCGGAAGCCAACAGCACGGTCAAGGTCTACGACGGCACGACGCTGCTGGGCACCGCGACGGCGAACGGAACGGGCGCCTGGTCGCTGACCACCGGGACGCTCGCCGACGGAGCGCACAATCTGAGCGCGACCGCGACCGATGTGGCGGGCAACACCAGCGGCGCCTCGAGCGTCCTGCCGGTGACCGTGGATACGAGCGCGCCAGTGGCGCCCTCGATCGTCTCCTTCGGGCCCGATAGCGGGACGGTTGGCGATGGCATCACCAATGCGAGCACGCTGACGCTGACGGGTTCGGCGGAAGCCAACAGCACGGTCAAGGTCTACGACGGCACGACGCTGCTGGGCACCGCGACGGCGAACGGAACCGGCGCTTGGTCGCTGATCACCGGAACGCTCGCCAACGGAGCGCACAATCTGTCCGCCACGGCGACTGACGTGGCCGGCAACACCAGCGGCGCTTCGAGCGCCCTGCAGGTGACGATACAGAGTTCTGGTCTGGGAGCGCCGACCATTACGTCCTTCGGGCCCGATAGCGGGACGGTGGGCGATGGCATTACCAACCACAGCACGTTGACGCTGACGGGTTCGGCGGAAGCCAACAGCACGGTTAAGGTCTACGACGGCACGACCCTGCTGGGCACTACGACGGCCAACGGAACCGGCGCTTGGTCGCTGACCACCGGGACGCTCGCCGACGGAGCGCACAATCTGACCGCCACGTCGACCGACGTTGCCGGCAACACCAGCGGCGCCTCGAGCGTCATGCCGGTGACCGTGGATACGAGCGCGCCAGTGGCGCCCTCGATCGCCTCCTTCGGGCCCGACAGCGGGCCGCTCGGCGATGGCATCACCAACCACAGCACGCTGACGCTGACGGGTTCGGCGGAAGCCAACAGCACGGTCAAGGTCTACGACGGCACGACGCTGCTGGGCACCGCGACGGCGAACGGAACCGGCGCTTGGTCGCTGATCACCGGGACGCTCGCCGACGGAGCGCACAATCTGACCGCTACGTCGACTGACGTGGCCGACAACACCAGTGCGGCCTCGGGCATCCTGCAGGTGGCCGTGGATACGAGCGCGCCGGTGGCGCCCTCGATCATCTCCTTCGGGCCCGATAGCGGGACGGTTGGCGATGGCATCACCAATGCGAGCACGCTGACGCTGACGGGTTCGGCGGAAGCCAACAGCACGGTGAATATCTACGACGGCACGATCCTGCTGGGTACCGCGACAGCGAACGGAACCGGCGCCTGGTCGCTGACCACCGGGACCCTCGCCGACGGCACCCACAACCTGAGCGCCACGGCGACCGATGTGGCCGGCAACACCAGCGGCGCCTCAAGCGTCCTGCAGGTGACGATACAGAGCTCTGATCTGGTGGTGCCGACCATTACCTCCTTCGGTCCCGACAGCGGGATCGTTGGTGATGGGATTACCAATCACAGCACGCTGACGCTGACGGGTTCGGCGGAAGCCAACAGCACGGTCAAGGTCTACGACGGCACGACGCTGTTGGGCACCGCGACGGCGAACGGAACCGGCGCCTGGTCGCTGACCACCGGAACGCTGGCCAACGGGGCGCACAATCTGACCGCCACGTCGACCGACGTTGCCGGCAACACCAGTGCTGCCTCGGGCGCCCTGCAGGTGACCGTGGATACGATCGCGCCAGTTGCGCCCTCGATCGCCTCTTTCGGGCCCGACAGCGGGATCGTTGGCGATGGCATCACCAATCACAGCACGCTGACGCTGACGGGTTCGGCGGAAGCCAACAGCACGGTGAAGGTCTACGACGGCACGACCCTGCTGGGCACCGCGACGGCGAACGGAACCGGCGCCTGGTCGCTGACCACCGGGACGCTGGCCAACGGGGCGCACAATCTGACCGCCACGTCGACCGACGTTGCCGGTAACACCAGCGGCGCCTCGAGCGTCCTGCCGGTGACTGTGGATACCAGCGCGCCAGTGGTGCCCTCGATCGCCTCCTTCGGGCCTGACAGCGGCACGGTGGGCGATGGCATTACCAACCACAGCACGTTGACGCTGACGGGTTCGGCGGAAGCCAACAGCACGGTCAAGGTCTACGACGGCACGACGCTGCTGGGCACCGCGACGGCGAACGGAACGGGCGCCTGGTCGCTGACCACCGGGACGCTCGCCGACGGAGCGCACAATCTGAGCGCGACCGCGACCGATGTGGCGGGCAACACCAGCGGCGCCTCGAGCGTCCTGCCGGTGACCGTGGATACGAGCGCGCCAGTGGCGCCCTCGATCGTCTCCTTCGGGCCCGATAGCGGGACGGTTGGCGATGGCATCACCAATGCGAGCACGCTGACGCTGACGGGTTCGGCGGAAGCCAACAGCACGGTCAAGGTCTACGACGGCACGACGCTGCTGGGCACCGCGACGGCGAACGGAACCGGCGCTTGGTCGCTGATCACCGGAACGCTCGCCAACGGAGCGCACAATCTGTCCGCCACGGCGACTGACGTGGCCGGCAACACCAGCGGCGCTTCGAGCGCCCTGCAGGTGACGATACAGAGTTCTGGTCTGGGAGCGCCGACCATTACGTCCTTCGGGCCCGATAGCGGGACGGTGGGCGATGGCATTACCAACCACAGCACGTTGACGCTGACGGGTTCGGCGGAAGCCAACAGCACGGTTAAGGTCTACGACGGCACGACCCTGCTGGGCACTACGACGGCCAACGGAACCGGCGCTTGGTCGCTGACCACCGGGACGCTCGCCGACGGAGCGCACAATCTGACCGCCACGTCGACCGACGTTGCCGGCAACACCAGCGGCGCCTCGAGCGTCATGCCGGTGACCGTGGATACGAGCGCGCCAGTGGCGCCCTCGATCGCCTCCTTCGGGCCCGACAGCGGGCCGCTCGGCGATGGCATCACCAACCACAGCACGCTGACGCTGACGGGTTCGGCGGAAGCCAACAGCACGGTCAAGGTCTACGACGGCACGACGCTGCTGGGCACCGCGACGGCGAACGGAACCGGCGCTTGGTCGCTGATCACCGGGACGCTCGCCGACGGAGCGCACAATCTGACCGCTACGTCGACTGACGTGGCCGACAACACCAGTGCGGCCTCGGGCATCCTGCAGGTGGCCGTGGATACGAGCGCGCCGGTGGCGCCCTCGATCATCTCCTTCGGGCCCGATAGCGGGACGGTTGGCGATGGCATCACCAATGCGAGCACGCTGACGCTGACGGGTTCGGCGGAAGCCAACAGCACGGTGAATATCTACGACGGCACGATCCTGCTGGGTACCGCGACAGCGAACGGAACCGGCGCCTGGTCGCTGACCACCGGGACCCTCGCCGACGGCACCCACAACCTGAGCGCCACGGCGACCGATGTGGCCGGGAATGTGAGTTCGACGTCTGCCCACATGGATATGACGATCGATACGGCTGCGCCTATGACACCGACGGTGGCCTCGCTTGGGCCTGACAGCGGGACGGCGGGTGACGGGATCACCAATCACAACATGCTGACGCTGACCGGTTCGGCGGAAGCCAACAGCACGGTCAAGGTCTACGACGGCACGACCCTGCTGGGCACCGCAAGTTCGAACGGAACTGGAGATTGGTCGTTTACCACCGGCGTTCTTTCTGACGGAACACACGCGTTCAGCGCGACGGATGTTGATGCCGCTGGAAATTCAAGTGCGAGCTCGGTCGCACTCCACACGACGATTGATACCGTCGCGCCCAACGCGCCGCTCATCAATTTTCTTCTGGGTAATGGAACCGCTTTGACGAACGGGGTCAGCAGCAGCAACGTTTTGACATTGAATGGTAGTGCGGAGGCAAACAGCACGGTCAAGGTCTACGACGGCACGACCCTGCTGGGCTCCGCGACGACGAACGGTACCGGTTCGTGGAGCTTTACGACGGGTTCGCTTTCCGATGGAGACCACACTTTCACCGCGACGGATACCGATGTGGCGGCCAATACGAGTGCTCACTCGTCGGCGCTGTCCGTAAACATCGATTCCCAGCAAAGCTCGGTGCCGATTAGTGTGTTCGGCTTCACGACCAGCCAGTGGGGACTCGGGATTCTCGCCGGATACACGGAATCGAACGGCTCAGTTTACATCACGGACTCGAAGACGGGTATGCCGTATGGCTACATTAACGCCGACGCGAACGGTGCGTGGAAGGGATACTTCCTTGGCATAAGTAACGGCATCAACAGCTTCGACGTGAAAGCCATGGACGCGTCCGGCAACTCAACGGTCGCTCATCTGGTATACGGAACAGCTGGCAACGACAGCTTCGTGAGCACGACAAATTCCGAAACCTTCACCGGTAGCGGAGGGAACGACAGCTTCGCTTTCACCGGAAACTTCGGACATGACATTATCTCCGACTATCACGCTGCATCCGACGTTATTCAGCTTGATCACAGCGTGTTCACTGACTTTGCAAGTGTGCTCAGTCATGCGGCTCAAGTCGGAACGGATGTCGTGATCACGGCAAATGCCAGCGACAGTGTGACACTTCACAATGCGACGCTCTCTCAGCTCACGACCGACCACTTCCATTTGGTCTGACGGCCGAACTCGCTCGGCCATCGTTTCTTTTATCGATCGGAGAGATCGTGTTGGGGCAGAGCTTTTAGGCGGGTGGAAGAACCGCCTTTAGGTTTTGGTCGCTTGACTGCCCGGTGTCTGCGGGGGGCGCGAGTTCTCGCATTTCGATGCCACCCGTCGCCTCAGCAGCAGCTGGGAGGGTCATACAGCGGTACTCGCAACCTTGACCGGTAAATGCGCGTCCGTTTTGAGCCTAAACAATCGGCAAATCGATTTCGCCGACACCAGCCCTATACTTCATCTAACGTTGAAGCCACGCTGTGTCGCAGGGCGCTCGGCAAGAATTACATCTCGGAATATCGAGAGTAATAGTGGGTCGACGACTCTTCAGCCTTGTTGAGAACCACTCGGACAACGGGCGTCGATTTGAGATGCTTATTGCACCGTTTAACTTCTTTTACGCGTGTCTCTCCAGCAGCCACAACGAACACGGCGCAGTCGACGTGCGGTAGTATAGAAAGCACATCGTCACCGGCCAGGATCGGTGGGAGGTCGATCACGACAGTATAACCGGCGAAGTCACGCCGAATTTCTTTCAGCAACGTGCCCACAGTTTGCGATGAGAGCAACTGAGACGAGCGTAAAGTTGCATTTTCGCAGGGGAGCACCAACATTTGGGAATCCGCAACGCGGACATTGGTGATCGCGTCGGCAAGAGAAATTCTGCCTTCGAGCAAGGCCAGAGCTCCGGGTCGGCTCTTTAGTCCGAGATATTTCGCAACTTGTGGACGTTGCAAGTCGAAGTCGATCAAAAGCACGGGTTTCTCGGGGCGCCTGGCGATGCTAAGCGCCAAATTGGTGGCGGTTAGCGTTTTGCCGCATGCCGGCGTGGGAGAAGTGACTGCCAGCAGAGTCCAAGACGCTGACTCCATCGCGTGCAAGATCTCGGTCCGCAGAACATCATAAGATCTGGAGCGCGGATCCACTATATCATGCGCTACAATCCGATTGTCCTCTAGGTGACGGGTGTTGAGCGCGACGAAGTTTGCCGAATTGGCACGACTACCGGGCGCTTGGCGAATAGCATTCGCGTCCGGGTGACGTGACGTATCCGCATCTGCGGTCGAATTCGCGCGTTCTTTCGCGAGTTCGACGGCGTGGCGAATATGTTCCATGTGTGTACTCTCCAAAACCTCGATTCGATCACTGCATGATGTGTCGAATCAGCTTGTCCGCAAGAAGATCTGGATCCGGCACGAATATGTAGATGGCTACAGCGGCGCCGATCAGAATTATCGGGATTGCGATGGTCATGAGTATGCGGCGTCTTCGATTGCTTCTCAGCTCGCGCTGTGTGGTGATGTACGGTATTGACACGACGATCGCCGGGTCGACTAAAGCGCGCATATCGCTGTCTCGGTAAATGGCCCCTGATAGGAACTCCATTCCGCCGGCAGATGCTCCGCCTGCCATGAAGGCGAGGGCGAACGCAAAAATGAATAGCCTCGTACGATTTGGCTTCACAGATTTGGTCGGAATCGTAGGCTGTTCAATGACCTCAAACCGTTCCGCATGCTGGCCCGTTTCCAGGTGTTCGCCTTGGCGCGCCAAAGCGAGTTTTTGCGATGCGTCGTTCAATTCCTCTTTTAGGCTATCGCGTTTACCCATTAGCGTTTTGAGGTCCAGCAGAGTTTTTAGGCCGAGATCTTTATCATTTTTGTTATCGCCGTTTTGGGAGACCTGCGATGCAGTTGCGTTCAATCCCGCGAGCGACTTGTCATCGCTCGTCGTTTGTTCTTTTTCGAGTGCCTGGATTTTCCGTTTCAGGGCTCTGACGTCGGGGTGAGAGTCGGATAAGGTCGCGCGTTTGACGATAAGTTGTTCTTTAAGCGCTCGTATCGCTTTGACCATGTTTGAGCCGGTCGTATCTGCTCCATCGATTGTGCTGCTCATTTGGGCGGCGCGGCGACGTTTTGCGGCGTTGGCAATTTGCGAATCCAGTTGGTCCAGTCGAGCCTCGAGCCTCTTAACATTTGCTTCGATAAATCTGGTCGTTTCAGTCGCCGAGCTTCTTCGGCTATTGGCGTCCTCAGTGAGCATCATCGTCATTAATTCGTTCGCGACCTGCGTGGCGATCACAGGATTTTCATATTCGAACCCGACCTTGAAGGCGATCGCCTGGGCGCGCTCGCCCGGCACCCTTGCGTCGACTTGGTTGACAAGGGTTCTGTCCCGGATGAAGTCGACGATCGGTGTATCGGATATTTGCGCTTGCCAACTCGGGGTAATGTTGAATTTCTTGGCTAGTGCGATGAGGTTGTCTCGGGTCATGATCCGTTGGCGTAAGATGGCGATGCGCTCTGCTGCCATGCCCACAACAGTGGAACGGACAAGATTAGCGGGGATGTCTGAAGATCGGACCAAAATGGTGCCCGATGAAACGTACGCCGCCGGCCACTTCCATGCGGCGAGCGATCCGACAGTCAAAAGCAAAAGAAACGGTATGGCGAACCACCAAAATCGTCGTTTAACCACGCCCCAAAGATAGGACATCGAAAAATCGAACCCGACGTCTTGGTCCTGCTCTCGATCCATCGAGTTTTGACGTTGCAGCATAGTCGGGACACTCCAGAGCTACACCAATCAACAAGGCCTTCGTTGGCCCCCCGGTGCAAACGGGGCGCTACGCCGAAATGGCACTGAGACCATCGTTCAACGTTGAGAAATATAACAAAAAGAGGGGCCCGATTAAGGCCCCTCTTCAAATACCCCGAGTTCAGGTTAACGGATAAGACAGCAAAGCTGACTCAAACCGTTGCCTTCTTCCTGTTTTTACGGCGCTTACGCCAATTGCCGACGAAAATGCCGCCGCCCAACACGCTACCGAACAGTGGCAGCGCCGCCGGGATCGGGGTCACTCCCGGCCCAGGACCGCCACCAGTATCAGGAACGATCTGAGCGAAGCCAACGAAGTCATCATGATTGTCGTCAGGCCCGCCGGTGTCATTCAGCGCAAACGCAAACCAGTCACCTGGCTGCGTTGTCAGGTTCGCGTAGGGACCTGAAAAGAGAGTGGTGATGTCGAGGTAGGAGAAAATGAGATTAGCGCCTGCATTCGACGGGGCGGTTTGAACGCCTGAGTTATCAATCGAACCACCCCCACCGCCTGTCCAGCTAAGATCGAAAGCCAACGCATCATTCACGCCGGCGGTAACACCGTAATGCGACGTGCCCAAATATTGGAACGACCCGCTCGTGAGCGGCGGTCCGCCACCGTTAAAGCTGTTGTTCTGGTTAGCCTCGGTGAACGTTGTTACGCCAGGAGCATTGAACGCGATATTATAACCCGATTCAGCGCCCGTGAAGTACCAGTTCACAAAGTACCCCGCCGCCGAAGTCGTGTTCGACGACACTTGGCTTTGCTGCACCCACGGTGTGTTAGCATGCAGCAGAGCGTCGGTTGTGGTCGGATCGTAGAGAGCGGATCCGGTGGGCGTTACACCCTGAGAATTGATAACGTTGTTTGAACCTGCTGCTGTCCCATAAAGCGGGTTCGGCGCGGTTGCCAAGGCGGAGCCCGCCAACAACCCCACAGTTCCAGCTTGTGCAACCCCCGTGATTGCGATCAGCGCGGTCGAGCAAACAGCTGCAAAGGCCAGTTGCTTTAAGCCGGTTGTCATTGTTGCACTCCTAAACTCAAAACCCACCTTCCAGAGATTAGGAAGGGCAGGCAATTTGCGCCACACCTCCATACTAGTCTGAAATTGGCAGCGGAGTAAATAGTATCCTAACGATAGCGAGCCCGTTCTCGATAAATTGTTGTTTACTACGATTTATGTAACATATTGATTAAACTTAATTATTTTATAGGTATTATAGAACCATATAAAATGGTTGTAAAATTTTGGTCACGTAACTGTGAGCCTCCCCCGCAGGCCTGGTGCGACGCGCCAAAAGCCGATTGCTTCGAAACCTGGAGCGCCTTCCGCAGTAAGGTAAAATTCAGATTGCTTTGGTGCCCAAATGCATTTTGGGTCAACAGTGTGACCACACTTCGCAGGCGCAGCAGGCAAATCCATGTTAACAAGCGCGGACAGCGAAGGTGAGCGTAACTGAGCTGTAATTGGTCTGCCGTAAATTAACTAATGGCTGGGCCAGATTGACAGGTATCGGCGATGTACGAATTGTTTTACGGGTTGCGCGAAAAGCCATTTTCGATCCTGCCAGACCCTGATCTGATTTACTGGGGGCGCGCCCATCGCATGGCACTCGCGATGTTGGAGTTTGGCGTGATAAATAGCGCGGGCTTCACCGTGATCACCGGCGAAATTGGCTCTGGCAAGACGACCCTGCTTAGGCACGCCTTGCGGCGGATCAATCCCCGGAGCGTCAACGTCGGAATGATATCGAATACACCTCAAACACGAGAGGAGTTGCTGCAGTACGTTCTCTATTCGTTGGGTCAACCTTTTGAAGGGTCTGTTGCCGGGTTAATCCGCAACATCCAGGAATACCTTTCGACAGAATTCAGACGGGGCAAGCGAACCATTCTGATCGTCGATGAAGGGCAAAACTTGCGAGAGGATGCCCTCGAAACGCTGCGAATGCTGTCCAATATCAATGTGGATAAGCAGCAGTTCCTGCAGCTAATCCTCGTTGGTCAGCCGCAATTGAAAGAGATACTCTGCCGGCCACAATTGCTACAATTTGCCCAGCGTGTTTCGTCAGATTTCCATTTGAAGCCTCTGAAACCATTGGAAGTGATAGAATATATCGACTTCCGGCTTCGCGGCGTCGGCGCACAGACAAGAATATTTTCCTCGGAGGCGAGCCAGCTCGTCGCACAGGCGAGCGGCGGGATTCCGCGAGTCATCAACATCCTTTGCGACACGGCGCTGGTCTATGGCTTTTCGCTGCAACTTGCTCAAATCAATGCAAAAGTTGTCCGCGAAGTAATCGAGGATAAGCGGAGTTACGGAATTTTCCCGTTGCCCCAAATGCTTGAAAGCATTGATGCTATTGATTAATTGCGCGGTTTGTCTTATAGTTAAATTAGGCGGTTGGGGATGGGCTCGAGGGAAACACCATGTTGAGATTCTGGCTGACAGTTCTCCTGTTCGGCTGCCTGATTGGGCAGGCATCGGCCGAGAGGCTTCGTCCTGGCGATACACTCACCGTTAACGTATGGCAGGACCCTAAGCTCGACCGTACCGTTATCGTCGCGCCTGACGGGACGATCGCGTTTCCGCTTGCGGGGCATTTAAGAGCTGGTGGGCGGACCCCCCAAGCTGTCGAACGTGAATTGCGGGCGAGGCTTCAAAAGAATTACACAGAACCTCTTGATATCACCGTCGGACTTGCGACGGTTAATAAAGAGGAACAGGAGCTTTCAAAGCCGAAGGTTTACATTACGGGGGAGGTTCTGCGACCTGGACCGTATAATATTTCGAGCCCTACTAATATTGTGCAGGCCATTGCGCTTGCAGGAGGCCTCGGTCCGTTTGCTGCACGACACGATATACAGCTGCATCGAAAGATAAGAGGTCAGGACTCGATCATGCTGTTTAATTATAGCGCTTATCTTTCCGGTAGCCCCGAGGTGCGGAACGTCCGGCTGCGCTCAGGCGACATTATCATTGTTCCTGAACGAGGCCTCCTTGGAGGTCTCTTTGAATGATCAATGGCGCATGTTTGATGGTAGGTCCATGCGACAGTGAAAAAGCTCTCAATTGCAACTGCGTTGTGCCTTGCGGGCGCCGTCTCTGGCGCATTTGCCGCGAAGCTTTCGATCACCGGCCGGCTGGTCCAATCACTGACGGCCAGTGACAATCTATTTCTGTCGCAGAATCCCGCGGGGCCGACTTACGAATCAGTCAGCTCGCTCTTTCTAAATTTTCTGGCAAGAACTCATCTTACTAAGTACGCGCTGAATACTAACCTCAGCTATTCATCGTATGGCGGTCCGGGGGACGTCGGTACCTCGTTGAAGACGGCGGCGCCGGCCGGTGTAAACTTTTCCATCGACCATTCAGTGGATCCAGTTACCCAACTAAATTTCAACGCCGCATGGCAGCGGATCGATGTGGCCTCAGCTTTGCTGGCGCAAACCGGCCAAGCCGCCGGCCGAGGATATCAAGATGTTTATTCCCTTCGAGGCGGCCTTACGCGAGAGCTGTCGCCGATCGATACACTGAACTTCACCGGATCAGCATCAAAAGCTGATTACACCGTCCCCGGACAAACACCGTACAAAGATTTGGGTGGAACCGTATCATGGCGTCACCGTCTAACGCGGCGCGTGAGCCTGACGACAGCGGTGAATGGAGACTGGTATTCGGCGGATGATCTGTCGGGAACAGACCGTCTGACATGGAATTTGAGCGCGGCACTCGAAGTGCAGCTGTCGTCTCTGTTGACCGTCCATGGCAGGTTTGGAGAAATGTTCGCTAACTACTGGTCAAGGAATGGTGGGGTGCCATTAAATTTGATCAACATTTCAGCCTTCCAGGGAGGTTCGGGGCATGCGCCCACTTGGGATGCAGGGTTGACGTACCAAATGACCCCGACCACCGTAGTTTCTGCCGCAGTCGCGCAAGCCATAACTCCGATTGTCACGGGAGAATTGCAGCAGAGCACAAGCTTTCAGGCGAACGTCAGGCATGACGTCAACCATCATATAAATGTATATCTATCAGGCCAGTATTCTAAGCTATCTGCCGGGGCTGGAGGGGACTACGACCTATTGTCGGTGTCTACGGGACTGACATACTTGCCGGCAAGACATTACAGTATGACGCTCTCATATACTTTTAATCAAAAGACGGACGTGCAGGGGGCGGCGAACAGTAATACTGTGCTTTATACATTTTCGCACGATCTAACCATTCTTCCTTAGCCTTGGTGGGGCGGGTGACGCCAGCAGGTGTCGCTGATCGGGCCGGCATAATCAAAAGTCTATCGGCCAAACCTTTCACTCTTTGTAAGCATCCGCCGAGTACCGCAGGTGCGCGGATTTTGCTTGCGGCATATGGCTCAAGCGGCTGCTTGCAGGCTCGCCATCTTCCAGTGCCATGGCAGCAGTTCAGGAAGCCGCGCTTGCGGGATGTTGGCGATGCGGGCGAGCACGTCGGCGAGCCAGTCGAGCGGATCGATATCATTGAGCTTGGCCGTCATGATCAACGTCGCCATGTCCGTGTGCCCGGTCGCCAGCCAAACCCGCACCCCGCTCGGAAGCGGAATCACGGCAGTGCCTCAAGCCCGCGGACCAGCCGCAACACGGCACCGATATCGGCATCACGATCGACGATGATGCGCCGGCCGTTCGCGCTGACGATCTCAACCCGACCGCCGACCGGTTCGACCGCCTGCGCGAGCGGCTCCGGTGTGATTGTCGCCGGCACAAAACTGGCCGTCGCGCCAAGCCGTCCTTCCCGGTGCAACCTGCGCCACGTGAATATCTGCTGTCGGGAGATCCCGTGCCGCCGCGCCGTCGCCGAAGCCGCTCGCGGCTGCGACAAGCTTTCCGCCACGATCCGAAGCTTCTCCTCGGCCGTCCAGCGCCATCGACGCCCGGTATCGACCACTTCAAGCCGACTGATCTGATGACTGTCAGTAATGATATCCATACTGACTATCAACTATCCGCCAGACGATTCACGCAAGGCGGCCGACGCCGGATGGATACGATTAACTGCACCACCATCGGATTTCAGATCAGTAAACCTTACGTGTCTAAAGAGGCAAGCTAGACAAGGCCATCTCAAGGCGGAAGAGTTGCCTTTGATCCTTGCGGATTTTCTTTGCCCTTCGCGGGTGGAGGTGACTTCAACGCGCTGTCGATCTTTGACTTCAATTCCTCGTCGTGTGGCGCGAGATTCTGCGCTTTTTTAAATTGTTCGGTTGCCTGCGCTCTGTCGCCGTCCGCGAGATAGGTCATCCCGAGATGGTAACGAACCACCGCATAGTTTGGCATTTTCTCGGCCGCAGATTTTAGCGCCGAAAGCGCTGTTTGGTAATCGCCCTCGCGGTAACTGACCCATCCAACCGTATCTTGGAACTGAGGGACTTGCGATTCCTTCAGCATCGCAATTAGGGAGCGCGCGCGATCAATGCTGGATCGGTCATCTCGATGATCTGCAATCAGGCTGGCTAGGTTGTTGGCTACAATCATCGAACCTGGTTGTTGCTTGATCAAAGTCTCATATTCCGCAATTGCTCCGTTGTAGTCCTTCTTGACTTCAAGGATGCCGGCGAGTGTGAGACCCAAGGGAAAGCTGTTTGGTTCAACCTTTAGGCCCTTGCGCAGGATCGCAATTGCGTCGTCCGGTTTAGACTGACGCAAATAAAGGTTTGCCAACGCGCGGTATCCCGCCGGGTTCTTCGGCTTCGTTCGGATGGCGTTCTCGAACTCCGATTGTGCGCCGCTTGAGTTGCCTTTTGAAAGCTTCAAGGCTCCAAGCAACACCATCGCGTTCGCATCAGACGAGTTCAGTTTAAGTGCGCGATTTACGGCCTCCTCTGCCTTGTCGGCCTGTCCTGCGCGCATGTAACTCTGGACTAGCGCGACCAAGGGCGACAATGCGTCTGGGCTTGCTTCGTAGGCCTGCTTAAGCGCAGCGAGGCTGTCGGAAGGCTTCTTCTCTCCTGAAAACGCTGCCGCATCAATCTGGTCCGCGACGGATGTTTGTGACTTGCTCTGGCGAATTTCATTGGCGATTTCGTGCGCTGCGGCCCAGTCCTGGTGAGCGATGCGGTCTCGCGCGAGCGTGGCCAAAACGGACAGATCCTTTGGGTGTCTCTTTACGAGTTCGCCAAGGGTCATTTCCGCTTGCGTCGAAAAGCCGCGCCGCTGCAAAAACGCGACGTAGGCTAAGCCAATATTGGGCGCGTAATTGGAAGCCTTGGTTGCGTCGAACAGCGCCTTGTTAGCAAGATCAATCGAGCCACTCCGTTCATACGCGATCGACAAAGCGGTCAGAATCGATGGAGATTTCGGCTGTTCGTTCAGTGCTTGTCGCAAGACGGCGATCGCGTCATCGACTTTATTTCGTTGGAGAAGAACGAGCGCGCGGAGCCGCAACGCCTCAGTGTTAGACTTGTCCGCGTCGAGAACTTGTGTTACTAGCGGCTCAACTTTTTCAATCTGTTTTTGCGAAAGATACATGTTCGCAAGGGTCAATCGCGCAGCAGTAATTTGGTCCGGAGCAGTCGAAGATTTGATCAGCTGCTCGACACTGTCTATGGCGCCCTTCGCCTTCCCGTTCGCGAAATCCAATCTTGCCAGAGCCATTTTGAATGGAAATACATCGCCACCGGCGTTAATTTTCCGCAGCAGTTCGACCCGGGCCGATTCATACCCCCTGACGGAACTTAGGAATGATACGAGATCGAGTTCGGCGGCCGGAGTCCCGGATTCAGCCTTTGCCCGAGCACGAAGCGCTTTCTCCGCATCGTCCTTACGATTGTGTGCCAGATAGAAGCGGATCAGCTGATTTCGAAAAACTGCAACATTTGGATTTAGTGCTATCAGCTTGTGCAGCAGCGCTTCCACCTGCTCGAGATTCCCGAGCTTGTTGTAGATATTGATTTTCAGAAGAATGACGCCAGTATCGCTGTCGGTCTTCGAATCAAGGTTCGACAGCGTTTTCAATGCAGCTGGAGCATCCCCCTTTATGAACTGCTGGGTTGCGACTACAACAAGAACGTCGGTGTTACGCGGATCTATCTCTAGGGCTTTTCCGGTCAGTTCGCGTGCGCGCTCGGAGTCTTTCAGCCTATACAGAATAGCTGCCTTAAGCGCATAGATACTGGCGTTCTTTGGTTCTAACTTCGAAGCTGCATCGGCAAACTTTTGCGCCCTCTTGGGGGCGCCACCCAACAGGTACAGCCGGGCAAGCCGAATTCGCGCATCTGCATCTTTGTCATCGAGCTCGGTCACGCGATCGAGATCTTGGACAAGCCCTTTAAGGTTATGGTCGTGCTCGTCTACCGAAGCGAGTTCCTCGCCAGGCCTTTACATTGTCCTTCTGGAGCTGGATCGCATTGCGAAACTCAACCCGTGCCTTCGGGAATTCCTTTTTTTGAAGATACTCGTTTCCGTTCTTAACGTAATTGTCCGACCTTTGTTCACGCGAGCTGCATGCACCAAGAGTGACACCCGCGAGCAACGTGAAAGCCGTGAGAACGGCCACTGAGAATTTGGATTCTTTTCGGCGTATCATCTTAGACGTATCTCACTTCTGGCTGTTTTTGAGCTACCGCAAAGAGACGCGGGTCGGGTGTTGAGAGGGCAGATAAGCCGTCAAAGACGGCAGCATTCGGTCAGTAAACCTGTGTAGCCGCTTATCTGCGTCGGCTTCTTTTTCGCCGGGAAGGATCGGTGTGGTCAGGCGGATCAGGGCGCCGTCCGTTCGATTCTTGAGGATGGCGTCTCGAAGCAGGTAAAATTTCGCCCACCACTCGTTCGCAACCGCCATCCCGCGTTCTTCAAACCAGTAGTAGACCAGCTCTTTCTGTGAGTTTGCGCGAAATGATCACGCGGTTTATCGGGAATGAACCGCCCGATCCATGGTAAATAGTTCTCTGGAACTGTGTGATTTGCCAACCGTTACCCGGAATACAAACGCTCGGCGAATGCGGCGAGAATCCTGAGCGCTGTGAGGCGTAATAGGCGACGTAGAAGTTTACGGGCGCCCGACCAGGTTCTGAGTAATCCGAGAGAATATAGTCGGTCAATCCTAAGAACTTCTCGGTCCCGGCGTCGAGCGACGAGGGCCGGCCGTTCCAAGGCCCTATGTTCGAGGGAAAGGTGGCAAACGCTCGGCGGTCCGGAATGATCTCCTGACGGGTGGACACTAATGCGGATGCGACCGCGCTCCCGCAGAGAAGGATCAAGCAAGCGATGCTTGCAGCATTTGCACGCCCAAATCGTCCAGGTCGGTCGCCCTTAACGGGGAGCACTTCAGGTGGGTAGAAGACCTCGAAAAAGCTTCGCTTCGAGTTGAGTTGGGCCAAGATTGTCATCTCGCCAACCAGAATTACGGCGCAGGCGAGAAAGATGATCCAGCCCTCGAACATATGAAGAAAGCCATCAGCATCTTGAGGTCCAAAATTGTCCACCAACACGCCGACGATTTCAATGCGAAGGCTGTTCATGAAGATCGTAATGGGAATGCTGGATAGGAACACCAAAGCTTTTTGCCAAAAGGGCGCACGGAACAAATAGGCCGCCAAGAATCCGAGAATGATCAGCGGGTATAGGTATCGAAGTCCGCTGCAGGCTTCGACGACTTGTAGTTTGTAGGTTCCTAAATCAATGACATTGCCTTCCAGGAACACTGGAATTTGCATCAAGCGGATAAAGCCGGTCCCGAGCTGAGACGATATAATCTGTAGGCGCCATGAAAGAACTGAATCCACGAAATACGGCATCGGGATCGCGAAAATGAGAAATACGATCGGTATAAAAGTGACCCGCAGCAATGATAGGCCGCCGATGCTCAGCACGATCCCCATGAGAACGATGATAAAACCGACTTGTGACAGAACGAACAGCGCGCTCAGCTCGCCCACCACGTGCATCCCAGCCGCAATCAAAATGAGCGCCAAGCCTAGCCACGACGGTCGCCCAAAGCTTTGAGCAAGCGCTGTTCGCCTTGCCCACAAGAGCCACGCCGATATGACGGGGATCAAAAAGCCATGACTGTATTCGTCTTGAACCGTCCACCGATGAACAAGTTCTAACAGGGGCCCTCTGAAACTTACTAGAGCAATGACGACGCAAGCGGCTGCGATGACGAGCAGATAGAGATCGTTTGACTTGAATGATCGAGGCCGTTCGTTCGCATCCACTTTCAAAAGCATGTCTAGGCCCACTCTGAACTATCGCGCTCGAACAAATACCCAAAGCCGTTGAGTTTGAATCTCAGCCGAAGACTAGTGCTTGGCTCAAGCAGAGAGACCGTTTTGCCGCGGGCGCTTAACTCTTTATTTAGCACGAGCAGCAATCCAAAAAAACGGGGGCTCGCGGTCGTCAGTTCGGCACAGTTAAGACGGACGTGCTTTCCGGCCTCGATAGCCCTCTCGAGGGGGGGCAGAATTGGCTCGATATGTGTTTCAGTTGCCGCGCCTGACAGGTTAATTGTCACAATATCGTCATTCTCAGATACGTCGACTTTAAGGCGCCGCCGGGTCCGTTTCAGGAGACGGTCCAAAAAGCTAAGGAAAATTAGCGGGATCACCCGAGTTGCCACAATAGTGGCGAGTGCCAGTGCGTCGGCCGAGTACCGGCGCCAAAGGTGCGGTTCCTGAATAATCCGCCAAACCCACTCCGCCCCCAAATCCTTAAAAGCCCTTGGCGCTCGCTTCACGGATCCGGCTTGGAAGTTCACGGTTGCGCCGAGGTGAACCCGTACAGGAACGTGGAGCCTGCTGTGGTTGTGAAGTAGCCATGCCTGTCCCTTCTTCGCGCCGAGAGAGACCGCCAGAAACTCCGCTCCGCTGGCATTGATGGTGTTAATTAGGGAAGGGGAACTCATTTCCTCGATAGAGCCAAACCCCGGGCACAAAGAGCCAACACACGTCACCCCCGGTGACGTCGCGTTGATGTTCCGGCATGCGGCTTCAGCCACGCCTTCCGGGCCGCCGAAAAAGAAGACCGGGACAGGCGGCTTGCGAATGCCGTTTCGAAGGGCATCGAAGAGGTCCGATCCGGCCACGCGGGTTTTGGCCGGCAAGCCGAGGAGACGAGCAAGCCAAAGAACCGGCATGCCATCGATCGTACATAGATCGCTAACCAGGAGAGAGCGTCTAAATTCCGGATCCTGGCCGGCCGCGATCAAGAAGTGTAGATTAATTGTCGACGCAAGAAAGGGCGCCTTGCTCCTCGATGCCCGAACGACAGTTTCAATGACTGCCATCGACTTATCGACGTCGATGGGTATCCCAAGCAACCCGTACGCTTTCCGGGAGGAGATTTGGCTCACGAACCCCAACTGCAACTCCTGCATCGAGCCATCGGCGGTTTGCAGGCGCCTTAATACTCGAAACAAAATTGACCCTAAGTACCAGCACTTACCACATAGCTCGGTAACTGAACCTTTAGCACAATGGGTCTTTGATGTTGGCAAATAGAAATAGTATAGCTAACGCGATCGCTGTTACGGCAGTGATAGCTCTAAGCGTGGAGCAACTTGCGATGGGTGACTGGAAACCGATCGAGGACTGGGCGCAATGTACCGAAATGGCTCGGCCCGGCATCATATTCGAAATACGAAACGCTGAAGGCCAGAGCCTTTTTACGCCCTGTGTCCGTCCGCTCCCCACTATGCCTGTTAATTGGAAGTCACCTCCAAAGGAGTTCAGGCCCATTGCAGAACCTCGCCCGCAGCACTCATCTCCCATGCCGCCACCTAATCCAGGCGGTGGCAGCCGTTCTAAATGACCGCCAGTGTGCATAATCGGAATATTTCGATTATTGAGGTTCGGCTTTTTGGATCGACGGATACTATTTCGGATCGCCAATCGGCTTAATTCATCGAATCGTCTTGTATGTCGATGAACAAATTGGTCTGTTGATTAGAAGCAAAACTGACCAAGTGTCCGGTCTTTCCGAGCGTCTCCGGTCTTACGAGCAGAATTGGCAGAATCAGGGTTTGAATTGTCGCTATCGGGAACGCGGCGGCCACGTACAGCGTGACCCTCTCAACGCAAATCAGTATCGCTTCCCTGTGGACTAACCAGAAAGACTGTGAGTGCCCCTTCAAGAACCACAGGATCCGCCCGGATCGACGATATGCCGTTTTCGAAACACGACGTATCTGTTAGCCAGAAAATTAAAAATCATACCGCTCGCGATGCCGGCAAGCGCCGCCAATTGCAGCCCAAATCGTTGTTCCGACAGGGGGCCAATCGCCAGCATAAGCGCGACGGCATAGTTCAATGACATGCCGATCAGCGATGCTGCAACAAAACCGCCGAATTGACGCCAGACATTTTCATGGCGTGCGTAGCTAAAAGTAAAACGTCGATTGAGGATGAAGTTGCTCAGTAAACTGGTGATGATGCCACCGGCGATTGCTGTGGATTCAGGCGCGCCGAAGCTGTCCAGAACCGAAAGGACCGAGAGATTGATCACCGTGCCGATCGCGCCAACGATTAGAAACTGAACAAAATACATCGCATTGGCGAACTTGAATAAGTACAATCGCCGCAAGTGCCGCAAATAATTGATTTGTTCTCGAAGCGTCATTTTGCTTTCTCCGAAAACCCGATCGGTGAAGTGAATAGGCACTTCGCCGACGTTGTCGAATCCACATTTAACGATGAGTTCCAATGCGATTTTGTACCCAACTGGATTAAGGTTCTGCGCGCGGTCAAAATCCGCTTTTCGCAGCACGAAGTAACCCGACATGGGGTCGTGGAGAGATGTAAGAGGGCGTGCGAGTAGTGTTGCCACCGCGCTCACCATGTAGCGGAAGTAACTCCAATTATCGTCCGTCGTTCCGCCGGAAACGTAGCGAGAGCCGACCACCATCTGTTGGCCTGCACTGAGCGCCAAAATCATTTGGGGAATCTGCTCCGGCGGGTGGCTCAGATCGCAATCCATGCAAACAAGGACTGGATAGCGCGCCCGGCGCATGCCATCGATCACCGCTTGGCTCAAGCCAGGATCTTCCGTCCTGACAATCATTCTCGCCCAGTCGTACCCGCTTGCTTCGACAACTTCGCGGCTTGCGTCCTGGCTGTCGTCATCCATAAGCAGGACTTCCAGCGTGAGCGCGTACCGGGTGCGCAGCGCTTCAATGCGCTTAAGAATGATTGGTATGTTTTCCGCCTCTTGGTAGGTCGGAATAATGATGCTGACCGGCTGACGAACGCGAACTTCGGCCAAGGGACCGGTGCCAAGCTCAGCGTCTTCGACATTTGTCAGCACAACAATGTTCTCTCAACAGCTCTGGCTCAGAATAGTTTGGAGACATCATCCATAGAAATAAATAATACTCGTATCAATAAAACCAATCCTCACAAGGTTAATTGTGGGACTATTAAAGAGGTAGGTAGCCGTCGCCACTGCTAGTATTCAGGTTAACACCTCGAAATCGTCGTCGTTGCGTCGGTTCGTGGCATTGTTGGCAGCACAGCGTCCTTGAAGGGCCCCTCGATATGCTAACCGTTAATTGGGCCGGTCTTGCTACAGTCCGCAGGCGATAACGTTACTGCAGAAATCCGATTAATTTATCTCCATCGCCCAAAACTTTACGCTCGGCGTACCCACTAACCATAAGATTATGTTCCAACTGGACTTTCCGAAAAGCATCACCCAAAACCTCCCCGTGGAAAACGCGGCTACGCAATGAAATTCGATCGTATCATTGTACTGTTCTTGCTTTTGCTGGCGAGCACATGGGCAGCCCTCGTCAATGGCGGCCCATTTTTTATGCAAGATACGACTGCGTATGTTCGAGAACCCGACTTTGCGGTTGTCTACCTTTTAGGTCCCAAATTTGCGACCTCATGGACACAAGAAAGCACTATTAAGGCGGACAAGAACACCGTTCAAACAACCAATTCGACCTCAATCAATCCCAGGGTCCCCCTAAATGCGCCGTTTCAAAAGGCCATTTTGGCGGGACGTTCGTTCTATTACGGCGCCCTTTTGTATGTAGGTCACCTCATCAGTCTCTTCTGGTTATCTATTTTCATGCAGGCAGCAATCTTTTTGTATTTGACCTACACGATCACAATCAAAGGTCTTCGACTATCGATCGTTTCATACGCGTGCATTATCGGCATTGCCTTGCTCGGCACGCCCCTTTCTTTCTTCGTTGGCTTTTTGATGCCAGATATATTTGCCTCGTACTTGATATTGGGAACTATAATCATAGCGGCGTTTTGGGCCGAACTGAATTTACGTGACAAAATATTGGTCGGCAGCATTACCTGCTTCGCTGCACTGGCACACACATCACATCTACTCTTGCTGATATTCCTAAGTGTCGTATTCGTCGTGGTAAGCGTTTTTACCAAAGGCCACCCGCAAGCTGCACCTAGAATTGCATTCAAACGCTTCGCCGTCCTGCTCGCGATCGTTCTTATCGGAATTGGCGGCGAGCTCGCATTTGACTACGGCACGCACCAACTAGTCCACGCATACCCTGTTCGGCCGCCATTTCTCACGGCAAGACTGATTGCAGACGGGCCAGGGTATAAGTACCTAAGAGACAATTGTTCCACTAGCCGATACGTCGTTTGCGACTACCTCGACCGTCTTCCGACTCCGGCGGACAATTTCTTATGGTCAACAGAGCCGACAAATGGGGTCTTCAATGTTGCGGACCCGAAAGCGCGGCGCAAAATGTCAGCGCAGCAGATTCCCTTTTTCATCGACGTCTTTAAATTCGACCCTCTTGGAGTGACGACCAGTGTGATCAAAAACGCGATTTCTCAACTCCAGTTGGTCGGGCTGAACGAATTCTTCCCGGATCACGCGATGATTAGCCAACTTAAACAAAAGCTCCCTGCGTCATATTTTGAACGGTTCATGCACTCGCACATCATATTCCGCGATTGGCTCCTTAAGCCCTTAAATATCTGGTTTTCGACTATTTATCTCGTAACGCTAGCGTGTCTGGCGCTGGCCGGCATTATCTGGCCCTTTGTCCGATTCGGAAAAGTGCTCAACGTTTTCGCCCAACCGCAGTGGTATTACATAGTGTATATCGCACTTTCCGCACTGGTCTTTAATTCCGTCATATGCGGTGCATTATCTCAACCTGCCGACCGATACCAAGCACGCATCGCCTGGATCCCTGTGTTTCTAATATCGCTGATGGTCGTCACACTCCAGCGTGCCGTTTCATCTACCAAGCGCCATCCCGATTTTTTTCGCCGAGTTGTGCAAGCGTTGCCGAGGCCTTTCCGATTTCTTTCGGTAGGAAGTATTGGATTGGCGACCGATATCGCAAGCTTTACCGTGATTGCAGCGTTTTCGGTACCTCCGCTTATCGCTCGACTTGGCTCTCTCGCAATTGCAACGCTTGCAACTTGGCGACTTAACCGAGCCATAACATTCAGCAATAACGGGAGGCGTCAACGAGACGAAGCAATTCGGTATGCGATCGTAACGGCAGTGGCGCAAGGCATAAGCTACAGTGTATTTGCAATCCTGCTTCAGACGCCGTTGGCCAAGTTCCCGCAGATTGCAATCGTTATTGGAGCCGCGGTTGCAACGGTGTTCTCGTATAATGGACACCGCCTTTTAACATTCTCCGCAAACTCACGTAGGTCTCCTGGCAATTCCTCTATTTGCGGCGACCCAATCAAAGACGTGTGAGAATACCATGGCTTTAGGTCGGTCCGTAGAGTTGAACATACAACGACCCGCATCTCGGGCCGTGGTCAATCTAATCCTGCGCGCGGTTGCCCAATGGGAAATCATCGTGGCGATATGCAGCTTCATGCTAGCTGCAGCGTATTTCTTATACCTAGCCTTCGTGACGCGCCATTTGTTTTGGGACGCCAAGATATACGCCGCAGCAGCGAAAGCGCTACAAGCCGGCGTGAGCCCCTATGATTTTACTTACCTTCACAATAAATTCGGGATTCTCAATCCATATGTTTACCCGCCTTTTGTCGCTCACTTGTTTTCAAAAATTGGCTGGCTATTGTTCTCTCCAATCGGGTTCAGCGCGATTTTGCTTATTCACATTTTATGCTGGCTCGCGATTCCATTTCTTCTAGCAGGCTCGCCAACAAATTGGTATTCGCGACACTTCGCATACGTTTGGGGACTTTATCTAACCCTATTCGGGATGGCGGGGACGAGGTTGTTGGTCGTTGGAAACATCGCTTCGATACTTCTGGGCATATTGATCTATTCGACGGTGAAAGCCGTTCGTAGCGGCGATTACAAATTATTCTGGTTGGTGTTAATTGCCGTATCCTACGTCAAGTTTTATTTGCTTATTTTCCTTATATTCCCGGTCGTTTTAGACAAGAAGTATATCGGTGCAATTGTTGCGATTTCTCTTGTCGTCATTCTCCTTTCAATCGACTGGGCGTTTGAGCCCGACTTATTCCATCAATTCATCGCGCAAATGAAAGCTGACGCTCAAGGCGGAGCTGTCGCTGGGTGGTCATTGTTTGCGTTAGTGTCTTTGGCCGTTAGAAGCGGTTTTGGTTTATTCGATCCAATGGCTCACATAATTATGATTGCGTTCGAGCTGGTCAGCATCGCAATAGTTCTTTTGTTGGCCCATGAGATATCGGACCGACGACAGCGCCCAATAAGGTTCGATTTATTTTGTTGCTGGTTGCTGCTTTCTGCGTTTCTTATTTCCCCCCGTCTGTTTGATTATGATTTGGCAGTAGTGGTGGTTCCGGTCACGTTACTTGCCCAAATGCTGTTGACTCAAAAGGGATTTGGAATTGCGGTAGCTATATTTGTCGTTGGTTGCGCCTCGGTGTTCATGCGAACCCCCGCGGACTTCCCGGTTATGTTGTCCGAATGGGGCGGTACATTTATTATCTTAGGAGTGTGGCTTGGCGCCGCTGTCCAGTGGCTTGACGAAGACCATGCCGCCACTAACGACAGGCATCTTTCATCGGCACCGGTTTTCTCGGCCCCCAGACAATAGGATCGATTAACAGCGGACGCGGTTATTGAAAGGATCGAAAATGGAAATCGACGCGGATGTATTTGTAATTGGTGCGGGGCCGGCAGGGTTGACCACCGCCTATTGTCTGACAAAAGAAAAGCGATCCGTGCTCGTTATAGAGAAGGATCCCGTCTACGTAGGTGGCATCAGCCGGACCGTTTCCTATAACGGCTTTCTTTTCGACATTGGCGGCCACCGGTTCTTTTCTAAATCTCAAGAAATTGTCGATATGTGGCAAGAGATACTTCCGAGTGACTTTTTGGAACGGCCTCGATTGTCCCGTATTTTTTACGATGGAAAATATTACTCCTATCCACTTAATGCGATTTAAGCACTTTTGAATTTAGGAATATTTCGAAGCATCAGCTGCATGCTCTCATTCGGATACGCCAAGACGTTCCCGATCAAGCGCCCGATTAATTTTCATGAATGGGTCCGAAATCAGTTCGGTGAAAAACTGTTTTCGATATTTTTCAAGACTTACACGGAAAAGGTATGGGGTATGTCATGCGATGAAATTTCAGCTGACTGGGCAGCGCAACGCATAAAAGGGCTGGATCTTGGAGTTGCAGTTCTGACTGCATTGAAGCGCTTGATGCTCCCCAAGCGCAAGTCCAAAAAGTCTGGCGGGAAGGTCGTAAAGACTTTAATTGAGAATTTTCAGTACCCCCGTAAGGGTCCGGGTATGATGTGGGAGGCGGCGGCAAATAAGACTGCCGAGCGAGGGGGGCGCATATTGATGGGGCGCAAACTCGTCAACTTAACGTATGATTCCGCACGCGCGGCATGGATCGTTGAAGTCGTCACGCAGAGCGGCGAACGAGAAACCTACTCAGCCCGAGATGTCGTCTCGTCCGCGCCGATAAGGGAGCTCATCGAGCGAATAGAACCTGCACCTGAGACGCTTTCGCGCGCGCTGATGCTTCGCTATCGAGATTTCCTAATTGTCGCTTTGATAGTGAACAAACCATACTTATTTCCTGATAACTGGATTTATATCCATGATCCGAGCGTTAAAGTCGGTCGAGTTCAGAATTTTCAATCATGGTCTCCTGAAATGGTGCAGTCTGGTATGAGCTGCCTCGGGCTAGAATATTTTTGCTTTGAGGGTGACGGACTCTGGAATGCTCCGGATTCTGAGCTTATTGCGCTTGCGAAGGCAGAGATCGCGAAGATCGGTATTATTGAAGCGGAGGACGTCGTTGATGCATGTGTCGTTCGTCAGCCGAAGGCGTATCCAGTCTATGATGGTGATTACAGACAGCACGTTGATGCCATTCGCGGCGAATT
Source organism: uncultured Pseudomonadota bacterium (assembly GCA_963732895.1). GTDB lineage: Bacteria > Pseudomonadota > Alphaproteobacteria > Rhizobiales > Xanthobacteraceae > Pseudolabrys. The sequence goes on along the minus strand of CAVTBG010000001.1, from coordinate 38,139 downwards.
AGATACCAAATTTCCAACCCTTCACTTGATTGGGCGAAATGGCATGCACAAATACAACAACCAAGATCACGCCATGATGACGGGGATTTTGACGGCAAAAAATATCTTGGCGAAACAAAAGATCTATGACGTTTGGAACGTGAACGAAGATGCCGAGTATCACGAGGCCGGTTCGACGAGTGTAAATCAGGGTGTGCTAAGTGAGCGTCAAGTGCCTCGGAGGGTTGCTGCTGCCACAACACCGTCTTGAACCGGAGCATGGAAGGCGCCCTAGCTCAGAAACGAAGCCCTGCTGGCATGAATGCACGAATTTTCGATGCAGGAACAAAATAACCGGCGAACTCTGCGGATCCATGAGCTGCTCTTCCCTGTCCTGCCAAATAGCCAAACTTTTCAACTTTTCTGCTCATGATCCCCAGTAGGCATTTTCGCTGAAGATCGAAGACTCCCGATCCAGAGTCCTCAGGTTCATTGATGAGGCTGCCGAATTGGGCGCGGAACCGAGGCTCAATCTCCATAGGCGATATTGTCCTGGATGGCTTCAGTCTCTTCGGGACGACGACCAAAACGCCTGTTCCGACCTTTAGAGGCCCCCTGCAAATCGGATTTCGTCGTAGCCGCAGGCTGACGGGAAGTCGTGATTTGTCGACAGACAACAAGGCCAGATCGACGGTTTCGACCGAACCTTCTTTCACGACATGTGCCGGGAGGTCTCGGCCAGCGATCAACACGCGCGGGTTTTGAAAAATGGGCCAATTGCCGACCACGTGAGATGCCGTGATGATCAGGCCATTGCCGAGATAAACGCCCCCTCCGATGATCGTCTTTTCAAGTGGAGTGCTGTGGAACACGTTGACCGCGTAGACTTTCAAAGATTCGTCGGGATTTCCTGAGGCGGTGTCTGCATAGATATTTTGTGCGGTTGCACCGAGTGCCTCACGGTATAGATTTTGATTTGGGGGATGTTTCAGCGCAAATAATGCGAACCAACCCAGGCCGAAACATAGCACCAGGATTATCAGCGAATTGCTCGCTATTCGAATTCTTTTGCGCGTTGTCTTGGTCATGCCAATTGAACGGGGCGTGCGTGCCTTCCGTGACGGGCCGGAGTTGTGGGTCGCGCAATGGCATTGTTCTGGCGTATTGCTGACAATAATAGCGCAACTGAGAACGATACTCGGTGGGACGCTGCGGTCATGTGGCGCCTACGCTCGATTGACTGCTGTTCGATGTTTTTCGTTTGCATTTGTACAGGTAAAGTTTGTTGAATTTAGGCTCGTTCTGCCAAATCCAGGGCCGATCATCATATCCATGCATAGTTATTTCATGCGATTTTAGCGTAGGCGCTCCAATTTGCGGATCGCGACCTTGCGGCGCGAGAGGGCGCGTCGTTAGTAGCGCTCCATTTTGATGAGCTGCGTTGCCAAATACATTAGAGCCGCGGTGATCGGATGCTCTGGGCTTGTCTGCAATCGGGTTGTTGCCTTTTCAGATGGATGTTGCACAACCTGCCGCGACAGGAGGTGGTAAAGCAGACCCGCTCTATTCGCTTTTTGAGATGCCCTTACGGAGGCGGACGCCTGGTCCGCCGCCATTTTCATCGACGAATCGGATGCCGGCCGCTTCTAGGGCTTGCTTGAGTGCTACCGTGGTCGAGGCGTGCGCGATCAGTTTCCCGGGTTTGGAACTCGAGGCGTTTAATGGTGGGGAGCGAAATCGACGAAGCATCCGCCAACTTCCGTTGGTCCCAACGCAAGAGTGCTCTGGCAGCGCGGATGAGCTCGCTTGTCAGCGCGGCTTCACTCATATGATGCTCTAGGTATAATATGATACCTGAGGTATTGACATTTGCGCGCCAAAATATAATACTCCAAGCATCAAATCAGCGTTGGAGTACCTATCATGAGTTCTCGAATTCTCCGCCATCCACTACCGCACTGTCCGCGACCGAATCCGCCTCCAGGACCCCGAAATCGATGAACAGACCCTGGCCGATACCGTCGAAGGCCTCACGGACCTGCATGAAATTATGGCAGCCATCCTTCGAGCCGCGCTGGAAGATGAGGCCCTGGCCACGGGCCTGAAGGGCCGAATCGCCGAAATGGAAGATCGGTTGGGGCGGCTCAAGGACCGGGCCTCCAAACGACGCCAAATCGCCAAGGACGCGATGGTCGAGCTCGACCTCAAAAAGCTGACCACGCCGGATTTCACCGCTTCCATCCGGGCCGGCACCCCCACCCTGATGGTCATCGACGAGGCCGCTATCCCCAGCATCTACTGGGAGCCGCAGGACCCCAAGCTTGACCGGAAAGGGCTGGCCGCCGAACTCAAACAGGGCGGTGAGGTGAATGGCGCCACCCTGTCCAATCCCGAGCCAGTTCTGAGCGTGAGGACGCGGTGATGGGGTTCTCAGCCAAACAGGTCCAGGCCCTGCGCCGGACGCTCGACCAGCGGCAGGTGCGTACCCGGGAGGTGCACGGCCGGCAGCTCAGTTATATCGAGGGCTGGTATGCGGTCTCGGAGGCTAACCGGATCTTCGGCTTCGACGGGTGGAGCCGGGAGAGCCTGGAGGCCCGCTGTGTGCTCGCCCGGGAGAATCGCGGGAATTTCCTGGCTGTCTACACCGCCAAGGTCCGGCTGACGGTCAAGGCGCGTGAGGCAACAATTGTCCGCGAAGGTCATGGCACCGGAGAGGGCGAGCGGGATGATCTTGGCCATGCGCCGTATCAAAAATTCAGCAATGTTCTGATTTTTAATAAGGAGACAGGCAATTAGAAATCCCGACAGCGCAAAGAACATACTCATTCCGGCTGCGCCGGCAGCGTAGTTAAGTCGCAACACTTTGGGGCCAAGCCAAAGCATATGGCAACTCATCACGAGTAAGATGCTGATTGCCCTTAGGCCGTCGAGGATTGGAAGGCGCAATTATATCTCCTTATCAAATATCCAAAAATTGGTTCATCATATCATATCGCTCCTCGTTGCGCGGCATTCCTTTTCTCTGATATGCCCGACAGAGTGAATGGCTACAAATATAGTGCGCTTTTCCGCGGGGAATCGGCAATTTAGGATCGCGCTCATGCAGTCCGACTGCTCGTGTCTGTCGCTTATTTTGCCTTCGCATCGAGTCAGCCCAAGAAGTATGGGTAGGTCTTTCAACTTCACGGCACTCCGGAATGGCATCCTCAGCTCCAGGTCAGTTGCCAAATTGAATACTCAGCTAGTGAGCTCTTGTAAGAAATCCTGGTACATATTGCCAACCTTCGACCAGGAAAATGATGCGGCACGTTCCACGCTGGCCATGCGCCGGTCGACGGAGACAGCATTTGCAGCTAGATCTATGCTGCGGGCTACATTTCCAATATCCTGAGTATCGGTCAAAAATTGATCGTTACCAACGATCCAGCGGATACGCGGAGAGTCATGCGCGACAACCGGCAAGCCGCAGGCCATAGCCTCGAGGAAGACGTTTCCAAACGACTCGTCCCGTGACAAATGGAGAAAGACATCTGCCGACTGATAGAGTGAAGGCATATTTTCGGCGGGAACAGACAACCGGGTAAATCTGCCGGGTAGGGAATGCGCGGCTATTTTATCGATCTCCGGCCGCAGCGGGCCGTCGCCGGCAACGACCAGATGAGCGTTTGAAATGCGGCTGACCGCGTCAATTCCTGCTTCCACGCGTTTTGATGCGATAAGCGCGCTGACCATAAGCACAACGAGTCGGTCCGACGGGAGCCCGTATTTTTCGCGATGCGCCGAACCAGGCTGAAATCGCGTACAATCGACGCCGTTTGGAATAAGCCGACATCGCCAGCGCGCGCGGTTGCGCTCATAAAAGTCGGGGTTTGTGCACACAAGGGCGTCACAATCAAAGAACCGATATTCCGATTGGTCCGAAATTGCCGGCCAGTCGCCGTTTTCGGTGACGAAAACATGCGCCGGTCGCGAGCCACGGAATGTCGGGCGCCGCAACAGCCAGTTTGTAAATGGATAGTTACAGGTCAACGTGACGTCAAAATTCTGCGGCCTATAGTGGAGCATCAGGTTTGGTAGGAATGTGAGCTCTTCGTAAGCGCAATCGTTTCGCAAGAATGGAATCGACGGGAAGTTGCGGAAGTTCTCACGCGCCAAGCTGCTAGCTCGCACGAATCGATAAGGCGTTCCTTCGCGCTCCGGTCCGGAACCGATCAGCGTAACGGCGTTACCCGCGCGAGTGAGCTCGCGCGCGATCGCCATGAATGCAACCTCGGCGCCGCGATCGTGGCGGTGAAGACCAGGTAATGCGAAGAGTATTCTCATCGGGACTTCTTACGGTCGGTCCGGATCCACTGAGCCTTAGCCCTGCCGGACAGGGCTCGGCAGTAGAGAGGGAGCTTCCGAGCTACGTAGGCGACGACAAGAAAAGTCGACCCTAGAGGCAATACGTCACGGCCAAATCGCCACCAGGCAGCAAGAACGGAAATTGCGACGACTGCTGATGTGGATGCGGTGACAATCAAAGGTTTGGCTACCAGACCTGCAAGCGCCGCCAAGGATGATATGACAAGCATTCCCAACAGGAGAAGAATGAGCAGAGATAATGGCGGCACGGTCAAGTCTAGTGCGAGTGCGAGGAGAGACAAGTTGCCTGAGGTCACCGAACGATAGAAAAGACGCGGTAAGGCCGCCTTCATCATGTGAATGTGTCCGGCCTCCCATCGCTGCCGCTGTGTCTTCGATCCTTCGTCGGAGACGGGAAATTGGCTAGTCACGCGTGCCGATGTGCAAAACAATGGTGCGGCGCCTGCCTCGGCCAGATCGAGGCCCAGTTTCATGTCCTCTACAAGGGAAGCGCCTGAAACTCTCGTTGTCCCGATCAGCCGCCACGGTAGCGCCATGCCCGTGCCCATGAGTTGGCACGGAAGGTTGAGCGCGCTTAGTCCGAGCGGTCGAACCCAATTCTTCACGCGCCACGCGAATTCCGCGACGCGATGATTGATCGCAGAATTCCGCGGGCGCGGTCATAAGATCGAGCGCCTGGACAGGTCTTTCGGACATCTCGCAAACGGCGGCGAGACGATCAATTGTATGAGGCGCGACCCTACAATCAGCATCGATAATGATTACGGTTGCTGGAGGATTGTCGCTGAGATGCGCGATCCCGAATTCCAGGGCATAGCCCTTTCCTTTCTTGGAAGAGTGCTGCCGCATGATGACCTCGGCGCCGGCATGTCCTGCCACGGCCGCCGTGTCATCGACGCAATTATCGGCAACGACAAGCAGACGATCGCCGGCAGTCATTTGAGCCGTTACATCTTCAATCGTGGGTAGGATGCCTGTGCTTTCATTGTGCGCCGGGATCAGGATGGCGATTGGTCGACGACCGCTATCCCGGCGCGGAAGCTTTCGAGCCGGCAGGATCAAGGCCGCGGCAACTTCGATCGCAAATATAAAACCGGGAATTGCAAGAAGCCCAGCCAGCGCCAATAGGCAATACGAGGCAAGGGCGGTCATCGGAGGGCTCCCAAGCGTCGTCCACAAGTCCAGCAAGACGAAACAGACTCGAAATCCTGCTGGGTCAGACCGATTGGAAATGGGCAATAGTGGGTTTAAGGCCATCGCGCAACGGCACTTTGGGAGACCAACCCAGCCGCGTCTTTGCCAACGTAATATCAGGTCGGCGCTGACGCGGATCGTCCTGGGGAAGAGGCCGACAAACGATGGAAGAGGAAGAGTTCGTTTCGTTGAGCACCAGCTCGGCGAGTTCGCGCATCGTGAATTCGACGGGATTTCCCAGATTGACCGGACCGGTGAAATCGGCCGGGCTTTCCATCAGGCGGATGAGGCCGTCAATCAAGTCATCAACGTAGCAGAACGAGCGCGTCTGGCTGCCATCCCCATACAAGGTGATCGACTCTCCACTCAATGCCTGAATAATGAAGTTGGATACGACCCGGCCGTCGGAAGGGTGCATCCTGGGTCCATAGGTATTGAATATGCGTGCGACCTTGATTTCGACACCGTGCTGCCGATGATAATCGAAGAACAGCGTTTCGGCGCAGCGCTTGCCCTCATCGTAGCAGGAGCGGGGCCCGATCGGATTGACATGTCCCCAATAGTCTTCGGTCTGAGGATGGACGGCCGGGTCACCATAAACCTCGCTGGTCGAGGCTTGAAGGATGCGGCACCGGAGGCGCTTTGCCAGTCCCAGCATATTGATGGCGCCGTGCACCGACGTTTTTGTCGTCTGCACGGGATCGTATTGATAATGGATCGGTGAGGCTGGGCAGGCCAAATTGTAGATTTCGTCGACTTCCACGTAGAGCGGGAACGTGACATCGTGACGTATGAATTCGAATTGCGGCTGGCCGTGTAAGTGTTCGATATTGTGCTTTGTGCCAGTGAAAAGATTGTCGACGCATATCAATTCATGGCCCTGACCCAGGAGGCGATCGATCAGGTGGGAGCCAAGAAAGCCGGCACCGCCGGTGACCAGAATGCGTTTGCGGCTGTCATAAAGGCGGGGCATAGGATGACGGTCTCATTAAGTAGGAGCAGGCAGAACCATACTTCTTTCATATACAGCGTAGATTACAGGTAACCATTTAATAAAACGAGTTTACCTTAATTTGGCGATGCAAGGGAATGATGGTCAATGCGCGGCGCAAATGGCGTAGTTTGTGGCGCGCGACGCAGTGAGTTTTCTTGCAGCCCACTTGGTTCGGGATCTGCGGAGATCGGATAATTATCCTAATGAAAAGATCGCCTTGGTGGCGGATGCTCGGTGCTATTTCCCCCAAACAGTCCGGTGCAAAGGCTGAGACGCTGTGCGGTCCCACGAGCATCGCGTGCGCTGCCTCAATTAAAATAGATTGCCGCGACAACGGTCCTATCAACGCTTTGGACCCGGTGAATTATGACAAGTGAGGTGAAGTTTTCGCGCTGGGACCTCCTAAAAGGGGTCGGCTCAACGATTGGGGCCACGGGCGCGGGCCGTATTATCCGTCTTGCTGGGAGTGTTGCCCTGACTCGCCTGCTCACCCCAGAACTGTTTGGCATCATTGCAATTGTGAACAGTGTACGGACAGGTATCGATCTCATTTCTGATGTCGGCGTCGCTCAATCCATTGTTCAAAACAAGAAAGGCGAGGAGCCGGCATTTTACAATACCGGATGGACCCTGAAAGCCATCCGCGGCGTCATTCTTTGGCTCGCTGCGGTCGCTCTTACCCCTTTCGTGGCGCATTTATACCAGTCACCGACGTTGAGTGTGATTATCCCGGTTGCTGCGCTCCAATTTGTTTTCGATGGATGCACCTCGGTCAGCTTTTTCATTCTGCAAAAGAGGCTGAAAGTTACGACACTCAACGTTCTGGGATTTCTGTTTGAGCTTATCCCCGCAACCGCAATGGTGGTCTTGGCCTATTTCTTGCGGTCGATATGGTCGATGGTGCTTGGACTTCTCTTCGCGTCCGCCGTTCGCATGGTAATTAGTCATTTCTTGCTAAGAAACGTCAGAATGAGGTTTCATCTCAGCAAAGAGTACGTTTGGGAATTCATCCATTTTGGCAAGTGGATATTTCTCTCATCAGCGGTGTTTTTCTTTTCAAATAATTTTGACCGACTTTATCTGGGCAAAGTAGTGCCTTTCGCATTGCTAGGCATTTATGGTGTCGCGCGCAGTCTTTCCGATACCATTAGTGTATTTGTCGGCCAACTTTCGGGATACATCGTCTTCCCTCTTATCGCGAAGTCGGCCGACATGCCAAGGCAAGAATTTCGTGACAAACTGGCTTCGACGCGGTTGCATCTCCTTCTTCTAACAGCCGTGGGGCTTGCTGCATTCGCCGCTGTTGCGGATGTACCGATCAAACTCATTTATGATTCGCGTTATCACGGCGCCGCTAACATTCTTCCATTTACCACTTTGGGTGCTTGGTTCTCTATTATATGCAGCGTAAATGAAGCTGTCCTTCTCGGATTTGCTAGGCCGCAATTCGCCGCTGCTGGCAATGCGGCGAAGTTGGGTTGGCTGCTTGTCGGTTTGCCGCTCGGTTACGTGTTGCATGGGTTTTTTGGGGTTGTCTTTGTAGTCGCCAGCGGTGACTTTTTCCGGTACGTCCCGATTTTCATTGGTCAGGTGAAAAATCGATTTTCATTCGGCATGCAGGATCTCGCTTTGAGCCTCATCATGTTTGGCTTGTTCATCTTTTTCGTTTGGCTACGTTCGGCCCTCGGGTTCGGAGTCGCATTCAATAATCCAATGAGTTAGCACCCGTTCTGGGTTGATACATATGCGATCAAATAGCCACCACGAAAATGGTTTGCTTGAATGAGTGCCCGTCCGAAGATCATCGTGGCTATCTGCACGTTCCAGCGCAACGATCCGCTGCGAACGTTGTTGAACGCGTTGGTGGCCGTGGCGGCCGAGACAGGTGAGCGAGCTGACATCGGCGTCGTGGTCGTCGACGACAATTCAGATCAGCGCGCGCGAAAAATCGTCGATGAGTTTGAGGGTGCCTTCGCCCTCAAATGCCAATATCGCCATTCGGGCCAGCGCAATATCTCGCTTGCGCGCAATCTCGCGGTGAATACAGCTAGTGCTGATGCCGATTGGGTCGCGATGATCGATGATGACTGTGAGCCGGAGCGGAGGTGGCTGTGCGAGTTCCTGGATGTGCTCGAGAGCACCGGGGCCGATTGTGTCACAGGGCCGCAGAACGTTCGTGTTCCGCCCGGATCGCCGGCCTGGCTGTCGGATCAGCCTTTCTTCGATGATCTCCGCTTCGAGTTGGCCGACCGCGCGTTAATGAATACCGCGGCTACTCACAACTCGATGATCCGTGCGGCGTTCCTGCGAGATCATCCGGACATCCGGTTCGACCCCGAACTCGGCCGGCTTGGCGGGGAGGACATGGTTTTCTACCGAACGGCCTGCAACGCTGGGCTTCGGATTCGATTTGCCCGATCGGCTGGGATTTGGGGCAATGAACCTCCCGATCGCGCGACGTTCGGGCATCAGGTCCGTTATCGATTTTGGCTGGGAAACACGGAGTTTGTGACAAATAAAGTTCTAGGTGAAACAAGCGGGTTCCGACTGTTCCTTCGCGGCACGAAGAGGCTTGTCGTCGCAACGATGCGTCCGTTTTGGCGGCTTGCTCGTGGCAAGAAGCCGCAATTGCGATATTGCGTTGCCTCGATCGCGGGTGCGCTCGGTTTAATGTGTGGTCCGTTTGGCTTGAAAAAGCTCCATCCTGGGGAAAATGGCTGAACTACTTATGCTCCTTTTCGGCGCTTAAATGCCCGACAGACAAATCGTGCGTTAAGAGGCGTAGAGAGTTTCAAGGGCGGACATGAGCGTCTGAGATACCAGAGTCATCGAGGGACAAGGGTTGGGTGCTCGGGGCGCCCCCATTTCGTGCCAGTAGCAAACGCGCTAAAAATGGTGAAAAGGCGCGTGCGGTAGTTGTCATTAGCTTATATTAAATTAAAGGGTTTGCTTCGGCCGTTAACCGAATAGCCTTCTTGAGATACACAAAAGCCGCAATTTTGCTATGACAGGCATGCTGGAGATACTGGCGAGTGTGGAAAGGGTAGGGACCGTGAAGATTTTGGTTCTTGGGGGTGACGGCTTTTGTGGCTGGCCGACGTCCCTTCATTTGTCGGCAAGAGGCCATGAAATTGCAATTGTCGATAATCTTTCTCGGCGAAACATCGACAATGAGCTTGAGGCCGCTTCGCTAACGCCGATTCGTCCCATTGGCGAGCGCATTCGCGCGTGGAAAGAATTGACAGGGCGATCTGTCGAATTCCATAATTTCAACGTCGCAGAGAACTATCATCGTTTGCTGACACTGCTCGAGGAATGGCAGCCCGACGCTGTGGTTCACTTTGCTGAGCAGAGAGCTGCGCCGTATTCAATGAAGTCGTCGTTTCACAAGCGCTATACGGTCAACAATAATCTCAATGCGACGAATAACCTGCTAGCCGCTGTTGTTGAATCCGAAGTCGATTGTCATATTGTGCATCTTGGTACAATGGGGGTCTATGGATACGGCGCAGCAGGCATGCGAATTCCAGAGGGTTATCTACCGATCAAGATTGAGACCCCGGAGGGCTCCGAAATCCGACAGGAAATCTTATTTCCGGCAAATCCGGGAAGCATCTACCACATGACTAAGACGCAGGATCAGCTGCTTTTTGCATTCTACAATAAAAACGATCAAATTCGCATCACTGATTTACATCAGGGCATTGTGTGGGGTACGCAAACGGAAGAGACAAGCCTTGATGAGCGGCTTATTAACCGCTTCGATTATGATGGCGATTATGGCACGGTGCTAAATCGCTTTTTGATGCAGGCGGCAATAGGTTATCCATTGTCGGTTCATGGCAGCGGTCGGCAAACGCGTGCTTTTATCAACATCCAGGACACGGTTCGTTGTATTGAGCTTGCCGCAATGAATCCTCCCCAAAAAGGGGAGCGCGTTCGTATATTCAATCAGATGACCGAGACCTTCCGGCTGATTGATTTGGCAAATTTGATTTCTGATATGACAGGCGCAAAGATCGCTCACGTCCAAAATCCTCGAAAGGAAGCTGACGAAAACAACCTTGAAGTCGAGAATTGCGGTCTTATTGGGCTGGGACTTGATCCGCTGACGCTGGACGAACATCTCATGAGGGAGATCTCGGAAATCGCGATCAAATACGCGAGCAATTGCGACCGGTCAAAGATTCCTCTGCGTTTCATATTGGTAAAATTACGGTGAGAGTGAAATTACACGATGACGTGGCGAGCGTGGCTCAAATTTGGTGCAAAAGCGGAGAGCTCACCATGACCCGTATTTTGGTCGATTTGTATCGCGTCGACATGCTGAGTCGTAATGTCAACTGTCGAGAAGGTGAATGAGCAACCTTCTTGAGCATTTTGGCGCTGCTTACCTGATCAACCTGCCAAGTCGTACTGACAGGCTGAGAGGCGCAAAAAAAGAGTTGGCGCGCGCCGGGTGGACTCTGGGTCCTGGGGGCGTTGAGCATTACGCCGCAAAGACGTTTACTGACCGCGCTGGCTTTCCCTTCCCCGGCTCGCGTGGGTGCTTTCATTCGCACTTTGAGTGTATTCAAAGAGCACGCAAGTTGAGTAAGGATAGCGTTTTGGTGATGGAAGATGATATTGCGCTTCCCTCATCAATTGTGGCGTTGGCTCCGTCTATAGTCGCCAAATTGAGCGCGACGCCGTGGGATTTCCTGTACTTGGGCCACGAAGATACGGGGCCAATTCAAAGGGCTACTTCTGCCACAACAGAAGTCGAATTTGTGCCGTACAATGGGGGGCTTCGGGCGGCACATTGCTACGTCGTTAATAGTAGAATTTTTGATCGGCTGTTGGCGCACTTGGAGCGTGTAAGATGCGGCGTGGAAGGAGATCAAGAATTTGGACCGATGCCCATTGACGGTGCTTACAATATCTTTCGTCGCAATAATTCGGATGTTCGAACATTGATTGCAGTGCCGAAACTTTGTTGGCAGAGATCGTCTCGAAGCGACAATCATCCAAAATATTTCGATCGCTTTGGACTGCTTCGGCCAATTGTGAGTGTGTTGCGAGAAGTAAAAGGCCGCACCATGCGTTTGCATTCTAAATGAAATTGTGCCAGTCGAAAGAGTTGGCGCTCCCGCGGCGCAAGTGGTTCAGATCTAGTACATGCGCGGGCGACGTTATGGGGCCTCTTTTTACGAGCGCGGGTAACAGGCGGAACGGTATTAAAAGTCAATGGCAAATGTCCTCCGCGTAAGAAGCGATCTATTGGTGTTTTGGCACGGAGAGTAAATGTTGGCAGGGGCGTCGAAATGAGCTGCAATCAAAAAATCGACCGCACCGCGGGCTCGTGGTCTATCCAAGCGGTTCATGCCTTACTTGCGAGTCGAATGCCAACCAAGGGCGCTCGCGTTTACGAGGCGGGCGGTGGCTCCGCGTCTTCATTGCCATCAAAAATTTTAAGTAGTGCGCGCGTAACCGTCGTCGATATTGCGGAAGATCAATTGCAGCGAAACGCTTACGCCGAGACTAAAATTCTAGGAGACATTCAAGCACAAGAATTTCCGGAAGGTACCTTTGACTTGGTCGTTTGTTTCAATGTGATCGAGCACTTGGAGTTGCCGGATCGGGCCATCAAAAACTTTTATCAGGCGTTGGGTCCCGGTGGCCTTCTCTTTATTGCGGCTCCGAATCCTGCGTCTCTATCGGGTTGGGTGACGCGGTTCAGTCCCCATTGGTTCCATGTTCTATACTATAGAAAAGTACTCGGTTACAAAGATGCAGGGCTGCCTGGGAGGCATCCATTCCCCACGGTATTTCATCGTGTCGTAAATCCGACTGCATTAATTGAGTTCTCACAGAATCTTGGATTTAAAGTCTTATATCGTAAAGTATATAGGGGCATGGTGTATGAAAACCTTTCGCAACGGAAGCCGGCGCTTGGTCGATTGCTGAACTTGTCGGTTCAGGCGGCAAATGCACTGACGCTGTGGCGCAAAGATTTGCGCAACGGCGACTACCACATTGTCCTCGAAAAGCCGGCGGGGGGCTCGGTGGTCGGTCACCAGTGAGGACCGAGTTTTGCGTTCGAGCGTCGTAGAAAGCCCGCCATGTCAAAACTGACTGCCGTCGTGATCGGCTGCGGCGCAATTGCCCGGGAGCACCTTGCCGCACTTCAAGACGTCAAGGGAGTTGAGGTCGGTGGCGTCTGCGATCTCTCGCCCGCGCGCGCTGAGGCGACGGCCGAAAGGTTTGGAGTCGCGAATTGGGATACCGACTACGAGAATCTTCTTGATCGGGTCCGGCCAGACCTGGTGCACATTACGACACCGCCAGCCAGCCACTTTCCGATCGCGAACTGTTGTCTGACGCACCGCCTGAATGTGCTGTGCGAGAAGCCGGTGACAGTCGAATATGCGCAATTTAAGTTGTTAAAGCAGCTAGCAATCGACAATGATTGCGTTTTTCTTGAGAACCAGAATCTACGCTATCATTCGTCGATCCGGCGGCTTCTTGCTCAGTTGGACGAAGGTGCGTTCGGCGAACTCCTCGACGTTCAAGTGTTCTTCGCGCTCAATCTTCTCGGTCCGGGCAGTCCGTATACGGATCGAAATAGCCAGCATTTCGGCTTATCGCTTAAGGGTGGAATCATCGGCGATTTCCTGCCGCACATTGCCTACTTGACGCGCATGTTCGTTGGATCTGTTAGCGACCTGCGTACACAGTGGCTGAAGCGGACAGCCGATAGCCCGCTGCCGGCGGACGAATTTCGCGGCTTCATCAAGGGTGAGCACGCACCTGCGTATGTCGGTTTCAGCGCGAATTCCCAAGTGAGCGGATATTGGCTGCGACTGACAGGTACCCTGATGTCGGCCGAAGCAAATTTGCTGGATCCCCCCAGGGTGACGTTCAGGCGCTATCGAACAGGGGAACCTGCAATCGGAAATCTGGTGGACGGGCTTGCCGAGGCACGGGGATTGCGAAGGGGCACGATTGGTGCCTTTTGGCGCAAGCTTGCCGGCACCAGCAGCTACGACGGGCTTCCCGAAATGGTCAGCGAAACGTATCGAGCTCTTGCCACCAAACAGCCTCAACCGGTTTCGCTTGAGGAAATTGATGCGGTAGCCCAGTTGGTCGATCAATTCACCGCTCCGGCCGTTCAGCTATGAATATTTTGGTGACAGGGGCGGGGGGCTTTCTCGGTCGCGAGGTTGTTGCGCGACTGCTGCTGCGCGGGCATCGAGTTCGTGCTATGGTCCGGCCGGCGTCACCCGTGCCGGCGTGGCCTGGCGACGTCGAGATTTTCCGGGCCGATTTGCGAGCCCCTGACGATCTTGCTCCGGCATTTGCGGACATCGATGCTGTGGTCCATCTGGCGGCGGCGACCAGCGGCAGCGAAGAGGTTCAGTTCGCGTCCAGCGTCGCGGGGACCGAGCGATTTCTCGCTGCAATGGCTGAATCGTCCGTTCGACGGTTGGTTCTGGTCAGCAGCCTGGTCGTCTATGATTGGAGCCGCGCGAGAGGCCGGCTGGACGAATTTACCCCGCTCCTGAAGGATATCTACGGGATGGGCGCTTATACGATCGCCAAGGTGTGGCAGGAGCGCGTCGTTACCAGAGCGGCCCAGGCGCGTGCATGGGACTTGACCATCATGCGGCCGGGATTTATCTGGGGTCCGGAGCATGCCGAGATCGCTGGAATGGGGCGCCGCTTCGGAAGCGTCCACGTGATGTTCGGCCCCTTTACCCGACTTCCGCTTACCCACGTTGCGAACTGCGCTGATTGCGTCGCTGCGGCCGTCGATTGTCCCGCGTCGATTGGCGAAGCATTTAACGTCATTGACGACGACCGAATCCGCGTGTGGCGATACGCCAGGGAGTACGCTAAGCGGACCGGTCAGAAGAGTGTCATGTTGCCGCTGCCGTACCGCTTGGGGCTGACTCTGGCTCAACTCGCGGCGCTGGTCAGCCGCAGTCTGTTCGGCAAAAAAGGCAAATTACCATCACTACTCACACCCAGCCGTTACGAGGCGCAATTCAAGCCAGTACGGTTCAGTACCCGTAAGTTGCAAAATGTCATGAATTGGCATCCGGTGCTCGATTTCGAGAAATGTCTGCAAGACACCTACAGGCCGGCGGCATCATCGGAAGAGCCGTGAAAAAACGGGCGTTGTCGAAACGAAAGCACTAATGAACACTATCGGCTAGGGCTCCGGGGTGGGGGATATATGAAGAGGATCGGTTATCTGCTGCACAATTTTCCTGGCATAACCGACACGTTCATCAAGCGTGAAATCCGCAGTCTTCAAAAAATGGGTACTGACGTAAGCGTTATCTCGGTGTGGAAGCCCACGGCATCCCAGACCACACCCAAAATACTTGCTGATTGGGCCGCGGATACAGACTTTCTTTTACCGCGGCCGGCCATCTCCATCCTGGTGACTTTAATCGGATCGGCCATCCGCCGACCGGCGCGCTTTCTAGGGACACTTAAGCTGGCGCTTTCCATGTCTAGGCCAGGGCTATGCGGGATTACATATCAATTGTTCTATTTTTGCGAAGCGGTACTCGCGGCCGAAATTCTGCGCAAGAAAAACATAGATCATGTTCATAATCACATTGGGGACCAGAGCGGTACGGTCACGATGCTGGCTGCGAAACTCGCCAATATCGAGTACAGCATCACTTTTCACGGTTGGCCGGTCTTTTTCGATGCCAAGTATTCCAAAATTAAGGAAAAGGTGGCTGCGGCCCGCTTTACGCGGGCCATCAGCTACTTCTGCCAAAGCCAGTTGATGATGTTCTCTGGGAATGATGATCCTGAACCGTTCAGGGTCGTACATTGCGGTTTGGCCATCGAAAAGTATCACTATCGACCTCCGCGGGAACAGGTCAAAACGCTTTTTTGCGCAGCCCGACTCTCCCCAGAAAAGGGCATTTCATTCCTTGTCAAGGCTCTCAAGCTGCTTGCGGACAGAGGTCATGTCCTAAAGTTGCGGCTTGCCGGCAATGGGCCGAACCGCAATGCGCTCGAAGCTTTGACGAAGGCGCTAGGTATATCAACTAACGTGGAATTTCTTGGATTTCTCAACGAAGACGAAGTTATCAATGAGCTACAATCGGCGGACTTGTTCGTATTGCCAAGCTTCGTCGAAGGACTTCCGGTGTCGGCGATAGAAGCAATGGCAATTGGCGTACCCGTAATCGCGACCAATATTGCGGGAACGAGCGAACTCATTGAGCACGGCAAGACCGGCCTTCTTGTTCGCCCGTCCGATCCGGACGCGCTGGCGAAAGCGGTCGCCATGATGATCGGCGACTATGATTTCAGGCTTTCGGCGGCCAAGCTTGGGCGCAAGAAAGTGATTGAGGAATTCGATATCATCAGAGAGTGTGCCAAGTTGAGCGGTAGCTTCAACGAAATCGCGGATAACCTTCGTTGGTAATTTGTCCAGCGCGACTGAACCGTAAGCATCCGCCGAGTACCGCAGGTGCGCGGATTTTGCTTGCGGCATATGGCTCAAGCGGCTGCTTGCAGGCTCGCCATCTTCCAGTGCCATGGCAGCAGTTCAGGAAGCCGCGCTTGCGGGATGTTGGCGATGCGGGCGAGCACGTCGGCGAGCCAGTCGAGCGGATCGATATCATTGAGCTTGGCCGTCATGATCAACGTCGCCATGACCGCCGCCCGATCGGCGCCGCGTTCGGAGCCGGCGAACAGCCAAGACTTGCGACCTATTGCAAATCCGCGCAGGGCGCGCTCGGCCGCATTGTTCGTGAGGCAGATCCTGCCATCGTCGATAAAGCCGGCGAACCGATCCCAGCGCTTGAGCATGTAGTTGATCGGCTTGACGACCGAGGCCGAGCGCGACAGGCGGGATCGCTCGTCGCGTAACCATGCTTCCAGAGCGGTCAGAAGTGGCACACTTTGCTCGCGGCGCACGCGCAGACGTTCGTCGGCGTTCATCCGGTTAATGCCGCGCTCGATCTCGAACAGCGCATCGATGCGCTTGACCGCCTCCAGCGCGACCGGTGAGATCGCCGCCGCATTTTTTCCACACCGGGCATTGGCCGCGATATCGGCCAGTTCGAAGAACTGCCGCCTTGCGTGGGCCCAACACAGCGCCGAAGTAATCGCTCCTTGCACTCGCGACGGATCATAAAGTGCGTTGTACCCGCCATAAGCATCGGCCTGCAGGATGCCGGTGAAGCTTGCAAGATGGCGAACGGGATGCTCATGCCGTCGATCGCGCGAGGCGTAATACAGCGCCGCCGGCGGCGCGCGACCGTCAAAGGGCCGATCATCACGGACATAGGTCCAGATATGCCCCGTGACCGTCTTGCCCTTGGCCAGGATCGGCACCGTCGTGTCGTCGCCATGCAGCCGCTCGGCAGCCAGCACGTGGCGTTCGATCAGCGCATGCAGGGGCTGTAGGACGCTCGTGCAGGCGCCAACCTGATCGGCCAGTGTCGACACACTCAGATCGATGCCTTCGCGCCGGTATCGCTCGCTCTGCCGGTTCAATGGCTGATGCTGGCCGAACTTCTCGAACAGGATCATGGCCAGCAGGTTCGGCCCGGCGAAGCCGCGCGGCGTGACATGGAACGGCGCCGGCGGCTGCGTGATCGTCTCGCATTCCCGGCACGAGAACTTCTCGCGCACCGTCTGGATCACCTTCCACCGCCGCGGGATCACCTCCAGCGTCTCGGTGATATCCTCACCCAGCTTCGACAGCTTCGCCGATCCGCAGCAGGGACAGCTTTCCGGCGCGGCGATGACGATGCGCTCACGCGGCAGGTGTTCGGGGAATGGCTTACGCGAAGGCCGCTTGCGCTCGAACGACTGGACTGTCTGCGTCCGGGCCGCCGCCTGCTCGGCCGCCAACTCATCCTCGGTCGCCGCCGCCTCCAGGTCTTCCAGCTGCAGTTCCATCTGCTCCAGCAGCCGCGCCTTGCGCTCCGAGCGGCTGCCATAAAGCTCCCGCCGCAGCTTTTCGATTGCCAGCTTGAGATGGGCAATCAGCGCTTCACTGCTTGAAAGATCTGCCTGAGCATTGGCCGCTTCGGCTTTGGCAACCGCTGCATTGGCCTCTGCCAGGACGCGCGCGTTACGCTCTGCCAGGATCATCGCGTGAGCGGCAGCAAGATCGGATGGCAGAGGTTCAGACGCCGATGTCATAGGCCCAAGAGAATCATATTCGTCAGCAACTGCAAAGAAAATCCGTCATCCAACCGACGTCGGACGCCAGGTTTGCAGCGGATTGCGCCAATCGATTCCAGACAGCAGGTAGCCGAGCTGAGCCGACGAGATCGTCACCGCGCCGTCGGCCGCGCTCGGCCATAAAATCGACCCCGTTCCAATCGCTTCACGAACAGGCAGGCTCCCTGGCCATCGTGCCAGATAACCTTCAACAGATCGCCGCGACGGCCGCGAAAGACAAAGAGGTGACCGCTCAGCGGATCGCGCCGCAGCACCTCCTGCACGAGCAATGAGAGGCCCGGGAATCCCTTCCGCATGTCCGTGTGCCCGGTCGCCAGCCAAACCCGCACCCCGCTCGGAAGCGGAATCACGGCAGTGCCTCAAGCCCGCGGACCAGCCGCAACACGGCACCGATATCGGCATCACGATCGACGATGATGCGCCGGCCGTTCGCGCTGACGATCTCAACCCGACCGCCGACCGGTTCGACCGCCTGCGCGAGCGGCTCCGGTGTGATTGTCGCCGGCACAAAACTGGCCGTCGCGCCAAGCCGTCCTTCCCGGTGCAACCTGCGCCACGTGAATATCTGCTGTCGGGAGATCCCGTGCCGCCGCGCCGTCGCCGAAGCCGCTCGCGGCTGCGACAAGCTTTCCGCCACGATCCGAAGCTTCTCCTCGGCCGTCCAGCGCCGTCGACGCCCGGTATCGACCACTTCAAGCCGACTGATCTGATGACTGTCAGTAATGATATCCATACTGACTATCAACTATCCGCCAGACGATTCACGCAAGGCGGCCGACGCCGGATGGATACACTGAACCCGACGCCAGCTTGATTTCTGGCGCGACGAAGCGGGCGGGGTTTCCCGTGGTCTTGGCTCCGTCCAGCACATCGTACGGCACCACGCTCTTGGCGCCGATTTTGGTGCCTTTACCGATGCGGAGAGGCCGAGGCCAACGTAGCGGCTGCCTAATCCGACGTCGTCACCGACGACCGGCGACGCTCCGCTGATGCGATGGTTGATCCAATAGACCGTCAGGAGAACACGCCGGGTCGACCCGGGCTTGTGGGCACGCGGCGGCCGAAACGATAAATCGCGATGGCCCAGATTGACTGCTCGCGCAAGAAGTGCCGCGGTGGGTATCGCTCCAGATCAGTCTTAAAATCCGGCTCGCGCGCTATCGGCAGGCTCTATTGTGATTCTTTAGTTGGAAAAGAGTGTCATATATCTATAGCCGACTACCTATAACGGAAAAGTCGCATTTCGGAAGTCTGCCGAAGAAAATTGCTGGTAAAATTAATATCCCATCCAAGCGAGCAGTCCTCTTGCTGCATGGTAGCCTACGCCTCGCTCAGGACGCGGATGTTGCCGTGCGCTTCTTTCGGAGTAGTTGTTGTAGGCTTTTGACGAGCTTTCGTTCGACAAACACGTATAAGAAATATGCGATTGCAATGCAATAAGCCGCAATCACCAAGCTGATGACCACCCACCAAAAGGTGCCTATTGAAATGGCCTCAGTTGCGATTGTGCTGTTGGCGTGAATTGCAAAGAATATGACAGAATCGATTAGCACAATGTGAATGAGATAGAGTGAGTAAGAGCTGTCCCCCATAAACGAGAAGTGTTTCACTGCAGGCGAAACATGGCCGTTCTGCTCCCTGAACACGAGACCTGCAATGAGGAGAGCGCTCGGAACGCCCCAAGTCATCAGCGCAGGCAGCCGATCGTACCCAAATACGATACCGGCCATGAACGCGACAAGACTGAGTGCCAACATTAGATTGGCGAACTTGTCGCTGGTGCGCGTCGAATGGACCAGTGCGTACCCAATCCATGCACCCGCCAAGAACTCAACCAGTAGCGGATTTATCAAGACATAAATCGTCGGTTGATTGGCATTCAATAAGACGCGAGACCCAATCGCAGCCAAGAAAAACATAGTCAGGGCCAAGAGTCCTCGCGTCAATCCGAAGATCATCGCGATGCTAAAACAAAGGTAGAAATACATTTCAAAGGCGAGGGTCCAGCCCGGCCCGATGATGCCCGCTGAATAACCGGGAAAAAGGGTAACGGCACCAAGAAGCTCTGAAGGTGTAAGAATCTTGCCGCCGGCAAATGCATAGTAGAAATACAAGTACAAAGCAGCGTACACGAGATAGATTGGGTAGATGCGAATGAGCCGCCTGATGACGAAATTAGAGGCGTTGAAATCGCCATCGGGTCGGGAGAACGACGTGTACACCATCACAAATCCGCTGATAACGAAGAATATGTGCACGCCAGAGGCGCCGAATTGGGTGAGATGCTCAAATGAATTCGAAATACTGCCCGGAAAATGTTGATTCAGACCATTCGTAATATGGTCCAATACCACAAGCACAGCCGCGACGAACCTTAGGAACTGGATCGACAAAAAGGTCTTTCGCATATGATCTATTCGCGCGTGGCAGCGCGCTGCTCCCGTCCATCCAGGAATCGCGTTCCCGCAGCCTCTGGCCTTCATCCGTACAATAATCTATAGCGCTTCATAAAAGCTAATCTATATTAGGCTGCCGAAGTATTCGACTTCGTGATAGGCGGCATTAAGGTTATTTTTGCGGACGTTAGTTAAAAGCTGAGCAATCTTTGTGATCTGGCGCACTAAATCGACCGAACAATGAAATCGTGACTGAGTGATTCGAGGGACAGCGGCAGACAGTTTGCGCTCATCTCGAGCTTCGCGTATCTTGGGCTTTGGTTATGCCTCTAGGTTCGTGTCGTCGTTGGTGCGTTATGATCCCGCCCACGTATCTGCGGTCGCGTAGAATTGAGCTGCGCGACCAAGCCTGCGATCATCCCCAAATTGATTGCGACCATATACTGAATTTGATCTGTGAAGAACACCCACTCAAAATAGGAGTGGATGTCAAATATAAGCAATGATGTTGCAAGACCGAGTAACAGGTCGCCTCTACGATCTTTGCGGTACCGCCAACCGGACCTGATGGCGAACAGGATGGGGCGAAGCAAAAATAAAAATAGCGCCAAGACCCCGATGTATCCGGTCTCGGCAGCAGTCGTCCAATAGATGTTGTGCGGAAACGTTTCTTCGTTTTTAAATCCGACATCCGCCCGCTGGCCGTAGCCTTGCGCGCGTGATGTAAAGACGAAATTATTGGCGCCAATTCCCATCGGGTGATCGGCGAGGATCAGCGCGGCGGCTTCATTGAGCTCTGAGCGGCCGCCCATGAGGTCAGTCATGCTAATGCCGCTAAATCGGTAACTGAATTGTCGATAGGTCACAGGCACCAGAATCAAAAGCACAAGCAATGCGGCGCCCAATATGCGCGTTTTATGAGCAGTCCAATTTTTCAGCATGGACAGCACAAGAAGAAACATAAATCCCACGCCAGCGAACCCGATTGTCGCGCGCGAGGTTGTAAAAATGTCAATGAAGGCCCCGAGTATAGGGACCGTCTTCGGTTGCCAGCCTTTCTCGCCCGACAACAGCAGCGCAAAAAATGGAAATATGACCAAGTGCATTGCAATTCCGAGCATATTTTCGTGCTCAAAAGTGCCGACTGAACGAACGTAATGAACGACAAATCTTTGCCAGCCGACAGTAGCGGCCTCGAAGCAAACGCCAATGGCCAACCCTTGCAGTAGTGCGTTCGCAATGCGCGGTTCCGCGCATGCTCTGGCAATGACCATGTACGCAAAGAAAATCCGTAGGAGCTGCCAGACGTACCATAGGCTTGCTGTTGAGCTCCCAGCGCCGAAGGCAGACAGCAAGACCGCGCCGAAATAGAAAGAAAAAACAAGCTTGAACGGCAATTTAGGTCGCGCGCGGGGGAGAGCGAAAAACGCGGCAAGTAAAAGTAGGTCGAGAATGGAAACGTCAAAGCCTTGGACGAAACCCGGCCAGGCTGGCACCCCGAAAAGAGCGATTTGGTATCTTGGAAAGGCTCCCCAAATGAAAGGAAGCGCGCCAATCAAAATCCAAAGCTTTGGGGTCATCCGGGGATTTTGTCGCAGCCATACAACTAGAGGAGCGACGCATGCCAAACTTATCCCGAAAATGATATACTTCACGGAAAAATCCTGTTGCTCAAGTCCGCGGCCCCAGTATGCCCCAGTGTGAAAGTAAAGGCATGCAGAGTTTGTAGCAGTGCTTTACATTCTCAGCCGTCGTCTAATTGACGTAAGTGGTCTTTCGACCAGGAGATACATGGCGAGCGCACATATCGAAGTAATCGCAAGGGCGAAAATCATAAGTCGCCATCGAGCCATATCTGGAACCAAAAACCTGATGCTTGATATGATCGATAAATGAATAAGGTACATGGTGTAAGTGAGGGTACCAAAAAATCGAACTATGTTCCAGTTTAGCCATGAAAACCACGGCTTGCCTAAGTCCACAATTGAAAAATAGAAAAGCGGAAGTAGGGCGACACCCTGCACAGTGTAGCGCAGTGAGTTACGAAACTGTTCATCGCGATATAAAAACGAAATCAACAGTAGGGATATAGAACCTAAATAAACTCCCGATTTCAGCGCGGTGGAAAGGTTAGGCGCTTTGTCTAGGCTTGGAGCGAAGCTTAGCGCAAGAACGCAGCCGAATAATATCGAATCGATCCTGGTGTCTGTGGCTAAATATGTTCTTAGTTCGGTTGCGTGCATCCCGTAAACGAGCAAAATGCGCCAAGCCAAGACCAAAAGACAAAGTGAGCCCAGCACAAACGCTTGCTGCTTTGAGGTCATTCGAATGACTGTTAGAGCTAAAAAAAATGGGAAGACAAGATAGAAGTGTTCTTCGACCGCCAAGGACCATAGGACGCCGCTTCCGGGTATGATTCCGGTTGGGTCGGCACCAAATAGTACGTAGTAGTTTGTCATGAAAGCTGCTTCGGATAGGACTGGCCAAAACTTGAGCGTTCCAGGAAGGAATCCGAACGCAACCATTGCAATCATAATTGCCAGGCTGATGTACAGAGGGGGGAATATCCGGAGAACCCGTCGCAGATAAAAATTCGTAATATCTATGGTTTTATAGCGTTGATATTCGTGCCGCAAAAGAAAAGTGATCAGAAATCCGCTTAAGAAAAAGAATATTGTGACTCCAAAGCCTCCAGGTATGATGTTTCCGAAACCCGAGTGGGAAACAAAGACAATCGTGAAAGCCACGGCCCGAAGGCCATCCAAGCTCGGAATATGAAGTCTCCCTGGCGGGCTATCTGAGTTAATCGCTCCAATCAATTTGGGATACCTAGACGATCCGACGCGCATGAAATGGTCCTATTTGAAGAAGTTAAAAGTCATCACGTCATCGTTGGATCATAAAAATACAAGAACCCCATACTAGACGCGACGGCATAAACAAGACCTGCAACATCCCAGTCGCCAGACAGTCCTTGTAGACCATTGATTTGATTGAGTGGCGGAAGATCGCTTTGGTCGCCATTTAGCCCGAGATTTCGCCCAAGAGCCTTCCACGTCACTCCTTTGTCGGTCGAATAATAATACTTTACCGAGAACCGAGTATTGTAATTCCCGTACCCGATCATATAAAGCGTTGGATAGGACGCGCCTGGAAGTGCCTTACCCATAGTGAACTGTTGCAGTGTTTGATAGCGGGCCGGCAGATTGACGTGGGTGAAGCTCACACCGCCATCTTCCGAATGCCAGAATTTGTTTGGGTCTGCGCTTGCCTTGATACCGAGCCATATATGATCGGGGAATCCCGGCACACAGTACATGAACATGCCAGTTGAATTAGCGCCTGTTATCAAGTTCGTCCTATTTACGGGAGACCAAGTAGCACCATAGTCGGTCGTCTTATAGAGCACCGACGCGACTGAAGTACTCGGCGCCAGCGCAAACGCATACGCAACCCCAGCATTGTTCGGGTCGCCCGCAAAATATTTTATTGGGGACCCGTTTGAATAACTACGGAGCGACCAGGAAAATTCCGGTAGCCCGGTGCAGAATTGCCACGTCGGCGACCCACTGCTGAAGTCAGTACAATAGACTGGCTTAAATTTGTAATTGCTCGTTCCGTAGGGAGCGAGAAACACATTATCCTTCGTCAGAGCGCAGACTTGACCACCATAACTCTGTTTGTTCAAAAATGCGATCTGGCGCGATAAGGTCGAATGAACAGTATTGCTTAAGATATATGTTCCGGTTCCGCCCGAGCCGGTACCATAAGACGAAATTCCCCGATAAAATAGTTGACGTCCAATCCAATAAATTGTCAGGCCTGATGTGACAGGACCGCCCGCTAGAAGTTGCTCAACAGTGAGAGCCGCTCCCGAGCTCCGATAAACTATCGTTGCGACATATTCTCTCCCATTAAAGAGACAACCAATGCCTGACCCTTGGGTCAATGCCGCGCTGATCGTATAGTCCCCAACTCCGCCTGTTCCTGATGATGTAAGAGTTGTGCCGTTCGTCACCATGACGTTGGGCTCTTGATCAAGCTGAACAGTTCCGTATTTTACGTCATAAACGGTAATCGTTCCTGTGCCGTCTCTATTGTCAGTCACCTCAATGTCGGCAACAGCATGATACATATAGTCAGGCTGATTTAATAAATTTGTCCACGATCCGGGTTCACCATAGTTGGTGTTATATGCCGTGTAGTGGCCGTTGAAAGTAAACTCCCCGTCGCGCTTACAGATCACAAAACTAGGATCGCTCAGGGCGTAGGCGAGAGTGTCAGCATCTAACCGCGAATTGGCACCTGGATCTTTGGGTCGGTTTAGATTGGTTGGGTAGTCAGTCCACGTTCCCCGCATCATCGACAAGTCTTGTGGCGCGACGACTGGATAAGCTCCACCTGGCGGTCGCAGAATATCTTGCGAGACCGCAGACTCGCCGTCACCTCGACTCGTTACAATGCTGTATGTAGCAGTAGCGCCGTTAGGCTCGTAGCGGACTGGAGTGGTAAAATCCGAGCGCGCGAAATACCAACCCGCCCCTTGAAAACCAAACCACCAACTAACACCGTCGGGATCAATGAGAGAGTTTGTCGATCCGATGTAGCCAGTAGACTTCATCGTCGCCAGCCATTGCACGTCATAACTTGGCGAATGAAAGACTGGAGACGCCATATGGCCGGCCGTCCAGCTAATCGTCGCTGGATTTATTGCATCGGCGTTTGTCGCATAGACCGCTGCCCCACCTAGGCCGTTAGTGAAGACAGTGAGAAATCCCTCTTGCCCAACTCGCTGATCGAGAGTGATGGTGCCAGCTCCAGCGCGATAGGGCCAACTCTTGTTTAGTCCGTGATCACTTAACTTATCCCATGTGCCTCCGCCCGCTGTGGCACCTTTAATATATCGCCAGAGTTGACCGTTAACGACAACGTAAAATATCCCGTTGTTACGGTTCATGCGCCCAGCATAGACCGAAAACGCCGTCGAGCCGAAGACAGTCACGAAGCCGGTTGAAGCGAAACTTAAGCCACCGTCAAATGACTCATAAATGTCAACTCCGCTCGAGGGAGCTATGACGCGATATGAAACAATTAGGCCACCAACGCCTGTCGTAGTGGCAGTTCCATCAACGCATATGCCGCAGCCCCCCGGATCGCGCTTTGCTTGCGGAATGCCGGAGATCCCGGTGTAGGTGCGCCCGCCGTCTGTCGTGTACCAAGTTAGATATGACTGTCCATTCGAGTGTGGGAGGCCGACATAAGCAACATTAGGGTTGTTGGGATCAACGGCGATCTTATAGGAATGAGCTTTGGTGATCCCGTTGCTGTCGGCATTGTTCGTTACGAGGTCCGATTTAATCCAGGTCGCCCCCGAGTCATCAGTCACGTAAGCGGCATAATTCGTTGGAATCTTCACGGCGGTTTCAGGAAATGAGTTCGAGAATATTGCATAGAATCGCGTCGTAAGGCTGGGAGCGATGACAAATTCCCACGCGCCCTTGCCACCAGCCATAAAGGCACGCTGACCTGGAGTGACCGTTCCAGCGAGACTCGCAAAGCTCAAGAGCGATTGCCACCGCTTCGTCGGGTCGGCACGGTCGGCAGTCGTTCCTGTCCAGCGATAGATGTTGCCCACATCAGTACGACACACCATCGTTCCGTCGGTTGCCGCTATGTCGGACCCCACGGTGAAGCCGCCCCACCCCATCGGGAGATGGTTCCAGCCAGTGAGCGGGGGAACGTTGCCGACGGCAGTGCCAGAATGAAGGCCAGCGGCCGCCGCGCGCGGCAGCAACGCTGTCGCCGTTGCTCCTGCCAACAGTTGCCGTCTGTCGATTTTCACACTCATAATGCCCGTTAGATTTTCAGGGTGATCTGTTCAGATAGGCTTGAGTATAAAAACGATCTCCTAATCGTTGCGTATAACATCAGTGGAACTCAGACACACAGTCAATTCCCCGCAGCGTGAGATGGCGAAACGGCGGCCTGTGATAGCAGCAAAGAAAGCTTCTTCGCACCGCCGGCCGTGTAGTTCGATAACTATATTATCCACTCGATCAAGCCAATCCGGTTTCTCGCGGAACAATTCGTACTCCGCACCCTCGATATCAATTTTGAGTATCGAAATGCGGGCTTCGCCGGCAAGCAGGGACTGGATAGTAATCGCTTGAACGCTTCCCTGCCCGTTTGCACAAGGTGAGACTGAGATAGCCCACTCTGAGGCTGCGGTGGTAGGGATATTGATATTAAGCAGTTCTTCTTTGGGCCAGACTGCACCTTGGATGAGTTCGCAGCGTTTCCCGTATGGATGCGCGTTCTTTTTCAAGAGGCGGAAATTTTCAGAGTCAGGTTCAATTGCGATGACTTTTGAAGATGGGAATTTTGATAGGAAGTAGGCCGTCGAATATCCAACATTCGCGCCGCAATCAACAATCAGCTTGGGCGAATAAACGCCATCGAGGCATCTGTATTGAAGCTCAATGAAAATCTGATCGAATACATATAAATCGCTCGAATTACGGCGCCTGCGAACATGATGCTTCAAATATTTTGAGCTTAGCTCGATTTCTGCCGCGCCAAATCGTTTTTGAAGCTGACGCCTCGCCAAGGACGGAAGACCAAGACCGCGTGCCGCATGGTGATACCACACCAATTTGTTTTGCATTTGAATTATCAATCCTGAGACTGAACCCCACCGCATCTGAGAAATTCCGGCAACCGAGATGGTTCGCGCTTGAGAATATAGGCGATCAGCACTTTATAGACGAGCAGCAACGCTCGTGGGCAGTCTGATTAAGTAGCTTCCTATCCAAACAAAGCCATGTCAATGTCCAGCAATTTTTGACGGGTGCGGATGCTGAACTGCATGAGGCCGTTGGTGGCCAATCGCTACAATTCAAGCCCACGGAGGCCGACGGTTTCTTTTGGCCGCGAAGCGGGTACTCAAAGACAATGGCCTGCACCCGGTTCCGAAGACACCAAGTTTGGTGTGACAATGGGACCGGAGGTGGGTCATGGAGAGACGGAAGTTTACGCAGGAATTCAAGCTTGAGGCTGTGCGCCTGATCAGGGATCGAGGCGTATCCTTCAATCAGGCATCCGAAGACCTGGGCGTGCATGTCTCTCAACTACGCAGCTGGGTGAAGAAGTTTTCGGAAGATCCGCAGCATGCCTTCCCCGGCCACGGGCAGATGAAGCCGGAGCAGTTGGAGATTGCCCGGCTCAAGCGCGAGGTCATCAAGCTCAAGGCCGAGCGCGACATCCTAAAAAAAGCCGCGGCCTACTTCGCGAAGGAATCGACGTGAAGTTCGCCTTCATCGCGAAGCACCGGGGGATCTGGCCGGCGGATTGGATGTGCGGGGCGCTCGGTGTCTCGCGCGGCGGGTTCTATGCCTGGCTAAAGCGGCCACCCAGCAGGCGCAGACGAACCGACGAGGTGCTCTCAGCCAAGGTGCGGGCCAGCTTCATCGGCAGCGCCCGGACCTATGGCGCCAGGCGTGTGTGGCATGACCTGCTGGCGGAAGGCATGAACTGCGGCCTGCACCGGATCGAGCAATTGATGCGCAGCCAAGGCTTTAAAGCACGTCCGCGCCGGCGTCGGCTGCCGCCCGACCTGGGTGAGCGGCAGGCCGCCGCCGTCGCTCCGAACGTGCTCGATCGCGCCTTCGTGGCTCCGGCACCCAACCGCCGATGGATTGCGGACTTCACCTATATCTGGACGGCGGAGGGCTGGCTCTACGTGGCTGCCGTGATCGACCTGTTCTCTCGCCGGGTGGTCGGCTGGTCGATGAGCGCGGGGATGACGGCAGAGCTCGTATCATCTCCCACCGATGCGCTGGTGCACCACTCGGATCGTGGCAGCCAATACACATCCGAGCAGTTCCAGCGGCTGATGGCGGATCACGGCGTCGTCTGCTCGATGAGCCGCGCAGGCAACGTCTGGGACAATGCGGCGATGGAGAGCTTCTTCTCCTCGCTCAAAACCAAGTGCACGGCCAACAAGACATACAGGACGAGGGACGAAGCGAAAGCGGATGTGTTCGACTACATCGAGCGCTTCTATAATCCGAAACGCAGGCACTCGACGATCGGCTATCTAAGCCCCATGGAGTTCGAGCGGCAGGCCGGAGTAGCTTAAGTCGGTGTCACCCAAACCGGGTGCAGGCCACAACATGCCATCTTCGTTAAGTCCGTGTCCCCGCATTCCAATTCGTCAAGCGGTAGTAATAATTTGCAGTCCACTTGTTTACGTGCTAATTTTGATAATGGATCCGCTCGATGGCACGAAGTGTATTGTCGCCGACTTTGCTCCTATACTATTCTATCCCTGATGAAGCTCTCAACTCAATCCTGCACTTAGCGATTATCCGTGTCATGGCCGGAAAGTTATTGCAGGTAATACCCCCTGTCGTTCGCGTGGTCGATGGGGCCTATGAGGTCGAAGCTGATTACGTCAACAATCTCCGCATCTATCTTGCGAATTTTAGCCAAGTAACGTTTGCTTGCCCGGTTTCTCCAGGCGGGAAGAATAGTGGCCTCCTCAGATCAATACCGTTGGACAAGATACCAAATTGCGGCAGGCTGTCGTACATTGAATTGCCCCACACATACAGGGAGGATAAGCATCTGCGCCATTATTTGGAGACAAGAAGACTATTAAAAACGCAAATCGCTAATGCTGATTATCTGCTCTTCTCGCCCCATGCAATGTATGACTGGCCAACAGTTGCGGCTCTCATCGCAATTAAAATGAAGCGCAAATACGTTATTGAGTCGGATTGGGATCATGAAAGCGTTCAACGTTTGAATTTGGCGACCATGCCGTCAGGTCTTAGGAAGGTCAGAAAGACGCTATGGATGCATTCCTTCTTAAGGAAGGCCAATAAGTGCTTTTCAAACTCGAGCCTTGCCTTGCTGCAAGGTCAAGACGTTTTTGATGCTTACAAAGACGTCGCCCCCAACACGCAAAAGGTACTAAACGTTCAAGTCTCACCAGAAGACCACATCTCGTCAGCGCAGCTCCGCCAAAAATTGGATCGCATCAAAACGGGCAAGCCGTTAACGATTACGTATGCCGGTCGAATAATTCCGATGAAGGGGCCGCTCGACTGGCTAAAGACTATATGTCGTGCCATTGATTGTAGTGTGGAGCTGAGTGGCACCTGGTTTGGTGATGGCTCGTTAATGCAACAGATGCAGCATGATATTGAGCGGTTTAAAATAGAAAAAAGTGTAGCGCTCGCTGGTCTAGTAAGTAGGCAGGAAATCATGGCCAGCCTACGTGATACAGACATTTTTCTTTTTTGCCACATGACTGGCGAGTCACCTCGTTGCCTGGGAGAGGCTCTGGCGGCTGGTTGCGCGCTCGTTGGCTATGGAACTGCGTACTCGCGTGATCTCGTGGCAGCCTATGGAGGCGGTACATTTACCGATATTGGTAACTGGGAGGCGTTGGCTAAGATAATCATATCTCTCGACCGTGACCGATCAAAACTTTGTAGGCTGGTCGAAGCGGCTGCTACCTCTGGCGCTCGTCTCGATCGAGATTCTGCTATGCAAAATCGAGTTGACCTAATCAAAAAGTATCTCCCAGTCTCATGAGAACTGATGCGGAAAATATTTGATCCTCCCCGGGTTTGCGGGAAACTCCAACTCCTGAGGGGGTGCGGTCGCAGAGCTGAAAAACTCTACCCCCCGGCAATTCAAAGTTCGGCCCCACTGCACTTGAGGCCGGACTCTAATTCCACATGGAGGACGAACTCAGTGGCAGGTCAGTACCGGCGATATTTGCCTACGTCTTAACGTTGTCATGAGCAGTAGATGGTTCTTCCCATCCATACGATCCCATTTCTTAGGTCAGTAAAACGGCTTTTCATGGGCCGCGGGACATTAGAAGCAATTGCGCATCGCACAGAGATCTTGTGCCCAGCGAAAACAACAAATAGGCGACCTTCGATATTTCTACCGGGACAGCTCGACAAGATAACGACATTCGAGTCCTCAGACCCTTTTGCCATGAGTACCTCAGACAGCGAAATCGCTTCAGCCGTCTGCACGACATTCACCTCTGCCCCGACGATTGCATATCATATCAAAAATGCCATTTTAATTAATGGATCCGTCTATGTTGACCACTTCAGACATCCGCTCATTGCCGACAAGTCGTTGTTGGGTCCAGGTGCGCGCGAGTGCCATCATTTTAATAGCCGTGCTTTGGCATCAACTTTGCTTGGATCAAAGTATTTTTTTCATTGGCTAGCCGATGACTGCACTAAGCATCTTCTCGCCGAGGAATTTACTGTTCCTTTGTGTCTGCGAACACCCGCGTACGGACATAAGCAAAAATATCAGGAGTATTTCGGCCAGCAACCCGTTCCAACAGATCGAGCTCGCATCGACAAACTCATATTGTTTCAAGATTTTTCACAAAATAGTTCCAAACGGAAGCGCTATCACGTTCTGAGGGACCGGATAAAATCTCGGTTCCCAACAAACTCGACGAATGCCTACGTCTATTTAAGGCGGAGTTGAAGCGGCGTTCAAAGGTTGATAGATAATGAGGCCGAAATCATAGACGCCTTAATCCGACGAGGTTTTGTTGTTCTGGACGTATCAAATGATCTTGATACCATGATTTCAGACTCTTGTTAACGCCAAGCTTGTCGTCTCTATAGAGGGAAGTCATATTGCGCATTATATATTCAGCTGCCCTGCGAATAGTGGATTGGTGGTGTTGCAACCGCCGGATCGTTTTTCAGCGATTCATCGAGATTGGGCGGAGTGTTTAGACGTTAGGTTCGGCTTTGTTGTCGGTGAGGGGCGTTCTGGCATTTATTCATTCTCCGTGGCGGATATCCTTCGGACAATCGACTTGATGGTTGATCAAATTTCGGTTCAATCTTGACTTGTATAGTCCGACGAGTCTTCTGGATTCTGGATCGCTTTCCGCTAAAGCAGATGGACTTGGTGCCGCGCCCATAAGTTAAAGTTATCCGCAATCGCGCCACTGGCTTACCATCTCGATGGGATCGTACCGACGCAGTAGCCTCTCATCGCTATTACAAAGAATCCGTCAGGTCACATGCACCATTGCCCCCGGCACCGCCGCTCGACACAATGTCTAACAGCATCTCAATTTGCCCGGTACAAAATGTCGATCGGGCTAGTTCGGACGGAAGCAGATATATTGTGGTAGACGACCATCCTCGTTTCACCCACTTGGTCGCAGGTCACCGGGCTGCCATAATGAACCGCCCCGGGTTTGCCGGAGGCCCCAACTCCTGAGAGGATGGGGCTATGACAAGCAAGACGACGAACAAATTCTCACCTGAGGTCCGTTCTCGCGCGGTGCGGTTGGTGCTCGATCATGAGTGCGAGCATCCGTCGCGGTGGGCGGCGATTGAGTCAGTGGCGGCCAAGATCGGTTGCTCGGCGCAGACCCTGAACGAGTGGGTGAAGAAGACCGAGGTCGACAGCGGCAAGCGAGGTGGCGTCGCGACGGACGTTGCCGAGAGGCTCAAGGCACTGGAGCGGGAGAACCGCGAGCTCCGCCAGGCGAACGAGATCCTGCGCAAGGCATCGGCGTATTTTGCCCAGGCGGAGCTCGACCGCCGGGTGAAGCCATGATCGCATTCATCGACGATCATCGGGAAGCCTATGGGGTCGAGCCGATCTGCCGCGTGTTGCCGATCGCCCCGTCGACCTACCATGCGCATGTCGCCGGGCGGATCAACGCCGACAAGCTTTCGGCCCGCGCGCGGCGCGATGCGGGCCTGAAGGTCGAGATTCAACGGGTGTTCGCGGAGAACTTCGGCGTCTACGGCGCGCGCAAGGTCTGGCGGCAGTTGCGACGAGAAGGCTTTACGGTCGCCCGCTGCACCGTCGAGCGGTTGATGGCGGGTCTTGGCCTGCAGGGCGTGATCCGTGGCAAGCCTGTGCGGACGACGATCAGCGACAAGGCGGCGCCTTGCCCACTCGATCACGTCAACCGCCAGTTTCATGCGCCGAAGCCGAACATGCTCTGGCTCTCCGACTTCACCTACGTGGCAACCTGGACCGGTTTCGTCTATGTGGCCTTCGTCATCGACGCCTATGCCCGCCGCATCGTCGGCTGGCGGGTCAGCCGAACTGCTCATGCCAGCTTCGTATTGGATGCCCTGGAGCAGGCCCTGCACGAACGAAGACCCACCCATCGAGGTGGTCTTGTGCATCATTCGGACAGAGGGTCTCAATGTATCCATCCGGCGTCGGCCGCCTTGCGTGAATCGTCTGGCGGATAGTTGATAGTCAGTATGGATATCATTACTGACAGTCATCAGATCAGTCGGCTTGAAGTGGTCGATACCGGGCGTCGACGGCGCTGGACGGCCGAGGAGAAGCTTCGGATCGTGGCGGAAAGCTTGTCGCAGCCGCGAGCGGCTTCGGCGACGGCGCGGCGGCACGGGATCTCCCGACAGCAGATATTCACGTGGCGCAGGTTGCACCGGGAAGGACGGCTTGGCGCGACGGCCAGTTTTGTGCCGGCGACAATCACACCGGAGCCGCTCGCGCAGGCGGTCGAACCGGTCGGCGGTCGGGTTGAGATCGTCAGCGCGAACGGCCGGCGCATCATCGTCGATCGTGATGCCGATATCGGTGCCGTGTTGCGGCTGGTCCGCGGGCTTGAGGCACTGCCGTGATTCCGCTTCCGAGCGGGGTGCGGGTTTGGCTGGCGACCGGGCACACGGACAGGCGCGCAATGCTCGAAGCCGACAGTCCACCGGCGTCCTGGCCGAGCAACGCTGCCAAAGCCTCCCCGAAGTCCCCGGTCGAGACGCCTTTCAAGTAGAGGATCGGGATCAGCACTTCGAGGCTCTTCGTGCGCCGCGCGTAAGGTGGCAGAATGCTCGGGCTGAACCGAATCCGCCCACCCCCGGCGGCCTCGCGGTCGCGCACCCGCGGCTGGCGCACGGCCACCGGCCCGATGCCGGTCATGATCTCACGCTCGGGCAGATGCCCGTGGCGCACGACGCGCTGGCGGCCAGTCTCGGTCTTGAGGTTGGCATATTGCCCGAGGAAGTCGGCGACCTCCGTCTCGACGGCCTGCGTGAGCAGGGCACGTGCCCCGTTACGCAAAATCTCGGTGAGCGAATCGGTAAAAGTTCCTGGCTGAGCGAGCTTGATCACTTTAGTGTCGGTCACGGCGTATCACTCCTTCAGTGGAGAAGTGGAGGCGTTGAACACCCCCACGATACGCCGCCTTACCCCTTCATGCCGTCACCAACTTCCGCGCATAACTCGTATATTATGCTGCGTTCTTTAAGAGAGGGGCATAACCTCGGCTCCTGCCGACCCCAAGTAGTGAAAAATCGACTGCGCCTACATTGACTTGAAGAGTTGAAGTCATGCCTTCGTGTAAATTGGGACGCTTGCCTCAGTTCTTGATTAGGCTGCTGTCACTTTCGGTTCCTGCAGCTCACGAAATTGCGGAACGCTTTAGGCAAAAAAATTAGTTTTAATGGGTTATCATATAATCTTTACACGGCGAAGGTTAGAAAATTGACAGCGCTGAGTCATTTCAATTGGACGCCGGGGATTGGGGACCCGACGGTGGGTGGGTGGGTGACGGTCGTTTTGTATGCCGCCGCCGCGGTGAACTGTTGGCGGGTTGCGTGCCAACTCAGAGCCAAACCAGAGGCACGAACGTGGCTGCTAATCTCAATCCTTTTCGTCCTGCTCGGCATCAATAAGCAGTTGGATCTTCAGAGCGCCTTAACAGAATTGGCTCGAGTTCTGGCCTTTGGCGAGGGTTGGTACAGGGAGAGGCGGGAGGTCCAGGCGATCTTCATTGTGGGAGTCGCCGCCGTTTGTATGCTTCTCATCATCGCGCTTTTGCTCTCCCCGAGGCAGGCGCCGGCCTCGACCTGGACCGCAATCGTCGGCACAGTCGTGGTTATTGGCTATGTTTTGATCAGGGCCGCCTCATTCCATCACATCGATCGTTTCATCGGTCGGTCAGTGCTTGGATTCCGCTGGAATTGGTTGCTTGAGATGGGCGGAATAACGATTGTACTCTTATCCAGTGCCCGGCGACTTCAAGTGACGCGTCGGTCCCAATGAGAAGGTGTTATTCGAAAGTGTGTTGTGTTTAAATCGCGCTCAATGAGAGCGCCAAAAAGTTGTTGCCACATTTATTATCGAATATAATCAAACGATGTCGTCACACCTTGAGCCAAAGCCGTTGCGACGGGGAGCCCAAACCTATCGGCCCGAGCCCCCCGCCGGCGCCTGTATTGTGTGGCATTATACGAGACGCGATTGTTTAACTACCACCGAGCGAAATGGTTGGGTTGTATAGCCGCGCGTTAACCTGACCAGCTAAGGTTAAGGACCTTGCGGATAAATCGGCTTATCCGGCGCGTGATACTAGTTGCTGCGGATGTGGCCGATCATCCGGCCTAGCCCCCAAATTCGGCCCAGGCCTCGATTGGCGGCTCTGCCGCGGGCCGTTTTATGGGCTTTGTCATTGCGAAAAAAGGTGTAAGATTAATGGTTGTAATTGATACGAGTGGAGGTATGTCCGACAAGGATGAGCTCTTTCAGACGGCTTATCAGGGTGCGACCGAGCCTGTGCGCTTAAAGGCTGTATCGCAACAAATTCGCCCCAAGAGCCGCGCGAAGCTTGTCTGAGGCGGAGCGGTGCCAATAGTTTGGTCACGTCGGCTATCTATTTGGGCTGTTTGGGAAGCCTGTTCTACGGCGGTTGCCTCGACCGGAGCGGCCGTTGATGGCGACCAAAGGCCTAAGGGAAGTGCGTAGCCGACCAAGCGTGTTTGTGAGGTGCGTAATCATGGATCGGTCTCCAGAAGAGCGGGTCGAGCTCAAAGCCGTTCTCGATCGTCTCGATGAAGCAGTCGCTGCTCTTGGCCGCTCAATTCAGAAGCTTGCTTCGGCAGCTCCATCGACACTTGAGAAAAGTGAGGCCAACAAAGAGCGAGTCGAGCGCCTATTCGGCTGCGACGCGCCCAGCGTATCGATGCTTGAACAATCGAATACGCGGCCATTCGACGATGATCTTGGGCAGAAAACGCATGGCTTGGCCGATCATCTCGTTCGTCTCGAAGATCGAATGGGTGATCTGTTGCCCACTGACAGCGAATGAGTTCGTGCGCTGATGGTCAGTAAGTCGCCTATGTCCGTTTCGGATGCCGAGACGGTGTGCACGAGCGCGGCGGTGAAGCGATAGAATCGAATCAAATCTCGAACGTCGTACGTCGGCTCGAACGGCGCTTTTCCAATCCAATCTAACTGACAAACATTCGCGACTCATCGCTGCGATTGTCTGTCCCTCAAGGTGATTTCTTCACTCGCTCAATCGTCATTAGCTCTTTTCGATCATTGTCCCATACGGCGACAGCCGTAAGCACGTCTTTCTTGGGGATACCCGTCGCGATCGCCGGTATCGATTGCGGAGCCTTTTTTGGATCGTCCCAAATCCAGGCAGAGCATGCTTTGACGTTGGCACAAGCCGTTTCAGCCGACTTATGCCACTTCTGCCGATCTAAGCCTGGTGCACAAACAATAATCACCACCGAGCCGTTTTTGCCGCGCACCGTGCAGGTATCATTATCCTGAGCTGCAACATACGGTGCTCCGCCCGAGATCATTATCCCAGATATCGCAGCTAGGACCTGGCTGGCGCGCTTGAAGCGATGTTTCGTCATACAGAATCTCATATCGAGCTGCGACAGTTTGACCTCCTTCGCTTAGGACGCCACGTGATAAAGTGCCAAAGTGGCGCGAATTGGCAAGGGTCTAATGTGAGACATTTAGACCGAATTAGGAGGGCGACATGAAAAGAGTAACGGCACTGCTCAAGGCGGGTGCCTTCGTCATTGCGTCGGGTGTGATTGCTGCCGGCGTAACGGTGTCAAGTGCGCGCGCAAACACGTATGATCTTGAATTCCTTCTCGACAGTTCAGGTAGTATTGGATCCACCAACTGGTCCGCTGCTACAGCCGCCTTAGCATCCGCATTGGATGCCATCCCAACATCAGGTCCTGATCAGTATAAGGTCGGCGTTATCAGTTTCAGCAGTACCGCCGTGTCAGTCGTGGCGCCGACAATTGTTACCGCAGCCAACCTTGCCAGCATCAAGGCGCTGATTACGGGAGCATCGTTCTTAAACTCGACGACGTGTATGTCCTGCGCTTTCAATGCGGTTGCGGCCTTGGGCTCCCTCGGCGATCTCAGCCTGATCAACATGACGACCGATGGCGTTCCCGATTCACAATCAGCGACAAACACCGCCGTCGCGGCTGCCGCGGCCGCCGGATGGGACGGGTTGAGCGTCGAGGCCATAGGGTCGGGTGTAGACATCACCTACCTGACGTCGATTGCCTTCCCGACGCCGGTCGTAAACGACGGTACGATTCCTGATCCGCGTACGCACGGTTTCGTGTTGCCGGTCGCAAACTTCACCGACTACGGCGATGCAATCGCGGCGAAGGTGCAAGCGGTCGTGAACCCCACCCCACTGCCGGGAGCCATTCCGCTCTTTGCTACCGGTCTCGGGGTGTTCGGTCTGCTTGGCTGGCGGAGGAAGCGGAAAGGTGCAGGCGTGCTTGCCGCCGCCTGATCTAGATTTCTGATCCGATTTCGGAAAGACCGCCGCAAGGCGGTCTTTCTTTTTCTTGCGGTGCATGAGTTCCGAAATTGCCGCTTAGCATCAATTCGCGGTGACCCAGCAATTCGGTAGCCGTCGAAGCAAAGCAGAACTCGACTGAGCCGCGCTTACAGATTTGGATTTAGGATTACGCGTCTTAACCGGACCGACCATGATCATCGGCATCTCCGCCGAGGAGGCATTTCGTGCGCTGAAGGTGAGTGAATCGATTAGTCCCGTCATTGGTTGGGCGGTGTCGGTTCGATAAATTCCTAGTCCAACCGGAAAAAAAGCTCTGACCAAAATCCATAGCGGAACTTAATCCATGCCCAAAGTTTGGCATTGACCAGCCGAGGGGATAAAATGTTATGCTTAATAAGTGGTAATCCGCTTGAAGGCTTTGAAATGAGAAAATCACCACTTCATGCCTTTTTTGGTGCTGCCGTCGCGATGGCAGCATTCCTCGGTCCGGCAAGCGCGGCGTCCTACCTCGTAAATGGAAGCTTCGAGACCGGCGACTTCACCGGTTGGACGACATCCGGGAATTTGGGGTTCACGCAGGTCGTATCGGGGTCATTTTATGTCTTTGGTGGGGCTCAGAACGGAAATTACTACGTAGCCGCGGGTTCGATAGGCTCACCCGGTTTTATAAGTCAGACCTTCGCCGACGTCCCTGGAGAAGCGCTGCAAATTTCCGGCTGGCTGATCGCCGTTGCGGACGATCCCAGCGAATTTAGCGTGAGTTTCAACGGTACGCCGCTTGTTGACGCCTCCAATCCTGACACGAGCGGGATTTGGCAAACCGGTTCGTTCAATGTGGTGGCTACCGGGTCGGATACACTCACGATCGGCTTCCGGGACGATCCGGCTTATATCGGTTTCGACAATTTTTCGGTGACGTCCGTCAATGCCACGCCGCTTCCGGCGACTCTCCCGCTATTCGCCGGTGGGTTGGGCTTGCTAGGTCTGGTGGCTAGGCGCAGGAAGAAAAAAGGGATCGCTGCAGCCTGAATGGTCAGGGTAATTCATTGCACGAAAGACCGCCGTAAGGCGGTCTTTCTTTTTCTTGCAGTGCGCGAGTCCGCACTTGCTGCCATTCGTGTCGCTGGGCAGTCTTGTCAAAATTGGAGAAGCGCGCAAAACTTACGCGAAATCGGGACCCCGCCGGCTGGGTAATTTCCACGTGTAGCGTCCGAGAATTCCGCGTACAGCGTCGGAGAATGATTTTTGGCTTCCAAACGAGGAATTTGTTCTTAGAGTTAGCACGTGTATTCCGACCAACTCGCCGGCACGCAAAGCGAGCGATTTCGACACGGATACGGTTCAATAATTGATTGATGTTATAGCGAGCAAACCAGTAA